>CANLLF010000001.1 GCA_947491935.1 uncultured Roseicyclus sp.
CTCGTCTCGCTGGCGTGAGATTGCAGCGGTCGGAGTGAAATATTCGGGAGGGGGAGCGGTGAAGTGGGGAGGCGGGCACCAGACAGGATTCGCAAAGCCCAGCCCACATTATGCCGGTTTCGCCGAAAGGAGACCCATGCGCTAAAAATACCGCCCATGATCTAAGCAGATCAGGTTTTCCGGTTACGGTCAGACGCGGAAAGCTTCCGGGCCCTTCCGACCCGAGCGATAAAGGGTCAGTCGAACCGGTCAAGCGCGTCTCCTCCCTTTCTGACGCTTGACGGATCGGCAGGCCTTGGCTGGCGGCCCGATCTCTCGTCTCTCTTCCACATGATCCGGGTCGTCAGCGCCTTTATTCGAAGGTATCCGCACAACCCGCCCCATTTCCGCCACATTTCTGTACCGGTTCCCGCCAGATTCCAGGCGCACGATTCTGAGACGTTGAGCGCAGACAATCGAGCAAAACCGGAGGCAAAAATGCCCACGCAAAAGCCGGTGCCTGTAAAAGGCCAAGGCCCCACCAAAGAACGCCCCAAGCCAGTACGCTATTCGGATTGGGCCAGTATCTGATATAGTTGCGGGCCTGAACGGAGGCTCGGAATGACACACCCTACCGCGGACGGTGCGCCGGGCGATCCTGTCACCGTGTTCCGGAATATCGGCCCATCGCAGGCCGAGACGCTGGCCAGGGTGGGGATCCACACCGCCGATCAACTTCGTGATCTTGGCGCACATGAAGCCTATCGCCGAATCCTGCGGCTCGGCACGCGCCCCCATTTCGTTATGTATTACGTCCTGCATATGGCGTTGCAGGGCCGCCCGTGGAACGATTGCCAGGGCGCGGAACGTGATGCGCTGCGCGCGCAGTTCGATGCCCTGAAGGTCGAAGAGGCCGCATCCGGCAATGATCCCGAGCTGGAACGATTTCTGAACGCCATCGGGACGGGCTTGCGTCGATAAACCCAAAAAGAAAAGGGCCGCGCGATCCGCACGGCCCGATGATCTTCAAAGCTTGAAGTGGCCTAGCCCACCAGTTCAAGACCCGAGAAGAAGAAAGCGATCTCTTCCGCGGCCGTTTCCGGCGCATCGGAGCCATGAACCGAGTTTTCACCGATCGACAGCGCGAATTCCTTACGGATCGTGCCCTCGGCGGCCTCGGCGGGGTTGGTCGCGCCCATCACTTCGCGGTTCTTGGAAATCGCGTCTTCACCTTCCAGCACCTGCACCACAATCGGCTCGGAAATCATGAATTCGCACAGCTCGCCGAAGAACGGACGCTCGGAATGCACACCATAGAAGGTCTGCGCCTGGGCCAGTGTCAGCTGGATGCGTTTCTGGGCGACGACGCGCAGGCCGGCCGCTTCAAACTTGGCGATGATGGCGCCGGTCAGATTACGCTTGGTGGCGTCGGGCTTGATGATGGAAAATGTGCGCTGGATGGCCATTTTGGTGCTCCGGTTCGGGACAGGTCAATTTCGCGGCCCGGCTAACATGGGCGACGGAGATTGGAAAGGCCCCCGGGCCCGCGCGCCGTCGGCGGACGGTTTGGCCTCGGTGCGTCCGTCGTGGGGCTCGGCGACCCGCCGTGTCTCTGAGGCTGCGCCCCCTGCCCCATCGGATCGCCCGACCACAGCCCGCCGCGCCTCTGATAGCCTCATGACCCGCACGACAGATGGGCGCATGGACAGCCGAATTGCGCAGCGCCCGGGCCAAAACACCCGGGCGCCGTCCGCTGCCTCAAAGCCCCTCTAGCGGCGCGGCGCGGCCTCTGTTACGTCGCGCCCATGCTCAAGATTCAGGACATCAGCTATTCCGTTGCGGGTCGCCCCCTTCTGGAGGGTGCCAGCGCCTCCATACCCACCGGCCACAAGGTCGGCATCGTGGGGCGCAACGGCACGGGCAAGACCACGCTGTTCCGCCTGATCCGGGGCGAACTGACGCTGGATACCGGCACCATCACTCTGCCCTCCGGCGCCAAGATCGGGGGCGTCGCGCAGGAAGTGCCGTCGTCGGACACGTCGCTGATCGACACGGTGCTGGAAGCCGACACCGAACGCGCCGCCTTGCTGGCCGAAGAGGCGAGCGACCCCGCCCGCATCGCCGAGATCCAGGAGCGTCTGGCCGCCATCGATGCCTGGGGCGCTGAGGCGCGCGCCGCCACGATCCTGAAAGGTCTGGGCTTTACCCATGCCGAGCAGCAGATGCCCTGTTCCGCTTTTTCCGGCGGCTGGCGAATGCGTGTGGCTCTTGCCGGTGTGCTTTTTGCGCAGCCTGATCTGCTGCTGCTCGACGAGCCGACGAACTACCTCGATCTTGAAGGCGCGCTGTGGCTGGAAGCCTATCTGGCGAAGTACCCCCATACGGTGCTGATCATTTCCCACGATCGCGAGCTGCTCAATCGCGCGGTCGGCCACATCCTGTATCTCAATGATCGCAAACTGACGCTCTATACCGGCGGCTACGACACATTTGCCAAGACTCGGGCCGAACGCCGGGCGGTGCAGGCCGCTGCCGCCAAGAAGCAGGAGGCGCAACGCGCCCATCTGCAAAGCTTCGTCGACCGGTTCAAGGCCAAGGCCTCCAAGGCCAAACAGGCTCAGAGCCGGGTGAAGATGCTGGAGCGGATGGACACGATCCGCGCGCCCGAAGACGCCGCGCGCACCGTTTTCACCTTCCCCGAGCCCGAGGAACTCAGCCCGCCCATCATCAACATGGATGGCACGGCGGTCGGGTATTCCGACACGCCCGTCCTGCGGCGCCTGAACCTGCGCCTTGATCAGGATGACCGGATCGCGCTTCTGGGCCGCAACGGCGAAGGCAAATCGACATTGTCGAAGCTGTTGGCGGGCAAACTCAAAGCGATGGAGGGGCGCATCACGTCCTCCTCCAAGCTGCGTGTGGGTTATTTCGCGCAGCACCAGGTGGATGAGCTGCACCTTGACGAGACCCCGCTTGACCATATCCGCCGCGAGCGCCCGAATGACGCGCCCCCCAAACTGCGCGCGCGGCTTGCAGGTTTCGGCCTTGGCGCGGATCAGGCCGAAACGCTGGTCGCCAAGCTTTCCGGCGGTCAGAAGGCGCGCCTGTCTCTCCTGCTCGCCACCATCGAGGCCCCGCACCTGCTGATCCTCGATGAGCCGACCAACCACCTTGATATCGAATCCCGGGAGGCGTTGGTGGAGGCGCTGACCGCCTATTCCGGCGCCGTCATCCTCGTCTCCCACGACATGCACCTGCTCAGCCTCGTGGCCGACCGGCTCTGGCTGGTGAAGGACGGCCATGTCGCACCCTATGACGGCGATCTCGAAACCTACCGCGCCTCGCTTCTGGGCCAGGAGCCTCGTTCTCAAAAGCCCCAGAAGCAAAAGCCGAAGCAGGTGTTCACGCGCGACCAGATCAAGGATCTGCGCGCCGAGGTGAAGCGCGCCGAAGCCCGCGTCGCCAAGATCGAGGAGATGCGCGAGAAACTCGCCAGGAAGCTGGCCGATCCCACACTCTATGAGGACACACGCGTCGGTGAATTGACCACGTGGCAGAAGAAATATGCGGAGATCATGGAAGGCCTCGATCGGGCGGAATCCCTCTGGGTGAAATCCGCCGACGCCCTGGACAGGGCCGAACGCCCCTGACTCCTTTCATCCTGGCCGAAAAACTCCGGGGGAGGCCGCAGGCCGGGGGCAGCGCCCCCAATCCCCATCGAACCGAATGCAGCGCAGCTGCGCTATTTGATTAAGGTCACTCCATATGGACCTCACCCCCTACATTCCCGCCTTTGTCACCCTTTTCGTGATCATCGATCCCATCGGCCTCGCCCCCCTCTTCGTTGCCCTGACCCAGGGCATGACGGCGCGGCGTCGGCGTGGCATCGCGATCCGGGCGTGCCTTGCGGCGTTCGCGATCCTCACGATTTTCGGCGTGGCGGGGGAAGCGGTGCTCAATTTCCTCGGCATCTCGATGCCCGCGTTCCGGATGGCCGGTGGCATCCTGTTGTTTCTCACCGCGCTCGACATGTTGTTCGAACGCCGTACGGAACGGCGGCAGGGACAGGCCGACAGCAATGAAAACGACCCCTCGATCTTCCCGCTGTCGCTGCCGCTGATCGCGGGACCGGGTGCGATTGCCACGATGATCCTTCTGACGGGGCAGGACACGTCGCTGACCCATGTGGCCATCATCCACGGCGTCATGGCGCTGGTCATCGCCTGCGTCTTCATGCTGTTCCTGCTGGCCGCGCCGCTCGAACGCCTGCTCGGGCCCACCGGCATCAACGTGATCACGCGGCTTTTGGGCATGCTTCTGGCGGCATTATCCGTGCAATTCGTGATTGATGGCCTCAGGGACCTGCAAGTTATCTGAGCCCACCCTATATCTCTTCCATGCTTGATCCCGACCGTATCGCCAGCCTGATCTACCTCGTCCTTCTGGGCTGCGTGATTGGCGGCTATTTCTTCGTCTCCCAGCGCAGGAACCTTGGGAAGATGGTGCAATATGCCGCGATCTGGAGCTTCATCTTTCTGGGTGCCATTGTCGCCGTCGCGCTGTGGCAGGACATCCGAAATGATATCGCGCCGCGCCAATCGGTGTTGCAGGGCGGCGCAATCGAGGTGCCACGGGCCCCTGACGGGCATTTCTACCTGACCCTCGATGTGAATGGCGGGCCCACGCGCTTCGTGGTCGATACCGGGGCAACCGATATCGTCCTGACGCGGGCCGATGCGATAGCGGCCGGCATCGATACCGATCTGCTGATCTTCTCGGGCCGCGCCAACACCGCCAACGGCACCGTGGAGATCGCGCCCACGCGGATCGAAACGCTGGCCCTTGGTGACGTGGTGGAGACCGGCGTGCGGGCCGTAGTGAATGGGGGAGAGATGGACGAAAGCCTTCTGGGTATGTCCTATCTCAACCGGTTCTCCCGGTTGGAAATTGCCGAAGGGCGTTTGGTGCTGGAGCGCTAGGCGCCGCTTTCAGCCTTCATTTCCCATTTCCCTGACGCCTCCGACCAGTATTTGGCCGCCACCCCCGCACCGGTCAGCGATTTCCACTGCTCTCGCGCGGTCTGTAACGCGGCCTCATCATGGCCATCGAACAACACCATGACCCGCGCCATGGCCCCAACGTCGTCGGGTGTGACGTCTGCCCCCTCGACGGAGATCACGCAAGCGGGGTCATTCAAGGCGCGCTCGGTCGTCAGAAGCACCGGCTGTCGCGCATCGTGATCACCCCCGGCGCGGCCATGGGGCAAAAAGCCGTCTTCGGGGCGCAGCCAGAGCTGTTCATCGAGCCGGTCGAGCATGGCATCGGTCCGGCCCCGCACGGCCACCCGCCATCCGGCCTGCAAGGATTTCTCCAGCAGCACCCGGAGCGTGACCTCCATCGGACGCTCGGTCAGATGGTAGAAATAGACTTCCCCCAAGGGCTTACCCGCCGTTCCTCACGTCATTTCAACTCTCGTATTCGTCGCGGACCAACCGATCCAACGCCATCACACCCCAGCCGGTCGCCCCTTTGGGCGCCAGCACCGTATCAGATTTCACCGAAGCCACGCCTGCAATGTCGAGGTGAATCCACGGGGTCTCGTCTTTCACGAAACGGCCCAGGAACTGCGCCGCGGTGATCGAACCCGCGGCCCGTCCGCCGACATTCTTCATATCCGCAATCCGCGATTTCAGAAGCTTGTCGTAGGCCTCCCCAAGCGGCAGGCGCCACGCGCCTTCGCCCTCGGCGCCCGCCGCCTTCAGGAATGCGTTGCAAAGCGGATCGCTGTTGGAGAAGACACCGGCATTATCATGGCCCAGCCCGATGATGATCGCGCCGGTCAGGGTGGCCAGATCGATCATGCCGGTGGGCTCGAACCGCTCCTGCGCGTACCACATCACGTCACACAGAACCAAACGCCCCTCTGCATCGGTATTAATCACCTCGATCGTGTCGCCCTTCATCGAGGTCACCACATCGCCGGGCCGCTGCGCACGCGCGTCGGGCATGTTCTCGACCAGCCCCACAAGGCCCACGACATTGGCCTTGGCCTTGCGCAGGGCCAGGGTGCGCATCACGCCGGAAACGACGCCCGCGCCGCCCATATCCATCGTCATGTCTTCCATCCCTGCGGCAGGCTTCAGGCTGATGCCACCGGTATCGAAGACTACACCCTTACCGATCAGCGCCAGCGGTTTTTCATCGCCACCGCCGTTCCACTCCATCACGACCACTTTCGACGGCGCGTCCGAGCCCTGACCCACGCCCAGAAGCGCACCCATGCCGAGCTTTTCTAGATCCTTTTCCTCCAGCACCTCCACCTTCAGGCCGAGATGCTTCATCGCGGTGAGCCGATCCGCGAATTCCTGCGTTGTCAGGATATTGGCGGGTTCATTCACCAGATCGCGGGTGAAGAACACCCCCTCGGCCACGGCCTTGGCGGCCTCGGCTTGCTCGCGCGCCTCGTCGGGCTTGGCACAATAAATCGTCGCGGGCTCGGCCTCCGTCTTGTCGGCCGTCTTGTGATCGTCAAAGCCATAGGCCCGGAGCGCGAGGCCAAGGGTCAGGTCCGCCACGCGATTATAGGCGCCTGCGCAGACCAGCAGCGGCGTCTTGCCCTTGAACTTCGCTAGCGAGGCGCCCGCCTTGCGGGCCTCTTCCACGCTGGGGCGGCGTTCGAGCTTCACCACCAGTAGCGCCTTGGCGGCCAGCCCGGCCGGAAAGCCCATGGTAAAGCCCTCTCCTGCCTTTACCTTCTCCCACCGATCCGACTCGACCAGCCGTGCCACCGCCTGCTTGGTCAGCCGGTTCACCCGCCGCCCCGCAGGGTCCAGCTTGCCGTCCGGCGTGACCAGAATGGCCAGCTTGCCCTCGGCCGCGGCCAGCGCGTCGAGGTCGGTTTCGGCAAAATCGATGGTGATCGGGCTGGTCATGGGCGGCTCCTGATGGGCGAAAAGCGTGACATTCAGGTCGCGACCTTAGGGCGGCGATCCAAGCTTGGCCAGATCGCCCCTACGCATCCCGGAAAAAGTCGCCTAAAACATAGATGACGCGGTCGGGCTGCCACCCGGACACCGCATGTGGGGGTAACGTGGCCTTGGGTCAGTTCGACCGATATATCCTGCGACAGTTGGTGATGCTGTTCGGCTTCTTCAGCCTTGTGCTGGTGTCGGTCTATTGGGTGAACCAGGCCGCGCGCCTGTTTGATTCCCTGATCGCGGACGGTCAGAACGTCAGCGTCTTTCTTGAATTCTCGGCCCTGACCCTGCCGTGGATCGTGCAGTTGATCCTGCCGGTCTCGGCCTTCGTCGCCACGCTCTACATCTTCAACCGCATGATCGGTGAGTCGGAGATGGTGGTGTTGCAGACCGCCGGGTTGTCGGCGCTGCGCCTGCTGCGACCGGTGCTGTTCTTCGGGCTGTTGATGGCCTTGCTGGTGGGGGGGCTCGGAAACGGCCTGGCGCCGCTGGCGCGCGGGCAGTTCATGGATCGCCAGGACGAGGTGCGCGATGATCTGACAGGCCGGTTCCTGCGCGCTGGTGAGTTCATCCATCCGGCGGGCGGCATCACGGTCTATATCCGCGAGATCAGCGAGTTGGGTGAGTTTCGCGATATCTTTCTGCAAGATGCCACCAATCCCAGCGTCGAGGTGACCTATACCGCCACGGATGCGCTTCTGGTGCGATCCGATACCGGGCCCCGCCTCGTGATGTTCGACGGTGTCGCGCAAACGCTGGATCTGGAAACCGGGCGGCTTGCGACGGTACAATTCAGCGATTTCACCTATGATGTCGGAGGATTGGTCGACAATGGCGTTGGTCGCCGGGTCGACGTGCGCGAATTGCCCACGGGCGTCCTGCTCAGCGCGGATCAGGAGATGGCGGATGCGTTGGAGCTTCCGCTGTCGCACATGGTGTTCGAGGGGCACGACCGGATCGCGCAGGCGCTGTTCGTGATCTTCGTGCCGCTGATCGCGGCGGCGGCCCTGATGCTCGGCACGTTTTCGCGGTTCGGCGTGTGGAAGCAGATCCTGATTGCCGTGGCGCTGGTTCTGCCGATGCAGCTTATCCGCAACGCGGCCGAGGCGGCAGTGCGGTCCGACGCCGAGGCGTGGGCCATCGCCTATCTGCAACCGGCAGTCGCCGCTCTGGTCGCGGCGATCATGGTGGCTCTCGCGATGCGGCCACGGCAGGGCTGGCGGGGCATCCCGGCATGATCCTGCATCTGTATATCGCGCGCCGCTTCCTGCGGGCCTTCGGCATTGTACTGGCGGTCTTCATCGCCATCCTGCTGCCGATAGACATGGCCGATCAGCTGCGCCGGATCGGGTCGGATCAGGGGTTCATGGCCGTCCTGTCTTTGGCGCTCCTGAACCTGCCGCGCGGCCTCAACGGGCTGATGCCGCTTTTCGTGATGCTGGCGACGCTGGTCCTGTTCCTCGGGCTGGCCCGCACCTCCGAGCTTGTTGTGGTTCGCGCGGCCGGTCGCTCGGCCCTGCGCTCCGCGGCGTCCCCGGTGATCGTGGCGCTGCTGATCGGGGTGCTGTCGCTCCTGCTGCTCAACCCCCTCGTGGCGGCCACCGCGCGGCAATACGATCTGACCCTCGCGCGCCTCTCAGGCCTTGAAAGCCGCACTGTATCGCTCACCGGTGAGGGCCTCTGGCTGCGCCAGGGCGTGGCCAGCGAACAGACGGTGATCCGGGCCAGCGGCACAAACTCCGACGGCACACATCTGTTCGATGCCTCGTTCTTCACATTCAACGTCGATGGCGTGCTGCTGGAACGTATGGACGCGCGGGAGGCCGTTCTGGAGCTCGGGGCCTGGACGCTGACGGGTGTGAAGCGCTGGCCGCTGGCCGGATCGGCCAATGCGGAGGCGGATGCGGAACTTTATGACACACTTACTCTGCCCTCCACCCTGACCGCCGAGCAGATCCGGGACAGTTTCGGCAAACCGGAGACGGTGCCGATCTTTGAATTGCCGGGCTTCATCCGGCAACTCAACGATGCCGGCTTCGCCGCGCTTCAGCATCGCACATGGTTCCAGATGCAGCTATCGTCCCCACTCCTGCTGGCCGCCATGGTCCTGATCGGGGCCGGCTTCACCATGCGCCATACGCGGTTTGGCAAAACCGGTATCATGGTGATGAGCGCCATCCTTCTGGGGTTTGGCGTCGTGTTCCTGCGCCGGTTTGCGGAAGTGCTTGGAGAGACGGGGCAAGTTTCGGCAACACTTGTCGCCTGGACGCCGCCAATCGCGGCAATTCTCTTGGCTCTGGGCCTTCTTTTGCATACGGAGGATGGGTGAGGCGCCGCGTGAGCCATATGTTTGCGGCCGCACTGGCTGTGCTCGTCTGCATGGGACATCCCCTTGCGGCGCAGGGCACCTCTACGCTGCCACCCGCCACCCTGATCGCTGACAATATCCGTTTCGATGGCGGCGACAGCGTATCGGCCCGCGGCTCGGTCGAGGTGTTCTACAATGGCGCGCGCCTGCGGGCGCAGTCGATCACCTTTGACGGCACCACCGACACCCTGCAGGTTGAAGGCCCCCTGACGCTGACCGATGCGTCGGGCAATGCCGTGATCGTCGCGGAATTCGCGCAGCTCAGCGACGATCTGCAAAACGGTGTCTTGCAATCCGCGCGCTTGGTGCTGGACCGTCAGCTTCAGATCGCCGCGACTGAGATCGAACGCTCCGAAGGGCGCTACACGCAGCTCTATCAGGCCGTCGCGTCGTCTTGCGAGGTATGTTTCGAGAACCCGACGCCGCTTTGGGAAATCCGCGCACGCCGCATCATCCACGATGAGCAGGAACAGCAGCTCTATTTCGAGAATGCGCAATTCCGGATCATGGGCGTGCCGGTCTTCTTCCTGCCCCGCATGCGCCTGCCCGACCCGACGCTGGAACGCGCCACCGGGTTCCTGGCCCCGTCCATTCGCGCCGATGACCGCACCGGCACGCAGATCCGCGTTCCCTATTTCGTGCGGCTTGGCGATCACGCCGATGTCACGATCACGCCGTGGATCGGCGTCGGGTCCCAGACATTGGAGGCCCGCTACCGGCAGGCCTTCCGCAATGGCGAGGTTGCGGTTGAAGGCGCGGTCTCTTGGGATGATCTGACCGATGATGCCACACGCGCCTACCTCTTCGGCAATGGTCAGTTTGATCTGGCGCGCGATTTCACGCTGGACCTGCAGGTGCAGGCGGTCAGCGACCGGGGTTATCTGACGACCTACGGCTTCGATGATCCCGACATTCTGGAGAGCTTTGCCCGGATCAGCCGTGTGCGGCGCGACGAATATATCGAAGCCTCCGCCACGCTCTACCAATCCATCCGAGAGGGGGTGAACAACGACACCCTGCCCACCCGCGTTGCCCATGCGGAGATCACGCGTCGGATCACCCCACCCCTGATCGGCGGGCTGTTGACCGCGGAGCTGGAGGGCACCGGTTTCTATCGCTTCTCCACGGCGGAGGCGACGATGACCGACCCCAATGGCCGCGACGTGTTCCGCGTGACAGGCGAATTGGACTGGCGTCGCTCAGAAACCTTCGGCGGATTGTTGACCACGTTCGAGACAGCCTTGCATGGCGGCATTTACAACACCCAGCAGGGCGGCGCGCTGAACGGCGCCGAAACCCGCGTGACGCCTTATGCTGCGGTCGAATTCCGCTATCCAATGCAGGCAGTCTCCCCGGGCGGCGTCAGCCACGTGATTGAGCCAATCGCGCAGTTTGTCTGGTCGGAAACGTACGGCAACGAAGTCCCGAATGAGGACAGCTTCATCGTGGAATTCGACGAGGCCAACCTGTTTTCCCTCGACCGGTTCCCGGGCTCGGACGAGCGCGAAGTGGGGCCACGGGCCAATGTGGGCCTCAGCTACTCGCGCATCGCACCGTCCGGCTGGACGCTTGGGGTGGCCGGCGGCGTCGTCTTCAGAACCGATGAACAGAACCAGTTGACCGATGGATCGGGCCTCAACGGCGTGCAATCGGATTTCCTGATGGCAACCCATCTCAGCTTCAACGATCAATTGACGCTGGTGAACCGCTCGCTCTTTGACAACGCGCTCGATTTCACGTCGTCGGAATTGTCGCTCTACTGGTCCGGCGACCGGCACGACCTCGTGACCAGCTACACTTACCTGGAAGCGGATCTGGGCGAAAATCGCCCCGAAGACCTCGCGGAATGGACTTTTGACGCGAATTACAACCTCACCAGCGGGTGGGAGGCCGGCGTCAACTGGCGCTATGATTTCATGGAAACGAGCCCGACCCGCGCAGGCCTGTCCCTGGGCTTCCAGAATGAGTGTGTTGATATGGAGTTTTCCGTATCACGCCGCTATACCACGTCGACAACGCTTGAACCGGCCACCAGCTTCGGATTTACCGTATCCTTGGCGGGCTTTGGTGCCGGGCGTGAGGGCCGGTCGACGGCGCGCAGCTGCCGGGGATAAGGCAGGCGCCTGATATCGGCGGAACGTGAAGGCACGCCACCATGGCGGACGAGCAATTGACTGGGGTTTCAGGCATGAATGGCATCATCCGGGCAATAGGAACGCTGACGCAGCGTATCGGTCTTGCGGCGGCGATCAGCTGCGGCGCGCTGACACTGCCCGCTGCCGCGCAGAACCCGTTTGAAGCGGCGATTCGCGTCGACGATCAGATCGTAACCACCTTCGAAATCCAGCAACGCATGGCGTTCTTGCGCGCCCTGAATGCGCAGGGCGACCTGCGCGAGCAGGCCGTTGAGGCGCTGGTGAACGAGCGCCTGCAACGCAGCGCCGCAAGCCGCCTGGGCGCCGAGGCCTCGCCCGAGGATATCGAGACCGGCCTTGAGGAATTCGCCGCCCGCGCAAATCTGGGGCCCGAACAGTTCCTGCGCCAGATGGCGCAATCGGGGATCGCGCCGGAAACCGTGCGGGATTTCGTGGCCAATGGTATCTCGTGGCGCAACGTGGTGCGTGCCCGCTTCGGATCCCGCACGCAAGTCACCGACGAAGACGTCGAACGCGCCATGGAATTGGGCACGATTCTGGGCGGCGGGATCGAGATCATTCTGGCCGAGATCATCATTCCGGTGACGCCGCAGAATCAGGCCAACCTGGAAAGCGAATTGGCGCGTCTGGGCGCGCAGATTAACGGCTCGACCGAGCAGTTTTCCGAAGCGGCGCGGCGATTCTCGGCCGCACCCACCCGCGAAGCCGGTGGCGTGACCGGATGGCGCCCGCTGCGCGAATTGCCCGAAGGCCTGCGCGACCGCTTCATGACCATGGGCGTGGGTCAGGTGACCGAGCCGGTGCCGCTTGGCGGCGGCCAGGCGTTTGCCCTGTTCCAGTTCCGCGGCCAGCGCGAGGTTGAGGCCCCGACCCTGCCCGTGACGGCCATTGACTACGTGACCATCGCGATTCCCGGCGGGCGCAGTGCGGAAGCTCTGGCCGAGGCTGAGCGACTCCGCGTTTCGGTGGATACGTGCAACGATTTCAACGGCGTGATCCCCGGCGGATTTGAACGGCAAAGCGTGGCCCCGGGGCAGCTGGCGGAAGATATCGCGCTGGCCCTGCGCACGCTGGATGAAAACGAGATGTCGACCTCCGTCACCCGCTCCAACGGCGCTATCCTGCTGGCCCTGATGCTGTGTGACCGCGTCACCGCGGATCCCGAAGGCGGGCGTGATCAGGTGCGCGAGCGGCTGATCGGCCAGCGGCTTGAGGCCTATGCCAATGGCTATCTCGAAGAGCTGCGGGCCGAAGCCAACATCACGTATCTGAACTGACGCGTCATGGCGCCGCCCGGTCCGATTGCGGTGAGTGTGGGTGAGCCCGCCGGGATCGGCCCCGAACTGGTCGCCGCCGCCTGGACCCGATTGGGCGCCCGCCTGCCGTTTTTCGTGATCGGAGATCCGCGCCATCTGACGGGATACGGCGCAAAACTCATCGAGATTGCCCGACCGGCCGACGCCATGGCCGTTGCCTCGCGCGGGCTGCCCGTGCTGCCGCATCCCTTCGCTGCCGACGCGATCCCGGGCGGGCCTGACCCGGCCAACGCGCAGGGCGTGGTGGACGTGATCGCGCGGGGCGTCGATCTCGTGATGCAGGGGGAGGCCGCGGCACTGACGACGGCGCCGATCCACAAGAAGGCGCTGATCGACGGCGCTGGCTTCCGGTTTCCGGGCCATACGGAATACCTGGCCCATCTGGCCGGGGTGGAGCGGGTGGTGATGATGCTCGCCTGTCCACAATTGCGCGTCGTGCCCGCGACGATCCATATCCCGCTGTCCGAGGTGCCCGGGGCGCTCAACACCGCCCTGCTCCACGATACGATCCGCATCACCCACACCGCCCTGCGCGAGGATTTCGGGCTGGAGGCACCCCGGATTGCGGTGGCCGGGCTGAACCCCCATGCCGGGGAAGGCGGCGCGATGGGCCGCGAGGACATGGACCTGATCGCCCCCGCGCTTGCGGCATTGAGAGCCGAGGGGCTGGCGCTGTCCGGGCCCCATTCGGCCGATACGATGTTTCACGAAACCGCCCGCGCCGGATACGATGCGGCGATTGCCATGTATCACGACCAGGCCCTGATCCCGATCAAGACGCTGGATTTTTCGGGCGGGGTGAACGTGACCCTTGGCCTGCCCTTCATCCGCACCTCCCCCGATCATGGGACGGCGTTCGACATCGCGGGCAAGGGTGTGGCCGACCCGACCAGCCTGATCGCCGCGCTGAACATGGCACGGAACATGGCCGATGCGCGCGCCGCCAGCGGAGGCGGGCCGTGAGGCGGCCGATCGCCGCGTGCTCGGCCCCTTGCGGGCCCTTGCGCCCCGGGCGCGACCCGGCCCGGATAAAGCGCGTTGGGCTCCGGGGCTGGCTTGGGGAGGGGGCCTCCCGCCCCCGCGCCTGCGGCGCCCCCCGGGGGGTATTTGAACCCAGTGGAAGGTGTGCGGGATGAGTGCGATCGACGATCTGCCCCCCTTGCGGCAGGTGATCGCCACCCATGGGCTATCGGCACGCAAGGCGCTGGGGCAGAATTTCCTGCTGGATCTGAATTTGACCGCAAAGATTGCCCGGATCGCCGGGGATCTTTCCGGGGCGGATGTGTTGGAAGTGGGGCCGGGCCCCGGCGGGCTGACACGAGGGCTTTTGGCCGAGGGCGCGCGGCGGGTTCTGGCCGTCGAGAAGGATGCAAGGTGCCTGCCTGCGCTGGAAGAGATCGCGGAGGCCTATCCCGGACGGTTGGAGATCCTGAATGCCGATGCGCTGGATGTGGATTGGGCAACGCAGCTGGCCCCGCCCCGCAAGATCGTGGCCAATCTGCCCTACAATGTGGGCACGGAACTTCTGGTGCAGTGGCTGACGCCGCCATCCTGGCCGCCGCAATGGGACAGTCTGACCCTGATGTTTCAACGCGAGGTGGCCGAGCGGATCGTGGCGCAACCGGGCGCGAAGGCCTATGGCCGCCTCGCTGTGCTGGCCCAATGGCGGGCCGACGCGCATATCGCCATGACATTGCCGCCCGAGGCGTTTACGCCGCCACCCAAGGTGCGATCCGCCGTCGTACATCTGACGGCATTGCCGGAGCCGCGGTTTGAGGCCGATGCCACGGTGCTGAGCCGCGTGGTGAAGATGGCCTTTGGACAGCGGCGCAAGATGTTGCGCGCCGCACTGAAGGCTCTGGCCCCGGATATCGAGGATCGGCTGATCGCGGCGGGGCTGACCCCCACGGATCGAGCCGAGCAGGTGCCGATCGAGGGCTTCTGCGCCCTCGCCCGGGTAATGGCCAAACCCTGACCACCAAAAGAAAAGGCCCCTGCGGGCCTTGTCCTTCGTCTTATTCCGCGGCTTCCTGCGGCGGCTGATCGCCACCGTCCCCACCATCGCCACCCTCGGTCTCGGCGGGCTTGCGCCGGCGGCTGCGTTGACGTTTGGGTTTGGGGGCGCTTTCGGGCGTTTCCACAAGGCCGCTGTCGCCGTCGGTCGGATCGATCACGGCATCGAAGCTGCCCTGGCTCTCGGCATTGACCGCCGGTTTGGGCTGTTCTTCCGGTTGTTGGCCGCCCTGGTTTCCGGAGCCGCCTGCGTTATCGCCACCACCGCGATTCTTCTGGTTGTTGCCACCGCCGCCGCCCTGTTGGCCGCCGCCTTGTCCGCCCTGCGCGTTCTGGCCGCCCTGTTGGGCCTGCTGCTGCTCGCGTTTGGCGTCCATCTCCCTTTGGGCTTCGGCCAACATGCGCAGATAATGCTCGGCGTGCTGCTGGAAGTTCTCGGCCGCCACGCGGTCATTGCCGAGTTGGGCGTCGCGGGTGAGCTGATTGTACTTGTCGATGATCTGCTGCGGGGTGCCGCGGACTTTGCCTTCGGGACCGGAGGAGTCGAACACGCGGTTGACGATATTGCCAACGGAGCGGTTGCGATTGCCCTTGTTCCGCGAACGGTTCTTCGATGATCTCATGGGAATACTTGGTCCAGTTGTTCTGGTCGGGGGCCTTCCCCGAAAACGCGGCGGGGCCCAATACATGTCTCAGTGTGCGGCTGGCCGGAACTGTATCCGACACCTGCGCTATCTGGTAAGAAAGGCGCGGTTGGCCGGAAAGGCCATCATGCGCACCTGAGCTTGAGTAAGCATGGCCGCGCGGGCCTGTCCAGCGTAAAACGCCTTGTTGCTGTTGTATTTACAGGAAATGGGCGGGTTTTTGCGGCAAATCTTGCTTCAGGGGGCGTGCGGGCGGGCATGACCCACGACGACACGGTCCTTTCGAGACAGATCGGAGTGGATTGCCACATCGTCAAGGCCTGCCGCGCGAAAGAGGGCGGAGACGGGCGGGCCCTGATCATGTCCGATCTCAACCATAAGGCGGCCAGCGGGTGCCAAATGGCGCGGCGCGGCTTCCGCGAGCACGCGGTAGGCAGCCAACCCGTCCCCTCCGGGTGTCAGGGCGATCTTCGGCTCCCATGTCGTGATCTCCGGTGGAAGAGACCCGTAGGTTTCGGCATCTATGTAAGGCGGGTTCGAGACGATCAGATCGAACTGCCCGGTCACATCCGCGACCCAATCGGAGTGACGGAACCTGACACGCGACGCCACACCGAGATCCTCGGCATTTTGCCGCGCCACGTGCAATGCCGCCTCCGAGATATCGGTAGCCACGCCGGTCGTGCCCGGGCGTTCCGCCAGAAGCGTGAGCGCGATGGTTCCGGGCCCGGTGCCGAGATCCAGGAGCGTCTTGAAGGGCGCTGCCAGGGCTAGGTCGATCAGGGTTTCCGTATCGGCACGCGGGCACAGAACGTCCGGCGTCACACGGAACGCTCGGTCGCGGAAGCGAGTCGTGCCAAGGATCTGCGCCAGGGGTTGCCGTGCGCGGCGGGCGATGACGATGTCCTTAAATCGCTCAACGGGGCCATTGAAGGCCTCCCCGCCGCGCGTGCTTTGCTGGGTCCGAGTGAGGCCCGTCAGATGCTCGATGACCAGCGTCGCTTCCCGCGCCGCCTCATAGGGCGAAAGGAACTCCGTCACTTCGGCGATGTAATCGCGGGTCAGATCGCGCAGGAGAGGGCCCTCCGCGCCCCGCGTCACCCGTCCATCTCCGCCAGGCGCAACGCCTGATCCTCTGCCGTGAGGGCATCGATGATCTCGTCCAGATCGCCGTGCATCACCTGATCGAGCTTGTAGAGCGTCAGGTTGATGCGATGGTCGGTCATGCGCCCCTGCGGGAAGTTGTAGGTGCGGATCCGCTCGGATCGGTCGCCGGAGCCGACCTGCGCCTTGCGATCGGCGGCGCGTTCATCGGCCACCTTCTGGCGTTCCGCATCATACAGCCGCGCGCGCAGGACACCCATCGCGATCTCGCGGTTGCGGTGTTGCGATTTTTCAGATGACGTCACGACGATGCCCGTCGGGATATGGGTGATACGCACCGCGCTGTCGGTCGTGTTCACGTGCTGCCCCCCTGCCCCGCTGGCGCGCATTGTGTCGATACGGATGTCATTGGCCGGAATGTCGATATCGACCTCCTCCGCAACGGGCAGAACAGCGACGGTGGCGGCGGATGTGTGGATGCGTCCACCGGATTCGGTCTCGGGCACGCGCTGCACCCGATGCACGCCGGATTCGAATTTAAGCCGGGCAAAGACGTTTTCGCCCTCCACCCGCGCTGTAACCTCCTTGATCCCGCCAAGCTCCGATTCCGACAGCTCGACGATGTCCATCGTCCACCCCCGCGCCTCGGCATAACGGGTATACATACGCAGCAGATCGCCCGCGAAAAGCCCGGCCTCATCCCCGCCGGTGCCAGGGCGGATCTCGATCATCGCGGGCTTGGCGTCAGCTGCGTCTTTCGGCAGCAAGGCCAGTTGCAGGGACGTCTCCGCCGCCGGGATCGCCTCGCGCAAGCGGGGCAACTCCTCCTCGGCGAGCGGCTTCATGTCGGGATCGTCCAGCATTGCCTCGGCCTCTTGGAGATCGGCCAGGAGTTGTTCGTAAGCCGCGATTTCGGCGACAACGGGCTTCAGTTCCGCATATTCGCGGCTGATCTGGGCAATCTCGCTGGCCTCGGGCCCTGCATTCAGCTGCGCTTCGAGAAATTCAAACCGGTCGGTGATCTGGCGCAGGCGGTCTCGGGGCAGCATCGGGTGGGGCTTTCGGCAAGGACAGGACGGGGCGGATCACGCCGCGCGCTAATCCTCGTGGATGGCCCGCAACCAGTGTTGAACGCGCGTCGTGTTCACGCCCAGATCGCTCATCCCGTAGCGCGAGCGCGAAAAGATGTTGATCTGCGTCCCGGCCCCTTCGGGCAACAACCGCACCGAAACGAAATCGGGGAAGCCCATCACGCGGGAGCGCACCACATAGGTGACGTGCCCCTCCTCCGCGGATCCGGCCAGGACCTCGGCGCCATTGGCCTCGGCAACGGCCTGTAACCGGGCGCCAGCCTCAGCCGGCGGGGCGTTCAGGTAAGACCCCGTCGTGCCCGTCAGCAGCGCGAAATTCGGGGTGGATGGCGCGGTCATGCCGGTCGGGTCCACGTGCCATTCGGCGGCATCGATCGGTGCAAGGCGCACATAGATCGCGGCGGCGACAACTAGGGCAACAAGAGCGATGAGGATATAGATCAGAATACGCATAACCCCCACATGCTGCGCGCGCGCGCGCGCGTCAAGTGTCTGGTCCGGTCTCCGCCCCCGGCGCCACCTGATGAACCTCGATCACGTTGCCATCGGGGTCGTAGAAGAACACCTGTCGCCAGCCCTGCACCGCCTGGTCGCCCCAATCGGAATAGGGCACGCCATTGGCTTCGAGATGCGCCAGGAATGCATCAAGATCATCGCAGCGATAGGCAATGTGCCCCCGGCTCACCGGGTTCACCACCTGCCCGGCCCGAAACGCGGCGTGCATGTCCTTCTGGGCCAGATGGGTCTGGATCGCACCGTCGCTCAGGAAGGCCACATCGCCAGCATACCCCTTGCCCTTCTCAAGCCGGGGCAAGCCATGATCGGGCCGCTCCAGCCCCATCACATCGCGCCAGAACGCATCGGCGCGCGGAACATTTTCGGTGACAAGGTTGATGTGATGGAGGGTCAGTTTCATGGCCCTCTCCTTGCATGTTCCTGACCATCCGGTCAAACATTGCGACTGGATTTGGGGGGCTGGCATGGCACGCAAGATCATCATTGATACCGATCCCGGGCAGGACGACGCGGTGGCCATCCTTCTGGCGCTCACCTCGCCCGAGGTCGAGGTTCTGGGGATCACGGCGGTTGCGGGCAACGTGCCGTTGGAATTGACCGCGAAGAACGCCCGCATCGTGTGCGAGCTGGCCGGGAGACCGGATGTGAAGGTCTTCGCAGGCTGCGACCGGCCGCTACGCCACACGCTGGTGACGGCGGAACATGTGCACGGGAAGACCGGGCTTGACGGGCCGAAGCTGGCCGATCCCGTGATGCCGCTTCGGCCAGAGCATGCGGTCGATTTCATCATCGACACGCTGCGGGCGGAGCCGACCGGAACCGTCACGCTCTGCCCGTTGGGACCGCTCACCAACATCGCTACGGCGTTCGAAAAGGCGCCCGATATTGTCGGGAAGGTGCAGGAAATCGTCTTGATGGGTGGGGCCTACTTCCAGGTGGGCAACATCACGCCAGCCGCCGAATTCAACATTTACGTCGACCCGGAAGCCGCTGATATCGTGTTCAAATCCGGTAGGCCGATCACCGTGATGCCGCTGGACGTGACCCATAAGGCCCTGACAACCGCGCCCCGGGTTCAGGCCTTTCGCGATTTGGGCAGCAAGGCCGGAACGATGGTGGCGGAATGGACGGATTTCTTCGAGCGCTTCGATAAGGAGAAGTATGGCTCCGCCGGCGCGCCGCTCCACGATCCATGTGTGATTGGCTACCTGATCCAACCAGATCTGTTTCAGGGCCGCCATGTGAATGTGGAAATCGAAACGCAATCCGATCTGACCCGCGGCATGACGGTTGCCGATTGGTGGGGCGTCACAGACAGGGCGAAAAACGCCATGTTCATGGGAGATCTGGACGCGGACGGGTTCTTTGCGCTTCTGGTGGAGCGCATCGGGCGGCTTTGATGCGCTGTCTGGCGGCGCTTCTGGTCCTGTTTTCCACCGCGCCGCTCACCGCGCAGGGCACGGGCGAAGCCATGGTAACCATTCGGGATCAAACGCTGTTCCTGTCCGCTGACAATCGCAACAGCGCGGTGCCCATGGTGGTATGTGGCGCGGACCATCTGAGCCTCACATTCGCGCAGTTGCATCTTCGATTTCCCATGCCACCCTTTCTGGAGATCACCTTGCGCAACGGGCCCGAGGGATGGTCTGTCGACGCCCTTCGGCTGGATCAAACCGGTGATGCAATTGATGCGTTCGTGACCCCGCCGGATGCCCGGATCAGCGACATGACAGTCGCGGAGGACGGAACCATCGGTGCGGTCCTGACGGGGCAAGCCATGGTCGCCGGATCGCCTTTGGGATCCGAGCTTGTCACCGTGGATGTCGAATTCACCATGACCTGCCCGGCGGAGTGATCCCGCGCCCACTGGCGCCCCGCCGTGGCAGCCCCTACATCTCGGGCAACAGCGCCAGGACCCCTTCGATGACCATTCAATTCCCGTTCGACAACAGCTACGCCCGCCTGCCTGACCGCTTTTTCACCCGGCAGGCCCCGGTGCCCGTCGATGCGCCGAAGCTGATCGCGCTGAACCGGCCTTTGGCCGAGCAGCTTGGCCTTAACCTTCCGGAGGATGAGCGCGATCTGGCGGAGCTCTTTGCGGGCAACACAGTGCCTGAAGGCGCCGCCCCGCTGGCGCAGGTCTATGCCGGCCATCAATTCGGCGGCTGGTCCCCGCAATTGGGGGATGGCCGCGCCGTTATGCTGGGGGAGGTCGTCGCGCCCGATGGCAGGCGGTTCGACATCCAGTTGAAAGGCGCGGGCCAGACGCCCTATTCCCGCATGGGGGACGGGCGCGCCTGGCTCGGGCCCGTCTTGCGCGAATACATCATCTCAGAGGCTATGGCCGCCCTGAATATCCCCACCACCCGCGCGTTGGCCGCGGTGGAGACGGGTGAAATCGTCCTGCGCGAGGGGCGGATGCCCGGTGCGATCTTCACGCGCGTGGCGTCGAGCCATATTCGCGTGGGCACCTTCCAGTTCTTCGCCGCGCGGCAGGATATCGAGGCGCTGCAAGCGCTTCTCGATCACACCATCGCGCGCCATTACCCCGATGCCGAGGGGCCCGGCGGCCTTCTGGATGCGGTCATCGGTGCGCAGGCCCGCCTGATCGCGCGATGGATGGGCGTCGGCTTCATCCACGGCGTGATGAACACCGACAACATGACGCTATCGGGCGAGACCATCGATTATGGCCCCTGCGCCTTCATGGACGCCTATCACCCCAATATGGTCTTCAGTTCGATCGACCAATTCGGGCGCTACGCCTATGCCAACCAGCCCCAGATCGGAGCGTGGAACCTCGCGCAACTGGCCACGGCCCTGCTGCCGCTCATGCCGGATCGGGAAGCCGCGATCGAAGACTTCACCGAAGCCGTGAATGGCTTTGCCGCGCGGTTCGATGCCGAATGGCACGCCGTGCTGCGCGCAAAACTGGGCCTGTCGACCGGGGAAGACGATGACGTCGCGCTTGCCTTCGATTTGCTGGACCGGATGGCGCAAGGCGGCGGTGACTTCACGCAGACCTTCCGGGCGCTGGCCTCCGACGATCCGGCACGCGCGTCTGAGGCTTTCGCGGCCCCCGCACTTCTTGCCCCGTGGCTCGACGCATGGCGGGCCCGCCTGGCACGCGACCCGCAGGATGCCACCGAGCGGAAGGCGACGATGCAGGCTGTAAACCCGGCGCTAATCCCACGAAATCACCGGGTCGAAGAGGCCATCCAGGCCGCCGTTACGGGCGACTATGCCCCGTTTCGCCGCCTCATCGCGGCGCTGGCCCATCCTTTCACTGAAAGCTCCGACATCGCCGATCTCCAGCAATCGCCAACGGAAGCCGAGCGCGTGACGCAGACCTTCTGCGGCACCTGACCCATCTTTGTTCCCTGAACATGCAAATCTAACATCGGCCATAGCCACACGCTTCAACGGTGCCCACTCCACCGCTTCAAGCGCCCAGATTTTCGCAAGAAAATCTGCCCCCGGCGACGGCGAAGCCGGCGCAATCCCGCTATGATCCGCGCACCGGCCGGTTGATCAGGATCAGGCCGCCGCAGACCAACGTCAGGGCCAGCAAGATCCCCGGCCCCACCTCTTCGCCCAACAGCAAACATCCCAGGCCCACGCCGAAGACGGGGGACAGAAAGGAAAACGCCGCGACGGAACTGGCGGGATAAATCGACAGGAGCCAGAGCCAGAACAGGAACCCTGCCGCCGCCACAACAATGATCTGGAACGCGACGCCCACCCAGTGGATCAGTTCAGGCTCGCGCAACAGATCGCCGAAAAAGAGGGCGGCAAGAAGCAAAAGGGCCGCGGACACCCCCAATTGCCACAGCAATTGCATTTCCGGGCGCACCTCGCGCAGCTTTGTCGCCCGGGCGCAGAGCGCAATGCCAGCCCAGGCCATGGCCGCCAGAAGCGCCAGCCCATCGCCCAGGATCGACGCCTCGCCCCCTGCCCCGCCGCGCATCACCAGCGCGATGACGACGCCACAAAAGGCCAGCGCAAGGCCCGCAATCTTCGTGGCTGTCAATTGGTCCCCCGGGATCAGGACATGGGCACCAAGCGCAAGCCACATCGGCATCGTGTAGAAGATCACCGAGGTGCGTGTGACGGTGGTGAGGTCAAGCGCCCAGAACAGGCAGAGGAATTCCAAGGCGAACAAGGCCCCGATCATCAGACCCGCCGGTATGGTGCCCGGCGCGATGGCCAAGGATATGCCGCGCGCGCGCATCCACAGATAGATCAGGATCAGGCCGCCGAGCGACCGCAGCCCCGCGAAGAAGACCGGCTGAAGCCCGTCATTCACCACCTTGATGACCACCTGATTGAACGCCAGCAGCAGGGCGAACCCGGTCAGGGAAATCGCGCCAAAGGCGTCGATGCGGGGCTTCGGCTCCATTGCCGCTCCTTCCATTGCGCCGGGCCGGAGTGACCGCCGCCACCGACCCTGTCAAGGAACCGCCGGCGCCGCGCCCGCGTTCGGTCTTTGAGAAAACACACCTTCTCTGCCATGTTGGCGGGAAGATCTATCTCGGAGGATTGACTATGAGCCTGTTGAGAACCTTGGGCCGCGTGGCCATCGGTGTGGCGGCAGCGCGCGGCGCCAGTGCGTTGGTGAACCGCAATCGCGAACGCCGCTCCACGGAGGGCGGACGCGACAGCGGCGGCGGCGGTCTGCTCGATTCGCTGCGGCAGCACGAAGGGTCCGGCAACCGCGGCGGATTGGGTGAGCTTCTGGCCGGCGGTGGATCCCGCGGGGGATCCGGCGGCGGCTTTGGCGATATTCTTGAGGAATTTGGCGGATCGGGCGCCCTTGGTGGCCTGGGCGGCATGCTGGCTGGCGGGGCCGGAGGCGGATTGCTCGGTGGCCTTCTGGGCGGGGCACGGCGCGGGCAGGAACCGGCCTTCGGGCGGCGCCTGAACGAATCCCTGCTCAGTGATGGCGAGCCATCCGACCCGCCAACCGAAGAGGAAGAAGCGATGGCCGCCCTGATGATCCGCGCGATGGTCATGGCGGCCAAGGCAGACGGCCGGATTGATGCCGCCGAGCGCGAAGCCCTGTTGGGCCAGCTTGAAGACCTTGATCCCGGAGAGCGAGCCTTTGTGGCGGAGGAGCTGAACCGCGACATCGACATGCGGGATTTTGCCCGCGACGTCCCCGATCATCCCGGTCTGCGCGCGCAGGTTTTTGCTGCCGCGATGTCCGCCATCGACGTCGACAACCGCCGCGAACGGGACTTTGCCGACGACCTTGCAAATACCCTCGGCCTTGAAGATGCCGCTCGCGGCCATGTCCAGCGGCGCATGTCCGGCGATTACGGCGCCGCGCCCGAGCAGCCATGGGGCAAAACCGAGAACAGCCGCGCCTATTCGCAGCCCATTTCCGCGCCGGCCAGCGCGGGCGGACACTCCGGCGGCGGCAAGACGGTGCGGGGCACACCGGGCCAGGGCACGCCGTACCGGAAGTAGGCTAAACCCTGCCCGCGTGGACTTTATCCGGGCGGGCAAATCCCATAGACCCACCCCCAGCGGGCGCCCGGTGCCCACCCGGAGGGGACACGATGAACGACACGATTGAGGCCCGCTGCGCCGACAAGGGCCTGCGCATGACTGAACAGCGCCGCATAATTGCGCGTGTGCTGGAGGCGTCGGACGATCACCCCGACGTCGAGGAGCTTTATGCCCGTGCCGTTGCCGTCGACCCCAAGATCTCGATCGCAACCGTCTATCGCAGCGTGAAGCTGTTTGAGGAGGCGGGTATTCTCGACAAGCTGGAATTCGGCGATGGGCGCGCCCGGTACGAGGATGCCGAGCGCGATCACCATGATCATTTGATCGACATGAATTCCGGCGAGGTGATCGAATTCGTCGACCCCGACATCGAGGCGCTTCAGGAAAAGATCGCGGAAAAGCTCGGCTACCGGCTGAAGGGCCATCGGCTGGAACTATACGGGGTTCCGATCAAGAAAAGCTGACGTGGATTGCGCCGGCTTCGCCGTCGCCCGGGCGCCCCTGCGGGGCGCTGTTTTGTTGCAGGCTCTGGCGATGGCGCTGCCGTTGATCGCTGGCTGCTGAGGGGGCGCTGCCCCCGGCTGCGCCTCCCCCGGGGTATTTTCGACCAATGGAAGACGAGAGGGGTCCCGATCAGGGGGCGGTTGGGGTTTCGCCGGACCGGGTTGCCGGGTAAGGCGGGGCGGTTAAGGCGCGGGCGGGTGATGTCATGGACAATCTCAAAGGCATGGCATGGATGACGCTGGCCATGTTGGGCTTCGCGCTGGTCGACACGTTCATCAAGCTCACGCTCGGCGCGCTTCCCATTGGCCAGGTTATCGTGATCTTCAGCTTTGGCGGCGCGTCGATCTTCGGGTTAAGGGCCAAGGCGCGCGGTGAGACGGTTTTCGATCCCGGCCTGTTCACGCGCCCGTTCCTGATCCGCCTGATGTCCGAAGTCGTCGGTACGGTGTGCATCGTCGTGGCGTTGGCGAAGATCGATCTCTCCCTCATGTCCGCCATCATTCAGGCCAATCCGCTTCTCGTGACATTGGGGGCTGCACTTTTTCTTGGCGCGCAGGTGGGGTGGCGGCGGTGGGTTGCGATCCTGATCGGGTTGGTCGGCGTCCTCGTGATCGTCCGACCCGGGCTTGAGGGGTTCAACGCGGCCAGCCTCTGGGCCGTGGGCGGAACCTTCGGGCTTGTGGGCCGCGATCTGGCAACGCGGGCGATCCCGCGCGACGTCTCGACCCTGCTTCTGGCCGCCTGGGGTTTCGTGGCGGCGGGCCTTGCCGGGTTCGGCATTCTCCTTTTCGAGGGCGGCGCGACTATTCCTGACCTCCGCATGAGCGTTCTTCTGGTGGCGGCCCTGTTGTTCGCGCTGGTGGCCTATTATGCGATCACCGCTGCAATGCGGGTCGGCGAAATTCCGGTGGTCACACCCTTCCGCTACACCCGCCTGATCTTCGCGCTCGCGCTGGCTTATGCCGTCTTCGACGAACGGCCGGACATGTGGACGCTGACCGGCGCGGGCATCGTGATCTGCACCGGGCTCTACACGCTCTGGCGCGAACGTGAGGTGGCCCGCGCGGCATAATGCCAG
This sequence comes from uncultured Roseicyclus sp., assembly GCA_947491935.1. GTDB lineage: Bacteria > Pseudomonadota > Alphaproteobacteria > Rhodobacterales > Rhodobacteraceae > Gymnodinialimonas. The sequence goes on from CANLLF010000001.1 coordinate 25,258, forward strand.
CCCGTTACCGCTAACATAACCCTTCGCGCTCTCAACCACCTCTGCTATAGCGCCCGCAACCTGGCATCGGAGGCCCCCTAATGAGCACCATCATCGACGTTCACGCCCGCGAGATCCTCGACAGCCGGGGCAACCCGACGGTCGAGGTTGATGTTACCCTGGACGACGGCACGTTCGGGCGCGCTGCGGTGCCGTCCGGCGCTTCCACCGGCGCGTATGAGGCCGTGGAAAAGCGCGATGGCGACAAGGGGCGTTACAAGGGCAAAGGCGTGCTGGAGGCCGTGGCGGCCGTGAACGGCGAGATCGCCGAAGCGCTGGTGGGGTTTGATGCAACCGAACAGGTCGCCATCGACAGCGTGATGTGTGAGTTGGACGGGACCGACAACAAGGGCCGCCTGGGCGCAAACGCGATCCTGGGCGTATCGCTGGCCACCGCGAAGGCTGCCGCCGATTTCACCGCGCAGCCGCTTTATCGCTACGTGGGCGGGACCATGGCCCACGTCCTGCCGGTGCCGATGATGAACATCATCAATGGCGGTGAGCATGCCGACAACCCGATCGACATTCAGGAATTCATGATCATGCCGATCTCCGCCACCTCCATTGCCGAGGCGGTGCGGATGGGCGCGGAGGTGTTCCACACACTAAAAGGGGAGTTGTCGGCAGCGGGCCTGTCCACCGGGATCGGTGACGAGGGCGGTTTTGCGCCCGACCTCAGCTCCACGCGCGACGCGCTCGATTTCGTGCTGAAATCCGTGGAGAAGGCGGGTTACACACCGGGCGATGACATCATGCTGGCGCTGGATTGCGCCGCGACAGAATACTTCAAGGACGGCGCCTATGTCTTTGCCGGAGAAGGGAAAAACCTGAGCCCGGATGAGAATGTGCGGTATCTAGAGGCGCTGGTATCCGACTACCCGATCCTGTCGATTGAGGATGGCTGTTCCGAGGATGATTGGGACGGCTGGATTGCCCTGACCGAAGCCTTGGGAGACAAGGTGCAGCTGGTGGGAGACGACCTGTTCGTCACCAACCCCGAGCGCCTGTCGGACGGCATCGCCCGGGGCGCGGCGAACTCCTTGCTGGTGAAAGTGAACCAGATCGGCACCCTGACGGAAACGCTGGCCGCCGTGAACATGGCGCACCGGGCGCAATATAGCTGCGTGATGTCCCACCGTTCCGGCGAGACCGAGGATGCCACGATCGCCGACCTCGCCGTCGCCACGAATTGCGGGCAGATCAAGACCGGCTCGCTGGCCCGATCAGATCGGTTGGCCAAGTACAATCAGCTGATTCGGATCGAAGAACAGTTGGACGAAACGGCAACTTACGCGGGCCGGTCGATTCTGCGAGGCTAATCGCGGCGCAATACGACATTCCGATTTCTGCTTCGGGGCGCTGCGCGAGTGGCGCCCCTTTTTGTTGGCTGGTATTTGTGCACAACTATGGTATGGCATTTTGGACACATATAAAGGTAGTTAGACATCGTGGCGCAGATGCAGGCCGCTGGATATTTCGAACGGCACCTCGTTGAGATGAACGAACTGGACCAATTGTGGCTGACCGAATTCGGCAACCGGCGCGAATGGGCCATGCGTTGTGTTGTGATTGCGGCCGCTGCGCTTGGCATTTGGCTCTATAGCGGCCTGTGGCTCGTTCTGGTCTGGGCCGTCGCCTACTTCGCCTCGCTCGGCTTCAAATATGTCTTCCTCCGCCCCGCCGACGGACAAGCCAATCGGTCCGGCGCGCTGGGGATCGGTAGCTACGTCGCCACCGCCGTGATCTTCATTTCGCTGCCGCTCTACCTGATGACCACAGGTGATATCGTCCTGTCGTTTTGCGGCATTTGCGGCGTCGTGGCGCTCGCGGTCTTTACGCTGCTGAGGGAGGAGCCGCCAAAGGTCGTGGAACCCATCGACATTGCTGTTGGATGGGTTGTGGTGCTGGTTGCCGGCATCACCTACGTCCCGATGAGCAATTCCCTTGCGGCGCAGGCGGTGATGGCTTTGCTGTGCGTGATCGTCGGTATCTATTACACCATGGCGCTCATCACGACGCGAGCGAACCGGGCGGTTCTGCGCGAGGCGGCGCAGCGCGGCATGGAGGCCCAGAAGATGGAGGCGATTGGCCGTTTGTCCGGCGGAATTGCCCATGATTTCAACAATATCCTGACAGCCCTTCAAGGCAGCCTGGAACTCTATCACGAACTGCCCGAAGGCGCGGACCGTGATGCATTGGTCCAAGAGGCACAAATCGCCGGATCACGCGCGACGGGTCTTGTGGCGCAACTCCTGTCTTTCGCGCGCCGCGCGCCGCTCAAGGCGCAGCCGGTCGATGCCGGGGGCCTGTTGGAGGATCTGGGCACGCTGGCCAAACGGCTCCTGCCCGATACGATCCAATTGGAACTGCGCCGCCCGGCTGCGCCGGTGGAGGCCTTCGTGGATGCCGAAAGCCTTCATGCGGCGCTGTTGAACCTGATCCTGAATGCCCGCGACGCAATCGAGGGTGACGGGCATATCATCCTGGCCGTCGACGTCACCCAGGGCGCGGCATCCGATGCCGGCATCACTCCGACCGAGAATTTTGAAACCGCACATGTCTGTTTTTCCGTGTGTGACAATGGCCCCGGAATGAGCCCGCAAATGATGGACCGCGCCCTGGAGCCGTTCTTCACCACCAAACCGCCCGGAAGCGGATCGGGGCTCGGCCTACCGATGGCCAAGGGGTTTGCGGAGCAATCCGGCGGAGCGTTCCGGATGCGCAGTTCCGAAAACGGCACCACCGTTACGTTGCACTTGCCCATGGCCCCCTGAGGGCCCCGCCGCGCACGGGTGCGGCTTTCCGCCCGAACCCGCACAACGACGCGCAACCGGAGGTTTTTCCCCGTTGCCGCGCCCGCGTTTCATGGCATTTTCGATCCTGTCACGTCCCCCGCATGCGAGGCGGGTCTCTTGTAACGCGTCCGTGACTGCCTATATAATGTATACACTCGTATACAATTAACAAAGACGGAATATATGCTCGACACACTCCTGTCCGGGCCGTTCGTGCCCTTTACACTTTCGCTTGCCCTGCTCTTTGGCCTGCTGGCCCTGGAGATTGTTTTCCTTATGGTCGGCGGATCGCTCATGGGCGACGGCGCGGAGGCGGAGGGGCCCGAACTGATCGACGGGCCGGGGGTCGATCTGGGCGCGGAATTCGACGTGGATGTCGAGTTGGACGCCTTCGATCTGGATGCCTTCGACGTGGATCCGGCGGAGTTCGAGCTGGACGCACCCGGCGATGTTGCGGCGGAGAGCCCCGGCGTCGCCGTGTCAAATCCGCTGCATTGGCTGGGATTGGGGCGGATGCCGACACTGATCTGGCTGGCGTCGATCTTCTTGTCCTTCGGGGTGGCCGGTGTGGCACTCCAGGGGCTTGTCAGCACGCTGACGGGCAACCCCCTCAACGTGATCTTTGCGGCCATACCCAGCGCCGCCGCGGCATTGTGGTTTACCGGGAAGTTCGGCGCGCTCTTCGCGCGGGTCCTGCCCAGAACCGAAAGCCAGTCCGTCTCGAAACGGCAATTGGGCCGCCGCAAGGGCACCGTGACCCAGGGCACGGCGTCCCGCGGGGCCCCCGCCGAGGTTCGCGTGACGGACCGTTACGGCAATACCCACTACCTCCGCGCCGAACCCCTGAAAGACGCGGACGTCATCCCCCAAGGCGCAGAGGTTCTGGTTCTGCGCCACCGCCCCACCGGCGGGTTTCGTTTGATCGCGCTCTGACCCCTTCCGGGCGCTCCCCATTTGAAAGGACTGAATATGGAACTTGGATTTCTTGGAATAATCGTCATCGCCGTTATCGGCGCGCTGGTCCTTGTGGGCCTTGTGATCGGTCGCCTCTACAAACGCACGACGCGTGAGGTCTCGCTGGTCAAAACCGGCGCTGGCGGCAAACAGGTGATCATGGATGGCGGCACGCTGGTGATCCCGCTGCTGCATGAGGTCAGCCCGGTCAACATGAAGACCCTGCGCCTTGAGGTGCGCCGCACGGGCGAAGGCGCGTTGATCACGCAGGACCGGATGCGCGTGGATGTGGGCGTGGAGTTTTACGTCTCCGTCATGGCAACCGATGAGGGCATTGCCCGGGCCGCTCAGACACTTGGCGACCGCACCTTCTACGTCGACCAGCTGCGCGAGATGATCGAGGGTAAGCTGATCGACGGCCTGCGCGCCGTGGCCGCGAAGATGACGATGGATAACCTCCATGAAAATCGCTCGGATTTCGTGCAGCAGGTGCAGAACGCGATTTCCGAAGATCTCTTGAAGAACGGCCTGTCGCTGGAATCGGTGTCGCTGACCGCCCTCGACCAGACGCCGTTCGAGTCGCTCGATGAGAACAACGCGTTCAACGCCGTGGGTATGCGCAAACTCGCCGAGGTGATCGCGAAATCCAAGAAAGAGCGCGCCGAGATCGATGCGGAGGCCGAAGTGGCCGTGCGCCGCGCGGCGATGGAGGCCGAGCGTCAGAAGCTCAGCATTCAGGAGGAGGAAGAACGCGCCGCGATTGCTCAGGTCCAGGAAGTGGAAACGATGAAGGCCGCGCAGGAGATGGAGATTGCGCTGCGCCGCGAAGATTCCATGCGTGAATCCGAGCGCGCCCGGATTGCCCGCGAAGAGCAGGTCCGCTCCGCCGAGATCGCCCGCGAACGCAACATCCGCGACGCCGAGATCACCAAGGAACGTGAACTGGAAGTGGCGGAACAGGAACGCCAGATCATCATTCAGCAAAAGTCCGAGGAAGAAAGCCGCGCGCGCGCCAGCGCCGATCTGGCCCGCGCCGAGGCCACCAAGGCGACGGAAGCCGTCGCCACGGCCCGCGAAGTGGCCGAGGCCGAGCGCTCCAAGCAGATCGCCCTGATCGAGGCGCAGCGGGAGGCCGAGCGCGAAGCCACCAAGATCCGTCTTGCAGCAGCCGCCGAAAAGGACGCCGCGCAGGACCGGGCCGATGCCCGCCGTGAAGAGGCACAGGCCGAGGCCGATGCAATCTCCATCCGCGCGGAGGCCAAGAAGAAGGACATGCTGGCCGAGGCCGAAGGCACACGCGCCATCACCGAGGCCGAGAATGCGTTGTCTGAGCAGATTGTCGGTATGAAGATCGACATGGCGCGCATCGAGGCGATCCCCGCGATTATGGAGCAGATGGTGAAGCCGGTAGAGAAGATCGACTCGATCAAGATCCACCAGGTGGGTGGCCTTGGCGGCGGCAATGGCGGGGCTGGCGCCAGCGCCGGGGCAGGCGACAAGCCTGTCGTGAACCAGGCGCTCGATTCGATCATGGGCATGGCGGTGCAGATGCCCGCCCTGCGCAAGCTTGGCGATGAACTGGGTTTGAGCCTTGAAAACGGTGTGGAAGGTCTGGCCGAGAGTGCCCTGCGTGACCGCCGTGCCCCCGTCGCACCCGAGGCCATTGACCCGCCTGCTGCCGAAGAGACGCCAAGCAACGGCGCAGCCCGCCCGGCGGAATGACCGCCGATCAGATCATCGAAACACTGGATCTGGCCCCCCACCCCGAGGGGGGCCATTACCGCCAGACCTGGGTGGCCGACAATGACGGTCGCCCCGCCGGCACCTGCATCTACTTCCTTCTGAAGGCGGGCGAGGCCAGCCATTGGCACAAGGTGGATGCCACCGAAATCTGGCTCTTCCATGCCGGCGCGCCCCTGATCCTCTCCCTCTCAGCCTCAGATGATGGTCCGGCCGAGGATCACTTCCTGTCCCCGGACCTCACGACAGGTGCGCCACAACTGATCGTGCCTGAGGGCCATTGGCAGGCAGCGCGGACAACGGGGGATTTTACGCTGGTCTCCTGCACCGTATCGCCGGGCTTTCAGTTCGGCGGCTTCACCCTCGCGCCCCCCGGCTTCGATATTCCCAGAGCCTGACTGGCCGCGCGACCGGCCGACATCGACGTCCTGAGGCCCTCTAGGCGAGGCTCCGTTGCGCGGGGCGGGATCGCCTTGCGCCTCCAACCGGGGCGGCGACCCCAGTGGTGCCGGGCGCCGATGTTGGCAGCCCCCGCACGGCGCGCACGGCGAGATAGGCAAAGGCCTGCGCCTCCATCGCGTCCCCGTCCAGCCCGACGGCCTCGACTGGGGCCACGTCGCTCCCCAATGCCTCGGCCAGCATGGCCATGATCGTCTTGTTATGGCGACCGCCCCCGGTCACCAGCACCCGCTCGGCGCGCGCGGGCAGATGGGGCACGCCGCGGGCGACCGCTCCGGCGGCGCAGGCCGCCAGCGTGGCCGCCGCGTCGGCGTCGCCGAGTAACGCTACGGCCGATTGCAGATCGCTGAACGCATCCCTGTCGAGCGATTTGGGCGGGGCCTGATCGAACCAGTCCAATTCCAGGATGCGCTGCAGAATATCGGGTTCCACCTGGCCCTGCCCGGCCAGCGCGCCATCGGCATCGTAGGCCCCCAGCCCGCGTGTGGACATCATGTCATCAATCGGCGCATTGGCCGGGCCAGTATCAAAGGCGATGCAGGCACCGGGCATTTCCGGCGTGGGCATCCTTGGATCGACCCAGCTGATATTCCCCACCCCGCCCAGGTTCAGGATCGCAACCGGCGCGTCCATTCCGATCCAACGCGCACAGGCCCAGTGGTAGAACGGCGCAAGGGGCGCGCCCTGCCCGCCCATCTCCATATCGGCGCTGCGGAAATCCCAGACGACCTCCAGATCCAACGCGGTTGCCAGCCGTGCCCCGTCACCCACTTGGTGGGTCCGGCGCCCTTCCGGGTCATGGGCCAGCGTCTGGCCGTGGAAGCCAAGCAGCGACACGTCGGGCAGATCGGCCAGGGCCGCGATATGGGCTGCCTCCACCACCTCGGCGGCCGCGTCGGCGCGGGGCTCTCCGGGCCACGCCCCGAGCGCGGCGCGAAGCACAGCCCGGTCGGCATCGGAATACGCGGTCGACCGGGCCTCGCCCAGGGACACGATCTCGATGCCGTCCGTCTCGATCACCGCGACATCGACCCCGTCAAACGAGGTGCCCGACATCGTGCCCGCCGCCCAAACCGGCCCCTTTTCCTTCACTGCCATAAACGCTAGACCCTCCACGCGTTCCTCATGCCCGGACCCACCATGACCTACCAGCCCAAATCCGAATTTCTGCGCATCATTATCGAGCGCGGCTTCCTTGCGGATTGTACCGATTTGCAAGGCCTCGACGAAAAACTGATCGAGGGGCCGGTCACCGCCTATATTGGCTATGACGCGACGGCGCAGTCGCTCCATGTGGGTCACCTGCTGAACGTGATGCTGCTGCGGTGGTGGCAGAAGACGGGGAACCGGCCCATCACCTTGATGGGGGGCGGCACCACCAAGGTGGGCGATCCGTCCTTCCGGGCCGATGAGCGCCCGCTTCTGGGACCCAAACAGATCGACGCCAATATCGCCGGAATGCAGAAGGTCTTTGACCGGTATCTCGAGTATTCCGGTGACGCGGCGACGATGCTGAACAATGCCGAATGGCTGGATCACCTGAACTACCTCGATTTCCTGCGGGACATCGGGCGGCACTTCTCGGTCAACCGGATGCTGGCCTTTGAAAGCGTGAAGTCACGGCTGGATCGCGAGCAGAGCCTGAGCTTCCTCGAATTCAACTACATGATCCTGCAAGCCTATGATTTTCTTGAATTAAACCGCCGCTACGGCTGTCTGTTGCAGATGGGTGGAAGCGATCAATGGGGCAATATCGTCAACGGGATCGATCTTACACGCCGGGTGCTGGATCAGGAGATCTTCGGGCTGACCACCCCGCTTCTGACCACGTCGGACGGGCGCAAGATGGGCAAATCGCAAGGCGGGGCCGTTTGGCTGAATGCTGATATGCTGAGCCCCTATGAGTTCTGGCAATTCTGGCGCAACACCACCGATGCCGATGTCGGCCGGTTCCTGAAGCTCTACACCGAGTTGCCGGTGGAGGAGTGTGACCGCCTGGGCGGGCTGGAAGGCTCGGACATCAACGACGCGAAGATCGTTCTTGCCAACGAGGTCACGACGTTGTTGCACGGCGCTGAGGCAGCCAAGGCGGCGGAAGCCACGGCTCGCGAGGTGTTCGAGAAGGGCGGGACCGGTGATGACCTCCCCACGCTGACCCTGACGACAGAGGATATCGGCGATGGGATCTCCGTGGTGCAGTTGATCACCCGCTCGGGCCTCGCGAAATCCGGCAAAGACGCCAAGCGCCTGATCTCGGAAGGGGGCGCGCGGATGAACGATGCGGCGCTGGGGGATGCGGGCCTGATGGTGAAAGTCGAGGATCTGGGTAAGCCGATCAAGCTGAGCGCCGGTAAGAAGCGCCACGCCTTGGTGACGCTGGCAGGTTAACTCAAACTTGAGCTTTGCGGGGCATCCTTGCCCCCATGTTTGACCTCGTCCCTGATCCTGCCTGTGCCGCGATGCCGCCCCCGGGCGTGGTTGCGTTGCAGCAAAGCCGTCAATGGCAGGCCGCGGTTCGCCTGCTTGGGTCGCAGGCACGTGTCCAAGATCTTGGCACGTCCCGCGCCGTGGTGATCCATCGCACGCTTCCCGCCATCGGATCCACGGCGCTTATCAGCCGGGCCGATCTCGGATTGACGCAACACACCGCGTTTGACTTGCGTCTGCGCCTCGGCGTGCGTCACCTCGTGGTGAACGCTGAAACATCAAGCGACGCCCAAGCCCTTGCCGCAGCTGGCTTTTACCGCGTCGCCGCACCGCGCCGCATAGCGGAGCTTCCGCTGCTGCCCTCCACGGATCAGATCGCCGCCGCGTTGCATCCCAAATGGCGCAATCGTGCGCGGAAGGGGCAGAACCAAGGTCTGACGCTCACCCGCAGGCCGATGCCAGCCGACCTACGTTATTGGCTTCTTCAGGCCGAGGCCGCACAGGCGCGCCGTCTGCGGTATCGCCCTTTGCCACCGAACCTGATCGCGGCGATTGCTGCCTGTTCGCCCGGATCGGCACAGGTATTCACCGCCTTTCACCGCGGCCAGCGCGTCGCCGCAATGCTGTTTCTGCGGCACGGGCGGCAGGCGACCTACCAGATCGGCTGGACCAACCCGGACGGTCGGCACCTCTCGGCGGCCCAGGCCCTGATGTGGAAAGCCATGGTGGATTTGCAGGCATTGGGCGTCGATTGGATTGACCTTGGGACGGCAGATGCCACTCAGGCGCCCGGCCTTGTGCACTTCAAGCGCGGGACCGGCGCGAAACTGAGGGATCTCGGCGGAACGTGGCTGCAAACGGCATGGATGCAGCGGAGGCCCCGGCTTGGGAACGCGCCGGGCGGAGCGGCAATATCCGAGCCCTCGCACGCGCACATGCCCGCGGAGTAAGCTTCGCGCAGCTCAACCGAGTTCCTGCGTCAGCGGCAGGCCAGTGCCTTCAGCAAGGGCAGCGACAACCGCCTCCACTTGCGGATTGCGCGTGTCGCCCACGGCGGCCTCCACATCCGCCTTGCGCCCATCTCGCCCCGCCTGAACCATATCCGCAAAGCTCATCCCGCCCATCGCGGTCTTGCGGGTGCCAAGCACATAGATCGTGCGCCCGGGGTTGGGATGGCGCAACTCCACCACTTCCAACTGGACGTCGCGGGTTTCACCACCATCAAGCCGCTCGAACCGGTGGTATATGTCACGATAGGCGCTGATCGGCTCGGCCCACTCGGTGGATCCCGCATCTGTCCTATCCGTTACGCGCACCATATCCGGGCCGATTTCGGCCGTTCGGGTCCATTGCAGGCGCCCTTGCCGCATCTTGAAGAGGGCGGGCCCGCCGATGAAGGCCGCGATCCCGAAACACAGGATCACCGCCATGGTCAGATTCATATCGCCACCTCCAGCGCGCAGGATCTGCACCAGAAAGACCAGCCCCAGCACACACAGCACACCGCCGATGACAAGCGGCACCATTGGCCGGGTCACACGGCCCGAACCCGGCTGGCCCTCCCCGTAGCTGACATACAGGGGCAATTCGGGCGATACCGGCACGCTCACGCCCCCGACCCGCACGAGCGCAGGCACCCGGGACAACAGATCCTCAACCGACACGTTTTCTTCTGACATAGGTCCTCCGCCACTCACGATCCCTGGTGATATGGCGCAGGCTAACCTGTTGTGACAGGCGGGAAAACCGGAAGGTGTTACCCGGCCACGCCGCGCAGCAGACGCGCCCGCGCAGGCGGCACGGCCCGGATTTCCAGGCCGGTGAACACATGCAGCGTACCCAGATCCCGGTCAATCACGGCATGATCACTGACCCAACCGCCCATCAGGAGGTAGGTCCGCAACAGGGGCGGCATTGCAGCCTGCGCGGCCTTGAGATCCGGCTTGCGCCGCAATCGGCTGGCGAAGCGAAAAACTGCGGGCGCCTTGACCCGGGGCAACCAGCGTTTCGGCGCAAGGTGCCGGTCCCGCAGAAGCGCGAAGGCGTCGTAATAGGCTCGCGCCTCGGTTCCGTGGAATGAAGAACAACCGAAAAGCATTTCCACGCCTTGTTCGTCCACATACGCCGTCATCGCCCCCCACGCGACGCGCAGGATATCGGCATCCCGCCAATCGGGGTGGATGCAGAACCGGCCCATTTCCACCATTGGGCCATCGAAATCAGACAAAGCCGACAACTCATAGAATTGCGCGGAATAGCTGCGCCCGATATCCGCGCCGCTTTGTAGCGGAAGCAACCTGAAGCAGCACACCAGCGCACCGCTGCGCGTTTCTTCGACCAGCACGTGGGTGCAGCGCGCATCGTAGGGGTCGGTGTCGAGTCCCTCGGCTCCTCGGAACGCCAGGGCGCGCAGGCCCTGAGCGGTGCGGAGATCTGCATCGGTCTCCGCGATGCGGGCCGCGTATCGTCCTTTTCGCAGGCTCAGCATCGGCACACTCCCCGCTTCACCGTCGCAGGCGTCTGCGACCGTCCGGTAACACATCACAGATGTGGAGAGGCGCGGGGACGCGCAAGTCGACGTCGCGTCAACCGCCAACCACGTCGCCCAGGTTGATCCGGCCGAAATTCGACAGGATCTGGCGCAGGAACCCGACATCCCGCACCGACGATTCGGTCACCCGGCGGGACAATTGAACAATCTGCCCGTCTTCCAGCCCGAACCGCTCGATATTCGTGACCCGGCCGGACTCGCTGAACGATACGGCGACGATGTCACGTTCGATCACCTGCGGCGGATTATAGGTGAAATTGCGGACGCGGTATTGGGTGTAGAACCATGCTTCGTCGCGGATTACGCCAGCCGATCCCGGCGCGCCGGCAATCTCTGTCACGGCCTCGCGGCTGTCACCGATATTGATCTGCTGCAGAATATCGGGCGGCGGGACGTAACCGTGGTTCGTATAGGTGGCCGAGCAGGCCGCAAGCCCCACAATCAGGGCAAGACTCAGCACAAACGGACGCCAGATACGGCGGAAGGCTTGAAAAAAAGACTGACGCATCACGAAATGGTCCTGCCTGAACATGCTCAAACGGCCCCATCGGGGCTCTCCTTGGGCCCCAACCGCTTGTGAAGGCTGCCGAAGCTGAATATCCGCTTACCGCAGGGGCGCGCTTGGGGCAAGCGACGGGCCTTCACTTTGAATGTAGGGGACAAAGACATGAATCAAACGATTTTGCCGCTGGCCCGCCTCGGCCGCGCTGCGCCCACCCCCTTCAAACTGGAGCCCGACGCCGAGGCGCGCGCGAAGATGGCCCGCGATTTGGGGGCCGATGCCTTGCGTAAATTGCGGTTGGAGGGCGAACTTACGCCGACGGGCAAGCACGATTGGCGGCTCGAGGCGCGGTTGGGCGTCACCGCGGTGCAACCCTGCGTGGTGACACTGGAGCCGGTAACGACCCGGATCGATACGGTGGTGACGCGCCAATACCGCGCCGATGTGGCCGAGCCGTCCGACGAAGAAGTTGAGATGCCCGAGGATGATACGATCGAGGCCCTGCCCCAAAACCTCAACCTCATGGACCTGCTAAGCGAAGCGGTGGCGCTGGCCCTGCCGGATTATCCGCGTGCCGAGGGGGTTGCGTTGGGCGAGGCGGTTTTCGCGGCCCCCGGAGTGGCGCCGATGACCGACGAAGACGCCAAGCCGCTGGCCGGTCTGGCGGCGTTGCGCGATCAGATGAAGAAGGGCGACGACGACGCATAGCGCACGCTGTGTGACGCCACGGGAAAAGGGCTTGCATGGCCGGGGAATCCGAGTATGTTCCCGGCCTCATTCGCCCCCCGATTTTGGTGTCGTCCGGGCCTGGCCGCGCAAGGTGCGCACAGGACCGAAAGCAGCACCTGAACGTTGGGTCGGGCGAGACAGATTTTTTGAGATGATCGGACAAAGCGTGGCCAGGGTGGCGGCGCGGTCCCATAAGCCCCGAGGTTGTGACATGGCTGTCCCCCAGAATCGCGTGACCCGCTCCAAGCGCAACATGCGCCGCGCCCACGATGCACTCGACGGTGCGAACCCCAATGAATGCCCGTCCTGCGGCGAGCTGAAGCGCCCGCACCATGTCTGCCCGTCTTGCGGCACCTACAATGACCGCGAGGTCATTGCCCAGGCCGACGATATCGACCTCGACGAAGACGCGGCATAATCGCCGCCTGGCAGAGGCGGGCCTGATCACATGAACGATGGCACGGCGTTAACGGGGCAAACGGTGGATGGCACTGTTTTGTCGATTGACGCCATGGGGGGCGATCTTGGCCCCGGTGCTGTTGTGGCCGGTCTGGCCAAGGCCTCTGCAAAAAACCGCGATCTGCGCTTTATCATCCATGGCGACGGCCCCGAGCTTGAGCGGCTGATCGCCAAGAAGCGTGGCCTGCCCGAGCGGTGCGAGATCCGCCACGCCGAGGGTGTGGTGACGATGGATGCCAAGCCAAGCCACGTGATGCGCAACGGCAAGGGCACGTCGATGTGGTCCACAATCGAGGCTGTGCGCTCCGGCGATGCCTCCGTTGCGGTCTCCTGCGGCAATACCGGCGCGCTGATGGCGCTCTCCATGGTGCGTCTGCGCAAGATCGAAGGTGTGAATCGCCCCGCCATCGCCTGCCTTTGGCCGTCGCGTAACCCGTCCGGCTTCAACGTGATGCTGGATGTGGGTGCCGATATCCGCGCCGATGCCGAGGATCTTCTGCAATACGCGTTGATGGGGGCCAGCTACGCCCGCAACGGTATGGACCTGCCCCGCCCCCGTATCGGCCTACTGAATGTCGGCACCGAAGAGCACAAGGGCCGGGCCGAGTTGAAGGTCGCGGCTGAATTGATCGAGCGCGCCGCCGACGCGGCCGATTTCGATTTCGTCGGGTTTGTCGAAGGCTCCGACCTGCCGTCCGACCGCGTCGACGTGATTGTGACCGACGGGTTTACCGGCAATGTCGCACTGAAGACCGGAGAAGGCACCGCGCGCCTGATCCGCGAATTGCTGGAACAGGCGTTCAAGAAAACGCCGTTTTCGCGCATCGCGGCACTTCTGGCCTTCACATCCCTGCGACGTCTGTCGAAGCGGATCGATCCGCGCCGCGTGAACGGGGGCGTGTTTCTGGGGCTGAACGGCACGGTTGTGAAATCCCACGGCTCGGCCGATCCCACTGGCGTGGCGGCCGCCATCAAGCTGGCCGCCCGCCTGTCGGCTACCGGCTTTTCCAAACGTCTCGCCGCGCGCATCGCCCAATCCGAGGCCGCCGCCACAATCGCAATTCAGGATGAGGACCCGCAATCATGATCCGTCGCGCGGTCCCCATCGGCATTGGCCACTACCTCCCCGACCGCATCGTGCCCAATTCGCAGTTCGAGGCGATGGATGGGCTGGACACTTCCGATGAATGGATCCGCGCCCGGTCCGGCATCGAGCGCCGCCATTTCGCCGCCGAGGGTGAGACGACAAGCCAGATGGCCATCGTGGCCGCCCGCGCCGCGCTGGATCATGCGGGGATTGACGCCTCACAGATCGACGCCGTCATCGTCGCCACCTCCACGCCAGATCTGACCTTCCCGTCCGTCGCCACCATGGTGCAGGCGGGCCTGGGCATGGATGGAGGATTTGCCTTCGATGTGCAGGCCGTGTGTGCGGGATTCGTATATGCGCTTGCCAATGCCAATGCGCTGATCGTGTCGGGTCAGGCCCGCCGTGTCATGGTGATCGGGGCGGAAACCTTCAGCCGGATCATGGATTGGACCGACCGCACCACCTGCGTTTTGTTCGGAGACGGCGCCGGCGCTTTGATCCTTGAGGCGCAGGACGGCGCGGGCAGTTCCGATGACCGGGGCATCCTGGCAACCGACCTGCATTCCGACGGCACGCACCGCGATCTGCTCTATGTCGATGGCGGCGTCTCGGCAACGGGGACGACCGGCGTTCTGAAGATGCAGGGCAAGGAAGTCTTCCGCCATGCCGTTGAAAAGCTGACAAAAACCGCTGAAACCGCACTCGAGAAGGCTGGTGTGGGCGTGGCCGATGTCGATTGGGTCGTGCCCCACCAGGCCAATATCCGCATCATCACCGGCACGGTGAAGAAGTTCGGCCTGCCGATGGATAAGGTCATCGTCACGGTCCAGGACCACGGCAACACTTCGGCCGCGTCGATCCCACTGGCGATGTCCGTGGGGGTCGCCGATGGGCGGATCCAGCCCGGCGATCTCCTGGTGACCGAGGCGATCGGCGGCGGCCTGGCCTGGGGTGCAGTGATCCTGCGTTGGTAGCCCTTCATGTGGCATGGAAATGCCACCCTTCAACACACTGGATTGACTAATAAATCCTTCTGTCTCATCTTGTGGCACAAACAGGGGGACGGAAGTGATGGCGGCAAAGACCTTGACGCGTATGGACCTGAGCGAAGCGGTGTTCCGCGAAGTGGGCCTGTCTCGCAACGAAAGCGCGCAACTTGTGGAGCGTGTCTTGGAGATGATGTCTGACGCCCTTGTCGAAGGTGAACAGGTCAAAGTGTCGTCGTTTGGCACCTTTTCCGTCCGGTCCAAAACCGCCCGTGTCGGTCGGAACCCGAAGACAGGTGAGGAAGTGCCGATCAGCCCGCGCCGCGTGCTGACATTCCGGCCCTCGCACCTGATGAAAGACCGCGTCGCATCCGGAAACCGCTCGTAAAACGGGCCTTTGACGCGACCGCGCAGACGACCTTGAACCACTCCGTCAGAGGGTGGGCCATGGATGGGGGCAGACGAGAAACGACGCCAAAAGGCGCGAGCAGAGGACCCGAGCCATGCCGAAATCCGCGCAAGCCTTCCGCACAATTCGCGAGGTGGCCGATTGGCTTGATGTGGCCGCCCATGTGCTGCGGTTCTGGGAATCGAAGTTTTCGCAAATCAAGCCCGTGAAGCGCGCCGGCGGGCGGCGCTATTACCGCCCTGCCGATATGGAATTGGTGGGCGGGATCAAGGTCCTCCTGCACGATCGGGGCCTGACGATTCGCGGCGTGCAAAAGATGATCTCGGACGAAGGCGTCGATGCGGTTGCCGCCCTGTCTCCGCCGATCGATGCGGTTCTGGACAACGGAGATGTCGTCGACGTTGCCGCGGGCGATGCCTGGGAGGCGGATGCAAAGGCGGAAACTGCCGATGCGAAGGCGCCCGAAACCGCGGACGATACGACCGCGCCGCCGATAGCTGAAGATCACGCGGTGGCCGACGCCTCACTTGAGGATGATAGCCCCGCCGAGGTCGCGGATAAGAGCGAGCCCCCAATCGAGACGTCTGCTACAGATGGCGATCAGGTCTCTAAACCCGCGACCGAGGGTGCACCGGAGGTCGCGTCGACTGACGATGACGAGGCGCAAGGCGAGTCCGATCAGGGCAGCGTCGAGGAAAAAGACGCGACCGACGATCCGGCGCCCGAGGCAGACGACGAAGATAACTCCGCTCCCCCCGAACCGGCCCCCGTGTCGTCCTACGTATCTCCCGGCCTCTCCGGCCCGGCGGCCGCAGGGCCCGCTTGGTCGGCATCCGACCCCGCGGAAGGGGCCTTCGGCCAACTGGCGGCGCTAGCGGCCCTGCCCGGCCCCGCGCGGGCGCCGCATCTCAAACACATCGCCGCCCTCGCCCGCCTGCAACGGCGCATGGCCACGCCTCCCGGCGATCCATGACATCCGGCCCGAAGCACTCTTGCACCGCCCGCCAAAACGGGTAGAAGGGCGGCAAGTCGGGCTATGGCGCAGCCTGGTAGCGCGTCCGTCTGGGGGACGGAAGGTCGCAGGTTCGAGTCCTGCTAGCCCGACCATTTCATCGCTCTACCCCCTCAAATCACACCTGCCCCTTGCCAGCGGGCAAGGATGCCGCTTTGGTCCGGGGCCAAAGCGGACCAGGGAGCGTCGCCTGACATGAGTGATTCCAATCCCGGCGTCCTGCCGGATCGCACCATCGCTGCAATGATCGCGTCTGGCCAGATCACCGCCACAACGGCGATCCCGGAGGGTCAGATCCAGCCTGCCAGCCTTGATCTGCGCCTCGGATCCAAAGCCTACCGCGTGCGCGCCTCGTTCCTGACCGGAACAGGCAAGAGCGTTGCGGATCGCCTGCCCGAATTCACCATGCACGAAATGGACGTTACGAATGGCGCAGTGCTGGAGAAGGGCTGCGTCTATGTGATCCCGCTAATGGAGGGGCTGGCTTTGCCCGAAGACATCACGGCCGTGTGCAACGCCAAAAGCTCCACCGGCCGGGTCGATTGCCTGACCCGCGTGATCGCCGATGGCGGTGTGGAGTTTGACCGGATCCCGGCAGGATACGAAGGCCCACTCTACGCCGAGATCTGCCCGCGTTCCTTCTCCGTCAAGATCGAGCCGGGCCTGCGCCTGAACCAGATCCGGTTCCGCCGTGGTCACGCCGTGCTCGGCGACGACGCCCTGCGCGCACGCCACGCGCAGGCCCCGTTGGTCGATCAAACGCCGCTCATCGATGACGGCCTCGGATTCTCCGTCGATCTGTCGCCGACCGGCACGACGCTAGTGGGTTACCGCGCCAAACCCCATACCGGCGTCATCGATCTGACCGAAATCGGCGTCCACGATCCGGTAGATTTCTGGGAGGAGCTGCATACCGATCAAGGCCGTATCATCCTCGATCCCGGCGCCTTCTACATCCTTGTCAGCCGCGAGGCGGTCACAATACCACCCGATTGCGCAGCTGAAATGGCCCCCTATCTGGCCATGGTCGGTGAATTCCGCGTGCACTACGCCGGCTTCTTCGATCCCGGTTTCGGCCACGGCATCCCGGCCCGCGGCGTCCTTGAAGTGCGGTGCCACGAGGCGCCGTTTGTCCTTGAGCACGGCCAAACCGTTGGCCGGTTGGTCTATGAGACGATGGCCGACGCCCCCGCACAGCTCTATGGCGTCGATATCGCCTCGAACTACCAGGGCCAGGGCCTGAAACTCTCCAAACACTTCAAGTCCTGACCCCCCCCTTCCATTGGTCCCAAGTACCCCGGGGTTTGGGGCAGCGCCCCAAGGCTGCGTGCCAACGCAAACAAGACGCATGCGGCGCAGCCGCTCCGCTAACCAGCTTGCTCCACCCCCGCCAAACCGGCCCGCTGTTCCCGTGTCAGCGCCGCCAGGGGCACAACATAGGTATGGATCGAAAATACGATGGCTCTCGTCTCCAGCAACCGCAGCAGCGTTTGGCGTTCGGACCGCAGGAATCGTCCCTCTGTCCGCTCCTCTCTCGGCGACGCCAATGCGCGCGGCTGGTACAGCGCCGGATCCGCGTAGATCAACGCGTTCTGCCGCCAGAGCGGTGTATCTCCCGGTAGGTGGTCAAACAGGCGCTGCACCCGCGCGGCCATTCGGTCCGAATAGGGTTCCACGGGATCGTGGATGACCGACAAGGGCCGCCCGATCTTCTCGGCCAGGGTCCATGACGCCGGGAAACACAAGATGGCGGCGGTCAGCACATGTTCGTCCGCACCTTCGGGCTTCTCCAGAACGCAGAGATCCTGCTGCACCAACCGCGCCAGCGTTCCGAGCGGATCGGTTTCATTAAGCGGCACCTCGACACCATCTGGGCGTATACATCCGGTCTCGCTCCACCCAAACCCATCTCGCCCGCCGAGAAAGTAGAGCACCTCGTCATACAACTCCGTCACTGCCGCTTGAGACCCCGGCATGGCGGAGATCACATCGCCACGGCGCTCTGCCACCAACCGGTCACGAAGCGCCATCTGGCCCGCATAAGCCTCATCCCGCGCCAGCCATTCATGGTAGCCGCCAAGGGGTTGAACCCCCGGCAAGCGCCGCGTGGCTTCTGCCATCCAAGGCGCTGTCGGCAGATGATCTTGTAGAACTTGGTCCATTTCCGACCCGTTTCATGCCGCGTTCAGGCGGTCAAAGCGCCCGCCCCTCACGCCACGCTTGACCAAACGGAGGGTGCCATGAACCAAGCCTATCGTCGCGAGGTCCGCAAGATTGATCCCACAAAGGGTGTGGTGCTGCCCGATGGCATGCTCAATGACAATGACCGAATCGAGATCGGGCCGACGCCGCTTGCCTATGCGGAGTGGGAGGTAGCGGGCCTGACCCTGCCGAACCTGCACGCGCTCCGCCAGTTCCGGCTCGACCGGCTGGTCGGCCAGTTGGCGGCAAGCGATTACGCCGGTGTCCTGATGTTCGACCCGCTCAACATCCGCTACGCCACTGACACCACGAACATGCAATTGTGGAACACCCATAATCCGTTTCGCGCCAGCCTGGTCTGCGCCGATGGCTACATGGTGCTGTGGGAATACAAGAACTCCCCGTTTCTCGCCGATCACAACCCGTTGGTCCGCGAGGTCCGCTCGGGCGCGTCGATGTTCTATTTCTCCACCGGCGACAGGTCCGATGTGGCGGCCGAAGAGTTCAGCGACCAGGTGGCCGAAGTGATGGCCGCCCATGCGGGCAGCAACACACGGCTGGCCGTCGACAAGATCATGCTCCACGGCGCCCGCGCATTGGAGGCGCGGGGTTTCGATCTGAAAGACGGCGAATTCATCACCGAACACGCCCGCAAGATCAAAGGCCCCGACGAAATCCTTGCCATGCGCTGCGCCGTGAATGCCTGCGAAAAGTCCCTCAAGGCGATGGAAGATGCCATCGAGCCGGGCCGGACGGAGGATGAGGTCTGGGCTGTTTTGCATTCCGAAAACATCAAGCGCGGCGGCGAGTGGATCGAAACCCGCCTCTTCTCCTCCGGGCCCCGCACCAATCCATGGTTCCAGGAATGCGGTCCGCGCACACTTCTGCCCAATGAAATCAGCGCACTCGATACCGATCTGATCGGTTGCTACGGCCTCTGTGTCGACATCTCCCGCACCTGGTGGACCGGCCCCGACAAGCCGCGCCCTGACATGGTCGAGGCCATGCAGCACGGGGTCGAACACATCATGACCAATATGGAGCGCCTGAGGCCCGGCATCTCGATCAACGACCTGGTCCATAACGGCCACAAGCTGCACGACAAATACTGGAAGCGAAAATATTCGTGCCAGATGCACGGGGTGGGCCTGTGTGATGAATGGCCCCATGTGGGCTACCCCGACCACCACCACGACAGCGCGTTCGACTACGTGCTGGAGCCGGGCATGATGCTCTGCGTTGAGGCCTTGATCGGCGAAGAGGACGGCGATTTCTGCATCAAGCTGGAGGATCAGGTGCTGATCACCGAGGATGGGTATGAGAACCTGACAACCTATCCGTTCGATGCGGCACTCATGGGGGCGTAAGCGGCGCGCGTGTCTTTACGCGTCGGGCCAACCGATATGGGCAACGATCCCGTAGTGGTCTGACCCAAACCTGGGCCGCCGTTCGGTGGTGCCCAAGCCATCGGTCAACACGTGATCGATCGTCATTGGCAGGTTGCGCACCTCGATCGTGGTGAAAACCTGCCCTATTCTTTGTGTGCCCGTTGCCGCTGCGATCTGCTCCACGGAATGTCCCCACGGCGCCATGTTGAAGTCGCCGGCCACAACTGCCCGCCCCTCGATCGTGTTCAAAAACGGCAAGGCGTACTCCAGCACGACGGCCTGTTCATGGGGGTACGGCCAGACGAGGTGGGTTGAGACGGCCCAGAAGGGCCCATCCGGATGTGCAACACGCGCAGCGGCAAACGACCGGTGGGGCGAGCAATAGCCCTCTTCCAGCGGCCAACGCGACAACACGGCCATCACGGACCCGTCCGAGAACCGGCACAGCTGTTGGTGCGGATGTGTGTCCCTCAAGGCCCCCACAAAGTCTCCGCGACGGGTGCTCATTTCCTGCAGCATGACAACATCGGCTTCCGACGCGAGGATATCGGCGATGATTGCGTCATTGTCTCCCCAACCGCCGAGGACGTTCTTTGTATAGATCGTAAGGCTCGATGCCTCCGGCGCTGCCGTTGCCGTGCTAAGCGCGGTCAGAATGGGAGCCAGGGCAACCGTTGCGAAAATCGTGGTGGCCCATCCGACCTTCCGCGATCCGACCATCAGGAGGAGAAGGCCCGCACCTGCCACGCCACCCGCGATCCACAATCGAAACACTGCCAGCGAATCGCCCAACGGGTGCAGCGCGCCCATATAGCTGCCCACCAGCACCAGCGCGCCCAGAATGGCGCATAGGCGCACGAACCCTCTGAATATTCGCACTCAACTGCCTCAACTCATTCACGTCCCAAGCACGTAGGTGCACGCGCGCGTGAGGACAATGTCACATGGCTTGCGGCAGGCGGGCCTCCGCCCACATGGTTATTCCAGACAAAGGGACAACGACCATGCCAACCGAACGCTTCACATTCGTCGGCCATTCCGGGGCCGAGCTTGCCGCCCGCCTCGACCTGCCCGATGGCCCGCATTTGGCCACCGCTCTGATGGCGCATTGCTTCACCTGCGGCAAGGACATCGCCGCGTCCCGCCGGATCGCCGCGCGGCTGGCGGCACAGGGCATCGCGGTTCTGCGCTTCGACTTCACCGGGTTGGGCCATTCCAAGGGTGAGTTCGAGAACACGTCCTTCACCTCCAATGTCGATGATCTGATAGCCGCGTCCGACGCGCTGGCGGCCCGCGGCATGGCGCCTGCGCTGGTCATCGGCCATTCCCTGGGGGGCGCTGCCGTTCTGCGCGCTGCCGGGCGGATCGACAGCGCCAAGGCGGTCGTGACCATCGGGGCGCCCTACGATCCGGAGCACGTGATCCATAATTTCGGCGACGCGCTGGACCGGATTGCGGCCAATGGCGTTGGCGAAGTGAACCTTGGCGGGCGGCCCGTCCGCATCGGGCAGGGCTTCGTCGAAGACGTCCGCGCCGAGCATCTGGCTTCTGACATTGCGTCGCTTGGCAAGGCGCTACTGGTCCTCCACGCCCCGCGCGACAGCGTCGTTGGTATTGAAAACGCGACACAAATCTTCATCTCGGCCAAACATCCCAAGAGCTTCGTGACGCTGGATGACGCCGATCATCTGGTCAGCCGGGCCGAGGATGCGGAATATGCTGCGGATGTGATTGCGTCCTGGTCCGGGAAGTATCTTGCGCTGAGACACCCTGCCCCGCCGATCGGTGCCCCCGAAGGTGTGACGCGGGTGGACGAGGTCGACCCGGCAGGCTTCCGGCAGGACGTGCAGGCCGGGCCGAAACATCACGTTGTCGCCGATGAGCCGCTAAGTTACGGCGGCACCGATCAGGGCCTCACCCCTTACCAATTCCTCGCGGCCGGTCTGGGCGCCTGCACCTCCATGACGATCCGCATGTATGCGCGCCGCAAGAAATGGCCGCTGGAGCATGTGTCGGTGGATGTCACCCATAACCGCGTCCATGCGCAGGATGCGGGTGTGGAGATCGGGCCGCTAGATCAGTTCACGCGGATCATCACCTTGTCCGGCGATCTGGACGCCGAGCAACGTCAGCGGCTTCTGGAAATCGCCGATAAATGCCCGGTGCACCGCTCGCTCGAAGCCGGCGCCACGATCAAGACGGAACTGACGCAAGTGGCAGAAGCGGCGTTGATTTGATCTCTTCCATGCTCAGAAGTGCGGTGACGTTGTAGATCCGCACTTCTGATATCAGGGCCTGGTAAAACTCGTCATAGGCCCGCGCATTGGCGACCCGCACTTTCAAGATGTAATCGATGTCACCCGCGAGCCGATGGGCCTCCATCACTTCGGCGCGCGCCCGCAGCGTGGCAAGGAACTTGTTCTGCCACTCCGCTTCATGTTCCGATGTGCGAATAAGCACGAAAAAACAGGCCTCTAACCCCAAGGCGTCGGCATCCAGAAGCACCGTCTGCTGGCCGATGATCCCGCCCTCCTTCATCTTGCGAATCCGGGTCCAGACGGGTGTCTTGGAGGAGCCCACAACCTTGGCAATTTCGTCCAGTGACCGCGATGCATCCTCCTGCAACGCGATGAGGATTTTCCGGTCGAGTGCATCGATCTGAACAGACATTCGGGGGCCTTTCGGGTTTGCGAACGCGGGTTCTTGCCTCAGCCCGATACAGAACGAATGTCCCTTTCAGCAAGCCCCATCTGCCAATTCTTGGGAAAAAATTCTATGTTGAGTGGGAAATCAGCAGACAAGGTTCTGACCCATGCGCCATTTCCCGATCTTCCTCGACCTCCGTGGCCGCCGCGTGGTTCTGGCCGGTGGTGGTGAGGCCGCGCTGGCCAAGCTGCGGCTGATTCTGAAATCAGAGGCGAACGTGACCGTGTTTGCCGCCGACCCCGCCCCCGAGATCGAGGAATGGGACGCAAAGCGAAAGCTACGCCTTGTCAAACGTGCCTTCGGCCCCGGCGATGCGCTCTGCGCCTCCCTGGCCTATGCGGCCTCCGAGGACGAGGCCGAAGACGCGCGCGTCGCGGCACTGGCGCGCGCCGATGGCGCATTGGTCAACATCGTCGACAATCTTGACGGCTCTGCCTTCATCACGCCAGCCATCGTGGATCGTGACCCGGTGACGGTGGCCATCGGCACTGAAGGTGCAGCCCCGGTGCTGGCCCGCAAGATCAAAGCCGATCTCGAAGCGGCGTTGCCAAGCTCGCTTGGCCTTCTGGCGCGGATCGGCCAAGGTTTCCGGGCTGCCGCCAACGTGTTGCCGATGGGCCGTAAGCGCCGCGACTTCTGGTCCGAGTATTACTTTAACACTGGCCCCGAAGCTCTTGCGAAAGAGGGTGAAACCGGTGCCGAGCTGGCCCTTGGCGACCTGCTGGTCGACCATCTCAGCGCTGCGCCTGTCAAAGGTCGAGTCGATCTGGTCGGTGCCGGTCCGGGTGACCCGGAATTGCTGACGCTCAAGGCGCGCAAGCTGCTCGATAAGGCCGATGTGGTGATCTATGACCGCCTCGTCAGCTCCGAAATTCTCGAGCTTGCCCGCCGCGAAGCGCTGATGATCAATGTCGGGAAGAAGGGTTTCGGACCCTCCGCCAAGCAAACCGATATTTGCGCGTTGATGGTTGAACATGCCGTGAAGGGCGACCACGTCGTGCGGCTGAAATCCGGCGATCCGGGCGTTTACGGGCGCTTGGACGAAGAGATCGACGCGCTGGACACCGCAAATGTGGATTGGTCGATCATCCCCGGCGTGACCGCCGCCAATGCCGCCGCCGCACAGATTGGCCAGAGCCTCACGAAGCGCGGCCGCAACGGTGCGCTGCGATTTCTGACGGGCCATGACGTGAAGGGCTTCGCCGAGCATGATTGGCGCGGCCTGGCACGGCCCGGCGAAGTGGCCGCCATCTATATGGGCGCGCGCGGGGCCCGGTTCCTGCAAGGCCGCCTGATGATGCATGGCGCGGCCCCCGACACGCCGATCACGGCGGTAGAGAACGCATCGCGCCCTGATGCGCGGGTGATCGCGTCCACTCTCGCGCGCCTGCCCGCCGATCTGGAGGCCGGATCGCCGGATGGCCCCGTGATCCTGATGCTTGGTCTGTCGCCGCGACAAGCGCAGATCGCCCTTCCCCGCTTGCAAGAGGAGTTCGCCTGATGCCGCGTGCGTTTACCCCCAAGGTCGTCACTGCCAATGCGCTTCTGGAAGGCGATGTCGTGTATCTCACCAAGCAGGGCCACTGGACTCGAAAGCATGAAGAGGCCGATCTGATAGAAGATCAGGCCACCGCCGATATTCGACTGATCGAAGCGCAGGCGCTGGCCCACGAGGTTGTCGGCCCCTACCTCGCCGATGCCATCAAAGGTGCGGATGGCCCCGAGCCGGTCCATTTCCGCGAGGCGTTCCGCACCCGCGGCCCGTCCAACTATGCCCACGGCAAGCAGGAGGGCTAAGCCTATGTACGCCTACACCGATTTCGACCGTGATTTCCTCGCCGAGCGCAATGCGCAGTTCCGCGCCCAGGTGGAGCGCCGCATCGACGGCTCGCTCACCGAGGATGAATTCAAGCCGCTGCGGCTGATGAACGGCCTCTACTTGCAACTCCATGCCTACATGCTGCGCGTGGCAATCCCCTATGGCACTCTGAATGCTGGACAAATGCGCCAGCTAGCGACGATTGCCGATCGCTGGGACAAGGGCTATGGCCATTTCACCACGCGTCAGAACATCCAGTATAACTGGCCCGAGCTGCGGGACGTGCCTGACATGCTGGACGCGCTCGGTGAGGTTGGGATGCATGCGATCCAGACCTCCGGCAACACGATCCGCAATGTGACGGCGGATCATTTTGCGGGCGCTGCGGCAGAGGAGGTGGCCGATCCGCGGCCTGTCGCGGAGTTGATCCGCCAATGGTCCACCGACCACCCGGAATTCCAGTTCCTGCCGCGCAAGTTCAAGGTTGCAGTGACTGGATCGGCTCAGGACCGCGCGGTCACGGCCGCCCACGACATCGGTCTGCGGCTGGTCGAGCGCGACGGTGAGATCGGTGCGACGGTCCTGGTCGGTGGCGGCCTTGGGCGGACGCCGATGATCGGCAAGGTCCTGTCAGACTTTGTCGCCCTGCCTGATCTGTTGCCGTATCTGGAGGCCGTTGTAGCCGTCTATAACCTGCTGGGGCGGCGCGATAACAAGTACAAGGCGCGCATCAAGATTACGGTCCATGAGAACGGGATCGAGGAAATCCGCCGTCTGGTCGACGAGGAATACATCATCCGCCGGGCTGCCTTCAACGGCGCGGACATGCAGTTGTTTGGCAAGATCTCCGCCGATTTTGCAGCACCCGATTTCGTACACGGTGCAGGCGACTACGCCGCCCAATACGCCGACGACCCGGTTTTCCGCAGCTTCGTGGATACCAACACCGCGCCGCATCGGCACAAGGATTATACGATCCTGACGGTGTCGCTGAAAGCCCATGGGGCCACGCCCGGCGATGCCACGTCGGATCAGATGCGGGTCTTGGCCGAGCTGGCGGAGAGCTATGGCCATGATGAGCTGCGCATTTCACACGAGCAAAACGTGATTCTGCCGCATCTGCCTAAGCGCCACCTGCGCGCGGTCTTCGATGCGCTGAGCGGCGCCGGTCTGGCGACGGCGAATATCGGGCTGGCCTCCGACATCATCGCCTGCCCCGGCATGGATTACTGCGCGCTGGCCACGGCCCGTTCGATCCCCGTCGCACAAGAGATCGCGACCCGGTTCGAAGAGCTGAAGCTGGAATATGAAGTCGGCCCCCTGAAAATCAAGATTTCCGGCTGCATCAATGCCTGCGGGCACCACCATGTGGGCCATATCGGGATCCTGGGGCTGGACCGCGCGGGCGTCGAGAACTACCAGATCACGCTTGGCGGGGATGGAGGGCCCGACGCAATCATCGGCGAACGGGCGGGCCCCGGCTTTGCCTATGATGAGGTGGTCGACGCGATCGAAAGGCTGGTCCGCGCCTATCTGGCGATCCGCGAGGGGGCGGACGAGACCTTCCTTGAGACCTACAAGCGCACGGGGCCCGCGCCGTTCAAAGCAACACTTTATCCGGCATCGGAGAAGGCTCATGCGGCCTGAGATCATCCCCTTCCCGCCCGTGACGGCCCGCGTCGACGCGCTCAATGCGCGCTACCGGCACCATTCGGCGATCTCTGTCCTGGGCCAAGCGCTCAGCGACAGCGATACCGGTGCGGTGGCGATGGTCAGCTCCTTCGGGGCAGAGGCAGTCGTGTTGCTGCACATGGTCTCGGTGCTCGACCGGACAACGCCGGTGCTCTTCGTGGATACCGAGATGCTGTTTGCCGAAACGTTGAAGTATCAGCGCGAGGTCGCGGCGCATCTGGGCCTGCAGGACACACGGGTGATCCGCGCCTCGCGCACCACCATCGCGGCCCATGATCCGGATGGCGACCTGCATCAAAGCGACCCCGATGCCTGCTGCACGTTGCGCAAGACCCAGCCGCTGCACCATGCGCTGGCGCCGTTTGATGCCTGGATCACCGGGCGCAAACGTTACCAATCTGGGACACGGGCGAAGCTGGATTTCTTCGAAGCCGAGGGCACCGCGCGGATCAAGATCAACCCGCTAGCCCATTGGCGGCCCGAGGATGTGCGTGACTACATGGTCGAAAACCGCCTGCCCCGCCATCCGCTGGTGGCGCAGGGCTATCCGTCAATCGGATGCGCGCCCTGCACCAGCAAGGTGGCCGACGGCGAGGATCCCCGCGCCGGGCGGTGGCGGGACACGGAAAAAGAGGAATGCGGCATCCATTTCGTGGATGGCAAACCGGTGCGTGCACCGTTGCGGCAGGTGTCGTGACGGGCGGGACTGTCCGATTTCTGAGTATTTGCAAGAAGGTGAAGACGCCATGACAGGTGCAGTGATTGTGACGGATGCGGGATTTGCGGCCGAGGATTGGGCCGGTTCAAGCGTGCCGTTGGGCGACGGGCTGCCCGCCAATGCCGAGGCCGTTGACGTGGCGCCCGCCGATGATGTGGCCACGCTGGCGGGCCATCTGGACCGGCTGAGCCTGATCCGCGTGGCCTTCCCCAGCTCGGCAGATGGGCGCGGCTTCACGCTGGCGCGGCGCCTGCGGGCGATGGGGTATCGCGGGCGGTTGCGCGCGGCGGGCCATGTGCTGGCAGATCAATATGCCATGGCACGGCGCGCCGGGTTCGATGAGGTTGAGATCGATGCGGACCTTGCTGCGCGGCAGCCCTGGGAGCAATGGCGGGCGCGCGCCGATTGGCAGGCCCATGATTATCAGGCGCGGCTGCGCGGGTAGCGGTCCAACGGGCGCGCCCCTTCCCCTGACCCAGATCAAAGACTATGCGTAAGGAGCAGGTGTAATCAGCGCCTGACAGATCATGACCGAGCAGAGACCCGTGAACGATATTTCCGCCGCGCCCGTCAAGGCGACCCCCACCCTTCCCGACGCCCAGACCGTGACGGAGGTGAAGCACTACACCGACCGGCTGTTCAGCTTTCGCTGCACAAGGCCTGCAAGCTTGCGGTTCAGATCTGGCGAATTCGTCATGATCGGCCTGATGGGTGATCCGGACCCCAAGACCGGCAAGCAAAAGCCGCTTCTGCGGGCCTATTCCATCGCCTCGCCAAGCTGGGATGAGGAGCTGGAGTTTTATTCGATCAAGGTTCAGGACGGCCCGCTGACGAGCCGGCTGCAGCATATTCAGCCCGGCGATCAGATCATCCTGCGGCCAAAACCCGTGGGCACGCTGGTCCATGACGCGCTGTTGCCCGGCAAACGCCTGTGGCTTTTTGCGACCGGCACCGGGTTCGCGCCCTTCGCGTCGCTGTTGCGCGAACCGCAGACCTATGAGGATTACGATGAGATCATCATCACCCATACCTGCCGTGAAGTGGGTGAACTGACCTATGGCCGCGACCTGATCGAGAGCATCCGCAAGGATGAGTTGCTGGCCGAGCTGATGGGTGAAGGCTTCGCCGACAAGCTGCGCTACTACCCCACAACCACCCGCGAAGAGAGCCCGAAGATGGGGCGGATCACGGACCTGATGCGCTCAGGAGAGTGTTACGCCGATCTGGATGTGCCGGAGCTGAACCCCGAAACTGACCGCGCCATGGTTTGTGGCAACCTGGCCTTCAACCTTGAAATCAAGGATATGTTGGAAGGCTATGGGCTGGAAGAAGGGGCCAATTCCAAGCCCGCCCATTACGTGGTGGAAAAGGCGTTTCTGGATTAAGAACGCGCGTTAGCCCATTGCTCTAAAACGAAAAACGCCCGCCAATTCGGCGGGCGTTTTCTATTCTAAACCACGGGTCGCGACTTATTCGATACCAAGCGCGGCGCGGGCCTGCTCCAGTGCGGCGCCGAGCAGATCGGGGTTGTCCCGTGCGCCTTCCAGCGCCGTGGTGACAGCCGTACGGACCGGTGCGGAGATATCGGCATTCTCAAGGGCTTCGATGGCCTGATCGAAGTCGAAACCGTCTTCCAAGAACACATCGGCCAGACCGGCATTATCAGCGGCAGCCTCGGTGCCCTCAGCGGCGGCCTCGGCGGCTTCGTCGACGGCAGCGGCTGCATCCTCGGCCGCCCCTTCTGCAGCCTCAACCGCCTCGCCCGCGGCTTCAGTGGCGTCCTCGGCAGCACCTTCGGCGGCCTCCGCGGCCTCCTCAACAGCGGCCTCGGCCTCTTCGGCAGCGGCGGCAGCAGCGGCCTCTGCTTCCTCGGCCGCGGCGGCGGCGGCGGCTTCCGCCTCTTCTGCCGCAGCGGTGGCTTCAGCTTCGGCGGCGGCAGCAGCTGCTTCCGCTTCCTCGGCGGCTGCAGCGGCGGCGGCCTCGGCCTCGGCGGCGGCAGCTTCCGCTTCTTCTGCGGCGGCCGCAGCTTCGGCTTCCGCGGCAGCGGCGGCCTCAGCGGCAGCGGCCTCTGCCGCAGCGGCGGCTTCCGCAGCTTCCGCTTCCGCGGCGGCGGCGGCTTCGGCCGCTTCAGCCTCGGCAGCAGCCGCGATCTCGTCCGCGGTCGGGCCCTGCTCACGCGTCAGGAAATAGCCGCCCACGCCAAGGGCTGCGAGAATTACAATAATGATTAGTGCTCTGCTCATATCTGGATCCCCCATTGGGTCATTCGAAATACCGGTTTCCGCTTAGCGCGCGCGCTTCGGTGGCGCAATGCCGCTGACCCGAAATGATTGCCCATACCCCGATTTTGAGCCGTTATCCGCCTTGAAGACCGTGGGAACTGGGGATACCTTGTTGGCCTTAACGCTCAGGCTACAAAAGGACAAACGCCATAGCCCGCAGACCCCACAACGCGCCGCCGCAACGAGATACCGGCCCGCGCGTAAACGACCGTATCCGCGCCGACCAAGTGCGCCTGATTGGCGCCGAAGGTGAAAATCTGGGTGTTGTCACACCCGAACGGGCCATGGATTTGGCCGCCGAGGTTGATCTCGACCTGGTCGAGATCTCGCCCAACGCCGATCCGCCCGTGTGCAAAATCATGGATTTCGGCAAATACAAATACGAGACGCAGAAGCGCGAAGCCGAAGCCCGGAAAAAACAGAAGACCATCGACATCAAGGAAGTGAAGATGCGTCCGGGCACGGACGATCACGACTTTGAACGCAAGGTGACAGATGCCATCCGGTTCCTGGAGGGTGGTGACAAGGTGAAGGTCACGCTGCGCTTCCGGGGCCGCGAAATGGCGCACCAGAATCTGGGCCGCGAGATGCTCGAACGGGTCGTTGACCGGATCGAAGGCGTCGGCAAGATCGAATCCATGCCGAAAATGGAAGGTCGCCAGATGGTCATGATGATCAATCCGACCCCAAAGTAACCCGTGACGCCTCGCCTGCGGGGCCGGCGTTAAGCCGGCCTTCAGGTTTCACTTCTATGTGTTCCGATCAACGCCGCTCCGCCGCTTGGTTTCAGTGCGAATGATCTGATGATGCAAGACACCTCCCTTATCGGTCTGTCCCGCACCTGCTTCATGGCGGTTGGCCCGGCGCGCATCGCCATTTGCGCGCTGACCCTTCTGAGCGAGGAGGATCCGCGTGATCCCGCGACGCAGGCCCGCCTCAGCATCGCCAAGGGCCGTATTCAGCGGGCCGATCGAATGCTGCGCGAGACCTTCACCGCCGAGCTTGCGAAAATTGGCCACGCGCCCGGACAGGCGGTAATCGACGCGCGAGACGACGCGCTTCACTGCATCAGCCCGGTCCTGCGCGCCCTTGATGGCCCCCTGGATCAAATGACCGAGCAGATGGGCGGGCGATTGGCTTTTCGGAACTTCTTCTTTGACGACGCGGAGCCGCGCATCACGTTCTTTCTGGAGCGGATGACGGAGGATCTGACGGCAGCGGCAGAAAGCGAGCGTGCGGCGCAGCAGCTGAAGGCGCTGAACTCCGTGCGGGATGCGAAAGGGGTAGGTCGGGCGATCTCCCTGATCGCAATCAATGCGGCCATCGAGGCATCACGCTCGGGGGATCGTGGCTTCAAGGTGATTGCCGACGAGGTGAAATCCCTCGCCGCGCAGACGCAAAAACTGTTGGGTGAGCTTGGGGATGCCCTCCGGCAGACGTGATAGGCAAAGTGCCGCCCAAGGCGGGCCGCTGCGATGCGCCCATATACCGTTCCTTTCCAACAGGTTAGCGTTTACCTGTATGATGTTGAGCAGGAGTTCCCTAATGAAACCTTTTCTCGCAACCGCCGCACTGGCCCTTTTCGCAACCGGCTCTGCAGGAGCGGCTGAATTTGATTTCTCCGGATCGGTGAATATGGGCCTGACAGGCGGCACCGAACCGGCCACTGCAACGCCCGCCCCCTATATCGGCATCGATGCCTCTGCCCGCCTCACCTTCGACATTGACGGTGCGCTGACGGTCGGGATCGTTGTACCGGTCCGGGCCGAACAATAGGCCAGCGCTGCTCCTATCAGTCCGGATCGCCGCAAGCGCCGGGCTGATTCAACCACCCATCAGAGCACTTATCCTTTAGGGCAAGACACGCGCGGGGTTGCCGACCACGCGCGCGCCCGGTGGCACATCCTGCGTCACAACCGAGCCCGCCCCGATAATCGCGTCGTGGCCAACCCGAATGCCGGGCAGGATCAGGGCACCGCCACCCACCCAGACATTGGCACCGATATGGACGGGAATCGCCCGCTCCAACCCCTGTTTTCGCAGGGCCGGATCATGGTGATGATCGGCGCAATAGATATGCACACCGGGGCCGAACATGGCCCCGTCGCCAATGTCGATCTGCCCGGTATCGATGAAGGCGCAACCGGAATTCAGGTAGACCTGCGCGCCAAGCCGGATGTTGATCCCGTACGCGCAGTGAAACGGCGCCTCAATGATCGCGCCTTCACCCGCATGTCCCAGAATGGCGGCAAGCTCCGGCGCCATGTTGCCCCGCGCGTCAGGCGGCATCGTCCCGTGGGCGTGGCAGGCGCGGCGCGCCTCCATCCGCAGGGCATGCAATTCGTCATCGATGCAGCAATACCAGTCACCCGCCGCCATCTTCTGCCGTTCACTCACCATAGCCCCTCCTCAAACGCGAACCGCCGGAGCGTTGGCCCCGGCGGTCGCATCATATGTTGATCCGGGTCAGCATGCGGCCGCCACCGCGCGGCCGGTCATGACCTTCGCCAGATGGGCACGGTATTCGGCTGTGCCATGCAGATCGCTGATCATGTCGCCGGACGGCACGGCCAGCGCGTCCACCGCCGCCTTGGAGAAATCGGCGGACAGGGCCGCTTCCGCTTCCGCCCACCGGAATACACCGTCCGATGACGCGCCGGTAACGGCCACGCGAACATCATCGGCAAACTTGGCCACGAACACGCCCACCAGCGCAAAACGCGAGGCCGGTTGCACGAACTTCTGGTAATTCGAGACCTCAGGGATCGGAAAACGGACCTCGGTGATGATCTCACCCTCCTCAAGGGCGGTCTCGAACATGCCCTGGAAGTAATCATCGGCCGCGATGTCGCGCGCGTTGGTCTTGATCGTGGCCCCGGAGGCCAGCGCCGCCGCCGGATAACAGGCCGACGGGTCATTGTTGGCCAGGGATCCGCCGATGGTCCCGCGGTTGCGCACCGCCGGGTCCCCGATACGGCCTGCCAGGCTGGCAAGCCCCGGATAGTTGCCATCGGCCGCCACCGCCGCATGGGTGGTGGCCCCGCCGATGCAAAGCTCACCGTTGTCGCCAACGCAGATGCCCTGCATCTCGCCAATACCTGTCAGGCTGACGAGCATGTCGGTCTGAGCCAGACGCTGCTTCATCGTGGGCAAAAGCGTCTGCCCGCCACCCAGCGCCTGCGCCTCATCGGAGGACAGGGCCGCAACCGCATCCGCGATGTTGGAGGGTTTGGAGAATTCGAAATTATACATGACTTGTCCTTTCCCTTAGCCCTGCATCGCCGCCCAGACGCGCGTTGGCGTCAGGGGCATATCGATATGGGTGACATTGGTGTGGCCCGCCCGTTGCAGCGCATCCACCACGGCATTCACGACCGAGGGTGGAGAGCCGATTGCGCCCGCCTCGCCGCAGCCCTTCACCCCCAACGGGTTGTGCGTGCAGGGTGTCTGGCTGGAATGATCCACCTGGAAATTCGGCACATCATCGGCGCGCGGCATGGTGTAATCCATGTAGCTCGCCGACAGAAGCTGCCCGTTCTCGTCGTAGCTGACGTTTTCCAGCAGCGCCTGGCCAATGCCTTGGGCCAGCCCACCATGGACCTGCCCCTCAACGATCATCGGGTTGATGACGTTGCCGAAATCATCCGCAGCGGCGAAGGAACAGATATCCACCTTGCCGGTATCGGGATCGACCTCCACCTCACAGGCATAGGCGCCCGCGGGATAGGTGAAGTTGTTGGGATCGTAGAACGCGGTTTCCTCAAGGCCCGGCTCAATCTCT
Source organism: uncultured Roseicyclus sp. (assembly GCA_947491935.1). GTDB lineage: Bacteria > Pseudomonadota > Alphaproteobacteria > Rhodobacterales > Rhodobacteraceae > Gymnodinialimonas. The sequence continues at coordinate 57,998 of CANLLF010000001.1, forward strand.
TCCAGCGGGTAGTTGTGGGGCACGTAAGCCGCGAGAGTCACGTCGCCCCAGGCGACTGATTTGTCCGTCCCGGCCACGGAGAACGCGCCGTCCTTCAATTCGACATCACCTTCCGCAGCCTCCATCAGGTGGGCCGCGATCTTCTTGGCCTTGGCAATGATCTTCTCCGTCGCGCGTACCATGGCCGAGCCGCCCACCGCGATGGAGCGGGAGCCGTAGGTCCCCATGCCCATCGGCGTATTGGCGGTGTCGCCATGGACAATCTCAACCTGGTCCTCGGGGATACCGATCATGTCGGCCACGACCTGGGCAAAGGATGTCTCGTGCCCCTGCCCGTGGGAATGTGAACCGGTCATCACAACCAGACCACCTGTGGCGTTCACGCGCACCGTGGCAGATTCATACAGACCCGCGCGGGCACCCAATTGCCCGACCAAAGCCGACGGCGCGATCCCGCAGGCTTCGATATAACAGTTGACGCCGAGACCCCGCAGCTTGCCGTTGCGCGCGCTCTCTTCGCGCCGCGCCTCGAACCCGTCCCGGTCGATCATCTCCAACAGCTTCGTCATCGTGCCTTCGTAATCACCGGTGTCGTATTCGACGGCGACCGGCGTGGCGTAGGGGAACTCGGTGATGAAGTTCTGACGGCGCAGCTCGATCGGGTCGACGCCCAGTTCCCGCGCGGCCTTATCGATCACACGCTCCAACTGGAACGTCGCCTCGGGTCGACCGGCCCCGCGATAAGCATCGACGGGAACGGTATTCGTGAACACCGCCTTCACGTTCACGTAGATATTTGGCGTCTTGTAGTTACCCGCCATCAGCGTGCCGTGCAGCCAGGTCGGCACGGAGGGTGCGAAGGTAGACAGATACGCCCCCATATTCGCGTAGGTATCGGTGCGGATGCCGGTGAAGTTGTTGTCCGCATCCAGCGCCAGCTCGATCTTGGTCACGTGATCGCGGCCATGGGCGTCGGTTACAAAGGCCTCACTGCGCGAGGACGTCCACTTCACCGGTCGGCGACAGGCCTTCGCGGCAAAGGTGCAAAATGCCTCTTCGACATAGTGGAAGATCTTGGACCCGAACCCGCCCCCAACATCAGGCGCAACCACGCGCAATTTGTGCTCCGGGATGCCCAGAACAAAGGCACCCATCAGAAGCCGGATCACGTGGGGGTTTTGCGAGGTCGTGTAGAGAGTCGAGTCGTCGGTCCCGGGGTTGTAGTCCCCCACCGCAACGCGCGGCTCCATCGGGTTGGGCGACAGACGGTTGTTCACCAATTCCAGCGTCGTCACATGGGTCGCCGCCTCAAACGCGGCATCCACGGCAGGTTTGTTCTCTTCGACGAAGCCCCAATCATAGCAAAGGTTCGACGTCAGATCGTCATGCACCTTCGTGGCACCCTCCTGCACCGCCGCCTTCATATCCACGACGGCGGGCAGTTCCTCGATATCCAGCTCGATCGCTTCGGCCGCGTTGCGGGCTTGCTCCTTGGTCTCGGCGACAACGGCCGCAATCGCATCACCCACATAGCGCACCTTGCCCTGCGCCAGCACCGGATGTGCCGGTTCCTGCATCGGCTCACCATGCTTGTCGGTCACCTGCCAGCCGCAGGGGACGCCGCCCACGCCTTCGAAATCCGCGCCCGTGAAGATCCGCACCACGCCGGGCATCGCTGCCGCGGCGCTGGTATCCACGCTCTTCAACATCCCATGGGCCACATCCGAGCGCAGGAAGTGCACGTAGGCCTGACCCTGCAGGTTAATATCATCGGTATAGCGGCCCTGCCCGGTCAGAAACCGCACATCCTCCCGCCGCTTTGAGCTTGCGCCAATGCCATGATCTTTGGGCATGGGTCGTCCTCCCTGTTTGGTCCCCGCCGCTCACCACCATAGGGAGCCGGTCCGGGTCGACAGGGCCTCCGCGCCCCATCTTTGTTCTTCAAATATGCAAATGCCCGGCCCGCCTCCCCGCGGACCGGTCCGTTATTCGGCCGCGACCGCGGCCACGTCCTGCCCGCTGGCCGCCATGATCGCCTTGACGATGTTGTGGTAGCCCGTGCAACGGCAGATATTGCCTTCAAGATACTCGCGCACCTCTTGCTCGGTCGGTGTCGGGTTGTCCTTCAGCAGGGCCGCCGCCGACATCACCATGCCCGGCGTGCAGAAGCCGCATTGCAGCCCGTGATAATCCTGAAACGCCTGCTGGATGGTCCCAAGCGAGCCATCGGCATTGGCCATGCCTTCGATCGTCCGCACGTCCGCGCCTTCCAGATCGAGCGCCAGCGCGGTGCAGCTCTTGACCGCCTCGCCGTTCACATGGACCACGCAGGCCCCGCATTGGCTGGTGTCGCAGCCGACATGGGTGCCGGTCATCCGCAACCCGTCGCGCAGGAAATCGCTGAGCAGTGTTCGCCCTTCCACGTCGCCGGAAACGGATTTCCCGTTCACGGTCATCGTTACCTGGGTCATGAAGTCCTCCCTTGGTTATTGGCTCCATCCAAGCATGGATCGCGGCAATAACAAACAGGAAGTTTCACCCAAATTCCGGGCACTTGGCACGTTTTTGCGCGATGCAGGCGCGGCATCATTCACCCCAGAGGTTGACTGATGCGATATAGTTCTCTAATTCATCCATATGGTTGAACGATCTTCAGATGATGCCCTGACACTGATCCTCAAGGCCGCCAGCGACCCGACCCGCCGGGCCATTCTGACGCTTCTCGCGCAGCATGGGCCGCAGACCATCGGGACGATTGAGCAGCACTTCGAGATCAGCCTGAATGCCATCTCCAAGCATGTCAAAGTGCTGGAAGGCGCGGGCCTGGTCTCGCGCCGGACGGAATGGCGTCAGCATTACATCGAGCTTCGGACGGATCCCCTGTCCGAGATCGATCACTGGTTCACCGAGCTCCGCTCGATCTGGGACCAGCGGCTGGAGGCTCTCGACCAGATTTTCACAGAGGATGCTGCCAAATGACTACCCAAACCCAAGACCTGACGCTCACCTGCACCCGTACGATACCCGCCGCGCCCGAAGCGGTTTTCGACGCCTGGCTCAACCCCGCCACCATCGCGAAGTTCATGACACCGGGGCCGGGCATGAGTGTGCCCAAGGCGGAAACCGATGCACGCGTCGGCGGGCGCTTCGATATCGTGATGAAGGCCGGCGATCAGGAGATCCCCCATTGGGGCCTCTACCGCGAACTCGACCGTCCGAACCGGATTGTCTTTACATGGAACAGCCCCTTCACAACCGATGAGGATTCGACCGTGACACTTACCTTCGCCCCGGCCGATGGCGGCACCGATGTGACGCTGCACCATGTCCGCTTCCCCAGCGAGGAAAGCCGCGACAACCACGAAGGTGGCTGGATCCAGATCCTGTCCAAGCTGGAAGAGGCTCTGGCCTGAACACCCGACGTCAAAAGGAGTAAAGACATGGCAATCCCATCGGATTTGAATTGGCTGGCCGTCGGGCTCGGGACGTTGCTCGGGTTTCTGCTCGGCTGGCTCTGGTACGGACCCGTCTTCGGGCGGGTCTGGGCCTCCGGCTCCGGCATGGCGGAGGTGGATCGCAGCGCCATTCCCCTCCGCGCGATGGGCCTGCAGGTGCTTGGCCTCTTCTGCCTGGCTCTTGTGATTGGCGTGACGGCCACAAGTGACGCGCTTGGCACCGCCATTCTGGCCATCGTTGCGGCGTCGGTCCTGATGATGGCAGCCGGGTCGTTCACGCTGAAATCCATGCCCGCCACCCTGATCGACGGCGGTTATGTCATCGTGGCCGGGGTGCTGATGATCGGCGCGCAGGGGGTGCTGTGATGCGAAGCGTTCCCCGAGACACATGGCTGGAGGCGCGCAAAGCCCTTCTGGCCGAAGAGAAGGCCCTTAAACTGGCCTCTGATCGTCTGGCAGAGGCCCGCCGCGCCCTGCCCTGCATGGCGATCACCCGGGATTACCGGTTCCACGGCGCCGAGGGTGAGGTCGGATTGGCCGAGCTTTTCGGCCCCCATTCCCAGCTGGCGACGTACCACTTCATGTATCCGCAGAACTGGGAGGTGGGGTGCAAATCCTGTTCGTTCTGGGCCGACAATTTTGAGGGGCTGGTGCCGCATCTTGCGGCCCGCGACACCGCCCTTGTCCTGACCTCCGCCGCGCCGTTCGCGCAGCTTTCGGCGTTTCAGGCGCGGATGGGATGGACAACCCCATGGTATTCGGAGGGTGATCTGAGCTTCGGGACGGATATGGGCGTGCGCTTCACCGAGGCCGAGCGCGAGAGCGGACGGCCGGTTTACAATTTCGGCTCCTCGGGATTTCCCGTGGGTGAGGCACCGGGGCTCAGCGTCTTCGAGAAGGAGGGAGATCAGATCTATCTGACATATCAGACCTTTGCGCGCGGATTGGAGATTTTTAACGCCGCCTATGGCCTGATGGATTTGTTGCCCAAAGGTCGGGACGAGAAGGGCCAGGGCATGGCGTGGCTGCGCCACCGCGACGCTTATTAACCAGACTTGTCCCTGGGTTGTGGGCGGGAGGGGATTTCCTTCAGCAATCCGCCCACACCCATCCCGGGAATGTCGATCTCCTCGGGCGGGATGCCGCAGATTACCCGCTCCATCACCCAATCCGCCCCGTTCAGCGCCGGAGAGCGGGCGCAACCTGGCAAACCGATCACCGGTTTGCCCCCCAATCGGCCGACAAACAGAAGGTTCCCGGGATCGACGGGCATCCCGTAATGCAACAGCGTGCCGCCCGCCCCGCGCAGGGCGGCGGGGGCGACATCGGCGCGATCCGAGGTCGCCGATCCGGTCAGGATCATCAGCAATTCGCCCGGCGCGTCCGACAGGGCGCGCGCAACGGCCACCTCCGCATGGTCCACGACGACGCGGTCGGACAATTGTGCGCCGAAATGGCCAATGCGCCCGGCGATCGACCGCCGCCCCTTGTCCGATGGCATCGCCGTGCCGATGCGCGTTTCGATCAAGCTGGCTGACGCCAGATTGGCCGCCCGCAGATGCATCGCCCCCTCCGCCGCTGCGCAGGCCTGCGCGATCAACGCCTGCGGGACGGCATATGGAATGATCTTGATCGTCGCCGCCAGCCCGCCCGGCCCAAGCGTGTGCCAGGGTCTGACGGTGGCGATGGTGATGCCCGGATCGATCCGGTTGACGGTATCAATCGCCTGGGCGTCCAGGTCAACGATACCGGCATGGGCGGCCCGCAGGTTCACCCGCCCCGTGGCCGCAGCACCGGCCTCCAACCCGCTGCGCCCCCGGATCAATGCCTGGGCCAGCCTTATGGCGGCCTCATCCTCGTGAACATCATCTTGGTCGAGACGGGCCACCACGATCTCCGTCAGGCCGTATTCGGCCAGGTCGGCAAGGTGCTGCGCCGCCAAGACGGTCCCCTTCGGGATCTTGTAGGTGAGGGACGCATGGTTGGCCGGGTCTGACGCAATCTGGGAATGAGCAAGAATCGCCCCTTCGGCCTCCGCCACCGGGATCGGGCCAAATTTCATGCCTGCCGCAACCGTTGCGTGATCTGCGCCATTATCGACACCGCGATCTCGCCCGGCCCCCGCGCCCCGATATCAAGACCCACCGGGGCATGGATGCGGGCGATTTCGGCCTCCGAAAATCCAGCTTCGGCCAGCCGGTCCAGCCTTTTGGCGTGGGTTCGTTTGGAGCCGAGACACCCGAGGTAAAAGATGTCAGACCGCACCGCCTTGAAAATCGCAGGATCGTCCAGCTTCGGATCATGCGTTAACGTCACCACGCAAGTTCTTGCATCCAAACCCAATTCATCCAGCGCCGCGTCGGGCCAATCCTCCACGATCCGCTCACCGGGAAACCGGGCCTCGGCTCCGAATGCGGGCCGTGGGTCCACCAGAACCGGATCGTATCCGGCCAGCCGCGCCATCGGCAAAAGCGCCTGCGCGATATGGACGGCACCCACCACGATCATCCGCAGGGGCGGGTTGTGGATGTGCACAAACACCTCCCCCTCCATCCCCGATTTGTCGGCCCGGAAGCGCTCGCCATATTCGCCGGGGCGCGACAGGATCCGCGCGCCGGTCTCGATATTCATGCAATAGGCCACGGCCTCTCGCCCGGCCCGTGCGGCTACCAGTTCCGCCAGCAATGCCTCGCCCATCGCGGCGACCGGCTCCACCCAGACCTTGATGCGCCCGCCACAAGCCAGGCCAACCGCGAAGGCCTCGTCATCCGACACACCGAATTCCAGCATCTTGCCGCCTGTCCCGCCGACCATGTCCATCGCCTCGACAACAACGGCGCCCTCCACACAGCCGCCGGAGACGGAGCCTTCCATTTCGCCATCGCCCGAGACGACCAGTTGCGCGCCAACCGCCCGTGGCGCGGAGCCCCAGGTTTCCACCACGGTCGCCAGAACGGCGCCCTTTCCGGCGCGATGCCAGTCCAGCGCCCGTTCAGCCATGTTTTCCAGATCATCCGCCATGACGAAGCTCCTCCACCGACAACGATGGAGGAGCCCTTGAGCCTTGTCAAAGCGCCTGCGCGTCAGTTGGCGGCGACTTGAAGCAGGTCGGTAATCCGACGCACGGCGACACGACGGTTCTGCCGTTCATCCTCAAGCGTGGGGATGCGCAGATATTCCTCACCATAGCCCTGGATCACGAGGTTCTGCGGGGCGACGCCGAAATACTCGCTCAGCGCCAGCGCCACGGATTCCGCTCGCCTGTCGGACAGGGCGAGGTTGAAGGCGGCACTGCCCACGGCATCGGTATGGCCCTCCACCAGGAAAATCTCCCTCGGGTTCCGCTCGATGGCCTCGGACATGTAGGTGCCAAGCGCCAGAAGCGCGCGGGCCTGATCCGGCCCGATGGAGGCCGAGCCGCTGGCGAAGGTCACGTTCTCCAGATCGATGGCCGGTGCCAGGTCCCGCACCGCACGGATCGAGCGGATCTGCGCCAGCGAGAAGCTGCGATCATAGCCCTGCTGCGCCTCCAACGCCTGGCGCAGGGCGTCGGCATCGGCGGTTTCGGTCAGCGGCACGAATTGAGCGGGCCGCGTTTGCGGCAATTGCGACACGATCACGGGCTGTACAGGGGCCGTATCATCGATCAGCAACGTGGCCTGCCCATCCGGTGCGATATAGGTCCGGCGCAGGATGCGCAGATCCCGGTCACGGATCGTGACCACCTGCGCGCCGTCGGGCTGCGTGACGATGGTGCGTGACGAGCCATCGGAGAAGTTCTCGGTCGTCACGCCATTGCCCGGACGGCGCAGCAGCACGTCATCATCGCGGATCACTTGAAAATCACCCTGCGGCCGCAGGACCACAACCCGGTCATCGGCGCGGTTCACCACTTGCCGGTTGCCCGACAGGATCGAGCCCACAACAAGGCCCGCAGCCCCGGCCAGCAGCGCGGTTTCCAGATTGCTGAGCCCGCCATTGCCCGACGGCTCGGCGGCCGCGGGTGCGGCGGCTGCCGCCGGTTCGCTCGTCACGATGGGTTCGAATTCCTCTTCGGCGGAGCGAGCGACTTCTTCGGTGATGGTTTCCTCGACAACCTCACCCACCGGCTCCGCATCATCCGCCAGCGCCATGGATTGAAGCTGCTCCTCGGCTTCGACGGCCTGCGCTTCGGCCTCGGTTTCCGCTTCGACGACGGGGTCGACTTCGGCCTGCTCTTCGGCCTGCTCGGCCAGTTCAGCGGCGGCTTCCAACTCGGCGGCCTGCTCCGGCGTCTGCGCGTCTTCGCTGATCACTTCACCCTCGACCGCAGCCTCACCGGTGGCTTCACCTTCGGCAGCGCTTTCTAGAGCCTCGGCCAGCGCCTCTTCATCGGTGGCAGGTGCGGTGGTGTCCGCCTCGGTCTCGGCAGCACTCTCCTCGGCTGCAGGGTCCTCGGCGGGCGTCTCTTCCACCACGTCCTCAGCGGCGGGCTGCACCTCCTCTTCGACCACCTCCACCTCTTCGGTAGCGGCCTCTTCAGCCTCCGCGGCCGCCGCTTCGGCTTCGGCAGCACTTTCTTCCTCTAGCCGCGCGGCTTCGGCGGCCTGTGCTTCCGCTTCCGCGGCGGCGGCTTCTTCAGCGGCCTGCACTTCGACTTCAGCCTGTGCTGCGGCATCGGCCTCAGCTTGCGCAGCCGCCTCGGCGTCCGCCTGGGCAGCGGCCTCTGCTTCGGCCTGGGCGGCGGCTTCGGCGACGGCGGCCTCTTCGGCGGCACGCGCAGCCTCTTCCTCTGCGGCGGCAGCTTCCGCTTCAGCTTGAGCAGCGGCCTCTGCGGCCTCCGCCTCGGCCTGGGCCGCAGCTTCCGCAGCAGCAGCTTCCTCAGCGGCGCGGGCAGCTTCGGCATCGGCTTCGGCCTGTGCTGCCGCTTCTGCCTCAGCCTGGGCAGCCGCTTCCGCTTCGGCCTGTGCGGCAGCATCTGCCTCAGCCTGCGCCGCAGCGGCGGCAGCCTCGGCTTCGGCGGCTGCAGCCTCCTCCAGATTGCGCGCCAGGCAGTCCTCTGCACTTTCACCTTCAAGGCAGGTCTCGCCATCACTTTGGGCCAGGGCTGCAATCGGCATATGGGTCATGGCCAGCGACAGACTGGTCACAAGGGCGGTGCTCAAACGGAAAGAAGAGGTCATGGTAATCACGTCTCGCTTTGTCATCAGGCAGAGAGGTCTGCCGGGTTGAAACGCATTAGAGGCGTGGGGGGTTCCACCGCAATTCACATTCGCGCGCTTGCTCAGGCTTCGGCGATCATCCGCAGAAGGCGCGCTTTTTCGCCGACGTCATCCGGGCGGGAAACCGCCTCCGCCAACCCCGCAAGGGCCGCGATGTTGTGCCCGGCACGAAACGACGACACGTGCGGCAGCATCGCGCGGATACCTGCGGCTTTGGGCGCAAAGCCGTCCCAGCGCAGGAGCGGATTGACCCAGATGACCCGCCGGGACGACAGCGCCAGACGCTCCATCGCGGCCTCCAGACGCTTGGGCTCATCCCGGTCGAGCCCGTCGGTGATCAGCAAAACCACCGCCCCCCGGCCGAGAACCCGCCGCGACCAGTCGCGGTTGAAGGTTTCCAGACAGGCCCCGATCCGCGTGCCGCCCTCCCAATCCTGCGCCTCCGCCCCCGCCGCGGCGAGGGCCGCATCCACATCCCGCCCGCCCATATGGCGGGTGATGTTCGTCAGCCGCGTGCCGAAGGTGAAAGCATGGACCTCAGCCCATCCCGCACCCTTCTGGTTCGTGACCGCGTGTAGAAAATGCAAGACCGCCCGCGAATAGCTGCTCATGGAGCCGGAAATGTCGCAGATCGCCACCAGTGACGGCCAGCGTTCGCGCCGATCCTTGCGGGCGAACTCCACCACATCGCCGCCGCGCGCCATCGCGCCGCGCATCGTGCGCCGCCAATCGGGCCGGGCGCCGTGAGCGGCAGCCGTTGTCCGGCGCGATACCAGCGGCGGCACCGCCAGGGTCATCTGCGCGATCAGGCGCTTGGCCTCCGCCATCTCGGCCACGGACATCTGCTCGAAATCGAGCGTCTTAAGCTTCTCTTCGCGCGACATCGTGAGGGTCGCGTCAACCTCGATCTCGGTCTCCTCGCCCTGATCCTCGGGCAGGTCGGGCACGTCGCGCGCCACACCGTGCAGCAATGCCTCCGCCGCCCGCTTCTCGCCGGCCTTGGTCTGCCGCTCTTCCGCCACGCCCCGGACCGCGGGCGTCAGCATCGACATCATGTGCTCGAGGTATCGCGGATCGCGCCAGTAGAGCCGAAACACCTGATCGAAAATCGCCCGATGCTCGGGTCGCGCGGTGAAACAGGCCCGCAACGTGTAGTAGAACTCCGCCCGCTCGCTGAACCCCACCGCCGCCACGGCTCGCACCGCATCGGCCACCCGCCCCGGCCCCGCAGGCAGGCCCGCCACGCGGAGCGCGCGCGCGAAATGGGTCATGTTCCGGGTGAGTTGAGGATCGTCGGGCAACTCAAGTGGGGCGTATTCCATGGGCCTGAACAGAAACGCCCCCGGCCTCATCGTCAAGGCCGGGGGCGCGAAGCGATCAGGACGCCTGGCCTATTCGTAAACCCACAGATCCGCCGGATTGTTGGAGGAATTGTTATACGCCCCCGCCCAGATGTCGTACTGGCCCTGAAGCACCGGTGAGAACGTCAGCGTGGAGTTGAACGTGCCGTTGGAATCGTCGTTGAAGAACCACTGGCCATCGGGCGTGTTGATCAACAGGACCGTATCCACCGCGTTCGATGTCAACTGGAACGTCAGCCGTCCGGTGGAGGAGACACCTTGGTAAAAGAATCGGAAGTCCGGCCGCGTGATCGTGAAGCCGCGCCAGCCGGTGCCCGGGAAGCAGTTGGTCAGCGGAAAGCGCCCGCCCGCCGTGATGCGCGGCACGCGGTAACTGCCCTGCCCCGCAAACATTGTATGCTGCCCGAACGCGGTGTTGGCGATGGCGTAGTTCGGGCAGCCCGAATACCCGCCGCCTCCGCCATGGACGAACGCGCCCTGGCTGATCGCCGTCATCGTTCCACCGCCCGGTTGCGGTGCCGGTGTGGGGGCAGGTGCAGGCGCCGGTGTTCCGTTGGCGTAGATCCCCGCGAAAAAGCCCGCCCCGCCACCGTAATTCGAGTTGGGGTTGGAGCAATCGTTGGCGTCCGACCCCCAGGGGCAGAGGTTCAGGCCATTGGGCTCGTCGCAATCCCCGTCATTGGTGTAGGGGCACGACACGGGAGCCGGAGCGGGCGCAGGCTGCTGGTTCGCATAGATACCTGCCGCAAAACCCGCCCCACCCGCGTAGTTCGAGTTGGGGTTGGAGCAATCGTTCGCATCCGTCCCCCAGGCACACAGGTTCAGGCCGTTGGGCTCATCACAATCGCCGTCGTTGGCATAGGGGCACGGGCTGTAAAGCTGCGCCTGTGCCGAAGAGCCTGCGACAGCTCCCACTGAGAATATGGATGCAAAAATCGCTATACTTGCCAAACCTATGCGCATGGACTTGTCCCCTTTTCTTGATTGAGAGTACTTAACGGCGCAGCTGCGCTGGCTGTCAAAGAAAACCTCTGCCCGCGCGCGGGGGAAATCCGGGGCGAACGCGCGAGCGCGTCTGAAAGGCGGGGTCAAAGCCCCACATGGTCGGCGATCCGAGCCGCAGCCTCGGACGCTTCAAGGTGCGTGACGTCCAGATCCCAGACCCCCGGCAGGCGCAGCAAGCTGTGGGTCTGGCGCAGATCGTCCAAAATGGCGGGATCGACCAGTTTGCCGGTCCCGTCCCGCGCGGGATCGCAGAGCCTGCGGCGGTTTTCCTCATTCGAGATCCCAAGGATCACGGGCCAAAGCGGTGCGCCCCTGGCGGCGGCCAACGCCTTGGTGGGTTCAATCAGGTTGGTTCCCGCATCCGAACTGGCCAGCGCATCGGTCAGGATAAGGGGCGTGTCAGCCGGCAAAGATTCCGCCGCGCGGTACGTCACGGCCCGCAACTCCTCCCGCAGGCGGGACCGTTCGACGGTGCCGCGATCAAACAGCGCGCTGGCCGGGTTCAGGATCAGGTGATTGTCGATCAGCCGCGCCCCGATCCGGTCGCGCAGATGCAGCGCGATGGTCCGCTTGCCGCTGCCCGGCCATCCACAAATATGGATGACCGGCGCGCTCATGCCAGCGCGTCAGATCGCAGATCATCCAGAATGCGCTTCGCCTCGGATCCCTGCAGTTTCTGGATGTCGTCCTGGTATTTCAGGATCGCCCCCAGCGTATCGGCGATCACATCGGGGCTGAGCTCGATCACATCGAGCGCGAGTAGGCACTTGGCCCAATCCAACGTCTCCGCCACACCGGGGCGCTTGAACAGATCCTCGGTGCGCAGGCGTTGGACGAAGGCCACCACCTCGCGGCTCAGGGTCTCGGCGGCCTCTGGCACGCGGGCGGCGAGGATGGCCATCTCTCGCTCCAAATCCGGATAATCGACCCAATGATAGAGGCACCTGCGCTTCAGCGCGTCATGCACCTCGCGGGTGCGGTTGGACGTAAGGATCACGATGGGCGGCGCAGGGGCAGCGATGGTGCCAAGCTCGGGGATTGTCACCTGAAAATCGCTGAGCGCTTCCAGCAAGAACGCCTCGAACGGCTCATCGGTGCGGTCGATCTCATCGATCAGCAAGACCGGTGGGCCCGCGGGATCGGGGCGCATCGCATCCAGAAGCGGGCGTTCGATCAGGTATTCGTCGCTGAACAGCTCCGCTTTCAGCGCCGCGCGCTCCGTGGTGCCCGCTGCTTCCGCGGTGCGGATCGCCACCATCTGCGCGGCGAAGTTCCATTCATAGACGGCACTTGCGGCGTCGAGGCCCTCGTAGCACTGCAACCGGATCAGACGCCGCCCGAGGCTGGCGGCGATCGCCTTGGCAATCTCGGTCTTGCCGGTGCCCGCCTCGCCCTCCAGAAACAGCGGACGGCCCAGGCTCAGCGACAGAAAGACAACAGTCGCCAGCGCCCGGCCACAGACATATCCCTGCGCGTCCAGCCCGGCCTGCACCTCTTCGATTGTCTCAAACGCCATTATCCGTGCTCCGCCCAAAGTCGTGTTCGCCATCAGCCCCTTCCGCGCCCGTGGGGTCAAGTCGCATACAATGGCTCGGTTCCCAAAACACTGTTAACCAATGCTTTACCAACGCCCTCCAAATTGACCGGTATCGTTCCCATCTCCGCCATACTCTTCCCTGAAACCGGCACCCATGGCAGAAGATGCCATGCGTAACCCGTAATCGTATTTGAGCTCTCGTCGCCCCATGCCTGACAGTTCCATCCCAATTGATCCGCGCCGCGCCTGGGCGCGCCGGCTGGCCCGTATCGGCGAGGATCACGGCTTCTTTGATCGGATCGGCCCGCGCCACATGGCACTGTTCGTACAGGAGGGCGACACGCTCGTGCTCTCATTCGACCGCGCCGACGCGCTTTGGGACAATGGTGAAGCGGCGCTTCCCCTGGGCTTCGATGCCGTGCTGGCGCACGAATACTCACTGCTGAGCCTGATATCCGTCGGGCGCACCTGGTTCCGCGACGGGCAGGTTAAGGCCTTTCTGAAACAACTCGCCCATGACGGCTTCTTCCGCAGCTTTGCGCAGGTCCTGATCCTGGCGACGGGGCCAGATTGCGGCCATGCCGCCGCCCGCGCAGCGCAACACATACCCGGCGCGCATGTGCTGCTCAGCAACCCGATGGCGGCACTCGGCCCTCACCCCGCGCCCTTCGAAACCCGCTTTCGCGGCGATCGCTTCGCCAACCCTGATTGGCCGCCGCCGCTCGGCCCCGCCGCCTTGGCCCGGGCCAGCCAAACGGTCATCCTGTTCGACGGCACCGACGCACGCGTTGCGGCACAGGCGGCGCTCTTCAACGGGCCGAACACAACCCGCGTAAACCTGCCCCATGGCGGCCCGGCGCTGGACCGTGCAGTTGCAAAGGGGGCCGCTATTGTCCCGCTGTGCCGGAATCTGGCAAACGACACACTAGGCCCGGCCAAGGTGCGGGAAATCCTGCGCACGATCCTGCGCCGCGACCCCGGCTATCTTGGCCGGTTGGCCAATTCCGCCAGGGCAAAGGGCGCGCGGGAGCGGGCCGCGCTAATTGAGAGGCACCGGCCCTAAAGCCCACCCGCCGATTCGATGAAGGCGACCACCTCGTCGACCCCCCGTCCGTCCCGCAGATTGGCCATCACGTAGGGGCGCCCGCCGCGGGCCGCGGCGGTATCGGCCTCCAACAGCTCCCGATTCACTCCCACATGGGGCGCCAGATCAACCTTGTTGACGATCAGGAAATCCGACCGCGTCACCCCCGGCCCCTTCTTGCGGGGAATGTCCTGCCCGGCCGCCGTATCGATGACGTAAAGGCTCAGATCCGCAAGTTCCGGTGAGAAGGTCGCGGCCAGATTATCCCCGCCACTCTCAATGAAAATGACGTCGAGATCGGGAATGCGGGCGCGAAACTCCGCCACGGCCGCCAGGTTGATCGACGCATCTTCCCGGATCGCGGTGTGCGGGCAGCCACCCGTCTCCACGCCCTTGATACGATCCGCCGGCAGGATCTGGGCGCGCAACAGGAATTCCGCATCCTCCGCCGTGTAGATATCATTGGTGATCACGGCGACGGAGTACCGCCCTGCCATCGCGCGCGCCAATCCCGCCGTCAACGTCGTCTTGCCCGCCCCGACCGGGCCGCCAATCCCGACCCGCAAAGGTCCGTTCACCGATCCCATTTCCACTCCAATTCTTCGAAAACTTGTCTCAATTCCGCACCCGCCCCTCTTTGTTCGATGAAAATGCCGGGGAGCGCGAGGGGCTGGCCCCTCGCCCCGCCATCAGCGCTGCAAATGTCACGTCCGAAAGATCCGCACCTCCAGCCCCTCATGCTCCATGGCGGCCAGATCAGCGCCAAAGGCGCTTTGCCCGATCCCGTCCAACCCGCAGGTTGCGGCCTCTGCGGCGCACCCCCCTACCACCGGCTGCAAGGCGGCCAGAATCCGTTGCCCCTCCGCCTGGCCCAGGGGAACAAAGCGCACGGCAACCGCGACCAGATTGCCGGCAAATCCCTGTAGAAAAAGCGCTGCCACAACCTCCGGCGCAATATCCATCCCGCGCACCGCCGCCCCGAAAACCACCGGATAGGCCCGTACCACACCGTCCCCCACGCCCAGTTCCGCCAACGTCGCGGCCAATGCCGCACCCTGATCGCGTGTCTCTTCCCACCGCTCCGCCGATCCGGCCAAGGCCCGCGCCAGATCGGCCAACTCGTCCAGATTGGCATCGAGCGCCATCGCAGCCACCATCAAGATCGCATCTGTCCGCCCCGCCCCGGCCCGCAACACCCCGTCGATCCAGGCCTGCACTGACGCGCCATCCGTCACATGGCCCGCTACGATCTCCGCCTCCAACCCATGGGAATAGGCATAGGCCGAGACGGGAAAGGCCGGGGACAGCCATTGGGTCAGCCGCAACAGGTCCGCCGTTTCACTCAATGGTCGTGCTTATGGTCGTGGCCATGGGTGCGGCCGTGCCCATAGGCCCCGCCTTCGGGCCGGAACGGCCCGTCGAAGCGCTCGATACTGGCCCCCAGATGCCCCAGCATATCGGCCAACACGTGATCATCACGAATGACAAGGTGGTCGGCCTCAACCTGGCAGGGCGTGTGCCGGTTTCCGATATGCCACGCCAACCGCGCCAGATCGCCGGTGATGCGCAACAGCGGCTCCTGTGCCGCGGCGACGGCGATCAAGGCTCCGGATTGGGTCTTCAACGCATCGCCGGGCTCGAAGGACAGGGTTTCGGGCAGGTCCACCAGCACCTCCGCCCCGCTTTCCATCCGCAGCTTCTTGCGCCGCAGAAACCGGCCCTCATAGTCGAGGACAACACGGTCCGAGGCCGCGCCGCTCCACTGCCCCGCCCGCAAAATTTCATTGGCCACATCCACGCTCATTCCACCACTCCGATTGCGGCGGGCGTCAGATCCAGCACCGGATCGCCGTCCAACCGCTGTGCACGGAGATAGGCGAGCCCCAGTTCCGGAAGATAGATGTAGTCGGTCTCCAACTCTTCCTGGATGTGAAACAAGGGCCAGGCCGTGAAACTGCACGCGCCGATGTCGACGCGCGCTTCCGCCTCCCACCGATAGGTTGCTGGCATCTCCATCTCCTGAAATTCGGTGATCTGCCGGACGGAAACCTCCACCTGGGCCTCCGGCGCCGGATCCGGCAGGCCACCCGGCGGTGGCGTCAGGACAAACCGGGCAAACCACGCATCGGCTGCTGGCAAGGGCCCGCCATCGTCGACATGCAGATGGGTGATGTAGACGCCGTTCACGATCCGCAATATCTGGCCCGCCTGCTCCGGATCCCAGACAAAGACCGCCTCCTGCCCATCGGGCACGTTCGGCGCGGCGCGCACCTGCCAATAACCGCCATTGGCATAGTCGACGCGGATACCATCCACGAGGTCATCGGCGGTCGGGCATTGCGCCAAGCCGACGCCGGGAAGCGCCAGCAAAACTCCGAGAATCCATCGCATGGTCACACCTCTTGTCCTACTTCGACGACAGATAGCGGAGCAGCCGTCCGCTTTGCCCCATCAGTACATGAAATAGCGTTGTGCCATCGGCAATTCTTTTGCGGGATCGCAGGTGAGCAATTCCCCATCCGCGCGCACTTCGTAGGTCTCGGGATGGACATTAACCTCAGGCGTCAAGTCATTGTGAATCATATCTTTCTTGCCGATTCCTCGGGTGTTTTCGACAGGCAAGGTATCCTTGTAGAGGTTGAGGCCCGCCCCGATGGCTGAATTGTGCGCCATGGCGGAAACGAAGTGGACCGACGACAATTCCTGCGCCCGACCAAACGCCCCGAACATCGGCCGACTATAGACCGGCTGCGGCGTCGGGATCGAGGCATTGGGATCGCCCATCTGCGCCATCACGATACTGCCCCCGATCAGCGACATCTCGGGCTTCACGCCGAAAAAGGCCGGAGTCCAGAGCACCAGATCGGCCCGTTTGCCCACCTCGATGGACCCGATATGCGCGCTCATCCCATGCACAATCGCCGGGTTGATCGTGTATTTCGCCACGTAGCGTTTCACCCGGGCATTGTCGTTGTCACCACTCTCGTCGGGCAGCCGCCCGCGCTGTTTCTTCATCTTGTCTGCCGTCTGCCACGTGCGGATGATCACCTCCCCCACCCGGCCCATGGCCTGTGAATCCGACGCCATGACGGAAAACGCGCCTATGTCGTGCAGGATATCTTCGGCGGCGATCGTCTCCTTCCGGATGCGGGATTCCGCGAAGGCCACATCCTCGGGGATGCTCTTGTCGAGGTGATGGCAGACCATCAGCATGTCCAGATGCTCTTCCAGCGTGTTCACGGTGTAAGGCATGGTCGGGTTGGTCGAAGACGGCAGGATGTTCTGATAGCCCACCACCTTCATGATGTCCGGCGCGTGCCCGCCACCCGCGCCTTCGGTGTGGAAGGCGTGAATGGTGCGGTCGCCGATGGCCGCCAGCGTGTTTTCCACGAACCCGCTCTCGTTCAGCGTATCGGTGTGGATCATCACCTGCACGTCCATGTCGTCGGCCACGCTCAGGCAGCAATCAATGGCACCGGGCGTCGTGCCCCAATCCTCGTGCAGTTTCATGGCACACGCACCTGCGCTCACCATTTCCACCAGCGCCTCCGGCTGGCTCGCATTGCCCTTGCACGACAGGCCGAAATTCATCGGAAACGCATCGAGCGCCTGCAACATCCGCCCGATATGCCACGGCCCTGGCGTGCAGGTGGTGGCAAGCGTGCCGTGGGCGGGGCCGGTACCGCCGCCGAGCATCGTGGTGATGCCTGAATGCAGCGCATCGTCGATCTGTTGCGGGCAGATGAAGTGGATATGGGCATCAAATCCCCCGGCCGTCAGAATCCGCCCCTCCCCCGCAATCGCCTCCGTGCCCGGGCCGATGATGATGTCCACGTCCGGCTGCGTATCGGGGTTGCCCGCCTTGCCGATCTTGTGAATGCACCCGTCCTTGAGGCCAACATCGGCCTTGTAGATGCCCGAATGATCCACGATCAGCGCGTTGGTGATGACCGTATCGACGGCCCCGCCCGCCCGAGTGACTTGGGATTGCCCCATCCCATCCCGGATCACCTTGCCGCCGCCAAACTTCACCTCCTCGCCATAGGTGGTGAGGTCGCGCTCCACCTCGATGATCAGGTCTGTATCGGCGAGCCGCACCCGGTCGCCGGTCGTGGGGCCATACATGGCGGCATAGTCGTTGCGGGGGATTTGGGTGGGCATGGCGCGATCCTGGCAGGCAATTCAGGAACCTTACCCAACGCCTCTGGCACCGAAAGATATCTGGGGATGGGCCCTCGCAGGATCCGCGCGTTAGCCCATTTTTTGAGCGCGCCGCACAAAACCTCCGCACAAAAAGAACGCTGACAGCAGGATCAGGCCACTGGCAGGCAACGGAACCTCTGATACCGCCACGTCAAGCCTGAGCGACCATCCGACCGAGGCCTCATCCCCGAAAAACGTCAACGGATTGTCCGGCAGCGAGATCCGGAACATTTGCTCACCGAGCAATGCGCCACCCGACAGAAGCGCAAGGGTTTCCATCCCCGTGGCATCGAGCGTGGCGGAGGCGGTCGGTGCAAAACTGCTCTCGTAAATCGGTGAGGCCGCAGATCCCGTGCCAAGCGGCAAAAGTGACACGACAGAGATCGTTGCATCGGTCAGTTCAAGCCCCGCGGGCACAAAGAACCGGATCGCATCGGCGGGGTCGTTCAGTGCAGATACGCAACGCGACGGGGGTTCCTCATCGCCGCAGATCCCACCGCTGATGATGTTGGCCCCCGCAACCAGGGGTCCGACGTCGGTCGCGTCCCCGAACGTGTTGGCCAGCTGATCGGGGCCATTCGCCGGTTCGTTGAAAATCAGAGTGGAGGCCATGGTGGCGGTCGAAAATCCGACCCCGGCCACGAGGCTTAACAAAAGGCATCTAAAGGTACGCATGAAATCCGCTTTCCAGAATTTGGGCAACGGATTGAGCCTATGGAGCGCGCAGAACTCGGTCTATCCGGATCTGGCAGGTTTTCTGACCGCGCCCGAAAGCGCCCGGCTGCGCCCCACGCCGCATGGTGGGTGAGCGAATATGGGTAGACTCACGCCAAAAACGCCTCATCCACCGGCACCTGCAGCCCCGTCACGATCCCATTGGTCTGCATCGCCATGCCAATCACCGCCAGCAACTCGCCATACATCGCGTCGTCCATGCCCTTGGCCTTCGCCGCCGCTGTGTGGGAATGCACGCAATAGGAGCAGCCATTGGCCGTGGAGACTGCCACATAGAGCATCTCCTTCACCAAAGGATCCAAAGCGCCCGGCGCCATGACAACCTTCAACCGCTCCCATGTCGCCTTCAACAACGCCGGGTCATGGGCCAGGGCCCGCCAGAAATTGTTGATGAAATCCGTCCCCCGCACCGCGCGGATATCTTCGAAAACGGCCAGCGCCTCGGCGCTGACCTCCTCGTCACTCAAAAGGGCAACGGTCCCCATTCAGACCATCGCGAAGATGCGCGCCGGGCCGCCCGAGCCGCCGCGATGCTTGGGCGCGCCAATGATGACCGTAGCGCCGCTGGCCGGGACCTGATCGAGGCCCGCGATGTTCTCGATCCCGAACCGGCCCGTGGGCAGCCACGCGTAATGCGTCGCGAAATCGGCGGAAATCCCGTGATCCAGCGACAGGGTATCCACGGCGATCGACCGTGCACCGGTTTCCAGCAACATCTGCGTCGCCTCGATATGGAAGCCCGGATAATGCTGCGCGTCACCATCGAAGCCCCGGAACGCATCGCTGTCGGCCTTCGCGGCCCACCCCGAATGCATCGCCACGCAGGCGCCATCGGGAATGTCACCATTGGCGTCGATCCAAGCCTGCAAATCATCCGGAGTGACTTGTGTGTCGGCGTCCTCCGCGGCCCGCGCAGCGATATCGACCACGCAAAGCGGTGCCACCAGATCACCTACCGGGATCTCATCCACGCTCAGGCCATCGGCGCTGAAATGCAACGGCGCGTCGATATGGGTGCCGGTATGTTCGTTGATCGTCAGGTTGAACAGGTTGAAGCCCGCATCCGCGAAATTCCAGACCTGCTCCGCGCCGAAGCCCGGCTCGCCGAAATAGGTGGGGAAATCGGCGGATAGCGTGTGGGTCAGGTCCACCACACCGCTATGCCCTTCCGCCAAGGCGGGCGTGGCGGTGATCCCGCCGGCCGCAACAGCGCCCGCAGCCGCCGCAGCCGAGCCCTTGAAGAAGCTGCGGCGCGAGAGCATCCGCTCCTTCACCGAATTCATCACACAAATATCGCACATATCTTGTCCTCCCAGTTGGTTATGCCCTGCCCGGCCCACTCAATATTGCAGATACGTCTCCAGGTCCCGCGCCCGGCGCTCGGTCAGCCGGGTCTGGCAACCCAGCCGGATCATCGGCTGGATCGATCCCCCGGCATAGTCGGCGGCCTCCATGTCGCAGGTCAGGTCGCGATAGGTGATCCAGGCGCGCTGCGCCGCGCGCAGATTCTCTTCACGCGCCGCATCCGAGCGGGCGATCACCTGCTGGTAGGCGTCGTTCAGCAACCCATCCAAGAATTCATGGTCGCGCCGCGCACATTCCGTCAGCGCAATCTGCGGAAGGGCCGAGCGGTCGGAGCAATCCAGATCCTGCGCCTGGGCCGCACCGGGCGGCATCAGAAGGAAGGTAATCGCCAGCGCCACTCTCATAACGCACCCATGATCTGCTGGTTAAATCCGTAAACCACCCGGTCCCCCCCATAAGGCACCAGTTGCACCTCGCGGGTCTGGCCCGGCTCGAACCGGACAGCCGTGCCCGCGGCGATGTCGAGGCGCATACCGCGGGCGATATCCCGATCAAAGGACAGCGCGCTGTTGGCCTCGCCGAAATGGTAATGGCTGCCCACCTGCACCGGTCGGTCGCCGGTGTTCGAGACCTCCAGCCTCACCGCCTCACGGCCCGCGTTCAGCTCGATCTCGCCCTCGGCGGGCATCACTTCTCCGGGGATCATTCGCCCACTCCCTTACCTTGAATTGCGGCGATGATCCGCTTGCCGAACAGGCCCAGAAGCGCGCCCGTCAACAACGCCAGGGACGATCCGCCACCGGTCACCAACGCCGCCACCAAAAGCAGCAGCGCCAGTGTCAGCAGGTCGAACTCGGTCTCGCTGATCGGGATCTTCGCCAGCGCCACCTGCTCCATCGCGCGGCGCACATGGGGTTCCATATACGGCGTCGCGAATCCTGCCAGTGCCCCCAGAATGAACGTGATCAGCATATCGGCCCCTATCGGATCGGATGATGGACGGTCACGAGCTTGGTGCCGTCGGGAAACGTCGCCTCAACCTGCACATCGTGGATCATCGATGCGATCCCGTCCATACATTGATCGGCGCGGATCACATGGGCGCCCGCCTCCATCAGGTCGGCCACGCTGCGCCCGTCCCGCGCGCCTTCGACCACATAGTCCGTGATCAGCGCGATCGCCTCGGGGTGGTTCAGCTTCACACCCCGCTCCAACCGCCCGCGCGCGACGATGGCGGCGAGGCTGATCAGCAGCTTGTCCTTTTCTCTCGGCGTCAGGTTCATGGGTCTTCCTCAGTCGTAGCCGCGTCCGCGACAGGGTCTCATATCTGCCAAACCCGCGGCAGACCCGCACGGGTTACCGCCTGCACGGCGCGGGCCACGGCCCGGCGCAGGGGATAGGCCTCCGGCGCGGCAAAGCGCGCCGTTACCCGCCCGTTCCAAGCGCTTGCCGCCGCCCGGACGTCGGTTGGAAGCGCCGCGCGCAGGGCGTCCAGCCGATCCTCCGCATCCGGCGCCATCAATGTCAGCGTGGCCAGGGCAACCGCCCCGTTCAGGCCCGCCGGGCTGTCGCTCGCAAGATCCTCTGGCCCCAACCGGATCGCCTCCACCATCTCGAGCCGTCCACCGCGCCGAACGTCGCGCCGGTCCCGCAGGCTGAGTTGGGCCAGATGCTCCCCCATTGCCGCCCGCCCCAGAACCAAGGTTTCCAGCAGCAGCAGTTCTGCATCCTTGGCCATCTCAACGCTCAGGCGCCGCTCCATCGCGGCGCCTTCGAACAGGATCAGTTCCTGCGGCAACCAGTGGAGGACCGCCCCCGGCCCAATGTCCAACGTCGTGACCACCACGCCCGCGCCCGCCAGCGCGCGATAGGCCCGCTCCGCGGTTTGGGTGGTGCCGACAACCATCCCACCATCGACGGACAAGGCGTAATCCAAACGGTCTCCGCCCGTGATCCCGCCCGCCGTGTTCAGAAACACAACCTCCGGCGCGCGCCCATAGACGCGCGGCAAAAGCACCTTGGCCGACCCGCTTTGATGAAGATCCCGCAAATGCCCGTCTTCAAACCGGGCCAAAGCCCGGCCATGCACCCGTTGGAGGGGCGTCGTGGCGGCAGCGTCAAACATTGCCCAAGCCTAGGCGCGCTGAAACGGATCAGGCAAGGATTCCCGCACCTTGGCGAGCGAGGCCCGGGAAAACCGCCCAAGAATCAGGCAATCGCGCCGCTTCCCCCTTGGCACCTGGCCCGATTCCCGGCTACCCCGCCCCCATGGCCTCCGTATCCCAAACCCTGACGATCCGCCGCCCCGACGATTGGCACCTGCACCTGCGCGACGGGGGCATGCTGGAAACCGTCCTGCCCGAAACCGCCCGCCAATTCGCCCGCGCGATCATCATGCCAAATCTCGTGCCGCCCGTGGTCACCGCCCGGGACGCCTTGGCCTATCGCGACCGGATCGACGCGGCCCTGCCCGAGGGGATGGAGTTCACACCCCTGATGACGCTCTACCTGACCGAGCAGACGGACCCCGAGGACGTCGCCGCCGCCTATGCGGACGGGCTGATCCACGCCGTCAAACTCTACCCGGCGGGCGCCACCACCAATTCGCAATCCGGTGTCACGGACATGAAGAACGTCCGGCAAGTACTTGAGAAGATGTCAGAGATCGGGCTGCCCCTCTGCATCCATGGCGAGGTGACGACCCACGAGGTCGACATTTTCGACCGCGAACAGGCCTTTCTCGACACCGTTCTGGATCCCCTCCGCCGCGACCTGCCCGAACTGAAGATCACGCTGGAACACATCACGACCTCCCACGGCATCGACTACGTGCGCGACGCCCCTGACGACATCGCCGGGACGATCACCACGCACCACCTCATGATCAACCGCAACCACATGCTGGTGGGCGGCATCCGGCCGCACTATTACTGCCTGCCTATCGTCAAACGGGCCGAGCATCAGCTGGCGCTGCGCCGCGCCGCCACCTCCGGCCACCCGCGCTTCTTTCTGGGCACCGACAGCGCCCCGCATCTCGACGGCGCCAAGGAAACAGCCTGTGGGTGCGCGGGCGTGTTCTCGGCCACCAACACGATGTCCTGCCTTGCCCATGTGTTTGAAGAGGACGGCGCCCTCGAAGCCCTTGAAGCCTTCGCCTCGCTCAACGGCCCCGTGCGCTATGGCCTGCCCCCGAACGAGGCCACCATCACGCTCGAAAAACGCGACACGCCTTGCGCCTACCCGTCCAAACTCGACACACCTGACGGCCCGCTCACCCTTTTCGATCCCGGCCATCCCCTGCATTGGCACATTCTGACCTGACCCCCGCTTCCACTGGTTCCAAATACCCCAGACAGGCCGGGTCGGGGGCTCGATGCCCCCGGCCCGGCCCCCCGCGAAAGGCCCGCCATGATCCCCTCCACCTATCCCGATGATGCGACCATGGCCGCCATGACCGCTCGCATGTTGCTCGACATCAAGGCCGTCCACTTCAACACGGCCGAGCTGTTCACCCACGCCTCGGGCAAACAGGCCCCCACCTATATCGATTGCCGCAAGCTGATCTCCTATCCCCGTATCCGGTCCACCACGATGGATTTCCTGACCTGCAAGGTGATGCGCGATGCGGGGCTTGAGGCCTTCGACAATATCGCCGGGGGGGAGACGGCGGGCATTCCCTTCTCCGCCTTCGTGGCCGAACGCATGGCCCTGCCCATGTCCTATGTCCGCAAGAAGCCCAAGGGCTATGGCCGCGCCGCCCAGATCGAGGGTGAGATGCCCGAAGGGTCCCGCGTCCTGCTGGTCGAGGATCTCACCACCGATGGCGGCTCCAAGCTGAGATTCGTCGATGCGATCCGCGCTGCCGGTGCCACCTGCGCCCATACCGCCGTCATCTTCTACTACGGCATCTTCTCCGACACCGAGGCGCGGCTGGCCGACCATGGGCTGAAGCTGCACTGGCTGACAACCTGGACCGATGTGATCGCAGAAGCCCGGCGCGGCGGTGACTTCGATGAGGCCACAATTGCCGACGTGGAGCGATTCCTCGCGGATCCCGAAGGCTGGCGCGTGGGTCGCGGGCTGACCTGACCGCGTCCCGGCCCGATCAAATATCTTTTTGCGTGGCAAATGCGGCACGTAAACCGGGCCTGACAGCCATATCTTGACGGAACCGCTTGTCTCGGCGCAAGATGTGGTTGGGCCTGCAGAGGTTCCGCGACGTCCCGACTTACCCACAGGATATCCAGATTGACGGGTCCGCAGGCGCTCCGGCTATACCCACCCCAATAGCCCGCGTCCCCGGTCCTGCCAGACCCTGAGGGTGGGCCATCAAAATCATGCTTGGGGGAGCAAATGAACGAAGTCGCCGCCTTTAATCCCAACCTGCCCGCCGCTGCGGACGGGGAAGGTCAGGCCCCCGTTCTCCCCCACAATATCGAGGCCGAGCAGCAGCTTCTGGGCGCGATCCTGTCCTCCAACGACGTGCTCGACCGGGTCGATGACCTCGTCAAACCCGACCATTTCCACGATCCGGTCCATGCCGAGATCTTCGCGATGGCCGCTAGCCGGATCACCAAAGGCCTGCAAACCGACGCCACGACGTTGAAAACCTTCGCCTCCGACATTCCCGGCCTGAAGGAACTTGGCGGGGCCGAATACCTCATCAAGTTGCAGCTTTCCGCCATCGCCACATCCGCCGCCCGCGACTATGCGCAGTTGATCCATGATCTCGCCGTCCGCCGCGAACTGATCTCGCTTGGCAACGTGATTGCCGACAACGCCCGTTCGATGCGCGACGATATCGCGCCTGACGAACAGATCGTCGCTGCCGAATCCGAGCTGTTCAAGCTGGCCTCGACGGGCAGCACCAACAAGGGCTTCCAGAGCTTCCTGTCCGCGCTCCACGATGCCGTGCAGATGGCCAATGCCGCCTATAACCGGCAGGGGCAGCTGGCCGGTGTCTCCACCGGCCTGACCGATCTCGACCGGATGCTGGGGGGCCTGCACAAATCCGACCTTCTGATCCTCGCCGGACGCCCGTCGATGGGCAAAACCTCGCTGGCCACCAACGTAGCCTTCAACGTCGCCAAGGCGTGGCGGGAGGGCCAGAAAGAGGATGGCACCCATGGCACCGTCGATGGCGGCGTCGTTGGCTTTTTCTCGCTTGAGATGTCCTCGGCCCAGCTGGCGCAACGGATCCTGTCGGAGGCCGCCGAAATCCCGTCGGAGCTGATCCGCAAGGGCGATCTGAACGAACAGGAATTCCAGCGCTACCTGAAAGCCGCCGGTGATCTGGAACGCTGCCCGCTTTATATCGATGACACGCCGGCGCTCCCCATCGCCCAGGTCGCCGCCCGCGCCCGGCGGCTGAAACGCTCGCCCAAGGGGCTTGATCTCCTGATCATCGACTACCTGCAGCTCCTCAAAGGCTCCGGCAAATCCGACAACCGCGTGAACGAGGTGTCCGAGATCACCCAAGGCCTGAAGGCCATTGCCAAGGAGCTCGACATCCCCGTCATCGCCCTGTCGCAGCTCTCCCGCCAGGTCGAAAACCGTGACGATAAACGCCCGCAACTCAGTGACTTGCGCGAATCCGGCTCGATCGAACAGGACGCGGATGTCGTGATGTTCGTCTATCGCGGCGAATACTACAAAGAACGCGAGAAGCCGGGCGAAGAGAACCTTGAGGCCATGACGAAATGGCAGCAGGATATGGAGCATCTCCACGGCAAGGCCGAGGTCATCATCGGCAAGCAGCGCCACGGCCCCGTTGGCGCCGTCGAGCTGAGCTTCGAGGGGCGCTTCACCCGCTTCGGCAACCTCGCCAAGCCATGGCAAGGCGACGGTCAGGGGTTCTGACCGCCCCGCGGCGATGCAGGTCGCGGATTTGCGCCCAGCGCGACTTTGCGGTCATGTCCGGTCTGTGAGATACCCGCCGCATGCCTCGAACGTTTCGCTACCTGTCCCACCCGCAAGTGAACATCGACCCGGCCCAGAGCATCCAGAACTGGTCGTTGAATTCCGTCGGACGCCGCCGCGTGGCCAGACTTGCGGCAACCAATGCGCTGCAGGGGACGGCGACAGTTGTAAGCAGCGCCGAAACAAAAGCCATCGAGACGGCTCAGCCATTGGCGGACGCATTGGGGTGTCCTTTGGACATCCGCGAGCTGATGCACGAAAACGACCGCAGTTCGACGGGGTTTCTGCCGCCTGACGAATTCGAAACGGTCGCGGATCGTTTCTTCGCCCATCCTGACGAGAGCGCGCGTGGATGGGAGACAGCCCGGGCAGCACAATCGCGGATCGTCGAGCAAATCAGGACAGGTCTGCAGCAATACACCAGTGGGGATGTCCTGTTTGTCGGGCACGGAGGGGTCGGAACATTGTTGTTCTGTCACCTGTCCGGACACCCCATTGACCGGCGATTTGATCAGGGGCCGGGCGGTGGAGGCTGCTTTTTCGAATTCAACCCGCCGGAACTTCGGCCCGCCTTTGGCTGGAGGCCCATGGAAGAGTTGGGCGCAGCAGATCGAGATGCGACCGCTTAGGGTCGGGTTCCAGCGGCCCTCCTCGGTTCACAAAACCCCTCCTCGACCCGGCCGCGCCGCCCGACGCGCCATGCCCCCCTTGACCCCGGGCGCCCAAAGCCGCACCACCTCTCCCATGGCCTCCGGTATCCTCACCATCGACCTCGGCGCCCTTGCCGCCAATTACCGCGCGCTGGCCGCCATGAACGCGGGTGAAACCGCCGCGGTGGTGAAGGCCGATGGCTACGGCCTTGGCGCCGCGCTGGTGGCGCAAACCCTGGCCAAAGCAGGGGCGCGCCGCTTCTTCGTGGCCACGGCCGAGGAAGGCGCCACGATCCGCAAGACGCTCGGAGACGGGCCGGAGATCGGCGTATTCTCCGGCCATATGGAGGGCGACACCCGGCTCCTCCAACAGGCGCATCAGACCCCGATGCTGAATTCCGCCGCGCAACTGGCCCGCCACCGCGCCGCCCTGCCCGATCACCCGTTCGGCATCCAACTTGACACCGGCATGAACCGGCTCGGCATGGAGCCATCGGATTGGGCCGCCAGCCGCGAGCGTGCGGGCACTGCCACCCTGCTCATGTCTCATCTCGCCTGCGCCGATGAGCCCGGCCATCCCCAGAACAGGGCCCAACTGGCGGCCTTTCGGGAGATGACGTCCGGCATCGACACCCCGAAATCCCTTGCCGCAACAGGCGGCACGCTCCTCGGGCCCGACTACCATTTCGATCTTACACGGCCGGGCGTCGGCATCTACGGCGGCCACCCCTTTGCCAACGCGCAACCGGTGGTGCGCCTGTCCCTTCCGGTGATTCAGATCCGCGAGGTCGCGCCGGGCGAAACGGTCGGATACGGCGCGTCCTACACTGCGATAGGCCCCCGGAAGATCGCCACTCTATCCGGTGGATATGCCGACGGCCTGATCCGGGCGATGTCATCGCGCGCCACGCTTTGGGCGGGCGACACGCCCTGTCCGCTCACGGGCCGCGTTTCCATGGATTTGCTGAGTGTAGACGTCAGCGATTGCCCCACGCCGCCCGATCATCTCGACATTCTCGGGCCCCATCAGACGGTCGATGACCTGGCCGATGCGGCCGGAACCATCGGATATGAGATCCTGACATCGCTTGGCCCCCGCTACACGCGGAAGGTGATCGCGCCATGATCGCCCTTGCCCCCTTGGGTGCCATCGGGCGCGCCATTCTGGGCCTTCTGGCCGCCATCGGGCAGGTTGCCCTTTTCGCCCTCTCGGGGCTCCGCCATGTGGCCACGCCGCCGTTTTATCTGCGCGAAACAGCGCAGCAATTCCTGACCATCGGCTGGCTCAGCCTCCCGGTTGTCGGCCTCACCGCACTCTTCACCGGCGGCGCTCTGGCCCTGCAGATCTATGCCGGTGGCGCCCGGTTCAATGCCGAGGCCGTGGTGCCCCAGATCGTCGCCATCGGCATCACCCGCGAACTCGGGCCAGTCCTGGGCGGCCTGATGGTGGCCGGCCGCGTGGCCGCCGCCATCGCCGCGGAAATCGGCACGATGCGAGTGACCGAACAGATCGATGCGCTGCGCACGCTCTCCACCCACCCGATGAAGTATCTCACCGCTCCCCGTCTGATCGCGGCCACCCTGTCGCTGCCGTTTCTCGTGGCGGTGGGTGACGCGATCGGCATCTTCGGCGGCTACCTCGTCTCCACCTCCCGCCTGGGCTTCAACGAGGCCGCTTACCTCGCCAACACCACCGATTTCCTTGAGACATGGGATATCACCTCGGGTCTACTCAAGGGCGCGGCCTTCGGCTTCATCGTGGCGCTCATGGGCTGCTATCACGGGATGAATTCCGGTCGCGGGGCCCGGGGCGTGGGCCGCGCCACCACCCAGGCTGTCGTCTCCGCCTCCATCCTCATCCTCGCCGCCAATTACCTCCTGACCGAGGCGTTTTTCTCCGCATGACCCAACCCGCCCCCCTTCCAATGGTCCCAAATACCCCGGGGGAGTCCGCAGGACGGGGGCAGCGCCCCCTGTCTCTCGCAAGACAACGCGGCGCAGCCGCTCCCGCTACCAACCGGCCCGCCCGATGACCGCCAAGATCTCCCTGACCGACCTCACCAAGTCCTTCGGCTCCAAACACGTCCTGCGCGGTATCACGCTCGATATCGGAACCGGCGAAAGCCTCGTGGTGATCGGTGGATCGGGCACCGGTAAGTCGGTGCTTCTGAAATGCATCCTCGGTCTGATCAAGCCCGATGCTGGGGCGATCCGCGTGGATGGTGAGACCGACACCACCCAGTTCCTCGATCGTTTCGGGATGCTCTTCCAGGGCTCCGCGCTCTTCGATTCCATGCCGGTCTGGCAAAACGTCGCGTTCCGGCACTTGCGCGGCCCGCGGAAACTGCCCCGCAACGACGCCAAGGACCTCGCCATCAGCAAGCTCAAGCGCGTCGGCCTCAACCCCGATACCGCAGATCTCTTCCCGTCCGAGCTCTCCGGCGGCATGCAAAAGCGCGCGGGCCTTGCGCGGGCAATTGCCGCCGATCCCGAGATCATCTTCTTTGATGAGCCCACCACCGGGCTCGACCCGATCATGGCCAATGTTATCAATGAGCTGATCCAGGAAATCGTGTCCGAGATGGGGGCCACGACGATCACCATCACCCACGACATGTCATCGGTGCGCGCCATCGCCTCCCGTGTCGCCATGCTGCATGACGGCAAGATCCGCTGGCACGGGCCCGTGGCCGAGATGGACACTGCCGATGATCCCCATCTGCGCCAGTTCATCGGCGGCCATGCCGATGGCCCGATTGAAACCGTCCGCTGACGGCCCCTTGCGCTGCCCCAACAACCGCGCGACACCGATCCCATGGAGAGCTTCGCGAATATCCCGACCGGAGACATGCCCCTGAACTTCAGCGCCTTCACCTGGGCGATGATCCTCGTGGGCGCGGTAACCATGCGCCTTCTTCCGGTCCTCATGGCCATCGGCGCGGTCGCCAAGTACCGCGCGTTCCCCGACCTGCGCTCCCTGCACGTCCTTCTGCTCATCGAATTGGCCTTGATCGCCGCCCTCGCCCTGGCGGAGACCGTTCGCCTGGTTCCCGACAGCTTCCGCGCTGCCGGCCTCTGGTCGTTCCTCTGGGTCTTCGCAATCGCCTGGGTCGCCGTGACATGGATCCGCTCGGCCTGGAAAACCGGCCTGCGTCCCCGCTGGATCGATATCGCGACGCTTTGCTGTGCCGCGCTTCTGATTTTCGCCGTCAGCGCGTCATTCCTCCCCATTGCGTTCAATCGATGACCCCGATCGCGGTCATCGAAGCCGCCGCCACGCTCCTGTGGACCTACGCCGCGCTTACCGGGGCGAGCTGGCTCAACGCCGCCCGCCAACTCGACACGCGCGGGCATATTCCGGCCTTGGCCGAGCTTCTGGGCAATCTGGTGCCCGCGATGATCCTTCTGGTGATCGTCGTTCTGATCGGGGCGCTGGTCGGTCTGCCGTCTGTCGTGGTGCTGATCGCGCTCCTGTTCCCGGCGGGGCTGGCCTATGGGCTGCACATGTCGCTGCGGGATCTGATCGATCATCCGCCCCCCAATGCCACGCTGATCCGCATCGGGCTGAGCGTGATCATCGGGGCGGGTGTGATCCTTCTTCGACAGGGCGGCTGACCCTTGCCGGACCGGCCGTTTCTCTCCACGTTCGTCCAAACCTGACTGAAATCCGAGGCTGCCCATGAACAAGGCCCTGATCGCCGCCAATCTCTGCCTGCTGGTCCTGTTCCCGGTCTCGTGGCTGGCCCCGCTGATGCGCGCCGGGTTGCTGCCGTTCTTCAACCTCTCGGAAATCTCGATCCTGTCGGGCCTCGGGTCTTTGTGGGAGTCGGGTGAGGTCGCCCTGTTCGCCATCGTGGCCCTCTTTGCGCTGGTGGCGCCGATGGCCAAGACCGTGGCACTTGTGCTTGTCCAACTCTCCCGGGCACCGGCGCGCCTCCTGCCTGCGCTGGAGATTGCGGGCAAGTTGGCCATGGCGGACGTGTTCCTGATTGCCGTCTATGTGACGCTGGCCAAGGGCCTGGCCGTGGGGCGAGTGGAGACGGCGTGGGGCCTGTGGCTGTTCACGGCCTGCGTGCTGGCGTCGCTGGCGATCTCGATCCTGACGAAACGGTCGATGCAGGGGGTTATCAAGGTTGATAAGGCAATTTAACCCACTGTAAAAAAAGATAAAGCTTTTCTTCTTTACCGTTTGTTAACCCCTTCCCGCCCCACCGGAGCTCAGAACCGGAACGCGACCCGAAGCGCACCAGACACCGTCTGCATGTCGCCGCCAAGCCCTGAAAGCTCAACGGAGGTGCTCAGCTCCATGCCGTTCGACAGCGCCATCTCACCGCCGATTTCGATCCGACCCGTCCAGCCATCCTCGGCCAGCAGATCCTGCGCCAGCACCGATTCCGTGTCGTTCGTCAGGTAGTCGGCATGCAGCCCCGCAAAGAGCGTTCCGTTCGGCCCGGAATGGGTGACGCGCCCGCCAAGGGAAAGCTGGCTGAACGTCACGTCGCTTGATGTGCCCGCCAGCGTGCCGGAGGTGCCCTCCACCTCCTCGCGGCCATGGATCAGGCCAAGCGTCGGGGTCAGGGTGAACGCATCATTCAGCGCATAATCATAGCCGCCCTCGAACGTCACGGCGGCAAGCCGCACGTCCGCCGACCCGGTGCCCCCGCCGGAGGTCTGATCAAACGATCCCATACCGTAGATCAGGCTGGCATTACCCGACCACGCGCCAGAGCTGTAGGAGAGATAGGGTTGCAGGTAGGTGTAGGTGCCGTCGGTCGTCGTGCCCGCGTCACTGGAATGGATGGTGGAATAGCCAATCGACAGGCCCGCGACCATGTCCGGCCCGATCCCGATATCCGCACCGATCTGCAAACCAGTGCCGCCAAGGGTGCCGGCGCCGGAGCCGAAATTGTCGGAGCGGAAGCCGGTCACTTCGGCCCAGGTGTAGAGGTTGCCCATCATGCCCGGTTGGCCGGAACTCGATGCGGTGACATTGCCAGCCGCGGTGCCATCTTCCACGCGGGTGAGCGTGAGCTGATCGCCCCGCGCCGCGATGGAAACCTGCCCGGCATCGCGCGCCACACCATCCGCGCCGATTACGACCAGGCGCGCCGACGTGCCGGACGTGGCGGTGAGCGCGTCGATGGCCCCTCTGAACACCACTCCCGTTGCGGTAAGGGTGAAGGCCCCTTCCGCCAAGGCGGAATAGGTCGTGGCGACCAGGACGTATTCGCCTTCGGCTGCGGAACTCAGGACAGGATCGTTGAAGCCGCCGGGCCCTCCAGCATCTGCATAGGCCACGGGCGTCCCCGGAGCGTTTGGGTCGAACCCCGGCAGGAAGAGATAGAGATCAAAGTCTGTGCTCAAGCTGCCCTGACCGGGAACAAACGAGTTGTTGCTGCTGATGTTGAACGTGCTGCTGTCCGTCACGATGATGTCGAACGTGTCATAGGCCACGAGCACGGATCCGCCGCCGCCGTTTGGCGCATCCCAAAGCTGCGCGGCGTTCAGCGCCCCTTCGACGCTGGTCGTTTGGGCGGAGATCGGCCCCGCCAATACGCCTGCCGCTACCATGGCGGCCATGCCCACTTTGTTCATCTGCTCTGCCCTTCATTTCCCGACGCTTCCCCTGCGCCGTTAACATTTTGTTAACCTTCTAAGCGGCATTCCGCTTATGGAAACCACAAAATCCGCGCTGTGCCCTTGCTGCCTATGGGTGTTACTAATTTGATACAATATGTGACAAATCTGTGGCCAACCCCCGACAATATGTTGGCCTAGACGCGCTATTCCCCTCCCCGCGCGCCTCCGCTACACCCCACCCATGGCCAAGCCCGTTACCATCTTCACCTGTTCCAATTGCGGTGCCGTCCACAAGAAGTGGTCGGGACGCTGCGATGAATGCGGCGAGTGGAACACGATCAAGGAAGAGGCCCCCCTTGGCACCGGGCCGGGTAAGGCGGCGCTTGGGTCGGCCAAGGGGCGCAAGATGGTGCTGAGCGATCTGCGCACCAAGGAAACGCCCCCGCCCCGGCAATCCTCCGGCGTCGCGGAGTTGGACCGGGTTCTGGGCGGCGGCCTTGTGCCCGCCTCGGCAACGCTGGTGGGCGGCGATCCGGGCATCGGGAAATCCACGCTTCTGCTGCAAGCCGCCGCCGCCTTCGCGCGGCAGGGCCTGAAGGTCATCTACGTGTCGGGGGAGGAGGCCACCGCGCAGGTCCGCATGCGCGCGGATCGTCTGGGCCTGGCCGACAGCGCCGTGTTTCTGGCCGCCGAGACGAACCTGCGCGACATCCTGACGACGCTGGAGGCCGAAGCGCCCGATCTGGCCATCATCGATTCGATCCAGACCATGTGGCTCGACACCGTGGAGAGCGCGCCGGGATCGGTTTCTCAGGTGCGCGCCTCGGCGCATGAGCTGACGACCTTCGCCAAACGCCGGGGCACCTCCGTGATGCTGGTGGGCCATGTCACCAAGGAGGGCCAGATCGCGGGGCCGCGTGTGGTGGAGCACATGGTCGACACGGTGCTGTATTTCGAAGGGGAGCGCGGGCATCAGTTCCGCATCCTGCGCTCGGTCAAGAACCGCTTTGGCCCGGCTGATGAGATCGGTGTGTTCGAGATGACGGGCCGGGGGCTGGCCGAGGTCGCGAATCCCTCCGCCCTGTTCCTGAGCGACCGCGAAGAACCTGCGCCCGGTTCGGTTGTGTTTGCAGGTATCGAGGGCACGCGCCCGGTTCTGGTGGAGTTTCAGGCACTTGTCGCGCCGTCAAATCTCAGCCAGCCGCGCCGCGCCGTGGTGGGGTGGGATGGCAGCCGCCTGAGTATGATCCTTGCGGTGCTGGAGGCGCGGGCGGGCATCACGTTTGCGGGGCTCGACGTCTATCTCAACATCGCGGGCGGCATGCGGATCAGCGAACCGGCGGCCGATCTGGCCGTGGCCGCCGCGCTCCTGAGCGCCCGCGAGGACGCCGCATTGCCGCGTGAAACCGTGGTTTTTGGGGAACTTTCGCTCTCCGGGGCGCTCCGTCCGGTGTCTCAGGCCGAAAACCGGTTGAAAGAGGCGGTGAAACTTGGTTTTTCCACGGCAATCGCGCCCTCGGGCTGCCGGATCGCCGATGATGCGGGTGTCACTGTGCAGTCCATGGCGGATCTCCCTGCTTTTGTGGGCGAGGTCTTCGGGGCAGGATAACGCGCGCGGGCCACGGCAGAGCCGCGGACGAGAAGACGAGGCAAGAGGGCAGACATGGACGGATTTACCATTTTTGACGGCGTCGTCGGCGGGGTCATCGTAATCTCGGCCATCCTGGCCTATGCGCGCGGCTTCGTGCGCGAGATCATGTCGATCCTGGGCTGGATCGCCGCCGCCTTCGTGGCCTTCATCTTCGCGCCCAATGCCCTGCCGCTGATCCTTGAAATCCCCTATGTGGGCGAGTTCATCGGGGATAGCCGCGAATTGGGCATCCTGGCGAGCTTTGCGATTGTCTTCGTTGTGGCGCTCATCGTGGTGTCGCTGTTCACGCCGCTCTTCTCCTCGGTCGTGCAACGCTCGGCGTTGGGCGGGATCGATGCGGGCCTGGGCTTCCTGTTTGGTGTCGCGCGCGGTGTGCTGCTGGTTGTCGTGGCGTTGATTGCCTATGACCGGGTGGTGGGCGACGAGCCGATCCCGGCGATTTCCGACAGCCGGTCGGCCGCCGTTTTCGCGTCGCTTCAGGATCAGATCGAGGCGCAGATCCCCTCGGATGTGCCGGGATGGATCCTGGAACGTTACGAGACCTTGATCGGCGACGAGGTGGTTGCTCCGGCGGAATAGCCTGCCGGATCACGCCGCCAGAAACGCATCCACCGCGTCCATCATCACCGCGAAGGCCGGGTCGGACGGGGCCACGACGTGGTTGGCGGTGGCAAGGGATCTGAACTCCGCATTCGGCAAGTGGCGGGCGAGCAACTGGCTTTGCGCCTTGGGATGGATCGCATCCCCGTCGGAGGACAGGACCAGGACCGGGGCCGTAACCTGCGGCAGGATATCCGTCACGTCGAAGCGCCCGATCGCCTCCCGCAGGATCGCCGCGCCCTCCGCCGTTGCGGACAGGCCCTGCATCTCGACCAGTCCGGCCACTTCCTCCGGTGTCGCTTCCGGCAGGAACAGGGTCGCGAAGGCCTTGACGAACGGGCTTCCGGCGACGCCCCAGCCGGAGCGGATCATCGACATCATCGCCTCGGTCTCCGCCACATCACCGCGGATGATGCTGCCTTGGGCGAAGCCGTTGATCAGCACGATGCGCTTGGTGCGACCGGGGTATCGGGCGGCATGGGCCAGCGCCACCGGCGCGCTTTGAGACACCGCGATCACGTCCACCGGCGCGCTGCAGGTTGCCTCCAGAACCGCGTGAAAATCATCGACGGCGCTTGCGAGGTCCATCCGGGGCGGATGCCGGTCCGACAGGCCGGACCCCCTTGGATCAAACCGGATCAGCCGCCGCCCCCGGTTCAGGCGCGCCAAAAGCGGGCGCCAGATGGGATTGTCCCAATCATGCTCCAGATGCGAGATCCAGTGGCCGCCGCGGATCACCGTGGGGCCGTCGATGCCGGATGTGGCATAGGCGATGCCGGTGCCATCCGCGGAGATGGTAAACCGGATGACCTGCTCCGGTGCGTCTGCGCGCGCCGTCACGGCCGCCGCATCGGTGGAGACCGGCACAACCATCTGGACGCCGCGCCGGGGCACGGTGCGGATCACCGCCTGCGCGCGCCCATCATCACCCACCGCCGCCCGCGCCGCACTGACCCGGGCACTGAGCGCCGCATCGGACACGATCCGGCCCTTCCAGATCTGCGCAATCATCTCATCATAGGTCAACAGATCCGGCGCGACCTGAGCCAGGAGCGTCAGCAGATCGAAGACCTGCGGCTCAACATGCACATCATGGCCATCCCGCATCAGGTGATGGCCGGACACGTCCAACTGGCAATCGGCGAACCGGTAAATCATGGCCGAGACTGGCGCGGTGACGCCCGAAGGAACAAGGAAAAAATGGACATCTTCGGCGAAAATGCGGCGGTTCTTCAGGGCTTCTTCAGACCGCCTTCAAGCGGGATCGTGCGGGCCGGATCATGCTGGCGTCACCGCAACAGAGGGATCCAGACCATGACCGACCCGATCAAGACCCGCCCAGATGGCTCCATCGACATTCAGCATTACATCGCCCGTGGCCGGTACGCGCGCAGCGTTGCCGCCCATGACATGGCCCGCCAGACCTATGCCGCGATGCGGCCTGCCAAGGCCCGCATCGGCACGGTGATCCTGGCCGGAACGGCGCTTGTGCTGGGAACGCTCGCGCTTATGCCCGCCCTGATCTGACAGGGTGGTGGCCAGCGATCACCGCGTGCCGAGGCTCAGGACAAAGCCCGCCAGCAGCAGCAGCAAGGCGCCGCCGAAATACATGTAGAGCCCGGTCCGGATGAAATCGCCCATCAACTCGTAGGCCTGGCCGACATCCTGAAAATCCAGCTCGAACGGCAAGCCCAGATCGGCGCGCACCTCGTCCGCGCGCATGTAGAAATGCACGCCAAGCGCCACGGGCGAGAGCCCCGCCAAGAGCGACAGCAGCGCCGAGGCCCGCCCCATCAGGGCCACCAGCGCCGTCAGCGCGGCCGCCACGAACCCGCCAAGGAACACCCAGACCTGCCAAGGGCCGTCGATCACGGCTTGCTGGATATCATCGCCGATGAAGGCCGATGGCGAGAATTCCGCGCCCGCAAATGGCGGCTCGATCCAGGTTACGAAATAGCTGGCAGCCATCGCTGCCCCTGCCAGGAAGATGACGAACCGCATGGCCTGCTCCGTGTTTATTGTCTGTCGTTTGCCTCGTGCGGTTAATCTATCCTAATCCGCCGTGGCGGTCCATCGCGCGGCGTTTTGGCCCGGCTTTCATGATCGTTTCGTGACACTGCGCCCCTGCCGTCCTATGTGAAGGTGACGCCCCGCCCCGGAGATTCGCCCGATGGACGAGACAACCTTTCCCCCTCACCCCTTCGATCCGCTGTCTGATGACAAATTGCGCGAGGAATGCGGTGTTTTCGGCGTCATCGGCGTGGATGATGCGGCGAACTTCGTGGCGCTTGGCATGCATGCCCTGCAGCATCGCGGGCAGGAAGCGG
Organism: uncultured Roseicyclus sp.; assembly: GCA_947491935.1. Classification (GTDB taxonomy): domain Bacteria; phylum Pseudomonadota; class Alphaproteobacteria; order Rhodobacterales; family Rhodobacteraceae; genus Gymnodinialimonas. The sequence goes on from CANLLF010000001.1 coordinate 94,611, forward strand.
GCGGGATCGTGACCCACCACCCCGAGACAGGCTTCAACCAGCAGCGCCGCATGGGCCTTGTGCGCGACAACTTCACCTCGCAATCGATGATGGCGCAGCTTCCCGGCACAATCGGGATCGGCCATGTGCGCTACTCCACCGCCGGGTCCAAGGGGCAGACCGCGATCCGCGACGTGCAGCCGTTTTTTGGCGAGTTTTCCATGGGCGGCGCGGCGATTGCCCATAACGGCAATATCGTGAATGCCGAGGAGCTGCGCCGCGAGCTGATCGAGCGCGGCTCGATCTTCCAAAGCTCGTCGGACAGTGAATGCATCGTACATCTGATGGCGCGCTCCATGGGGCGCAACATCCCCGACCGGATGGAAGAGGCCTTGCGCAAGGTCGAAGGCGCGTTTTCGGTGGTGGCGATGACGCGCACCAAGCTGATCGGCTGCCGCGATCCCTTGGGCGTGCGCCCGCTGGTTCTGGGCCGGGTGGGTGACGGGTGGGCGCTGGCGTCTGAGACCTGCGCGCTGGACATCATCGGCGCGGATTTCGTGCGTGAGATCGAACCGGGCGAGATGGTCGTGATCACCCCCAAGGGCGTCGAGAGCCATTTCCCTTTCCGGCCGGCAAAGCCCCGCTTCTGCATCTTCGAACATGTCTATTTCAGCCGCCCCGACAGCCAGTTGGGCGGCCGGTCCGTCTATGAGACCCGCGAGAATATCGGCCGCGAACTGGCCAAGGAGGCGCCGGTAGACGCGGATCTGGTCTGCCCCGTGCCCGATAGCGGCACACCGGCGGCGATCGGCTATTCCCTGCAAAGCGGCATCCCCTACGCGATGGGCATCATCCGCAACAACTACATGGGCCGGACGTTCATCGAGCCCACCGCCGAGATCCGCAATATGGGCGTGCGCCTCAAGCTCAACGTGAACCGCGCGCTGATCCGCGACAAACGCGTGATCCTGGTCGATGACAGCGTCGTGCGCGGCACAACCAGCCGCAAGATCAAGGAGATGATCCTGGATGCCGGCGCGGCGGAGGTGCATTTCCGCATCGCCTCGCCCCCCACCTCCTGGCCGTGTTTTTATGGCGTCGACACGCCGCAGCGGGAGAAATTGCTGGCCGCGACGATGTCCGAGGAAGAGATGCGCGTGCATCTGGGCGTCGACAGCATCCGCTTCATCAGCCTCGATGGTCTCTACCGCGCGGTGGGCGAGGCCAAGGGCCGGGATCCCAGGGCGCCCGCCTATTGTGATGCCTGTTTCTCGGGCGATTACCCGGTGAAGCCCACCGATCAGATGGCAAAAGGGTTCAAGATGGTGGAGGCCGCGGAATGATCCGCCTGTTCCGCCGTGCGAAACCTGCGCGCGTCGTCCCGGAGGAGGAGTTGGCACGCCGCCTTGCCGATGATGACTACGCCTGTGCCTGTTGCGGCGTGAAGCTGCGCGCCGGCAGCGGGGTGATCTACCCCGACGCCCCGTTTGGCTGGAAGAACCCGCCCACACCGGCGCCGGACGCGTTGTATGACGAGGGCGGCTCCGAGATCCTCACCGAAAATTACGCGCGGCGCGACGGGGACAACCTGTTGCGCGCCTATCTGCCGATCCCCATCAAGAGGACCGAGCAATCGGTCTTCATCGGGGTCTGGTGCAGCCTGAAGGTGGGCAATCACGCGCGGTTCCGGGCGTCCCAAGTGCGTGGCGATGCCGACAAGCTGGGGGAGATGTTCTCGTGGCTCTACAGCCAATTGCCCCGGCTGACCGGCCCGCTGCTGACCGCGGGCACCCTTGTGCCCTATTCCGGCGGGCGGATGCCGCTTTACTGGATCACCGACAAGAGGCACCCGTTTCGGGCCGCTCAGCATGAGGGCATGAGCGCGTCGGAAATCCTGGACCTCTACGAGCAGTTCGGGCGCGGCGACATGGTGCAGCACCTCAAGGCGTAACAGCCACCCTGCCCGTATTTCCGTCGGGAATGAGCGACCAATCGTCAAAACTCCCAATCCCATCACCGCAAAAGGAAACGCCGCCCCATTGTGGGACGGCGCGAAGCTCAAAACCGTTTGGTCGGATCAGCGGCGGGCGAGCGCCGCCCATCCGCCGGTCACGATCAGCGCGGCCAGCACCGCCTTGACCGCATCACCGATCAGGAAGGCCGACATGAAGTGGGTCCAGTAGAAGCCCAGGCCCTGACCGGCCCAACCGGCCTCGACGCCGAAGCCGGTCGCCAGCGCCATCGGCCAGGCAATGCCCGGAACGTAGAGGAGCGCCGAGATGACGATACCGGCCAGCGCGGTGCCGACAAACCCGCGTGCCAGGCCGCGTTCCGCCGCCCAACCGGCGGCCCAGGCCATGCCGACAAAGCCGATCAGGAAGCCGCCCGTGGGCCCGAAGAAGGCCGCGGGGCCCATCGCGGTGGTTGGCGAGAAGACGGGCAGGCCCGCCGCCCCTTCCGCCAGATAGGCGATCAGGGTGATCGCCCCCAGGCGGGAGCCAAGCGTGAAGCCCACCAGCAGGATCGCCAGCACCTGCAGCGTCATCGGCACCGGGAACATCGGCACCGACGTGCGGGCCGCCAGCGCGATCAGGATCGTGCCCCCCAGAACCAGCAGCGCCTTGCGCAGAAGGCTGGTATCGCCCAGCGTTGCGGAAAGAAGTGTTGTATCCCGGTCCATGTCATCGCCCCTTTGGTCTGATGGCGGGCCATCCGGCCCCGTTCCACCGAAGGTATTCCCGCGCGCCGGAGGGAAGTCAAGCAAGCGCCACCCCTTGCACTTGCGCGCCCAAGCAGGCAACAGGCCGCCCATGACGGAAAAACCCCTTTCAGGCAGAATTGCCCTTGTGACAGGCGCGTCGCGCGGCATCGGCGCGGCGTCGGCGGAATGGTTGGCGGGCCAGGGCGCCCATGTGGTGGCGGTCGCGCGTACCGTGGGCGGGCTGGAGGAGCTGGACGACCGGATCAAGGCCACCGGTGGTCAGGCCACGCTTGCGCCCATGGACCTGACCGATGACGGCGCCATCGCACATCTTTGCCGCTCGATCTTCGATCGTTGGGGCCGCGCGGATATCTGGGTCCATGCCGCGATCCATGTCAGCGCGCTGACACCCGCGCCCCATGTGCAGCCCAAGGACCTCGACAAGAACATCACCACCAACATCCGCGCCTTCTCGCGCCTGATAACGAATATCGAGCCGCTGATCGCGCCGTCCGACGCGCCCCACGCCATCTTTTTCGATGATCAGTGGGACGCGAAATTCGCCGGGGCCTACGCGATGTCGAAAGCCGCGCAACGGGCGTTGGTCGAATGCTGGCAGGCGGAATCGGTCAAGACCGGGCCCGCGGTGCATCTGCTGCGCCCGGCCCCGATGCCGACGGCCACCCGCGCGCGGTTCTATCCCGGGGAAGATCGCAGCACGCTGGCCGATCCGAAAGCAGAAGCCGCCCGCCTTCTTGCGCCGATCTTCGCGGCCTAACCCGCCGCGGCGCCATCCAACTCATCGGCAAGCGCCTCGGCCCGGGCGGCCAGTTCGGCCAGCCCATCGGTGATCTGATCGGGCAATTCGGTGCGCGGACCGGCTTGTTGCAATTCCGAGATGCGCCGCGCGCGATCGGCAAGGCGTTCTTCCGCGGAATGCAGCGCCTTTTCCTGCGCCGTAACCTTGTCCTGCACCTCGCGCAGCTCGTCTTCCAGCGCGGCGGTCTTGTCGGCCAGCATCAGGCCCGCCATCAGCAACATGCGTTCGGGCGGCATCCGGCCGATCTGGCCCAGAACCACGGTCGCCTCGGTATCAAGCATCTTGGCGGCGGAGCGCAGATACGGCTCTTCCCCGTCCTGGCACGCCACGGAAAACACTTTTCCGCCGATTTCTACATCCACTTCAGGCATGGCCCACCTCTTTCGCCGTATCGAGCCCGGCTTCCAGCTCTTTCATGATGCGGCCCAATTCGGCCGCCTCGACCTCGCGCAATTGGCGCAGCGCCTCGACCTCGGTGCGCAGCCCCTGATCCAGCGTTTCGGCATCCAGCACCGCCCCGCTCTGGGCCAGCGACAGCTGCGCCGCCAGATCCTCGGCCCGCATCCGGGTCACCCGCAGATCGCGGCGCAGCTCAAGGATCCGCTTGTCGGGGTCCTGCCCGCTTTCCTCGCGCAATTCATCAGCCAGATCGCGCGCCGCGTCGCAGGCCAGCCGCGCCTCGTTGCGTTCGGCCCGGGCCCGCTCCACGCGCCGTTTCAGAACCGCGATGGTCTGCGCGGCCTCTTCGCCCCCGGCGGCCTCGGCCCGGGCGGCGTCCAGTTCCTCCTGCGCGGTCTTCAAGGCCACGCGCATCTCGTCCAGTTCCGCATTGCGCCCGGCCAGATCGGCCTCGGCCGCGCCGCGTTTGGCCTCGGCCTCGGCCAGCTTGCCTTCCAGCGCCGTCAGGGCCGTGGCATCGATACCCGGTGACGCATCGGCCCGGACTTCGGTCAGCTCGCGCTGAGCGTCGGCCAGGGCATCCTGGGTTTCGGCGAGTCGCGCCTCCAGCGCGTCCACGCGTTCCGTCATCTCGGCGGCGCGAGTTTCGGCCTCGGCCCGGGCTTCCTGCGCCTCGGCCAGGGTACCGTCCTCAGCGCCCGGCGCCTGTGGCGCACGCTGCGATCCAAGGCCCGCCGATATCCGATCCAGCGCCGCGGTCAGCCGCGCCTCAAGCTCGGTCAGTTTTTCGAATTCGGCACTGTCACCCATGACGGATTGCCCCCTCGTCATTCCGCATGGCGCGCATGCGGCTCGGTTTCCTTGCGTCGCCTCGGTCGGACCTCTCGCGGATCTTGCGCTGCGACAAACACGCCCTGCCTCTGGCGCTTGGCTCCAAGGAGGGCCCAAAGCGCCGCGATTTGCAAGGTTTACCGCCGAAAATAACCTGAAAACGGCACAAAACAGCCCTGATCGGGGCTGGCCACCGCTTGCACTTCACTTTTGCTTTGGTATCACCGCCCCAAAGGGGTGGCGAAACGCGCCCGCCCGATGCTGCCACAAAGGATCTCCGCTTCATGGATATTGCCGCCCTCGCCGCCGCCAACCCCGACCATTGGGCGTGCGCCGCCTGCATTCGCACGCTGACGCTTGATGCCGTGGCCGCAGCCAATTCCGGCCATTCGGGGATGCCGATGGGCATGGCGGATGTGGCGACGGTTCTGTTCGACAAGCATCTGAGCTTCGACGCCTCCGCGCCCGACTGGCCCAATCGCGACCGCTTCATCCTGTCGGCGGGCCACGGCTCCATGCTGCTCTATTCGCTGCTGCATCTGACGGGCTATGCCGACATGACGCTGGAGCAGATCAAGAATTTCCGGCAATTGGGCTCGATCACCGCGGGCCACCCGGAATACGGCCACGCCAAGGGGATCGAGACAACGACAGGCCCGCTTGGCCAAGGCATCGCCAACGCCGTCGGCTTTGCCATGGCCGAGGCGCATCTGCGCGCCAAATGGGGCAAGAAGATCATCGATCACTACACCTATTGTATCGCGGGCGATGGCTGCCTGATGGAGGGCATCAGCCAGGAGGCGATCGCGCTGGCTGGACGGCAGGAATTGAGCCACCTGATCGTGTTCTGGGACAACAATAACATCACCATTGACGGTGAGGTGTCGATGTCGGACCGTACCGATCAGATGGCGCGGTTTGCGGCCTCCGGGTGGGACGTGTTCGACTGCGACGGCCACGATCCGGCCGCCATTGATGCGGCGATCACGGAGGCCAAGGCCTCCACCGGTCCGGCGATGATCGCCTGCAAGACCCATATCGCCATCGGGTCGAGCGCCCAGGACACCGCCAAGGGCCACGGCGCGCTGACCGATGCCGATCTCGTCTCCGATACCAAGGCCGCCTATGGCTGGACCTACCCTGCCTTCACCATCCCCGCCGAGTTGAAGAGCTGGTGGGAAAGTGTGGGCGCCCGCGGCGTTGGCGCGCGCAAGGATTGGGAAGACCGGTTGGGCGCGCTGTCGGCCAACAAGCAAACCGAGTTCACCCGGACCTTTGCCGGGGAGGTGCCCCGGAAGCTCACCGCGACGATCAAGGCCCTGAAAAAGCAGATCTCGGAGGAGCGCCCCAAGGTTGCCACGCGCAAGGCTTCGCAGATGGCGCTGGAGGTGATCAACGCCGTGATGCCCGAGACGCTGGGTGGGTCGGCCGACCTGACGGGCTCCAACCTCACCAAAACGGGTGATCTGGGCGTGTTCAGCCCCGAGGACCGCAAGGGTCGCCACATCCATTACGGCATCCGCGAGCACGCCATGGCGGCGGCGATGAACGGCATGGTGCTCCATGGCGGCGTGAAGCCCTATGGCGGCACGTTCTTTACCTTCACCGATTACGCGCGCCCGGCGATGCGGCTCTCGGCCCTGATGGGGATCGCACCGGTCTACGTGATGACCCATGACAGCATCGGCGTGGGTGAGGATGGCCCGACGCACCAGCCGGTCGAGCATCTGGCGATGCTGCGCGCCACGCCCAACATGAACGTGTTCCGCCCCGCCGATGCTGTGGAGACGGCGGAGGCATGGGAGCTGGCGCTGAGTTCCACCAAGACGCCCTCCACCCTTGCCCTGTCACGCCAGGGCCTGCCGACGGTGCGGACCGAGCACAAGACCAAGAATCTCACCGCCCAGGGCGCGTATGTGCTGGCCGATGCCGAGGGCAAGCGGCAGGCGATCCTGATGGCCACGGGTTCCGAAGTGTCCATCGCGATGGCCGCGCGGGATCTGTTGCAGGCGGACGGGATCGGTACCCGCGTGGTTTCCATGCCGTGCTGGGAATTGTTCGAGGAGCAAGACGAGAGCTACCGCAAGCGGGTGCTTCCCGGCGGGCCGGTGCGTGTGGCCGTGGAGGCGGCGATCCGGTTCGGGTGGGATCGCTGGCTTTATGGCGAGCGGGGCAAGCGCGAAAAGGGCGGCTTTGTCGGCATGCACGGCTTTGGTGGCTCCGCCCCGGCGGAGGAGCTTTACACCCATTTCGGGATCACCGCCGAAGGGGTGGCCGACAAGGTGAAATCGCTGCTCTAATCGGGTCCGTCCAATCCGGCGGGGTGCACCCGGGCCATCTCGAACATCGTGTCGAGAAGGCCCAGCATCCGGGGCACCTCATCGAATATCGGCGCGGCGGGGTCGCATCCGTCCGCGAGGTCTTCGGGGTTGCACCGAAACAGGCTCCTATCGAAGCCGGCGCTCCGCCGGGTTGCCCGACCCTGATTGGGACTGATTTCCATTTCGATATGCGGGCGGGTGTTTTCCCCATCCCCATCGAAGGCGACCGTGGCAATGTCGCAATAGGTCGAGCAGATCGCGCGCACGCGGTAGCCGTTCAGAAGCGGTTCTTTCGAGAGGACAGTAAACCGTCGCACTTGCCGCAACCCGGTGAGGTCGCCGGTGCTGAGCAACCAAAAATCATCGTTGTAGGAAAGCTGGTCTTCGGAAATGTAGTCCGACAGCGGCCCGAGGTGATGGTCGGATATCGCGAACCAGGTCTGGGCGTAAATCCGCATCCAACCCGTCACGCCGGGGCCCATCGCAGTCTCGCTGAGCGCATCGGCATCGATGAGGCCATAATGGGCCAACATCGCGTTACAGCAGGCCCGGATTCGAAGCCGCGTCGCGCCCGAGAAAGATCGACGAACCGTCCCATCCTCGCGCCATTCAACATGATCTCGTGGAATCGCAAACCCGAGTCCAATCTGCGGAAATTGCTCCGTCAGCAGGTCATAGCTGGGGAAGTAATAAGTATAGGGCTCCAGCACGTAGGTCGTGTAACCCTCTGGAATTCGGCTGCAATCCGTCGTTTCGCAAAAGGCGTCCCATGCGGTGTTGTCGTGAACCGGCGGCTCTGATTGCACCTGTCGCAACAGCGCGGGGCGGTTTGTGGGCGGGAAGACGCCGCCCCAGAACACCGCCACAGCAAGGATAGCGAGGGCGGCCGCAATCCTATAATGCGCCAATCTCATCGGACCAAGTTACCGGAGATCTGTGGCCGCACTATGGCGCAGCGCGTGGGTCTTTCGCCGGACCATCGCGACGCTTAATGCGCCTCTTCTGCCTTGCCGCCGAGGCCGACGGCCCGCAGCAATGGGCCGAGGACCTTGGTGACAACCGGGATCAGGAGCAGGCCAAGCAGCAGCCCGCCAATCCCGTCGATCACGGCCTTCACCAGCCAGTTTCCAAAGCCGTTCTCACCCGCAAGATCGTGCGCGACATCGTGGATCCAATCCTCGGGCCCGTGCCATCCGATCTCGGCCACGGCATGCACGATGATGGAGCCGCCGACCCAGAGCATCGCGGCGGTGCCGACGATGGTCAGCACCTTGAGAAAGCCGGGCATGCCCCGCACGATCAATTCACCGATCTTCTGGGTGGTGTCCAACCGGCCATTGGCCGCCATGTGCAGCCCGACATCATCGGCCTTCACGATGATCGCCACCGCGCCGTAAACCAGCGCCGTGATCCCGATTGCGACAACGGCCAGGGCCGCGCCACGGAACCAGAGCGAATCCGTTTCCAACGCGGCCAGCGCGATGGTCATGATCTCGGCCGACAGGATGAAGTCGGTCTTGATCGCGCCCTTCACCTTCTGCTCTTCCAGATGAGCGCTGTCCTCGGCCGACATCTTCTTGGCGACCGCATCTTCCACGTCATGATGCTGGGGCGACAGCCAGTGCCAGACCTTCTCGGCGCCTTCGAAACATAAGTAAGCCCCGCCGAAGATCAGAAAGACCGGAATGAGCCAGGGCGCAAAGACGGACAGCAGCAGCGCCGCGGGTAGTAGGATCACCAGCTTGTTGAACACCGAGGCCCGCGCGATTTTCCACACGATGGGCAATTCACGTTTGGCCTCGAACCCATGGACGTATTTCGGCGTCACGGCGGCATCATCGATCACCGCCCCCGCGGCTTTGGCTCCGGCCTTGGCGGCTTGCCCGATCACATCGTCGACCGACGCCGCCGCCACTTTTGCAATTGCCGCCACATCGTCCAGAAGGGCCAGAAGTCCGCTCATGTAATGTCCTCTTCGTTCGCGCCTGATCCGCAACATACGTCAAAGCCCAACCGCGTCCACCCGTCGCAGGTTCCGCCGGGTGTTAGCGCAACCAAGCCATGTTTCCGCTACCGTTTCCGCTAACATATTCAAAACGCTTCGCTTTTGCCTTCACAGGCCTCGTCAGCTCGCCTATCCAACCCGCACGGGGCGAACGACAGGAGCGCGCGATATGACGATTACTCTCGGCATCAACGGATTTGGCCGGATCGGGCGCGCCACGCTGGCCCATATCGCGGAAAGCTCCCGTAACGATGTTGCCGTGGTCAAGATTAACGCGACCGGCCCAATCGAGACCAACGCCCACCTGCTGCGCTACGACAGCGTCCATGGCCGTTTCCCCGGCGAAGTTCGGGTTGAAGATGATAAGATGGATCTGGGCCGCGGGCCGATGAAGGTGTTTTCCACCTATGAGCCGGCGGAGCTGGATTGGGACGGATGCGATGTGGTGCTGGAATGCACGGGCAAGTTCAATGACGGTCGCAAAAGCGCCGTGCATCTGGACCGTGGGGCCAAGAAGGTTCTGATCTCCGCCCCCGCCACGAATGTGGATCGCACCATCGTTTACGGCGTGAACCACCGTGATCTGCGCGCAGAGGAACGGATGATTTCCAACGGGTCGTGTACGACCAATTGCCTGGCGCCGCTGGTGAAGGTCCTGAACCAGGCCATCGGGATCGAACGCGGCATCATGACGACGATCCATTCCTATACCGGCGATCAGCCCACGTTGGACCGCCGCCACAAGGACCTCTATCGCGCGCGAGCCGCCGCCATGGCGATGATCCCGACCTCAACCGGGGCGGCCAAGGCGCTGTCGGAGGTATTGCCGGAGATGGAGGGGAAGCTGGATGGCACCGCCCTGCGTGTGCCGACGCCCAATGTCTCCGCCGTGGACCTGACATTTGAGGCCGCGCGTGATGTGAGTGTTGCCGATGTGAACGAGGTGATGGCCGAGGCCGCCGCGGGCCATATGGGCGCGGTTCTGGCCTATGACCCGGAGCCCAAAGTCTCCATCGATTTCAACCACACGACGCAATCGAGCATCTTCGCGCCGGATCAGACCAAGGTTGTGGGCGGCCGCACGGTGCGGGTGCTGGCGTGGTATGACAACGAATGGGGTTTTTCGGCCCGGATGGCCGATGTGGCCGGTGCGATGGGCCGCCTGCTGCACTGACGCAAGTGCGGTTTTAGACCAGCGCCAACCCGTCCGTCATGCGGGCCTGATTGGGGGCGGGCATGAAATCGACATCGCTTGCGCGCCAGCGCCCGTCATCGGATTCAGCGAAGATATAGGCGGCCTCCAGCGCGGTGATTTCGGCACCGCGATCGTTGTAATGCCGCCAGGTCACGAGGGCCTGCACCCGGCCATCGACCGGCTCGGAGGCGAAATGCAATTCCACGCGGGTTTCGCGAAAGCATTCCCGTTCGAGATTGGCCCGATAAACCCGCAACGCATTGACCACGTCGCGGTGATGTCGCGCCGCAATGGACCGCGTTCCGCAATGAACGACCAGCGGGGCCGCCAGCGTATCGGCGGCCACATCGAGATGCCCCCGTGTGAAAGCATCGGCAACGGAGTCCAGGAATTGATCCAGGGGCATGGCAAATTCCCAACCAGCAATTTTTGAATAGCTATGCACTGCGCCCCAATTGACGTTCAGTCAACATAGAAAATCACCGGATTCCGCCGAATCCCGAAAGTGACGCGACGTCGCCCCGGCCTTCAAGCGGTATTGGCTTCAAAGCGCTTTGAGGCAGGCGCCGAATTGGGGCCATTCGCGGCTAGGCCGATTCCGTGCCCAATCGGCCGTAAAATGTCATCCGAGCGCTTTCCGACAATTCCACACCCGGCTTCGAATTATAGGCCAGAACCGCGAGCATTCGCGTTCTGTCACTTTCATTGGGCGACACCCGGTGGATCGAATTGCGCCCCCGGAACAGAACCAGCGTGCCCGGCTCCATTTGCAAAACGTTTGGCGCGACCGCCCCGTCCAACAGCGCACGCACGCCGTCGTAATTCATCTCGCCCGCATCAGCATCGCGCAGGTCCCTGATATATTCAAATCGCCCCCCCGCCTCCGGCTTCTGAATCAGAAGGGTGATCGCGAAGGACGAATTGTCGAAATGCCAGCCCAATTCCTGCCCGCGTTCGGCGTAATGGATGTTTATCGAGGAGAGTGGATCCGCATAGGGGTGCAAGTCCGTCTCCCCCGTCGTGGCCTTCACGAAGCCCCGAAATTCCGGCGCATCGTAGAGCGTGCGCAGCGGCGAGGTTTGCGCGATCACATCGTCGCAGATGCAGCCTTTGGAGGAGACCACCTGCCGGTTCGCCGGATGGTCGCCGGGCAGATCGGGATCAGGGGGCGTCAGGTAGACGGAATGGTCCTGCGCGCAGAAATAGGCCTGCGGATGACCGGCCTCCGCCTCATCTTGCATCATGCGCAGGGCGTCGGGCCGGATGAAATCCGGCAGCACAAGAACACCATCCCGGGCCAGCGTGGCCTTGCAGTCTGCCCCGAAGGCCGGGTCGGACAGCGGAAACCGCTCAAGGTCGATGATCTCCGCAAGGTCCATGGGTGTGGCTCCCTTCTCCGTCCCCGCGCCATCCTTGCCCGGCGGCGCGCCATCGTGAAAGCTCAAATTACACATTAGACATCTGATTGCGCTTTACGCGGGCCGGGCCCCGCCGCACGCTGCGCCCTGCGTATCGCCAAAGAAAGGCCCGTTCCATGACCGACACCTACCTGATGAAATCAGCCGAGATTGCCGCCATGGACGGGCTCGGCAAGACGCATTTCCTGAATGACAACGCCAAACGCATCAACAAATCCCTGGGCGACGCGACCGGGCTGACGGGGCTTGGCATCCACATCATCGAGGTGGCGCCGGGTTTCGAAACCACCGAATACCACGTGCATCATTTCGAGGATGAGGCCGTCTATATCCTGTCCGGCACCGGGACAGCCACGATCGGCGACGAGGATCACCCGATCGGCCCCGGCGATTTCATCGGCTATCGCAAGGGCGGGCTGGCCCATACGATCGTGAATACCGGGGCGGACACCCTGCGCATCCTGGTCATGGGGGAGCGGCTGGCCCACGATGTCGGCGATTATCCCCGCAAGGGCCAGCGCATCTACCGCAACGCGGGCCTGCCGTGGGATCTTGCCCCGCATGAGGCCATCGCCCACCCCCAGGCGGGCGCGAAGAAATAGCCTTCCGCACGACGCGCCCCCGTGGCAGGGTCCGCGCCGATGACCAACACGCTGACCATCTGGATCGCCGTTATCGTGGCCGGGCTGCTGGCCGCGGACGCCGTGCTGTTCGATTGGTCCAATTCGCTGTTTCTGGGGCGCAAATTTGCCGATCTCCTGTGGTGGCTGGCCTTCTGGCGCTGATCCCGGCCCGGTCCGCCCCGCGCCCCGCTTGACCCGTGCCGCGTCTCGCCGCAGGCTGGCCAAACCGCTTTTCATGGGCGGACGCGCCCTGTAAAGAGCGCGTGTTACCGCTAACATCTGCCGCGGCCACCCGGCCCGGCCCCGCAATCGACCCGGGACAATCAGGAGGCACCACATGGCCGTCAAAGTCGCAATCAACGGATTTGGTCGGATCGGACGCAACGTCTTGCGCGCGATCATCGAATCCGGTCGCACCGATATCGAAGTCGTGGCGATCAACGATCTGGGCCCGGTGGAAACCAACGCCCATCTCCTGCGCTATGACAGCGTCCATGGCCGCTTCCCGGCCACCGTGACAACCACCGAGACCACCATCGACGTCGGCCGCGGCCCGATGGAGGTCACCGCCATCCGCAACCCGGCGGACCTGCCCTGGGGCCACGTGGATATCGTGCTGGAATGCACCGGCATCTTCACCTCGAAAGAGGCCTGCCAGGCGCATCTGGAAAACGGATCGAGCCGGGTTCTGATCTCCGCGCCGGGCAAGAATGCCGACAAGACCATCGTCTTCGGCGTGAACCACGATCAGCTTTCAGCCGACGATATCGTGGTCTCCAACGCGTCGTGCACCACCAACTGCCTCTCGCCGGTGGCCCATGTGCTGCATAACGAGATCGGGATCGTGAAAGGCTTCATGACCACGATCCACTCCTATACCGGCGACCAGCCGACGCTCGACACGATGCACAAGGACCTCTACCGCGCCCGCGCGGCGGCGCTCAGCATGATCCCCACCTCCACCGGCGCCGCCAAGGCCGTCGGCCTTGTCCTGCCGGACCTGGCGGGCAAGCTCGATGGCGTTGCGATCCGTGTGCCCACACCCAACGTCTCGGTTGTGGACCTGACCTTCGAGGCCAGCAAGGCCACGAGCATTGAGGAGGTCAACGCCGCCATCATCGCCGCCGCCGATGGCCCCCTGAAAGGCATCCTCGGCTATACCGACGAGCCGCTGGTCAGCTCGGATTTCAACCACGACCCGCATTCCTCGGTTTTCCACCTCGACCAGACCAAGGTGCTCGACGGCAACATGGTCCGCATCCTGACGTGGTACGACAACGAATGGGGCTTCTCCAACCGGATGGCCGATACGGCCGTTGCAATGGGCAAATTCCTCTGAGCCCCCATCGCGCCGGCATTGCAGATCTGAGTAAATGCGGATTTGACTAAAATTGTCGGCGCCCCTTTCATCTTGGCAAGAAAACTCCCGCCGGAGGCACACTTCTCTTTCGGCGGACCACGCGCATATGATTGACCGGGTGCGGCCCGAACGCAGGAGACCGACCATGAGCTGGAACACCCTCGATGACATGGATCTGGCGGGCAAGATCGTCCTCACACGGGTCGATATCAACGTGCCGGTCGAAGAGGGCCGCGTAACCGATGCCACCCGCATCGACCGGATCGTGCCGACGATCAAGGACATCCTGGCCAGGGGCGGGATGCCGGTGATGCTGGCCCATTTCGGGCGGCCCAAGGGACAGGTTGTGCCCGAGATGTCGCTGCGCATCACCCTGCCCGCGCTGGAAACAGCGCTGGGGCAAAGCGTGGACTTCGTGGAGCGGCCCGACCGGGCGGCGTTGGAGGCCATGCCAAAGGGATCGGTTGTGCTGATCGAAAACACCCGGTTCTCGGCGATGGAAGAGGCCAATGATCCGCGCATGGCGCAGTTCCTTGCCTCGCTCGGCGATGTCTTTTGCAACGATGCCTTTTCCGCCGCCCACCGGGCCCATGCCTCCACCGAAGGCGTGGCCAAGCTGCTGCCATCCTGTGCGGGCCGGTTGATGGAGGCGGAATTGTGCGCGCTGGAGTCGGCCTTGGGCAACCCGGAGCGCCCGGTCATGGCGGTTGTGGGCGGTGCCAAGGTGTCGACCAAGCTCGATCTGCTCAGCAATCTGGTGGAGAAGGTCGATATCCTGGTGATCGGCGGCGGCATGGCCAACACCTTCCTCGCCGCCCAGGGCGTGGATGTGGGCAAATCGCTTTGCGAACACGATCTGGCCGACACGGCCCGCGAGATCGCGGACAAGGCCGCCGCGCAGGGGTGTGAAATCCTCCTGCCTATCGACGTCGTGGTGGCGCGGGAGTTCAAGGCCGGCGCGCAGAGCGAGGTTGTGGCAACCGGCGCGGTGCCGGGCGACGCGATGATCCTGGATGCCGGGCCCGAAAGCACGGCCCATATCGTGGGGGCGATGGGCCGCGCGAAAACGCTGATCTGGAATGGCCCCCTTGGGGCCTTCGAGATTGCGCCCTTCGATGCCGCCACCAATGCCGCGGCGCAGGCCGCGGCCGAGGCGACGCAAGCCGGGTCGCTGATCTCGGTGGCAGGCGGCGGCGACACGGTCGCGGCCCTGAACCAGGCGGGCGCGGCAGAGCACTTCACCTATGTCTCCACGGCGGGCGGCGCATTCCTGGAATGGATGGAGGGCAAGACCCTGCCCGGCGTTGCGGCGCTCATGGCCTCGACGGGTTAGTCCCCGGGGGGTGCCCCGGCGCGGGCTGGTAGCGCTCCCATCATTGTTCCCGGCGCATCGGCCCCTTAAACCGGGGCAACTTGATCCAGGGAGACAGAGATGGGCACAGCTGAGCAGGTTGCGAAGATGCAAAAGGGCGCGGGCTTTGTGGCCGCGCTGGACCAATCGGGCGGCTCCACGCCGAAAGCGCTGAAGCTCTACGGGGTGGACGATGGCGCCTGGTCGTCGGATGCGGAGATGTTCGACCTGATCCACGCCATGCGCGAGCGGATTGCGACCGCCCCGGCCTTCACCGGCGACAAGGTGATCGGCGCGATCCTGTTCGAGATGACGATGGACCGCGACATCGCGGGCAAACCGGCGGCCGACTATCTCTGGGTCGATCGGGGCGTGGTGCCGTTCCTGAAGATCGATAAAGGCCTTGAGGATCCCGCCCATGGCGTGCGCAACCTCAAGCCGATCCCGGGCCTGGGTGACACGCTGGATCGTGCGGCGGCCAAGGGCATTTTCGGCACCAAGGCGCGTTCCGTGATCGACGCGGCGGATCGCGACGGGATCGCGGGCAATGTCGCGCAGCAATTCCAGGTGGGCGCGGAGGTGCTCGACCACGGCATGGTACCCATCATCGAGCCGGAAGTGACGATTTCCATCGCCGACAAGCGTGAGGCGGAGGCGATGCTGCGCGATGCGATCTTGGCGGAACTGGAGAAGGTGCCCGCTGACCGGCAGGTGATGCTGAAGCTCACCTTGCCCGAAGAGCCGGGATATTATGCGCCGTTGGTGGCCCATCCCCGCGTGATGCGTGTGGTGGCGCTGTCGGGCGGCTATTCCCGGGACGAGGCGAATGCCCGTCTGGCCGCCAATTCCGGCGTCGTGGCCAGCTTCAGCCGCGCCCTGACCGAAGGGCTGTCGGCCCAACAATCCGATGACGAATTCAACGGCGCGCTTGAGCGTGTGATTGACGAGATCCGGGCGGCTTCGATCACCTGATTGGCGTTCGGTCCGGTCCGGCATCTTAGAATAGCAGCGCCTGGGCCGTCAGGATAGCAGCCGCGCAAGGATCGGCATCGGGTCGATCCGTGCGGGCAAGCTGCCGGGAAGGTGGCTTCGCGATGCGTCGAGCCGGGCGGCGCAATAGGCCCCCGCAATGTCGGGCGCAGGCCCGGTCAGCAGGGTGGCGGCGGTCAGAAGGCGGGCAGTGTCTTCGGCGAAGCGCCGGGCCTCGGCTTCCTCCGGCGGGCCGGACCAGCGGGCGTCGTGGTCCCGCAGGGCCGCGTCATATGTGGGCTCTTGGCCCGTGGCTGCGTTCAGCACGGCCCTCAACGCCTCCCCCGCCGCGGGATCACGGGCCAGGCTGCGCAGGATATCGAGGCAGATGACGTTGCCGGAGCCCTCCCAGATCCCGTTAAGCGGCGCCTCGCGGTAGAGCATCGGAAGCGGCGTGTCTTCGACGTAGCCCATGCCGCCCATGATCTCCATCGCCTCGGAGATCACCCGAACCGCCAGCTTGTTGTTGAGATACTTGGCCAAGGCCACTGCGATCCGCGCGAAGCTGGCCTGCGCGGGGTCGTCGAAGGCGCGGGCCACGGCGAGGCCAAGGGCGGTGGCCCCTTCCCAGTCCAGCACCAGATCGGCGAGCAGCGATTGCATCAGCGGCTGATCGATCAGCTGCCGGCCAAACGCGCCGCGGTGTTGCACCCAGTGATGCGCGTGGTCGAGCGCGGCGCGCATCAGGCCCGCGGGCGCCATGGCAGTATCGAGGCGCGTGTGATGCACCATGGCGAGGATTGTGGGCACGCCCCGCCCCTCCGGCCCGATCAATTCCGCCCGTGCCCCGTGATACTCGATTTCCACTGAGGCATTGGCGCGATTGCCGAGCTTGTCCTTCAGCCGCATCAGGTGGATCGCGTTCCGCGTCCCGTCCTCCAGCCAGCGGGGCACCAGAAAGCAGGTGAGGCCGTCACCCGTCTGCGCGAGGGTCAGAAACCCGTCGGACATGGGCGCGGAGCAGAACCATTTATGCCCGGTCAGCCGCCAGCCATCGGCTGTTTTCTCGGCCCGCGTGGTATTGGCGCGCACATCCGAGCCGCCCTGTTTCTCGGTCATCGCCATGCCGAGCGTCGCGGCGGTTTTCGCCGCGATCGGCGCGATGGCGGGATCATAGCCCGGATGGGTCAGCTTCGGCAGCCAGTCCGCGGCAACCGCGCTGTCGCGCAGGGCGGGGATGGCGGCGTAGGTCATCGTCATGGGGCAACAGGTGCCGGGCTCGACCTGCGATTGCTGATAGACCATCGCGGCATGGGTCACATGGGTTCCCCCCGTCCACGGGCCGGACGCGTAGCCCGCCGACAGGCCGAGATCGAGGAAGTGGTGGTAGGCGGGATCAAACCGCACCTCGTCCAGACGGCGGCCGCCCGCATCGAAGATGCGCAATTCGGGTGAGGTCCGGTTGGCCGCCCGCGCGGCCTCGGCCATCGCGGCGCGCCCCAGATCCTGACCGTAGCGGGCCAGAACCGACGGATCGCCGCCCGCCGCATGATCGCGCAGCACCGCGTCGCCGGCCCAGAGGTTCCGATCCCCCCGGGCGGGCGGCTGGTTGGAGACGCTGTGGGTGGGCAGATCGCTTCGGGGCTCCATACCACACAGTTTGCGCCGCATTTCGCGGCCCGTCACCGGGGGATTCACAAACCGGTTGGAATATGCGAATCTCCACCCAATCCACCCGACAGAGGTGGCGCGATTTGTGGGCCCGGACGGGCCGGTTGAGGCAAGATGATGTGGCGTACCCTTTCCCTGACCCGGGCCATCATACCCGGGCTTCTGTTCCTTGTGGGCTTCTACTTCACCTTCACGGCGGTGCAGGGGAATAACGGGCTGTTCCAGCGGATTCAGATCGAGGCCGAGCGCGACCGGCTGGCCGATGAACTGGCGCGGATGGAGATGCAGGTGGCGCGGATGGAAATCCTGACGCTGCGCCTGTCCGACGATTATCTGGATATGGACCTGTTGGACGAACGCGTGCGCAACGTTCTGGGCTATGCCCGGCCCGACGAAATCGTCCTGCCCTGACCCGACCCCGCCCTGACCCGACACCACCCTATCGGCACAACGCAAAACGCCGACCCAATGGGCCGGCGTTTCGAGGAACTCCGAGATCGGCTGTGCCGGATCAGGCGGCCTTGCGGCGGCGGCGCATCACGGCCAGCCCGCCGATACCGGCCAGCAGCAGCAGGCCACCGGCCGGAAGCGGCACGGGGGCGACCTCGATATTGTCGAGGCCCCATCCGATGTTCCGGTTGTTGCCGGGTGTGCTGCCGTTGATCACGATCGTGTCGAGGCGCAGATCCGCGAACGAGAAGCCGACGGCGTTTGCGTCGCCCGTCGGGTCTTCACCCGGTCCGGCGACATCACCCGAGAAGCGCGTCAGGCTGCCCACGAGGGCCCCGTCGAGGAACGCTTTGACGGAGAAGGTCTCGACATCCTGCCCATTCCCGCCACGCCCATCGATATCGGCGATCTGGAACGAGATACCGCCAATGTCGCCCTCATCGAACGTCATCGTCAGGCCGGTATCCCCGCCGCCGATGAAATCGCCGGTCAGGAAGGTGGTGCCGAACACGCCCAGGGGCTGCGGCTGATCGTTGGGCACGAAGCCGTCGGTCGGGTTGCCACCGCCGCCGCCGACACGCACCAGTTGCAAGTGGTCATCGTTCGGCCCGGCTTCGAAGTTGATGCCGCCAAGCGAATAATTGGTACCGACATGCAGGCTGTTTTGCCCGCCACCGAGGGTTCCCTCAAAATCGACGGGCGTTGCGTGTAGGGCAGTTGCGGCAAGCGCGAACGCGCCTGCTGTCACAATGGTCTTCAACATGAAACTCTCCATTCGCAGCCCACTTGGGCCAAAATAATACGACACTCCGGGCACCAACGAATCTGTCGGGCCCGGTTACGCCTCGGCACCTTAATGTGTTTTGAGCAAAATTTTAAGCAAAGCTTTGGAAACAATCGGCTGCAATGGCAGGCGATTGCGCGGAAATGGCGTCCCGCGCGACGACACGGGCGACCCTGCCGGATATGGAGATGCGGGTGACCGGCCCGAATTCGGCGCATCCATCCCGGTGCATAGCGGGTCTGTTCCCCTGCGTCAGCATTACCGCGAGACTCCGCGCGCCAGCTCTGATAATAGATTGTTCAACGTTAAACTATTCCCGAAAGGGGCCCGTTACTGGGAAGGAGTGGCGCAGAATGGCTGCACGCAAGACGACTGCCAAATCAGATGCGAAGCCGAATGTCTCGGCGGACGAGCTGAAGGAATATTACCGCGAGATGCTGCTGATCCGGCGCTTTGAAGAGAAAGCCGGTCAGCTTTACGGCATGGGCCTGATCGGGGGGTTCTGCCACCTCTATATCGGACAGGAAGCGGTTGTTGTGGGGCTGGAAGCCGCGGCGGAGGAAGGCGACAAGCGCATCACCTCCTACCGCGACCACGGCCACATGCTGGCCTGCGGCATGGACCCCAAGGGCGTCATGGCCGAGCTGACGGGCCGCGAGGGCGGCTATTCCAAGGGCAAGGGCGGCTCCATGCACATGTTCTCGAAAGAGAAACATTTCTACGGCGGGCACGGGATTGTTGCCGCGCAGGTGCCGATCGGGGCCGGTCTGGCCTTCGCCGACAAGTATCTGGGCAATGACCGCGTGACCTTCACCTATTTCGGTGACGGCGCGGCGAACCAGGGCCAGGTCTATGAAAGCTACAACATGGCCGAGCTGTGGGACCTGCCGGTGATTTTCGTGATCGAAAACAACCAATACGCCATGGGCACCTCGACGAAACGCTCCACCAAATCGCCGTCTTACTGGGAACGCGGGGCCGCCTACGGCATTCCCGGTGAAGAAGTGGACGGGATGGATGTGCTGGCCGTAAAGGCCGCCGGTGAAAAGGCTGTGGCCCACTGCCGCGCGGGCAAGGGCCCGTATATCCTGGAGATCAAGACCTACCGCTATCGCGGCCATTCCATGTCGGACCCGGCAAAGTACCGGACCCGGGAGGAGGTACAGGAGATGCGCGAGAAGCGCGATGCCATCGAACATGTGCGCCAGATGCTGCTGACCGGGGGCCATGCCTCGGAAGAGGACCTCAAGGCCATCGACAAGGAAATCAAGGAGATCGTCAACGAGGCCGCCGAATTCTCCAAGGAGAGCCCCGAGCCCGCGCTGGAGGAGCTCTGGACGGACATCTACGCGGAAGAGGTTCCGCAAGGGGAGGCTGTGTAAATGGCGACTGAAATTCTGATGCCCGCCCTCTCCCCCACCATGGAAGAAGGCACGCTGGCCAAGTGGCTGGTGAAGGAGGGCGACACCGTCCAATCCGGCGACATCCTGGCCGAGATCGAAACCGACAAGGCGACGATGGAATTCGAAGCCGTCGATGAGGGTGTGATCGGCAAGATCCTGATCGAGGAAGGCACCGAAGGCGTGAAGGTGAACACCGCCATCGCGATCATTGGGGAAGAGGGCGAGGATATGTCGGACGCCTCCGCCAGCGCGCCCGCCGAGCCCGCATCCGATGATGCGGACGCGGCCGAAGCCGAGGCGCCTGCCCCCGCGGCCGCCGCAAGCGCGCCCGCCGCGCCCAAGGCCGACACGACGCCGGATTGGCCGGACGGCACCGCGATGAAGACGCAGACGGTGCGCGAAGCTTTGCGCGACGCGATGTCCGAAGAGATGCGCGCCGATGAGGGTGTGTTCGTGATGGGCGAGGAGGTTGCCGAATATAATGGGGCCTACAAGATCACTCAGGGCATGCTGGACGAATTCGGCCCGAAACGCGTGATCGACACGCCGATCACCGAACATGGCTTTGCCGGGATCGGGGTTGGCGCCGCCTTTGGCGGGCTGAAACCGATCGTCGAGTTCATGACGTTCAACTTCGCCATGCAAGCCATTGACCACATTATCAATTCGGCCGCGAAAACGCTCTATATGTCGGGTGGTCAGATGGGCGCGCCGATGGTCTTCCGGGGCCCCAACGGCGCCGCCGCCCGCGTGGGCGCGCAGCACTCTCAGGACTACGCCGCGTGGTACAGCCAGATCCCCGGCCTGAAAGTGGTGATGCCGTATTCGGCAGCGGATGCCAAAGGCCTGTTGAAAACCGCGATCCGCGATCCGAACCCGGTGATCTTCCTTGAAAACGAGATCCTCTATGGCCGCTCCTTCGACGTGCCGGACCTGGACGATTTCACCGTACCGTTCGGCAAGGCGAAGATCTGGCGCGAGGGCGCGGATGTGACCATCGTGTCCTTCGGCATCGGCATGACCTACGCGCTCGAAGCCGCCGAGAAGCTCGCCGAAGAGGGCATCGAGGCCGAGGTGATCGACCTGCGCACCCTGCGCCCGCTCGACTACGACACGCTGCTGGCGTCCGTCATGAAAACCAATCGCTGCGTGACCGTTGAGGAAGGCTTCCCCGTCTGCTCCATCGGCAACCACCTCAGCGCCTACCTGATGCAAAACGCGTTTGATTACCTCGACGCGCCGGTCATCAATTGCACCGGCAAGGACGTGCCGATGCCCTATGCCGCCAACCTGGAACGCCACGCGCTGATCACGACGGACGAGGTGGTCGCGGCGTGCAAGCAGGTGACCTACCGCTGATGCGCATCATGGGCAAAAATGGCTCCGCTGACGCCTACCGCGTCGCCGTCGACCTTGACGGCGCGCAGGTGGTGGCGCTGGTGCCCGACGCGCTGCTGTCCCAGCAATACGGGACCGACGCGAAGGTGAGCCATGAACACGCCTATGAATGGATCGCCGCCCAACAGCACGATCTGAATGACGCCATCACGGCCTTGAAACAAGGCGCCGCCCCGCGCGCGCCGTTCACGACTATCACGCTCGAAAGCTGAGCGAAGATCGGGAGAGAGACCCCATGCCGACCGAAATCCTCATGCCCGCCCTGTCCCCCACGATGGAGGAGGGCACGCTGGCCAAATGGCTCGTGAAGGAAGGTGACACCGTGAATTCCGGCGACCTCCTGGCCGAGATCGAAACCGACAAGGCCACGATGGAATTCGAAGCCGTCGATGAGGGTGTGATCGGCAAGATCCTCATCGCCGAGGGCACCGAGAATGTGAAGGTCAACACCGCGATTGCGCTGATCGGCGAGGAGGGCGAGGACTTCTCGGCCGCGCCCTCTGCCGCTGCACCGGCGTCAGAGCCAAGCGCACCGGCGGCAGACGCAGCCGCCGAGGCGGCTCCCGCAGGGGGCTCCGAGGCGGCTGCCCCCGCGCCCGCCGCCCCGAAAGGCGGCGACGGCAATCGCATCTTCGCCTCCCCCCTTGCCCGCCGCATCGCCAAGGACAAGGGCCTCGATCTGAGCCAGATCAAAGGCTCCGGGCCCCATGGGCGTATCATCAAGGCGGATGTCGAAAACGCGCAGCCCGGTGCCGCCAAATCCGCGGCCGCGGCCGCGTCCGAGGCGCCGAAAGCCGCCGCGCCAGCGGGTGGTGCCATGCCCACCGGCCCGAGCGCCGAGCAGGTTCTCAAGATGTATGAGGGCCGCGAATTCGAAGAGGTCAAACTCAACGGGATGCGCAAGACGGTCGCCGCCCGTCTCACCGAGGCCAAGCAGACCATCCCGCATTTCTACCTGCGCCGCGACATCCAGCTCGACGCGCTGCTGAAATTCCGCTCCCAGCTCAACAAGCAGCTGGAGCCGCGCGGCGTGAAACTCTCGGTCAATGACTTCGTCATCAAGGCCTGCGCCCTTGCGCTGCAAGCCGTCCCCGATGCCAATGCCGTCTGGGCGGGCGACCGGATGATCAAGCTCAAGCCCTCCGATGTGGCCGTCGCCGTGGCCGTCGAGGGCGGTCTCTTCACCCCCGTCCTCAAGGACAGCGACACCAAGAGCCTCTCGGCGCTCTCCGCCGAGATGAAGGACCTTGCAGGACGTGCCCGTGACGGAAAGCTGGCCCCGCATGAATATGTCGGCGGGTCCTTTGCGATCTCGAATCTGGGCATGTTCGGGATCGAGAATTTCGACGCCGTCATCAACCCGCCCCATGGCGCGATCCTTGCGGTCGGCGCGGGCGTCAAGAAGCCGGTTGTGGGCGAAGATGGCGAATTGGCCGTGGCGACCGTGATGTCCACCACGCTCAGCGTCGATCACCGCGTCATCGACGGGGCGCTGGGGGCACAGCTGCTTCAGGCGATCAAGGAAAACCTTGAGAACCCGATGGTGATGCTGGCCTGACCGCCAGCGCGTGGACCCTTTTGGCAAGGTAACCGGGCGCCGAATCCGGCGTCCGGCATCAATCGTGAAATCGCTGTGAAAGCGAGGCGGGTTTTCCTGACCTGACCGCCTCACGGCCCCATGTTACCGCTAGGTCAACCGCTATTTCGCGGCAATTGGTGGGTACGACGTGGCACATTTCTATTTGAGCGATCTTGATTTCATAACCATCTGCCGCGCGCTCGGCCTGGTCGGCTTTGCCATCTACGTCATCGGGTTCTTTTGCTTGTCCGTCGGCAAACTCGACAGCAGCAGACCGCTCTATTTCGCGATGGTCTTCGTTGCCTCAAGCTGCGTGATGATGTCCCTCTGGGCCGATTTCAACCTCGCGGCGGCCCTGATCCAGGGCTTCTACATCGCCATGTCGCTGGGGGGCATGTTCCTGCGCCGGAACCGGCTTACCCAAACCGTCTAGCGCCGGAAGATCGACGGGCGCAGGCCCGCCGCCGCGCTTTGCGCCACATCGTCAATGCGCCGCGCCCGTGTCGGCGCGGTTTTTGCCGTCTTGATCCATTCCAGCGTGCCGCGCTTCACCGATCGCGGATAGGTGTCCCACGTGGCCCTCGCGTCCCCCAGGGCCTTGGCGAGGTCATCGGGCACCTCCAGCCGCTCGACATCATCGAGAAAGCCCCACATGCCGTTGGCCTCGGCCGCCGCGATCTTGGCCTCTCCCGCCGGCGTCATCCGCCCCTCTGCCCGCATCCGCGCCACAATCTCCTTGTTGACGGCCGACCAGGCGGACGTCTCCTTGCGCGGCGCGATCCGGTGTTTCATCCGGTCCTTGTCCAGCCCCGCAACCTGCGCATCGATCCAGCCCCAGCAGATCAGCTCCTCGATCGCCTCGGCCCAGGGCAGGTAGTCGGGATGGTGCTTCTTGTAGGTGGCCAACCAGACATTCCCGGTTTTCGTATTGTGATTTTCTTTCAACCACTTACGAAGTTGTGCAAGCTTGCACACGGTGACAAGCTCGGCCTCAGGCACCCACAATCTCCCGCCATTTGCCTGGGGGCAGATCGGCCAAATCATGGGGGCCAATCGACCAGCGCAGCAGCCGGATCACCGGGAAGCCCACCGCCGCGCACATGCGCCTGACCTGCCGGTTCCTGCCCTCCGTCAGGGTCAGCTTCACCCAGCTATCGGTGATCGATTTGCGGATGCGCACGGGTGGGTCACGATCCCAGATCCAGTCGGGCGTGGGGACGGCTTCCGCCCCGGCGGGCGCCGTGCGCCCGTCCTTGAGATCCACGCCTGCGCGCAGGCGGACAAGGGCTGCGTCATCGGGCACGCCTTCGACGAGGGCGTAGTAAACCTTGGGGGACTTGTATTTCGGCGAGGATATGCGCGCCTGTAGTCCGCCATCATCTGTGAGCAGGAGCAGGCCCTCGCTGTCTCGGTCAAGGCGGCCCGCGGCGTAGACGCCCTTGGGCAGGCCGAAGCCGTCCAGCGCGGGCCAGCCGCCTTCGGAGGTGAATTGGCTGAGCACGTTCATCGGCTTGTTGAAGGCGATCAGCGTCATTGGAGCGGCATCCTCCATCCCAGCCGGACGCTCCGGCGCAGGCCGAATGCACCAAACCACACGACGGCCCCGGATGCCGCGCCGATCACCGGCGGGAGAAGCCATTCGGCGTTTGGACCGGCGCCCGCCGCCACGCCGTCACCTGTTCCGATCAGGAGCCATGTCCCCGCGGCCGCCCCAAGCAGCATCGTCCCCCACCATGCGACGCGGACCCGAAACACGGACAGAACAGCCCAGATGACAAGCGCAGCGATGCTGGCGGGGATCGCCGGATAGAGGCCGAAGAGCAGGATCGCGGCCATCCGCGGAGGATCCGTCGTTTGCAGCGCGGCCATGGTCCAGACCGTTGCCGCAGCGACAAGATATGCGACGACGCACCCCCTCAGGACCAGCAGCGCCTGCCACATCAGGGGCCCTCCTGCTGCGCGCTCCAGGTCTTCAACCAGCGTTTCGGCGCCATCTCTTCCCAAGTCCGACGCAACCGCGCCTCGGCCCAGTCGCGCTCGATCCGGCCAGCGGCGACGAGGATGCAGCCGAAACTGGCATAATGGTCGTGCATCACGAAGGTCTCGGGGTCGGCGGCGATCAGCATCTCCCGCTCGTCCCTGTCGCCCTTGAAGATCGCCGCATCCACATAGGGCGACCACCAACACCAGAGCTTGCCGTGAGCCTTGAGGTTGGGATTGCCCCAGGAAACGGCGTCTTCGACCTTGGGCAGGCCGAGGCCCACGGCGAAATCCCGCAGCTCTGGCCAAGTATGGATGGGGCCCGGCATCAATGCGCCTCGGCCCAATTTGCCCCCTGCCCGGCATCCACCGTGAGCGGCACGGAGAGGTGAACCGCGGGGTCAGCGGCGGCCTCCATCACGTCCCGGGCGCGAGTGATGAGCGTGTCGACGGCGTCTTCCGCGACCTCGAACACCAGTTCGTCATGCACCTGCAGCAGCATCGTGGCGGGGATGTCGGCAATCGCATCGTCCATCCGGATCATGGCGCGGCGGATCACATCGGCGGCGGTGCCCTGGATCGGTGCGTTGATCGCGGCACGGCCCGCAAAGCCCGCATGGGGGCCCTTTGCATTGATCTCCGGCGTGTGGATTTTGCGGCCGAACAACGTCTCAACGTAGAGGTGTTCCTTGGCGAATGTCTTGGTGTCGTCCATATAGGCGCGGATGCCGGGGAAGCGCTCGAAGTAGCGGTCGATGAAGCCCTGCGCCTCGGCCCGCGGGATCCGCAGGTTGCGCGCGAGGCCGAAGCCGGAGATGCCGTAGATCACGCCGAAATTGATCGCCTTGGCTTGGCGGCGGACGTCTGGCGTCATCTCATCCAGTGGCACGTTGAACATCTCGGACGCGGTGGCGGCGTGAATGTCCTGCCCGTCCTTGAACGCGTCTTTCAGTGCGTCGATCCCCGCGATATGGGCCAGGATCCGCAATTCGATCTGCGAATAATCGAGGCTGACAAGCACTTTGCCGGGCTCGGCCACGAAGGCTTCGCGGATGCGGCGGCCTTCCTCGGTGCGGATGGGGATGTTTTGCAGGTTCGGGTCGGTGGAGGCGAGGCGCCCGGTATTGGCGCCTGCGATGGAGTAGGAGGTGTGCACGCGGCCCGTATCGGCGTTGATATGGTCCTGAAGCGCATCGGTATAGGTCGATTTCAGCTTGGAGAGCTGCCGCCAATCCAGCACGCGGGCGGGCAGATCGTGTTCGGTGGCGAGATCCTCCAGAATGTCGGCGCCGGTTGAATATTTGCCGGCCTTGCCCTTTTTGCCGCCTTCGAGGCCCATCTTGTCGAACAGGATTTCGCCAAGCTGCGCGGGGGAGCCGACGTTGAAGCTCTCGCCCGCAAGCTCGTGTATCTCAGCCTCCAGCCCCGCCATTTTCTGGGCGAAGGCGTTGGACATCCGGCTGAGCACGTCGCGATCCACCTTGATGCCTGAGCGCTCCATCCGCGCCAGCACGGGCACCAGCGGGCGTTCGAGCCGCTCATAAACCTTGGTGACGCCCACCTGATGCAGCTTGGGTTTGAAGAGCTTGTGGAACCGCAGCGTGATATCCGCATCCTCCGCGGCGTAAGGTGAGGCATCGGCAATGGGCACCTGATCGAAGGTGATCTGCGATTTTCCCGTGCCAAGCAGTGTCTTGATCGGAATGGGCGAATGGTTGAGATACCGTTCGCTCAGCGTATCCATGCCGTGGTTATGCAACCCGCCGTGAAGCGCGTAGCTCAGCAGCATTGTGTCGTCGATGGGGGCCACCTCCACCCCGTAATTGGCCAGCACCTTCACGTCGTATTTGGCGTTCTGCGCGATTTTCAGGACGCTTGGATCTTCCAGCATCGGCTTGAGGATCGCCAGCGCCTCGTCCAGCGGGATCTGCCCGTCGGCCAGCGTGGGATCGGCAAAGAGATCATCGCCGCCACCGCGATGCAGAAGCGGGATGTAGCAAGCCTTGCCCGGCTCCACGCAGAGGGACACGCCGACAAGCTCGGCCGTCATTTCGTTGAGCGAGGTGGTTTCGGTATCGAATGCGACGGCCCCCTTGGCCATGGCCTGCGCCATCCAATCCTTCAACGCCTTGATATCGCTGACCGTTTCATACCCGGAATGGTCAATCGGCGGCATCTCGGGCGCGTCGGGGGCGGCTTCGGGCTCCGGCTCCGCGATCACGGGCGCGTCGACGCCCGCCTGGTCCGCGATGCGCTTGGTCAGCGTACGGAACTCCATCTCCGCCAGGAAGCCCAGGAGCTTCTCGGCATCGGGCTCCTGCACTTCCAGATCGTCCAGCGTCTCGGCCAGCTCCACCTGATCGTCGAGCAGCACCAATTGGCGGCTCAGGCGGATCTGGTCGGCGTGGTCGATCAGGGTCTGGCGGCGCTTGGGCTGCTTGATCTCGTCCGCGCGCGCCAGGAGGCTGTCGAGATCGCCATATTCGTTGATCAGCAGGGCGGCGGTTTTCACCCCGATCCCCGGCGCACCCGGCACATTATCCACACTGTCGCCGGCCAGGGCCTGCACATCGACCACGCGGTCCGGCCCGACGCCGAATTTCTCCGCCACGCCGTCCGCATCGATGCGGGTGTTCTTCATCGCATCGAACATTTCGACGCCGCCGCCGACCAATTGCATCAGGTCCTTGTCGGACGAGATGATGGTGCAGCGCCCCCCGGCCTCGCGCGCCTGCCGGGCATAGGTGGCGATAATGTCATCGGCCTCGAACCCCTCCAGCTCGATACAGGCGAGGTTGAAGGCCCGCGTGGCATCGCGGGTCAGCGGGATCTGCGGGCGCAGATCCTCGGGCATGGCCTCGCGGTTGGCCTTGTATTGATCGTAGAGGTCGTTGCGGAAGGTGTGGGAGCCTTTGTCGAAGATCACCGCGGCATGGGTTGGGCCATCGGACCCGGCATTGTCCACGATCATCTTGTGGAGCATGTTGCAGAACCCGCTAACCGCGCCGATCGGCAGGCCATCGGATTTGCGCGTGAGCGGCGGCAGGGCGTGGTAGGCCCGAAAGATGAAGGCCGACCCATCGACGAGGTGAAGGTGATGCCCTTTTCCGAATGCCATATGCGCCGTCCTCCCTGTACCCCGTCTGACTACAACAGGCCGCGTTTGTTGACGAGGTGAATTGCGCCGCCGCTGTCACCGATCCTTAAGGGTTTTGCCCGAAACTGCGCGGGATGCCCCAGTTACCGTTCGCACAGCCTTCCCTTGTCGATCCCGATGCCGCCCTGCCTGGCCGCGTCGGGCGCGGTGCGGTGTTTCGTATGTTCCAGAAGCTGCAGGTCACGTCTGCGCGTCTGGGGTTTTTCACGGCAAGTTACGTGTTGTATCCCGAAGGCTCTCCGATGCGCGACAAGTTCAGGACGATGTTCAATGCCGCCCTGCCCGAGTTGCGGTTGGCCGTGCAGATCAGCAGCACGGCTGAACCCATCGACGGGATCGATTCGGCGCATCTGGAGTGGTTCCGGGGTCATGTGGCGTCCGTCGACGGGGCGGCCGAGGCCTTTTCCGCCTATTCGACCCATATCGCGACCCGGATCGATCCGTCCAAGGCCGACGATGACGCGTTGAAGGCGGCCCTGATCGAGTTGAATACGTTGACGCATGAGCATGTGGCGCGCCGTGGAGAGGCCGTGTTTGCCGCCGCGATTGCGGATCTCGATCAGGATCGCCGCGCCGCCCGGACCCGGCGCGATACGGTCCGCACGGAAACCGACGAAGCGATCCACCGGATCGACAAGATCGCGCGCGGTGTGCGGCTGATCGCGATCAACGCCTCGGTGGAGGCCGCCCGCGTGGGCGATGCCGGCCGCGGCTTTGGCGTGATCGCAAGCGAGGTCCGCACATTGGCCGACGAGATTGCACAGACCAGCATGTCGGCCCGGTCCGGCCTTTCCTCGATGATCGACGCGATCGATCAATAGGCTTGGCGACAGCGCGGCGGCAGGGGTCCACCACGCCCGGCGGCGTCTTCAACCGTCGCCCTGCCCCAGCCGCCAGAATGACAGGCGCAGGCTGTAGGGCGTCGGCGTCCATGTGCCCACGTCGACCCCCGCCGCGCGCAACACCCGGCCCACCCAGGTATTGCAGGTGCGCAGGATATGAAACCGCCCCGCCGCCTCCACGAAGCCTGAGGTTGCGGCATGGCCCTGCACCTCGATGCCGATGCCACCCGGCGCGGCACTGCTGGCCGCGATCTCCGCCAGCAAGGCGGTGTATTGCGCCGATGACAGGGACAATCGCGGCAATTGGTCAAAGGCGATGCCCGGCCAGACCGTATCGACACGCAGCACGGACGCGTCACCTGCAACCGCGCGGAGCGTGGCGCGCGCGCTCAGATCCGCCCAGGTGGGCGTGGTGGTGTAGAAATCCCGCGCGCCCCAGCCGACGATGAAGTATCCCACATCCGGCCCGTCCACCCGCACCCCGCCGGCCCGCGCGAAATCCAGCGCCGCCCGCGTCTCAGGCGTGGCGGGCAAAACGAAATCCACATGGATCGGCCCGTAAAGAAGTCCGATGTCAGTGTCGTTGCCCGTGGGCAGATCGGCGGTGCGGCCGGGGATCAGCCCGCCGATGGCAGCCGCCCCCAGATAGAGGGCCAGAACGACAAAGGCCGCCCCAAACAGGCGGCCCACGACGCGCAAGGCGGCCCGGATCACTTCACCTTGTCCGCGAAATCCTCATGGATGAACTTCTTGTCGCAATAACCGCATTCGACCCAACCCACATCGGGCCCGATCTGGAGCCACACGCGCGGATGCCCCAACGCGCCCTCCCCGCCGTCACAGGCGACCCGCCAGGCAGAGATCACTTCGGTTTCCGGGGCGTCGATGCTCATCTGTGCTCATCCTTACAAGCGCTCTGCCGCCTCTATCGCACCTTGGCCGCAGACGGGCAAGATGTCGGCGGTGATGCGCGCCGAGGTCACCCGGTTCCGCGGCAGCGCGCGGGGCTGAGCGGCTGGCCCGACCGGGCCGGCCCGAAGACGCGCGCCCCTACTTGGCCGGTTGCAACATCCGCCCCAGGGGCCGCCCGCCCAGGATGTGCATGTGGTAATGGGGCACGTCCTGCACCCCGTGCGCGCCGGCATTCGACAGCGTCCGATACCCGGCCCCATCCGCGCCGGGCGTCACACCCAGATCGGCGCAGATCCGCGCCGCGACCCGGTGAAAATCGGCGATCTCGGCATCCGACGCCTCAGCCGCGAAATGATCGAAGCACACATAGGCGCCCTTTGGGATCACCAGCACATGGATCGGCGCTTGCGGGTAGATATCCTCGAAGGCCAGCGTGTGATCGCTTTCCGCGACGGTCCGGTTCGGGATCTCGCCGCGCAGGATCTTCGCGAAGATGTTCTGATCGTCGTAGTCGTAGGCCATGAATGCCCCTCTCAATCCGCAAACAGATGCTGTGTTTCCGCCAATTCCTGGGCCAGATGCGGCTCGATTCCGAAGAACTCGGACAGAACGGCGCCGTTTTCGGTGCTCGGCCGGCCTTCGCGCAGGCGGAAATGGCGGGGGAATTCCTCCTCACGGATCGCGGCGCTTTCATCGAGGAATTCGTGGCGCAGGGTCGGCAGCATCCGCTGGATCACCTCGCCGGGCGTATCTTCGGTGGCCAGGCCCACGCGATGGGCGTGGCCCACGAGGTATTGATCATCGAAGTTGCATTGCAGCTCCAGGATCCGGGCATTGGCGCGGTCGGACATGAAATCGCGCATCAGGTCGAGGTTCGAGGGATCGAGGCAGATCATCAGCCGCTCGGTCCCGTAATAATCGAACAGCATCCGCATCAGGGCGCGGCGATGGCGGTTGCGCTTTTCCAGCGTCCGTTCGATACCGCCCAGATGCGGCACCCGGCAGCCGGCCTCGTCGAACAGGTATTCGATCCCGCGCACATCGATCTTGTCGGACGCCGTTTTCAGAAGCCGCTTGGCCACATGCCATTTCTTGCAGACCAGCATGTAGAGGTCTCGGTCTGCGCCAAGGGTGCTCTCCCGCTCCCAGAACCGGGTGCCGAAGCGTTTGCCGACGCGCCCGCGGCCGGTCAGGAAGGCGTGCAGCTTTGGTCCTTCCTTGGAGGTGGCGAAATCCTTGCGGTCGGAATTCCACAGCGCGCCGAGGCGGCGTTTCAGCAGGTCGGCCTCGGGGCTGATCTTGCGGGCGAACAGGTAATCCTGGCTGATCAGAAGGTCGTATTGGTCGTTGTAGAACGTCACCGGCATGCCGTAATCGCTGAACATCTTGAAGGTCAGCGTGCGGCTTTCGATCTCGCGGGCGGGCACCAGATGGCGCACCAGCGTCTGGAAATAGGTCTCATCGGGGATCCAGGTGGTCTTGAAGAAGCGGATCACATCGGCGCGGGCCTTGCTGAACGTCAGGATCGCCTCGATCGTCTTACGGCGCAGGCACCACCATTGGCTCCCGATCATCACCTGGATGTCGTCGGGGACCTTGCGCGCCAGGCCCAACCGGCGCTGGAGGTGATACGAGGCATAGAACAGGCGCTTGTGCTCACGTTCGTTGAACCAGTGCCGGTAGAACAGGCGTTCGCCCTTGAAGCCGGTCTTGATCCAGTTGGAATTGAAGAAATCGAAGCTTTCGACATAGTCGACATCGCGCGCATCGAGGAACTTGTGGGCATAGGGCGCCGATTTCACCGACGCGCAATCGCCCGACAGCATGTAGAAATGCGTGGCCTTCGGAAACGCCTCGACCGCCGCCTCCACCGCGAGGAGCGAGGCCTGCACCAGCGACCATTGCCCCCAGCCGCATTTGATGCGCTTCTTGGCGAAGGTCACGCCCGCATTGTCGGCCAAAGCCTCGGTGATCGCCGCGAAATCGGCCGCCTTGGCGCGGGCATCGAAATGGATGGACACATAATCGCCGGTCGCCGTCAGACGCTCCGCCTGCTGGATGATGCTTGGCGCATCCTTGTGACACAGTAGAATAAAGGCGATTTTTGCCATGCTCGAAACGATTGCCCAGTCCTGAGGCTTATTGTTAACCCATTAATAGCCGAGAGACATTGATACGACACCATTTCTTTGCAATTTATGTATTCAAAGACCCGGTGCGGATCAGAGCCGGGCTACATGTGAGGTGACGAGCAGATGGGTTTCCCAGGCACCTGGATGACGACGAGCGAAAGCATGGTGTACCGCGTGGTGCCCAAATGCGCCTGCTCGACCATCGGCCAGATCATGTATTACACCGACAACGGCGCGTTTTTCGACGGTGACATTCACGACGCCAAGGCGGGCATGCACAAATGGGCGTTTGACGACAGCCAGCCGCTGATCACCGAGAATGTGCAGGGGCACAAGAGCTACGCGTTCACCTGCGTGCGAAACCCCTATACCCGCATCCTGTCGAGCTTTTTCGACAAGATCTGCGGCATCCAGCGCAACGGCAAACGCTATCGCGGCAACCTTGTCCCGCTGCTGATCCAGAAATACGGGATCGAGGTGGGAGGCGACGACGGCAAGGGCGAGTTCGACCAGATCGCCAGCTTCCGCCGCTTCCTGCTGTTCGCGCGCGACACCATCCGCTGGCGCAAACCTATGGATCCCGACATCCATTGGTCGGCCATGTCGGGCCATGTCTCGACCTTCATCGTCAATGGCGGGCAGTATGACAGGATTTTCTGGACCGAGAGCTTTAACGACGGCATGCAAGGTGTTCTGGATGCTACGGAAAATGCCAATCCGATCAAGTTGAAGGACGTACCGCGGTTCAACGAAAGCGAAGGCCACGGCCCCAAGCGCGCCCATCCGGTGGAGGATTATTTCGACGATCTGTCGATGCATCTGGTCTATGAAATCTACAAACGCGACTTCGAGTTGTTCAAATACGATTTCGCGAATCCGGCCAACAAGATGCCCATCGGCGAGATCGATCTGGACGAGGTGCACGCCAAACTGGGCGATTGACACCGTGCGCAGGAAGTTGCCGGTTGAGGTTTATTGTTGGCTCAACCGTTGCTACAAAGCCGCATTCAGACGGCTCACACCTATTTCACGGGCCGAAATATTGATTGAAAATCAAGGCCGGGCTAGCGTCTGGCACGTTTTTGAAGACCATTTTCACGAGGTTGTTCCATGTTGCGCACCCCCCTGATGGCCTGTGCCGCGGCGCTCATGCTGACCGCGATGCCCGTCTCGGCACAATCCACCACGACCGAGGCCGACCGCGCCGCCGTCTTCCAGCAGATGCTGGCCGACCCCTCCAACCGCGATCTGATGCGCCGTTACGCGCAGATGTCGGTGGAGTTGCGGGATTTCGAGGGCGCCGCCGCCACGCTGGAACGGCTGGTCGATCTTGAGCCTCAAAATACCGCCGCCCGCGTCGAACTGGCGATCGCCTATTTTGCGCTCGGCTCCTACGCCGTGGCCGAGTATCATCTGGCCGCCGCGCAGGCGAGCGGCGCACTGAGCCCCGACGAGGCCGCGCGCGTGGCCCGCTACCGCGAAGAGGCCGCGGAGCGCGACACCGGCTCGGATTACTCTGGGCGGATCGCGGCGGGTTATGCGTGGACGGATACAGCGGGCGAGTCCGGCGCATTCGTCACCGGATCCGTCGATTGGCGGCTGGATCTGGGCGACGCCCATGCCACGCAATGGGTCACCGAATTTGCCTTCAGCACCTTTCAGCCGGGCGGGTCCAGCGTGAACGAGCGCACCAATGTGCGCCTGCGGACCGGGCCCGAATACCGCATTGCGCAAGATGCCTATGGCCCGCGCCTGCAGCCCTATGTGGAGCTGAACTGGTTTCAGGATGATGATCTGCTGAATGGCGATTTCCAGAGCTGGTCGCTCGGGGCACAATATGTGAACCCGGTCAACGAACGCATAACGGTCTATGCCGATGCGCAGCTTGGGCGCATCACATCCACCAGCACCGGCGGGACGGATTTCGATTTCCATGAATTCGACCTGGGCTTCACCTATCGCCCGTCCCGCGAGACCCGGCTTCGCCTGACCGGCTCATGGTCCGAGCGGACCGAGGTGGACGACGCCACACCTGATACCATCACCAGCGCCTCCCTCCGGCTGAGCGGTCAGCACGCTTTCGACCCCGCCTTTCAGGATCTGCCCAACCGCTGGCTGGTCGGTGGCTTCGTGGACGTGGCCGAGGTGGAATCCGTCATCGGTGGCACAACGACCATGTTCGACGAACAGCGCCTCGCCGTCTGGATGCGCGCCTTTGTCTACGAGGATATCTACGTCGAAGGCTCCGCCGCGCAGGTGATGCAGGACGCCACCACCGGCGGCGTGACCACCACCACGGACGAGACGATTTTGACCGTTCAGGTCGGTTGGGAGTTCTGATCATGCAGTTCAAGACAATCCTGTTCTCAGCCGCCGCGGCGATGGCCCTTGCGCTTCCGGCCACGGCCCAGAATATCGGCACCATCGCGTCGTCCGAGCCCACCTTGCGTGGCACGCCGCCCGGTGCGGGCACCCGCACGCTCGATCTCGGGTCGGGCGTGGTGCAGGACGAGCGCATCGCCTCGTCGGCCCAGGGGCGCGGCCAGATCCTGTTCGTGGATGAAACCACGCTGAGCCTGGCGCCGAACACGACGATTGTTCTAGACCGCTTCGTGTTCAACCCCGACGGGTCGGGGCAGATGGGCTTGCGACTGACCGAAGGCGCCCTGCGCTTCATCGGCGGCACGCTGAGCCGCGGGCAGGAAGCCACCGTGGCCACACCCACCGCCACAATCGGCATCCGCGGGTCATCGGCGCTGGTGATCCATTCCGGCGGCACGACCACGGCGATTTTCCTGGCGGGCGAGCGTTTGTGCCTCACCGCGCCCAGCGGGCAGCGGGCCTGCACCAGCCGCCAGGGCGGTGTGTTGACATTGGAGGGCTATCAGGGCCGGGTTGACCCCGATTACCTCGCCTTCCTGCTGGATCTGATCGACGGTACGCCCCGCGGCGGTGGCAATAGCGGCGGCGGCCTTGGGTCGGGTGTGGGCAATCCCAACCCGTCCGATCGCGGCCCGGTATCCACTGGCGGCGAAGAGTTCGACCCCGAGATTTTCGACGATGACTTTACGGGCGATGACATCCTGGAATGGCTGCCGCGGGACCCATCCGATCCCTGCGATCCTCAGGATCCCGGACCGGGCTGCTTTACCGGCGGGCCGTAACAGTTTGAAACCTAACGCTTTGTAAGCGCCACGAATTCCCCCGCCCAATCATCCGGCGGCGGATTTTGTCGGTGGCCCGCAATCCGGTCCAGATAAAGCTGCGCCAGAAGCGCGGTGTTGCAATAGGGGATCTTCACCTTGGAGACTGCGAGGAACCCGGCCTCGGCCCCGCTCCAATCCCGGGCGATATAGGCCGCGCGCGCCGTCCCCAGCACATTGGCGAAGTCCTCGGCGCCCGACGCCATGCGCGGCAGAACGGTTGAGACCTCCACCGCATTGGCAAAGCCCTTCACCGCGATCAGGTCGAGCGTGACCGCCAGAAGGTGCTCCGGACAGGCCGCGACACTCATCGGACCGACGCAATTCCGCGTGCCATAGATCCGCGTCAGCCCCTCCAGCCGGGCGGCGAGCGTCACGCTGTCACCGATGCAGGTATACGACAGCCGGTCGCGGGACCCCATCAGCCCGACAGAGGCCGGGCCGGTATTGAGCCCCACGCCCAGATTGACCCGCGGCAGGCCTTGGGACGTCAGCGCGAAATTCGCCTGCTCCGCGGCCTCGTTGATCGCACTCAGCGCGCCGAGGGCTGCGGCAGCATGGTCGGGCCGCTCGATGGGGGCGTTCCAGAAGGCCATCACTGCATCGCCCATGAACTTGTCGATGGTGGCGCCGTGATCCACCAGCGTCTCGGCCACGGCACTCAGGAACGTGTTGACCAGCGTCACCACCCGGTCGGGCGGCATCCCCTCGGTCACCGTGGAAAAACCGCGCATATCCACGAACATCACCGTCAGGTCCCGCTCCGCCCCTTCCGGGGTCAGGGCGGCGGCGGGGTTTTTCTCGATCTCCGCAATCAGGGGCGGCGGCAGGAACCGGGCAAAGCGTTCGCGGATCGACCGGCGGGCGCGTTCCTTGGCCAGATACCCGAGCGTCGTGCCGGGGAGGTAGACCAGCACCGTGGTCAGAACTGCCATAAGGGGGTTGTAGAGCAGGCCAAGCTGCCCGAAGGCAAGGATCCCGCCCACCACTGACCCGCCCCCGAAGGCCAGCGCGGCTGCCAACCCGATCACGGGGCGCTCGAGCCGGTTGAAGATCGACAAGGCCAGCCCCGCCAGGGCCACGATCAGGATTTCGAGGCCACGCATCCAGTCGGGCCGCGACAGGAAACTGCGCGCGATGATCTGCTCGATGATCTCGGCATGGAGCGTCACGCCTGCGATCTGCCCGTCCAGCGGCGTGGTGCGGATGTCGAACAGGCCCTGCGCAGAGGACCCGACCAGCACGATCCGCCCCTGCAGCCGCGCGGCGAGGTCCGGATCGATCCCGTCGGCCTCCAGCACCTCCCCCACCGGGGTCATACGCTCGGGCCGAAACCCCGCATAATGGAGCCGGATCCGGCCATCGGGCTCCAGCGGGAAAATCAGCCCGCCGGTCTGCATGGCCGTTGCGGCAATTGTGCCGCCCGATACCTCGCCCGAGGCCTCCGTTGTCTTCAGAACGTGCCCGCTGGCCCCCTCCCAAACGCGCAGAAGCTCGGCCGAGAGCGAGGGGACAAGAACACCGCCGATATCCGACACCATTGGCACCGTGCGGGTGATCCCATCCACATTGCGCCCCAGGCTGATCGTGCCAAGGCCCGACGCGGCCTCGGTCAATTGCGGCAGGTTGCCGACGCTTGCGGGATATTGCGTGAGCGTATTGGGTGTATCACCGGTCACGGCGAACCCCGCCATGGGCTGCGGCACCTCGCCCTCCAACCCGCCCGCAACCGACAGGACAACGGGGCGACCGGCAATGGAGGCGGCAAAGCGATCATCATGGGGCTCGATCCCAAGATCGGGCAGAACCGGCGGGATGCCATCGGTAAACCGCGCCCAGCTGTCGACGATCAGATCAGGCGAGGTGCGGTCCGGCTCGGGGAAGAGCACGTCGTAGCCGATCGCCGCCGCGCCATGCTCGAACAGACGATCCGTCAACTCGGCCAGGTAGGAGCGCGGCCAGGGCCATTGCCCGTATTCCTCAAGCGACGCTTCGTCGATATCGATGATGTGCACGGGCGCCAGCGGGTCATAGACGCGCGGTTCGGTGCGCTGGTAGCCGTCGAAGACCGCGTCGCGCGCCCGGTCGAGGATCGGGGGCGGAAATGCCGTCAACAGGATCATCGCGACGGTCACGAGCAAACCCAGCGCAAAGGTCAGGCGCGTCATCGGCCGGGGCCCTTCCCTGTGGCGCTGCCGCCCTTCACGATCCCGATCTCCCCGCTCGCGTTGATCTGGCCCGGATCGTGGCGGATTTTTCGTGTCGCCGCAAACCCTTCCGGCGTCGCGGAAGGATTTGACAGGGGTCCGATCCACGGGCCACATGGCGCGCGACACGGGGCCAATTCGGGCGCAGGGAACAGGCTGCATGGAATTGACGATCTGGTCCGCTGCCGGACTGACGGGGGTGGCCCTTTATCTCGGCGCCTATGGCGCTTTGCAGTTCGGCGTGATCCGCGGATCCTCGGCGACCTACACGATCCTGAACATGAGCGCGGCGATCTTTGTGCTGATCAGTCTGGCAGAGGCGTTCAACCTCTCTTCGCTGCTGATCCAGGTGTCGTGGATCATCCTGTCGATCATCGGCCTGGCCCGCATGGTGTGGGAACGCAAGATGACGCGCTTCAACGAGGAGGAACGCGCGTTCCTGTCGGCGCATTTCAGCAGCCTTCCGCCGCACCTTGCGCGCCGCTTCCTGCGGCTGGGAACCTGGCAGATGCTGAGCCCCGGCACGGTATTGACGCGGCAGGGCAGCCCGGTGAGCGAGTTGGTCTATATCGCCAGCGGCGCGGCCAATGTGTCGGCCCATGGTGCCGTTGTGGCGCAGATCGGTGCCGATGAGTTGATTGGCGAGATGACCGTCATGCAGGGTTCCCCCGCCACGGCGGATGTCGAGATTACCGAGCCCGCGCGGGTGTTTACACTGCCGCGCGCCACGCTGATCCGGGAGTTGGAGGCCGACCACGATTTCGCGCTCGCCGTCGCCAATGCCCTGCAGATCGAGGCACAGCGCAAGATGGACCGCGCCAACCGCGACAAGGCGGACGCGATCAGCGCGATGATCTGATCCGGCGTGTCAGGGCGTGGCCTTGGGCGGGGGCGTTGCCTGCGTGGCCGCCTCCAGCGCATCCTCCACGCCTGCATCCAGGGGCGAGGCCGCGACGGCACTTTCCATCGGCACGGATTCCGCCACCTTCCGCGCCAGCTCCGTCCCGAACAGCGCCACCATCGCGTTGTTCAGCGCGGGGGACCGCGCCATGCGTTTGCGCAGCGTGGCGCTGTCGACGCGCAGCACCGTCCCGCCATCGGGCAGCGTCACATCGGCGCTGGACGGATTGCCCGTCAGGAACGCGACCTCCCCCACAAAGGCCGGGCCGGCAATGGGAAACGCCTCGCCGCGTTTGGTGATCACGATGCGGTCGGCCATGACCAGCATCAGCGTGTCCACCGGCTGATCCTCCCGCGTGAGGATTGTTCCCGGACCGCAGCCATCGGCGACGATCATCCTCCTGAGCCGCCGGAACTGGCCCGGCGCGAGCGTCGGAAAATGCGCGTAGATGCGGCGATCCTCGGGCGACATGCGCCACGTGGTCCGTTCCGAGGCAATGGCCGCGATCAGCACGACGTTGACGCTCATCAGCGCGATGTTGGACAGGACCGAGGGGATGATCGGATCGGCGCGGAAGAAGTAGTATCCGGCGTCGCAGACAAAGCCGCAGATGACCAAGACACGCAGCATCAGCTCGTCGCGGACGGCAAATCCGGTCAGCTTGAAGACCAGCCCGACCAGCAGGATCCAGATGGCGCCGCCGCCGGCCCCCATATATCCCATCACATCGTCCAAGCGGATCCTGCCCCTTCCCTGCCTGCCCCTGTGGTGACGGTCTAGATCAGGCCGTGTTCCGCAAAGACCGTCCGCAGCGGGCGCTTGGGCCGCGGCCCGATATGCGCGATCACTTCGGCCGCCGCAGCAACGCCCATTTTCCCCGATACCTCAAGGCTTTGCCCGGTTGCCAGGCCATAGATGAAGCCGGCGGCAAACTGATCGCCCGCACCGGTGGCATCCACCGGCGTGACGCGGGTGACAGGCACCTCCACCCGCTCTTCACCGCGGATCAGCACCACCGGATCGCCGGACCGCGTGCAGACCACCAGGTCGCACACCGCCGAGGCCTGGGCCAGCGCCTCGCCCAGATCCTCCGTCTGGTACAGCGACAGCCATTCTTCCTCGTTGCCGAGGGTGAAATCCATCTCCTCGGCGATCAGGCGGCGGAAATCGTCGCGGTGACGGTCCACGCAGAACGGATCGGACAAGGTAATGCCGCTCTTGCCGCCGCCCGCCCGGCAGGCCTGGGCCGCGGCGGTGAAGGCGCGTTTGCCCTCGTCCTTGTCATAGAGATACCCTTCCAGGAACAGGAACCGGGTGTTGCCCGCGACGGACGCATCCACGTCGCCTTCATCAAAATCCGCGCCCGCCCCCAGATAGGTGTTCATCGAGCGCTCGCCATCAGGCGAAACGAAGATCATCGACCGCGTGGTTGGCGCGATATCATCGCCCGAGACCGGTGGATTGGGAAAGCCGATGCCATCGGCCGTCATCCCCTTTTGGTAGAACAGCCCCAGCGCATCGTCCTTCACCTTGCACAGGAACGCGGTTTTCAGGCCCAGCGATCCGACCCCCGCCACCGAATTGGCCACTGATCCACCAGGCGTCTGCACCCTGTCGGTCATCGCGCCATAGAGAATCTCGGCCCGTTCGCGTTCGATCAGCTGCATGATGCCTTTCTGGATGCCCATATTGTCGAGAAAACTGTCATCTGCATGGCTGATCACGTCGACAACGGCATTGCCGATCCCGACAAGGTCGTAGGTTTGGGTCATGTCTCTTTGTCCTTGAGAATGGCGTCGATTTCGATCTCGACCAACCAGTCGGGATCGACGAAACGGGACACCTCCATCACCGTGGTGACGGGGCGGATATCGGTGAACACCTCCGCATGGGCGCGCGCGGCGTCATTCCATGTAGCGATGTCGGTCAGGAGGATGCGGGTGCGGATCACGTCCGCCGGGGCGCCACCGGCTTCGGCCAGGGCGGTCAGCGCGATGTCGAGGCAGCGTCTGGTCTGACCATACACGTCGCCAACACAATCGGTGCCACCCGCTGCTGCAATCGGGGCCGTACCGCCAATGGCGACAGCATTGCCGATGCGCACGGCGCGGGAGAAGCCGATTTGCGGCTCCAGATACGAGCCCGAGGAGATATTGTCGCGGCTCATACGACCGTCTTGTCCTCAAACACGCACAGGTCGCGGATCAGGCAGGCGCCGCATTTGGGTTTGCGCGCCACGCAGATGTAGCGCCCGTGCAGGATCAGCCAGTGATGGGCGTGGAGCTGGAATTCGGCCGGAATGTTATCCTCGATCTGGCGCTCCACCACGTCCACATCCTTGCCCGGCGCGATCCGGGTCCGGTTGCCGACGCGAAAAATATGCGTGTCAACGGCTTGGGCGGGTATCCCCCACCACATGTTCAGCACCACATTGGCCGTCTTGCGCCCCACGCCAGGCAGGGATTGCAGCGCCGCGCGGGAGGACGGGACCTCGCCGCCATACTCTTCCACAAGAATACGGCTCAGCTTCATGACGTTCTTGGCCTTGTTGCGGTAGAGGCCGATGGTCTTGATATGCTCGATCAGGCGGTCCTCGCCCAGATCCAGCATCTTCTGGGGCGTGTCTGCGATCCTGAACAGCTCTGCCGTCGCCTTGTTCACCCCCGCATCCGTGGCCTGCGCCGAGAGCGCCACGGCCACCACCAGCGTATAGGCGTTGACGTGGTGCAATTCCCCCTTGGGTTCCGCCTCCGCCGCGCGGAACCGGGTGAAGATCTCGTGGATCGTGTGATAGGGCAGCGGTTTTGCGATCTTGGCCATGCCCTCTTTTGGCGGCTCGCGGGCCGGGCGGCAAGCCGCAACTTTTCCGCCCTGATCCTGACAATTCGAAGCATTTCCGACCCGCCGGAGTTCAGGGATTCTTCAACTCTCCGCGCGATTGTCCCGGCAACTTGGACATCAATGCAGGATACCGGTCAATCCAATGCCAACCTATTCCATCATCGGGTACACGGTCGACGCCATCGTGCACGATTACAATACCAGCACGATCAGCCTGCCCTCGGATTTCGACAGCAACGAAGATCGCCTCCGGTTCGATATCGTGGAGGGTGGAACGGGCCAATACCTTGACGGCGACTACTACAATGGCGAGGTCGGCGACGACAACGACCAGGATGCCAACATCTACGATATGGACGGCAACCTGCTGCATACAGGCCAGGTCTATGCCGAGAAAGTGGATGTTTATGTCGCGGCCGACGGAACGACGATCGAGGTCACGCGGGTCGAGATCAACGGCGTGCATGTCGGCGATCTGGTCAATACGCCGCTCGAACCGGGCGTCGATTACACCTACAGCCACAGCTACAACGTCCACACCGGGGCGGCGGATGATCCAAACACGTCCGAGAACGAGGCACGGGCCGACACACGTACCGAATATTCCGAATTCACCGATGTGCCCTGCTTCGTCTCCGGCACGATGTTGGATACTGCCGAGGGCCCGATGCCGGTCGATTGGATCGGTGTCGGGGACCGGGTGCGCACGCTGGATCGCGGCTGGCAGGTGGTGCGCTGGCGCGGCCATCGCGCGTTTCGCGCCGCGCCCGATATGCCCGCGCCGATCGAAATCACCCCCGGTGCCCTTGGTCCCGGCGTCCCGCAGGAGGTTTTGCGCCTGTCGCCACAGCACCGCATCATGGTGTCCGGCCCGATCTGTGAGCTTTACTTCGGCGCCCCCGAGGTCTTCGTGGCCGCCAAGCACCTCCTGCACTGGCCCGGCATCCGGCAGGTAAAGCCTGATCCGGACCACGCCTATTACCATTTGCTCTTTGACCATCACGAGGTCCTGTTTTCCGACGGGGTCACGGTGGAAAGCCTGTTTCTCGGCGCCGAGATGGAGGCGCTCAGCCCTGCTCCACCGGCCATCTTGCAAGCGGCCTACCGGCATGGGCACACGGAAACCGCCCGGTTGAGTCTGACCGCGCGACAGGCCCGCGTGCTGTTGCCCGGCTCCGTCAGCGCAATCTTCGACCTCACCGATAATGCCGGGCCGGAGGTGATGGCGCAGGTCGCGTAAGCTCGGGCCACTTGCGCAGGAATCGGGTCGCGCGCCGCCCTGCCCTTGCCTAGATTGAACGGCAAGGAGGCCCCGCTTATGTCCCATCACGATGTCATCGACCAATCCGGCAGCTACCATTTCAACGTGATGCGCCGGGCGCTCGACCTGATCGACGCCAATCCCCATCAGTCGCTGGAGGACCTGGCGCGGGCGCTTGACATGAGCCCAGCGCATTTTCAGCGCACGTTTTCCGGGTGGGTCGGCGTCAGCCCCAAGCGCTACCAGCAATATCTGACGCTCGATCACGCCCGCCGCCTTTTGGCGGATCGGTTCACCATGCTCGACACGGTGGGCGAAACCGGCCTGACCTCGGGCGGGCGCCTGCATGACCTGTTCCTGCGCTGGGAGGCGATGAGCCCCGGCACCTACGCCTCGGGCGGCGCGGGGCTCACGATCCGCTGGGGCTGGTTCGACAGCCCGTTCGGCGCGGCCCTGGTGATGGCAACCGACAAAGGCATCTGCGGTATTGGCTTCGCGTCGGAAACCGGGCCGGAGCCGACCATGGCCGACCTCCGCTCGCGCTGGCCCAACGCCGACTACGTAGAGGATCCGCAGGCCCTGCGCCCGATGGCCGATGCGGCCTTTGGCCAGTCCGGCGATGTGCAGCTGGCCCTGATCGGCGCGCCGTTCCAGATCAAGGTGTGGGAGGCGCTGCTCAGCATCCCCACCGGCCATGTCACCACCTATTCCGAGATCGCGGGCGCCATCGGCAAACCCCGCGCCGTGCGCGCCGTGGGCACCGCCGTGGGGCGCAACCCGATCAGCTGGCTGATCCCCTGCCACCGCGCCCTGCGCAAATCCGGCGGGCTTGGCGGCTACCATTGGGGCCTGCCCGTGAAACGCGCCATGCTGGCCTGGGAGGCCGCCTCGACCGAGGAGGGCGCGGCCCGGGCCGGATAACCGGAAACGCGGGCCTTGGGCGTCCCGCCGCCCGTGCCGCGTGCCGTGCCGAATTACCCCTGTTCCCGCCTGCGCCCTTTGTTATAACGGGGGCAATAACCCCTTGGGAAACGGGGTCCAGGCGAAAAAAGGGCAAGAGCCATGGCATATCTTCTGAAACCAATTCTTCTGGCCAGCGCGGCCGTGATCGGGCTTGCGGGCTGTGTGACCAACAGCGTCGGTCCGGCGGATCCGAACGCCAACCGCACCCGCGACGGCGCGGTGATCGGCGGCATTCTGGGCGGCTTCCTCGGCGCGACGGCCGATGACGACAACCAGGGCCGCAACGCTGTTCTGGGTGCAGCAGCGGGTGCGCTTGCAGGCGGCGCCATCGGCTCCGCGCTGGATGCACAGGCGCGCGATCTGCGCGGTTCGCTCCGCAACGACCAGATCCTGATCGAGAATACCGGCTCCGCGCTGGTGGTGACGATGCCCGAAGGCATCCTCTTCGATTTCGACAGCGCGGCGATCCGTGCAGGCCTGCAATCGGACCTGCGCGCGCTGGCCGCGAACCTCAACCAATATCCGAATACGGGTGTGCAGGTGGTGGGCCATACCGACAATACCGGCTCGGCCTCGTATAACCAGGATCTCTCGACCCGCCGGGCCCAGGCCGTGGCGGGCGTATTGCTGGAAGCGGGCGTTGCGCCCTTCCGCGTCCGCTCCGTCGGCCGTGGCGAAAGCGAGCCCGTGGCAACCAACCTGACGCCCGCCGGGCGCCAGCAGAACCGCCGGGTCGAGGTGATTATCCGCCCGAACTGATCCCCGCCGGACCGGCACGGGGAAACCAAAATACGGAACCGGCCCGCCCATTTCGGGCGGGCCGT
The DNA here is from genome assembly GCA_947491935.1 of uncultured Roseicyclus sp. Taxonomy (GTDB): domain Bacteria; phylum Pseudomonadota; class Alphaproteobacteria; order Rhodobacterales; family Rhodobacteraceae; genus Gymnodinialimonas. The sequence goes on from CANLLF010000001.1 coordinate 139,091, forward strand.
TTTGTGTCAGACGCCCCGCCGCGCATGCCGCCTGCGTGGTGCCGCCAATCGCGCCCAACAGACCGGGCGAGCCACTGGACAGGGCCCCGGCGTGGTCATATCATTTGACCAATTCAAGGGGATCCCCATGCCGTTCCAACGCATCGAGGCCGAAAAACTCTCGCATTCTGTCGTCAAACAGATCGAACAACTGATCCTGCGCGGCATCCTGCGGCCCGGGGAACGACTGCCATCGGAGCGCGAATTGAGCGAACGGCTTGGTGTATCGCGCCCCAGCCTGCGGGAGGCGGTGGCCGAGTTGCAATCGCGCGGGCTTCTGGCCGCCAAGGCCAGCGCCGGGATCTATGTTGGCGACGTGTTGGGCTCCGCCTTTTCCCCTGCATTGATCGAGCTTTTCTCCGCCCACGAAGAGGCCGTGTTCGACTATATCGCCTTTCGCCAGGACCTTGAGGGCATCGCCGCCGAACGCGCGGCAATCCACGGGTCAGACACCGATCTGAAGGTGATCGACACGATCTTCCACAAGATGGAAGGGGCGCATCGCAAGCGGAACCCGTCCGATGAGGCGGAACTGGACGCTGAATTTCACCTCGCCATTATCGAGGCGAGCCACAACGTGATCCTGCTGCACATGATGCGGGCCACGTTCGATCTGCTGCGCCAGGGCGTGTTCTTCAACCGCCAGCAGATGTTCCGCAACAGGACCACGCGCGATATGCTGCTCGACCAGCACCGCGCGATCAACGACGCCATTCAGGCCCGCGATGCGGCGGCGGCCAAGGCGGCAGTGGTGCACCACCTTGACTACGTTACCGAAGAGCTGTCGGCCCTGAAGCAATCGGAGAAGAATGAGGAGATTGCGCAGTTGCGCTACGCCCATGAGAAGGATCGCTAGGCGCGGCGCCGCCTAGTCCACCGCGCCGCCGCCAAACGAATTTCCGTTCTGCCAGTCACACGGCGCCTCCTGCATTTCCAGATGCAGACGATCGCCGGTGTAAACATGCGCCTTGGCGACCTCATCACTCAGCTCGATCCCCAACCCCGGCGCCTCGGGCGCGGTGACAAAGCCGTTCTCCACCCTGGGTCGCCCAGTCACCAGTTTTTCGTGAAATCCGGTTTCAATGGCCTCCACCATCAGCAGATTGGCGCAGGACACACCCAGATGCACATTGGCCGCCCATTCGACCGGCCCGGCATAAAGATGCGGGGCCAGCTGCGCGCCCGCGGCCTCCGCCAGAATGGCGATTTTCTTGCCCTCCCAAATGCCGCCTGCCCGGCCCAGGGCGGGCTGCAGGATGCGCGCGCCATGGGCCAGCGCCTGGGCGAATTCGCCCTTGCTGGTCAGGCGTTCACCCGTCGCGATGGGAATGGAGGTATGGGCGGCCACCTCCGCCAGACCGGGCAGGTTGTCCGGCGGGATCGGTTCTTCGAACCAGAGCGGATCGTGGGGTTCGATGGCCTTGGCCAGCCGGATCGCCCCTCCGGGGATAAACTGGCCATGGGTGCCGAACAGAAGGTCGGCCTTAGTGCCCACCGCCGCCCGGATCGCCGCACAGAAGCGGGCCGACAGGTCGATATCCGCCATGGCAGGCATATGCCCGCCGCGGATCGTATAAGGCCCCGCCGGGTCGAACTTCACCGCCGTCCAGCCCTCGGCCACGCGCGCCGCGGCGGCCTCCGCCGCCATGTCGGGGGACGTCCAGAAGGCGGCGGGATCGTGCTGCGGTTCGGGATAAAGATAGGTATAGGCGCGGATCTCGGCGTTCATCCTGCCGCCGAGCAGCGCCCAGACCGGCCGCTCCCGCGCCTTGCCCAGGATGTCCCAGCAGGCCATTTCGAGGCCTGAAAATGCGCCGAAAATCGTCGGATCGGGCCGCTGGGTGAAGCCGGAAGACTGGACGCGCCGGGACATAAGTTCAATATTTTCAGGATGTTCACCCTGCATATGGCGGGTGAAGACATCGGTGATAACCGCTTTCATCGCCTCGGGCCCGACACCGGCGGCATAGACCTCCCCCAGCCCGGTGATCCCGGTCTCGGTGGTGACCCGCACGATCAGCCAATAGCGCCCGCCCCAGCCGGGGGGCGGCGGGGCAACGGCAAAGATGTCCAGATGATCGAGGCGCATGGCATGTGGCTTTCGTTGCTTGGGGGCCAGCCCCCAAACCCCCGGGGTATTTCAAACCAATGGAAGGGGCGGTTTCAGAAGACGATCACATTGCGGCGCGCCTGGCCCGTGCGGGTATCGGCGATGGCCTCGTTGATCTGGTCGAAGGACCAGCGGTTTGAGATGAGTTCATCCAGTTTCAGGCGGCCCTGCCCGTAGAGGTCGACCATCCACGGGATGTCGCGTTTGAGGACCAGTTCACCAAGATAGGAGCCCCGGATGCCCTGACCCGTGGCGGCGAAGATCACCGGTTCATACTCGGTGGTCTGGCCGTTATGGGGCATGCCGACCGCATAGGCCGTGCCGCGCGGCGCCAGAAGGCGCAGGGCTGTCTTGTAGGCGGGAATCGCGCCGACCGAGACGAAGACGTGGTCGGCCAGGCTACCGCCGAGGATCTTGTAGAGGGCCTTCCACGGCTTTTCGGTGGTTGCCGACAGGGTATCGGTGGCGCCGAATTCAAGCGCATCGGCGAGTTTCTTTTCTTCGAGGTCCATCGCCACGATCCGCGCCGCGCCCGCGATCCGGGCGCCCTGGATTGCGTTGAGGCCAACGCCGCCCGCGCCGATCACCACCACCTTATCGCCCGGGCGAACCTGGGCGGTGTTGATGACGGCACCGAGCCCGGTGGGCACACCGCAGGCCAGTAGGCAGGCGACCTCCGCCGGGATTGTGTCGCCAATGGGCGCGATCTGGCTGGCATGGACGATAACGGCCTCAGCGAAGGCGCCGCAATTCATCGCCTTCGTGATATCTCCGTCCGCGTTGCTCAGCACCGGCGCTTCGGCCGTGTTGCCGCCGCAATACATCGGTTGCGCCGAGGCGCAGGAGGCGCAGGCGCCACAGGATTTCGCGAGCGTGACGATCACCCGGTCGCCCTCCGCGACGCCCGCCACACCCGGCCCGACGACGGTAACCGTGCCCGCCGCCTCGTGGCCGTAGACCGCGGGCAGCGCGCCACCCCAGGCGCCGTCCATATAGGAAATGTCGGAATGGCAGATCGCCACGGCCTCCAGCCGAACCTCAACCTCACCCTCGCCGGGATCGCGCAGGCTGATGGTCTCGACGGACAGGGGATCGCCATGTGTGTGGCAGAGCGCGGCGCGGATGGATTTGGGCATTCTCGTCTCCGATCTCGTTTGGTTCAGCTTCCCCGCTTCGGCACCCGCGCGCGGGTCCGATCCCGTCACCCAGGGGCCGGATCGCGACCTTGCCCCCGCGACACGGGCTTGCGCAAGACCCGCGCATCGGCCCAGATGCGGATATGGATGTGATCAATGTGAATGATGTGAGCCTGCATGTGCAGGTTGAGGGGCCCGATGACGGCCAGCCGGTGGTTTTCGCCAATTCGCTCGGCACCGATTTGCGGCTGTGGGATGGTGTGGTGGCGCGGCTGCCGCCGGGGCTGCGGCTGATACGATACGACAAGCGCGGCCATGGCCTGTCGGATTGCCCCGCCCCACCCTATTCGATGGGGGCGCTGATTACCGAGGCCGAGGGTGTGATGGATGCGTTGAGCGTGCGCGATGCCGTGTTTGTGGGCCTGTCGATCGGCGGGTTGATCGCACAGGGGCTGGCCGCCAAGCGGCTGGATCTGGTGCGCGCGGTGGTTCTGTCGAGCACTGCCGCCAAGATCGGCACCCGCGCCATGTGGGAGGAGCGGATCGAGGCGATCCGCGCCGATGGCCTGCCCGCCATGACCGACGCGATCCTGGAGCGCTGGTTTACGCCGGACTTCCGCAGCAGCGCCGCAGTGGCGCCGTGGCAGCGCATGGTCGAGACCTGCCCCGAGGACGGGTATGTCGGCTGCTGCGCGGCGATTGCGGGGACGGATTTCTACAATATCAGCGGCGATCTGCGCTTGCCCACGCTGGTGATCGCGGGCGACAGGGACGGCGCCACGCCGCCCGATCTGGTGCGTGAATTGGCCGAGTTGATCCCCGGCGCGCAATTCGAGCTGATGCGCGGCACCGGGCATCTGCCTTGCGTGGAGGATCCGGGCACCTATGCGGCCCATCTTGTTGATTTCCTTGCCTCCATCGGACATCTGCCATGAGCGCCAGCCCCTTCGACAGCCCGCTTTATCGCGACCTGTTCGGCGATGCGGAGGCCGCGCGACTTCTGTCGGACAGTGCCGATGTGCGGGCGATGATGCTGGTGCTCGGCACGCTGGCGAAGGTGCAGGGGGCGGCTGCCGTGATCCCCGAGGTATCGGCTGCGTTCCTGCATCGGGCCGCGATGGAGCTGCAGATCGATCCGGGCGGGTTGGCCGCGGCCACGGGCCAGAACGGGGTGAGCCTGCCCGGGCTCGTCACCGCGTTCCGCAAGGCGCTCGACGCACCCGAGCATGGCCAATACCTGCATTGGGGCGCGACCTCACAGGATATTCAGGACACCGCATTGATGCTGCGGATGCGGCAGCTGGTGGCGTTGATCGAGGGGCGGCTGAAAGACGTGCTGGCCGTGCTGGCCGATCTGGCGGAGGCCCACGCCGAGACCCCGCAGGCGGCGCGGACCTATGGGCAGGTTGCGGTGCCATCGAGCTTCGGCGCGCTGGTGGCGGGTTGGGGCTGGCCGATTCTGCACCAGATGCAGCGGGTCGACCGGCTGCGCGACGACGCATTGGTTGTCTCGCTGGCGGGCGCTGCGGGTACGGGCAGCCAATTGGGGCCGGATCCGGCGGGTCTGCGCGCGGCTTTGGCCGAGGCGCTTGCGTTGGGGGATCCGGGGTTGAGCTGGCACGCGACGCGTGGGCCGGTCCGCGATCTGGCTGACTGGTTTGCCGGGGTTGCGGGGGCAAGTGGCAAGATGGCAGAGGATTTGCTGCGCCTGACCCGATCGGATGTGGGCGAAGTGCGGCTCGGCGGCACCGGCGCATCCTCGACCATGCCGCAGAAACAGAACCCGGTGGGTCCCTCCGCGATGCTGGCGCTGGCGCGATTTGCCCCGGCGCAGGTCGCCGCGATGAGTGCGCCTCATGGCGAGGCGCGCGACGGGGCCGGATGGTTCACGGAATGGCTGTGCCTGCCCCCCCTCGCCGCCGCCGCGGCGCGCGCGGCTGCGTTGGCGGGAGAGGTGGCCAAGGCGGTGACGCCCGACATCACGGCCATGGCCCGCCATCTGGACGATCCGCTTGGCCTGATCCACGCAGAAGCGCTGTCCTTTGCCCTGGCCAGCGCCCTGCCCCGCCCCGACGCGCAAGCGGAGGTCAAACGGCTGACATCGGAGGCCCGCCAGACCGGTCGCGCCCTGCCGGACCTTATGGCGGAGGCCCATCCGGGCGTGCCCCTGCCCGACCTCACACCACCGGCCGGCCTCGGCACCGCGCCCGCCGATGCCCGCGCCTTCGCAGAGGCGGCGCGCGCCGCGATCTGAGCCTTGCCAGCCGAAAGCTGTCAATCTAGCCTGACACCCAGCCGTCCTGCGGAAACCTCATGCGCCTCCCCACCCTGTTCATCCTGATCACCGTCACCATCGACGCCATGGGCATCGGGCTGATCCTGCCCGTGATGCCGGATCTGATCGGCGAGGTGCGGGGTGCCGATCTGTCGGATGCGGCTCTTTGGGGCGGTGTCCTGTCGGCCACCTACGCGGTGATGCAATTCCTCTGCGCCCCGACCCTCGGAAACCTGTCGGATCGCTTCGGACGGCGGCCTATCCTGTTGATTTCCATGGCCGTTCTGGCCGCCGATTACGTGGTGATGAGCGTCGCGCACACGATCTGGCTCCTGCTGATCGGGCGCATCATCGCGGGCATCGCGGCGGGCACCCATTCCACGGCGCTGGCCTTCATGGCCGACATTTCCGACCCGTCAAAACGCGCACAGAATTTCGGTTTGATCTCTGCCGGGTTCGGCATGGGCTTCATACTCGGCCCGCTTCTGGGCGGCCTTCTGGGTGATCTGGACCCGCGCGCACCCTTCATCGCCGCCGCCTGCCTCGCCGCGGCCAATTGCGTCTTCGGCTTCTTCGCCCTGCCCGAAAGCCTGCCCAAGACCCGCCGTCGCGCCTTTGACTGGCGCCGCGCCAATCCGGCGGGCGGCTTGATGCAAATCGGTGCACTTCCGGGCGTGCGTGCGCTTCTGGCCGTCATGCTGGCCTACCAGATCTCCAACTTCGTCTACCCGGCGATCTGGGCCTACTACACCCAGGCCGCCTTCGGGTGGGAGCCGCGCATGGTCGGCATTTCGCTGGCCGTCTACGGGGTGGCGATTGCAATTGTGCAGGGCGGGCTGATCCGCGTGATCCTCGCGCGCCTGGGTGAGGTGCGCGCCGTCCATTGGGGCCTGATCCTGAACACGGCCTGCCTAGTGGCCTACGGGGTTGCCGGGCAGGCCTGGATGATCTGGGCGCTGATCCCGATCTCCGCCATCGGCGCGGTGGTCGCACCCGCCATGCAGGGGGTGATGAGCCGGGCCGCCGGGGCCGATCAACAGGGCGAATTGCAGGGCGTATTGGCCTCGATCTCGTCGCTGTCGATGATCCTGAGCCCGCTGATGATGACCCAGGCGTTTTTCTGGGCCACCCGCGATGGCGGCGCCCTGTGGCTGCCCGGCGCGCCGTTCCTTCTGGCGGCGGTCTTGATGGGCGGAGCGCTGGCGATTTTCCTGCTCACCCGCGCGCCGGAGACCCAACCGGCAGAATAGCGGCGGGCGGGGGCAATTTGAGTATTTTCGATTAAGTGAAAGGGGTTAGTCGACTTCGCTGAGGATCCGCGCAAAAAGGGCCGTGTCCACATTGCCGCCCGAGAGCGTCGCGATCACCGGCCCTGGCGCGATCTTGTCACCGTGGAAGAGCGCCGAGGCCAAAGCCACCGCGCCGCCCGGCTCCACCACCAGTTTCAGGCGTGTGGCGGCGTGGCGCATGGCGGATTTCGCCTCCGCCTCCGTCACCACGATCCCCCGTCCGCACAGCGATTGCATCAGCGGAAAGGTGATCTCCCCCGGGGCGCGCGTCAGGATCGCATCGCAGAGGCCGGTTTCCGGGCCGGTATTGGGGCTGATCGTGCCCGCAGCGAGCGACCGTGCGACATCATCGAACCCTTCGGGCTCCACCGGGCGCACGACCATATCGGGCGCCTTGGCGGCCAACGCCGTGGCAATGCCGGAGGTCAGCCCGCCGCCCCCGCAACACGTGAGCACCGTCGCCTGCGTGATCCCCACCTCCGCCGCTTGTTCCGCAATCTCAAGCCCGCAGGTCCCCTGCCCGGCAATCACCATCGGCTCGTCATAGGGCTTCACAAGGGTCAGGCCCAGCTCATCACGCAGACGCTGGCCAATCTCCGCGCGATCCTCTCCCGCCGCCCGGTCATAAAGCACCACCTCCGCGCCCATCGCGCGGGTATTGGCGATCTTCAGTTCGGGCGCGTCGGACGGCATCAGGATCGTGGCCGGCACGCCAAGGATCTGCGCCGCGCGCGCCACGCCCTGGGCGTGATTGCCCGAAGAATAGGCGATCACCCCCTTGGCGCGCACGTCCTCCGGCAGCGCCGTCAAAGCTGACCATCCACCGCGGAACTTGAAGGATCCCGTATGCTGCAGCACCTCGGCCTTGAGGTAGATTTGCCGTCCCGCGATCTCGTCCAGAAACGGCGAAGACAGGAGCGGCGTGCGCCGCACCACGCCCACCGCCCGCGCAGCGGAGGCCTCGATATCGGCAAATGTGATCATGCCGCCTGCTCAAGCACCGCATCGATGACGGCTTGCGCGCCGGGCTCATCCAGAAACGGCACATGCCCGCGATCGGCCAGTTCCACAAAGGCCATGTCAGGGCGGCGGCGGCGCATCTCGGCCGCGGTCTGTTCCGACAGGATGTTGGACTGCGCGCCCCGGATCAGGCCAAGCGGCACGCCGTCAAGCGCATCGAAAAGCGGCCACAGATCCGGCGCCTGAAAATGTGGCGCAAATGCGGGGGCAACGGCGTCGCGGAGCCGCGGATCGTAACGCAAATGCAGTTGCCCGCCCTCCTCGCGCCAGATCCGGCGCGCGAAATCGGCCCAGGTCTGCGCTGGCACGTTGCGAAACACGCCCTCATAGAAGACAGGCAGGGCCGCGGCGGCCTCCTCCAGGCTTAGGAACGTGGGCGGTTTGCCGATGTAATCCATGATGGTGGCCAGGCCTTCGGCCATCACATCCGGCCCGATATCGTTGAAAATAACGCCCGACAACCGCGCGCGGCCCATGGCGGCCAGCATCAGCGCCACTAACCCACCGCGCGATGTGCCCAGCACCACAACCTTCTCCAAGCCCAGATGATCCAACAGAGCCAGCACATCCTTGGCCTCTTGCGGCGGATTATACGTCGCCGGATCGCCATGATCCGACGCGCCTCGCCCCCGGAAATCCATCCGGATCACCCGCGCACGGCCCGCGTAATGCTCCAGCACTGGCTCAAAATCTTCCATGTTCCGCGTCAGGCCCGGCAGGCACAGGAGCGGCACGCCGCTGCCCTGATCGTCATGGGCCAGCTGCAACCCGTCCTCCGCCATCACATACTCCATCACGCCACTCCCACGATCTCCGGCACACCGGTCAGATCTGCGGCCACGCGCCCCGGCTGCCCGCTCAACCGATCCATCGGCTCGCCCGCGCGGTTCACCCACAGCGTGTCGAACCCGTAGGCCGCCGCAAAGGCCGCGTCCCAGCCGTTGGAGGACACGAACAACACCTCATCCGGCGTACAATCGAAGCGCGCACCAACCATGTCATAAACCCGCCGATCCGGCTTGAAGACACCCGCATCCTCCACGCTCAACACCGCGTCCAGCATCTGCCCGATCCCGGCGGATGAGACCGCGCCCTCCAGCATGTCCGGTGACCCGTTGGACAGGATCCCGGTCTGCAAGCCCGCCGCCTTCAACCGGCCCAACATCTCGGGCACTTCGGGATAGGCCGCCAAGTGCCAGTACAGCCCCAGCAAATCCTCCCGCAGAGCCGCATCCTCCAGCCCCGCACGCGCCAGCGCCCAGTCGAGCCCGTCCTGCGTCACCTGCCAGAACCCCACATGGTCCCGCGCCACCGCGCGCAGCCAAGAATATTGCAACTGCTTCAGGCGCCAATCATTGGCCACCTGCATCCAAACCTCGGCAAAGGCCTCCCGCCCCGGCTGCCCGGCCAATTCCCGCGCCGCGGCAGCGACATCAAAAAGCGTGCCATAGGCATCAAAAATACACGTGGTGATCTTCATCCCGGCCTCCCGACGTCCCGCAACGGTGACATGCCCGCACGCCCATCGCAACGCCCCTTTCCATTGGTTCGAAATACCCCGGGGGAGTCCGGAACGGACGGGGGCAGCGCCCCCAACCTCTTGCAAATCGAATGCAGCGCAGCTGCGCAATTGGATCGGATTCGCCTGGATCAGAGGTTGTCGGGCTGCAACATGCCCAAGACGTGATAGCCGCCATCCACCGTCACGATCTCGCCCGTGGTGCAGGCGCCGTAATCGGACGCCAGATAAACCGCCGTGCCGCCGATGGCCTCCAGCGTCGCATTGGCACGCAGCGGTGCGTTGGCCTCGGTCGTCTTGAACGTCTTGCGCGCGCCGCCGATCGCGGCCCCGGCCAGCGTCTTCATCGGGCCCGGTGAGATGGCGTTCACGCGAATGCCCTGGGGCCCCAGATCATTGGCCAGATACCGCACGGAGCTTTCCAGCGCCGCTTTCGCCACGCCCATCACGTTGTAGAACGGCGTCACCCGGTTCGATCCCTGGTAGGTCAGCGTCAGCAGCGTGCCGCCCTCGGGCATCAATTCCGCCGCGCGGCGGGCCACGTCGATGAAGGAAAAACATGAAATTGTCAGCGAATTCTGGAAATTCGCCCGCGTCGTGTTGGTGAACCGCCCGGTCAGCTCGGTCTTGTCGGAAAACGCGATGGCATGCACCACGAAATCAAGGCTCCCCCACATGTCTTTCAGCTTGGCAAAACAGGCATCCATCGACGCATCATCGTTCACGTCGACATCCACCAGAAGGTCACTGCCCAGTTGCGCGGCCAGTGGCTCCACACGTTTGCCAAAGGCCTCGCCCTGATAGGAGAATGCCAGCTCGGCGCCTTCGGCATGGAGCGCTTTCGCGATGCCCCAGGCAATCGACCGTTCATTGGCCACGCCCATCACAAGGCCGCGCTTGCCCGTCATCAAATCAGCCATTCTTGAAACTCACCCGTTAAACCGGCTCAGCAGCATCGAGCCATTCGTGCCGCCAAAGCCAAAGGAATTCGTCATCACCGTGTCGAGGCCCGCATCGGGCTTGAACTCGGTCGCGATCTCGGCCGGGTCAAGCTCGGGGTCGAGCGTTTCGACATTGATGGACGGTGTGATGAAATCACCCTCCAGCATCAGGAGGCAGAAGGTGGCCTCCAACGCGCCCGCCGCGCCCTGGGCGTGACCGGTCATGGATTTCGTGGAGGAAATCGGCGGAGTGTTGCCTTGCCGGAAGACCCGGCGCACGGCCTCCACCTCGCCCACATCCCCCACCGGCGTGGAGGTCCCATGGGCATTGATATAGCTGACCTGGCGCCCCTCGGGTAGCGTTTGCAGGGCCAGACGCATGGCGCGTTCGCCGCCCTCGCCGGACGGGGCCACCATGTCGTGGCCATCGGATGTGGCCGCAAAACCGGTTACTTCGGCGTAGATCTTGGCGCCGCGGGCCTGCGCACGCTCCAGCTCCTCCAGAACCAGGATCGCGCCGCCGCCCCCGATCACGAAGCCGTCGCGGTCGGCATCGAAGGCACGGCTCGCGCGCTCCGGCGTGTCGTTATACTTGGAGCTCATTGCCCCCATCGCGTCGAACAGGCACGAGAGCGTCCAGTCGAGTTCCTCGGCGCCGCCCGCGAACATGACATCCTGCTTGCCCATCATGATCTGCTCGGCCGCGTTGCCGATGCAATGCAGGCTGGTCGAACACGCCGAGGTGATGGAGTAGTTGATGCCCTTGATCTTGTAGGCCGTGGCAAGGTTCGCACTGATGGTGGAGGACATGCATTTGGGCACCGCAAAGGGCCCGATGCGTTTGGTCGCGCCCGTCTTCAGCACGGTCTGATGGGCCGCGAACATGGCCGAGGTCGACGGCCCGCCGGACCCGGCCACAAGCCCCGTGCGCTCGTTGATGACATCGTCTTCGCCAAGCCCCGCATCGGCAATCGCCTGCCCCATCGCGATATGGGCATAGGCCGCGCCCGGCCCCATGAAACGAAGCGCGCGCTTGTCGATATGCTCGGCGGGGTCGATCTTGAGCGTGCCCGCAATCTGGCTGCGAAACCCGTGCTCGGCCATCTCCGCCGACGCCTCGATCCCGGAGCGACCGGCCTTGAGGCTTTCGGTCACCTCTGCGGCGTTGTTTCCGATGGGGGAGACAATCCCCAACCCTGTGACGACGACACGGCGCATGGGCGCTCCTTCCTGTTGGCACGTCCTATCTAGGCGACGGGGAATGGACGGGGCAAGGTGCAATGGGCATGTGGGCGCCCGGTCGCCTGCCCGCTACAGCATCTTGAAGGCCGAAGGGTCCGGCCCGGTGCGCAGGCCGACGTCAAGCGTGGCGATGGCCGCCATCTCTTCACCCGACAGCTCGAAATCGAACACGTCGAGGTTTTCGGCCTGACGTGCGGATTTCACCGACCGCGGGATCACCGCATTGCCCAATTGTATGTGCCAGCGCAGGATCACCTGGGCGGGGCTTTTGCCGGTACGCGCGGCGGCGGTGGCGATGGGGGCGGCGGCGAACGAGCGCGCATTGCCCAGGGGCGTCCAGGCCTGTGTGATCACGTCATGGGCCGCGTTGGCCGCCCGCATCTCGGGCTGCTGCAATTCGGGGTTCACCTCGATCTGGTTGACAACCGGAGCCTCGCCGGTTTCCGCGATGATCCGCTCCAGATGATCCGCGTTGAAGTTCGACACCCCGATGGACCGCATCAGCCCCTCGTTGCGCATCTCAATGAAGGCTTCCCACGTCTCGACATAACGGTCCTGGCTCGGCACGGGCCAATGGATCAACACGAGGTCAAGCTGATCGACTCCAATCGTCTCCAGGCTGCGCCGGACCGAGGCGCGGGCCTTGTCGCGACCATGATCGACGTTCCAGACCTTGGTGGTGATGAACACGTCGTCCCGAGGCACACCTGACCGGCGCAGGCCCTCACCAAGCCCGGCCTCGTTCATGTAGATGTAGGCGCCATCGATCATCCGGTAGCCGGTTTCCAACGCGCTTTGCACCACGTCCGCGGCGCCATCGGCATCGACCTGCCAGATGCCGAAGCCCAGTTGCGGCATGGTATGGCCGTCATGAAACGTCAGCCGCGGAACATCTGTCATTGGTCTTCCCTCCGGGGCGGCCGCGCCGGCTCAGCTTTCGCTCAGCGCGACCTTCATGTCCTTGACCTGATAGATCACTTCACCATCGGCCTCGACGATGCCGTCGGCCACGCCCATCGTCAGGCGTCGCGTCTGGATCGCCTTGGTGAAATTTACGTAATACGTCAGCATCTTGCGGTCGGGCCGCACCATGCCGGTCAGCTTCACTTCGCCGACACCCAGCGCATAGCCCCGCCCCTGCCAGCCGCGCCAGCCGAGGTTGAAGCCGGTCAGCTGCCACAACCCGTCTAGGCCCAGACAGCCGGGCATGATCGGATTGCCCGGAAAGTGGCAGGGAAAGAACCAGAGGTCCGGCTTGATGTCGAATTCGGCCACCACGTGGCCCTTACCGTGCTCCCCGCCATCCCCCGAGATATCGGTGATCCGGTCCATCATCAGCATCGGCGGTTCGGGCAATTGCGCATTTCCGGGGCCAAACAGCTCCCCCCGCGCACAGCGCAGCAAATCGTCCCGATCAAAGCTTGTCGGATAGTCGGCCATATGCCCCCCGCTCGTCATGTCCCTGCCGTCTTCGGCCTTGATCCGGTCTATCACCCCGGCCATTTCGGGCGCAAGGCTTGGGCAGGATGTGCCCCGCCTCGCGACACATGGGCATTTGCAATACGCGCGCAATAGGCCATATAAGCCTGAGACAAAAGTGAAAGCCACGGGATACATGACCCCCGAAGCCCTCGAACGCTCGCAGGCCTGGCTTGGCCAGGCCGACCTACGCCCCACACGGCAGCGCCTTGCGCTGGCGTCTTTGCTGGTGGGTGACGGGCAGAACCGGCACGTCACGGCGGAAGGCCTGCACGAGGCGGTGTTGGGCACCGGCGACAAGGTCTCGCTGGCGACCGTCTACAACACGCTGCGCGCGTTTTGCGAGGCGGGGCTGATGCAGGAAGTCACCGTCGACGGATCGCGCAGCTATTTCGATACCCGCACCGATGACCACCCGCATTTCTACCTGGAAGGCGACGGCACGCTGACCGATGCGCCGTCGGGCGAGTTGCAGATCAAGGCGTTGCCATCCGTTCCCGATGGATACGAGATCGCCAAGGTCGACGTCGTGATCCGCCTGCGCAAGACGACTTGAGCGCACGACATCGCAAGATCCTGTTTTTGGTGATCTACCTGGGCCTGACGGGGGTGTTCGTGTTCGCGTTCCATGATCGCTTCTGGCGCTGGCGCGATTGCTTCAATGAACTTGGCCGCTGCTATGACCCCGAGCAGGCTATCGTCTACACCACCGGCGGGTTCGTCTGGGGTGTGTTCGCGGCGATCTTTGGATGCCTCAGCCTCCTGAGCCTCTGGCGGCTGCGCGGTTCGCCGCCACGCTGAAACCGGGCGCAATAGATTTGTCCAATACGCTCCGTTTCGCCCTAGATATTCGGGGGAAAACCCCCTAAGCGCCCCTCAACCACGTTCCAAACATATCTCAAGGCCAATCCAATGGACCTCCGCAATATCGCGATCATCGCGCACGTTGACCACGGCAAAACGACCCTTGTGGACGAGCTGCTGAAGCAATCCGGCGCCTTCCGCGAAAATCAGGCCGTCGCCGAACGCGCGATGGATTCCAATGATCTGGAGCGCGAGCGCGGCATCACGATTTTTGCCAAGCCCACCTCGCTTGAATGGAAAGGCACCCGCGTCAACATCGTCGACACGCCCGGCCACGCCGATTTCGGCGGCGAGGTGGAGCGGATCCTGTCGATGGTGGATGGTGTCGTCTTGCTGGTCGATGCCGCCGAAGGCCCGATGCCGCAGACGAAATTCGTGACGTCCAAGGCGCTGGCCCTGGGCCTGCGGCCCATCGTGGTGCTCAACAAGGTCGACAAACCCGACGCAGAGCCGGATCGGGCCCTGAATGAAGTCTTTGATTTGTTTGCCAATCTCGACGCGAGCGAGGATCAGCTGGACTTCCCGCACATGTATGCTTCGGGCCGCTCCGGTTGGGCGGATCATGAGCTTGACGGGCCGCGCAAGGATCTGAGCGCGCTCTTCAACCTGATCGTGAACCACGTGCCCAAGCCGCGCCAGATCGCCCATCAGAATGATGATTTCCGGATGCTGGCTACAACCCTTGGCGCCGATCCGTTCGTGGGCCGCCTGCTGACGGGCCGAGTGGAATCCGGCCGCCTGAAGGTTGGCCAAACGGTGCAGACGCTCAGCCGCCTGGGCGAGAAGATCGAACAATTCCGCGTCACCCGCATTCAGGCCTTCCGCGGGCTGCAGCAGCAGGACATCGACGAAGCGCTGGCGGGCGATATCGTGTCCCTTGCGGGTATGACGAAATCCACCGTCGCCGACACGATCTGCGCGTTGGCCGTGGAGGACCCGCTGGAAGCGCAACCCATTGATCCGCCCACGATTACCGTGACCTTCGGCATCAACGACAGCCCGCTGGCCGGCAAGGACGGCAAGAAGGTGCAATCCCGCGTGATCCGCGAACGCCTGATGAAAGAGGCGGAATCGAACGTTGCGATCAAGGTTTCCGACACCCCGGGCGGCGAGGCCTTTGAGGTGGCCGGACGCGGCGAATTGCAGATGGGCGTGTTGATCGAGAACATGCGCCGTGAGGGGTTTGAGCTCAGCATCTCCCGCCCGCAAGTCCTGTTCCGCGAGATCGACGATGTGCGCCACGAGCCGGTCGAAGAGGTCACCATCGATGTCGATGACGACTATTCCGGCGCGGTGATCGAAAAGCTGACGGGCTCCCGCAAGGGTGAGTTGGTGGAGATGAAACCGGCAGGTGCCGGCAAGACGCGCATCATCGCCCATGTCCCCTCCCGCGGCCTCATCGGCTATCACGGCGAGTTTCTGACAGATACGCGCGGCACCGGCGTTCTGAACCGCGTCTTCCACGAATGGGCCCCCTACAAAGGCCCGATCCCGGGCCGCCGTCAGGGGGTTCTGATCTCGATGGAAAACGGGACATCCGTGGCGTTTGCGCTATGGAATCTGGAGGATCGCGGCAAGATGTTTATCGGCGCGCAGGCGCCTGTCTATACCGGCATGATCATCGGTGAGCATTCCCGCGACAACGATCTGGAAGTGAACCCTCTGAAGGGCAAGAAGCTCACCAACGTGCGCGCGTCCGGCACCGATGAGGCCGTGCGTCTGACCACGCCGGTGACGATGTCGCTGGAACAGGCCATAGCCTATGTGGATGACGACGAGCTGGTCGAAGTCACGCCCAATGCGATCCGCCTGCGCAAGCGTTACCTCGATCCGCATGAGCGGAAACGGCAAGCGCGGGCGGGATAAACCGCTGCCCTGAAACAAAAAAGCCCCCGCAGGGCGCGGGGCCATGCGGGGGATCAGTCACAGGGGTCTCAAGATTAGAGGGTCCGGGTGGAGCCCCCAAACAGGTGATCCATGCTCAGCGACGGCTGATCGCAGCCCGCCTCGCCCACGATCTTGGAGGGGACGCCTGCCACGGTCTTGCAGGGCGGCACGGCCTCCAGCACAACCGAACCGGCCGCGATGCGGGAGCAATGGCCGACCTCGATATTGCCAAGCACTTTCGCGCCCGCGCCGATCAGCACACCGTTGCCGATTTTGGGGTGACGGTCTTCCTCTTCCTTGCCGGTGCCGCCGAGGGTGACGGAATGCAGCATGGAGACGTTGTCGCCCACCACCGCCGTCTCGCCGATGACGATGGAATGGGCATGGTCGATCATGATCCCCTGCCCCACACGGGCGGCGGGGTGGATGTCGACACCAAACACCTCGGACACGCGCATCTGGATGAAGTACGACAGGTCCTTCCGCCCCTGCCGCCACAGCCAATGGCCGACACGATAGGCGGTGATCGCCTGGAACCCTTTGAAAAACAACAAGGGTTGCAGGAAGCGGTGGCAGGCGGGATCGCGATCATAGACCGCGACGATATCGGCGCGGGCCTGCGCACCAAGGATCGGATCCGACGCAAACGCCTCATCCGCGATCTCGCGCAGAAGCTGTTCGGACATTTCGGATGAGGCCAGCTTTTGCGCAACCCGGTAGGCCAGCGCTTTTTCAAGGGAGGGGTGGTGCAGGACGCAGGCATGGACCAACCCGCCAAGCAACGGCTCGTCGGCGATGGCTGTCGATGCCTCGTCGGTGATCCGGCGCCAGACCGGATCGAGTTCACTTACATGGGTCTGAGTGCGCGCCATGGGCCGCCTCCTTTGCCTGCTGTTGTACCCAAGATAGGGGACGGGCAGGCAAAGGTCCATAAAACGAAAACGTGCAAACTATCAGCTGAGCTAACACATGCCGATGCAGGGATCAGACCGGATCGGGCAGCGACAGATCCGCGTAATGGGCGACCAGTCGGATTGTTCCTCCGGCGAAATCGCCGCCTTGCGCGGTGATCTCCAGCGCCGTCGGGCTCCAATAAACCAAGGGCGCGCCGGGGCCGTTGACCCAGGAATTCTGGGCGGTGCCAAGGCCAGAGCCATAGCGTTGCAGATCGCCGGAGACGCCCAGGTCCCAACTGCTGGCGGCGCCGGTGATCGCGTCGATCACCCGGCCGGTGACACCGTAGGCAATCGAGCGCTCTGGGAACAGGGTCGGCGTGGTCACGCTTGGCCCCGCACTCAACGGCACGTCGATCTCAACAGACGCCACGTTGAACGACGCACCGTTCGGGCTGAGGCTTTGGGCGCCGATCCGCCAGTTCGTGCCATCGAAAGTGGCCTGCGCACCGGCATCAATCACCATCGCCCGCCACCCGGCCCGCGGCGGCACGAAGATCCAGCCGCCACCCGACGCGATGGCAATGGCGCCATCCTGCCCGGCCCATGCATCAACCGCCCCGGCGGGCACGGAGTAGACAAGGCCATCCGTAGCGGCCGGCGGTGTGATCGTGTTGACCGATTGCAGGCGCAGTTGCGCCAACCCGTCCAGACGCACCAGCGCCTCGTTGACGGTCACGTGTTTCTGGGCCTGGGCCGGAGCCAGTAGCGGAAGGGCCAATTCGGGGGTGTCAGTCATTGATCTCGATCCTTGCAACAGGCCCCGCTCCGAACCGTTCGGAGATTTGGGCAACTTCGATGGAATAGGGGCTTTGCGTGCCGTCAGCGGCGCGCATCGCATCGGAATAGGTGTAGGCGGGCGTGGTCAGGACCTCTTCGCGCCGGATGCCGCCGGTATCGCGGATCCGAAGAAGATATTGCTCCGACGCCTCACCCAGCGGCACGTCGATCCCATCCCAATTGTCCGCATCGATGCGGGAGCGGCGGATCCAGCTGACCTCCCGTGCCGCACCCTGACGGGCGGATCGCAGATGAACCGGGGAATAAGGCCGAAGCCCAATCCCCTGAAACGCCGCAACTTTCTCGGTGTAGCTGTCATCATCCACGGATCGCCGCGCGGGGCCCACGCGCCAATGGCGCTCCAACCCCCGCGCGGAACTGGGCAGATCCACCTGCCCCACGGCGCTGTTCAGCAACACGAACAGGCTTCCGGCGGGCCAGATATCAGGCATGACGGCGTCGGTGCCCTGCTGACCCCGGAGGCGCAAGCCGATCTGCCAGGTCTCCACACCCACGAGTGTGGCGTCAGCGAACTGGATGACCTCCCAAAGATCGTCCTCCCCCGACCCGATCGCGGCGGCATTCGCGCCGGACAGGACAGTCGCCATGTCGGCCGATGACAGGTTACCTGTCTCCAACCGCACCGTCAGGTCACCCGACCGGTCCCAAAGACCCGAGCGTTGCGCCAGAAGGGGCGTCTCGAGGGTGCCGATGATCGCGGGCTGCTCGACCAATGTGTTGAGCGTGAAGCCGTCGGATCCCGGCGCGGAATAGACCGCGACGGTCCCCGGCCAGGGATCAGCGGCCACCGCCAGACGCGGCACATGCTCGATCTCGTCACCGGTCAGAAGCGGCAGGTCGAGGAAGACAGGCGTCACCGGCAGGGGCGGCACAAAGGCCTCAACCCGCACCGGATCCTCCACCTCATCGGATGGGATCGCGGTGGTCGGCTCGACCCGCACGGCTTCCACCTGGCGGAAGCCCAGATCCTCGATCCGATCGATGCGCCATTTGTGCCCGTCCTCGGTGGCCACCAGGGCCCCCGCCCCAATCGCGCGTTGCGAGGGCGGCAAAGCGAAGCGCAGTGTGTCTTGCGCCACCCGCCCATCGGCCAGCCAGCGCTCGGCCATCCCCTGCCCTTCGGACCGCGTCAGCGCCAGGGGCAGATCGACGTCGTTCACCTGATCGGCCCCGTCGCCGGGATGGATCGCCTCGGACACCTTGTCGTCATAGGCGCCCTCGGCCTCGGTATATCCAATGCGCAAGCGCCCCACCGTTTCGGCCTCGGGCGCGCGGATATGGGTGAACCCGCCTTCGCCATCATCGTCCCGCGCCGTCAGAGGCTCTTCGATCACCGCCTCGGCGATTTCGGGGATCGGCAGGAAGACAAGTTTTCCATCCCGTTCAACCGCATGGAAGCTGTAGGCCAGCATCAGGGGCTGCAGACGGGCACGAGCGCTTTGCGTCTGGGCCGACATATGGCCGCGCACCAGACCGAACAGCGCCGAGACGTCGTAATCCGTCACCCCGGCCTCTTCGCAGATCTCCGCAACCACAAGGTCAAGCGGCTGCGCATCAAGACGCCCCGTGACCCAATGCCCCCGCGTCCAGTTTCCACCATCCGACCAGCGGTCGATATCGTTGGGGAAGGCTGGCCATGGCCGGGCGTCCCATGCCCAGGCATGGGCGCGGCTCAGGTCCAGCATCGGGCCAGCATATTGATCGGATTGCGGGTTTCTGCCCGGCTCGGCCCAGTAATCCATGACCGCACGCAGGTATTGCGCCTGGATCAGATCATCGCGCCGCCCGTTGGAAAAGTGCGGAATATCGCTTTCCGAGCTTTTGGGGTCGAGGAACTTGTTCGGCTCGTTGCTGCCCTTGTCGATGGCGGCACAGCCAAATTCGGTGAACCAAATGGGTTTGGATCTCGGCACCCAAGCCGTATCTGCATTCGCGACTTCTACCGTGATGCTCGAGATCTGTTGAACCGCGCCCACAACCGATGTTGCCGTCGCCCCGTTCAGGCCAAGGGCAACCCGCCAGCTACTTGCGTCGGCCGAGATCTGGCCCGCACCCAAAAGGTCATGCGGGTTGAACTCGGCGCTGCGTTCGACCCATCCATCGACGATTGTCAGCCCCGACCAACTCGCGATTTCGTACGTGCCGTCCGCGCTGCCATCGCTTGCATGCGCCGCAAGCCACAGGGAGTGGCGGTGGGGGTTTCCGTCACCGGATTCTGACAGAAGCCGCGTGCGTAATGTGACCCGGATCACCTGATCGCGCACAAAGGGCCGGGTGCTGCGCTCGGACGTGATACCAAACGTATCCGTGGCCTGCAGCACCCAGCCTTCACCGGGCACGTCGATCCGGTCGACCCCCGCCCGGTCCTGTATGGCGTCGGCCCCCGCCAGCGCGCCTTCGTCGAGATCAGCACCGTCGATCCAGTAGGTTCCGGTGGCATGGATTCCATCGAAACCGGGGCCGCTGAGCGGCAGGTCCCCAACGCGGACGCCATCGCGGCGCTCCGTATGCGGGTTCGACCACCAATTGCGGAGATCCTTGAACCGATAGATCCACGGCTCCCCCGCGCCGTCGGAAATCGGCGCGCGGGTCTGCTCGTTGCGGGCCTCGTCATCGGCGTAATACCAATCGAATCCTTCGCCGCCTTCGATTCCGCTTTTCAGGTAATCCAGCCGGTGGATCGGGCCGTTTTCCTGGTCCAGATGCCCGGTCCCGTCGCGCCAATCGCTGATCGGCATGTAATTGTCGATGGCCACCACATCGATATTGTCGTCGGCCCAGAGCGCATCGAGGTGGAAGAACACATCCCCACTGCCATCCTGCGGCTGATACCCGAAATATTCCGACCAATCGGCGGCATAGGTGATCTTGGTCGCAGGCAGAAGCGCGCGCACCTCGGCGGCCAGCGCAATCAGCTGATCGACGGCTGGAAAGCCCTGATCATCCCGCATCTGGGTCAGGCCGCGCATCTCCGATCCGATGCAAAACGCCTCGACCCCGCCCGCCGCGGCGCAGAGCGCGGCGCAATGTAAAATGAACCTGCGATACGTCCAGGCACTCGGCCCGCTATAGGATAAGCTGCCGGGCGCCACGCCGAAATGGCTTGCCTGTGCCGTGCCGAAAAAGGCCTCAACCGCAGCCCGATTGGCGACCGTCCCGTCCGGTGATCCGGCCTGCCCCGGTGCCAGATCGCCGGTGATCCGGCCGCGCCATGGCAAGGGCACCTGTTCGGTGCCTCCATAGGGATCCGGTAAGCCGTTGCCCTCCAGGATTTCCATCAGCATGAAGGGATAGAAGGTGACCGCCTGCCCGCCCTCATGGATCGCGGCAATCGCCTCGATCACCGATCCGTCTGCGGGCGTGCCGCCATAAACGGGCCGGTCATCGATGCGGGCGATCACCTCGGCCTGGGGCCGTGTAATGCCGCCCGATTGCCAGCGCATCGGGCTCCCATCCGTCCCGTTCTGCTCCACTTTCGGCTTCACCGTGCACGCGCCCGCGCGCAGATCATCGCCAAACCACGAATAGATCAGCGAAACCGAGGCGAGGTTGGGCAGCGTCTCGCGCATATGGGCCAGGGATTGCGCGCAATCGGTTGTGCCGCCTTCCGCGCTCACATTCGCGTAGCTGCCGCGGGTCAGCCCCGATGCCATTCGCACCGGCGTCGTCGCCAGCGCGTATTCCCCTGTGCCCGGCATCAGAGCCACGGCCTGCAAGGCATCGGCGGCGGACGGTACATGGGGCAAGTCGGGGCGCGCCGGGCGCACCACCTCGAAGGCAAATTGCGGAACCCGGTTGCCAAACGGCGTCAGGTCGAGGTCTTCGAACACCACATAAGCCGTGCCGCGATAGGCCGGCACCTCACCGCTGCCCTCCACCGCTTCCAGCAACGGATCGGGCATCTGGTCAGCGGTCCCTTTGTAAAGGCGCCACGTGACGGACTCGCGGTCAATCTCCACCCCATCGGCCCAGATCCGGCCAACGCGGGAAATCTCGCCCTGGCACAAGGCCACGGCCAGCGAGATGGAATAGGAATAGGTCGTTGTCTTGGGCTGCGGCGGAGCCCCCTTGCCACCGCCGGTGGTCGACGTCTTTTCAAGGAATTGCGTCGACCAGATCACGTGGCCGCCAAGACGCATGCGGCCAAAAAGCTGCGCAATGGGCGCACCCTCGCCCGCACCGGTGATGCGCAAACGGTCGGTCTGGCCCACCTCGATCGGCTCCGAGCCCGAACCCAGCAGCCGCTGGTCGATCACACGGCCGAGCGTTGCGCCCGCCGCGCGACCCAGAACGGCACCGCTCAGACCGAGAATGGGGGCCTGGATCAGGCCGCCTGCCGCCGCACCTGCCGCGGAAAGGAGAAGAGTTGCCATGGGGTTAGGTCCTTTCGGGGAAGGCGAAACGCGCGACGACGCGCCGCGCCCAGGGGGCGGTCAACGCCCCTTCGGTGACGCCGCGCCCGGAATAGGCGTGAATGAAACGTGGGTTCGGGCCCGTCTCGGTCTGCAGGCCCACATGCTTGGCCACGGCCCCCGCACGCATGCGAAAGATAAGAACATCACCGGCCGCCGCATTGCCCAGCGCCTTTTCCGACATGTGCGCACGCGCCGCCTCAAGCAGGCGCTCCTTGCCGGAGGTCTCCGACCAATCGTTGGTGTAGGCAGGCACGGGCGCCGGAAGATCCCCGTGGATCTCGCGCCACAGGCCCAGCAACAGGCCGAGGCAATCACACCCGGCGCCCTTGCAGGCGGCCTGATGTACGTAAGGCGTGCCAAGCCAGGCCCGGGCGACCTCGACAACACCGCTCACCGCCGCGATCCGCCGCTGCGCGCCGAAAGCCGGGTGGGATGGGCCACTTGCCAATCCTCACCCGGAATATCCGGAAACCCTTGGAAATTCAGAAGGTTGGCAAACTTGGCGCGACAGGTCTCCATGCGCTTGTTGCAGCCCGCGGTCAGGCGAACCAAATCACCGGGCGCAACGGTGTCGCGCAGCGCATCCCAGAGCTCCACTTTGCGCGTGCCATCCTCGATACGGTCCAGCTTGATCGCCCCCGAAAGGCCCGCGGCCGCGCCCGATAACACACGCAGCTGCCCGCGTTCGAACCAGCGCGGCTCGTAATTCGTCAGGCTGTCCAAGGTAAAGGCACGGCCGTCAGACGTCGTCACCGGGGCCTGGGCCATGTAACCGGGCGCGGTCACGTCGAACCCGCAGGCAGCGTCGCCCAGGACCGCCTGGCAACCCCGCTGGAAAACGCGGCCGGTGGGCACGTTCAACCGCTCGGCCAAGCCGCGCAGTTCGACGGAAAAGGCACCATTTGTGCGCGTGATCTCCCCCATTGCACCGCGAAACTGCAACACGCGGTTCTCAGGGTCGGCCCATTGCACAAGCCAGGCCTCCACCTCGGCCCCATCGAAGCGGCCCGCGAAGATGTCACCCTCGGTGATCGCCGCATCGGAAAGCGCACCGACGGCTTCGGTATTGTCCACCGACAGGCCCGTTGTCTGGCTCAACGCCGCTGCGCTCAGGCCCGTGCCCGCGCGAAAGGTCGTTCCATCAAATGTCAGGTCGCGGTCATGGTCGGTGAACCCGTAGGTCTCGCCGTCCGCCCGCGCCACGCGCCAGCAGCGCGCGACACCGGTCGTCCCGGTTTTCAAATGAAGATCGAGGGCTTCAACACTCATAGCCGGATCTCCAGAACGGGAACATTGGGCATTTCGCCAGCCTGAAACGAGGCCACAGACGTCTGGATGGCATCGGTGTCGAACCGGACCGGCACGTCGAATTCATAGCCCGCGGTGACATCCACCTCAGACGCGGGCGGAACCGCAAAGGTGATCTCGCCCGACGTGTAATCCACGGTGTAATCCTCGCCCTCAGCCATCGCGCTGCCCGCGACGCCGACCACCACGCTGCCCTCAACGGGCTTCGAAATCGGCCTCGCATAGGAATTCAGGCCCGATTGATAGGTCTTGGAGATCTGGAAAATGGTCGTCATGCCATCGCCCGCGCCGATCCGTTGATCCTCGAAATTGGGCTGCGCAGACGGCGCACAGGATTTGAAATCGCACCAATCCTTCCAGCGGAACCCGAAAAGCTGCCCCCGGCGGGCCTCAAAGAACGTGATCAACTGCGCAATATCGTCGAGCGAGCGCATCGCGTTTCCGGCATCGTAGCGCCGCCGCGAATGCGCCCAAGGCGTGTTGCGCTCTTCAAACCCATTGGTCAGCGCAACCACTTCCGTGCGTCGCTCGGGGCCACCGGATGAACCAAAGCTCAGGTTCGTCGGGAAGCGAACTTCATGAAATCCCATGGTTTTTCTCCCTCACTGGTTCCGTTGTCCGCGCGCCATGGCGCGCTGCATTTCCGCGGCCACCTGGCTCGACGAGCGCCGGAACCCCGCCACATCGGGCGTCGTGATGTTCATCGTGACGTTGACGGGCCCGCCGCCGCCGGCAGCGGCCACACCCAGCTTGCCATCGGGGCCCCGGCGGAGCGGCATGATCGCCTCCGGCCCGGCTTCGCCCATCAGGCCGGTACCACCGCGCATCGGGAAGGTTGTGGGGCCGTTGACCACTCCGCCGCGGGCAAAGGGCATCACCCGGCCCTGGCTGATCGCACCGCCCTTCTCGAACGGCAGGATGCCACTCAGAAGGCCGTTCATGCCGTTGGAGATGGCCGACCCGAGCGCGTTCTGCACCGGGCGCATCGCCGTATTGTAAGCCGCGTCCACCATCGATGTTGCAACACTGCGCAGGGCATCGGACAGGCGCATGCCGTCGAACACGACGCCATCAAAAGCGCGGCGGAGCCCACCGCCAATCGCCCGGCTCATCGAGTTCACCTCGCGGCCGGTATAGAGCATCGCGCCCTGCATATCGCGTAACTCGCCCTGAAACGCAGCGGCCATGGAGGTGGCGCCCGACAGGCTCGTCTCCAACTCGGCGATCTCGGCGTCAAAGCGGGAGAGGCTATCATCCATCTCGGTCATGTCCGTCCTCACTAGGTCTGTCGGCCGAAATGGCCGCGTTGGAAGAATCCGGGAATCGCGACAGAAGCGCCTCCAAGGCGTCCCGGCGCAGCGGCGCGGCCCCGCTTTCGGGGCCAAGCAGGATCAGGAATTCCGCAGGCGTCATGGCCCAGAACTCGGCCGGGCTCAGGCCCATCTGCTGATAGGCCACGCGCATCAGGGCGGGCCAATCAAAGCCTTTTTCGTCCGCGCTCATTGCACGGGCCGGAAGGCCAGAACCAGAAGGCGGGCGGCGACGCGGGTGGCTTCCAGAATACCACCCTCGATCTCGGCATGGAGGAGATCTTCCAGATCACCGTCCCAGCCTCCGCCCCGAAGGCCGGCGCATAACAGCGCCAGCACGTCGGCTGATTTCAGCGCCTCCCCCTCGAACCGGGCCACCATGTCGCTCAGCGATGCCGCCCCAAGCCGCGCTTCCAGCTCCGCCAATGAGCCAAGCGTGAGTTTCGCGGCACGGCGCGTCCCGTCAATCACCAGCGCCACCTCCCCGGTCCAAGGGTTTGCCATCGCTCAGATCGCCGTGAAGGTCAGCGCGCCAGCAGACGCCATCGCGACCTCGTAGGTCGCCTCGCCGTCATGGGTGCCCGCATATTCGATCGACGTGATCTGAAACGCGCCTTCCACGATCCCGAAATCGGGGATCACAACCTGGAAGTCAGGCGTGATCGATTGGAAGAAGATCGACCGCGCGCGCTCGTCCGTATTGGCGTCCCGGAAGATGCCGGAGCCGGAAATCGAGGCCGATTTCACCCCCGCGCCACCCAGGATTTCGCGCCAGCCGCCCGTCGATTCCAGGCTTGTGACATCGACGCTTTCCGCGTTGAAGCTCAAGCGGCTGGCGCGCAGGCCCGCAAGCGTCTCAAAGACGCCGTTGCCGTCCATATCCACCTTCACAAGAAGGTCCTTACCAGTCTGGGCCGTCATGGCATTCTCCAGTTCTATCAGTATGTTGTCGGGTGGGGGCGCGCCTTAGACGTCACCCATGTCGATCATCGCGCGAAACCAGATCTCGATTTCGCGGACATTCCCCACGCGCCGGGCACGGGCACGTAGAAAGTTCATCGCTGTAACCGCGCCCTGGCTCATCACGAACGTACCGCCCAGAAGGGCATCGGAGACCGCTGCGGCCACGCGCTTGGCCTCGTGAAACCCGGTGCCGTCCGACGTCACGATGATCGGAAAGTCGTGAATGGCCGCATCGGCCATCACGTCCGAGGCGTCGCGCACGCGCTCCGGCCCAAGGCTCACATAGAGCGAGGGCACCGGACCCGGTGGCAGCGCGTCATAGACGTTGCCGTCGGTCAGCGTGGTGATTGTGGCATCGCCACTCAGCACGGAATAAACCGCCTCCTGAAGGGCGGCCGTGGCGGCATAGCTCATGCGACGACCTCCTCTTTTGAAAAGCAAATCAGGTAGATACCGGCGGTATCCAGTTCAGTCACCGCTTCGATCAGGTAGATGCGCGCGCCATCCCGAAACCGCATCGCCGCCGTCGGCCGCGACGGGGCACCCTGCGGTGCCGCGCGAACAGTGATCTTCAGTTTCAGCTCCGATGCCTCGACCTCCCGACCTGCGCCGCGCGGCAGCACTTCGCCCCAGATCACGCCAATCGCGTCCCAGGTCTCGGAATATCCGCCCGCGCCATCGATGACGCGGGTGGGCGCTTCAAGGATGAGCTTCCGGTTCAGATGTGGGCGGGTCATGCCGAGACCCCCCCCAAGCGGATTTGCCGATAGGGTTCGATCAGGGCCAGAACGGCCATGGGCAACGGCATCGGGCCCGGCTCAACCCGCTCGTAGAATTCGGCCGCCAAGGCCAGCCATGCATGGTGCAAATCGTGGGGCACGCCGGTCCAATCGGTGGAATAGCCAGCCGTAAGTTCGATTTCGACAGACCCGCCGCGCGGCGGCTGTATGAAGCTGCTCGCCGTGGCCTCGATCCGTGGCCGTTGCGCGTCGGCCCGCAGCACGTAGCTGTTGGGGTCCGCAATCGTCTCATCGCCAGCCTGGTTAATGAGCTTAACGCTTTCAACGCTGCTGACCGGAGCGACAGGAAAGGCCTGCGCATCGGCGGATTGCCAGCCGCTCAGCGTCAGGGAAAACTGCCGGGCGATCAGGGCCTTGCCAATCCGGGCCTCGATCGCGGCCATGGCCGAGCGAAGGCACCCTTCAAGCTGTGCATCCTGGCTGCCGTCATCGGCAAACCCGGAGGACAGGCGCAAGTGGTCGGCCAAGGCGTCTACCGGCAAGGCAGCGCTTGGCACGGAGGTCAATTCGACCATCATCATGATGAATTCTCCGGGAAAAACAAAGGTAAGGTGGGTTGGGGCGTGGCGCCGACCTCCGCGCTGCTCATGCGGAGAGACGCGCAGCTGGACCCGCAAAGGCCCGCACACACGCCCCGCCCGGCCCGATCCCCCCGAGGGATCGGACCAGGTCGGTTTGCGCCGCTATCAGGCGGTGCCGAACTTCATCAGCTTGATCGCCGCGAAATCCGTCACGTCGCCGCCAACGCGCTTGGTGGCATAGAACAAGACATGCGGCTTGGCCGAGAACGGGTCGCGCAGAACGCGCAGATCGGGGCGTTCGGCAATGGTGTAACCGGCGCCGAAATCGCCAAAGGCGATCGCCATCGCGTCGACCGCGATGTCGGGCATATCCTCGGCGATCAGAACCGGGTACCCCATCAGGCGCGCGGGCTCACCGGCGGCCAGACCATCGGACCACAGGAAGCGGCCGTCCGCGTCTTTCATCTTCCGAACCGCACCGGCGGTCTTGGAATTCATGATGAAATTGGCGTTGGCGCGGTAACGTGCACCCAGGGCATAGACCAGATCCACAATCGCGTCCGCGGCGTTGCTGGAGTCGAAGTCCCCGGCGGTGCCGGTCGCCACATAGCCCAGGTTGCCCCAGGTCCAGCTGTCGTTGTCCACCGTCGGATGGGTCAGCAGGCCCGTGGGCTTGCCCGATCCGTCACCCGAGATGAACGACGCCGCTTCGGCGCGGGCGAATTTGTCGGCGATGCGACCGGCCAGCCAACCCTCGATGTCGAACGCGCTGTCGTCCAGCAGACGCTGGGACGCTTTGGGCAGGGCCGAAAGCTCATGCAGCGGGATCGAAATGCGCTCGATCTGGGGCGTATCCGTCTCCGCGGTAGACGACACCTCATCGGCCCAACCGGCACCGGTATCGGTGCTGTCGATCAGCACGTCAAACGACGTCGCCTCGACGCTGACCACATTGGCCACCGAACGCAGCGAAGAGGAGGAGCGCAGCACCGACTGGATCATCTCCGCGGTTTGCGGATCCACCAGGTAGCCACCTTCGGCATTCACGGCGGTGTTCATCGCCTTGCCTTCCAGCTCGAGGCCGCGAAGGGCGTCATCATCGCCGCACCGCAGGTAGCTTTTCAGGGCCAGTTTGTGAGGCGCCTGCGTGTCGATCTCGGTCGACAACGCGGGACGGGCGAAGGTGTTGGTCTTGGTATTCAGCATAGCAATACGCTCTTCCTGCTTTTGGAGTTTTGCATTCATGTCGTCTTGGAATTGGTTGAATTCACTCAAGAACCCGCCGATCGCGGTCTTGACTTCAGCCAAGGGGGGGCTGTCCGCCCCCCGCTCATGGGTCTCGGTCATGAGATATCCCTTTTGGTTGAGGTTAGGCTCGGGTCCCCTGGCGGTTCGGCCAAGGGGCCCCTGGATCAGCGGGCCTTGCGCGCCGCCAGGTTGCGGCGGGCGTCCTCGAACACCTGCGCCAGGTCTTGAAGACCGTCTGACTTACCCTCATGGGCATCCAGCCGGGCCTCAGGAAGCATCGGGAATGTCACAAGCGACACCTCCCAAAGCTCCACTTCCGAAAGGCACCGCAGGCCCCTTTCGTTCTTGTGGGACTTCACGGTGCGATAGCCGATGGAGAGCCCGTCAATCGCGCCCGCCTTGGTCAGGGCCGCGGCCTCCCGGGCCCGAGCGACCGAATCCAGCAGGCGTCCCTTCACATAGAGGCCACGTGCGTCTTCACGGACCTCATCCCAAATCCCGATCGGTTCACGGGGGTCATGCTGCCACAGCATCTTGACCTTCCGGCCATCCCCCAGCGATTTGGCATACGCGCCCTTTTCGACGACATCCCCGCCCTGATCCTTGGCCCCGAACAACGACGCATAGCCTTCGATGACATGGTCGTCCTTGAGGGTAAGTGTTTCGTCGAACTGGTGGAATTTCACCTCCAGGCCGCTTGCAGAAATTGATTGCATAACAGGCTCCTAGCCGCCGATGTTGAGGTTAAGTAGCTGGTTGATGCCCTGCGCCAGGATGACCGAGACAACGCCGAAAACCGCCAGCCAAAGGCGCTTCTCCAAGCGTTGCAGCGATGTCTCGATCCCTTCGAGGCGAAAGGTCAGCGCCGCCCATCGCTCCGCCTGCACGCGTTCATTGGCTTCGATCTTGGCATTGGCCGCGTCGAAGGGCGCGTAGAGGTAGCGGGAGCCGCTGATTTCCTTGGTGTCATTCATGTGTCCGGCATCTCGGGCAGGCCCAGAAGGCGGCGCTTCTCCGCATCCGTCAGGAAGGCGGCCTCGCTCACCCGGCGCCACTGCGCCTCGCGCTCGGAGGCCAGCGCCGGAACCCCGTCCAGATCCGGCGCGATATGGATCACCTCGCCGCTCAACCCCGACAACCAGTGCGACACCGACGCCCAGACCCGCTCGGCAAGGGGCAGGACGGTCAGGCGATAGAGCGCCCGGTTCG
This sequence comes from uncultured Roseicyclus sp., assembly GCA_947491935.1. Classification (GTDB taxonomy): domain Bacteria; phylum Pseudomonadota; class Alphaproteobacteria; order Rhodobacterales; family Rhodobacteraceae; genus Gymnodinialimonas. The sequence continues at coordinate 168,420 of CANLLF010000001.1, forward strand.
CCTCGGCGTAATTGGCGTAGGTCGCGTCGCCAGGGATGCCCAGAAGCATCGGCGGCACGCCAAAGGCCAGCGCGATATCCCGCGCGGCGGCATCCTTCGTTTTCTGGAACTCCATATCCGACGGGCTGAAGCCCATCGGTTTCCAATCCAGCCCGCCTTCCAGAAGCATCGGGCGGCCGGCATTCCGCGCGCCCTGGTGGTGGCTTTCAAGCTCCATCTGCAGGCGGTCGAACTGGTCCTGGCTCATCGTACCGGCGCCATCGAGGCCGTTGTAAACGATTGCACCCGACGGACGGGCCGCATTGTCTAGAAGCGCCTTGGACCACCGGGCCGCTGAATTGTGCACATCAATCGCGGTCGCCGCCGCCTGAATGGGCGCAAGGCCGTAATGGTCATCCTGGGGGTGGAAGTTCCGGATGTGGCAGATCAACTCCGCCGGGTAGCGGTGTTTTTTCGAGCCGACCGTGTAGTCATAGGCCGTCGCCCAGCCATCCGCGCCCGGCACCAGGTGCATCCGATCCGACCGCAGCACATGCAACTCCGCCGGATACCCCATCTCGGGCATCACCGCTTCCATGTAGGCATTGCCCGATAGCATCAGCTGCGCGAAGGCGGCCTCCAACAGATCCGCTCGCGTCTGGCCCGCATTGGGCCGCGTCAGCAGCTGCAGCGCCGGATGCGCATCATAGCGGCGCTCCGCATCGCGGCAGATCACCGGGAGTGCGGCGGCGGCCTCAGCCACGATCTTGATCGCGCGGAAGCCCACCGGGTTGCCCAGAAAGCCGTTCTTCGTCAAAGACCCCACGTCCCGCGGGCTCCAGACCACGCGGCCCGATGATCCCCATACAGCCAGTTTCGCGCTGGCGGAGGCCTTGGCCTCGGGTATCACGGGATCCGATTTCTTCAGGAAATCCAGAACCATATGAGCCTCTCCTCAAGTCATGCATGGAGAACGGGCTGGCGTTCGTCGCCACCCGGTCCCTTGGCGGAACCCGCCGTTGCAGCGGCCCGCGGGGCCGCCCGTTTCAGTTGATTGTCAAAGCGGCCGGATCGCCGGGTTCAGGCGATTGCCCGCTGGCACCAGCATGCCTTCCGTCAGGGCCCAGACCAGCGCGTCAACGCGGTCCGGTGAGCCCTGGCCCTGATAACCCGTCAGGGCCATCTTGCACATTTCGTCTTCCAACTCGGCGTGCAGCCCCACATGGCGGATCCGGCCCTGTTCGTAGAGCGCGGCGACCGGTTCAGCCCGTGCCACCTTGCCCTTGGAGGCACGCACCGCGCGGTAGTTCACTGTCGGGTCGACCTGCCGCATCATCGTCTGCACCAGGTCGCCGCCCTGATTGACCTCGGCCACCATCCGAGCGGCGCCGTATTTGTGATAGGCCATCACGGCGGTCTCGGCCCAGCCCTGCGGCGACGCCGCGCGGACCGAACAATCGTCGATCACCACCGCGTGCCAGTCGGCCGGATTGCCGGTCTCAACCACCCCCACCACCACAATTCCACAGGCATCCGAGCCCTCGTGGCCCGTCACCGGCGGATCAACCGCCACAATCACGCGGGCGCCGTCCGGCACTCGGTTTGTACGCAGCCGGTCGATCTCGTTGCGCGTCCAAAGCGCGCCATCGACATCGTCCATCAAGACACCGTCCAACTCCTGTCGGCCAAGGCGTGTATCGCCGTAGCGCGCGCGCACCTCTTTCAGGAACGAATCCGCCAGGTAGGCTGAATTCGCCTCCGTCGGTGCATGGGAATGGGCCACACCCTCGCGCGCCAGCAATTCCTTAAGCACGTTAACGTTTCGCGGGGTCGTCGTGACCACCTGCTGCGGGTGCTGCCCCAGGCGAAGCCCGAATTGCAGCATATCCCAGGTCTCTTGCGCCTTTGGCCACTTGGCCAATTCGTCGGACCAGGCCAGATCGAATTGCGGCCCCCGAAGCGCCTCGGGATCATGGGCGGAGTAGACCCGCGCTTCCGCCCCGTTTGGCCAGACAAGCATCCGTTCTCCCGCCACCCATCGCGGCGCCCGATCGGGCGGAGAGCAGGCAATCAACCCGCTCTCACCCTTCACCATCACCGCCAGCGCCTGGTCGTATGTTTCTCCGACAAGCGCGACGCGGCGGGCCCGACCCGGAGCGTCGGGGGTGGACCCCTCCACCATCGACCGCACCCATTCCGCCCCGGCGCGGGTCTTGCCCGCACCGCGCCCGCCGAGGACAACCCAGGTTGTCCAGTCGCCCTCCGGCGGCAATTGATGCGGCAATGCCCAGAACTCGAAGAGCCAGGGCAAGGCCGCCAACGCATTGTCATTCAGGCTCGCCAGAAACGCCGCTTCCGTGTCCTCGTCCACGGAGGCAAGCCAGGCGGAGCCCGATCTCAGCTCGTGCTTCGTCGAGATCGAGTTGTCCTGTTCCCGCATCTCCGAACCGTTTGCACCCTGCGACACGTGCTTTCTCCCGCATTTCCATCGCGTGAAGATATGCGCCGTTCAGCTGGCGCACGCTCTTCACAACGTCTCCATCTCCAGTCTCGGGGGTCGATTCAAGCTGATCGCAGCTTTTCCTCAACACCCGGACTGCTCGATCGAATGCATCGCGCGCTTCCGCCACCAGGGCTTCAGCGCGATCTGCATCCAGGTCGTCCTTCTCAATGATCATGTTCATGATCTTTTCCTCGCGTCCGTGAATCCACTCCCGGGCACGAGCAGGATGGGGGCGTTTTCTTGCAGGCCGGATGAGGCTGCCACCCCGTCCGGCACATAGGCACAAAAAAACGACCCGAGGGGCGTGATCCCCAGGCCGTTAACCCACATCTTCCAGCGTGCCTAAAGAGGTGCCATGGGGCGTTCGGTGGGTCAAGAAGTTTTGCGTTTTCATATGGTTAACCGGTCCACCGCGCGCTAACCGGATATTAACCAGACCCGCAAAGATGGCACGAAATCAACGCGTTGGCACCGCCTCGCGAAGCCCTTCGGACGGCACACACGCCGTCTTCCTTTGCCAATTATTCACCTGCACCGATCCCGCATCCCGCCCGGCACCTGCGATCCTGCCGCAAAACGGCCGATACTCACCGCGCGCGGGCCGGTGGGACGGGGCATCGCCCCTCTCCCGCCTCCGCTCGATTCAATTGTCGGTGGCCCGCTCCGCCTCGATCTCGCGCCAGCGCGCCACGTTGCGGTTGTGCTCCTCCAACGTCACCGCAAAGGCGTGCCCGCCAGTGCCATCGGCCACGAAGAAGATGAAATCGGTGCTGTCGGGGTTCAGGGCCGCCTCAATCGCGGCCTGCCCCGGATTGGCAATGGGGGTCGGCGGCAGCCCGTCGATCACATAGGTGTTCCAAGGCGTCTCCGCCCGCAACTCCGATTGCCGCAGGCCACGCCCCAGAATGCCGCGCCCATTGGTGACGCCGTAAATTACCGTCGGGTCGGTCTGGAGCCGCATCCCCTGGTTCAACCGGTTGGTGAACACGCTCGCCACTCGCCCCCGTTCCTCGGGCACGGATGTTTCCTTCTCGATGATCGACGCCAGGATCAGGGCCTCCTCCGGCGTTGAAACCGGCAGGTCCGCCGCGCGGTTCTCCCACGCCGCCGCCAGAATCCGCTCCTGCGCGGCTTGCATCTCGGCCAGCAACTCCGCCCGGTCGTCCCCGCGGCTCACCTCGATCGTCGCGGGTGCCAGCGTTCCCTCCGCGGGAACATCGACAACCTCTCCGTCCAGGAAATCCGCCGCCAACAGGCCCTGCACGACCTGCCAGGATGTCAGGCCCTCTGGGATCACCAGCCGGTAGAGCATCGGTGTCTGCGCCGCGACAAGGTCCGCGTATTCCTGCGGAACGCCGTCTTCATAGGCAAACCGCACAATCTCTTCCACCTCACCGCTGCCTGGCAGGCGTTCGCTCAGACGCAATTCTCCGGTGCCCGAATTCCGCAACACGTAAGTTGCCCGATACCGGAAGGAGGACGGCCCCCCGGCTGTCACGATATCCAGCACCTCTTCCATGGTGGCGCGCGCCGGGATCTCGTAATTCCCGAACCGCAGATCGCCCGCCCGGTCCACCGCGCGAACGCCCACACGGAACACCGTCGCGGACCGGATCGCGCCGACCTCCTCCAAGCGCTCCGAAACGCGGGCCAGCGTATCACCCTGCTCCACTTCGAAAAACGCCGCCGTTTCAAGCGGCCCCTCGGCATTCCATTGCCGCTGTCCCCATCCCAGGGCCGCCGCCGCCGCAATGAGCGCGATAATCAGGAACGAGATCCCGTTTGCGGCAATGTGCTTCCACATCGGCTCTACACCCGCCCCATGATCAGGCAGGCATTGGTGCCGCCAAACCCGAAGGAGTTCGACTGGACCACGTTGATTTCCCCCTCCTGCTTAGCATTGGCGCACAGATTGATCGCCGTCTCCGCCGCCGGATTGTCGAGGTTGATCGTCGGCGGGGCCACATTATCCCGGATCGCCAGAATGCTGAATATCGCCTCAATCGCACCGGCCGCGCCCAACAAATGCCCGGTCATCGACTTGGTGGACGACATCCGCAGATCGGCGCAATGATCCCCCATCAGCCGCTCCACCGCGCCCAACTCGATCGTGTCGGCCATGGTCGATGTGCCGTGCGCGTTGACATAGTCAATTGCGCTCGGCTCCAGCCCGGCCCGCTTCAACGCCGCCCGCATCGCCCGCTCAGCGCCTTCGTGGTCCGGCGGCGGGGCCGTGATGTGATAGGCATCGCCGCTGAGCCCGTAGCCCAGGATTTCCGCGTAGATCGTCGCGCCCCGCGCCTTGGCGTGCTCATATTCCTCCAGCACAACCATCCCCGCGCCTTCACCCATCACGAACCCGTCGGAATCGCTGTCCCAAGGGCGCGAGGCCTTCTCCGGCTCATCCGCGCGCTTCGTCGACAGCGCCTTGCAGGCATTGAAGCCCGCGATACCAATCGCGCAAATCGGGCTCTCCGCCCCGCCCGCGATCATCACGTCCGCATCATCCAGCGCGATCAGCCGCGCCGCATCGCCGATAGCATGGGCGCCCGTCGAACAAGCCGTTACAACCGAGTGGTTCGGGCCCTTGAAGCCATAGCGGATCGACACCTGCCCCGAGATCAGGTTGATCAACGCGCCCGGCACAAAGAACGGCGACACCCGCCGCGGCCCGCGTTCGTTCAGCGTGATCGACGTATCCGCAATCGACGACAATCCGCCGATCCCAGCCCCGATCAGGCAGCCGGTCCGCTCCAGGCTTTCGGTGTCGCTCGGCGTCCACCCGGCATCGTCCACGGCCTGAACCGCGGCCGCCATACCGTACAGGATGAAATCATCCACCTTGCGCTGTTCCTTGGGCTCCATCCACTGATCGGGATTGAACGTCCCGTCCGTGCCGTCGCCCCGCGGCAATTCGCAGGCATAGGTGGTGCCGAACCCTGTCGGATCAAACCGCGTGATCGGCCCCGCACCCGATTGACCGGCCAGAAGGCGCGTCCATGTCTCTTCGACACCGCATGCCAACGGCGTCACCAGCCCCAGCCCCGTCACAACCACTCGACGCATGCCCAAACCCCTTTTTTCGACGTATTTGCGCGTCCAGATACCGGAAAGGCGGGACCGCGCGCAATCCCCGTAGATCGGCTGGGCGGTCAATTGCTTGGCGCGACAGGCTTGCCAGGCCGTGCGTCACAGCCCCACACTCTGCCCAATGTCCGAACCTTCATTCCGCTACACGCCCTTCCCGTCCGGCCCTGCGCACCGGCATGTCGCCTATTCCTTCGCCGCGAAGGGGCATATCGGCTATCGAACCGACAAGATCCTGCCCACCGGGCTGGTCGTTGCAATCATGTCCTTCGGAGCAGGCCACCGCCTCGGGCCGGATCCTGTGCCCGAACACAACCCGATCTTTGAGAATGCCTGGGTACAGGGCAACTGGACCCGACCCCTCTATCACACGCCGATGAACGGCACCGGCGTTGTGGGCCTCGCCATACCGCCACAAACGCTCATGCGCCTGACGGGGCAGCCAACCTTGCGCCTGACCGACCGTGTGGCCCCCGCCAACGCGGTCCTTCCCGCGCCGATCTACGCGGCGATGACGGCGCTGGCCGGGCGGGCGGAGGATGCCGATGCCCATGCCGCGCTCCACGATCTTGTTGATCGGACCGCCATTCACCTCGTCGCCCCCTGGATCGACACCCTTCACGACAGGATCGCGGCCGCACAAGGCGATGTTGACCTGCCCCGCCTTTATGCCGAGTTGCCGGTCTCGGAACGCAAGGCACGGGATGCGTTCAAAGACGCCATCGGCCTGACCCCGCGCCATGCCGCCCGCATTCAGCGGCTTCTGGCCCTGCTCGGGGCGGTCGATCCGGCCCGCAACGTCGATTGGACAACCTTGGCCCATGCGCACGGGTTTTTCGATCAGGCCCATTTCAACAACGAATTCCGCAAGCTGACCGGCCTTTACCCCTCCAAATACCTCGATGACCGCCGCATCGCTTACCCCGATGCCCGACGGGGGGAGCATGTGAGCTTCACCCCGCAAGACGTGCCGTAACTTACAATCGCCCGCGCCCCTCCGGCAGTAGCGTCTTCGCGACGACACTGAACCCGAAGGAGCCCAAAATGCGTGTTGCGATAGCCAATCTGTCACTTCCCGCCGACACGATATGGTCGGCCCTGACAACGCCGGAGGAAATGGCGAAGTGGATGGGGGATGTCACCAACCTGACCACGGAAGATGGCGGCGCCTTGCGGATGGGCTCAAAGATCCGCTTCACAACGCGCGGCAAGCAGGTGGAAAGCAAGGTGATTGCCTTTGAACCGAACCGCCGGTTGTCGCTCCGCGCGCAACAGGGGCCGGTGCAGGCCGTCTATACCTATGAATTGCACGGCGCGGGGCCGGTCCGCGTGACCCACGACATCGAGTGCCACGTGCGCGGCCTTCTCGGCCTTCTACGCCCGCTGATCGCGCGCACGCTACGGCGCACCGACGGCGGGCAGCTGGATCGACTGGAACGGCACCTCGCCGAGAAGTGACCTGGCCGGAACCGTCATACCAAACAAAAACGGCGCCCGGATCACTCCGAACGCCGTTTGATCTTCTAGAAGATGCGCTTACTGCGCTTCTTTGATGAACTTCACCGCATCGCCGAAGGTCTGGATCGTCTCGGCCGCGTCGTCGGGGATCTCGATGCCGAACTCTTCTTCGAACGCCATCACCAGCTCGACCGTGTCAAGCGAATCTGCGCCCAGATCGTCAATGAACGAGGCCGATTCAGTCACCTTGTCCTCTTCCACACTCAAGTGCTCCACAACGATCTTTTTCACGCGGTCTGCGATGTCGCTCATGTTTCGTTCCTCATCTTGCTCAGGGATATGCCGATGCTGGCTGCCCTGGTTCCACTTCGTGCCGTTCTGGCCGCTCACTTCGCCTTTAACCACCTTCAGACAGGTGGGGAAGGCCGGGCCGGGGAACAAGCCCTCCGGCAATCTCGCGCCGCCTATAGCATATGTTGCGGCCATGGCAATGCCTTGCACCCGCCTTTCTGACGCCGGGGAAAGCGCCGTCCACAACCTGTCACAGCATCGCCATACCACCGTTTACATGCATCGTGGTGCCGGTCAGATAACCGGCCTCGGCACTGGCCAGGAACAACGCGGCCGCCGCGATTTCGCCCGGGGTGCCCATGCGCCCCGCCGGGATCTGGGTCAGGATCTTGGCCTTCTGATCGTCCGTCAATTTGTCGGTCATCGCGGTCTCGATAAAGCCCGGCGCCACGCAATTGACGGTGATGCCCCGGCTCGCCACTTCATAGGCAAGCGATTTCGACATCCCCACCATTCCGGCCTTCGACGCGGCGTAATTGCCCTGCCCCGGATTGCCGGTGGCCCCCACAACGGAGGAGATATTCACGATCCGGCCCCAACGCGCCTTCATCATGCCCCTGAGCACCCCACGGCACAGCCGCATGGTCGAGGTCAGGTTGACCTCAAGCACGCTGGACCATTCCTCGTCGGACATGCGCATGAACAGGTTATCGCGGGTGATGCCGGCATTGTTGACCAGGATATCCAGCGATCCCATCGCCGCGATGGCCGATTTGGGCAGGGCCTCCACGGCCTCCGGATCGCCGAGGTTGCACGGCAACACATGGGCGCGCTCCCCCAGTTCACCCGCCAGCGCCTCCAGCGGCTCCACCCGCGTGCCCGACAGTCCCACGCTCGCGCCCGCCCCGTGCAGCTTGCGCGCGATCTCCGCGCCGATGCCGCCCGACGCGCCGGTCACCAGCGCGTTTTTCCCTGTTAGATCAAACATGTTCGCCCCTTCCTCAAAGTCGTCTTACGCGCCGCCCGGCAAGGTTCCGGCCACCGCGTCCCGCTCTCCCAACAGCCACCGGGCCACATCGACATAGTCGAAGGCCAGCGAAATCGCGATCACAACCAGCGTGACACTCATCAGCCGTCGCGGCCAGACCGGCATGTCAGGGCGGCGGATCTGCCGCCACAGATAGATCGCAAGCGGGGTCCAGAACACGATATGCGGCAAGCCCAGGAGCTTCACGTATCCCATCTGCCCGTACATCCAGTTGATCGAGACAGCCGACAGGAGCGACGCCGCGAGCGTCAGTACCCCCGCAATCCGCGACGCCCGCCAGATCAGGAAACTCAGCGGCAGGATGAAGGCCCCCAGAAGCAGCACGTTGAGCCAGATCTGCACCCATGTGGGCTGTAGCGCCATGGCCTCCGCGAAACTCATGCGTTGATTGCAGAAGCAGCCTTCTGCACCTCTTCTGCCGTACCCACAGGCGCGGTCGCGATCGCACGGTCGATCCGTTTGACCATACCCGACAGGGCCTTTCCGGCCCCGATTTCATAGATCTCCGTCACCCCTTCACTCGCCATCCACGCCACGGATTCCCGCCAGCGCACCCGGCCCGTGACCTGTTCGACAAGATGCGTCTGGATCAGGGCCGCGGAGCTTTCGGCCCGCGCAATCACATTGCCCACCAGCGGCACGATGGGCGCTTCGAGATCCACCCGGTCCAAGGCTTCTGCCATCGCATCGGCGGCAGGCTGCATCAGGGCGCAATGGAACGGGGCGGATACCGGCAGCAGCAGCGCGCGCTTGGCACCGCTGGATTTCGCGATCTCGCATGCCCGTTCCACCGCGGCCTTCGCGCCGGAAATCACCACCTGCGCGGGATCGTTGTCATTGGCCGCTTCGCAGACCTCTCCCTTAGCGGCCTCGGCGGCGACCGCTTCTACGGCAGCCAGGTCAAGCCCCAGAATGGCGGCCATGGCCCCCTCTCCCGCTGGAACGGCGGCCTGCATGGCCTCGCCGCGCAGGCGCAACAGCCGCGCCGTGTCGGCCAGGCTCAGCGACCCCGCCGCGCACAAGGCCGAATATTCCCCCAGTGAATGGCCCGCCACGTAGGATGCGGCGCCAACCTCCACGCCGTCCGCCTTCAGCGCAGCCATGGCCGCCAGGGAGGTTGCCATCAGAGCGGGCTGAGCATTGCGGGTGAGCGTCAGATCCCCGATCTCACCCTCCCAGATCAATGCCGAGAGGCGCTCGCCCAAGGCGTCATCCACCTCGTCGAACACGGCGCGGGCCTCGGGATAGGCGTCGGCCAGATCGCGGCCCATTCCGATGGTCTGGGCTCCTTGGCCGGGAAAAACGAAGGCTCTGCTCATGGCGCTGCTCCTTGCGATGGTGGCACGGCTCTGACCGTCTCAGCTATCGCAAGCGAGCGTGCCACGCAACGGCTGCGCCAAAACGAAACCGCGCCGGAAGCGTGAGCTTTCGGCGCGGTCAAGCGGTGAAAAAGAGATAGCCGGGGCCGTCGGTGGCCCGTTGTGGCAGCTCTTACCAGGTCTCCATCTCAAGCGTGGTATTACACTGGTCTGCACCATAGGTGCCCACCCAAACGTCAACGCGGCCGGTCGCAAGCGCCACGGGGCTGATGTTGACCCGGGAGTATCGGCCCGATCCACCATCATCGTTGTGGTACCAGTTGCCCTGGGCATCACGCACCATCAGAACGGTATCGCAACCGCCACTGCCGCGCGTCTCGATCTCCACGCGGTTATAGCCGTCCAGATCGCTCAGGTTGAACGACATGGTGGGCCGCGCATCGAAATACCCAATGTCGGACGGGAAGCCGTGGCTGCCGCACGCGCTCAGCTGCGTCGACCCGCCAGCAGAGACAGAATAACGGTCGGGTGACCACATGCCGATCCCGGTTCCGAAGCCCGCTGTCCCGTCCAATGCCGGCGTTGGGCAGCCATCCGCGCCAACCGGTTGCGGATCGGGATCAGGGTCCGGATCGGGATCGGGATCCGGATCAGGGTCCGGATCGGGATCAGGGTTCGGATCAGGATCGGGGTCGGGATCAGGGTTCGGATCCGGGTCCGGATCGGGGTCAGGGTTCGGATCGGGGTCCGGATCGGGATCGGGGTTCGGATCGGGGTCCGGATCGGGATTGGGGTTCGTGCCGGACCCGCCGGTGGTCGAGCCACCGGTGTCGGTATCGGCATTCGGCTGCAATTGCAGGTTGGCATCCCAGGCGGTCTCGAACTGCCCCACTTGTAACTCGCCCTCGATATTGCCGGAATGGCTGCTCAAGGCGGCGGTGGATGTCTCGGATACGGCAACGCCCAGCCCCACCAACGCGCCCAGGACGACGACCCAATCGACGGTGACGGCACCATCTTCGTTTGTCATAAACCGCTGGTAAACCACCAAGGTACTCCAATTCTGATCGTACGAACCAAGGAGGCTCGCGATAACACGTTTGGCCTGCCTCAAATGCTGAGCAGACTATCCCCCACAGCCAAATGTGCCGTTCAGATGTGGCCGAATTGAGGCAAAAGGCTGAAAACCGCATGTCAACGACGCTGCCAGATCTGGGCACTGGACAGCCATGGCGCGCGCGCATATACGCACGCATCTCTCCGCGCGATACCTTTGATCGGCGTGCTCCCTCGTGGCTGGGATGCGGAGAGATCGAGACCCGGCCTTTGAAACGCGCCCGTGACCAGAACTGGAGTTTCCATGCCTCTCTATGAGCATGTGATGATTGCGCGTCAGGACCTGTCCAACACGCAAGCCGAAAGCCTGAACGAGCATTTCGGCACCGTCCTCGCCGACAATGGCGGCAAAGTGGTCGACACCGAATATTGGGGTGTGAAGACCATGGCCTACAAGATCAACAAGAACCGCAAGGGTCACTATTCCTACCTGCGCACCGACGCCCCGTCGGAAGCGATCCAGGAAATGGAACGCCTGATGCGCCTGCATGACGACGTGATGCGCGTTCTGACCGTGAAGGTCGACGCCCATGATGAGGGCCCCTCGGTCCAGATGCAGAAGCGTGATGAACGCGACACCCGCCGCGAACGCCGCTGATTGATTCGAAAGGACTGACCCATGGCAGCCAAACCCTTCTTCCGCCGCCGCAAGACCGACCCGTTCGAGGGCGAGAACGCGCCGACGATCGACTACAAAGATACGCGCCTTTTGCAGCGCTATATCTCCGAACGGGGCAAGATTGTCCCCTCCCGCATCACCGCAGTCGGTGCCAAGAACCAGCGTCGCCTTGCCAAGGCGATCAAACGCGCCCGGTTCCTCGCCCTGCTGCCCTACGCCGTTAAGTAAGGAGACGACAAAATGGACGTTATCCTACTGGAACGTGTGGCCAAGCTGGGTCAGATGGGCGAAGTGGTCTCCGTCAAGGAAGGCTACGCGCGCAACTTCCTCTTGCCGCAGAAAAAGGCGCTCCGCGCCAACGAGGCGAACCTCGCCACCTTCGAGAACCAGAAAGCACAGCTGGAAGCGCGCAATCTGGAAACCAAGTCCGAAGCTGAAAGCCTCGGTGAAAAGCTGGCTGGCCAGCAGTTCATCATCATCCGCTCCGCCTCCGACTCGGGCTCGCTCTATGGCTCCGTCACCACCCGTGACGCGGCCGAAGTGGCCACCGAAGAAGGCTTCTCGGTGGATCGCAAGCAGGTTGCCCTGATTGCACCGATCAAGGATCTGGGCTTGCACACGGTCGCCGTGAAGCTGCACCCCGAGGTTGAGGTCGAGATCGAACTGAACGTCGCCCGCTCGCCCGAAGAGGCCGAGCTTCAGGCGTCGGGCAAATCGATCCAGGATCTCGCAGCCGAGGAGGAGGCCCAGGCCGAATTCGAGATTGCCGAGCTCTTCGACGATATCGGGGCCGCGCAGCTGGACGAACTGGAAGAAGAAGTGGCCCCCGCCGGTGACGACGCCGCCGCGGAGGACGAGGCTCCCACCGAGGACGGCGAGGACAAGTAATCCCGCCTGCCCTGCGCAGACCGCAAATTCACTAAGCGCCGGTTCCATGAGCCGGCGCTTTTTCGTGGCACATCCCGCCGAACGGCGCCCGCGCAATGCAAGGGCCGGGGCGGGCCATATTTCCGCCTCATAATGACTTCGAATTGGCCACCAAACCTCTTTCCAATTGCCTGAATTTGAGACGAAAGCTGAGTAATTGCCGGGGGGCAATGTATTGTCTGTTCGGGAGTTTTTTCTCATGAATCGAGTTTTGGCCGCCGTATTTGCGCTGGCGTGTCTTTCGGGCGCAAGCCACGCGACAACCTACGACATCGTACGTTCGTTTGACGGCGCGACAGTGGTGGGCACGATCGAAACCGATGGAACGATCGGCGCCATCAACCGCAGCAACGTTGTCTCGTGGAAGCTTCGGCTCACCTCCCCCACACCGCTGGCGGGCGTGGCTGGCACAACCGATGATGTGTCGTCGGATAGCGCCCTGAACGTGTTCCTGCGCGGCATCTATGCCAGCCAAGACACTCTGACCATGGCGGGGGCACGAGGCAGCATCGTTCTGCAGGGCGGATCGGGCAACGGATGGTGCATGTCTTTTGTCGATGGCTGCGTCGGAAATGGCGCATCTTCGACCGAATACCTGTTCTTCGATGATGATACAGCCGGCCCGGCCGCAAGTCAGTCCATCGGGCAATCGGTTGTTTTCGCCACCCGCGCAATCGAGGTTATCACCCCGGTTCCGCTTCCCGCGACCCTCCCGCTGCTGCTGTTGGGTCTGGGCGGGGCTGGCCTGCTGGTGCGGCGGCGCAGCCGCAAGACGGCCCGCGCCTGACCGCCGCGACAGATCCGATAGAAAGCCGCGCCGACCAGGTGCGGCTTTTGCTTTGAGCGGGGCGGGGCGGGCCCGGCTCGGCAGGATCACGCAAACGACAATCCCCTTCGCGGATCGGCACCCTATATAGACCGGAACAGTCCTGTTCCATGAGGCCCTCGATGCTCCGCGCCCTGCCCCTTCTTGTCTTTGTCACGCCCGTCCTTGCCCAGGCCCCCGTCGATGATGGCACGCCCAACCTGCCCGACACGGTTCCCGCTTTCGCGGAGCAGACCGATGCACCCGAGATCTTCTCCGGGATCACCTTCGACGAAGAGGTCATCAGCGGCGCGCTGGCCCATCCCTGGGGTCTTGCGATCCTGCCGGATGAGGCTGGCTATGTCGTCACCGAACGTGGCGGCAGCCTGCGCCACATCACCCGCGACGGAACGATGGGTCCGGAGATCTCCGGCGTGCCATCCGTGCGCGCGATGCGGCAAGGCGGGCTGTTGGACGTCACCCTTGCCCCCGATTTCGTCCAAAGCCGGGTCCTCTACCTGACCTATTCCGCACGGGACGGACTTGTGGGCTCGGCCACGGCGCTGGCCCGTGCCACGCTGTCGGAGGATCACACCACGCTGGAGCGGGTGACCGAGCTTTGGCGGCAAACCCCGGCCTCCGCCATTCCCGCCCATTTCGGCAGCCGTGTCATCGTGCAGCCCGATGGCGGGCTGATCGTCACGACCGGGGATCGCCTCACCCCCGAAAACCGCGAATTGGCGCAGGATCCGGTGAATGCCGCCTATGGCGTGGTCGTCGGATTTGCCCCCGATGGCTCGCTGACGGCCAATGACGCCCTGCGCGACGTGCTTCCAGGCATCGTCAGCTATGGCCACCGCAATATCCAGGGCGCCGCCATTCAGCCCGGCACCGATGCGCTCTGGACGCTGGAACATGGCCCCGCGGGTGGCGATGAGCTGAATATCGTCGAAGAAGGCGGCAATTACGGCTGGCCGCTGGTCAGCTACGGGGTGAATTACAACGGGTCCGATGTGGGCACCGGTGAACAGGCCCATGCGCCCGACTATATCGAGCCGCGCTATTACTGGGACCCGTCCATCGCGCCGTCGGACATGGTGTTTTATGATGGTGAGATGTTTGCCGATTGGCAGGGGGACATCCTGCTGGGGGCCCTGGCCGGTCAGGCGCTGGTGCGGCTGGATGTGGAGGGCGACACCATCGTCGGCGAGGAACGGCTGCGGGTCGGCGAGGGCCGGGTGCGCGACGTGGAGATCGACGAAAACGGCGCCCTCCTGATCCTGATCGACGCCGATCCCGGCGCGCTGATCCGCCTGACGCCCGCTGCGGAGTAATCTGGCCGCTGCACCCGGCAAGCGGTAGGCTTGCGGCGAAGGCAACGGGAAGGGCACGCCAGAATGGGGATGTTGATCGACGGGCAATGGGAAGCTGACACCGACCGCTTCATACGGAACGGCACGTTTCAACGCGAGCCAAGCGCGCTTCCCAGTGATCTGTCCGATACCATCCTGAACCGCCTTCGCGACACGCCCGACGCGTTCATCCTTGTCGCCTCGGCCAGTTGCCCGTGGTCTCACGGCGCGGTGCTGGCCTCCATCTTCAAGGGTTTTTCCGGCCGCCTGCCCGTCCAATGGGCCGGTGGCCCGCGGGTGCAGGGATACGGGCTCCTGCCCCACGGCCCCTTGGCGGAATCCGGCACGCGCCATATCCATACGCTCTATTCCGCAACCGACCCGGACTATACCGGGCGCGCCACGGTGCCCGTGCTTTGGGAGGTCGGCGCGCAGCGCATCGTGTCCAATTCTTCCGCCGATCTGATCGACGCGTTTGACCGTGCAGGCACCGGCCCCTCCCTCTGCCCCGACGACAGGCGCCCGGAGGTCGAGGCCCTGACCCGGCGCATATTCGATGGCCTGTCCAACGCCGTTTACCGCGCCGGGCTGGCGGAACGGCAGGACGCCTATGACGACGCGGTCGATACTGTCTTTGACACGCTGGACATGCTGGAGGCGCGGCTGGCCAACACGCACTACCTGTTCGGCGACTGGATCAGCAGTGCCGACTTGCGCCTTTTCGCAACGCTTGTCCGCTTCGATACGGTCTATGCCACCCATTTCCGCTGCACCCGCAGGCGCATCGTCGACTACCCCGCCCTATGGCGTTTCACGCGGCGGATCTACCAGCAGCCCGGCATTCGGGACAGCGTGGACTTCGATGAGATCCGGTTCGGCTATTACGTCAATGACGGCAGCCACAATCCCCATGGCATCATCGGCCAGCAGCCGCTGATCGACTGGGATGATGCAACCGGGCTGGACTGACACACGGGCGGTCAATTCGCCGTCCGGCTCGCCCGCAATGCCAGCACACCCGCCGCGCCCAGGCACAGCGCACCGATGCGGTTGATCAGGCGCATCACGAACGGCCCCTGAAGGCGATCCCGCAAGGCACTGGCCAGTACCAGCCACCCGATACCGTTGAGCCCGGCCACGGCCAGGAAGGTGGCGGTCAGGATCGCGAATTGGGCGAAGGCCGGTGCGCCGGGATCGACGAATTGTGGAACAAACGCCATGTAGAAGACCGGGCCCTTGGGGTTCAGCGCGCTGATCAGGGTGGATTGCCGGAACAGGCGCCAAAGGGATCGATCCGGCGCGTTGTCCTGGGTTCGGATGCCCTCCACCGGAGCGGTCCAGAGCCGATAGGCGAGCCACAACAGATAAAGCGCGCCCACAACCTTCATCGCCGTAAACAGCCCCACCGAGGCCGCCAGGATCGCACCGGCCCCTGCAAGCGATGCGCTCATGGCGATAAATGCGCCCAGAACCTGCCCCGGAACCGTGGCCAGCCCGGAGCGCATTCCATTGCGAATGCCATAGGTGACGGTCAGCACGATGTTCGGGCCCGGGATCACCACCACGATGGCGCTTGCCAGGGCGAATGCCAGCCAGGTTTCAAATGTCATTTCCGTCCCTCCCGCCCCGTTTGCGGCACCCAATCACAGCGCCGCCCCAAACGCAAAACGGCCCGCCGATTGGCGGGCCGTTCGTGTCACTGACGGGTGGGTCAGATCAGTTGTACCAGGTCTCCATCTGCAGCGTCGCGGGGCAAATGCTGGTGCCGTAGGTGCCGACCCAGATGTCATACACGCCGGAGGCGGGGCGGTAGAGGTTGATGGCGGGGTTCAGGTTGCCGTAGCTGTCATCGTCAAAGTACCAGTTGCCCTGGGCATCGTTGACCAGCAGGACGGTGTCGCAGTTGCCGATGGCGCGGATTTCAAGGCGGCCATACTGGTGCAGGCCGTCGATCTGGAATTCGAAGTCAGGGCGCGAGATCACGTAGCCGGAATGGTTCCAGCCGCAATTGCGCAGGCTCTGGTTGCCGCCGGCCTGAACCGAATAGCTGTTGGGGGAATAAAGGTCCTGACCGGTGGTGTATCCGGTCTGAACGCCGACGTTCTGATAGGCGGGGCACGCGGCGGCAATGCCGGCGGTGGCGAACAGGGCGAAGGCGGCTGCAAGAAGCTTTTTCATAATGTGTTACTCCGTAGGGTCTTTTCTTATTGGAAGGGGAATTCCAAATTCGGTGTTGAGTTGTCCTGCCCCGGTCGGTTGAGGCGATGGGGGCAGGATGGTCTTAGCCGGGCGTTGGCGAAAGGCTGGAAAACCTTACCTCCGCCCGGTGGGGGTTACCCCGATCAGAAGTTCCAGGTCTCCATTTCCAGCTCGGCCTCGCATGCGGTGCCGTCCCCGAAGGTGCCGACCCAGACATCCACCCGGCCATTGAGGGCCGCGGTATCGGTCAGGTTCAGCTCGGGCTGCATGGCGCCACCGGTGTCATCGTCGAAATGCCAATTGCCATTTGCGTCGTTGACCAGAAGCGTGGTGTCGCAGGAGCTTTCCACCTCGATCTCAAGCCGACCATAGGTCTCCATACCCGAGAGATAGAAGGTGTAATGCGGGCCCGCATTGATGTTGCCCGTGCCCGGCAGGCCTGAGCAGCTGGACAGCGGGGTAAGCCCGCTGGCCTGCACAGTATAGGTGTCGGGGCTATAGAGCTCCTGCCCGTCCGTTGTGACCGGGATACCCTGCAGCGACGTGGTCGGGCAGCCAGCGGTCGGAACCGGGCCCGGCGCGGGGGCTGGAGCCGGTGCGGGCGCTGGGGCGGGCGTGGGTGCCGGAGCCGGGGCAGGCGCCGGAGTGGGCGCAGGTGCTGGTGCGGGGGCAGGCGTCGGGGCCGGTGCCGGCGTCGGGACCGGAACCGGGACGGGCTGCGGCGCGGGCGTGGGCACCGGCTGCGGGAGCGGCTGAACCACGGGCACGGCCTGCATGGTGAACGTGCCGGGGCAGGAATCGCCGCCGAACGTGCCAACCCACACATCAAGCCGCCCGTTCAGCGCCGCCTGATCGGTGATCAGAAGCTCGGGCTGCAAGTTGCCCTGGCCGTCATCGTTGTAATACCAGTCGGTGTTGGCACCGTTGACCAGAAGCGTGCTGTCGCAGCTTGCATTGGCGCGCAGCAGCAGATTGTGGCCCTGCATCTGCGACAGCGTGATCGAGAATTGCGGGACCTGGCTGGCCGAACCGCCGCCATCAACATCAGGGCATTGCGACAGCCGGATGCCACCGGTCGCCTGGGCGACATAGCCTGTGGGCGCAAGGATCTGGTTCGCGCTAAAGCTGAGTGCGGGCCCGGGCACCTGCCAGGTGGGGCAGCCCTGAACCGGCAGCGGCGCGGGGGTAGGCACGGGCTGCGGAACCGGCACGGGCGCCCCGCCCGTGGCCTGAATGGTCAGGTTTGCAGGGCAGCCGCCGCCGGAAAAGGTGCCGATCCAAACATCGACGCGGCCCTGAACATCCGGACCGCCAAGGCGCAGGCCGGGCTGCAACCCGTTGCTGTCATCGTTGAAGTGCCACTGGCCGGTCGCATCATTGATCAGCATCGCGGGATCGCAGCTGGAATTGACGTAGAGGTCCAGCTCGCGGCCAGCCATGTTGCTGAGATTGAAGGTAAAATCGGGGGCGGAGCGGAACTGGCCATAGCCGAGGACACCAAGGCCGCACTGGTCGAGGCTGAAATTGCCACCTGCATTCACGCCGAAATTCTGCGGCTGCGTCAACTGCGCGCCGTCGTAATTGAAACCACCCGTGGAGAGCGCATAATTCGGGCACGCAAAGGCGGCACCGCCCATCGCGCAGAGGGCAATCGTGCTTGCTGTCAAAAGACGCATTTCTATGTAGTCCTTCTTGTTTGGCATCGGCCGAAGGGAAGACCAATGCACCCTAATAGACGTGTGGAGGTTACTCTATGGGATGCCCTGCACTCGCCAAACTGCGGAAACCCTGACCTTCGTTATTCAACCGGAACGATAGCCACGATCGGCGAATCCGCCAAATCTCTTTTTCCAATGAGTCAAAAATGAGGAGCGGCCCCGGAAAATAACCGGGGCCGTGTCGTCCGGGGATCAGAGCCCGAAAATGCGTTGCCAGAGTGTCGGGCGGGCCGGCTCGCTCTGAACCACCAAATCGCCTGCACCGTTGGAGATAATCGCGGTGTTGGCCCCGGCGGGGGCACTGCGGCTGGCCTCGGCCAGCACATCGGCCATGTCACCCACGGCGCGTGGCGCGACGTCAAGCGCGGCGATGGCCGCATGGGGCGCGTCGCCCACCACTATGGTGTTGGTCGGCGTCTCCGCCGCGACGATCCGTGACAGGCCAAGGCGCGGCAGTGGCACGATCGAAGTGCGCGGCGCCAGGCTTGCGATCACGTCATCCTCAAGCGCGACACCGTTCGGCGCGGCAAAGGCGTAGCCATCGGGCAGGCGCAGGGCGGTGCGCGGCTCAAGCGCCAAGGCGGGGGACGCCACGCCCATCTGGGCGGCCAGCGCGTTGAGATTGGAGAAAGCCGACAGATCCTGTGCGGCCAGCGGCGCGGAAAGGGTGGTTGCGGCCAATGCGGCCAGGAGGGGGAGAGACTGTTTCATGGGTTCAACTACTCGAATAAATGAATGGGGCTTTGCGGTGTTTCTGGGGGGCGCCCTGCCCCGCATCTTGCGCGGGGCACGGCCAGGGTGTCACAGGGACGGCCAAGGGAAGAGCGGATAGCGCGGAGCCGTCCCGTGTGGGATCAGGGTGTGCGGGATATTCCCGAACCGCCGCTCGAAGGGGTTCACGAACGGGTTCGGCGCATGGGGGCGCGGCAAGGCGTGGAAGCGATGCTCGAAGCCGAACAGATCCGGGTGGGGATAGGGCAGCGGGCGCGGCACCTGGTAGCCGAACAGCCCGTGAGGGCGCGGCAGGACGGGCGTGGGCACCAGCTCGGCGTATTCCTCATACTCCTCGCGGAACTCTTCCCATTCCTGCATTTGCAGGGCGAGGCGCTTATCGGCATCGGCCTGCGCCTCGGGTGAGATGATTTCGACATGGACGTCCGCGGTACCGGGCAACGAGCAATCCACCCCGAAGGCATCGCACATCTCAACCAGGCGGTTGTAGGAGGAGGTGCCGTGCGGCGCGAACCCGAAATGGGGGCCTTGGGTGGCGATGATCGTATCGGCCTGCGCCGCCGAGAGGGCAGCCGTCAGTCCGATCGCGGCAAGTGTGGCGTGTTTGAACATGGGTTTGGACCTTTGGTAATGGGCATGGGGCAATAATGGCTTCGTCAAAAAAATGTATGCCGTTGAGGCGATGGGCAGAGATTGACGCAAGTCGCCCCTGTTATTCAAACGCCACCCCCCGTTATCCGATAACAGGCAGGCGATAGGCCCAATAAAACAAGGGCGGCCCCGCAGGACCGCCCTTCATGCATTCTTGGTGCTGTGCAGGTCGACTTATTCCTCGTCGAGCGCGTCTACAGCCGCTTTGAGGTCGTCCTTGGAGACCTCTTTTTCCTTCACTTCGGCCATCTCGGCGATGAAATCCACGACCTTGTCTTCAAAGAGCGGCGCGCGCACCTGCTGCTGCGCGGCCTGGTTCTTCTGAATGAACTCGAAGAAGGCGCGTTCCTGGCCAGGATACTGGCGTGCCTGGGTCATAATCGCCTGGGTCATTTCGGCATCGGAGACGGTCACATCGTTCTTCTGTCCCAGTTCGGCCAGCAGAAGGCCCAGCTTCACCCGGCGCTCGGCCAGCTTCACGTGCTCGTCCGTCGGCTCAACCTTGTCGTGGTCATGGCCTTCGACATCGGGGTTCTCCTCGTGCCAGAGCTGGTGCGCGATCTGGTCGGCCTCGGCCTGCACCAGCGACGGGGGCAGATCGAAGTTCACGGCCTCGTCCAGTTGATCCAGCAGGCCCCGCTTCATCACGGCGCGCGCGGCACCGGTATATTCGGCCTTCAGGCGCTCCACGATCTGGCCTTTCAGAGCGTCGAGATCCTCGGCGCCGAATTTCTTCGCCATCTCGTCGTCGATCTCGGCGGGAACGGGCTTTTTCACTTCCTTGACGGTGCAGGCGAAGACAGCCGCCTTACCGGCCAGATGCTCGGCCTGGTAATCCTCGGGGAACGTCACCTCGACGTCTTTTTCGTCCTTGGCCTTCACACCCACCAGCTGCTCTTCAAAGCCGGGGATGAACTGGCCCGAGCCCAGAACCAGCGGGAAATCCTCGGCGGAGCCGCCTTCAAAGGCTTCCCCGTCCACGGTGCCGACGAAATCGAACACCACCTGGTCGCCATCGGCGGCCTTGCCCTTCTTGGTGGCAAAGTTCTGGGCGTTCTCGGCCAGGTTCCCCAGCGCTTCGTCCACTTCGGCGTCGGCGGGGGTGACTGTCAGCTTCTCCAGCTTCAGCGCCTTGTAATCGACCTCGGGGATCTCCGGCAGCTTCTCATAGGCCATCGACACGACGATATCGTCGCCCTCTTTCCAGTCCTCGTTGGTCATCTTGACCTCGGGCTGCATCGCCGGGCGGTCGCCGGATTCGTCGAGATGGCCCTGCATGGCCTCATCGACGCTCTCCTGCATCGCCTCGCCCATGATCCGGGGGCCGAACTGCTTTTTCAGAAGCGCCATGGGCACTTTGCCCTTGCGAAAGCCCTTCATCTCAACCTCGGGGCGCGCTTCTTCCAGCTTGGCGTTCACGCGCGCCTCAAGATCCGTCGCGGGAACGGTGATCTGGTATTCGCGTTTCAGGCCCTCGGCCAGGGTCTCGGTAATCTGCATATCAACCTCATTCAGAACGCCATCGGCGCAGCGGTTCGTCCGGCATGGAAAATCGGTGTCCTTCTATGGGGGTGGCATGGGGGGCGCAAGGGGGGGCGACCCAATAAGGGCAGGCATAAATGCCCGCCGCGCGCCAATTGCCCGGCGCACGGGCGATCACGGGCCGGAGAGCGTTCCCCCACCACCGCGTAAGGGAAACCGGACGTTTACAATTCCCCCCCATTTTCGTCATATTTGCATCAAGTTGATACGCGTCCCGCCCCTTCCTTTCCGATCTGACCTGAGACAAGGCCAAACGTGATGAGTGACGATCCCAGCAAGACAAAGATGCTGCCCGATGGCCCGGCGGGCGAATTGCCGGTCGGCGCGGAGCTGTCTTCGGGGATGTACCGCGTCACCGGCCGGATCGCGGCGGGCGGGTTCGGCATCACCTACGAGGCGCGCGACAATCTCGACCGCAAGGTCGCCATCAAGGAATGCTTCCCCGCCGGTCTTGCCCTGCGCGCCGGGGATTTTACGGTCTCCGCCGCCTCCGCCTCCACCACCGAACCGTTCGAGACGGCGCGCAACCTGTTCCTGCGCGAGGCGCGCACGCTGGCCACGCTCCGCCATCCCAACATCGTGCATGTCCAGACGCTATTCGAGGAGAACGGCACCGCCTACATGGCGATGGATTACATCGAGGGCCGCGACCTTCAGCACATCATCGACCATGAGCCGGAGAAGCTGACGCCCGCCTACGTCATGGAGCTGACGCGCACCTGCCTCGGCGCGCTGGATTACCTGCATCGCGATGCACCCGAGCGCGGCAAGGACCGTTTGTTGCACCGGGATATCAAGCCCGCGAATATCCGCATCGACCCGCTCGACACGCCCGTCATCATCGATTTCGGTGCCGCGCGGCAGGAAACCAAGAACCGATCCCGCGCGGCAGGCACGTTCCGCGTCGTCTCCGATGGCTATTCACCCAACGAGTTCTACGTCTCCGGCACCGAGCAGGGCCCGGCCTCCGACCTCTATTCGCTGGCCGCCACGCTCTACCATTGCATCACCGGTGCCGCCCCCGCCCCCGCCGATGAACGCGCCCAGAAGGTCTCGAACGGCGAAGACGATCCCTATGAGCCCATCGAGGGGCGTTTTCCCGGCCATGATCCCCGCCTGCTCGGGCTGATCGACCGGGCGCTGGCTCGTCCGCTGAAAGATCGCCCCGTCGATGCCGCCGCCTGGTTCGCCGCCATTCCCGATGCCGCCACCCGCATCGTCGAGACCCCCATCGCCACCGCACCCATCGTGGTGGCCGACAACGGCACAGCCGATACTCCACCCCCGCCGGGCTCCACCGGCTTCTGGAAAGGCGCGGCGGTGGGTGGCGTGGCACTGGCCCTTCTGGGCGGCGGCGCCGTGGCGCTGGCCCCGGGGCTCCTGCCCGGAGGCGGTGGCACCGGCCCCGATGCCGACATGCAGCGCCAATTGGCCGAGGCGGAGGAGGCTCGCGCCGCCCTGCAAGGCGAGTTGAGCAACATGTCCGGCACCATCGAAGAGCTCGAGATGGATGTGGTTCAGGCCGAAACCCTCCGCGAAACCGCCGTCAACCGCGCCCAGGAACTCGAAGAACGCGTGCGCGACCTCAGCACGCAACTGGCCGCCGCCGAAGACGGCGGCGCGGCGGAAACGATCGAATTGCGCAACCAGTTGAACCAGGCCGTTGTGGAACGCGAAGATGCCAGCGGCGCCTTGCGCGCGCTGGAAGACCAGGTTGCAACCCTCCAGGCCGAACTGGCCGCCGCCAACGAAGCCCGCGCCGCCATGCCCGACATGGACGTGCTGCTCTCGGCGCGCGGTGACGCCGAGGCCGCCCGCGACGCGGCGCTGGCCCGGGCCGAGGCGCTGGAAGAAGAGTTGAACGCGCTGGCCGCCCAGATTGCCGAAGGCGGCGCGGAGGGCCCCGATCTGGCCACCCTGTTCGAGGAACGCGATGCCGCCCTTGCGGCGCGTGATGCCGCGCAATTGAATGCGGAACGCGCGCAGGCCGATCTGGCCCGCATGGCGGAAGATCTGGCCGAAGCCGAAAGCGCGGCCGACCTGCTGGATATGGAATTGCGCGCCGCACGCGCCGAGATCGAATTGATGCTGGCGCGCGCGACCACGCCCAATCCCGGCCCCAACAGCCCCAGCGGCACCGTCGCCTGCCCCACCTGGGCCGTGCCCGGCACGCAAGTGTCCTATACCGGCACCGATATCTACACGCCGCAGACGCTTCCGGTGCGCGCAGGCGGATCAACCCCGCTCAGCGCCTGTTCCGGCCTGCCCGCCAATGCCGTCGGGTTCAGCTCGGAGGCGCCGGATTACACGTTCTTCCTCTCTGAAATGGAGCAGTTCCGGCGGCTGGAGTTTCAGGTCGCGTCCGATTGCGACTCCACGCTTCTGGTCAACACCCAAGACGAGGTCTGGCACTTCAACGACGATGCCAATGGCACCATCCTGCCGCTGCTCGACCTGACGGGCCAGCAGGCCATTGAGGGCCGCGTCGATGTCTGGGTGGGCACGATAGACGGCACCAGCTGTGATGCCAGCCTGGAAATCGAAACCTGGCTGAACTGACCGCTGTTCCGGCCTTAAAGCTGCGCGGGGTCGTATTCCGTCTCGATCCATTGGCGCAACGGGATCGGCCCCACCTTCAACCGTTCGGCATAAGCGTCAAGGAACCGGTCCAGCACGCCGGTCTTAGACAGGCTTACATGCCAATGGCGCAGGCTCAGCGCGCGGCGCGCCTCGGCCACGGGCTTGCCTTCGATGTGAATGTGCCAGATGGCGGCGGCCAAC
The DNA here is from genome assembly GCA_947491935.1 of uncultured Roseicyclus sp. Lineage (GTDB taxonomy): Bacteria > Pseudomonadota > Alphaproteobacteria > Rhodobacterales > Rhodobacteraceae > Gymnodinialimonas. The sequence goes on from CANLLF010000001.1 coordinate 192,547, forward strand.
CCGGTGCGATCCGCGCCGGATTTGCAATGGATCAGTGCCGGGCGTTCGATCGCCTCGAACGCCTCCAGCAGCCGGATCAACGCGGCCACGCGCGGGGCCTCCCGCGCTGTCAGTCCGACATTCTTCAGGCGCAGGCCCAGCGCGGCGCAGGTCTCGGCCTCGAACGCATGGACCGCACCCTGGGCCGGCCGCAGGCTGATCACCTCGACGATGCCGCGCGCCTTCCACTGGGCCAGGGCCGCCGCATCGGGGTGGTTGGAGCGGTAGAGCCCCTCTGCAATTTGTCCCTCGTTGCGCCAGCGCCGCCGCAGCCAGCCGTGATCGAATAGCGCCGCAAAAACGCTCCCCTGCCACCGCCCCATCTCGGTATCGATCTTCTGATCGTAGCGGCGGGTCAGCGCGTCATAGGCACCTTTGGCTTTCTGGCTCCAGGTCAGGCTCATGACCTCCCCTTCCCCCAAGGGCGCTGCGAATACAAGTCTTTGTGAGACTGCGGGAAAACATCCGTTTACAGATGGCCCCCGCGCGCGCGAGGATGTGCGCGCTATGCCCAACGATACGCCCAATCCCCGCGGCCCAGACGCCGTCACCCATCAACTGCCCGCGGGTGAGCTTCCTCCGGGCTGGACGCTTCTGGGTGGCCAGTACGAGATCGTGCGCCTGATCGCGTCGGGCGGGTTCGGCATCACCTACCTCGCGAAGGATACGTTGGGCCGCGACGTGGCGGTGAAGGAATGCTTCCCGCTTGGCCTTGCGCAGCGGCAGGCCGCGACCCATGCCGTCAGCGCCACCTCCGCCGGCACGTCCGAGCATTTCGAAACCGCGCGCGCGCAATTCCTGCGCGAGGCGCGGATGCTGGCCGCGCTGCGGCATCCGAATGTGGTCCATGTCCAGACCCTCTTCGAGGAAAACGGCACCGCCTATATGGCGATGGATTTCATCCATGGCCGCGATCTGCAGGAAGAGATCGTGGGCGCCGAGGGCGGGATGTCCGCGCCGCGCGTGCTGGAACTGGTGCGCGATCTTCTGGGCGCGCTGGATTACGTCCACGGTCAGGGCGTTTTGCACCGTGATATCAAACCTCAGAACATCCGCATCGACCAGTTCGGGATGCCAATGCTGATCGATTTCGGCGCGGCACGCGCGGAAACCCAGGCCCGCTCGCGCATGGCGGGCACGTTCCGCGTGGTGACCGACGGCTATTCCCCGCACGAATTCTACGTCTCGGGCGCGCCGCAAGGGCCCCATTCAGACCTCTACGCCCTGGCCGCCACGCTGCATCACGTCATCACCGGGGCCGCGCCCGTGGCCGCCGATGAACGCGCCAGCGCGATTGCCACGGGCAATGCCGACCCCTACCGATCCATCGCGGACAAACACCCCGAACACGACGGCCGCCTGCTGCACCTGATCGACCGCGCCTTGCGGATGACGCCCGCGGACCGACCCGAAAACGCCGCCGCATGGCTCAACACGCTGACGGATGCGCCCACCACGCTAGTGGCACCCTTGGCCGCCACGGACCCCACCCCGCCCCGCCCCAGCCGCCTTGTGCCGGGCCTGCTTGTCGGGGCCCTTCTGGCAACCGGTGCGGGGGCCGGCATCTACATGGCCCAGCCAGCCTGGCTGTCGCCCGGGGTGGGCGAGATGATGGAGCGGATGGGCCAGCTTGAGGTCAGCCTGGCCGAGGCCGAAGCCGCCCGCGCCGACGCGGAGAGTGAGCTGTTGACGCTGCGGGGCACCTTGCAGGCCGCCGAGGAGGAATTGGCCCGCCTTGAAGCCGCCGATGGCGACATGGCCGCGACCATGGCGGAGCTTGAGGTGGCCCGGTCCGCACGGGATGCCGCCGCCGCGCAGGTCGCCGATCTGGAGCAGGTCGTCGTCGATCTGACCGCCACGCAAGAGGCGCTGGAAGATGCGCGCGCCGAGCGTGACGCGGCGGAGGCCCGCGCCGAGGCCGCCGAGGCCGCCCGCGCCGAGGCCGAAGCAAGCGCCGCCACGCTGCAGGAAAACCTCGCCACCGCCAATGCCGAGCTTGAAACCGCCGCCGCGCAGGTGGCCACCCTGGCGCAGGTCGAGGCCGATCTGACCGAGGCCGAAGCCGCCCTCTACGCCGCGAGTTCGCGCGCATCCGCCTTGGAAACCCAGCTTCAGCTTGCCCTAGACGGCGAAGTGGATGCCGACGCGCTGCGCCAGCAATTGCTGGACTTGCAGCGCACAATGACCGAGATGGAGATCGAGCGGGATCGCCTTCTGGCCGAGATCGAGGCCGCCAGCGCCTCGACGGACTCCAATGCCGGTGAGGTGGAGCGCCTGCGCAGCCGCGTGGCGGAGCTGGAGGTCGAAAACGACGATCTGCGCGCCGCCCTGACCCGCGCGGAAACCGCTCTTGGCCAATCGGGTGGCCCGATCTGGAGCCCCGGTGACCCGGACCCCTGGATAGAGGGCGCGCGGATCAGCGCCCCCAACGGCACCATGGCGCTTCTGCCGCGGTTTTCGTGGGACAATACCCGCGTCGCCCTCGCCGACAGCACCGGCGGCATCGCGCTTTTTGATCGCGACACCGGCGCCTACGAGGCCCACCTGGCCCGCGGCATCCCGGCCGAGATCACCCGGCTCGGCTTCTCGTCGGGCGGCAATTACCTGATCGCGACCACGCCCAACGGCACGCCCAACCGGCTCTACCACATCCCCACGCGGCGCGAGGTTCTGCGGTTTGAGCCGACCACCGTCACCACGTCCAACCGCGCGATCAGCCGTGACGAGAGCCATTTCATCTACACGCGCGCGACGCCCAGCGGACAGACGGAGATCGTGTCCATCGACCTGGCCGCCCTGAGGGCCGCCGCCCCGGGCACCTCCACACCGGGGGAACGCGTGCTGGATACCGTCGCCGCCAATTCCGGCATTCGCATCTCGTTTGCCGAAACAAGCAACCGGATCACCGTGATCACCACCGACGCGGCGCGGATCTACGCGCCCGATGGCACGCTCCTGGCCGACACCCCCAATCGCATGGGCGTGGCGGCGGCAATCTCGCCGCTCGCCGATGATCGGGGCCTTCTGGTCCTGCGCGGCACCGGCGCGGTTGAGATCTTCGATGGCCCGATCAGCCAGAATCTGGCCGCGCGTATCGACGCCACGGCCAATTACACACGCTTCCGCTTTTCCGGCGACCGGCTGCATTTCCTGCGCGCCAATGCCCAATCGTGGGAGATCCTCGATCTGATGACCGGCGAGGCGCGCGGCGCCGGGCCCGTCGGCCAAGGCTATGGCCAGGCGGAAATCTCGGTCTCTGCCGACGGCACCATGCTGTTCATCGGCTCGATCAACGGGCGCCCCGCCCGGCTTCTGGACGTGGCGACGGGCGAAGAGATGCAGCAATTCGGCGATGCGGCGGAGGGCTACTTCGGCTTCGACAACCGCCATCTCGTGACCGGCCGCGAAGGCACCGCCGCCGCGCAGGTCTGGCGCGTGAACCCGGCGCTGGCGGACTAGGCCGCCGTCAGGTCAGCAGCAGGTACAGGCTCGACGCGATGATCCATATCGACGCCAGTGTCTTGAGCCAGAGGCTCCCCAGAAGCGATGCGATGCCCTTGGCTAGGAACCCGCCCACAATCGCCCCCGGCACCGCGATCAGCGCCACTTCCAGCCGCACAAGCCCGCCCAGATAGCCATCCCAGAAGCCCGTGAACACGCAAACCACGCTCACCCAGACCGCGACGGCAATGGCGACCTTCGTGGGGAACCGCCGCAGGATCAAGTAGATGGCGAGGAATTCGCCGATCCCCACCGAGAAGAGCGCCGTCACCGCGCCGCCGATCACACCAAGGCCCAGAAGCACCCAGATCTCCCCGGGGCTGACCCAGATCTTGCGGTCTTTGGCCGCCTGACGGCGCTGCACCCAAGTGAAGATCAACAAGGTGATGCCCAAGGCCAGTGAAAAGAACTTGAACCAGATGATCAGCTTGTCGCCTTCGATATCCACGAAGGCCTGCGTCAGCAAAAGCGCGGGGATGCCGGTGGCCAACGGCGCGAAGGTCAGCGCCGCAAGCGTCTGGCTCGAAACCTTCTCATCCCACGCCAACCCGTCCTTCACGAAGATCGAATAGGCCCAGGTGAGCGCGCCGATGGACATGCCGAAGCATTGGATGGTGAAGGAGACAGCCACCGATTCCTCGGGCTTGAGCGTGGCCAATTGCACCAGCTCGGGCGGGATCATGATCGTCCCGTCCTGCAACGCGGTGAAGACCGGCACGAACACCACGCCCCCACCGGTGCCCGTGGCATTCGCGATAATCGCGCCCATCACACCGACGGGAAAGAAGAACCACAGCCCCATCAGGATCGTCAGATCGAGCGCGCTTTCGCGGAACAGCAAGGCATAGGCCGCCGCCAGAAGCAGCAGATGGATCGGGATCCACGCCTTGATGACGGGCTTCATGGCTGAATCTTGCATCGGTTCTTACATCTTCCCGAATTGGCCGCCCTTGAACCGCCAGCGAATGAACAGCGCCTGCAGCGGCCCGAGGAGGAACAGGAAGGAGGGCACGAAGACGAGCGTGAAATGCAACGTCGCAATCCAGAGCCCCTGCCCGCCCTGGAACGCAAATTCCGGCAGATAGGGGATCAGGCCCGCACGGGCCACGAAGAAGACGATGCCGAACTCCACCCAGGAGAAAAAGAACTGGTAGGCGAACGGCCAATCGCGGTCCCAGCGGGTGGTTTGCAGGAAGATATAGACCGGGTCGAGCAGCAGGCCGAGGCCGGTGATCGTGCACAGGAACCACACGAAAATCTGGATCGTGCGCCAATCCCATTGCCAGCCGGTCCAGTAAAGACCGTAGAGAAGCGTGATCGGTATGCCGATGAAAAGAAACAGGAAAAGGCGCGTCTGGATGCGGCCGGCAAGGGTGGGGATCATGTCATCTCTCCTTTACGGCCGCGCGCCGGTCATCCACTTCGCCCATCCGCCGAGGGAGCGGAGCGGGCCAAGGTTTCGGACCTTGTGAATGCGTTCGGTCACCAGATGGTCCACCGATCTGAGCGCGGAATATTGCAGCCCGAGAAAGCTGTCGACGGCCAGATAGGGGCCGCCCGTGGTGATCGTGCCCGCCGCATAGACCCGGCCATTGCCGTTCCTGAGCCCCTCGATCTCGAAATCATTGGTGCAGCGCAGGCCCGTGGGGCCGCCCTGGCTCGCCTTGCCGTCTTTGAGGCGATAGGCGTGGTTGCGCGGCAAGTGATAGGTGTCGAGCAGATCGGCCAGGAAGGGCGAGCGGCGGATATCGGCGATCAGGCCCGTGCAATCCACCAGATAATCGGCGTTCAACTCCTCGCGGTTGCCCTCTTGCGTGTCGATGCTCACCTGCACACCGGCGGGTTGCTTTTCCCCCTGCGGCGGCAGCGGCGCGAGGTCCGAGATATTGCCGTAGATCGGCCGATACCACCCCTCCTCCGCCCCGCGTTCGGCAATGGCGATCCAGTCGGAGCGCTCCGCCGTGGTGGTGCCGCCAAGCTGCGACAGCATGATGCCGCGATCCTCGTCGTTGGCATTCTCGTATTCCACGCGGAGATCCCCGCCCCAGCAGCTTTTCGGCCAGTTAAACGGTTGAATTTCCACGTTATTGCGCACCAGCCGCCGGGCCTTGCGGAACACGGCCCCGTCCCGCGGCCCGATCGCCGAGCGCATCGAATGCAGGATGCGGATCTCCGGGTTCTTGGCCCGCGCCTCGCTCAGGCGCTGGATGATCCGGCTGGCCACGATGCCCCGCCCCCTGACCACGAATTGCACCGGGCCGCCCCGGCGCTCGGCCTCCACATACATCTGATCATGGGGCTCATAGGCGTTGGCCACCTGCGCCCGCGCATCGGGGTGATTGGTGATGAAGGTCTGGAAATCATCGACAAACCGCGTGGCCGGATAGCCGGTGGACAGATGCACGGCATCGGCGATGATGAACCGGTTGCGCGCCTGCCCCGAGGCTTCCCCGCCCCACAGCTTGTAGGCCACCGCATAGCGTCCATCGGAGGTTTTGCGCAGGCCCAGAACCTGCGCCTTGAGGAACATTTCGGGCCAGCCGATGCGTTTGGCCTCGATATCGAGGCTATCGAACACATCCCCCGCCCGCGGCGTGTAGCTCTCCGACAGGGTGGGTTCGCCGAAGACCTGAAAGATACCCTTCACCCCGATGCCCTTGCCCACCTCGCGCATGGCGTAACCGGGAAAGCCCCAGATATTGTCCGGACGGCTCAGCGCATTGGAGCGGAGCCGTTCATGGTCGGGGATCTGGCTGTTTTTGCAGTATCTTTTGTAGGTCTGGTAGCAAACTTCCTCAGTTCCGATGGCCTTGATATCGGAGGCGGGCACGCCGTAGCAGCGCAGGTGATCGACCCAGACAAAGCTGCCCAGCCCGCCGCCCACCGCGCAGAACCGGACCTCCTCGATGGGATGGCCAGAGGCGCGCAGCGCCTCGATGCTGACGGTTTCCTTGCCCTCGAACTCCGCGTCCGGGAAGGTTCGGCGCGTCGGCGGCGGGGCATCGTCATCGGTGATGACCAGGCGCGAGACAAGGCTCGCATCCACCTCAACTCCCGCGATCCGGGTGGCCGAGGCCGGGCTTTCGGCGGCCGCCAGAAGCTCCAGGATCCAGCCGGGGATGGAGATCTGATCGCCCACCGCCAGCACCTGTTCATCGACCCGCGTGCCGTTCACATAGGTCCCGTTGGTGGAGCCCTCATCCTGCACCCGCACATCCTCGGCGCTCAGCACCAGGCTCAAGTGGCGGCGGCTGACGGCATCACCCGTCAGGGGCACATCGGCCTCTTGCGATTTTCCGATCAGGAACGCGCCGGGCTCTTCACATAAAAGAATGCGCGATGACCCGACGGTATTGCCATCAATGCCGATTTGGCGAACCCGGAAACGGACGGGGAAAGTGATCATAATGTGGTCTCCGTCAATACGTTACGAGTGCACCCAATAGGATGTGCCATCGCCCAGTCTCTGCCCGCAATATCGGCAGTTTTCGCCCGGCAGATAGGGGTTGAGCTGGCGGCATTCGGTGTTGGTGCAACTCAGCCCCTTGCCCTCTTCCGACGACATGATCCGCAGCAATTGCCCCCGGATCTCGATAGTCGCCAGATGGTCCATATCGGCGCGTTCGCCGGTCTCCATCATGCGGCGGTTATGGGCAACCTCGTCCCCCTTGCCGCAGATCGCCGTGATCCCGCCCGCTCCGTCGGGGCCGATGGCCACAAGGCAGACCGCCCCTTCGGTGTTCAACCCGTCCAGCGCCTCCTGCGCCGGGCCCTTGCGGCGGCGCATCAGCACCTCGTCGGGGCCACCGGCCACCAGCACGATGGACACACCATCGAGATCCAGCGCCTTGAGCCCGCCGGTGGACGAACTGTCATAAACAAGGTGGAGCGGCTGCCCGATGGCGTCGACGCGGGCCTGTTTGGGCGAACAGACTGTCACCTGAAGGCCCACCGTCTCGAAGGCGCGCATCGCGCCCGGTGCCATGCGCACCGTTCCGCCCCGCCCGATCGGCACGGGTGCGGAGCCCGCCTGCGCCATCTGGGCCACCCCGTTTGATGACAGGTCGGTCACGACAAGCCCGCCATCGGTGCTGCCGGTGATCGTCAGGTGTTGGCGCGACAGGGTGCCGTAGCCGTCGCCGAAATGCACCACGCGCCCGTCGCCCGCCGTGATCCGGCCCACATTCTCCGCCCCGAACCGGCCGATTTCCACCGGCAGGCGCAGGGTTTGCGTGCTCAGAAGCTCCGCCCCCGTTCCCGCATCGCGGATCGAAAGCTCCACATCGTCGGTCATATCTGTGTCCCCGTGGTCGTCTTGTTAGTCATGGATCGGCTTGATCTGCGTCGCGCGGTGATTGTTGAGGAAGACCGGCCCGAACCCGTGGCCCGATGTCGATCCTGGTCGCGTGATGATGGCAAAACACCGGTGCCGTTGGCAAACCCGTTGGACGCCGTAGCTGAGCGGCGGCAGGGAGGGTGCGGCGCCTGCGCCGCCATGGCCCTGGCCAGGGGTTGCCAAAAGTGGCGGGCCCGGGGCCATCAGGTTGGCGCGCTGCCCCTCGGTCGACGGCACCGTCGGCGCGGCGTTCACTTCCTCCTCCCCGGGCAGGAGGAGCGGGCCCTGGCTCGGCTGCGGCTCGGGCGCGGCATCCGCATCCGGTGCGGGCGCGGGTGTCGGTACCGGCGCGCCCGCGGGCGCATTCATCGTCTCGTTCAGGCGCCCGACCCCCGGCGTCGGCACGATCTGCCCCGGCATCGGCGTGCCGCCTGTCTGCGGCAGCGCGGGCGGCTGGCTCGGGGCCGGTGTCGGAACCGGCTCGGGCGCAAGGGCGACACCCGGCGCGGGGGCTGGGGCGGGTTGAGGGGCCGGAATAGGCGCAGGAGCGGGCGCGGCGGGCTGATCCAGCGTCGTTGCGGCCCCGGCGCCCGTTACGGTGCCCGCGGTGCCATCAATGCCCGACGCGACCCCGACACCCGTGGTGCTTTCGTCCGCTGGCTGGGCGGTTACGGCCTCGGCCTCCTGTTCGGCGAGGTCGGTATCATCGTCGTTCAGTGGGACAATTGCTTCCGGATCGGTGGGTGATGGCGGCCCGGCGACCTCTTCGGCCAGGCCCGTTTCGGCCCCGTCAACGGCGGCATCCGCCGACCCTTCCGGTGCGGTGGTGTCGGGGCGCGGCGCGGGGCCACGCGAAATCTGGGCCTCATCCCCGCTGCGCTGCGGCTCGATAGCCGGGACCGGGGCCGCGGCTTCGTCCTCTGCGGCTGCGCCTTCGTCCGGGGCCGGGCTGTCATCGGGGTCCGCCGCGTCAGGCGTTTGCTCTTCCGCGGGCTCAATCTCAGCCTCCGCAGGTTCGGGCTCGGTGGCACCGGGCTCAACCGCGCCAGGCTCTGGGCCCTCCGGGTCAGCCGCCGTCTCGGGCTCCGCCGGGTCGGCGGAGGGGCCATCATCGATCAAAATCTCTTCGGTCACGGCGGGCTCGGCCGCCTCACCGGCGGGGTCCTCCGGACCGGGTGTCGCGGTAACATCTGCGTCGGCGAGCACGTCCGCCTCTGCCTGGGGATCGCCCCCTTCCGCGGCCACGGGGTTGGGATCCGCGCTTTCTGCCTCCGCATCGGCGGACGCATCCGCAATCGGTTCCGACGTCCCGGGCTGTGGCGTGCCCAGGGCGGTGTCCGCTGCGTCTTGCTCACTCGGCAGGCCGAAAATCAGCCCAAGTGCCAGTGCCGCCCCGCCGAGAAGGGCCGCTGGCATCACCCATCGTCGTCCGCTGCTCGGTCGCGGCACGTCCCCCGGCGTCTCGGCACGGGGCGCGGCATCCGCCGGAGCGTCGGCCAATGCGGCGGATGGGCCCGCAGCGGCGGCGCTCGCCGCGCCCGCCTTGCTTGCCTCAACCGCCCGCTCCAGGGCCGAGGAGGCCGATGTCGCCGCACTATCACCGCCGCCGCCACCGGCCATGCCTTCGGTCAGTTGCAGCACCAGGATCGCGGTATTGTCCTGCGTCGGATCGTCAAGCTTGTGCAGCGCCGCCATCAGGTGATCGGCGATCTGGCGGCTGGTGGCCGTCGCGCCGACGCGTTCCAGCACGGTCACGATCTCACCCTCATCCAGATATTGCAGCCCGTCGGACGCCTGGATCAGCACGTCACCGGGATCAAGCACCGTCGCCATCTTCGGCACATCGGTGGATTTCACCCGCCCGCCCATCAGGACGGAGGTCAGCGCGTTGCGATCGGGGTGATTGGCGGCCTCCTCCTCGGTGATCTCGCCGGATTTCGCCATCTGGTCAATCACCGGCGCCATCGAATGGTCTTCGTTCAACTGCCGCAGCTTGCCTTCCCGCCACAGATACAGGGGGCTGTCGCCGACCGACGCCCAGTAGAGCCGATCCTCGAACATCACCGTGGCCAGGAACGTGGCCCCCATGCCCTTCAACCGCCGGTCCTCGGCGGCACGGTCGCGCAGGACATCATTGGCGGTGTCGATGGCCGAGGTCAGCTCGGCCTGCAGGTTTTCTTCCAGCGTCGCACCGTCATGCATCAGGAATTTCAGGTGGCTGACGGCGTCGATCACCACAAGGCGCGAGGCCAGATCACCGGCGGCATGCCCGCCCATCCCGTCGGCCAGAACCGCAAATCCGCGATCCATGCCGCCGTGAAAATCGGCCAGCAGCGTGTCTTCCTGATAGGGGCGCTTGCCCTGCCACAATGCGGTGGCCACATCGTAGCCGATGCTGGCCGTCCCGCCCGAGCCCTTCGCCGCGCTCACGTGTCGGACCAATCGAAATCGCTGCCGCAAAGCGCGACGAACCGCAGGCTGGTCGCCCCGATCCGGATCGTATCGCCGCTGGTGAGCGTGTCGGAATTGAGCACCGGCGCATCGTTCAGGCGCACGATATTGGTCTTGCCGCCATGGCTCAGATGAAACATCCGCGCCTCGTTGTCATAGGTCACGAAGGCATGGGGATCGCGGCTGATCGTGTCATCGCCAAAATCCACCTGCACGGCGTTTTCCTCACCCCGGCCAACCGGGTTCATGCCTGCCACCAGCGGGGCGGAGGCACCGCGGCCCGGCCCGCCGGTCACGACCAGCCAGCCAACCACCGGGGCAACGGCGGGCGCGGCCGCAAGCGCGGCGCTATCGGCCTCGTCCCGGCCCTTGCCGCCATATCCGTGAATGCGCGTCTTGGGGCGTGCATGCCCGCTGGCATCCCGGCCGGAACGTTCCGGCGGCTCCGGCGGTGTGGGGGGCGTGGGCGGCTCCGGCACGTCCAGGGGCCGGGTGGCCGAGGCCGGAGCGGGCGGCGGCGGGGCCGCATCCAACGGACGGGTGGCCGAGCCACCGCGCGCAGGCGGCGGAGGCGGCGTCGGAACCGCGCCATCATCGGGCACGCCGCCGTCCAGTTCATCATCGGTCAGGATGGGTTTCTTGGCCATGGTCATCCTCTTGCTCGTCTGTCGTGTAAATGGGCACGGCCCATCCGCGTCACATCCCACCCCACCGGCACGCGCCGTGGGGTGCATGTTCCAATTGGTAGCACACTCCCCTCAAACTTGAAGGAATTTGGCCAGGCTGGCGAGTGGCGGAAAACCTCAGCGCCCTAGGGGCTTTCTTCACGCCCCCGTGTGCCGTATCGGCCCCGCTGCGGCGCATCTAATCGGTGTCCACTGTCCCCGCCCCGGCGCCCCGCGCGCGGCTGTCTTCGGTGGCCGGGGCGTAGGTGCGCTGGGCGAAGCGCTCCAGCCTGTCGCGGATTTCCGGCGCAACGCGCGCGCGCGCAGCCCGCGCGCCGGGCGGCGGCGGCGTGGATGCGGGCGCAAAGGTGATCCGCGCCGCCGCCGACGGCAACGCGGCCCCCTCCACTGATCCACCGGCGCCCAGAACGATTCCGGCAGCCCCACAGGTCAGCCGCAGGGCCTCCCCCTCCGCAACCTCCAGAAACGGCAGCAGAAGCATCGGGCAATGGACCGGCCCGAACGCCCCTTCGGGCACATGGCCCGTATCGGACAGGTAAGTGCCCAGCACGATCGAGCAGATCGGCGCGTCCCGCACGGCCAACAGGCCCTCATCGGGCGCGATCAGGTCGTGGGTTTGGCCATCCGTCGCCTCCAGCAGATCCGCCAGAAGGCCCGCACCGTCATAGCCCCGGGCGGCCAGCCAGCGCGTGGCATACCCCGCCTCCTCCCCCAAACCATGGCTGCGCCCGGCCCCCCGCGCGGCCTTGGTCGCCAAAACCTGCAATTCGCCAAGCGACCAGTCGAGGGGGGCAGGATGGCTCACAATTCGGGGTAGCTCCAGCCATCGGGATCGGCGTCGGCCAGCTCATCGGGATAGGGCGCGTTCTGAAACATGGTGATCCGCAGCCAGCGGTCGGACCGGGGATCAAACCGCGTCGCCCCGAAGAAACTGAGCTTGGCGCGCAGCAGGTCGATCGGCGCCATATCCGCGTGGAGGGTGTTGTCACGCACCTCCGCATAGGGATGGTCCGCCACGATCTGCAGGCGGCGCACCGTGTGGCGGTGTTCGGGATGGCGCAGCAAGAACGCCGCAACCGGGCCGGTTTCGCCCTCCAACGCAGTGTGGAGCCGGGCAGCCTCGAATCCGGGGCAAAGCGGGTTGGCATAGGCGTCAAGGTTCTCCTCCGCCCGCTCGCCCAACCGCGGCTCCAGCTTCTCGGCCGAAGTGTACCAGACCCGCGCATTTTGCGTGGCGCAGGTCCAATCGATGGTGAGCGCGTCCCCATGAATGCGTTCGATCAGGCCGCGCAGATCGGCCACATCCATCTGCCCATCGATCCGGCGCGGCGTCTCGTCGGCGGCCATGCAGCCCGCCGCGGCATCGACCAGGTGGCCAAAGGGCTCCAGTAACAGGGCCGCCAATTGCTCCTGCCCCTCCAGGCTCAGATGCGCCTCCCCCCAACGCCAGAGCGCATCCAGCGCATGGGGCGCTTCCAGATCCGTTGCATCGAGCTTCACCAGCAGCAGGTCCATGTCCGCCCGCAGATCGGCCAGCTTGGCGCGCTGGATCGGATGCTCCGAGTGCCACTCACAGGCGTTGCGCCGGGCGCGCAGGGCAAAGCGGCGCAGGATGGCGACCTCCCCGGCGCGGGCATGGGCCACGTTTCGAACCTCGGCCAGGGCCCATTCCCGCGCGGCGATCCATTGATGGATCAGCCTTGGGTGGTTCATCAGGAACGGCGCCATGCCAAGGCCGGTGGAATTGCCGATGCCAAAGCGGCGCCGCAGCGCCGGGTCCAGCGCCACGGCCTCCGCGCTCCTGCAGCGCGCCATATGCTCCACAAGGTCCATCACAAAGGTCCGGATCAGGTAAACGGTCAGCATCTCGGCCTGAAACGGCGTGTTCAACTCGGCCCGCGCCTCGATCGCCGACCGGTCCGCTGCGCCGAATTTGGCCGATCCGTACACCGCCGTCGTGCGCATCAGGTACCCGACGCTGTCCACCAGATCGGCATCCGGCTGCCGCCCCATGGCAAGCCGGTCCACCACATGATCCCAGAGCCGGACAGAGCGGTTCGCCCGGCTGAGCGTCAGTTCCCGCCCGCTGACGCGCCCGGCCTCCTGAAACGGCACGTTTCGGGATAGGCGGTCGATATCCGCGGCCTCCGGGACACCGTCGAACAGCGCAAATGTCGCGTCCCACGCCGTCGCGATCACCCGGTCGGAGCGTTGGTCGGGCGGCAGATCATGGGCGAAGGCAACCAGCGAATAGGTCCGCTCCGGCCCGGCGGCGCGATAGACCGCATGGCCGACACCGCGCGCATCCACCTCCCATTCGGGCCGCGAGAACACCCAGCCGTCCCCCTTCATCCGGCGCAGCAGGATGCGCATGAAGCTCAACCGCGATTGATGGAATGATCCCATGCGGTCAAGGCGCATCACCACATTCGGATCGCGCATCGGGACCTCTCTGGGGGCGGGCTCTTTCATTCCGGGGCTCCAAAATTCTCCGCGTAGAAGCGATACCAGTTGCCACCCATCACCGCCTCCACGCCCGCCGCATCAAAGCCCACGGCGCGCAGGCCCGCCTCCAGCTTCGGGAAATCGGCGTTGCTGCGGAACCAGTGAGGCTGCGGCGGGAAGCCCGCATTGTCCTTGGAGCCTTCGCCGTAATCAATCTGTTTCGTCCAGCGCCCCACCCGCATCCACTCCACGACGCTGTCGGGCTGATCCTGGCACAGATCACTGCCGATCCCGAAATGCTGCACCCCATACCGCTCTGCCATATCCGCGATCATCCCGCAAAAACTGTCCAGCGTGCAGTCCGACCCGTCCTTCAGATGATGCGGATAGATCGAAAACCCCATCATGCCGCCGCCCGCCACCACGGCCTCGATCACCTCCGGGTGCTTGTTGCGGCGCGCCGGATGCCATTGATGCGGATTGGCATGGGTGATGGCAATGGGGCGCGTCGAATGCTCGGCGGCCTCGATGGTGGAGCGGTCGGCGGAATGGCTCATATCCACCACCAGCCCCACCCTGTTCATCTCCGACACCACCTCGCGCCCCATCCGCGTCAGGCCCGGATCCTCCGCCTCGTAACAGCCTGTCGCCAGCAGGCTCTGGTTGTTATAGGTCAGCTGCATGAAGCGCAGGCCAAGGGCATGCAGGATCTCCACCAGCCCGATATCGTCTTCCATGGGCGAGGGGTTCTGCGCCCCGAACACAATCGCCGTCTTGCCCGCCGCCTTCGCCGCATCCACATCGGCCGCCGATCCGGCCCGCATGATCAGATCCCCATGATCCTCGAGATACCGGTTCCACCGCTCGATCTGCAGAACGGTTTCGCGAAACACCTCGTGATAGGCGATGGTGACATGGACGGCATCAAGGCCGCCGGCCCGCATCTCCTCGAAGACAGGGCGAGACCAGTTGCAATATTGAAGGTTGTCAATGCGCATGGCGGGATTTGCGCGCGCCGGGTCGCCCGCGTCAATCCTCCTTGCGCCCCCGCATCATCCATCCGCGACGCCCTCCCCCTCCCGTCCCGCGCCCCGATCCGCTCGTCCAGGCACTGCCCCGCCCCTCTTTGTTCCCTGAAAATGCCCGCCGGAGGCATCCCACACCTGCCACAAACGACGACAACCGCGATTGGTCGCTCAGGGGCCCCGGCGCGACGGGGTGGGTGGGTGGGCGGCGCGCCCGGGGGCCCGGGGTCAGGTGAAGTAGATCCGGTATTTCTCCCGCACCTCGCGATCCAGATCCGCGTCCACTTGACGCGCGCCCTGCGCCAGGATCGCCTCTTTCCGCGCTGTCGCATTCGCCATCAGGTCGGGCTTCCGGGCCTCTTCCCATTCCTTGGGGCTCATCCGGTTGCCGAGGCTGGGATAGACGAAATCGCTCTGCATCAGGGCCAGCGTCTTGTCGGTGCCCAGATAATGCCCCGGCCCGCCCAGGCAGACCTCCGCCATCTGGTCCAGCGCCAGCGTCTCCTCATTCACCTCGATCCCGCGGACACAGCGCATCGCCTGCCCGATCAGATCGTCGCTCAGAACAAGGCTTTCCAGGCAGAACCCCAAAAGCGAGGCATGCATTCCCGCCGCCTCATAGACCATGTTCAGCCCCGACAGCCCGGCCATCACGTTGGAACACATCTGCTCCCACCCCGCCTGCATGTCCGGCATCTTGGCATCCGACGCGCCGCCCGCCGCCCCGCCCGGCAGCCCGTAATGCAGATGCATCTGCGCGCAGGCCGCCGATAGCAGCGCCTGCTCGCCCGAGCCCACGGACATCGCGCCGGTCCGCAGGTCGAGGTTGAAGGGCCAGGTCCCGAACACCGCCGGATGCCCCGGCGCCAACGCATTCACATAGACCAGCCCTGCCAGGCATTCCGCCGTCGCCTGCGTGACCGCGCCCGCGATGGTCGACGGTGCCGTGGCCCCCGCCATCCCCGCCGACAACAGCAGGATCGGCATCCCCGCCCGGATGCAAAGCTCCATCGTCTCGCAACTTTCGGTGGCGAATTTCATCGGCGGCACGACGAAGCAATTGGTGTTGGAGATAAACGGCCGCGCCCGCCACGCCGCTTCTCCACCGGCCAGCATGTGGATCAGTTCCATGCACGGCGCCACGTGGGACGGATCACTGAACGAGGTGCCGATATGCTTCGTTGTCCCCGCCACCGCGCCATAAATGGTGTTCAGGTCCATCTCAAGATTGTCGGCAATATCCCGGCACACCATCGGGCGCTGGAAGAAGTGCACGTTATCAAGGGCCTGCGTGATCCGCGCCGCATCGTGCAGATCCTGCGACGTCGAATGACGATAGCTGTTATTGGCCACGTCCACCACGTTCACCGCCGCGCCGGCCGTGCCGAAATGCACCTTGGGGCCGAACAGCTCCAGATCGTATTGCGGGTCGCGGGCGGGCAGCGTCAGGTTGCGCGCCGCCTTCGACAGCGCCTCCTCCACCACCGCGCGGGGAAACCGCAAACGGCCATCCTCGCCCAGAACCGCCCCTACACCCACCATCAGGTCGATGCCCGATTGCGGCGCATCGGCCAGGCCGATCGTGGCCAGCGCCTCCAGCGCCGCGTCGTGGATCTGCAGCACCTGCGCGTCGCTCAGCACCTTGAGCGTGCCGCCCTCCATACCCGGGCGGATCGGGCGCACCTCGTCGGGCAGGGCCGCCGCGCGCGCCGCCACTCGGGCCGCACGCCCCCCGCCCCGGCGGCTCTTGCGCTCCTGAACCTCAACCATCTGCCCTGCCCTCCCTCAGCATTGCATCAATCTCGTCTCCCCGCGCACTGGCCTTGAGCGGTGTGAAATCCCCGCGCAGCACGCCGGCCATCCCGTCCCGGATCGCCGCATGGGTCAGCCGCGCCACCTGGCTTCCCAGCGACACACGGCGCACACCCATCCCGGCCAACTCCTCCAGCGACAAGTCCTGCAACGGGCCAACGCTCAGCGCATTGACCGGCGCGTTAACCGCCGCCAGCACCTGTTGCAGTTCCGCCCGGCCCGGCGGCACCGGCAGGTACAGGCAATCCGCCCCAGCCGCCTCGAAGGCCTGCAACCGGCGGATGCCCTCCGCCAGATCGTAAACCCGGTTCATCACCCCATCGGCCCGCGCGGTCAGCACGAAAGGCCGCCCAAGCGTCCGCGCCGCCGCCACGCCCGCGCGCACTTTTTCCAGCGCCAGATCAAAGTCATAGGCCGCCACGCCCCCGTCGAACGACATGTCCTCGATCCCGCAGCCCGAAAGGTCCGCTTCCGCGGCCAGCCGCACGGTCTCCGCCACATCTTCCGGCGCGTCGCCGAACCCGTTCTCGAAATCGCCCGAGACCGGCAGGTTTGTGGCCGCCACGATGTCCTGTGCATGGGCCAGCGCCTCATCCCGCGTCACGCCCCCCATATCGGGCCGCCCCAGCGTGAAGGCATGGGCGGCCGACGATGTGGCCAGCGCCACCGCCCCCATCGCCGCCATCATCCGGGCCGAGCCCATATCCCAGGGGTTGGGCATCACGAAACACCCCGATTGATGCAGGTCCATAAAGGCCTGATGCCGCGCCGCCATGTTCATGTCAGCCTCCTGAGTGCAGAACGCACGATGATCTTGTGGGGGATCAGGACGACGGCGAGATAGAGCCGCCCGGTCCAGTGATTGAACCAGATCCGCGTGGTCAGCGATGCGGTCCGGTCCTCAAGGCGGGTTTCCAGCGTGAAAGTCAGGTGCCGATCTTCCAGGCCAAGCTCATAGGCCTCGGGCGTCTCGGTCACGACGGGCAGGTCCGCCATGCCGCGGCCCATCGTGGGGGTTGCCAAACCGAAAATGCCGACAATCCGGTTGCGCAAATTCATCGCCCCCTGCACCCAGGGCGGCATCGTACCAAGCGCTACCTCGTAGGCGGCGCGGGCGGTCGTCAGGTCGGGCCGTGCCTCGGCCCGGTGCGTGTCCGACCAATCGGGCGGCCGCAAAGGGCGTTTCAGCCCGCTCATCTTTCCAACCTCCGCGCGATTTCCGCGATATGCGCCGGGCCCACCTCACAGCAGCCGCCAACAATCGTGGCGCCCTGATCCACCCAGCCCATCACATGATCGGCGTAGATCTCCGGCCCCATATCGCGCCGCGCCTTGAGGGCATCGACCGTCGGGGCCTCGCCCAGAAACGCCTTGGTGATCTGCGTGAAGCCGTTGGCATAGGCCCCAAACGGCACACCGCCCGCGCCCAACACCTGCAACGCCGCCGGCATCGCCTCGGGCGCGGAGCAATTGGCCAGCAGCGCCTCCGCCCCGCCTGCCACGGCCGCCGCGTCGGCCAACGGCTCCCCCGACCGCAGGCGGCTGCCGTCCTCGTCATCGACGGTGAAGGCCAGCCAGACCGGGATGCCATGGCCCGACGCGCCTTCCAGAACCGCAATCGTATGGGCGACTGACGCGACGGTCTCCGCAATCAGCAGGTCACAGCGCGGCGCGATCAGCCTGGCAATCTCAGCATAAAGCGCCACCGCCGCGATATGATCGGGATGCACATCGGGTTGATACGATGCCCCCAGCGGCCCGATGGCCCCGGCGATCCGGCCCGACCCATGGGCGTCCCGCGCGCCCTCGGCCTGATCCAGCGCCAGCCCATGGAGCGCCTCGAACTGGTCCTCCAATCCTTCGCGCACCAGCCGGTCGCGGTGGATCGCATAGGTGTTGGCCGTCGCAATCTCGGCCCCTGCGGTGAAGAAATCCGCGTGCACATCCCGCACCAGATGCGGCTCGTGCCGCATCACATCCGTCGACCAAAGCGGCGTCGGCGGCGCATCGGACCGCGCGATAAGCTCCTGGCCCATCCCACCGTCCAGAAGCGTCACGCCGTTGATCATGCGCGGATCCGTTCGTTCTGCGGATCCCAGATCGGCCCGTCGCCCTGCACCACGGCCTTGCACCTCTCGCCGTAGATATTGACGTCAAGCTCCGTGCCCGGCTCCGCCAGATCGGCGCGCACCATGGCCAACGCCACGGAATGGCCCACCCGGTAGCCCCAGGCCCCGCTTGTGGTTTCCCCCACCACGTCCCCGCCATGGGTGATCGTCGACATGTAGGGCGCATCCGCCTCCCGCGCATCGACGTTCAGCACCACGAAGCGTTTCTTCACGCCGCTCTGCTTTTCCGACAAAAGCGCCGCTTTGCCGGGGAAATCCTGCGGCTTGTCGAACTTGATGAACCGCTCCATCCCGCCTTCCAACAAGGTGTAATCGGTGCTGAGGTCGCCCTTCCACGCGCGATAGCCTTTCTCGATCCTCAGCGCGTTGAGCGCGAACATGCCGAACGGCGTGGCCCCGGCCCCGATCACGGCCTCATAGATCGTAGGCATATCCTCATTGGCCGCGTGGATCTCCCAGCCCAACTCCCCCGCGAACGAAACGCGCGCTAGGAACGCGGCCTGCCCCGCCACATTCGCCTTCTGGTGGCTCAGCCAACCCAGCGAGAGGTCCGCATCCGTGCCGATGGCCTCGAACAGCTCCCGCGCCTTCGGGCCGGTCACGATCAGGGTCGAGAATTCCGTCGTATGATCCGTCAGGCTCACCCCCTCAGGCAACCCGTCGCGCCACAGCACCTCGTAGTCATGCCATTGCGCGGGTGCGGCCGTGATCAGGGTGAAGTGATCCTCCTCATGCCGGATCAGCGACATCTCGGTCAGGATCCGCCCACGCTGATCCGGGAAATAGCCCAGATTCATACGGCCCACCTTGGGCAAGCCCCCCGCGATCCGGCCCCGCAGCCACTCCGCCGCCCCCTCGCCGCTCAGGTTGAAGCGCGAGAACCCCGGCAGGTCGAGTACCCCCACATTGTCACGCACCGCCTCACATTCCTCGCGCACGCGCGGCTCCCACGGCCCGGTCCGGTCCCACGTCTCCGTCGCCTCGATGGAGGTATCGTCGCCCTCCTTGGCGAACCAATTGGCCCGCTCCCAACCGCCATAGGCACCCATCTGGCCCCCCGCCGCGACGACCTTGTCGTGAACCGGCGACAGCTTCCTGTCGCGCCCCGCGGGCCAGGATTTCCACGGGAAATGCATCCCGTATTCGTGCCCATAGGTCTCCAGCGCCTTGTCCAGGCAATAGCCATGGTCGGCGTAATCGGTGTAACGGCGCGGATCGACGGCCCACATGTCCCACTCCGTCTGGCCATGCATGATCCATTCCGAAAGCACCTTGCCCGCGCCGCCCCCCTGCACGATCCCGAAGGTGAAGGAATGCGCCTCGAACGCGTTCTCAACCCCCGGCATCGGCCCGATCATCGGCAAGCCATCGGGGGCGTAAGGAATGGGCCCGTTGATATTGCGCCCCACGCCACCCTCGCCCAGCAGCGGCACACGCGCCATCGCGTCCTCAATATACCATTCGAGCCGGTCCAGATCGTCGGGATACAGTTGGAATGAGAAATCCTCCGGCATCGGATCGTCGGGCGTCACCCAATGGGCCTTGCAGTTCCGCTCATAGGGGCCGAGGTTCAGCCCATTCTTGTCCTGACGCAGGTAATAAGAGCTATCCACATCTCGGATCAGCGGCAGCTTCTTGCCATTGGCCTCCGTCCAGTCCTTCACCGCCGGAATTTCCTCGGTCAGGAAATACTGGTGGCTCATCACCACCATCGGCACCGTCCGTCCGCCATGGGGCTTGAACCACTCCCCCACCCGCTGCGCGTAATAGCCCGCGGCATTCACCACGTACTCGCAACGGATCTCTCCCTTCTCGGTCTCCACGATCCATTCGCCATTCTCCCGCCGCACCCCGGTCGCGGGTGTGAACCGGTGGATCTGCGCCCCCAGATCCCGCGCGCCCTTGGCCAGCGCCTGGGTCAGCTGCGCCGGGTCGATATCGCCATCATAGGGATCATAGAGAATGCCACTCAGATCGTGGGTCTCAAGGAACGGATACATCTCCTTGGCCTCGTCATTCGACAGCATGGCCATATCGATGCCCTGATACTGCGCCATCCCCAGCACACGCTGGAATTCCTGCGCCCGCTGGCGCGTATGCCCCAGCCGCAACGACCCGGTCACGTGGTAATTCATCGGATAGTCGACGTCCTCGGCCAGCGTCCGGTACATCTCCAGCGAATAACGCTGCATGTTCAGCACCGCCCAGGACGTCGAGAAATTCGGGCAATTCCCCGCCGCGTGCCACGTGCTGCCCGCCGTCAGCTCGTTCTTCTCCAGCAGCACGCAATCGCTCCAGCCCCCCTTGGCCAGATGATACAAAGCCGAGGTGCCAACCACCCCGCCCCCGATGATAACAACCCGTGCAGCGCTCGGCAGATCAGCCATGAAAGTCTCCCCTGACGGCGGCCACGGCGGGCGCCGGATACGTCTGTTGCGCGCGAGTATCCTCCCGAAAACTCGGAACTTCAATTCGCCCCACGCATCTGTTTTAATCGTAAAAACCGATTAACGCCCTGCCCTCTTTGTTCTCCGAACATGCCGGGGGCTTGGGGGCTGGCCCCCAAAAAGGCGCCGCAAGATGCAGATCGACCAAGTCGAAACTTTCCTCGACCTTCTGGACACCCGCAGCTTCAACCGCACGGCGGATCGACTGGACGTGACGCAATCCACGATTTCGGGCCGGGTGAAGGCGCTGGAAAAGGCCCTGGGCGAGCGCCTCTTCGAACGCTCCCGCGCGGGCACGCAACCCACCACCGCCGCGCTCAGGTTCGAAACCCATGCCCGCGTGTTGCGCCGCGCCTGGGCCGATGCGCAGGCCGACGTCAAACCCTATGGCGCGGCGGTCATGCTGCGGATCGGCATCCAGCACGATCTGCTGGACAATCATGTTGCCGATTGGCTGACCGCGCTCCGCACCGCCCTGCCGGATTGCGGCTTCTACGTCGATGGCGACTATTCCCGCCAGATGTGCCGCGACCTGGAGAACGGCGCGCTCGATCTCGGCGTGGTCTTCACCCCCCGCCCCTCCCCCGACCTCTACTTTGAGAGCATGGGCGAGATCCCCTACCGCATGGTCTCCGCCACCGCCCGCACGCTGGCCGAGGTCAGGGCGCCTGACTATATCCTGCCCAACTATGCCCCCGCCTTCGCCCAGACCCATGCAAGCCTCCTGCCTGGTCTTTCCGAAGGCACCGTGTCCTCGGGCCAGGCCGCCGCCGTCCGCGGCCTGCTCATCGCGCTGCAGGGCACCACCTATCTGCCGTCCGAAATGGCCGACACGCTCATTACCGAAGGCATTGCCCGCCCAGTTGACGGCGCCCCGGTGATCGGCCAGCCGGTCTTCACGGCGATGCACCTCAGGAACCGGCACCGGGCCGGGTATCGACGGATGGCAAAGGTCCTGCGCGGGCGTCTGGCGGGGTGAGATAGCGGGCTCAGCCCTGGCGTCCGCGGGCCTGCAACCGGCGATCCCAACCTCTGGGCGGAGCCCCCAGACCACCCCAATCGCCGGACCGGCTCACCGGCGTTCCATCGCGTGAACCCACACCTCCGCCTCCGGCTCGTGCGGGGCTCGCGTTCCGTCCGTTGTGGCCCCAAGCCTCTTCGCCACCGCCTGTGACCGCACATTGTCAACGTCGATGTAGCTCGACAGCCTGTCCAACCCCAGATCCTCACGGGCCCATGCCTTCACGGCCATCGCGGCCTCCGTGGCATAACCTTTCCCCTCCGCACCTTCGAACAGATGCCATGCCAGCTCGATATCGGGCCAGTTGGAATGCTTGATCAGGCCCACCCGGCCCACCGGATGTCCGGTTTGCGTCTCGACCAAGATGAAGAAGCCGAAGCCGTGCCACTGCCAGTGCCCGATGCCCGCCAGAAACCCGAACCAGGCCTGCTCCGCCGTAATCGTCTCGCCCTGCGCTGCCATCGACGGGGCAGAGGTCATGAACCGGGTGAAGGCCGACAGATCATCCCGTTCGGGTCCCCGCAAAATCAACCGCCCGGTCGTCAGCGTGGGTGCTGTGGTGAGATCGTTCATCGGATGCCTTTCCGGTCGCGGATATCGGGTCCGACCACATTCAGTATAGCGATCGTCCGCCACGTCGCATCAATCCGCTCCGTCGCGGCCTTGATCCCCTTCTGGGGTGGGCCATTGCGCTCCTGGCCACCGTCCCACCAGGTCCTCAAACCGTTCAACATCCCTCAGGGCCGGACATCACCGATCAGCACATCGAACTGCTGACCGACTGTCGCGGGCGAGATCTGCCAGCGGTTGGGATCATCGAATTCGAACTTCTGCTCAAACGCCGCGTCGCTTTGGCGCAAAATGGAATGGGCGGCGATCCAGGCCTTGTCGCCCTCGATCCGCATGGTGTCGCGCTGGCGCAAGTGCAACGCCCCCAGATGCTTGCCGATTTTGCGTAGGGTGAATTCCTGCAATTCCCTGCCATGAAATAAGAAACCGGACGCGTCGTAGGTCACGCCGTCCTGCGTCCTGAACGTATACCCCACATAGTCCCATGCACTGCTCTGTTCCCGCGCCGACCGGAGCAGGGTTTGCCCGATATCCTGGGTAATCTCATCCAATACTGACATGTCTTCTCCTTGAGCCGTTCGTTCAAATGGGGCGGTGCCGGGGTCGGTTCGCGCGACGCACATTACAGCGTAGCATCCACCAGTGTTGTACCGATCCCACGGTCATGTCGCGCTCGAACCCGCAAATCGTTGCGCTGCAACCTGCCTCCACCATGGTCGACGTCCGGAACACGGAATTTCCGGACTTGTGCAGACGCAGCTATTCCTGAAGCAGAAAAACCTCGCATCCGCGGCATGGTTGTTGCTGCTTTGCCGCTCACGTTGCCGAAGCGGTCATTGAACCCCGCCACCAGACACCGAATCCAGACCGCCCTTTCGCTGCAGTCGGTTTCGACAATCGAGACGCGGACAAACCAGCGGTACTGGAAGCAAGGGATAACGTCTGGTTCAATCAGTGATTGCGCTCACGCTTCAGCCCGCACCGGCAAACTGACGAATATGAGTCCTGCCAACACGAGGATCAATCCGAGAGCGACAACTGGTTGGAAACCCTCACCGAGAAAGACAGCGGCCAATCCGATTGCCGCAATCGGATTGAGCGTCACGAAGATGGCGACCCTGGTTGGGGTCGTGCGTTGCAACGCCCAAATCCAGAGAAAGAAACCGATGCCGCCGCCGAGCGTGCCAAGAAAAAGAACCGCCAAGAGACCACTGGCCGATAGATCGGGCAGACCATCTACGGCGGTTGTGAAGGCTGCGAAGGGCAGCAAGACCATCGCGCCCGCCGCCATCGAGAGTGTCGTAAACGCCACTGAGTTATTGCGTTGCAGATAAGGCCGCGACAGGACGTTGTAAACTGCCCCACAGAGCGACGTCCCGAGCATAAGAACTGAGCCAATCCCCAGATGGAAACCGGCCATGCCGGTGTAGGAAGATGGTGACGCGACAGCGATTGCCACACCAGCAAACGCCAGACCTGTTCCGACAAGTTTGTTTCGGGTCAATTCTTCGGTTCCGATGACCGCAGCGATGACAAGCGTGAGGATCGGCATGGTTGCCAGAATGATGGCTCCGATGGAGGCTGGTATGAACAGCAGCGACTGACTGAACAGCCACGGGAAGGCACCGAAGAAAAGCGCGCCGAGAGCGAGCGTTGCCGGTATGTCCCTACGCGCGACCCGAACATTTTTCGTTAGCACCGCGACGCCTGCGATACAGGCCGCACCAATCGCAAATCTGAGGAATGCCAGCATCACTGCTCCAGTCTCGCCGACGACAAACCGCGTTGCGACCACTGACGCACCAAAGAAAATCGCAGCCGACATAGCAGCGGCCACTGGTGCTCCTGAATTGGTTCGAGACTCTACATCCACCTGCACCTAACTCACTTTCCTGTTTCCGTGGTCACAAACCACCGTGTTTCTCCTGCCGATAATCTATCGCCGCGTGCCACAAGACCGCCAACAAAATGACAGCCCCACCAAGAACTGCGGTCATTGGCGGCAACTCACTTAAGAAGATCCATGCAAGGAGCGTTGCACAGGGGATTTCAACCGTTCCCAACAGCGCCGATTGCGCTGACGGGATGAGGCGCGTGCCTTCCGTCCAGAGGATCACGGCACCGGCAAAAGCCGCGCGGAACATGACCAGCAGAAAAGCATCGCTCGCCGACACATCGAGAGGCGCGCCCATCACCGCGCCGACGACAAAGAGCTGTAAGGCAGACGCACCGCCCGCCCAGACGACGGGCACATCGGCGAACTTTCGGATCAGAACGATGTAAGCCGCGTTGCTGAACGTCATCGCGACAGCCAGCAGGTCGCCCATCAAGTTGCCGGTGCCCAAGCCGCCTGACACGATGACTGTGACACCCGCCAGTGAAAGAGCACCCGCAATCAAGGTGCGGCCCTTAGCGGTTTCACGCATGACCAGCCATGCCAGGCCAGCGGCAAAGAATGGGGCAGTGGCGTAGATCACCGCGACATTCGCAACGTATGTGAGTTTGAACGCATAGATGAACGCGATGCTGGCCACACTGCCGACGCTGGCAAGCAGCCATCCACGCAGACCAAGCCGGAACGCCTGCCCCCGTGGCACCGCCCCCCGGCGCTGCTCGACATAGGCAAGGACGGCCAGCCCACCGATCAGACCCCGCCAACAGGCGATGGTCCACCCATCCGCGTCGATCATCTTTGTCAGGACGCCCGACATGCTGAAAACGACCGCTGAGAGCGCTACGAGGGCAATCCCTTTCATATGCTGTGACTGCTGCACTCTCTCGACTTTCGACCACTTGCTTTGGCGTTCTACCAAGGCGCTGTTGCCAGCTGGGTGTCAGCAGTCTTTGATGGGTCACGAGATCAGAGGGTCACATGGCGAAAACGAACCGCTTCTTCGAGATCATCCAGATCCTGCGCGCAGCGGACAAACCCGTTCTGGCGAAAGACATCGCGCAGGAACTCGAAGTGTCTAAGCGCACGATCTATCGCGATATTGCGACCCTGCAGGCTATGCGGACGCCGATCCATGGCGAGGCGGGTGTCGGGTATATCATCCGTGAGAGTTATGATCTTCCGCCCATCAACTTTGATCAGGAAGAAGCTGAAGCCATTACAGTCGGCCTCAGCATGGTCGCGAGAACTGGCGATGCAGAGCTGCTGAAAGCCGCAAAGCGAGCGGCAAGAAAGCTCCATGATGTGGCCCCTGCCGCAGAGCACCTCATCACCTCTTCCTGGGGCGCGCAGCCGACAGATGCCGTCGATATGAAGGCCATTCGGACTGCCATTCGCGAGGAGGAAGAGCTGAAGATTCACTACCGGGCCAAGGATGGCATAGAGACAACTCGTGTTGTTCTGCCACTTGCCATGATCTTCTATTTTGACAACGTTCTGCTGGTCGTATGGTGTCAGCTGCGCCGCGACTTCCGGCACTTCCGGACTGATCGTATGATCAAGTGCTATGCCAGCGGTGAAAACTTCCGTGGTCAGGGAAAGGTATTAAGATCAAAGTGGGATGCCTCGCAGCGATCAGCCACGGTTGATACAGGATAGCTGAGGCTAGATGATCCCGAAGCTACCGTCGTACTGACCGCAGCATAGGGTAGAATGAGCTCGAAGCCGATATTGCTTGCATCCACAACGGCGTAAAGCAAAGCCCATGCCTCGACCCGTCGGAACTTCTTACCAAATCTTTAACAGGATCATTTTATCCAAATGATTTCAAATTCTTAACCTACATTATCAACCTTGATAACCCCTCCTCATCTCCACTCTACACCCGACACGAGGGCCATGGCTGCCACCATGCGGCCGGTCATAAGGAGCGGTGGCAGAGCCCGCGGTCAATGCCCAGGCAGGCCTTCAGGGACGAACAGCAGCGCCGGATTTATCGCCCGCCCCCCACGTAACGACAGCGTAGCTCATGCGTCTGGTCCGATCACGCCTTTGCGCAGGATGAAGCAGCCGTAAAACCGCCGCTCACCGGTTTGAATGACGGCATAGCTTTCGCGCGCGCGGTCGTAGAATTCGAACCGCTCAACACTGACCATCGGGCGGGGGCGACCTTCGGCCAGGTCGATCTGGGCCTGTACCTCGGCCTGGACGTCCGGAACTTCATCGGGCTGGTCCACAACTTCCATCCGGGCCGCGAAATCCTCCACGAAGGTATCAAGCGGCAGGACGGACAAGATGGCCTCCATCGCCTCGGCGCAGGTCAGGTTCTCCATTCTCAGCAAGTCGCCATAGATGGTATGGCGCGCCACGCTGTCGGCCGGGAAATTCGTGTCCGCAATGACCAGCGTGTCGCCATGGCCCATCGAGCGCAGACAATACAATACATCCGCGTTCAGGCGCGGGTCGATCCCTTTGAGCATGGCAATTCTCTCCCTGTTTTATCCGGTTTAGACCGCGCCTCCGCTGCCGGTCCAGAGGGCGCGCACCGCCCGCGCGCAGCCCAAGCACGGGCGATCAGGCCCCGCCTCGGCGATTGATGTCGCGCTGGTGACGAACGGGGGCCATCGGCTACGCGATCCGCGCGCCGGTTTCCCCATCGAACAGATGCAGCTGCGACATGTCGAGCGCCAGATGCACATGGTCGCCCGGCGACAGGGGATGGCGATCCCGGAAGATCGCGGTCACTTCCTGGTCCTGAAACTGGAATACCACATGGATTTCCGATCCTGTC
Source organism: uncultured Roseicyclus sp. (assembly GCA_947491935.1). Lineage (GTDB taxonomy): Bacteria > Pseudomonadota > Alphaproteobacteria > Rhodobacterales > Rhodobacteraceae > Gymnodinialimonas. Next base: position 219,691 of record CANLLF010000001.1, read on the forward strand.
GGTTCGACAACCCGCACTTTGACGGGCAGACCGGCCTCGGACAGGCTCAGATGTTCGGGCCTTACACCAAGGGTGATCGTCTGCCCCTCGACCAGAGCGGATGGCGCGGGAACCGAGAGGGTCAACGCGCCAAGGGTCAGTTGTGCGGTCCCGTCGGCAATCCCGGTCACGGTTCCGTCGATCAGGTTCATCGACGGGGACCCGATGAAGCTGGCGACAAATCGGTTGTCGGGGCGGTCATACAGATCCAGCGGGCTGCCGATTTGCTCCACGTTGCCGCCGTTCAGAACCACGATCTTGTCGGCCATCGTCATGGCCTCGATCTGATCGTGGGTGACGTAGACGGTTGTGGTCTTGAGGCGCAGGTGCAGCTCGCGGATTTCCGTGCGCATCTGCACGCGCAGTTTGGCATCCAGGTTCGACAGCGGCTCGTCGAACAAGAACACCTGCGGATCGCGCACGATGGCCCGGCCCATGGCAACGCGCTGGCGCTGGCCGCCCGACAGGGCGCGCGGGAACCGGTTCAGATAGGGCGTCAGGCCCAGGATCTCGGCGGCTTCCGTAACGCGCCGCTTGACCTCGGCCTTGTCCGTTTTGCGCAATTTCAGCGCAAATCCCATATTCGCTTCGACCGTTTTGTGGGGGTAGAGCGCGTAGGACTGGAACACCATCGCGATGTCGCGTTCGTTTGGTGAGAGATGATTTACCCGGCGATCACCGATCAGAATATCCCCCGACGTGACCTCCTCCAACCCGGCGATCATGCGCAAAAGCGTGGATTTTCCGCACCCTGACGGCCCGACCAGCACCACGAAGTCCCCATCCGCGATGTCGACGTCGATGCCGTGGATCACTTCCACGGCGCCGTAGTTCTTTTTCAGGTTTCTGACGGAAACTTCGGCCATGCCCCACCCGATTTCGATACAGTGCCAAACTTGGGTAGCCCAAGGGGAGGACCTTGTCCACATCTGACCTGACTAGCATGTTAGATGCTTGACAGGTGCCGATGATGGAGGGACAGTTGGCCCGTGAAAGACCGGTATCGTGCGAGCGGCGATCGCCAGTTTACTTGTTTCATCTGCCAGAGCCGGAACGGCCGAAACCGGGTGGCGCAAGGGGTCGCACGGGGTTGTGCGAAAACTGCCAGGGAGGAATTGGAATGAAAGTCGAACTCTACAACCGTATTGTCGCATCTCAACTGAACCGCAGATCGGTGCTAAAAGGGGCGGCGAGCGTCAGCGCGTTGGCCGCATCCGGAGGCCTGATACCAGGCATGGCCCGCGCCGATGCCCACGCAAACCTGCGCGAGCAAATCCTCGCCATTCCGGGCGTTGGCATGGGCAGTCCCACCGATGCCGATTGGCAAGCCGTTGGCGAATTGTGTCTGGGCACCACGCGCGCCCGCTTCGCCGAAGGTGAGTTTGAAGGCGTCGAGTTGACCTTCATGGGCCTCAACAACCAGAACCTGCACAACTTCCTGTTCCGCGGTTTCCTGCGGCCCTGGGAGCAATATACCGGCGCCACCATCAACTGGATCGACCTTGCCCAGGCCGACTACAATGCGCGCCTGCAGCAATCGATCGCCACGGGCACGGTCGACTTCGACATCATCGAGATGGGCGCCCCGTTCGAGGGCGACACCGCCGGTCGCGGCCTGCTGGATCCCATGCCTGATTGGGTCAAGGAAGACATCGATATGGACGACTACGTCGGCTACCTGCAGGAGCCGGTCGGCACCTGGGCGGGTGAGACATACCGTGTTTCCATTGATGGCGACTGCCACAACTTCAACTACCGCACCGATTATTTCGACAGCGAAGAATTTGCGGCCGCCTGGGCCGAGGAGGGCCATGAGGGCCCGTGGGAAGTGCCGACCACCTGGCAAAAGGTGCAGGAAGTCAGCACGTTCCTTGCCGGCAAGGAGGATCCCTTTACCGGCCTTCAGGCCCATGGCTACCTGGATCCGCTGAAGGGTTGGGGCGGCTTTGGCTTCTACTTCCTGGCCAGCCGCGCCACGGCTTATGCCAAGCATCCCGACGATCCGGCATGGCTGTTCGACCCCGAAGACATGACGCCGCGCGTCAACAACGCGGCCTGGGTCCGTGCGATCCAGGATGTCATGGACATCATGGAGACGCAGCCCGCCGACCAGATCAACGCAGACCCCGGCACCACCGGGTTCCAGCAGTTCCTGGCCGGGACCGGCTCCATGCTCAGCTGGTGGGGCGATATCGGCTCCTCCGCGCGGACGTCGGACACGTCCGTGGTCGGCGACGTGATCGGCTTCTCGATCCTGCCGGGATCCGATGATGTGTGGAACCACGCCACCCAGACATGGGATGTCCTGCCGTCAGGGCCGAACTTATCGCCGAACATGGCCTATATCGGGTGGGGCATCTACGTGATGGCCCGCGCGGCCGAAGGCGGTGAACTCAAGCGCCGTGCGGCGTGGTCGGCGGCGGCCCATCTGGGCGGGCGCGACCTGTCGCTGTGGTGTTCCGCTTATCCGTCGGGCTTCCAGCCCTATCGCAACTCGCACTTCAATATCGATGAGTGGGAAGCGGCCGGATATGATCGGGCCTTCATCGAGGATTATCTCGGATCCGAGGCGGACAGCTACAACCACCCCAACGCGGCAATCGAACCCCGCATCCCCGGCATCTTCCAGTACTACTCGGTGGCAGAGGACGAGCTGGCCAAGATCTATGCCGGTGAATACGCCAGCGTGCAGGAAGGCGCGGATGCGATTGCGGCCGCCTGGGACGCGATCACCGATCAGATCGGTCGCGACAGCCAGGTAGCGCTCTACCGCTCCTCGCTTGGCCTGGAGTAAGCGGCGCAAGTGACATCAGGGGCGGCGGGGAGACCTGCCGCCCCCGTCTTGACCCGGAGACCGAATGAGCCAGGATCGCCTCTACGTCGTGACCAACGACCAGATCACACCGGGCCGCGTCCGCGCCGGGAAGATGATGATCTGGGCGTCATTCGCGCTCCTGGTGCTGGTGGCGGCGTGGCAGATCATGGGCGGCTACGATCTGGCGGCCGACTTCTCGAACTGGCGCCCGACGCTCTACGCCTACATGTTTTTCGTCACCTGCTTTTGCATGGCGCTGGTTGTGCGGCACGGCGAACAGGGCAAGCGCCGCCTCTTCGTGGTGCCGGCCACGATCTTCGTTCTGTCGATGGTGTTCTTCCCGCTGGTCTTCGGCCTTAGCATCGCGTTTTCCGACTGGAATCTCAGCTCGATCAGCGGCCAGCAGTATAACGGCTTCGATAACATCCGGCAGATGTGGCAGGACGATTTCTACTGGAACGCCCTGACGAACATGGTCTGGTACACGCTGGCGATCATCGTGGAATACGCCATCGCCTTCGGCCTCGCGCTGCTCCTCAACAGCCAGATCCGGGCGCGCAAATTCTTTCGCGTCGCGTTCCTGCTGCCCCTGATGCTGTCACCGGTGGCAGTGTCGTGGATGGTCGGCAAATCCATGCTCGAGGCCCGGTTCGGCCCCATCGCGCGGTTGGCGCGCACGCTTGGCATCGACAACCCCAGCTTCTTTGGCGACGCGGAAACCGCACGCGCGATGATTATGATCATGGATGCCTGGACTTTCATTCCCTTTATGATGATCATGCTTCTGGCCGGGTTGCAGTCGATCCCAAAGGATATTCAGGAAGCCGCCCGCGTCGACGGCGCTACGCCGTGGCAGAATTTCTGGGAAGTCACCTTTCCCCTGATGTTGCCGGTCTCGATCACCGCCATCATGATCCGCATCATCTTCAAGCTGAAGCTGGCCGACATCATCATCAACGTGACGTCCGGCGGCCCCGGCGGGGCCACGGATTCGGTCACGTCCTTCATCTTCCGGGAATACCGCGACCGCTCGAATGTGGGCTACGGCACCATGCTTGCCATGGTCTACTTGGTGTTCATTGTCATCGGCTTCACGCTGTTCATGAAACTCGCGGCGCGCTGGATGCGGCCGAAATATTGAGGATCAGATGAGCGAAGTGCAGATCTTCCACGATCATGAGGCCGATCTTGGCCACAAGGTGAAGTGGTATGCCAAGCGGGTCACCGTCTATGGTATCTTGCTTTTGTGGGCCTTCATCTGCCTGTTCCCGATCTATTGGACGATCACGACATCCTTCAAGCTAGCGCCGGACGTGATGCAGGGCAACATGATCCCCTTCGTGGATTACACGCCGCAATGGCGCGGCTGGCGGTCGCTTGGGATGTCGCCTGACACGATTGGCGAATACTCTACCGTGCGGGCCGAGTTCGTGAAACGGTTCCTGAATTCCACAATCGTGGCCCTGTCGGCCTCTTCCCTCGCGGTGGTTCTGGGCAGCCTGGCCGCCTATGGGCTCAGCCGCTTCGAATACCGGTTCGGCTTCATGCGGAATGACGATATCAGCTTCTTTTTCCTCAGCCAGCTGATCTTGCCGCCCGTGGTTCTGGCCCTGCCGTTCCTGGTACTCTACCGCGAGATCGACATGCTCGACAGCCGCATCGGCCTCATCTTGCTGTATACGCTCACCGTTCTGCCCATCGTCATCTGGATCATGCGGGATCAATTCAGTTCGATCCCGATCGAGCTGGAAGAGGCGGCCTTGGTCGACGGCCTCTCAATCTGGGGCGCGTTCCTGACGATCATTGTGCCGATTGCCCTGCCGGGAATGGTCGCGGCGTTCATCCTCAGTCTTGTGCTGACCTGGAACGAGTACTTCTTCGCGGCCCTTTTGACATCGACAGATGCCACAACCCTGCCCGTCATGGTGGCCAGCCAAACCGGCAGTCAGGGGATCAACTGGTGGTCGATGGCGGCGCTGTCTACGGCGGCAATCTTTCCTTTGGTTGTCATCGGGATCGTGTTGGAGCGCTACATCATCAAGGGCATGGCAGCGGGGGCGGTCAAGTAGGGTGTAGGTCGGGTGTGAGCCCAAACTGCCCTTTGCTGAGGTCCGCACCGATAACAGCAAAGTGATCCAAACCGGCAACGGTCTCGCCGTACAGGACCAACGTAGGGTACTGAATGACCCATGGCGGCGTCTTCGGATGGGGTCATCTGTGCATCGCTTGGCGTTTCGTAGCCATCAAACTGATTTGGTCATTTGCTTTCTGCCTGCCCTTTACCTCAATCCCTTTATGTCAGCGTACCTGCTGACTTGGTCCTGCGCGGCAATCTGGCTATCAAGTTGCCCTGGCTGCACGCGTTTGAGCTGGCGCGTAGGCCGACCATCGAGCATTGATTTGACGTCGGCCAGGATCATACGCCCAATCGGATGCCTTCCCCCAGGGACGGCGGCGGCGCGGTGCGGCGAAAGCATCACATTGCGAGCCTGACGCAGAGGATCAGACACAGCGAGCGGCTCTTCCGGGAACACATCTGTTGCGAGTTGGATGCGGCCTGCCTCTGCCGCCGCAACAAGCGCGGGGAAATCTACACACCACGCGCGGCTGATGAGGACCACCAAGGCACCGGGTTGCAAACGCTCGATCAATTCGGCGTTCAGCAAACCTCGCGTTTCCTCGGACGGGACGGCGGCGACCACGACGACACGGCACTTTTCAATCAATGTGTTCAAGGCGACAAGCGGGACATCCGCTGCCGTCATTAAGGGGTCGAAGGCCATGATCTCCGGTGCGAATGGGGCCAGAAGCCGCGTCGTCTCCTGGGCGATCTGGCCATACCCGATAAAGCCGATGGTCTGACCGAAGAGCGAGAAATCGGTGGCCGCGCGGTCATCAACCCAGTGCTCACGGCCTTGACGCATAGCCTCGTGTTCCGCCACCAGCCCACGCCCGCCCGCGAGCATCATGGTCAGAGTCATTTCGGCGACCGAATGCCGGAAGCCAGGCGAGCAGGACAAGACCTCGATCCCCCGGTCGGCGCACGTGCCGTAATCCAGCCCGCTTTGGAATGCACCCGAGACTTCAATCACGGCCTTGAGGAGCCCGGCCCGTGTGATCTGATCGGCGTCGAGGCGCGGATTTGCAGCAACATAAAAAACGGCCCGTTCGATTAGGGCATCGACACGGTCTGCAGCCATGGGCCAGTTCTGGCCACCTTCAATGTCACAGATCGCGGCCAGAGCGGCATAGGTATCGGGATCGAACAACTCCTCCAATTGTCGGAAATGCTGGTCGAGGATCAGGAGTGGCTTGGTCATCATGCGGCCGTTTGTGCGACCAGTTTTTCCTCCTGCGAGGCGGGCGCAAAGAGGTGTGCGCGCTCAGGATTGAACCCAAGCTGGATTGCTTCGCCGGGTTCGAAAACGCGGTCCTCGGCCAGGGACGCGAGCACGCGGGTGCCGTTCTTCAAGGCGACATCCACCACGGTTTCGGTGCCCAACCGTTCCGCCAGTGTCACGGTCCCCTCAAGGACGCCACCGGTGTCGACCGGGTGCAGGTCCTGGGGGCGAATGCCAAGCGTGGCCTTCCTGCCGCTGCCGATCCCGTCGCGCCAGACGGGGGCCGCGAACTCGGCCACAATGTTGGAGCTGACGCGCGCCGTGTCACCGTTGCGGGACAGGATATCGACATCCATGAAGTTCATCGACGGCGCGCCGATGAAGCCCGCGACGAACAGGTTTTCGGGCCGGTGATACAGATCCATCGGCGCGCCCATCTGCTGCACATAACCGTCCTTCAGGACGACGATCTTGTCGGCCAGCGTCATCGCTTCCACCTGGTCGTGGGTCACGTAGACCATTGTCGCATCGAGGGATTTGTGGAGTTTTCCGATCTCCATCCGCATGTCGAGACGAAGGGAGGCGTCAAGGTTCGACAGCGGCTCATCAAACAAGAACACCTCGGGCTGACGCACGATGGCGCGGCCGATGGCGACGCGCTGGCGCTGACCGCCCGACAGTTGCGAGGGGCGGCGATCCAGAAGGTTTTCCATCTGCAAGACCCTCGCGGCCTCGGCCACTTTCTCGGCCTTTTCGGCCTTGGAGGCGCCTGCGATGGTCAGGCCGAACGCCACGTTTTCGCGCACTGTCATGTGGGGGAAAATCGCGTAAGACTGGAACACCATCGCGATCTGACGCTCGGACGCAGGAACTTCGTTCACGACGCGCCCGCCGATTTCCAGCGTCCCGCCGGTGATATCCTCCAGCCCGGCGATCATCCTCAAAAGAGTGGATTTGCCGCAGCCTGAAGGGCCGACAAAGACGACAAATTCACCGTCCTGGATTTCGATATTGACGCCTTTGATCACCTCAACCGCGCCGTAGCTTTTCTTGATGCCTTTCAGCAGGACATTCGCCATGGATTCTACTCCGCTGCTTTGCGTGTGGCGGCCAGTTGCAGGTGGCCATGTTCGTCGATTTCGACAGGTTCGGGATCCATGACGTAGCCATGGAATGTGGTGCCATCCGGGTGGTCGGCGAAGCCGATGATCTTGAGGCCCTCGTTCGTTCCCAAGATGCGGGCCGCATACCGCCGGCATGGGAGCGCGCCGTCCAAAAAGCCGGGTGCGATGCGCCATGGGCCTCGGGGGCTTTGGCCGATCAGGTAATGATTTCCCGTCACGGGACCGGGATCGGATTCAGCCTGCGCCTTGGAGAAATGCTGCGCTGCCGTGCAGAAAAGGCAGTACCAGTTCCCATCGTGCTCGAAGACCTGCGGCACTTCCATCTGGCCGTAGCCCCCGACGAAGACGGGTGGCTGCAACGTCCAGTCGTGCAGGTCAGGCGATGTGGCGAAGCCGATGGCACCGCCTGCATTGGCCTCCGGTATGCCTGACGCGCGAGCTGTGAAATACATCAGCCAGCCGTCGCCATCCGGGTCGCGCATCACCCAAGGGTCGCGCATCGCGCGGTCGTGCCAGAACCCGGTTTGCAACTCCGTCTCATAGAGTTTGGATGCAGGTCCTTCGAGGTCGAGGCAGAAACCGTTACCAACACGCCGCCATTCGTGCAGATCGGTCGAGGTCGCGTGACCGATGCGTTGCACCAACCCCTCATCCGCCTTGTTCGAGCCGGTGTAAAACAAGTGCCAATGGCCATCATCACCTTCGACAACCGACCCGGTCCAAGTGGTGTAATCGTCCCATGCCGGGCCTTCGGACGGTTTGAACCCCACACCATGGTACGTCCAATTTACCAGATCGTCCGAAGTGGCATGGCCCTGCCGCACATTGTAATGGCGCAGTTCGGGATTGATCAGGGATTTGGGCGCTTGCAAGAACCAAGCGTGCCAGCGGGTTCCGTCGTGGGCATACCAGCTGTCCCAGATCCAATCGTTTTCGAGGGCGATCACCATGGCCTATCCCTTCACGCCGGTGGAAGCGACGGAGGAAATGAAGACCCGTTGCAGCGACAGATAGAATGCCAGAACCGGCACGGTGATGAGCGTCAGGTAGGCCATCACCTCACCCCAGGGCACGTTCAACTGGTCGGTGAAATACCCCAGGCCCACCATGACGGGCCGGATGGATTCGTCTTGGACCACCATCAGGGGCCAAAGATATTGGTTATACATGAATAGAAATTTCAGGATCGCCGCCGTGGCGATGACAGGCCCGGAGAGCGGCATGACGATGCGGCGATAGATCAGCCACCAGCTTGCGCCTTCGACGCGCGACGCTTCGATCAATTCGCGTGGCAGGTCGCGGAAGAATTGGACGAACAGGAAGATCGTCAGGCCGTCGGCGATAAACGGAATGATTTGCACACGGTATGTGTTGAGCCAGCCGATCTCGAACCCGTCCCCGCCGATCCATGGCAATTGCGATGCCATCAAAAGGAGCGGAATAAAGATCGTCTCATAGGGAATGATCAGCGTGGCGAGCAGGATCGAGAAGATGACAGCCTTGCCCGACCAGTCGAGGAACACGAAGGAAAACGCGGCCAACGAGCAGACGAAGAGCGTCAGCAGCACCGTCGCGCCAGTGATCAGGACGGAGTTCAGCACGAACGCACCGATCGGCGCACGCTCGAACGCGGCGGAGTAATTGTCCAACGAGATATCGCCGACGGGCAGAAAGGCGCGCAGGCTGCTGGTATCGTTGAGCAGCTGCGTATCGGGCTTCAGCGACGACATGACCATGAATAGAAGCGGAAACACGAAGATCACCGCCACAAGGGTCAGAACCGCATAGCGCGTGACCAGACGCAGGCCGTGGTTGTCAGGGGAAATGCTCGCCATCAGGTCTTCTCCCGCGTGAGGTAGCGTTGGATGAGAGATATGCACAGCACGACGACGAACAGGATGACGGAAATGGCTGAGCCACCCGAGATGTCCTGCCTCCCGTACCCGCGCTCCACGGCCTGAAACACCAGCACCTGCGTGCTGTCGAGCGGCCCACCGCCGGTCATCACATCGACTTGGGCGAAGAGTGCGAAGGCCTGCATCGTGATCACGATCAGGATCAGAACGGCCGTGTTGCGCAGGCCCGGCCAGGTGACATAGCGGAAGGTCTGGCGCTTGCTGGCCCCCTCGATCTCGGCGGCCTCATAGAGCGTGGGGGAAATGGTCTGTAGGCCCGACAGCCATATGACCATGTGAAACCCCACGCCCTGCCAGATCGACATCGCCATGATGGAGCCCAGTGCTGTGCCGGGGTCCCCTAGCCAGTCATGCGGCTGGAACAGGCCGAAGGTCAGGAAGCCGAGCACGTTGTTGAGGAGGCCGTCGCCCGGCGAGTAGATGAATTTCCACAGCAGCGACACCACGACGATGGAGACAACGACGGGCATGAAATAGAGCGCGCGATAGAAGCTGATGCCGCGCAGTTTCTGGTTGATCAGAAGTGCCAGACCCAGTGCACAGGCCGCCTGCAGCGGTGCCACGACGATCACGAAAAGAAACGTGTTCAGGAGCGCACGGACGAAAACCACGTCGGAAGCCAGCACGACCATCCGGTCCTCACCCGATTGCCAGCTGAACCATTCACGCTTGCCGTCGAGATGCGGATACGCGTCGTTGTTGCGGGTAAAATTGCGCAGGCGGGGGTATTCGATCACACCATCGTCGTCGCGGAGTACCTCACCGGCATCGTCCCGCTCGGGTTCCAGCCGGAAGACGGCAAGGCCCAGCAGATCGCTGTAGTTGGAGAAACCCACGTATTCCGTTGGATTGGGCGAGGCCAGTCGCTGATTGGTCAGCGAGAAGGCGAAGGCGAGAAAGAACGGCAAAATGATGAACGTCGCCATCAGCAGCACACCGGGGCCCGCCATCAGCCATCCGGCCCCGTTCGCACGTGTCAATTTGGACGCCATGATGACCCCTCCGGTCGTGGACGTTAGGAAACGCTCTGGTGTTAGGGGAGGACGGTGGGCTTGCACCCGCCGTCCTGAGAGTCCGGCGCGAGCTAGTGGCCGTAGCCGCTGTTGCGCTCGATATCCCGGCTGATCTCGTCGACTGCAGCGTCCAACTCGTCAAAGATGTCTGCGCCATTTGCGATGTCGGCCAACATGCTCTCGAAGATACGCGCCTGCACGATGTAGCCAGGGGTCACCGGACGCACCAAGGCCTGCTCATCCGACAGGTCATAGAAGACTTCCAGCGCGCCTCCCTCGGCGTAGTTCTCCGTCTCAGCCGCGGCAGAGGCAGTGGGCGGCAACAGTCCGGTGCCATCGGAGAAGGCCGTGAACCAACGATCCTGCAACGCGAACTCGATGAAGGCGCGCGCGCCTTCGGGATGCTCGGACGTGGCTGAGATGCCAAATTGCCAAGAGCCTGCGCCGATGGTCGGCCCATTCCCGAAATCGGGCGCGGGCAGGAAAAGGGCATCTTCGCCAAAGGCCTCGACCACGGGCAGTGCCGCCCAGTTGCCGTTCCACGACATCGCGTAGTTACCGTTGACAAGACCGGTTTCACGATCCGCCGCATCCTGGCTTGTGCCGGGCACCAGGTTTTCCTCGAACAGCATCTGCCACCATTCAGCGAATGCGATGGCCTCGTCCCCGTTCAGAACATCCTCAGCGGTTTGGTAGGTTTCACGATCCACGATGTCGCCGCCGAAGCTTTGCAGGAACGGCGAGAAGGCGTAGGGATACCATTCGCCGGTCCAGGCCATGCCCAGGTCCAGCGGATATTCGAAATCGCCGCTGTCACGGATCGTCATGAGCGCTTGGGTAAATTCCTCGCCCGTCCAGGGTTCCTCCAGCGTCGGAACCCGGATGTCGTAGGCCTCCAGCGTCGAGCGGCGCGTCATGATAGCGACGGCCGCGTCCCAGAGACCCACGGAATAGACCTCTCCGTCCCAGCGCCCGATGGTGCCGGGCAAGTAGCCTTCAAGCGTGGCTTCGTCTATTCCGAGGGGCTGCATATAGTTGGCCCAGGCCCAGTTGGGCATGACCGGGCCATCGACGTCCAGAATGTCGGGTAGCTCACCCGCCAGAGCCGCTGCTCCGACGGAGTCGTTGTAGGCGAGTTGGGGGAATGTTTCGATCGAGACCACCCAATCGCTCTGGCTGGCGTTGAACTCCTCGACCAGTTCATTGACCAGCGCCTCTTCGGCATTGGCGCTTCCTGCGCCGTGATACCAAAGGCTCAGCTCGGTCTGGGCCGAGACGGCACTGCCAAGGGCGAATGCGCCGAAGGCAGTCATAAGTGCGAGTTTCAATTTCATGATGTGGTCCTCCCTTTGAGATTGATCACGACGCTGGCGTCGCGGCGAGGCCGTGTAACGGAACCTCTCTTCTGGACCCGCCCGCTGACGTGGATTGGTGCCGTGATAGAGGCGGTCGCCGGGTTTTCGATCATGCCAAGCAACAGCTGCGCCGCGCGGGCGCCGATTGCGTTGTAGGGCAGTTCGGCCGTTGTCAGCGCCGGGAACAGCGCTTCGGAGATTGTGCGATGATCGTCATAACCCGCGACGGACATCTGTTCCGGAATCCCCACACCGCGGTCGCGCAGAATGCCGTAGACCGCCATCGCCAACCGGTCGTTGCCGCAACAGATCGCGGTCGGGACGTCATCATTTGTCAGGATCCGGTCCAGCGCGTCCCAGATCAGTTGATGCTCGCCGTGGGTACCGAACATGTCGACGGCAATCGTCAGATCCGGGTCATAGACCAATCCTGCTTCGGCAAGTGCGGTCTTAAACCCGCTAAGGCGCAGGCGCGTCGCCTCGTGGCCCGAAGCGAGAGTCAGATATCCGATGCGGCGGTGTCCCTGTGCGATAACCTCGCGTGTCAGGGCGAGTTGACCCGCCTCGTCGTCCGGCAGAACCGAAGGCGTCCCGAAGTCGTCGTAGCAATTGGCCAGAACCGTCTGCACGCCGTCAATCGGAAGTGGCAATGCGATTTTCTTGTGGAAATCCGCCACATAGAGAAGGCCTTCGACACGGTGTTCGCGAAAGGTGCGGATCAGAGTCGGAACGCGCTCTTGCTGGCCCGCCGTGTCTGCTATCAACAGCGTCTTGCCAGAATTGGCCATGACATGCTGCACACCCTGGACAATGAACAATTCCGGCAGACCGCCAGCGGTCACGACCTCGTTTACCGTGCTGATGGCGCCGGTAATCAACCCGATCAGGCCGGACTTTTGCGATTTGATTGAACGCGCAGCAAGCGACGGCACATAACCGAGCGCGTCCATGGCGGCCGCTACGGAACTGCGGGTTTTCTTTGAGACCGGCGCGTCGCCGTTCAGCACCCGGCTAACGGTTTTTGGCGACACGCCCGCGCGCTTGGCGACGTCATAGATGGTAGCCATTGCCGCCTCCCCAGGGACGAGTCCGCAAATCCGTCATCGTGTATGACACCAATGTCATGACACCGGTGTCATGTCAACTTAGTCAGCCGAACTCCGAACGCGATGGATCAACGCGACAGGCTGTAAAGCAGTCATCGACGGGTCCTACGTCTTTCCCCCGATGTCAGCACCTACTCCTGCTAAATGCGCATGCGTCGGGATCATCAATTTGATCGAGAATGAGATCATACAATGCAAGATCATGGTCTGCGAATGCATGTCGCCATCAGGAGGTCCGCGTCTTGTGCTCCTTTGCGAACTCCGTTCGAAACGCGCCTAATTGGAGCTTTGCGGTCTCGATATCATTGGCCGAGGCAGCAACCGGACTAATTCGACATCGACTGTTCGGTGCTCAACGGCACCCTTCGTCCCGCCCTGCCGCCCTTCATCCCAACTCCGCCGCGATGTCCTTGGTCTGTTCATACAGCCGTCGAAACAGCGGATAGGCCATTTCGTAGGCCGGTTCCCGTTGCGCATGCACGGTACTCTCGACCGGGTTCCATGTGGCAATATCCCCCACCTCGGCTTCGCCAATCGCGACCCGCGCCAAGAATGCGTCGCCGTAGCTGGCCCCGACCGTCTTGTCGCACAGGATCTGGTCCAGTCCGGACGTGTCCGATGTCGCCTGCAACCACAGCGCGTTTTTCGTGCCGCCGCCGACGGCCAATATGCGTGAGGGCGCCGCGCCCGCATCGCGGTAGGTTTCGACCACGTGCGCCGTGCCGTAGGCGATGCCTTCGATCAGCGCCCGGAACATATGGGCCCGGGTGTGGATCAGGTTCAGGCCAAAGAACGCGCCCTTGGCTTGGGGATCGTGCAACGGCGTTCGTTCCCCCGAGAAATAAGGCAGGAACAACAGGCCATCCGCCCCCGGCGCGATGGCCTGTGCCTCGGCGGCAAGGGTTGGAAAGGCCGTATCGCGCGGCAGGTCCGCCGCGAACTGGTCCCGAAACCAGTGGGTCAGCGTGCCCGACGTAGCCAGCCCCGCCATCGAGGCATGTTGGCCCGGGAACAGCCACGGCGCGTACCAGAGCCGTGCATCTTTGACCCGCTGGGGTGTCAGCGTGATGACAAAGATGGTGGAGCCATACATCATCATCATGTCACCGGATCGGCGCACGCCAACGCTCAGCGCCTCTGCCGCGGCATCAATCGTGCCCGCGGTCACCGGCGTGCCTTCCGCCAGACCTGTGGCGGCGGCCGCCTCTGCGGTGATCTGGCCGGCAATCTCGGATGACCACATCAGGCGGGGCAACATCCCGGGCGTCGCGATGCCAGGGGCCAGATCGAAGCACCAATCTTGCGTGGAGACGTCATAAAGCGGCGAAAAATTGGCCGCTGTGTAGTGGTCGATGACGAATGCGCCGGTCAGCCGATGCACCAGAAAGCTGGTCGCGGTCAGGATCTTGGCCGCGTTCTGATAGATCTCGGGCCGTTGGGCCTTGAGCCACAGGATCTTCGGCCCGACCGATTGCGAGGTGAGTGCGTTGCCGCAGCGATCCAGGATCACCTCCGCACCGATCCGGTCGGTCAGCGCCTGCACCTCCTCCATGGCGCGGGTATCGACCCCGTAGAGGACCCCGTTCGTCAGGGGCGAGCCTTCTGCATCCACCGGTAACATGCAGGGCCCGATGGCAGAACACGCGACCGCCTTGATCCGGTCCGGCGCAATCCCCGACGTCGCGATGAGTTCCCGGGTGACCGTGACGAAATCACCCCACCAATCCTGCTCAGGCCGATGCTCGGCCCATCCGGGGTGCGGCACCAGCATGTCATGCGCCGCGGTGGCCATGGCGACGACGGCGCCCGCACCATCCACCAGCACCCCCTTGGTCTCGAAGGTCCCGATATCGACGCCAAGGGTATAGCTCATGCCCACCGCTCCAGCGCGAAATCCGGCCCGATCCGGACAAGCCCCGCCACCAGCAATCGCGACAAGTCTTCCAGATCACTGATCTGACAAACCTCGAGCGAGGAATGGGAATAACGCATCGGGAATCCCAGATCGAGGGAAGCCACACCACTGCCAACCAGTTGGACATAGGATAGATCGGTCAACACGCCGATTTGCGCCGAGCGCTGAAGCGCCATGTGTTCGGATGCGGCAGTCTCCTCGAAGAGGGCGACCAGTGCGGGGTGCGGCAGAACGCCGTTCAGTGTGCCCCGACCATGGAAGCTGTAAAGGCTCATCCCCGGACCACCGCCAAGCGCCATCTCTCCGTGATCGGCCATATCAGGCGTGTCGCAGGCCAGCATCAGATCGATCTGGATCGCGATGTCGGGTTGCAGGGCCTGCGCCGCAACAACCGCTCCGCGCAGATTGAATTCCTCCTGCGTGGAAAACACCACATGCACGGTCGGACCATCCTCGCGCTCGGCCAGCGCATGGGCCACGTCCAGCACCACGGCACATCCGGCGCGATCATCAACCGCACTGCCCGCAATCCGACCGCCGGCCAGCTCCACCACACACGGCGCATAGGTCACCGGCGTGCCGATCCTGATCCCGTCCGCCTCCACCGCGGCCTTCGACCCATGGCCGATATCGATGAACAAGTCAGTTGCCTTGAGGACGGTGTATTTCTCATCCGGTCCCGTCGCATGGTGGCTCTTGTTTGCGATCACCCCCGGAATGTCGCGCCCGTCCAGCGTGCTCAACACCACCGACTGCGACGGCAAGGCTCGTTCCGGGACGCCGCCCATACGATGAACCCGGATCAGGCCATCGGCATCGATCTTGCGCACGATCAGGCCAAGCTGATCCATATGGGTGAACAGCATCACCGACGGGCCCTGGCCCGGAAATGTCGCGATCAGGTTGCCCATCGTATCGGTGCGGCACGCCACCGGCATCCGGGCTTCGATTGCGGCGGCCACGCGGCCCTCATGCCCGGACAGGCCCGGGATCCTCATCAACGCCTTGAGATCGTCGGCAATCATCGCGCTGCCCTCGCCCGATCCATGAAGTCCTGCGCCCGGTCCGGGTCGACCGCGTTCCAGGTATGTCCATCGACCTTCAGGGATGAGCCGACGATACAGCCATCGGCGATCCGCAGAACCTCGGCCACGGTGTCATGTTTGACACCGGTATTGGCGAGGACCGGCGTGTCGGGCAGCACGGATTTGACGGCTTCCAAGTCTTCCATCCGCGCCGCTTCTCCGGTGATCTGGCCCGACACCAGCACCGCGTCGGGCACCGAGGAAAACACCGCCGACCGCGCGCGGTCCGGTAACGGGCGCTTGTCCAGACTGTCGGCAAATTCGGCGCTGACATTGTAGAGCATCGCCAGATCGTCGCGGCCCAGGCGCTTGCGATAGCGTAGCGCGCGGCCCGCATCGGGCGCCCAGACGCCCATGTCGCTGGCATAGGTGCCGGTAAAGATCTCGCGGCAGAACTGCGCGCCGGTGGCGGCGGCCAGGGCAATTGTGCTGTCGGGATCCCATAAAACGTTGACGCCGAACGGCACACTTATCTGCCCGCGCAATCGCCCGATCACATAGGCCATGGTGGCGGTGCTGGCGGTATCGACGGCGAATTCATAGGGCCGATCATTCTCGTTCCCGAACATCACCGCATCAACGCCGGCCGCCTGCAAGGCGGACAGGTCGGCGGCGGCGCCTGCCACCAACCCCTCCAACCCGGCCTCCGCGTCATGGAGGGGTGTGCCGGGCATGGCGCCCAGATGCACCATCGCGATCACCGGTTTGGATGCGCCGAACACCGCCTGAAACTTCTGCATGATCATGTCTCCCTCGCCCCCATGCTGCCCAGAAACGGGGGTGCAGTCCAGCAGGTTTCATTCTAGCATGTCAGTCGGGAGGGCGTTGTCATGACATTGCGCACACATCACTGGGACCGGCTTGGCAATGGCGGCCTGTCATTCACGAAACTGGGGTTCGGCACCGCCCCGTTCGGCAATCTCTATCGCGCGATCAGCGATGAGGATGCCGATGCCATTCTGGCCCGGGCTTGGGAGGCGGGCATCCGTTACTTCGACACGGCGCCCCTCTATGGTCTGGGCCTGGCCGAGACGCGCCTGAACCGGTTTTTGCGCGGCAAGGACCGCGACAGTTACGTGTTGTCCACCAAGGTCGGGCGGCTGCTGCGCGCCACGACGCCGGACAAGCGGGACGGGTTTGGCAAATGGTTCGAGGTTCCGGCCCGCAACGAGGTTTACGATTACACCTATGACGGCGTGATGCGGTCTATCGAGTTCAGCCTGGAACGGCTGGGCACGCACCGGATCGACATGCTGTTCGCCCACGATATCGACCTTGCCAATCACGGCAGCCAGCAGGTGCTGGATGCGAAGTTGGAAGAGCTGATGGCGGGTGGGTATCTGGCGCTTCTGGAGTTGCGCGACCAAGGGGTCATCAAGGCCTTCGGGGCCGGTGTGAACGAATGGCAGCCCTGCCAATGGCTGGCCGAGCGCGGCGATTTCGACATATTCCTGCTGGCTGGCCGCTATACCCTGCTGGAACAGGAGGCGCTGAACAGCTTCTTGCCGCTCTGCGAGGATCGCGGGATCGGCGTGGTCATCGGCGGGGCCTATAACTCGGGCATTCTGGCCACCGGTCCCAAACCCGGCGCGTTCTACAATTACGAGCCCGCCCCGCCCGAGATACTGGAGCGTGTGCGCCGGATCGAGGGCATCTGCGCTGAGCACGGCGTGCAGACGGTCGACGCCGCGTTCCAATTCCCGTTGCGCCACCCATCGGTGGTGTCCGTCATTCCCGGCGGGCAGGGAATGGACGAGATGAACAGCAATATCGCCGCGGAAAGCGCGCAGATCCCCGATGACGTGTGGGCCGATCTCAAGGCGGCTGGTCTGATGCGGGAGGACGCGCCATGACCGAGCGGATTGATGCCCACCAGCATTACTGGCACCCGCTGCGCGGGGATTACGACTGGATGCCGATGGACAATGCCGTGCTGGCCCGGCCTTACGGCCCGTCCGATCTGGCACCGCATCTCGACAGCCATGGCATCACGCGCACAGTTCTGGTGCAGGCGGCGGCGACCGTACAGGAAACCGAATACATGCTGGGGATCGCCGATGTGACGCCTTCGGTGGCGGGCGTCGTCGGCTGGATCGATTTTGAGCGGCCGGATGACCTGCACCACCTGAAGCGCCTGGCAAAACACCCCAAGTTCCTGGGCGTCCGCCCGATGATCCAGGACATTCCCGATGACGGCTGGATGCTGCGCGACGATGTGCAATGGGGATATCAGGCGATCATCGACCATGACCTGACCTTCGACGCGCTAGGGTTTCCCCGCCATCTGGCCAACTTTTACACACTTCTGACCCGATACCCGGATATGCGCGTGGTGATCGATCATTGCATGAAGCCCCAGATCCGCGCCCATTCGCCCGAGGCCTTCCGCCATTGGGCCGACGGCATGACCCTGCTGGCCGACACCACCAACGCGGCCTGCAAGCTATCGGGCCTTGTCACGGAAACGGACGGGTGGACGCTGGACGATCTGCGCCCCTATGCGCGCCATGTGCTGGACGCCTTCGGGCCCGATCGCGTGATGTGGGGGTCGGACTGGCCGGTTTGCCAGTTGGAGGCCAGCTATGATGCGTGGCGCACGGCGGCGGAGGACTTGACGGCGCATCTGTCCCGGGACGCACGGGAGAGGGTCTTTGGCGGCACCGCGGCGGCGTTCTACCGGATCTGAGAAATATGCGCGGCGGCTGCGATCTGGGCCGCCGAAATGGCATCGGCCAGATTGTGGTCCGCCAGGATGGCCGCTGCGAAGCTGCCCACAAACACGTCCCCCGCGCCGTGGGTGGACTGCACCGCGACTTTGCGGGCCACCTGTTTGCACACCGCACCGCCCGGTTCGGCAAACACAACGCCATCCTCCCCCATCGTCAGGATCACCCGCGCCCGTGGCGCCAGGTCTTGCAGGCCCGTCACAACCGCCTCCGGATCAATCGTGCTGTCCGTAATGCCCAACAGATCGGCCCCCTCCACCCGGTTGACGATCAACGTCGTCACCTGCGCCAGGTCGGCCTCGCTCAAACCCTCCGCCGGTGCGGCGTTCAACATCACCTCCGCGCCTGCGCGGCGGGCCTTGTCCGCCATTGCCGGGATTACTCCCGCTGCCATCTCATTTTGCAACAGGACAAGGCGGCAATCCTCCGGGACCTGCACGGCATCAACGTCGAACCTATGGTTTTCGCCTGACACGATCACCGCCCCGTAATTGCCATCCTCCATCACGATCGCAACACTCATGCCCGAGGCCCCCGGCCCGCGCTGGAGCTGCGCGACATTCACGCCGCCCTCTTGCAGGACAATGCTCATGGCTTGGCCCGCCTCATCGGCCCCGACACGCCCCGCGAACCTCACATCCGCCCCCGCCGCGGCCGCCGCGATGGCCTGGTTTCCGGCCTTGCCGCCAAACTGATACCGCACGCCCGATCCCCGCAGGGTCTCGTCAACACGGGGCAAACGGGGCGCCGACACCACAACGTCCCAATGCAACGCCCCGACAATAAGCACGCTCATGATCCGTACACGGCCCGCGCCACGATCCGGTGCGCGGCCGCGGCATCCTGCCGGTCGATCGCTTGCGCCAAACCCACATCATCCATCAGCCCCTCGGCCACCGCCATAAGCCGGTCGGTGACGGCGATGTTGGTCCGCGCCTCCTCGATCGGGTTAAGGCCGCCCATATCGGGGAAGGTGTCAAAATAGATCACATCGGTCTGCCCCATCCGCAACATCGCCACCAGCAGTTCAACGGTCTGGATGGCATGGACAGACCCCACCATCAGCCCATCGTCGCGTTTGCCGTATCCGTCGTTCAGATGCAGCCCGATCATCCGGGAATGCCGCCCGATCAGCGCGGCGGAATGGGCCGGCATCTCATCGGCGTAAATGACATGGGCGAAATCCAGCGTGACGCCCAGATTGGTCGCCGCAACTTCCTGACAGGCCAGAAGGGTTGTGCCGATATCGGGCATCAGCGCGAAGGCGCGCGGCTCATTCGGCTTGTACTCAATCGCGATGTCGATGCTTGGGTCATGGGCGCAGACATCGGCAATCGCGGCGACGGTGCGATCCCAGGCCTGCCCATAATCCATCTGAAAAGCATAATCGAACCCGTCTTGCCCCATCCACAGCGTCACCGTCTTGCCGCCCATGCGTGCGCAGGTATCGATGCCCTGCTTGGTCACATCCAAAGCGGCCTGCCTGACGGCGGCATCGGGGTGGGTAAAGGCGCCCAGCTTGAAGGCCGGATCGGTATAATATCGCATCGCGACACCGTTCAGAACCAGCGCCGCATCCTCCAGGAACGCCGCCATCTGATCCGCGCCATGGACGGCAAAATGGTCCGGAAAGTTCAGGTCCGCCGCGCCCAATCCGCCCACCTGCCCCGCCGCCGCGATCCAGTCACGCACATCCGAGCCCGGTGACACTTGTTTGAAGGCGTTGAGCCGGGCAGCATAGCGGGGGCGGTTTGGACGGCTCATCGTGGCGCGAACATTTCGGGGTGCTCACGCTCCAACGGTTCGAGGTAACGCAGCAATTGGCGCAGGTGGTTTTGCGTCGTGGCACGCGCCGCATCCGCATCGCGCGCCTCCAGCGCCGCAATGATCAACCGGTGCTCCTCCAACGTGTCCGCGACCCTGCCCGGATTGGGCAGGATCAACTGCCGTGCCCGGTTCACCTGCAACCAACTCGTCTCGGCCATCCGCGCCAACCGCCGATAGCCCGTGAACCCCAGGATCAGCTCATGCATATCGGCGTCCATCTTGTAGAAGCCCTGAAAATCACGGTCCTCCACCAGGGCTTCCTGCACGCGCAGATTTCGCTTCAGCAACACAACCTGCTCATCGGTGATCGTGTCGGCAACCCGCTCGATCGCCGCAAGCTCCAGCGCCTCGCGCAGAAACGCGCCTTCGCGGATCTCATCCATCGAAAAGCGCGCAACAAAGGTGCCGGCCTGTGGCACCACATCCACCAATCCTTCGGCGGCCAGTCGGGTCACCGCCTCGGAGACCGGGCTGCGCGATATGCCAAGCTGGTCGCAGATATCGCCCTTGCGCAAAATCTGGCCGGGCTGATAGGCCAGCGACAGGATCGCGTCCTTCAGGCTGTGATAGACGCGGCCCGACAACGTCCCGTCATAGGACGACAACGGCGTAAGCTGTACGGGCTTTGCGATTTCGTCTTGATCCTTGGGGTGGCCGGTCGATAACATGCTAGAATGTTAGCGATTGGGGAACGGTTGGGCAATGCCCAAACCCGACCAGGGGGAGACGCGCATGCGACTACAGGGAAAACGAGCCGTCGTGACCGCCGCCGGGGCCGGCATCGGGCAGGCCACCGCCATCGCCTTCGCTGCCGAAGGGGCCGAGGTCATGGCCACCGACATCAACCCCGACGCTCTTGGCCCGGTGCGGGATGCCGGGTGCGATGTGCAAGCGCTGGACGTGACCGATGGCGCGGCCATCACGCACTTCGTGGCGCAGGTTGGGGCACCCGATATCCTGTTCAACTGCGCCGGGTTCGTGCATCACGGCACGATCTTGGATTGTGACGAAGACGCCTTCGATTTCAGCTTCAATCTGAACGTCCGGTCGATGTACCGCGTCACCCGGGCCTTCTTGCCCGGCATGATCGACAATGGCGGCGCCAGCATCGTTAACATGGCCTCCGTCGTGTCTTCGATCATCGCCGCGCCCAATCGGTTCGTCTATGGTGGGACAAAGGCCGCGGTGATCGGCATGACCAAGGGCATCGCAGCGGATTTCGTGACCCAGGGCATCCGCTGCAACGCGATCTGCCCGGGCACCGTCGACAGCCCCAGCTTGCACGACCGCATACGCGCGCAAGGCGATTATGACACCGCCCGGGCCGCCTTCGTTGCGCGTCAACCGATGGGCCGGATTGCGGGCGCAGATGAAATCGCCAAGCTGGCCCTATATCTGGCCAGCGACGAAAGCGCCTTTATAACCGGCCAGGCCATGGTGATTGATGGTGGGTGGTCGAACGTTTGAGGAGTGAGCAGGAATGAAATTATTGCGCTATGGCCCCGTGGGGGCCGAGAAACCGGGCATGCTGGACCCGGATGGCAACCTACGGGACCTGTCGGGCGACGTCGCAGATATCGCGGGCGATGTTCTGACACCTGAGGGGTTGGCCCGTCTGGCGTCTATTGATCCCGCATCCCGTCCGCTGGTGGACGGCTCGCCGCGTCTGGGCGCATGTGTGGGCGACGTTGGCAAGATGATCTGCGTCGGACTGAATTATGCCGATCACGCGGCCGAATCCGGCATGGCCGTGCCACCCGAACCAGTGCTGTTTTTTAAGGCCACGTCGGCTATTTGCGGCCCCAACGACGATGTCCGTATTCCGCGCGGGTCCGAGAAGACCGATTGGGAGGTTGAGCTTGGCGTCGTGATCGGGCGGGAGGCACGATATGTCGATGAAGCTGATGCGATGGACCATGTGGCGGGCTATTGCATCATCAATGACATGTCCGAGCGCGCGTTTCAGATCGAACGCTCCGGCCAATGGGTCAAGGGAAAATCGGCCGATACGTTCGGCCCGACCGGACCCTGGCTTGTCACCAAGGACGAGGTGTCAGATCCGCAGGATCTGGCCATGTGGCTGGAGGTCGACGGGCACCGGTATCAAGATGGCTCTACTCAGACGATGGTCTATGGCGTGCAGCATCTGGTGCATTACATCAGCCAGTTTATGAGCCTTCAGCCCGGTGATATCATCTCCACCGGGACGCCTCCGGGCGTTGGCATGGGGCAAAAGCCGCAGGTTTATCTTCGCGAGGGGCAAGTGATGGAATTGGGCATCGCGGGTCTTGGAACTCAGCGCCAGCAAACCGTCGCCTGGGACGCTTGACATCGGCGTCGGCGAATAAGGGGACGTGGAGTTCCCGCGGGCTGCTGTCCTATTCGGCAGCCCATTCTGCGCCACTCGGAAACGTGTGACGCGCAACGCTTTCGGGTTTCATCTCGACCGAGAAACCGGGCCTCTCCGGCGGCAAATAACGGCCATCCTTTGTGCGGACCGGATCGACAAAGTGCTCATGCAGATGGTCAACAAATTCCAGCACGCGATTTTCAAGGGTTCCGGACACTGCGATGTAATCCACAAAACTCATGTGCTGGATAAGCTCGCACAAGCCCACACCACCCGCGTGTGGGCACACGGGCACGCCGAATTTATCCGCCATCAGCATGACTGCAAGGATCTCGTTCGGTCCGGCCAGACGGCAGCTGTCCACCTGACAAAAGCTGATCGCATTCGCTTGCAGCAACTGCTTGAACATCACCGCGTTGTGGCAATGCTCTCCGGTCGCGACCTTGATCGGCGCAACCTCGCGCGCGATGCGGGCATGGCCAAGAATGTCATCGGGGCTGGTCGGCTCCTCGATCCACCAGGGGTCGAATTCGGCCAGCCGTGCCATGTTGGAAATCGCCTCTTCCACGCCCCAGACCTGATTGGCATCCATCATCAGGAACCGGTCAGGCCCGATCTCGCCCCGGATAATCGCCGCGCGGCGGACGTCGTCCTCGATATTGGCTCCGACCTTCATCTTGAAATGGGTCCAGCCATCGGCCAGCGCGGCGCGCATCAGCGCCTTGATCTTGTCGTCCGAATATCCCAGCCACCCGGCCGATGTCGTATAGGCCGGGTAGCCGATGGCCTCCATCTCCGCCAGTCGAGCGGCCCGTCCCGGCGCCTTGTCCTGCAAACGTTCCAGCGCTTCCTCAGGGCGCAACGCGTCAGCAAGGTAGCGCCAGTCCACCAGCGCCACCATATCGGCGGGTGCCATCGTCGCCAGCAAACGCCAGACCGGTTGGCCCGCGTGCTTGCCGTACATGTCCCAGACAGCGTTGATCACAGCGGCCGCAGCAAGGTGGATCACGCCTTTTTCAGGGCCCGTCCAACGCAACTGGCTGTCACCGGTCACCAGCTTCCAGACCGCGCCCATATCGGCGAACAGCCCCTCAACCTCGCGGCCCACAAGAAGTGCGCCAAGTGCTTCTATTGCGGAACAACAAATCTCGTTTCCACGCCCGATGGTGAAGGTCATACCATGGCCGTCAGGGCCATGATCGACATGCAAAACAACATAAGCCGCCGAATAATCCGGGGCCTGGTTCATCGCGTCGGAGCCATCCAGGGTCCGGCTCGTCGGAAACCGGACATCATGGGTCGTGACATGAGTGATGCGCGCGGACATGGGGCCCTCTGTTCGTGACATCGGATACCGACCGACTTTCATGCTAGCATGTTAGTCGGCAGGGATGGGTCAGGCAAGAGCAAGTCTCGGGAAACGTCCCCTCGGCAAAACCGACCGGCATCGGCCCTGTTCGGGCACGCCTTCCGGTCCAGCCCGGGCCCTGGCGGGCGCGACGGGACTCCCTAGGAGGCCAGCTCTTCGATCAGGTCCGCCGCGGTGATCTGCCGGCAATACCCGCTGATCGCGCGCAGGGAGGCCGCCTGACGGTCATCGGAGAAGGTCGCGCAGGCATCGGTGACCTGCGTTACCAGATAACCAAGGTCGCAGGCATCCCGAATGGCACTCTCCACGCATTGGTCCGTCAGGACGCCAGAAATGATCAGTTGTTGCACAGCAAGATTGCGCAACACGTAGTCGATATGCGTGGAAACGAAGACGCTGGAGGATGATTTCGGTAGCACAATCTCGTCGCCTTGCGGCGCAATCTCGTCGACCACCCTCCCGTCCCACGAACCTTTGGGAACGTTGAAGCCCGTGATCTTGTAATCAAGGCTCCGATCACGGCCGTCTTTCGTCAGGCTTTCTATCGTCGTGTACATCACCTCGATTCCGGCGGCCCGGCACGCGGATTGCACAAGTTGCATCTTCGGCAGGACCTTCTCGGACATCAGGCGCAGGAACGGCGCCTTCTTTTCGGCCTGCTCCGCTTCGTCCATCTGGGACCATTCCGCACCATCGGCATGGCAGGAGAAATTCTGCACGTCGATGAACAGCAAGGCCGCGCGGTTGGGGACAATCTTGATATCGCGTGACGTCGTGGACAGAAAAGGGCTCGTCATAGGACCTCCAGATCAAGGCAGGCGCGCGCCAGAAGATCGGCAAACCGAGCCACACCGGCCACATCTCGTACCAAGTCGTTGCGCACTTCGACAAGCACGTGGGGCAGCCCGCGCGTCTCCGCATGCACCGGAATCGTGAAATCTGACGCATCCTCGATCTCGTAAGGTTCGTTGATGCCAAGGGGCAGCGCCATATCGTCCAGCGCCAGGCGTTCGGCAAGGCCGGTCGCCAGCGGGTTGTCGCGCCGCCAGAGCAAGCCCACCGGCCAGGGCCGGATCTCGCGGTCGGATCGGCGCTGCGGATCATAGGTGTGAATGGCGATCAGGGCGCGGATGTTCTCCTCGCAGCGCCCTGAAACGGCCTCGTGAAACGGCCGGTGTATTTCGTCCCAGCGCCGTCGGCGCGACGTCTCGTCAAGCCCCGCATTCGCCGGAATATGCGTTCCGTCGGCAATCTCGGGGATCAGGTCATCGGCGCCTTCCGGGCGGTTCACGTCAATCACAAGTCGGCTGTAGCGTTGGGCGATCACAACGGCAGGCAAGCGGTGCGCCATCGCCCGGGCAATTTCATAGGCACCTGCATCCCAGCCGATATGCCGGTCGATGTCTTCGCGTGGCAGGCCCAGCTTCGCCAGCCGTTCCGGAACACGGCGCCCGGCATGCTCCACCGTCAGGAGCAGTGGCGCCGCCGCGTCATGTACGGCGACAGGGTACGGGTCCCGCGGACCAAGCAAAAGCTCATCAGGGCGCTTTGCGCGTTGCATTGCCGAACATTTGTTCACAACATGCATCGGAACAGCAAGGAGTATCTGGGCATGAGCGCACAACTGACGGTGGCCTGCACAAGCGATTTTTCGGGGCTGGTCCGCGGCAAGGCGTTCAACTCAGACGATCTCGACAAGAAGATCACGGCCGGGATCGGCTGGACGCCGACCAACGTTCAGATCACCTGCTTCGATACGATCTCCGAGAGCCCGTATGGCGCGCTCGGAGATCTTGTCTTGCGGCCGGACATGGACACGTTGGTCAATTCCGATCTGCCCGACGGCACGCAGATATCCTTCCTGCTGGGCGACATTCTGGAGCTGGACGGTCAGCCATGGGAATGCTGTACGCGGGGCATCCTTCGCGCCGCGATTGCCGATCTGGAGCGCGCGTCAGACCTTGAGCTGCGTGTCAGCTTCGAGCACGAGTTCATGCTGCCGGGGGGGCGGGGCACACGCGGTTTCACACTCGATGGCTTTCTGGAGCGTCAGGCCTTCGGGGAAGCGCTCTTTCGGGCTCTGGAAGGGGCTGGCATCCAGCCCGATGGCTTCTTCCGCGAGTTCGGGCCCGATCAGATGGAAATCACCGTGCCCCCCCAACCCGCGCTGCGCGCCGCGGATGAGGCCGTTATGCTCCGCGAGATCACCCGCGCGACAGCGGCGGCCATGGGCGACCGGGCCACGTTTTCGCCCCTGTGGTCGCCCGATGTGGTCGGCAACGGGGTCCATATTCATGTCAGCCTGTGGCGCAAGGACGGGAGCCCGGTGACGTGGTCTGAGTCCGGGCAAGACGGGCTGTCGGAGGTTGCATCGTCATTTGTTGCGGGCATGCTCGCGCATATGCCCGCCACCGTCGCGCTGACCGCGCCCAGTGTCCTGTCTTTCCAGCGCCTTGTCCCGCATCGCTGGAGTGCGGCCTTCAACAATCTCGGTGCCCAGGACCGCGAGGCCGGCGTGCGGATTTGCCCGGTCACCGCCCAAGACAAGGCCGCCCGCGCCCGTCAGTTCAATGTCGAGTTCCGCGCAGCCGATGCAGCCGCCTGCCCCTATCTGGCGCTTGCCGCCCTGGTCGCGGCGGGAACGCTCGGCATCCGGGACCGTCTCGTCGCCCCCGCGGCGTCCTCCGAGGATCTGAGCCTTCTGGCCGCAAGCGATCTGGCCAAGCGCGGGATCCAACGGCTGCCAACCGATCTTGGATCCGCACTCGATGCGTTTCTGGCCGATGAGGCGCTGGTGTCCACCTTCCCGACCCGGATGCCCGGTATCTATGCTGCCCACAAACGCGGCGAGATCGCCCATGTATCGGGCATGAGCGAGGAACAGTGCTTCGCCGCTTACGCCGCCACGTATTGACTCGCCTTGGGAAACAGCAAAACTGCGGTATGCGAATAAATGTTCGCTATTTGAACAAGGAGACATCGATATGAACAAGGAACGCATGCTCCGCTCGATGGCGGCGCGCAATCCTCTATCCACGCCGATGCAGCATTCGACCGCGCGGCGCCGATTTCTTCAAGGCGTGGCCGCCGGTGTGACCGCAGCAAGCCTGCCGTCGATGGCGGCGGCGCAATCGCGCCCCCTGTCGCTGCTGACCTGGGATGCCTATGCCGATCCGAACCTCCTTGATATGTGGCGGTCCACGACGGGCGAAGACGTCCGCTACGAAATCCACATCTCCGATCCCACCTCTGTCAACCGGCTTCGCGCCGGGGAAACCGCGGTGTGGGACTTCATCAATGTGAACAACCCGTGGGCCCGGAACATCATGTGGCCCGCCGGCCTGATCCGCGATCTGCCCCGCGACCGGTTCGATCCGCTCTATGCGGAGATGAAGGAGAAGTTCCAGATGCCCTACAGATGGGCTCTGAGCGAGGATGAAGAGCATCTGCTTGGCGTCGTCCAGCGCTATGAGACCTTCGACTTCGTGGTGAACCAGGACGTGATTTCCCCGGCCCTGGCTCAGGATGAGGGCTGGGATCTGTTCAACAATCCCGACTTTGCCGGCCGCTACGGTATCCTCGCCTATGAGGACTGGAACGTGATGGACATCTGCATGGGCGCGGGCGTTCATCCCTTCCGCGAGAAGACGGACGAGGAAGTCGCGCGGTTCGAGGAAACCTGCTACCGCTGGATCGAGAACGCCGCGCTGGTCACGACCGATTTCGTTCAGCTCAACCTCGCCATCCTCAACGGCGAGATCGATCTCTACTTCACCGGCGGCACCTACACGACCGCCGCGGCGCGCCTGGAGGGTGTGACGGAACTCTATGCCATCACGCCCAACAGCGGCCCGGCCGACGGAAAGGGCGGCATCAACTGGATCGAGCTCAACTCCGCGGTCAACAACCCCGATCCGCACCCCGCCGCTCTCGATTGGCTGGAATGGATCACGACACCGGACGCCGCCGAACTTGTGGCGCGCGGCAACGGCAACCTGCAACCCGTCAGCCAGATGTCCCAGCCCGAATTGTTCAACAGGTTCTCGGCCGAGGAACTCGCGGCAATCCAGTGGGACGAATTCGACCAGCGCATCGCGAATGCCGTCGAATTCGACATCGTGCCCGATTACGACCGCCTCTACGATATCTACTCGGCCGCCATGCGTTCGAGAGGATA
Source organism: uncultured Roseicyclus sp. (assembly GCA_947491935.1). Lineage (GTDB taxonomy): Bacteria > Pseudomonadota > Alphaproteobacteria > Rhodobacterales > Rhodobacteraceae > Gymnodinialimonas. The sequence continues at coordinate 247,849 of CANLLF010000001.1, forward strand.
GAATGACGGCAGAGGCCGCCAGGGCAACGGACCGGCCGGTGATCCTTTCACTGGCCGGTCTGTCCAAAAAGTTCGGCGATACAAGTGCCGTCAAGCAGGTGTCCATCGATATCCCCGAGGGGGAGTTCCTCACCATTGTCGGCCCGTCGGGAAGCGGCAAATCCACGCTTGTGCGCCTGCTGGCCGGGCTTGAAACCCCCACAAGCGGCACCTTGAAGTTGCGCGGCAAGGACATCACCGCCGTGCCTGCGAACCGGCGCCCCACGGCGCTGGTCTTCCAGTCGCTCGCGCTCTTCGACCACCGGACGGTGGGGCAGAACATCGAATTCGCCATGAAGATGAAGGGCGTTCCCGCTGACAAGCGAAAGGCGCGCGCGCTGGAACTGCTGGCCCTTGTCCGCCTCTCGGACAGCTACTACGAGCGCCCCGTCACCCACTGCTCGGGGGGTGAGCGGCAGCGCGTGGCCTTGGCGCGGGCCTTCGCATCGGACCCCGAGATCCTCTTTTTCGACGAACCGCTCTCGGCCATAGATTACCGCCTGCGCAAGACGCTTGAAGTCGAGTTGAAGGAGCTTCATCAGCGCACCGGGCGGACCTTTGTCTACATCACCCACAGCCTCGAAGAGGCGATGATCATGTCCGACCGCATCGCCATCCTGAAGGACGGCGACCTGATCCAGATCGGGACACCGGCCGAGATCTATCGCCAGCCCCGCGACCGGTTCGTTGCCAGTTTCATGGGCGAGGTGAACATACTGGGGGTCGAGGATGGCACCTTCCCCGATATCGGCCACCCCGCGCCCGGGGATGCCGCAGGCGCCTACGCCATTGTGCGCCCCGAGGATCTGCTGCCCGGCTCGCGGGACGTCACCGCCGAATATGCGGTCACGCAGCGGCTCATGCTTGGCTCGCGCACACAGCTCCACCTGGCGTCGCCCTCGGGCGCCAGCTTCGTATCCGAGATCGCGGGCGAGGCCGAGGCGTTCGAGGTCGGAACCTCCCACGCCTTCGGGTTCGACACCGATCGCATCGCATGGGTCGACAGATGACCCGCGCAGGCTCTCCCGGCCCCTGGTTCGCGGCACCCGTCGCGATCTTCATGTTGCTGTGCTTCGCCGGGCCCATTCTCATCGTCACGTGGTTCAGCCTAATGCCAGGCCGGACATTCGAGCTGACGACTGCGTTCACGCTTGAGAATTATGTCGCCGCGATCTCCGATGGCTACGCCCGCCCCATGATGTGGTCGCTGCTGGGCGCGGCCATCACCACAATCGTGACGGCGCTCCTCGCCTGGCCAAGCGCGATCATCCTACATCGCTATGCTGGCCGCTGGGCGTCCCTGGTCTCGGCGCTGATCGCATTGCCGATCTTCATCTCCGAAAGCGTGCGCCTGTTCGGCATGTCGGTCTTCATGATGCCCCGCGGCGGGATCCTCGCAGGCTCGCTTAATGCGGCCTTCGGCATCGAGATCGGCTCGATCCTGAACACCTGGAATGCCGCCCTGGTCGGGATGATCTACATCCACCTGCCATTCATGCTGTTTCCCCTTCTTCTGGGCGTCAGCCTGATCCCCGCGGATCGCATCGAGGCCGCGCGCGATCTCGGGGCGAACCGCTGGCAGGTCATGCGCGAAGTGGAGCTTCCGCTCGCCGCACCGGGGCTGATGATCGGCGCCCTGCTAACCTTCGTCCTCTGCCTTGGCGCCAATGCCGAGGCGGCCATTCTCGGCGGTCGGGCCGTCACGGTGATCACCGCGGCCATCGAGCAGCGGTTCAACTACGCCCAGGACTGGCCGATGGGGGCGGCACTCACCGTGGGCGTCATCGCGATCACCGCCGCCATCGTTCTGCCGGTCCTGTCGCGGCTCGATCTGAACAGGCTGACAAAACGATGAGACAGGGTCGGCACCTCGGCGCCTTGCGCACACTCTGGATCGCCGCGATCCTGGCCTTCGTCTACATCCCGATCGTGTCCGTTGTGCTCGCGTCTCTGGCCAATACCCGCTACATGCGGTTTCCCCACCGGGTCTGGACGCTGGAGGCCTATGGCGATGCGCTGTCCTCCTTCACCACATGGCAGCTTCACAGTATCTCGTTGAGCATCGCGCTTTCGGTTGTCGTTCTGTCGACCATTCTCGGCACATTGGGCGCGGTGGCCTTTGCCCGCTACAATTGGCGCGGGCGCACCTGGTTCCAGCGCTTCATGGTCCTTCCCATCTTCTTTCCCCAGCCTGTGCTCGGGCTCGCGCTCCTGTTAACCTTCACAGCCATCGGCATTCAGCCAAGCTGGAAAACGGCCGCGCTGGCGCATCTGGTCTGGATCCTGCCTATCGTGACGCTTGTGATCTCGGTTCGCTTCTTCGGCTACGATGTTGCCCAGGAAGAGGCCGCCTACGATCTTGGCGCCACCCATGTGCAGGTCGTCCGTGAGGTGACATTGCCGCAGATCTGGCCCGGTATCTTCTCGGGAGTTCTGTTCGGCTTCCTGTTGTCGTGGTCGAACCTGCCCCTGTCGGTGTTCACCTCCGGCCCCGATACGCCCCTGCCCGTCTGGCTGTTCTCCCGCACGGCAACGAACTACTCCCCCCTTGTCCCCTCGGTGGCCGTGATCGGAACCGTCGTCTCTGCGTTGATTGTCGTCGGGGCCGGGCTGTTGCTCTGGGCAGGTCGGCGGCTTCGGTAGCTCGATGGGCGATGAGATTGAAAGCCTTGCCGGCGACATAGCGGACGCATCGCCTCCGAACGTCCCGGCATTTGAACCAAGGGGGATGACCCGCAGATTTGGCGGTCCAGACTAAGCCATTTAACCGCGTTTGGGCGTGGAGCCGCGTACCGCACTATCCATGCCGCGGCCCCGCGACACATCTTAACAAATCATTAACAAGATCAGACTATTATAATAAATTTAGTTACTTAACCCACTTTATCAACCTTGATAGCCCCGCCTCACCACCACCTCATACCCCTCTTCCTCCGGCTCATCGTCGATCAGTTCCATCGGGAACCCGTCGGCCCGCACATCAAGCCCCGTCGCGGCTTCCAGAAGTTCGATCATCCGGTCCGATTGCGCCGCCTGCCCCAGCACCCGCTGCCCCTCGCTCAGCATCGCGATGATTTTCGGTGAGAGGTCAAGCGGCACCCCGAAGCGGTCCGCGATCTGCTGGAACAGGCCGACATCTTTCTGCACCAGATCCAGCGTGAAATTCACATCGCGGGACCCCGACAGGATCAGCTGGCTTTCGGTCTCGTGCACAAAGGACGTGCCCGACGACACGGCAATCGCCTCATAGGCCACCCCCAGATCCACGCCCGCCGCCTTCATCACCGTCAGCGCCTCGCACAGCGCCAGAAGATGGGTGGTCGCCAGGTAATTCGTCATCACCTTCAGGGTCGACGCCGCGCCAAGCGGGCCGGTATGTAGCACCCGCCGCCCCATCTTGGTCAGCAGCGGAAAGACCGCATCGAACGTCTCCCGCGCGCCGCTCATATAGATCGCGATGTTGCCCGTATCGGCGCGGTGGCACCCGCCCGAAACGGGGCACTCCGCGACAGCACCGCCCGCGGCCTCCACCAGCGGCGCGATCCGCAGGATCTCGGCCGCGTCGGTCGTCGACATCTCCATCCAGATCTTCCCCGCGCGGATTTCGGGCAACATCTGGTCAACCACCGCCGCCGACGCGGCGGGCGACGGCAGGCAGGTGATCACGATATTGCAAGCAGCCATCATCGCCGCAGCGCCGCCCCCGGCCCGCGCGCCGCGCGCCACGAATTCGTCTACAAGATTTTCGTTTAAATCATGGACCGCCAGGTCCACGCCGTTGCGCAGCAATGACCCCGCCAGCTTGCCGCCAACCGACCCCAACCCGATAAACCCAACGCCCATTCTCTACCTCCGCTTACCGCATGGAGGCTTGCAAGCTGGCCCCTGCCCGTCCGTTCCAAAACCGACGCAGCCGGGCCAATTTACGCGGGCGATGCCCATATCCTCGCCCCGAAATCGGCAAAACCGCCCGACCGGCAGGCCGCCGCGCGGCCCGGCGGGCACAAACAGTTGCAGATAAGAATATCCAGATTTCAGAAATTATCGGGCCATAGAAACCGCTTGGGTCTCGAACAGAATCACGCGTAGGTTGAAATTTATGGACAAGAACTCCCCTGCGAACAGGGACAATCTCCGCCCTTTGCCCCCGACCCTCCGGCCGCGGACCACCGAGCGGAAACAACATGGGAGACGGCAATGGCAATAGAGCCACCACTCACAGAACTACCCATCAAAACTGCCGATACCGGATTTTATCGCGGCTTCAGCGTCAACGTCACGGTCGTCAGCAAGGTCATCATCAGCATCCTTGTGGTCTGGTGTATCGTCTGGCCGACGCAGGCCGGCAACGTGCTGGGCGGCTGGAACACCGCAATCCTCGCATCATTCGCGGCCTGGTATATCTGGGTGGTGGCGGCGTTCATCATCGTGTGTCTCGGCCTTGCCCTTTGGCCCACGGCGGGACGTATGAACCTTGGCCTTCCCGGTGAGAAACCCGAGTTCACCAACTTCTCGTGGTTCTCCATGATGTTCGGTGCCGGGATCGGCGTCGGCATGCTGACCTGGGCCGTGGCAGAACCGGTGGCCCATTTCCAGAACAATCCGTCGGTCATCCTGGGAGAGACGACAGCCCTTGCCGCGGACAACGTGCGCACGGCCTATGTCTGGTCCTTCCTGCATTGGGGCCTGGGTGCCTGGGCGTGCTACGCCATCGCAGGCCTGTCGCTGGCCTTCTTCAGCTATCGCCGGGGCCTGCCCCTGACGATCCGGTCGTCCCTGACGCCGCTGTTCGGGCAATCGCTTTCGGGCGTGATCGGCCACATCATCGATATCGTGGCCGTTGTGGCGACCATTCTGGGCGTCGCGCAGACGCTTGGTTTCGGTGTCGAACAATTCGTAGCCGGCCTGACCCGGATCGGGATTGGCGGCCTGGCGTTGGAAGATGGCACCGCCACCACCATGGGCATCGTCGTGGCGCTTCTGGTCATCATGGGCGCATCGACCCTGTCGGCACTCTCGGGCGTGGGCAAGGGCATCAAATGGCTCTCGAACATCAACATGGTGCTGTCGATCGTCCTTCTGGGCTTCTTCATCATCTTTGGTGCGACGTGGTTCGGCGCCTCGGCCTTCTTCGTGGGCATCTGGGACTATCTGGTCGCGCTGCCGGGGCTCAGCTTCAATGTCTACAGCTCCGATGGCATCGAGGGATCCGAATCCTTCCTGCTGACGCAGTGGCAGGGCTGGTGGCCGGTGTTCTACTGGGCCTGGTGGATCGCCTTCGCCCCCTTTGTCGGGCTATTCCTGGCCCGTATCTCGCGGGGCCGGACCATTCGCGAGTTCGTCTTGGGCGCGATGATCGTGCCCTCGCTGATGTGCTTCGTGTGGTTCGCATGGGCCGGTGGCACGGCGATCGATCTTGAGCTGAACGGCGGCGCCGATGGGGTGATCCTCGATGCGGCCAACGGCGACAAGATCTTCGCGATGACCGAGTTCATGCTGGCGCCGATTGCGCAAGCCCTGGCTTGGGGTATGGCCGTTCTGATCGTGGTCTTGTTGATGACGTTTCTCGTCACTTCTGCGGATTCCGCGGTGCTGATCGTGAACACCATCAACGCGGCCGGTGATGAGGGCCCGAAGGCGCGGCCCCACATCCTCTTCTGGGGTGCGGCCCTCGCCCTCGTGGTCGGCGGATTGCTGATCTCGGGCGGAACGGGTGCCATTCAGACGGCCATGGTGATCGGCGCATTGCCGTTCTCGCTCGTGATGGCTCTGATGTGTATCTCGCTGATCAAGGCCATCTTCAACGATGGCCGGCGGGAGGCCGCAGGTGTGGCCACCACCCACGATGAGATCCCGACCGCGACCCCCGCGGAATAGGTCGGACCACCAAAACCCTACAAGACGGGCCGCCATCGCGCGGCCCGTTTTCGTTTTTGGCCCGTTTGTTCCAGAACCCTACGTCATCTTCAGGTTTTCCTTACCTTAAGGCATGGTCAGGGCGTGATTATGTCCGCTATAGATAAATGAACGTCGTTCAAAAAATGACGTATGGATGACAGGTCGCTTGGAAATGGGCGGCCCGATTAGACAGGAGACACGCAAGTGAGCCGTATCGGAACACTCTCTCGCCGGGGCCTGCTGCTTGGCGCTGGCGCAACGGCGGGCTACCTGGCGGGGCGGGCCTGGGCGCCGGGGCTCTCGCAACTTGACGGCGTTCCGCGCATTGGCGGCGATTTGATGGATCCCACCCGCTCCACCCCTGCCCTGTTCCTTAACGATGCCAGCGAATTGTCGGCCACGCCGATCCACGTGCATTCCCGCCCCGCCGCCCATGGTGACGCGCTGATCGAGGCCTTCCGCACCGAACTCAGCGCCGCGCGGGCCGAGGGGCGCGCCGTCTGCGTCTCTGCCGCGCGCCATTCCATGGGCGGGCAGTCAATCCCCCGTGACGGCCATGCCATTACCGTCGATGATGCGTGGATCGAACCCGATACCACCGCGCAGACCTACCGAGTGAACGGTGGTGCACGGTGGCGTGACGTCATTCAGGCGCTTGATCCCATCGGCTTTTCGCCCGCGGTGATGCAATCGAACCACGATTTCGGCGTTGCCGCGACGTTCAGCGTGAACGCCCATGGCTGGCCCGTGCCCTACGGGCCGATGGGGGCGACCGTTCGCAATATCCGCATGGTCCTGCCCGACGGGGACGTTGTGACCGCCTCGCGCACCGAAAACGCCGACCTCTTCAACCTCGCGGTGGGCGGCTATGGCCTTACCGGGATGATCGTGGATATGGAGGTCGACATGGCGCCGAACCAACGGCTGGCGCCCGCCTTCACCGCAATGCCGGCCGCCGAGTTTCCCGCCGCGTTCCGTGCCGCCGTGGACGACCCCACCAAACCCATGGCCTATGGTCGCCTGAACGTGACGCGCGAGACGTTCTTCGATGAGGCGCTGCTCGTCACTTATTCCCCCACCGAGGATCAATCCGACATCCCGCCCGCCGTTGAATCCGGCTGGCTCTCCTATGCCGCGTCGTACCTCTATCGCGGTCAGGTGGGCCGGGAGGGAATGAAGGATTGGCGCTGGTGGATGGAATCATCGCTCGGCCCGCGCCTTGCCGGGGAAAGCACGCGCAATTCCCTGATGAATGAGCCGGTGATCACGCTCGATGACCGTGATCCGACCCGCGTGGACATCCTCCACGAATATTTCGTGCCGTTCGATGCCTTCGACGGCTTCCTTGAAGCCTGCCGCGATGTCATCCCCGACGCGTTCGTGGAGTTCCTGAACGTGACCCTGCGCTTCGTCGACAGCGATACCGACAGCCTGCTGCCCCATTCCCCCACGCCGCGCATCGCCGCCGTGATGTCCTTCACCCAAGAGATGACGGCGCGGGCCGAGGCGGATCATGCGCGGATGACGCGGGCCCTGATCGACCGGATCATCGGGATCGGCGGGACGTATTATCTGCCCTATCGCCCCCACGCCACGCTCGATCAATTCACCCGCGCCTACCCGCGCGCCGCCGAATTTGCCGCCGCGAAACGCGCGCTCGACCCGCAACTGACCTTGCGCAACAACCTGTGGGACGCCTACTTGGGGGAGTTATGAGCCTTATTAGACGCCTTTGCCTGGTCTACGCCGCGGTGCTTCTGGCCGTCGCCGCGATCAATTACATCCCCGGCCTTGTGGACGACACGGGGCTTGCCTTCGGGATCTTCGCGCTCGACCCGTTCGACGATGCGCTGCACCTCGTCTCGGCGATCTGGGCGTTCCTGGCAGGCCTGATCTCCAACCGCTCCGCCCGCACCTTCCTGATCCTCTTCGGCGCGGCCTATCTGGCCGATGGCGTCTTCGGGATCTTCACCGGCTGGGGCTTCCTCGATTTTGCGATCTTCACCAATGACAGCCTTGGCATGGATTGGTCGTTCCAACGCATCGCCGCCAATCTGCCCCATATCGGCCTTGGCGCCATCGCGCTGGGGGCGGGCCTCATCTCGTGGCGTAGCGCATGAGGGTGCTGGCGCGTATCCTGACGCGGATCCTGCAGCTGGTTCTGATCCTGGTCGTCATCCTTGCCGCACCGGTTGTTTACGTGGAAACGATGTGCCGGGGCGAAGGATCGCCCGCGCCCTCCACGCCGCTCTCCGGGGAAACACGGCCCGAAATCCGCACGCTGCTGACCTATCCAGAATGGCACATCGTGCATGCCTATGACGATTACGCCGAAGTGATCCGCGATGGCGACCCTCACGATTACGGTTTCCTCCCGGCCATCCTCGGCTATTGGCAATCGCTCTGCACGCTGACGGAGGAAAGCGCCGATCTCGGTGAGATCGACGGGCCCACACGGCAATTGGTCCACGTGATCGGCGTGTCCTTCACCTTCGAGATGCTGATGAAGGGTGCGTACGAGGAAACCATTGGCCGCCTCGCGACACTTGTCCGGGGCCCGGAGCCCACATCGCTCGATTTGCTATCTGCGGATCAGGCCGCAGATTACGCCGCATTCTTGCAGCAGGTGCCGTGGTATCGTTACGATTTCCGCACCGATGCCGCCGAACTCGACGCCCAGTCCACCGAGGCCTTCCGGGATCGCGAACGCGCCATCGCCCTGGGCCTGGAGCACCGCGCGCGGGCGGGCTATGCCGACCTGATCGCGCAGGCCGTGGCTGCCACCGGCTTTGACGACCTGACCCTGCAGATGGTTCTCACCGGCCTTGATGAGGCCACGCTGGAGGCGGTCGACGGGGTCACCGTTCTGGGCGACGTGGATGGCGGGATGGAGATCGAGACCCCGCGCTATCGCGAGTTGACCGGCTTGCTGGCCGATTGGGCGGATCAGGGCGCAAATTTCGTGGATATGGCGGGCAACGACCAGATCATGTTCACCGCGCTGTCCGATGAACGAACCCAGCCCGGCGCGCTCGCCGATCTGCCACGGCAGGGCTATGGCGATACGCGCCACCTCTTCCTGGTGCCGGTGACAGAGCTGGCTGAGGCCCTGCGCGGGCTGGAGAGGCGCGGCCTGACGCTGGAACATATCCATGACTATTAGGCGGCTCCTGATCGCCCTGCCGATCCTGTTCATCGGCTGGATCGCGACGCTGGCCGTGGTGATGCGTGCCGGCGGTGAGGCCCCGGCCGCCTTCGTGCCGTTCCCGCCGGCCTCCCTGATCGCCAACCTGCCCGCCGATGTGGCCGTCACCGGCCGGTCCCCGATCTCGCTCACGCTCAGCGGTGACGCGACGGACCTGACCGTACAGATCTACGATGCGGGCGCGTGGCTGGTCCTGCCGGCGGGATTGGAGGCCTGCATCCCCAACTTCCTGCGACAGGACGTCTAGGCGCCTTTCGCGCGCTGCAACATCCCGAACAGATCGCGCGGATCGTCCGGGTCCGCGACCATGTCCAGATTGTCGTAGAGGCCGGTTTCGTCCAACTTGTCATGGACGTAGCGCAGGGCCGAGAAATCCTCGATTGCAAACCCGACCCCATCGAACAGCGTGATCTGCGATGGTGACGTGCGCCCCGGTACCTCGCCGGTCAGGACCTGCCAGATCTCCGTGACGGCGAAATCGTCCGGCATCTGCTGGATCTCGCCTTCCACCCGCGTTTGCGGCGGGTATTCCACGAAGACATCCGAGCGTTTGAGGATATCGGGATGCAGTTCCGTCTTGCCCGGGCAATCGCCGCCAATGGCGTTGATATGCACGCCCGCGCCGACCATGTTGTCGGTCAGGATCGTGGCATATTGCTTGTCAGCGGTGCAGGTGGTGATGATCTGCGCCCCCTCGATGGCCTCTTCGGGGCTGTCGCAGGCCGTCATCTCAAACCCCAACCCGTCGAGGTTCTGCATCATCTTTCGGGTGGCGGCGGCGTCGATATCGTAAAGCCGCACGTGATCCACACCGCAGATCGCCCGCATCGCCATCGCCTGAAATTCCGACTGCGCCCCGTTGCCGATCATCGCCATCACCCGCGCCCCCTCCGGCGCCAAAGCGCGCGCCAGAAGGGCCGAGGTCGCCGCCGTCCGGAGCGCCGTCAGCACCGTCATTTCCGACAGCATCACCGGATAGCCCGTGGCAACATCCGCCAGCAGGCCAAAGGCGGTGACGGTCTGAAGCCCCTCCTTCATGTTCTTGGGATGCCCGTTCACGTATTTGAACCCGTAAACCTCCCCATCCGAGGTCGGCATCAGCTCAATCACGCCCTCCGCGGAATGAGAGGCCACGCGCGGCGTCTTGTCGAAGCTTTCCCAGCGTTTGAAATCCGCCTCGATATAGGACGCGATCCCGCGCAGCATCTCATCGATGCCGATGCGGTGGACCAGCGCCATCATGTTCTGGACGCTGACAAAGGGCACGAAGGCCAGTTTCGACGGGGCGGGAATGGTCATATCGGTCATCCGTGGCTGCGGGTGGGCCTGTCGAATACGCGGCGGCCCAGAAGCGACGCGGTCAGATCCACCATCAATTGCGCAGTCTTGCCGCGCTCGTCGAGAAACGGGTTCAGCTCCACCAGATCGAGCGAGCCGACCACCCCGCTGTCACACAACATCTCCATCACCAGATGCGCCTCGCGCACCGTGGCGCCGCCGGGCACCGTTGTGCCCACGGCGGGGGCAACGGAGGGATCAAGGAAGTCCACATCCAGCGAGACGTGAAGCACGCCATCGGCCGCCCGCACCCGTTCCAGAAACGCCGCCAAGGGCGCGCGAATGCCGCCCTCGTCGATCATCCGCATATCCACAACGTCCACATTCATCTCCTGCAGGACATCATGTTCCGGCTTGTCGATGGAGCGCAGGCCGATCATGCAGATATTCGCCGGATCGACGGGCGCTTTCAGCGGCGGGAAGGCGTCAAAGCCGGGTCGGCCAGTCACATACCCCACCGGCGTTCCGTGCAGGTTGCCGCTATCGGTCGTGTCGGGCGTGTGGATGTCGGAATGCGCATCGAGCCATAGGACAAAGAACGGCCTATCGGTTTTCGCATGATGCGCCGCCATACCGGCCACGGTGCCAAGCGCCAGCGCGTGGTCGCCCCCCATGAAGATCGGCAGGCCACCGGGTGCGTGGTCCTCCGCCGCCCGGCCAAGCGCCATGGTCCAGCCAACCGTCTCGGCCAGAGCATGGATGGCCGGGTTTTTCGCCTGCGGCACCTCGACAGGATCCGGCACGACATTGCCGATATCGGTCACGCTATGGCCCATGGCCGAGATCGCCTCAGCCAAACCCGCCGTGCGATAGGCGTCCGGGCCCATCACGCAGCCCCGCCGCCGCTTTCCGGCGTCCATCGGGGCACCAATCAGGATACAATTCTGTGTCATGGCCCCGGTGTGGCGCACAAGATGCGTCTTCCGAAAGCTACTATTTCGCGCAATATGGCGTTAAACAGATCTAAATGGACAACTAGAATGGACGAAATGGACAATCGCCTCATCGGCCTGCTGCGCAAGGACGGGCGCGCGGCCCTCTCCGTACTGGCCGCAGATCTGGGCGTCACACGCGCCACCGTGCGGGCCCGGCTCGACCGGCTCCAGACCGGTGGCCAGATCGCGGGGTTTACTGTGCTGACGCGCGCCGATGTCACCCCCCAACCCGTGCGCGGCCTGATGATGCTGGCCATCGAAGGGCGCGGGGCGGAACGGATCGCCCGGGTGCTCAAGACCAAACCCGCCATCACGGCCGTTCACTTCACCAACGGAAAATGGGACCTGATCGCGGAAATCGGAGCGGGTGATCTGCCGGATTTCGACCGCGTCCTGCGCGAGGTCCGCCTGATCGATGGCGTGCTGAATAGCGAAACCAGCCTGCTTCTCTCCACCGTATGATTGTCAGTAGCACCGGCAGGAGCATCGCGGCTATGCTCTACCCCATGTTCGATGCCGAGCCCCCGAATATCGCCGCCCGCCTCACGGAAATGCGCGACCTGATCCTGGCGGCGGCTGAGGCGACCGGAACGGCCCCACTCACTGAAACCCTGAAATGGGGCCAAAAGGCCTTCCTGCCCGCCAAGCGCGACGGCACCACGCTGCGCCTCGGCACCGAAGGCGGCCAACCCGCCCTTTTCGTCCATTGCCAGACCGATCTCGTGGGCCGCTATCGGGGCCTCTTCCCCGACGAATTCACCTATTCCGGCAACCGCGCCGTCCTGCTCCCCACTGAGGGGGCCTTTGCCGAAGCCGCCTTCCAGCAGATTGCGGCCATGGCCCTCACCTACCATCGTGACAAACGCACCTGAGCCCATCCACTGGGTCAAAATACCCTCGGGGGATCAAAGGGGGGCCGAGGCTCCCCTTTGCGGGGCGTGCGGGGGGCTGGCCCCCCGCCGGTCGACCGCGCCAGCGGGCGATACCTGGTCTGCGCGCGACATCGGCCCAAAGAGAAAGGGCGCGCCGATCTCCCGGCGCGCCCTTCCCAAACTCACATAATGTCAGCGATGCAGATCGAAGCGGTCATTCTCCATCACCTTGACCCAGGCCGCGACGAAATCGCTGACCATCGTGGCTTCGGCATCGGCACTGGCATAGACCTCCGACACCGCGCGCAACTGACTGTTGGAGCCGAAGACCAGATCAACGACGGTCGCCGTCCATTTCTTTGCGCCGCTGGCCCGATCGGTGCCTTCCAACACGCCGCTTTCAGTCTGGGTCCAGACATTGTCCATGCTCAGCACATTGCGGAAGAACGCGTTGTTGAGCTGGCCGGGCGTGTCGGTCAGCACCCCATGGGCGCTGTCGCCATGGGTCGCGCCCATGGCCCGCATGCCGCCCACCAGCACCGTCATCTCGGGCGCGGAGAGGCCCAGAAGCTGCGCCTTGTCGACCAGCATATCCGCCGGTTCGCGCAGTGAGAACGTCGCGTGGTAGTTGCGGAACCCGTCCGATGTCGGCTCCAGGACGGCGTAGCTTTCCACATCCGTCTGCTCTTGCGTGGCATCGCCGCGACCGGAGGTGAAGGGCACACTCACATCGTGGCCAGCCGCCTTCGCGGCCGCCTCGATCGCCGCGCCACCGCCCAGAACGATCAGATCGGCCATGGAGACAGGCTTGCCGAAGCCCGACTGAATGCCCTCCAGCACGGACAGAACCTTGGACAATTCGGCCGGATTGTTGACCTCCCAATCCTTGGCCGGAGCCAGGCGGATGCGCGCACCATTGGCACCGCCGCGCTTGTCGCTGTTGCGATAGCTTGCCGCCGAGCCCCAGGCCACGCGGACCAGCTCCTGCACCGACAGGCCAGACTCCATGATCTGCGCCTTGAGCGTCGCCACGTCCGCGTCCGACAGGGTCGGACCCTCGGGGACCGGATCTTGCCACAACAGCTCCTCAGAGGGGACGTCAGGCCCAAGATAACGCTGGATCGGGCCCATATCGCGGTGGGTCAGCTTGTACCAGGCCCGCGCGAAAGCGTCGGCGAACTTGTCGGGATTGGCATGGAAATCGCGGCTGATCTTCTCGTAGGCCGGGTCCATGCGCATCGCCATGTCGGCGGTAGTCATCATGATGAACGTCGTGCCCGCCCCATCGGCGGTGGGCGCGTGATCTTCAGGTTTCAGGTCCTTCGGTTGCCATTGATTGGCCCCGGCGGGCGATTTCGTCAGCTCCCATTCATAGCCGAACAGCACGTCGAAATAGGACATGTCCCATTGCGTCGGCGTCGGCGTCCAGGCGCCTTCGATGCCGGAGGTCGTGGCATTCACGCCCACGCCGTCCTCGTAATCGTTCTTCCAGCCCAGTCCCATATCGGCCACGTCGGCCGCTTCGGGTTCGGCACCCACCAGTTCCGGATCGCCCGCGCCATGGGCCTTGCCGAAAGTGTGGCCGCCAGCCACAAGCGCCACGGTTTCCTCGTCATTCATTGCCATGCGCGCGAAGGTATCGCGGATGTCAAAGGCGGATTTCAGCGGGTCCGGATTGCCATTCGGCCCCTCCGGGTTCACGTAGATCAGGCCCATCTGCACGGCGGCCAGAGGATTGGCCAGGTCGCGGTCGCCGGAATAGCGCTCGTCCCCGAGCCACGTGGCTTCCGGTCCCCAATAGATGTCCTCTTCGGGCTCCCACACATCGGCGCGGCCACCGGCGAAGCCAAAGGTTCTGAAGCCCATCGACTCAAGCGCCATATTGCCCGCCAGAATCATCAGGTCGGCCCAGGACAGGGATCGGCCATACTTCTCCTTGATCGGCCACAGCAGGCGGCGGGCTTTGTCGAGGTTGCCATTGTCGGGCCAGGAATTCAGCGGCGCAAAGCGCTGCGTACCGGTGCCCGCGCCGCCGCGGCCGTCATAGGTCCGGTAGGTGCCAGCCGAGTGCCATGCCATGCGGATGAAGAGCGGACCGTAATGGCCATAATCGGCGGGCCACCACTCTTGGCTGTCGGTCATGAGCGCTGTCAGGTCCGCCTTCACGGCCTCCATGTCCAGCTTCTGAAATTCTTCTGCGTAGTCAAAGCCTTCGCCCATCGGGTCCAAGTTCGGATGGTTGCCCGAAAGCGGCCTGAGATTCAGTTGGTTCGGCCACCAATGCTGGTTGGCGGTGCTGCCGGATGGCTGTTTACCCGCCCCGTGCATCACGGGGCAACGACCTGAAACTGGGGATCCGTCCATCATGTCTCTCATCTCCACTGCTAGCTGTCATTTGGTACGCGCTCACCGCGGGTGAGTCGCGACTTATGGCCAGATTAACAGGTCGCGGCGATTAGCTACAGTTGGATAATCTGATAGCCGTGATAAGCTGATCTTATGAAAAACCTGACGATCAAACAGCTCCGCTATGTCGATGCGCTGGCGACGCACGGCCATTTCGGCCATGCGGCCGAGGCCTGCTCCGTCACCCAGCCTGCCCTTTCCATGCAGATCAAGGAGTTGGAGGAGGCCTTCGGGTTGCCACTCTTTGAACGCGGCGCGCGGCAGGTTCGGTTGACGGGGTTCGGAGAAACTGTGCTGACCCGCGCCAAGGACATTCTGCGCGCGGTCGATGAGTTGGACGATCTGGCCCGCGCGGCGCGCGACGGTCTAGTGGGCCGGTTGCGCCTGGGTGTGATCCCCACAATCGCGCCTTATCTGCTGCCCCGGATCATCGGCACGTTGAGCCTGCATTACCCGGATATCGACCTGCATGTCCGGGAAACGCTGACGCCCCGCCTGCTGGAGGATCTGGCCGCCGGGCGCTTGGATTGCGCGGTTCTTGCCCTGCCTGTGTCCGAGCCGACGCTGACAGAGG
This sequence comes from uncultured Roseicyclus sp., assembly GCA_947491935.1. Classification (GTDB taxonomy): domain Bacteria; phylum Pseudomonadota; class Alphaproteobacteria; order Rhodobacterales; family Rhodobacteraceae; genus Gymnodinialimonas. The sequence goes on from CANLLF010000001.1 coordinate 263,116, forward strand.
TTCCGCTCCACGACGAGGAATTCGTGCTGGTGCGTCCCCAGACCGATGCTGGCAAACCGGTGCCGGACGGCGAGGCGCTGGCGCAAATGCGGCTTCTGCTGCTGGAAGAGGGCCATTGCTTCCGCGATCAGGCGCTGAGTTTCTGCAACATCCGCTCGCCGCTCCCGCGCGACGGCCTTGACGGCTCAAGCCTCTCGACGCTGGTGCAGATGGTGGGGGCAGGGATCGGTGTGACGCTGATCCCCGACATGGCCGTGGGCGTGGAAACACGATCCGCCGCAGTCGATGTGCAAAGGTTTCGGCAAGCCAAGCCAAAGCGTACCGTCGGCATGGTTTGGCGACGCAGCAGCCCGCTGGCGGATCAGTTGAATGGCATGGCCGACGTGGTTCGGTCGGCCATTGCGCCCGGCTAGTTCGTGATGCGGAAATGCGAGTTCATGCGGCGCGGCTGACGCTCCCAGATATGGGGCAATGCAAAGCGCGCGAAGAATTTGTCGATCAGCAGCTTGCGCGAGGTGCGCCGGTGGCTCATCTGCCTCGCCGGGAAGATCTGACGCTGGATCACGGCGGGCCGCATCCGGTTCTTCGGCTTTTCGGACAGGAGCGGGATGCGGAAGGCCCGCGAGAAACCGCGCGGCTTCAGGTCGTTGCGCACATCCAGCATGTTGGTCAGGAACAGGCGGTGCGAGGTGAGGATTGACAGGAACAGATCCGGGTCGGCCTCGTCGGGGATGTTCATGTTCTCATTGGCGACGCCGGCATTGAAGGCCGGGTATTTGTCGGCCTCCTCGATCGCGCGTTTGGCTGCACCAAAGGGCACGAAGGGCGCACGCACCACCAGAAGGGCGCGGTTTGACGTCAGGTGTTGTGCGTATTGCTGCGCGACATCGCCGGGCACCCCCGCCGCTGTGATCTGGTCCTCGGCGGATGTGCGAGAGCGCTGCTCAATCACATCCATCGCACTTTCGGGGAACCCGTCCGCTTTCAGGGCCGCTACAGCCGCGTCCGCATGGGCCGGATCTTCGTAGAGTCGCGTAACAATCGTGGTCATCTCTAAGGAGCCTCCCCTTCTTCATCGCACTTGCACAACGAGGACGCGTCTAACACATCCTGGTTGCGATTTCATTATACTAGGGCTCAACCCCCAGATTTCGAGGGCTGACGGCGTGAAGCCGCCAGATTACGCAAAGAGCCGCCACCAAGAACAGCGCCTCCAGCAGGAATACGGGCACGTAGGGTGCAGCGGGGCGCAGGGCCGCACCGCCTTGGAATGCAAGAATGACATCGCGGATTACGCCGCCCATAGCGATGGCCACACCGGCCGCCGTGGCCTGTACGGCTCCCCAGGCGCCGAGGGCCAGACCGATCTGCGCGCGCGGCGCGCGGCGCATCGTGGCCGTCAGGGTGCCGTGGCCGAAGAGGCCCGCGCCGACCCCGCTCACGAACGTGCCGAGGGTAAAGAGCGCAACACCCCCCATCTGGGCGGCTCCGGCAATGGCAAGGAAGGCGGGCACGCCGATGGCGGCCCCGAGGGTTGCAACGTTGAGCGGCTCCGCTCCGCGCAGAAGAACGTGGCTGGCGATGCCAAAGCCGATCAGGCCGCCGCCTGCCAGAACCGCCGTCAGCCGTGTCGTCATGGCGACCGACATATCAAGCACCTGCCCGCCATAGGGTTCCAGCAGGACCTCCGCCATACCATAGGCCATGGTCCCAAGGGCGATCACGATCAGCAGACGCATCGTGCCTTCCCGGGCCGAGAAGACGGACCATGCATCGGTGAAGGCCTCGACGGGCGGCGGGTTGGCAGCGCGCGCACGGTCCCGCGGCTCCTGCTTCCAGAGCGCCAGAAGGTTGAGCGCGATGGTGACAACGGCGGCCCCCTGGACCACCTGCACCAGACGGCCCGGCGTGTAATTCGCCAGAAGGGCACCGAAGACGATGGCGCTGACGATCATGCCGACCAGCAGCATCACATACATCAGGCCGACGACCTTGGGCTGATCCTCCACATCTACAAGATCCGTCGCCAGCGCGAGGCCCACGGTCTGCACCGTATGTACGCCCGCCCCCACGAGCAGGAACGCCAAGGCCGCGCTGGAATAACCGATCCAGACCGGCGCATCGGCCGCCTGGTCGTAGCCGGACAGAACCAGCAACGCGAACGGCATGATCGCAAAGCCGCCGAATTGCAGCATCGTACCCTTCCAGATGTAGGGCACGCGTCGCCAGCCAAGGGCGGAGCGGTGTTGATCGGATTTGAACCCGATCAGCGCCCGGAAGGGCGCGAAAATCAGGGGTAACGCCAGCATGATCGCAACGAGCGAGGCTGGAACCTCAAGCTCCACGATCATGACGCGGTTGAGTGTGCCCACCAGCAGGACAAGCGCCATTCCGACAGAGACCTGGAACAGGGACAGACGCAGGAGGCGGGACAGGGGCGCGGTTTCGCTGGCGACATCGGCAAACGGCAAGTAGCGCGGCGTGATCCGGGTGATCCGGCGCAGGATGGTGTCGCGAATACCGATCATGTGCCCCATCAAGTCTGTGGGCCGAAAAGGGCCGCAGGGGAATTCGGATGCGGCCGGAACAGGCCACAAGGCCGGGTCAAGAAGCGTCGCGCGCTTCTATCCCCCGGTCGTGGAAAACGCGCCGCTCTAATCGAGCGCCGAGTCGGGTGTTACCAAGGTCCTCGCGGAGGCCAGCGTCACCGGGTCTTCGATGACAAGCCGTGCGATCCGCCCGTCGGGCAGAATCACTGTCGCGCCATCAGCGGCGGCAGCGTCGAGGTACATGGGCGTATCTGCGGTCACAGCACTTGCAGGAATAACCTGCGCGTCCGTCTCAAGCGCGGCCATCCCCGATCCCAATTCCTGTCCAGACAGGAAATCGGCAACCCAGGAGGTGTTGCTTACAACGGCGACATGCACCGCAAACGATCCGACGGCGACCGCTGACAAGAACAGCGGAATACCGACGGTGGGCTTCACGACGAGCCAGATCTTTGAATTGTTCATGTGATCTTGCTCCCGTCAGCCCAGCCAAGGCGTTGCAACAGCAACCAGGAAGTGAGCGACCAGAGCGATCCCCCCAAATACCCGTGTGCCATCAATGAGGTAGCTATGCACCTCTTCCGCCTCTTTGAGGGTCAGACCCGTGGGCCAGACTTTATCCGGATCATCAGACATGAGATCCCTTTCCTCTTGCTTCGAGATTTGGCCCGGGCGCTGAGAAGCCCCCGAACCGGTGAGCGACAGGCCCAACTTCGCCATGCATTGAAGCGTGCATGACCGGGTCCATCACGAAACAGCATGTCACACAAAGTGGACACGTCAACTGTAAAGTTGAGTTTACACATGGCGAGATGCCAAAAAACTTGGCACTTTGGTGCCGATTTCAGCACGCAGTGATGCCCGCTCGGATCGCATCCAGCCCGCCACCGAATGCGGCGAGACCCGGCTGAAGAATGGCCACCGACTCAGTCTCGGCGATAGGCGCGGCCTGAGCGGTATGAATCGGGGGACGCAAGCTGCGGCCCGCCGTCCAAGTCCGTTCCGGCGCGCAGCCGATGCTTCGCAGGGGGTGTTGCCAGCCGAAACGCGCCCGCTCTCGGAAGATCAGGCGCGGTCCGGATCATCAGCTCAGGTGATGGACGTCCTGCAACCCGTAGACCGGGGTCGGGATGCCTTCCATGCGCGCCTTTATCTGCAGCGACAGGAACTGCGAGTAGTGCCGCGACTGGTGCAGATTGCCACCGTGCATCCAGAGGTTTGACACCTGCGTCGGCTTCCACATGTTGCGCTGCTCGCCCTCCCAGGGGCCCGGGTCCTTGGTGGTGTCGGAGCCGAGGCCCCAGCACTTGCCCAACTTGTCCGCCGTCTCTTGCCCCATGAGGTCGGCCACCCAGCCGTTCATGGAGTTGTAGCCGGTGGCGTAGACAACCAGATCGGCCTCCAGATGCGTGCCGTCATCAAGGATCACGCCGGTCTCGTCCAGTTTCTCGACCTGCCCGCGCTTCAGCTTGATCTTGCCGTCGATGATGAGCTGGCTGGCGCCGACGTCGATGTAATACCCCGACCCGCGCCGCAGGTATTTCATGAACAGGCCTGACTCGTCATCGCCCCAGTCCAGCCAGAAGCCCGCCTTCTCCAACCCCTCATAGAACTCCTTGTCTCGCTCCTTCATCGCCTCGTAGGCCGGTATCTGGAACTCATGCAGGATGCGGTAGGGCAGCGACGCAAAGATCAGGTCCGCCTTCTCGGTCGTCACGCCGTTGCGCAACGCCTCTTCGGAATAAAGCGCGCCCAACCCGATTTCCATCAACGTATCCGAGCGCACGATATGGGTCGAAGACCGCTGGACCATGGTCACATCGGCATCATGTTCCCAAAGCGCGGCACAGATGTCATGGGCCGAATTGTTGGACCCGACGACAACCACCTTCTTGCCGGACCATCGGTCGGGGCCGGCATGTTCCGACGAATGCTCCTGCACACCCTTGAAGACATCCATGCCGGGAAATTCCGGCATCCGCTTCTTGCCCGACATGCCCGTGGCCATCACTAGCTGTTTGGGGCGCAGGACGACCTCTTCGCCGTCGCGATCCACGACCACGGTCCACTCCTGGGTTTCCTCGTCGAAGCTGGCGGACTTGGCGGTGGTGCGTGTCCAGTAATTGAGCTCCATCACCTTGGTGTACATCTCCAGCCAGTCACCGATCTTGTCCTTGGGCGCGAAGACCGGCCAGTTGTCCGGGAACTTGATGTAGGGAAGATGATCGTACCAGACCGGGTCATGCAGGCAGAGCGACTTGTAACGCCTGCGCCAGCTGTCTCCGGGCCGGTTGTTGCGTTCGACGATGATCGTCGGCACACCCAACTGACGCAACCGGGCGCCCATGGCGATGCCACCCTGTCCGCCGCCGATGATCAGGCAATAGGGTTGGGTTTCGTAGCCGAGCTCCGCCGCCTCACGGGCGCGTTCTTCGGCCCAGGTCTCGCGGCCCTTGCCTGCGCCGTGCTTGGCCCCCAAAGGTCGATTGAATCCCGACGGTTCCTCATGCCCTTTCAGCTCCACCATGGTGGTCAGCAAGGTCCAGATCTTGCCGTCTTTCAGGCGCAACAAGCCATAGCCCCGCGCGACATCGGTCTCGAACTGGATCCAGGCCGTCGTGACGCCACCTTCCTCTGTCGGGCTCTCACCTTCGGCCAGTTTCCAGCCTGTGGGTTTGGTGGTCGCCAGCTGATGGGTAAGCATGTCCTCGACCTGCTCCTTCCCCTCGACTGTCTTGAGGTTCCAGGTGAACGTCACAAGGTCGCGCCAGTAGCAATCATCCAGAAACATGTCTCGTACCCGGGCGATGTCGCCCTGTTCCAGCGCGGTGCCAAAGTCATCCAGAAAGGCCTGGGTCTGGTCTGTGATTGTCATATCGAGCATGGGATCCTCCCGTTGGGTTGCGAACGTCCTCCGGGCAGGAGCCTGCCGGGCAGAGGCCGCGCTGACAACGCGCTTCGCGGCGACCATGTGGGAAATCGATCGAAACCGACGCAGTTTGTTGCGCGCGCAACGCCGCGCACAAACTTGCCCTCAGGCCGGTGGCGTAAGGCCCGCCTTGCGAAGCCGTCGCAGGACGGTCGAACGGTTCACGCCCAACCGACGCGCCGCCTGCGACATATTCCAGCCGCACGCCTTCATTAACACTTCCAGGTCATCCTCTTCGGAGGGCCGGGATGCGGCCTGTTGCAAGGGCGGCGGCAAATCCGGAAGATCAATCACCGTGCCCTCGCAAAGTGCCACGGCAACCTCCAGAACTTGTTCCAGCTCACGAATATTGCCGGGCCAGCTTCGCGACTTCAGCTCGGCCCGCGCAGCGGGCGACAGACGCATGGCTTCGCTGGAACACCGCCGCAGCAACCGATCGATCAACCAGTCCAGATCAGCCCGGTGACGCAGCGGCGGAAGCGAGAGCGTGGCGCCAACTAGGCGAAAGAACAGGTCTTCGCGCAGCACCTGGGACAGTTCCGTCGGGGTGCAATGGCAAGAGGTCAGGAAGCGAAGGTCCGTCCGGCGGTCAAGAAGCCGCAACAGGGCGGATTGTGCACTGGCAGACAGATTTTCGATGCCGCGCAGGAACACCGTGCCGGCCACCGCCTCCTGCAGCTTCGCGATAAGGGTGTTCTCGTCGCATCGCACTGCGTGAAAACCGCGCCCCTTGGGGCCGGAGACATGGATCGCACGGGCCAGTTTCTCTTTTCCCGTGCCGGTCTCGCCCGTCAACAGAAGCGGCACCTGGGTGGGTGCCAGCCGCGCCGCGTGCGCAAGCAGGCGTTCCAGCGCCGGGTCGGGCCCGGCAAAGCTGCCCAATGCACCGGGCGGCGTGCGCACATGCCGACGCAGGGCGGCGGTCATCTGCGGGGTCTGGGGCGCGATGGCGTGGCCAAACAGACCGCGCCCGTCCTTCAGCCGCAACATGCGTTCCTCGGCGGGTTTGCCGCGCATCAGATCCGGCAGATCATCCACGCTGAGGTCCAGCCAGTCATCGATGCGCGACCCGATCAGTCGCGAAAGCCCCTTGGGATCAAATGTGCGGCGCGCCGCAGACGTTATCCCCACGATGCGCCCCGATCCGTCCAGCGCCACAGCGGCTTCCGGATCGACCTCCAGAAACTCCGGGCTGGTCGAGACACGCAGCACCCAGTCGCGCCGCGTCATCGCCATCAGGTTGGCCATCTCGACCCGGCGGGCAGAGGCCGTCACCAGGCTCATGGCAAGGTTCTGCGTCGACTTGGGGGATGGAGACCGCAGCAGCGAGATGTCGAGCACCGCCGAGAGTTCCCCACGCGTGTCGAATATCGGGGCCGCGGTGCAAGACAATGGCACATGGGCCACGCCGAAGTGATCACCTTGATGAATGGTGACCGCCTCGCGGGTGACGATGCATGACCCCACCCCGGAGGTGCCGGCCAGTTCCTCTGTCCAGTTTGAACCGAGGTACAGCCCGGCCTCACGCAATTGATCCTCAAACCGCGGGTCGCCGAAGAAATCGACACAGACACCCTGTGCATCGGCCAGTAGCAAAACGTAGTTGTGACCCGCCACCTGCCGGAACAACGCCTGCAGGCCAGATCGCGCCGTGGCAATCAACCGTTCGGACTGCTCGCGGTGCTCGCGCAGTTCGGTTTCGGTGACGATAAACGCAGAGTCCAACCGAGACGGATCCATACCATAGGTATCCACACAGCGCCGCCAGCTGTCTGATACCAGCTGATCACGTCCTGTCTCGACCCCGCGCAGTACACGGTCGATTTCTTCTACATGATCCACTTCGAGCATCACGTCCTCCCCACGGTTGCCCGGGATCAGGTTAGCCCATCATCCTGATCGGGGCCACAAGACCCTGATCGGCATGAGCCCCGATCCCCAAAACCCTGCCCTCCGCTCCAAGCCTTGCGAATGTCGACGGCGCTGGTCGTGCATTTGAAGCAAGCTCTGTTTCCCTTGCCCCGGGGTTCATTGTCGCGCCTCCGGATAACGCTTCTCCAAGCCGCCTGGTTGACGTGGCGCAGGACAGTGAAACGGCCAACCGCACCGTGCTCGTGGTTGACGGTCTGACTTAAGCCGACCGACATGTAATGCTGGCCGAATGGCAAGCGCCGGGCCGGACAAGTGGCTTCTGGCAACGCAATGTTCGGCACGAACCGACTGATGCATTTGGCGAAAATGCCACCTGCGTAGGGCCAAGTGGCCTAGAGGCATCAAATTCGCCATTGTAGGTGATCCGGCTGGCACCCATAAATTGTGTATCGCGGCCCCGACCTAGGAAATTCTTGAGTTCATGCAAACCAATGTCTCTGCCGGTGAGATCAGGCGCGATCTTGTGGAGTTGTGTAACCAGGGCCGGTTCTTTGCTGCACATATGAGATTGTTGGACAGTGGGTTGGACGCCCATCTCCATCCGAGCTTGTGGGAACTGGTCGAGCGGCGCGCCACGGAGGCGGGAGACGAGGCGTTGGCGTATCGCGTTCGGCGGGAGCTTCTCGCGGCTGACGTCGTGAGCGCCGACACCGTGTTGAACCAGGCTCGCTACGAGATCGAACACGGGCAACCGGGAGCGGCCCGTATCCTTCTCGAGAGGGCCTTCGGAGACGAGCCCGAAAACAGTGAAGCCCGTATCTTGCTGGGGATCGCGTTAGCCTCGGAAGATCGATCGGCAGCCATTCACCTTCTCCAGGACGCCGAGGGCGGGTCTGAAACAGAAATGCTCTGGGCGGTGGATGCGCTCCGCAATTTGGGTGAACTGAAGCGGGCCATGCGCCTTTGTCGGGTTGCGGTCGAACGCTTCCCATTGAATTCCATGTTTCTCAACCGTTTGGGATGGATTGCGGAGGGGATCGGAGATTTCGAAACCGCAATTGATGCCGCGGCAACGGGCCTGAACGGCGGCGGCGACAACACGGCAAGGGCACTCAACAGGCTCGTGCGGCTTCACCGGCGTCTCGGCGACAAACCCAAGGCGATGACATACGCGGCCGAATTGCTTCGGATGGACGCAAGCCCGGTACAGAAACTGTCGCTTGCGCGAACGTTGGGGCAATCGGCACTGCTCCAGAGCCTCGTCGGTTCTCTTCCCTCGTTGCATGCGAGAGGTCGCATCTCAGCGAGCGAAGCCGAAAAGGTGCTGACGTTCCTTCTCGACGATGGCCATATCGGGCTTGCCCTATTCCTCTGGCGCGAGGGATTTCCAATCGGCGCTGCCGCGAAGCGGGTCTTGATACGCAAAGGGTTCGGTGGCGAGCTCGGTGCCGAACTCCCCAGATGCGTCGATGATGCCGTCCAAATCCGAAGCCCAGACGCCCTGTTTCCGCTCTATCCCGAGCGGGTGAATGCCTCATTGCCCGCCGGGTGGTACCCTGCCCTGCGCGATAACGACAAGATCTTGCTCGTAAACTCCGTGCTTGCAGCCGGTGGCGCAGAACGCCAATTCCTGATGGTCGCCCGCTCGCTGGTCGCTGCCGGCATGGACCCCGACAGGCTGCACGCCGCATTGTTTTCGATCGAGCGAGACCGTGGCCATGGTCATTTCGAAGATGCGCTTCGTGCCACTGGAATTCACGTACACGACCTTGCGCGGCGAGACATGTCGTCTCTCTCGATGCCAGAGCGCGAACAGGACATCGTGGCCCTGCTCCCCGCCAGGTTGAGAGGCGACGTATTGGCGCTCTACGATCTGGCGCAACAACTCAAGCCGGCCGTCATTCACGGGTGGCAGGATCGAGCGGCCGTCGCGTCAGGTCTGGTCAGTCAGATGCTCGACATCAAGCGCACGGTGCTCAGCGTGCGCAATATGCGGCCAAGCAAACGCGGCGATGAGACGGGCTGGATCGCGCGCTCGGTCTATAAGGACGTGCTTGCAATGCCCTCCGTCGCGATGACGGCGAACGCCGTCGAAGGCGCACGAGACTATGAGGATTGGCTTGGGCTTCCAGAGGGTGACGTGTCGATCTTGTCCAATGCGGTGGACGAAAAGGTGTTTTTCTCGCGACCGGACTTGCAGCCTTCGGTCGGGCCTATTCGCGTTCTGGGCGTGTTCCGTCTCGCCGAAAACAAGCGGCCGCTCCTCTGGGTCGAGACAATGGCGGCGCTGCGCGAACAACACGGTTTGGACATAGCCCCGCGCATCGTGGGTGCAGGCCCGATTGCTGATGAAGTCCGGCGGCATGCAGAGCGTATCGGCCTGAACGATCTTCGCTTGGACCCACCCATAGAGGACCCGTCAGAAATCTACCGCCAAAGTGATCTGCTTGTTCTTTTGTCCCAGGTGGAAGGCACGCCCAATGTCGTTCTGGAGGCCCAGATTTGCGGGCTTCCAGTTGCGGCCTGTCGTGTCGGAGGCGTTTCAGAGGCCCTGCATCAGGGCGGGCCAAGCGGCGGCCTGCTTCTCGGAGCCGAGATCACCGCGACCGACGCGGCCGATGCGATTGCCCACTGGTTGCCGACCGCGCTGGCGGCCGAAAAAGAGCCGCGTGTGCGCTTCATTTTGGAAAGGTACTCCACATCCGCGTTGGCCGAACGTCTTCTCGATCTCTACGGACGGCAAACATGACCGCCCCCCATCGCTGGCTCACAGACACATCCGATCCGTTGCCACAGCTTATTGCGGATCATCCGAAATTCGCCGGACGAGAAGAACTCATCGCGTTTTCGCAAACAGCCGCATTGATCCACTGGCCAACGATTGAAACCTACACCGGCAAGGTGTCGATCATCCTGCGCCGGGTCGGGCGCGAAGACGAAACTGAATGGCGCAATCATCTTGCCCTTTTGCAGCAACTGCTCAAGCAATCGGGTAAGAATATCGACTTCCTTGCTTTGAACGACGATGCTGCGACTGCCCTCTCGGATGAGATGGGCCAAACTGTCACCGCCATGCCCGCGTTGCCGCGCGAGTTTCGAGGCGATCGTGCGCTGACCCTCTCCCGCATCAACGGGCCTCTACAACTTGTGCGCGATCATTCTGATGCGCTTCCGGCGCGGCAATACAATCTCGCGCGCCTCCGTCGCCTTGCAGTGATGGAAACCGATGGCACGGATGCCGATCTCGCTGACGTGGTTCAATTTGCAAATGGGGTTCCCGAGGGCGAGCGTCCGCACCCCAAGAAGGCTCCGGTTATCTTCGTGATCGTTCCCAACGGGTTCGGGTTGGGACATGTCACACGGATGCTGGCCGTGGCGCGGCACCTCAAGGCGCGGTGCGGCGCTCGGGTCATCTTTTGGAGCTTCTCGCGCGGTGTCGGCATCATCTCTCAGTTCGGTTTCGAGGCCGTCTCGCGGCAGACGGCCCGGCATATTGGAGCAGAGGCTGACGCGTGGCGAAAGTGGGAAACCGAGGAGTTTGCCGCTGTATTACGGGAGCTAAAGCCGGATCTCGTTGTTCAGGATTCCGCTGCTTTGGAGGACTTCGTCGTTGACGCATTGGCGCGACCGGATGTCGGCGCTGCCAGGCTCGCGCTCATCCGGCGCGGTATGTGGCAAAAGCACATCCTGGGGACAAACCTGCTCGCCTCCGAAAACCTCGCCGACATGGTAGTGGAGCCGGGCGATCTCGCTGCGCCCGCTGATCGAGGCATCACGCGCGGGCGTGCCACGAAGACAACCGCGTTCGCCGGGATCGAAGTTTCTGCTCCCGTCACGCTGACGCAACCCGCTGAACTGCTCGACCGGAAGCGCGCTCGAAAAGCCTTGCGGCTCGGTCGGGGCCGTTACTGCCTGATCTCGCTGGGAGGCGACGCCTTCAGCGACTGGGGCCATCTGGTTCGGCACCTGATCGATGCGGCGGAAAAAGCACGCGTGCAGCTTGTCTGGGCCCGGTCCCCCCTCGCCGCCCCCAACCCAGATATCGACGGCAACCCGAAGATCATGACCCGCAGCTTCTACCCATTGGCGCCATATCTCGCCGCGTTCGACGGGGTTGTATCCTCCGCCGGCTACAACAGCTTCCATGAGCTTATGCAGCTCTACGACGGTCCTGTGCTGTTTGCCCCGAGGCAGCACTCCGCTTTGGACGACCAAGCCGCCCGCGCGAGGTTTGCGGCCTCTCAGGGTTGGGCAATGCACGCGGAGGCGGCTCAAAACGACGACCGGTCTATCTCGTCATTCATGAATGACGTCCGGGCATCCAAAAAGGCCGCTTCGCGCCCACAATGGCGCGATGGCGCGGCCGAGATTTCTGACGCCTTGGCAGGCCTCATCAAGGCCGGAAACTCACCGTTATGACTGACAGCGAAAACCGCCCCCCCATCTATGATGCGCTGCGACATCTGGAGTTGGACAACGCAGCATTGCGTCTCAAGCTCGCGCGGCATGAATTCCGCCAGATGGAACGCGAACTGAAAGCTGAGCACCCCTTCAAACTCGACGTTCACGCAACGGGCGAACCTGTCCCGGCCAAAATCGTGATCCCTGAGACGAAAGACGTCATGCTGCCGCGCCTACCGGTTCCGATGGGCTCGATACACGCGGAAGACACCGCAACCGACCTTCCGGTGATCGGCGTACACGACGACGGGTTGACCGGCTCGAACCTTGCGGCGGCGCTTATGGGGCTGATGAATACGCAATATCAGTCGCCCTTCGCGCGGCTCATTTTCCTTTGCTCAAGCTTTGAAGCCGTCCCGTTTCTGGGGCGCTACGGCTTTGCCTTTGAACAGATCGGGGCGGCTGAACCGGCCACGGTACTTGGCAGGCTCAACCGGCGATACGGCGCCACACAGATCCGATCTCTCGGAACCGGCGCCGTGATAGCCGAATTTCGCGAACCCTAGATCTTCACCTTCGCGATACAGAACAGGTTCTGCGTTTCGAAATCCCGATCTTCGAGATGGGGATATCTCTGCCGTACCTCGTCGGTAAGCCGACCTAGCCCCGTTTCGGGCCGCGACAGCCGTTCTTCGCAGACCTCGATTTCGAAGTAACGCTCGGTAAGTGCGATAAGATCATCCAGCCTGATCCGATTCAGGCCTCGGGCAATGTAGTGATCGGGGCTGGGGTCGTAATCCACATGTCCCCAATCGACCATCTCCCTTTGCGCCGGGTCCGTAAGGTCTATCTTGCTGACGCCCTTGGGCTGCACATGGTGCCCGTTCCAACAGTAGAAGTTGTGGTGGTTGTAAAGGATCTTGCCGCCCGGCTTCAGCCGCAGGGCGATGGCCTCAAAGACGCTTTCAATCCCCTGCAGGTGCTCGGTGACATTGTGCAGGACAGCTATGTCGAACACCCGGTCCTCAGGCAGTTCTTCGATGGCGGTCGCCTGGACATCCCACGGCTCAAACATCGCCGAGAGCTCGGCGGGTGTCCATCCGAACTCCATTTTGGCTGAATTGGCCGAGAGGTTCTTCACCCGGTCCCGGTCCAGCTTGATGATCGGATCAAGCCCAAGGTAGTTTGCGGCGCCAGCGGCCAGGCAACCGAAGCCGTGCAATCCCGGTCCGCATCCGACATCAAGCACCGACTGACCCTTGATTTGGTCCTGAACCGTATTGATCCACTTCATGTAGCCGAACTGATGGGCGCGCTCGAACACATCGGGGTGAAACGCGCGGGCCCGCCAGGGTTTGTCGCGGTTATTGGTCCAATAGGCTCGTCTTGCCATCGCGGCAGACGCGCGGAAAGATTTCGGAGGAGCGGGCAGTCCACCTTTTGTGTGTTGCAGCGACATGATCTCGGCGAACCAGCCGAGTTGCTCCGGATCTGCCCCGGCATTTGCCAACTGCGACTCCCGTTTGTCCCACTCCCTCAGGATGCGACGGCTCGACGGCATCCTGCCAAGGACCTCATATGCCTGTGTCCATTGACCCGATTTAATCAGTTCGCAAATAAGCGATAGCTGGAACGGGCCAAGCCCTCCCAACCCACCTTCCACAAGCCGCCATCTTGCCGGGTGCTCTAACGGGGTTTGTTCCACCACACTTGTCAGATCCTCATCAGACAGGCGCACCTCGAAGGCGACCGTATTACAACTGCCTTCCTCATCGGCTTCGAGTACAGACAACACACCTTGATCGACCAAAGCCTGCAGGTAGGCCATCATCGCGAAATAGTTGGAGTGGTTCGCATTCTTGATGAGAAGGCGCGACCCGTCGCGAAGTCCGGACGCCACCGACAGCAACGCATCCCGCAGAGGTGCCGGTTTTTTCGGAGCATCGATCAAGCAAAGGTCGATCTTCTCACCGGTCCATCGAAAGGCCTCGAAGTCCGTTTCGTGCACCTCGACCGTGAGCGCGCGAACTTGCATCAACTCCTGATAAATCTCGCGAAAATTTTCACCAGGATTGAGGAGGGCCGGAACCCGTTTGGCATGATCCCCGGTCCATACGAAGGAATCCACCACATGGAGATGCCCCTTGGGCGCGAGGATCTCGCTTATGGCGCCAAGCCACGGCCCGATCTCGACGATCACGGCTTCGGACGGCAGACCCTTCGACATGCGCGTGACAAGGTCAACATCCCGGTCCGACGTCATCCTTGGAAGTTCGTCCACCGCGAAAATCTCGTGAGGCCTGTTCGCTGTCTCCCTGTTCAAACCGGCTTAATCCTTCGATGAATGTCCACGCAAAACCGACTCATGATCCGACCCTTCGTTTTCAAACATCGCCTTGAAGGTCTTGCAACCCGCTACCGACGCGATCCGCGGGCTTTCAGGATGCACAGACATTGAGCATTTCGGATGATCGCCTGGCGGCAACAGGCAGGAAATCGCCTGTCGGCCGGATAAAGCCTACACCGCGTTGTCTATGCCGGAACCAGAATGCAGTGAGTGGAGTTCGTCATACAGTGTTCAGTTCCCAGTACAATGTTGCCCACGCAACTTCCAGTAAGCCGCTATGCGTACGCGATGATGATGACACGGGACGACTATGACACATCTTGGCACGACTATGACACGACAATGCCACGGTTCCATCATCGCTCTGACCTAGTTTTGAGTAACAACTGACGATGTCGCTGTTTCTTTGATCTGCTGCCGGCCCGAATTTTGCATCTGCGTTCGGGCTCAGGTCTGCCAATATGAATGAGGTTCGTTATGCTAGCACGCACAACATCCGTATCGCTCGCCGCTGTCTGCGCGGCGCTCTTCACACTTGCCCCTGCCGCGCAAGCTGCCACGTGCGCTGACCGCTCAGAAGTCGTGTCAGCGTTGTCTGACCGGTTTGGCGAAGCGCTATATGGCAATGCCGTTTCCAACACCGGGGACGTTCTGGAGATCTACTCCAATTCGGCGAGCGAGACGTGGACAATCCTGGTTACCCTGCCCGATCGCGGGCTGTCTTGCCTCGTTGCGGCGGGGACAGGTGATCAGCACCTGGAGCTGCAATTGGCCAACCTGGAAGGCTGAGCCGTTTCCGAGGCGTAAAGCCACTTCAAGCACGGGGTCCGTTGGACCACAACTGCAAACCTGTTGTGCTATACGCTAGCGCCGCCGTTCCTAAGCGCCTCGAACACTTCTAGTATCAGTCGCCGCTATACTCCGAGCGGCTGAACTCGCGGACGACGTTGCGCCACTGGTCCGGATTGCCAAGGGTTTCGGAATCGTCTTGCGCCAACTGGCGCAATGCAACGGTCCGCGCGCCAAGGAAGCGATCAATGTCTTCGGCACCTGCGAGGTGGTCCATCCAAAGCGCATCCAACTGGGCGATCTCATCGGGTGAGATCGCCCGGTAGGTATACGCAACCCTGAAATCGAGGTCCTTTTCGATTTCCTGCTCGACCATTCTGCGTATCTCACCCGAGATGTGATTACCGCTCACGCTATCGGACAGCCCGTCGCGAACTGACATCCAGGCCAGTTCATGCTGCAGTGAGTCCTCGGGATCGGCCGCCCCAGACGCGGTACGGGTTGCAACAAAAGAGCCGAGCACGAAAAGCTTGAAGGCTCGGCTGAGATGACGGAGGTGCGGTTTATACTTCATGATTACTTACTGTTTCCAAAAAAATCGCGTCGATCTTATACGTCTCTTACCCGTTTATTGCGTTCATTCCGGCGCTTGCACGATGCCAGCAACCGAATAATCGTTGCTGCCCCCGAGCACTGACATGAATATCAACGTCTCTATGTCGAGCGTATCGTCCATATCAACCCCTAGTTCTCCATTCGATACCGAACTGACCAAACGGGTTTCCTCCGCCTGTTCTCTGATCGATTGCAGTTCGGCGAGATCCTCGAGTATCTGATCTATGAGTTCCGCATTGGCAGTGCCCGCCACGTTGACCGGAACGTCGTTGAAACCGGCAAGAATATCGGCAAGGTCGATTTCGGTCGTTTCAATTCCCTCGAACAGGTACAGTTTGTCTTCATCGACCTCGCTGATCGGGAAAGACAAGAGTTGCATCTCGGTACCGTCGTCCGTGCTTGGAACGACGACGGTTATCGTGTCTCCCTGAACGATGATACGACGGAGCAGGTCGGCGCCCTCGTTAAAACCCGCGATGACCTCTTCATTGAAGGGGTCCGGGGGGAGTACATCTGCGCCGTCGACAATCTCTTCACTGAGCAGCGTCCCCGCAAACATCGACTGGATGACGGCCACTTCGACATCGTCCGATCCGGCAGGGTCGCTGTTGCCGTAGCGCTCGTCTTCCCCAATAAAAATGTCGCTTAGCCAGACCCGGTCGATGTTGATGGTACCGCCCTTGACCCCCTCGAAGGTGACCAGCACACGTTCGTCAAAATCAATTTCATCGTTCTGCCCGCCGGCCATGACGCCGATCCCGTCCACCGGATCCCAATACAGTTGGGCCGGGACCCAGGACACCCCGTCGATACCCCGCCGTTCGGCCCTGATCGTCGCCCCCCATGCAAAGCACTCCTGCTGCTCGAAGCAGCCCGCGAAGGCAACGTCCCGAAAATCCAGATGACCGCGGAGGTCCCGATCGATCAGCCCTGCTTCGTCAGCCTGAGACAGCGCAACGCTCGGCATCATGATCGCTAAGAGGCCAAGTGACAGAAAAGCCGTCGTTCCCGATGGGATCATGTCTTGCCTCTTCAGTGAGTTGGACCAGAGAACGATACTGGGCAGAAATTTCCCCATCCGGTCGCATTGAAAATTCATCATGTATGGCATCTATATGTATGGCACCAATGCAACAACCCAGCATCTATATGTATGGCATCAATGCAACTGGTTAGCTACATATCCTAGTTAGCGACATATTGAATTTTTATCAACCTCATGCTTACGACTTCGTTAACGGTCGCGGGGGTTATGCAACATCGTGGCATCGCATGGATTTCGGCCAACTCAAAGAAAACCGGGGCAGCGGTCGACCCGTTTTGGTCTTGCCGATTTCGCTCAGCGGCTTTGAGATCCCGACAACATGTTGCATCCGCACGGGCGAGACGATTACGTCGCACCGGATTGGTCAGTTCAGCCGCCTCGTTACACAAGGCGCAGTCTAAAGTAATCCAGTGTTAGCAGCGCCTTGTGCGGTCGCGAGGAACCACAAGTCGCGCCTTGTTTTGTGGCCTGGCGCATGGGTGTTGGGCAGACGTTGCGATGTCAGGACATCGTTTTTCGAACAGCCCCTGGCGCCGAAGGAAAGCCATTGCCCGACCCCCTCGGCACGGAACCGATCGCTCACCGGAAGGGCGATTGGTGATGCGAAGATCGTGTCCTGACTGTCATCGCTCTGGAAATAGTCAATCCGACAATTGG
The DNA here is from genome assembly GCA_947491935.1 of uncultured Roseicyclus sp. Taxonomy (GTDB): domain Bacteria; phylum Pseudomonadota; class Alphaproteobacteria; order Rhodobacterales; family Rhodobacteraceae; genus Gymnodinialimonas. Next base: position 280,320 of record CANLLF010000001.1, read on the forward strand.
GGTCAAAGCGCCACCGAGATCCACGACGAATCCACCCGCTACGCTCACAACACGTCCTGACGTGGACCCACGCAGCGCTGGCAACCCGGGATCAACAGCCCCACGCCCTGATCGCAGGGAACCGGTGCGATCACCGACGATAGCGAGCATCCCAGGTCTCCGTTTGCGTTTTCACTCTGCGCCGATACTGCTTTCAATCGCCGATAAACCCGCATCGAAGAAGTCACCAATGAGGGCTTCCATGGACGGATCGTCGGACGAGAAGTTGGCGGACCAGCTGATGAGCGCCCCATCAAGCGACTCGATTGAAAGCGTCGCCGTGTAGTTTTCAAGCGGGACCGGCGCGCTTGAGATCACGTAGGTGTAAGATAACCCATGCTCTGCGGCGATGCGCTGCTCGACTATTTCGGCGCCATCCGTGGTGGTCAGACGGCGATGCAGCCGGCCGTCGATCACATTCAGGCTGCAAGCAAGGATATCGGGATGCCAGTCATCGATATCGCAGAAATCGCCAGCCAAATGCCACACGTGAGTGGCTGACGCCGTCAGTTGGAGCGTGCGTTGTACGTTGTAATCTTCGGCCGCCGCAGCAGTCGAGAGGAGCCCGGACAATGCGCCGATCGTCAATGTGGTCGGTTTCATACGTCACCTTGTTCTCTAGCGGTTTGATTTCGTGGGAATTCCCGTGAAGTCAGCCGTTGTGCGTCATTCGGCCGATCATCCGTAATCCCTTTCGCCTCTGGGCCCGGTCGGGCACCTGCGAGACGCTCAGCCGAAGCAGGAAAGTTCTCCTTGCGTCGCGATGTGCCTTCTCGCACGCTCAGTCGACCACAAAAGTTTTTTAGATGTCCCGAAGCAATCCCGAAGAAATCACGAAATCTCCTGAAGTGTTCCGGCTTGGCGACTTCTCGTTTTCATTGAAAACCAAGGAGTTGCGGGATCAAGCGGGCCACGCCATCCACTTGCGCAACCAGACCGCCGAGGTCCTGGCATACTTGCTTCGGCATCAAGGTGAGGTCGTGTCAAAGACGGAATTGTTCGACGGCGTTTGGGCCGGATCCGCGGTCACCGATGACAGTCTCGTGCAATGCATTTCTGAAATACGGCGCGTGCTCAATGATCGCGATCACACGATTATCCAGACCTCGTCCAAGAAGGGCTATAGAGCAACTGCTACTCCGGTCCTGACGGACCCGATGCCTGCCGCGCCCCCGCCGTTTCGCGACCAACCGTCGATCGCGGTGTTGGCCTTCGAGGATTTCAGCGCGGGCGACGAGAGCAACTATTTGAGTGACGCCATCCCCGAAGGAATAATCGCTGAACTGTCGCGTTTCTCCGAACTGGCAGTAATTGCCCGCAATTCCAGCTTCAGCTTTCGGGGGGCGCCGGTTCAGGTCCAGGACATCTCGCGAACGCTCGGCGTTCGATATGTGCTGGAAGGAAGCCAACAGAAGAATGGCAACCGGTTGCGTGTGACCGTCCAGTTGATCGATGCATCGGTAGGGCACCATCTCTGGTCTGAGGTATACGAGCGCGATCTGAGCGACATGTTCGTCGTCCAAGATGACATCGTTCGCCGGGTGGTGGCGACGGTTGCCCAAAAGGTCATCAGGTTCGAGGGGCGGCCCGCGACGGCATCGGAAGCCTCAAGACGTTCAGCCCTGTTGCATCACCTTGAGGGGCGACAACACTTCTTAAGGTTCACCCCTGACGACAACGAAAAAGCACGGCAGGCAAATCAGGCAGCGATCAAGGCCGATCCGTCGCAACCCTATGGCTATGTCGGGCTGGCCTTCGTCCACATCAATGGACATCGCTGGGGCTGGACGGATCTCAGCCGAGCCGAAGCCCTGAACGAGGCCCGCAAAGCGGCCCAGAAGGCGGTAGAACTGGCGCCTGACTACTATGATAGCCATGCGGCGATGGCTTATGTGTGTTTGCAGGACAATGATCTCGACCGCGCCATTGCGCGCGCCCATCGCGCACTTGAGTTGAACCCTAACGACACGGTCGTCATGTGCGATCTCGCCGAATTTCTTGGATATGCGGGGCGGTTCGATGAGGCTGAGGCGCTGCTTCAAAAGGCGATGCGATTGGATCCGCTCTATCAGGACTGGATCAGGTGGAGCATGGGATGGGTCCAATGGCTTAACGGGAATTGCGAGGGCGCGCGCCAAACCATCGATGCCATGACAGAGGTGCCGCCAATGGTAAATCGAGTGATTGCATGTATTCATATGGGCTTGGGCCAGCAGAAGGAAGCTCGGGAAGCTGTAGAGCGATTGCTAGAATACGATCCCGAATACTCAATCAAAGATGTGTGCCGCAACTATCATGGAAAGTTCAAAAACACCGCCGACTTTCAACGTGTCGTGCAAAGCCTGCGTGGCGCCGGATTGCCTGAATAGAGCTGGCAAGTGGGGCGATATCGCGATGACATTCCTTGCCAATACTGAATGAATTTACCATCCGCCGATTTTGGGTTGCGTCCAACCGCTGGTGCAACGGCCCCGGGGCTGCGTTGACGAGAATTGGCCACTTTATCGAAGCCGCGCTGCGATGACGGGATATAGGATGGGGGGCAGCATAGGCCGTCTTGCCGAGAGTAAGATCATGGCGAGCAACGACGTGCGGTGTGGTACCAGACCAAGTTGAAAGCAGACGCTATTGGGCGGTTGATTGACTGATTCATTGATCGGCCATCCACTTAACCTATTGCGGCAAAACAGTTTCCTTCAGGGATATGGTATGGTGGAAAGGGAAACCTGGAACCCGTCGGCTCCTGAGGTTCCTTCGAAGCCGCTGCCGCCTGCCGATGCCGGGTATGCCGCCGGACCTTTGCTGTCGCAAAGGCCAATTGGTGCGGGTGACAGGAAAAACCTAGAACCCGCATCCCGGCCTCAAGTAGCCCGAAGGGTGGTAGACCAAGGATATGTTGGTGCGGGTGAAGGGACTCGAACCCCCACGCCTTGCGGCGCCAGAACCTAAATCTGGTGCGTCTACCAGTTCCGCCACACCCGCAACGCCTGCGCCTTTAGCAGGGACGAATTGACAATACGAGACTAAAAAACACCCCGCCATTAACTCGCCAGTAACTTGGAATCGCCCAGTTAGCGCCCAATTTGACCGCGAGTTTTCCTCCATGTCCCGGACTGCCATCCGGAAAACCTGGGGAGGTGACATGACCGACGCTGCTTTCAACGACCAAGATAACACTCGCCCGATCAGCTCGGATGTCCTAGGCTCGCTGCTACAAACACGAGGCAGAACATGCCCGAACGAGCGAGCAGTAAATCAAATGAAAAACGTCACTCCGCGGCCGACCGCCCGCGTCGGTGCGGAAGCTGGTGCCTGTGAGGCTGGCTTCGCCCCTGGAACACTTATCCTGACGCTCGACGGGGAAATACCTGTCGAGTTTCTGACACCCGGCGATCGGGTTATCACACGGCGCGGCGTCCGCAGCCTGAAGGCCATCATGCGCCATGGTCTGCCGGAGGGCACGGCACGCATCAAAATCGCGGCGGACGCCCTTGGTGGTAAACCTGAAAAAGACATCACACTGATGCCCGGCCAGCGCATGATCATCCGCGACTGGCGCGCGCGTGCGTTGTGGGGCACGGATATCGCTGCGCCCCAGGCTGCGCGGCTGGTGGATGGCGAATACATCACCTCCGAGGCCGGCGGCTCCCAGATCATGCTGTCCCTCTATTTCGGGGTGCCCGAGGTGATTTACGCAAACGGGTTGGAACTTGCCTCCGCCGACAAAGCGAAAGTAACCGCCACCACGCCATAGACCTGCGCTTGCGCGCGCCCATCAAGGGCTCCCTACCGAACGACCCTCCGTGACCCGGCGATGCAGACCGCCCCCACCACGGACCCAACGGCGCCCCATGGCAGCGGGGCGCCGTTACTTTGCGGATCACAGGCCAAGGTCGCGGAACACCTTTGGCAGAATCTCTGGCAAATCCTCGGCAATCAGACCCGGGCCAAAGGTGCGGGCGGCTTCGACATGGAGCCAGGCGGCATTCGCCGCGGCCTGTTCCATTGGATAGCCGCGCGCGGCCAGACCGGTGATCAGGCCTGCCAAAACGTCCCCTGCCCCTGCCGTCGCCAGCCACGGCACGTCCCGCCCATAGGCGGCCGCATTGATCGAGACCTGACCGGACGGCGTCGCAATCACCGTGTCGGGGCCTTTCAGCAAAACGCTGGCGCCGGAGCGTTTGGCGGCCGCGCGCGCGGCATCGACTTTGCTGATCGCGGCCAGCCTCTTCTTATCGACGCGCGCGCGGATCTCACGCATTTCCATTGCAAACCGACGCGGACCATCCTCGCCATGCTCCGCGAGGAATTGCTTTCGCACGTCCACCGTGGGCTCCGGCTGCCAAGCTGCTGACAGGTCGGGGAAAAGTCGCCGGAACTCACCCGCATGGGGGGTCAGAACAACGTTGAAGAGCGGCGTCCGCCCCAAGCCGTGAGTGGCTTGGATGGCCTCGAACAGGCCATCTGGATCCTCCGAAAAACTGGTGATCGCGTCGGCGTCCAGCACAACTTTTCTCACGCCACCAAGCGCGGCCCGGACCATGGCGCGCGTCTCCTCCCCCACGCCCATCCCCGGGCCAAGGCAGACGGCGTTATAGCGCGGATCGGTCAGGATCTCCGGCAGCGCTTCGGCGCCGTCACATCGGCGCGTCATGATCGCGGTCAGATGCGACGCATTTTCCATCAGCGCGTTGGGCGGAGAGGCGACCGTGACCAAACCCGCGCCCACACGCAAAGCCGCGCGTGCGGCCATTCGGGCAGCCCCCGTATGTCCAGCGCCACCGGAAACGATCAAGGCATGCCCGTGATCGTATTTGTGACCCGCGTGTTTCTGAAAATCGGGCGGATGGTGGAATGGCGGAAATGCGGGCGGAGCAATCGGGGTTCGATCAATCAATCGGGCGCGAGGTGTTGCGGACTCGCCCGGTTTGCCTTTCTCCCCCGTCACGGCATCGCGCCGGATACCACGCCACGCCGTCAGGCCCAGATCAACCACGTCCAACTGGCCACAACACGCGGGGCCATCGGCAAGGAAGTGGCCCAGTTTCGGCACTTCAAATGTTACAGTCAGCGCGCAAAGCGGCACGCTGCTGTCACCGCCAAATGGCAAGCCACCCGCCAGCATCCGCCCGCTATCGAGGTCCAACCCGGACGGGGCATCCACCGCCACAAGCCGGGGTGTGTAGAACGGCGCGTCGCCACCCGAGCCACCAAGATAGCGCAACAGCCCAAGAAGATCGCCATCGGGGGCGCGGGTCAGACCGGTGCCGAAAATGGCATCAATGTAGAGATCGGTGGGCGCGCCGCTCCGCAGGACCATCTGATCGAGCGGCTCGACGGCGCCCATCGCCTCCCATCTTTCCCGATTGGCCCGCGCGTCCGGCGGCATCCGCGCCGCCTCGCCCATACCAAGCACGCGCACCCGCCAGCCTCGCTCCGCCAGGAGGCGCGCAATGACATAGCCATCGCCACCGTTGTTCCCGGGCCCGCAGAGGATCGTGGCCGAATGCGCATCCTGTGCGAATTCCGGCCGCCAGCGCAGGATCGCATCCACGACACCGGCGCCCGCGATTTCCATCAGACCAAGGCCCGTGACCTCGCCCGACGCGATGGCGTCCATCTCGATCGCACGCATCTCGGCAGCCGTCACAAGCTCGGTCATGGGGCCAAATCCCTTTCCGATTCAGTTTCGCACAAAAATTGTGCGCATTGCCTATTCTCTCACCGTCACCTACGGATTCCACAGCACATTCCGGCACGGGCCTGCGTCCCGCATGGACGCCCCCGCGCCAAAATGATGTCAGAGCAACGAGACGATGGCGAGGGGAGTCGCGGCCATGAAGAAAATCGAAGCAATCATCAAGCCCTTCAAACTGGATGAGGTCAAAGAAGCCCTTCAGGAGATCGGGATTCAGGGCCTGAGCGTGACCGAAGTCAAAGGCTTCGGGCGGCAGAAGGGCCATACGGAACTCTATCGCGGGGCCGAATATGTTGTCGATTTTCTGCCCAAGGTGAAAATCGAGGTCGTGTTGAGCGACGATCAGGCCGATGCCGCTATCGAAACCATCATCAACGCGGCCAAAACCGACAAGATCGGCGACGGCAAGATCTTCGTCTCCGACATCAGCCAGGCGATCCGCATTCGCACCGGCGAGACCGGCGAAGACGCGCTTTAAACTGAAATATCCCCGTGCGCGGGGCACATCTTGAACTCAAGGGAAGGTCACAATGAGCACAGCGAGCTTTTTGAAACTGATGAAGGACGAGGACGTCGAATATGTCGACATCCGGTTCACCGATCCGCGCGGCAAGCTGCAGCACGTCACGGTGATGGCCGATCAGGTGGATGAGGATTTCCTTGAGGAAGGATTCATGTTCGACGGGTCGTCGATCGCCGGCTGGAAAGGCATCGAAGCTTCCGACATGAAGCTGATGCCCGACACCGATAGCGGGTACGTGGATCCGTTCTACGCCGAAAAAACACTCTGCGTGCATTGCTCCATCGTCGAGCCCGACACCGGCGAAGCCTATGATCGCGACCCGCGCGGCACCGCCGAGAAGGCCGAGGCTTACCTGAAATCCACCGGCATCGGCGACGCGGCCTATATGGGTCCGGAAGCCGAATTTTTCATCTTTGATGATGTCCGGATGTCGGTTGAGATCAACAAGGTTTCCTACGAGGTCGACGCCCAGGACGCGTCCTGGAATGGCGATACCGAGTACGAAATGGGCAACATGGGCCATCGTCCCGGAGTCAAGGGTGGCTATTTCCCCGTGAACCCGATCGATGCCGGCCAGGATCTGCGCTCCGAGATGCTTTCGACCATGAAGCGCATCGGCATGAAGGTCGACAAGCATCACCACGAGGTCGCGTCGTGCCAGCATGAGCTTGGTCTGATCTTCGACAGTCTGACGAAACAGGCCGACGAGTTGCAGAAGTACAAATACGTGATCCACAACGTGGCGCACGCCTACGGCAAATCCGCCACGTTCATGCCCAAGCCCATCGCGGGCGACAACGGCACCGGCATGCACGTGAACATGTCGATCTGGAAGGACGGCAAGCCCCTGTTCGCTGGCGACAAATACGCGGACCTGTCTGACGAGGCGCTGTATTTCATCGGCGGCATCCTGAAGCACGCGAAGGCGCTCAACGCCTTCACCAACCCGTCGACGAACAGCTACAAACGCCTGATCCCGGGCTTCGAGGCGCCCGTTCTGCGCGCCTATTCCGCGCGCAACCGCTCGGGCTGCGTGCGTATTCCGTGGACGGAAAGCCCCAAGGCCAAGCGCGTCGAGGCCCGCTTCCCCGACCCGTCGGCCAACCCCTATCTGTGCTTCGCGGCCCTGCTCATGGCCGGGCTCGACGGGATCCAGAACAAGATCCACCCCGGCGATCCGTCGGACAAGGACCTCTACGATCTGCCGCCGGAAGAACTGGCCGGTATTCCGACCGTCTGCGCCTCGCTTCGTGAAGCCCTCGACGAGCTGGAAGCCGACCACGAATTCCTGCTTAAGGGCGACGTGTTCACCAAGGACCAGATCGAGGGCTATTGCGCGCTCAAATGGGAAGAGGTTTACGCCTACGAGCACACGCCGCACCCGGTGGAATACAAGATGTATTACAGCTGCTGATCCAGCAGCTCGGAACACGGAAAGGGCGCCATTGGGGTGCCCTTTTTCGTTTCAATCCTTGCGAGTTATCCAGGTTGATAAGCGATGTTTAGCCTTTGATTCTAAACACCTTTCGATTTTCCGTTAACCCGATCTTTACCTTTGAAATCCGGTCAACACCCGTCGTTGAAGATCCCGCCCAGATTATGCCCCGGCGCGCAAGGCAGCCCGCCCCACTGGTAGGCTTGTTGCCCGTTCTGCAACCGCACCAGCCACCACGTGAACCCGTTGAAGGAGACGCCCGTATCAGACACCAGGGTCAGCGGCTGCCCGTTGGATGTGGAACCGAGACCGGCCGTATTCGTTCCCGGCCCCGCCCGCAGATTGCCGCCAAACGAGAAACCCGGGAAATTCCCGGCCGGCACGGTCGTTTCGGGTGAGCCCGTGATATCGGACACAACGCAGTTGAGCCGGACGCCCAGATTGCTGCTCAGCACACCAGTTCCGCCCTGATCCTGAAAGGTAAAACCGGTGTTGGGATTGAAGTAGGTCGCGGCACTGGTGAGGCTCATATACGACCGGTCGGAAAAATTGGTCGCATGGTTGCGCGTATCGAGCTGCACCACATTCTGCGCTTCGAGAAGCACCACGTCATAGGCAACGCCACCGGCCGTACCGCATTCAAAAGCGACATTCGCGGCGGCAAGCGTGGGTGCCATGCAGACCGTAGCTATTACGAAACAAAGGGATTTAGGGGTCACAATGTGCCTCCGATACAGGGTTTCAACCAAATTGCCGGGAGATCACCACTCAACCAAACAAAAAAGCGCCCCGATGGAGCGCTTTTCCGTTTCAGATAGCTTCAGGCTACCTGCCGCTTCGCTTGGTGGCAAACGTGGCGTCATCCTGCTTGCTGGCGATCCGGGCCTGATCGGCCTTGAAGGCCGCAAGCGCACGGTCATGGCTGCTGCCCATCGCGATCCGGTTGACGTGAATTTCGGTTCTCGGCGTATCCACCGACGAAAAAAAGCGCATAACGCTGCTTACGATCCGCTCCATAACTCTGCCTCATGATTTGTTTTTTTTGATCTTGAAGCTGATGTTGCGGCGAAATGTGGCAAAATCTGGGCAGCGATATCTGCCAAGGGCAAAGCGGTCAGATCTGTGGCCGCTCTGCCACCCATGACAGGGGGTCGAACGTTGAAACAGGATGGCAAGTGGCAAACGGCCCGCGTCCCGAAACACCGGTTGCCCGGTCCTAACAGGCGTCGGGTCGTATCAGGCCGTCTTGGTCGGCTGCACGGCTGCCCAACCTCCGGCGCGTTTCAGTCGTCTTCGATGACCTCATCATCCAACGCGGCTTCGGGATCGTGCTCGAACATGTCGCCGATATCCTCGTCGCGCACCGGCTCCGCCTCTCCCTCGGCCTCGGGCGGGCGGCTTTCCAGAAGGCCCGCCTCGCGAAGTTCTTTCAGGCCCGGCAGATCCCGCGCGCTTTCGAGGCCGAAGTGATCGAGGAAATCCTGCGTCACCACGTAGGTGACGGGCCGTCCGGGCGTCATTCGCCGCCGCCCGAACTTGATCCATTCCAACTCGATCAACTGATCGACGGTGCCCCGGCTGACGCTCACACCGCGGATTTCTTCGATCTCCGCCCGCGTGACGGGCTGATGATAGGCCACGATCGCCAGCGTCTCGATGGCCGCACGGCTGAGCTTGCGGTGCTCCACCTGCTCGCGCGCCATCAGGAACCCCAGATCCGCCGCGGTCCGAAACGCATAGGCATCCCCGACCTTGGCCACCTGTACGCCGCGCCCCTCATACCGGCGGCGCAGTAGGTGCAGCGCCTCCGCCGGGTCCGAGCCGTGGGGCATCCGCGCCTCCATCTCGGCCAGCGATACCGGCTCAGCCGAGGCGAACAACAACGCTTCCACCATCCGCTCCTGCTCGGCCAAAGGCGGCGCGCGAAACAGGCTTTCTTCCGAGGCGTTGTCGGTGTCGCTCATGTGTCTTTCCGGCGAAGTTGGATGGGAGAGAAGGTTTCAGATTGCCGGATCTCAACCTTTCCGGATTTCGTCAACTCCAAAGCGGCGGCGAAATTGGCAGCGGCAGCGGACCGGCGACGTTTGGGATCGGTCGTCCAGCCGTCCGGCAGATAGGTCATCAGATCAGCCCACTCTCCCATATAGCCGACCAAGCCGCGCAGCCGGTCAAGCGCCTGCTCCATCGTCAGAACCGCGTCGCGATCCATCACGTAGGGCCGGAAGTCATCCCTTGTGCGCAGGCGGGCATAGGCCTGCATCAAGTCCAATAGCCCGGCGGTGTAGGTAATATTCTTGGCGGTTGTCATCGCCTGGGGCGCGCCACGAATGAAACGATCGCGCCCCAAACGATCCCGCGCCATCAGCTTCGCCGCGCAATCCCGCATCGCCGCCAGCCGCTCAAGCTGAAAGGCCAGATGGGCGGCAAGGTCTTCCCCCGAGGGCCCCTCATCGCCCGGCTCCGGTGGCAGGAGGAGCTTGGATTTCAGGAAGGCCAGCCATGCGGCCATCACAAGGTAGTCGGCGGCCAGTTCAATCCGCAGTTGCCGGGCCTGTTCAATGAAAACCAGATATTGCTCGGTAAGCGCCAGGATCGAGATCTTGCGCAGATCCACCTTCTGCGTCCGGCTGAGCGTCAGCAGAACGTCGAGCGGGCCCTCGAACCCGTCCACGTCGACGATCAGCGCCTCGGCCTCGCGGCGGGCGGTGACGGCATCCCAATCGTCGGTGTTGGCTGGCTGTCCAGCGTCAGACATAAACCTCTCCGCCCAGAAGGGCTGAAAGGTCTGATTCAATGGCGTCGATGTCAAGCGGATCAGGCGCTTTGCGGCACGTCAACGCGGCGTCGGTGCGGGCCTTGGCGGGGCCGTCCAGTATGCCCGCCGCTGCCACCACATCCTCCATCTCGGCAAGTGCGCCGTTGCAATGCAGGATCAGGTCACACCCCGCCGCCTTGGCCCGTGCGGCACGGTCGCCAATCGGGCCGGGAAGCGCGCCCATCGACAGGTCATCCGTCATCAGCGCGCCTTTGAACCCGATCTCGTCCCGGATCAGGCGGATCATCGCCGGGTCCATCGTGGCGGGACGATCATGGCCCAACGCGTCGTAGATGATATGGGCCGTCATCCCCAGCGGCAGATCGGCCAGCGCGCGAAACGGCGCAAAATCCACACGCTCCAGCGTCTCACGATCCACCGTCACGTGGGGGAGGCGCTCGTGGCTATCGGCCACCCCCGCACCGTGACCGGGGATATGTTTCAGGACCGGTAGCACCCCGCCCTCCATCAGGCCGTCGGCCACCGCGCGCCCGACCTCCGCCACCTGTTCCGGGTCGGTTCCATAGAGGCGATTGCGCAAAACGGGATGTGTGTCTTCTCGCGCCACATCGGCCAGCGGCGCGCAATTCACATCGATGCCAACGGCCCGCAATTCATCGGCGATCAACCGATATCGCAGCCGCATCGCCGCCGCGCTGCCCCGCGCCATCTGGTCCAGCGGCGGATACCATTCGCGCCACGTGGGGCCACGCATACGTTGGACACGGCCCCCTTCCTGATCGATAAGAACCGGCGCATCATACCCAACCGCATCGCGCAAACTTGCCGTCAAGGCAGCCACTTGCGCGGCGTCGTCGATGTTGCGGGCAAACAGGATAAAGCCCCAGGGCCGCGCCTCGGAAAAGAAGGCGCTTTCCCGATCCGAGAGCGTCAGCCCCTCACAGCCAAGAATGGCGGCCGAGTGGGCCAAGCGCCTAACGCACCGTGACGGGGATGCACGCGGCCCCCTGCGCGATCAGGGCCGCGCAGAACCGGCGCGACGCCGACAGATCTGAGAAACCATGGGCCCGAAGGCGGTAGAACACCTGCCCCCCTGACGATGCCTGTTCGACCACGCGGGCCCGGCCTGTGAAGAAATCGGGGTAGACCTGCGCCAGACGCGCCCATTCGGTACGCGCGAGCTCCGGCGTATCAAACGCCCCGAGCTGCACGAGACGTGTGCCAGTTTCCAGCTCAGCCGACGCAATCTCGAAGCCGCTATCGTCCTCCGTGACGCCCGCGTCGGTGTCGCTCTCGGCTCCCAGACCCGCGGCGGCGGGTTCCACGGCAACGGCGCGGATTACGGGCAGATCGGCCGGACGGACCATAGGGCGCGGCGACCGGCGGACGCCGGGGATCGAGATCGGGATTGTCGTGGCCCGGGCCACGATGTCGGGCGCGGCGTCCGACGGCGCATCGACGTCAGCGGCCACGTCGTCGCCTTCCACGCCTTCCAAGGGCTGTGCTTCACTCAGCAAACGCTCGATCAGGGCGGAGGTGTCATCCTCCGCGACCTCGGCTTCATCGGTGGCCGGGGCTGGGGCTGGGATCACCTCTTCTTCAGCCACCTCCGCCGCTTCGGAGCCATTCTCGAAGGCCTGTTCTTCAACCGGAACCTCAGGGCGCACCAGCGGCGCGACTTCGGCCAGGTCCATCGGCGGCGGGGCGAGGACAAGCTGATCCGGAACGGGCGCCGCCTCTTCGCCTTCGGCAAGGCGGTTCACGGCAAGGCCCTGGTTCTCGGCCACGGAGCCGCCGGGATTCTCTGGCTGTATGCGCATCGGCCCTTCCAGCGCACGGATCACCGGCACGTCGGCCACATCACGCACCAGAAGCTGGAACGCCCAGACGCCCATGCCGATCACCAGACCCATCGACACCAACGCGCCCGCCCAATTGACCAGTTGGGTCACGCGGGAGGGTTCGGCGCCTGACGCCGCGACATAACCGGACTCGTAGCCGTCGTCGGAGGGATAATCTCCGGAATATTGAATATCTGCCATGCCCGCCTCTTTGTCCCGGCGCCGCACTTCGGTGCTGTTCGATCCGGGTTATCTTGCCTGCGATACCCGGCCGGGAGAGGTCTGATGCCTCACATCTGATCGACCGGGGTGACACCCAAAATACCCAGGCCGTTTGAAATGACAATCGCCACGGCGGAAATCAGGCATAATTTCCCGGATGTTGCCGATGGATCATCCTCCTGGAAGAAGCGCAGGTGCGGTTCGGCATTGCCCTTGTTCCACAACGCGTGGAACTCGGAGGCCATATCATAGAGGTAGAAGGCCACGCGATGCGGCTCATGGGCAGCTGCCGCGATCTCGATCAGGCGCGGGTATTCGGCGATCTTCGCCGCCAGCGCCAGCTCCGCCGGATCGTTAACGGTGTTAAGGTTCTCCGGGTCCGGGGTGATCCCTGCCTCCGCCGCCTTGCGCAGCACGGAATGGATGCGCGCATGGGCGTATTGCACGTACCAAACGGGGTTGTCCTTGGACTGCTCGCGCACCTTGTCGACGTCGAAATCGAGCGGCGCGTCGTTCTTGCGGGTAAGCATGTGGAACCGGGTGACGTCAGGGCCGACCATCTCCACCACATCGGCCAGCGTCACGAAGGTGCCCGCCCGTTTGGACATCTTCAGCTCTTCATCGCCACGGCGTAACTTCACCAATTGGGTCAGTTTGACATCCAGCGGCACGCGTCCATCGCTGAGTGCGGAAACCGCCGCCTTCATCCGTTTCACATAACCACCGTGATCGGCGCCGAACACATCAATAAGCTCGTCGAAGCCTCTGGAAACCTTATCAAAATGATACGCGATGTCGGGTGCGAAATAGGTCCATGCCCCATCGGATTTCATCACCGGGCGATCAACATCGTCACCATGTTCGGTAGACTTGAAAAGCGTCTGTTCGCGCGGCTCCCAATCCTCGGGCTTCTTGCCCTTGGGCGGCTCCAGCACGCCCTCGTAGATCAGGCCTTTGTCCCGCAGATCGCCCAGGGCCTCCTCGATCCGACCGGTCCCGTAGAGGGATTTTTCGGAATAGAACACATCCATTTCGACGCCGAGCATCGCCAGATCGGCCCGGATCAGATCCATCATCTTTTCGGTGGCGAACTCACGGATCTCGGCAAGCCAATACTGCTCCCCCTTGCCAACGAATTGGTCACCAACCTTGTCTTTGAGTGCCTGGCCAACTTCGATCAGGTAGTCGCCGGGATAGGTTCCATCCTCGAAAGCGACCTCCTGGCCATGGGCTTCGAGGTAGCGCAAGTAGACCGACCGGGCCAACACATCGACCTGCGCCCCACCATCGTTGATGTAATATTCCCGCGTCACGTCATAACCGGCAACATCCAAAAGGCTGGCGAGTGCATCACCAAAGACCGCGCCGCGCGTGTGGCCAACATGCAACGGGCCAGTGGGATTTGCACTGACATATTCGACATTTACGCGCCGACCCTCACCTGTTGCGGAGCGTCCGAAGGCATCACCTTCGTGCAACACCTGCGCAATCACCCCGCGCCACACATCGCCGGATAGCCGCAGGTTCAGAAAGCCCGGTCCGGCGACGTCCGCCGCCTCGATCCTTGGGTCAGCGGCCAGCTTGGCCGCGAGCGCCTCAGCGATATCGCGCGGCTTGGCCGCCGCCGGTTTGGCCAGCACCATGGCCGCGTTGGTCGCCATATCGCCATGGGCCGCGTCGCGGGGCGGCTCCACCGTAATCGCACGGGTCTCCAAACCGCCCGGCAGCGTGCCTTCGGCAACAAGCGCATCAATGGCACCCAGAACGGTTTCGCGGATCTCGGCAAACAGGGTCATGGCGGTGTCCTCTTACGGTCACCGCGCGGTGTATCACGGCGCGCGCGCGCGTCAATCAGCCCGGGCAATAGGTGTAGTCAAACACCAGGCCGTCGCGCAGCATCCGCATGATTTCGCCGTCCTGAAGCGGGATCAGCATCATGTTTGCGGTCCATTCCAGCCCCTCACCGGCGCAATTGCCGATATAGGAATAGCCGTTCGTGCCTTGGATCGGGGTGGGGTTGGAGAGCGTGCAGACCGACTCGTAGAACGTCAGGACGTTGTTTTCCAAACGCACGATGGTCTCTTCGGGGTGGGTCGTGCAGGCGCCAAGCTGATACCGGCCATTGGCCACCTGGGCCGACGCGGTACTTGCGCCAGCTGCAATCATCAGGGCGGCGATGCCCAGTTTCTTCAAAGTCATGGATCAAATTCCTTGCATCAAAATGGATGCGCGGAGCTTGAAAATCAGGGTTCGCACCGCGCGTAAGTATGGGCGATATTGTTGAACACAACGATCACGCCATCAATGGAGGCTTCCCCCACCAACAGCCGGGCCTCGAAATCACCGCCGGTGTCAGTGCATGCGCCATCGTACAGGAATGTCTCGTCCATGGCGCGGATGTTGATGGGATTGGCCAGATCGCAGCACATTTCTACAAGGCAAAGCGTTGGAAAGGAGAGTGAGGCCGTGCGTTCCGTCCCGGGCTCAAACCCCTCGGCCGGGCAGCTAAGACCTTGATAGAATAGCCCGTCTTGCGGAAAGGCGTGCGCAGTTGAAACAGTTAAAGCAATTGTCGCCACCATTGCGGCGGCGCGGGTAAAGATTGTCATGATCAGGCTCCGAAATATGAGCTTAGGGACGTATCTCAACCCTGCCGCCAACCGCCCCACCGATCAACCTTTGGTGGCATTGAAGCGCAAAACGGTCGGTCATGCCCGAGATGTAGTCGGACACGATGCGTGCCAGCGCGATGTTGTCATCCGCCACATCCTCCACATCCTTGCGCCATTGCTTGGGTAGCTCTGACGGGTTGGCGAGGAAGAAGGGGAAGAGGTCTTCCACCACCTGCGTGACCTCGGCCCGCATCGCGACCACCGAAGGGGCACGATACATGCGTTTGAATAAAAATGTCCGGATGACTTGCAGATCGCCGAACAACGCCTTGGAAAAGCGGATAATCGGACGGCCCGCATCGCGCACGTCTTGTGCCGTTTGCGGGTGGATGTCGGCGAGTGTGGCGCGCGCATGGGCGAGCACATCCTCCACCAGAATGCCGAAGAAACGGCGCAGCGCCTCATGCCGCCTGCGATAGTAGTTGAGGCCCGGATACCGCGCATCGACCGCCGCAAAACAGTCGCGCAGGATCGGAAGCTCCGCCAATTCATCGGTGGAGAACAGCTCCGCGCGCAGGCCGTCATGCAGATCGTGGTGGTTGTAGGCGATGTCATCCGCGAGCGCCGCAACCTGCGCCTCGGCGGAGGCATGGGTGTGTAATTCAAGCTCGATATCCGCACAGCTGGCGGCCAGCGCCCAGGGCAACGGCTCGGCGACTGGCCCGTTGTGTTTCGCAATGCCTTCAAGGGTTTCCCAGGTGAGGTTCAACCCGTCGAACTCGGCATAATGCCGTTCCAGATGGGTCACGATCCGCAAGGCCTGTGCGTTATGATCGTATCCACCATAGGGCGCCATCAGGGCCTGCAACGCGTCCTCACCGGTATGGCCGAATGGCGGATGGCCCAGATCATGGGCCAGCGCGACGGTTTCCGTCAGGTCCTCGTCCAGCCCCAGGGCGCGCGCCATCGTACGGGCCACCTGCGCAACCTCCAGCGAATGGGTCAGACGGGTGCGGAAGTAATCCCCCTCATGCTCCACAAACACCTGTGTTTTATGCTTCAAGCGCCGAAACGCGCTGGAATGAATGATCCGATCCCGGTCGCGCTGAAACGGAGAGCGGTGCACGCTCTCTTCTTCCGCCACGAGCCGCCCGCGCGTCATCGCCGGGTCGCAGGCATAAGCCGCGCGCATCATCTGCCTCCACGCCAAAGGGCCACCTTGTCCCGGCCCTGCCCCCTTCATATATTGGCACCCAAGCGATTGCGACAGGTGAAACCCATGCTGAGTATCCCTCCCAAAGTGACGGATCGCGCCTTTGCGCGGCTGGCGGAAATCAATGAAGAGGCGGATGCGCCGCAAGCACTCCGCGTGGCGGTCGAGGGCGGTGGGTGTTCCGGCTTTCAGTATGAAATCAAGCTCGATACGCCCGCAGATGATGACCTTGTGCTGGAAGGAAACGGCCAGAAAGTTGTGGTCGACACGATCTCCCTGCCCTTCCTGGCCGACGCCGTGATTGATTTCACCGAAGAACTGATTGGCGCGCGCTTCACAATCGAGAACCCGAACGCGACGTCGTCTTGCGGGTGTGGCACGTCCTTTTCGATGTAACGCCGGGTTCCGCTGGCGCTTTTCCACTGCGATGCTACCCTTTCATCACGCAAGAGAGGGTGCGCCATGGATCTTTCATATTCCCCGCAGGAACAGGCATTTCAGGCAGAAGTCCGCGCGTTTCTGGCCGAGGCGCTCCCCTCCGATATAAGCAGCCGGGTGGCCTCCGGTGCCGGTGCGACCCGAGACGATATGGAGCGCTGGCACACAATCCTGAACGAAAAGGGATGGCTTGGCGGCACCTGGCCGGTTGAACATGGCGGTCAGGGCTGGGGGCCAATTGAACTCCACATTTTCGAAGAAGAGAGCGCGCTGGCGAATGCACCCCGGATCGTGCCGTTCGGGCTCAAGATGCTCGGGCCCGTCCTGATGCAGTTCGGCACCGCCGCGCAGCAGGCCGAATATCTGCCGCGAATCCTGGATGGCCGCGATTGGTGGTGCCAGGGCTATTCTGAGCCGGGGGCGGGCTCCGACCTTGCCTCCCTCAAGACCCGCGCCGACCGGGATGGCGAGCATTACATCGTCAAC
Organism: uncultured Roseicyclus sp.; assembly: GCA_947491935.1. Classification (GTDB taxonomy): domain Bacteria; phylum Pseudomonadota; class Alphaproteobacteria; order Rhodobacterales; family Rhodobacteraceae; genus Gymnodinialimonas. The sequence goes on from CANLLF010000001.1 coordinate 297,603, forward strand.
GGGCAGAAAACCTGGACGACGCTTGGCCAATACGCCAACCGGATCTTCTGCCTCGTGCGTACGAAATTCGAAGGCAAGCCCCAGGAAGGGATCTCGTTTCTCCTGATGGACCTCGACATGCCGGGTGTCGAAATGCGGCCTATCCGCCTGATTGAAGGCGGGTATGAAGTGAACGAGGTCTTCTTTACCGATGTCCGGGTACCCGTTGGCAACCTCGTGGGGGAGGAGAATATGGGTTGGACCATCGCCAAGTACCTGCTTGGTCATGAGCGCACGAATATCGCGGGAACCGGGTTCAGCGTGCAGGCGTATGCGCAACTGAAGGATCTGGCACAACGGGTCACCCGCAATGGCAAGCCCCTGATCCAGAACCCTTTATTCGCGGCCCGCATGGCCAGCGTGGAGGCTGAACTGGAGGCGATGAAGATAACCAATCTGCGGATGCTGTCGACCGCCGCAAAGGGAGGGCAGCTGACCCACGAGCCGTCGATGTTGAAGATCAAGGGCACTGTGATCCGGCAGGAATTGAACGACCTTGCCCGCCGCGCCCTTGGGCCTGCCGCGGCCCCCTTCCCGTCCGAGGATCTCGATAACCTTGCCATTGCGCCGCCCGGCCATGGGCACAACGCAGCGGGCTACTTCAACAACCGCAAGATCTCGATCTATGGCGGCTCGAACGAGATTCAGCGCAACATTCTGGCCAAGGGGATGATGCGCCCATGAATTTCGGGATGTCCGATGATCGGCGCATGTTGTCCGATACGCTGCGCCGTTACCTCGCCGATGCCTACCCGTTCGAACATCGGACGGCCGTCGCCTACGACGCCCCGTTCCACGATCCGGAAAAATGGGCGGACCTGGCGGAGTTGGGCGTTTTCTACGCCCTTTTTTCGGAAGAGTGTGGCGGCATGGGCGGGCACGGCTTCGACATCGTCACGGTGTTCACCGAACTGGGCCGCGCGGTCTGTCCCGAACCGGTTCTGGGGCAACTCCTCGCCGCGTCGTTGCTGCGGCACGCCCCCGACGCATTAGAGCCGATCCTTGACGGCTCGGACCGATATGCTTTGGCGGTGGGAGAGATCGACGCCCCCTATGAATATGGAACGCCGAAGACCGCAGCCACGCATGTTTCGGGTGCGAGCTATACGCTTTCCGGACGCAAAACCGTGGTCTACGGCGCCGCCAGCGCGAACAGGTTTCTCGTTACGGCGTCACTGCCGAATGGACCCCTGGGTTTGTTTAACGTCAGCGTCGAAGATATTGACGTCATTGGCTATTCCATGATCGATGGAGGACCGGCGGGGGAGGTTGTGCTGGACAGCTCGCCGGGAACCCTGATCGTTGATGACGCTGGTCCTTTACTTGAAACCACACTGGATCTTGGTGCGCTGGCGCTCTGTGCCGAAGCGTTTGGGGCGATGGAAATCGCGCAAGACATGCTGGTTGACTACCTCAAGACCCGCAAACAATTCGGCCAACCCATCGGCGCGTTTCAAGCCCTGCAACACCGCGCCATCGACCTCGCGATCGAAATCGAACAGGCGCGATCGATCATCATCCTGGCTGCATCGGCGGAAGGCACGCCGGACTTCCCGAAACGCGCCGCGCAGGCCAAGCACCTTGTGGGCAGGATCGCCCGGCAGGTGGCGGAGGAGGCCATCCAGATGCATGGCGGCATCGGGATCACGTGGGAATACCCCCTCTCTCACTACGCCAAACGGCTGGTGATGATCGACCATCAGCTTGGCGACAGTGACCATCACCTGGAACGGCTCATGGCCGGTTTGGTCGAAGGCTAAAGATACCTCCAGCGGGACGACTAGGGAAAAGATGCAGCCACAGCCCTAGTCAGATTGCCGCTTCATCTATCGAGGGCCATTCGGGTGCGTATCGGTCTTATGCGCCCAAACGGGCAGCGATGCTGTCTGTCGTCACGGTTCCGATCACTTCCCCGTTCTCCTCCACGGCCAGCGGGGCCGGGCTTTCCGCGAAGCGTGTCAGGATATCGCGTACCGGCATTTCGATGGGGATGCGGGGGGCGTCCGTGGGGACGTCCTGCATCACATCGCGGGCCGTCAGGACGCCCAACGGGTTCATATTGGACACAAATTCAGCCACGTATTCCGTTGCCGGTTCCGAGAAAATCTGCCGCGGTGTGCCGATCTGAACGATCCGCCCGCCCTCCATGATCGCGATCCGGTTGCCGATCTTGAAGGCTTCGTCCAGATCGTGGCTGACGAAGATGATGGTCCGCTGAAGGTCGCGTTGGAGGTCGAGCAATTCGTCTTGCAGCTTGGAGCGGATCAGCGGATCGAGGGCGGAGAACGGCTCATCCATCAGGAGGATCGGCGCCTCGGTCGTGAAGGCCCGTGCAAGGCCCACGCGCTGCTGCATGCCGCCTGACAATTCTCCGACCTTCCGTTCGGCCCATTCGCTGAGGTTGACGAGGGCCAATTGCCGGTCCACCCGCTCGTGGCGTTCGGCTGGAGCCACGCCCGCCAGTTCCAGCCCGAGCCCCACATTCTCACGCACCGTCCGCCAGGGCAGAAGGCCGAATTGCTGGAACACCATGGAGACGCAATTCTGCCTCAGGTAGCGCAGTTCGCCGGTCGCAGCACCCGGAAGCGTGCAGGACCAATCCTGATCGAACACCTCCACCTTGCCCCGCGCAACGGGGTTAAGGCCGTTAACCGCGCGCAACAAAGTGGATTTGCCTGAGCCGGACAGGCCCATCAGCACCAGGATTTCACCGGATTCGACATCCAGGGAGCAGTTGTGGACACCCAGAACATGATCCGTTTCGGTCTGGATCTCGCTTCGGGATTGGCCGTCATCGGCCAGTTTCAGGGCGCGCGCCGGGCGGGGGCCGAACATGATGCAGACGTCCTTGAAAGATACCGCTGTGCTCATGTCCTGGCCTCGTATCGCAGGGTTCCGGCAACGCCGTCCGGTGCCCCCCCATCGGCGGAGTGGTTTTGCCCATCCATCACCAGCACCTCGGCCAGATCAAAGGGGGACATCCCCTCGATACAGGCCAGGTTCACGCCGTATTCATTGGGGTTGGAACGGCGGCGGTGATGAGTGTAGATCCCGCAGGTCTTGCAGAAATAGTGCTCCGCCGTGCGGGTGTTGAATTGGTAGAGCGCCAGGTTGTCCGCGCCCTCCAGGATCTCGACCCCGTCAAGCGGAGCCGACACCGCCACCGCGCCGCGCATCCGGCACAGCGTGCAATCGCAGCGGCGCGCCGAGGCGATCCCGTCGCTCAATTCGACCCGCAGCTTCACCGCGCCGCAATGGCAGCTTGCATTCACATTCATGTTTTCACCCTCAACGCGCGGTCGAGCACGATGGCCACGACCACGATGATGAACCCGCTTTCAAAGCCAAGCCCCGTATTCACCTGGTTCAGCGCACGCACCACTGGTACGCCCAACCCGTCCGCGCCCACAAGCGCCGCGATCACCACCATCGAGAGCGACAGCATGATCGTCTGGTTCAGGCCGGCCATGATCTGCGGCAGCGCATAAGGCAGCTCCACCTTCCACAGCTTCTGCCGCCCCGTCGCGCCAAAGGCATCCGCGGCTTCCAGCAGGGCCGTGGGCGTGGAGGAAATGCCCAGATGCGTCAGCCGGATCGGGGCGGGCAGCACGAAGATCACCGTGGCGATCAGGCCGGGCACCATGCCAATGCCGAAAAACACGATGGCGGGAATGAGATAGACGAAGGTTGGCAGGGTTTGCATCAGGTCCAGAACCGGACGCATCCACGCATACAGGCGGGGCCGGTGGGCGGCCGCGATGCCGATGGGCACGCCCACGCCCATACACACCACGCAAGCCGACAGAACCAGCGTGAGGCTTTCTGTCGTTTCCTCCCAATAGCCCTGATTCACGATGAACAGGAACCCGACCGCGACCAGCGCCGGGACCTTCCAGCCCCGATGCAACCACCAGGCGAGGCCCGCGAAAATCGCGATAATCAGGAAGGCGTGCCATTCCTGGGGATACAGAAACGACGCATCGCGCAGGCGAACGTCTGAAATCCAGCTGGTATTCGGCGGCTCCTGCAACAACGCCAGAATGGCCTCGATCATCGCCTCAAGGCCCACCGCGACGGCATCGAAGATGAACGCCCCGTTGGCCTGCAACCAGTCGAACATCGCTTCGGCCGCATCGCCCACACGCAGCTTGCATTCCGTCAGCAAGGTGATCGGGCCGGTCACCGCGTCATCATTCGGGAAGTCACATTCCGTCAGGCCGTCCTCCCCCAACCAGGGAAGCCTGTTTCTCAACCATTCCAGCATTCTGCACGTCCCTTGCCGCTCTTACCCGCCCATGGCACCCTTACCTTCCGTTTCATCACATCGCGGAGGTGCATGCCATGGCCGAACTGATCCTTTACACCAACCCCATGTCGCGGGGCCGGATCGCCCGCTGGATGATGGAGGAAGCCGGGCTGCCCTATGAGACCCGCGTGGTGAATTACGGGCCCGAGATGAAGGGGCCGGACTATCGCGCCATCAACCCGATGGGGAAGGTCCCGTCGCTTGTCCATGGCGATACGATTGTGACGGAGGGGGCCGCGATTTGCGCCTATATGGCCGATCTGGCGACGGAGGCCGGGCTTGCCCCGCCCGTCGGCCACCCGGATCGCGGGCCCTATTATCGATGGCTGTTCTTCGGTGCCGGTCCGTTGGAGGCCGCCGTGGTTGTTGCATCCTTCGGCTTCGACACCAAGGACGATGCCACCTACAGGCGCGCCGGTTGGGGCAGCCTGCCCGCGGTTGTGGATGCGCTGGAGCAGCTTTTCTCCGATGGACGGGCGTTTATCCTCGGCGATGGGTTCAGCGCCGTGGATGTCTATCTTGGTGCGCAGATTTCGTGGGGCCTGCAATTCGGCACCATCGATGAGCGCCCGGGCTTCGCGGAATACGTCGCGCGCATCACCGCACGCCCCGCCGCGCTCCGCGCCGCCGAACTGGACGATGCCTTGGTGGCCGAAACCCAAAAAGACGGCGCCTGAAGCGCCGCCCTTTCTTTCATGGCCTGCGTTCAAAGGCCCAGTGCTTCGGACACAGCCGCCGCCGCATCGCCACCATCGAAGGTGGTCACACCATCGAGCCATGCCATGACCGCGTCGGGGTTGGCCGCCATCCAGGCCGTCGCGGCATCCGCGGGCTCTTCCCCGTCATTCAGGATCGCGCCCATGATCTCGTTTTCCATGGCGAGGCTGAATTCCAGGTTGTTCAGGAGCGCGCCGACATTGGCGCATTCTTCCACATACCCCGCCCGCGTGTTGGTGTAGACCGTCGCACCGCCCAGGTTCGGGCCGAACCAGTCATCGCCGCCCTCCAGATAGGTCAACTCGAAATTGGCGTTCATCGGGTGCGGTTCCCAGCCGAGGAAGACAATCGGCTCATCCCGGTCCGATGCGCGCGCCACCTGGGCCAGCATGCCTTGCTCGGAGCTTTCGACAACCTCGAAGCCTTCCAGGTCAAACGCGCCGGCTTCGATCATGTCCATGATCAGGCGGTTGCCGTCATTGCCGGGCTCGATGCCGTAGATCTCACCGTCCAACTCATCCATGGCACCTGCGATGGAGGCGAAATCGGTGATGCCAAGCGCGGCACCGGCTGCATTCGTGGCCAGCGTATACTTTGCGCCTTCCAGGTTCGCGCGCACGGTGTCGACAGTGCCCGCGTCGCGATAGGGCGCAATGTCAGCCTCCATCGTGGGCATCCAGTTGCCAAGGAAGATGTCAACGTCGCCTTCGGCCAGCGACGTATAAGTGACCGGCACCGACAGGACGAGGATCTGCGTCTCGTAGCCCAACGCCTCAAGCACCACGGTCGTGGCGGCGGTTGTGGCGGTGATATCGGTCCAGCCCACATCCGAAAAGGTCACCATCCCGCATTCGGCATGGGCATCGGCCATCGCGGCGCCGGTGGATACGGCCAGCGCAAGCGCTGAGATCGCGGATTTACGCAAAATAGTCATGAATTGTCTTCTCCCGGTTGATGTCTGATCTTTTTGTTGATTGACCAGTCAATTAAAATACTATTTCTGGAGCGATGCAACCTTGGAGAAATCGCAATGCCCCGCACCGGTATGATGGCTATACGGAAGGACGCGCTTGTCAACGCAACGATTTCGGAGATCGGTCGCGCGGGCAGCCTGGATGTGACCGTGGGACAGATTGCCAAGGTCGCGGGCGTCAGCAGCGCATTGGCGCATCACTACTTCGGGTCCAAGGACGATCTTCTTCTGGCCGCAATGCGCGCGATCTTGCGGGAATTCGGCGCGGCGGCGCGGGCGGAACTGGCCAAAGCCACCACCCCCATGCAGCGTCTGGACGCCATCGCACGGGCCAGCTTTGGCGGCAAGAACTTCAGCCCCGACGTCGTGTCGGCCTGGTTGACCTTCTACGTCATGGCGCAACGCGACGCGGAGGCCGCGCGCCTGTTGCGGGTGTATCAGCACCGGTTGGTATCGAACCTGACCCACGGGTTAAGGCCGTTAACCTCTGAGCCCCGGCGGATCGCCGAGACCGCCGCCGCGTTGATCGACGGCCTTTATATCCGCCATGCCCTGGCCGAGGTCGGGCCGCCCGACGGAACGGCCGCCGCCGCCCGTGTCATGGATTATCTGAACGTGGCATTGGCATGAGCAAACCGAACATCCTTATCCTGATGGTGGACCAATTGAACGGGACGTTGTTCCCCGACGGCCCCGCCGATTGGCTCCACGCGCCCAACCTCAAGGCGCTGGCAGAACGGTCAACCCGGTTTGCCAACAGCTACACCGCCTCGCCCCTCTGCGCGCCGGGTCGGGCGTCGTTTATGTCCGGCCAGTTGCCGTCGCGCACGGGTGTCTACGACAATGCCGCCGAGTTCGTGTCCTCGATCCCGACCTATGCCCACCATCTGCGCCGCGCGGGATATTACACCGCGCTGTCGGGCAAGATGCATTTCGTCGGCCCTGACCAGCTGCACGGCTTCGAGCAGCGCCTGACCACCGATATCTATCCGGCCGATTTCGGCTGGACGCCCGATTACCGCAAACCGGGTGAGCGGATCGATTGGTGGTATCACAATATGGGCTCGGTCACCGGCGCGGGCGTGGCCGAGATCACCAACCAGATGGAATATGACGATGCGGTGGCCTTCGAGGCCGAGCAAAAGCTGTATGATCTGTCGCGCGGTCATGATGACCGGCCCTGGTGCCTGACCGTCAGCTTCACGCATCCCCATGACCCCTATGTCGCGCGCAAGCGGTTTTGGGACCTCTATGAGGAGTGCGAGCACCTTCTGCCCGAGGTGCCCGACCTTGGCTACGATGCGCAAGACCCTCATTCGCAACGAATTTTCGATGCCAACGATTGGCGTAGCTTCGACATTTCCGAAGAGGACGTGCAGCGATCCCGCCGCGCCTATTTCGCCAACATCTCCTATCTGGATGAGAAGATCGGCAGCGTGTTGGATGTGCTGAAACGCACGCAGCAGGACGCCGTCGTGATCTTCGTCTCCGATCATGGCGACATGCTGGGAGAGCGCGGATTGTGGTTCAAGATGACCTTCTTCGAAGGCTCCGCACGCGTGCCGCTGATGATCTCGGCACCGGGGATGGAACCGGGCTTGGTCACCGATCCTGTCTCCACCATCGATCTGTGCCCCACCCTCTGCGACCTTGCCGGGGTGTCTATGGCGGAGGTCATGCCGTGGACCGATGGCGAAACGCTGGTGCCGCTCGGCCAAGGGGTTAACCGCGTTAATCCTGTTGCGATGGAATATGCGGCGGAGGCCTCCCACTCCCCACTTGTTGCGCTCCGCGAGGGCCGCTGGAAATACACCAACTGCGCCATCGACCCCGAGCAACTCTTCGATATGGAGGCCGATCCGCAGGAGCTTAAGAACCTTGCTGAAGATCCAACCCATGCCGCGACGTTGGAGCGCTTCCGGGTGAAAGCTGCTGCGCGCTGGGACCTTGAGACCTTTGATGCAGACGTGCGCGAAAGCCAGGCACGCCGCTGGGTCGTTTATGAATCGCTTCGCAACGGCGCCTATTTCCCGTGGGATTTCCAGCCCCTGCGCGACGCCTCCAACCGCTACATGCGCAATCATATGGATCTCAATATTGTTGAGGAAAATCAACGCTTTCCGCGGGGTGTGCAACCTTGCACACCGCCCAGAGAACAGGACTAGGCCGCCATGCAACCTACCGCCTCCCACTACGTCAACGGCGCCTATCTGGAAGACGATGCAGGCGCCGAGATCCCCGTGATCTTCCCCGCCACGGGTGAGCAGATCGCACTGGTTCACGAAGCCACGCCCGCCGTGATCGAAGCAGCGCTGGCCTCGGCCAAGGCCGCGCAGGCAGACTGGGCGGCGATGGTGCCCGTTGAACGTGGCCGCATCCTGCGCCGCGCTGCCGACATCATGCGTGAGCGGAACCGGGAGCTGTCCGAGCTTGAAACCCTCGACACCGGCAAACCCATCCAGGAAACGTTGGTGGCGGACGCGACTTCCGCCGCTGACGCGCTGGAGTATTTCGGTGGTTTGGCCGCGACACTGACCGGAGAACACGTGCCCCTTGGCGGCGATTGGGCCTATACGATGCGGGTGCCGCTCGGCGTGTGCGTGGGGATCGGCGCGTGGAACTACCCCACCCAGATCGCGGCATGGAAAGGCGCCCCTGCGCTGGCGTGCGGCAACACGATGATCTTCAAGCCGTCTGAACAAACGCCGCTCTGCGCCCTCAAAGTGGCCGAAATCCTGACCGAGGCCGGAGCACCTCCGGGTGTCTACAACGTCATTCAAGGCGCTGGGACGGTTGGGAAATCTCTGGTGGAGGATCCCCGCACGGCCAAAGTCTCCCTCACAGGCTCGGCGGCGACGGGAAAAAAGGTTTACGCCGCTGCAGCCGCGCAGATGAAGCATGCAACGATGGAATTGGGTGGGAAATCGCCTTTGATCATCTTTGATGATGCCGATCTCGAATCTGCCGTCTCCGCCGCGATCAACGCCAATTTCTACGCCTCCGGGCAGGTTTGTTCCAACGGCACCCGGGTGTTTGTTCAGAACGATATCAAGGAGGCATTCCTGTCGCGGCTGGCCGAACGCACCGCGCAAGCCATCATTGGCGATCCGCGTGATGAGGCGACGAATTTCGGCCCCATGGTAAGTGAAGAACAGCTCGCAATCACATGTTCCTTCATCGAAAAGGGCCTGTCCGAAGGCGCGCGGCTAATTCATGGTGGCAAACGGCTGGATCAGCCCGGCTGCTATATCGAGCCCACGATCTTCGCCGACGTGACCGATGACATGACCATCGCACGGGAGGAGATCTTTGGCCCGGTCATGTCCGTTTTGGATTTTGACACCGAGGACGAGGTGCTGATCCGCGCCAACGCCACCGAACTCGGCCTGTCCGGGGCCGTCTTCACCGCCGACCTGACCCGCGCGCACCGCGTTGTCCACGCCATCGATGCCGGGTCCGTTTGGATCAATCAATACAATCTCACCCCCGTCGAAGTCCCGTTCGGCGGCATGAAAGGCTCAGGCGTGGGGCGCGAAAACTCCAGGGCGGCCATCGAGCATTATTCGCAACTCAAGACCGTGTATGTCGGCATGTCCCCGGTGGAGGCCGCATTCTGATGGAAGCCGATTACATCATCGTCGGTGCAGGCTCTGCAGGCTGTGCAATGGCTTACCGTCTGTCCGAGGCGGGAAAATCCGTGCTGGTCATCGAACATGGCGGATCCGACTGGGGGCCGTTCATCAATATGCCCGCCGCGCTCAGCTATCCGATGGGTATGAGACGGTACGATTGGGGCTATGTGACGGAGCCCGAACCGCACATGAACAACCGCGTCATGGCCTGCCCGCGCGGTAAAGTCATCGGCGGGTCCAGCTCCATCAACGGCATGATTTATGTCCGCGGCCACGCCCGCGACTTCGACACATGGGCTGACATGGGTGCAGACGGTTGGTCCTACGCAGACGTTCTGCCCTATTTCAAACGGGCGGAAACCTGGCACGGCGATGCGGGTGATCCAGCCTTTCGCGGCCATGACGGCCCGGTACATGTCACCCGTGGCCCTCGTAAAAACCCTCTGTATCAAGCCTTTATCGATGCGGGAGTTGCTGCGGGATATGGCGCAACCGATGATTACAATGGCCATCGCCAGGAAGGGTTTGGCGCGTTTGAGATGACGATCTGGCAAGGCAAGCGCTGGTCCGCGGCCTCCGCCTACCTCAAGCCGGCGCTTCGACGCCCCAACTGCGATATGGTGAAGGGCTTGGTCGAAAAGATCGAGATCACGGAAGGGCGTGCCACCGGCGTGCGACTTGCCGGTGGTCAACTGGTCCGTGCCCGGGCAGAGGTTATCTTGAGTGCCGGTGCGATCAATTCACCTAAAATTTTAATGCTTAGTGGAATTGGGCCGGCTAACCATCTGGCGGATCACGGCATTTCCATGATCGCGGATCGCGCTGGCGTGGGCCAAAACCTCCAGGACCACCTGGAATTGTACGTTCAGTTCGCGGCCTCAAAGCCCGTTTCGATCGCACCTTATTGGTCGCTCTGGGGCAAGGCCCTCGTTGGCGCGCAATGGCTCTTCACGAAGACCGGTCTGGGCGCGTCGAACAACTTCGAGGCCTGCGGGTTCATCAGGTCGAAGAACGGTGTGGAATACCCTGATATTCAATATCATTTTCTCCCAATCGCGGTACGGTACGACGGCAAGACCCCGCCGGGCGGGCACGGGTTCCAGGCCCATACGGGCCCCATGCGGTCACCCTCGCGCGGGGATATCACCTTGCGCAGCGCCGATCCCGCCGACGCGCCTCGTATCCGCTTCAACTACATGTCGACCGAGCAGGACTGGCAGGATTTCCGCCGCGCCATCCGTTTGACTCGCGAAATTATGGCGACGGATCCTATCGCGCAATATGTCGACCATGAGATCCAGCCTGGCGACGCGGCGCAAGATGACGATGCCATCGACGCCGTGATCCGGGAACACGCCGAAAGTGCGTATCACCCCTGCGGCACAGCACGAATGGGGCAGCGTGACGATCCAAACGCCGTTGTGGACCCCGAGAACCGAGTGATCGGCGTCGACGGGTTGCGCCTTGCCGATAGTTCAATTTTCCCTTTGATCCCAAATGGTAATCTGAATGCGCCGTCGATCATGGTCGGTGAAAAAGCCGCCGACCATATCCTTGGACGTCGCCTTGCGCCAGAAAATCTACGGCCCTGGATCGCGCCAGATTGGCGGAATGCGCAGCGCGAAGCCTATGCCCTGGCGGACGCGGCCGAATAGGGCTAATCGCCGATCAAAAGCACCCGGCCGAACGGGGTTTCTGGTGCGCTGCGTCCGGGCACGGCCCACAAAACCGGAAAGGATGGGGCCGGGCCAAACGGCGCGTCGAGATCCGTCAGCATGATGAGGATCGAGGGCTGGAGACGGGCAGCAGCCTCCATGACCGGCGCAAAATCCGTGCCACCGCCCGTCCGTAAATCTGCCCCGGTCAGAGACCACGATCCGGCCCCCAATTGCCGCTGCTCGTGAACGTCCTCATCGAAAGCCAAAAGGTGGGCTTCGGCTCCGGTTCGTCGGCTAACGCCCTCTGCTTCGGCGGAAAAAAGGGCGAGTGTCATTGGGTCGATGGAACTGCTTGTATCGAGACCAATCGCCACCCGGGGCCGCCGGGCATCACGGGCGCGGCCAGGCTCGAACACCGGTTCCTGAGCACCGCGCGCCATGGCATCGGCAAGCATGGCCACCCATCTTCCCGCGGGACGGCGATGCGAGCGTGTTGGCGTATCGGACAAAGCGCGCGCCAGAATCCCGCGAAGCTGAACTTCCCATGGCACGGCGGCCGGCGACAGGTCGGTCAGGATCGCGCCCAATCGCCCGATGCCGGTGCCCGCCTTACGGCCCGCCTCCAGCGCGCGGATCAACTGATTGCGCCAGTCGGCAGCGGATTGCTCTTCGCCGTCCTGGTCTGCCTCCCCCAGTTCCAGATCGCGAGCAAAGCCCTTCTTGGCGCCAAAATCCCGAGCCTTTTCCGCACGCTGCGAGTCAGCGTGCAGGAACATGGCAAGACGATCTGTGTCCCATTCACCCAAGGCAGCCACGGGAGATCGTGCAGCATGGTCAAGCTCCGACAGCAGATCCATCAGCAAAATGGCCGGACGCGGCAATGCATGCCCAGCCAACAGAAGGGTTTCGTTGATGATACCATCCGCCGCCAAGCCATAGAGCGACGGGTCGAACCGGTCGCCCAAACGCTCGGCAATCGCGGCTTGCCTGTTCGAATGCCTGAGCGCCACATGCAAGACATGGTGGGCAACCATCCCCACCTGTTCAGCTAATCCCAGCGACGCGAAGATCGGCCCGTAAATGGTTGTATTCCCATGCGTTCGCGTTTCTCCCCGCCCATCGCGATGCCGACACCAGAGGGCCAGGACGGCAAGCGCGGGGTCGGTGTCCCCCAGATGCGCAAGTGCAAGCGCCGCCCGCTCCGAATGGCTCAAGGCAGGCCCGCCGCTGCACGTGTTTGCGCGTATTCTGCGTAGGCGTCGGATCCGACAAACGCGTCCTGCCATCCCTTTTCCATCGCGCGCCCGATCAGCAGTTCAAACCCAAAGGTCCTTAGTTCCGCCAACGGCAACCCCAATCGCTCCAACCTGTTCAAATCCGCGAGAATCTCAATGGCGGCCGGCATCCTGGTCCGATCAACTGCACCGATCAGCCCATAGGTTAATGCCGTTAACCCATGCAACGTTTGCGGATACATCGCCGCGCGGTCCGCGCGCGATGCGTCCAACATCGCATCGACCTGAACACTCGCCACGATCTCATCGGCAATCAGCGCGAATTCCGCGGCGGCCGCCTCCCCCACGGTCCCTGCAATCATGACCTGCCGCGCGGCTCGATCCGAAATCGTTTTCATGATCGCGCTGACGCGGGCCCAGGCGCGGGGCGTACAGGCCACCGCTTCACCGCGGCGCAGCGCCTCTTCCGTGGTCTCCAGAAGATCCGGGCGTGTCCGCAGAAACGCCGCTACCGTGGGATGGATTTCCGCCGCTGGCGCATAGTTCTTTAGCCAATCATCGGCGTTGGCCCGGACAATCATGTGGATCAGCCGGTCAGAGAGCGCCGTGCCCATCTCGTAGGCGACCGCACCATCTTCCACCATATTGCCCGCCGCAATGACCATCACCTGATCCGGCAGCATGTGGCGACCGATGCGGCGTTCCTGAAGCAGCCCATATACGGTCGGTTGCAGCGACGGTGCCGCGGCCGTTAACTCATCAAGAAAAAGGATGGCGGGGGCCTCGGAATCCGGCAAATCCTCCGGTCGATACCAGACGGTCTTGCCCGCATCGTGATCATAAAACGGCAAACCGCGCAAATCCTGCGGCTCAATCGTGGTGAGGCGGAGATCGAATAACTCCGCCCCGATCTCCCGGCTAAGCTGCTGGACAATATCGGTCTTTCCAACGCCAGGCCGCCCGTGCAGCATCCAGCTTGCCGTCATGTCACCGGCCAATTGTGCGTTCCACCCGGCCCGGAGCACGCGCAGGGCCTCACCCGCCGACACCTTTGTTACATTGATCGCCATCGCTCAGGCCTCCGCCACGTGATGATCCATCCAGGCCGCCAATCGGGCATGGGCCGATACGCCCGCCGCTTCGACCCGAACCTCCCGCATCATCGTGTCCAACCTCAAATTGGCGCGGTGAAAGTCCCGTTCCGTCACGGTGTCGTCGAACAATGTGAACAAGATGTCGCGGTCTCCCTCATCCAGGTCCAGGACGTGGGGGGATGGCTCCGCCGATTGCACGGAGACAAGCGTTAATGGCGTTAACCGTGCGAGTTCTGATTGCTCCGTGAACAAAAGCAGTTCGCCCGCCTCAATCCCGCGGCGCGCTGCAATCCTGCGCAAGGCGGCCTTGGCTCGAAATGAGACCGCATCGATGATCCGCTCGGCCTCAGCCTCATCCATCAATCGCTCCCGTGCCTTGTCCGACAATCGAAGGACCTTCAACTCGACGACACCGATCAGCAGGACCATCGCCAGCGGCGCTTGTGTCACCGGGAGGGCCAGATCGCGGGAAAACAACAAGACGATCACGAACGGCAACAACGCTGTCAGATATCGCAGCAACTGCACTTCAACGAGCAACCGCGCCCAGAGCCCCACGCTCCCGCCGCGCGGGATAACCTGCACCCGTCCAAAGATTTTTTTGGGAAGAGACCGGGTTTCAAGAACGCCGGGATTGCGCAAGGTCTCGGGGGAAAGAACGAACATGCAGGCTTTCTTCGTTGCGTCATCTCGGGCACAGATAAAGATAACCATAGCGCCAATCGATGCGGCGCCAAACGCAACTCTGGCCTGTGAACCGTAGCAAAGCCACCGGCCGCAAAGCCGCCCGTACGAGGATATCAAGATGCAGCCGCTTCCCGCCCCCCTGACTTGCTTCAAGGCCTATGACGTTCGCGGACGGTTGGATGAAGATCTGACCGAGGCAAACGCATACCGCATTGGCCGCGCATTCGCCGATGTGATGGGCGCCCACCGCGTGGTGATCGGCCGCGACGTGCGGCCATCATCAGAAGGTCTGGCTAACGCATTGGCCGAGGGTTTGATGGCGGCGGGAGTTGAAGTTCTCGACCTCGGCCTGTCCGGCACGGAGGAAACGTATTTTGCCGTGTCCCATCTTGAGGCGGATGGAGGGATTTGCGTCACCGCGTCCCATAACCCCATGGAATATAACGGAATGAAGATGGTGCAATCCGGTTCGGCGCCCATCGGAGATGCGGACGGGATGGCGGATATAAAGGCGCTTGCGGAAAGTGGGGCATTCGCGGATCCCGTTCCGGGCGGGCGGACGGTCGATATGTCGGAAACCCGCGCGGCCTATGTTGATTGCTGCTTGTCATTTGTCTCAACGTCGGCTCTGAAACCCCTGAAAATACTTGTGAATGCAGGGAACGGGGCGGCCGGCCCAACCTTTGATGCAATTGCGGGCGCCCTGGCGGCGCGCGGCGTTCCATGGGAATTCATCCGTATTCATCACGAGCCAGACGGATCCTTTCCAAACGGGATCCCCAACCCGCTGCTACCCGACAACCAACCACCGACCGGAGAGGCGGTACGCCGCGCGGGGGCCGATCTTGCCGTGGCCTGGGACGGGGATTTTGATCGCTGCTTTTTCTTTGACCATGAAGGTACGTTCATTCCCGGCGAATATGTCGTGGGCCTTCTGGCCGAGGTTTTCTTGTCGAAAGCGCCCGGTGCGAAAATCGTGCATGATCCGCGGATCATTTGGAGCACACAAGATGTGGTGGAACGCGCTGGTGGCACATCCATCATGTCGCTATGTGGGCACACCAATATCAAACAGGTTCTGAGAGACACAAACGCTGTCTATGGCGGGGAAATGTCGGCTCATCACTATTTCCGAGATTTCTTCTACTGCGATTCCGGCATGATACCGTGGCTGCTGGTTGGGGAATTGCTGGGGCGTCGCGATTGTACGCTCAAGGAGCTTGTTGCGCAGATGGCGATCGATTTTCCATCCTCGGGCGAGATCAATTTCCGGGTGTCCGACGCGTCGGCTGCGATTGCGCGGGTGGAAACCGCATACGCACCCCACGCAGTGTCGCGGGATGAGACGGACGGCCTGTCCCTCGCTTTCCCTGATTGGCGACTGAACCTCCGATCTTCTAAAACCGAGCCACTTTTGCGGTTGAACGTGGAGGCGAAGGGAAGTGCCGACCAGGTAAAGCGGGCGGTGTCCGACCTAGCGGACTTAATCATGGCGTAAACCGGCATCAATGTCGGAATTTCTACATGATCGATCCGAATATTGATCCAAACCATCTAATTGCGTCGCATAAACTATAGCTATTATTCATCCCGCGAAGACGCTCTGACGCTTTATACACAGACTTACCCCCAGAGTTATCACCACCTCGTCTCACGCCTTCCTCTTGTCACTCATCCGGCCCCCCGCCATTGTTTGTTCTAACGGGGAGCGGTCATGGAACGGGGATGTGTCATCAAAGGCGCGGAGGTGGTTACGGAAACCGGTCCGGTACGCGCCGACATATCAATCATTGATGGCAAGATCGCGAGCATCGCCCCTGATGCGGATCTCGACGCGCCCGTGATTGATGCAGCTGGCTTGATCGCCACTCCTGGTGGTGTTGATCCTCACGCCCATATCGAGCAGCGCTCCGGCATGGGTTTGATGAATGCCGACACGTTTGAGACCGCCACATATTCGGCGGCGATGGGCGGCACCACAACCGTTATCTCCTTTGCAGCGCAGGGAAAGGGTGAGCGTTTACAAGATGTTGTCGAGGAATACGCGACGTGCGCTCGCCGGGGGGCAATGATCGATTATGCGTTTCACCTCAGCCTATCGGATCCAGGCGCCCCGCATTTCGATGATGATTTGCGCGCGCTCATCGCCGACGGGCATCGGTCGCTAAAGGTTTTCACAACATATGATATCGCGCTGAGTCAGGCCGAGATCGAGCACGTCTTGCGGATCGCGGGGCCGTCGGGCGCTTTGACCTGTGTTCACGCTGAGGACGATGCAACGTTAGAAGCGGCGCGCAACAAATTGATTGCACTTGGCAAAACACGTCCGAAACACCATGCAGAAGCCCGCCCGAAGGAGGCGGAGCGGCGCGCTGTTGCGCGCATTTGCGAAGCAGCCATTCGTTGCAATGCGCCCGTGATGATATTTCATGTGTCTTGTGCGGAGGCCGTTGAGGTTGTGCGTAAAGCGCGAGCCTCCGGTGCGCCGGTAACGGCCGAAACCTGCCCGCATTACCTCGTCATGACGGCAGATATTCTGGATCGCCCGGGGATGGAGGGCGCCAAGTGGATGTGTTCGCCGCCGCAGCGAAGCAAGGCGGATCAAGCCGCCCTTTGGCGCGCTCTCAAAGACGGTACACTGGACCTCATCTCATCGGATCACGCGCCCTATCGCTTTGACGAAACAGGGAAACTCAGCGCCGGGCCCAACCCGCCGTTTCCTGACATTGCCAATGGGCTGCCCGGCCTTGAGACGCGTTTACCGCTGCTGTTCGATGCGCTTGACCCCGCGCGTTTTGCGCGGCTCACCGCCACCGCCGCCGCCGACATCTATGGGCTTGCGCAAAAGGGTCGGCTCGTGCCGGGAGCCGATGCCGATATTGTGTTATGGGATCCCGACCGGACCCATACCTATAGATCTGACGACCTCCATGACAATGTTGGATACAATCCGTATGAAGGTCATAGTGTAACTGGTTGGCCTGCTTACGTTTTTCTTCGCGGCCAGCCAATCGTGACCGACGGCACCCTCACTGCCACACCAGGCCAAGGCCGATGGATCAACCGGAGCTTGCAATGACCACCCGACCAGATGCCCCCAATCAGCTGACCATAACCTTTCTTTACTACAAGGTTCTTGCCCGGGCCGAGGCGTTCTACCGCGATGTGATGGGGTTTCCGTTGGTCATCGACCAACAGGGCCTCGCCAAGATCATGCGCGTCTGCCCCGGGGCGCATATCGGCCTCGTCGATGAGGCCCACGGCATGCACAAATGGGCCGAAACCCGGCCCGTGCAATTTTGCATAAGGGTCCCGGATGTCGACGCTTGGTACGCGTATATCAAGACACAAGACGTTGAAAACCTGAGCGAATTGTTCATCAACGACGCTATCGGTATCCGCGCCTTTGTGTTCGATGACCCGGAGGGATACCAAGTCGAAATTCAGACCGCCACACGGGCAGGCGCATGATCGACGGCGAAATCCTTTACGTCATTAACCCCAATTCGTCGCAAGACGTCACAAATGGCATTGATGACGCCATTGCACCCCTCCGCGCGTTCGGGCGGGAGATCCGATGCCTTACTCTTGCAGAAGGTCCCTCCGGGATCGAAAGCCAGGCGCAAGCCGACGAAACCGTTCCACACGTGCTGCGCCTTGCTGCAAGCCTCCCCGATGCTGCGGGGTTCGTCATCGCCTGCTTCGGCGATCCCGGTGTTCACGCCCTGCGCGACCGGACGGGCAAGCCAGTACTCGGCATACAGGAAAGCGCCGTCGCCACGGCGATGACCCTTGGCCAACGCTTTGGGATCATTGCCATTTTGCCTGCTTCAATCCCACGCCATCTGCGCAGCCTTGGCGCCATGGGGGTGACGGACAGGCTCGCCGGGGACCGCGCCTTGAACCTTGGCGTGGCGGACCTGCAGGACGACACCACCACCTTGGCCCGCATGGTGAACGTCGGTACAGACCTGCGCGATCAGGATGGCGCCGATGTTTTGATCCTCGGCTGCGCCGGGATGGCGCGGTACCGCGTCCCGCTGGAGCAAGCGCTGGGCCTGCCCGTCGTCGACCCGTGCCAGGCCGCTGCCGCCATGGCGCTTGGCCGTATCTCACTGAATCAAAGCCATAAAATCCGAGAACCTCATGCTGACTGAATCCACTGCTGGCGTCTTCACCATCGCCGCCACGCCGTTCCTGCCCGACGGCGCGCTTGACCTGCACAGCATCGACAGGATGATCGAATTCTACGCAGAAAGGGGCACAACCGGCCTCACGATCCTTGGCATGATGGGGGAGGCTGGCAAGCTCTGGGCGGACGAATCCGAGGCCGTGATCGAGCGTGTGACAACCCGCACGGATATGCCGGTGATCGTTGGCGTCTCGGCCTCAGGCATCGCATCTATCGCGGCGCTCAGCACCAAGGCGATGGACCGCGGCGCGGCGGGTGTGATGGTTGCGCCGCCCATGACCTTACGAACCGACGATCAAATTATCATGTATTTCCAGAATGTTACCGAAGCGCTTGGAGATATCCCGTGGGTTTTGCAGGACTACCCGCTGGCGACCGAAGTCCAGATCACCCCGCGCGTGCTCCGCACAATCTTCGACACCTGCCCGACCTGCAAGATGCTCAAGCATGAGGATTGGCCCGGGCTGGAGAAAATCTCCGCCCTGCGCCGCCAGGAAGCGGAGGGCGCGCGCCGGATGGCGATCCTGTGCGGATCCGGCGGGTTGTTCCTGCTGGAGGAAATGTTGCGCGGCGCGGATGGCGCCATGACCGGCTTCGCTTATCCCGAGATGATGCGGGATGTGACCCGATTGGCGAAATCGGACCCCGACCGCGCCCGCGACATCTTCGATGCGTATCTGCCGCTGATCCGGTATGAATGCCAGCCGGGCCTGGGCCTGATGGTGCGCAAACACGTCCTGGCCAAGCGCGGCGCCATTGCCCATCCCACCATCCGCAAGCCCGGCGGCACGCTTAGCGCCGCCGCGATCGCCGAGATCGACATACTCGTTTCCCGGCAAGAGGCGCGGCTTTCCGCCCTCTGACCCTCAACGCCCCTTCCGGCCCGCGCCGTTTCGTCCTAAACCCGGCCAAATCGCCCGGAGGAGGGCCGAATGACCCGCCAGACCCCGCGCTTTGCCATCGCGATCCCGATGTTGAACGAGGCCGAGACCGTGCCGATCCTTCTGGGCGGATGCGTCGCTGCGGCCGAGGGCCACGGCCCGTTCGAGATCTGCGTGACGAATGACGGCTCGACAGACGGGACGGGAGAGGCGCTAAAGGCCTTCCGCGACGCACACCCGAAAGCCAACCTTACCATTATCACGCACCCCAAGCCTGCCGGCCAATCCGCCGCGATCCATGCCGCGATTCGCGCGGCATCGGCCCCGATCATCGCGACGCTGGATGGCGATGGTCAGAACCCGCCGGAGGAGCTTCCGAAGCTCCTTACGCCTTTGCTGGACGGGCCAGAAACCCTTGGCCTTGTGGCGGGCCAGCGGGTGAAACGCGACGATCCCCTGCCCAAGCGACTCGCCTCCCGCGCCGCCAACACCATCCGGGGCATCCTGCTGAAGGACGGCACCCGCGATACCGGTTGTGGCCTCAAGGCCTTTCGCCGCGATGCCTATCTCGCCCTGCCCTATTTCGATCACATGCACCGTTATTTGCCCGCGCTCTTCCAACGCGACGGCTGGCAGGTGGCCCATGCAGACGTGGCGCACAAACCACGCGTGGCGGGCGCCTCGAAATACACCAATCTGGGCCGCGCCATTGTTGGCCTCAGTGACCTGATGGGCGTTGCCTGGCTGATCCGCCGTCGCCGGAAAGTCTTGCCGTCTCAAACCCAGATCGACCGCCCGGAGGCGTCCAATTAATGCAGGAATGGCTGTTCGCGTTCTTCAACATCGATAATTGGTTCGAGTTCTGGTGGGTTGCCCTTGGGTTCCTGGCCCAGGCGATTTTTGCGTCGCGCTTCATCGTGCAATGGCTCGCCTCGGAAAAGGCCGGCCGCTCCTACGTGCCGGTGGCCTTCTGGTATCTGTCGATCAGCGGTGGATTGCTGATGCTGGCCTATGCCATCTACCGGCAGGACCCGGTGTTTATCCTCGGCCAATCGACCGGCGTGATCGTCTATGCCCGCAACCTGATGCTGATCCACCGCGCCAAACGGGCGGATGCGGAAACGGCGGACGCAGCGGACGCCATTCACGATCAAAGATGAGCCCTCTCGCCGCCCGCCTCGCGCCGCTTGCGGTGCTCCTGCTGGCGCTTCTCAGCTTTGCCATCGGCCTCGCGGACTTGCCGGTGCAGGACCGCGACGAGGCCCGCTTTGCCCAGGCCAGTCGCCAGATGGCAGAGACCGGTGATCTGATCGACATCCGCCTGCAAAACGACGCCCGCCACAACAAGCCCGCGTTGATTTATTGGGCACAAACCGCCGTTCTCCGGGCCACAGGCGTCACGGGCGAAACCCCGATCTGGCTTCACCGCATCCCCTCCTACCTCGCCGGTGCACTGTCGGCGCTGGCGCTCATCTGGGCCGGGACACCCATCGTCGGGCGCCGCGCGGCTATGCTTGCGGGGATCATGTGCGCCACGATCTACATGGTCCATGCCGAGGCGCGGACCGCCAAGACCGATGCCGCCCTTTTGCTGTCCGTCATTCTCGCCATGGGGGCGCTGGCGCGCATGTATCTGGACCCCGTCAAACGCTGGTCCACACCCGCGATCTTCTGGACGGCGCTCGCCGCGGGCTTCCTGCTCAAAGGCCCCATGGTCGCGCTGCCCGTTGCCGGTGCGGCGCTGTGGCTCTCCACCAAGGACCGCTCCGCAAGCTGGCTCACCCGCCTCCGCCCCCTGCCCGGCTTCCTGTGGTTCGTGGCCCTCGCCGCGCCATGGTACGTCGCGATCTCAATCGCTACCGACGGGGCGTTCTGGGCGACGTCACTAGGCGGCGATTTCACCGACAAGATCACGGCGGAGGGCGAGCATTCCGGCAGCCCCCCGGGCCTTTACCTGCTGACGATGTGGGCCACGTTCTTTCCGTGGTCGATCCTGATCCCGCTGGCCCTCCTGCACGCCTGGCGCAGCCGCACAAGCCCGGCCACAGCCATCTTGCTCGGATGGCTTGTCCCCGGCTGGCTGGTCTTTGAACTCGTGCCGGTCAAACTTGTCCACTACACGCTGCCCCTTTACCCCGCCCTCATGCTGTTGGCAGGCGCCGTCCTTGTCCGCATCACCGATGGCACTTTGCGCTTCGCCCGCTGGCCCGCCGCGATCGGCACCGGGTTCTGGGTCCTCGCGCTCGCGTTCTTCGCCACCATCGCCATCGCGGCCCCGATAGCATATGGAAGCGGACCAAATCCCCGCGCCATCGCAGGCGGCCTTGCGATGATCACTGCCGCCCTTTTCGGCGCGATCAGTCTGTGGCGGCAACAGATCCCCCGCGCCGTTGCCGGGCTTACCCTTGCGGGCCTCCTCATGGGCTGGACGCTCACCGGCGCCTCCCTCCCCGCGGCGCGAGACTTCTGGATTTCCGACCGTCTGGCCGAGGCGATGTCTGCCCATATCTGCCTCAGCGGCCCGGTGGCGCTGGCCGGATTTGCGGAGCCGTCCTCCGTCTTCCGTCTGGGGACCGACACGATCCTGACGGACGCGGACGGCGCGCTGTCCTATCTCGTCGAAGGCGAAAACCGCGCCGCCTGGATCGCCCCGGATCTGCTGGATGAGACACCGCCGGGCGGCGTGCCGGACGTCACCGAGATCACCGGCATCAACATCGGCAATTTCCGCCCCGTGACCCTGCGCCTGTTCGTCTCGCCGGGCGTCCCCGCGCCAGATGTGCCATGCCCCGACTAGTCCTGTTTCTGCTGGTGCTCCTTGTGGCATTTATCGCTGATGCACCGGTGATCGCGGCCCTGCAAAACGCGCCGGACTGGCTGCCTGCGCTGGCCGCGAAAGTCACGTGGATCGGCAACACGTCGTGGCAAGCCGTCACGCTGGTCACGTTGATGGTGTGTTTCGCCCTCGCCCGCCCGGATCCCGTCAGCGCGCGCCGGGCGCAGCGCCTGCTCAGCCTCGTGCTGGCCTGTTTTCTGCTGATCTTGCTGACGGGCATTGCCGTGCAAATCCTCAAACACAGTTTTGGGCGCCCCCGGCCAGACATCCTCGGCGATTTGTCCCCCTACACCTTTGTCCCTTTCGGCTTCACGCGCGGCTGGAACGCGTTCCCGTCCGGCCATTCCACCACGATGGGTGCGCTGGCCTTGCTCGCAGGCCGCCTGTTTCCGCGCCTGTGGCCCGTCGCCTGGGGCATCGCCCTCCTCGTGGCGATCAGCCGGGTGATCGTGGGCAAGCATTACCCGTCCGACGTGGTGGCGGGCCTTGCGCTCGGCGCTGTCTTGGCGGCCTGGCTTCTGGACCACTGGCGGACAATCGGTGCGGTCCCGCGCTTTGATCGGCCGTTCCGCCTGCCGCGGCCCGGCATTGGCCCGATCTCAGGCCTCGTGCACATTCCACGCGGGATTGCGTCGTTTTTCCGGCGCCGGGGCGCGTGAAGGAGGGCTGGTGGCAACCCGGCCTTCCGCCCGGACCGAACACGCATCGGTGCCTAAGGGCAGATCTCCCATGGTGAGTTGAGATATACCGGAGATATCCTTCAGATATACCGGTTCTATATCCGTCAAAATCCACGTCGCGCACGGCCCAGCCGGATGTCGCAAACATTCTGGACAGGTCTGTCCAACACACTCTAGCCTTGCGGTTAACGGAACGGAGTCGGTGCAGTCGGAGGGACCCCATGAAATCGCATTACCGTGTTGTCGTGATCGGGGGCGGCGTTGTCGGTTCCTCGGTGCTCTACCACCTCGCCAAATTTGGGTGGAGCGACGTCGTGATGCTGGAACGCTCGGTCCTGACGGCAGGCTCCAGCTGGCACGCGGCGGGCGGTATTCACGCGCTGAACGCCGATCCCAACATGGCTGCGTTACAGGCTTATACCATTGATCTACTGTCCGAAATCGAGGCTGAGAGCGGCCAGAACATCGGCCTGCACATGACCGGCGGCTTGACCCTCGCGGGCACGCCAGAGCGTTGGGAATGGCTGCAATCGGCCTACCGCGTATTCCAGTCCATAGGGATCGAGGATTGCCATCTGATGACACCGGAAGAGGCGAAACAGGCCTGCCCGATCATGTCGACCGATGGGGTGATCGGCGCGCTCTGGGCCGACCGCGAGGGCTATGTGGACACGACCGGCACCGTCCACGCCTATGCCATCGCCGCCAAGAAACGCGGTGCGGAATATTACGAGCACACCAAGGTTGAGGATCTGATCCAGACGAAGGACGGCTGGGAAGTCATTACCGATAAAGGAAAAATCACATGCGAACACGTGGTGAATGCAGGCGGTCTCTGGGCGAAACAGCTGGGTCGCATGGCCGGGATCGAGCTGCCCGTCTCGCCGCTGAAACATCATTACCTGATCTCCGACACGATCCCCGAGCTGGAGCAGCTGGATTTCGAAGTGCCCATGACCGTGGACCTCGAGGGCTTCACCTATATGCGGCAGGATCAGAAGGGTCTGCTGCTTGGGATCTACGAGATCAATCATGAGCATTGGGCCATGGACGGCGCGCCCTGGGATTACGGGATGGAGTTGTTCCAGGAACAGACCGATCGCATTGAAAATGAACTGATTTTAGGGTTTGAACGCTATCCCGCACTGCAGCACACCGGCGTGAAAACCTGGGTCAACGGCGCGTTTACCTTCAGCCCCGATGGCAACCCGCTGGTCGGCCCCGTCCCCGGCAAACAAGGCTATTGGTGCGCCTGCGCGGTGATGGCGGGCTTCCTGCAAGGCGGCGGCGTGGGCAAATCGCTGGCGGAATGGATGATCCACGGCGAGCCCGAGGCCGACACCTACGCCATGGATGTCGCGCGGTATGGGAATTACGCCGAAAACCGCGAATACATCCGCCAGACGACGGGGCAGTTCTACAGCAGACGTTTCGTGATGTCCTACCCCAACGAACAGCTTCCCGCCGGTCGCCCCCTGAAACGCGCACCTGCCTATTCCGACATGAGTGCGGCGGGCTGCCGCTGGGGTCAATCCTGGGATCTGGAAGTGCCGCTCTACTTCGCGCCATCCGAAGATTTCGTTGAAAATCTGACCCTTAAGCGTTCCAACGCCCACGATATCGTGGGGGAGGAATGCCGGGCGATACGCGAGGGCGTGGGCCTTCTCGACATTTCCGGCTTCTCCCGGTTCGAGGTGTCCGGCCCGAACGCGGAGGCCTGGCTTGATCGGCTCATGGCCTCCAAGCTTCCCAAACCGGGCCATGCAAAGCTTGCGCCCATGCTCGCGCCCTCGGGACGACTGAAGGGAGACTTAACCCTCTTCAATTGGGGCGACGGCACCTGGTGGATTATGGGCAGCTATTACCTGCGCGCCTGGCACATGCGCTGGTTCAACGATCAACTCGTTAACGGCGTTAACGTCCGGGATCTGGGCGAAGAGATGTGCGGATTCTCCCTCTCCGGCCCGAAATCCCGCGACGTTCTGCAAAAGCTGGTGCAGAACGACCTTTCCCCCATGCCCTTCATGGGCTGCGCCGGTTTCGATGTCGGCCTGATCCGCGCCAAAGTCGCCCGGATGAGCGTCACCGGCGAATTGGGGTACGAGATCAATTGCCGCTATGGCGATCACATCACCCTGCGTCAGATGTTGCATGAGGCCGGGGCCGAGCAAGGGATCCGCGAGGTCGGCTTCAACGCGCTGCTCTCCACCCGTCTGGAAAAGAGTTTTGGCATCTGGTCCGCCGAATTCACCCAAGGCTACAGTGCAGGCATGACCGGCATGGATCGTTGGATCGACTGGGACAAGGACTTCATCGGCAAGGTGGGCGCGGTGGCGGAGCGGGACGGCAACGGCCCCGCGCAACGGCTTGTGACGCTGGAAATCGGTGACGGCGACGCAGACGCCACCGGGTATGAACCGGTCTGGCACAATGGCGACAAGGTGGGGTTCATCACCTCCGGCGGCTATGGCCACATTGTCCAGAAATCGCTCGCCATGGCGCTGTTGAATGCGGATGTCGCAGCGGAAGGAACGGCGCTGACGACCCATATCGTCGGCGTCGGGCGCCCCGCCATAGTCATCCCGGCCTCACCTTACGATCCGGCTGGCAAGGCCATGCGGGGATGAGCGCGCCCCGAGCCAGACGTCGCAATCGCGCCGAGAATAAGGACGGCCCGCGCCCCTCCGCGCGGGTCACGAATTACGGCCAACTCCGCAATCCCTTCCCACCGATGGAGGTGTTTTCCACCGACCGGATCGAGGCGATGCATGAAGCCGCGCTGGACGTGCTGGAGCGACTCGGCGTCAAGGTGCTGCTGCCCGAAGCCGTCCAGATGTTCCGGGCCGCCGGGGCCACGATCAAGGGCGATATGGTCCATATCGGGCGTGAGATCGTAGAGGCCGCGATTGCCTCCGCGCCCACCCGGATCGAAGGCCGCGCAGGCGCGCGCCATCGCGATATCGTGCTGGAACTGGGATCACTTGTGTTCCAGCCCGGCGCCGGTGCCCCCCACGCCACCGATGAGATCCGCGGCCGCCGCCCCGGACGCGCCGAGGATTTCAACGAACTCATCCAGTTGACCCATCATTTCGACGTCTTCCAGATGTTGCCACCGCTGATTGAGCCGCAGGATATCCCAACAAACCTGCGCCACTACTTCACGCTCCAATCCCAACTGACCAACAGCGACAAATTCCCCTTCATATTTTCCCGTGGCACGCCCCAGGTCCGCGAAAGCTTCGAAATGTTGCGCGATTTCAGAGACCTGTCGGACGATGAATTCACCGCCGCGCCCCATTGCTACACGATCATCAACACCAACTCCCCCCGCACGCTCGATATCCCGATGGCCCAGGGCCTGATCGACTTTGCCCGCGCCGGGCAGATCTCCATCGTCACGCCGTTCACCCTGATGGGCGCCATGGCCCCGATCACAGTGGCGGGCGCGATCACGCTGTCCCACGCCGAGGCCTTGGCCGCGATCACGTTAACGCAGTTAACCAATCCCGGCGCGCCGGTCTGCTACGGGACGTTCACCTCCAATGTGGATATGAAATCCGGGGCGCCCGCCTTTGGCACGCCCGCGCATTTCCAGGCCTCGCTGGCCGCGGGCCAACTGGCGCGCAAGCTCGGCCTGCCCTGGCGCTCCGCCGCCGGATCGGCCTCCAACCTCAACGATGTCCAGGCGGCCAACGAGAACCAGTTTGGGCTCTGGGGGTGCCTTCTGGCCGGGGCGACCGTGGTGATCCATTCCGCCGGTTGGATCGAAGGCGGCCTCAGCGTCTCTTACGAAAAGCTCATCACCGATGCGGAGATCCTGAACATGGTGGCCGAGCTTTGTGCCGGGGCGGAGGCGGGAACCGCGGAGATTGGCCTCGATGCGCTCGAAGAGGTGCAGCCCGGCGGGCATTTCTTCGCCGCCGCCCAAACCATGGCGCGCTATCAGACCGAATTCTACGAACCCGTCGTGCATGATTACGCCAATTTCGGCACATGGACGGAGCGTGGCGCGAAAGATGCCTCCACCCGGGCGCGCGATGTCTGGCAGGGCATCCTCGCCAATCCCGACACGCCGGATATCGACGCCACCCGCCGCGCTGCGCTAGAGGAGTATATCGCCAAACGCACCGCCCAGGGCGGCGCCCATCCGGAGAGTTGAATGGCCCGCACCGACCCGCTGCTGCACCGCGATGATCCCGCCAAGGATCCGCTTGTCGGCCATATCAAGGTTACGCGGGGTGATTGGCTGAATGCGGCGCGCGATGTGCTGGTGGGCGAAGGTGTGGCCGACGTGAAGATCCTCACGCTTGCCTCCCGGCTCGGCGTGTCGCGATCATCCTTCTACTGGTATTTCGGGTCGCGGGCCGATCTGCTCGAAGCGCTGCTGGAGGATTGGGAGATGCGCAATACCGATCCCATCCTGCACCATTGCGCCCTGCCGTCCGCCACGATCACGCAGGCGCTCTGCAACTTTTTCCGGTGCTTCGTGGATGACACGATCTTCGATCCGCATCTCGATTTTGCAATTCGGGAATGGTCGCGGCGCGACCCATCGGTCCGCGCCCGTATCGATGTCGCCGATACCGCGCGCCTCACCGCCGTCACCGCCATGTATGCGCAGCACGGCTATGGCGCGGCGGAAGCGGATATTCGGGCCCGCATCCTCTATTTCATGCAGATTGGATATCACGCGCTCGAATTGCGCGAGGCGATGGACCTGCGCATGACCCGCCTGCCCGGATTTCTGGAACACTTTACCGGCGTTCCGCCCAGTCAGGCCGAGATTGCGGCCTTCTCGGAGTATGCGATGGAGGTGGCGGCGCGGTGAAATACTCCGCTTTCACCCTCGCGCGCGAGGCGCTGCGCGGACAGAGCGGCTGGCAACCCGCATGGGTAAAGGCAAAGCCAAGGGACGCCTATGATGCCGTCATCGTGGGCGGTGGTGGGCACGGTTTGGCCACCGCCTATTACCTTGCCAAAACCCACGGCCTCACGCGCGTGGCGGTGCTGGAAAAGGGCTGGATCGGCGGCGGCAATACCGGGCGCAACACAACCGTGATCCGGTCGAACTACTTCTACCCTGAAAGTGTGGCCCTCTATGATCTGGCCCTGCGTCTTTATGAAGGCCTGTCGCGGGAGTTGAACTACAACATCATGCTCAGCCAGCGCGGTATGCTGATCGCCGCGCACACGCCCGCACAGATGGAGATCTGCAACCGGATCGCCAACGCGATGCAACTCAACGGCGTCGATGGCCGCCTGATGGAGGCCGACGAAGCCGCCGACAAGGTGCCGTTGGCCAATCAAGGCGCGCGGGTCCGCTACAAGCTGATGGGCGGTATCTGGCAGGGCCGCGCGGGCGTCGCGCGCCATGATGCGGTCGCCTGGGGCTATGCCCGCGCCGCCTCCGCCCTTGGCGTGGATATCATCGAAGGCTGCGAGGTGTCGGACATCCGCATTGAAGCGGGCCGTGTCAGCGGTATCGAAACCAATCTCGGCCCGATCCGCACAGATCGCCTCGGCCTCGCCGCCGCGGGTGCCACGCCGGGCCTCGCGGCCAAGGTCGGCGTCCGCCTCCCGATCCACACCTATGCGCTGCAGGCCTTTGTCTCCGAACCGGTCAAACCGATCCTCGATACGGTGCTGCTGTATCTCGGCACCGGCACCTATCTCAGCCAATCCGACAAGGGCGAGTTGGTCATCGGCGGCGGGCTCGACCGCGTCCCGACCCATGGCCAGCACGGCAATCTGCCTGCGCAAGAGCAGGTCCTTTCGGGCCTCCTGGAGATGTTCCCGAGCTTTGGCCAGCTCAAGCTCCTGCGCCAATGGGGCGGCGTTGTCGATGTGGTCCCCGACAGCTCCCCGATCCTCGGCCCCGCTGGCCCCAAGGGCCTCTACCTCAATTGCGGCTGGGGCACCGGCGGCTTCAAGGCGATCCCGGCAGGCGGTACGCTTCTGGCCCATATGCTGGCCACCGGCGCCCATCACCCGATTTCCAAACCCTTTGACCTCGACCGGTTTCGCACCGGCCGCCTCATCGATGAGGCGGCGGGCTCCGGCATCGCGCATTAGGGGGACACGCCATGCAAACCTTCCCCTGCCCCTTCTGCGGCCCGCGTGATGAGACGGAATTCCACTTCGCCGTCGAAGCCGACCATCCCAGGCCGGAAAATGCGCCATCGGACCTCGAATGGGCCGCCTATCTCTACGCCGTCGACGCGCCACAGGGCCCGGCGCGGGAAATCTGGCTGCATATCCCCTGCGGCGAATACTTCGTGATGTCCCGCAATACGCGAACCCGGGACGTGACGGCGTCGGAGGCGCTTCGATGAGCGGCTGGCGGCACCCCGATCTCGGCACGGAAATTGACCGCTCCAAGCCCCTTACGGCGGAGGTCGATTGGACGAAAATCCGTGGCTTTCAGGGAGACACACTTGCATCAGCACTCCTCGCCTCCGGTCCCCGCACGATTGCGCGGAGCTTCAAGTACCACCGCCCCCGCGGCCTCTACGGGATGGGCGCGGAGGAGCCAAACGCGCTGTTCGACATCACCCGCCACGGCACAACGATCCCCAACGAACGCGCCACCCTGACGCCGCTCACCGACGGCCTAAAGGCCCGCGCTGTCAACGCGTCTCCCACGGCCGAGCGCGACCGCGCCCGCTGGCTCGATCTGCTGCACCGCACCATCCCGGCGGGGTTCTACTACAAGACCTTCATGGCCGGTGGCTGGCACCTCTATGAACCGCGCATCCGCGCCATGGCCGGTCTCGGCAGGCTCGATCCAAACACAAACCCACCGGCTGACACGCCCACCCGCTCGGCCACTTGCGATCTGCTGGTGATCGGCGCGGGTCCGGCGGGCCTTGCCGCCGCGAAAGCGGCCGCCGAGCAGGGACGCGCTGTATGGCTGATTGAAGATGCCACCTATCTCGGCGGCGCCCTTCGCTGGCGGGGAGGCGAGATCGACGGTGACGACTGGACTGACTTTGCGCGCGCCACTGATACCGCGATCCTCAATTCTGATGGCCGCATCCTGACCAACACAACTGCATGGGGCGCCTTCGATCACGGCCTGATTGCCGCGTGGCAACGAAGGGTGGATCATGACGTCCATTGGCGCATTCGTCCGGCGGAAACGATCCTGGCCACCGGCGCGGTCGAGCGCCCCCTCTGGCCCGCTCAAAATGACCGGCCCGGCGTCATGTCGGCCGAGGCTGCGCACCATTATCTCACCCTTTATGGCGCCGTTGCGGGCCGGCAGCTTCTGATCGCCACCGGCTCGGATGCCAGCTACGCCACCGCCGCGGCCTTCGCTGCTGCGGGGGCGAGGGTTACGCTGGCCGACGCGCGTGATGTCTCGCCCGACGCGCCCGATGGCGTGCGTGTCCTGAGCCGGCAAACACTTCAGGCCGTCCACGGTAAAACGGAAACCTGGGGGGCAACCCTCAACGACCAATACCACAGCGCCGATACCGTTCTGGTTTCCGGCGGGTTCACACCGTCGGTTCAACTGCATTGCCAATCCGGTGGCAAGCTGGATTGGAACGCGGAGAAAGACGCGCTCGTTCCCCGGCCTGGCACCAGCCACATGAAAGTCATCGGCGCGGCCAACGGCACGTTCGGTCTTGGCCCGGCCCTGGCAGAAGGGGCGACCGCAGCGGGCGGCTTGGCCCCCGACACGCCGGACGGGACCAATTGGCGATGGCACCCGGCGCGGCCTGATATCGACGCATCGGGCCGGATCTGGATCGATCTGCAAAACGACGTGACCCTGAAGGACGTGAAACTCGCCGCGCGTGAAGGGTTCACATCGGTCGAGCACCTCAAACGTTATACAACCCTTGGCATGGCCACCGATCAGGGCCGCACGTCGAATTTCCCGGGCCTCGCCGCGATGGCCGACGCGACCGGGCGCAGTATTCCCGAGACCGGAACCACAACCTTTCGCCCACCTGTCCGGCCCGTGCCGCTGAGTGTGATCGCCGGGCGCAGGCGGGGTGATCTGTTCAACCCACTCAAGCGCTTGCCGCTGGAAGATGCCCATCGCGCCCAAGGCGCCGTCTTCCGCGAATATGGTGGCTGGCTGCGCCCCTCGGCCTACGGCGAGGACGAAGCTGCCACCATTCAGGCGGAGACCAAAGCGGCCCGCGATACCGTTGCGATCTACGACGCCTCGCCTTTGGGCAAGCTGGACATCATCGGGCCGGGCGCGCAAGCGCTGCTTGATTTCGCGTTCTACAACCGTCTGTCGACGTTGAATCCGGGCCGGGCGCGGTATGCGTTTCTTCTGCGGGAAAGTGGCATCGTGTTTGACGACGGTGTCGTGTTGCGCCCTTCCGACGATCGCTTCGTCGTGTCGGCCTCGTCGTCCCATGTCGATGCCGTGCGCCTTCTGCTGGAGGACCCGCGACAAGGCCGGTTTGACCCGTCGCAGGTTGCAATCCACGATGTGACGCAAGCCTGGACGACACTGACCGTCACAGGTCCGCGCGCGCGCGAGCTGCTGGCGGCGGTGGGTATCGATGTCGACGTCCCGCATATGGGTGTGGCCGAAAACACATGGGGCGATGCGCCCCTTCGCATCGCGCGGATCAGTTTTACCGGCGATCAATCCTATGAGTTGTCCGTCCCCCTGCCCCACGGGCCGGCGCTCCATGCTCGGCTCGATGTGGCACTCAACGCCGTGGATGGCCGCTGGATCGGGCTGGAGGCTGTCATGATCCTGCGCGCGGAAAAGGGGTACATCGTGATCGGCAAGGACACGGACGGGCTCACGATGCCCCACGATCTGGGCTGGGGCGGGCCGCGTGACATACGCGGGGATGAGTATCTGGGCAAGCAATCGCTCTTTACCGAGGCGGCCATGGCCGCCGATCGACGCCAGTTGGTGGGCCTGTCCACCACGAACGTCTTACCCACCGGCGCGCATCTTGTGCCGCTTGACGGCCCGTGCCGGTCGCTTGGGTTCGTGACGTCCAGTTACCAAAGCCCAAATCTGGGTCGCCCCATCGCGCTGGCCCTTCTGGAAGGCGGTACCGCGATGCAAGGCGCGGAAATCGGCGTGTTCCACAACGGCGACGTTCAGCGTGCCCGCGTCACACAGGCCTGCACCTTTGATCCGGAAGGGGAGCGGCTATGATGAAGGAACGCGACTGGACCGACCGCGCCTTGGCCGAGGGTGAGACGATGACCGTCGCTGGCCTTACGATCCATCTTGCGCCCGCCGCGCCGTCCTGCCTGATCTCCGGCGATCTGGAGGCCGCCATCGCGGCCCTTGCACCGGGCGGGCGCTCCATTGGCCTGTTTCAGGACCGTCCACTCATCGCAGCCATCCGCATCGCACGGGACCGCGCCCTGCTGGTCGGTGCGACGGGTGAGCCCGGCTGGCACGACGGCTATGCCATCAGCCCGGCAACAGGCCTCTACACCTGTTTCCAGATCAGCGGCGCGGATGTCATGGACGCCTTGACCGAAGGCACCGGCGCGGATCTGACGGCATCGTCGCCTGCGGCAAGCCTGCAATTCGCTGGGATCACGTGCCTGTTGACGCGGCAGGGCAAATTGGCAGAGCTGTGGGTTGAAGCGGCGATGGCGACCTATGTGACCAGTTGGCTGATGGGCAGGGTCCCGATGAAAAGTGCCTAAAGCTCTATCCGCCGCCCCGTCCGCACGCTTTCATCGGCCGCCATACAGATGGCCAGCGACCGCACGGCATCCTCCATATGGCGCGACAGGTCCAGATCCTCAGTAATCGCGCGGCGCATATAGGCCTGTTCAGCATCGCAGAGCGCCTGATGCCCCGGCTCCTCCGCCAGGTCGATGCGCTCATCGCCATCGGGCCGATGGACCAGCAGGCTGCCGACCTTGGTATGACCGTCAATATCAGCACTTTCGCCGGGCTCCGCATCGGTGATGGACACGGAGCCATTGGGGCTGACCACATCTTTCACGAAGAACGCCGTCTCCGACATCATCGGCCCCCATCCGGCCTCGTACCAGCCGACCGAGCCATCCTCAAACAACACCTGAAACTGACCGTAATTATACATATTCTCGGGCAGTTCATCGGAGAGGCGCAGGCCGATCCCATGCACCGCAACCGGGCGCGCATCGGTGATCTGGCACCAGACATCCACGTAATGTACGCCGCAATCCACGATGGGGGATGTGGTTTGCATCAGCGCCTTGTGTGTCTCCCACTCCGCGCCGCTGGATTGCTGGTTGAGGTTCATCCGGAACACGTATGGCCCGCCAAGACCGCGCGCCTCCTCGATCAACCGCATCCAGGACGGATGGTGCCGCAAGATGTAGCCGACTACGAGCTTGCGCCCGGTGGCCTTGGCGCACGCCACAACCCGCTCGGCATCGGCAACGCGGGTGGCCAGAGGTTTTTCGACAAACACATGCGCGCCCGCCTCCATCGCCGCGACGGCCAGATCGGCGTGGCTGTCGGAATAGGTGGCGATGACGACGAGGTCGGGGGATTGCGCCAAGCCCTCCTCGAAGGTCGCGAAC
This sequence comes from uncultured Roseicyclus sp., assembly GCA_947491935.1. GTDB lineage: Bacteria > Pseudomonadota > Alphaproteobacteria > Rhodobacterales > Rhodobacteraceae > Gymnodinialimonas. Next base: position 331,051 of record CANLLF010000001.1, read on the forward strand.
AGCGGGTAGGCTGTCAATGCCTCCGGCAGGTCGCGGGGGCCGCGATTGACGAGGCCCACGATCTCCACGCCCTCCGCCGCGTGATGCGCAAGCGCATGGCTCTGCCCCATATTTCCCAGCCCGACGATCAAGACACGCACGTTAGTCCCTCCGCTGATGGGCGCCCCACCCAGCCACCCAGCCTAACTCTCCAACCGACGCGCCGCGCCGATTTCAACTTCCTTGCCTGTCATCCGCGAGCGCACAGCGGCAAAAGCCATGGCAAGGCTCTGCAGATTTTCGGCTGCCCCGTTCGACGGCTCCCGATCCTCCTCGATGGCGCAGAGAAGCTCACCCATCGTGCCTGCAAAACCGTCATTGAACCATTGGCCCTCAAGCGCGGGTCGGGCGATGCCGTCGGGTGTTGTCAGGGTCACGCGTTGCTGGCTCAGATCCGGGCCATCGGAGACCATGCTGCCCGCTGTGCCGCCCACAAAGGTCGTATCGCGCGGCCCGTGGGGCACGCCGCCATCGAAAACAAGCGAGGCCTGCCCGCCATCAATGCGGACCATGGCCTGCGCCAGAAGCGGCACCTTGTTGGCCTGCCCCGCCCCGCGGGCAGCAGACGCAAACACGGCTTCCGCCCTGTCGCCGACGACGGAAGCCACGAAGTCAAACCAATGGACGCCGAAATCGTAGAGGATCAGATCCTCGATCTCGTCAAACGGGGTACCCGCCGTCCAGCCGTGGGTCCAGTGGACCGCCAGATGTACGGACAAGACCTGCCCGATATGCCCGGCGCGGGCGGCCTCGCGCATGAAGGCAAAATGGGGTGACCAGCGGCCATTCTGGTTTACGGCCAGCTTCACACCCTGATCCTGCGCCAGCTTCACCAGATCCATGCCGATATCCAGGTCGGTGACAAACGGCTTCTGGCTCAGCACATGTTTGCCTGCCTTCAAGGCCGCGCGCAGGATCTCAACCCGGTGCTCGGGATGCAGCGTTACATCCACCACGTCGATATCGGGATTGGAGAGGATCGCCTCCCACTCCTCCTCGATCCGCGCATCGGGGCAGAATTCGGCCGCCTTATCTTCGGCCTTGGCCCGCGTGCGGTTCCAGAGCGCGGCCACCTCGTAACCCTGCGCCCGATACGCATCGAGATGGGAGCCGGAAATGCCGCCAGTGCCGATCACACCGATCCGGGGGCGGAGATGGGTGGGTTTGGGCGGGCGGTAGGCCACGTCAGGCGCCGCGATCTCGGGCAGATCGGCGGCCTTCAGCGCATAGGTGTCACTGTCACCGGAATCGCTCATGGCAGAAGCTCCATCGTGCGTTTGGCGGCGGCGGATGCCGCGGCGGTGTCCACGATCCGCTGGCCAATCAATGAGATGGCAGGCGAAAGCGGGCCTGCGGGATAGGCGCCGTTCTCGATCACATCCAGAACATATTCGATGGCGCCCCGGCGGCCTTCGGGCAGCGGGTCCACCGGGATCTCGTGGCGCTCGGGCCGCGCGCGGGTCTGGACCGTGACGGTATCGGCGTAATCCGGGCTGGCAATCGTGCCCTCCGTGCCGACCAGCACGAAACCACATGTCGGCTGCGGCTGAGTTGTCCAGGGATCGGAAAACGTGCCCCAACGCGTTTCCATCTTGCTGAGGCTGCCCCAAGGATAGCGGCAGACGGCCACGGCGTGCTGGTCCACCTCGACACGCGGCGTGTGATCAATGGTGCAGGTCACTTCAACGGGAGCCTCGCCCCCCATGAACCACGTGCCAAGGGTCGCGCCGTATCCCATGTAATCGAGCAGGCTCCCGCCGCCCGATGCCTTCTTGTACCACCAGCTATCGGGCTTCTGGCGCTCCACCTCATCGTCGGACACCTCCACCTTGTCGGCCAGATGATAGAGCGGCCCGCGATTGCCATCGTAGAAATGCACCTCGCGCAGATCGCCGATCATCCCGTCTTCGATCAGGCGCTTGGCGGTGTTGTGCGACGCGACCCAGGCCAGTGGCCAGTTGATCGCCAGCACCTTGCCCGTCGCCTCCATCGCCGCGATCATCCGGCGGGCATGGTCGGCGCTGTCGGCAAAGGGCTTTTCCACGTGGATATGGACGCCATGGGGGGCAAGGCGCTCGGTCATGTCGGCGTGATCGGCGGGCGCGCTGCACAGGATCGCCAGATCATAGGGGCCGGCTGCCATGCAGGCATCGAAATCGGTGAAAACACGCGCCTCGGGCACATCGAAATTCTCCACGGCGCTTTGCATTCGGGCACGGTCGGGATCGTAAAGGCCCGCGATCTCTGCGTCAGGATGTTCAAACACCTCGCGCAGCAGATCCCCCATATGCATGTGATCGAAGCTGATCCCGACAACACGATATTTGGCCATCCGATGTCTCCTATCTTGTCCCGGTGATCCGCACATAAAGCGCCGTCACCAGCAGAATGATCAACCCGAAGAGAGCAATCCGCGCGCCCTCGGGCATTTGCAGAAGCGTCAGCATCGTGTCGATGACCCGCAGGATCAACGCGCCCACGATAGCACCGGCAAACGACCCGCGCCCGCCAAAGATCGACGTGCCGCCAATCACCGCCGCCGCCACCGAGGGCAACATCAGCGGGTTGGCCAGCGACAGGGACGGCGCGCGGATCATCCCAAGGTACAGCAAACCCGCGACCGACGCGATCAGACCCGACAGCGCGTAGAGTGCCAGAAACACCTGCCACGACCGAACGCCGGAGAGTTTCGCGGCATGCTCATTGGAACCCAGCGCGAAGAGGAGCCGCCCGAACCCCGTGGCGCGCATCAGCCAGATGATGAAGATTGCAAATGGTATAAACAAGAACAGGCCGTTGGGCATCGCAAAGGTACGGCCCGTGCCGAGCCATTCCAGAAAGGCCGGGATCTCCGTTCCCGTGGCGATCACGAAGCGCTGATAGACCTGCAGGCACCCGGTTGCGATCAGGCCGGTGCCAAGCGTCATGATCAGCGGATGCACCCGCACGACGCCCACGCCAAAGCCGTTCACAAGGCCGACGACCACGCCGACGGCCATTGCGATCAACACGGCGGGCACCGGCCCAATGAGCGGCATCAGCGTGGCGCAGACAAAGGCCGAGCAGGTCGCCACGATCCCGGCGCTGAGGTCAATCCCGGCGGTTAACATCGTTAAGACCTGGCAGGCCGCGATCATCGCCAGGGGAATGGCAAACTTGATCAGGTTGCCAACCCAGAAGGTGGAGATGATCCCCTCGCGTCCCCCCAGAAACGGCAGGACGATGCCGGGGCGCATGACTTCCAGCAAACTGATCAGGAAGAACAGGAACGCGATCAGGGGGATGACGGGATTGTCGGCGAGGTAGCGGCCGAAGCGCACGAGGCGCGGGTCCGATGCGGCGGTTTGCTCCGGATGAATACTCATGCCCGCACCCCCCGATAGGTCACGATGGCCCCCAGCATGACAACCGCCACCATGATGACCCCCTCCACGATGGTGGTCACGTTCGGGTCCACCGCCGCCAGCGTCAGGATCGTGCGGATGATCCGCAGGATGAAGACCGCGATGATCGGCCCGAGGAGCCCGCCGCGCCCGCCACCCAGAACCACGCCGCCCAACACCACGGCCGCGACAGAAGCCAGCAAGTAAGGGCCGGGCACCGGTTCGCCGATCCCGGTCAGCATGATGAGGCTCATGCCGCCCATCGCCGCCAGCACTCCACAAAGCGCGTAGGCCGCCACTTTCGTCCAGCCGACGCTCACCCCGGAGCGGAACGCGGCCAGCTCGTCGGACCCCACCGCATAGATCGACAACCCGATTTTGGATCGGCGCACGGGCATCCAGACGGCGGCAATTGCAACCGCCATCACCACCAAAGCCATCGGCAAGCCGGGGAGGATGGAGCCCCCGATGATGCCCTGCATGGCCTCTGTCACATTGCCGCCCGGCGTGGACAGGATCAGCAGCGCCACACCCTCCCACACAAACAACATGGCCAGCGTCACCACGATATCCGGCACTTTGGTGATCACGATCAGGGCGCCGTTGATCGCGCCCATGGCCGTGCCGATGCAAAGCGTGATCACAATTGCCGGCACCGCCCCCATGCTTTGCATCAGAACCGCTGCCGTCACCCCGCAGACCGCCATCATCGACGCGATCGACAGATCGATGCCGCCCACGATCACCACAATCGCCATGGCCGCCGTTGCGAAGGCAAAGGGCAGCGCCGCGCGGGCGAGGCTTTCCAACCCCGTGGCTCCGAAGCTCGGCTGGATCAGCTTGGTGATGCCCAGAAGGGCGATCAGGAGGACCAGCAGGCCAAGAACCCAGGCGTGTTTCTGCACCAGCCGTGTCATGAAGCCGCCTTGTCTTCGGTCAGGCCGTAAGCCGCGCGCATCAGGGTTTCCTCATCGGCCTCGGCGGCGTCGATGACGTCGACCACACGCCCGTTGAAGATCACCACGGCGCGGTCGCAGGCTAGCGGCACCTCTTCCAGCTCGGACGTGTAGAAAAGCACTGCCGCCCCCTGATCCGCCAATTCGCGAACCAGCGGATAGATCTGCCGTTTGGTGCGGACGTCGATGCCGCGCGTGGGATCGAAAAGGAGCAATGTCTCCACCCCATGGGCCAGCCAACGCCCGATGGTCACCTTCTGCTGGTTGCCGCCGGACAGGCGCTGCACCTCACCCTTGGCGCGTGTGTCGATCTGCAGCTTGTCGATGGCATGGCCCACCCGCTCGCGCTCGTGGCGCGTCTTCAATGGCCCCCAAGATCCGGCGCGCGCGGAGAACGGCAGCGCGATGTTTTCGTGGACCGAGCGTTCGCGTAGCAATGCCTCGGCCCGATCACCGGGCACAAAGGTCAGGCCCGCTGCAATGGCGTCGGCAGGGTGGCCGAAGCTGACGGGCGCGCCGTCCACCTCGAATGCGCCGCCGGTGGGTTTGCGGAACCCCGCAAGGACATCGAACACCTCGTCCTGCCCCTGCCCTTCCAACGCGACCACGCCCAGAACCTCACCGGGATAAAGATCAAACGACACATCCGTAACCTTCGGGGCCACGGCCAGGCCGCGCGCCCGGATCCGCGGTATGCCTTCGTTCGTGCGGGCGGTGCCGGTCTCCCTGGCGCCAAGGTCGATCTTCGCCCCAAGCATCATCTCGACCACGCGATTCTCGACGCCGGGCTCGATCTTCAGATCACCTACGCTGCGGCCATCGCGCAGAACGGTCGCACTGTCACACAGCTCGGAGATTTCCGTGAACCGATGCGAGATATAGATCACGCCGCGTCCCTCATCAGCCTGCGCGCGCACAACCCTCAGAACATTTTCAACCAGATCCGTGGGCAATGCGGCGGTCATTTCATCAAGAAGCAACACGTCAGGCTCAGCCGCCAAAGCGCGGGCGAGATCAAGGATACGAAGCGTTGCCAGCGGCAGATCGGCAATCATGTGGTCGAGGCGAAGGCCGTCGACTCCCAAGTCGTTAACCCAGTTAAGACATGGATCCACCGGCGTGTCGCCAAGGCGCAGATTGTCCGCCACGTCGAGATCGGGGATCAGCGACGGCTCCTGATAGACCGGCACAAGGCCGGATCGGCGGGCCTGGGCAGGTGAGCCGACACGCGCCTCCGTTCCCCGGATCAGGACCTTACCGCTGTCGGGCCGCAGGGCCCCTGTGAGGATTTTCACGAAGGTGGATTTGCCTGCACCGTTGGCGCCCATAAGCGCAACAACCTCGCCCCGCGCCACGTGAAGGCTCGCGTCGCTCAGCGCCTTGACCGCGCCAAAACTCTTGGCGATTCCGCTCGCATCAAGCAAGCTCTCGCGCTGCACCTCGTCCATGACGCCCCTGATTTTCCTGGGATATTTCGGGATCTGCCCCCCGCACCGGGCGGAGGGCAGTATGGCTCAGATCATCAGCCTTCGCAGGCGATGATGTCTTCCATGGAGTAGTCCGTCCAACCCGGCACGGTAACGGAAACGGGCCATTCGGGATCAAGGTTGGGATTCTGGGCCGCCTCGATCGTGGCGCGCCCGTCTTCGGTGGTGTTCTCCCAAAGGACCGGATCGACCAGCACCGTGGTGTCTTCCGGCGCATTACCGTTCAGGATGTCCACCGCCAGCGCGATGCCCGCCCCCCCGACAGAGCCGGGGTTTGTCACCGCCGCACCGGACAGGCCCTCAACCGTCGACAGATACTCGACAAATCCGGCATTGTCCGCGCCAACAATCGGCACAAGCGGTGCGCCGGATTCGGTGAAGGCATCCACGATCACATTGTCGATCCCGCTGGTCCAGACGCCATCAAACGGGATGCCCGTGGCCAGGAAATCAAACATCTGCTGCTTCCCCTGGTCCTGTTGCCAGCCGGTGAAGACTTCGTGAATGACGTTGATATTTGGGTATTCGGCCAAGGCCCGCTGAAAGCCGTTGTCACGGTCGGTATCGGCCGACACACCCGCAATGCCGCGCATGTAGACCACATCACCTTCGCCACCCAATTGCTCGAACAGCCATCGCGCGCCGAGATACGCGTATTCCTCCTGGTTGTTCGACAGGATATAGGCCCCCTCTGCCGTCACGCCCGCATCCACGGCCACCACGACGATGCCCGCCTCAATCGCGGCATCAAGTGCGGAGTTCAGAGCGTCGGGGTTGGCCGGGTTCAGCACGATCGCATCCACGCCCGCCTCGATCAGGTTGTTGAGGTCCTCAAGCTGGCCGGCCGCATCGGTGTTGCGGTGCGCGACGATCAGGTTTTCCACGTCGCCCTCAGCCGCCGCCTGAGCGCGCATCGCGCAGATCATCTGCTCACGCCAACCATTGCCCTGAACGGTATTCGACACGCCGATTGTATACGCGTTGTGCCCGTCCGCATAAGCCGCGGGCGCCAGCATCGCGAGTGCCGCTGCCGTTGTAAGTAGTTTCTTCATGGGTAGTCCTCCCTTGGAGTTTTATAAAAGATTACAGGAGCTTGGCGCTCTCTTTACTTGATATACGGTTGCAAAACGTCCCGGGCGAGGCAGAAGCCCCGCTTCACCTTCTCGTCCGTGCCCTCAAAGTCCCGATCCTCATGTTCGATGATGACCGGGCCATCGTATCCCACGCGGTAAAGACCGCTGAAAAAGTCGCTCCAATCCACGTCACCGAGGCCGCAGAGCCGCGGGATCTGCCAGCCCATCCCGGTCGACATCGTGCCGTTTTCATAAAGGCCGTCCCGGTCGACCATCACATCCTTGGCATGAACATGGGCCATCTGGCCGCCGAACTCCTTGATGAACCGGGTCTGATCGATGAATTGCCAGATCAGGTGGGAAGGGTCGAAATTCATCCCCACAGCCTCCCCCCATTGCTCGAAGAGCCGCCGCCAAATCTTTGGCGAATAAGCGATATTGTGCCCGCCCGGCCATTCATCGTAGCTGAAGATCATCGGGCAGTTTTCAAAGCACAGCCGCACGCCTGAGGCCTGGGCATGGGCCACGATGGGGTTGAAGATTTCAATCGCCCGGCCCCAGTTTTCATCGACGGTCAGGCGGCGATCTCCTCCGACGAAGGTGTTAACGACATTGACCCCCATGACACCCGCCGCCGTGATCACCTTCATCAAATGGCCGATCACTTCATCCCGATGCTCGGCGTCGGCATGCAGGGGATTGGGGTAATAGCCAAGACCAGAGATGCGGATGCCGCGTTCGACTAAACCGTCGGCAATCTCGGCACCCTGTGCTGCGGTCAAACCGTCTACGTTGATATGGGACGTGCCGGCATAGCGCCGTGCCTCACCGCCCAATGTCGGCCAACAGGCCACTTCCATCGCGGAAAAACCGTTCTTGCCAGCCCAATCGGCCACCTCCATCAGGTCGGTGTCCTCGAACGGTGCAGTCAATATCCCGAGCTGCATCTCAACCCCCCACTTCGTCCAATCTGACCCAGTGCTCTTCTCGCGCCGACATCACCACCGCGTCGCAAAACCGCATCTCATAATGACCGTCCTCAAACGTCGCCCAAGTGCTTTCCGGTTGGCGCGTACCCGCTTCAACATCGGCGTATACCGCTCTGAAAAAGTTGAAAAAACTGTCGGCAAAGCCTTCCACATGCCCCGGCGGCAATGTCGCGGCAGCCGTGCCGGTGCTGTTCATCAAGGTGAAGTCGCGCATCAGCGTCTCGTTCGCCTTGTCGCGATGGCCGACAAACAAATGATCCGGCGTTTCACTGTCCCAGGCCGCGCTGGCCCTGGACCCCGCCACATCCCATTGCAGGGAGTTCTTGCGGCCCATATTGATCTGGCTGGTGCTCATCATGCCCCGCACACCGCCTGGATATCGGATGACGATCATGGCGGCGTCATCGGTATCGATCTCGACACGTTCGGTGGCGCCGGCGGCACTTGAAAACGTTTCAACCGGTCCCAAGGGCTTTTCCCGTTCCGGGATAAACGTCGCCAGTTCGGCCATGACCGCCTCGGCCTTAAGCCCGGTCACAAAGCTGGTCAGGTCCACCCAATGGGTGCCGATATCGCCAACCGAGCGCAGCGCGCCGCCCATCTCGGATTGCAAACGCCAGTTCCAGTCGGTGGGTTTGGCCAACCAATCCTGATGGTAGTGACCTGTAATGAAACGGATGTCCCCCAGGTCCCCCGCCTTCACCATCCCGTGGACCTGTTGGTTGAGGGGGTAAAACCGGATGTTGTAGCACACAGCGGCGACCCTGCCCGATGCGCGGGCGATCTCCACCATCTCCGCGCTTTCCGCACTGGTCATCGCCAGCGGCTTTTCGCAGATCACGTGTTTGCCCGCCTGCAGGATTGCCTTCACCTGCCCATAATGTGCGTGGTTGGGTGAGGTGACGTGAACGACGTCGACGCTCTCGTCAGCCAGAAGGTCAGCCAGATCGGAATAGGCCTTGGCCACGCCCATCTCGGCCGCACGCGCAGCGCCACGTCCGGCAGAGGAGCCCAATACGCCCCGCACCTGAACGCCCAACCGGCGGAGCGCTTGGGTGTGGACCGTCCCGATGAAGCCAGTGCCGATAACGGCGGCACCGATGCGAGCAAAATCCGTCATGGGCCGGTTCCTTCAAACAACGGAATATCCCCCATCAACCGGAATGGTAACGCCGGTCACGAAGTTCGCGGAATCGCTGGCCAAAAACATTGCCGTCCCCACGATATCCACAGGTTGTCCCCAACGCCGCATTGGTGTTCGCGCCTCAACACCTTTCACGAAATCCGGGTCTTGGCGGGCGCGAGCGGATTGATCCGTCACAATGAACCCGGGCGCGATCGCATTCACACGAATCCCATCGCTGGCCCAAGCGATAGCAAGGGATTTGGTCATCTGCTCCACTCCGGCCTTGCTGGCGCCATAGGCCGGGTTCCTGGGGCTTCCAAACCTTGCATACATGGACGCAACATTGATCACTGCGCCATTCCGAAGCGCGTCATGAAACGCCTCGGCGCAGCGTAGAGAACCCACGAGATTCACGTTCAAAACATGGGAGAAGAACTCAGGATCCATTTCCTCACCGCGTCGGGTGATTGCGGCGCAATTCACAAGAACATCAAGGCGTTGCGTCCCTCTGGAAAAGGCACGAACGGCTTCGGTATCGGTCACATCAAGCTGCGCATAATCGAACCGTGTTGCATCTTCGGCCGCCGGCTCGGTCTCGATTCCCGTGATCCGAACACGGGCGCCGGCATCCTGAAACGCCCGCGCAATCGCCGCACCGATCCCGCCACGGCTGGCACCGACAACCAGAACCTCCGCCCCGGTAAAATCGTGATGCAAGGTCGCGGTCATCCCGCCAACCCCTCTCTCCTGCCATGGCGCATCCCAGCCCCTCCCTGTAATCGATTTCATATACCGAAAAATTGTTCTTTGCGCGTTTTGAAATCGATTACATACTCCAACCGGGAAGAGATTCGAGTCAACCCGCGATTTGACGAAACAGTCAGAGGTTCCGTGGCCCCGAAAGCAGCAACCATTCAAGATGTGGCCCAAGCCGCGAAAGTATCGACCGCGACGGTCAGTCGCGCATTGTCGAACCCCGATCTGTTGTCCGAGCGGACCCGTGCGCAGGTAATGGAGGCGATCAAGACCACCGGATACCGGGTAAATCTGGCGGCACGAAATCTGCGAATGCAGCGCGCGGGTGCGGTTCTGATATTGGTTCCGAACCTTGGCAAACCCTTCTACTCCACGATTCTCCGCGGCATTTCGGACGGGTTTGCGCGCACCGACTATGCCGTTCTGATCTCGGACACCGAAAACCGTCCGCTCGCCGATGGAGAATTGGTGGGCAACTTTCTGGACGGGCGCATCGATGGCATCGTCTCGCTTGATGGCGGGATCAGCCCCGCGGCCCTGGACCAATGCCGGCACCACAACGTCGATGGCCGCATCGTATTTGCCTGCGAATGGGTGGATGGTTACGCCTTCCCATCGATCCAGTCCGACAATGCCGAGGGCGCGCGGCTGGCGATCCGGCACCTCTACGATCTGGGCCATCGCAAAATTGCCCATGTCACAGGGCCCCGCGGCAATGTGCTGACCGAGATCCGCCGCCGCGGCATGTTGGAGGAGCGGAGCCGCCTTCACCTGCCCGCCCGAGGGGATTGGATCATTCGCGGTGATTTCTCGTTGAAATCCGGGCACGACGCCGCCGTTTCGATCCTGGCGATGGATCCGGAAGATCGTCCGACAGCCGTATTCTGCGCCGCGGACATGGTCGCGTTTGGCCTGATCGCGGGGCTGAGTGCCGGCGGCCTTGAGGTGCCTGGCGATATCTCCGTCGTCGGATTTGACGATATCGACATGGCCGAAAGCTATGTGCCCGCGCTGACGACAATTCGCCAGGATCGAATGCGGCTGGGGCAGACCGCGGCTGCGCGCCTTCTGGAGCGTCTCGGCTCCGGCCCTGTGCCCGAGCCACAGGAGGAGCTGCTGCCGGTGGAACTTATCGTTCGGGACAGCACGGCGCGGATCGCCAGCTAACCTGGTCATGGTGCCGCTCCTGCGATCCACTGTTCAAGATCAAGCGCCGAACCGGTGAGTGGGGCGGAGGCGTCGGAGAGCATCCACACGACCTGAGCCGCGCAATCCCCGGCGGTGATGAATTGCCCCAAAGGCTGCACCGCCGCCCGCGCATCCATCCAACCGGCCCCATGGGTCGCGTCTTGCATGGCACGCTCCGTTTCCGTCGCCACCCAGCCAAGGTTAATGCCGTTAACCCTTATCCGATCCGCCATATGGGCCTGTGCCGCGTTTTTCGTCAGCGTCTGGAGCCCGCCCTTGGTGGCGGCATAAATCGCGAGGTCGGGACCACCGCAATGGGCGTTCATCGACTGGATGTTGACGATGGACCCGGCCGCCCCACGCCCCTTCAGGTGCCGGATGACCTCTGACATCAGAAAGAACGGCGCGCGCAGGTTCACCGCAATAAGGTGGTCGAACCGCTCGACATCCGCATCGGTGAAGGAGGCGCGGGTGGTGATCCCGGCCGCATTCACCAACCCATCGATCCGGCCCGCCCGCTCAAGGGCCTGCGCCATGATTGCGGCCGGAGCATCGGGCGCAACAAGATCCGCCTGGATGCCATCCGCCATCGCGTCGCGATCCACGCCCAATACCTCCGCCCCGGCCCTCGTGCAGGCGGCGGCAATCGCAGCCCCGATGCCCCGTGCGGCACCGGTGACCAGCAGCACTTTGCCCGTCAGGTCGCTCATCCGCCGATCCCGTTCAGAAACGCGTCGAAGGCTCCGTCACGCATGGCGACCACATGGTCCTTTGCCGGAAACGCCCCGCTTTGAACATCGGCGGCAAATTCGCGGAACGCCGCCACGCGTTCGTCCTGCAACCGGGCATATTCAGACGCGAAGTCGCGATAGGCCTTGGCGTGCCGCGGCACGCGGGATTTGCCTTCGCCCAGGATATCCTCGGCGAACACGTATTGCGCGTCACATCCCGCACCGGATCCCATCGACCACAGCAAGATGTCCAGTCGCGCAGAAATGGCGGCGGCGACTTCCGCGGGCACAACTTCGATCTCGACGGCAATCGCCCCGGCCTCCTGATAGCGGCGACAGGCCTCAAAAATCTCGATGGCACCGGCGGCATCACGGCCCTGCGCGCGGTAGCCCATCCATCTGTCCCGCGCGGGAATGATACCCACATGGCCCACGATGGGAATATGCTCACGCGCGAGGTATTCGACCGTCTGAAACGAGCCCGAGCAATAAAACGCATCCGCTCCGGCCTCCGCCATCGGGCCACACCAGCGCAGGTAATCCTCGGCCGTACCCGCGCTCAGATGCGTCTGGCCCGTCATCGAAAACACGCCCGGCGCCGCGTCGCGGTAACGCGGATCGGCCACCAGTTCCGGCGGAACCGACGCAATGTCGATGCCAGCGGCCTCCGCAGCCGCCGCCTCATCCATGGTGAAATACCGCAGCATCGTCATCTGGCGCTGCCCCTTGGCCGCGCGCAGATCGGCGATGGTGGGCCTTTGCCTCACACCTGCACCTGGATGCGACCTTCGGCGATCCGGGCCGGATAGGTCGTCAGCGCCACGCAGGCGGGGGTCCGCAGGGCCGCCCCGGTCTTGTAATTGAACCGGCCGTTGTGTTTCGGACATTCGATTTCGTCGTCAAGCACCAAGCCATCGGCCAGATGCACCTGTTCGTGGGTACACAGGCCGTCAGTGCAAAACGGAGTGCCATCCTCGTCGCGATAGACAGCAAAGGTGCGGCCAACATGATCGAAACGGATCACGTCTTCCTCCTCGATCTCACCTATGGCGCAAACATCGACCCACTCGCTCATATCAACTCGCCTCCGGCAATGAGGTTTCGGTGTGGAAAGCCTCCACATAGGGCTTGGCGCCGGGCGGAAGGGCGCGGCGCGCAAAGTATCCGGGCTCGGTCCGCTGGCGCAGCACCGCGGCGATCATCTCGGCATAGGCATGCGGGATCGACGGGTTCGCAGGCGGCAGGTCGTCCTTGATCAACTCATGCAGCGCGGGCAACGCGTGGTAGGGCACCATCGGAAACATGTGGTGTTCGACGTGGTAATTCATGTTCCAGTAAAGCCAGCGGCTGACCGGGTTCATGTAAACAGTGCGGGAGTTCAGTCGGTGATCGAGGACGTCTTCGGCCAGCCCGCCATGCTGCAAGAGCCCCACCAGAACCATGTGCCACGTGCCATAGATCCGCGGCCCTCCGATCAGCATCAGCGGCAGGACAGACCATGTCAGCAGCGCCAGAAGCAGGGCCACAAGGTGCAACCCAACGAAAAGCCGCGCCCAGAACATCACCTTGGTAACCTCGCTTTCCGGGATGTAATCGGCCTCCTCGGCGTTCGGGCCGCTGATGGCCTGCCGCACCAACACGCCGAAATGCTGGAAGGCATCCGGTATTCCGATAAAGGCCAACGCTTTGCGAGCAATGTCGGGGGGCCGCATGACGGTGATCTCGGGATCTCGTCCGACAATGATTGTATCGGTGTGGTGGCGCGCATGGCTCCAGCGCCACGCAACCGGATTGCGCAGCACCATGAAGCTGGCAAGGGCATAGACCCAATCGTTTTTCCACTGCGTCTTGAACGCCGTTCCGTGCCCGCATTCGTGCCACCGGCTGTCACAGGCCGAGCCGTAGAGCACGCCGTAAACCAGAAAAAACGGCACCGCCCACCATGTGCCCCAGGTGGCAACCCCACCAATGCCTGTCAGCAACAACAGGCCCAACCACAGGATTGTATCACGGGTTGCGGCGCCGTCATTCCGGCGCATCAGGCCCTTCATGATCTTGCGCGGCACGTCGGTGTGATACCATTCGGCCGAGGCCAGCCCGACGGCAATCGCGCGGTCCCGCTCCGGGCCGATCAGGGAATAATCCCGTGCTGGTGTCATCGCTTCCCCCTTCGCAATCTGCCGTGCCCCCTTTGCGGCCGGGGCGGCTCACCTCAGCTTTGCAGCCCAGATCAGGATCGCGGGTCCCGCACTGGGAGTCAACAAATCCTTGATGCAAAATGAGGTGGACTTAGCTTCGCGTGCATTCTTGGACCGCGCTCCCATCGCCTAAGGCCATATTTTATTGACAGCCAAACAGATTTGACCGATCACCTCAAAAAACATCAATAGGGACACCCTCCCATGCGCCCCACCCTGAACGATCTTGCCGAGGCCGCTGGCGTCTCCACCGCGACAGTGGACCGGGTGCTGAACAATCGCCCAAACGTCTCTGCGCGGACGCGCGAGATTGTGGAAGTCGCGGCCCGCCGCATCGGCTATCTTGCCGACGACGACAGCACCGGGCGCCCGGTCCATCTGGTGGCCCTCCTGCCCGCCGGAACCAACCAGTTCATCCGGGACCTGCGCGCGCACCTCGCTGCGCAGGCCGCCGCCGTGGCGGGCGTGACCCTGGACATTCGTGAAACCGACAGCCTCACGCCAGCCGATCAGGCCCGGGCGCTTGGCCGTGTGGGTCCGGCGGACGGTGTCATCGTTGTGGCGTTGAACCACCCTTTTGTGCGGGATGCCATCCTTACCCTCACCGCGCGCGGCACACCGGTGGTCACGCTTGCCTCCGACCTCTCGGGCTCGGACCGGTTGGCATATGTCGGGGTTGATAACGCCCAGGCCGGGCGCCTGGCCGGACAGGTCATCGGCCGGTTCCTGGGGCGGCAACCTCGAGGAAAAATTGCCTTTTTCGCAGGAACGCTGGCCTATCGCGGGCATCAGGAGCGCGAGATGGGCCTACGGCAGATCCTGGCCGAAGATCACCCCGGCCTCACCCTTCTTGACCTGCGTGAAAGCCGCGAAGACCGCGACCGTGCCCGGGATCAGACACGCGCCTTGCTGGCCGAACACCAGGACCTTCTGGCCATATACAATGCCGGGGGCGGCACGGCCGGGATCGCCACAGCGCTGGAAGAGACCGGGCGCACCGACAAGATCGTCTTCACCGCCCACGAAGCCACCGCGCGCAACAAGGCATTGTTGCAAAGCGGTACGCTGGATGCCGTGATCGATCAGAACGCGCGGGCCGAAGCTCGTGAAGCCCTCGCCATACTCGTGGCCCATACCCGCAACCTGCCCCACAACCGGGTTCCGCCCCGCCTGCAATTGATCCTGCGTGAGAATATCCCACACGACCCCGCGCCGCCCGTTTGATGCAGATCAAAGCGCGGATGCGCGCGTGACGGCACCTTGCTCATGTCCACATGCATGGGAGGACACCCACGAATGTTCGCTTTCAAATCGTTGGATAAGAGCGCCGATCTGGTGCGCGGCATGGCCGACCGCACCGATACGGACCTGTCCACACCTCTGGCCGTCAGCCAGTTCCGCCAGATGGTGCTGGCCTGTTCCGGCTGCACGGATCAGGATGGATGCGCCAAATTGCAGGCCGAAAATGACCACCTCGATGCGGCGCCGGGCTATTGCCGGAACGCGGGACGGATGACCGGCTAGAGCTGCAGCCCACAGGCCTCGAACGCCTCCCGCGTTGCGGCCTTTTCCGCGTCGGTCAGGTTCAGCATCGGCGCGCGCACCGGGCCGCCGACCTGGCCCAGTAGTTCCTGCCAGTATTTGCCATGGGCCTGCGGCTTGTCTGCGGGCTTGGTGCGTTTGAACGCCTCGCGCACCGGGTTCAGGCTATCGCTCACCGCGCGTGCCTCATCGAACCGCCCCTCGAAGGCCAGCCGCGTATACTCGTTCATCCGCTGATCGGCCTTCGATTGAAGCTGATAGGGCGGCGACGAACAAAGGTACAGCTTCCAACCCAGCTCCTCGATATTCTCAAGCCATTCCGCTTCCGAGGCGGTGGAGACATGGATCTTGTCGCCCGCCAGCCGCGTGAGCTCCGCGTATAAGGGCCGGGGAACCGAGTATTTGATCGCCACGATATTGGGCAGATCCGCAATCCGCGCACAAAGCTGGGGAGACATCAGGTAGCCACTGTCCGGATGGCTCCACATCGCGATCCCGATCTCCACGCGCTCGCATAGGGCTTTGTAATACTGATACAAAATCTCGTCCTGCTCGGTCACGAAATGCAGAACCGGCGCGTGAACCACCACGTAATCCGCGCCACATTCCTGCGCGTGCAGCGCCAGTTCCACCACCGTTTCGAAATTCTGATCGGAGGCCGAGAAGATTGTGCCCGCGGCGCCGTCGCATTCCTCCACCGCCACCTCGATATTCCGCTTCCGCTCCTCAAGCGACATGGAGAAAAACTCGCCCTGCTTGCCTGCAACGAACAGGCCCGCGATCCCCAGATCGTCGACCCAGTGGCGGATGTTGGACCGGAACCCGGCCTCATCGAAGGCCCCGTCGTCCCGCCACGGGTTCAGGCACGCAGCCCAGATCCCGCGCATGTTCTCGCGCGCATAATCCTTGGCGTCGAGGCGGCTGTAATTCATCATCCTATCTCCTTGGCGCGCATCGCCGTCCAGATCTTGCACGGGGTCAGCGGCATGTCGATATGATCCACGCCCAGGGGCTGCAACGCATCCAGCACGGCGTTCAGGATCGCCGCCGGCGCGCCTATGGTTCCGGCCTCCCCCACACCCTTCGCGCCAAGGGCGTTCATGGAGCTTGGGTGTTCCGTCTTGTGGATGGCAATCTGCGGCAGATCGACGGCCCGTGGCAGGGCGTAGTCCATCAGGCTTCCGGTCAGAAGCTGGCCATCTGCGTCGTGGATCACCGCCTCCATCAGGGCCTCGCCCAGGCCCTGGGCAAATCCACCGCGGATCTGGCCTTCCACGAAGGCCGGGTTGATCAGGTGGCCCGCATCGTCAAAGCAGGTGGCCTGCTCGATATGCACCGCCCCGGTGTCGCAATCCACCTCAAGCGCCACCAGATAGGCACCATAGCCCCAGGCCTGCCCTTCGTTTTCGTAGCGTACATTCTCAACCATGGGCAGGGCGGCCCCGCGCAGGCGACGGGCCCGCAGGCGCTCGCAGGCCAGAAACACCGCACTGCCGCCAATCGCCGTTCCGCGCGAGGCCAGGGCACCAATGCCCGGCGGGCAGGTGCCGGTATCGCCCTGCACCACGCGGATATCTTCGAACGGCACCTCGAGGATTTCGGCGGCGATCTGAGCAAAGACCGTCTCACGCCCATGGCCCTGGCTGGACGAGCCGCTGGCCACGGAAACGCGCCCGTCCTCGGCCCACGTGACACACGCGCTTTCAAAGCCGGAACCGGATGGCTCCAGATAGAACGCCACCCCGATCCCCGATAATGCGCCCTCTTCCCGCCGTCGGTTGCGGCGCGCCAGCAGGTCGTCATATCCCGCGATCATTGCAAGGCGCGACAGAGCGTCGGGATAATCGCCGGTATCCAATAGGTTGCCTGTGGCCGTCCGGAAGGGCAATGCGCCGGAGGCATGGACATTGCGGCGCCGGATCTGAAACGGGTCAAGCCCGCTGGCCTGCGCGGCCCTGTCCACCAGACGCTCCATCAGGCAGGCCGCCTCAGGCCGCCCCGCGCCGCGATAGATGCCTGTGACCCCAAGCGCATCGGGAACAACCTCCGTTTCGATATCGACACTGGGAATGTCATAGCCACCGGGCAGGATTCGCGCGGCGTTCCACCCGGGGATCAGCCCCGAATTAGGCAGCCAAGGCCCCACCGGCGCACTGATCCGCGCCTCAAGCGCAAGGAAAATGCCCTGGGCATCGAAGGCAAGACGCCCCCGGCTCGTGATGCCGCGCCCATGGGTCGCCGACAGCAAGTCTTCGCCCCGTGTCGCGCACCATCGGACCGACCGCTTGTGGGTCAGCGCCGCCCAGACGGCGAAAACCTCTTCGGGATAAAGCGAGGCTTTCATGCCGAACGCGCCGCCCACATCGGGGGCGATCACGTGCAGCGATGACGGCTTGACCGACAGGATCTGCGCCAGTTCCGAGCGCGTGCGATGCGGCGTTTGAGTCGAGTGCCAGATCGTGAGGCCGCTCTCAGACCACTCAACCGCAATGGCGCGGCCCTCCATTGGCGACGGGGCGAGCCGGGGATGCGCCAACTCGACCTCCACCACATGGGCGGCATCTGCAAACGCCTGAGCGGTATCACCCGTGCGCCAGGTTTTGGCCGCCACCGGGCGGGCATCCAGCGGGGTCGTTGGATCCTCTATGTCAGGCCAGATCGCCTCAAGCGCATCGAGCGCAACGGGCGTGGTCTCTGCGAGGACCGCCGCAATCGGTTGGCCGAGGCAGGTGATCTCCGGACCGCCCAGAACGGGATAGCCTGTCTCCCTCAGAACCGGCAGAACCGCGTTGACGGAGAGCTTTCCCAAACCCTGCAGATCGGCGCTGGTATGGACCGCATGGACACCTGGCAGGTCGCGCGCAGCATCAACATCAAGCGCGCTGATCCGCCCCCGTGGCACCGGGCTGCGCAGAAAGGCCAGATGGAGCGGGCGGTCCAGCGCGACATCGGCCACGAAGCGCCCTTCTCCGCGCAACCGCGCATCGGCCGTGGCGTCGGAAAGCGAGCGCCCAATCATTCTCAAATCCCGTTAACCAGTGGCCCCACGAAATCACGTCGCGCCCGCTAAGGGAATACCCATCTGGTCCGGCGCGGTGGCGCAACTGGATGTCACGCCGTTGGCGCAGTAGAGTTTCTCAACGCGGACGCGGGAGACAACATGCGGATTGGCATCATCGGGAAAGGCGCGATTGCGTCCTATGTCGCCAATGCTTTGGCGGCGGCACCGGATGTGCATCTGGCCGCCCGCCTTTTGCGGCAGCCGCAGGCCAACGCCGTGACGCGTGTCGCCGATTTGCCGCCTTTGGACCTCTTGGTGGATTGTGCGGGCCATGCGGGCCTCACCGCCCATGGGGCGGAGGCGTTGGACGCGGGCATCGACGTGTTGACCCTGTCGCTGGGAGCGCTCGCAGATGCGGATCTACACGCCCGCCTGGAGGCGGCGGCCCGGGACGGCGGTGCCTGCTTGCATCTCGCCACCGGCGCCATTGGTGCGCTGGATGCCTTGCGCGCGGCGCGGGTCGGGGGGCTCAGCGCCGTGCGGTATTCCGGCACGAAACCTCCGCAGGGCTGGCGCGGCTCCCCGGCGGAGGAGGTCATGGATCTCGACGCTGTCAACGCCCCCACGGCGCATTTCACGGGCCCTGCGCGGGAGGCCGCCCTGCGCTATCCGAAAAACGCCAATGTGGCCGCCGCCGTGGCACTGGCTGGGATCGGATTTGATGAGACGGAGGTAAAGCTGATCGCCGATCCGGGTGCGCCGGGCAACACCCACCGGATCGAGGCGGAGGGCGCCTTCGGCACGCTTGATTTCACCATCACTGGCACCAGCCTGCCGGACAATCCGCGCTCGTCGGCCTTGGCCGCGATGTCCGCCGTCGCCGCCATCGCGCAGGCGCACGCGCCGATCCGGTTTCTCTAGGCGCAATCAGTCGATCAGCGCGGTCGACAGGGCCGGGAAGTAGCTGAGCAGGATCAGGACCGCCGTGACCGCAAGCAAGAACGGCCAGAGCGCCCGCAGGATACGGCCCGTGGGCGTTTCACTCATCGCGCTGGCAATATAGAGGCCCACGCCAACCGGCGGCGTCAGCAGTCCGAGGACCAGGTTCAACGAGATCACCACGCCAAACTGATAGGGGCTGATCCCGTAGCTTTCGATGGCAATCGGCAGAAGGATCGGCGTGACCAGAATGATCGCCGCGATCCCGTCGATCAACATGCCGACGAACAGCAAGACGAGGTTCACGATCAAAAGGAACACAAACGGGTTCTGCGTGATCGTGGTGATGAATTCCGCCAGCCGTTGCGGCAGCGCCTCGTAGATAATCACCCATCCGAAGACATTGGCGGCGGCGATCATGAAGATGATCAGCGAGGCATTCAACGCTGTGCGCTTGAACATTTCGAACAGCTTTTGCGGCTTCAACTCACGATAGAGCAACCAACCCAGCAAAAACGCCACCACAGAGGCGACGGCGGCGGATTCAGTGGGGGTTGCGATACCGCCAATGATCCCACCGATGATCGCGGCCGGGATCAGCATCGCGGGCAGCGCGTAGAGCACGGCATTCCACGCGTCTTTGGCGGCCAGCCACTCGCCCTTGGGGAATTGGTGACGCAACCCGATCAGCGCGATCACCACGGCGAAACAGGCCGCGAGGATCAAGCCGGGAATGATGCCCGCCAGAAACATGTCGCCGATGGGGATCTGCGCCAGAACGCCATAGATCACGAAGAGCATCGAGGGCGGGATCACCGGCGCCAGAAGCCCGCCTGCTGCGGTGGTCGCCGCGGCAAATCCCCTGTCGTACCCCTCCTCCTCCATGGCGGGCACCATGGCGCGCGACATCACCGCGATCTGGGCGGCGGCGGAACCGACGATGGCGGCCATGAACATGTTGGCCAGCAGGTTGATATAGGCCAGCCCGCCCCGGAAGCCGCCGACGAAAACGCGGGCGGCGTTGATCAGGCGGCGGGTCATCCCGCCTTCGTTCATCAGTTCTCCGGTCAGCATGAACAGCGGGATGGCGAGCAATCCGTAGGCTTCGATGCCTGAAAACATCCGCTGCGCGAAGCTTTCGTACAGGATCGTGTTGTCACTCTCCCAGATGTACCAGATCGCCGTCAGCGAAAGGACAATGGCCACCGGAACGGCCAGCAGAAGCTTGGCGAAGAAGAGCGCCGGGGTCATGTGGCGATCTCCCGCGCGCCGGTCTCTGGTGGTGAGAAATCCAACAGATGCGCCAGCGCGTGCAGGAACGCGCCCGCGGAGAAGAGCGGCATCACCATCCAGACGATCCATTTCGGGATCCCGATGGTGCTGGTCGGCTCGGCATAGATGAAGTTGAACGTCGCGCCCTGAAACGCCATCGCGTCAAAACCTGCCGTCCAGATGTCGAGCGGCAGATACCAGCGCCAGCAGAAATAGAGCATCGCGCAGGCGAAGACGAAAACCAGCACATCGACCAGTTTCGCCGCCACCCGTTGCGCGGGCCTCGGCAAGGCATCGGTCAGGATCGTGATGGCAACCTGCTGGCGATAATGGATCGCGGCGGACGCGCCCAGAAACGTCATCCAGACCATGGTGTAGATCGCGGCCTCATCCACCCAGAACAGCGCATTGTTCAGGCTGCGTGTGACCACATTAAGCAGGATCAGGCCTGTGACCCCCCCGGCCAGAATGGCCGCCGCCGCCAGCTCACATCGTGCCCAGAAGGCAGAGATCCTGTTCAACATGCCACCCATCCCGGCGCTTCAAGAGGTGCGCAGGCTTTCACCCGCACACCCCTCAATTCATTGCTTCCGTTGGATTATTCCAGCTCGGCGGCCGCCGCGCGCAGGGCCGGAAGCGCGTCACCGGCGCGTTCCGTCCAGATCGCCTCCCATGCGCCAATCGCGTCGCCGAAGAATTCCGGGCCCGCTTCCTGATAGGAGATGCCGGTTGCCCGGATTTCATCGAGCCAGCCCTGTTCGCGCTCCACATACGTATCCAGCGTGCTGTCCACAGCCGCCGCCATCAGCTCTTCGATCATCGCCTGATCTTCCGCTGACAGGCCCGCCCAGACGCGGCCCGACACAAGGCCCACCATGGGGAACATCATGTGGTTGGTCTGGATCATCGTATCGGCATGTTCATGGTAGTTGAGAACCACGATCAGCTCCGCATCCATGTCGATCCCGTCAACCTGGCCGTTGGCCAGCGCGTCGAACACGGCGGGCAACGGCATGGGCGTGGGGGCTACACCGAACGCATTGTAGAAATCAAGGATCGGCTCGAACGGCGTGATCCGGATCTTCTGACCGGACAGATCGGCGGCACTTTCCGCGCCCCCATTGGTCAGGATCTGGCGCATCCCCGCACTGCCATAGCCCACGCCCACAACACCGACGGTCGCGGGCAATTGCTCCAGAAGCGCGCGCGCCGCATCGGACCGCAGGATCGCGGCGGCATGTTCGATATCGTTCGCCAGATAGGGCGCATAGAACGCACCGAATTCCGGTGCGCGGTTGGATACTTCCGCGATGGTCATGAACGCCATATCGAGGGCGCCCGTCTGCAATTGCTGAAGCATCTCGGCCTCATTGCCCAATTGGCGGGCCGGGAAGACGGTGACGGTATGTGCGCCCCCCGATGCTTCCGACAGCGCCTCGCCAAAGCCCTCGGCGGCCACGGTCCAGACGTGCGGCGGCGGGGTGATCAGGCCCAGCCGAAACTCCTCGGCGCCCGCTTGCACCCCGGCAAATCCCGTTACGGCAAGCGCGGCGGAGGCCATCATCGCATTGAATGTCTTCATGTTATTCTCCCTATCGGTGCCCGATGCTCGGATGGCCCGGGCTTGAATGTCAAAGGCTTACCCACCCCTCGGGTGGCTCTTTGCCTGGATGGACGGTGCCGCAATTGGAACAGGTGCGCAACGCCTCGGACGCATAGAACGTCTCGTAGACCGGCGGCAGGTCATCCACGATCGACGTCAGGTGAAGCTCCGCGCGGTGCACCCGGTGGCCGCATTCAAAGCAATACCATTCGATGGCATCCTTCGCGCCTTCGGGGCGTTTGGGTTCGATCACCAGCCCGACGGAGCCCTCCTGCGGGCGTTGCGGCGAATGACGCACATGGGGCGGCAGCAGGAACACGTCGCCCTGCCGGATCGGAACGTCATAGAATTCCTCCCCGTCATAGAGCTTCAGCACCATGTCACCTTCAAGCTGATAGAAGAATTCTTCCACCGGATCATCGTGGTAATCGGTCCGCTTGTTCGGCCCGCCCACAACGGTGACCATCAGGTCCGCATCCTCGTAGACCATCTTGTTACCCACCGGCGGTTTCAGCAGGTGGCGGTGCTCATCGATCCAGCCCTTGAAGTTAAACGCGCTCAAACGTCCCATTTTCAGTAATCCCCCCGTGTCTGTTCCGGCTATGGTGGGGCGGGTGCCACCCGTCACGCAAGCTCGGATTTCAAAAAATCTGGCGCCGCCCGGGTCAGAGAATCGAGAAATACTCCGCCTGTTCCCAATCCGAGATATGCGAAAGGTAGCGGTTCCATTCGTGGCGTTTGAGCGTGACAAGCCAATCGGCCACGTCGGCTGTGAGGGCGGCGCGCAAAGTGCCGGAAGCGGCGAAGGCGTCGATGGCGTCACCAAGCGAGGCGGGCAGCGGCGGCGCGCTGGCATCATAGGGATCGCTGAGCGGTGCGGGCGGCGCGGCCGCCTCCCGCAGGCCGGCCAGCCCCGCGTGCAATTGGGCGGCGAAGGCGAGATAGGGGTTCACCGCGGAATCCGGCAAGCGGTTTTCGATACGGCTGGCCGGGTCGCCCCTGCCGGTGATCGCCCGGATCATCGCACCGCGATTGTCCACGCCCCAGCCGATGCGGTTCGGCGCCAGTTGATGGGGCACGAAACGTTTGTAGCTGTTCACTGTGGGGTTGGTGAGCAGGCAACAGGCGCTGGCATGCGTCAGCAACCCGGCCGTCCAATGGGCGGCGGTTTGCGTCAGGCCGGGGCCGTCGGGTGTGAACAGGTTCCGGCCGGTTCCATCACAAAGGCTCTGATGGATGTGCCAGCCATTCGCCGCCGCATTGGGCAGCGCGGGTTTGGGCATGAAGCTTGCCAACAACCCGTGCCGCGCGCTGAGCTCCCTGGCCAGCATCCGGAAATTCACCGCCATCTCGGCGATGTCTGACGGGCGGCCCGGTGCGAAAGTGAATTCGAATTGTGAGGGGCCCATCTCCACCTCGACGGAGCGGACATCCATCCCCATTTCCTCCGCGCCGCAGCGGATGCGGTCGAGCATCGGCTCCACCTCGGCGTAGCGGGTCGCGGTCAGGTATTGGTAGCCCTGCGTGGTGTTTTCCACCTGCGGCGGCGCGCCGGGCATGGTGCACTCCGCGGCGCCAAGGGCCGGGTCGGTCACCCGATAGATCTGGAATTCCACCTCCAGCCCCATCGTGGCGGTCAGCCCCGCCTGGGCCAGATCCGCCTCGGCCTTGGCCAGGATCGCGCGGGACGCAAAGGGGATGGGTGCGCCATCCATCGCCGTCACATCGCCGTGGATCAGCGCCGAATGCGGCGACCAGGGCAGCCGCCGGAAGCTCTCGGCATCGAGGTGCAGAATAACATCCGCCGCGCCTTGCATCGGGGCCGTGTCGCCGTGCCACACGGGAAAGGCGGTGCGGTGGGAGAGGTCCTTTAGCAGCAGTGTCGACGGCACGCGAATGCCGCTGGCCAACGCGCCTGGCAGGGCCGTCGCGGTGATCGTCTTGCCGCGCAGGATACCGTGGGGATCGGTGAAGACCACGCGGATTGTTTCGATCCCGTCAGCCTCCACCTTCGCGATGATCTCGTCCGCGGTCGTCAAACGGAGGCATCCCAGGGGCAGGCATCCCGCCGGTCCGCATCGGCTTTCCGGCTGGCGGCCATCCAATCGTCATCGGGCGCAATCGCGTCGTTCGAGAGAGGGCCCCGGATCGCCTCCGTCCCGCCATTCTGCATCTTCAACCCGGCGGCGTCGCCCGCCTCCATCGCCTTGATCGCGCCGCGCAACATGCGGCGGTACGTTATGATCCCGACATCGGTCTTGCCCAGATGCTCGTGGCGGCGGTCCTGGATGCGGCCCATGCTCTCCACCGCCCATTGGTCATGCACGTTGATGTCGAGGCCCATGCCCGTATAGGTCATCTTCCCCTGCTCTTCCGCGTCGTAACCGTAATTGTTTCGCGCATTTTTGAGGGGCGCATAATCCGGCAGGCGATGTTCGGCGAGGCGCTGGTCGCGCATCAAAGCCTTGTCGACCGGCGCGCCGAAGCTGGTGAACATCGAATACCAATAACAGGTCTGGTCATCGACGGGCACATGCCATTGGGTGATCGTCATCTCGCGGCTCATCGGAATGCAGATGGCCTGCGGGAAGATCTGGTTGGTGACGCGCACATGGGTGCGGCCATCGTCGAGGTGCCGCAGGGCGGTGAGTTTCAGCCCGTAATCCGTCTCGTCCACGCTGATCTCCGGGCGCGGGTAATCCCGCAGGAGCTTCGTCATCGGGATGTCCGTATTCCCGGCCTTGTCGCGGAATTGCTTGCCGTAGCTGTCCGCCGGGTCCTCATCCTGCAGGAACCGGTGCAGGAACGACGCATGGGCCGGGTCGATGCCCACTTCCATCGCCTGCAACCAGTTGCATTCCCACAGGCCCTTGAAGGCGAACACATGGGTGTTGGGCGCGCGGAAACAATCGAAATCGGCGAAAGGCGGCGGGTCGCCCTCCCCCATATAGGCCCAGATGATCCCGTTCTTTTCCACCACCGGATAAGACACGGCCTGGATCTGCTCGTGCATCCGGCTGCCCTCGGGCTCACCGGGTTGCTCCACGCATTGCCCGGAGCAGTCGAAATGCCAGCCGTGAAACGGGCAGCGCAGCCCGTTATCCTCCAACCGCCCATAGGCCAGATCCGCGCCACGATGCGGGCAATGCCGACCGATCAGACCCAGGTTGCTGCTCTCGTCGCGAAACAGCACCAGGTCCTCGCCCATCAACGTGACCGGAACCACCGGGCGCGCACCCATCAATTCGTCGCTGAGCGCCGCCGGTTGCCAATAGTGCCGCAATACGGCCCCCGCACCCGTTCCAGGCCCCACGCGGGTGATCTGGTCATTCATCTCCTGGCTCATCATCGGCGGTGGCCCTCCCTCATTGGTGTCGCAGGCTTTCCACAAATCCGGGCCATGTCAACGCAAGCGCCCTCCAAAAACCGGCCCCTCCCTTGCTATTTGAGACCGGAAGTCTCAAAATCCAAAGTGAACTGGCCCTAACACCCGCGCGTTTTGGTCATATGGCTATGTGGCGCTGTGCGAGAATAACTCGACCGAGACCACACCTTGGGAGGGACATACGACATGGCGCAACCGACATTGGAACTGTCGCCCCAGGTCTCCGACGAAATCCGCAAAACCACCTGCTACATGTGCGCCTGCCGCTGCGGGATCAACGTGCATATGAAGGACGGAAAAGCTGCCTATATCGAGGGAAACCGCGACCATCCGGTGAACCAGGGCGTGCTCTGCGCCAAGGGGTCGGCGGGCATCATGCAGGTCAACGCGCCGTCCCGCCTGCGCGCGCCGCTGAAACGCGTCGGCCCGCGCGGCTCCGGTGAGTTCGAAGAGATCAGCTGGGAGGAGGCCTACGGCATCGCCGAAGGCTGGCTGCGCCCGATCCGGGAGGAAGACCCCTCGAAGCTCGCCTTCTTCACCGGCCGCGACCAGTCGCAAAGCTTCACCTCCTTCTGGGCGCAGAACTTCGGCACACCCAATTACGCGGCCCATGGCGGCTTTTGCTCCGTCAACATGGCCGCCGCTGGCATCTACACCATGGGCGGCGCGTTTTGGGAATTCGGCCAGCCCGACTGGGACCACACCAAGCTGTTCCTGTTGTTCGGGGTCGCCGAGGATCATGACTCAAACCCGATCAAGATGGGTCTCGGCAAGATCAAGGCGCGTGGCGCGAAGGTGATCGGCGTGAACCCGATCCGCTCGGGCTATAACGCCGTGGCCGACGAGTGGGTCGGCATCACGCCCGGCACAGACGGGCTCTTCATCCTCGCACTCGTGCATTGCCTGATGAAAGCAGGCAAGATCGACCTTGATTACCTCGCCCGCTGGACCAACGCGCCAGTGCTGGTCGACAAGGACACCGGCCTGCTGCTGCGCGACAAGGACGGTAAGGAATTGGTCATCGACCGGGCGACGGGCAAGCCAACCGCTTTCGACACACAAGGCGTGCAGCCGGATCTCAGCGCCACCCACAAGGACGGCCACAAGCCCGTCCTCCACCTGATGGCCGAGCGCTACATGTCCGAGGACTACGCGCCCGAGGCCGTCGCCGAGCGTTGCGGCATCCCGGCCCCCCGCATCCGTGCCATCGCCGCCGAACTGGCCCGCGTGGCCTTCGAGGAAAGCTTCGAGCTTCCCATCACCTGGACCGATTTCCGCGGCGAAACGCATACGTCCATGACGGCCCGCCCCGTCTCCATGCACTCGATGCGCGGGATCAGCGCCCATGCCAACGGCTTCCAGACCTGCCGCGCGCTCCACGTCCTGCAGATCCTGCTTGGCACGGTGGAGGCCCCCGGCGGCTTCCGCTTCAAGCCGCCCTACCCCAAGCCCGCCACGGCGCACCCAAAGCCCCATGTGAAGGTCACGGCCAACTCCCCCCTGAACGGCCCGCATCTGGGCTTCGTGCATGGCCCCGAAGACCTCGCCCTGAAGGAAGACGGCACGCCCGTCCGCATCGACAAGGCTTATACTTGGGAAAACCCCATGTCGGCCCATGGGCTGATGCATATGGTGATCTCCAACGCCCATGCCGGGGACCCGTACAAGATCGACACGCTTTTCATGTACATGGCCAACATGTCGTGGAACTCATCGATGAACACGACCGGCACGATGAAGATGCTGACGGACAAGGACGAGAATGGCGACTACGTCATCCCCCACATCATCTATTCCGATGCCTATAGCTCGGAAATGGTGGCCTATGCCGATCTGATCCTGCCCGACACGACCTACCTTGAACGCCACGATTGCATCTCGCTGCTCGACCGCCCGATCTGTGAGGCCGACGCGGCCGCCGACGCGATCCGCTGGCCCGTGATCGAGCCCGACCGCGACGTCAAAGGCTTCCAATCCGCCCTCTGCGATCTCGGCGCGCGGCTCGGCCTGCCGGGCTTCACAAATGAAGACGGCTCCCAGAAATACGCCGATTACGGTGATTACATCACCAACCACCTGCGCCGCCCGGGCATCGGGCCGCTGGCAGGCTGGCGCGGCGAGAATGGCGACCAGACGGGCCGGGGCGATCCCAACCCCGACCAGCTACAACGCTACATCGATAATGGTGGCTTCTTCGTCAGCCACATCCCCGATGGCGCGCAATACATGAAGCCGTGGAATAGCGCCTATCAGGATTGGGCCGTATCGATGGGCCTTTACGACGCGCCGCAGCCCTACCTCTTCTCGCTCTATGTGGAGCCGATGCAGAAGTTCCGCCGCGCGGCGGAAGGGCACGGGGATATCCAGCCCCCCGATCACCTGCGCGCGCGGGTGCGGGAAAACATGGATCCGCTCCCCTTCTGGTCCGACCCCGCGCCCGCCAACATGGTGGACGAGTATCCCATCACCGCGCTCACCCAGCGCCCGATGGCGATGTACCATAGCTGGGGCACCCAGAACGCGTGGCTGCGCCAGCTCCACGGCCACAACCCGCTCTACATGCCTACAAAACTGATGCGCGAGAACGGCCTCAGCGATGGCGACTGGGCCAAAGTCACGTCCCCCCACGGCTCCATCACCGTGCCGGTGATGGAAATGGCGGCGCTGAATGAGAACACCGTCTGGACATGGAACGCCATCGGCAAACGCAAAGGCGCCTGGGCGCTCGACAATGATGCGCCCGAGGCGACCCGGGGTTTCCTCCTGAACCACCTGATCCACGAACTCCTGCCGCCCAGGGGCGACGGGATGCGCTGGACCAATTCCGACCCGATTACCGGCCAGGCCGCCTGGTTCGACCTCAAGGTCCGCATCGAAAAAGCCACCGCGCCCACTGAGTCCCAGCCCGCATTCCCGCCCATCAAATCGCCCGTGGGCAAGGGCCCGAAAGACCTCGCCTGGAAGGTCGGCCGATGATGCAGAACCGGCTCGAACCCGCCCCCCTTCCTTGTTTTCAAAATATCCCGGGGAGCGCGAGGGGCGTCGTCCATCGTGCTCGAACCGATGGCGCACGATGTCCGACCCCTCGCACGGTCGACGCGCGACAGCGCGGCGAAACCCCTTTCCCACGCCAGGCCTGACCCATGACCCAGCTTCCGACCTCGACCCAAAAGAAACTCGGCCTTGTGATCGACCTCGACACCTGCGTCGGCTGCCATGCCTGCGTGATCTCCTGCAAAGGCTGGAACACCGAGAATTACGGCGCACCGCTCTCCGATCAGGATCCCTACGGCGCCAACCCCTCGGGCACGTTCCTCAACCGGGTCCACAGCTACGAGGTCACGCCGCTCGCCACCTCCGCCAAGCCGCATCCCACGGCCCAGACCATCCATTTCCCGAAATCCTGCCTGCATTGCGAAGACGCGCCCTGCGTCACCGTTTGCCCCACCGGGGCCTCCTACAAGCGGGTCGAGGACGGGATCGTTCTGGTCAACGAGGCCGACTGCATCGGCTGCGGGCTCTGCGCCTGGGCCTGCCCCTATGGCGCACGGGAACTCGATCAGGACGAAGGGGTGATGAAAAAATGCACCCTCTGCGTTGACCGCATCTATAACGAGAATCTGCCCGAGGAAGACCGCGAACCGGCCTGCGTGCGCACCTGCCCGGCGGGCGCGCGCCATTTCGGCGATTTCGCGGATCCCGACAGCAATGTCTCGAGACTCACAGCCGAACGCGGCGGCATCGACCTGATGCCGGAACAGGGCACCAAACCGGTCAACCAATACCTGCCCCCACGCCCCAAGGACGACCTGCCCGAATTCGACGTGCTCGCGCCCTATCTTGAGCCTGTGGCGGAAAATCCCGGCGGCTTCATCGGCTGGCTCGACAAGGCCCTCGACAAGCTGCCCTCGAAGGGAGCCAACTGATGCATCCGGCCCCCTCCGTCATCATCTTCACCACGCTGTCGGGTCTCGGCTTCGGCCTGCTGGTTTTCCTGGGCCTTGGCCTGCCCGCCGTCACGGGCCTCACCGCGTTCTGGTTCTTCGCCATCGGCTACGTGCTGGCCGTGGGCGGGCTGATGTCTTCCACCTTCCATCTCGGCCACCCGGAACGGGCGTGGAAGGCCTTCTCACAATGGCGTTCCTCCTGGCTCTCCCGCGAGGGCATCTGCGCCGTCGCGGCGCTCATCATCATGGCGCTCTACGGCGCGGGCCTGGTCTTCTTCGACAGCCAGTGGACCATCCTCGGCTGGCTCGGCGCGGCCCTCAGCCTAGGCACCGTCTTCACCACCTCGATGATCTACGCGCAGATGAAAACCGTCCCGCGCTGGCACATACCCTGGACGCCAGCGAAATTCTTGACGCTGTCGCTGGCAGGTGGGGCCCTTCTGGCCGGTCAGGCCTTTGCCGCGATCATCCTACTCCTGCTCGCCGCCGCGATCACCATCGCCACCTGGATCATTGGCGACGGCGCGTTCAAAGCCTCCGGCACCGATATGGAAACGGCCACCGGCCTCGGCGCCATCGGCAAGGTCAAGGCGTTCGAGCCGCCCCATACCGGCACCAATTACCTGCTGCGCGAATTCGTCCACGTGGTGGGCCGCAAACACGCCTTCAACCTGCGCGTCATCGCGTTTGTTTTCGCCTTCGTGATCCCGATCCTCTTGATGGTCCTACTCGTCAATCACGTTACCGCCGCCATCGCCATCCTCAGCCACCTCATCGGTGTCGCCGTGGCACGCTGGCTCTTCTTCGCCGAAGCCGAACATGTCGTGGGCCTTTATTACGGCAAGCGCTGAGCAAAGATGTGCAAGCTTGCACAAGGCATCTAACCTATTGAATATTAAACAGAAGGTGGATTCTGTTAACCTCCGCTTAAGGAATTGCATCGCACATACGAGCCGATGCGCTGGTGTTCTGGCCCAAGCCGCGTAGGCTGGTCCGAAGCACCGACGGGATCTGCCGGAGACACGCCATGGGACGCTCCTTCACCTTCAGCCACGCGATCTGCCGGACACCGTCGACCTCCATCATCGACGGCCTGCGCGCCGTTGATACCGGCACGCCAAATCTCGATACGTTCCGACAGCATCATCGGGATTATGTGACGGCCCTCCGGTCAACCGGTGCAGAGGTGATTGTGCTGGACCCGCTGGACGCGTTCCCCGATTCCGTCTTTGTCGAGGACGCAGCCCTCTGCCTGCCCAAGGGTGCGGTCCTGATGCGTCCGGGTGCGCCGAGCCGCCTGGGAGAGGCCGCCGCCATCGCGCCTGCCATCACGGCGGCCTATGGGGACGTCCGGACCATCACCGGCCCCGGTTTCATCGAAGGCGGCGATATTCTGGTCACGGAACGGGAGATCCTCGTCGGCAAATCAGCCCGCACCGATGCGGATGGCGTCGCGGAATTGCGGCGCATCGTCAGCGATTGGGGCTACACTTTGCGCGAGCTTCAGACCCCGCCCGACATCCTGCATTTCAAGACCGATTGCAGCCTGCTGGATGAAGATACGATCCTGTCCACCCGGCGGCTCGCCGCGTCGGGCTGTTTCGAGGGGTACAAGGTGATCAACACCGCTGAGGGTGAAGAGGCCTGCGCCAACGCGATCCGGTTCAACCACCTCGTCTTGATGCCTGCGGGCTTCCCGCGCACTGCCGATACGCTCGACAAAGCGGGCTACGAAATTGTCGAGATCGGCAATTCGGAAGCCGCGAAGCTCGATGGCGGCATGTCTTGCCTATCGCTGCGGTTTACGCCTCCGGCCTGACGGGATTATCCCCTCTATCACCGGCCATCCGGCAAGCCGCCACTCCGCTCGGGCCTCTTGTTAGTTACAAAAGCAACTGTTACTCCCGGCAGGACCGCGAACGGGAGATGCCGCCATGAACGAACAGTCCGATCCCCGCCCGATGATTCAGGCCCCAAGCCACCCCGGCCCGCACGAGGGCTATATGCCCGGCTTCGGCAATGATTTCGAGACCGAGGCCCTGCCCGATGCGCTCCCCCAGGGCATGAACTCGCCCCAGAAGGTCAATTACGGCCTCTATGGCGAGCAGCTTTCCGGCACCGCCTTCACCGATGTGCGGCCCGAGCGGACGTGGTGCTACCGCATTCGCCCCTCCGTCAAGCATTCGCATCGCTATGAGAAGATCGACCTGCCCTATTGGCGCTCCGCCCCCGATGTGGACCCGGACGTGACCTCGCTGGGCCAGTATCGCTGGGATCCCGTGCCCCATTCCGATGCGCCGCTCACGTGGCTCACGGGCATGCGCACGATGACCACGGCGGGCGATGTGAACACGCAGGTCGGCATGGCGTCGCACATCTACCTCGTCACGCAAAGCATGGTGGATGACTACTTTTTCTCCGCCGACAGCGAGCTTCTGGTGGTGCCGCAGGAGGGCCGCCTGCGCTTCTGCACCGAGCTTGGCATCATCGACCTGGAACCGCAGGAGATCGCCATTCTGCCGCGCGGCCTGCTCTACCGGGTGGAATTGCTCGACGGCCCCGCGCGCGGCTTTGTCTGTGAGAATTACGGCCAGAAATTCGAGCTTCCGGGCCGCGGGCCGATCGGGGCCAATTGCATGGCCAATCCGCGCGACTTCAAGGCGCCGGTTGCCGCCTATGAGGATCGCGAGGTGCCCTCGACCGTCACCATCAAATGGTGCGGCCAGTTCCACGAGACCAAGATCGCGCAGAGCCCGCTCGACGTCGTGGCCTGGCACGGCAATTACGCGCCTTACAAGTATGATTTGAAAACCTATTGCCCGGTCGGCGCGATCCTGTTCGATCACCCCGATCCGTCGATCTTCACGGTTCTCACCGCGCCCTCGGGCCAACCGGGCACGGCCAATATCGACTTCGTGCTGTTCCGCGAACGCTGGATGGTGATGGAGGATACCTTCCGCCCGCCCTGGTATCACAAGAACATCATGTCCGAGCTGATGGGCAACATCTACGGCCAGTACGATGCCAAGCCCCAGGGCTTCGTGCCGGGCGGTGTGTCACTCCATAACATGATGATCCCCCACGGGCCGGACCGGGAGGCGTTCGAGAAGGCATCGAACGCGAACCTGGGGCCCGACAAGCTCGACAACACCATGTCCTTCATGTTCGAAACCCGCTTTCCCCAGCACCTGACGGCTTTCGCGGGCAAGGAGGCCCCGATGCAGGACGATTACATTGATTGCTGGACCTCGCTGGAGAAGAAATTCGACGGCACGCCGGGCCGCAAATGAGCGACGCCGTGGTCGACCTTCTGTTCTGGATCGTGGTCATGGTAGGCTTGTTTTTTGGCCTTCGCTATTTGCAAAAACGGCGCAAGGGCCCCGATGACAGGGAGGACAAGAGATGAGCTATGTTGACGGCTTCATCATCCCGGTGAAAACCGACCGCAAGGACGATTACATCGCCGCCGCGAAACAGATGTGCGCGCTCTACCTCGCCCATGGGGCCACGCGGTGCGTGGAGACATGGGCCGAAGGGATGGACCGGGGCAACAGAACTTCGTTCCCCCGCGCGGTCGATATGGATCAGGGCGAGGCCGTGGTGTTTTCGTGGATGGAATTCCCCGACAAGGCCACCAGCGACGCGGCGCATCAGGCGGTCTGGTCCGATCCCGCGACCGAGGCCCTGATGGGCGACGGGCTCGTCGATGGCGCGCGCATGATCATCGGCGGCTTCGACGTGCTGCTGGACCTCACATGATCCTCTACACCTACTGGCGCTCCACCACCTCCTACCGCGTGCGCGCGGCGCTGAACCTCAAGGGCATCGCCTATGAACAGCGCGCGGTGAATCTGGTGGCCGGCGATCAGACGACCCCGGATTACATCGCGCTGAACCCCGGCGCAGGTGTCCCGGCCCTGCAACTCGATGATGGCACGGTCCTCACCCAATCCCTTGCCATCATCGACTATCTCGACGCCACGCATCCGGAATCGCCGATGCTGTCGGGCGATCCGGCCCATCGCTGCAGGCAACTCGCCGTGG
Organism: uncultured Roseicyclus sp.; assembly: GCA_947491935.1. Taxonomy (GTDB): domain Bacteria; phylum Pseudomonadota; class Alphaproteobacteria; order Rhodobacterales; family Rhodobacteraceae; genus Gymnodinialimonas. Next base: position 364,710 of record CANLLF010000001.1, read on the forward strand.
CGCTCAGCATCGCCACTGATATCCATCCGGTGAACAACCTGCGCGTCATCGGCCAGCTCAAATCCCGCTTCGGCGCGTCCCCCGAGGACGCCAAGGCGTGGATGCAGCATTGGATGGCGGAGGGCTTCACCGCCACCGAGGCGATGCTGCCCGAGGGCGCGCATTTCGCCTTCGGCGACACCCCGGACCTCGCCGATCTCTGCATCGTGGCGCAGCTCTACAACGCCCATCGCTGGGGCGTGGACCTCGCGCCCTACCCGAAGCTCCGCCGGATCGAGGCCGCCTGCCTCGCCGTCCCGGAAATCGCCGCCGCCGCCCCCGAGGCGCAACCCGACGCCGCCCCGCCTGCCCCATCCCCGTAGCGCCCCCATCCTTTCATCCTGGCAAGAAAACTCCCCCCGGAGGGCCCGCCAATAACCCGGCGCGCCCCGGGTCCACCCAGAAAGACGAGCATGACCGATCTCAAACGCGCCTGGCTGGCCTCCGCCAACCTCCCGGAGGCCGACTTCCCCCTCAACAACCTGCCCTACGGCGTCTTTTCCGTCGAGGACGGTGATTTGCGCTGCGGCGTGGCGATCGGCGACCGGATCGTGGATGCAACCGGTCTGGAGGCGGCGGGCCTGCTGCGGGCCGATCCCGATGCGGATGTGCTCGACGCGCCCTACTGGAACGATTTCATGGAACTGGGCCCCGCCGCCTGGTCGGCCTACCGCGCCGCCCTCACCGCGATGCTGGAAGACGGCGCCGACGAGGACGCGCAGGACGCCATCACCACCTATTCCGTGAAGATGGCCGAAGCCACGCTGCACATGCCCTTCCGTGTCGCCGAATACACCGATTTCTACGCAGGCCGCCACCATGCCACCAATGTCGGCACCATGTTCCGGGGCGCGGAAAACGCCCTGCCGCCCAACTGGCTCCACATCCCGATCGGCTACAATGGCCGCGCGTCGTCGGTCGTCGTCTCGGGCACCAAGATCCGCCGCCCCTGGGGGCAACTGAAGTCGCCCGACCACGACACCCCGATCTTCGCCCCCTCCCGCCGCTTCGATATCGAGCTGGAACTGGGCGCCATCGTGGGCACGGATTCGGACGGCCCCCTCACGGTAGATCAGGCGTTCGAGAATATCTTCGGTTATGTCCTGCTGAACGACTGGTCGGCGCGCGATATCCAGGCATGGGAATACCAGCCCCTTGGACCGTTCCAGGCCAAGGCGACCGCCACAACCATTTCGCCCTGGATCGTTCGAGCAGAGGCCCTCGCCCCGTTCCGCACCGCCACGCCGCCGCGCGAAAAGCCGCTCCTGCCGCATCTGCAGGATACCGCGCCGATGCTCTACAATATCGAGCTTGCCGTAACGCTCAATGGCGAGCAGATCGCGCGCACCAATTACAACGAAATGTATTATTCCGCGGCCCAGCAGCTGGCGCACCATTCCACGTCCGGCTGCCCGATGCGCACGGGCGACCTGCTCGGCTCGGGCACCATTTCGGGGCCGGAGAAGCAGAACCGCGGATCGCTCCTGGAACTCAGCTGGGGCGGGAAGGAGCCGCTGACGCTGAAATCCGGCGACACGCGCACCTTCATCGAGGATGGCGATACGCTTGCGCTCCACGGGGCGGCGAAGGGCAACGGGTTTCAGGTTGGATTTGGTCCCTGTACGGGCCAAGTTGTCCCGGCCAAGGACGATCCATTTTCAAACTGACCCAAAAGGACAACACCCATGCGTTCCATTCTCTTTGCCGCGGCCCTCGCCATCACGCCCACCCTCGCCGCCGCCCAGGCCGATGAGGCGCTGGTGCGCGAATATGCGGCCCTTCCCGCCGTCCAGCAGATGATGGCCGCGATGATGTCGCCCGAGGCCGCCACCGCGCAGTTGGAGGCCACCCTGCCGCCGGGCCTCGAACTCAGCGATGAACAGCTCACCCAGATCGGCGCGATCATGTCCGAAGAGCTGGTGGATTTTCAGCCCCGGATGGAGGTGCTGATGATCGACGCGATGATCGAGAGCTTCACCGATGAAGAGGTGCAGGCGATGATCGATTTCTATTCCAGCGATGTGGGCGCCTCGATCCTGCTGCGCACGCAGCCGATGTTTACCAGCATCATGGCCACCATGGCCCCCGAACTCCAGGGCCGGATGATGGCCCGTCAGGCCGACATCATGGCCATCATCACGCAACAATAGGACAACACACATGGCCAAAGCCTTCGCCTCCCAGGGGGACATGACGGAAAAGACGATCACCTTTGACGAGGTGGGCGACGGGCTCTGGGCCTTCACAGCCGAGGGGGACCCCAATTCCGGGGTCATCATCGGCGATGACAGCGTCATGATCGTGGAGGCGCAGGCCACGCCGCGGCTTGCGGGGAAGGTGATCGAGAAGGTCCGCTCGGTCACCGACAAGCCGATCTCGCATCTGGTGCTGACCCATTACCACGCCGTCCGCGTGCTCGGCGCCTCGGCCTACGACGCCGATCAGATCATCATGTCCGACGTGGCCCGCGCCATGGTCGTGGAGCGCGGGCAGGAGGATTGGGACAGCGAGTTTCAACGCTTCCCGCGCCTCTTCGAGGGGCATGAAAGCATCCCCGGCCTCACCTGGCCAACCACGACCTTCTCGGACGCGATGACCGTCTATCTCGGCAACCGGCGCGTGGATATCAAGCAGATCGGCCGGGCCCATACGGCGGGCGACGCCATTATCCACGTCCCCGACGCCAATGTCATGTTCACCGGCGACATCGTCGAAGACCACTCCGCCTGCTATTGCGGCGATGGCCATTTCGCCGATTGGGGCCATACGCTCGACGCCATCGCAGCATATGACGTGGATGCGATCGCCCCGGGGCGCGGCGGAGCTTTGATCGGCAAGGACGCCGTGAGCCGCGCCATCACCTCCACCCGCGATTTCGTTGACAGCACCTACCGCCCGGCCGCCCGCGTCGCCGCCAAGAACGGCTCCCTCAAAGACGCCTGGGATGCAGTGCGCGACGCCTGCGACCCAAAGTTCAAGGACTACGCCATCTACGAGCACTGCCTCCCCTTCAACGTCGCCCGCGCCTATGACGAGGCCCGCGGGATAGACCATCCACGCATCTGGACCGACAAGCGCGATATCGAAATGTGGGAGCAATTGCAGGGCTAGAGCATGATGAATGGTCTATGGATCGCTTTTACAGCTATTTTCGTGGGGCTTCTTTGCATCTCATTCTTCAATCTGTTCGCTTTGTTGTTGAGCTTGCAATCAAGGGTTCAGGAGGTCCGGCGAGAATACCGCTGGCGGGATTTTGAAACGTTGGGAGTACGCAGCTTCTTCCGCGTAGCTGCCTATTACAAGAACCGAAAATGGTGGCTGAAGGCCATTGGCTCTTTGCTCGTCGGGGTCCTGTCGCTCTTTGCGATGCTCGCCTTTTTGGAAAGCACACTGGGAGTGACGGATTATCCGTTTCAAACCTTTCCATCTTTGTCGCCTGCCTCTCCAGACTGAAATGGGCGACCGGAGTGCTTCAAACAACGGGAATACCTAACATGGTCAGAGCCACCTACGCCCTCGCCCACGAACTCTATCCCGGCGCGCCGGTCGCGGATCAATCCGCCGACGTACCTGCCCGCCGCCCCGGTATCATCGCCGTTGCCACCGGCCTCGCCCACGCCCGCATCCGGACCGACAGACAGAGACATCGAGATTTGGAAGGCGTTGCAGGGATGATCTACGACGTCTCTGATTTGCGCGCCGCCAGCGCCGTAGCGATATGGGCCACACCGGCAAAGGTGAGCTCGATACCCAGGAACAGGCCCAGGATGCTCAGCGCCGCCTCGGGCAACGTCGCGAAGATGAACACGCCGAGCGCGGCGGTCACGACGCCTGACGCAACGATCCAACCCCAGCCCTCGCGTTCCCGCATTTGCACGCCCAGCCACACGCGCAGGACGCCCATGGCAAGGAACAGCGACGCGATGGTCAGGGTCAGCGACAGCAGCCCCGCCAGCGGGTTGGCCCACAGCGCGATTGCAAAGACCACGGCCAGCAGCCCCGCAAACCCGCCCAGAAGGCGGCCTCCGGTCGTGCCGTCCTCGTTGCGGAAGGCCAGCCACATCGCAATGATACCGCCGATCAGGAACGCCGCGGCGATCAGGCTCTGGGCGATCAGGGAGGCGATGAAGGGGTTCAGGAACGCCACGAAACCGCCGATCAGGTATATGACACCCGCGAAGGCCATCCATTTCCAGTTCAGGGACGGACGCGGGACAGGCCCGTCTTCCGCGCGCTCGAAATTGTCTCCCGGTGCGGTGGGTTCGGGCGCGCCGGTGCGTGGATCGAAGGTCGGCTCTGTCATGGGTATGCTCCGTCAGTCTGCGAAAACCTTACACTTGGAACGTGCCACGCCCCCGCCCGGTTCCGCACCCGCCCCCAGAACGGAGGTCTAAGCCATGGTCGGCGCCACCTACGCCCTCGCCCACGAACTCTATCCCTACGCGCCGGTCGCAGATCAATCCGCCGACGCGCCGCCGCATCATCCCGTCATCATCGTCGGCGGCGGGCCCATCGGTGTCGCCACCGGCCTCGACCTCGCGCAAAAGGGTACGCCAGCGCTGATCCTCGATGACCATGACGGGGTCGGCATGGGCTCCCGCGCGATCTGTTTTGCCAAGCGGACCCTGGAGATTGCCGACCGCCTCGGCGCAGGCGCGGAGATGGTGGAGAAGGGCGTGGTTTGGAATGTCGGCCGTGTCTTTCACGGCGAGGGCGAGGTGTTCAACTTCAACCTCCTGCCCGAGGACGGCCACGGAAACCCCGCCTTCATCAATCTGCAGCAGCCCTATTTCGAGAAGTTCTTGATCGACGCCCTGCGCCGCGCGGAGGCCGAGGGCAAACCGGTCGAAATCCGCGGTCGCAATGTCGTGACCGGGATCAGCCAGGATGCCGACAAGGTCACGCTGCACATCGACACGCCCGACGGCCCCTACACCCTGACCGCCGATTACGTCATCGCCTGCGACGGGGCCCGCTCCCCCACCCGCGACATGATGGGGCTGAGCTTCGATGGCCGCGTCTTCGAGGATAATTTCCTGATTGCCGACGTGAAGATGACGGCCGACTTCCCCACCGAACGCTGGTTCTGGTTCGAACCGCCGCTCGCCAACGCCCCGCAATCCGCGCTCCTGCACAAGCAGCCCGACGATGTCTGGCGCATCGATTTTCAGCTGGGATGGGACATTGACCGCGAGGCAGAGCTCGACCCCGCGAAAATCCGCCAGCGCATCGATGAATTCCTGCCCGACGGCACGGAGTATGAGCTGGTCTGGACCTCCATCTACACGTTCCAATGCCGCCGCATGGAGCGCTTCCGCCATGGCCGCGTGTTGTTCGCCGGCGACGCCGCGCACCAGGTGTCGCCCTTCGGCGCGCGCGGGGCGAATTCCGGCATCCAGGACAGCGACAACCTCGCCTGGAAACTGGATCTGGTCCTCAAAGGCCTCGCCCCCGACACCCTGCTCGACACCTATCACGACGAACGCGCCCACGGGGCCGACGAGAACATCCTCAACTCCACCCGCGCCACGGACTTCCTGACGCCGAAATCCGAGATATCCAAGATCTTCCGCAACGCGGTTCTGACGCTGGCCAGGGATCACGCCTTCGCTCGCCCCATGGTCAATTCCGGCCGCCTCTCCGTGCCGTGCACTTATGATGGCCTGCCGCTGAACACGCCCGACGCCCTGACCGGCCCCGCCCGCACCCGCCCCGGCTCGCCCTGCCCCGATGCGCCGCTGGCCGATGGCTTCTTGCTCGACCGCCTGCCGGGCTGCTTCACCCTGCTCGCCCTCAACACGGACCCACCCGATATCGCGGAGGTGGGCGGCATCCCGATCCGAACACTCACGCTCCATGGCGCCGACATCACCGATGCCCTGCGCGATCGCTACCTGGGTGACGCGCCGCACGCGCTCTACCTGATCCGCCCCGATCAGCATGTTGCCGCCCGCTGGCCCAACGCCGATGCCGCCACGATCACAACCGCCCTCACCACTGCCACAGGCCAGCCATGCAACTGAACACTCAGCCGAACATCCCCGATCCCGACGGCTTCTACGATGAGTTGCTCGCTACGCATCAGGGCCTGACCAAGGATCAATCCGACGCGCTCAACGCGCGGCTTATCCTGATCCTCGCCAACCATATCGGTGACCGGGACATCCTGCGCGAGGCGCTCAAGGCCGCTGGCCCTAGCTGAACCGTTCCCAGGCCGATTGCCGCGAGATACCCAAGGGCTGCGCGATCTTTGCCCAGCTCACCTCGCGCCTGCGCAATGCATCCACCGCACGCGCCAAATGCTCGCCATAGGAATTGGCGGTGTCATCCAGCGCCTTCAACGCACCAAGCAAACGCTCGGTCGGCCAGGTCTCGGGGTCAAACCGATCGGGCGGCACCTCCCCGTCTGCCATGATGGTGCGGCACACCTCCACACATTCGTTGCAGATATGTAATCCACCCGGACCAGCCGCCAGTTTGGCAATCTCCGCATCGGATTTACCGCAAAAGGAACATCTCAGACCCATCTTCGCCTCCTGTCAGGTTATTCCTGACTGTCAGGTAAAACCTGACACTGAAAACGTCAAGATGCGGCACCTTACATATCGCGGAAAAACGTCAATTCGTGGCCATGCAGATCGGTCACCGTAAACTGCCGCAAGCCCCACGGCGTATCGCCCAACGGCCCGGTGATACGGGCCCCGCGGGCGGACAGATCCGCCTCCACCGCATCGACATCGGCACAGAAGATCCACAGGACAACGGGCTGAATCGGCCCCGTCACCTCGCGCAGGAAAATCGCGCAATCGCCATGGGCCACGCCACCGATGCGCCCCCCCTCGTGGTGCCATTTGATCTCGAACCCGAAATGGTCGCGGTAATAGGCCTGTGCCACGGGCACATCACGGACCGGCAGCGCAGGTGTCGCAGTGGCAAGAGAATACGTCATGCCCCCAAGACTAGCACATTGTCGCCCCTCACATCAGATGGGCAAAATCCGGATGCGCGGCAAAGCGCCATTTGCGCAGCGGCCCGGCCATGACGTTGAGATAATACATCTCCACCCCGTAGGGCGTGCCGCAGGGATGATGCCCGCGCGGCACCAGCACCACGTCGCCATCGGACACCGCCATGGTTTCGTCCAGGCCGCCATCCTCGGTAAACACCCTCTGCACGCCAAAGCCGGTGCCGGGGTTCAATCGGTGATAATAGGTCTCTTCCAGATAGGTGATGCGCGGAAAATCATCCTCGTCATGGCGGTGCGGCGCGTAGCTGCTCCAATGACCGGCGGGCGTGAACACCTCCGTCACCAGCAGGCTGTCGGCCACGTCGCGGTCCTCCATGGCGATGTTGTGGATGTGGCGCAGATTGGTGCCCTCGCCCCGGTCCACCATCTCGATCCCCTCCGGCCCCAAGGCCTGCGCAGGTCGGTCGCCGGAGCCGGGCGCTGAACATACGGCCAGCACGCAATCGGTGACCGCTGTCACCTTCCACTCGCCCGGCTGATAGGCACAGGCTGGCGGCGTTTTCTCCCAGACGCTCATCCGCTCGCCCATCTCTCCCAGCCCATCGACAACCGCGCGGCCTTCGACCAGCACAAGGATCACTTCGCGCCCGGCCTCGCCGCCCGTCGCAACTTCACCGGGCGCCAGATGCCAGACGTCAAACCCGACATAGCCCCATCGGGCACTCTCGGGTGTGATGGCATGGACCTTGCCGGTTGATCCGTTCGGTTTGACCAGTAGATCCATCACATTCCCCTGCGCGCGATCTGCGCATCCAGTGCGGCGCTGAACGCCTCCGCGCTCATGCCCTCGGCCAAACCGCGCCGGAGCAGCGCCGCCATGCTTTCGGGGGCCAGCCCGCCCACCGGCGGGTCGGTGTCGAGGTTCGTGGGAAAGGCATAGCCCTCCGCCGTGCAGGCAATCGCCGCCGCGCGCCGATCCTCGGGCAAGTCGCCCATCACGTCGAAGATCAGCTTCGACATCCCGACCCGGTCCACGCTCTCCATCGCGCGGCCAAAGGCCGAGGAGACCTGCAACAGGTTCGCCATCCGGTGAATATCCTCCGACACGTTCGCCCCAGCCGCGTGGAAGAGCGCCGGGTTGAAGAACAAGCCATCGCCCTTCTCCAGCGGCAGTTGGATGCAATGCGCCTCGAAATGCGCCGCGAATTCGGGGCGGCGATAGGCCATATAGCCCGCCGCGAACATCTGACTGAACGGCAGCAACTTCGTCGGCCCACTCTCGACCGGCATGTCGCAATGGGCCAGCGCGCCCTGCAATGTCATCACCTGGCTCAGATCATGGACATGGGCCGGATATCTTGCCGCCACCTCCGCCGTCTGGAACCCGAGGTGATAATCGCGATGCGCCACCTGCGCCTGCCCGCCGGGCCGCACGACGTTGACCTGCGCCGTCATCTGGAAATCCGGGCCCAGCCACGCCTCGGCCACCGCCGCCACGGCAGGCGCCCCGTAATAGGCCGCATACCCCGCAGGATCCAGTTTGCAGTGCTTTTCCAGTGCGTTCCAGATCCGTGAATTGGCCCCTGCGGCGGCGAAGTGATCCGCCCCGCCGCCCTGCCCGGCCTCGTCCGCGATGATCCGCTCGAAAACCGCGCTGGCGGCGTCAATTGCCCGGTGATCCGGCTGCGCCTGTTTCAGCACCACCGCGCCCGCGGACTTGCCCAGAACCCAGGCCCATTCGGCCAGCAACTCGGACCGCCCGGCCCCCGCCAGGACATCCGCCAACGCCGTCATATCGTAGATCGGCACGTTCTTCTCAACCCGATCCGTGAAGGACAGCTCCGACGCTTCGAGCCGCCGCGACGTCAACTCTGCAAACTCCGCCAGCGAGCCGCTGTCGGAGGAAAAGTATCCCGTGTGCTTCATTGGTCCGTTCCCTGTTCAGACAGTTCCGCCAAGCGAACCCTCAAGCTGCGCCATCTCCTGGCCACCGGCCATCAGGTCCTGCAACTCCTCGGGTGTGATCTCACCCCGGGCGGCGGTGCCGAGCGTCTTGCCGCGGTTGAGCACGGTAAACCGATCCCCCACCGCCATGGCGTGGCGCACATTGTGGGTGATGAAGACGACGCCGATGCCGGATTTGCGCACCCGGTCGACGGTTGCCAGCACGTTGGAGGTCTGCCGCACGCCCAGCGCCGAGGTCGGCTCATCGAGGATCAGGACTTTCGCCCCGAAATAGACCGCGCGCGCAATGGCCACCGTCTGCCGTTCCCCGCCTGACAGCGTACCGACTGCCTGATCCGGGGAGCGCAGATTGATCCCCATCTTCTTCATTTCCGACATGGTGGTGGAATTGGCCTTGTCGAAATCGATGAAGAATCCCTTCTTCGGCTCCCGCCCCATCCAGAAATTCCGCGTGACGGACATCAGGGGGATCATCGCAAGGTCTTGGTAGACCGTGGCAATCCCCGCCTCCATCGCGTCGCGCGGGCTGGCGAAGTTCATCTTCTGACCTTCGAACATGATCTCGCCCGAGGTCGGTTTGTGCACCCCCGACATGGTCTTGATGAAGGTCGATTTACCGGCGCCGTTATCCCCCAGAAGGCAGTGGCATTCCCCCGCCTTCACGTCGAACGACACACCGTTGAGCGCAATCACCGGGCCGAAATGCTTGGTGATATTCTCCATATGGACAATCGGATCGGCCATCAGCGCTCTCCCGTGATGATGCGGCGGATATAGGTGTTCAGGATCACCGCGAAGAGCAGGATGACCCCCAGGAACACCCGGAACAGCGACGATTCCACATCCGCGAAAAACAGGCCCTGCTGCACCACCCCGAAGATCAGCGCGCCAAGTGCGGCACCCACGACAGAGCCATAGCCGCCCGTCAGAAGCGCGCCGCCGATCACCACGGCGATGATCGCCTCGAATTCCTTCAAAATGCCCCGGTCCGCCGCAGCGGATCCGAACTCGAACACCTGAACGCAGGCAAAGACGGTGGCGCAAAACGCGGTGGTCATGAACATGATGATCTTCACCCGGTCCACCGGCACGCCGACATAACGCGCGGCCTGTGCGTCGCCGCCCACCGCGAAGATCCAGTTGCCGAAGCGTGTGCGCGTCAACACGACATGGCCGATGATGACCAGCACGAACGCCCAGACGATCAGCATCGGAATGCCCGAGATCACCGGCTCACCCGCCCGTGTGCCGCGTGAAAATGTGTCGACGACGCCGATATCGGCCAGCCACACAAACAGCCACCCGGCCAGATCGGTGTTGAACACCGCGGCCAGCCAATCGCCCTCCGCCGCCTCTTCGATGCCGCCAATGATCGTGCGGTTCTCGACGGTTTGCGGGATGAAGATGGTGAAGCCGCGCAAGATGAACAGGAACGCCAGTGTCACGATGAAGCTTGGCAGGCCGGTGCGCACCACGATCACGCCGTTGATCGCGCCCACGCCCATGCAGATTGCGAAGGTGATCAGAATCGCCACCCACATCGGCAGGCCCCAGACCACACCGAACATGGCGATGGAGATGCCCGCAAACCCGATCATCGAGCCGACGGACAGATCGAACTCGCCGGCCACCATCAACATGCAGGCGCCCACGGCGATGATCATGAACTGCGCGCTGATCTGGCTCCAGTTCATGATGCCCTGGGCGTTGAACATGCCGCTGTCACCGGCCAGCACCCCGAAAAAGACGAAGACGGCGATCACGCCGACGATCCCGCCCAGCTCCGGCCGGATCAGCCATTGACGCAACCCGCCCGTCTTTTTGATGCGTTCGTCATCCGGCCCCCCGGCCGCCAATGCGCCGCCGTCGCCGTTCCCATTATCGCTCATCGCGCCGTCTCCCCCGTGGATGCGTGTCTTTTTAAAGAAAAGAGGCAGGCAACGTTTCCGCCGCCTGCCCCGAAGGTCAGAGCCGCGCGCGACCGATCACGCGGGGCCCGGATCAAGCGATCAGCGGTACTCGCCAGCCAGGGCTTCCACCAGCTCAAGGCCATCGGCGGTGATGAAACCGGGGCCCGAGTTGATGTTGTTGCCCGGCAGCACGCCGTATCGATGATAGTTCGTCAGAACCACAACCGGCAGATAGGCCTGCAGGAAGGGCTGCTGGTCGATGCCCCACTGGATCACGCCGTCGCGGATACCCGCCACGATGTTCTCACCCAGATCGAACGTGCCGAAATAGATGTCACCGGCCAGGCCAAGTTCCTCAAGCGCGAGGATCGTGGGATCGGCAGAGGTCGGCCCGAGGGTCAGGATACCGTCGGTGTCGGGATTGGCATTGAGATACGCCATCACCCGGTTCTGGATTTCCTGCGGGTCCTGGCCGGCATCAATCATGCTCTCGCCCAGTTCCACACCCAGACCGTCGGCGAAGCCCACGCAACGCTCGGCCACAACGGGATTGGAGATCACGTGGTTCACACACAGGAAGCTGGTCACACCATCACCCGCCGCGCGCTGACCGGCGGCAAAGCCCGCGTCATATTCGGGCTGGCCCACATACATCAGCGCCCCCACGTCGCGCGCCTGCTCGGGCGTGCCGGAGTTCATGATGATCACGTCGATGCCCGCATCCACCGCGGCACGGATCGAGTCGCCCAGAACCGTAGGGTCGGCCAGCGTGGTGATGATGCCGTCGGGGCCCGAGGCCGCCGCCTGTTCGATGATGCGCGCCATATCGGCGATGTCGCCGGTGGGCGGGTTGCGATACTCAACCTCAACGCCCATCTGCTCGCCCGCAAGGGTCAGCGCGTTGCGGATCGTGTTCCACCAGCTGTCGCTGTCAGGGGCGTGGCTGACGAGCACGTAGCGCTGGCTCTCATGGCCATCGGCCACGGCCATGAACGGCGTCGCGGCGACCAGTGCCGCTGCAGCAACCGTCTTCAGAAATGATTTCATGATGTCCTCCCAATAGGTCTGACGGTGGATCGAATGCACACACACCGCCCACCTTGGGCAAACCGTAGCGGTGATTCTGATTTTTTGCAACCGGTTGCAAAGCGCCCCGTGATTTCTCATGGTGCCCATCGGATCAAACCCCGATACTGGCTCGGAAATACCAAGGATGGGATAGGAATGGCCGTCACCCTGAAGGATGTCGCGGAACGCGCCGGGGTCTCAACGTCTGCCGTGTCCCGCACCTTCACCGAGGGCGCATCGGTCTCTTCCAAAACACGGGCCAAGGTGGAAAAGGCGGCGAAGGCGCTGGGGTATTCGCCCAATGCGCTCGCCTCGTCCCTCACCACGGGGCGCACCAAGCTGATCGGGCTGGTCTCCAACAACTTTCACAACCCGCTGTTCCTGGAGGTGTTCGACCGCTTCACCCGCGGCCTTCAGGATCGCGGCCTGCGCCCGCTTCTCGTCAATCTCCGGGTCGAGGAAACCGACCCCGAAGCCTCGGTCCGCATGTTGCGGCAATATTCCGTGGATGGCGCCATCGTCGCCTCCTCCACTCTGCCGCCGTCGTTTGCCGAGGCCTATCGCGCGGCGGGCATCCCGGTGGTCCATTCCTTCGGGCGCTTCACAACCGCGCCGCAGGTCCATGTGGTGGGCATCGATAACGTCGCCTGTGGCCGCATGGCGGGCGAAGCGTTGATTTCGCGCGGCTACAAGCGCGTCGCGTTCCTTGGCGGGCCGGAACAGGCCACGTCGACTCAGGACCGGGCCTTGGGCTTTATGGCGGCCCTGCGGGAACATCCCGAGATCGAGGTCAGCGCAAGCTATGCTTCCGCCTATTCCTTCGATGCCGGGCGGGTGGAAATGACGAAGCTCCTGATGCAGGGCCCGGCCGAGGCGTATTTCTGCGGTGACGATGTGCTCAGCATCGGCGCGCTGTCCGCCGTGCAGGAGGCCGGGCTGTCCTGCCCCGGCGATATCGGCATCATCGGGCTGAACGACATGCAGATGTCGGGCTGGCAGAACATCAACCTCACCACGATCCGTCAGCCCGTCGCCGAGATCATCGGCGCGTCCATCGATCTGGTTGTCGGCACCGTGGAGGACCCGACGCGCCACCCCGAAACCCGGCTGTTCCCCTGCAAGGTGATCGAGCGGGGGACATTGCGCGCGCTGGGGTGAGATCCGAGGGATATACCGCAGATATCCTCCAGATATACCGATTCTATATCTCTATATTCGCAACATCGGCGGCCGTGCGTCGACCCATTTGCCCCGCGCCTTGGCAGAGTCCACCGCAGCATAAACCGCCGCCATCGACCGCACCCCGTCCACCGCCGTCGGATAGGCCCCGTGGGCCTCTCCCCGGATCGCGGCGGCCAGATCCACGTAGATGTTCGCCACCGCCAGCGGGAAGCCCTCCGGGTGTGCAATTGCTACCCGGGACAGGCGCGTGGCCTCATCAGACAGGCCGCCTTCGCCCTTCTCCATGATCTGCGTGCGCCCGCCCACGGGCGTGTAGAAAACCTGGTTCGGCTGCTCGGAGGCCCAGCGGAATCCTCCCGTCTCTCCAAACACTTGGATGTCAAAGCCGTGTTGCCGACCAATGGCCACAGATGACGTCCAGAGGCGGCCAATTGTGCCGCCTTCCATCCGGAAATTCACCATCGCATCGTCTTCCAGCACCCGGCTGTCGATGGCGGAGGCGAAGTCTGCCGACAGCTCTCGCACCTCGTCTCCCGCAATGAAGCTCGCCATGTGCAACGCGTGGATGCCACAATCGGCAAACTGCCCGGAAACGCCCGCCATCGCCGGATCGTACCGCCAGCGGACGCGCGGGTTATCCGCATCGCCCGCATCACCGTGGTGCCCATGCGAGAAGTTCGTGACGACCAGCCGGATTTTCCCGATATATCCGGTACTTACCAGGTGCCGCATCTCGCGGACCATGGGATAGGCCGAGTAACAATAATTGACCGCGCAGATCCTGCCGGAGGCCTCGGCGATCTTCACGATCTCCTCCCCTTCCTCCACGCTCATCGTCATCGGCTTTTCGCATAGAACGTTGAATCCGCTTTCCAAAAACGCCTTCGTGATCTCGAAATGGGTGGAGTTCGGCGTCGCGACCGTCACCAGATCCACGCGATCCTCCCGCGCGGTCTCTCCGGCCAGCATCTCCCGCCAATCGCCATAGGCCCGGTCCGGCGCCACGCCCAGACGTTGCGCGTAATCCCGGCCCTTCTCCGCATCATGGTCCAACGCCCCGGCCGCCAGCACAAAATTCCCATCCGCCTGCGCGCCCAACCGGTGGGCCGGCCCGATCTGAGAGCCCTCACCGCCGCCAATCATGCCCCAATTCAGCTTTGCCATGATCTCAGCTCCTTACTGAAAGCCAATGGATTCAAGGTATTCGCGGTTTGCTCGCGCATCATCCAACGGGCGAACGTCCAGCAGCGGATCGCAATCCTGCTCAACCGTGCACCAGCCTTCGAACCCCGAATCGATCAAAACCTGACGAACCGATTGGAAATCGACGTCCCCCTGCCCGAGATTGCAGAAAATTCCCTGACCGCACGCATCGTAAAATCCGGTGCCTTTGGCGATCACGTCGGCCTTAACAACGGGGTCGATGTCTTTGAAATGCATGTAGGAAATTCGGCCTATGTGGCGTTTCATGAACGCCACGGGATCAAATCCGGCATAGGAATGATGCCCGGTGTCGAAACAGATCTTAAGCGTTTCTTCAGACACTTCCTCTAAAAGTCTCTCCAGCTCCGGTTCAAAGTCCATGAATCCTGCAGCATGCGCATGGATGCCGACAGTGAGGCCGTATTCTTCGGTGCCCAGGCGTGCAATTTGGGTGATCCGATCCCGGTACGCGGCCCATTCGTCGGCATCCATCTGCTCCGCCGCGTCCGCGCGGCCCGCCGTTGGGGCCCGGCGCGGCGAGATTGAGTCAATCAAAACAAGATGTTGCGCGCCGTGAGCCACCAGAGCCTTGCAGGTTCGCACCGACCCGTCGAGCACGTCGTCCCAAGCCGCCGGATCGTGGAACGGGCGGAACACCACGCCCCCGATCAGCTCCAGATCGAATTCGCTCAACGCGTCCGACAGGATTGCCGGATCATCGGGCATGAAGCCCACCGGCCCCAGCTCGATCCCCTTGTATCCCGCAGCGGCGCAATCCTTCAGGACGCTGCGCCAGTCCGGATTGCGCGGGTCATCCGCAAACTCTACGCCCCAGGAACAGGGCGCGTTACCGATACGGATCGTCATGGTTTTCCCTTTCAGTTGAGGGGGATAGAGTGCCACCCGCCGGTTTCGGCAGATGCGAATGCGGTATCGATGATCCGGCTCACCGCCAGGCCATCGCGGAATGTGGGCCACACGGCCTCGCCGGTCTCGATCGCGCGCAGGAAGTCCCTTGCTTCGATGATAATCTGGTCCTGATACCCGGTCCCGTGGCCCGGCCCCTGACAAAACGGCAGGTAATCAGGATGCTCCGGCCCCGTCAGGATTTTCGTGAAGCCGCGCGCGGCGTCAGGCCCTTCCGCGCGGTAGAGCCAGACGGCGTTCTGATCTTCCTGATCAAACCGGATCGCCCCCTTTGTGCCATGAATTTCATAGGCATAGCCCATCTTCCGTCCCGTCGCGACACGGCTGAAATAGAGGTGCCCCATCGCGCCCTGGGCGAATTTGACCATCATTTGGCCGTGGTCGTCGTTATCAACGGCCTGCCCACCGCGCGTTGGGTGAACTGTCTCGATTCGGGCCGAAACTTCGGCAATCGGGCCCATCAGCGCCAGCGCGCAATTGATCATGTGGGGCGACAGATCCCCCATGCAGCCATTTGCCCGCCCGGTCGTCCGCCAATTGGCGGGCAGTGCGGGGTCCGCCAGAAAATCCTCGGTATGCTCGCCCCTGAACCACGTCACGTCGCCGATCACTCCGTCGCTCAGCAACTGTCTTACGAACTGGGTTGCCGGGGTCCTGACGTAGTTGAAGCCGATCATGTTCGGTGAGCCGGAGGCCTCTGCTGCGGCAACCATCGCCTCCGCGTCGGCCAGCGACGCGCCCAAGGGTTTCTCGCAAAACACCGGCTTTCCTGCTGAAAACGCCGCCTCGGCAATTGCGCGATGCGTTTCCTGCGGCGATGCAATCACGATGGCGTCGACCTCGGGGTCGGCCACGAGCCTGTGCCAATCCCCCGTCGCGCGCGCGAACCCGAAGGCCGCCCGGTAGCGTTCCGCAGATGCATCGCTGGAGGCGGCGATCATCTCCAACCTGGGCCGCAGCGTGGTGTTGAAAACCGCGCCAACCGACGCCATCGCCACCGCGTGAGCCTTGCCCATATAGCCGCCACCGATCAAGCCTATGCCGATCTGACCCATGCCAAGCGCCCCTTCCGATGAACCCTGTTGCAACCGGTTGCAAAACTCGTATCCTGCGGGCAAGAGCTTCGCAATATACAATCTGCCGGATACACCACCGCTCGACGCAGACCGGGGAGATCACATGACCACCATCCGCTTGACCGTGGCGCAGGCCATTGTGCGCTATCTGATGAATCAGTTCATCGACATTGATGGGCAGCAGACGCGCATTTGCGGCGGTGGTTTCGGGATTTTCGGCCATGGCAACGTGCCGTGCCTGGGCGAGGCGCTTTATCCGGTGCAGGATGATCTGCCGCTCTATCGTGGCCAGAACGAGCAAAGCATGGGCTTTGCGGCGGCGGCTTACGCGAAGTACCATCTGCGGCAGCGTTTCATGTTTTGCACCGCCTCCGCAGGCCCGGGCACAGCGAACCTTCTGACGGCCTCCGCGCTTGCCCATGCCAACAGGTTGCCCATGCTGATGCTGTGCGGGGATACGTTCATCACCCGCCTGCCCGATCCCGTTTTGCAGCAACTGGAGCATTTCGGGAACCCCACCCTGGGTGTGAACGATGCCTTCAAGGCGGTAAGTCGGTATTGGGATCGGATCACCCACCCTGCTCAAATCATTCAGTCTTTGCCCGCGGCGCTGGCCACGATGCTGGATCCCGCAGATTGTGGCCCCGCCTTTCTTGGGCTCCCCCAAGATGTCCAGGGGTGGGCTCACGACTATCCGGAGGCGTTCTTCGAGCGCACCGTCCATCGGATCCGCCGCCAAGCCCCTGATGCGGGCGAAATCGCCGATGCCGCGAACCTTCTGAAACAGGCTGAACGCCCGATGATCATCGCCGGTGGGGGCGTACAATATTCCGGCGCTGTCGCGGAATTGACCGCGTTTGCCGAGGCGCACAACATCCCCGTGGTCGAGACGATCGCTGGCCGCGCCAACTTGTTGGCCGATCACCCGCTCAACACCGGCCCCCTTGGCGTCACCGGATCAGACAGCGCCAACGCCATTGCCGAAGCGGCGGATGTGATCCTTGCGGTGGGCACGCGCCTGCAAGATTTCACCACCGGATCGTGGACGGCCTTTGCCAAGGACGCACGGATCATCACGCTCAATGTGGGGCGCCACGACGCCGCCAAGCACCTTTCCATGCCAATTGTCGGCGATGCTAAACTTGGCCTGCCATTGTTGAGCGGGGCGATGGATGGCTTCACAGCGCCGGACGCGTGGACGAAATCCGCACAGGCCAAGCGGGCCGATTGGGATGCCTATGTCGCGAAAAACGTCGCGCCGGGAAATCGGCCCAACTCCTACGCCCAGGCCATTGGGGTTGTGAATGGTCTGTGCGAGCCTCGGGATCGGATCGTCGCGGCGGCCGGCGGCTTGCCGGCCGAGGTCACCGCCAATTGGCGGAGCCTGGATATCGGGACCGTGGATGTGGAGTTCGGATTCTCGTGCATGGGCTATGAAATCGCCGGCGGCTGGGGTGCCAGGATTGCACAATCAGAACATGAGTCCACAGCTGATACCGTCGTTTTCTGCGGAGATGGCAGCTACTTGTTGATGAACTCAGACATTTACTCAAGTGTCCTGACGCAAAAGAAGTTGATCATCCTTGTTCTCGACAATGGCGGCTTCGCGGTGATCAACAAGCTCCAAAACAATACCGGAAACGAGAGCTTCAACAACCTTATCGCCGACTGTCCGACCGTGCCCGTCCCGTTCACTGTCGACTTCGAGGCGCATGCCAAATCTATGGGTGCGGATGCGGTGACTGTTGCCAACCCGGCAGAATTGGGAGACGCCTTCAAACGCGCGAAAGCGTCGGACAAGACCTCCGTCATCGTGATGAAGGTGGACCCCTATGAGGGGTGGACAACCGAAGGCCACACCTGGTGGGAGGTCGGCACGGCGCAGGTTTCGGAAAACCAAACCGTGCGCGCCAAGCACGAGGAATGGGAATCCGAGCGCGTGAAGCAGCGGCAGGGCATCTGATGCGACTTGCGGGCAAAAACGTCGTCATTATCGGCCGCGCGGGCATGGATCTCTACCCGGATCCGCCCGGCACGAAAACGGAAGAGGCGACCAATTTCTTCGCCTGTCTTGGCGGATCTTCGGCCAATATCGGCGTCGCGATCACCAAGCTTGGCGGCCAGGCCACCCTGGTGACCCGTGTCGCAGACGATGCGATTGGCCGATTTGCGTGCAACCAACTGGACCATTACGGAATCGACCGGACGCATGTGCACGCACAAGGTGGTGAGGCGCGGAATTCGCTCGCTGTGGTCGAAACCCGGATCGAGGACCATCAATCGGTCATTTACCGCAATGGTGCCGCCGATTTTGCGATGACCAACGCAGACGTGGAGGCGGTGGACTACGCCGCCTATGACGCGCTGATCACCACGGGCACTGTCTTTGCGGCCGAGCCGTCGCGCAGTGCCGCTTTCCGCGGGTTCGAGCTTGCCAAGGCCGCTGGATTGCCGCTGATTTTTGATGTGGATTACCGCCCATATTCCTGGCCTTCACCGGAAGTGGCCGCCGAAGTCTATTCGCGGGCTGGCGCTTTGTGCGACGTCGTCGTCGGCAACGATGAAGAGTTCGGCTTCATGGCGGGGGACTACGATCAAGGCCTTGAAAAAGCCCGGGAACTTGTTGGAGGCGGGGCACAGGTTGTCGTCTACAAGATGGGGGAAAAGGGTGCCATCACCATCACGCCTGAGGGTGAGTTTCGAACCGGCATCTACCGTACCGATGCCCTGAAACCCACCGGCGCTGGCGACAGCTTCATGGGCGGCTTTGTCAGTGGATTGGCCGATGGCCTGCCCGTGCACGACGCCGTTCTTCAAGGCTCCGCGGCTGCCGCACTGGTCGTGGCCCGGGTGGGTTGCGCGCCAGCCATGCCGACCCAAGCCGAGATCGACGAGTTCCGCGCTGGCCATTCCGGCCCGACCACCGCCTGAAAGGACCCAGCCCATGCATATCCCGCCCTTCGACAATCAGAACAAAGCCATCGTCGACGTCGATGATGCGCATGTCCCGCTCACCTACTTCAATATCGTAAAATTGAAAGCGGGGAAGAGTTTTGATTACCGGCTTGAAAGATACGAGACCTGCATCGTTCCGGCCACCGGAACGGTTACGGTTGAGGTGGGCGGCGAGACATTCGCAGACATCGGTAACCGGACCGAAGACGTCTGGGATGGTGACCCGGAAGGCGTCTATGTACCCACGAATGTCGGCGCGCGGATGACGGCGCGGACGGACGCCGAGATATTCGTTGCCGGCGCGCAGTTCGCGGAAACCCTGACACCATTCGCCGTGCGGAGTGGAGAGCTAGATCTGGTGCAATATGGGTCTGATGACACGAAGACACATCGCAAAATCAAACATATACTGGGTGCAAGCCACCACGATCGTGTTGGACGATTACTCGTTAGCGAGCTGTTCACTGTCGGCGCGGGCGGGTGGTCCGGATTTCCGTCACACAAACACGACACCGATCGCTTGCCTGACGAAACCCGCCACGATGAATGCTACAACTTTCGCTTCAAGCCCAACTACGGATCGGGCCTGCAAATGCTGCAGCGCGTCGACAACGAGCCCGGGGATGCCTATCATATCATGAATGGCTCAACCGTCTTGATCGATAAGGGATACCATCCCTGCTGCGCCCTCCCTGGGTATGAAATGTACTACTTCACGATCCTCGGCGGGCTGAGCCAACGCAGCCTGAAACAGTATTTCCAGCCGACCCATGCCGAACAGCTGCACACGATACCGGGCATCATGGACATGGTGGCAAAGTTCAAATGACCCTGGCAACACTGGCAGACGTTTTGCAGCCCGCCTTGAGGGGCGGTTATGCCGTGCCCGGCCTGGTCTGCCTTGGCTGGGAAGACATGCGCGCCTTTGCGATGGCGGCTGAGGCCGAGGGCGCGCCTGTGATCTTGCAGGCTGGCCCGTCGTGCCGTGAACACACTCCGCTGCCAGTATTAGGCAAGATGTTCAGGCATTTGGCCGATTCTGTGTCCGTTCCGGTCGTCGCTCATCTGGACCACGGCTACACGATGGAGGAGTGCCGGGCAGCGCTGGATGCGGGCTTCACCTCCCTCATGTTCGACGGCTCCCGCAAGCCGCTGGACGAGAATATTGCCGAGACGCGCGCCGTGGTGGAACTCGCCCACGGCGCCGGCATTTCGGCCGAGGGCGAAATCGGATTCGTCGGCTATTCCGGTGGTGAAGCAAGCGCCGGCACCGATCCGGAAGAGGCGGCGCGGTTTGCCGTGGAAACCGGTGTCGATGCGATGGCGATTTCGGTGGGCAACGTGCACCTGCAACAGGATCACGAAGGCGGCTTGGACGAGGCGCGAATCGCGGACATTCAAGCGGCCACCGACGTGCCATTGGTGATCCATGGCGGCTCCGGGGTGCCGATCGTACAGCGCAAAGCGCTTTCCGCCGCGACCAACATCTGCAAATTCAATATTGGAACAGAGCTGCGCATGGCCTTTGGGGCCGCATTGCGGCAAGCGGTGTTGTCGGATTCCGATCGTTTCGATCGCGTCCAGATCCTGCGAGACACTCACGACCCGGTGTTCGAGGCGGCCCGTGCCGCCATTCAAAGCACCGGCGCCTCAGGAAAGGCTTGAACGGATGATCCGTATCGGACTTCTCGGCTGCGGCCGGATAGGGCAGGTCCACGCCCGCACGCTCAAGAGTTTGGATGATGCCAGGATTATCGCGGTGGCCGATGCAGTTCCCGCCGCGGCTCAAGCCGTGGCGGACGGGACTGGGGCGGAGGTTCGGTCCACCGATCAGATCCTTTCAGCACCGGATATCGACGCGGTTGTGATTGGCACTCCGACGGATACGCATTTCGAACAAATTCAAGCTGCAGCAAGAGATTCCAAGGCGATCTTCTGTGAGAAACCTGTGGATATGTCTGTGGATAACATACGATCCCTCATGGATACCGTCGCGACGGCCAACGTCCCCTTCTTCACCGCCTTCAATCGCCGTTTTGATCCCAACTTCGCGGCGCTTCAGGCGCGCTTGCGCGCCGGTGAGATCGGTGCGGTTGAACTGATCCAGATCACATCACGCGATCCATCTCCACCACCAATTGGATACATCAAACAATCCGGCGGCCTGTTTCGCGACATGATGATCCATGACTTCGATATGGCGCGCTTTCTGATGGGTGAAGAATTCACACAGCTCAGCGCTGTGGGGGCGTGTCTTGTGGATCCCGAGATTGGCAAAGCGGGCGACGTCGATACGGCGGCGGTCACGCTTACAACGGCATCGGGCCGCATTTGCCAGATATCCAACTCCCGCCGGGCGGCATACGGCTACGATCAACGTATCGAAGTGCACGGGGCGACGGGGATGTTGCGGGCGGAAAACATCCTTGAAACATCGGTTGAGATCGCCACGGTGGATGGGTTCTGCCGCTCGCCCACGCTCAACTTCTTCCTGGAACGCTACGAGGCCGCCTATACCGCCGAGATGACCGCGTTCATCGACATGGTCATGCGCGGGACGGCGCCTGATCCGGGGATCGAAGACGGTTTTAAAGCGCAAATACTTGCAGACGCGGCAACGCAGGCCTGCGAGACCGGTCAACCGGTCGATCTGACCACTATCTGAGGCTCATTCATCGGATTTCGGCCACGCGAAGATCAGATTCCACGCCAGATATCCACCAATGCCGGCAAAGAGATAGGCCCAGATCGTATTGTCGAATTGAAGTTCCACAAATGCCCAGGCGAAGGGTGCCGCGACCAGAAGATACCGGCGCCAGGCTGGCTGCAAGAACGGGTGGGATGGGTCGATCAGGCGCATGCCACCTCCCTGCCAAACCCGGCGCTCGCATTCAAGTGATGCGGCGTTCCGCCCGGAGTACAATTGCGATGTTCCGCCGCATGGCCGGGTGTGGCGGCGAACCTCTCCGTCGATCCCGGCGACATTCTTGCGCCGCTACAGCGCCACTCGCTGCAAGAGGACATGATCGCGATGGGCGGCCTCAACGAGGACAGAGAGCGAAGGCGGGCTTCAAAACGCGGGAAGAGGGCGCGTCGACGGCCGTCTGGTCTGCAACACGTTACGCCTTGCCGGAAAGCCGGGCTGCGGGCACGGACACCAGCGCGCCGTGCGCCTGGATGACTTCTCCGGACAGTTGAGACGCCGCTTCGATTGCGTCGGCTGGGGCGTCGCCAGCGATGAGGTTGGCGAGGAAGCCCGCGTTGAAGCTGTCACCGGCGGCGGTGGTGTCCACCACGGCATCAACCGCGTCTGGGACATGCATGCCAGCCACTCCGCCGCAAGAATAGTGGATGGGCCCCGCACCGTTCTTGACGACCACGCTGGTCGCGCCTGCCGAGAGGTAGCGGGCAACGGTTGCGGAGGGATCCGCATCGCCGAAATGGCGCGCTTCTTCGTCAAACGAGGCGAGGACGATCTCGGAACTCAGGGCCGCCTCCATGATGGCGCCGCGCATTTCCTCGAGGTCAGTCCACAGCCTGTCGCGCAGGTTCGGATCAAAGACCACAATCGCACCACTGGCCTGCGCGTCCGAAATGGCATCGAAAAGCTCTTCCCGGTCGTCTTCCGTGAGGATCGCGAGGGTAATGCCGCTGAAAAAGATGATGTCGGACCCCGTGAGGGCCTCCGCCAAAGCATCGGGATCCTTTGCCAGCATCCGCGCCGCCGATGTCTCACGCCAATAATGGAATGACCGTTCGCCCTTCTCCAATTCGATCATGTAGAGGCCCATGTGCCTGTCTGCGTGCCGCATGATGTGGCCGGTGCCGATCCCCGCTTCCGCGGCGAAGCCCATGAAGGCGTCCGAGATTTTATCCGTTCCAATTGCAGTTGCGAAATCGACCTGCCAACCGGGGGCAAGTTTTGCGAGATACCAGGCCGTGTTGAATGTATCACCGGCATAGGACATGGCAAATGTGCCCGGTGCCCCGGCGGGCGCCAATTCGACCATGCACTCCCCTATGGAAACGACACGCGTCATGGGGTGACCCCGAGTTCCAGATCGGCAGGATTAGGACACATCATCAGTTTGAATGGGCTTTGATGGGGATATTGGTGCATCGGCTTCTCCGCCTGGTTAGTCTTGCGTCATCCCCTTGTCGGAGATGGTGAAATGGTCGCTGAAACCTTGCGCAGAAGCGTGGAGGAATGCCAAGCGCGCGGCTTGCGCGTCCGTCTCTCGGGACGGGTAGGCCCATGCTCCCCCTTATTGCAACAGCAGGGGTGGACGCGGCGGAACCCACATTATCAGGGACTTGAGGGGGGCAAACGAAATTCTTGCATGGGGTGATGTAAGCGCTTACATCAATACCCGACTCATGCCTGCATATTGGGATTCGGTTCATGATCTTGACCGCTCCCTATGCTCCAGAAACCGACGATTAGGATCTGCGCCCATGGCCCGTGAATACCTCAAGAAAGCAACGCTGACTGCCAAATCGGACGCGTCCGAAGTGCATGAAATCGTGAAGACGATCCTGTCGGAGATCGAAGCGGGCGGCGATGCGAAGGCCCTGGAATATGCGGCGAAGTTCGACAAGTACGAGGGCAACGTGATCCTCACGCCCGAAGAGATCGAGGCGGCCTGCGCGTTGGTGCCCGACAAGCTGAAGCGCGACATTCAGTTTGCCCACGATAACGTCAAACGCTTTGCCGAGACGCAGAAGGCCACGATGTCCGACGTGGAAACGGAAATCGTGCCCGGCATGATCGCCGGTCAGAAGGCGATCCCGGTGGATGCGGCGGGCTGCTACGCGCCCGGCGGGCGTTACAGCCACGTGGCCAGTGCCATCATGACGGTAACCACCGCAAAAGTGGCCGGCTGCCGCCATATCACGGCCTGCTCGCCCCCCCGTCCCGGCGTGGGGATCGCACCCGCAATTGTCTACGCGGCCCATATCTGCGGCGCTGACAAGATCCTGGCGCTTGGTGGCGTTCAGGGCGTTGCCGCGATGACCTTTGGCCTCTTCGGCCTGCCGAAGGCCAACATCCTTGTCGGGCCCGGCAACCAGTTTGTGGCCGAGGCCAAGCGCATCTTGTTTGGCCGCGTCGGCATCGACATGATCGCGGGCCCCACCGATAGCCTGATCCTGGCCGACGAAACCGCGGACCCGATGATCGTGGCGACCGATCTGGTGAGCCAGGCCGAGCACGGATACAATTCCCCGGTGTGGCTGGTTACCGATGATCATGCGCTGGCCGAGCGGGTGATGGAGCTTGTCCCCGGCCTGATCGATGATCTGCCCGAGTTGAACCGGGAGAACGCCTTTGCCGCCTGGCGCGATTATGCCGAGGTAATCGTGTGCCGCGACCGCGAAGAGATGGCGGCGTGTTCGGACGATTACGCCCCTGAGCATTTGACGGTCCAGTGTGAAGATCTGGATTGGTGGCTGGATCGCCTCACCTGCTTCGGATCGCTGTTCCTCGGCGAAGAGACCACCGTCTCCTACGGCGACAAGGCGACGGGCACGAACCACGTTCTGCCGACCTCGGGTGCGGCCAGCTATACCGGGGGCCTGAGCGTCCATAAATACATGAAGATCGTAACGTGGCAGCGCGCCACGCGGGAGGGATCGAAAGCGGTGGCCGAGGCGACGGCCCGGATCTCACGGCTGGAGGGCATGGAGGGCCACGCCCGGGCAGCCGATGTTCGTCTGGCCAAATACTTCCCGGACGAAGAATTCGATCTGACGGCAGATGCGTGACCCGCGCGATCTGTTTGATCTGACGGGCCGGGTGGCCTGCGTCACAGGCGCAAGCTCGGGCCTGGGCAGGCGGGCGGCCATCGCCTTGGCGGCCGCTGGGGCGCGCGTCGTCGGCGTTGCCCGACGCGAAGAGGCGTTGCGGGAGCTGCAATCGGAGATCGGTGAGACCTGCGCCGTGGTTGCCGCCGATGTCGCTGATCGCGCTCGGATCGAAACCCTGCGCGATGCAGTGACCAGCCCGTTTGGCGCGCCCGATATCGTGGTCCATGCCGCCGGGATCAATACCAGGGAGCCGGCCAGCGACGTCACCGCAGAGGGGTGGGATCAAACCATCGCCTTGAACCTGTCGGCCCCGTTTTTCCTGAGCCAGGCGCTGGTTCCGGCCATGGCCGCCAAAGGCTGGGGGCGGATCGTGAATTTCGCATCGCTGCAAACGTTTCGCGCCTTTCCGGGCGGGATCGCCTATGGCGCGTCCAAGGCGGCGATCGCACAATTGACCCGCGCGATGGCCGAAGCCTGGTCGCCTAACGGGATCACGGCCAACGCCATTGGGCCGGGCTTTTTTCCGACCGAACTGACCGAGGCGGTCTTTTCCGACCCGGATCGGGCGGCGCGCAATGCGGCGCAGACCTGCCTCAACCGCAATGGTACGATGGAAGATATAGACGGGCCGCTTCTGTTCCTGTGCTCGGACGCATCCGGCTATGTCACCGGCCAGACGTTGATGGTCGATGGGGGGTTCACGGCGAAATGAAAGCGCTTGTCTATCAGGGCGACAAAACCCTGACGTTTCAGGACTTTGAAGATCCGACGCCCGCGGAGGGCGAAGTGCTGATCAAGGTTGAGGCCGTGGGCATTTGCGGGTCCGACATGCATGCCTATCTGGGGCACGATGCGCGCCGCCCCGCGCCGCTGATCCTGGGCCATGAGGCGGCGGGCACCATCGTTGGCGGCCCACGGGACGGCGAGCGTGTGACAGTCAACCCGCTCGTCACCTGCGGCACCTGCCCCGCCTGCCAATCGCAGCGCGAAAACCTGTGCCCAACCCGGCAGATCATTTCCATGCAGCCTCGCGAGGGCGCGTTTGCGCAATACATCGGCATGCCGCTCTCAAACCTAGTGACCGTTCCCGACGCTGTCCCGCTGGCCAAGGCCGCGCTGGCCGAGCCGCTCGCGGTCAGCTGGCACGCGGTGCGCTTGGCGCTGGCCGCACACCACCCTGCCGATGCCGGCAAGGCGCTGGTTCTGGGCGGCGGGGCGATTGGCCTGGCGGCCGCGCTGGCGCTCAAGGCGATGGGCGCCGAGGACATCACCATCGTGGAGCCAAACGCCGACCGGCGCGCGTTTCTTGCGGACACGTGTGGCCAACGGGCCGTTGCGGAGGCAGAGGGCAGCTATCCAATTGTCATCGATGCAGTGGGCTTCGCCGCCACCCGCGCCGCGGCTTCCAGCCATGCGGCGCCGGGCGGCGTGATTGCCCATGTGGGCCTGGGCGAGGATACTGGCGGCCTCGACGTGCGACGCATGACGCTTCAGGAGATCACCTTCATCGGCACCTACACCTACACCGCCCAGGACTTCCGCGACACGGCGCAGGCCATTTTCAACGGTCGCCTGGGCCCGCTCGACTGGGCCGAACTGAGACCGCTCTGCGACGGCAACGGTGCCTTTCAAGACCTGCTGGCCGGCGCCGTTGCCGCCCCCAAAATCGTACTAGACCCTTGGGCGTGACTACCCGTTTCGCCCGAACCGACACTCCGTCTAACCGCCACAACGAAAGGCTGTTTCAATGAATATCGACAAGAAGATCGTGGATGATCTTGTTGCCAACGACATCTCGTTCGTCACGACCGTACCCTGCAAGCAGCTGGCCGGCGTTATCGACGAGGTCGAGGCGCGTGACGGGATTTTTCACATCCCCTCCAATAAGGAAGATGAAGGCATGGGCCTCTGCGCGGGGGCCTTTATGGGCGGCAAACGCCCGATGATCATCATGCAGAATACCGCCATCGGGGTGACGTTCAACACGCTGGCGACGCTCACGCAATATTACCGCATGCCGCTCCCGATGCTGATCAGCTATCGCGGCGAGCTGCGGGAACCGGTGGCCTGCCAGGTCGAGATGGCCGTTCATACCAAGGCGCTTCTGGCCCAGATGAACATCCCGACCTACCATTTCCACTGGCAAAAGGATGTCGAGGAACTCGATAACATCCTGAAATACACCTTCATGTGCAACAAACCCGTGGCCATCCTGACCGATGCCAATTTCTGGGGAGGCTATGGCGACCAATGATCCGTTCCGAAATCCTGCGCGAGATCGCACCCATCCTTCGTGACCAACTGGTTGTCTGCAATATCGGCCTTCCGAGCCAGGAATTGCATATGATTGATGACCAGCCCACCAACTTCTACATGTTGGGCACCATGGGTCTGTCCTCCTCCATCGGGCTTGGCCTTGCGCTTGCCCAGGACAAGACCGTCATCTCCATCGACGGCGACGGCTCGGTCCTGACCAATCTCGGCACCCTGCCCACGATCGCCAACAACGTGGCCGACAATTACATCCTTCTGATCATCGATAACGGCTCCTACGGGTCCACTGGCGATCAGCCGACCTATGCGGGCAAGAAGACCAAGCTAGAGAATGTGGCCGAAGCCTGCGGCTGCGAAAACGTCATCACCGTGCAGGACAAGGACCTTGGCCCGGTGCTGCAAAAGGCCATCGATGACCGCAAAATGACCGTGATCGTCTGCAAATGCGACAGCGGCAACATCAAGCTGCCGGTGATCACGATGGATCCAGTCGTGATCCGGCACCGGTTCATGCAAGCGGTGCAGGCCTGACAAAATGGGCGCTGCCGCGCATATTCATTCCAGCGAAGATGCGCGGCGGCTGGCCCGTCGCCGCCTGCCGTGGATGATCTTCGATTACATCGATGGCGCGGCGGGCTCCGAAACCGGGGCCGCCCGCAACCGCACGGTGATGGATGCCTACGCGCTGCGCCCGCGCATTCTGCGCGACGTGAGCAGGCGCGATCTCTCCGTGAAGCTCTTCGGGCAGGACGCTGAGCGGCCCTTCGGCATCGCGCCCATGGGGATGTGCAACCTGTCCGGACGGGGGGCGGACCTGATGCTCGCCCGGCTGGCGGCGCGGTACAAAATTCCCCATGGCGTGTCGACGGTCGCCTCAACCCCCCTGGAGCAGATCATCGAGGTGGCCGAGGGCCATGCCTGGTTCCAGCTTTATTTCAGCGGCGATGGCGTGGGTACGTTCAAGCTGGTCGAACGGGCCAAGGCGGCAGGATATGAGACGCTGGTGCTGACCGTGGATGTGCCCGAGGTTGGCCGACGCCCACGTGAATTGCGGCACGGGTTCAAGATGCCGTTCCGCATCGGGCCACGGCAATTCATCGACTTCGCCCTGCATCCGCACTGGTCGCTATCGGCGCTTTTCGGCGGCAAGCCGCAGATGGCGAATTTCGAGATGGACGGATACGATTTCGATCGCACCGAAAGCCGCGCCAAGGCCGATTGGGATACGCTTTCGCGCCTGCGCGAAACGTGGCCGGGCAACCTTGTGGTCAAAGGTGTTCTGGATGTGGAAGACGCCGTCGCCCTGAAAGATGTGGGCGTCGATGCGATCCAGGTTTCAAGCCACGGGGCCCGCCAATTGGAAAGCGCGCCGTCGCCGTTCCTGGCCATGTCGGACATTCGAAATGCCGTCGGAGACACCTACCCGGTGTTTTTCGACAGCGGCCTGCGCTCGGGGGAGGACGCCTTGAAGGCGCTGAGCGCAGGCGCCGATTTCGTGTTCTTCGGACGTATCCTGCAATTTGCCATCGCCGCCGCCGGGGAGCCCGGCCTGCATCGCTTGTGGGATGTTCTGACCGATGAGCTCAGCATCGCCATGGCGCAGACAGGTCGGACCGATCTGAGCTTCCGGGCGAGCACCTGACAGGTCGCGTTTTCCTGTTCAATTGACTGAACGCGGCGCCCCCTACCCAATAATGTAAAAACCTGTTACATTCCGCTTGGGGCGGCTTTTTGATCGAGGTCTCATTATGGATCGACGCGAGTTTAACCTCGGGCTGAGCGCGATGGCTGCATCCGCCACGCTGGCCCCAAACCTCTCCAGTGCCCAATCCACCCCTACCTATGCCGGCCCCAATGTCATCCTTGTCCGGTTTGGGGGCGGTGTCCGGCGCGCTGAAACCATCGATGAGGCCACGACCTACGCACCCTATCTGCGCCACGTGCTGGCCAATCGCGGCGTCTTCATCCCCGACATGCGGATCGCACAACTGGACGGCGTCGAGACGAGCCATGCGGAGGGTACGCTGAACCTTCTGACCGGTCGCTATCTTGCCTATCGCGATGCTGGGTCAGGCTTCTTGCAGGACCGGTTGGAGCCCACCGAACCCACGCTTTTCGAATACTTGCGCGAGGCCTTCGATGTGCCGTCCCATCAGGCGCTGTTGATCAACGGGGAAGACCGACCGCAGGAGGAGTTCTTCACCTACGGCGTGGCAGACCATTACGGCATCGCCTACCGTTCCGAGATGCTCAGCCTCCATCGCTTCAAGCTCTACAAATTCGCCCAGATCATCGCCGAGGGAACCGCCGATGAGGCGACGCTTGAAGACGCGCAAAACCAATACGCGGCGCTGATGGAGGCCGATCCACGGGCCATCGCGCCGGGACAATCTCCCGAAGTGACGGCCTTCTGGCAACGGTGGCGCGCCCATTACGGCGATGACGGCTTCCGCAATCCGCGCGGCGATGCATTGTTGACGGCCTTGGCGACCCGCGCGCTTCGCGAGCTCAGGCCACGGCTGATGATGGTGAATTATCAGGACCCGGACTACGTGCATTGGGGTAATCCCAGCCACTACACCCGCGCCATTCAGGTTATCGATGACGGACTGCAACGGCTGGTCGAGACAGTGGAGGCCGACCCGTACTATCGCGACAACACCGTCTTCGTGATCACGCCCGATTGTGGACGAGACGCAAATCCGTTGATGGACGTGCCGTTCCAGCACCATTTCAACTCCCGCGCGGCCCATGAGATCTGGGCCGTCATCTTCGGGGCGGGCGTGGAGCGAAACCGCATCCTAGACCGACCTGTCGACCAATCGGCCATCGCGCCGACGATCGCTGCTTTGATGGGATTCCGGGCCAATCGGGCGGAAGGTGATGTTTTGTCGGGAATTTTCGCATGAGTTCCGCCACGATGCCCCGCGCAGCCCTGCGCCTCCCGGCCCGGCTGTTCGGTTTTGTGCGCGACCTGGTAGTCGGAACCCTGCTGTGTCTGTCACCGATCACGGCCATTCTGGCGCTGGGTTGGATCACACGGCGGATGCAGGCCACCATTTTGCGAAGCTGGTATGGTGACGCGATTGCGCCGGGATGGGTATTCGGACTGCGCGAGCGCGGGTGGATAGCTTGGCTTCTGGGTGGTTTGGCCGCTAATATCCGGGCCGGAGCCCTTGCGCTTGCAGGGCTGCTGGTCCTGACATTGCCATTTACATTGGCCTGGCTCGGCGCGTGGTGGGCCGGGTGGGAAAACTCGTTCAACAAGGGATATGAGCAGGCCAGCGTGGGCCCAATGGTCTGGATGGTGGCAGCACTCGGCGCCCTTCCCATTCTCGCCCACCTGCCCCTTGCCCTGGCCCACGCGGCGGTCGAGGACCGTTTCGGTGCCTTTTTCGAATGGCGTCGGATCCGCAGCGTCGCGGCATCGGCAGGCGCGAGGCTCGTTTGGTTGGCCCTGCTGTCAGCGGCGTTCAGCCTGCCGATATTGGGTCTGCGGGCGGTGCCGGTCTTTGTCGAAGACGTGGTACCGGGCTTCGCCGATATGGCGCCCGCTGCCCAGGCCGACGTTGCAAATGGGCTGGCCCTCGCCATGGCTGGTTTGGCGTTCCTGACCGCCGTGCTCCTCCGCCATGGGGCGGCCGTCATCTATGCACGCGCCGCGCCCCGCGCGGCGACAGGCCGGTTTGCACCGCTTTGGGACACCCATGCCGTCAAGTCTGTCCCGCCATCGGGTCGCACGCCCGGGAGGGCGGTCGCGACCGTATGGCTGATCCTCGCAGCGCTGGTTTGGGCTCTGGTCCCGGCTCTGATGGTTGCGGGCCAGTTCATGAACTACGACGCAGTGATGTGGCTCACCCATCCGGTATTTCTGCTCCCTTGGGGCGGGTAGACCAGAAGCCGCAATGAGGCCTCCGTTGCAATCGGTTTGAGCCCGTCGTCCCTTGGTGCAACCAAGCAGGACGACGACCGAATAAAGCCGTTCCTAAACACCATCATCGTCTTCAACCGACCGTCAGAGAGGCCGCACCGCTGGGGTCTGAGCGGGCCTTCGACGCGCATGATCTCCTTCTACATCCAAGGGACATATGGCTTCAAAGGTGGTCGGGTGATCAGGTTTCTTGAATCTGATTTGACGCGTATTTACGGCCCATGGGACAACGCGGGCAAGGATCGCGTGTCCGGCCAACAAGGCGGCGCTCGCAGTACCGCCATTCAGAAGCGTTGATTGGAAAGCAACGAACACGCGGATTGGAATTCTCGTTACAACAGGAGACGCCGCACCGCACCCCAACGGGAAACTGCGTTCCGATTAATCATGCTGCTCAAAGCCTTGCTTCAAGCTTTGTTTGCCCATCGGGCCCACCAGAAAACGCCACCCAATCCCGCAAACGGACCGTCGCATCTGCACCGTCCGAGACAACCACGCCAATCGCATTCGTATCCTTGATGACCAACGCATGGTGCGCGGAAGATCCGGAGCAGTGCAGGGAACAAAACCCTCCGACCCGCATGGTATCCAACATGTGGCTCGGCCCACCTTCGGGGTTTCCATACATCGACCAGGCCCAGTCGACGATCCGATCCAACGCGTCGTCGGACCCGTGGATCGCGACGATTTCGTCGCCGGATATCACGAGTGCAGCCACAGCGTCCGGTGCGAAGTCCGTTATGAATTCGGCGACGCGCGTTTCCAGATCAACCGCGTCACCGCGGGGAACCTCCACATTGGCGTAGTGCAAGATGGCCGATGGAGAAATCCCCGTCGACGTCGACGTGCGGGCGTCCGGTAGGTCGATCGTCTGGATGCCATTGATCGCGCTGGCCGCGAATTTGGCCTGCAAGTATTGGGCAATCTCCGCATCATCGTCGGGTTTGAGGCCCCCATCCACGCAGGTTTCCGGAATGTCGATGGACGATCCGCCGGCTAAAATCTCCACGCACCGGAGTAGCCTCCGGTTTTCAACATCGAGCTCGATTAGCGATGTATCCGCAAGGCTGACACGAATCCGGCGTGCCAAGACGGTCCTATCGATGTGTCCTGCGATACAGCGCAATGCGTCCTCCGCCCCGGACGGCTCGGGTAAGCCATTGCCGGTCACACCCTGCTTCGCGCTGACCAGAAGAGTGTCACGTACCGTTTGTATGTCGGTCATTGGCCAAACTCCGAGACGGTGTGATCGATCACGAAATCCGCCATTGCCTGGAGAAGGGCGCCGAGATCTGCGTCAGGCGGGCAAAGGCAACTCAAGGAATTGCTCGGATTGCTCGGCGCGCGGACGAACAAGCGACCGCCTGTCGGATCGAAAACCACCACCTGATCAAGCGTGTCATCGGGGTTCGGCGGCAGGGTGGAAAACACCTGTGCGGCCTCGGCGCATAGCGCATCGAGATATTCCTGGGGATGAAATAGATCTCCGTCTGCAGCAAGCACAAGGCCCGCCTCGATATCGCCCCAAACCGCCAAGATGCAATCCGACCGGCCGGATCGAAACTCCGCCAGGGGCGGGCGGCCCGATTGAACGCTGGCGGGATGACGGGATACCGGTTTCATCAAGTTGGCTCGCCATGTGGCCGGTTTGGACGTCCCTCCCGGCGTTGCCATGTTGGCGCCTTGACCGCGACGCGACGGGGTATGACGGGCGCCGTCGATATGCGTTCGGAGCTTTCCGGAATCGGCTCGGGCGCGGCTTCCGCAGCCTTTGCAGATGGCTTACCAGAAAGGCAGACATCCAAGGCGCGTATCACATCAGCCATACCAGACGTCTTGCATTCGGACGGCGGTTCGCTCGCAGAAAGGAGCGACACCGGGTGGACCGACCGGAACAGTCCCGCCGTCTCCCGCTCCACCCGGCCAAGAACCCGGGATCTGTCCGCATCCGACTCTAACTTGTCCATTCGCGTCAGCAACAAAAGACTGCGCTGGTGCAGCACATCCGGAGCCATATCCCAAATGGCGGCTTCGGATTGTCGCCACGCCTGGGTGGCGGGGGTGCACCAAATCACGATGTCCGCCAAGGGCAACAACGCATCCCAGATGTCGGGTGACATGTTCGGGTCCGAACTTCCTGGCATATCGATGAGTGAGAACCGCTCGAGGAATTCGGCCTGGAGCGGGATGCGGACGGCACGTGTGCTGTGCAGCGGAACGTCGGACAGAATGCCATCTGGCAAGTCGATTTCCCGCCCATCGGCGGCAACCCGAACGGGCGCGCCTGTGCCGGCCACAAACCAGATCGGCGGCACCTGGGTAGCGGTTACGCGAACCGGCGATCGGGACGTGCCGAGAAGCACGTTGGCCAGCGTGCTCTTCCCGGCGCTGAATTCGCC
Organism: uncultured Roseicyclus sp.; assembly: GCA_947491935.1. GTDB lineage: Bacteria > Pseudomonadota > Alphaproteobacteria > Rhodobacterales > Rhodobacteraceae > Gymnodinialimonas. The sequence goes on from CANLLF010000001.1 coordinate 398,411, forward strand.
AAGCAACACAATTACAGGCTTCCGGCCACCATCTCTCGCCACCATATCCATGGTCATGCGGGCACCTTTCGCTCTTCAGGCCCCTGGAAATCGGTCAGAAGGGATCGGGCCTCGGTCAACGCCGAATGTTGAGCATCAAGGGCGTCCGCCTGTTTCCGGCGTAAATCCTCGAGATCGGAATGATCCCTGCTTGCGAGGTTCAAAAATACCGCCCGCTGCCCGGCCATGAATTCATCCAGTTTTCCCATCAAGGCGGCCTTGTAAGGGGTGGCCAAATCCGCCTTCAGCGCATCCACAAGTGGCGCGATTTCGGCGTCGATCAACGCGCGGAATTCCTCGGCATACGCCTGGTAGGTTCGCCGTTTGCGCCACCAGCGCGACCACCAACTGCCCTTGATGTCGAGCGCGATGGTCTGCCCCAGAAGCACAGGCGCCGGAGGTTGCGGTGCGGCCGGCGGCTCAAGATCAAACCCGACATCGGACAGCGAATAGCTTTGCAGGAACAGGTCCTTCAACTCGTTGGAGCACCTCAGATACCCATCTTCCCCGGCCCGGGACGCTTTCGCGGCGAACACCTGATATCCGGTTTTCAGAAGCAGACGCAGGCCGGCGGGATCGTATGTCCAAACTTCATCTTCGCCGTAAATCTCCAGATGTTTGATCAGAGAGGTGACGGCCCTCGAAACGAAGGTTTGGCGCGACTTGTCCAATCGCGCGTCAAGAGCATCGAGAAGACCATCAAGCTCGGATCCAAGCCTGTCGGTCACCCGTTCGCTCGTGCGATCCAACGCCTTGGTCAGCGCGGCCATATCCACGGGCTGCGCAGGGCCTTCCACGGCGCGCCGGTCCGCCATGGCGCGGGAGGCTGAGATGGCGTTTGCGATGTTTCGCGCATCGCTTGCAATGGCGGCAACGTGTTCCGCCCCCTCGCCCACCACGATGCGCTCGGCGATTGCTTGGCCGAGCGCCGGCAGGCCCGACAGTGTCCAAACCATCGCAAACGGATCCTTTTCGGGCGCCGTTTGGGTCGCTTCATACTCGGCCAGATTGATCAACGCGCTTGCGCTGGCCTTGCTCAAGGCGCCCAGTTCGCCGGTTAGTGCACGATGGGCCCAAACCGCACTGCCAAAGATGATCTTCGTGTCCGTCGACACGTTCTGCCCTGCAAGCGTTTTACGAATGGAATCACGGATTTCGGGGATTTCGCGAGCCGGATTTTCCAATTCATCAACGCGGTTTACAAAGATCGCGACGTCCCGCGTGGGGATATTCGAAATCAACCGGATCAACGCGAGATCGACCGTCGACAGGGCCTGATGCGCCGAGAGGACCATCACGCAAAGCCGACTGCCTCGCATCGCGTTCACGGTGATCTGCTCGCGAACCATGAACGTATCGTTGACCCCTGGCGTGTCTCGCAGGCAGATCGGTAGCGGCAATGCGGGCAAGCTGACGTAGAGATCCGCCGATTTCGTGATATCGGCAAATCGTCCTTGCGATTTCTCGGCACTGGTATCGAGATCGAAATCGTCGCCAAGGCACACGTAGCGCTGGATCAACTCTTCGTCGACATAGCCATATTCGTGGGCCTGACCCAATAATTGCTCGAAACTCGCCCCCAACCGGGCCCGGGATTTCTCCCGCATGTCCGACAATTGCCGACGGACCTTTTCGAGCTCCTTGTCGGCACCAGCGCGGCTGGCAAGCTCCCCCACGCGCCCGCCTGTATTCAACAAGTTGGCCCACTCGTCCTCCGCAAAGAACCGAAATTGGGCGCGCTGATTGGCTTCCTTCAGCACCGGGGACAAGTGGAGCGACGTGACGACGGATGTCCACGGATTGACGTCCGATGGCAGAAGCGTTCCACCGCCCGACATGGCATTCACCAACGAGGTTTTGCCCGCTTTTACCTGGCCGATCAACGTCACCGACGGCTCAAACCGGCGCATCCGGCGGCGCAGCTTTTGAATGGCTTCAACGCTGGTTTCGTCCGCGACCTTTTGCAGATGATCCAAAGCGCCCGCGACCTTGCGCCTGTCCCGAACCAGCGGGGCGAGGCCTCGATACGTGTCCTCGATAAGCGCTGTGCCGGGATGTATGTGCGGAATGATACGGTCTTGTTTCATCTTAGTCGGTTCCCCATCCCAATGTCTGCTCAAACGCGACCCGCAATTGAAACAGCATGGCTGCGGCGTCTTGAGCCTGCTCGGCCCCAGCCTCGATCCGGAGAAGCGTTGTGGTGTCGCAGACCTCTTCGATCATCGCCTGCAACGCGCGGATGGGTGCAATGTCGTCCGGCCAGTTTTCCGCGCGATCCCGAAGGCCCTCCACAATATCGATGCACTCATCGAGAGCCGTCCCAGGCCACTCTTGCGATGGGTCCATCGCCGCCAAAACATCCACCAGATCCCTGGCGCGCGCCATGAGAAACAGGAATGGCTCAGACAGGATTGGACGCAGATCCAGTTTGTGTTTCACCGACGTCTGATTGGTGCCAGTGCGTCCCTCCCCCGGCGCGTCGTCGGGTGTTTCGACCGCCAGGTGCCGCAACCGGTGAAGGAACAATTGCGCCATATCCAGATCGGCATTGCGGGCGTCTTCGATGTCGGATGTCAGTCGCGTAATAAGCGGCTCGATGTCGAGGGTAGTGCCCGCCTCATGCCCGGCCGTGACGAAGGTCTCGGTAAAATTTGCGACGGCCCCATGCCGAGGGATCGATACGTCCCGGCGAGTTTCCAGCAGATAGGCGTGTTGGGTCAGGCGTTCCGGCGCATGGCCCCAGATCCGCGCGTCCGCAACGCTGAAGGATCGGGTGCACCAGATCGCGATCTCCGACCGCCGTGCTGCCCAGGACAGGGCCGGTTTATGCATTGCGGGATCGGGCTCAAGCGCGAGCACCAGGAACGACATCGAGCGTAGATTTTCGACCGGAAGTTCCATTTGCAGGAATACCGGTTCGCGTTTGACCGTGTCCGCCGATGGCCAGCCGCTTTCAGCGAGTGTCGTACCATCCTCCAAGGTTGCGACGGATTTGGGAACGGTTCCGTATTTCAATTCCATCGCCGGTGGCTGAGCCGCGCGTGGGAGGTGCGTCGAGCCCAGAATGGCTTGAACGACCCGCGCGATGTCACCGCGTGACGGCCCCAGCAAGCAGACGCGCGCCGGACGCCGCAGGGTATCGGCCAGGCGCGCGCAACGATCCGCCTCGCGCGCGGGCAAGCGCGCTGAAGCGACCAAGGTGTCGAGTTGTGCAATCGCTTCGTGTGGAGCGAAGGCAAACGCAAGCATGTCTACCTCCGCGGGTTCGCCTGAACGGGTGGCGTGACGGCCCGACGGAACGCCTTGAACATCGCGTTGGATGTGGACCGGATCGAACTTGGCCGAACCCGTCGTTTCGCCTGCTGCACCCGGATCACGACGATCGAGGTATTGTCCTGCTCGGGGTCATCCATCGTGGAAAGGGCATCCATCAGATCTTGAGCAATCTCTTGGCTGCCGTCACGACGCGCCCGCAGCAAGAGCGCCTCGATGATGGGATCGGGAAGGAATTGAAGGCCGTCACTGGCCAGGATCAAGATGTCATCGGGGCGCAAGGTGGTGGGTTCTTCGGGGCAATCAACGTGGGAAACCGCGCCGCCCATAAGCGCGGATGTCAGGCAATTGCGTTGTGGGTGATCGGCAGCTTCCGCTTCACTCAGCATGCCACGGGCCAGCATCAGATCGATTTGCGGGGCCATCGAATGGTCCGCGTTCAATCGGGAGAGTGTCTCGTCACGGAACAGGTACAAGACGGAATCGCCAACCGAGATCCAATGCAGCTTATCGCGCACTGCAACCGCCGCGACGACGGTCCCGCCCATGCCCTGATGGGTTGGCTGTTCTTTCACGCATTCCGTCAGGTTGGCATTTGCGTTACGCATGGAGGCGCGTAAGACGTTCGGCAGATCAGCGCCCGGATGCAATGTGCCGAGGCTTAGCCCGGCGAACATTTCCGCGACGATCGTGCGGCTTGCCAGATCCCCGGAGGCGTGCCCCCCCATGCCGTCGGACAGAATTGCGAACCCGTGATCCATGCCGACCGGAAACGCCACAGCCAGCGCGTCTTCCTGCCGCGACCGGGCACCAAGTGCGAGGGCAGAGGACACATCGAATTCAAGGCGCGACGTCTCAGTCATGGACCGGGCCTGCGCCTTGTTCCGTGTCCGTATCGGCCCATGTGAACTCCTCGCCACAAAACGCGTGGAACCGCAGGGACGTTTTGCCAATCCGGATCAGATCGCCATGTATCAGTTCCTCGGTCGTCAAGACGGGCGTGCCGTTGCGCCGAACGACGTTGGCCTTGTTGCCATGGCCGAGGAAAAACAGGTTCTGCTCCTCATCGTAGACAACCGACGCATGGCCTTCGCGCGAGATGCTTTCATCACCGAAATCGAGAGCAATATCCTGATCGGAGCCGCGACCGATGGCCGAAACGCTGGTAGACACCGCGAAGTAAGCCCCGCGCCCTGGCCCGTCTATAACCACAAGGAAGCCGGCGGGCAGTTGCGGCCCCTTGTTCGCTTTCTCGGCGGTGCCAAATGCATCGACGTCCAGTTCCTGTGCATGGAATCCGAGAATACGGGTTTTGGCCCGACCGCCGCCTGGAGCGGAAGATGCGTCGATAGAGGGTGTGGGTTCGCGACGGCGTTGCGTCGGCGGCACGCGATCATGTACTGGGGCGGCGGTAGATTCTGGGCGCGGATCCGCAGGCGCACCCTCATCCGCCTCAATATCCCAGATCTGGCGTTTGCTCGTGGTACCGTGAGTTTCTGGCGTGACACGGCGTGGGGCCGGTGCCGAGGTGGCTGGCGCCTTATCACGCGAGGGTTCGGCATCCGCCTTCGGTGTATCCACCGGCGGTCTCATGCGGACTGCGACATTGCGGAGTCGGTTCATGCTCATGCCATTTCCTCGGTTTGATCATCCCCATGATCGGGTTTGCTTTCGGTTTGGGCGGGGCGTCCAAAACGACCAATCCATCCAAAAAGGATGGGCGACTTCGGTTCTTCCTCGGGCTCTGGTTCGGGTTCCTCGGGCTTCATGTATTTCAGGCGCATTTTTTCAATTGGCTGCAGCGGAGCGTCTTCCCTGGGTCCGGCGCGTCCGATTTCTTGATCCAGCGCGTCCACATCGTCATCGAGGTCGGCTGCAAACGCATCTTCGTCGAGACAGAATTCCTGGCTGGGGGCCAGCAGCGCGGGCACGACACAGGCCTGGCCATGTTGCTTTGACTGCGCTGCCGCACGTGCCTTGGTTTTGGATTCGGCCTCTGCATTTGCTCGTTTTGGCTGAAAATCCTTGAAAAAGTCTTTCACGAGCTTCGCGACTGTCTGATCGAGGTTCTGATCCCGTTCCGCGGCCTGGATCAGTTTCTTCTTCCGCAACTCCTCATCGATGGTCCCTTGCCACGCTTCGGCGGTCTGCAGCCGTTCCTTGGGGAACAGGTTCAGGCAGGTGTTGATCGCGGCGATAAACGCGGCGTCATAGCCTTCGATCCGGCCCAAAGGAGTGAGCGGATCGGGTTCGTCGCGGGCAGCTGCAGCCATGCGGCTATGGCTGCTGGCGGGGGGACGCCCGCTCAGGACATGGTGAAAGGTTGCCGCAAGCGCGTACAGATCGCTTGCATAAACCTGATCGCTGCCCGCCATGTAGAATTCCTGAGGCGAGTAACCGTCCTTAACCGTCAGGATCTTGGACAGAACCCGGCTGACGCGCGTTGCGTCTTCGCGCGCTGCACCGAAATCGATGAGCACCGGAAGATTATCGTCATCGATCAGGATGTTATCGGGTGAGATATCACGGTGAAGAATATCGTGGCGATGGATGTAGTTGACGGCCTGGAGGAGCTGCGACAGCAAGGTTTTCACGGCGTCGGGGGTTAACCGCGCGGGGTCGGTTTCGATGATGTCCAGAAGGGTGCGCCCTTCGACGAAATCCATCGCCATGTATGCGGTGTCGTTGTCGCGGAAGTACTGGTGAACGCCCACGATGTAAGGGTGCTGGAGGCTGGCCAGCGCACGCGCCTCCTTCTCGAACAACTCCAAGATGGCTTCAAATTCAACGGCGTTGCCCTGCGATCGCACGCGCACGGTCTGATTGGCGCGAAAGCACATGGCGCTTGGGAAGCACTCCTTGATGACAACACGGCGGCCAAGGCTGTCACGGGCGAGATAAGTCACACCAAATCCGCCAGCGTTCAGGTATTGGTCGATCGTGTATTGGCCACCGCAGAGGATCGAGCCTGGGGGCAGTTCATCGCCCTGTATGTCTGCCCGGTCGGATGCCATTTCGAGACCTGTTTTCCCACTTTCGTCGCTTGTCATTTTCCACCGACAGACGCGCATATCGGCCGATTGCCCCGAGGTTGCGCACCCTATTTCGGCACTCTTTATTTAGCGTTTGAAAAGTGGCTGAAAGGTGTCGGAACCCAGCGAGGTCGACGACGAATACCAGCAATTCCTTGCAAATTGATCGCCAATACGGCGCGTCCGGGCGCTCAGTTCAGGGGACAAGATCAGCTTGCCATGTCCCTGTTTGTACCGGGTTGCATGCCTTGGCGGGACACGGCGAAAACATAGGGAGGTTCCGGCCGATTTACCGCCTCAGGCGGCGCTGTTCAGGGCAATTCTGGCGTCCCAGTACCGCTCCCACAGGGTGTTGAGAAAGAAAAGCACGTGGTCACGAAGGGGGGCATCGCCGATTTGCAGCCGTAGAAATACCTCGCTGCCCACCACCCGCGCCGCGGGGACATCCACAACCGCGCGGAAAGCAAAGCTTCGGCCTCCGGTTTCGGCATCGCGGTTTGCGATCTCGATCAGCCCATACTCGACCAGATCGAACCCGGCGGCCGACCCGCCGTTCACCCGGAATTCCAGGTCAGTCAGCTCCGTCCGAAACAGCTCGACATACCGGTCCGGGAATTGTCCGGTCAGAACGGCCACACCGTCGTGTGGATAGAAGGCCCCGATAACTTGCCCATCCGTCAGAATTGCGCCGGTGCCAAGATCGCTCTGGGCCGCAAACACGCCGTCACCGGGCGCGCGTATCTCAAGCGCCTCACGCTGGAGTCTTGCAGAGACTTGTTGGCTTTCGATCAGGCGAAGCCGCTCCGTTGCCGCGAGCGTCTCAGCGGGGTCGATGCCCTGCACGGCATCGCGCGCAACTGTAAGGAAGGCTTGCTCGGCTGCCAGGATGGTGTCGGATTGATCAAGATCGAGACTGGTCGCGGACAGAAGCATATCGCCCGCGGCCACGTCGCCATCGGGGGCAAACTGCACGATCCGAGCCCGCGCAGGGCCGCCGGCATTGTAACTGACCTCATAGGTATCGACCCGGTCGAGTTGGAGCGGCAGGACAACGATGTAGGGCACGCGAACAAGGAGAAGTAGGGCCGCGATGCCCCCGATGAGGCCGCCCCAGAATACCGCGCGGCGCCGGGCTGCACCCTTACGTCGCGGCGGAGCCGCCCCGCTGGACGTGCTGAGCATCGGCGACAGGAACATCACGTAGGCCCCCCACGCGACAAGCACGATCCCAAGGCCAAAAAACCGGGGCAACATGATCCATGCAATCGTGAGCAGAATGTTGATCCGGTACAACATCGACAGCAGGCCAAAGGTGGCAAGGCCCGCGCCCTCGCGGGTGCGCGGCACATCGCCATCGGCCCCCAGATGGGTCACCCAACGCATCACGCGTTTCAGCCGGGCCTGCGCGCGCGTTCCCAGATTGCGCTGCCCGATCCAGTCGGACAGCGCATAATAGCCATCGAGCTTGATCAGCGGGTTCCCGTTGAAGAGTACAGAGTTGAGGCTGGAGAAAAAGAAGATGTTGCCAAGCAGCGTCTTGCCGAAGCCGCCTGGTGTAAAATGCCACGCGATCAACGCCACAAGCGCGACGCTGAGATCCACCGCCAATCCGGCCAAGGAAATCGCAATGCGTTGGCTGCGATTGGCCTGCAGATCGGCCATCGAGCAATCGACGAAGGGCATCGGGTAGAGGCCGATGAAATAGAGGCCGCCATCGCGGACCTGCACCTTGTATCGGGTCGCGACCAGGAAGTGGCCAAATTCATGGAACAGCTTCAGGATTGGCGCGACAAGTGCAAAACTTGCCAAGGCGCTAAGCGAAAAGATTTGCCCGAATTGGCTCAGGATGGCCCAATCCTGCGACGAGGCCAGCACACTTGCGGCAATTGTCAGGAGGCCGAACAGAACGAAAAACTGCGGCCCGACAAGCAACCGCGCCACGCCTTCGAAAGCTGGCTGCCATCGCCCCAGATCGACAAGTGGCATTTGGATGAATAGCGGGTTGAAGGGCTTGGCCCGGCTTTGCTCGGTCTCCAGCATCTGGCGGTTGCTTTTCAGAAAGCCGAAGAGCCGACGGAACGGACCCCCATCCTGATCGTCATCCGCCGTCGGGCGCCGCCCATTGCGCAGGCCATGCAGCGCCAGCGCGATCTCCCGGTCCACGCGGAAGATGCGCCCGTTCCGACGATCATGCACATGGTAGTGCATCGCATCGCCATCCACGCCCGCGCTCAGGCTCAAGTGGCCTAACTCTGAAGACCGAAATGCCTCCACGCGACATACCTCACATATGAAATCACCGGCCTCATCCAGCCATAGATCCGCGGGGCCTCCCCGGCGTTGATCCGGGCGATCCCGGTCAGACCCACCAACAGCCGGTCTTGCGGTCCGTCAGTCAGACGCAGGCGCACGACCAGGCTGATGGCGCCCGTGTTGGGATCGAGCGTTTGTTGCGGCACACCAATCACCTCTGCGTTGAACGAGGCCGCGGCAACGCCCCGAAACCGGACCCGGGCCGTTTGGCCCGTCTCGACAAAGGGCGCATCGGCCGGGGCAAGATCCAAAAGAACATCAAAGCTCTGATCCGGTTGCACCCGTACGATCACGGTGCCAGTGGTTAGAAACTGGCCCCGATCCCCCGATGCGATGCTGTCGACGATAATGCCATCCACCGGCGCCCGCACGTCGAGCATGTCCAAACGCTCGGTAAGCTGGTCGATCCGCAGCCGCGCGATCTCGGATCGGCTTTCCGACAGCTGGAAGGCGGCATAATCCCCCGAATCCAACGCGGCACTGGCGTTGATTTCTTCCAGAGCGAGGGTGACTTCCTGTTCCGATAGCTGCGCTTGCAGATCGGGTTCCGACAGTGTGGCCAGATGCGCGCCCTGCACCACCCGGTCCCCCGGGCGCACGGCGACCTCATCCACGAAGCTGCCGAACGGCAATGCGATCACTTGCGTTTCGGTCGAGATCGCGCGGCCCTGGCTCGACAGGATGAGCGGGGCCGGTAGGGCAAGCCAGACGGTCAAGACGGCGGCACCACCCAGTAAAATCGCGCGGCGGAGCCATCGCGACGGGTCGGCGCGGGATGCCTGGCCGCTGAGCAGATCGGCAAGTGCGGGCGCTTGTGCCAACCATGCAGGTGTATCCGCGCCGGCCAAGACCAGCGCATGGCCTGTATCCCCTTGGGCGGGTTTCACAACAGCAATCTGGCGGGCCTCGAGCGCCTCGGCGACGAGCGCAGCATCCAGCGCCTCCGGGCTGGTGTCGCTTGCGCGGATGCGCGCCATGCGGGGTGCCTCGGGATCGGACATGGCGGCACGGACCAGTTGCACAATTTCGCCCCGCCGCCCGGTATCGGCACCCGCGCTGAACCAGACACGGCCGGGTTTGCCCCCGTCAACCCGGATCACCGCAACCGCCGCGGCACCCGTCAGATCCGCAATCTCGGTCGCCAACCATCCAAGCCGATGTTTCTTGCGCATAACGCCCGCGCGGTGCGCTGCGGCCACAAGCTCCTGGGCGGCATCGAGCTGCTCAGGTGCTGTCTGCTGCGAGGGGGCCAAGGCGCGGGCTTCGGCCTCAAGGGCAGCCAATCGCTTCGCCAGGCTGACATCCGGCCGCGGCGTGGCAAAGAACCGGACAAGCCATGTGCCATCGCTGATCGGTGCGGTGCTGAGCACACCGTCGCCCAACTTGCGTGCGGCAGGCCGGGCCGAGCGCATCTTTTGCAGAACTACCCCGGCTCCGTCCGGCAAGGTCGGGCCGTCCGTCAGCGTGAATTGGCCATCGGAGGACAGAATACCGGCGCTCACCCCTTCGGACGGGTCGGCTTTCGTCAGGCCGGAACCCGCCCGGCCCGGATCTGGCTCGCCACTTAACGCCATCCGTCCGGCCGCGCCGATGGATCAGGCGTCGATCTGGCCAAACTGGTCCTCGTATGCCTTGATCGATTGGGCCAGGATCGCGGCCAACCGTTTGGCGGCATAGGGGTTCATCACCATACGCTGGCTCAGGTTCACCTCGATCCGGTTGCCTTCCGGCTTGATCCCGCGCCAGTTCTGGTGCGTGCCGAACAACAAGAAGAATTCCTCGCGGTTCGCCGTGGCCGTTGCGATGTTGGCGTAGACGCTTTCCATCTTGCTGTCGTCCCATTCGACGGTGACGCCATTGACGGTGGTTGTGGGGCCTGTGGGGCTATCGTCTGCCATGATTGTCCTCAAAATTCGGGTTATGCTGCGGCACGTGGGGCGCCGCTATCCGTCGGTGCCGTTGGCGGGACCGATGTGGTTTCCATCTGGTCCTGCACACGCTGCAACATCTGCTTGAACAGCTCAAGCTGAAGCGGCGTCGGCTCAGCACCGGTGGCCATCATATATACAAGGAAGGCGCGATAGGCTTCCTCTTCGACCAGGTCGGGGTCGGTATCGAATTGCAGGAGCATTGCAAGGCGCTCAAGGGTTTCGGTTGCCTGGAAGAACCCGAGAACCGCACTGAACTGCGAGACATCCTCCGCTGGACGCGGCGCAGCGGCGTCCAGTTCGTGGAGAGTATAGCCGATATCCGCAAACCCGTCGAAGAACCCGGTTGTCGAGAAGAAGACGCCGATCGCCGAGCGATATTGGGCACCCGACAAAATGTCGATTGGGCCAAGGCCGGGGAAGTTACCAGTCACCAACTCCCGCTCGGGTGTCGGGCCGATGAAGCCCAGTGGCAACGTCGCGGTAAATTTGCCCGCGAAGCTGTCGCCGATCAGGATGTCATCCTCGGTATTGCCGATGAACAGGTCCTTGCCGAGGCCGCCGATAAGGACATCGGGGCCATCGCCGCCATTCATCGTGTCGATGCCCCCGGTCACGAAGGGCAGGTTGGTTTCCAATTCGATCCGTTCGACCAGAACGCCGCCGCTGAGGATCTCGCGCTCCAGAAGGATCGTGTCCCCGAACAGGAAGTCCTGACCAAGCCCGCCGGTCATCAGATCGGCGCCGTAGCCGCCAAGCAGGAAATCGGCCCCATCGCCGCCCGCAAGAACATCGTCAAAGGCAACGCCGCTTTCGCCATGCTCCACCCGGGTGATACGATCAACGGCGGATTGGTTGGGACGCGCATTGGCAACGTCGCTAAGGTCCATCTCCGCCAGATCACCGATGATCCAATCATCGTCGGTGCCACCAAGGATCGTGTCGGCGCCGAATTGGCCCATCAGAATGTTGTCGCCACCAAAACCATCGGCCGTGATCGTGTCTTCACCGCCCGCATTAGTTCGCGTCAGCGTCAGGCTTTCGAGATCGGTGGTGTTGAGGAACGTCAGGTCGATGAGGTCACCCATCACGACATCCTCGCCCTCATCGGTGGTGATGCTGTCATTGCCAAGCCCGGCAACGGCAATGTCATTGCCTGCGCCCAGATCGATGACGTCGTCGCCACCGTGATCCGTCGTGTCGGCACCGGCGCTGTGCTGTGCGCCACTGCCGCCGTAGCGTACAAAGCCCGCATCGCCGAACACGATATCAGCACCGGCGCCCGATGTGACGCTGTCTGCCCCATCGCCCGCTACGATAACATCCGCACCACCGGCCACCTCGATGGTGTCATCCCCACCCTGATCCGGGCTGGTGGATTCGATGGCATCGTCGCCCAGGGCACCGGTCGTCGTAATCGTTCCCAGATCTCCAAGCACGCGGTTGGCCCCGCCACCCGCATCGGTGCTGTCGCTGCCAAGGCCAAGCGCGATCAGATCCGTCTGACTTCCGCCGATTACCGTGTCGTCGCCCTCCGCCGAGCCCTCGAATGCGGTGACCGTTATCGGCAATTGACCGGCCACGTGGCGCGCGGTGACCTGCCCGTTATCGGCCACAACCGCGTTCACCCCCTCGCCGGTGGTCAGGCTGTCACTGCCCCCACCGCCGATGATCACATCGCGGTCCGACCCGCCGTTCAGCGTTTCCGCACCGGTATTGGCGCTATCAACTGTGCGCAGCGTCACCGTCTCGGGCCCGGTGCCGGAGGGATCGGGAACGGATGTCAGCTCCCCATTGTCGCCAAGCACGTAGTTCAGGCCGTCCTGCAGCTCGGCGGTATCGCTGTCGCCACCAAGGATGACGAAATCCGCATCGCCACCACCGGTATAGGAATCCGCTCCATCACCGGCGGCCTCGCGGCTCAGGACCTGGGTCGGCAGCGCGTCTTCGCGGATCGAGGCGACGACACGGCCGTTGTCGGTCAGCGCGATGTTGAGGTCAGCACCCGCATTGATCGTGTCGGCCCCGTCGCCGCCCAGGATCAGGTCACGCCCGCCCGCCGTCGTGATGCTGTCGGCACCCGCATTGGCCCCATCCTGCGTTTCCGCGGTGATCACGCCGGCATCGGCCGTCATCTGGCCATCGTCGGCCACAAGATACGTAAGGCCATCACCCAGGGTCGCTTCATCCGCCCCGCCACCAAGGATCACGTAAGCAAGCCCCTCGCCGACACTCACGGTGTCATCGCCCGAGGTGGCGTCGGCGGTGGATTGCATTGTCTTGAATACGCCCGCGATCAGGTCAAGCTGCGCCTCGCGCGCCTCAACTTCCGCCGCCGAGGGTGACGCGGACAAGGTGCCCAGATCCAGAAGCGCCTTGATCCCTTCGGGCGACAGGTCCATCCGGCCATAATCGCCGAGGGCGATCACGCCGCCATTTAAGCTGGTGATGATGTCGTTTCCAGCGCCGCCCAGAATGATGTCGAGCTTGTCATCGAGGCCCACCGTCCCAACCGTAATACTATCGTCACCGTCAAGCGCGCTGACAAAGGTCTCGAACCGGCCATCTGCCACAACATATTCGCCGTTGTCGCCCAGAATAAAGTCGGCACCTGTGCCGGAGTTGATCGTGTCGGACCGCTCGCCACCCAGGATCACGTCGTTGCCCGCGCCCGTCGTGATGCTGTCTTCCGTTCCATTGGCCGAGGCCAGCGTACGATAGGCGTTGACGGTTTCAAGGATCCGCGTGCCGATGACGTTCCCGAAATCACCGAAGATGATGTTGTTGCCCAACAGGTCCTCGATCTCTTCCGGCGCGGTGGTGTCGTCACTGCCGCCCGCGACCAGGATATCGTTGCCAGCCCCGCCATCGAGTGTGTCGATCCCGGCAAAACTGGCGGTCATGCCGGTGGAGATGAATGTTTCCGCCAGGCGGTTGGCCGAAATCGAGATATTGCCGTAGTCACCGACCAGAATGTCGGCCGATGCGCCGCCCGACATATCGTCGCTTCCTGCACCGCCAAACATCACGTCGGAGCCATCACCGCCGGAGATCGTGTCGGTGCCATCATCGACGCCAACCAGCGTTTGAACGAAGAGGCGGTTTTGCAATTCAGCGAAAGCAGTGGGCAAGGTCAGCGTAATTGGAACACCGGCGGTGACAGATCCGTCGGGGCCCGTGACCGCACGGTTGATCAGAAGGGACCCGCCCGAGATCAGGTCATTGTCATATCCACCTGACAGGATGTCGTCGCTCAACCCGCCGGAGATCACGTCGCGGCCGTATTGGCCGTGCAACATGTCTACGCCGGTGCCACCGATCATGATGTCATCGCCATCGGCGCGCACCAGATGCAGATTGGCCACATCCTCGCCCTGCGCACCCCAGCCCCAAGCGGTGTTGGTGCCGTTGCCCAGAACCACCAGATCGGCGCCAGCGCCCGCTTCCACCAGAACGGTGGTGCCGACGGCGTTGATCTGATCATCCCCGGCCCCGGAATAGACGCGGATATCACAGGCGTTGTTCACATTGATCTGGTCCTGGCCGCTGCCGGTAAGAACCAGGTGGTTGCCCGCCCCGTTGATCGTGATCGATTCATTGTCGCGATCCGCGTTCAGCTGGGTGTCCGCGGTGAAATTGGTCAACAGCGTGTTGAGGCCCACCTTGGCCCCGTTCAGCACGTATTCGCCGCCATTGGTCGTGACCAGCTTGCCGCCGATCAGTTGCAGGCCAAGCGCGTTCATGATGGCCGTATCGCTCATGCCGCCGCCCGAGAACAGCTTCATGAAGCGGTCGCGCATCTCGTGGTCGTCGCCCGAAATCACCATGACATTCTGACCAGTGACATTGATGGTGTCTGCGCCACCTTCGGCGAAGATGATGTAGGTGCCGCTTCCGTTTGCCGTGATTGTATCGGCGCCATCGCCCGCGAAGACGACGTGCACGCCGGAATTCGCAAGCCGGATCGTATCGGCACCGTCGCCTGCGAAGGTGACCGTTGGAACGCCGGCGATCAGGCCTGTCATATCGACCGTGTTGTTGCCGTTGCCGGCCGGAATGATCACGCCGCCCGACCCGAATGCGTGCGCCCCACGGGCCACCCCATTCAAGGTCAGCTGCGCCCCGCTCAGAGTAATGGCCTCGCTGCCATCGGTCGTGGGCCCGCTCAGCGACGCGGCCGCCTGTGCGCCGACATTCAGCATCGTGGTGCCACCGCCGACATCGTCGAAGAAGACCGGGTCAAAGGGGACGTTTGGCAGGGAATAGCCGAAACCGATGTCAAAGACAGTCGTAGACCAGGTCAGATCCGGCAGGGGCCACGGCAGGTTGATCCCGGCCCAGATGCGCAAGGCCGCATCGACGTTGAAACCGCCCTCGAAGAAAACGCCCAACACCTCGTCGAGGGCCGTGGGCCCGGTCGGGCCTGCGAGGAACTCTGCCATGGAGACGAGTTCGGCCAGACGAAGACGGCCATCCTTGTTGGGATCGCGGAAGTTCAGGTTGGCATCCACGCCAAGCGAGGCGCTCGCCCCGGCAATGCCTGCGTTCAGGCTGATCCGGCCGTCGATATCCACGGAAATCAGCGAACCTGGCGCGGAATCGATATATGCCCCATCCAAGAGGCGCACGACGTCGAACGTATTGGCGAAATTGACAATGCCCGACATGTCGTAGCCGACCGAGAATCCGGCGTAGAGATCCAGCGACATATAGGCATTGAACGCCGATCGGATGGCGCTGGCGGCCCAACCCGGAAGGCCTATGGACTCCACGATGTCGCGGGCGAAATCGATCTCGAAATCCGCATCGAGCAGCAGGAATTCCACCGTCACCAGATCGACCATGGCAAAATCGCCGGTCAGCAGGCGGAAGGCCTGCATCGGATCGGTCAGCAGCGGCAGCTCAACGATCAAGCCCGGGCCCGCGGCGTTCAGTT
The DNA here is from genome assembly GCA_947491935.1 of uncultured Roseicyclus sp. Classification (GTDB taxonomy): domain Bacteria; phylum Pseudomonadota; class Alphaproteobacteria; order Rhodobacterales; family Rhodobacteraceae; genus Gymnodinialimonas. Next base: position 413,932 of record CANLLF010000001.1, read on the forward strand.
CCGGCAGGTTGGGAATGCCGAGGCTGGGGTTGTAGCACGGCGTGAAGCGCGCGTTTTGCAGGTTGAACTGGCTGATCAGAACCTGACCATCGGGGTCGTAGCCCAAGAAATCATAGGTACCCAGGCAGATCTCACCGCCCGAGAACTGTGCGCCGAAGGCGACGATACTGTCGACCAGGCCAATGATCGGGAACAGCGTCTCGGCCGCCTGCACCGCATAGGAGAAAGGCACTTCGTTGAGGAAGCTGAACACGCTCTGGAGCGGCCCCAGAACGTCGAGGATCGGATCGAAGACAGGCGCCAGCAGGCCATCATAAAGCTCTTTGACGTCAATCCTGACATCGCTGAACTTCATGTTGGTGATCAGAAGGTCGGTTGGCCCGATATCGGGATCGAACGGATCATAGGTCGCGTCGAATTCGAAGGTGGTCAGCACCGACGGGAAGATGACGTTGCCGCCGATCTTGAACTCACTGCCGTCGGCGGCGATGGGATCAAGGATCAATGCCTCCATCGCCAATTCCAGATGCACATCGGCATGCATCGTGAACTCGGCGAAATTCCCGAAGTCAAGCTGGGTGGCGTAAATCGTCGTATCGAACGTCGCCCCGCCGGCAAGGCTCAGCCCGCCATAATCCCGCCCGCCCTCACCGGCATCGCCAAACAGGTCGATCCCGATTGTGGCCTCGACATAAGCGTCGTCCGCCCCGGCGCTGGCGCGGAACCCGAGGATGTCGCTTAGGTTCAGGAGGCCTTGGAACCCACCGGCATCGGCCTTCAGGACAAAGCGCAACTCCTCCTCATCGGTGTCGTTGAGGATGAAGAAGCCGTTACAATCGAGCCCGAAGCCCAGATTGATGAACAGATCCCCGGTCAGGACAATCGCACTGGCATCATCGACACCCAGATCGAGCCCCGGAATATCAAGGTCGAACCCGATATTCAGCGCCTCTTCGAACACCCGGAAATCGAAGCTGATCCCGCCGTAGATGAACGGGTCATCGGCTCCTTCCGGCGAGGATTCCAGTTGGATGAATTGCTTGTCTGCCGTGCTTTCCGGAAGGCCAAGAATACCCTCGTAAAGCTTGTTCAGATACTCATTCATCAGCACTTCGACGAGATCCGCCGTTGTGCGCACGGAGCCATCCGCGTTCAACTCCGCGACCCAGTCGCGCGCCGGGTCGATCATGTCGAATTGCAGGTCGCGGAAGAAATTCGCGCCCAACATCAGATTTTCACCTATGATCGGCAGGTCCACGGCACCCAGGAACGTCTCGATGCTCGACTGGATGGTCGAGAACACCATGTCGAGCCCGTTGAGGATCGCGTTGGGGTTGTTGAGCAGCTCGAATATGTCGCTGCAATCCAGCTGTGCCGACAGATCCGGCAGGCGAAGCTCAATGGTTCGGTCATACGCGACGCTGTCGGGCACCGTACCTTCAAAATAAAGCTCGATCGCATCACCCTGGAACAGGGCGCGGACGGCGTCTTCATAGGGCTGGTTGGTCGGCGCGGGCGGCGACACAAGATCGCGTAGGCTCGTGAAAGTGATGGGATCGGGCCCCACCGTTTCCAGGATGGCGGACTGATAGGTGAAGCCGTGCAGCGCAGGATTCAGCAGGCCAAAGGCACCGCTGAAGGGCAGTTCGATATTCGTGGCGAGATCAACCTCAAGACCGAAGAGATCGAGGAAGCTGCGGTCGGGATCATTCGCGATATCCACAAGCGACACCAGATCAAGGCGTCCGTCATCCACCCCGTCGACGTCAAGGATCGTCGCTTCGACAAAGCCGGCGTCACCCGCGGACGATCCGATGAATGCCTGCCCGCCTTCAATCGCGGCCTCGACCGGCCCAAGGGCGAGCACGAGGTTCAGGCCATCCGGCGCGCCCAACGTTACTTCGGCGCGCAGATGGGTGCCAGTGGGGCCGGTATCCACGAACAAAATCGGCCGTCCGATATCCGGCGTATTGAAGAGCGGACCAGAGCGCGCGGTGTCTTCCACCTGCACCCCACTGGCAAAGCCGAGGGCGTCGGCAGCGTTGGAATTATCAAGCTGCGTGATCGTGAAGGACACATCGTGGGACGTATCGACGCCCTGGACCGTGAAACTGATCGGATCAAACCCATTGATCTCGGCAAAGTTGGTGCCTTCAAGCCGCAATTCAGGCGTCCCGCCACCGTCATCGACCTTGAAGCGCAGAAGCTGGAACAGGCTCACCTGCGTCAGCGGGATGCCGGTGCCGCTGATATCGGTGCGGGCGGCTGCGGCCGTCAGCATCGCGGCGTTCAGGGCGGCGGCAAAGTCCTGGATCGTGGTCCGCGCCGTGTCCGCCGCGAGTGATACCGTGACGGGCCCGCCGCCGTTGAGCACAACGTCAAACGCATAGGCCCCTGCGTAGTTCGTCAGACCGGCATCCAGTGCAATCTCACCCAGCGGGTTTGTGGTGTCGTCGCTATCGGCGCTTGTTGCCCCAAAGAGCGCCGTGACACCGGCATCATCGGTCAGGTTGGTATTGCTGTCGGAAATCACGATCTGCCCGGCCGCCGCGTCGTAACTGGCCGAGACGGTGCCACTACCGACGCCCGACAGAGCCGCGTTCAAACGGTCGATCACGTCCGAGATGGTTTCGGCGCCTGTCAGATCGACATTCACGCCGTCGCGGGCATTGTCGGTCATGTCTTCCCAGACAACGCGCAGGTCGGAGGCACCCGCCGCATCGTTCAGGCGCAGCGTGTAAACACCCGCCAATGCATCGAGCGGTGTCGAGATCTCCGCTGTGGTGAGCGTCGGAGTGATTTCGCTCAGATCGAGGCCGAACGACAGTTCGAGAAAGATGTCCGGGTCAAACACCAGTTCCGCATCACCGCGGGCATCCACCAAATTGGTCAAGATGTCAGCCAGCGCATCCCCTGCCCCGGCTTCAAGCGCAGTCTGGCTCATCAGATCGGTCAGCGACACGTTGAAGCCAAGCGTCTCGGAATAGTCGGTCAGGTAGGCCAGCTGCATATCGAACTGTAACACGCAGTCTTCGAAGGTGAGCGAGACCATGCCGCCGAACGTCTCCTGCAGCAGCGCCTCAATAGTCGACAGTGAGAAATCAGGATCGTTGCGCAGGGCGTCGATCCCCGCCAGGAAATCGCTTGTGAAATCGAGCCCATCCAGAACCGACGCATTCAGTAGCGGAATATCCACCGTCATGAACGCCAGTTGAGACGCCAGCTGATCGGAATAGCTGTCGAGCAGGTCGCCCAGGCCCGCCAAACCGTCCAGAACCGCGCCGGCCGTCAGCACAACGAGGCAATCCAGATCCGGAAGGTCGGCACAGAATTTTGCCGTGCCAAAGGGATCGAAGATGTTGCCTATCGACAGGCCGATATTGCCGCCGAGGTTCCCCGCGAAATCGATGCCACCCAGATCCGCCGTCAGATCGCCGAAGCCGAAATAGACCATGGCGCGGCTTTCGCCCGCATCCAGCGTCTCGGTATCCTCGTCAAAGATATCGAGCGCGGCGCGGGTCGTGGCCTTACTATTGGCTTCGGTCACCGCGCATCCGTCTTCGTCTATAACGATATTACCCGTCAGATCGAAACGCCCGATCAGGTTGGCAAGCGACAAGGCATTGCTGACGCTGGCGAAAATCGGATCACCCATGTCGTCGGTCCCGACCTGCGTCTGGCCGCCGAAGATCGTCACGAATTGCGCGAAGGACACATCGGGCCCGAAGGCGCCATCGTCTTCACCCACCACGGTCACATCCAGCGTCGCATCGAACGCCGCAAAATTGTCCGTGGGTGTGTTGAGGCCCAGGCCGATTTCCATCAGGCCCAGTTCCGCGCCACCGGTCAGGGCATCCGCATTGGCCGAAAAGTCGGCGGTCAGGCGCATGTCGGTCAACTTCGCATTGTCCAGAAGCGCGCCGAGAACGGATTTTTCATCCTCCGCCTGTGCGGCGTAATCAGCCTGAAGGTCGTAGATGTTGAAAAGCGCCGAGACCTCAAGCGCGGCATCGATGCTCGATTGCAGTGCCGCCGTAATCTTCAGCCCCTCGAAATTGCCAAGCCCCAGATCATCGAGGCCGAGGACACCGGATTTCGACAGGTTCCGCTCAATCGGATCGACGGTCAGCCGAATGTCGCCTGCCCGGGCAATCACCTCACCGGTGCCCGCATCCACTTCATCGGCGATGTAGACATCCAGCGTTGCACCGGGGAGCACGTCGCTCAGCTTGTCATTGACCCAGGCCAGAAGGCCCTGCAAATCCGTGACCCGCGCGAGTGATGAGGCGTCTAGGCCGACAGTATATTGCGCGTCATCCGTCGCGCTGTGGGTAAAGGTCAGCCCGTTGCCCAATTGCGCATTGGGAGGATCGGGATCGAAAACCGCGCTGCTGGTGACAGTGATACCAATGTCGCGGGCGGCGAACTCGGACTGGACGGCCGCGGCCACGTCATCGACCGTGCCCCAGCCCGTATTTGGTTGATCGATATCAACAAGCTGCGGAACCCCATCAACCGACACAGCCAGCCGCAGCGTATCGAGCCCTTGCAGGATATCGAGGTCCAGCACTCCCAGATCCACGCTTTCGCGGCCGATCGACAGGTTGAGAACGTCGAAGGTGTCGGCAATCGACGGGTCGACCCCACCGCCCGCAACGGCATCGATCTGGCGCAGCATTCGGTCCGTGAAGCCGAAACTGGCGAAATCGAAGGGCGTGTCGGTGGGCTGATCCCCGTCCCGTTCCGTATCGCCGGTGATCTTGAACAGGACAGCGTTCAGGCCGGCCGTCGCCGTGAAGCGCAGCGCGCCATTGATGGCTTGCACGGCCCAACCGAAAGAACTCAGCGCATCGGTGAAGGCCTGCGCGATCTGGTCCAGGAAATCGGAGACCAGCACGCCGTCGGCGTCGAACGGGTCGATGGTGCTGAAATCGACAGTCACGGCCTGCCCCTGCGGGCTGGTCTCCTGCGTTGATGTCCCGGCGCCTTCCGACAGCGGAACAAGCATTTCCAGATCAAGCGTTTGCAAGTTGGCAAGCACCAATAGCGCCGCCGTGTCCAGCGCGATGCCCTCTTGTTGGGTGATCGGCAATTCGATGGCATAGCTGTTGGTGGCATCAAAACCCAACTGGCCCGGCGTGATCGCAAAGCTTGCGGCCAGATCCCCGAACAGATCCGCAATCTCGCCAAACCCATCCATCACGTCGATATCGGTGAAGGGAATGCCAACGCTCAGCTGATCGCTCGACAACAGGTTTGCGGTGCCCGCACCAAGGGCAGCCAGGAACGCCGTGAAAGTATCAGACGTCGTATCGAACAAAGTCAGCGCAAGATCGGCGACCTGTTGTTGCGTTGCACCGATGGCTCCGATGCCCGAGGTGTCAAACACAACCGCCCCGGTCGCCGCATCAAAGAGCGCGGCCGTGGTGTCGGCCTGCCCCAATTGCCCCAGATTGCCCGAGACCGTCAGGGTGGTGTCAAAGCTCGCGAGCGATGTTGCACCAATCCCGAACTGAAGCTCGCTCGTGACGTCGAATTGGACCAGCGCGTAGCTGTTCGCATCCACGACGTCAGCGAAGGCGGCGGCCCCGATCTCCTGAATTTCAAAGTCGAAGGTGGGCGCGAGTGTGTTGGTAACGTCGTCCTCGGGATCGGAATCGTCGATCCCGACAAATGCATCGAGCGATCCGCCTGCCGCCCAATCGAGCCCAAGCCGCAGCCCCGCCGTCGCGACCTCATCAAGCGTGCCCGACAGAAATCCGGTCGATACATCCTGCCCCACCGGCGTGCCCGCAGGGTCGCCAAGTTCGAACAGATGATCGGCCGAGACATTGTCGAGCGTGAGCCCAAGGCCGGGCGTCGCATCGGCCAGCGCGTTCTGCGCCGTCAGGTCGAACGACATGGTTCCCGCCGCGCCGCGGGTGAAGTCAAACTCAACCGGCAAGGGCATCCGCAGATCGGGGTGATGGCCCAACGCATCGAGGCCAGTCTCTATGTCCGGCAACGTAATCGTGACGGACACATCGGCCGTCGTCGCGCCTTGGGTGAAAGCCACCACGGTCTGGCCATCAACCTGCGTGTCGGCCAGTTCAGCAACCATCAGCGCCGCGCGATCCATCTCCGATGTCTCGGCAGTGAACGCGTCGCTTAGCGCGGTGCGCATGGCGGCGAACATGTCATCGAGGTTGGTTTGCGTCGGCGGATCGTCATTGCTGCTGACGACGGCGTCATCCATTCCTGCGATCAAGGCGATCAATGCTTCGTCCTGCGTGCCGTTCATCAACCGTTCCGACCCGAAGGCCGACAGCAGATCATCTGCATCGAACGCAGCGGTAATCTGACTGAGTGTCACATCCGTGTTCCACGCGACAACGACCGCGTGGACATCGTCGTGGATGGTTCCCAACTGCGCGGAAACGGTCGCTTCTATCAGGTCCTGATACTCGCCACGGAATTCTTCTATAACCGCATCAACCGCGCCCTCCACGCGAAGCATGGTGTCGCTCAGACGGCCCAGTCCGGTATCGGGCGCATCCCCTGTCAATTCGAACAGAGGCGCCGCATCGCCAAGCTCGGCCTCAAGCCCGGATTGAAGATCCGACACCACGCTGTCGAACTCGGCCTCGTATGCACCCATGAGGCGCGCCATCGCCTCCACGGTATCGAAATCCACGGCACTTCCAGCCACGCCCCATTCAAGGTTGGCATCCAACATGATGCGAGGTTCGAGGATTTCGAATGCAGGGCCTTGCAGCTCCTGGGCGGCAATTGGCTTGCCTGTTCTCAGTGCTTTATTCAACGTGTGCTGCCCAACGAGAATACTGGCGAAAATGCTACGTGTTACGGTCCTGTCCCGACCTTTACGCAACAATTATGCTATTTTTATGTTTCAGCCTAGACTTGCGCATAGGCCCTGTCCATTGTTTGTTCAACTACACGGACAACTAAACTTAGTGTCCGACTCTATGGGGATGGGGGCAATCTTGTGAAGAATTGGGTGTGCGCAGGCGTGGCCGTTTTGGCCTTGTCAGCCTGCGGTGAGGGTATGACATCCCGGGCCACGGATGACCGGTTGGCCGAGTTGCTCGCTGGTGGTGTTGACCCGACGCGTCTGGAACGTATCGAGGCGCGCGCGGCAAGGGCGCAGGAACGCAACTCGTCGGTTGGAGATCTTCTAGCAGATTTCGGGGCCGATGCGCCGCCCGAAGGCTCCGCCGACCTGACTGAGCTTCTTGCCTTCGCCCAGGCACGTAACACCACGATCGGGCGCGCCGCTCAGGGGATCAACCGTGCCGACGCCGAACGTCTGAATGCGATTTTCGGCTACCTGCCCCAGATCAGCGCGTCGGCTACCCTGGCGCAGAACCAGCAAGAGGTGATCGAAAGCGACAATGCGGTGTTCCAACTCGGCGTCGCGAATTACCCGTCGCTCGACGCCTCCGTTGAACTGGCACAACCCCTCTTTGATCTGAGCCGGATTTACTCCATCCAGCTTGCCAATACCGCACGCACCGCGGCGGAGGTCGGCTACGTCGCGACGGTGCAGGACGTGATGTACGAAGTGTTCGACACCTATGTTGCCGCGGTGCAGGCGCGCAATCGGGTGTCGTCGCTGACGCAACAGCGCGCACTGATCAATGCGCAGGTCAACGCCGAAACTGCTCGTGAAAGTGCCGGCGAATCCGGCCGCGCCGCCGTCAGCGCCCTTCGCGTGGAAGTGTCCAGCATCGGCCTGGATCTGGCTCAGGAGACCCTGCGCTACGAACGCCTGTTGGCCGATCTGTCACGCTTGACCGGCGTGGCCGTCACTGGCGTTGACAGCCCGCGCGCCCCATCGGGCATGTTCGGCACCGAACGCCGCGTTTCCGTGGAACAGGCGATTGCCTCGGCGGCCGAAAACAACCCCCGATTGCTTGAGGCGCTCGTGGGCGTCGCCGAAGGTGATATTCGCCGTCGCCAGGCCATCGCGGCCGATTTCGCCCCGGTGCTCACCGCATTTGCCCGCTACGTCTATGAGGACCGTGACGCCAGCCGTTTCGGCGGCGGGTCAGTGTCAGCGGATACCGTGTTGGGTGTCCGCCTCGTCGTGCCGATCTTCAATGCGCAAGGCGAGGGGATGGAGAACCTGACCGCGCGTATCGATTTTCGCGACGCCTATATCCAATATCTCGCTACACAGCGGGAGATCGCAACGGAGATTTCCTCCACCCACCGCCGCCTGACCGCCACCGCAGCATCCCTTGGGGAGGCGCAGGCCTCGCTTCGTGGTCTCAACGCGATAGTCGCCTCCGAACGCGCATTGGTGACGGCTGGGGAAAGCCAGGAATACCTGGTGGCGGCCCTGCGTGCGCAGGCGCTGGAGGGGCAGGAACGCGTGGCTTTCTATCAGTTGGAATACCTTCGTGCGTGGGCCCAGTTCGAATACCTCTCAGGCCTCAACCTTGCTGATCGGCTTTGATTCAATGGCCTTTGGACGCGCCAGAGTAATAGCGGTGGCGGTTGCTGCGCTGCTGCAATCGGCACCGGCGATGGCGCAGGCCGGGAACGTTCCAGTCAATTGCACAATCAGCCCCGCGCAGACCATCGAATTAAGCGCGCCGGTGACGGGCGTTGTGGCGGATGTGTCGGTGGTTCGTGGCGGCCGGGTGGAGGCTGGCGACATCATCGTGCGCCTGGACGACGATCTTGCCCGGTCCGAGGCCAGCCTCGCCGTCCAGCAGGCCGCCTTCGATGGCGCAATCCGCGCAGCCGAGGCGCAATTGGCCAACCTCCTCGCCCGGCGGGACCGATTGCAGATCGCGGTCGATCAACGCGCCATTCCACAAGCGGACTTTGATGCCCTGCTCTTGGAGATAGCACTGGCAGAGATCGCCATCGAACGTCAGATTCAGGACCGGACTATTCTGCAATTGCAGGCCGAACAATCAGCCCTGTTGATCGAAAAGCTGACGATCCGCAGCCCGATCAGTGCTGTGATCGGCGAGGATCTGATTTCAGTTGGCGAGAGCACGGCAAATCGGCCGGTTGTCACTCTTTATGCTGTAGACAGCGTTCGGATCGAGGCCTTCGTACCGGTGCCATTGCTCGATGACATCCTCGCCACAGACGCCTTGGCCGTTACCAGCCCCGGCTCAGATCGCGACTTCCCGGTGACGCTAGATTACGTGGCGCCCGCCGCCAACTTGTCATCGAACACCATCGCGGTTTACCTCTTCTTGCACGGGGACGGCCTGCGCCCCGGCTCAACTTGCAGGTTGGTCTATTGACACCCATGACGCCCCCCTCCCCCGTGGCCAAGGCGGCATGCCTGGCGATGATCCTTTCGGCGGTCGGGCTGCCTGCCTTTGCACAGGATCAGGCGGGCGGCGGCACCCTGTCTGCCGCGCTGGCCTATAGTATGGAGCGCGGCGCGATTGCCGGTCTCGGCCTCGACGCGCGTTCGTTGTTCGGCACCGGGTTTGACCTGAGCCTGCGCGGCAATTGGGACGAACGAGGGCGCGAGATGTCGGCCAACCTGCGGTCAGCGGACACGTTCGACCTGCCGGGGCTGAATCGGCCCGCGACCCTGCGCTTTTCGCTCCAGAACCGCTTGACGGAATGGGAGGATGATGCGTTTTCCACCAGCCGGACGGGTGCGAGCGTCGGGGTGGAGTTTGCGCTCGGAACCGGCGCTGCTGCCCGCACGGATGCCTTCATCTACGATGACCGCATTTACGACGTCGACGCCACGACATCGGCCTTCATCGCCGCTGAAGCCGGAACGCGAGTCTCATCCGGGCTGGCATTCGGATGGGCCTATGACACCACCGATAACCCGATGGCGCCCCGCGAGGGGCTCAGCCTCGACGCCGAGTTGCGCTTGGCGCTCTGGGGCGACGATGCGCGTTGGAGTGCCTTGGGCCTGTCTGCCGCCTACCACATGCCGGTTGGACAGAACGGAACCGTCCGTGTTGGGGCCATCGGGGGCTTGGCAGAAGGCTGGAATGGCAGCGCGCTTCGCATCACGGAACGTGCGTTTCTGGCATCCGATCTGCCCCGTGGCTTTGCTGCCGGCGGGATCGGCCCGCGTGATCTTGCCACCGACACGGCGTTGGGCGGCGAGCGCTACGCCGCATTTTCCCTCGAATATGCGCGGGACATCGGCAACGTGGCGAGCGCAGACCTACGCGGCCATGTCTTTGCCGAGGCGGGCTCGGTCTGGCAGTTACAGAATACGGGCGGTGGCGTTGTCGATGACAGCTTGTCTTGGCGCACCAGCGCCGGGGTGGCGCTGTCCATCGACACGTCTCTCGGCCTGATCGAGCTCTATGCGGCCCACCCGATCGACTACGAGACCTATGATGAGACCCAGAGTTTCGGGCTCTCGCTCAGGCTCGATTTCTGACGCGCCTTCCACGATCTGACCCTGACAAACGAGGCCCCCATCCGTGCGGGATGGAGGCCGATTTTTCGTGTCGATGTCGTGAATCTGTTATCCGCCGAAGACAAAAATGTTCACGTCTTCGGAGACGGAAACGCCTTGCAGAACGATCCCGCCAAGCGATGTGTCGACGACGCCGTTTTCGTCGAGATACCGGATGATGGTTGAGGCTCCGCCATCCCAGGCGATCTCGGCCACACCGTTGAAATTGCCGTCGAACTTTCCAGCATCGAAAACGAGGACGTCCTCGACGGTCGAGAAATCCGTGATGAAGTCGCGGCGGTTCTCGAAATGGGCGAAGTAGAAGCTGTCGGCGCCGGTTCCGCCGGTCATCGTATCCGATCCGGTGCCGCCGTTCAGCGTGTCGTTGCCCGCGCCGCCCTGCAACTCATCGAAGCCCCAGTTCCCGAGTATGTTGTCGTCTCCGTCGCCACCGATCACGGTATCGGAATTGCCGCCACCAAGCAGCACATCGTTACCATCGCCGCCGCGGATCACGTCATTGCCGTTCTCGCCCCGGATGGTATCTGCGCCTTCATCACCCGAGAGTTGATCGTCGCCGTTCTCACCATGGATGGAATCGTCGCCCAACCCACCGAAGATGAAGTCGTCGCCGGTGCCGCCAAGGAAGAAATCCCGGCCCGCGCCGCCGGTAAGCGTGTCGTTCCCTTCACTACCCAGAAGGCTGTCATTGCCATCATCGCCGAAGATATTGTCGTTGCCGCCATCACCGCGCAGCAGATCGTCACCATCCCCAGCGTGGATTTCATCATCGCCCGCGCCAGTGAAGATCGTGTCGTTGCCAGCACCGCCATGGACCAGTTCGATCCCGCCACCGGTCGATACGAAGTCGTTTCCGGCACCGGCATCAATCGAGACGTCGTCCGGGACATTTAGGATCCGGTCATCGCCATCGGTTCCGACAATGTCGAACGGAGAGGGTTCCCCGCCGATGGGGTCGCCTTCGACGGGGCCGGTATGGGTGATGTGCAGCACCTGATAGGGTTCGAGGAAAACCGTCAGAACACCGCCCTGCATCATTGATGCAACGTCGATCTGGGTCAGAACTGCATCGCGGTGATGGCCGCCGTCGTTGGCATAGCCGATGATGTAACCGGTAACCGCCGGAGTCGTCCCCAGCATAACGGACAGATCGACAGTGAAATCCTGGCCGAGCGGCGAGCGCGAGCTAAGGAAAATCTCGTCGCGTGTTTCGCCTTCAGTATACCCGGCGATCGGATTGCTGAATACGGTCAGTTCCAGATCGTTTTCGGTCGTGGACGGCGCAAAGCCGATATCCATCAATTCCATGCCAACCACGGTCTGGCTCAGAATATCGAACATCGCCGCGCGGGTGGAGTTGGTTACGATCTCCAATCCGTTGATCGTTGTAATCTCGATATCTTCGTTACGGTTCACCAAAGAATTGGTTGTGCTGTGCAAAACCGGCCAGACAAAGGAATAATCCACGTCCGCTTCCACCAGGTTCGTGTAATGCTCCAGGAACATCGAAGCGCCATGGATGCCGATATCAATACCGTCTTCGCCGAGCGAGATATTCCGGTTGATATTGTATTCCCCGACGATGCGAAGGAGATCGCCACCGGCCCAAGCCTCCCAATTGGCAGAACCACTTCCAGTCAGGTTCATCTCCAGGCCGCGATCCTCAAGGAACAAACCGGAATCGTTGTCGAACCCACCTTCATCGGCATCGCGCCAGTAGAAGTTGCGAAGTACGCCGTCGACGACCCCGTTCGGGTCCAGAACCGTTTCGAACGCATTCTGTATTGCGGCGTTAGCCGCATCCACATCGTTGCCGAACGCGCCGCGAAGGTTCCCGCTGGCTTGAATAATCACGTCTGCATCGTAGTTCGCGGTGGCCATGCCGGCCTCAAGGGCGGCGGCGGCATTGCCTGCGCCGACGCCATAATCGACCTCGCGCTGCTGATCTCCCGGAACCCGCCCGCCCCAGTATTCGTTGCCAAGCTCATATGCCGTGACGACGCCAGGGTATTGCTCGCCGATCAGGCGGGCGAAGGTTTCAAGTTCATCATAGAGCTGCGGAATCCCGACGCCGCCATAGGGCTCCAGTGTTTCGACGGGGACAACCATATTGACAGTCAGATTGTTTGCACTGGCGTAGGCGAGAAACTCTTTGACCGGGTCGGACAATTGGCCATTCACGAGGATCCCGTAGTCGGAAAAGAATTCCTTGTCCTGACCTGCCGGAAAACGAACGTGGCCAACGCCGAATTCGATCAGGGCTTCGATCGAATCGTCCGTAGGACGGCCGTGGGGGTTGCCCGTTTCGCCGTCCCAAGGGGTAGAGCCGGTATTGGCCCCCGGCAAGAAGTTGCTATTGAAGTGGGTCTCTTCGGACTGGTGTCCGCTACCACTTACGGTATTTACTTGATAGGTCGTCATCCCCAGCTCCATCGCCATATTGATGGGAGGGGTCTACGCAGGGGTTCGGTTCGGATCGCGATAGAATCCGGGCAGACTTATGAACATGATCCAAGATTTTTGGCGAATGATCCGGGCTCGCTCAACGCTCCGTTAAGCTATCGCAGGAACGCCGCGGCGTCAGGCGCAAGGTATGCAGCTCTCCGAGGGTATCAAAAATAGCTACCTTTGCCTCACACAAAAGTGGTCGAGTCGCTTTGGCAGCCACAGGGCGTCGCCTGAGCCAACCCGCGATCCGCGACGCCATGATCCTTATGCGAAATCCACCGCGACAGATCCGAATCCGCCGAAGTCAGCCTCAATTCGCGTGCCGGGCGGGCATTCAACGGGGCGGATGAAGCTGCCTGACAAAATTATGTGGCCCGGCTCAATTCCCTGCCCGTACTGTGCCATACGCCGGGCAAGCCAGACGACACTTTCAACCGGATCATTCAGAACACCGGCACCCAGGCCAGTCTCTTCCACCTCGCCATCTCGCGACAGGATCGCCCCGACCCACCGGAGGTCAACGGCCTCGGGCGCGTGCCGCTCTGCCCCAAGCACCACCCCCGCATTGGCGGCGTTGTCGCTGATCGTGTCATAGATCTTGCGGGCCTCACCTGTTTCGGCATAGACACGAACGATACGGGTATCAAGGATCTCGATTGCGGGGGCCACGTATGCCGTTGCCGCCAGAACGGCCTCCCTGGTCACATCCGCCGCCGTCAGATTGGATTTCATGACGAAGGCAATCTCGGCCTCGATGCGCGGTTGGATGAACCGTCCGCCGGGCACCGTGGTACCGTGGTCAAAGTGCATATCGTCAAACAGGATGCCGCTGTCCGGAATATCTATGCCAAGCGCAGATTGCATGGCCTTCGACGTCAGGCCAATCTTCCATCCGATCACGCGCCGCCCGTCCGCACGCTTCGCCCGATAGATCGCGTTCTGGATCGCATAGGCGTCATCCATAGAAATCTCGGGAAACCGGCGCGTCAGCAGGCCGATCTGTTCGCCGGTTTTTTCGGCATTCAGGAGGTCCGCGGCTGCGGCAGAGTGATCTTCGGGCGTCATGCCACTTCGTCCTCCACGCCGTTGCGCAAAGTGCCGATGCCGCTGACGTCCACCTCCACGACGTCGCCGGGCACCAGATATCGTGGCGGATCAAACCGCGCGCCTGCTCCCGTGGGGGTGCCCGTCACGATGATGTCGCCGGGCTGCAGCGTCATGAAGGTGGAGATATAGGCGATCTCTTCGCGGATCGGGAACATCATGCGGTTGAGCGTATCGTCTTGCCGCACCTCCCCGTTCACGCGGGTGATGATGCGCGCATCATCCAGTTGCGCAGCATCCGTGAAGGGCACGATCCACGGCCCCATCGCTCCGGACCTGTCCCAATTCTTGCCTTGCGTGACATTGAACTTCGCATGCCGCACCCAGTCGCGGATCGTGCCTTCGTTGCAGATCGTCAGCGCCGCGATGTGGTCATAGGCATCCGCCTGCGCGATGCGCCGTCCGGCCTTGCCGATGACAATCGCCACCTCGCCCTCATAATCCAGTTGAGGGCTTTCCGGCGGGCGGATTAGTGGCCGCTCATGGCCGGTGAACCCACTTGCAAAGCGCGGGAACAGCGACATGTGCTTGGGTTGTGCGGAGCCATCCTTGTACTCCGCATTGCGATCAGGGAAATTCACGCCGACGCACAGGATGCGCGCAGCGTCGGGCAAGACCATCTCAAACCGGACGTCTGTGTGGGCCACGGATTTACCCTCAGCCGCACCTGACAACGTGTCCAGACCGCCCGTGCGGATCACATCGAGCAAGGTGGGCCAGTTCGGGAAATCGGGGCTCAGCGCGATCATGCCCGCGTCTGTGGCCGCGCCGTAAAAGCGCTCCCCGTTGGCCGTGTAGGAGGCGAATTTCATGTCAGGTTCCTCCAGACATCGGCGATCACATCACGCGCCATCATCACATCATCGCGCGTCGTTTCGAACTGCCCGACCTGAAAACGAATGATTTTTTGACCCTGGAAGGCACCTTGCGTCAGGTAGATCCGGCCATCATCGTTCAGAGCGTCGACAAGGCGTTGCTGATCCGCGTCGCTGCCGGGGCAGCGGAAGGAGAAGAGGCTCAGGATCGGCTCCGTCACGATCTCAAAGCCGTCCATGGCGCGGATGGCATCGCAAAGCTCTCCGGCCCAAAGCACATGGTTGCGCAGGCGCACGCGCAGCCCATCGAGGCCGTAGGACCGGATCAGGAACCAGATCTTGAGCGCGCGGAACCGGCGGCCAAGGGGTATTGTCCATTCGGAATAATTGGTGACGGCGTCGCCGGTCGTTTTCAGGTATTCCGGCTCGATTTTCAGGGTATTCAACTGCGGCTGCGGGTCAGCCAGGAACTGGACAGAGCAATCGAATTGCGCGCCAAGCCATTTATGCGGGTTGAACACGATACTGTTGAACCCTTCGACATCGGCCCAAAAATCCGCGCGAAATTCGGGGCAGATCATGGCTGCCCCGGCCCAGGCAGCATCGAGATGGGTATAGAGGCCTTCCGCCCGCGCAACGGCCAGAAGCGGGCCGAGATCATCGCAAGCGCCAATGCCAGTGCCGCCGGTGATCCCGATAAGACCCGCCGGGACATGGCCCGCCGCGCGATCCGCGATGATGGCGGTTTTCAGCGCGTCGACATCCGCCCCGTACCGCGGGCCGGATGTTGGCAGTTTCACGAGGTTGTCTTGCCCGATCCCGGCCACCCAGCACGCCCGATCAATCGAGGAATGCACCTGGTCCGAACAATAGATGCGCAGCTGGCCCTTGCCCGAAAGACCCTCGCGATTTCCAGAATACCCTGTCGCACGCTCCCGCATCGTCAGGATCGCCGATAGCGTTGCCGACGACGCGCTGTCCTGAATGACGCCGGTATATTCTGCCGGCAGGTCAAGCGCTTGGCGGAGCCAATCCACCATCACGCCCTCCACCTCCGTCGCCGCCGGTGAGGTCTGCCACAACATGCATTGCGCCGCGACCGTTGTGACCAGCATTTCCGCCAGCATCGAGGGCGGCGCGGCATTGGCCGGGAAATACGCGAAGAACCGCGGGTGCTGCCAATGAGTCATACCGGGCATCACGATCTGCTCGAAATCAGCCATGATGGCCTCCATCGCCTCGGCGTCATCGGGCGGTGCTTGCGGCAATTGAGCGGCGATCTGCCCCGGCGCGGTCTGCGCACGCACCGGCCGGTCCCGCAAGGTGGCGTGGTAGTCCGCGCCCCAATCGGCAATCGTCTTGGCCCAATCCGAATACTCGTCCCACTTCATCGCGATATCCTTTTGGGCGGCACTTTCTTGTTCACGGTGCGATGATCGGGCTGGCTTTGAGGGCGGCAGCACGCGGCTCGATCCCCGTAAACTGCGTGCCGTGTTCAAACCAGCTTTTGGGGGCCGGAGCGCCCCAGAGGGTTTGGCGTTGCGGATCTTTCAGATCCCATTTGATCGGTTCCAGATCTGGATCAACCGTTTGATAATCCGAGCAATAAATCTCGATCCGATGCCCGTCGGGGTCAAGGATGTAGAGGAAGAAGGCGTTCGAAATACCATGCCGACCCGGCCCGCGCTCGATATTTTCGACGTGGCCGGTGGTGGCCATCAGGTCGAGCAGATCAATGATGTTGAGCGGTGTCGGCACCCAGAAGGCCACGTGATGCATCCGCGGCCCCGTGCCATTGGTGAACGCCATGTCATGTACGCCCCCTTTGCGATGCAGCCATGCGGCCCAGAGCTTCTTGCTTTCCTCGTCCTCGGTATATTCCGTCACGCGGAAGCCGAAATCGGAGTAGAACGCAACCGACGCGTCGACGTCAGGCGAGAAGCAATTGAAGTGGTCGATCCGGAGCGGTTTGACCCCACGATAGAGCGCGTATTTCTGATGAATCGGCGGCAGGCGATCCATTTTATGGTAAAATTCCAAGGGGATGCCGATGTTGTCAGCAGTCAGCAGCGTGCGGCCCTGGTAGGGTCGATCCACCCAGTGTGTAGGGCGGCCCTTCGACCGGAAATAGGTCTCCGCACGGTCCAGATCATCTTCGTCAAATGTTTTGAAACCCATCACCTCAACCGTGCCCGGCCGAACGGATTTCTGCAGGATCACACAATGATGGCCCCGTTCCTCCATCGCGCGCAGGTAGATATGGGTGTCGCTTTCATCGGTTATCTGAAGGCCCAGGATATCCGTGTAGAAGGTCCGCGAAGCGCCTAGATCAGCGACGTTCAGACACACATGGCTCAGGCGGATCGTGTTGAAGGTGGGGTAGAGGTTCGGGGCCGGAACGGGCATTCAAAGCGCTCCCAATCTGGTGATTTTGTGCTGGCCAGTCGCAAAGCCGATGTGCTTTTGCTCCATGTAGAACTCGAATGACCAATCGCCGCCATCACGCCCAATGCCGCTGGCCTTCACGCCGCCGAATGGCGTGGGCAGGTGGCGCACATTTTCGGAATTCACCCAAATCATCCCGGCCTCAAGCCTGTCGGTGAACCGCAAGGCGCGCGTCAGGTCATTGGTCCAGACATAGCCGGTCAGGCCGTAGGGGATGTCGTTGGCGATTTGCAGGGCCTCTTTCTCCGTGCTGAACGGGATCGAGGTGAGCACGGGGCCGAAAATCTCCTCCCGCGCGATGCGCATGCCATTCGTGGCGCCGGTGAAGAGCGTGGGCGCCACGAAGTAGCCATCGTCACCGATGGCCTCGCCCCCCGCCGCGATCGTTGCACCATCGGCGCGGGCAACATCGAAATAGCTCGTGACCTTTTTGAAATGCTCTTCGCTTATCAGCGGACCAATTTCGGTTGCGGGATCCAGCGGGTGGCCGACGCGGATGGCGTTGACCCGTTCGGCCAGTTTGGCTTCGAACTCACCCTTGATCGTCTCCTGTATCAAAAGGCGGGATGACGACGTACACCGCTCCCCGTTTATCGAGTAGATCATGAAGATCACCGCATCGAGTGCGCGATCGAGATCAGCATCCTCAAAGACGATGACAGGGTTCTTGCCGCCCAGTTCAAGATGATTGCGTTTGAGCGTATCGGCGCCTTGTTTGGTGATAAGCGATCCGGTACGGCTTTCGCCGACAAAGGCGATGGCCCTGATCTTCGGATGCTCGCAAAGCGCCTTGCCCGCGCCTTCACCAAAGCCGTTGACGGTGTTCAGCACGCCGGGCGGAAGGCCCGCGTCTTCGGCGATCTCGACCAGAAGCCTTGCCGTAAGAGGCGAGGCTTCGGCGGGCTTGTGCACCACGGTGCAGCCCGCCGCCAGCGCAGGTGCAATCTTCCATGTCGACAGCATGAAAGGGGTATTCCACGGCGTGATGACACCCACGGGGCCGATAGGCACGCGCGTTGTGACATTCATCAGGGTGGGCGATTTGAGGTGCTGGCCATCGCGGGCCTGCACAACCTGATCGGCGAAATAGCGGAAGTTCTCGGCCCCACGCAGGGCGGCCTTAGACATGAACTTCAACGCCTGCCCGGTATCCCAGCATTCGCAGAGCGCGATTTCCTCCGCCCGCGCCTCAATCCCTTCGGCAATACGGATCAGGATCTTGCGCCGCTCGGTCGCCGGTATGTCGCGCCAATCTGGGAATGCGTCATGGGCGGCTTGGGCAGCCGCGTCGATGTCGGCGGCTTTGCCATGAGCCACGTTGCAGATCGTGCTCTTGTCCACCGGCGAGATGGTTTGAAAGTCACCCCCCGACCCCGGCACATCCTTTCCGGCAATACGGTTCAGGATGCCAGCGTCACGGAACGGCTGAAGATATCCATCCAGCTTTGCGATATTGTCGTCCAGCGCACTCATGCATCGCCCTCCAGGTGATCTCGGATCGTACCGCATTTTGGGGACAGCGCGGCGTCGATGTCCCGCATCTCCACCGACAAGGCGATGGAATGGGTCCGCATGGCATCCGCCAGCGCGGCTCGCACCGCCTCGAATATCCGGTCAACGGCATCTTGCTTGACGTCATCCGCGCGTCCTTCGCGCAGACGGATCGACAAGTCCACAAATCCATGTTTCGGATTTCCGTCCGCGATGGCGTGGTGATCCACACGGATCGCACGAACGCGAATGCCCGGCATGGGAAAGGCGTCGATCCTCGCTGCCTCAGCCCGGATCGCCTCACATAACGCGCCCATATCGACCAGGCTTTCGAGGTTAGCGGAATACTCGATCTGGAAATGAGGCATGCTTTCCCTTAACATGTTAATGATTGCTATGTTAATTAAATCCATCTTGCGTTGTCAAGCCTGAACCGGCAGCAGATGACAGAGTATCAGATCCGAACGTGACCCCGACAATGTCCTCAAAAATGCCCTCAACTTCACGTTCCCTGCCGATCGCGCTGATCCGCGCGCGCGAGGGTGTGATGGCACCAATCCGGGACATGTTGTCGGATACCGGCATCACCGAACAACAATGGCGGGTCTTACGCGTGCTGTCCGAACACGGGCCCCTCGACACGACAACACTCGCCGACCGCGCCAGCCTTCTGCATCCCAGCCTGACGCGCATCGCCACCACGATGCGGGGCAAGGGCCTGATCACCCAGACCCGCGACAAGGTGGATCGGCGTCGACAATTCATCGCGATCACGCCGGACGGGCAGAAGATCATCGATGACAATGCGGACCAATCGGCACGAATCGTGGCCGACTTCCGGCGCATCCTCGGCGAGGACGATTTCGAGACCCTGCTGGACCTTCTGGGCCGTCTTGATCCCGGCGCGCAGGATTAGGCCGTGACCGTACCATCGGCACGCCAAGCATCGAAAATCGCCAACGCCTGATCGGCAAAGATGGCATCGTTGATGTGGCCCTCGACCATGTGGGCATCGACATTTTGCGGCAAACTTCCCTGCAATTCCTGCAAGAACGCCGCCAGCCCGGCCTTATCGTGAAGATCCGCACCCTCCCGGTCCCATTCGCCCAACCCGTGCGTTGGCAGCAACAGCGCCACCGGCCCCTTGGCCGTGGTAAGCTGTGCGGAATGCGCGCGCGCCACGGCCCTGCGCTCATCCTCATTCAAAACGATGGAGGTCAGCAGTCGGTTGTGGGCGTGTTTGGGGTGATCCGCCCACTTGTCGGCCAACCGCTGCCATCCGACGATATCGACAAGGTCGTAGCAGCCCGGCGCGACGATCTGCGGTGTCCCGACGCGGCCCGCATTGGTCAGGCGGTCCTGACCGGCCGAAATGCTTGACCCGTGGATGTGGTTTCCAAGTTCCTGTGTGCAGAAGTCGAAGACGCAAGCGAACGCCCCCTGCCCTGCAAGGCTTTCAAACGCACGACCGCCCATGCCCGTGGCGTGGAACACCGCCACTTCGAACCCGCGGTCTTCCAGCGCCGGTTTCAGGGGGATCACGTATTTCAGGGCCGAGGTGCCAAGGGATGTCATGCCGATGATCGGCTTGCCCGCGTCTGGTTTCTGCACCGCGCGCGCCGCTCCGAGCACCGCGCCTGCGGCCTGGCTGAGCGAGGCCTTGCAAATCGAGTTCAACCCATAGAGGCCCCCGGCCCAGAGGATCATCTGGGTATCGGCCGCCAGCCGGTCGGCGGGGATCAGCGGCGAAAACGATACGGTCGAAACCACGTATTTTGGCACGCCAAGCGGCAGAGCGGTGCAGACATCCAGCGCCAGATCGGTGCCCATCGTGCCGCCCAGAACAATCATCCCGTCGAAGCGGCCCTCGGTATGGAGGCGCGCCGCCAGGAGGGCCGCGCCCTTGGCCATGATCTGCATCGCAGTGTTTTCATCACCTGACGCAATGGCGGCCGCGATGGAGCTACCGCCTTCTTCGGCGACATCGTATTTGGAATAGTCGGTCGGTGTGGAGGGATCCCCAAGCACCGAGACATCAAGCGTCAGAACCCGCCCGCCCTGATCGCGGATGACCTGAGCCAGAAAGCCGAGTTCATCATCCTTGGTGTCATAGGTGCCGATCACCAGAATGGTTTTGTCTGACATCGGCGAACTCCCTAAAGTTTGATCCAAGCGGTCTTGAGATCGACGTATTTATCAAGCGCATGGAGCGATTTATCAGACCCGTTTCCGGATTGGCCGACACCGCCCAACGGTACGGTCCCGTCAGCCCCGCCATAGGTGTTCACATGGATGACCCCGGCGCGGACGGCCCGCACCATGCGATGCGCACGCGACAGGTTCGACGTCCAGACCGCGCCGGCCAACCCGTGAACGGTGGAATTGGCGATGCGAATGGCATCGTCTTCGGTGGGGAACGGTGTCACGCTCAGGACGGGCCCGAACACTTCCTTCTGCGCCAGCGTAGCCTCGGGGGTTACGCCCGTAACGATGGTGGGGGCCATGTAATAGCCGCCGGTCTCGTCCAAGATACGGGTGCCACCAGTGACGACCTCCCCCCCTTCGGACAGCGCTGTCTCGACGAAACCAAGGTTCTGGTGCAGCTGAGCTTCCGAATTCACGGCACCAATCTGGGTTGTGACATCCAGCGGATCTCCGACCCGCATCGCTTCCGCCGCCTTGACAACAGCCGCAACGAAATCATCGTGGATCGCATCCTCAACCAACAGGCGCGAGCCCGCCACACAGACCTGCCCCGCATTGCGGAAGATCCCCGCCGCAGCGACCTTCGCCGCCTCGTCCAGATCCGGCGCATCGGCAAAAACGATGTTGGGCGATTTGCCCCCCAGTTCCAGATAGACCCGCTTGAGGTTGGAGCGCCCGGCATATTCGAGCAAACGCCGCCCGGTGCCGCCCGACCCGGTGAACACCAGCACATCGACATCCATCGACAACCCCATCGCCTCGCCCACAACGGCGCCCTCGCCGGTGACCACGTTCAGCACACCGGGTGGAAGGCCCGCCTCCAGCGCCAGATCGGCCATCCGCAGGAGCGACAGGGACGCGGTTTCGGCCGGTTTCAGGACGACGGAATTGCCCATGGCCAGCGCGGGCCCAAGCTTCCACGCGCCAATCATCAGCGGGAAGTTCCACGGAATGATCGCCCCCACCACGCCCACCGGTTCCTTGTGGATCAGACCCAGAATGTCGCCGGGCGTGGGCGCGATCTCTCCATATACCTTGTCCAATGCCTCGGCGTAGTATCGGATTGTTCCGGCGGCGGAGCCCGGTTCCGCCTTCAGCGCCATGCTGATCTCCGTGCCATTGTCACGCACACCCAGAACCGCGAGTTCTAGTGCGTTGGCGTCGATCAGTTCGGCCCATCGACGCAACACCGCCTTGCGAGCTGCTGGCGGTTGGCCCGCCCAACGCCTGTCCTCGAACGCGGCGCGGGCCGAGGCGATTGCGGCTTCCATATCGCGGACTGTGCCCCTGGCTATGGTCGTCAGACCCTGCCCATCAATCGGAGACAAAACCTCCATGGTGGCACCGTCCGACGCGGGTATGTGTTTGCCGTCGATCAGGTGGTGCCGGGGTGCGATGGGTTGCGCCCGCTGCGCGTTGATCTGGGATTGGTCCATGCTGCCCTACCGCTGCTGCGTGTCGTGAAGGTTGTGATCCTCGTCCGGCGCGTGGGCGCGGTATTCGCGGATCAACGTGCGGATGTGCAGGCCGATCACGATCAGGATCATGGCGAAGATGATCATGGCGATGGGCCGTTCGATCATGTCCAACGGCCCGTTGAGGCGCGGCAGGGCGGAGCGCAGCTTTACCTCCATGATCCCACCCAGGACCATACCCAGGATGATCGGCACAATAGGCAGGTTGAGGCGTTTCAGGATCAGCCCCAGAACCCCGAAGCCCGCCGCGATCATGCAATCGGTCAGCGAATTGCGCAGGGAATGGACGCCCACGAAAGACAGAAGCAGGATCATCACGCCCAGAAATCGCGTCGGCACCCGGATGATCTTGGTCAACAGATTTGTCGAGAATAGCAGGAAGACCAGCACCAGCACGTTGAGGATGATCAGCGCGAGGTAGAGCGCGTAGACAAGATCGATATTGTTCTGGAACAGCTGCGGCCCCGGGATCACGTTGTGCACGTAGAAGACCGAGAGCATCATCGCCGTCAGCGCCTCACCCGGAATTCCGAGCGCCAGAAGCGGGATCATCGCCGCCGCAGGCACGGCGTTGTTGGCGGCCTCCGATGCGATCAGTCCCTCCGGTGAGCCTTTGCCAAACTTGTCGGGATCCTTGGAGGTTTTCTGGGCGTAGGTGTAGCTCATGAACTGGGCGGTGAATTCGCCGGTGCCGGGGATCATGCCGAGCAACACACCGAAGCTGGACGACACCGTGGCGACGCGCTTGTGGCCCATCAATTCGCGCAACCCGGCGGTCAGCTTGCCCGCCACCGGCGCGGCATCGGGGCTTTCATCGGGTGCTGTCAGCAGGAAGAACGCCTGACTGAGTGCGAAAAGGCCGAGGACCACGACAATGAGGTTCACGCCGGAACTCAGGAAGCTGAGCCCGAACGTGTACCGCGACGTGTAGGTGACGGCGTCGAGCCCTACCGTTTGCAGAAAGATCCCGAACATCGCCAGAAGGCCAGCAGCGAAGATTTGCCCGCGATGGGCGAGGATCACGAGGATGATGCCCAGAAGGGCGGCCAGGAAGATTTCCCGACTGCCGAATAACGGCGCGACGAGAGCCAGCACAGGTGACAGGAGGATCAAACAGAGGATCCCGAAGAGCCCGCCCCAGAATGATGCGCTATAGGCCAGCGACAAGGCGCGATGCGCCTCTCCCGCCTTGGTCATCGGGTAGCCGTCATACGACGTCAGCGCGTTGACCGCAGTGCCGGGTGTGTTGATCAGGATGGCGGGGATGGCACCGCCATACATGCTTGATCCGTAGATGCCGAGCAGCACGGTCAGGCCCACGATGGGATCAAACGCGAAGGTGGCGGGCAGCAGAATCGCGATGGCGACGGCGGGCCCGACACCGGGGATTGCCCCGATGATCACGCCGCCGATGGACCCCACCAGGAGCGCCACAAGGACATCCCAGCGGGCCAGCATCGCGGCCCCGGACAGAAGATCTTGCATCCACGGGCTCCGATCAGAAGTAGGTCAACATGAATTGGCGCAGGCCATCGGGGAGGTATTGGTAGATCTGCCCGGCAGGCAACCGGACCTGCAAAAGGGACTTGAACAAGACGACGATCACGAGGGCCGCCGCACCGGCGGACAGGAGCGTGAAACGGCTCCGGTAACCAACGCGGATGGCCAAGCTGATCGCGAAAATCACTGTCGTTGGCAGGTATCCGAGGATCGGGACGACCATCGCATAAACGATGAACCACCCCGCGTATTCCAACGAGGAGAGCCACAGTATCACTTCGCGCCAACGTCCCTCCAACCGATCGGACAGGGCCGAGCCGAGCAAGTGAAAGGCGGCGAAGCCCGCCATGCCGAGCAGCGAGACGGCAGGCCAGAACCGGGGCTGCGCGAACAGAGGTGTACCGGATCGATACGCAGTCTGCGCCCAGATCTGCGACAGGAGGGCAATCGCGATGATCAGGATCACACATGCGAAGACGATATCGCCGGGCCGACGATAGCGCTTGAACAGGGCCTGAAGTGTTTTGACACGCGACATTGCGGGCTCCCACCGGTCGGGTTTGGGTGGCCGGGCGACGATGCCACCCGGCCCCTTGCAGCGTGCGGGTTACTGGGACAGCATTTCGCCGATCCGGTTCAGCGTCTCGATATCCGTCTGGATCTGCGCCTCGACCTCGTCTGCAGGCTGCCAGTAAACGGCGGCCCCTGTTTCGGCGGCAAGGGACTGTGCCCGGTCAGACATCACCGTTTCACGGGCCACTGCGATGATGGCGTCGCGCACCTCTTGCGGCGTGTCGCGATGGACGAAGAGGCCGTTCCAAAGCGCGACGTTCAGATCCGGCGCAATCTCGGCCACGGTGGGCGCATCGGGCGTCAGCGGAATACGTTCCGATCCGATGGAAGCCAGAACCGTCACGTCGTCGAGGCAGGGCAGGATAAGTTGCAGGGTCGTGTTGATGACATCCACGTCGCCCGAGGCCAGCGTGTTGCAATCCAGCGCATCGAAGGCCGCGTCGGCGGCGAAAGAAAAGCCCATCTCCTGCGCGAGGCCCAGGGTTACCTGCGTCGGCACAAGCGGCGCGCCGAAATGGCCCAGGACGACGCCGTTGTCAGCGGCATGGGCGGCAAGCTCCTCCATCGTCTGATAGGGGGCGTCGCCACTGGTGGCGATCACGAAAGGATAGGTCAGGAAGTTGCCGAGGGGCACGAACGGGTCGGGGTCCAGCTCGGGAATGCCAAGCTGCGGGCCGACCACAGGGATGGCGATTATGAACGAGCCAATGACCGAGCCGTCGGGGGGCGCATTGGCCACCTCGATCGCGCCGGGAAACGGGCCACCGCCGCCACCCGGGCGGTTCACGACCGCGGCGGGCACGCCGTAGGCCTCCTGGAAATCCTCCGCGATCATACGGGTCAGCACGTCTTCCAGATCACCCGGTGGCCACGGCACGACGAACTCGACCGGGCCTTCGGGATATTCCGCAAGCGCCGCCCCGGACATCGCGGCAAGGGCGAGCGCGGGTGCCGCGAACGTCTTTGTCAGTATGGACATTTTGTTCTCCCTGTATCGGTTCATATATTGAACCATTGGTTCGCAAAAAAGGTTGCCTTGTTAAATAAGACCTGTCAAACCTTTTCTATGACCGGGATGGAGAGAGGTTTCCCATGTCCTCCGCCGCAAAGACGCTTGATTTGTTGTCTCATTTCTCAGACCTGCGACCCGAGATCGGCTTATCGCAGCTTTGCCGCCTCGCGGGGCGCGACAAGGCGACGACCTATCGCCACGTCCAAGCGCTTGAAGAGGCTGGGTTTGTTGAGCAAAATCCGGTAACCAAGCGTTACCGCCTCGGCCCCGCCCTTCTGCAACTGGCCCAGATACGCGAGCGGACGGTGCCGCGGAAAGCCGGCGTGGAGGCCCCGCTACACATGCTTGCGGAGGCGACCGGTGAAACCGCCCATGTCGCGGTGCTGTCGGGAACAACGCTCTACGCCCTGCACCAACTCGAATCGGTGAAACACAGCACCCGCGTCCTGATCGACGTGAACACCTTCCCCCTCCATGCAACCGCATCAGGCCTGTGCGCACTGGCCTTCGGCCCGAATGAGCTGGTGGACCTTGCGACCAAGACCATGACGCGCTTCACGCCGGAAACCATCACAACGCCCGACGCGCTGAAAGGCGAGATCGCCATCACCCGGCAACGTGGGTTCGCGCAATCGTCGGGCGGGTATGAACACGACGTCCATTCGATGTCCGCGCCGATTTTCGATCAGACGGACCTGTTCGCCGGAACCGTCTCGGTCGCCTGCGTGGCGACCCGGGTCACGCCGGAGCTGACGCGGATCATCTACGAACACCTCGTGCTGGCCAGCCGGGGCATCACCCATAATTGGGGCGGTTCTGTTCCCGATATCATTGAGGCCGCTTGGGCAGGCAGCCTGACCGGCACAGAGGCATTGGAGCCGATGACATGAAGGATTCGAACTTCCTGAAGGAAAACAACGCCCGCTTCATGTGGCATCCGATGACGTCACCGCAAGACAGCAAGGACAATCCGCCCAAGATCATCACCGGATCATGCGGAGTTCGGATTACGGATATCGACGGGCATTCGGTCGTCGACGCCGTGGGCGGGTTGTGGAACGTGAACCTCGGCTATTCCTGTCAGCCCGTCAAAGACGCCATCACAGCTCAGCTTGAAACACTGCCCTATTACTCGACCTTCCGCGGCGCCTCCAACGACGCGGCGATTGAGCTCTCCTATGAGTTGGGTCAGTTCTTTGCCCCCGATGGCCTGAGTCGGGCGTTCTTCACGTCGGGCGGGTCGGATTCGGTGGAAACGGCGCTGCGTCTGGCGCGGCAGTTCCACAAGCTGCGGGGGGAAGCGGGCCGGGCGAAGTTCCTGAGCCTCAAGAAGGGGTATCACGGCACCCATATCGGCGGCGCGTCGGTCAACGGTAACGCCAATTTCCGCAATGCCTACGAGCCGCTTCTGCCCGGCTGCTACCACATCCCCGCGCCCTACACCTACCGCAACCCGTTCAACGAATCCGACCCAGAGCGGCTCGCGCAGCTTTGTGCGGCCGCGCTGGAAGACGAAATCGCGTTTCAGGGCGCCAATACGATCGCCGCGATGATCATGGAGCCAATCCTGGGGGCAGGCGGTGTGATCCCGCCGCACAAAAGCTTCGCGCCCATGGTGCGTGAGATCTGTGACCGGAACGGCATCCTGTTGATCACCGACGAGGTCATCACGGCCTACGGACGCACGGGCGCGTGGTCCGGTGCGCGCCTTTGGGGCATTCAGCCCGACATGATGTGCACAGCCAAGGCGATCACCAACGGCTTCTTTCCGTTCGGAGCGGTTATGCTCGGCGAGAAGATGGTGGCGGCGTTTGAGGACAACCCTTCGGCCAAGATCGGCCACGGTTACACCTATTCGGGCCACCCCGTGGGCGCGGCCGCCGCGCTGGCCAGCCTTGAGGAAATGCAACGGCTAAACGTAGTCGAGAACGCCGCGGCGCGCGGCACCCAGCTATACGACGGCTGTCTGGCGTTGAAGGAACGGTATGACGTGATCGGCGACGTGCGCGGCGGTCACGGGCTGATGACGGCCATCGAAATGGTCAGCGACCGCGCCACCAAGGCCCCGATTGACGCGGCCTCGGCCAGCAAGGTGCAGGAGATCGCCTACCAATCCGGCGCCATGGTGCGTGTGTCGGGCGCGAACCTGATCCTGTCCCCCCCGCTGGTGCTGACCGAGGAAGATGCAGCCACGATCCTCTCCGCCCTCGATGCGGGGCTGGCCGCGCTATGAGCGGGGATTTCGTGGCCCTTCTGGGAACCAAGGGAGGCCCGGCGATCCGCCCCGGCTCGTCCATGCCCACCTCCAACCTGATCTGTCTCGATGGCCGCCGGATCGTCGTCGATTGCGGACTTGGCGTGACCAAGGGCTTGGTGGATCAGGACATGCAACTCAAAGATCTGTCGATGATCTTCATCACCCATCTGCATTCCGACCATTATCTTGAGCTTGGCCCGCTGATCCACACCGCGTGGACCGCTGGTCTGAAGACGCCAGTCGAGATCTGGGGACCCGACGGGTTGGACGCCTATTGGCGCGGATTTCTGGACTCCATGAAGGTCGATATCGACCTGCGCATCGACGATGAAGGCCGGCCGGACATACGCGATCTGGTGCAGTTCCACGTGATCGATGCCGGCGACGTGCTGCACCGCGATGGCCTCACCGTGTCGGCCATTCGCACCGAACATCCGCCGCTGGTGGATTGCTTTGCGCTGTCCTTCAAAACCGCGTCCACCCACGTGGTCTTTTCCGGCGACACCGCCCCGATAGCAGCGTTGGAGACATTCGCCGAGGGGGCGGATCTGCTGATCCATGAAGTGATGCTGAAAGACGCCTTACCCGCCCTGATGGAACGGGTTGGCAATGGCAGTGACAAGCTGATGGCACATTTTCTGCGCTCCCACACATTTGCCCATGATGCGGCCGGAACGGCGGCGCGCGCCGGCGTCAAATCGCTTGCCCTGTCTCACCTCATCCCGTCCGATGATCCGGCGTTCACCGAAGCCCATTGGCGTGAGGCCGTGGATGGCATTTTCGATGGCCGCTTGATCATCGGTATGGATGGGCTCCGAATTCATTTGCCCATCAGCGCGTCCTGACGAAAGCACCCCACAGCTAAGATTGGTCAGGTGAGTGCTCTAAGCAGTGCTGCTTTGCGCTTCGGCGTCCTGCCCGTGGTAGGGGCAGGCGACGACGTGGTCCGGGCCGACATGCTCCACCGGCGGCACCCGCTCGGCGCAGGCGGGGCGCACAATCGGACAGCGGGTCCGAAACACACAGCCCGAGGGCGGCGCGAGCGGTGAGGGCAATTCGCCCTCCAAAACCGGACGATGGCGCGCCCGTTCGGCCTTGGGCGACGGAATGGGCACCGAGGCGATCAGCGCCCTGGTGTAGGGATGGCGCGGATTGGCGATCAGGTCGGCCGCAGCAGCGGATTCGACGATACGCCCCAGATACATGACCGCGATCTTGTGGGAGATATGGCGCACAACGCTCAGGTCATGGGCGATGAACAGGAGCGACAGGCCGCGTTCCCGCTGCAAATCCTGCAACAAATTCACCACCTGCGCCTGCACCGAGACGTCGAGCGCGCTCACCGGCTCATCGCAGACCACCAATTCGGGCTCGGTGATCAGGGCGCGGGCAATCCCGATGCGCTGGCACTGGCCGCCGGAAAACTCATGGGGATACCGGTTCACCAGCGCGGGCAGCAGACCCACGCGCTCCATCATCTTGCCCACCCGCTCCCGGACCTCCGATTTGGACAGGTCGGGATAATGGGTGGTGAGCGGTTCGGCCACCACCTGCCCGACGGTCATACGCGGGTTCAGGGCCGCCAGAGGATCCTGAAAAATCATCTGCACGTGGCGACCATGGGCGCGTTGGCGCGCAGGGGACATGGCGCGCAAATCCT
Organism: uncultured Roseicyclus sp.; assembly: GCA_947491935.1. Taxonomy (GTDB): domain Bacteria; phylum Pseudomonadota; class Alphaproteobacteria; order Rhodobacterales; family Rhodobacteraceae; genus Gymnodinialimonas. The sequence continues at coordinate 443,340 of CANLLF010000001.1, forward strand.
CCCCCCGCCACAACACACGCCCGGCGCTTGCATGCACGGTGCCGACGATCGCGCGCGCAAGCGTCGACTTTCCTGAGCCGCTTTCGCCGACGAGCCCGAGGGTCTTGCCCGGCTCCAGCGCAATCGTGGCGTCCTTGACCGCCTGCAGCTTGCCTGGCGGCGTCCAGGGCCAGGCACCCTGCCGGGTGACGTTAAACGTGACGCTGACATTATCGACATCGAGAAGCGGGGCACTCATGCGACATCCTCCCGCGGGGCATGACAGGCGCGGAACCGCCCGGATCCAAACGCCTCCAACGGCGGCATCGTCCGTTTGCAGGGCTCGTGGCTGAGCGGGCAGCGCGGGCTGAACGGGCAGCCGGGCGGCAGCGCCGTCAGGTCCGGTGGATCGCCGGGAATGGTCTGCAGCGCGTCCTGCGGCACGTCGAGGCGCGGCACCGCCTTGAGCAGGCCAAGGGTGTAGGGATGCGACGGGGCTTCGAACACATCATCGGTGGTTCCGTGCTCCATGACCTGTCCGCCATACATCACCAACGTCTCGGCGCAGGTGCCGGCAACGATGCCCAGATCATGGGTGATCAAGATCAGCGCCGTGCCGAAATCCCGCTGAATATCGGCCATCAGTTCCATGATCTGGTTCTGCACCGTCACGTCGAGCGCCGTTGTGGGCTCATCCGCGATCAGCAGTTTCGGGCGGCACAAAAGCGCCATTGCCGCCATGATCCGCTGCCGCATCCCGCCGGAAAACTCGTGCGGATACATGCGCAGCCGGGAACGCGCATCGGGGATACGCACGGCGTCAAGCATCTTGGCGCTGTCCTCCAGCGCGTCGCGCTTTGACGTGCCCTGATGCAGCATCAGCACCTCGGCCATCTGCTCACCCACACGCATATAGGGGTTGAGCGAGGTCATCGGGTCCTGAAAGATCATAGCGATCTCATTGGCGCGGATCTTGTTGAGCTGTGCCTCCGGCAGGTTCAGGATCTCCTGCCCATTGAATTTCACGCTGCCCCGCGACGTCCCGTTCTTCGCCAGAAGGCCGAGGATGCCGAAGGCGAGCTGTGTTTTGCCGGATCCGCTTTCGCCCACGATCGCAAGGCTGTCGCCGGGATCCAGCGTGAGGCTCATGCCATTGACGGCATGGACCTGCCCATCGGGGGTATCGAAGCTGACGCTGAGGTCGGTGACATCTAACAGGGCCATTCAGCGATCCTTCGGATCGAGCGCATCACGCAGCCCGTCGCCCACAAAGAAGAAGCCAAACAGCGTGATGACGAAGAAAAACAGCGGCACAAGCAGCATCCAGAGCGTCCCGTTGTTCATTTCCGCCGCACCGTCATTGATCAGCGCGCCCCAGGATGTCAGCGGCTCCTGAACGCCAAGGCCAAGGAAGCTGATGAAGCTCTCGTAGATGATCATCGAAGGCACCAGCAGCGTGGCATAGACGATCACGACGCCCAGAAGGTTGGGCACGATGTGACGCCGGATGATGGTGAAGGGCCCCACCCCGGTGGCGACGGCGGCCTCCACGAATTCCTTGTTGCGCAAGGTGAGTGTCTGGCCACGCGCGATCCGCGCCATATCGAGCCAGGAGACAAGGCCGATGCCGATGAACAGCATCAACATCGACCGGCCGAAGACGACCAGCAACAGGATCAGGACGAACATGTAGGGGATCGACATCAGGACATCGACAACCCGCATCATCACGCCATCGATGCGGCCCCCGAAATATCCCGCTACGGCGCCGTAAAACGTACCCACGATGACGGAGATCAGGGCCCCCACGATCCCCACCATCAGCGACACTTGCGTGCCTTGTGCCGTGCGCGCGAAGAGGTCGCGACCCAACGCATCAGTGCCGAACCAATGGCCGTTTTCCAGCGATGGGCGGCCCGCCTCGGCCACATTTCCGAGGACGGTCCAGTCGATATCCTCATAATTCCACGTGGCAATCAGGGGGCCGAACAGGGCAAAGGCCGCGACACAGACAAGCACGAACAGCCCCGCAACCGCCGCCTTGTTGCGGAAAAACCGCGCCCGGGCATCCGCCCAGAGCGAGCGCCCCTTGATGGGTGCGGCCCCGGCCAGATCGTCGGCGATGGCTTTGGTGGCGAGCATTGTCTAATACCTGATTTTCGGGTCGATCCACGCGTAAAGGATATCGACCACAAGGTTGAACAGGACGGTAAGCGCGCCGAGCAGAACGGTGATCCCCATCATCACGCCGTAATCCCGGTTGAGCGCCGAGGCGACGAAGAACTGCCCGATGCCACCGGTGGAGAAGTAGATGTCGATCACAACCGAGCCGGTGATCATCCCCACAAACGCCGGCCCGAGATAGGAGATGACCGGCAGCAACGCCGGTTTCAGCGCATGGCGGAAGATCACACGCCGCATCGGCAGGCCCTTGGCGCGCGCGGTGCGGATGAAATTCGACGTCAGCACTTCCAACATGGAGGCGCGGGAGATCCGGGCGATCGACGCCATGAAACTGGTCGACAGGGCGATCACGGGCAGGATCACATATTCCCATTGGCCCCCTTGCCAACCGCCGCCCGGCAGCCAGCCAAGCCAGAGCGTGAAGACCAGAACGAGGATCGGTGCCAGCACGAAGTTCGGCAGAACCTGCGCCCCGATGGAAATACCGACCGCAAGGTAATCGAGCCAAGTGTTGTGCCGCACGGCCGCAAGGATGCCGAGCGTGCCGCCTACCAGAACGGCCACCAAAAAGCTCCAGACGCCATAGGTGAGCGTGACGGGAAAGCCCTGCCCGATCAGGTCATTCACATCCTGATCCCGGTAGATGAAGGACGGGCCAAAATCGAACTCGGTCACAATCCCGACGATATAGCGCCAGATCTGCACGATAAACGGCTGGTCCAGCCCGTATTGCGCCTCCAGATTTGCAAGCACGGCAGGCGGAATGCCCCGTTCGGTTGCGAAGGGGCTGCCGGGAGCCGTGTACATCAACACGAAGGTGCCCACGATCAGGATCAGCAGAACCGGGATCGCAATCAGAAGGCGTTTGAGGATGAAGGTCAGCATGGCGGTGGCTCAGCTAGGGGGCGGGCAATGTCACCCGCCCCCCAGCGTGATCACTCAGCCGCGACGCGGTAGATGTCGCGGACGTACCAATTGTTCTCCACGTTCTCCATCGGCCAGTTCCGGATCGTCGGATCCAGCACGAAGTTCTGCGTGTAGTGATAAATCGGCAGGATTGCCATTTCCTCGGCCAGGATCTGTTCCACCTGCGTATAGATCGGGCCGGGATCGGCCGCCGCGACACTTTCAGCCATCAGGCGGTCCACGTCTTCGTTGTGGAACTTGCCGTCATTGTTGGCGTTGTTTGAGGTCATCAGATCGAGGAAGGTCGAGGCTTCGTTATAGTCCCCGCACCACGCGCCACGGGCGATGTCGAAGTTCTGATTGCCGCGGATTTCCAGATAGGATTGCCATTCGTAGTTGTTCAGCGTCGTGGTCACACCCAGCGGGCGCCACATCTGGCTGATCACGGTGGCAATCTGGCGGTGGTTCTCGGACGTGTTGTAGATCAGGTTCACCTCGATCGGATTGTCGGGGCCATATCCTGCCTCTGTTATCAACTCCATCGCGCGCTCCATGCGCTCGTCCTGGGTCCAAGAGGCATATTCGATCTCCGGCATCTCGAAATCGGCCGTGGCCCAATGGGTGAAGTTGTAGGCGGGCGCCTGTCCTGCCTGAAGGATTTGCTCGGTGATCACGTCGCGGTTGATCGCGTAACTCAGTGCGGTGCGCACGCGCGGATCCTGAAGGGCCTCATGACCGCTCTCGGATTGGTTGACCGCGTAATAGTAGGAACACAGACGCGGCACCGAATGCGCAACGTCCGGTGCTTCTTCCTCAAGTCGCGGATACGAGCCAGCCGGAAGATCATCCATCATATCGAACTCACCGGCCTGAAACCGCGTCAGGGCCTGGTTCACGTCGTTGATCACATAGCCGGTGATCTCAGTGATGATCACATCGTCAGCGCCCCAGTATTCCGGGTTTGGCACCAGGCGGAAAAACTCGTTCACGGCAATCTGGTCCAGAACATAGGCGCCGTTGGAGACCATGTTTTCAGGATTGGTCCAGTTCGCCCCGTGGGCCTCGATCGTTGGTTGGTGGGTCGGCATGAAGGTGTAATGCACCGTCATCTGTGGGAAATACGGCAGCGGCTGCGTCAGCGTCACTTCCAGCGTGCGATCATCAATGGCACGCACGCCAAGCTCTTCCGGCCCCACCTCGCCCGCGATGATGGCGGGCGCATTGCGGATCTGGCTCAACTCCACGTACCAGGCATATTCCGATGCCGTGGCCGGATCGGCCGCCCGGCGCCAGGCAAACACGAAATCATTTGCGGTGACCGGATCACCGTTGGACCAGCGCGCATCTTCGCGCAGCGTGAATGTCCATGTCTGGTTGTCCTCAGACGACCATTCCTCGGCCACACCGGGGCGCAGGGTTCCGTCAGAATTCTGCGTCAGCAGCCCTTCGAACAGCTGGCGGGCGACATGGCCACCGGCGGTTTCCTCTACCAGTTGGGGATCAATCGACGGGAATTGGTCGAGCAATCGGTACTGGAACGTCTGGTCTTCGGCCAGCGCTTCGCCGGTGACGGGATGCGTCTCCTGCGCGAAGGCCGGACCGCACAAAACGGCGGCAAGAATGGTGGACGAGGCAAGACGGCTGATGCGTGACATGGATGTCTCCTTCTTTTGGGGCAACTTGCGCGGTCTGGTCGAAGCAATCGGACAGCGCCAACTAAACGAGAGCTTGGGTCGATTCCGCGTTCTTCACACTCTTCTGCCGATATGGGAACGACGATCGGCGGAAAACCACCGATCGGGCCGCCGCCAGTGACCCCGTTCCGTGAAAAACCGGGGCTCTATCGCGACTTGGCGATACGATGGCAGCCCCGACATCTTTGGGTGAGAAGGTGATGGCCTGTGGATACTTCGTCGCGAGAAGTGAGGCGGAGAATGCAGCGGGTTATCGTCTTCAGACGATCAAGGTCATAGCGCTCCCCGCCAAGTAGGCATTTGGTGGGCAGCAGGCCGCCTGCCGGTTCTGGTCGGTATGAATCGATGGAGACCTTCGCCACAGTAGATGTAGGACAGTACCGCCACTGTATCAGCTGTAGTCGAAGGTTCGGTTCGACAGCCGGATGCCGGGCAGCGGTGCGCCCTCGTTCAGGCGCCAGGCCTGGATCGTGAAATTGCGGATGCCGGCCTTGTGGATTGGATCGTTCTCGGCCAGCGCGGCTGCCTCGGCAATGGAGCCCGCGGCAAAAACGATCATGCCCGCGCCGCTCATATGGGTGCCCTCAGCGTTCGATAATGGCCCGGCGAGGAACACCTTGCCGCTGGTTTCAAGCGCCGCGATGTAAGCCTTGTGCTCGACCATCACATCCGGCGGCGGCGGCCCGGGTTGTACCGGCGTTGTGAAGCACACGAACACCTCCATCGCGAGATTGCCATTCTCCCTGCATTTGGCGCCGTATTCATCCCATTTCATCGGTCCGGCCATAGCCCACCCTCCCCCTTTTCCTAGGTCTGCGCCGCGAGAGCATCTTCGCGGAGCTTGTTTTTCTGCACCTTGCCCATCGTGTTGCGCGGGAGCTCCGGCAGAATGCGGATCGCGCGCGGGATCTTGAAGCGGGCGAGCTTTTCGGACAGCCCGGCCAGGATCGCCGCCTCATCCATTGCCCCCGGCGCGGTCAGCACCACGGCTGCCGCCACGGCCTCGCCCAGATCGGGATGTGGCACCCCGTAGACGGCACTTTCGAGGACGCCCGGAAGATCGTCGATCTGCACCTCAACCTCCTTGGGATAGATGTTGAAGCCGCCCGAGATCACCAGATCCTTCTGGCGACCCACGATCGAGAGGTATCCGTCAGCGTCGAGCTGCCCCAGATCCCCGGTGATGAACCAGCCATCGGCGGTGAAGGTTTCTGCCGTCTTTTCGGGATTGCGCCAATAGCCCGCCGTCACATTCGGCCCCCGCACCTCGATCCCGCCAATGCCATCGGTGTCGGCGTCGGCGATGCGCATAGACACGCCCGGAAGAGGATGCCCCACCGTACCGGCGCGTCTGTCCCCGTCATAGGGGTTCGAGGTAATCATGTTGGTCTCGGTCATGCCGTAGCGTTCCAGGATCGCATGGCCGGTTTTGGCCTCAAAATCGCGATGACTTTCCGCCAGAAGCGGCGCGGAGCCGGAGATGACCAGCCGCATATGCGCCAGCGCCTCCTTGGTGAACCGCGGATCCGTCAGCATACGCGTGTAAAAGGTCGGCACGCCCATCATCGTGGTGCAGCGCGGCAGATGTCGGGCCAGATCGTCAATCTGGAATGCTGGCAAAAACACCATGCTGGCTCCCGCGCACAGGATCACATTTGTGGCCACGAAGAGCCCGTGGGTGTGGAAGATCGGAAGCGCGTGGAGCAGCACATCGCTATCGGTGAACCGCCATCCCTCCGTCAACGCTTGCGCATTCGACACCAGATTGCTGTGGGTCAGCATCGCGCCCTTGGAGCGGCCCGTGGTGCCGGAGGTGTAAAGGATCGCCGCCAGATCGTCGGGCGCGCGGGGCACGGGGGCGGCCTCTGGCCCGGCGGCACACAGCTCATCCGGCGTCCGCACGGGCACGTTGCGGGCATCGGCCACGCCGCGCGCAGCATCCGTGGACGCATCGAGGATCAGCAGCACCGGGTCCGCATCTTGCAGGAAGTAATCCACCTCCGCACCGGTGTAGCCTGTATTGAGCGGCACGAAGACCGCGCCCGCCGCAACCGTCGCAAGATAGAGGATCAGCCCGTTCGGCGATTTTGCGATCTGACACAACACCCGGTCGCCGGGCTCAACGCCTACCTCCTGCAAGTGCCCCGTCGTTCGCGCGACATGGAGCCGAAGATCGGCATAGGTCATGACGGCGTCGTCCGGCGTTTTCAGGAAGGCGGCGCCATCGGGCTGATGGCTTAACAATGCGGCATGGAGGGCGTTTTCAGTCATCTGGATGCAATCTCAACTGGCAGTGGGGCGGCGGAGACGGGGTTTGGTCAATAGAGACCGAATTGGGCGGGCAACGGCAAGATCGCCTTTGGCGGCAAAGGCTTCGTGCCGCGCCTCCACTGCATCAAGCTCATAGAGGTAGTTCACCATCACACCGTGGCTTTGGGTCTGTCCCTTGCCCGACAGGTCGGCCGCGAGGTTGATCCGATGCAACTCTGCCCCGTTGCCTAGGTGAAACCGGGCCACCGGATCCAACGGCAAACCGGCGGTTGTTTTCGCATCAACCAGATATTCGGCTGCAAGGCGTAGGATACGGTCGGGCGGATCTCCCAGATCATCCGGTGCAATCCCTTGGTCCGCGATCCATTCCGCAAGGCCGGGAACAGGGGAGAGCGTTCCAAATTGCCTCAGGTTCGGGAGTTCGGATTGGAGATCACTTGCCACCTGCTTGATCAGGAACGCCCCGAACGAAATTCCCGCCAGACCGGCCTGACAATTTGAGATCGAGTAGAAAACGGCGGTGTCGGAGGCCTCCGCCTCCAGCGTTTCGCGGGAGGGGGCGAGCACCTCCTGGATCGAGGCGGCAAGACCCTGGGTCAAAGCGACTTCTACGAAAATCAGAGGCTCGTCAGGCATGGCTGGGTGAAAAAACGCGAAGCAGCGCCTGTCAGGTGGAGCGAGGCGCTGGCGCAGGGCATCCCAATCGTCAATGGCGTGCACGGCCTCATAGGCGATGATCTTTTCAAGGATCGTCGCCGACGTGTTCCAGTCGATCCGCACAGACACCAGAAATCCGCGATTGAACCAGCTACGCAACAGGTGGCGCAGATCACTGTCGATGGGTGCGAGAGACGGATCGGCTCGCAAGGCCACGAGCAATTTGCGGCGTATCTCCACCAGCCGGGCCGTGCCGCGCGGTGCGGCATTCAACCGACGAAAAAGCTCCTGTCGGGGCGGTTCGGCGGCCAGTTGAAGCGCCTTCCATTGCGCCGCATCCCCAGCCTTCGCCGCCATTGCGGCCTGCAGGATCTCATCCAGATCAACGTCAAACTGGTCGCGCAGGGCGGTGAAATAGGCGTTCAGCCCGTCGGTATCCAGTGCTTCGACAAGGCTGAGGACTTCATCGGCAATGGCAGCCCCGGAGGCTTGCCCGCGTGCCCCAAGCAAGGTGTCGCTGAGTTCAACGGGATCGTTCTGCGCCGCTTGCAGCGTGTCACCCCACAGGCGGGGCATCACGTTCGGCCCGACGAGTTTGCGTAAGCGGCCGACAAGAGACGTGTCGTTTTGCATCGGCGTTCCAATCCGTCCTGAGCTTCACTATAAAAAATCGACTTTTAGTTGACAACTCGTTTTTTGGCGCGAAAACTAAGGTAACGCACCAGGGAGGACGACTCGATGAAACTGCTGATCGGCACCGTGCAGGGGGCGACAACGCCAAGCGTGTTTGCAGTTTCCGGCGATCGGGCCACCGTTCTGGCGCAGGATGCGGGCGACCTGATGGGCCTTATTGCGGACCATGCAAACGGCAAAGCCATGCCCCCGCCCGCCGCGGATGCGGAAAGCTACGCGGTGGCGGATGTGACGCCAGCGCTGCCCATCACCCGGCCCGGCAAGATCGTCTGCCTCGGCCTGAATTACGCCGAACATGCACGCGAAGGCGGCTATAACGTGCCGGATTACCCCGCAATGTTCATGCGCGCCGCGACGTCGATGATCCCTGCAGAGGCGCCAATGGTTCTGCCCAACGCGTCGCACACGTTCGATTATGAAACGGAGCTAATGGTGATTGTCGGCAAGGGCGGGCGACACATCGCGGAGACCGACGCCTTGAGCCATGTCTTTGGCTATACCACGTTCAACGACGGTTCGATCCGCGAGTATCAGCGCAAGACCCACCAGTGGACGGCAGGTAAGAATTTTGACGGGACGGGTGCTGTTGGCCCTATCGTGGTAACGCCCGACGAGGTGCCGGAAGGGGCCAGCGGGCTGAGCATCCTGACGCGTCTGAACGGGCGCGTGCTACAGAAGTCCAACACGTCGGACATGATTTTCACCGTAGCACGAACCATCGCCATTGTGTCCGAGATCATGACGCTGGAGCCGGGCGATATGATCGCCTTCGGCACGCCGCCCGGTGTGGGCCATGCCCGCAAGCCGCAGGTCTGGATGAAGGCAGGGGACAGCGTCGAAGTGGAGATCGAGGGGATCGGCATTTGCCGCAATCCGATCGTAGCCGAGGCGGATATGGCGGGAAGCGAGGCGGCGGAATGAACGACCAATCCGACGCCCGCTACTACGCCCAGGACGAAATCCGCGCCGTCCGCGCCAGGATCGCGGAGCTCGACGAGGCCAGCCTTGAACTGATGTTGACCAAGGCGCGCTCGCACTACGCATGGACCGACAGGCCGGTGACCGAGGATCAACTCCGCCGCATCTACGACATCACCAAGATGGGCGCGACGAGTATGAATTCCTCGCCCGCGCGGTTCATCTTCGTCACGTCACCCGAAGGCAAGAAACAGATCGAACCGGCCTTGAAGCCCAAGAATGTGCCCAAGGTGCTGAGCGCACCGGTCACGGTCATCATCGCCAATGACCTGAATTTCTGGGAGCGGCTGGACTACCTGTTTCCCCACGAAGATCGCAAGCCGATGTTCCGCGGCAAGGAAGCCTATACGTTCGATACCGCCTATCGCAACGCGACGTTGCAGGGCGCCTACATGATGATGGCGGCGCGCGCGATCGGCCTTGATTGTGGGCCGATCTCGGGCTTCGACAACAAGGTCGTCGACGATACGATCCTGAAGGGCAGCAGCCTGAAATCCAACTTTCTGCTGAACCTCGGATACGCCGATGAGACGGCGATATTCCCCAAGCTCCCCCGGCTGCCGTTTGAGGAGGCGTGCAGCTTTTTGTGAGGAGCGTCCATGCGTGCGCCCGATGGCCCGCGCGTCACCAAGAAGGGTCGCAAAGATCCGCGAAAGACATCTGATCGGGAGGACAAGATCATGACGATGAAACTCAACCGCCGCACGCTTCTGGCCAGCTCTGCCGCCGCCGCGACCGCCGCGAATTTTGGCCTGCCCGCACTGGCGCAGGGCCGAACGGTAACGGTGATTGACGGCTATCCGGAGCGGGCGATGTGGGTGCAGGAGCTGTCGAATTTCTACCTGCCAGAAGTGAACCGCCGCCTGACCGAGATGGGTCTGGACGCGATGGATTTCCAGGAAAGCTATGGCGGCTCCATCGTGCGCCCGCGTGGTGTGTTGGAAGGGATGCGCCTGGGCCTCGGCGATATCGGCGTGGTGACGACGATCTTCCATTCGTCCACCTTGCCGTCGCAGGGTCTGGCCGCCGTGACTCCCTTCATCTCGGCCGATGCCGGCCTCGTGGCCCGCTCGGTTGATGAGATCGCGATTGAGTTCGACGCGATGCGGCAGGAATTCGAGGCGCAGGATCAGGTCTACCTGGCAACCGGCGTCGTGCTCGACAGCTACCAGATGTTCTCCAGCCAGCCGTTGAACGGCCTGGCCGACCTCGCCAATCTGCGCGTCGCCGGGGCGGGGTACAACCTGCGCTATCTCGAAGGCCTCGACGGGGCCGTCGGGGTCCGGGGTGGCCTGACCGACTTCTACAACATGATGCAGACCGGCGTGACAGATGCCGCCATGCTGTGGCCCGAGGCCGCGAACACCTTCGCGATTGCCGAAGTAGCGCCCTATATGATGCGCGCGGATCTGGGTGCCGTGAACTCCAAGACGCTGACCGTGAACAAGATCTTCTGGGATAGCCTGGACCCCGAGGTGCAGGGCGTCCTGCGCGAGGTGGGCGTGCTCTACCGGGATCGTCTCGCCGAGGTCGCCATGGGCCGCGCGGCGGAAAGTGAAGCGGCCTATGTTGAGGCCGGCGGCACCATCGTCGATATCGATCCCGAGGAACGCGCCGCCTGGGCCAATGCGATGCCCAACATCGCCGCCGAATGGGCCGAGGGGCTGAATGCCGATGGCAAGGACGGCACCGGCATGTTGTCCGCCTATATCGACAAGCTGATCGCCGGAGGCGAGACACCCGCGCGCAATTGGGCCGCCGAGGTCTGAGCCTTTGAGCGATCCCAACCCATCCGCAGAGCCCGCGACGGGCTCTGCGCTTGTGCGTGGCGCGAATGCGCTGGCCCGCCTGATGACGGGGGTGGCGCAGGTCGCAAATGCGGCGGGCACGCTTGTGGTGCTGGGCCTGGTGCTCCTGATCAATACCGATGTGGTGGCCCGCAACGCCTTCAACGCGCCTTTTCGCGGCACGTATGAGGCCGTGCAATTCCTGATGGTCATGATCGTATTCCTGCAATTGCCCGACGTTGTGCGGATCAACCGGCTGACGCGATCCGATGGGTTTCTCGGCATCCTTGCGGGCAGGCGCCCCGCGATGGCTCGGTTCTTCGCGCGACTGATCGATACGGTATCGGCCGTCTTCATGGGCCTGATCGCCTATGCGATGTGGCCCGAATTCCTCCGCGCCTGGACCGAGAACACGTATTTTGGCACGCCGGGCATCTTCACCGCGCCCTATTGGCCGATCCGCCTGGTGATCTGCTTCGCCGCCGCCCTCTGCGCGCTGATCTTCGCGACCAAGGCAATATCGGGCAGACGCCGGCCCGAACTTCTCCACCTTGAGGACTCCGGCGCATGAGCCCGTTCGAGATCGGGATGCTCTCGGTCGTGGCCATGGTCACGCTGATCTACATGGGCGTTTACATCCCCATCGCGCTTGGTGTCGTGTCGTTCGTCACCATTTGGATCCTGCGCGACAGTTTCGAGCTACCGCTGGCGCTTCTGAAGATCGCCGTAGGCGACAGTGTGACGGAATACTCCTTCGCCACGATCCCGCTGTTTACCTTTATGGGATTGATCGTGTCGAAGGCCGGGATGGGCGAGGACGTCTACCGGGTGATGAACACGCTCTTTCACAAGATCATGGGCGGTGTGGGCATGGCAACGGTTGGGGCCAACGCGCTGTTTGCCGCCGTCACCGGCTCCTCCATCGCCAGTGCGTCGGTCTTCACCAAGGTCGCTGTACCGGAGATGATGAAACTCAACTATAACAAGCGCTTCGCGGTCGGCGTTGTGGCCGGGTCAAGCGTGTTGGGCATGATCATCCCGCCCTCAGCCATGCTGATCATCTACGCCATCGTGGCCGAGGTGTCGGTGGGCCACATGTTTCTCGCCGGTGTGATCCCCGGCATCATGCTCTCCATCGCCTATATCGTGGCGATCTGGGGCATGTCGAAGTTTCGGCCCCAAGCGGTCGTCAATGACGGCGCGGGCCAGATTGACGAAACCGAGCTTCTGGGCGCGGGCCAGATTTTCCTTCTGTGCCTGCCGCTGGTGATCCTGGTCGGCATGGTTCTGGGCGGCATCTATACCGGCTGGCTCACGCCGGTGGAGGCCGGCGCCGCAGGGGCCGCGCTCGGCCTGATCTACGCGATTATCCGGCGCAAGATGGACCTCAAGGGCTTTTGGAACGCGCTTCTGGAAACCGGCCATATCACCGCCGCGATCCTGTTCCTGATCACCGCCGCCTCGATCTATTCGCGGATGCTGGGGATTGCGGGCATCCCCAATGCGCTGGGGGATTTTCTGGACACATACCAGCTTGGCTTCACCGCGGTGATGATCATGTTGGTGGTGCTGATGCTGTTCCTCGGCACGCTACTCGATACCGCATCGATCATTCTTATCGTGGTGCCGCTGTTTCTTCCCATCGTGGAGCCGCTTGGCGTCAGCCTCGTCTGGTTCGGCATCATCGTGGTGATCGGGGCCGAGATCGGGTTGCTGACACCGCCCTTGGGCATCTCGTGCTTCGTCATCAAAAGCACCATCAACGATCCGCGTGTCTCCCTGAAGGACGTATTCATGGGCGCCCTGCCCTTCGCCTTCGTGATGCTGATCGTCCTGTTCATCCTGATCGAATTCCCAATCCTGTCCACGGCGCTGTTGCCGTAACCTTGCCCGAAGCGGAGGCGTCCGATGCGCAACGTCAATTCCGAAACCCTGACCGACCTTCTGCTGGCCCTCTCCGGGCCCGACACCGACCCCCGTCTGCAAGAGGTGTTGACCAGCCTTGTGAAACACCTGCACGCCTTCACCAAGGAGGTCGGGCTGACCCATGCCGAATGGCGCAAGGGGCTTGAGTTGCTGACCCGCGCTGGCGAGATGACCGATGATGAGCGAAATGAATTTGTCCTGTTTTCCGACGTGCTTGGCCTCTCTTCACTGGTCGACATGATCAATTCACCATCCGATTGCACCTCGTCCTCGGTCCTGGGCCCGTTCCACATCCTCGGTGCGCCGGACTTGCCCGTGGGCGGGGATATGATCGGCGACAATGCGGGGCCGCAAGTGGTGGTGGAGGGCCGTGTGACGGATCAATCGGGTGACCCGATCAAAGGCGCGGTGATAGAACTGTGGCAGACCGCCGATAACGGCCTTTACTCCAACCAGGACGACGCGCAGAGCGACTACAATTTGCGCATTTCCATGACGACCGGGGCGGACGGGCGCTATGCGTTGTCAACGATCCGGCCCGCCCCCTATCTGGTGCCAACGGATGGGCCGGTCGGTGATCTGCTGAACGCGACGGGGCGGCATGCGTGGCGGCCCTCCCACTTGCATTTCATCGTGCAAGCTGCAGGTTACCGCTCTCTCGTCACTGAAGTGTTCCCCAGCGATGACCCTTATCTGGATGCAGATGCCGTCTTTGGCGTGCGGTCGGATCTGGTGATGGAATATCGCCCCGGTGACCGGGCGGCCTTGGCCGATGACATTGCCGCCAAGGATCGATTGGCGGAAGGCTTCAGCAAGGTTGATTTCGACTTCGTTCTGCCCCCGGCCTAAAGCTGAGGTTCAGCCTGCCTTCAAGGCCGCGCCCTCGCGCTCGGCCAGCTGCTGATAAAGGAATTCACCGGTCTTGCGATAATGATCGACCAACAGATGCTCCGCCCGCGCCGCATCGCGGGCCAGGGCGGCTTCCGCAATCTGGCTGTGTTCGTCTTCCACCTGCCGCTCGGGGTAGGCCGCAAGGCTGGCAACATTCCGGTAGCGAACCGCAAGATCATAAAGCTGCGCGCAAAAGTTCAGGAGGTAGGTCGACGGGCAGGCCGAAATCAACGCGCGGTGAAAATCGCGGTGGGCGATCTCCCAGGCGTCGGCCTTCTCCGTCCGGTTCAGGGAGTTCAGGCGGTATTGCAACAGCACGATCTGTTCTTCCCACTCCGCGCCGCCATGGCGGATCGCATCTCCGAACGCCAGCGCCTCCACCCGACATCGCGTGTCGAGCAGGATGCCGAAATCCTCGGCGCTGATCTCCGGCGCCCAGAAGCCACGCTGCTCGTTGCGGACCACCAGTTGCTCGGACGACAGAATACTCAGAGCTTCACGCACCGGGCTGGCCCCGATTTCAAGCCGTTTGCGCAGCGCATCGATCTGGATGCGAGACCCCGGCGGCAACTCGCCGGACAGGACCATGTCCCGGATACGGGCATGAGCGAGCGAGGTCAGCGATCTGTGGGATTCCATGGCGTTCTCCTTACCCAAGGTTAGGTCGCACATGATAGAAACTCAATCAGAAAATCGATTTTTTTGGGCCGTTTGTAGTGCTTTTGTCAACTCTGCGCTGGCATCTGGAGCCACCTTCTGATCAACCCAAAAAGGGCCGAAATAGCTTGAAATGACCCGATATACCAGTTCGCCGCCTATCTTCCATTCGTCCCCCGGCACCGGCGGCTCGGCCCTCTAGCCGGAAATGGAAAACGCCGCGGCTTCGGGCAAATCGAAGAACACCCTGTCTCCGATCTGGTGGGCGGGATCGGACGCGTCGGTTGCGGCCTTGATCTGGCCGAGGTCGGTATCGAGCACGTATTCGCGCTTTTCACCAGCAAACGCGACGCCGGTCACCACGCCCTCCCATGGGCCCGATCCGACCGAAACCGCGCCGGGCCGCCACGCCATATGTCCAGCCGTCACGCCGAATGCGACCGGCATCTTGCCTTTGGCCCCGATCAAATCTTGGCCTGACACCTCGAAGATATTCTCGAAGCCGAAGAAATCGGCACCAAAGACGGTGCGAGGCGCATTATAGAGCTCATCGGGCGTGCCGAGTTGCTCAATTATGCCGTCTTTCATCAGCACGATCCGGTCGGCAAGGGCCAGCGCCTCGGCCTGATCGTGGGTCACGAACACCATGGTGATCCCGGTGTCACGCTGCACCCGCTGCAACTCGGTCCGCATCTCAAGGCGGAGCCGGGCGTCGAGATTGGACAGGGGTTCGTCCAACAACAAAACCTTGGGCTCCATCACCAACGATCGCGCCAGCGACAGGCGTTGCTGCTGCCCACCTGACATTTCGGCAGGTTTGCGGTCGGCCAGATGCACCAGATCGACGGTTGCCAGCCAATGGGTTACCCGCTCCTCGATCTCCGCCGCGGGTCGTTTTTGCAACCGCAATCCGAAGGCGGCATTCTCAAAGGCCGTCAGATGCGGGAAGAGTGCGTAAGATTGAAAGACCAGACCGATGCCGCGCTTGTTGGCGGGCATCCGCGTCACGTCCACATTGTCGATGATGATCTTGCCGGAATGCGGCGCCATCAGCCCGGCAATCGCTCGCATCGTGGTGGTCTTGCCGCAGCCCGACGGGCCGAGAAGCGCGATCAGCTCCCCTTCGCGGATGTCGATATTCAGATCCGGCACAACAATCGAATTACCATAGGCGAGTGACAGGTTTTGCAGGGACACATAGGCGTCAGACATAGCGGGAGAACCCCAGGAATTTCTCGGCGATAAAGACGATGATCACGGAGAGGAAGGCCAGAAGTGCCGACAGCGCGGCCACCGATGGATCATAGGTGATTTCCATATAGGACAGCATGTCGATGGGCAGCGTGCGTACGCCGGGACCCGACAGGAAAAGCGAGACAGGCACTTGGTTGAAGCTGGTCACGAAGCCCAGGATGAAGGCGGCCAGCACGCCGCCCTGGATATTGGGCAGAACCACCTTCATGAAGGCGCCAAGCCGGGTACAACCCAGAAGAACGGCGGCCTCCTCCATATCGCTGCGCAGATTGTTCAGGCTCGCCGACACCACCCGCACCGCATAGGGCAGCACAAGCGCGGTATGGGCGAGGAAGAGCGCCAGCGTTACGGTGAAGTTCAGGGGCACCACAAGGTAACGCAAAAGGGCCAGGCCCACGATGATGCCCGGCACGATGATCGGGGCGGCGACGATGGTTTTGATCGTCTCACCAAACGGAATGTCATAGCGGCTGATTGCATAGGCGGCGGGCACACCGAGGATCAGCGCCGCGATGGTGCCGAAGACAGCCAGGAACATCGACAGGGTGAAGCTGGCGCGGAAGCTGTCGACGGTGAAGACCTTAAGATACCATTTGAGCGAGAGGCCCTCGGGCGGGAAGGTCATGAAATCGCCCGCCGAGAGGCCCGCCAGAACGATGATCAGGAACGGGCCGATCAGGAAGGTCAGCGTCAGGCCGATCACCAGGCGCGAGGTCCACTTATACTGCATGTCAGGACCTCGCCTTCGCGATGCGTTTGAGCAGCAGGTTCGCGGCAAAACACATCACGATCAGGATCGTCGCGATTACCCCGGCAGACACGAAATCATTGGCGACGTTGACCCGCTGGTAGAGCAGCGTTTCGAGCATCAGCACGCGGGAGCCGCCGAGGATCGCGGGCGTGATGTAGGCGGTGAGCGACCCGGTGAAGACCAGCGTGCCGCCCATGACAAGGCCATCCTTCGTGAGCGGCAGGATCACCTTGGTGAAAACCTGAAACCAGTTCGCTCCCAACACCCGCGCGGCGGAGATCACATCCCGGGGCAGGTTTTCCATCGAGCTGACCAGCGAGATGATCATCAGGGGCAGGAACAGCTGCAACAATCCGATGAAAACGGCGGTTTCGGTGAAGAGGATGCGGATCGGCGTATCGCTCAGGCCGAGGCTCACGATCGTGTCGTTGACGATCCCGGTGCGGCCCAGGATCACGATCCATGCATAGGTCCGCGCCACGGGTGAAATCATCAAAGGCAGCACAACAAGTCCGAAGATCCGTCCCCGGCTCTTGCCCTCAAGGTTCACGATACAGAAGGCGCAGGCATATCCGATGATGGCGCTGGTGAAAGCCACCAAGGCCCCAAGTTTCAGGGTGCGCAGGAACACGGTCTGATTAAGCGGGGTGGTGGCGAAATCCACATAACCTTGCAGCGACCATTCGCCGTTGATCGTGAAAGCCTCCGACAGCAGGATCGTCACCGGCAACAGGAACAGCAGCGCCGTGAAGACGGCCGCCGGCAATGCCAATGCCAAACCTTCGTTCCTGTTCTGAAACACGCCCCAAGCGCCCCCGTGCCGGAAAGATCCCGGAGCCGGTTTGGCCCCGGGACGTGGTGTTTAGTTGAGGACGTTTTCGTTCCAGCGCTCCAGCCACGCATCGCGATTTGCGATGATGTCCGCGGGCGCAATCATGTTGAGCGAGTTGATGAGATCGGCGCCGTAGGTCAGCGGCTCGGCCACCTCGGGGGCCAGATCCACCCGCATGTTCGCGGGGCTGTCGAGCCCGGCTTCGGCCACGCGCGTCTGCACCTCGGTCGACAGCCAGTAATCGATGAACTGATAGGCCAGATCCTCGTTGCCATTGCCCGCCGTCATTGTGATGACGTTCATGCCACCGGCCTGGCCTTCCTCCGGCTCGGCCCAGGCAAAGGGCAGTTCGGCGCCGACGAACCGGCTCCAGGCGAACCGCCCGGCAGGCGCGGCGATCACCTCTTCCTGCATCATCAGCTGCGCCAGCTCCGAGGACCGGCTGTAGAAGGTCACGAAATCATCGCCATGTGCGCCGATGGCGTCGATCGTTGCCTCAAAGCCAAGATCGTCCCCACCCCGTGCGCGCTCCAACATGTAGAGTGTCAGGGGGCCCTGGGTGCCGGTGATGTTGGGCAGCGCCACGCGCCCACGCAGTTCGTCGGAGAAGAGGTCGTTCCAGCTGTCAATCTCCACAAGGTCTGAGCGGTAGACGATGGAGGTGGCGTAAAAGCCGTAGCCAAGGGCGTGGTGATTGCCGATCGGATCCTGGGCGGAGGGGTAGAGATCGTCGTAGCTGCTGATGCGGCTCACATCGAGCGGCTGCAAGAGGCCCTGTTCGGCCAGTTGCAGGGCGTCTTGCGTCGACATCACGGCCACGTCGATCAACGGATCGGCGGCGTTCACCTCGATCTTGGCCATCCGCTCGACGCTGTTGCCGGTCTCGATCACAACCTCGCAGCCGCAGACCTCCTCGAACGGGGTGAAAATCGCCTCCGACATCGCATCAACGCCGAACGCATAAACGGAGATGGTGAGTGTCTCGTCCTGCGCGCTTGCAACGCCCGCGATCAGGCTGCAGGCCGCAGCCACGGCAAGTGTGTTCTTCATGGGGAAGTCCTCCGATGTTGGGTGGCAGTCTGTGGCGCGGGGCCGGTCGAGTCCCGCAGCCGAAGTGTCATATCCACCACGCTGGGTGCGGGTGGGTCTTGGTCATCCCGTATCGCGGCATCGAGATAGGCGATGGCGCGTTTGGCAAGCTCAGCGGTGTCCGGAACAATTGTCGAAAGCGTCGGCCGGACGGCCGTGGACAGCGGCAGGTTGTCGAACCCGATCACGCTCAGATCGTCGGGGCATCGCAGGCCGCTTTGGCTGGCCTCGGTCACAACGCGCAGCGCCAGAAGGTCGGAGACGGTCAGCACGGCGGTGACGCCTGTGGCATGCAGATCGGCCAGATCGGGGAAGTGATCCCCGGTCCATTGCACCTGAAACTCGGCCTGGCCCTCAAGGGCCTCGGCCATGCCTTCGATCCGGTCGATCTGCACCGGTGAGTGGCTGTCATCCCCCAGAAGCAGGATCGAGCGATGGCCCAATTGCAGGATCGCCTGCGCCGCAAGCTTCCCGCCCTGCCGATGATTGGCGGCAACCGCAAAGCGCGGATCGCTGGCAATGCTGATGGTCGCCATGGGAACCGGCGGCACCTGGGGCCGTGTGCCGCGCCGGGGGATCATGATGATGCCATCCACACCGCGTTTGATCAGTTGTCTGATGGCATTGTCCTGCCCGGCTTCCGTGCCGCGGCCATTGGCGATCAGGATGCCATACCCCCGCGCATCGGCCTCGATCTCCAGCCCCTGGGCGAAATCGGGAAAGACCGGATGCGTGATATCCGGCATCACCAGCCCCAGAATCCCGCTGCGTCCGGTTTTCAGGGCCCGCCCCGCCGCGCTCGGCGTGTAACCCAACTGCGCGGCGCGCTCCGTGACCAGATCCACAACATCCTGCGACACACGCCCCTTGCCGGTCAGCGCGTTGGAGACCGTTGCAACCGACACTCCAAGCTCGCGTGCGATTTGCTTTTGACTGGGCAACAGGGTTTCCTTGTGATGATTAAACGATTAATCAAGGATTGCGATCCGTTGTCAAGGGCGTTGCCGTGTGGTCGGAATTGGCGTCCGACCGATTGGGCCGGCGCGACATGGAAGAGGGAGATGACCTTGCGCACACTCATTCAGAATGCCCGCATCCTCACGATGAATGCGACCTTTGATGAGCATCTGTCGGGCTGGCTCCTGATCGAGGGTGACAGCATCGCGGCCCTTGGTGAGGGCCCCGCGCCGGCCGATCTTGGCGAGATTGACGACGCCATCGACGCGAATGGTGATCTGATCATGCCCGGCATGGTCAACACCCATTGCCATATGTCGATGACGGTGTTTCGCGGCCTTGGCGAGGATGTGGATGACCGGCTCTTCCGCTACATCCTGCCGCTTGAGCGTGAAGCGGTGACGCCCGAGATCGTGCGCAAGGGCGCCCGGCTGGCCGCGGTTGAGATGCTTCTGGGCGGCGTCTCCGCCGTGGCGGATATGTATTATCATGAGCAGGAGGTCGGCCGCGTCATCGACGCGTCGGGCATGCGGGGGATTGTCGGCCAATCGCTCGGCGATTTTGACGCGCCCGATCACAAGCATTTCGATGAGGGTTTCGCCTTGGTTGATGCCCTGCGCGAGGAATTTCACGGCAACCCGCGCGTGACCGCCTCCATCGCGCCGCACGCGCCCTATTCCACCGGCCCCAAGATCATGGAACGGGTGGCGGAGTATCGGGCCGATCACCCCGACGTGGTTGTTCAGATGCATCTGGCCGAGATGAAATCCGAAATGGACTGGTGCGCCCGGCATCACGGTTTCAGGCCGGTGGAGCTGGCCGACCGCTCCGGCCTGCTCGCCCCCGGTGCGATCATGGCCCATTGCCTGGAAATCATCCCCGATGAGGTCGCCATCCTCGCCGAGCGCGGCATTGGCGTCGCCCATAACGCGCGCTCCAACGCAAAGGCCGGGCGCGGCATTGCGCCCGTGGAGGCGATGCGCGCGGCGGGCATTCCGGTGGGCCTTGCCACGGACGGCCCGATGAGTGGCAACACGCTCGATATCCTGTCCCAGGCCGCCCCCGCCTCGATGTTTGCCAAGCTTCTTGGCGGCAGTCGGGGCTGCCTGCCCGCCCGCGACGTGGTGCAGATGGCCACGATTGACGGCGCGCAGGTGTTGGGACTGGATCGCAAAATCGGCTCTATCGAAGCGGGCAAGAAAGCCGACCTTATCCGGCTTTGTCTGGATGATCCGCGCCTGACACCGATCTACGACATCTATTCCGCGCTCGTATTCTCCGCCATGCCGAGCGATGTGCGCGACGTCATAGTGAACGGCACATGGGTCGTGAAGGAGCGCAATGTGCTGACGCTGGATCAAGCCAAGGCCATCCGCGATGTGAATCAGATCGCCAAAAGGTTTGGCAAACTGACAAAACAGATCGACGGCGCGCTGACGCGAGCATCTACCAATTGACCCGAATTCAGGGCGCACGCCGCTCTGAACGCTCACAGCATACGCGCCCTTCCACGCGCACTCGACCTTTTTGGCAAACGCATCAGCTAGTTCGATCAGCCCGTCTATCGAGCAGTATACGCCGACCTTGTGCCTGCCGCCGCCACATCCAACTACACGTCGGGATCTGGTGCTTGATGATTTGCCGGCCGCAGGTGAATTCTTCGGGCGGGTCGGCGCAGTATCGTGCCGCCAGACCGACGTCGATCAGGGAGGCCCATGGCACGACCTCGCACCCACCCACAGGCTTCGTTTCGCGGATACGTGCCACGATCTTGCGCGGTGGGAGCGGGCATCGGCGATGGCGGCGATCTATTCCTCCAGAGTGCAGGAGATGGAGACGGCGCCAATGCCGAACTTCATCAATCGTCCTCGTGGAACGTGTCGCGCAGGGCGGCGACGCTGTCGGCCAACAGCACCAGATCCACGCCGACCGCCGTCACGATCGAGCCCATGGCGATGTAGCGCTTTGCATCGTCAGGGTTCAGCGCCATGATCCCGGCGGGCACGTGCAGCCGGTTTAGCGTCTCGAATGCCGCTTCGATGGCCGCGACGACATCGGGATGGTTCATCTGCCCCCGTAAACCCATGCTAGCGCTGAGGTCAGCGGGGCCGATGAATACACCGTCAACGCCGTCGGTTGTCGCGATCGCCTCCAACTGCTCAAGCGCGTCAACGGTTTCAACCTGCACGATCAGGCACAACTCCTCCTCCGCGCGGTTGAAGTAATCCACAACCTGCCCATAGCGCGTGGCACGCGTCATTCCTGCCATGCCCCGGATGCCGTTAGGGCCATAACGCATGGCGCACACGGCAGCTTCGGCCTCGGCCGCGGACCGGATGTAGGGCACCAGCAGCGTCTGCGCGCCCATATCCAGAAGACGTTTGAACAAGATAGGATCATTCCCGGCGGGCCGCACGATGGCCGAGACGTCGGGCATCTGGCCGATCGCCTGGAGCGCGGGCAGCACTTCAACGGTCTCGACGGCCGCATGTTCGCAATCGATCAGGACCCAATCGAACCGGGCCCCTCCAAGCAGTTCAGGCACGGTGTTGCCGCCGATCGTATTCCATAAGCCGATCTGGCTGCGCCCCCGAAGAAGGGCGGCTTTGAACCGGTTCTTTGGCATGTCCATGGGGGGAGCCTCCATTGAAAGTGTCAGCCGCCGTAGCCGAAACGACCGGGCAGCCAGAGGACAAGGTCAGGCAGGAAGACAAGCAGCAAAAGCGCGCAAATCAGGACGGCGAGGAAGGCCCAGACCTCGGATATGATCTCGCGCAGCGGGATGCCGGTGACGGCATTGATGACGAACAGAAGGATACCATAGGGCGGCGTGATCAGGCCGATCATGGAGTTGACCACGACCAATACGCCGAAATGTACGAGGTCGATGCCAAGCTCACGACAGGCGGGGATGAAGAGCGGCACGATGACGAGGATGATCGTGGTGGCGTCCAGCACGCAGCCCAAAAGCAGGACCAACAGCATCACCAGCAGCAGAAACAGCGTCGGGCTCATGTCGATGCCGACCAGCGCGTCGGCCACCATGCCGGGGATGTTTTCGGACACGACGATGAAGTTCAGGATCAGCGCGCCACCGATCACGACACCCACAGCCGCCGATGCGCGGGCGCTTTCGACGAAGATCTCGTAGAGGCCCCGCAGGCTGAGCGCGCGGTAGAAGAGGCCCGCGAGCAACAGCGCGTAGAGGGCCGCAATGGCCGCGGCCTCGGTCGGCGTCGTGACGCCGCCATAGATGCCGTAGAGCAGGATCACCGGCATCAGCAGCGCCGGGAAAGCATTGGCGGTTTTCTTCGGTAGCTCGCGCAACGGCACGGGTTCTTCCAGCGCGAAGCCACGTTTGTTGGCGATGTAGCTGTTCATCGCCATCAGAACAGCGCCCATGATGAGGCCGGGAATGATGCCCGCCAGAAACAACGCACCGATGGACGATTGCGAGACCAGCGCATAGAGAACCATGGGGATGGATGGCGGAATGATCGGGCCAATCGTGGCAGAGGCCGCCGTAATCGCGGCCGCATATCCGCGCCCGTAACGGCCATCCTTGGTCATCATTTCGATGATGATTTTGCCGATGCCCGCCGCATCCGCGACCGCCGAGCCAGACATGCCCGAGAAGATCAGCGAGGCAACCACATTCACATGCCCGAGCCCGCCCCTGAAACGGCCTACCGCCGCAACGCAGAACCCCAACAATCGGTCCGAGATCGTGCCAGCGTTCATGATATTGGCGGCCACGATGAAGAGTGGGACGGCCAGCAAAACGAAACTGCGATAAAGCCCCTGGATGATCTTTTCCCCGGCCAGCGCGAGGTCCATCCCACCGAGCCCGAGGTAGACCAATGCCGCCAGGATGATCGAATAACCGATGGGTGTGCCGATGCCCGCGAGAAAGAACAGGGTGGCGATGCAGGCCAGAACCTCGAAACTCATGTCGCGTCTTGGCCGTGGCGGATAGCGGGCGGGTCCGGGTCATGGTCGATCAGGTGGTGATCGTCGGGCGGGCCGTTTCGGATCGTGGCGATGAACCGCCAGCCGTAGCGCACGACAAGCGCGCCGAGGAACACCATGTAAATGATGAAGATCCATTTCAGTCGGATCCGGTCGCCGGTAAATGGGTTTTCCACGGTCGATGTGCGGCGCATCCGCATGAAATCAACGTAGTCCCACGTGGGCAGAAACGAGATCGCCATTCCGACGACAATGGCGCCTGCGGCGAGCAGCGCCATGATGCGGCGCGGGCCGGGCGGTGCGGCGAGGTAAAAGATGTCGAAGGTCACATGGTCCTTCTCGCGCACGTTGAAGGCACAACCGAAGAACACGATCCAGACCCACAGGATCAGGCACAGCTCCAGCGTCCAGCCGAGCGGTTCGATGCTGTCGAGCCATTCGTACCGCCCGCTCAGGCCAAGATTGTCCACGATCTGCGGCGTGTAGCGAGAGCCGACCTGCAGCAGGAACGTAAAGAACATCGCCGCAAGCATGGCCGCGGCGATGGAGTTGGTCAGGATGGAGAAGCCCGCTTTCAACGCATTGAACATCGCGGACCTCCCCCCCGTTCGTCCTTGATCAGTTGCCGAGGGCGTTGATCTGTTCGAGCACGCCGTCCGGCCAGGTTTCGGCAAACTCGCTTTCAAGATAGGCCGCCTGGACCGTTTCACGGAAGGCCGCAAGGTCCGGCTCATAGAGCGTCAGGCCATTCTCTTCCAGGAACGCGCCAAGTTCAGCTTCCAACTGCAATTGCCGCTGGCGGCCAAGTTCGGCGGCATCATCGGCGGCTTGCTGGACAATCGCCTGCTGCTCCTCCGTCATGGATTGCCAAACCTCTTCCGAGATCGTGACGTAGTTGAGGTCCACGAGATGCGAGGTCAGCGCGATCTGGCATGTGACTTCATAAAAACGCGCATCCACCACGGTCGGCAACGGGTTGTCCTGCCCGTCCACCGCACCGGTCGACAGCGCGGTGTAGACCTCGCCGAATGCCATCGGTGTGGGCGATGCTCCAAGCGCCGCGCCTAGGAATTGCCACGCATCGGTGCCGGGCATTCGCAGGTTCACGCCATCCAGATCAGCGGGCGTGGTGACGGTCAGCTCGTCGGGGCACTGGCGCAGATTCACATGGCGGCGGCCCAGATACATGACTGACAGCAGACGCACGCCAAGCTCGTCGATTGCGATCTGCTTGAACGGATCCATCAGCGGATCGTTGAATACGGCCACCTGATGGGCCGCGTCCTGATGGACGTACCCGGCCGTGAAGATCGAAAATTCAGGGAAGAACTGCGCCAGCTCCTGCGCCGAGGAGATCGTCATCTCAAGGTTGCCGCGGCTGATCGCCTCCAGCTCGGTGCCCTGCGCGAACAGCGTCGCATTATAGGCGGGTTCGTAGCTGGCGAAATCCGATACGGCCGGGCCGAAAACTTCGGCCATCGCCACGGAACGTTGGTCCGTTTCCGAGCCGGACATCGACAAACGCAGCTGGATCGCGTGCCCATCAGCAAAGGCACCGGTGGTGCTGGCCAAGATGCCGATGGCAGCCACGGTCGACAGCGCCGCGCGGCGGGTGAGGTTGGTGATCATTGTTGGTCCTCCCATAGTGAAAGATCACTTCCGTTTTTCCCGGCATGATGCCGGTTTCGCTTCATTTCACAATTTTTTTCTCAAAATATCTGATGTTTCATCCCACGCGCTCCGGAACACCGAACCGCGCGATCGTGCTGATTTGAACCGGTCGCCCGGTGGCGGCGGAGGTCTGGATCGCTTCAATCACTTGCAGGGTCCGAAGGCCTTCCATCGCCGAGACCAACGGCGTTGCATCTTTCCGGATCACATCGCGGAAGTGTTTGATTTGGTTGACCAAGGGGTCAGATGCTTCAGTCTCGAGGGAAGAGAAAGACATCGGCGTCCACCAATCCCGCTGGCCCTCGGTATGCGTCCAGATCCGCAGATCCGGGATCGAGAGCGCTCCGTGCGACCCACCTATCATGAAGCAGCTTTGCGATGTCTGCGGATAAACCGGGTATTCCCGCGACGTCATCTCCCAACTCCACGGCGCGACGATGCTATCGGACACGCTGATCGTGGCAATTGCGCCGTTTTCGAGGGTCAGAACTGCCGCGGCCACGTCTTCATTGGCATATCCACGGGCAGATGGGCTGGCCTGCGCAAAAACCGAAGCGACCTCACCACAGAGGTGGCGGATCAGATCAATATCGTGGACGAGATTCACCGAGACCGGGCCCGCGCCCGGCTGTTTCCGCCACGGCGCGATGTCGAAATACTGGTCGGGTTTGTAAAACCAACAGGTCGCCTGGACCGCGCGGATATCGCCGATCACACCTGACGTGATCGCGTCATGGCTTCGCTGGATCAGCGGGTTGTGGCGGCGGTGGTGGCCGACCAGAACGGGCACATCCTTGGCGGCCGCGGCCATGACCAGATCATCTGCATCCCGAACGCTGGTCGAGATCGGCTTCTCCACCAGAACGGGGCAGCCACGGCCTATGGAAACCATGGCCTGTTCCACATGCATGTGCGTGGGTGTGGCAACGATCAGCCCGTCAATAGAATGATTGGCGAACAGGTCGTCCAATGTTGCGTGGCAGGCAATCCCCATTGCGTTAGCCTTCGCGCGACCCACGTCTGACGGCTCCACCGCGGCCACGACCTCCACGTCGGGCACCTGCAACACCGCCTCCGCGTGGCGTTGGCCGACAAGCCCGAACCCGCAAACTGCCAAGGATAGTGCCGGTGTCACGCCTTCCCTCCCAGCGTCGATCAGCGGCCCGCCGATCCCTGTCATGACGCTAGCAGTCTTTTTGCGATTCGCAATAATATCAGATATTTTTGCTATTTTCGGATATCAGCGGCAAGCTTTGCCGACATGCGCAGGTACGGTATGACGGAGCATCGACAAAATATCGGACGAAGCACATGTCTCAGACCACCGCGACGGTCGGCACCAGCACTTACCAAAAGATCAAGCGCGACATCATTTTCGGCGCGCTCGAGCCGGGTGCGAAGCTGAAGCTCGACGCCCTGAAGGAGCGCTACAGCGCCAGTCTGTCTACTCTGCGCGAGACACTGAACCGGCTGGCCAGCGAGGGGTTCGTAGATGCCCCGGCGCAGCGCGGGTTTTTGGTAAAACCAGTGTCGGCCGAGGATCTTCGGGAAATCGCGCAGTTGCGGGTTCTGCTGGAATGCCATGCGTTACGGCTGTCGATTTCAAACGGTGATACCGAATGGGAAGGCAACCTTGTTGCTGCCCACCACAAATTGCACCTGATGGAACAGCGGCTTCTGGAGGGTGATGAATCCGAGAAAGAGGCTTGGAAACGTTACGATCTCGAATTCCACCAGGCCCTGATCTCGGCCTGCAATTCTTCAAACCTTCTCTCCCTGCATGCGACGCTCTATGACAAGTATCTGCGCTATCAGATGCTGGTTCTGACCCATCGGGGTCAGGAAGCGGTTGAAGAGCATCGCAAGATGTTCGCGGCCGCCCTCGCCCGCGACGCCGACAGTGCCTGTACCGCCTTGGAGACACATATCGTCAAGGGATTGGATCACACGGTGGGCGCGATGCGTTGAAGGCAAAAAATGGAGCTACAACACCGAAAACAACCGAATGATTGATCCGGTGTCTCGCTCTGCAACAAGAGTGCGGTTCCCGCCAAGCTTTACATATTACCCGCCCTCATTCACCGCTCCGCCGCGGGGTTTCGCGCCACCTGGCAGCACGCCGACCCGTTATTGATCACCTCGAACCGTCGGCCGGTAAGGTGGTTGCCGTCGACGATTACGTTGCCGATGCAAAAGCCGGACTTGGTTGCTGATCACCCTCGTCCAAGTTCCGCTGCCCTAGGGGCACCCAAAGCGCTGCTTGGCAAACGAAGCTGATATTCAATCAAACGTGGCGCCCATACGGGCCAATGATCACTTTTTGAAGCGTTACGCAGCGACCCCTCTGAAGCGGATATTAATCCTTAGCCATGTTTGAGAGAGCGGCGCCGACGGATTATCGAGCTATCTCTCGGTTCCGAAACCGACGGGCAATTTGGGTTGTCGGTGGCACAGAGCAACACCCCGGAAGCGCAGCGTTTCGATTGCAGAGATCCTTGACATAGATCAAGGGACTCCTCCCGGAAAGCGCCCATAGGTGTCGAGCGAGACGTCCCGGTTTTGGGCCGCCTTCTGGCAAGGAGCCCATGGTGCGACCCTTCCCGACCCTTTGTGCATGTAGCAAACGCGGTCCAGCCGAATTGGGCCGTGAAGAACGGCAATCAACCGCGCGTTTTCAGACGCAATGGGCGCCACGCGATCACAAAGGGCCACGCGCGGCATGACCCGTTGGATCCCGACATATTCCAGTTTCGCCTCAGGCGTTCTCATCTTCGCGCTGATCGCAGGTATGTTTGCCCATGGCTATGCTCAGATCCGCCCCACCGATCCTGACGCATCCATCACACTTGTTGTCATTTGTGGCGGCGATGGCGCACAGACGGTTTTGCTGGATCAGGATGGTGACCCCGTCGACCCCGAACAGTGCCTGCGCGAATTGTGCAGCGCTTGCCTGACAACTCCCTTCACGGTGACGGATGGCTCGCCCCCTTTGCCGTCACGCTCCCCGGCATGGCAGCCGGTCGCCTTCTTCACACCTGTCGCCATTCCACCGACGTACCGCCACTCGTCCGACCCGCGACCGCGCGGCCCCCCTTTCATCGCGTGAGATTCCGTAGATCGTCATGACGTCCCCCATCCATTCCATCCACTCGCGCCTTACCGGCCTGCTACGCGCCGTCGTGGCTGCCCTCGTCGCTCTTTTGTGTGCGGCGATTGCGTCCCCGGTCGATGCCCAGACCACCCCCCATCTCACGCGCTTCATGGCCGAACTGCCCGCCGAGGACCTTATGGATGGGGCGACGGGATATGGTGAGATCCGCGATGACCTGCCGGTGGCACCTGTCCTGCGGGACGGGGAGCAGATTGGATGGGCTTTCATCACATCGGACTTCGTTGGAACCACGGGCTATTCCGGTAAGCCCATCCACACCATGATCGCCGTCGATAACGACGCCCGCATTATCGGCATTTCGCTTGTCGATCATTCCGAGCCCATCGTTCTGATCGGCATTCCCGTGGCCCGTATCACCGACCTGATGGCGCAGCATATCGGGCTCGACCTTGCCCAGGTGGTCGCGGATGGCGGGACGGTCGATGATCTCAACATCATTTCCGGTGCCACGGTCACGATCATGGTGATCGACGATTCAATCATCCGGTCCGGTATCCGGGTGGCACGCAGCCTTGGGCTCGGCGGGCTTGCGGCCATCGAAGATACCGGTCCCCGGTTCGAGTTGAACCTAGAAGCCGAAGCCGCGACGGATTGGTTCAACCTTGTCGGTGACGGGACCGTGCGCCGCATGACCCTGGATGTGGGGCAGGTGAACGCCGCCTTCGCCGAAATGGAAGATGAGCGCGCCGCACGCCGCGCCCTAACCGAACCTGACGACGAGACCTTCATCGACCTCTATGCCGCCCTGGTCAGCCATCCGGCGATTGGCGGCGCGCTGCTGGGCGACGCCGAATACGCCAATCTCGAAAATTGGCTGGAAGAGGGTGAACAAGCGCTCCTGATCATGGGGCGTGGCATGTATTCGTTCAAAGGCTCTGGCTATGTACGCGGCGGCCTGTTTGACCGGATCGCCCTGATCCAGGGCGATACATCGGCCCGGTTCCGCGACCGCGATCATCACCGGATCGGCGACGTGCTTGCCGACGGTGCCCCGAATTTCGAGGAAATCGGCATCTTCCGTATCCCGGCCGATGTGGATTTTGATCCCAGCGAGCCATGGCGGCTGCAACTTCTTGTGCAGCGGGATGTCGCGGCGCTGGAACGCGTCTTCACGACGTTTGATCTGGGCTACCAGATCCCCCGCCACTTCGTAACCGAACTGTCGCGCCCGGCCCTCGTTTCACCGGACGATGCGAGAGACTCCGAAGCGGAACTGGCTGCCCAGATGGCCCTGATCGAGCGCATCTGGTGGGACAAGCGCTATGAGATTGCCGGCCTGCTGACGATGCTGGCCGCGCTGACGGGGGCCTTCTTCTTTCAGGGATATCTCACCCGATCCGAGCGCGTCACCTACTGGTTCCGCATGAGCTTCCTGACGGTCACACTGGTGTTCTTGGGCTGGTATGCCAGCGCACAATTATCGGTCGTAAATCTGATGGCACTCGCCAATTCCCTGCGGGGAGGATTCACCTGGCAGGCCTTCATGCTGGAGCCACTGACCTTCATTTTGTGGTGGTCGGTTGCGGCCTCGCTGATCTTCTGGGGTCGTGGGGCGTTTTGCGGCTGGCTCTGTCCTTTTGGTGCCCTGCAAGAACTCTCGAACCAGATCGCCCGCTTTTTCAAGGTGCCGCAGATCACCCTGCCCTGGGGCCTGCACGAACGGCTTTGGGCCCTGAAATACATCATCTTTCTGGCGCTGTTTGCCGCCGCCCTCACATCGCTCGATCGCGGCGAACAGCTGGCCGAAATCGAGCCGTTCAAGACCGCTATTGTCCTGCGCTTCATGCGCGAATGGCCCTTCGTAACCTTCGCCATCGCGCTGCTGATCGCGGGGCTGTTCATCGAACGGTTCTATTGCCGCTACCTTTGCCCGCTCGGTGCGGCGCTGGCGATCCCGGCGCGGATGCGCATGTTCGACTGGCTCAAGCGCTACAAGGAATGTGGCAGCCCCTGCCAGACTTGTGCGAATGAATGCTTTGTTGGCGCGATCCACCCCACCGGGGAGATCAATCCCAACGAGTGCCTGAACTGCATGCATTGCCAGGTGCTCTACCAATCCGAGGCCAAGTGCCCGGTTGTCATCAAGAAAATGAAACGCCGCGCCGCTGTGGCTGGGGTGGAGCCGCTGGCCGTCTTGGCCGCCCGCCCCGCGAACACATTAGCCAATCATCCAAATACCAGGAAGGAGACCTAAACCATGTCTGACGAAACGGGAAAAACCGAAAAAGGTGGCATCAGCCGACGCGCCCTATTGGGCACCTCCGCAGCAGGAGGGGCCGCTTTGGCCGGGCTCGGCGGCGCGCGTCTTGCCACGATCGGCGGCGCAACGGGCGCTGCAACCGTTGCGGCGGGCACAACCGCCGTCCAGGCGCAGGAGGCCGCCCATGTTGGCCCCGGTGATCTTGATGAGTATTACGGCTTCTGGTCCTCGGGCCAGACCGGCGAAGTGCGCATCCTTGGCGTGCCGTCGATGCGGGAATTCATGCGGATCCCTGTGTTCAACCGGTGCTCCGCCACGGGTTGGGGCCAGACCAACGAGTCGATCCGCATTCACCAGGAAAACATGCTGCCGGCAACGCGTGAGTATCTGGCGGCCAATGGCAAGCAGATCCATGACAATGGCGACCTGCACCACGTGCATATGTCCTTCACCGAGGGGCGCTATGATGGCCGATTCTTGTACATGAATGACAAGGCCAATACCCGCGTGGCGCGGGTCCGGTGCGACATCATGAAATGCGACAAGATCCTCGAGATCCCGAACGCCAAGGCGATCCACGGCCTGCGTCCGCAAAAGTGGCCGCGCACCAACTACATCTTTGCCAACGGCGAAGACGAGACGCCGATGGTCAACGACGGCTCGATCCTCGACGATCCGGAGCAATACGTGAACTTCTTCACCGCCGTCGATGCCGACGAGATGCAGGTGGCGTGGCAGGTGATGGTGACGGGCAACCTCGACAACACCGATGCCGATTACGACGGCAAATATGCCTTCTCCACAAGCTACAACTCCGAAATGGGCATGAACATGTTCGACATGACGGCCAACGACATGGACCATGTCGTTGTGTTCAACATCGCCGAGATCGAGGCGGGGATTGAACGGGGCGATTATGTCGAGTTGAACGGTGTGAAGGTGCTTGACGGACGCCGCGACGCGGGCAGCCAATACACCCGCTACGTGCCGATCCCGAACAACCCGCACGGCTGCAACATGGCACCGGACCGCATCCACCTGTGCATCGCAGGCAAGCTGTCGCCCACCGTTTCAGTGATCGATGTGCGGCTTCTCGATGCCCTGTTCGAGGACGACAGCATCGATCCCCGCTCGGTTGTCGTGGCAGAGCCGGAACTGGGCCTCGGGCCGCTTCACACCTGTTTCGATGGGCAGGGCAACGCGTTCACCACCCTGTTCCTGGACAGTCAGGTGGTGAAGTGGAACATCGCCCGTGCGATTGAGGCGTACAATGGGTCGGATGTTGATCCGATCATTGCCAAGAACGATGTGCATTATCAGCCCGGCCACAACTCCACTACGATGGGCGAAACGCTGGACGCCGATGGGCGCTACTACCTGACGATGAACAAGTTCTCCAAGGACAGGTTCCTGAACGTCGGCCCGCTGAAGCCCGAGAACGAGCAATTGTTCTCGATCAACGGTGACAGCCTAGAACTGCTCCATGACGGTCCGACCTTCGCCGAGCCGCATGACTCGATCCTTGTGCACCGCTCGATCGTCAACCCGCTCAACGTCTACGAACGGGATGACCCGACATGGGCCGAAACCCGGGCGCAGGCCGAGGCCGATGGCGTCGACATCGACGGTTTCATGGACACAATCATCCGGGATGGAAACCGGGTGCGTGTCTATATGTCATCCCAGGCACCGAGCTTCTCGCTTGAAAGCTTCGAGGTGAATCAAGGCGACGAGGTGACGGTGATCATCACCAACCTTGATGACATCGACGATCTGACCCACGGCTTCTGCATGGGCGACCACGGCGTCGCGATGGAGATCGGGCCGCAGGCGACCTCGTCGATCACCTTCACCGCCGCCAAGGCTGGCGTTTACTGGTACTACTGCCAGTGGTTCTGCCACGCACTCCATATGGAGATGCGCGGCCGGATGCTCGTCAACCCGACCGCCTGAGAGAACAAATGAATCGTTTGCGCTCCCACCTGATTGCTTTGCTGACAGCGCTTCTCGCGTCAGTCGCCGCGCCCGCGACGGCCGAGCGGGTCGATGTGCCGGCAGAGCCGGGGGCGCTGACCACAGCCATCGGCGGGGCATCCCCCGGCGATGCGCTGATCCTTGCACCGGGCCGCCATGATGGCCCGGTGACCATCGACCGCCCCCTGACGCTGGAGGGTGGCGGGGCCGCGACGATTGCGGGCAACGAGATCGGATCCGTCGTCACCGTTGCTGCAACCGATGTCACAATACGCGGCATTGAGATCGTAGGGTCCGGCTCAAACGGCACCGATGCGGATGCGGGCATCGAGCTGGATCGCGGTGCGGACCGCGCGCTGATCGAGGACAATCGCCTGATCGGCAACCTTGTCGGCATCCACCTCTTCGGCAGCAGCGACAGCCTCGTGCGCGACAATGAGATCATCGGCCGCCGCGATCCGCGCGTGAACGATCGCGGCAACGGCATCTATGTCTGGAACTCCCCCGGCTCCGTGATCGAAGACAATGATATCCGATATGGCCGCGACGGCATCTTCGTGAACACCTCGCGCCAGAACATCTTCCGCGGCAACATGATGCGTGATCTGCGCTTTGCCGTGCATTTCATGTATGCCCCCGACAGCGAGGTCATCGGGAACATCTCCATTGGGAACACGCTTGGCTTTGCCATCATGTTCTCGGACCGGATCGACGTGATCGACAACATGTCACTCGCCGACCGGACCCATGGGGTGATGCTCAACTTCGCCAATGGCGGCGAGGTGCGCGGCAATCTGGTGCGCGGCGGCACCCATGAGAAATGCACCTTCATCTACAATTCGCACCGCAACATCATCCACGGAAACCGCTTTGAAGGGTGCGAGATCGGGATCCATTTCACCGCTGGATCCGAGCGCAACGCGATCTTCGACAACGCCTTCGTTGGTAATCAGACCCAAGTCAAATATGTCGGCTCGCGCGATGTGGAATGGAGCTATGAGGGCCGTGGCAATTACTGGTCGGATCATGTGGCCTTCGACCTGAACCGCGACGGCGTGGCCGACAGCGTGTTCCGACCCAACGATCTGATGGATCACATCTTGTGGTCACAACCCTCCGCGCGGCTTCTGATGGGCTCCCCCGCGGTGCAGCTGATCCGCCATGCCCAGGCCGATTTCCCGGCAACACTGCCGGGCGGTGTGCTCGACAGCACGCCCCGCATATACCCCGTGGACATCACGGTGCCCCCCGCCCTCGCCCGGCTTGAGGCCGATGCCCTAGCCCACTTTCACAACGGATCCGGTATCAATGACGACCCTGACCCTCTCGAACGTCACTAAGACCTTCGGTGATATGCGCGCCCTGGACGCCGTGGGGTTCACGGTGGCTGCCGGTGAGCGTGTGGCGCTGATCGGGCACAATGGCGCGGGGAAATCGACGCTGATGAAGATCCTACTGGGTCTGATCCCGGCCACGGCGGGCGATATCGAGGTGTGTGGCGCCGCACCGGGATCTGACGCGGCGCGGCAGCACGTGGCCTATCTTCCGGAAAACGCGGCGTTTCACTCGGCCCTGACCGGGTTGGAAACGCTGCGGATGTATCTGCGCCTGCGCGGGGAGCGCCCGGATCAGGCGATGTCACTTCTGGACCGTGTTGGCCTTGCGGATGCTGCAAAGCGGCGCATTAGCACCTATTCCAAGGGCATGCGCCAACGGGTGGGTCTCGCGCAGGCGTTGATCGGTCATCCGCGTCTTCTGGTGCTGGACGAGCCAACCTCTGGCCTTGATCCGGTGTCGCGGCGGGACTTCTACACCATGCTGGATAAGTTGGCCGCGGAGGGCGCAGCGATATTGTTGTCCAGCCATGCCCTGACCGAAGTCGAGGCGCGCACCGACCGCATCGTCATCCTGTCCCGCGGGAAACTGGTGGCAGACGATACGCTGGCTGGCCTGCGCCGCCGCGCCGCGTTGCCCATCCGACTGCAGATCCGGGCCCGGCCCGGTGAGGCCGATGCGGTCGCTGCGGAACTGGCGGGGGGGCGGCAGAACGGAGTCATGGTTGATCTGACATGCACGCCCGAGGACAAACTCCTGCGCCTTGGCCAGATCGCCGGGCTCGGCCCGCTGGTCGAAGACGTCGATGTGGTCCCGCCAAGCCTTGAGGACATCTACAGCCATTTCAGCCAGGTGGGTGCGGAAGGAGATCGGCCATGACACGCATTCTCGCCACCGCAAGCGCCGAAGCCCGGATCGTGCTTCGCAATCGCTGGGTCGCAATCGCCATCGCGATGATGGCGGTGTTTTCATTGGTCCTGTCTGCCACCGGATCGGCCCCAACCGGTGCGCTTGGAGCAGACCCTTTGTCAGTCATCATCGCAAGCCTGACCAGTCTCGCCGTCTACCTCGTGCCGCTGATTGCGCTACTGATGAGCTTCGATGCCATCGCAGGCGAGGTAGAGCGCGGAACGCTGCCGCTTGTTCTGACCTATCCGATCCGGCGATCCGAAATCCTGCTTGGCAAGTTCGCGGCGCATCTGGCGGCCCTCGCGCTGGCCGTTGCGGTGGGCTACGGGCTGGCGGCAGGCGCGGCTTTCCTGTCGGATACCGGATCCGCTGCTGGCCTTCCCGCCCTCCTGCGGCTGTTCTGGACGTCACTCCTGTTGGGCGGGGCGTTTCTTGCCATCGGCTACGCCCTGTCGGCGCTGGCCCGAAGGCCGGGTGCGGCGGCAGGCCTCATCATCGGGCTGTGGTTGGTGATGATCGTCCTTTACGACCTCAGCCTTCTGGCCGCGATTGTTGCCGATGATGGCGGGTGGTTCACCACCGACATCTTCCCCTGGCTCCTGATCGCCAATCCGGCAGACGCTTTCCGCCTCTACAATCTGGCCGCGTCCGAGGCGACGGCCGCCGCCGCAGGCCTAGGCGGGGCCGCCGCCACCATCGCACCGCTTCACGCGCTGGCCTCACTTCTACTGTGGCCTTTGGGCGCCCTCGCCCTCGCTGTTTTCGCCTTTCGAAAGGTAACGCCATGACACTCCGTCTGTCTTTGCTGGCGCTCTCAATGCTCGCTCTCGCGGCGTGTCGCGACGAGGTGGCCGACCTGCCCGACCCGGCAGCCATGACATCCGAGGCTGTGGGGCATTATTGCCAAATGGGCATCCTAGAGCACAGCGGCCCCAAGGCGCAGGCCTATCTTGAGGGTCTGCCTGCACCCCTGTTCTTCAGTCAAGTGCGCGACGTTGTGGCTTACATGCGGATGCCCGAACAATCCCACATCGTCACCGTGGCCTATGTCTCGGATATGGGGCAACCCGGCGCGACATGGGACGCGCCCGGGACCGAGAACTGGATCAACGCGGCTGCGGCCCATTTCGTCGTCGGCGCCGAGGTGACGGGCGGTATGGGCACCCCGGAACTCGTCCCATTCTCAAGCCGCGAGGCGGCGGAGGCCTTTGCCAATCTGAATGGAGGTGACGTCATGGGCTTGGATGACATTCCCGACAGTGCCGTTCTTGCACCGATAGATGGCGACGACATCTCCGCGGACGAAGATTTCCTGCGCCGACTTGAGGCACTGACACCCGATGAGGAGAGTTGATCCATGCATCGCCGCCGCTTCCTGACCATCACGGCAGGCGCCGCCTGCGCCGGTTTGATCCCCGCGGGCCCTGCATCCTCGTTGACCCGCTGGCAGGGTGTGGCGCTGGGGGCCGAGGCGTCAATCACGCTTGATCATCCCGAAGCGGACCGCCTGATCGCCGCGGCGCGGGCCGAAATCGACCGGCTGGAGAACATCTTCAGCCTCTATCGCGCATCATCTGCGCTGTCGCGGCTCAATACGGCTGGCTCCCTATCGGCACCGCCCTTTGAGCTTTTGGAGTGTCTGTCGCTGGCGGCCCGCGTCCATGCGACGACGAGCGGGGCCTTTGACCCCACGATCCAGCCGCTCTGGGCGCTTTATGCCGAACACGCCGCGGGTGGGGGCACGGATTTGCCACCGATTGCCGCGCGGGCCCAAGTGCTTGAGCGGGTCGGTTGGCCCGCTGTCCATCTCGATGCGGCCGAAATTCGCCTTGGTCCTGGGGCGGCGCTCAGCCTTAATGGCATCGCCCAGGGCTATATCGCCGACCGAATTGTCGCCCTTTTTCGCGCAGAAAGCCTGTCCGATGTGCTGGTGGATGCGGGAGAACTGCGCGCCATCGGGGGCGACCCGCGAGGCGGACCCTGGCGGGTTCAGCTACGCGGCGATGCCGACCCGGCTGGCAGACCCGTCGATCTCGCCGACGCCGCCCTTGCCACCTCAGCACCGCTTGGAACCGTCTTCGATGCCGCAGGCAGCATCGGCCACATTCTGGACCCACGGAACGGCCTGCCCGCGCCGAACCGGTGGCGCCTGGTTTCGGTGAGCGCTCCCCAGGCCGCTTTGGCAGACGCGCTTAGCACCGCTTTCACTTTGCTCACCCAGCCAGATATCGAGTTGGCCTTGACCCATTGGCCATCCGTTCAGATCGCCCGCCTCATTCCGAACGACGGATAAGATCTACCCGCACGCCCATCGGGGATACCAGCATCCCTCGATCATGGGGGCCGGTCCGTCCGGATGAACTCGCCTATAAAGCTGAACGCGCCGGCAGCGGATCCATTCGACCCGAGAGGTCTGCTACGTGCGACAATCTCGTACCCGGATTGCGAGCTGATCGAGACCGTCTCGCGCGGCTCGACATCACGATACCGACGCGGGACGCGGCGGCGGAGATGGTAGAGACGGCCCCGTTTCGCGATGCTTATGTCGAACAAGTCAAGCGGACCAAAAAACCGCCGGAGGCGCGAAGGCGTCAGATTATGCTCTACTATCAGCGCGCTATGAGCCATAAGCCTTAAAGAAGTGGCGGCGCAGTTGTCCGAACACACGTCGAAATGCCCGGCGTAAGGAATTGAACTTAGAGGCCTTTCTTTCTCGGCTGCTACCAATTTGTGCAGCAAAACATTTAGCAAACTATGGCAAGAAAGTTGCTTCTGGTCTGGGGATGCGCAGCCCACGGTCCCGCGAAGCCGCTTCCGCTCTCAAACCTGTAACCATTTACGATGTCTGAAATAGATGGCAGACACCGGCTTTGCTTCTATTCGCCGCCACGCAGTAACTGAGCCGAGGTCCCACAGCTGCTACTCTCTGAGTTGGTCTAGCTGCGCCGCTGTTTCTCCAGCTCGAACATCCGTTTGGCTCGTTGCAATTTGAGACCGCCAAGAACCGCTTGGCGGGACAAGAAGGACTTTCGTCGATCCCGTTCCAATCTCCGCGATGCGATGCACACCGGCCCATTGTGCTTCCTAGTCAACGGCAAGATTGTCGCTTTGAATATCCAACAGAACCCTGGCTTCCTCGATCATCCTGCGCGCCACCTGAAAACTGTGATCCAGCGCCCCGTCATTTGCGGGGATTGGCGGGCAGACCACCCGTGCGATGCCGCTTTGGATGACGGCACGGGCACAATCGGCGCAGGGGAAGCGGTTGACATAGAGCGTGCATCCCTGAAGCGACACACCGGTGCGTGCAGCGTTGTAGATCGCGTTGCGCTCGGCATGTTCGCCCCAGAAAAACTTCTCTCCGCTGGCCCGATCAAATCGTGCCTCATCCGCGTCCGAAACCCCGCGCGGCAAGCCATTGTATCCGGTCGCCCGGACCTCTTGCCCCTCGGGCCCCACAATTACGCAGCCGACATGCCGGTCGCGATCCTCCGACCAGGAAGCGACGTGATCGCAGAGCCCCAGAAACCGTTTCGTCCAGATCGCGGAATCAGCCATGGGTCACCCGGAAAAGACGTAGGATGTCTTGACGCTGGTGTAGAATTCCGCTGCGAAACTGCCCTGTTCGCGGGGACCGAAGCTTGATCCTTTGCGGCCGCCGAAGGGCACGTGATAATCCACGCCGGCCGTTGGAAGGTTAACCATGATCATCCCCGCATCGGCGCGACGGCGGTAGTCACGCGCGTATTTGAGGCTGCTGGTGCAGATGCCTGATGAGAGCCCGTAATCCGTGTCGTTGGCGACGGCCACGGCCTCCTCAAAATCGTCGACCTTGATGATGGACGCGGTGGGGCCGAAAATTTCCTCGCGGTTGATCCGCATGTCGTTGGTTGTGCCAAGGAACAGCGCCGGTGCCTGATAGAACCCTGGCGTGGCAAGCTCCAGCCGCTCGCCGCCGATCACCTCGGCCACCTCGGTCTTGGCCAACGCCACGTAGTCGAGATTCGACAGCAATTGCTTTTCATCGACAACCGGGCCGATTTGTGTGGCCGGATCAAGGGGGTCGCCGACCGTCAGCGCCGTCATTTGCGCCGACAATTTCTCGACAAAGGCATCATGGATACCGGATTGTACGATCAGCCGTGACGAGGCGGTGCAGCGTTGCCCGGTTGAGAAGAACGCCCCATTGAGACACGCGCCAACGGCGGTGTCGAGGTCGGCGTCATCCATCACAACCATCGGGTTCTTGCCGCCCATCTCGATCTGGACCTTCTTGCGCAGGCGCCCGCAGGTCTCCGCCAGACGGTTGCCGACCGCAGATGAGCCGGTGAAAGAAATCGCCGCCACATCGGGATGATTCACAAGCGCCTCACCCACGACAGACCCGCGTCCGTAGATCAGGTTGAAGACGCCGGGCGGGCAGCCGCCCTCTTGCAGGGCTTCGGCGATGATCATGGCGCAGGCGGGCGTCAGGTCAGCGGGCTTCAGGACCACGGCGTTGCCAAAGGCCAAGGCTGGCGCGGTTTTCCACGCGGGGATGGCAATAGGGAAGTTCCAGGGCGTGATCAGGCCGATGACCCCCAGAGGCTCACGAACGACCTCGATATCGATGTCGGGCCGCACGGATGGGTGCAATTCCCCCCCAAGGCGCAACGCTTCGCCTGAGAAGAATTTGAACACCTGGGAGGCACGGCCAACTTCGCCCATAGCTTCGGGCAGGGTCTTGCCCTCTTCGCGGGCGAGGATGCGGCCGTATTCCTCGGCATTGGCGCCCAGTTTGTTGCCGACAAAGGCCAGCACATCGTGGCGCGCCTGCGGTGTGGCGGCGGCCCAACCGGGTTGAGCGCGTTTCGCGGTTGCCACGGCTTCGTTGACCGCTTCGGCATCACCATAGGAGAATTCGCCCACCACATCGTTGGTATCGGCAGGGTTGATATCGGGTTGGAAATTGCCAAAATCGGCCCATTTCCCGTCAATCAGCGACATATGTTTTGTCATCGGAAGTCCCATTATTGGTGGCCATTCAGGGCCTGTTCAAGATCGGCTGCGGCCTCGGGGCTCAAGGGTTGAAAGGGCGGCAGGGTCTGGCGCCAGGCGGCATCACCCGTGCGGGCGGAGACGAGATGTTTGACACCGGGGATCAGGGTCGGCCCAGCGATTGCCGTGCGTTGTCGCGCAATTTCGGTCTCGGGGGCGGTGTCCCCGGCCCAGACCTGCGCACAGAGCGGTGCGGTGACATTCACGGTGGCCGAGATACAGCCCGCGAACCCGTCGGCCCTGGCATGGGCAAGTGCGGTCTCGGAGCTGGGAAAGACGCGCAAGCGACGGTCCAGCGCGACGATCTCGCGGCAATAGTCGAGATCGCCGGAACTGTCCTTGATGCCCGTGAACCGCGCGGGGGCCTGCATGGCCAGGTTCTCGATCACGGAGACCGGGATCACCAGCCCCGTCATCTGCGGGAAATTATAGAAATAAATCTGAATCGCACAGTCGCTCAGCGCCGCGTGAAGCGCCATGTACCAGGAGACCAAACCGGCCTCCGATACGGGCTTGTAGTAGTAAGGCGGCAGCACCAGTGCCACGCGATATCCCAAAGCGTCCGCAGCGCGGGTCAGGGCGATGGTTTCGGCCAACGACGGCGTACCGGTCCCGACCATGAGCTGCTCTTTCGGGCAGACCTCCGCCGCCCATCCCATGACCTCGATCCGGCTGGCCGTGTCGAACGAATTGGCCTCGCCGGTCGATCCCAGGATGTTGAGCCCGTCACAGCCATGGGCCAACGCCCAGGCGCAATGTTCCTGAAACAGGGCCCTCATCGGCGCGCCATGCGCCGTCACGGGTGTGGGCACCGCCGCAATTACACCTTGCATTCACTTGCTTCCTTTTCCTGCGCTTCGGGCCGCAATGTGGCGAGGTTCGGTGCATCTTTCACCGGCTCCATGCCTTTGACCCAACCGCCCGGCTCTTCGATCTCATCCGCGGCGTTGCGAAAAACCGTTGTGTTCATCTCCGCGAAGGGTTCTTCGCCCTCGGGCACCTCATCATCGTAGCGGATCGCATCCACGGGACAGATCGATTCACACATCCCGCATTCGATGCATTCGGTCGGATGGATGTAGTACATCCGCTCGCCTTCATAGATGCAGTCGACTGGGCAAGACGTTGTGCAAACCCCGTCCTTCACGTCGACGCATGCGCTGAGGATGACAAGCGGCATGGGTTATTTCCCTTGCCAGACCGGCGCGCGCTTTTCGCGAAAGGCCTGCACGCCTTCATCTGCATCGACGGACCCAAGCGCCGCAACTAGGTCGTTGGTGCCCGCAGCGTAGGCGGCATGGGGATCGAGATGCGCGGTTTGACGCGCCACGGATTTGATCGCACGGAGTGACAACGGGGCACTGGCCAGAATATCGCCGACCCAACGCGCCACCTCGGCATCCAGATCGGCCACCGGCACCACGGCATTCACAATGCCATAGCGCGCCATGTCAGCGGCCGGGATCATGCGCCCGGTCATCATCATCCCCATGGCGATGTTGCGCGGGATCAGGCGAGGTAGCATCACCATGCCGCCGTCAAGCGGCACACGCCCCACCTTGGCCTCTGGCAACGCAAAACGCGCGGTGTCCACCGCGATAACAATGTCGCATCCCATGACCATCTCGAACCCACCGCCAAGCGCCAGGCCATTGACCCGCGCAATGACTGGTTTGGACATGGATTTCAGAGAGATGCCCCGAAAGCCGCTTTCGCTGAGCTGCCGCCAGTATTCAACACCCGTCAAGCCGCTGTCGTCCTTCAGGTCCGCCCCGGCCGAAAAAGCCTTGTCGCCCGTCCCGGTCAGGACGGCGCAGCGGATTTGCGGATCGGCCTCAACCGTGTCCCAGATTTCCGCCAGCTGTGCGTGGCTGGCCGCGTCAATCGCATTCATGCGGTCGGGACGGTCGATGGTGATATAGGCCACGTGGTCCGTGACCTCGAAAATCACGCTCATTCAGCGGCCTCTGTCTTCAGCATCTGGGCGAGTTCCTGCAACACGTCTTCGGTATGCTCGCCCAAACGCGGCGGCAGATGGCGCACCGTCAGGGGGGCCTCGGACAGATGGACAGGGCTGCCGACCACAGTGATCTTGCCCAGAACCGGATGGTCGATGGGGCAAAGCATGCCGTTCACGTCGGTTTGCGGGTCATCCAATGCCTCGCCCAACGCGCGCACCGGGGCGCAGAGCAGGTCGACCGCCTCAAGCCGTTGCAGCCAATAGGCGCTGGTGTTACCCGCGATCACGTCCCGGAAAGTCTTTTGCAGGACGGGTTTGTTCGCCCGCTGCTCAGCCAGTGTCGGATAGGTCGGCGAAAGATCATCGATCTCAAGCGCCGTGCAGATATCCTGCAAGGGGTTCGCCTTGAACGCGCCGACGATCACAATGGCGCCGTCGGTTGTGTCAAACACGCCGGTCAACGGCATCGCGGCCCAATTCAGCACCTCCCGGTGCTTGGACCATTGCGCGGCTTCCTGCATCTGCATCGCGATCATGCTGTCGTAGAGCGACACGGCAACCTTTTGGCCCCTGCCCGTCTTTTCCCGCATCAGGAGGGCCGCCATGATCCCCTGCACCAGGTGCATGCCCGCAGAATAGTCACAAAGCGTGGTGGGGTAGATCGATTTGGGGATCGAGGGATCCTGGGTCTTTTCCATCACCCCGGTCATGGCCTGCGCCAGAACGTCCTGCCCGCCTTTGTGGGCGTAGGGACCGGTGGGGCCGAAGCCCGTGCCACTGGCGCTGATGATGCGCGGGTTCAGTTTGGACAAGGTGTCATAGCCAAGGCCCAGACGATCCATCACACCGGCGCGAAAATTGTCGACCACGACATCAGCAGTGCGGACGAGGTCCAGAACGGCCTGCCGCCCCTCATCCGATTTCGTATCCAATGTGACCGAGCGCTTGTTGCGGTTGAGCGAAACGAAAACAGCATTGTTCATCGCCTCTTCGCTGCGCTCGCCATAGAAGGACCGGCTCAGATCGCCCGCGCCCGGGCGTTCGATCTTCATCACATCTGCGCCGAAATCGCCCAACATCTGCGTGCAACACGGCCCCAGCATGACTTGGGTAAAGTCGATCACACGGACACCGCTGAGCGGCATAATAGTTTCTGACATAAGACCTGCCTCTTTCTATTCTGCGGCCACCGGCTCGATCAGGGCGTTGGGCGACGGCTGATCCCCCGGATCGGCGCCTTGGGCGCGCATTTGCTTTTGAATGGCCGTGAAGTCGACATCCCGCAGGGCCACATTGCCCTCCAGCGCGAGTTTTGCAGCGACACCCGCCGCCTCGCCCTGCGCCATGCAGGGGGGGATTTCGCGGCTGAGCTTTTGAGCATCGCTTTCGACCGAATAGTGCCGCCCGGCGACGATCAGATTGTCGATGCCCTTGGGCAGGAGCGCGCGGTACGGCGTGTAGTAATCGCGCCCCCGGCAGACCGTATCCTGGAAATGGCGGCGCGACTTCACGTCGTCTTTGGTGACAACATATTCGCCCTGGAGCAGCCGTGTCTGACGGATGCCCATCTGCTCGGCCGCCCCGAGCATCTGCGCGTCTTCGAAGCCGGGCATATTCTCTTTCACGAAGTGATAGAGCTTCATCATCCGCTCGCGCCCCTCGACCTCCGAGGTGACCATGCCTTCGACCGAAATCCCGTCATAGCCCGGCATGTGGGGGCAATTGCACCAGACCACACCGTCGATCGGAGTCTTCAACCACC
This sequence comes from uncultured Roseicyclus sp., assembly GCA_947491935.1. Taxonomy (GTDB): domain Bacteria; phylum Pseudomonadota; class Alphaproteobacteria; order Rhodobacterales; family Rhodobacteraceae; genus Gymnodinialimonas. The sequence continues at coordinate 486,835 of CANLLF010000001.1, forward strand.
ACATGCCCCAGGCCCCGCCAATCCGGCGGCGCGCCTCACGATCCAGCTTTTTGTACTCCTCGGGATGGGCAAATTCGTAGTCGATGGCTTTCTGCGTATCGACATTGGCCAGGCGAAAGACCGTTGTAACGATGAATTGGCCGTCGATGTATTCGGCCCCCGCCGCCGCGCCGACATCGAGATCACCCGTGGCATCCACAACGTATTTCGCGCGGATCACCTGCCGGCCCTGTTTGGTCTGTGCGATCACGCCTGTGATCCGGCCGCCTTCGCGTATGACGTCCGAGAACCAGCTATGAGTGCGCAGGTTCACCTTGCTTTCGACCACCATATCCAGCGCCACACGTTTCCAGGCGTCGGGATCAAAGGCCACGGCGTGGATGATGGGTTGCGGCATGCCGGTCTGGTGAAAATCGATGCAGCCCCAGCGCGACCATTTCTTCCACATCTCCCAATTGGTCAGACAATCCTCGGACGGCGGAAACACCGCCGCGTCCTGCTTGGAGAGCCGGTCGACAAATTCATCAACGATACCGGTTGTGACAACTTCGTTGCCCTCGTTGACCATGTCGTCGAGCACGAGAACCATACCGCCGGACGCCATGCCGCCGAGATGATGATACCGCTCTAACAAAGTCACTGAGGCCCCGTTGCGCGCCGCCGAAACGGCCGCGGCCTGCCCCGCGGGCCCGGCGCCGACCACGACGATGTCGCAATCGGAAATCACGGGCAGCTGCGCTCCTTCCACGTCTACAAAGGTCGTCATGTACAATCCTCCCAAAGGGCGCGCCTACCAGCGCACCACGAGTTTTTCAGTGATCGTCACCAACGAAAACAGCAGCACCGATAGCCCGGAGGACATGAAGACGGTGGCGTAGAGCATGGGTGAACGGAAGTTGAACGTGCTATCGATGATCAATGCGCCAAGGCCCACGTTTGCCCCGATCCATTCCGAGACAATTGCGCCGATCACGCAGGTGGTCGCGGCGATCTTGAGGGCCGAGAACAGGAACGGCATGGAGCTTGGGAGGCGCATCTTCCAGAAGATTTCGGATTTGGAGGCCGACAGGATGCGCGCCAGTTCCAGGGTTTGCGGACTGACCGATTGCAAACCGCGCACCATGTTGACCAGGGTCGGGAAAAAGCAGATCAGCCCCGCGATTACCACCTTCGACGTCATGCCCGGCCCGAAGATCAAGACCAGGATCGGCGCGATGGCGAGGATCGGAATAGTGTTGATAAAGACCGCAATGGGGAAGAACGCGCGCTCTGCCGCCCGCGAATGGACGAATGTCACGGCAATCAGGATGGCTGCAAGGTTGCCCGCGAAAAAGCCTGCGACGCTGATTGTGAAGGTTGGCCAGAAATTCGTGGCCAAGATATCGAACCGGTCACGAAACACCGCCAGAACGTCGGTCGGCGCGGGAGCGATGTATGTCGGCACTTCAAAGAAACGTACCCCGAATTGCCAGATCAACAGGAGCGTGATCGCGGTCCCGATTGGCACCGCCGCATTGGTGAGGCGCTGGCCAAGCTGCGATGGGGGCTTTTCCTCGGCGGCTTCGGGCAAGAGTTCGGTCACAGCCATCAGCAATCCTCCAGGGATTTGCGCAGGTAAGACGAATATTCGTTGAACTCCGCCGTCTCGCGCAGGTCGACCGCACGCGGTTCAGGCAGGTTAATATCGACGACCTCTTTCACCCGGCCGGGATGGGCGCGCAGCATCAGGACCTTTTGGCCCAAAAGCACAGCCTCAGGGATCGAGTGCGTCACGAACAGGCAGGTCACGCCGGTTTCGCGCCAGATTTCGAGCAATTGCATGTTGAGCCGGTCGCGCGTCATTTCATCCAGCGCACCGAAAGGCTCATCCATCAACAGGAGCTTTGGCTGACAAACCAGGGCACGCGCGATGGCCACACGCTGTCGCATGCCGCCCGAAAGCTCATGCGGCAAGGCATTTTCGCGCCCTTTCAGACCCACCAATTCCAGCAATTCCATCGGGGTGCGGTCGCCCTGCGGGATCGGGATGCCGCGTTTGCGCCCCATCTCCAGCGGCAATTCCACGTTCTTCAGGGCCGTGCGCCACGGCAACAGCGTTGCATCCTGAAAAACAAAGGCGAATTCGCGGGCAAGACGGGCGGCCTCGGTGGATTTTCCCAAAATCTCAACCGTACCGTCAGCGGGCGGCAACAGGTCCGAGACCAACCGCAGCATGGTGGATTTACCACAGCCCGAGGGGCCAAGGATGGTCCAGAACTGTCCCTCCCCGATTTCCAACGAGATGTTGGACAAAGCGGTGAAGCTGCCGAACTTGACCGAGGCTCCGGTCAGAGTGGCCGCGATGCTGCGGCCACCCGTATTTGTTGTCCCGTCCATCACTCAGCCGAACGTCGGGCGGACATCCGCCGTTGCATTGAGGATATCGAGGGTCATAACATCGTTAGTCGTCGGAACATCGCCCTCGAACTGATTGAGGTTTGCGTAGGCGTCGATCTGAGCCTGCCAGTTTTCTTCGGTCATCACACCCCAGCCACCGGCAGCGGTGCGCTCGTTAAACGAGAAGCCCAACACCAGGGGGGAAGCCGCCATTTCGGCGTCACGTTCGAGGTTTGGATAGCGCGCAACCAGCGCGTCCACTGCGCCTTCAGGATTTTCATAGGCCGCACCCCACCCGCGTGAGATCGCGCGAATGGCCGCTGTGACCTTGTCGCCATGTTCCTGCAACACGTCATCCGTGGTGTAATATGGGTTGGCGTAGAGCTGAATTCCGGCATCCCACAGGGACATATCGACCCTTTGGTCGCCCAAGACGGCCAAGGCCCCGGTGTTGGTTGACCAACCCGTCACCACGTCGACCTGGCCATTCATCAATGCGGCCATGTCGGCGCCCATCACGGCCACTTCGACATCTTCTTCGGCGATGCCGTTGTGGGCCAGCATGGCCTGCAGCAGGATCCGCGCCGTGCCTTGCGTGGCGACGGTTTTTCCGATCAGGTCCTGCGGTTCGCGCACCGGATTGCCGGTCAGCGAGAAGTAGGTGAATGGATGGCGCTGATACCCCGCTGCGATGCAGCGGATCGGCAGGCCCGCCGAGCGTGCGAGCATCAAAGACGGCGACGACGAGATCGAGCCGAAGTTATTTGCGCCCGAGGCCACTGAGGCCACGCCGTCCACGTTCGGACCGCCCGGAACTATTTCCAGCGCCAAACCTTCTTCGGCGAAGTAGCCCAGGCTGTCGGCCATGACTTCGCCGGTGATGCCGTTCGAGGCCAACCAACCAAGTTGCATGCGGATTGTGTACTCGTGCCCATCGGCGTGCGACGGCACGACTGACACAAATGTCCCCGAAGCAGCAACGCCGGCGACGGCGGCACTGCTTTGTAAAAACGACCTGCGATTTAGATCTTTCGTCATGTCTTCTGGCTCCCTGAAAAATGCGGTTATTGGCCTTTTGGAAAACGGTAGACGTTCAGTGGGCGCTGCACGTAGAGTTATTTGGCGCCTCCTGTGCTGCAAATACTGCATCGCTATCGATGTGCTACTAAAGGACCGCTCCCGCCATGCACGATAAGTTCCTGACATATTTCGACGAAACCGCCCGACAGGGTTCGATCCGCAAGGCGGCGGCGGTGTTGAACATGTCGTCCTCCTCGCTCAACCGAAAAATCATCAGCACAGAAAATCGGCTGGGTGTTCGCTTTTTTGATCGGCATGCGGATGGAGTGGAGCTGACCGCTGCCGGGGCGGTGGTGCTGGAACACTGCCGGAACACCCTGATGGATTACCAGCGAATCCTCGGGGCGGTCAGTGACATCCGGGATATGCGCACAGGCCATGTCGACATCGCGACGCTGGATTCCGTGGCTCTGACGATCCTGCCGGACGCTCTGAAGCAGTTCAACGCCGACTACCCGGAGATCACTTATACCATACAGACGGCGCAGCCCGATGAGGTCATGCAGATGGTCGCCGATGGCGACGCCGATATCGGATTGTCGTTCAGCAACGATCTACACCCGAGCGTGCGCAGCCAGGCCGAGAAATCGACACCCATCGGCGCAATCATGGAGCCCGGCCATCCACTGGCGGAACGCGATGTTATCGAGCCCCACGATCTGGGCAACTACCAGATGATCCGATCCTATGATGCCTTCGCGCACCGCTCGATCGTCAATGACGTGATGACCGAGCTTGGCCTGAGCCTGCCGACCCAGATCTTCACGAATTCGCTTCCCCTCGCCAAATCCATGATCACTGGCAGCAATTCGGTGGGCCTTTATTCGAAGATTGGCTTTTTGAGAGAGATCGAAACTAATTCCCTTCGCTACCTGCCCGTCAATTCTCCTATCCTCAAGGAACTGCGGATCGGAGTTCTGATATCATCGCGCAGCTCCTTGCCCCCCGTCCAACACGGGCTGAGCCGCCGATTGGCAAAGGCTCTTCGCGGGCTGCGGCTCGATTCCTGAGCGCAGCTACAGCCAGTATAATACTACCTGAAAGGACTTCATATTGGGTCGGATTTGTTGGGTATGCTGGCATTGAGACGCCGCGCTGTATTGGTAAATGGGCCTAAACCGAACCTTGGAGGCCGCCCAGCATCAGTACCTTGCGAGATCCAGTCCGCTTTCTCTCGCGGCCCAAAGCCGCCGTCCGCCGCTTGATCGGGTGCTGCGATGCAGCTTCCCAAAGCAAACGTCGGTGGAGCACGCAGCATTCCGGGAGCTCAGCGGACTGCAATGCGAGACAAAGCCGACCTTTGGGTGACGTTCGCCAATGACCGCTCGCGGGCGGTGGCGCTTTCTTATCGTTGGACGGCCGAAACCTCGGGAATTGCGAAATTGTCGAGACCCAATTGATTGCGTCAGATCAAGGCTCCTCTTCCCGTGACTGGTAATCAAAGGCGTTTTCCGGAGGACGCAGGACATGAGCAACCCATCAGAAGCCACCGTGAATGGCTATGTGAGTTCAAGATTTGCGGGCGTGAAAACAGCATTCGAGGAGAATTTCACCAAGCGCGATGAGCTGGGCGGCGCTTGCTGCGTCCATTTAGACGGCGAACAGGTGGTTGACCTCTGGGGCGGTGTTCGCGATCCAGCGACCGGTGCGCCTTGGGAAGAAGACACCATGGTTCTTGTCTTCTCGCTGACCAAAGGGATGTCGGCATTGGCGCTCGCGCTGGCGCATTCGCGGGGTTGGCTGGACTACGAGGCGCGCGTCGCGGAGTACTGGCCAGAGTTTGCGCAGAATGGCAAAGAGACCATCACCGTCCGACACTTGCTGGCGCATCAGGCGGGTCTGCATGCGTTCCATGAAAAGATTGACCGCAATATCATTGCCGATCCGGACCGGTTGGCCGCGATCATGGCGCGGGAGGCCCCCGGATGGCCGCCCGGCACCCGCAACGCCTATCACTTTTTGTCGCTTGGCTTTTATGAAGGTGAACTGCTGCGTCGGATTGATCCGGCGCATCGCACTCTAGGCCAGTTCTTTCAGGACGAAATCGCGACACTGCTTGGCCTTGATTTCCATATTGGCCTTCCGGATGAGGTCCCAAACAAACGGCTTGCGCCGCTCACCCAAGCTGGCCTGATCACGTCGGTTTTCGGATATCCGTTTGCGATGATACGGGCGTTGCTGAACCCTTGGTCCGACGCGTTCCGGGCCTGTATCGTGAACCCGGGCGCAGGCGTGGTCATGGATAAGGACCACATATATGCGCGTGATCTTGAAGTTCCCTCCGGTGGCGGTGTCGGCACCGCGCGGGCCATTTCGAAGGTCTATGGTGCCTTTGCCACGGGTGGCGTTGAACTCGGTATCAAGCCGGAAACGCTGGCAGCGCTGAAAGCGCCGGCCATACCGCCATCACGCGGGTTCTTTGATGAGGTGCTTCGGGACGATGCGCAATACGCACTGGGCTTCATGAAGCCGTTTGCGGGCTTCTCCTTCGGTCACCCTGGCGCCTTTGGGGCTCCCGGTGCGGGCGGTTCGCTTGGCTACGCCGACCCGGAAATTGGACTGGGCTACGGATATGTGACCAACCGCATTGGACCTGGTGTAGAGCCTGACCCGAGGGACGTCGCATTGCGCGACGCCATAGCGGCAGCACTGGCCTGACGCCGTCAAACGCTCTGCATTGGTACGGCGAAGAAGACCTCCCACCATCTCCATTGCCTGTTCGGCGGGAGCGTGTCCGTCCTAGCTCAGGAACCTGCAATCCGCTCTTGCAACAGCGGCCTCTGCGCTCCGAAGGATCGCAACGGCACCGCAGGGCAGCTCGTCCGGATGAGGGCGCCGGTGACATGACGCGTTCCATCTTACCGCCCGGTGGCGCTGGATTCCTGCAATCCAAACACCCCAAGCGCTGATGGCAGATGGCAGATGGCGCTTATTGCGTCCCCGCCATACGAACGAAACTGCCGAAACGCCGTCCGTGATGGGCTTAGTTCTGAAAATCAATCACCACCGATGGCGCGCTGCGCTGCGCCTCGCCATGATAGACGGCCTCGATATTATTGCCGTCGGGGTCGAGCACGAACGCCGCGTAGTAGCCCGGGTGATAGGCGCGCTCGCCGGGCGCACCGTTATCGCGCCCGCCATGGGCCAGCGCCGCACGGTAGAAGGTATCCACCGTCGCGCGGTCCTTTGCCTGGAACGCCAGGTGGTGACGCCCCGTTAGCTCAACCAGTGCTGCAGAGCTGTCGACCGAGGATACGACAAGTTCGTCAGCCCAGAAAAAATCCTCTGCCGTGCCGACGATGGGGATGTTCAACACCGCCAGAACAGCGGTGTAAAAGGTCTGACTGGCCTTGAGGTCGTTCACCACGAGCTGGAGATGGTCGATAAGTCGACCACGATGTAGTTGATTGGTCTCCATGGTCATTCTCCATACGAATGCGGGCTACAGAAGTTTTTCGCCCGGAGCATTGGTTTGAGCGATGACGACTCATTCGGATTTTCTGCCGCCATGACACGATGTCTTGTTTCGAGAGGGTCATACGCATCCTGCCACGCGCCAGGCTTGCGCTGGATCAATCACTCTCGACGGCGCATCGCAGAGGCTGCGATGCTCGGCATTTTGGAAACGCCCACATTTCTGACGGGGTTTGCCATCCCCTTCGTATGGCCTGGCCGTTGAACGCCTGATTGATCGTGATATACGAATCGTATACGTCTCGTATATCAACGTTCTGGAGTGACGGGCATGGGCATTGTCAAAATCGGCGACGAGCTGCACGAAGATATCCGTCGGGCCAGCACGGTCATGTGCCGGTCCATCAACGCCCAAGCCGAGTTCTGGATGAAAATCGGCAAGCTTGCTGAAGCCAATCCAACCCTGTCCTTTAACGACATCGTCAAAATGCAGTTGGAGGCTGCACAGGCCGCTTCTGTGGATGTAGTGGCGGCCTGACATGGTAAAGACCCCCGACGAGCTGGAGCTTCTGCGGATATCGGGCCGATTGCTTGCGTCGGTCTTCGAGATGTTGGACGCGCAAAACCTGATCGGCATGTCGACGCTGCACATCAACGATCTGGTCGATACATTCATCACCGTGAACCTCGCCGCCCGTCCGGCAAGCAAGGGCCAGTATGGTTTCGAATATGTCCTGAACTGTTCGATTAATGATGTGGTCTGCCACGGTGTGCCCGATCCGGGCGAGATCATTCGGGACGGCGATATCGTCAACTTTGACATTACGCTGGAAAAGAACGGCTACATTGCGGATTCGAGCAAAACCTATGTCGTCGGCAATGCGCCCGCCGCCGCCAGGCGACTGGTGGGAATTGCCCAAGGCGCCTTGTGGCAAGGGATAAAACAAGTCCGGCCCGGTGCGCATCTGGGTGACATCGGGTTCGCAATCGAACGGCACGCCAAGAAAAACGGCTGTTCGGTTGTGCGGGAATATTGTGGGCATGGCATTGGACGTGCCATGCACGAAGACCCTCAGGTGCTGAACTTCGGACGCCCCGGGGCGGGCATGAAATTGCGCGAGGGTATGGTTTTCACGATCGAGCCGATGATCAATCAGGGGTCGCGCAAAGTCGCAACCAAAAGTGACGGGTGGACTGTGGTCACACAAGATCGCAAGCTGTCAGCCCAGTTCGAGCATACCGTCGCCGTCACAGAGACCGGCGTTGAAGTCCTGACACTGCGGCAAGATGAAGGGGCGCGGCGGAGAGCCTAGGCCCTCGCGGTTTGCGGCCCCGCCACGGCGTTAGGTCTGAAACGCCTCTGCCAGATGATCAATCACGGCACGCACTTTGGGCACATGGCGCAGGTCTTCATGGGTGACGATCCAGGTTTCCAGCAGATCGATCTGTAAGTCGGGCCACACGCGCACAAGGTCCGCGTTCTGTTTTGCCACCGGGACCTGCACAACGCCGATACCCAAACCGGCTCGCACAGCGGCGAATTGCGCGGCGTGACTGTCGGTTCGCAAAACGAAATGCGCGGGCGGCAAATCCGGCATGACCTGGGCCGCGAGGCTTAGGTCCGCCTGCGCTTGGTCCGGGCCGATAACGTCATGGCCCGAAAGGTCGGCCGCCGTTTCGGGCGTGCCACGTCGCGCAAGGTAATCCCCGTGGGCGAACAGGCCCAACGGGATCTTGGCCACCTTCCGTGCAACCAGCGCCTGCTGCTTGGGGTCGGTCATGCGCAGCGCCACGTCCACCTCCTGCTCCAGCAGGTTCGCGCTGATATTGGATAGGACAAGTTCAATGCGCAACGCCGGGTAACGCTGACACAGGGATGCCAACATGGGCGGCAGCACTTCGATGCCCACAAACTCGGACACACTCAGGCGCACGACGCCTGCGATCTGGTCCGGTTGCGAGGAGGCCGCGCGCACCATGGCGTCCGACGCCCGCCGCATCGCGCGGACATGATCGGCAAGCATCAATGCCTGATGTGTCGGAACCATGCCATTGACCGATCGCACGAACAGGGCATCGCCCAGAACATGTTCAAGGGCCGCGATCCGCGCCCTGACCGTGGGTTGCGACAGGGACAGTCTGCGCGCCGCCGCTGATAGGCTGCCTTCTTCTATGACGGCCAGAAAGGCGCGTTGATCGTCCCATTCGGCTTCGTTTTGCGATGGCGTGCTCACAAAAAACTTATGAGCCAGTTACAACATTATGGCAATTCCTTTCCAGCTCATGTGGCGCCACATTTACCCCTAACGCGCACATCAAGGAGACAGATATGCCAGAGGTATCAAACCGATCCCGCACAGCCCTTGTCCTGGGCGCAACCGGCGGCATTGGCGGCGCAATCGCGCGCGCCCTTGGCCAACACGGATGGGCCGTTCGCGCGATGGTGCGAAATCCGGATCGCGCGAAAGCGGGTTGGCGATCGGCAGATCCCGCACCTCACTTTGTCGCCGGCGATGCGATGGTCCAGAAAGATGTGATCCATGCCGCGGCCAAGGGCGGCACAGTCGATGTGATTGTCCATGCGGTAAACCCGCCCGGGTATCGCAACTGGGACAAGGTCGTTCTGCCGATGATGGACAGCACGATCGCCGCCGCCCGCGCCGCTAACGGCGCGCGCGTCGTCCTGCCCGGCACGGTCTACAACTACAACCCTGCGACAACATCGATTATCACCGAAACAACACCGCAGAACGCCAGCACCCGCAAAGGGCGCATCCGCATGGCGCTGGAGCAGCGCTTGGCCGAGGCCGCGCCGGATGTTCCCAGCCTGATTCTGCGGGCGGGGGATTTCTTTGGGCCCGGTGCGCGGGCAAGCTGGTTTGGTCAGGCAATGATCACCCCGGGCAAGCCCGTGCGCAAGGTTACCAGCATGGCACCCGGTGTGCCGCATGCTTACGCCTATTTGCCGGACCTGGCCGAAACCTTTGCGCAGCTACTCGACATTTCCGACGGCCTGCGTCCGTTTGAGCGTGTCCAGTTTGAGGGAACATGGGACGCCGACGGACAGACGGTGCTGAATGCAATCCGCAACACCGTTGGTCACGATGTGCCACAGAAAGCGTTCCCGTGGTGGTTCATGCACCTTCTTGCCCCGTTTGGCGGTTTCCCTAGGGAGGCTGTTGAGATTGAACCTGTCTGGCGACACCCTATGCGGCTCGATAATAATCGGTTGATCCAGCTGCTGGGCGAAGAGCCCGAGACCCCGATTGACACAGCAATCGAGCGAACCCTGATTGATATGGGGTGCCTGCCAAGACCCCCAGAAAATCCGTACCGGTTGTCGCCTGACGCTATCCGCCAGCGCCAGACCCGCATTCACTCAGATAGAAAGAACCGGGCATGACTTTCCGCAGCTATCTTATCGCGAACGCCTTTGGGGTCGCGTCGCTAAACACCTCAATCAATGGGGATTACGCATGGTTTCTCTGGATCGACAAGACGCAGCTGCCACTCAGCGAAATTAGGGCCGATATTGCCATGACCCCGATCTGGATCGGCCTGCTGTCTGTATTGCCTGGGACGTCCTTCATCCGCAAAGCGTTCGCGGATGGAACCATGTTGCGCCAAGCCGAGATCAAGCTGGCCGCAATCTTTCGGAAACTGCCCCGCCCAATCATCAAGCGGTCCGTTATCGTTGCGATCCTATGCGCGATGGCATTTGCTGTGCCATTGTCACAAATCTTGCCTTTGCTCGGGGATGGCATACGCACCCCAACGGCTGCGATTGGCACCAAGGTGATTGTGACGATTGCGTTCAGCCTTCTGATTGTTCCGCTGATCGTTTATGCAACCACGGCGGATTGCGAGCGTGTCCAGGCCAACGGTGCGATTTAGCACCTGAACACTTCCGCAATACCGCTATCTGGACAAAGGCAGTTTAGCCCCTGCAAAGCAATGATGACAGCCAGTGTTATTGGCCGTTGGTATTTGCTTTGACCCGGGTGTAGTTCTTAGGTGCGGACATTCGCCACTTCTCTGCACTCATACGGTGTTTGTGAATATCTCGGCGGCGGGCGCAGTAAGGTCAGTCAGGGCCAGGTTTCCGAGGCCGCACCGATGGATATTTCCATCTTCGATACGCGCGAGCCTTATTCGATCCACCAGGTGGTCCCGTTCGAACTCGTCTTGATCGCGGTTCCCTCCGGCTGGGTCGGGCCGCGTGCCTGCGCCTGCCACCCATTGAGCCGGACCGCGTCCCGGCGCGAACTATCAAGTCTTTTTTGAAGCTTTATCAAGCTTCTGCTGACGAGGGATGCCAACCGTGCGGACGTGGCGCAACAGATGGCCATTGCCTGACGCTCTCTCATACGTCCGACATGATCAACCCGATGGCCCGTGACTTGGCCGGTATCCGCGTTTTTGATGCCGTGCTGACAGGTACTGGAGCGTCTGAGCCAAGGCGCGTGGAGTGGCTCCGTCTGGGGATCGTCGAAGAGGCCTTTTTGCAGGCGTCGATGCAAGGATGGTGTGATCCTGTGGTGACCACCTGGACCGGCTTGTCGCGCAAGGAGTGGAGCTTGTGCCCCTGAGCGCGCCTGACCTGATAGATCTGTGCGATCAAATCTCCATGGGCATCGTCTTTCATGAAGCGAAAGCGTTCTGGGACGCATTCCTTGAGGATCGTGGTCAAGGCCTGTCCGCCTTCATCGACCGGACCGCCAGCCGCGACGTGGTCGGCGTATTCCAGATGATCGCCGATGACGCGGCACCCGATAGGCGTCCCACCGGGAAATGGTTGGGCCGAAGCGCCGGGCGATCCAGGCGAGGATCGTGGACCTATTAGCCGATGGGGACGGGGCTGATCTATCCGACATTGGCAACACCTTCCCTTCCAATCGGCCGTACCGAAACGTACCTGATGAACGGTCAGACGGACGATCTGTTCACCGCTGAGACCTGCTGCACGCCGGTCGCCTCCATCACCGGCCATCCTGCGATTTCGCTTCCGGCGGACCGCTTGGGCGGGTTGCACATCGGTCTGGAAATCCTCGGCAGACCCGGACAGGATCTGGCCTTGCTGGATATCGCGGCGCGTCTGGACCCATTACTGGACGGCAACGCCCTGACATGTACGTCCGTCTCGAGCGCATACAGTGGTTTCCCATCAAGGGCTTGTCGGCAGAACCGCTGCCGCGCGTCACCTTTACCGCGAGAACCGGGTCGCCCGGCGATCACATGTGCGGAGTTGCCCGCCATGGGTCCGGCTTCGATCCGGCCAACCCCCGGCCTTGTCCGAAGGACCGCTTTGAATCGTCTTGCTGACCCAGGCGGGGTTGGCGGAGCATCTGACGCTCACCGGCGCGACCCAACCTACCTTCGTATCCGCGACGCCGCATCGCTTCACCGATGCCTCGGTCGTCTCCCTTCAGATGGTGGATGCTATATCCATCCTGAACCTCAATAACCGGCGCAATCTGGAACAGCGCCTGGGCGTCCGGACTAATCCGGCGCGCTTCCGGGTGAACCTGGAAATTGCGGGACTACCACCGGGATGGGAGCTGGAGAGTATCGGCTCAACACTCCATGCGGGCGGCGTAAGCCTGCGCCATATCAAGCGCACGAAACGCTGTGCGGTCACCGAGGACACCGCCCGACGCGACCTGATGTTGCCCTACTTGCTGTGAAAGAAGCTGTGCATCTGGATACGGGAGCCTATGCCGAGGTCGTGCAGGGGGGCGATTTGAGTACCCACCAGCGGATCGTCTTTGGCGACGACCCGGCCTCACCCCAAGGCCGCGCGCGCCATCGCTGAGGCCTCGGTCCTGTTCTGTACCCCAAGTCGCTTGAGGATCGACGACATGTGCAGCTTCACCGTGCCCTCGGAAATGCCTAAGGACGTGGCAATGTCGCGATTGGTGGCACCCTTGGACGCAATGTCGAGGATTTCGCGCTGCCGTTTTGTGAGGGCCGAGACGTCGTTTGCCTCAATCGTGTCCGGCGCAGCCCTTTCCCCGCCAGCACCATCCACCAGATCGCGGGCAGCCTGCATGCCGCGCTGGAATTCATCGAACACCGTTTGCACCTCACGGCTGGCAGTATCGTTCGGGTCAAGACGGGCCACAGCCTCTCGAAGGCGGAACAGCCCGTCGAGAATGTCTTGCGCCGCGATGTAGGAAAACCGGCCTTCAGAGGCTTCGTTTTCGCGGACCTGCGCCAATGTGCGTTCAAGCGCCAGCCGCGCTTCCCGGCGGTCCGTGACATCCAGCGCCACGCCGTCCCAGATAACCGACCCATCCGCCAATCGTCGCGGATTGCCGATGGACCGGACCCACCGATACCCGCCATCGGTATGGGCCACGCGCACCTCTTCATCAAAGCGTCCCAGATGGGCTGCCGAATTTTCCAGTGCGACGACGAACCCTTCGCGGTCTTCGGGGTGCACCCAATGATGGTCGACGCTGTCCTGCCGCATCAACACGTCGGGATCCAACCCGAAGGAGCTTTTGACCCCCGAACTGACATAGCTGTAGCGGTACTTTCCGTCCGGCGTGCGCATCCGCTGCATCGTGTGGCCTGCAAAGGCCCCGCTCAGCAGATCGGCGACATGTTGGTTCGGATGGGAAGGGGCAAGGGTATCATTCATACAACTTAGGATATATATCGACATTCAAATTGCAAGATACATATATCTTAAGTCTGGATTTTTTGGAATCTATCCGCCATTCTTAAGTCGACTCGCCACTTGGCGAGCGCGTTTGGGAGGGCGCGGGGATGGAGAAGATCATCATCGAGGCGCGGGTGAATGAACTGGCAACCCGGCAGGGCAACCCGCATGTGCCCTTCCTGCCGGCGGAGATCATCGCCGACGCCAAGGCGTGTTATGACGCAGGTGCTTCCATCGTTCATTTCCACGGTCGCGACGCCGATGGCACGCCGTCCCACGACCCGAATTTCTATCTTGAGACGAACGCGGGCATCCGCGCGCAATCCGATATCCTGATCCACCCGACGCTCGGTTATGTGGCCAATGACGCCGATGCGAAGGGCCGCTTTGCCGCCATCGAGGAAATGATGAAATCCGCCGACACCGCGCCCGATTTCGCGCCGATGGATACCGGGAGCGTGAATGTCGATTGGTGGAACCCCACGGAGGGAAAATACGACACCACCGAATTGATATACAAGAACTCCACCGGCACGTTGATGTATTTCGCGGAGCGCATCCGCCACTACAATCTGACGCCCTACCTGGTCAGCTGGAACGTCAGCTTCACGCGCCAGATCGAGCAGTTTCTGAAGATGGGTGTGCTCGACGCGCCGGCGTATGTCTGCTTCTGCATGACCGATGAAATCATCTTTGCCGGTCACCCGGGCACCGAAGCCGGGCTGGATGCGCACACCGCCTTCCTGCCGCCGGAATTTGAGACCGTCTGGACGGTTGTGAACTACAAGGGCGACCTGTTCGAGCTGACTGAAAAGATCATCCGACAGGGTGGCCACATCTCCATCGGCCTCGGTGATTACGCCTACATGGACGGCGCGCGGCATATGACCAATGCCGAGGTCATCGCCAAGGTCGCCGATCAGGCTCGCAGCCTTAGGCGCGAGCCCGCCACTGTGGCCGAGACGCGCAAGATCCTCAACATGAAGACCCCCCGCATCGCGGCCTGAGACCGCGAGCAAAAACCGACATCTCAGGGAGGAATACGAGATGAAGATCAAGACCTTGCTGCTTGGCTGCGCGATGGGCGCAGTGGCTGGAACCGCCGGTTTCGCCGAAGAAATCCGAATGCAGACCTTCCTTGGTGCGACCGCCGCCACAACCGTCGCGTTCGAGGATATGGCCGCTGAACTGGCCGAGGCCACCGATGGCGCGGTGCAGATCACCGTTCTGCCCGGCGGCGTGGTTGTCGGCGCTGCGGAAACCATCGAGGCGATCCAGAACGGCATCCTCGAAGGCCAGTACACCGCACCCACATATTTCGCCGGAAGCGACCCCGCGATGGGCGTTTTGGGCGACACAATCGGCGCCTATCCCGACAGCGCCACGCGCAACCGTTGGTTCACTGAAGGCGGCGGGCTGGACCTCGCCCGTGCGCTTTATGCGCAATACGACATGATGTTCATCTGCCCGGTCTATTGGCCGTCCGAACAGATCCCCTCCACCGTGCCGATCAACACTGTCGCCGATTTCGAAGGTCTGTCGATGCGGGCGCCCGGGGGCCTCGCCTCGGACCTTTTGAGCCGGGCTGGGGCCTCGCTTGTCACGATGGGTGTGGGCGAAAGCGTCACCGCAATGGAGACCGGCGTGCTGGATGCAACGGACCTTGCCAATGTGGCGCTCAACGTGGCGCTTGGTATGCATAACCAGGCCGAATACTCCGTCCTCGCCCGGCACTCGATGGCCGTGACCGAGATGAGCGTGTCGATGGACACCTGGAACAGCCTGTCGCCGGAACACCAGCAGGCCTTCGAGGACGCCTGCAACGCAATGTCCGAGCGGCTGGCCGTGGAACTGCCCGAAGCCGATGAGGCGGCCGCCGAACAGGCGCGCACGGAAATGGGCGTGACCTTCATCGAATTCGGAGAGGAGGAGGCCGCAACCTTCCGCGCCCTGACGGACGAGGTCTGGACGGAATGGGGCGGACGCAGCCCGAACGCGCAGGCCATCGTCGACAGCCACCGCGCCTTCCTGACCGAAATCGGCTTGAACTGAGCGTGCCGGGGTCACCTTCGGGCGGCCCCGACGAAAGGGCAACGCCTATGCGATTTCTCGACACATTCGCCCTGTGGCTGGGGCGGACGGCGGCCTGGTGTTTCGGCGCCATCATCCTGGTGATGGTTTACGAAGTCGTCGCCCGTTATGGCTTTGGCGCGCCGACCGCCTGGGCCCATGAAATCTCGGTCCTGCTGGCAGGCTTCGCCTTCATCTTCGGGGGCGCGTTCTGCATGGCCGAGGGCACGCATATGCGGATCAGTTTCCTCGTGGAAAAGAATCCGCGCACGGGTCGAATTTCCCATTGGTTGAGCATCGCGGCGGGGACGATCTACTTGTCCGGCCTCGCCTATGCCTCCTGGCGCATGGCCGAACGCGCGATCTGGCGGTTTGCTCTGGACGGCTCGTGGATGCCTGAGCGCACGGGATCGACCTTCAATTCTCCGCTTCCCTCCTACCTCAAGGTCATGCTGTTTCTCGGGGCGGTCCTGTTCCTTCTGGTCCTGTTGCGCCGCGCGCTTCCGCAAAGGGCGCGCTGAGCGATGGATATCGGCACGATCACCCTTCTGATCATCGCGGCCATGGCGACGCTGTTGATGATGGGCGTGCCGCTGGCCTTCGTGTCAGGGTCCATCGCCGTCATTCTGGCGGTCACGTTCTTCGGCCCGAACTCGCTCTTCATCGTGGCGAGCCGAACGGTCGATTTCATCGACAGCTTCGCGCTGATTGCCGTGCCGATGTTCGTCATCATGGCAAGCTTCATGGAGAAGTCCGGCGTCGCCAAGGACCTATACAGGGCGTTCCACGTCTGGGCAGGATCCTTACGCGGTGGCATCGGCGTGGTGACGATTTTCGTGGCCGTCATTCTGGGTGCCACGACCGGCATCATCGGCGGCGAAATCGTTCTCCTGGGCCTGATCGCCCTGCCCCAGATGTTGCGGCTTGGCTATGACAAGAAACTGGCCATCGGCATCATCACCGCGGGCGGCTCACTCGGCACGATGATCCCACCCTCGATTATCCTGATCTTCTATGGCCTGACGGCCGAGGTGAACATCTCTCACCTTTTCCTCGCAACCTTGATCCCCGGCCTGATGCTCGCCAGCTTTTATGCCGCCTATGTGCTGATCCGCTGCGGATTGAACCCCGCCATGGGCCCCGCGCTTGGACCCGAGGAACAGGGTATGCCCCTGTCCGAGAAACTGGCGCTCTTTCGCGGCGTGGCCCTGCCGGTCGCCGTTGCGGGTGGGGTTCTGGTGTCGATCTACGCAGGTCTCGCCTCGATCACGGAAAGTGCGGCCCTTGGGGCATTCGGCGCTGCCGTCGCCGCATGGGTCCGAGGCACGCTCAGCTACGCGATGATCCGCGATGTGATGGTCCAGGCGCTTCGAACCTGCGGCATGGTTTTCTGGTTGGTCTTCGGCACAAACGCCCTGATCGGCGTCTATAATCTGATGGGCGGGATCGACTTCGCCTCCACCGTTCTGGCGGGCGTGTCCAACAATCCGTCCGTCATCCTCGCGGTGATGGTTGGGGTTTTCGTCCTGTTGGGGTTCTTCATCGACTGGATCGGCATCCTTTTCCTGACCATGCCGATCTTCCTGCCGGTTCTGACGGAATTGGGCTACGATCCGATCTGGTTCGGCATCGTCTTCAACCTGTCGATGCAGATCGCTTACTTGACGCCACCTTTTGGCCCGGCCTGCTTCTACCTCAAAGGGGCTGCCCCTGAGGGCGTGACGCTGCAAGACATTTTCTCCGCACAATGGCCGTTCATCGGCTTGCAGATTATCGCCCTGGTCATCGTCATCCTGTGGCCAGACCTGTCCCTTTGGCTTCCACGGCTGGTCTACGGGTGATGTATGGCTGATCCCTCCATCCTCGATACGCTTCGGAACGATCCGACTGGCAATACGCTG
The DNA here is from genome assembly GCA_947491935.1 of uncultured Roseicyclus sp. GTDB lineage: Bacteria > Pseudomonadota > Alphaproteobacteria > Rhodobacterales > Rhodobacteraceae > Gymnodinialimonas. Next base: position 504,340 of record CANLLF010000001.1, read on the forward strand.
GGGCCGGAGGAGCGTTTGGCCGCCCTGAAGATGATGCTGCGTATCCGCCGGTTCGAGACCCGCGCGAAGGAGCTGTTCCTGCAAGGCATCATCAAGGGCACCGCCCATTCCAGCGTTGGGCAGGAGGCCATCGCGGCGGGGGCCTGCGCCGTGCTGGAGCCGCGGGACTTCGTCCTGACCCACCACAGAGGCCACGGCCACACCATCGCAAAAGGGGCCGATCTCGGTCGGATGTTTGCCGAATTGATGGGGCGCGAAGCGGGCTATTGCGCGGGCCTGGGCGGGTCCATGCATATCGCGGACTTCGATAACGGAATTCTTGGCGCGAACGGAATTGTCGGGGCGGGTATGGGCCTTGGCACCGGTGCGGCGCTGGCCGAGCAGTTGAACGGCACCGGCGCCATCGGGATAACCTTCTTCGGCGATGGTGCGGCCAATGAGGGGATCTTTCACGAGGCGCTGAACCTCGCCGCGATCTGGAAGCTGCCGCTGATCTTCTTTTGCGAGAACAACCAATACGGCCTGACAACCGCGACGGAGGCCGTCACCGCCGGGCCAAGCATCGCGGCGCGAGGCGATGGCTATGGCATCCCGAACGAGCGGGTCGATGGCAATGATCTGGCGGCAATCCACGCCGCCACAAGCCGTGCAGCCCTGCGCGCCCGCGCCGGCGATGGCCCGACCCTGATCGAGGCGCTGACCTATCGCTGGGACGACCATTCCATGCGCGCGAACCTCCCCACCTACCGCACAGACGCGGAGGAGGAAGCCTGGAAATCCCGCGATCCCATGGTCCGGCTTGGCGCGGATATGGCCCATCGGGCGGAGCTTGACGATGCTTCTTACACTGCGTTGCGCCACGCTGCAGAGACCGAGGTGGAGGCCGCAATCGACTGGGCCAAGGCGCAATCCGAACCGACCATGGAGGCCGCACAGGCTTTGGTCCATCCGCCCCGCCCTGCCCTGCACACCGCACCGCCCGCGCCCGGCGACCGCGCCATCACCTATGCCGAGGCCATTACCGAGGCCTTCGCGCAGGAAATGGCGCGGGACGAGGATGTCATCTTCCTGGGCGAGGATATCGGCAAGACCGGCGGCATCTTTGGCCTGACGCGCGGCCTGTTGGAGCAATTCGGACCCGCGCGTGTCCGCGACACACCCATCTCTGAAGGTGCGATTGCCACCTGCGGCGTCGGCGCGGCGATGCGTGGCAAGCGCGTGGTGGTGGAGGCTCAGTTGTGGGACTTCGTGACCCTGATGATGGACGCCATTGTCAATCAGGCAGCCAAGGCGCGCTTCATGTTGGGCGGCAAGGCGAAAGTTCCCATCGTTTTCCGCGGTCCCCAGGGCGCGGGCATCCGGCTGGCCGCACAGCATTGCCAATCACTGGAGATGCTTTTCGCCAATGTCCCGGGGCTGGAGATCTATGCCCCCGCCTCCGCCTATGACGCAAAGGGTCTGATGGCCGCCGCCATCCGCCATGACGGGCCGGTCGTGTTTCTTGAACACAAGCTTCTATACCTCGGACAACCGCAACCTGTTCCTGACGAGACCTACGCGATCGAACCGGGCCGCGCGCGCATTGTGCGGCAGGGGACGGATTGTACAATCGTCGCCACCCTCGCCATGGTGGATCGCGCCGTTCAGGCCGCCGAGAAATTGGCTGGTGAAGGGATCAGCGTGGAAGTCATCGACCCGCGCACGATCAAGCCGCTTGATATCGACACGATTGCCGACAGCGTCCGCAAGACCAACCGTGCCGTTGTCGTGCACGAGGCGCCGCTCTTCGGCGGGTTCGGCGGAGAAATTGCCTCGGCCATCACCGAGTCCGCGTTCGATTGGCTCGATGCGCCCGTCGCCCGGATCGGCGCGCCCGAGATGCCGGTGCCCTACAACGACCGGCTGGAACGCCGATACATGCCCGATGCGCACCGCATCGCCGAGGCCGTGAAATCCGTCTGCTACAGGAGGTAAACCCAATGCCCACCCGCAAGGTCATCATCCCCGAGGGGATGGAGAACATCTACGACACCTACCACTACGCCCCCGGCATTCTGGTGGGCGACACGCTTTATTGCTCCGGCCAGGTGGGCCGGGACGAAAATCTCAACGTGGTCGAAGGGCCGGAGGCGCAGTTCACCCAGGCCTTCGAGAATGCGGGCAAGGTTCTGGCCGCTGCGGGGGCCGGCTTTGATGATGTGGTCGAGCTCGAAAGCTGGTTCGCGGGCTCCATGGACGAGCTGAAGACCTTCATGGCCGTCAAGGACCGGTACTTCACCAACCGATACCCGACTTGGACCGGCTTTTCGGTCAAGGGCTTCTCGATGCCGGGCATACTGGTCGAGATCAAATGCAAGGCCATCCTCGGCCTGTCAGACGCATGACTCGCGACCTCAGAATACTTCTCGCATCAGACGGGGTGACGCTTGGCACATGGTCGCAAATCGCGGCACCCGAAATGGTGGACCTGATCGGACTGAACGGGTTTGGCTTCACCATCATCGACTGCGAACACGGCGTCTTTGGGATGGAGACTGCCGAGAACCTCGCCCGTGCCGCTGACGCCAATGACATCGCTTGCGCCGTACGGGTGCCGCGCAATGATCCCGTGCTCATCATGAAGGCGCTGGATGCGGGCATCCGCCATGTCGTCGTCCCGAACCTCTCCACGGGGGCTGAGGCTGCACAGGCGGTCGCGGCAACACGCTTCGGCCCACACGGTCTGCGCGGTGCCTGCCCCTGCTGCCGGTCCGGCGGGCATTTCATCCGCAACTGGCCCGACTACGTCACCGAGGAAGAGGCGCGCGTGGGCATCATCGGCCTTGTCGAGACGGCGGAAGGGCATCGCAACATCGCGGAGATCTGCGCGACAGACGGCCTGCGCGCATTGATGTTAGGAGCCTTCGATCTGTCGGTCTCCATGGGTTTGAAAGGCGATTGGCGACATCCGCAGGTTCAATCCGCGCTTGAAGACATGGTCGATTGCGCCAACGCGGCGGGCATTCCTGTGATGATGCCCGTATTTTCTCCAGACCCAGTGGAATGTCGTGCCCTAATGGCGGGATGGCAGGCGAAAGGTGTCCGGACCTTCGTCATAGGGTCCGACAAGATTTTGATTGCGAATGCTTTTTCGCAATGGACGAACCTCATCGTAACGCCGTGACGGAACGTTCTTGGCTCTTGGTATACATCTCAGCCCCAAACACCATGCAAAGTGGGTACCATAGCCTCCAAACCGGCCTTTCCGAACCATCTGTGCTATTGATCACCTGCCGGTCGGGGAGCGCAGTTTACCCAGACGAAACGATCAGCATTTCTAGGTCAATGCCGGGATGACGATAATCTTTCCGGCGGAGTGGCCGGTTGGTTTGACTCGCTGGTGCGGACGTCTGATAGCGAAACGTCCAGTAGCATAACCGGCTTGAGAAAAGGCGTTGCTGCAGCGAAGGCCGGCTTCCCGCCCCTACCTGACCCCCGCCGCCATCATTGTTCCCTACCGCCCCAGCCCCCTCTGCCTCCCGAGCGTCCAGTCAATGCCGCCTCCGGGCATCCCGACACCAGAGACCTGTCGCCCGATGCGCCGCTCCAGCACATCGTTCCATGGCACGAGGCTGAAGCCCAAGCCATCATCGATCATGGCGAAGCGCCCGCTGGCCAGTTGCCTGCTGCCAGTTAGTTGACCATCGAACTGACGGCCGGGCTCTACGGGTTGCCAGCGAAGACCCTGCCTCTTCGCCATCGCGCGCCCGACGCGTTCCACTTCATACCTCTCCAGACGCCGGATCAGATCCTTCGGCGTGCGGATACGACCATTGCCAAGATCGATGGCATCACCACGCTCCACCAGCACCCGCTTACGGCGGTCCGTCGCCTGGCCTGCCTCCGCGCCGAAGCCCGCCCTCCGTAGCGAGCCTTGCTGCTGCGCCGCCAGTTCCAGGTCGCACCAGGTTGCCCATCATGGGTCACCTGCCGCTCCAGACTGATGGGTAAAAGGACGGTCATGCGCGGGCCGGAACCGTGGCGATTGCGGTCGTAGGCCAGCCCCTGTTTGGGCAGGTCTTGCGGCACCGACCAGTGGTCCTCGTCCCATCGCTCGACGATTCCCGCGCAGCGCAGAGCTTCGAGCCGCCTTCCATGGGATGCCACATAGCGCTCCGGATGAGAGCTGATCTCCTGCTTCCGTGCGATCTCGATATGCCGCGACGGGCTGTAGGTTCCGTCGCTTGCCCTCGTCGCCAGGATGTTGTGGTCTGCCACGCGGGGCTCCGTTGGCGGCGGTGTTGCCGACACGCTCATGCCGCGCCCGATGCCGTCGCAATGGTCGGCATGCAGCTCGATCTGGTGCACCTGACCTTCGGTTCCGTCGATCACCATCTGCAGCCGATTGCCAGACTCATCGATGGCGAGTTCCTTGGCGAGCACGCGACCAACGGCCCTTTGCCGCAGATTTTCCCTATGTAGGGAGAGCGGCAGCTCCCCGCGCTGCACCGCAAGGTCGTTCGCCTCCAGCGCGCGATACATCGATTTGAGGATATCGCTCCGTTCGCCCATCGCCCGTCGCCCGTCGCCCGCAAAGCGGGTTCCGCGTTCTCGCGCAGGTGCCAGACGCCCGGAGCGATCTTCAGCGCCAATCCGAGTTTTTCGAGATATTGCGCCCTGCTGATCAGCAATGCACGGTTGCGCTTCATCGCCTCCAGCATGTCCTTGTCCGGTCCGAGATCGGCGAACGCGCTGTTGGTCCGCTGCTCGGCCATCAGCATTCTTTCGAGCCGGGTGAAGCGCTCCGCGTGCATCTCGCGGCGCAACTGATCGGTGACTTGAAGGTCGGTTTGGCGGCCCATTTCCAGCGTCAGGATTTCGCTCGCCCGCTCGCGTACACCATGCGCGATGTAATCTCCGGCGATGTTCAGGATCTTGCCATCATCGGTGATGCCTCGGACAAGGATGTGGGTGTGCGGATGCCCGGTATTGTAGTGATCGAAGGCGATCCAATCGAGTTTCGTCTGCAGGTCGGCCTCCATCTGCGCCATCAGATCGCGGGTCGTCTGACGCATATCGGCAAGCTGGACACCTTCCTCCGCCGAGACGATGAACCGGAACTGGTGGCGGTCCTCGCGGCCCCGGTCAAGGAACGCACCGCCTTCAGCGACGTCATCGTCTCTCGCGTAAACCTGACCCTTCTCGCCGTCCAGCGTGACGCCGTCCTGCTGCAGATACCGAAGATGCGCATCGACGGCCTTGGCGCTGACAGACTACCGCACCCGAGCTGCGCCCCGCTGCGGGTTCAGCTTCACGATCCGCGCCTTCACGGTCACCCGACGGGCGCAGGTTCGGGTTCCATCGGCGCACCGGCTCCATTGGTTCCGGCCCTTCAACCCCGCCGCGACCTTCGCGCCGCGCCCGCGCGCTTTGTGCCGTCCGGTCGCTTTCCCTTTGCCGGCCGACTTGTGCGGATCACCGCCCGCCCGGCGGATCGCCCGATGCACATCGGCCAGGAAACCCCGCGCCGGGCGTGCCACGCGCTCGGCCCTCTGGGTGCGATCCCGGACCTTGCCCAGGCGAATGCGGATGTCGGTGTCATTGCGGGTCATGAGACAACCATTGGGGGCTGTTCTGAGCCGATCAAGCTGAGTTTTACGGTCGCCGCGACCTGCTGTGCAACGAGAAGCAGTGGCGTGGAGTTACGCAAACGCACGGCGCGTTGGCGCGGTTCAAGCCACTGAAATCAAAACAAAACGCCAACGTGTTGGCATCATGGAATCGAGTTTCGTGCCAAGTCGGCACTCAAAAAAATCAATGTGCAGACAACAGCTTAGGGCCGCAGGCCCGGCCAGCGAGGAACTCGCTTTATCTTGCCATCCCCTTTCTGCCCCCCCGACGACTCTCGCATCCCGCCCATCGAGGCAAATCCATTATGACGCCAATGCGTCAACCCAGCCAGCCGGACCGGTATGATTCGGGAGACACTTCCATCCCTTCGCGTTGCGACTGTGGGCGGTCGAATCTGCTGCGCGACGTCGGGACACCGGAAACGACTCCGTCCGATTTGCACACAGCGGCACGTCGCCTTGCGAAGGTCGGTTTGATGCTCTGCACAAGTCAAACGCGCTGCCCCAAGCTATCTCGCATGAACCCGTCGTCTCGCCATTCGAAGAAGCAGACCCGTCCGTCCGGGACACTCGATGCCGAGCGGATCGAGGCGGCGTTGCTGAAGGTGGCCGCGCTGGTCGCAGATGACCCGGCCTTCTCGCCGGTCTTCGAGCGCTTGGAAGCGGAACTGGCCGCGGCCATGAAGAAGGAGAAACGGCTGTCGGAGGCGCAGCGACGGGCGCGGGCGCTGCTGGCTCAGAATGCGAGACGGGCGACGAGTTCTGCGACGTGTTCCAGCGACGCGCCCTTGCCGTACCGTTCCCGGTCGAGCCGATGACCGAAGAGGTCGCGGCGGATGCGGTCGTCGATCCCGGCGGCAAGCATGCGGTCTTCAAAGGCATGTCGCAGGGAGTACATTGAGTGGCGCGGCGTCTCGAGCAGGCCGTTTGCGCGGAGGAACTTGTTGACGACCGCGCTCAGGGTCGCGCGGTTCCGGTAGCGGGGGAAGCCTTCGGGGAACTGCTTGAACGCCTCGAGCGAGACGCCGGTCAGCGGGATCACACGGCGGGCGAAGTGCGACTTCAACTGTCGTCCGTCAGGTTCGATGGAAATATGCGGCACGTCGCAGTCGAGCCGGATCGTATCCGCCGTCAGCGCCGCGCCCTCAGATGGGCGATAACCTGTGTTGATCATCCCGAGCAAAATGCCCCGCGCCTGGCCGTTCAACCCGTCCAGCGCGCCCAGCGGGAGCAGCCGCGTCCCGATCCACTCCTCGCTGAATGGCGGGCGCGTCAGCTTCTCGCCCTCCTTGAAGGACAACTCACCGAGTAGCAACGCAAGCCCCAGCCGCTTCATCGTGTTCACGGTCTTGAGCACGTCACCCAGATGGATCAAGTCCTTGTTCACCGCGTTCGCCGTGACCTCGCCCGCCTCGATCCGGTCGAGCCAGTGCTGACGGAAGTCCAGCATATCGTCGCGGGTGATGTTGGCGATCTCCTTGTCGCCAACGACCGCGACGAAGGTCGTCACCGCCTTCTTGCGCGGCGCTTCCCAGCGGCGCAGCTGGTCCTCGCTCTTGCCGAAGGTCTTCTCACGGGCCAGCGTCCAGTAGAGCTCCAGCGCCTTGGTGACCGTGATGCGGGGTTCGGGGGCCGTACCGAGAAGGGCCGCGGCCTCGACGGGATCGGGCTGGTTCGCGAGGCCGGACCGGCCTCAACGCGTGCGACAACGTCCTCGACCGGCAGTTTGGCCACATTGCCTGCATCCAGATACCGGAAGCCCCGCGCCTGGGCGAGGTCGCGGGCGGCTTCGTAACGGGACTCCGCATCCTCGCTGTTTCCGGCCAGACGGGCCTCCCAAACCTCAATCATCTGGCTCCACGCGCGACCTGCCTTGCTCCTCGCAAGCATTTCAGAGTCGGTGTGCGGGCTGATCCAGACCGTTTCGCGCGGCTCAACCTCGCGATACCGGCGCGGGACGCGGCAGTGGAGATGGTAGAGACGGCCTCGTTTCGCGATGCTCATGGCGGAGAAATCCCCACTTTGTGCAGCAAATTGTGGTGCAAAATGTGCAGCAAATAAAGCGAACCGAAAGTCGCCGTCAGTGCGAGAACGTCGAATTACGACCTACTATCATACTGTTACGAGGAGGCGATCTTGAGTAAAATGGCGGAGGAGGTGGGATTCGAACCCACGGTACGCTTTCACGCACGCCGGTTTTCAAGACCGGTGCATTCGACCACTCTGCCACTCCTCCGGGCTGGTCGGCCCGACCGCGATACTGGCTGAAGTGTGATTCTGAAACCCATCGTCAACGGCTTCTTTCAACTGCCGTCTTTTCAGAAGCGAATCAGTGTTGTATCGTCGCGTCAATACAGGTGCGCCCCGCAATCCGGGCGCGGTCCGGCAACGACCGGGAAACATCAAAACACCTGCGCATCCAAAGCGCGGGGAGAGAGCGCAGAGAAGAGCAGTGATGACCCCAATTCAGCTGATGCCCCGAATCCGTCTCGGTCTTGTTTTTGTACCGATTTTCGCCATCGCCGCCTGTATGGAGGAGGGCGAATTCAACTTCGGATCGCGCAATGCCGATGCCGATGGCCCCGCCCCGATCGGCGCCACCCGTCTGGTTGAACGCGACGTCGAGGCGCCCGAAGTCTTCGAGGTCACGACGGAGGGCCTCTGGGATGGTCGCCCGTCGCTCGGCGGTGTTTGGGTGGCTCACCCGGATGTCGGTGATCCGGAACGTGTGATCATCCGCAACGACGAAAACGGCCGTTTCGTGATCGGCGCGCTGTTCCGGCGCGAGCGGGACAATCCCGGGCCCGACCTGCAGATCTCGTCCGATGCCGCCGCGGCGCTCGGCGCACTGGCGGGCGATCCGACCATGCTCAACGTCACAGCCCTTCGCCGCGAAGAAGTCGCCGAAACGGCCGAGGCCGCACCCGATGCAATGGCACCGGGCGAAGACATCGCCGCCTCTGCCGCGGCGGGCGAGATCACCGCCACCCCGCTGGATGACACCGGCGACCGTATCGCGACCACAGCCGCAGCCGCCATCGCGGCCGCCGACGTCGCGCCACAACCACAGGCTCAGCCGCAACCCGAAGTCGCCCGCACGCCCGCGGCCACGGATCTTGAGCGATCCTACATCCAGATTGGCATCTTCTCTGTGCAAGAAAACGCCACCAATACCGGGCAGGCCTTGCGCAACGTGGGACTTGAGCCGACAATCTATGATCAGTCGAGCAACGGACGCCAGTTCTGGCGCGTCGTGGTGGGCCCCGCCGATAGCGCGCAAACCCGCGATGCCATCCTTGAAAACGTCCGGGAGCTTGGCTTTGAAGATGCCTTTTTCGTAAGACGCTAGGACGCCATGCCCATTGCCATTCTGACCAGAGCCGCCGCGACCTTCATCGCGGCGGTTTTCGTTTTGACACCCATCGCCGCCTTGGCCCAGGGATACGAGACCCAGGCCGGATCGGCTTATGTCTATGATCACGGGTCCGGCCAGGTTCTTTTGGCCGTGAACGCCGATGAGCCCTTGCCGCCGGCCTCGATGTCGAAGCTGATGACGCTACTGATGACGTTCGAGGCCTTGCGCGAAGGCCGGTTGACCCTCGAAACCCGCCTGCCCGTCTCGGCCCATGCGATGAGCTTCGGCGGCTCCACGATGTTTCTCAACACGCAAGACCGCCCTACCGTAGAGGAATTGATCCGCGGCGTTGTGATCGTGTCTGGCAATGATGCGTCGGTCGTTCTGGGCGAGGCGCTGTCGCCGGACGGGACGGAGGCGGGCTTTGCACAGCTCATGACGCAGCGGGCGCGCCAGTTGGGTATGATGAACTCCACCTTCGCCAACGCCTCGGGCTGGCCTGCGGAGGGGCACGCGATGTCGATGCGGGATCTCGGTATTCTGGCCGCGCGCCTGATCGAGGAATTCCCCGAATACTATACCTATTTCGCCGAGACCGAATTCGATTACGAAGAGCGGTCCCCCGCCAACCGCTTCAACCGAAACCCGCTTCTGGGGCTCGGGATCGGCGCCGACGGGCTGAAGACCGGCCATACGCAGGAGGCGGGCTTTGGCCTTGTCGGCTCCGCGGTGCAAGGCGACCGGCGCGTGACTTTCGTCATCTCGGGTCTGCCATCGGCGGAGGTGCGGGCGGCAGAGGCCGAGCGGATCGTCAATTGGGCGTTCAGGCAATTCGTCATGCGCGAAGTCGTCGAAGAGGGCGTCGAGATCGCCCGCGCGCCGGTCTTTCTTGGGGCTGAGGAGAGTGTCGGCCTCGCGCCGGGGGAAAGCATCGATATGCTGCTCCCCGCGCTGCTCGATCCGGAGATCGAGGCGACGCTGACCTATTCCTCCCCCCTCTCCGCGCCGATTGCCGCCGGGGATGTCGTCGGTGAATTGCATGTGGTTCAGGGCGTCACGGGCTTTGAGGCCCGTGTTCCTGTGGTGACGATGGCCGATGTCCCAACGGGCGGGCCGATGGTCCGCCTGCGCACTGCATGGGCGGATGTCCTGGGCCGCGTGACGGGCGGACCGACCGTGGCCGAGGACGCACCAGCCTATTAGGCGGCGCCCGCTGGCTGGCCTCGGGCAGCCGCCAAGGCCGTATCAGAACCGTCCTGCGCTTGCCCTTCCGCGTGACCTCATGCAAACCGGCCCTCTACTGACCCATCGGACGACCTAACCCAGCACCATGCCCCCTGCCCGCGGATTGTTCATCAGCCTTGAAGGCATCGACGGCTCCGGCAAGTCGACGCAAGCGCGGCGCCTGGCCGAAGCCCTGCGCGCCTTGGGGCGGGATACCGTTCTGACGCGGGAGCCCGGCGGTGCCTCCGGCGCCGAAGAGATCCGCCGCCTGCTCGTGGAGGGCGACCCCGACCGATGGAGCCCCGAGACCGAGATCCTTCTCTTCACCGCCGCCCGCCGTGATCATCTGGAGCGTACGATCCGCCCGGCGCTGGAGGCGGGGCGCGATGTGATAACCGACCGCTTCGCCGATTCCACCCGCGTCTATCAGGGCGCGACCCGGGGCGATCTGCGCGCGCTGGTCGACCAGATCCACAGCGCCGCCATAGGCATGGAGCCGGACCTGACGCTGATCCTCGACATGGACCCCGAAACGGCGCTGGCCCGTGGCCTCGCGCGCGACAGCGGCGAGGATCGGTTCGAGGATTTCGGCCTGCCGTTCCAGCAAAAGCTGCGCGCGGGGTTTCAGGCCCTTGCCCGCGAATATGCCGACCGGTGCCACCTGATCGATGCCAATGCGGGCCCCGACCAGGTCGCCTCGAATATCGCCGATATCGTACGCCGCAATCTGCCCTGATCCCGGCGCCCATTGTCAGATCCACTGGTCGCGTTTCATCTAATTGATATACCATTGATCTACCTGCACCCGGCTCGGCACCGTGCTACACCGCCTCCCATGGTCGACGACACCTTGCCCGAATCCGATCGCCTCGACGGCGCCCCGCATCCGCGCGATGCGGCGCGGCTCTTTGGCCACGGCGCGCAGGAGGCGGCGTTTCTGGCCGCTGCCACGTCGGGCCGCCTGCCCCATGGCTGGCTTCTGACCGGGCCGAAGGGCGTCGGCAAAGCCACATTCGCCTGGCGCGCCGCGCGGTATCTGCTGGCCACCCCACCGGCCCAGGAGGACAGCCTGTTCGGCGCGCCGCCGCCGCCCACATCGTTGGATGTCGATCGCGATCACCCGGTCGCGCATCGCATCGCGGCACTGTCCGAGCCGGGCCTGTTTCTGCTGAGACGGCCTTGGCAGGAAAAGGAAAAACGCCTTGCCACACAACTGACGGTGGATGAGGTCCGCGGCCTGAAAGGCTTCTTTCACATGTCCGCCGGGAGCCATGCGCGCGTTGTCATCGTTGACAGCGCCGATGAGATGAACGCATCCGCCGCCAATGCGCTTTTGAAGGAACTGGAGGAGCCGCCGGAAGGCGCCGTCCTGTTCCTGATCTCTCACCGCCCCTCGGGCCTTCTGCCCACGATCCGCTCGCGGTGCCGCACCCTGCGCTTCAACGCGCTCGGGGATGCAGATCTCGCCAGTGCCCTTGCCCAAGCCGGCGCGGAGCCCCCCGAAGGCGCGGCGCTGGCCACCCTCGCCCAAGGCTCCGTCGGGGCCGCCATCACCTTGGCTGAACAGGGTGGGCCACAGCTGTATTCCCAGCTAATACAACTGCTTGGCACGCTGCCCGCAATGGACCGGCAATTGGCCCTGAAGCTGGCCGATGCCACGGTCGGCAAGGGCAACGAAGCGCGCTTTGACCTGACGCTGAACCTACTGGATACCGCGCTGTCCCGCGCGGCCCGGTTCGGCGCGACGGGCCAGACACCGCCCGAGATCGTACCGGAGGAGGCCGCGATCCTCGGCCGCCTTGCGCCGTCCCTGGCCCAGGCACGCGAATGGGCCAACCTCGCGCAGTCGCTGACGGCCCGCGCCCGGCGCGGCAAAGCGGTGAACCTTGACCCTGCCGCGCTGGTGTTTGATATCTTCCTCGACCTGGACCGCATGGCGGCCCGGCTTGCTGCCTGAGGCGCCGATGCCAGAGACGACATTTCCGATCGTGGATAGCCACTGCCACCTTGATTTCGATAGTCTTTCCGCGGAGTTGCCGGACGTGGTGGACCGCGCGGTCGCGGCGGGCGTCACGCGTATGGTCACCATCTGCACCCGCCTGCGCAACGCCCCCGCCGTACAGGCCATTGCCGAGGCCCACGTGCCCGTGTTCTGGGCCGGGGGCACGCATCCCATGTCCGTCGCGGCAGAGCCGATGGCAACGCTGGACGAGCTTCTGGCCATTGCCGCCCACCCGAAATTCGTGGGCATCGGGGAGAGCGGGCTGGATTACCACTACACCGCCGAGACCAAGGCGGTGCAGCAAGAGAGCCTGCGCCTGCATATCGAGGCCGCCCGCCAGACCGAATTGCCGCTGATCATCCATGCCCGCGACGCCGATGATGACATGGCGCGTATCCTGACGGAGGAACACCGCGCGGGGGCCTATTCCTGCGTCATGCATTGCTTCAGCTCCGGCGCCGCGCTCGCCCAAGCCGCGCTTGATCTGGGCTTCTACCTCAGCATGTCGGGCATCGCCGCTTTCCCCAAAAGCCAACCCCTGCGCGACATCTTCGCCGCCGCCCCGGTTGACCGGGTGCTGGTGGAAACCGACAGCCCCTACCTCGCCCCCCCACCCCATCGCGGCAAGCGCAACGAGCCTGCCTTCACCGCCCATACAGCCCGGATCGGTGCGGAGGTGTTCAGCATGAGCTATGAGGACTTCGCGCGCCAAACGTCCGCAAACTTCGACCGCCTGTTCTGGAAGGCTGCCGCCTGATGGCGGAGTTGCGGTTTACCATCCTGGGCTGCGGCTCCTCCGGCGGGGTGCCGCGCCTTGGCGGCCATTGGGGCGATTGCGACCCGTCAAACCCCAGAAACGCGCGGCGGCGCTGCTCCGTGCTGGTGGAACGCGAGACCGATAATGGCACAACCACGGTCCTGATCGACACCTCTCCCGATTTGCGCGCGCAGCTCCTGGATGCGGGGATCGGGCGGCTTGATGCGGTACTGTACACCCATTCCCACGCCGATCACGTCCACGGCCTCGATGATTTGCGGATGATCGTCTTCAACATGCGCGCGCGCCTGCCGGTCTACGCCGATGGCCCCACGCAGAACGACCTGCTCAGCCGCTTCGGCTATGCCTTCGTGCAGCCCCCCGGTTCCGCCTACCCGCCGATCCTCGATCTCTATTCGATTGATGGCGACGTCATCATCGACGGCGCCGGCGGGCCGATCATCTTCACACCATTCGAGGTGACGCACGGAAATATCGACGCGCTTGGGTTCCGTGTGGGGGATGTCGCCTATCTGCCCGATGTCTCGGACATCCCGGAAGACGTCTGGCCGATGCTGATGGGCCTCGACACTTGGATCCTCGACGCGCTCCGCCGCTCGCCGCATCCCAGCCATTCACATCTGGACAATTCACTGCGCTGGATCGAACGCGCCGCGCCGCGCCGCGCGGTGCTCACAAACATGCATATCGATCTGGACTACGCCAGCGTCGCGGCCGAGACGCCCCCGAACGTCACCCCCGCCCATGACGGCCTGATCCTCAGATACGAGGTCTAGGTGGGCGATCTTCTCGCCATCGTTCTGCCGGTCTTCCTTGTGGTGGGTGCAGGGTATCTGGCGGTCTGGCGGGATCTCTTCAAGGACAGCGCGGTCGATGGCCTGATGGTCTTCACCCAGAAGTTCGCGATCCCCTGCCTTTTGTTCACGGCCATCGCCACGCTGGATCTGAGCGCCGAATTAAACATCTGGCTGCTGATTGCCTATTACGGCGGGGCAACCGCATGTTTTGCCATTGCGATTGTGGCCGCGCGGCTCGCCTTCGGGCGCCCTTGGCCCGATTGCATCGCGATCGGCTTCGCCACACTTTTCGCCAATTCCGTCCTTCTGGGCCTGCCGGTGACCGAGCGGGCTTTCGGCGCGGACGCGCTGGCGCCCAACTACACGATCATCGCCTTCAACGCCGCCTATTGCTACCTGATCGGCATCACCGCGATGGAGATCGTCCGCGCGGAAGCCCGCGGCTTCAGGCTGGCCCGGACCGTAGCCAATGCCATGTTCCGCAACGCGCTGATGATCGGGATCGGGCTGGGGTTCTTGGTCAATTTCACCGGCCTGCCGATCCCGGCAGTGATCCAAGATGCGCTGGACCTGATGATCCGCGCCGCCCTGCCCGCCGCGCTCTTCGGCCTCGGCGGCGTGCTCTACCGCTACAAGCCTGAAGGCGATGCGGGCACCATTGCGATGTTATGCACCCTGTCGCTCGTGTTGCATCCGGCGATCACCTGGTCCATCGGCAGCCTTGCGGGCCTCTCGACCGGGCAGATGCGCTCGGCGGTGCTGACGGCTGCCATGGCGCCGGGGATCAACGCCTATATCTTCGCCGACATGTATGGGGTCGCCCGCCGCGTTGTGGCCTCAACCGTCCTGATCGGCACCGGGCTCACCGTGATCGGCGCCTCGATCTGGCTCCTGATCCTGCCCTGATCCCATCTTTGTTCCAAAGTATGCCCGCCGGAGGCCTCGATGCGAAAGGGGCTCGATGCCCCTTTCGCATCGCTCCCGGGCGACGTCCCGCAGGACGGCGCAAACCCTGACATAGCGTTAACAGAACCGTTGTAACGCCTCCAAATCAGTCGCTAATAGTACCTTATCAACGTGATAACCCTGGCGGATACGCTCAACTCGGGGACATCCCACGCAGCCGCTCCGAACGGCGCCGGAGCAATTCGACCACTGTCAGAAGCACGATGGAGATCGCCACAAGGATCGTCGCCGCCGCAAGGATGACGGGGCTGATCTGCTCCCGCAGGCCGGTGAACATCTGCCATGGCAGTGTCTGCTGCCCGGCGGAACCCACAAAGATCACCACCACCACCTCATCGAACGAGGTGATGAACGCGAAGAGGCCGCCCGAGATCACACCGGGCAGGATCAGCGGCATCTGGATGCGGAAAAACGTCGTCACCGGGTTCGCACCCAAATTCGCCGCCGCGCGGGTCAGTGAGCGGTCGAACCCCACCAGTGTGGCGGTGACAGTGATGATGACAAACGGGATGCCAAGGGCCGCGTGGGCCAGAACAACGCCCATGAACGTGCCTTGCAGACCGATGCGGCTGTAGAAGAAGTACATCCCGGCCGCCGAGATGATCAGTGGCACAATCATCGGAGAGATCAGGATTGCCATGATCGCGCCCTTGAAGGGCACGTGGCTTTGGCTCAGGCCGATCGCCGCCAGGGTCCCGAAGGACACCGACAAGAGCGTCGCCACAGGCGCAATCCGAAGTGAATTGCGCAGCGGCGTCATCCATTCTTCGCCCTCCAACCCCCAGAGCTTGCCCACGATCAAGCCGAGAATGCCGAAGATCAGGATCGGAAACAGGTTCTTGGAGCCCAAGAAGTAGAACAGCGCACTGACCGCCGCGCCAAAGCCAAGGCCCACCAGCAGGCCGGTCCACGGGTAGCCGTCTTCCCCAAAGAACGCCGTGTAATGTCTGAGCGAATAGGCGTCGGCATCGAGCGCCAGCATACCGGGCGTGAAGGTGAAGAAATCCTCGGCGTTGAAGCTGAGCGGGATGATGATGATGATCGGCGCGATCAGGAAGAAGAAGATCAGCCCGCAGATCACCCGGAACCCGTAGAACCACGCGCGCTGCCCAAAGGTCGCATAGGGAGGAAGTTTGGTGTCCATGTCTGCTTATCCCAGCTTCACGTTGTCGATGCCCACGATCCGGTCGTAGACCCAGTAGAGCACCAGCACGAGTGCCAGCAGGATCGTGCCCAGGGCCGCGGCGAGGCCCCAGTTGAGCGAGCTGGAAATGTGATACGCGATCCGGTTGGAGATGAACGTCCCCGTCCGTCCGCCCACCAGTTCCGGTGTGATGTAATAGCCAATGGCCAGGATGAAGACGAGGATACAGCCCGCCCCGATCCCCGGGATGCTCTGCGGGAAATAGACCCGGCGGAACGCGGTGAAATTCGTGGCGCCCAGGCTCTTGGCCGCCCGCACATAGGAGGGCGGGATCGTCTTCATGACCGAGAACAGCGGCAGGATCATGAACGGCAGCAGGATATGCGTCATCGCGATGATCGTTCCAAGCTGATTGTTGATCAGCGCAAGCCGGGCGTCATCGGCGACAAGGCCGATCCAAACCAGCAGATCATTGATCACACCTTGCTGTTGCAGCAGCACCTTCCACGCGCTCGTCCGCACGAGAAGCGAGGTCCAGAACGGCAGCAGCACAAGGATCAGCAGAAGGTTCGAGGTGCGCGCCGGCAGGTTCGACAGCAGATAAGCAATCGGATAGCCCAACAGCACGCACATGAGCGTAATGGCCATCGACATGAAGATCGTGCGGTTGAACAGCAGCAGATATACCCGCTGTTCCGGTGGTTGGCGTTCCACCCCGTCAGGTGTCAGCTGCAGGTCAATCGCCGACAGGAAATAGCCCGCCGTATAGGGGTCGGAGAACGCTTCGATCGTGGCCCACACCTCGGTATCCAGCCAATCGTCGTTGATATCGGCAAAGGCTTCGCGCGGTGTCATCCCCTCGAAATCGGGCACGGCGGCCGCCGCCTCGGCCAACAGATCAGCCATCAGGCCATCATAGCCGCTGACATCCCCGGTGCTCAGATCCCTATAGAGCGCAAGGTAGACGGTGTTCCACGGCTCCTCGGCAACCGGGTTGTCGTCATCCTCGGATTGCACGGTGCGCGCGAATGACCGGTAGGCGTCTGACGTCTCGGGCAGGACCTCTTGAATGGCAACACTCAGCCGAAACAGAAGCCCGGCACCGTCGACATCATCCGCCGACTGCGCCTCGACCCAATCCGGCGCCCCCATCAGGGCGGCCCATGTTTCGGGCTCTTCCCATGCTGGGTTCAGGTCATGGAACTGATCGGCATAATCTTCGCCAATATCGTCGACCCCACGCCCCGATTGGCGGAACAGCGACGAGATACCGGTCGTCTCGTAATTCAGGCGGCTGCCCAGGCGCGTATGGTTGCGCCGCTCGGCAGCTTCCATGAAATCGTAAGCCAGCGCCGCATATACATCCTCGGACGGAACCCCCTCGGCATCCCAGCCCTCCAGCTCCACCACGGTGCGCGGAAGCGTCTCCGACACGATCTGGTTCTCGACCGAGCGGAACAGCATATCCACGATCGGCGCGATGAAGGTGATCAGGATGAACAACAAAAGCGGCGCGATCAGCATCAGCGCCCGCAATTTCTGCGCCCGCAGCGCCCGGGACAGCGACCGCTTCAGCGGTGTGCCATCGGCGGCAAGGACGGGGCCATCTTGGGTGGCGTCGCTCATCTACACACCCTCAACGACAAGAATGACGCTGTCGGCGGTGCGGCGGCGGATTTCGGCAACCTCTTGATATTCGGGGTCGTTGTATGCGGCCAAGGCAGCCTCGTAGCTTTCGAATTCGAAGACGACGTGGCGCTGGAAGGTCTGTCCTTCCAGAATCTCGGATTTCCCGCCCCGCACAATAGGCTTCGCGCCGTGGCCGAGCAGGATCGGCGTGTCCTTCTCGACGTATTCCTTATACGCCTCGGGATCGTTCACCGTGATATGGCCGATGATGTAGCCTTTGGGCATGGGGGCCGCCTTCGTCGTTTTGGGATGGGCGGGCCGATGCACGCGGCCCGCCCGTTGATCTGTGCCGCAGGGCGGGGATCACCCCGCCGCTGCGTCAAGCCTTACTGGGCCAGCCACGCCTGGAAGCGAGCGTCCAGATCGTCGCGGTAATCGGCCCACCATTCGTAGTTGAACAGGAAGGTCCGCTCGGCATTGGCCGGGTCGGTCGGCATGTGCGGCGCCATGTCGATGCCCAGATCCGCGTGCTGACCCACCAGCGGTGCGGAGGATGCACGTGCCGGACCGTAGGAGATGTACTGCGACTGGTCCGCCAGACGCTGGGTGTCCGTGGCAAAGCGCACGAAGTCCAGAACACGGGCCAGACGATCCTCGGGCAGGCCCTCGGGGATGATCCAACCGTCAAGGTCGAACACCTGCGCGTCCCACAGCATGGCGACGGGCTGATCCTGCTCTTCGATCAGGCTGAACAGGCGGCCGTTATAGGTCGAGCCCATGACAACTTCGCCATCGGCCAGAAGCTGCGGCGTGTCCGCACCTGCGTTCCACCACACGGTCTGGTCCTGAATGGTGTCGAGCATGGCGAAGGCCTGATCGATGCCTTCCTCAGTCTCCAGAACGTCATAGACGTCTTCCATCGCCACGCCGTCACAGATCAGCGCCCATTCCAGGTTGCCGATCGGGCGGCGCTCCAGCGACCGCTGGCCGGGGAAGTTTTCGAGATCGAAGATCGCGCAGATGTCGGACGGCGTGTTGCCGTTCCACTCATCCACATCTGTGCGGTAGCCGACGGTCGTGGAATACACGATCTGCGGGATGAAGCAGTCGGACACGATCAGATCGCCGAAATCATCGGTCGGCGAGGAGCCGTCATCGCCCGGCGCGAGGATTTCATCGTGGTCGATTTCCATCGCCAGGCCTTCGTCGCACAGACGGATGGCGTCAGCGGCCACAACGTCCACGAGGTCCCAGGTGATGTTGCCGGCCTCATTCATGGCGCGCAGGCGGGCCACGGCTTCGGCCGAGCTTTCGTCCCAGATGATTTCCAGGCCGTCATGCATTTCGGCGTAGGGTTCGGAATAGGCGCGCTGCTGGCTCACCTGATAGGCGCCGCCCCAGCTCACCAGTGTCATGGATCCGGCCATGTGGCCGTCGGCCATCGCGCCGGTTGCGGCAAGGCTTGCGCCGGTTGTCAGGAGCATAAGGCTCTTGAGATTCATGTGGTCTCTCCTTGTTAAGACTTCGGGTTTCCCGTGGCTTGTTGGCCCTCGCCCGGCGACGGGCGTGGGCATTATGCGTCGAGCGCGCGGCAATCCTGCGGACGCCAGCCGATCTCGATGCTTTCCCCCGGTCTCAGTCTCCTCTGATCGGGGGCATTTCGTGTTTTGATGATGAAATCGTCCTTGCCGGCCACGCGCAGGCGTGTGCGGTAAATATCGCCCATATAGACGAATTCCAGCACCTCGGCTTTCAACGTATGCACGTCATCGGCCAGACGCTCGCGGTTCATCTCAACCCGTTCGGGCCGAATGGACACTTGGGTTTTCTCACCAACAGCCGATACGTTCACCGGCACGGCGTCGATGATCGACCCATCGGCCAACGTCACCTCGCACATATCGCCGGAGATTTTCGAAACCGTCCCCTGCAAGGTGTTGTTTTCGCCGATGAACTGCGCGACGAAGCTGTTCTGCGGCTCCTCGTAGAGCGTATCGGGTGCGGCCAGCTGCTGGATCCGGCCATCGTCGAAAACCGCAACGCGGTCCGACATCGTGAGCGCCTCGGTCTGGTCGTGGGTCACGTAGACGGTGGTGATCCCAAGCTCGTGCGCGAGGTTCGTGATCTCGAACTGCAACGTCTCGCGCAACTGCTTGTCGAGCGCGCCGAGCGGCTCGTCCATCAAGACCAGTTCCGGCTCGAACACCAGCGCACGGGCCAGTGCGATCCGCTGCTGTTGACCGCCCGAAAGCTGTGCCGGGCGGCGGTTGATGAAATCGCCCATCTGCACCATATCGAGCGCGCGCTTGATCTTGCCCTCGCGCTCGGATTTGGCCATGCCGCGCACTTCCAGCGGGAAGGACAGGTTTTCCCCCACCGTCATATGGGGAAACAGCGCGTAATTCTGGAAGACCATCCCGATCCCGCGCTTGTGTGGCGGGATGTTGTTGATCGGTTTGCCGTCGAGCGTGATCTCGCCATGGGTGGCGGTCTCGAACCCGGCCAGCATCATAAGGCATGTGGTCTTGCCCGACCCTGAGGGCCCAAGCATTGTCAGGAACTCACCCCGCCCGATATAAAGATTGAGATCTTTGACGACGAGCACTTCGCCGTCATAGCTTTTCTGTACGCGATCGAAGGCGACGAACGCTTGCGTCCCGTCTGAGGTCAAACCTCACTCCCCTGTTGTCCATGTGCTGGTGTCACCCGCCCGAGGGACGGGGCCCGCACTTAATACTGCGGAGACTACGCGCGCTTTGAACTGGTTTTCAACCGCGCGACCTGCCGCATCCCCAATCAAATGCCTATTGGCCAGATTTTTGGGCCATTTGCGACGATTTTCCGGTCAGTCGCGCCAAATTGCGGCGATCTGGCTAATTCTTGTCTGTCGGTGATACATCGCGTAACGCTGCGAGCAGGAGTTGTGACCACGTTGAAGGACGGCCCCCTGCCCCAAATTCTGTTCAGCTTTGCAATCAGGCACGCGGTGTGGTGAGCATGTCGGAGCCTCAGCCCCCCACACGCGTTCTGTTTCGCCGTCTTTGGTCGGAGCATATTCGCCAATACTGGCCGATCCTTGCCGTCGCCGTTGCATTGATGAGCCTGGAGGGTGCTGCCATCGGCGCCTTTGCATGGCTGGTGCGGCCGCTCTTTGACACGCTCTTTACCTCCGGATCGATGGACGGCGTGACGTGGGTCGCCTTCGCTGTCGGCGGCCTGTTCTTGCTGCGGGCAACGGCGGGCTTCTTGCAACGTATCCTTGTTGTCGGGGTCGGCCTGAAGGTTGTGACGGGCCTGCAGGCGCGACTGGTGCAACATCTGTTGTCGCTGGATATGCGGTTCTTTCAGGGCAACCCGCCCGGTGCGCTGATCGAACGGGTGCGGGGCGACACACAGGCCCTGCAATCGGTCTCATCCGCCGTCTTGATGTCGCTCGGGCGGGATAGCGTCACGCTGGTGTCACTGCTGACGGTCATGTTGGTCACTGATTGGCGCTGGACGCTGTTTGCGCTGGTGGGCGTCCCGCTTTTGATCCTGCCGCTTCTTGCGGTTCAGGCCTTCATCCGTCGGACGGCCTACCGGGCGCGGATCGCCGCGTCGCGCCTGTCCACTCGGCTCGACGAGATGTTCCACGGCGTGCAGACCATCAAGCTCAACCGGCTTGAAGCGTCCGAACACCATCGGTTCCGCGACGAAATCCGCCTCTTCGTGCGCCCGTCGATCCAGGCCCAGATCGGCGTTGCCGCCAACCCGGCCATGGTGGATATCATCGCGGCGCTCGGCTTTGTTGCCGTTCTCTATATCGGCGGCCAGGACATCATCGATGGCGAAAAGACCCTCGGTGAATTCATGTCGTTCTTCACCGCCCTTGGCCTATTGTTCGAGCCCTTGCGCCGTCTGTCTTCCATCGCGGGCCAACTCCAGACGGCCAGCGCCTCGCTTGAGCGCATCTATTCGGTCTTCGGCACAGCACCGACGATCCTGTCGCCCGGAACGCCCAAGCCACTCGCCCCGGGCGATATCCGGTTCGACGCAGTCGAGTTCGCCTATGACGACGCTCCGGTTCTGCGGGAGCTGAGCTTCACGGCCAAAGCGGGTGAGACGACGGCGCTGGTCGGTGCATCGGGAGCCGGAAAGACCACGGTCTTTGCCCTTCTGACCCGCCTGATCGATCCACAATCCGGGCGCGTGGAGATCGGTGGCGTGTCAGTGGAGGATCTGGATCTGGAGCAACTGCGCGATACGATCGCGGTGGTGGGCCAGGAAACGGCGTTATTTGACGAAAGCATCGCCGCCAATATCCAGATGGGCGATCTGACCGCCAACCGAGAAGCGGTTGAGCAGGCGGCGCGGAATGCCTCCGTGCACGATTTTGCGGATCATTTTCCGGGCGGGTTGGACACCGCCGTTGGGCCGCGCGGCTCGGCCCTGTCGGGGGGGCAACGCCAGCGCGTGGCCATCGCGCGGGCCATGTTGAAATCTGCGCCGATCCTGCTGCTGGATGAGCCGACCTCCGCGCTGGACGCGAAATCCGAGAAACTGGTGGGCGCAGCCCTTGACCGGCTTGCCGAAAACCGCACGACAATCGTGATTGCCCACCGCCTGTCGACGATCCGCGCCGCTCACAAGATCGTGGTGATGGAGGCCGGGCGCGTTGTCGAGGAAGGTACCCATGATGAATTGCTGGCGCGCAGTGGCGCCTATGCACGGCTGTATCAATTGCAGATCAGTGGCGAGGAATAGCGCCCACAGCCAGCGTGTCCGATACCGATTTCAGCGCCGGATAAAGTTGCCGATAGGCCACCAATCGCGCCGCATCCGGCCCCTGCCCCGACGGCTCGAACCACGTCGACACGTCGGGCTTACGCGCTACGTCGGCCGCTGATCCGCCCCCACTCGCCATCTGCGCCAATCTCGCCGCGCCAAGCGCCGGGCCGACATCCGCGGCATCGCTGCGCCCGATGGGGACGTCGATCACGTCGGCAATCATCTGCAGGAGCAGATCGCTGCGCGTGCCGCCACCAATCGCCAGCAGTTTTTCCGGCCGTGTGCCCGCCGCCGCTAGCGCCTCCACGGCATCGGCAAAGCTGAACGCAATCGCCTCGACCACCGCGCGCATCAGGCTGCCGGGGGTGGTATCTTCGCCCAGGCCCCAGAACCCGGCGCGGATATCCGCATCGCCATGGGGCGTGCGCTCACCGGTCAGATAGGGCAGGAAGAGGGGTCCCGCCGGGGCCTCCGCCGCCTCCGCAAGCATCTCGGCAATCGGTCGGCGCAACATCTCGGCCAGCCACGCCATGGGACGCGCGCCGTTCAGCATGCAGGCCATCTGAAACCATAGATCCGGCAAGGTGTGGGCATAGGCGTGGACAAGGCTTTCGGGGTTGGGCCGGTAGCTATCGGTTGTCACGAAGACCTGCCCCGAGGTGCCGAGCGACACGAACCCGTCCCGCGCACCGATTGCACCAATCCCGATGGCCCCCGCCGCCGCATCCCCGGCGCCAGCGGCGACCGGTAAGCCAGCGGGCACGCCCAGATCGGCCGCTGTTTCGGGCAGCAGATGCCCGGCAATCGTATTCCCCGCGCGGATGTCCGGCAGCCAATCCAGCTTGGTCGCGCTGATCTCGCACAACCTCTCGGACCATGTGGCGCTGGCCTGGTCCAGCCAATGGGTTCCCGCCGCATCCGATGGATCGGTTACACATTCGCCGTGCAGCCGAAACCCGATGTAATCCTTTGGCAGCAGCACCTTGTGAATACGCGCGTGGTCACCCGGCACGTGGCGTTCCATCCAAAGCAGTTTCGGCGCAGTGAAGCCCGGCATGGGCGGCACGCCCGCCAGATATCCCACCTCTGGTTCTCTCTCGATCATCAGGCCGCATTCGGGCGCGGAGCGTCCATCGTTCCACAAGATCGCCGGACGGATCGGGCGCATATCTGCATCCAGAATGACCGCGCCGTGCATCTGGCCAGAGAGGCCAATCGCGCGCACCTGATCCCGCAGATCTGACGGCACGTCCCCGAGCGCCCGTTTCAAAGCGTTGTACCACGCCTGCGGGTCCTGCTCGCTCGCGCCTGCGAAGGGATGTTGAGAGGTCAGTGGCGCATCAAAGCTGTCCACCACATGTCCGACCCCATCGATCAGACACAGCTTCACCGCGGAGGTGCCGATATCAATTCCCAAGTAGAGCATACGCGGCACCTTTCCCAATCTCACATCCCTGCGGACAGGTCAGATCAGGTTGCACCATAGCGCGTCAACGCCGCGATGCAGCCCTGATCCCAGATCAGCCGAAGCCAACCGTGGAACGCGCCAACAAACACGGCGTCATCGGCAAGATCGCCATAAACCTGCGCCTGTTCGAGCCACGCCAGTGGGCGGGCGCGCGCCGCCTCGGCCGCCGCAACGCGCGCCTCCCAAAGCGGATCGTTCGGGGCGATGGCACTGCCATCCTCACGCGTGCCAAAACACATCCGCGCCCAGAACGCCTCGACCAGCGCCAGGCCGGAAATCGGCGTGCCTGCCGCCAGCGCGTCCCGGACAGTCGGCAGCAGGAACCCCGTATGCCGGGCGGAACCGTCGAACGCCACGCGCCTGGTCGTGTCGCGGATGCGCGGATTGGCAAAACGCCCGGCGATCAGATCCACATATTGTTGCGGCGTGCGGCCCGGCACGGTCGCCACATGGGGCGCGACCTCATCGAGCAGAACCTTGCGCAAAAGCGCGCTGATCTGGGGATGAGCCATGCAATCCGCGATGGTCGGGACGGACAGGATTTCACCGACATTGGCGATCACCTGATGGCCCGCATTCAGAAGGCGGATCTTCATCGTCTCGTAGGCATGGACATCATCGGTGAAGGTCGCCCCCACCCGGTCCCAATCCGGCCGCCCGGCGCAAAACGCGTCTTCGATCACCCATTGGCGATACGGCTCATGAGTCACCGGGGCGGCATCATCGACCCCCAAGGAGCGGGCCAGTTCAAGTTCGCTGGGGCCGGTGGCGGGCACGATGCAATCGACCATGGAATTGGGGAAAGCGCCCCGATCGCTGATCCAATCGGCCAGATCTGGATCGGTTCGGCGGGCCAGTTCGACCACAGTCTGGCGCAGGATATCGCCGTTGCCTTGCAGATTGTCGCAGCTAAGCCCCGTAAAGGGCCGATGACCGGCGGCGCGCCGTGCAGCCAGGGCAGCGACGATGGCACCGAAGGCCGTGCGCGGGGTATCGGGATGGGCAATGTCGTGTTGGATATCAACGTGGCCCACATCGAAGCCACCCGTGACCGGATCAATGTAATAACCCCCTTCCGTCACGGTCAGCGACACGATCCGGATTGCTGGATCGATCATCGCGGCAATGAGCGGGGCGTTGTCCGGCGCAATCGCGACATATCCGATCATCGAGCCGGTGACTTCGGCAGATGTGGTATTCGGGCTCAACTCGATCAGCGTGGTCAACCCGTCTTGCGCCAACAAGCGGTCGCGCATCGCCATATCAACATCCCGCACGCCTGCCCCGAGGATCGCCCAATCCTGTGCATCGCCCTGTTGCATCAGCCGGTGCAGATACCATGCCTGGTGGGCCCGATGGAAATTGCCCAACCCGATATGAACGATCCCCGGTGTCAGGGTGGCACGGTCGTAGGCCGGGCGGGAGATCGTCTCGGGCAACGCATCGAGCGTCGCATTGGACAGCGCTGTAGGCGCAAGGGACGAGGGCGCGGCACGTGTCATCAGCTCATCCATTGTCCGCCATCAACGTTGAAACACTGGCTGACGATGTAGTCAGCCTCCGACGTGGCCAGAAACACCGCCATGCCGGTCAGATCCTCCGCGACACCCATCCGGCCAAAGGGCACGCCCTCACCCACTTCGCGCTTCTTCTGGCCCGGCGCCTTGCCCTCGTATTTTGCGAAGAACGCGTCGACACCATCCCAATGCTCGCCGTCGACGACACCGGGTGCGATGGCATTCACGTTGATCCCGTGCTCGATGAGGTTCAGGCCGGCGGATTGTGTCAGGCTGATCACGGCGGCCTTCGTGGCGCAATACACGGCCACCAGCGGCTCACCCCGGCGTCCCGCCTGGCTGGCCATATTGATGATCTTGCCGCCCAGCCCGTGCTCGATCATGTGCTTGGCAACGGCCTGCATGGTAAAGAGCGTACCGCCGACATTGATAGCGAAGACATCGGCGTAGTTTTTATATGTGATCTCAACCAACGGCGCCGCGGTGAAAACGGCGGCATTGTTGATCAGGATGTCGATCTGCCCCAGCCCCTGGATCGCTGCGGCGACGCCATGCTTGATACTGTCTTCACTCGCGACGTCCATCTCAATGGCGATGGCCCCGATCTCTTCTGCCGTCTGACGGGCGCGGTCCGGGTCGATGTCAGCGATGGCAACACGCGCGCCTTCACGGATGTAAGCCTCGGCGAAGCCCCGTCCGATACCGCGTGCCGCGCCTGTAATCAGGGCGCGTTTGCCAGCCAGCCGCGTCATCCCATCCGCATCCCGTCTGCGTCAAAGCGGTGAATGTTGTCGTCGGCCGGCGTCAGGAACACGGTATCGCCATGGGTCGCGGAAAACTCGCCACCGACACGCACCGTGATCGTCTCGGACGGGTTCGCCTCCGGATGGATATGCATGAACGTGTCCGAGCCAAGGTGTTCGGCCACGCCGACGGTGCCCTTCCACGTGCCTTCTGTGGTCGACACCGTCAGGTGTTCCGGACGAATGCCGATGGTATGGGCATCGTGCTTGGCCGCTTCCGCGCCGTGAAAGAAGTTCATCTTGGGCGAGCCGATGAAGCCCGCCACGAAGAGGTTGCGCGGCGTCTTGTAGAGTTCCAGCGGGCTGCCCACCTGCTCGATCACACCGGCCTGCAGCACCACGATCTTGTCGGCCATCGTCATCGCCTCGACCTGATCGTGGGTGACGTAGATCATCGTGGTGTCGAGTCGCTTGTGCAACTCCGAGATTTCCAGCCGCATCCCATGGCGCAGGGCGGCGTCGAGATTGGAAAGCGGCTCATCAAACAAGAAGGCCGACGGCTCCCGCACGATGGCTCGGCCGATGGCGACGCGCTGGCGCTGGCCGCCGGAAAGCTGGCCGGGGCGCCGGTCGATGTAGTCCGACAGGTTCAGGACATCGGCGGCCGCCTGCACGCGGCGATCCTGTTCGGCTTGCTCCATCTTTGCCATCCGCAGCGGGAAGGCGATGTTCTTGCGCACCGACATATGCGGGTAGAGCGCGTAGCTCTGGAACACCATTGCCAGGCCGCGCTTGGCGGGCGGCACCGAGGTTGCGTCATTGCCATCGATACGGATCTGGCCACCTGTGACATCCTCCAGCCCCGCGATCAGGCGGAGAAGGGTGGACTTGCCGCAGCCCGAGGGGCCGACAAAGACCACGAATTCGCCGTCCTCGATCGTCAGATCAAGGGGAGGAATAACCTCCACTTCGCCAAAGGCCTTCTGAACTTTATCAAGCGTGATACGTCCCATGGGTCGTCTCCTTTGCTTGCCCTGTCGCCTTGCGGCTGCTTGAGGGCTTACTTAACCGCGCCGAAGGTCAGGCCCCGGACAAGTTGTTTCTGGCTGAACCAGCCAAGGATGAGAATTGGCGCAATCGCCATGGTGGAGGCCGCGCTGAGCTTGGCGAAGAAAAGGCCCTCGGGGCTGGAATAGCTGGCGATGAAGGCCGTGAGCGGGGCCGCGTCGACCGAAGTGAGGTTCAGCGTCCAGAACGCCTCGTTCCAGGCGAGGATGAAGTTGAGCAACAAGGTGGAGGCGATGCCCGGAATGGCCATCGGGGTGAGGACATACAGGATCTCCTCCTTCAGCCCCGCGCCATCCATGCGCGCCGCTTCCAGGATCTCTCCGGGGATTTCCCGGAAATACGTGTAGAGCATCCACACGATGATTGGCAGGTTGATCAGCATCAGGATCACCACGAGCGCCAGGCGATTGTCCAACACGCCAAGCTGAATGCACAGTAGGTAGATCGGGTAGAGGACACCCACGGCGGGCAGCATCTTGGTGGACAGCATCCATAGCAGGATATCCTTGGTCCGCCGCGAGGGCACGAAGGCCATGGACCACGCGGCGGGCACCGCGATCAGGACACCGAGGATGGTCGAGCCGCCTGCGATGATGACCGAGTTCCACAAGAACCGCATGTAGTTCGAGCGTTCCTGAACAACCGCGTAATTTTCCAGCGTCCAATCGAAGAACAGGAACACCGGTGGGTTCGCAATGGCCTCCGCCTCGGTCTTGAACGAGGTCAGGATCGTCCAGAGGATCGGGAAGAAGATCAGAAGCCCGATGATCCACGCGAGTGTGGTGTTGAGGGCTTTGCGTTGGGTCGTGACGGCACGTGCCATGGTCAGGTCCTCCTCAACGATCCAGGTTCTTGCCGACGATGCGCATCAGGAAGATGGCAACGATGTTGGCAAGGATGATGGCGTAGACGCCGCCCGCCGATCCAAGACCCACATTCTGGCTTTCCAGCACACGCTGGTAGATCAGGTAGGTCAGGGTCCGCGTGCCGAAGGCACCGCCGGTAGTCACGAAGATCTCGGCGAAAACGGCCAGCAGGAAGATCGTCTGGATCAGTATGACGATCGTGATCGCGCGGCTCAGATGCGGCAGGGTGATGAAGGCGAAGCGCGCCAGCGGATTGGCGCCATCCATCTCGGCGGCTTCAAGCTGTTCGCTATCGAGCGATTGAATGGCCGTCAGCAGGATCAGCGTCGCGAAGGGCAGCCATTGCCACGACACGATCATGATGATCGAGAAGACGGACGCATCGCTGAGCCAAACGATCGGATCGGCCCCGAAGAAACGCCAGAGATGGGCAAAGAGGCCGTTCACGGGATCCATGAACATGTTCTTCCAGACCAGCGCGGACACGGTCGGCATCACAAAGAAAGGGGCGATCACCAGGATACGGACAACGCCCTGGCCCCACATCGGCTGATCCAGAAGCATCGCAAGCAAGATGCCGAAGACGATCGAGATAAGAAGGACACCGCCGACGATAATGAGCGTGGTCAGGATGGCGGGCCAGAAGGCGCTGGACGTCACGAACCGTGTGAAGTTCTCAAGGCCGACGAAGCCCTGGTCACCGCCGCGCAGTGGAAGGTAGCTTCGCACCGAGAACCAAAGGGTCATCGATAGCGGAACGAGCATCCAGACGAGAAGCAGGAAAACCGCAGGGGCCATCATGATCCGCGCCGCTGATCGGGAATGCTGGGTCGCCATGATGCATATCCTCTCTGTTCGGGCTCAGGGGCCCGTGAGAAACCGAGTGTAGCAAGACAGTACGGGAAAGTGGTGTCGGAAGGCGACGGCGGGCGCCGCCTTCCGGATCGCGGATGGGTCGCTTAGCGGTAGCCCGCAGCTTCCATCGCTTCGTTCGTGATCGCCTGGGCATTCGCCAGTGCCTCTTCGACACTCTGCTGACCGGCATAGGCGGACGCGAATTCCTGGCTGACTTCGGTGGCGATGCCAGCGAATTCCGGGATGGCCGCGAACTGGATGCCCACATAAGGAACCGGATCGACCGTGGGGTTGTTCGGATCAGCCGCGAGGATCGAGTCCAGCGTCATCTGAGCGAACGGAACTTCCTGGTAGTTCGGGTTCTCGTAGAGCGAGGTCCGCGCACCCGGAGGCACGTTTGCCCAACCTTCGTTCTCTGCAACCAGCTCGATATAGCCGGTGCCGGTGGCCCATTCGATGAACTGCAGGGCTGCATCGGCCTGCTGGGTGCCGGCTGGAATCGCCAGGGCCCAGGCCCAGAGCCAATTGGAGCGACGATCCACGCCTTCGCTGTTGGGGGCGAGGGCGAAACCAACGCTATCGGCAACTTCGCTGTCGTTGGGGTTGGTCACGAAGGACGCCGCAACCGTGGCGTCGATCCACATGCCGCACAGGCCCTGCTGGAACAGCGACAGGTTCTCGTTGAAGCCGTTGTTCTCGTAGCCGTCGGGGCCGTAATCGTTCATCAGGTTGACGTAGAAGTTCAGCGCGTCGGCCCATTCAGGCTGATCGAACTGTGCATTCCACTCTTCATCGAACCAACGTGCACCGAAGGAATTGCCGGTCACAGTGATGAAGGCACCGCCTTCGCCCCAACCGGGCTTGCCGCGCAGGCAGATTCCGTTGATGTCGTTTTCCGGATCGTCCATGGCCGCCGCGGCTTCGCGGATGAACTGCCAGGTGGGATCCGTCGGCATTTCGAGGCCAGCGGCTTCCATCAGGTCCGTGCGATACATGATCATCGACGATTCGCCGTAGAACGGCGCCGCATAAAGCGTGCCATCGTGGCTCAGGCCGTCGCGCATGGCGGGCAGGAGGTCATCGACGTTGTACTCGGCGGACAGGCCGTCAAGCGGAACAAGCCAGCCATTGGCGCCCCAGATCGGCGTTTCGTACATGCCGATGGTCATGATGTCGAACTGGCCACCATTGGTGGTGATGTCGGTCGTTACGCGCTGGCGCAGGACGTTTTCTTCCAGCGTCACCCACTCGACGGCAATGCCCGTCTCTTCGGTGAACTGGTCGGTGTAACCCTGCATGCGGATCATATCGCCGTTGTTCACGGTCGCGATGGTGATGGTGGTAGCGTGGCTATCTGCGAATGCGGTCGTTCCCGCGGCGCAGATGGCAATCGCACTGGTCGCGCGAAGCACGGTCTTACTGAACATCCGAATTCCTCCCTTATGGATGTGATGGCTAAGACTGTGCCAAAAGTCTCCGTCGCGTCAACAAATTTCTTTACGCGCGTAAATTTCTGTCGGTCAAGCAGAGTCCCGCAAGACCAGGCGCGCCGGATAAAGCAATTCTTTTCGGTCGTTTAACGGCCGACCGCCTTCGATCAGTTCGAACAGGGTTTTTACCGCCTGCTCGGCCACAGCGTCGTAATCGTGGGCCGCCGTGGTCAGGGACGGGCAGGTGAATCGTGAAAATGGGTGGTCATCATGCGAGGCGACTCGCAGGTCGCTGCCCTCCGCGCGGCCCACTTTCAGGCCCCGCTCGTAACAGGCCGCCAGCAGGCCGATGGCCAGACGGTCGTTACTGCACAGGATCGAGCGCGAGGTCAGGGAACCGGCATCAAACGCATCATGGGTGCCCCGGCGCCCGATCTCTTCAAATCCCCACCCCTCCCCTTCGACGCTGATCACGTCGGGCGCATGGCCCGCCCGTTCCATTGCCGCCAGATACGCCAGACGGCGCTTGTTGGCGTTCGGGTTCGCCGGTGTGCGCATCTCGAAAAAGCTTGGCGGCTCGCCAGTGCGGCACAGATATTCGACCGTCTGATCGACAAAGCTGATATTGTCCGATCCGATGAAGGCCTCACCGATATCCTCGATATTGCTGTCGAACAGGACGGTTGGAACATGCCGACAAAAGGTCTCGACGGCGCTTTTGTCCGAGGCCCGGCCCAACGGCGCGAGCAGCACGCCCGCGGGCTTGAGGGACCTGAGCGTTTCCAGGTTGTCGTTTTCCTGCTCAGTCCCGCCGTGGGATCCCAACACGACCGGGCGGAACCCCGCCTCGATCACCAGCGTTTCCAGCTTGCGCGCGATCTCGGCAAAGAACGGGTCCGACAGGAACGGTACCACGATGCCGATATTCTTGGTCAACCGCCGGTTCTGGTTCACAGCGTAGATGTTCGGGCGGTAGTCGTATTGATCGAGCGCGGCTTCGATCCGCACACGGGTTGAGTCCCGCACGCTGTCTGGATCGTTGAAATACTTGGAGACGGTCGGGCGGGAGATCCCGCTAGCGGCGGCAAACTCTTCCATGTTCCGGATCTTTTGGCCGCTCATCTTCCGCCCTTTCACGCAGGCCCACATGCGCCTCAGGCGTGCGATTGCTGACAAGAGACATAATAAACCACTTGTCGCGCGTAAAGTCTGGGCTGGTGGATGCGCCGATACGGCCCATGAAAAGATTAAAAACGACCCTATGCATTGCTGATCATGTGATCGTGCCGTCCAAAGGCGGGCGCCGAGTGAGCCTCTCAACAAGCGGAACCGACTTGATAGCGCGAACACCACTTCGCCTAGAAGCAGAAGATGCCATTGAGGGGAGAGGTTGTGGCACGACACGATCTCAATCGGCGCGATGGGCAACAAGCCAAGGGCGAACCAGTGCAATCAACGCGCGGCCGCCTGGATGGAACCGGACGGAGCCCGTCGAGTCTGCTGGCTCGTGCCGGAAATAGGTATCTTCGATCCCCAGTGGGGGCCGAATGACCTCGGTAACACTGTCTTCGAAGGGTCGGCCCGACGCCTGAACTTAGATCACAGCACGGCCCGAACGGCCTCGCGCAGTTCGGCGTGGAGTATCCAGTTTCCGGTATCTTTCCCATCTTCCGGCTCACCTTGAAACCCAAGATACGAAAGGCCGTCGGTACCTTGGACAGCGCCGCTCGAAGGCGTACCCGAGGTCATGTATGTGGCGATCAATTGACCTGCGCTTGCGAACGATCTCTTGGCGGATGCATGGGATTTGTAGCCGCCTGCATGGGCCATGTGGGCCTCACTCATCCCCTCGGCTTCGGCCAGCGACAGGGCCGTGAACATCGCGCGTTGCGGGACCGATAGGGCAACCTGGCCGATGGCTTCGACGAATTCTTCCACGCTCGGCACGGCCTGCCCGGTCCGGGTCTCCGTCCGGCGCTCTTCGGCCCTGCGGGTCTCGCGCGCGTCGATAACCTCATGCAGGGCTGTGATCGCGGCCTCTTCCGTCGCGCCGGTTGCCTCAGCGATCAGGCCGCGCGCCGTGGAGGGTGTTTTCGGGAATGCCCGCGCAACAAACTGGCCCGCGAGAAGGCCGGACTTGATCTGGTATCTGCCATGCTCGCCCACCTGGACCTGCGGGCGCGCCTCTTTCCTGCTATCCTTGGCCTTCTTTTTCTTTGCCATGCCTTTGAAAAGGTCGTGGCCTGTCTCTGATCCGTACGCTGAATTGGAATGTGCCATCGGGGATCCTCTCTCGGATTGCGGCTTTGGAATGTCGATTTCGGCGGGCGGTCACGTCAGGTGGGGCGAATGCGCCATTGCGCCGATGCTGCACGCACCGGGGCGAACTCAACCTGTCGGGCGCTCCGCGATCATGCCGGGTCTTGTCCAACAATCACAACAAACGGGCGCCCGCGGAGGGGCGCCCGATCGAAAGAATCAGGCAAGCGCGATATTGGTTGCGCTTTCGCGGCCATCACGTCCGGCTTCGACGTCGAAAGTGACTTTCTGGTCGTCATCGAGGCTGGTCATGCCCGCCCGTTCCAGCGCGGAGATGTGCAGAAACACATCCTTGCCGCCGGTTTCCGGTGCAATGAAGCCGAAGCCTTTGGTGGAGTTGAACCATTTCACTGTGCCATTGGCCATGTGAAGTTTCCTTGTGTCATTGCTGCCCACAACATGCGGCAGCCCGGCTTGTCACAACAGTGTCGAGCGCTGTGAGCCGATGAAGGAAAACAGAGGGTCGAATGGAGATCAGTAGCCTCTTACAAGTGGCATTCGGGCCGGGAAGTTACAAGGTGCCTGCCGACCAACGCCGACAACAGAAACACGACGGCTCAGAAAACGCGTGTGGCGATCCGCATGACTGGCGGTATCTCGGTCCGCAGGTGAACCGAGCTCACGGCGTATGCGCCCTTTGGCTGTCGGATGGCGCCTGCGCGCGGTCGAACATGCCGTAATCGCGGATAACCTTGGCGATGCGCAGTCGATAATCGTCAAAAACGCCGCCCCGCCCCCGCCTCTGCGCCCCGCGATGCGCGCCCAGATTGCGCCAGCGGGCGATTGCGGCTTCGTCCTCGAAAAACGACAAAGACAGGATCTTGCGTGGGTCAGTCAGGCTCTGGAACCGCTCGACCGAGATAAACCCCTCGACCTCGCCCAGGGTCGGCCGCATCTCGGCGGCGATGTCGAGATACTCGTCCTTGCGCCCCTCTGCGGGCTGAACTTCAAAGATAACAGCGATTTGGCCATGTGCGTTCGCGCTGTCTTCAGGTTCGGCCCTGAGAAAATACCGTGTCGCTTCGTGAAGGCGAAAGCGGCCTGATTCCAGATGTGCGAGATGCGTCGCGCGCGCCAGCTTGATGTCCTGTTTATCGGCAACGTTCGTGAAGGCATCGTAAAGCCAAGCGGCATCTTCGTCCCGTGCGAGGCTATCCCATTCGCCTCGAACGATCAGAACGGGGCAAAGCACCTTTGATGGATTATAGGGAAACCGACCGCTCCATGCCGCTGCGATGTCCGCAGCGGGACCGGAGGGCACAGTCACTGCCGGTGGGGATACCGTGCGGCTGTCGGGGTCCGTGTCCAGATAGGCCCGACCCCATGCCGCAAAATGGGCATCCGATAGAACCGCAGCCGCGCCAGCGGGGACATCGGCCGTGAACCTATCATATTGGCTTTGCAGCGTAATGGCTCGGGTCGGCGAAATCATCGTGTCCGAAGCCGGATCGTCCCGACGCGCTATCGGGCCGAACAAGATCAATCGGTCAACCAGATCGGGATGGGATGCGGCGAAGCCACCAGCAGGAAGTGTTCCCCAAGAATGAGCAATCAGCGACACGCGGTGAGCCGCAGTCCGTTTCAGAATGTCCTGAACGGCCACCTCGATCTGTTCGACCGCGCTCCCGAAACGCCCCGGTACGGAGCCCTTTTGACCAGCACTTGCGCGATCGGATGATCCAAACCCGATCAAATCGAGGCCCCAGACGTCATATCCCGCATCCGCAAGATCGTCAGCCCACGACCGTCCATCGAACTTGAACCCCACCGAGAGAGCGCACGGGAACGTCGCGCCATGAATGTAGAGAACGGGGGGACGGCCCCGCTTATCATGATCGCTGGTGTAGTAATGAAGCGCGAGTTTATGACCATTTGGGCCATCAACGTGGATCAGAATCATTGCTGGATACGTCCTGTTTCATGCGGTCCGGAGACGAGCTTGAGCCAGGTCCGGTCTTCGCGGAGCAGGAATTTTTCCTCTTGGGCAAATTCATAGTTTTCACGGCCAAGCGGATCTGCTGCCAGTCGCGCGCGGTACGCCTCGTAATCCGCGAGGCTCGCGACGTTGTAGATGCCGTAGGCCAGCGTCGACGATCCTTCGTGTGGCGCATAATAGCCGATCAGGTCTGCGCCGCAGCGCGGGATCGCCTGCCCCCAGTTGCGCGCATATTCCTCGAACTGGGCCTTCTTCGTCGGGTCGATTCGGTAGCGAATGATGCAGGTCAGCATGGCGGACTCCTCTCAAGATGCTTCGTCCGGTCTAGACGATTGCGATGTCTGAATGCTTCGACTAAGGTCGAACCATGAAAGAAGGCCCGGATATAGCCCACATCGCCGCCCTGATCGGCGACCCGGCCCGCGCTAACATGCTGACCGCCTTGATGAGCGGCAAAGCCCTGACGGTGAGTGAACTTGCCGAGGAAGCTGGCGTCACGATCCAGACAGCCAGCTCGCATTTGTCAAAACTCGATGCTGGCGGATTGCTTCGCCCCCGCAAACAGGGACGGCACAAGTATTTCTCGCTCGCGGGTGACGAGGTTGCACACGTCTTGGAAGGCCTGATGGGATTGGCCGCAGGATCGGGGCAATTGCGCAGGCGAACCGGGCCAAAGGATGCGGAACTGCGTCAGGCGCGCGTTTGCTACAACCATCTGGCCGGTGACATGGGCACGCAGATGTTCGACAGCCTGATCGCGCGGGGGCTTGTGGGGCTCGACGGTGAAAGACTTGTGCTCACCGACACCGGTGCGGCCTTCGCGGCGGATTTCGAGATCGACATCGAAAGCTTGCGCAAGGCCCGCGCGCCGCTCTGCCGGGAATGTCTGGACTGGAGCGAGCGCAGATCGCACCTGGCAGGCAGCCTTGGCCGCGCATTTCTCACCCGCTTCGAGGAACTGTCCTGGGCCAAGCGCGATCAGAAAACCCGTGTCGTATCGTTTTCACGCGACGGGATCCGGGCGTTCCACGACCTGTTCCCGACCGGCTCCCTGCCGGTGGGCGGTTGAGGTCGCAACGTGCAGGTCATGTGTCTCAACGGCTGGGGTGGCAAACTGCACGATAAGCTCGTGCCCTATGTCGAAAGCCTCGCTCCGGACATTTTATGCCTTCAGGAGGTCATTCACAGCCCTGCATCCGAAAAGGACTGGCTGACCTATCGCGACGGCGATCATATCCTGCCGCAACGCGCCAACTTCTTTCGCGATATCTGTGAGGCGCTACCGGATCATACGGCGGTGTTCTGTCCCGCAGCGCAAGGCGTTCTCTGGGATGAAAGCAATCCCATTCCGTCGCAATGGGGGCTTGCGACCTTCGTGCACAAGTCAGTTCCGATCATCGGGCAGATCCAAGGCTTCGTCCACAAGGATTATTCGCCGATCGGCTATGGCGACCACCCGCGATCACGCAGCGCCCATGGCGTTCGCGTCTACGACTATAGCGCAAATAGGGCCGTCAGCGTCACGCATATGCACGGCCTACGTGATCTGAACGGAAAGATGGACACTCCAGAACGCGCCGATCAGTCACGGAAGCTGCTTGATCTGTCGCGTCGGATGGCAAGCCCGGACGATGCCGTGGTTTTGTGCGGTGACTTCAACGTGGAACCCGACAGCGAGACTCTCAGGATCCTTGCCGGTGCTGGTCTGACGGAACTGGTGACCGGGCGTGGCTTCGACGGCACCCGAAGCTCGCACTACAAGAAACCAGGAAGGTTCGCGGACTACATGCTCGTCAATAGCAACGAGGTGGTGAAGAGCTTCGATGTGGTTCGCGACCCCGAGGTTTCCGACCACTGCCCGCTGCTGTTGGAGGTGTAGTGCAAGCGCCTTGGGCCGGACGCGAGCGGCCCGCATCCCCTTCATCCTTGCGCGCGGCGGCCAAGCACTTTGACACCGCGTCCTGGGTGGCCGCACCGGACAACCATTGCTGACGGGTGATCAGGTTGCCGTCGCGAACCGCGAGGGCCTTGAACATGCCGTCGATGATCAAAATGGCGCCCTGGATCATGTGGGCGTCCTCCTCGATCCAGACCCGTCATCGGCGACGCGGTCGCTTACATTTCGGTCGATGCGAGCCACGTGATGACCCGGCAATTCACGTCTCGTCCCGTATCAGGGCGAAAGCCAACTCAACCTGTTCCTCCGTAACTGCGTCCGTCCCCGAGCAAATCTGAAACTTACGTAGCGCTCTACACTCCTTAGAAGACTTCGGAGAGAAATCTCTTGCCGAAACCGGTTTCGGTACTCATCCTCAGGCGTGGGAGGATGGAAATGGCCGCGGCGCTGGCTCGACTGACGGATCGGAACGCACGAGATCGCGTTACCATTTCGCAGATGGCGGATGCGCTTGGCGTTACGAAATCCACGGTCTCCCGTGCCATGAATGGCTATCCCGATATTTCCGAGGCGACGCAATTGCGTGTCAAACGCATGGCCGAGAAAATGGGGTATCATCCGCTGAGCCACGCCCAGGCCATCAAGACAGGGCGCACGCGGTCGTTGGGCCTTGTCCTGCAATTTGCCGATCACGATGCACAGCGTCCGTTCCTGGCCGAGTTTCTGGCCGGACTGTCATCGGGTGCCAGCACCGAGGGTTGGACCCTGACCGTGGCGGCTACCGACAATCATGATGAGTTGATCGAGACCTTTCGCACCATTCTCAGGGACGGAAAGGCGGATGGGTTCATCTTGCCGCGCGCCTTGTCAGACGATCCGCGTGTGCGTTTGCTGCGCGAGGCCGATGTGCCCTTCGTCCTGTTTGGACGGCAGGAGATGGCGGATGGCTGTGCCTGGTTTGACGTTCTGGGCGAGGACGCGATGCGCGATGCCGTGTTGCATCTGGCAGAGCTTGGCCACCGCCGTATCGGCTTTATCAATGGCGGCCGACAATACGCTTATGCTGGATTGCGCGCGCGCGGGTTCGCCGATGGAATGGCGCAGGCAGGCTTGGGCATCGACGATCAGTTAATCGCGACTGATGCGATGACCCTGGAAGACGGAGCGCGCGCCGCCGCGCAGATCCTTGATGCCCCGGATCCTCCAACTGCGATCGTCTGTGCCGTCGATTTTACCGCGCTGGGATCCTACCGCGCGGCGGCGGAGCGAGGGCTCAAGATAGGCCGTGACCTGTCCATCGTCGGATATGACGGCATACCAGAGGGCGCATATGCCCATCCGCCGCTGACGACATTTGCAGTCGACAATCGCGCGGCAGGCGTCGCGTTGGCGACCCTGCTGATCCGTCGGATCAAAGGTGAGCCGCTGGACGCACTGCGCACAACTGTCCCTGCGACATTCGTCGTGCGCAGCTCCACCGGACCGGCCCCGACACATAAACCAAAACGAGAACTCTAAAGGGAGGAAGACCATGAAACTGAGGACAAAGACGATCATGCGGACAGGCGCCGCGATGGCGTTGGTCTTGTCTGGTGCAGCGGCTCAGGCCGAAGAATTGCGCTTCTGGACAACCGAAGAGCAGCCAGAGCGCCTCGCGCGCCAAGAGGAAATGGCCGCGGCGTTCACCGAGGCGACAGGCCACACCGTTCAGGTGATCCCGGTGACCGAGACGGATCTCGGCACCCGCGCCACCGCCGCCTTCGCAGCGGGCGATCTGCCCGACATCATCTATCACCCGTTGCAATATGCAGGCCCATGGGCCGACGCCGGTATCCTGGACACCGACGCTGCAACAGACGTGATAGAGGTTCTGGGTGCGGGAACGTTCGCGTCCGGCGCCCTTGAGATGGCAGCGGTGGACGGCGGCTACGCTTCCGTGCCCGTAGATGGCTGGACCCAGATGATTGTCTATCGTGCGGATCTGTTCGCCGAGGCCGGTCTGGAGCCGCCGAACTCCTATGCCAACGTGCTCGCCGCCGTTGACGCTCTGCACAACCCGCCAGAGATGTACGGATTCGTCGCAGCCACCAAGATCGACGAGAACTTCATGAGCCAGGTTCTGGAACACGTGTTCCTCGCCAACGGCGTCTCGCCCGTCGGTCCGGACGGCGTGCAACTACTGGACGAGGCCGCAACCATCGAGGTGCTGGAATTCTACCGGGCGATCGCAGAAGCGTCCCCTCCCGGCGATCTCTACTGGGATCAGTCGCGCACGCTGTATTTCAGCGGCAATGCGGCGATGATTATCTGGTCGCCTTTCATCCTCGATGAGCTCGCGGGCTTGCGCGATAGCGCGCCGCCCACGATCAACGATGACCCGACCTCCCGCGATCTGGCCGCAGCCACCGGCATCGTGACCAACTTCTCGGGCCCGTCCAACCCGGACGGCGCGGCCTGGGGCGACGTGCGGTATTTCGGGATCACCTCGGACGCGGCAACCGATGCGGCAATCGAATTCGTCACCTACTCGATGAACGAGGGCTATGGCGCCACCCTGGCCATCGCGCCCGAGGGCAAGTTCCCCGTGCGTCGCGGCACGGAGGACAATCCGACCGAGTTCGCCGAGCTGTGGGCGACCCTCGACGTGGGTGTCGACCGGCGCGCGCCGCTGGGTGAGTTGTATGAGCAATCCATGATCGACGAGATCGTGGGCGGCCTGGACGTGGCGCAACGCTGGGGCGTGGCCGAGGGGCAGCTGACACTTGCCTCCGCGATCATCAACTCGCAGGTCATCAACCGT
This sequence comes from uncultured Roseicyclus sp., assembly GCA_947491935.1. Classification (GTDB taxonomy): domain Bacteria; phylum Pseudomonadota; class Alphaproteobacteria; order Rhodobacterales; family Rhodobacteraceae; genus Gymnodinialimonas. The sequence continues at coordinate 543,510 of CANLLF010000001.1, forward strand.
CTGGTACGCGAATACATCGACGGCGAACGTGACGGGCCCGAAACCGTTGCGGCCCTCAACGAAGCGATCGCTGCGGTCGAATAGCAAACCAATGCAGGGGTGCCCGACATCCGGCGCCCCTGCCCTTCCTTGAATTCAGCCCCAACCTGTTCAGGAGCTCTGGCAGCAATGGCGGACGCGACCCCACCATCCGGAACCGGCCCACTTGGCAAACGCGAAGCGCGGTTGGCGTGGGGCTTGCTGTTGCCGACCATAGCGGCCGTGGCTCTGGTGGTGGTGTTGCCGCTGCTGGCGATCTTCTGGATCTCGGTAAAACCTGTGGCGCTGGCGGATCTGCGCGCGCCCGAACCCGTGCTTCGCGAGGATTTGCGCGGCGGACCGGAGGTGGTCGGCGACGAAGCACAGATCCGCTATCGCCTTCGAAACTCATCCCAGGACCGGCCGATATCGGCTGTGTCTTTCAGCGATGTGGTGCCGGAGGGGTTGGTTGTTCAATCCGTGGACGCGCGCTGTGTGCTGGAGGGGCGCGACCTGTCGTGCGATCTTGGCGATTGGGAGCCCGGACATCGCGAGACGTTGAGCATTCCAGTTGTCGTGGAGCAGGCCTATTTCGACAACGACGTGGCCCCGCAGGACAGCGCCGCGTCGATCACCGGACAATCATCCAATGTCCTGACGAACAGCGACTTTACGCTGGATAACTTCGCGCGGGTCTTTAGCGGCGACGAGTTTTTCGAGGTCGTTTGGGTGACCCTGTTCTACACCGTTTTCGGAACAATCGGCGCGCTGGTCGTGGGCCTGTTTGCGGCGCTGTTGTTGAACAAATCCTTCCGCGGACAGGGCATTTTGCGTGGCCTGTACCTGTTCCCCTACGTCGCGCCGGTGATTGCGGTCGCGTTTGCGTGGTTGATCCTGTTTGATCCGTTCTCGGGCTCGGTCAATGCGCTTTTGGTACAAATGGGTGTGTCGCCCCAAGCCATCAACTTCTTTGGTGAGCGGCCCTTGGCTTTGATCATGGTGACCGTGTTCGAGATCTGGCGATACTTTCCTTTGTCGTTCCTGTTCATCCTCGCCCGCATGCAAAGCATCGACTCGGACATGTTTGAGGCCGCCGACATGGACGGCGCATCACCGTTTCAGCAGTTCTGGTACCTGAGTGTCCCCCAATTGTTGGGAATTTTGAGCGTCCTGTTCCTGCTGCGCTTCATTTGGACGTTCAACAAGTTTGACGACATCTTCCTGCTGACGGGCGGCAATGCCGGAACGCGGACCCTTACGGTCAATGTCTACGAGCAGGCATTCGCGGTCTCCAACATCGGCGCGGGCGCAGCGGTGGCGGTGGTGATTTTCGGTTGTCTGCTGACCTTCTCGATCTTCTTCCTCAAATACATCAGTCAGGAGGAAGGGCTATGAACCTGCTTCGGCAAGGCTATGTCACCGGCCCGGCATTGGGCGCGCTGTGGTTGGTTGTGCTGTCGGTCACCGTTTCGGTGGCTATGTCCTTCGCGACCGGTGAAGCATTCCGGCCAAGCATCGTGTTGTCTTTGGCGTGGGGGGCGGTGGCCGGCGCGGGGGTGGTGGCGTTTGGGCGCACCCGAGTGGTGCAACTGGCCGTTCTTGCCGTCATGATCGCTGTAATCGCAGTGGGCATTGGCCCGATGGAGACAGGCGCGGATACCGGAGCCTTGGCAGGTTTGATCGGCGCGGCGGTATTGGGCGCCGCATTCGCAACCTCTCTTGCACCGATCCTGAAAGACGTGGTGTCCGGCTCCCTGGGGCGCCACGAATTCGAGGCCGCAATCATCCGGTTCCTGACCGGGTTCGGCTACATCTTCTTCACCGCAATCGTGCTCATCCCCTTCTACGTCATGGTGATGACCAGCCTGAAGAACCAGTCGGAACTGATCCAGAATCCATTGGATTTCTCGATTGATTTCAGCAAGGGGGCAGAGTTGTTCCGCTCGTATGACGAGTTGTTCAGCGACTTCAATTTCGGCACCTACCTGTTCAACTCGTTCGTCATTTCGGTAACGACCGTTTTCATCACGCTGGCCTTTGCGATACCGGGCGCCTACGCGGTGGCGCGCCTGCGGTTCCGGGGACAGGCAGCGTTTTCAAGGTCCATTCTGCTGATCTACATGGTGCCGATGATCGTTCTGGCCCTGCCGATCTACATCGCGTTTTCGATGACTGGCCTGCGCAATTCCTTTATCGGCATCGTGATGATTTATCCCGTCACCACGATCCCGGTGGCGCTTTACATGCTGCAAGGCTACTTCCGCGGGCTGCCATCGGAAGTGGAAGAAGCGGGGCTGATGGACGGCCTGAGCCGGTTGGCGGTGATCTGGAAAATCACGCTCCCCCTGTCGCTGCCGGCTTTGGCATCGGTGTCGCTCTACGTCTTCATGATTGCCTGGAACGAGTTCCTGCTCGCCTTCATGCTGCTGGATGACCCATCGCGCTTCACGCTGACGCGCGGCATCGCTGCGCTCAATTCCTCGGAGATACCCCGCCAGCATCTGATGGCCGGGTCGGTCGTTGCGACCGTCCCGATCATGGCCCTGTTTCTCGGGCTGGAGAGGTTCATGACGAAGGGCCTCACCGCCGGATCGGTCAAAGGATAACAATATGACATCACTCGACGATCAGGCCCGCGCGGTTTTGCGACAGAATGATCGGGGCGGCTATACCGTGCCCACCGCGGGCCTCTACCCCTATCAGTGGAATTGGGACAGTGTCTTTGCCGCGTGGGGGTTTGCGACGTTCGATTTGTCGCGCGCGTGGCAGGAGATGGAGACCCTGATGGCTGCGCAATGGGATGATGGCATGGTGCCCCACATTATCTTTCATCAATCGGATCCCGGCTACTTCCCGGGTCCCGACGTTTGGGCCACCGGCAAAACCCCTGCGACATCCGGCATTTCGCAGCCACCGGTGGCCGCCATCATGACACGCCTGATTTGGGAGGAAGCGCCGGAGGACGGCCACGAACGGATGGCGGCGCTCTATCCTAAACTCGTGAAATGGCATCGCTGGTGGCACGAGAAGCGGTGCACCTTTGGGCCCGCCGCTATCACCCATCCCTGGGAAAGCGGCCGCGACAATTGCCCGGATTGGGATATCGGTATGGCAGGCGTCGATGGCTCTGCCGTTGGAAGCTACATTCGTCGTGACACCGGCCATGTCGATCCGTCGATGCGCCCCGGCAAAGAGGATTACGACAGGTACATCGCCATGGTGCAGTTCGGTGTAAAATCCGGATGGGACCCCGAAAAGATCGTGGCAGATGGGCCGTTCCTGATGGCCGATCCTGGAATTACCTTCATATTGCTCCGTGCGCACGAGGATCTGGCATTCATGGGCAGCGCGCTCGGCGAAGATGTCAGCGAGATCGAGGGGTGGGCGATGTTCGTTCGCAATGCCCTGCCGCTGATCTGGAACCCCGAGCTTGAAGCCTATGACGCGAAGGATTTGCGCACCGGTCAGTTCGCCGGGGTTCTCGGCTCGGGCGCGTTTCTGGCCTACCTTGCCGGCGCGTCAAATCCTCAACTAGATGCGCAGCTCATGCGGGTCTGGGACGCGGTGCGGTATGGCATTCCATCTGCAGATCCCGAGGCCGCGATATTCGATCCACGCAGGTATTGGCGGGGGCCCACCTGGCCGGTGATCAACGCGCTGATGGCCATCGGTTTGCGCGATGCCGGGCGCGAAGACCTTGAGGCGCGCTTGCGGAACGAAACCGCCGAATTGATCGAAAAACACGGGTTCTTCGAGTATTTCGATCCTCACGATGCCACGGCCTGCGGTGGTGATTGCTTCACCTGGACGGCCGCAATCTGGCTGACCTGGGCGGGCCGCGCACGCCCGCAGGCCGGGCATCTCGCAAAGGGGGCCACCTGATGTCATCAATCGAATTGAGAGCGGTGGAGAAGTGGTTCGGCGATGCTCAGGTTATCAAGGGCGTGGACCTGAGCATCGAAGAAGGTGAATTTGTCATCTTCGTCGGGCCATCCGGCTGCGGAAAATCCACACTTCTGCGGATGATCGCGGGGCTGGAAGAAACGTCGCGCGGGCAGATCATGGTCGGCGACAGGGATGCAACCGCAGAACCGCCCAGTAAGCGCGGATTGGCGATGGTGTTCCAGTCCTACGCGCTCTATCCGCACATGTCGGTGCGCGACAATGTCGGGTTTCCACTGAAATCCGCCGGGCTGCCCAAACCTGAAATCGAAGCGAAGGTGAATGAGGCCGGGCGGATCCTGAAGCTCGACAGCTATATGGATCGCCGCCCCAAGGACCTGTCCGGCGGGCAACGCCAACGCGTAGCGATCGGGCGCTCCATTGTCCGCGATCCGACGGCGTTCTTGTTTGACGAACCCTTGTCAAATCTCGATGCATCTTTGCGTGTCGAGATGCGCTACGAGATCGCCAAGCTACACCAGACCCTGAAATCTACGATGATCTACGTCACCCACGATCAGGTCGAGGCCATGACATTGGCCGACAGGATCGTCGTGCTGGAGTTCGGAAAGATCGCTCAGGTCGGCACCCCGCGTGACCTCTACGAGAACCCGGCCAATCTGTTCGTGGCCCAGTTCATCGGCTCGCCGCGGATGAACGTGATGCCAGCCGCCGCCGTGACCAATCAGGATCTGCCGGATGCCGTCGTTTCACTGGGCGTTCGTCCTGAACATATCACCCTTGTAGAGGACGGGCTCGGGCAGGTGCAGGGAGTTGTGGACGTGCTGGAATACCTTGGTGCCGACACGTTCGTCATCATGGCATGTGGAGAGGCCGGCCAGATCACCGTTCGGATTGACGGCGATGTCGAAATGAAGCCCGGCGATACGGCGGGTCTGGCGTTTCGACCTGAGAAGCTGCATGGATTTGACGGGAGCGGCCAAGCCGTGGCCCTCGAGGGCTAAGGAGAGCCGAAACCAGCTCATCTAAAGCGCTGGGGACGGGCAGCTGGCAGGAACCGAAATGGAAGATGCCGCAGGACGTACCAACGTCCACTCAGGCTGATTAAGAGCACCCGGTTCTAGATCTTTGGTCCCAATTGCTCCCCAATCAGCACCCATCGTTCCGCCTGCCGAACCAAAACCGCCGTACCCCGCCCGGAGCCCGAAGCTTCTTGACCTTCGATGAAACCAAGCCAACGGAAGTCAAACATGTCCGCGGCATTAGCGGGTGTTTCCAGCAGCCAGTGAACATTCTCGATCCTGTACTCTTCATTTCTGATCGTGGTGAAGTTGCGCTCGTACGCGATCCTGATGGCCTCTTTGCCCGCAAGTAACGCGCCGTTGGAAAAACCCACTCTGGCGTCATCGCTGATCAGCGGAGCAACGACAGTCCAATCTTGGGTTCCAAGGGCGGCTTCATACTGCTTGATGAAGTCTGTGTGCGACATGTCGGCATCCCTTTCTGCGAGACGTCACCAGCTCTATCACGACATGTGACGCCGCCAGACAACCAGTGGTACCCCGAGCCACCGGTTGGCGATCCAGAGCACACCCTAACAAGTAGACTTTGTCTTTTGTGAAAGCCAACGGCCCTGGCAATCGTTTGATAAGCGAACATTCCCTCCAATTCGCGAGTGTCAGCATCGTCCCGCAGGGCCGACCTTGGCCCGGACTGAATACTACAAAAACAACAAAGGCACGCGATAAGTGAAACTGTGGCACGACAGACGATCGAGGGGCGTGCGGCAGCTATCGGCCGGACGCTGATCCAGCGAGGCCGCATGACGGGCTCATGGGCTCGATGGTTCAACACGCGAGTTCTGGGCAATGCAATGACGCTTAAACAAGCCACCAATCGGTCAAACATGCATTTGGCTTGGTTATGAGGAAAAACCCAGATCCCGCGCCCAAGCCTCAAGTAGCCCGAAGGGCGGTAGGCCAAGGATATGATGGTGCGCTCGGCGAGACTCGAACTCGCACGGGAGTTACCCCACAGCGACCTCAACGCTGCGCGTCTACCAATTCCGCCACGAGCGCACGTGATCAGGTAGTGGGGCGGTCTCTAGCCGGTCGATTGCGGCTTGTGAAGGGGTTTGGTGCGGGTTGAGGCGATATTTTCCTCGCGCGTCCGACCCACGAAAAAGGCGGGCCCCGCAGGACCCGCCGTAACTCGTTACTCAACTCGTCCGATCAGCGCGACAGCGGGACAATCGTCACTTCTTCGGGATCCGCTTCGATATTGGGCTGGCTCGTCTGGAAGCTTGGCAAAACAGCATTGGGCTGAATGTTGATCGGCTCGGGGTTGACCGCGACGGGGGCCGGGCGCACCGGTTGCAATTGCGGCTGTGGCTGGGGGATGACCACGTTTTGCGGCGCGAACGTGGCTGCACCTGGGATCACCGGCACCGTCACGGCGGCGGGGACGGGCGTGGTGGGCTGTCCGCTGCCCAGGGTGATGGCAACGGCCTGCCGGATCAGCGGCAGACGCCCGGCATCGGCCGGGCTGAACACGGCGGGCGCACCGGCCTGGACTGCGGCAAGGCTGGCCTCGTACCACGCATGGGCCCGGTAATCGTCCTGTTCCACACCGACGCCTTCGCGCAGGTGGTGGCCCAGAAGCTCGCCATAGGCGGGCTCACCGGAGGCGACCAGCATCAGAGCGGAGCCAAGCGCCATCTCCATGTTGTCGTCACCATATCCCACGCCGAGGCAGACCCGCGCGGTGCCTGCAAGTTCGGCCTGCGGGATACCGGTGGAATAGGCGAAGCCCTGGGCCGCGGCCACGGTCTGGCCCGGCACGGTCGTGCCGATCAGGGCGGTCTGGCTGGCCACCGCGTTGGAGAAGCTGACGCATTGCTCGTGGATCTGGGTGTAGCTGAGGCCCGGGATCGCTTCGGTCAGGTCGTGGCCCTGGTTCACGGCGCTGGCCCGCGCGGTGCAGAACTGCTCGGACAGGGCAAAGGCCGGGTTCGTCAGGTTGCCAAGGGTCATCATCCCGCCATTGGCCTGGCCCTGAAGTGCGACGGCATCGCAGCGCGAGGACAGGATCGGCGACGTCCCGGAATTGGCGAAGAGGTTGGGCACAGCACCACCGGGGGCCGCGGCCGTTGTGACCGGTGCACCGGCTCCGGGCGCGGGCACAACGGTGGTGGTGCCCGGGTTCACGACGATGGTGGTGTTGGGGCCAGGTTGGCCGTTATACCCCGCGGTTGCGGCCGGCGTGGTGCCGTTCAGAACGCCACGATAGGCCGCCAGAAGCGGTGTGCCGCTCAGGCCCGTCTGGCCCTGGCCTCCATTGGTGGCCCAGAGATAGGCCCCGATCAGGTATTGCGCCTGCGGCTCGGGGAAGCTGTTGCCATCCACCGGATAGCCCAGGGCGGCCTGATAGCGCTGCACGGCGGCGCGGGTGGCGGGGCCGACCTGTCCGTCGACATAACCGGCATCGAACCCGAAATAGTTCAGCGCGGTCTGGACCTGACGGCCTGCCTCGGTTGCAGGGATCGCCGGGCGCACGACGCGGCGCGGCGGATTGTAGGGGGCGGGGCCGGCCTGCGGCGGCGCCGGGCGCGCGCCCGGGGGCGGCGCAGGGCGGTTGCCGTAGTTCGGATCGTATTGCGGATGGCGCGGATCGTTGGGCTGAATGATTGTCGTGCGGGGCTGTTGCGATTGGGCAATGCCATAGCCGATCAATCCGCCCAGCAGCGCGCCGCCGATCACATCGCCTGCATCCTGGGCCTGGGCGGGGGCAATGGAAATTGGGCTGAAAGCAACGGCAGCGACCAAAGATGTTGTGGTCAAATATTTGATAAACATGAAAAATATCTCCGCAGTCAAGAAGGGGCAACTCTCTCTCCGACTCACCCTAGCAGAAGTTGAGATTATCCCGCAGACAGGATTCCCCTACCCTGTTCACAATATGGGCTTTTGTGTCCGCCGGAACGCCCATGCTCCGATTGCCAGCGCCCCAATCACGCCGATCACCCAATAAGCGGTCGTTTCGGCCTCCCCGAAGATCATCGCGTTCAGCCGCCGACCCGGCAACAGCGCGAGCAGCCCCGCAATCGCAAGACCCTGCCAATAGAGGCTGCGCATCTCATAGGCGTGCGTGGTGCGATCACCGCGCCGGATCGCCGAAACGCCCCGCCAGAGTGTCCAGATCACCCAAAACGACAGCAGGTGGATCGGTCCGAACGGTCCGATCAGGGGCAGGACAACGGCCGGGATCATCAGGCCGGTCGCGGCCAGAATGGCCATGCTCGTCACCCAGATACGTCCGATAATCCGGTGCGCCCGGTCCCGGCGGCGGCGATAGATCGCAACGGGGCCCAGCCCCGCCGCGATCAACGCGGCGAGGATATGGATCTGGATATCGACTGGCGCATCCGTCAACGGAGACAGGGTCATGGAACCTCCTTTGAAATTGGCTTGTGGCGCGGGCTGCGATAGGAATGCGGTGCCCGGCCGGAGCGCTCCAGCCCGGTTTCGCCAAGAACAAGGACAGCTTCGTGAGTGACGGCCCCGCGCAATCCGCGCTTCGTGAGTGGCGGACCCGACTGACCGACCCCGTGACGCTGGTGATCGTGGCGGCAGTGGCGGCGCTCCTCACCATTCTGGGCCCGTTCGGAACGGGGGAGCGTCTGGGCCTCGCGCCGCGCTTTGTCTATTGGATCGTGATGGTTGCAGGCACGTTTTCTGTGGGCCTGATCGTGGATGAATGGCTCGGCCGGGTTTTACCCACCCGCTGGCCCCTGCCCCTGCGCATCGCGGCCAGCGGCGGTGCCACCGGCGCGGCGATCATCCCGGTGGTGACCACGCTAAACTATCTGGCCTTCCGCTATGTCCCGTCGCTCGGCGAATGGCCCGCGCTCCTGGGGCAAGTTGTGGCCATCGCCGTGATCGTGACGGCGATCTTCCAGGTTCTCGGCGCCCGCGGTGCGGCGGCGGGGATCGCACCTGCCCCGCCCCGCCTGTTACAGCGCCTGTCCCTCGACAAGCGCGGCGCCCTGATCAGCCTGTCGGCGGAGGATCACTATACCCGCGTGCGCACCGCCAAGGGCGAAGAAATGGTTCTGATCCGCCTGTCCGACGCGATGGCAGAGGCCGAACCGGTGGCCGGTCTGCGCGTGCACCGCTCCCATTGGGTGGCGCTGGACGGGGTGACAGGCGCGGCGCGCAGGGGTGACGGTGCGGTGCTGAGCATGCGCGACGGGGGTGACATTCCGGTGAGCCGATCACATATCCAGGCGGTGAAAGATGCGGGCCTTCTGCCCCGGCAAGGATGATCCGATGGTTGAATGGCTGACATCCCAGACGCCGGTTCCCTATGACATTGCCGTGGCGGAGATGGAGGCCCGCGCCGGGGCCATCGCGCGCGGCGAGGCGGGTGAGGCGATCTGGCTTCTGGAGCATCCGCCGCTCTATACTGCTGGGACGTCGGCCAGGCGCGAAGACCTGAAGGATCCCGATCGCTTTCCGGTCCATGACACACGGCGCGGCGGTCAATACACCTATCACGGCCCCGGCCAGCGCGTGGCGTATGTGATGCTCGATCTCAACACCCGCGGCCGCGACGTGCGGGCCTATGTTCAGAAACTGGAGGCCTGGGTGATTGCGGCGCTGGCAGAATTCAACGTGAAGGGTGAGATCCGCGAGGGCCGCGTCGGCGTCTGGGTGGCCCGGCCGGAAAAGGCCCCCCTGCCCGATGGCAGCCCGCGTGAAGACAAGATTGCCGCCATCGGGGTACGCCTCCGCAAATGGGTGAGCTTTCACGGGATCTCTGTGAATGTGGAACCGGACCTGAGCCATTTCGACGGCATCGTGCCCTGCGGCATCGAAGGCCACGGCGTGACCAGCCTTGTCGATCTGGGGCTGCCGGTGACATTGCCGGATATGGATGTGGCCCTGAAACGCAGGTTTGATGATGTCTTTGCGCGGTAGCCCCCATGGCTGACCCGGACGAGACCGTCCCACCGGACACAACATCGCCGCCGCCCAAACAGGCCCGCGCGCTGACGCAGATCGTTGACGAGATGGCCGCCACGGCAGAGGCCGGACAATCGGATGTAGATACTCTCGTCCGCGTGGCGGGCGGGCGCGGTGTGCTTCCGATCATGACCTTCACCGCCTTGCTGATCGTGTCGCCGCTCTCCGGCATCCCGTTCGTGTCGTCAATCTGCGGCACGATCATCGCGCTGTGCGCCCTGCAGGCGGCCATCGGACGGCGGCGGCTCTGGCTGCCGGGCTTTCTGAAACGCCGCCAGATCAACCCCCGCCGCCTCGTTGCGGCCATGGCGCGAATCCGGCGTGTGGCCCGCTGGCTGGAACGGCGCGCCACCCGCCGCCTCGGCTGGCTCAGCCTGCCCCCGGCCTCGCAGGTTTTCCTTGTGTTCGCCGCAAGTTACGGCGCGGTGATGCCGTTTCTCGAATTGGTGCCGATGTCCTCATCGCTTCTGGCACTGGCGGTTGTCCTGACCGGCCTTGGCCTGATGCTGCGCGACGGTGTCCTGCTCCTTATCTCGCTCCTTCCCCCGATCCTCGCTGCATTCATCGTCTGGTCGATCTGGTTCAGCTAGAGGGCCTCGCCACCCCCCCGCTCAGATCGCTCCACGCCCCGACAATCGTGCACGATATTGCAATTCGCTCTGGCGCTACGCCATGCCCGGCCCGGACTGCGCCAAAATAACCCACCCCAACACCACGCGCGCGCGAGTTGTCGCGTTGATCCCCACCGACCGTCGCACTACACCGTCAGGAAGAATTCAGACCAGCCAGGTTGCCCGTGCCGGTAACCTGTCGCGCTGGAGGCGTGATATCGATCTTCCGCGCCACCGCCGCGCGAGCAAGACGCGAACAGGAGACGACCATGGCAGACGCCACCCTTACGGGACACGATCACCAAGATGATCGCGGGTTCTTCACCCGCTGGTTCATGTCCACGAACCACAAAGATATCGGCATCCTCTATCTGTTCACCGCAGGCCTTGTGGGCCTCGTGTCGGTGGCCTTCACCGTCTACATGCGGATGGAGCTGATGGAGCCCGGCGTCCAGTACATGTACGAGGCGTTTGCCGCGGGTCCGGATGGCATTCAGGGCATTTTCGCGCGTCTGGGCGAGGCTTTGGCCGCCGCGGGCGGGGGCACAAACGCCTTCGCCGATCAGTTATCCGGGCTTGAGGGGCAGATCCTTGCCGCCGTCGACGGCACCGGTGAGGCCGCGATGGTGTCGATCGAGGGTGGTCTGCGGGCCGATATGGTCGACCAGTTCGAGGCGATGATCGCATCGGCCAATCCTGCGGAAGCCCAGGCTTTGTTGGGCACGATGGACCAGCTGGACGGCAACCCCGATGGTCACACCTGGAACGTCTACATCACCGGCCACGGCGTTCTGATGATGTTCTTCGTGGTCATCCCGGCGCTGTTCGGGGGCTTCGGCAACTACTTTATGCCGCTGATGATCGGCGCGCCCGACATGGCGTTTCCGCGCCTGAACAACCTCAGCTACTGGATGTATGTGGCGGGCACCACGCTCGCTTTCTGCTCGGTCTTCATCGATGGCGGGGCCGGTCCGGGCTGGACCTTCTATCCGCCGATTTCGGCCCAGGGGGTCGAAACCTCCCGCGCGGTGGATTTCGCGATCTTCGCCGTGCACGTTTCGGGCGCGTCCTCGATCCTCGGCTCGATCAACTTCATCACGACGTTCCTGAACATGCGCGCGCCGGGCATGACGCTGCACAAGGTGCCGCTCTTCGCCTGGTCGATCTTCGTGACCGCATGGCTGCTTCTGCTGTCGCTGCCGGTTCTGGCGGGCGCCATCACCATGCTGCTGACCGACCGGAATTTCGGCACGACCTTCTTCGATCCCGCCGGTGGCGGCGACCCGATCCTGTTCCAGCACATCTTCTGGTTCTTCGGTCACCCCGAGGTTTACATCGTGATCCTGCCGGCCTTCGGCGTGATCTCCCACGTGGTGTCGACCTTCTCCAAGAAGCCGATCTTCGGCTACCTGCCGATGGTCTACGCGCTGGTGGCCATCGGAGGCCTCGGCTTCGTCGTCTGGGCGCACCACATGTACACGGTCGGCATGACGCTGACGCAGCAGGCCTACTTCATGGTGGCAACCATGGTGATCGCGGTGCCCACGGGCATCAAGATCTTCTCGTGGATCGCAACGATGTGGATGGGCTCGATCAGCTTCAAGACACCGATGATGTTCGCCCTTGGCTTCATCTTCCTCTTCACGCTCGGTGGCACGACGGGCATCATCCTGTCCCAGGCCGGTGTGGACCGCGCCTATCACGACACCTACTACGTCGTAGCGCATTTCCACTATGTGATGAGCCTGGGTGCGGTCTTCGGCATCTTCGCGGCGGTCTACTACTGGCTCGCCAAGATGTCCGGGCGGCAATACCCCGAATGGGCCGGTCAGGTGCATTTCTGGGTGTTCTTCATTGGTGCAAACCTGACCTTCTTCCCCCAACACTTCCTGGGCCGTCAGGGCATGCCGCGCCGCTACATCGACTATCCGGAGGCGTTTGCGCTCTGGAACTACGTTTCGTCGATTGGCGCGTTCATCTCGTTCGCCTCGTTCATCTTCTTCATCGGCATCGTGTTCTACACGCTGGCCGCAGGCCGCCGCGTGACCGAGCCCGCCTATTGGGGTGAGCATGCCGACACGCTGGAATGGACCCTGCCCAACCCACCGCCGGAGCACACGTTCGAGGAGCTTCCGACGCGCGAGATGTGGGACAAGCAAGGCCACCACTAGGGGCCGTCCATGCCGATCCTGACCGAAATCACGGAGGCCCCGGCAATGTCCGGGGCCTTTTCATCTCCGACGCGCGGCACGCCGCGGTTGGCCTTGCGTCTCGTACCCTACAAGAGCCTCACGCCCGAAGGGTTCGTCTGGTTCATCGGTGTCACGGCAACGCTGATTTCCCTGCCGCTGCTCTCGATCCTTGGAACCTCCGTGTTCTGGGCGCTGCTGCCATTCCTTATTGCCGCTGTCTGGGGCATCTGGGCGGCGCTGCAACGCTCCTGGCGGGACATGGACCTCTATGAAGACGTCATGATCTGGGACGACCTGATCCGTATCGTCCGCCACGACCCCCGCAAGTCACCCCGCGATTGGGAGGCAAACCCCTATTGGGTCCGCGCCATTCTCCACACCAAGGGCGGCCCGGTGCCCAACTACCTGACCCTCAAAGGCGGCGCGCGGGAGGTGGAATTGGGCGCGTTCCTGACCCCGCTTGAACGGGTGGAGTTGAAAGAAATCCTCGAACGCAGCCTCGGATCAGCAACGCCCGTCACCTGACCCGCCCGGCAAATTCTTCCTGTTCCGCTAATCCATTCTTAACCCAACCGGCGGATAAAGCCCTCGGTCGACCAGGCAGGTCCCGGGGCAAAGCCCGCATCTGCCACCCAGGATCTTTGAGCGTTTGCACCCGATCCGCGCCCCCAAAGGCCAAGATCGGGTTGGACATTCCCTCGCGCATTCTGTCCCATCGGGGTCTTTGACACAGGCCCCTTGCAAACCGGTCCGCCCCTGGCGGCGCCGCCTCTTTTACAGAGAAACCCACGCCGATTCCTGCAAATCGGCGGGATTTCGAAAAATCGGTGCGTCAGCCGCACAGCCATGCGATAAGCTGCCTCCCAACCGATGTGGATGTCTACAAGGGGAAGGCCGCGATGGAGTTTCTCGATCTTGCCATGCGCGGGGCCTCGATCAGCCTCCTGATGCTGCTCGCGGGCCTGCTTTGGCGTGCGCCCATCGGGTGGGAGGGCCGTATCTCGATCCTCGCAGTCGCCGTCACGAAATCCGCGATGCTCCTGAGCTACGCCGCCCTGCCCCTCGATCTGCCGCCGCTTGTCACCGCCAACTTGGTTCTGTTCTCCAGTCTCGTGCCCAACGCGATCACCTGGCTGATCGTGACGATCTTCCTCGACCCGCCCGGCCGACGCTGGCCGTGGCTCGTCGCCTCCTCCGTGGTGTCGGCGCATTTCTATCTGCATCAAACGGCGCCGGATTGGGTGACGCTTGTGCCCTGCGCGGCCAGCGCGACGCTCCTGTACGGCGCGCTGTTCGGCTTGGCGCTCTGGTCCTCCCGCGACGATCTGGTTGAGTGTCGCTGCCGCGCGCGGCCGGGTTTCGCAGTGGCCATCGCGGGGCTCGGGCTGGTTCTGACCGGCGTGCAGGCGCTTGGCGTGATGGATCCGGGGTCTGTCTCCTTCGCGCTTCTGCAATCCGCGGGCGTTCTGGCCGTGACCACGGCATTCGCGGTGTGGATCCTTGCGCCAAATATCGATCTCTGGCCCGGTGCCCACGATCACCCGGCCCCGGCCCCGCGCGCAAGCACCAGCCATCCAGATGCCGCCCTGATTGCGCGCGTACGGGCCGCCATGGCCGAAGGCATCTGGCGGGAAGAGGGGCTGACGATCGGCGCGCTCGCCGCCCGGCTCAGCGTGCCGGAGCATCGCCTGCGCCGTGTGATCAATGGCGGGCTGGGACATCGCAACTTCTCAAGCTTCATCAACGCCCATCGCATCGCTGCCGCCAAGACACAGCTTAGCGATCCGGAGGCGGAGGGCACGACGGTTCTGGAGATTGCCTATGACGTGGGCTTTGCCTCCCTCGGGCCGTTCAACCGCGCCTTCCGGGCGGAGACCGGGCAAAGCCCGACGGAGTTCCGGCGCGCGGCCCTGTCGCCCCCGACCCACGGCGCCGATTCCGAACATCCCGCGCCGATCCCGGCAAATCTGCACTGATTTCTGAAATCGGACGGATCGCGCGGCGCGAGCATCCCATCCTGATGGCATCACGCAACCCATCAGGAGATCTTCCATGCGCCCTCTCATCCTTGCCGCCCTTGCAGCCACCGCGCTCAGCGCGCCACTTGCGGCTCAGAGCATCGCGTTTCCGTCACTCACATTCCCTGAGCCGGGCACGTTTTGCGGCCCGCTGCAACTCTGCACACCGGAGGTGACCCGCAGCAATTAAGGCTGTGTCATGGTGCCGGACCTGGTCCGGCGGGCAGGACGTTGGCCGCCCACCATGCCCGACTTTGGCAAGATCGGCTCAGCTGAGCCGGTCTTTCACCATCGGCCCGACGAGGCCGAAATCCATCTGGCCGGCATATCTGCCCTTCAGCGCGCCCATCACGCGACCCATGTCGCGGATGCTTTCGGCACCGGCCTCGGAAATCGCCGCCTCAACCGCGGCGGCGGTTTCCTTTTCAGACAATTGGCGCGGCAGGAATTCCTCGATCACCGCGATCTCTGCCTTTTCCTGCTCGGCCAGTTCCAGCCGCCCGCCCTCTTCATAGGCCCGCGCGCTTTCCTGGCGTTGCTTCACCATCTTGGCCAGGATCGCCAGCACCTCGGCCTCGCCCACACCATCGGCATTGCCCTTGGCGCGCGCCGCGATGTCCTGATCCTTCACCGCCGCATTGATCAGGCGCAACGTCGACAGGCGCACGCTGTCCTTCTCGCGCATCGCGCTTTTGATCCCGTCGGTGATTTTTGTCCGCAAACCCATGGTCACACCCGCTGCGTTGATCCGTTGAGCCCCGGCAGATAAGGGAAAGAACGCCCGGCAACAAGGCGCAGCTTGACCTGCGCGCACCCCGGCCATACACCGCTGGAAGTTTGCCCGGACCCTGCCAACGGAGCTGCCCCATGAGCGATCACCCCACCGCCTGCCTCGTCCTTGCCGATGGCACGATTTTCTACGGAAAAGGGTTTGGGGCGACGGGGCTGCGCGTGGCCGAGCTGTGCTTCAACACCGCCATGACGGGATATCAGGAGATCATGACCGACCCGTCTTATGCGGGCCAGATCGTGACCTTTACGTTCCCCCATATTGGAAATACTGGCACCAACATCGACGATGACGAAACCGCCGATCCGGTGGCCGAAGCGATGGTGGTGAAATGGGATCCGACCGAGCCGTCGAACTGGCGAGCGCAAGGCCACCTCGTGGATTGGCTGGCCCGCACCGGACGCGTGGGCATCGGCGGCGTCGATACGCGGCGGCTGACCCGCGCGATCCGGCAACAGGGCGCCCCCCATGTGGCGCTGGCCCATGACCCCGACGGCAATTTCGATATCGAGGCGATGGTCGCTGCGGCCCGCGCCTTTAGCGGGCTCGAAGGGCTAGATCTGGCCAAGGATGTGACCTGCGCGCAGAGCTACCGCTGGGACGAGATGCGGTGGGCCTGGCCCGACGGCTATCCCAAGCGCGAAGGTCCCGCGCCGAAGGTTGTGGCTCTGGATTACGGAGCGAAACGCAATATCCTGCGCTGCCTCGCCTCGGCCGGGCTGGACGTGACCGTGATGCCCGCCACGGCCACGGCGGACGAGATTCTGGCGCAATCGCCCGACGGCGTGTTCCTGTCCAACGGTCCCGGTGATCCGGCGGCGACCGGCGCGTACGCCGTGCCGATGATCAAAGGCGTGCTGGAGGCCGGCATCCCCACCTTTGGCATTTGCCTGGGCCACCAGATGCTGGCGCTGGCGCTTGGCGCAAAAACCATCAAGATGAACCACGGCCACCATGGCGCAAACCATCCGGTGAAGGACCTGACCACCGGCAAGGTCGAGATCACATCGATGAATCACGGCTTCACGGTCGACAGCCAAACCCTGCCCGCAGGGGTGAATGAGACCCATGTGAGCCTGTTCGACGGGTCAAATTGCGGGATCGCCGTGGACGGCAAACCGATCTTCTCCGTCCAGTATCACCCCGAGGCCAGCCCCGGCCCGCAAGACAGCTTCTACCTGTTCGAGCGCTTCGCCGAGGCCGTTCGCGCCGGGGCCAAGACGCTCGCCTGACCGTTCCGAAACGCCGGAACCGTGTTCCGCGCCATACCGTCAGCCGTTGGCCGAACCCATTGTCTTTACCAATTATTAACCACTCCGCCCGAAGGTCGCATTAGACGACATTTGAAATAAAACCCAGCGAAAGGCGCAGGTTTTGGACGGGGAAAAATCCCAAGGTCGCTCTGGGCCCGGCCGTGGCCCATCGGGCGCGCTTCTGGCGCGTGCGGCGAACCGCGTTGACACCTGGCAATTCCCCCCGGATCGAACCGAGACGCCCACTCAGGCCGAAGCGACGCGGCTATCCGCGCTTCTGGTCTCACGCGGTGTCGTGTCCTCGACAGAGGTGTCCGCCGCACTGACAGCAATGCGCGGGACCACCCTGTCGCTCGGTCAGGTTTTGCTGGCCCAGCGGGCGCTGGATGAGGCCGAACTTCTGTCGGCGCTTGCCGAGATCAACCGTTGCGGCATCGCCGATCTGGCCGGGATGCCAGCCGATCCGGGCCTCGCCCACCTTCTGCCGGCCCGTCAGGCGATCGCCTGCGAAGCCGTGATCTGGCACAGCGCGGGCTCCGGCCTTGTCATCGCAACAAGCCGACCGGACCGGCTGGACGACCTGCGCGCCGCCCTTCCGCCGGGCACCCGTGTGGTTACTGCGTTGGCCTGCCGCGCTCAGATCACCAATGCGCAGAAAGCGCTTTATGGGCCGGAGCTGGCGCGGCGCGCCGAAGGACGCGCGCCGGAGGCCCGCTCCTGCCGCACGTGGCGCGGCGATGCGATGGGGCGTGTCGCCATCGGCGTGGCGCTTGCGGGTCTATGCCTTCTGATCGCGGCCCCCATCGCGCTCCTTGTCGTCCTATTTGCCGTTGCCCTCACCGTTTTCATCGCAAATTGCATCCTGAAATTCTCGGCCTTCGCGCAATCCCTGCGTTTTCCCACCCCGACGGAGCCCTCCCCGCCCGACAGCCAATTCCTGCACTTGCCCACCGTCTCGATCCTCGTGCCCCTGTTGCGGGAACCGGAAATTGCGGGCGCGCTTGTCGAACGACTGCGGCGCTTGAATTACCCCCGTGAGCGCCTCGATATCATTCTCGCAGTCGAAGAAGACGATCCCACCACCCTGGCCGCGTTGCGCGCAGGGCATCTGCCGCCCTGGATGCGGGCCATCATCGTGCCGCGCGGCCATCCGCAGACCAAGCCCCGGGCACTCAACTACGTCTTGAACTACGCGCGGGGCGACATTGTGGGCATCTACGACGCGGAAGATCGCCCCGAGCCCGACCAGATCGCGCGCGTCGTGCAGCGCTTTGCCGAGGTTCCGGGCGATGTAGCCTGTCTGCAGGGGCAGCTTGATTACTACAATTCGCGGCACAACTGGCTGAGCCGGATGTTCACGGTGGAATATGCCGCCTGGTTCCGGGTCCTGCTGCCCGGCGTGCAACGGATGGGCCTTGTCGTGCCCCTGGGCGGAACCACCGTCTTCTTGCGCCGCAACGTGTTGGAAGAGCTTGGCGCGTGGGACGCCCATAATGTCACCGAGGATGCCGAACTGGGCCTGCGTCTGGCGCGGGCGGGTTATCAGACGGAAATCGTCGACACGACTACGTTTGAGGAGGCCAACGCAGCCCTTTTCCCGTGGATCCGGCAACGCTCCCGCTGGTTGAAGGGCTACCTGATCACCTGGGGCGTGGCGATGCGGCGGCCGGGCATACTGTGGCGTGATCTCGGGCCATGGCGGTTTATCGGCCTGCAGGTGCAGATGTTCGGGGGCGTCCTGGGCTTCCTGACCGCGCCGCTGCTCTGGACCTTCATGCTCAAGCCGTTCGGCGTTTGGCACCCGCTTGATACGGTCCTGTCTCCGCTTGGCTACGGCATTCTGGCGGTGGTGATGATCACCGGGCTGGTCGGGTCCATCGCGATCTCGATCTATGCCTGCCGGGCCAAACACCTGCGCCATCTGCGCCCGATCACACCACTGGTGGAACCCTATTACCTTTTCGGCACAATCGCGGCGTGGATCGGTGTATTCGAATTGATGGCCCGCCCGTTCTTCTGGGCCAAGACGACCCATGGAAACTTCGGCGCCGCGCAGGTGGACGAGCCCGCGCCTGCGCCACCGATGCACATCGCGGAATAGCGGGTTCAGCCGCGCTGCGCCTCCTCTTTCAGGCGCACCTTAAATGCGGTCGAAAGATGGGCCTTCAACGCATCGGCCGCCCTGTCACCGTCGCGGGCCGAGATCGCATCCACGATGGCATCATGCTCGGCCAGGGCATCCTCGCCCCGTCCGGCGGCGGCTAGCGATGTGCGCGCCATCAGGGCCATGGAGCGATAGACAAGATCCAGTTGCTGGACGAGGTAGCGGTTGTGCGACGCCAGGTGGATCTGGTGGTGGAACCGCCGGTTGGCCCGCGCGAGCGCCTCCGGATCGCCCAGAAGGGTGCGATCCTGCTCCACCATGTCCCGCAGCACGGCGATCTCTTCCTCCGCTGCGTGCTTGGCGGCAAGGCGCGCGGCCAGCCCCTCCAGTTCCTGGCGGACCGCGTAAAGCTCGGCCATTTGCGCATGATCCAGCGACGCCACGATCAACGACCGCCCATCGCGGGTGAGCAGGGATTGTGTCTCAAGCCGCTGCAGCGCTTCGCGGATCGGTGTTCTGCTGACCCCGAACCGGTCCGCCAGCTCGCTTTCAACGAGCCGGGATCCGGGGCGATACACGCCGCCATCGATCGCATCGAGGATCAGCCCGTAGGCGTCCTTATGGCCGACCTCGCTCATGGCAATGTCCCTTTCTCTCAAGGCCTTGGACGCTAGTCCCGCCCCCGCGCCCTGTCCAGTGCCTTGCACCGGGGCGACCGGGCGGATAGGCCCGCCCCATGGCACAGCTGACTGATATCGAAACCTGGGTGTTTGACCTCGACAACACGCTTTATCCGCCGTCGATGGCGCTTTTCCCGCAGGTGAACGCAAGGATGACGGCTTTTGTGATGGAGACGCTTGGCCTCCCGCGGGCCGAGGCGGATGCCTTGCGCCACAAATACTACGAGGATCATGGCACCACCCTTGCAGGGCTCATGGAGCATCATGGGGTAGATCCCGAACCCTATCTTGTTGCCGTCCACGATATCGATTTCTCGGTGCTGTCCCCCGATCCGGAGCTGGCCGATGCCATCACCGCCCTGCCGGGACGGAAGATCATCTACACCAATGGAAGCGCGCCCTATGCGGCAGAGGTGGCCAAGGCGCGGGGCCTCGATGGCCTGTTCGATGCGATCTATGGCGTCGAACATGCGGCCTACCACCCGAAACCGTCGGCCCAGGCCTTTGAAACCGTGTTCGGGGCGGAAGCTCTGACCCCCGCCAAGGCGGCCATGTTCGAAGACGAGGCCCGCAACCTGCGCGTCCCCCACGAGATGGGCCTGACAACGATCCACGTCGCCACGACCTCCGCCCCCGACGACCATATCCACCATCATACGTCGGACCTGACCCGCTTCCTGCAAACGCTGCTGGCCTAGACAAATCCCGCCAACATCATCGCGCGTTGCAAAGACCGGGACAGAAGGTCGCTTTCCCCCGCCCCGCCGGGGGATTACCTAGAGCGTATGACCAACCCACACGATATCGATATCTTCGTTTCCGGCGGTGGCGTCGCTGGCCTTGCCGCGACCATCGCATTCGCCCAGGCGGGTTTTACGACGCTCTGTGCCGATCCGGCCCCGCCTGTGACGGAGCGGGAGGCCGATGGCGCGGACCTGCGGACCACCGCCTTTTTGCAACCGGCGCAGGCCTTCCTCGACCGGATCGGGCTTTGGTCCAGCTTTGCGCCCCACGCCACACCCCTGCAGGTCATGCGGATCGTGGATGCGGGCGGCGAATTGCCCGAGGCGCGCGCAACCCATGATTTCGACGCCGCCGACATTTCCGACGCCCCGTTCGGGTGGAACCTTCCCAATTGGCTGCTGCGCCGCGAGATGGTTGCCCATCTGGAGAGCCTGCCGAACGCGACGTTCAGACCGGGCACCGGCACGGCCCATGTCCTGACCCGTCAGCGCGAGGCCCTCGTGACGCTCAGCGATGGAACCCGCCTGCGCGCCCAGTTGATCATCGCCGCCGATGGCCGCACGTCGCCGGTGCGCGAAGCCGTCGATATCCCGGTGCGGACCACGCGATACGGACAGAAGGCGCTGGCCTTTGCCGTGACCCATGACGCGCCGCATGGAAATATCTCAACCGAGATCCATCGCTCCGGCGGGCCATTTACCCTGGTGCCGCTGCCAGATCATGATGGCCGGCCCTGTTCCGCCATTGTCTGGATGGAGCGAGGGCCTGAGGCGCAACGGCTGGCCGCATTGCCCAATGAGGCGTTCGAGAGCGAGATGACCGAGCGGTCCGCAGGGCTATACGGTCCGTTGCGACTGGCGTCCCGCCGGACGGTCTGGCCGATCATCAGCCAGGTGGCGGCGCGGATGAACGCCGAGCGCACCGCGCTGGTGGCCGAGGCGGCGCATGTGGTCCCGCCGATCGGGGCGCAGGGCCTGAACATGAGCCTTGCGGACATCGCCGCGCTTCTGGAGATCGCGACCTCCAACCGTGACGATCCCGGCGCAGCGGCGGGGCTGGCCCGGTATCATCGGGCGCGGCATCCCGAAATCCTTGCCAGGGTCGCCGGAGTGGACGCGCTGAACCGCGCTTCCATGGCGCAGGCGCAAGGGGTTCGCGATTTGCGGCTGAAGGCGCTGAATGCGCTTTATTCCGTCACGCCCGTCCGTAAGACCCTGATGCGGGCGGGGCTTGGGGCCAGCGGCTAAAAGGGGCGCTGCCCCCGGCACCTGACGGTGCCTCCCCCGGGATATTTTTGAAACAAGGAAGGGGTGCGGCCCGGTCAACGCATGCGGTGCGGTGTGATCGGGGGTTGGCCTTGAGCGCCTGTTACGGGAAGACCTTGTCGAGTACGGTCTTCAGGCGCGCCAGCGCGGCGTTGACATCGTAGAGCTTGTCGAGGCCGAAGAGGCCGAGGCGGAACGTCATGAAGCCTTCGGGCTCGTCCACCTGCAAGGGCACACCGGCGGCGATCTGCATACCATGGGCCGCGAATTTGGCGCCGGATTTGATCTCGGGATCATCTGTATAGCTGACGACGACGCCGGGCGCGCCATAGCCCTCTGCGGCGACGGATGTGATGCCCTTTGCGGTGAGCGTGGCGCGGACACCATTGCCGAGCGCCCATTGCGCCTGTTTCAGCTTGTCGAAACCGTAATCGCGGGTCTCGATCATCGTGTCTCGGAACACGCGCAGGGCATCCGTGGGCATGGTCGCGTGGTAGGCGTGGCCGCCATTTTCGTAGGTTTTCATGATGTTGGACCAGGCTTTCAGGTCTCCCGCGAAGGAATTGGATTGCGTCTGATCCATCCGCGCCACGGCCCTGTCGGACATCATCACGAGGCCCGCGCAGGGCTGCGCCGACCAGCCCTTTTGCGGCGCGGAGATCAGGACATCGACGCCCGTTTCCTTCATATCGACCCAGGCGCAGCCCGAGGCGATGCAATCGAGCACCATCAGCGCGCCGACCTGATGCGCAGCCTCGGCCAAAGCGGCGATGTAATCGTCCGGCAAGATCACCCCGGCGGAGGTTTCAACATGGGGGGCGAAAACGATGCCAGGTTTGATCTCGACGATCTTCTGCGTGACTTCTTCAATGGGCGCGGGCGCGTAGGGCGATTGCGGGGCGTTGCCGCTGGGGCGCGCCTTCATCACCGTGACGTCCCCCACAAAGCCACCGGCATCGAGGATCTGTGACCAGCGGAAGGAGAACCAGCCGTTGCGCACCACGAGCACGTCGGTACCTTGTGCAAATTGGCGCGCCACGGCCTCCATCGCGAAAGACCCGCCCCCGGGGATCAGGGCCACCGCATCGGCGTTGTAAACCTGTTTCAGCATGGCGGAGATGTCGTTCATCACGCCCTGGAACGCGCCCGACATGTGGTTGAGCGACCGGTCAGTGAAAACGACGGAATATTCGAGAAGGCCGTCGGGGTCGACGTGATCGAGCAGGGCGGTCATGGGCTATCTCCTGTGTAGCGGCCTTGGATAGGACCCACGCCGCGGCGGGACAAGCCCCGCGCTCAGAGCGGGCCGGGGCGCTGCTCCTCCGAAAGCAATACGTTGGCCTCGACATTGCCGACGGATGGCAGCGTCATGATGCGTCGCCGGAGCACCCGTTCGAAATCGGCCAAATCGCGTGCGACGACCCGCAAGCGGTAATCGTAGAGGCCCAGCACGTGTTCGACGGTTTGCACCTCGGGGATGGCGGTGATGGCGCGTTCGAAATCATCGAGGGAGACGCGGGATTTGGCCGAGAGCTTCACACCAAGGAATACGGTGACGCCAAAGCCCAGGGCGGCAGCATCGAGGT
Organism: uncultured Roseicyclus sp.; assembly: GCA_947491935.1. GTDB lineage: Bacteria > Pseudomonadota > Alphaproteobacteria > Rhodobacterales > Rhodobacteraceae > Gymnodinialimonas. The sequence goes on from CANLLF010000001.1 coordinate 566,697, forward strand.
CGAGACGACGCCCCGCAAGGATGCCGGCCTCGGTCAGGCGTTTAATACGCCGCCATGTGGCGGGCTGAGACAGGCCCACCCGGCGCCCGATCTCGGAGGCTTTGAGCGTCGCATCGCGGGCAAGCAGGCGCAGGATCGCGCGGTCGGTCGTGTCGGTGTCGATCACAGCGGCAACGCCCGGCTGTTCTTGATCGCGGCCACCTGCATCAGGGCTTCGATATCGGCGATGTGCGGCAGGGTGAGGACGCAGTCCCGGTAGATCTGCTGATACGCGGCCAGATCGCGGGCGATGATCTTGAGCCGCGCATCGACCCGGCCGAGGAAGGTCTGGATCTCGATCACGTCCGGAACATCACGGGCGGCCTCGAGGAATTCGTCAAAGGCGCGTGGGTTGGTCTTGTCGAGCGTGATGCGGAGGCTGACTTCGACGGTATAGCCAAGTGCCTGCCAGTCGATAATCGCATGTTGGCCGCGCAGCACGCCACTGGCCTGCAATTTGTCGAGCCGCTTATACGCCGTGGCGAGCGGCAGCCGGGCGGCTTCGGCCAGTTGCCCGATGGGTTGGGCCGGGTCCGCCTGCAAGTGGCGCAGGAGGCGGCGATCACTGTCATCGAGCATGATACGGCACCGATATTTGACTACTACGCATGATATTCTCTTATATCGCACAAATTCCTCCACTTCAAACGGCGAATTTCCTCGCCCGATCGGGCAAACCCGGCACCAGACAAACACCCCAAGGGAGAAGAACATGCGCGTTTACTACGACCGCGATTGCGATGTGAACCTGATCAAGGACATGAAAGTGGCGATTTTGGGCTACGGCTCCCAAGGCCATGCCCATGCGCTGAACCTGCGCGACAGCGGCGCAAAGAACGTCGTCGTGGCGTTGCGTGATGGGTCCGCCTCCAAGGCGAAAGCCGAGGGCGAGGGCCTGAAGGTCATGGACATCGCCGAGGCGGCCGCCTGGGCCGACCTGATCATGTTCACCATGCCCGATGAGTTGCAGGCCGAGACCTATAAAAAATACGTTCACGACAACCTGCGGGATGGCGCGGCGATGGCCTTCGCCCACGGCCTGAACGTGCATTTCGGCCTGATCGAGCCGAAGCCCGGCGTTGACGTGATCATGATGGCCCCGAAAGGCCCGGGCCACACGGTGCGCGGCGAATACACCAAGGGCGGCGGTGTGCCGTGCCTTGTGGCCGTGGATCAGGACGCATCGGGCAAGGCGCTGGAGATCGGCCTGTCTTACTGCTCCGCCATCGGTGGCGGCCGGTCCGGCATCATCGAGACCAACTTCCGCGAGGAATGCGAAACCGACCTCTTCGGCGAGCAGGCCGTGTTGTGTGGTGGCCTCGTCGAGCTGATCCGCATGGGCTTCGAGACGCTGGTCGAAGCGGGTTACGCGCCCGAGATGGCCTATTTCGAATGCCTGCACGAAGTGAAGCTGATCGTGGACCTGATCTACGAAGGCGGCATCGCCAATATGAATTACTCCATTTCCAACACGGCGGAATACGGCGAATACGTCTCCGGTCCGCGCGTTCTGCCTTATGAGCAGACCAAGAAAGAAATGAAGGCGATCCTGACCGACATTCAGACCGGTAAATTCGTCCGTGATTTCATGGCGGAAAACCAGGTGGGCCAGCCGTTCTTCAAAGGCACCCGCCGCATGAACGACGCCCACCAGATCGAGGAAGTTGGCGAAAAACTGCGCGCCATGATGCCCTGGATTTCCGACGGCAAGATGGTTGACAAGGCGAAGAACTGAAGCCGATGGCTCTCTTCAAAAAACGGAAGCGGCCGGGCTTCTTCACACGATATGGTGCGATGGAACAGATCGCCCGGCCAATTCCACCCTATGCCGAGCTTCTGCCGCTGTTTCAGGCGGCAGAAGGGAGATTTTCAGAGGTGCTGGACCTGATCGGTACTCTGCAGGAGCGGTTTCAGGCGATCGGAACCGAGGCAATCGACCCAAATTGGGACAGTGATTATCTGACCAGGCTCGATGGGGCCGGGATCTATGCAGCGGTTGTCCGTCACCGCCCCGCTAGGATCATGGAGGTAGGATCGGGAAACTCCACACGGTTTTTCCTGCGCGCCGTCGCCGACGAGGGCCTGTCCAGCGCGATCACATGCATTGATCCGGCCCCACGGATCGAGTTGAGCGATCTGTCGGTGCGGTTCGAGCGGCGGGTTCTATCGGTGGAAGATGTGCCGCTGTTCGATCAACTGAGCGCAGGTGACATCGTCTTCCTGGATGGCAGCCACATCCTGCAGGAGGGGTTTGATACCGATATCGTATTTTCCCGTATCTTCCCCCGCCTGGCCGCGGGTGTCGTGGTGCATATTCACGACATTTTTCTGCCCTGGCCATACCCGGAAAACTGGGTCGACCGCCGCTATAACGAACAGCTGGCGTTGCCGGGTTGGCTTTGGTCTGCGGCGTTCACGCTAGATTTCGCAACCCACTACGCCGTGAGGAGCATGGAGGCGCAAGTGCGCGCGGCTTTCGACCGCTTTGGGATAGGCAAATATGTGGGCGGCGGCAGTCTTTGGATCGTCAAGCGCTGACCGGTCCGCCTTTCCACAATCAGCTCTTGGGAAATTCCGGATCGCCCAATCGGGGTGCTGTTGCCGGGTTTGGCCCGGGGCCGTCCTTGGCGAGCGACGATTTCGGGGCATTCGGATCATCCAGCTTGTTCTCGGTCCGCAGCTTCGACAATCCGGCCCACGCCAGCCACGCGATCATCGTGAACAGAAACAGACCGGCCAGAAAGTACCAGGTTTCCATCGTGTCTCTCCTTTCAAACTCATGCTGTGTCAGGAGAGAAACGGCCCAAGGGCCGTGTGGGTTCCGTCGGTTTGGCTAGGGTTGAGCGGGTTTTCGCTGTAGCCTGTCCGTAACCAGACGGAGGATCACGCCATGGAATTCACCCGCAAGACGCAGCCTGAGCAGCCCTATATCTACGTCGATCGCGAATGTGGGTACGGGCCGGAAATTGCTGAGGCCATGGGATCGGCCTTTGGCGATGTCTTTGGTTTCGTGGGACAATTCGGCGTGACACCTTTGTCGATGCCGATGTCCCTTTACCTGGGGATGGATCCCGAGGTGCTGCGCTTTCGGGGCGGTGTGATGGTCTCGGCCGAGGATGCGGCCAAAGCCCGCGAACCGATCAAGGCCGACACGTTGCCCGCGGGTGACGTGATGATGACCACGCATGTCGGACCCTATGACAGCATGAACCAGACCCATCAGGCCCTGTGGCGTCACATGGAAACCGAGGGTATTCCCGGCGCCTTTCCGATCTGGGAGGTCTATATCGATGATCCCGACAATACCGCGCCCGAAGCGCTTCGCACTGAGATCTACCGCACCATTGGCTAGTTGACCGCCCCTGTCTCGCGCGCCATGTCTGGGCGATGAAAGCCACTATTCGCCCCGCTGTTGAGGCCGACCGCGCCACGATCCTGGAGGCGAGCGAGGCGACGTGGGAGGAACACCGCCAGCGCCAGCCGGATGCCTTTGCCGAAAACGGGTGGGAGATGCTGGTGGCGCGCGGCCATATAGTTGCCTTTATTGACAAAAAGGGACAACGCGTAGCTGCGTCCGAGAACCTGTTCGTGGCCGACGCCGACGGACAGGTTGTGGGGTTTATCCTGCTTAGCTGGCATTTACGCGCGGATGCCGGCGCATATCACAAGGGATCCATCAACGATATCTGGGTCCATCCCGATTGGCGCGGCAAGGGGATCGCCCGGGAGATGGTGGATTTTGCCAAAGAGCGGGCCGAGGCCCGTGGATGGGACGACCTCACCGCGCAGGTCTGGCACGGCGCGCCCTCATCAGGACTGTTTGCCGAGGCCGGGTTCGCGCCGTGGTCCACCATCTGGCGATACGGGCCGGATCAGCCCGCCCGGCTGTTGAAAGCGCGCGCCAAGGGGACCACTCCGCAAGAAGACAGCTGGTGGAAATGGGCGGTTCTGGCCACCATCATCGCGTGTTTCATTACCATCATGATGACGCTGCAATGAGCGCCGATCCAACCTCCCCCGGCGTGAAGAATTGGCTTTTGATCCTGTCGCTTGGCGTGATCTGGGGCACCGCCTTCATGGGGACATCTACGGCGCTGACGGGGATGAGCCTGTGGTGGGTCGCGGCGGGGCGTGTGGCGCTGGCCGCCCTGATCCTGGTGCCGTTGGGTATGGTGATGGGCCAGGGCCTTGGCACGATCAAGGGCGTACAGGCCTGGACCTTCGTCACAGTGATCGGTGTGGGGAGCCTCGCGCTTCCGCTGACCATGCTTGCCTGGGGCCTCACGCAGGTTCCCTCGGCCTTTGCCGGCGTCGCCATGGGGGCGGTTCCGCTGATCGTCCTGCCGCTGGTTGCGATTTTTTCACCCGAGGAGGGCATCGGACCACGCCGGATCATCGGGGTGGGGTTGGGCTTCATCGGCCTTGTTTTGCTGGTCGGACATGGGGCATTCGGCGACGGCACCATGGTGGGCCGCATCGCCTGCATCGGAACGGCGGCCTGTTACGCCATCGGTTCCGTCCTGACACGGCGCGCGCCCAAGATCCCACCGGTGGCTTTTGCCGCAGCGACGATGGTCGCTGCCGCCGTGGCCATGGTGCCGCTGGCCTTCATCCTCGACGGCCCGCCCACCATCACCCGGCCCCTCGCGGGATGGGCGCTTCTCTACACCGCGATCTTCCCAACCGGGCTGGCCGCAATCATGCGGGTGCGCGTTATCACAACCGCAGGATCACTTTTCATGTCGCTGACAAGCTATATGGTCCCGGTCTGGGCAGTGATTTTCGGCGTCACCCTGATGGGCGAGGCGCTGCCGCCGCAATTGTTCTGGGCTCTCGGCCTGATCCTCGCGGGGATCGGGATCAGCCAATCACGCGCGCTGTTTCAGCACGTGCGGCCCATCACCAAAACCGAATAGCTGCCGTTGCGGGCAAAGCCGAATTGCGTGGCCTGGGGTGAGAGGATGTTGGTTCTGTGCCCGCTGGAGGCCATCCAATCGCTGAACACATTGGCAATCGTAGACTGACCGGCCGCAATGTTTTCCGCCGTGTAGCAGGCATTGTAACCTGCCGCGCGGACGCGGCTCTGGGCCGTACTGCCGTTTGAGCCGCGATGCCCGAAATTGCCTGTGCGGGCCATATCGTCCGCATGGGCCTGCGCGGCGGCCTGAAGGGCGGCGGAATGGCCAACCGGGCGCAAAATGCCATTGCCCGCGCGCAACGCAGACAAACGCGTGCCAACAGCGGCGATATCCACGCTTGATCCCAGGCTCAGTTGCTGGGGTTGGCCGACGCCATCGCGGCTGCTGACGGAAGGTGTGCACCCCGCAATCGCGAGGGTCACGATGGCCACAAGACCTGAAAGACGGATCATCATTGGTCGGATCCTTTGTAGTTTGCTCGATGAGATCAACAATGCCTGAGGCCGAGCACCACAACAAGCCCGAGCAGGGCCCGTTCGGTCGATATTGTGGATAAGTCTTTGGATAAATTTGCGGATTATTTGATTATTATATTTTTCGGGTCGCGGCAGAGCCTGTTCCCACCATCCGGAGCGCAAAAGTGCAACCGCTACTGTCCGGCAAGCTCCCGCGCAAGGTGGCGTTGGCGTTCCAGATGTAGGCCGAGATCGATGGAGGTGATTGAGCCGTCCCGGACCACCGGCTGACCTTCGATGATCAGGTCCCGCACCCGGCGCGGACCGGCGAGGAGGAGCGCGGCCGCATCCCACGACCCGGCGGCTTCAACGCCCGACATGTCCCAGATGGCCAGATCCGCCCGGAAGCCGGGGGCGATCCGGCCAATCTCCGCGCCACGCCCCAGAACCTCCGCCCCGCCGCGTGTCGCGATGCGCAACGCCTCGCGCGCGGACATGGCGGAGGGACCGTTCGCGACCCGTTGCAACAGCATGATCTGGCGCGCCTCATCCACGAGCGAACCCGCGTCGTTCGAGGCCGATCCGTCCACCCCAAGCCCCACATTCACCCCGGCGTCGCGCATGGCACGGATCGGCGCGATGCCCGAAGCGAGGCGGCAATTCGAGCACGGGCAATGGGCCACACCGGTGCCGGAGCGGGCAAAGAGATCGATCTCCGCCCCGTCCAGCTTCACACAATGGGCGTGCCAGACATCATCACCGATCCAACCCAGATCCTCTGCATATTGACCGGGGCGGCAGCCGAACTTTTCCAGCGAATAGGCGATATCTTCATCGTTTTCGGCCAGATGGGTGTGCAGCATCACCCCCTTGCGCCGCGCCAGAAGGGCAGTGTCGCGCATCAATTCGCGGCTGACGGAAAACGGCGAACACGGTGCGACGCCGACGCGGCACATGGAGCCCGGCGATGGATCGTGAAAAATGTCGATCACGCGGATGCAATCCTCAAGGATCACGGATTCGGCTTCCACCAGGGCATCCGGCGGCAACCCGCCCTGCGACACGCCGATGGACATCGCGCCGCGCGTCGGTTGGAACCGCATCCCCACTTCGGAGGCCGCCGCGATGGTCTCGTCCAGCCGCGATCCGTTGGGAAAGAGGTACATGTGGTCAGACGACGTGGTGCAGCCGGACAAGGCCAGCTCCGCCAACCCCACCACAGCGGAGCAATGCATGTGATCCGGCGTGAAACGGGACCAGATCGGGTAGAGCGTCTGCAGCCAGCCGAACAGGGCCGCATCCTGCGCGCCTGGCACTGCGCGGGTGAGCGTCTGAAACAGGTGGTGGTGGGTGTTGACGAGCCCCGGTGTGACAAGGCAACCCGCGCAATCGAGCACCTCCGCGTCACTCACGAGGCCTCGGCCAACTGCCGAAATCTGCCCGTCTTTCAACAGGATGTCGATATCCGCATGCTCCGTGCCTGCATCGTCCATCGTCAGACACAAGGACGCGTTGCGCAGGATCAGGTCAGCCACGGATCGCCCCGTGCACCAGCGCCATGGCGGCCCCGTGCAATTCGGCAGACGCGGCCGCAATGGCGCGCCCGCCTTCGTGGACCGGACCGCCCTCCCAATCGGTGACGACACCTCCCGCCGCCTCGATCACCGCAATCGGCGCGGCGATATCGTAGCTGTTCAGCCCCGCCTCGATCACCAGATCGATCTGCCCGGCGGCCAGCAGCGCATAGGCGTAACAATCGCAGCCATAGCGCACCAACTGCACCGCATCGCGCACGGCCTCGAAGCCAAGGCGATCTTCGTCGCTGCCGACCTCTGGAAATGTCGTGAAGAGAGTCGCTTGCGCCAGATCCTTAGACGGTGCCACGCGCAAGGGCGTCTCGCCCATCGGCCCGACCAGACGGGCCCGGCCAAAGCCGCCCTCGAAGCGTTCCCCGATATAAGGCTGGTCGATAATGCCGTAGAGGGGGCCCGTCGCGTCGTTCAGTGCGATCAGGACACCCCATGTGGGCGTGCCGGAGACGAACCCGCGCGTCCCGTCGATCGGATCGATCACCCAGGTCAGGCCGCTTGTGCCTTCGGTGGCGCCCTCCTCTTCGCCCAGGATCGCATCGTCGGGCCGATGCTCGGCCAGCACGGCGCGCATCGCGGCCTCCGCCGCGCGGTCGGCCACGGTGACGGGGTCATAACGGTCGGTTTCCTTGGAGATCGTACCGAGGGCGCGCCCGCGAAAATGCGGAAGGATCGCGGCGCGGGCCGCGTCGGCCATGGCATGGGCCGTGGCGACCAGCTCATCAACCGGAATCGGATCGGACATGGAGGATGCACCCTTGCCGTCAATACACCGCGCCGATTGCGCGGCGCCTGGCGGCTGGGGTGGCACGGGGGCACGCCTGGGGTCAAGCGGCGTACCGCCCAGGTGCAGAGATCAGGCAGCGGTTTCCGACAGCACGCGGGCCAGTTCAAACAGGCGACGGCGCTGATTTTCGGGGATCGCGTAGTAGGAGCGAACAAGTTCAAGCGCTTCCTTGTCGGCCAGAAGATCGCCGGGCAGCGCCGTATCCACTTCGACCTCGTCCAGGGCACGTTCCCCCTCGACACCTTCGAAGAAATAACCGACCGGCACACTCAGCGTTTCGCCGATGTCCCAAAGTCGCGAGGCGGAGACGCGGTTCATTCCGGTCTCGTATTTCTGGATCTGCTGGAACTTGATGCCGACCTGTTCCGCAAGCTGTTGCTGTGTCATGCCGATCATCCAGCGCCGGTGGCGAATGCGCTTGCCAACATGAACGTCCACGGGGTGTTTCACACGCGTTCTCCTTCAAAAAGCGGAGCCTTCGGTCGTATGGTCGTGGTCGTGCGCCCCGCCGAACTGTCTGGAACGTTCAGGGCCTCATAGGCTGCAAGTAGAGTGCCTGTATACCAGTTCAATGGCCGGTTGTGCAGTTTTTCTGCCCTCTGGTGATTGTGCCGCCGGATCGATACGACTGCGCCGCAGGATGTTTCGTGGAACGGGAGCACGTCATGCGGGCCTTTGTAGTTGACGATCATGGCGTTGCGCCCGAGATCCGCCACGTGCCGGAACCGCAGCCCGGCCCCGGGCAGGTGCGCGTCCGGATCAGGGCATGCGGGCTGAATTTCGCGGATCTGCTGATGGCCAAGGGCACGTATCAGGACACGCCCGCCCTGCCCTTTACCCTGGGCATGGAGATTGCGGGTGTCGTCGACGCGCAGGGCGATGGCGTCACGACACCGAATATCGGCGCGCGGGTTGCGGTGTTCGAGGGCTCCGGCGGACTGGCGGAGGCTGGTCTCTTCTCCGCCACGCGCTGCGTTCCGATCCCGGACACGATGCCATTCGAAGACGCGGCGGGGTTTATCGTGGCGTATGGCACCTCGCATCTGGCCCTGACGGATCGGGCGCGCCTGAATGTGGGAGAGCGCCTGCTGGTGCTTGGCGCCGCGGGCGGCGTTGGCCTGACCGCCGTGGAGCTAGGTGCCGCGATGGGCGCCGAGGTCATCGCCGTGGCCCGCGGGGCGGAGAAGCTCGCCGTTGCGAAGGCCGCGGGGGCGGCCCATTGCCTCGACAGCGAGGCAGTTGATCTCAGGGCCGAGGTTAAGGCGCTTGGCGGGGCGGATGTGGTTTATGACGCCGTGGGCGGCGAGGGGTTCAAGGCCGCGATGCGGGCCACGAATCCCGGCGGGCGGATCATCGTGATCGGCTTTGCCAGCGGGGATATCCCGCAAATCCCGGCCAATCACCTTCTGGTCAAGAATATCGACGCCATCGGGTTCTACTGGGGTGGCTATATGAAATGGGCGCCGGACCGGTTGGCCAAAAGCCTGGGCGAATTGATGCACATGTACGGCGACGGGCAGATCAAGCCCCATATCGGCGCAATCCGCCCGCTGGATCAGGCGGGCGAGGCGCTGGCGCTCCTGCGCGACCGAAAGGTTGCGGGCAAGGTCGTGGTGACGATGTAGCAGCGGCTAGATGGCCCGGTAGGCCTGACGGATCAGATCGGTGAGCGCATCCACCGGCTCGGACCGCGACAGGTCGGACCGGTACATGTTGATCCGGATCCGCGGCAGGGACGGCAACGCGCCGCCATGGGCGATCTGCTGGGTATGGGGCGATTCCGTGCCTTCGATCACGGAATGGACCGCCAGATCCGCACTGACCGACGCCTCCACGGTGCGGATCGAATCCGCCTCGACCGCGATCTCCCAGGAAATGCCCGCCGCATCGAGCGCCGCCAGGGCCGGACCGCGGAAAATGCAGGCATCTTCCAGCGCCAGCCGCAGCGGGCGTTGCTTCCACATCTGTCCGTCCTTGGCCCCGACCCACACCATCGGCCGCTCCAGAAGCGTCTCGCCACCCCGATCCACGTCTTCCTCCGTGGTCAGGATCACGTCGACCTCGCCGCGCGCGAAGGCGGCCTTGAGGTTGATCGTACCCATCGACAGAAGCTGCACCCGCATGCGGGGATAGGCCTTGTTGAACCGCTGCAGCACCTCCGGGATGGCCGGGTAGACGACATCATGGGGCACGCCCAACAGGATCTCGCCCTCGAACTCCTTGGCGGTCAGGCGGCCCAGAACCTCATCATTCAGTTCCAGCATCCGGCGCGCATATCCCAACATCTGTTCACCCGCGCCAGTCAGGTTCAGCTTGCGCGTGGCGCGGTCGAACAAAGAGACGTCCAGCGCCTCTTCCAGGCGCTTGAGCTGCATCGACACCGCCGATTGCGTGAGGTTCAGGAAGCCTGAGGCCTTGGTAACCCCGCCCGCATCGACGACGGTGACGAAGGCGCGCAAGGCGGTGAGATCGAGGTTGCGGGGCATTCATCAATTCCCGTGATGACTATCTTCAAGAACATTCGTTATCAAAATATCAACTGCCGGTCCATATATCACGTATCGGAATGTCGTTCCCCCATTTCGTCACAAACGCTGAAAGGAAACCCAATGGCTGATTTGTCCCTGACTTGCACCTCCCCCCGTCCGCAGGTTCAGACGGCGCCGAAGGTCGACCTTGGCCTTGCGTCCCGCATCTTCGGCGTGTGGCGCCAACGCCAGCACCTGTCGCGTCTTCCGGCCCATATGCGGCGCGATATCGGTCTCTCGGACGTGGAAATCGACCGGGAAACGGCCCGCCCGATCTGGGATGTGCCGCAAACCTGGCGCCTCTGACTGTCTCTCGATCGCGTCAATAGGAAAAAACTATCGCCCCTTGCAGTGTCTGCGAGGGGCGTTTGCTTGAAAAAGCCTTCTTCCTCACCGATATTCAAACACAATAGGCCCCAATGGGGTCGCTTGGCATTTCTTGGAGGACACCCATGGCTCAATACCAGACTATGCGCGCCCAAGGCATCGGCGTCTCCGCTGCGGAGATCGACGCAGGCCTGCGCGCTCATATGAACAAGGTCTACGCGACGATGTCGATCGGCATGCTGATCACATTCGCTGCTGCGTGGGCGATCTCGAACCTCGCCGTCACCGCGCTGCCCAACGAGGCCGCCGGAGCTTTGGGCAACGGCCTGTTCCTGACCGATCTTGGTGCGCTGCTCTACACGACGCCGCTCTCCTACGTCATCATGTTCGCGCCGTTGATCTTCATCTTCGGCTTCTCCGCGATGATGAACCGGATGTCCGCGGCCACCGCGCAGGTTGTGTTCTACGCGTTCGCCGCCGTGATGGGCCTGTCGATCAGCTCGATCTTCCTGGTCTTCACCGGAGTCTCGATTATCCAGACGTTCCTGGTGACCGCCATCGCCTTTGCGGGCCTGTCGCTTTACGGCTACACGACCAAGAAGGACCTGTCGGGTTGGGGCACATTCCTGATCATGGGCGTGATCGGCCTGATCGTGGCATCGATCGTGAACCTTTTCATCGGCTCGGGCATCATGACGCTGGCGATCTCCGCCATCGGCGTGCTGATCTTTGCAGGCCTCACCGCCTACGACACGCAGTCGATCAAGCAAGAGTATATCGACCACGCACAGCATGGCGACACCGAGTGGTTGGGCAAGTCGGTCATCATGGGCGCTCTGCGTCTGTATCTCGACTTCATCAACATGTTCATGTTCCTGCTGCAGTTCCTCGGCAACCGCGAGTAAACGCCGGAACATCGGAGTAACGGAAAGGCCGGGGCGATCCCCGGCCTTTTTTGTTGCGCCCACCCCCACCCTGCGCCACTTTGGCATCAGGGGAACCGGCTCCCCTTCAGGCTGATGCCCAAGCTCCGACATTGCGAAGCTGTGTACGCCTGAAAGGACCGCCCTATGCAAACCGCCTTCCCCGACATCTCCCCCCATGGGCTGATCTACGCGCTGGCCGATGCCCGCGCACCCGCTCTACTCGACATCCGGCTGGACGAGGACGTTGCCGCGCTGCCCGGCATGATCCCCACCGCGCTGCCCGTTGCCTTTACGGATCTAGAGACCCCAATCGCCCTTGCCCGCCCGAATGGGGCAATCGTGATCTGCCACAAGGGCCTGAAACTCAGCGCTGGGGTCACGGCCCGGTTGCGCGCCCACGGCGTGGCCGCGTGGCGCCTCGCCGGTGGCCAAACCGGGTGGGATGCGGCACGGCTACCCGTCCTGCACGATCCCGCCCCGATCCGCCTGGCCCTGCCCCTCGACCCTGCACCGGACGAAGCCGCGGCCGCTTGGGCTATCTGCCGGTTCATCGCCCCGCGCGCCGAAACACTCCAGGTGCCGCGCGACGATTTGCCGGGTGTGCTGGAACGCTTCGATGCGGTGCAACCCGCCCTCGGCGACGCGCCAGCCCTGCCAGGCCTCCTCACGCTGCTCCAAGACGTCACGCAGCCCGGCAGCCTCTTCGCCGACCAGCTTGCCGGCGCGCCGATTGACGTGGCCTTCGCCTGCCTCGACGCCGCCTATCGCGGTGCGCTTCTGCGGACCTGTCATGAAAGCTTCACTCAAGGCACGGCGTCGCTGGCTATATCACTGCAGCAGGAGGCGCGCCCATGACATCCGACCCGCAGCCCATGCCGTCCATGGCCGACCTTATCCGCGTGTTTGGGCGGATTGGCCTGCTGTCCTTCGGCGGCCCGGCGGCCCAGATCGCCCTGATGCACCGGGAACTGGTGGAACAGCGCCCTTGGCTCAGCGAGCAGCAATACCTCAACGCCCTCAGCTTCTGCATGCTTCTGCCGGGCCCGGAGGCAATGCAACTTGCCACCTATGCCGGCTGGCGCCTGCGCGGCACGCCCGGCGGCCTGATCGCGGGGCTTCTGTTCGTTCTTCCCGGCGCTGCCGTTATCCTCGCCCTGGCCAGCCTCTACGCCGCCTATGGCAACGTCCCTCTGGTCGAAGCGGTGTTTCTGGGCATCAAGGCCACCGTGATCGTCATCGTCCTGCAGGCGCTTCTTAAGGTCTCGAAGAAGGCCCTGAACGGCCCTGTTGCCCTTGCCCTTGCCTGCACCGCCTTCGTCGCAATCTTCGTCTTTCAGGTGCCATTCCCGCTGATCATCATCGCCGCCGCCGCAATCGGGGCCGTCGCGATGCGGGGGGCGGTTGTGCCCACACCAGATCTTACGATCTCCACCACGCGGACGATCGCCACGATCGCCATCTGGGCCACCCTGTGGCTGCTCCCGCTTGCCCTGCTGCACCTCTTCGCCCCGACGGTGCTGGCGGAGGTCGGCACCTTCTTCTCCGCCCTCGCCATCGTCACATTCGGCGGAGCCTATGCCGTTCTGGCCTATATGGTGCAGGAGGTCGTGGCGAGTTACGGCTGGCTGACCACGGGCCAGATGATGGACGCGCTGGGGCTGGCGGAAACCACGCCGGGCCCCCTGATCCTGGTGACGCAATTCGTAGGCTTCATGGCGGGCCATCAGGCGGGCGGCTGGGGCATGGGCCTGCTGTCCGCGCTCGTCACACTCTGGGTCACCTTCACGCCATGCTTCCTGTGGATCTTCGCGGGCGCGCCTTACGTCGAATGGATCGCCACCCGCCCGCGCCTGACCGGGGCGCTCAAGGGGATCACGGCCGCGGTTGTGGGCGTGATTGCAAACCTGTCGGTCTGGTTTGCCCTCAATGTCTGGTTCACGAGCGTGGAGCGAAATGGCCTCGGCCTTTGGGTCCCGGATCCTGCCTCGCTCAGCCTCACCGCCATCGCGCTGTCCGTTCTGGCCGCCGCCCTTCTGATCTGGCGCAAACTGGATCTTCTGATCGTCCTGCCACTCATGGGGCTAGCGGGGATGGCCGCCAGCATCGCCTCGTCAGGCATTTGAGGTGTTGACACCATCCCACGCCCCGGTAAAAGGCGCGTCTCTACCCGAATGACGCGTGAGCGGCCGACGCCCTCCGCCCCGACCTAAGTTCAGGAGCCCGACCCATGGCGAAGCCGACGACCATCAAGATCCGCCTCAACTCATCCGCAGGCACGGGCCACTTCTACGTGACCAAGAAAAACGCACGCACAATGACAGAGAAAATGGTCGTACGAAAGTACGATCCGGTGGCGCGCAAGCATGTCGAATACAAGGAAGGCAAGATCAAGTAAGATCGCCAACCAGAACCGACACAAGGGCCGCGCCGAGCAATCGACGCGGCCCTTTTTCTTTGCCCAAACGGAATTGTCCCGGCGGGCGACACGCATGGCAAACGGAGGATCACGCCATGGTTGAGGATATAACTCTCAGGGCCACCAATGCGGGCGACCTGCCCGCCATCGATGCGTTGCTGGCGGCCAGCTACCCCACACTCCTCAAGCCCGATTACCCGCCCTCTGTCCTCGTCACATGCCTGCCGCTGATCACTCGGGCGCAGCCGGGCCTGCTGCGATCGGGCAGCTACTACCTCGCGGAAGATGCAGAGGGCCGCGCCATTGCGGCGGGCGGCTGGACCCATTCCGCCCCCCAGGGCGGCGTCGGCCCGCGCGATGTCGGCCATATCCGCCACGTGGTGACCCACCCCGATGCCACGCGGCGCGGTCTGGCGCGTGCTATCCTGCAACGCTGCTTCGCGGCGGCGCGCAACTCAGGCATCCGCTGGATGATGTGCCAATCCACCCGCACGGCCGAGCCGTTCTATTCGGCCATGGGCTTCCAGCGCCGCGGCGAAATCGAGATCATGCTGCGCCCCGGCATCGGCTTTCCCGCCGTCGAAATGATCCGGGCGCTCTGATCCCGACCTACCAGCGCGCGCCCAGTCAACGGGCGCGCGCAACACGCCCATTCCACTGGTTTCAAATACCCAAGAATCACCCGCCCCACCCCAAACTCCCCCGTGCCGGTGCCACGCAAGGGGCGGGAGAGCGACGGGGCGGGTGGGTGGGCGGCGCTCTGCCGCCCCGCTCCCTAGAGTTCGATCCGCTCCATCACCTCGGGGTCCAGCACCCTTACACTCGGCAGACCCGCCTTCAAGTCGTCCGCCGATTGCTCCAGCAGCGGGAAGGTCTTGTAGTGAACTGGGATCACGGTGCTGAACTGAAACAGCTTCGACGCCGCATAGGCCGCCCGTTTCATGTCCATCGTGAAATGCCCGCCCGCACACAGGATGCCGATCTCGGGCTGATGCAAATCCTGCAACACGCCCATATCCGCCATCACATCCGTGTCACCCGAGACATAGACGCAGCGCCCCTCCCCCTCGATCATGAAGCCCGCCTCGGCGCCCGCATAACGCGGCCCTGTATCGGTCGCCATCGAAGACGAATGCACCGCGTTCACCATCGTCACCGCCACCTCCCCGATCCGCACCGTGCCGCCCTTGTTGAACCCGACAACCTCGATCCCCTCAGACGTCTCCCAGTAGGACATCAAGTCATAGATCCCGTGGAGGGCCACGCCTGTCTCCCTGGCCACGTCCACGACGCTCGCGGCGTGGTCGAAATGCCCATGGGTCAGCAGGATCGCCGTTGCACCCTCAATTGCCTCGGCCCGCCGCTCCTCGGGGAACACCGGGTTTCCGTCCAGCCACGGATCGATCAGCAAGACCTCGCCGCCGATCTCCAACCGAATGCCCGAATGGCCCAACCAAGTGTAGTGCATCTTCCCCTCCATCGCTGCTGTCGGCGCCAGATTAGCCGCAAGCGGCCTGATTTCCCAAGCTGCACCGCTTGCGGGGCTTGCGCCGCGCGGCTAAACCGCCTGCGAAGCTCCGCAGGGAAACGCAAATGTCCATCGATATCGCCACCGCCGCCAAGGTTGCCAAACTCGCACGCATCAAGGTCGAAAATGACGACCTGCCCGCGCTGGCCCAGGAATTCAACGCCATCCTCGGCTTTATCGAGCAACTCGAAGAAGTGGATGTCGAGGGCGTCGAGCCGATGGTATCGGTCACACCCATGCCCCTGCCACGCCGCAAGGATGTGGTGACCGACGGAAATCAGCCACAGAAGGTCCTGTCTAACGCGCCCGATGCGCGCGAAGGCTTTTTCTCGGTTCCGAAGGTGGTTGAATAATGTCCGAAACGGCCCTGACCAAACTCACCATCGCCGATGCCCGCGACGCGCTGCGCAAGGGTGAGGTCTCCTCCGTCGAACTGACGGAGGCCTGCCTGTCGGCGATCGACGCTGCCGACGCGCTCGGCGCTTTCGTGCACAAGACGCCTGAGATTGCCATGGATCGCGCCAAGGCCGCCGATGCGCGGATCAAGGCCGGAGATGCCCCCGATATGTGCGGCATCCCGGTGGGCATCAAGGATCTCTTCTGCACCGAAGGTGTCGCGTCTCAGGCAGCCTCGAAAATCCTCGAAGGGTTCCGGCCGGAATACGAATCGACCGTTTCGGGCCAGCTGAAAGATGCAGGCGCGGTAATGCTCGGCAAGCTGAACATGGACGAATTCGCCATGGGCTCGTCCAACGAAACCTCAATCTATGGCAACGCGGTGAACCCGTGGCGCAAGGGCAATTCCGATGCCGCCCTCACACCGGGCGGCTCGTCGGGTGGCTCGGCTTCCGCCGTCGCCGCCGATCTTTGCCTTGCAGCCACTGGCACCGATACAGGCGGTTCAATCCGCCAACCGGCGGCGTTCACCGGTATCGTGGGCCTGAAACCCACCTATGGCCGCTGCTCGCGCTGGGGCGTCGTGGCCTTTGCCTCGTCGCTCGATCAGGCCGGGCCGATGACGAAAACCGTCCGCGACGCGGCGATCATGGGCCGCGCGATGATGGGCCATGATCCGAAAGACAGCACCTCGGCCAACCTGGCGGTGCCGGACTTTGAAGCCATGCTGACGGGCGACGTTCGCGGCAAGGTCATCGGGATTCCCAAGGAATACCGTATGGATGGTATGCCCGATGAGATCGAGACGCTCTGGTCCGAGGGCACCGCGATGCTCAAGGAAGCCGGCGCCGAGATCCGCGATATCACCCTGCCCCACACGAAATATGCGCTGCCCGCCTATTACGTGATTGCGCCCGCCGAGGCGTCCTCGAACCTGGCCCGTTATGACGGCGTGCGTTTTGGCTACCGGGCCAAGCTATCCCAGGGTGACGGCATCACCGAGATGTACGAAAAGACCCGCGCCGAGGGCTTTGGGCCGGAGGTAAAACGCCGTGTGATGATCGGCACCTACGTGCTGAGCGCCGGCTTCTACGATGCCTATTACAACCGCGCCCGCCGCGTTCGCGCCCTGATCGCGCGGGACTTCGAGACCGTTTTCGCCGACGGCATCGACGCCATCCTGACCCCCGCCACGCCCTCTGCCGCGTTCGAACTGGGACAGGATGTCAGCGACCCGGTGCAGATGTATCTCAATGACGTCTTCACCGTGACCGTGAACCTCGCGGGCCTGCCCGGCATCGCAGTGCCCACCGGCATGGACCGCACCGGATTACCCCTGGGCCTGCAATTGATCGGCAAGCCGTGGGAGGAGGGCGAATTGCTGAACACCGCCTACGCATTGGAGCAGGCCGCGGGTTTTGTGGAAAAGCCCGCGCGGTGGTGGTAGGCTGCGCTGCAAAGAAACGTCTCGAGGCTCGAGCTATGCGTTCCCAACTCCTGATTGCCGCCGCCCTTCTGGGCCTTTCGGCCTGTGCAACCGCGCCCAGTGACGTGAACCCGGATCAGCAGGCGATGGACCAGCTTTTGCTGGATGCACGACAAGCCCGCCTGAACGGCGTGCCCGCGCCGGGCGTGACCAACGCGGCCAATGGCCAGATTTCCACGACGGCGACGGCGGGCGGTGTTCCGGTCAATGCGGGCGCCACGGGGGATGTGACATTCCTTGATCCAAATGACATCGGCTCCATCGCCGCCGGGGCCATTGCCGAAGCGGAGGCCCAGAATGCCGGGCCGACCGGCGGCGTCTTCGACAATCTGCAGCCTCAACAGGCCTCCGATGTATTGCCCGCGCCGCTCATTCCACGCGTGGCGGCCTTCGCGATCCGCACCACGCATCTGCCGGGCCAACGCCAGTGGCGCCGCAACCCGTTTCGCCGGGACGGTGCCGCGGCCTGCAGTCAATTCGAAAGCCGTGATCTGGCGCAGGATCGGTTCCTTGCCGAAGGCGGGCCGGAACGCGATCCGCTCGGCCTCGACCCCGATGGCGACGGGTTCGTCTGCGGTTTCGATCCGCGTGAATTGCGTGCCCAAGCCGCCGCACCTGCCGCTGGGCCGGTCGACGTGTTGCCGCCGATCGACGGGTAAGATCCTGATGAAAAGTCCGAATTTCGGGAAACGCAGGAACGGCCTGCGCCCCGAACTTGTGGTGTTGCATTACACCGCGATGGCCGATTGCGCCTCCGCCACGCGCGCGCTGTGTGATCCTGAGCGCGAGGTCTCGGCTCATTACCTGATCGGTCGTGATGGCGAGGTTCTGGCACTGGTCGATGAGCCGATGCGCGCCTGGCACGCCGGGTCGGGGGCATGGCGCGGGGCGGATGATGTCAATTCCCGCTCCATCGGCATCGAATTGGACAATGACGGGCGGACGCCGTTTTCCGAGCCGCTGATGGCCGCTCTGGAGGCGCTCCTCCCCGGCATCCTGGCCCGGTGGGATATCATGCCCGAGGGGGTCATCGGGCATTCCGACATGGCACCGGGCCGCAAGATTGACCCGGGGCGACGGTTTGACTGGAAACGCCTTGCGCGGCAGGGGCTGTCGGTGTGGTCGGATGCCGACGACGGCACACTGGATTCAGAGCAGTTTCGAGCCGATGCGGCGGCGTTCGGGTATGGGGCGATGGACGATGATCTGCTGCTGGAGGTGGTGCGGATGCGGTTTCGGCCCTGGGCGACGGGACCGCTGGCAGGGACGGATTGCGCGGTGATGAGTGAACTGGCGACGCGGTATGGGACCACTGTGGACTGACGCCCTCTCATTGGAACCCGTTGGCGTTGCCAACAGAACCCAATTGCCGGGCCCGCGCGTTTTCGGGATCCGAAAACACACTGGATTGCGCGGTGATGGCCGATCTCGCCACGCGCTATGGGCTTGACCGGGCGGACGCGGGCGCATAGCTGCGTCGGGCGCGGAGGGCTGGATGGCCGCTGGGGCGTTTTCTTCGAATGGGGACCGGTTGGACCTTCCCGTTGGAACCTGTCGGCTTTGCCGCCAGAACCCAACTTTTAGGTTCCGGGCGTCTCTCGCATTCGCGAGAAGCCGCCCTGGAGGAAAGTCCGGACTCCCTGAAGTGACGGTGCCGGGTAATGCCCGGGCGGAGCAATCCGACGGAAAGCGCCACAGAAATGAAACCTCTCCTGCTTGCAGGAGAAAGGGTGAAACGGTGGGGTAAGAGCCCACCGGGGGGCTGGCAACAGCGCCCGCATGGCAAGCCCCACCAGGGAGCAATGCCGAATAGGGACCGCATCATGGGGTACTTCACCCCGCGGTCCGGGTTGGCAGCTAGAGCGGTCCGGCAACGGCCCGCCGAGAGGAATGGTCATCGATCCGGCGGGGAGACCCGCCGGGGGACAGGATCCGGCTTACAGGCCCTCCGCGCGTTTTGATCGACCTAAATCGTGCGCCTGCGGCGCATTTCCTTTACCTCGCTTGATCCCCTGTCGGGGACGCTCAGGCCGGATCTTGGGGCGCGGGCGGTGTCTTGATTCGCACCAGCGCGGGGCTTGCCGATGTCGGAGCCTCCGGCGGGAGTTTTCTGACCAAGATGAATGGGGGCCGTCAGCGACGGGCGGCGAAGAACCGGCGCAGGAGGTCAGCTGATTGGGCTTCGAGAAGACCCGCGTAGATTTCTGGCTTATGATGGGCCTGGGGATGGTCGAAGATCCGCGGGCCCTGGGCGATCCCGCCGGATTTGGGATCCGTGGCGGCGTAGTAGAGGCGTTTGACACGGGCGGCAGCGATGGCGCCGGCGCAGGCAGGACATGGTTCCAGCGTCACCCAGAGGTCGCACTCCGTCAGGCGGTCCGTGCCCAGAGCCGCGCAGGCCGCACGGATGGCAAGCATCTCGGCATGGGCGGTTGGGTCGAGCGCTTCGCGCATGCGGTTTCCGGCCCGGGCCACGATGACGCCATCCCGAACCACCACGGCGCCCACGGGCACTTCGCCCCGCTCTGCCGCCGCCTGCGCCTCCTCCAACGCGGCCTCCATATAGCCTGTGAATTGAGCCATGGGGGTTCAAAGCCGCTTTCCCCGGCGCTGTCAAACGGCTAGGCCCTTGGGCATGGTTGAGGGTGAACGCATAGCGAAGCGGTTGAGCCGGGCGGGGGTGGCCTCCCGCCGGGAGGCGGAGCGCATGATCGAAGCGGGTCGGGTGACGGTGAATGGCGCCGTGATCCAGAGCCCGGCGCTCAACGTTACGGATACCGATGTGATCACCGTTGACGATGCGCCCCTGCCTCAGGCGGAGCGCCCGCGCGTCTGGCTTTACCACAAGCCGCCGGGGCTGGTGACCAGCAATTCCGATGAGAAGGGCCGTAAGACCGTCTTCGATGCGCTGCCCGACACGTTGCCGCGGGTGATGTCCGTGGGCCGGTTGGATATCAATTCCGAAGGTCTGCTGCTGTTGACCAATGACGGCGGTGTGAAGCGCAAGCTGGAGCTTCCCTCCACGGGATGGCTACGCAAGTACCGGGTGCGGATGAAGGGCAATCCGAAGGATGAGGAGTTCGCCCCGCTGCGCCGCGGGATCGTGGCCGATGGCGAGCGGTTTCAGCCGATGGAGATCAGACTTGATCGACAGCAGGGTGCCAATGTCTGGATCACGGTGGGCCTGCGAGAGGGCAAGAACCGCGAGATCAGGCGCGCCATGGCCGAGCTTGGATTTGACGTGAACCGCCTGATCCGAATCTCATACGGGCCGTTCCGGTTGGGGGAGCTGAAGGCCGGGGAGGTTGAGGAAGTGCGCCCCCGGGTGTTGCGGGATCAGCTGGGGCTTGAGGCCGCCACAGAAGGCCATGCAGAGCCGAAGCCACTGGCCAAACGCAAGAAGCGGCCCGGTAAATCGATCGCGAAGACGGGCGCTAGCCCTGATCGCCGCCCCCAGCGTCCGGGCGCTCGTCCGTCTCGTCCGCGTCGAGGCTGAACCGTTCGATCAATGGGGCCTGCGCCATGAAAACGGCAAACAGGAAGACGGGCAGCGCGAAGGTCTCGAACGTCACCCAGAATTGATCGGATTGGGTGCGCCACACGATCTCATTGGCCACGCCCATGCCGACAAAGGCCAGCGCAAGGCGCTTGGTCATGATCATCCAGCCCTCATCGGCCATCGGCAATTTGTCCCCCATCAGGAACTTCAGCCAGCTTTGGCCCCGCGCCAGGCCAATCCCCAGCATGATGGCGAAGAACGCGTAAACGATCGTGGTCTTCATCTTGAAGAAGCGATCATCGTTGAACCAGATCGTGAGCGCGCCGAAGAACACCACCAGGATCGCTGTAAACACCTGAATACGAGATATTTTCCCGGTCAGCTTCCAGAGAATTGCCGTGGAAGCGAGAAGGATCGGCACAAATACAGCCGTCGCCAGAATGAAGCCATCATATTCAGTGCCGCCGACCGTCACGACGCGGTCCTGCAGGCGCAGATAGGCAATGAAGAACAAGATGGGCGGCCCCAGTTCGAGGCCGTTCTTCAGCCAAGGGTTGATCTCACGTTCCGCCATGTCCGCTCCTATCCGCCTGCCTCAACTATCACCGCACCGGCTGCAATCAACCCCATCAGTGCGACGCGGACCGGGCCGACAGGCTCTCGCAGGATTAGCCAGCCGATCAGCGCCGCGAAGACGGTGGAGGTTTCGCGCAGCACCGCCGCCTCCCCCACCTGGTCGAGCCGTGTGGCCAGCATGATCGATCCGAAAGACGCAAACGCCACGAAGCCGCCGATGATGCCGCGCAGGGCCAGCGGGCCGAGCGTGGGCGGGTTGTCCATCCGGCGGTAGAACCGTGCGGCGAGCACCGGGAAGAGTAATCCGTCGATGAAGAAGAACCACGCCAGAAAGGTGAACGGATCGGCCGTCGCGCGGATGCCGTAGGCGTCGTAGGTGGTGTAGACGGCGACGAAGAGGCCGGTCAAAACCGCGAGCCAGAGCGCCGGAATCAGCGTCTCGCGAGCCAAGGTCACCCGGGCCATGTTGTAGGCCGCCAATCCGTAGAGGCCAGCCAGCAACACGGCGACCCCCAGCCATTGGATGCCGTTGAACGTCTCGCCAAAGATCAGCCACGCGCCGATCACGGTGAATAACGGCCCGGTGCCGCGCATGATCGGATAGACCACCGTGAAGGCACCGCGTCGGTAGGCCCCAAGCGTGGCGAGTTTGTAACCTGCGTGGATCACGAAGGCACCCGCAAAGATTGGCCACATATGTGGCTCGGGCCACGGCACGACGAAGAACGCGATGGGGGCGGCCATCAGGCCGTAAGAGGCATCGATGGCCCCGCGTGACAGAAGCGGATCGTGGCGGCCTTTCTGGAGCGCACCGAAGACCGCGTGCAGGAAGGCCGCGGTCAGTGCGAGGATCAGGGCAACGCGCGCACCCTGGTCGGTTCCCTCAATGCTCGTGATCCACTCGCCCACTCAGTTCGACGGCGCCCATTGCGCGTCGAGGCTCAGGCCATCAGGCACCGCGGCGTCAAAGGGGATACCGCTGCCCAGATCCTCGACGATGCGTTCGATCATCGCGGGCGTGCGGCTGGTGAGTGACAGGGCAAGATCGCCCCGTGGCGCGGGCAGGCTGCGGGCGAAATCGGTAATCGCCGCGGCTGATGCGCGCGACAGGAACCGGTCCGGCGCCGTCGCGGTCAGCCCTTCGATGCCCGCCGCAATGAATGCCAAGGAGCTGCCCGACATATCAATACCATTTGCCGTCAACGGCGCTGCGACGGCCTGCTCGAAAAGCCCATCGAACGCGATGTCGATTGCGGCGGAAGTGACACCAAAATCGGCCCACGGCGTTTCATAGGGCCGCCACCCATTGGCTTGGCCGGTAAGCCGGGCCGCGACGCTGTTGTCACCATCGAAATCGACATTCAGCCCGTCGACCGTCAGGCGTTGCTGCGCGTTGTCCCATTGCCAGGACAATTCCAACTGCACCGGGGCGTCGGGCGCCATCAGGTCGCGGATCCACGCCTGATCGGGCGACGGCCTGAACTGATCCGTCAAAAAGATCCCCTCGATGCGGAGATCCAATTCAGTGGGCAAGACAACGTCGCCACGCACCCAGCCCAGAAGGTCGGCGCCGCTGAAGCGGACCATCTCGGCGCGGAACATCAGGCCAAGCGATCCCGCATAGATGTCCAGGTCGGTTGAAGTGCACCCCCCCGGGAACCCCCGCGCGGTCGATGCAGGGCTTTCAGTGACTTCCAGATCGAAATGAAAATCGAGCAGTGTCATCACCTGCCCCTCAATCTCGCCGCATTGCGCGCTGTCCAGCGCCTGAGCGGCTGGGGCCGAAAGGGAGAGGGCTAAGGCCATAACTAGAACTGATCTGCGCATCTTGCCTCTTTCGCTTTATCCACAGGTATTGTGGATGGATGTCATGAACGGTCAATTCCAACCAGCGCGTCCGCAAATTCCTGTGGATCAAACGGTTGGAGATCATCAATCTGCTCACCCACCCCAATCGCGTGGATCGGCAGGCCGAACTTGTCGGCCAGAGCCACAAGCACCCCGCCCTTGGCGGTTCCGTCCAGTTTGGTCATCACAAGCCCCGAGACATCGGCCATCTTGCCAAACAGCTCCACCTGGCTCAGCGCGTTCTGGCCGGTTGTGGCATCGAGCACCAGAAGCGTGTTGTGCGGCGCGTCAGGGTCCTTCTTGCGGATCACACGAACGATTTTGGCCAGTTCCTCCATCAGATCGGATCGGTTTTGCAACCGGCCCGCCGTGTCGATCATCAGAAGATCTGCGCCATCCGCTTCGGCTTTGACCATGGCGTCATAGGCGAGCGCCGCGGGGTCGGAGCCTTCCGGCGCCGTCAGGACCGGCACGCCCGCGCGCTCGCCCCAGACCTGCAATTGCTCCACCGCCGCGGCGCGGAACGTATCGCCGGCTGCGATCACTACATTCTTGCCCGCCGCACGAAACTGGCTGGCCAACTTGCCGATTGTGGTGGTTTTGCCGGAACCGTTGACGCCCACCACCAGCACGACTTGTGGTGTCCTGGGGTAGATCGGGAGCGGGCGGGCCACCGGTTCCATGACGGAGGCGATTTCGGCGGCCAAGACCTCCTTGATCTCCCGCGCCGACATCAGCTTGCCGAACCGGCCCTCGGCCATATTGGCCGTGACGCGCAACGCGATCTCCACGCCCATATCGGACGTGATCAGCAGCTCTTCCAACTGCTCCAGCATGTCGTCATCAAGTGCCCGGCGCGGCTCCGCGCTGCGGCCCATCAACCGGCCCAAAAGCCCGGGTTTTGCGGGCGCAGGGGCCGGATCCGCCGGCACGGCGGGTTCCAAAGCTTGATCCGCTATCGGCGCGCGGTCCGGTTCGGGCACCGGCTCCGGTTCGGAGACTGGCTCGGGGACAGAGATCTGCTCAGGCCCAGTTTCCTGTATCCGCTCCGGTTCGGGCTCAGGCTCAGGCTCCGTTGCGGGCACGACAGAAGGTTCAACTGTCACGTCCTCAGCATCCGCTTCCGCCGCGCCTTCTTCAATGATCGCGTCCAGCCCCTCATCGAGTTTCGATGAGGATTTGAACATCCGATCCTTCAATTTCTTGAAAAAGGACATGCGAAAACTTCCCTACCTGCCGTCCAAACTGACCTAATGCCTGCGCCCGCCCTTGGAAAGGCCTGCGGACCGCGCCATTCTTTTGCCAGATTTTCGTGCTATCTATGACATCAAGTTGAAATTCGGCGCTGCCACTCCAACCAAGGCCCATCGACCAAGGACACGAGGAAAGTTGCAGATCCCCGTCATCGCCCGATACGCCGCCGCGACGGTGCCCCCCATGCTGCTCTTGATCCTGGCCGGTACGGCTTGGGGAGGGTTTGCGTGGATTGCACTTCTGTGGCTGACCCTGATCGCGGCTATCGCCGACCAAGTGCTTGAGCCGCCCCGCGCCACCGGCGCGGACGAAGAGACGGCCCCGTGGTCCGATGTCTTGTCGGTTGGCCTGGCCGTGGGCCACATCCTTGTCCTGATCTCCACGACCTCGGCGCTCGCCGCCGCCCAGATGACTTTTGGGCAGGGCCTCGCCCTTTTCGTTGCCACCGCGTCGTTCTTCGGGCAGGTCAGCCACCCCAATGCCCATGAATTGATCCATCGCAGCCATCCGGCGCTGCGCGCCTTGGGGGCCGCCATCTATACGACGATCGGATTCGGTCATCACGTCTCGGCCCACCGGCTGGTGCATCATCGCAATGTCGGCACGTATGAGGATCCCAACACGCCCCAACCTGGCGAAGGGTTCTGGGATTACCTGCCACGGGCCTGGCGCGGATCGTTCGAGGCAGGTCTGGCCGCCGAGATAGAAAAACTGGAGCGCCGCGGGCGTGCCTATACCCATATCACCAACCCCTATTGGCTGTGGGTCGGCGGCGCGCTTCTGACGTTTATCGTGATCCTGAACATCTCGGGGCTTGGCGGCGCACTGATGCTCATCAGCCTCGCGACGCTGGCCGGACTTCAGATCCTGATGTCCGATTACGTGCAGCATTACGGATTGCAGCGCCTGATCCTGCCCGACGGACGGGTAGAGCCCGTCGGCCCGCACCATTCGTGGAATGCCCCGCGCGGGTTCTCCTCCTACCTGATGATGAACGCCCCCGCCCATTCGGAACATCACCTGCACCCCGATCGCCCGTATGAGCGTCTGGACCCGCGGGCCACCGTGCCCGTCCTGCCCTATTCCATGCCGATCATGGCGATGATTGCGATGGTGCCGTCGGCGTGGCGGCGGATCATGGACAAACGGGCCGTCAACGTGATGGAGGCCGCCGAAGCCGCGCGCCTTGCGCCTAAACCGGGCCTAACGCCACAAGCCGCGCCTGCTCCGGCGGTACCGACAACAACCACGGCTCTCCCCGCGGATGTCCCATCGGCTAAAGCTCCGACCGCGCCATCCCCGCCTTCCGTGGACCAGCTTGTCGCCGATGATCCGGAAACAGCCGCGCTCCTCGCGCAGATCAGGGCTGCGACCAACTAAGCTGCTTGAGTTTTTCGGAAACAATCAACCCGGGCGCGCGGGATCAATCGAAGCGTAGCCCTCTCCGCCCCGCCAGATCGGTGAAGAACTGCCACGCCACACGCCCGGACCGCGCCCCACGGGTCGCCTGCCATTCCAGAGCCTCGGCACGTAGTTCATCCTCCGGCATCAACAGCCCGAACGCATCGCAATACCCGCGCACCATCGTCAGATACGCGTCCTGATCGCAGGCATGGAACCCGAGCCACAGCCCGAACCGGTCGGACAGAGACACTTTTTCTTCCACGGCCTCGGACGGGTTGATCGCCGATCCGCGCTCATTCTCGATCATGTCGCGGGGCATCAGGTGGCGCCGGTTTGATGTGGCATAGAACACAACGTTTTCGGGGCGCCCGGACACGCCTCCATCCAGCACCGCCTTCAGGCTCTTGTAGTGCTGGTCATCGTGCGAAAACGACAGGTCATCACAGAACAGGATCACCCGCACATCCGCACCGCGCAGATGGGTCAGCAGCCGACCGATGCTCGGCAGGTCTTCCCGCTGGATCTCTACCAGTTTCAGGCCGGGCGCCTCGTCCACCACGGCCCCATGGACCGCCTTGACCAGCGAGGATTTCCCCATCCCCCGCGCGCCCCAAAGCAGCGCATTGTTGGCGGGCAGGCCGCGGGCGAATTGCCCGGTATTGGCCATCAGCGTATCGCGCGCGCGATCAATGCCGTGCAGTAACTCGAGCGGTATCCGATTAACGTCCGTGACGGGCTCCAGATGGTCGGGCTCCGAGTGCCAGACAAAGGCATCCGCCGCGGTCCAATCCGGGGCGGCCGCAGCGGCTGGCGACAGGCGCTCCAGCGCTTCTGCGATGCGGGTCAATGCCTCATCGGACACGCCTACAGTTCCTCACCCTCATCCAGAATGCCCTCGGCGCGCAGGCGGCGATTGCGCTGCGCCTCCACCAATCGCACAAGTTGGATGGAGATCTCGTAAAGACCATAGACCACGGTGAAGAGGATCACCTGCGTGATCACATCAGGCGGCGTGACCAACGCGGCCAGCGTGAGGATGCCCACAACCGCCCATTTACGCACATTGCCTAGGCCCTCTGCCGTCACCAGCCCCGCCTTGCCCATCAGCGTCAACAGGACCGGCAGCTGGAAGCATAGACCGAACGCAAAGATGAACTTCAGCGCTAGGTCCGTAGATTCCCGTATAGAACCGAGAAACACGGTTCGAAGTTCGGTCGAATCCTCGGAGACTGCCGGCGTTTCAGCCCCGGTCAGAAAGGCCGTCAACACCGGGATCGCGTCTGCAAAACCGATGAAGAAATTCATCGCCAGCGGGGTCACCACGTAATGCGCGAAGGACGCGCCGATCGTGAAAAGGGCCGGCGAGGCGATCAGAAACGGCAATATCGCGTTCTTTTCCGAGGAATAGAGCCCCGGCGCCACAAACCGCCACAATTGGTGCGCGATGACCGGAAAGGATATCGCGAAACCCATGATTACCGAAATTCGGATCAACACGAAGAATTCTTCCTGCGGCGCGGTAAAGATCAATTCCGGGCTTTGACCTCGCGCCGCCAACACATCCAGCAACGGCCGCTGGATGAACCCGAGGATCGGGTCGGCCACGGTGAACATGGCCACCATGCCGATGATGAAAGCCATCACCGACCGGATCAGCCGCGTGCGCAGTTCTGCCAGATGCTCCACCAGCGGTGCGGCGCTGTCATCGAGTTCGTCCTCGGGCAGATCCTGATCGGTCTGGCTCATCGGCGCTCTGCCTGCGGTTCGGCCTCGTCGACGGGCTCGATACTGGCCGGGCCGGGATCTTCCCGGGCGATCTCCGGCTCTGCAGGTTCCAGCGGCTCTTCGGGCTCTTCGCTTTGTTCGGCGGCGGCTGCGGCGGCCTTTTCAGCGCGGATCGCTTCGGCATGGGCGCGGGCCTCGGCCTTCGCCTGCACGTGCTTTTCGGCCATGATCCGCGTTTCGCTGCCCTCTTCGAACTTGGTGGGGTCGATGTCGTCCATGACGTCACCCATAATGTCCTTCGCCATCCCCTTGGCCATACCCTTGGGGTTGGTGAACTTTGCGGCCGCCCGCAGGTCGCGGTTCAACTCGGTCATCCCGGTCTCGTTGGCGGCCTCGTTCATCGCGTTCGAGAAGTCCTTGGCCATGGCGCGCACGCGGCCCGTCATCTGCCCAAGCTTCTGGAACAGTTTCGGCAGGTCTTTCGGGCCCACGACGATCAACGCCACGATCCCGATGACCATCAATTCCATCCAGCCGATATCAGGCATCCGCGATCAGCCCCTTGCCGTCGTCAAATAGGGGATCAGGCGTTGTCGCGCTCGGCACGCTCTTCCGGCGTCACGTCACGGGCGGCGGTGCCGTCTGCGGTGGTGGTCGAGGCGTCCTCGATCTCGGCGTCCGGCGACTTCACACCGTTCTTGAACGCGGTGATGCCTTTGCCGACCTCGCCCATCAGGCCCGCGATCTTGCCGCGGCCAAACAGAACCAGGACCACAACAGCGATCAGGATAAGACCGGCTGGTCCGATATTGTTGAGCATGTTTTCTCCCTCCGGCTGGCCCGGGCGATCTGCGCCGCGGGCTCCGCTTGTCGTAATTACTGGTGCATAGGTATGGTCTCGGGGCCGCAGATCAAAGCCCAAAAACGCAAAACAAGGCCGTCAGCCCCGCTTTGCAAACACAAAACAGCGATCCCGGCGGATGGTGAGCCACAGCGGCGTGCCCGGTTTTGGCAAAAACACCGCCGGTACGGTGGCTTTCACCACCCCGCCATCGAAATCCATGACAAACTCCACAAGGCTCTCATGGCCCATGAACCGCGCGCGTTTCACGACGCCGCGGGCAGGCACGCCATCGCTTGGCGTCGGGTTCGGGCCGCGCCCGCCCCGATCGAAGTCTATCTTCACATGTTGCGGGCGAAACGCGATCTCGACAGGTGTACCGTCAGGCACGCCGGGCGCGAGGAACTGGCCAAAGGCGGTATCCGTCAGCGCACCGTGAACTTTCCCCGGGATCACATTGATATCGCTGAAAAATGCCGCCGCGTCGCGATCACAGGGCGCGTGGTAGATGTTGTAAGGCGCGCCCTTCTGCACAACCTCCCCGTCGCGCATCAGCGCAATCTGGTCGGCCATACGCATGGCTTCCTCGGGCTCGTGGGTAACCAGCACCACCGCCGTGCCCTCATCCTTCAGAAGCTGAAGCGTTTCGTCCCGGATCCCGTCCCGCAGCCGGTTGTCGAGGCCCGAAAACGGCTCATCCATCAGCATGATCCGGGGCCGTGGCGCGAGGGCACGGGCCAGGGCCACGCGCTGCTGCTCGCCGCCCGACAGCATATGGGGCGCCTTGTCGCCGTAGCCGTCCAGATCAACCCGCGTCAGCAATTCGTCCACCCGCGCCTTGGCCTCGGCCTTCGGGCCACGCAGGCCGAAGCCCACATTCTGTGCCACGCTCAGGTGTGGAAACAGCGCAAAATCCTGAAAAATCAGGCCCACGCCCCGCGCTTCAGGCGGCATATGGGTTTCAGCATCCGACAGGAGATCACCATCGGCGCGGATCGTCCCGGCGCTTTGCCGTTCGATCCCCGCAATCACCCGCAACGTCGTAGATTTGCCGCAGCCCGACGGGCCCAGAAGGCACAGAACCTCGCCTGCACGCACCGTCAGCGACACGTCGCGCACCACCTCACGCCCGTCAAACCGGCACGAGATGTGGTCAAGCTCCAGGCGGGGGGCGGCAGGGGCAGTCACGGGCATTCCCGATTAAATCAATCGGATACGGCAGCTATCAGGTTCAGGCCGCAGGGCCAAGATCGAAGTCCAACGTGGCGCGGATCCCGCCGTTGACCATCAGCGACAGACGATGCGGCCCAGGCACCAGCGCATAGGTGGTCGCATCCCCCTTGAACACCTGCGTCTTCTTGAGCGTGAGCGGCTTGCCCGGTTTGATCGCGCCTTGCTTGACTTTAAAAACCTTCTCACTCTCGGCGCCGGAGGGCCGGGTGAAGCGGATCGCGTAGTCCACCAGAACCGGTGTTTCCGTCTCGGCGCTCAAAGTGATCTCCACCACAGCCTTGTCGCCGATCTTCGGCGCGGCGGGATCCATCCTCAGAACGTCCACCTGCACGTCCGCCTTGGCATCAAACCCGAGCATGTCCATCGCCCCTGGATGCCCCTGTTTGATCAGGGTCCTGAGCGCGTGGCTTGTCATCCATGCCAGCTCCTTGGCCTGTTGCCGCCCGGCCTCCCGCCATTCCCGCAGCATCCTCAGCACCAGATCGGCATCGACGCGGCTCAGATCGTTCATGTGGTTGGCGACGGAGCGGGTCACGTAACGGGTCGGGTCCGCGTGCAGCCGGTCGAGAAACGGCACCGGCACCAAGGGCCCGGTCTCGATGTTCTTGGCCCAGGGCAGCCGTGGCCGTGTGCCTTCGCTGACCAACCGGCGG
Source organism: uncultured Roseicyclus sp. (assembly GCA_947491935.1). Taxonomy (GTDB): domain Bacteria; phylum Pseudomonadota; class Alphaproteobacteria; order Rhodobacterales; family Rhodobacteraceae; genus Gymnodinialimonas. The sequence goes on from CANLLF010000001.1 coordinate 597,126, forward strand.
ACGTGATAATTCTCGTGTCCGGCCCAGTCGGAAAGGCGCGCCAAGGTCTCGTCGGGCCAACGGTTCAGGAAGGGGCGGATGTAGAACTCCATCGAAAACCGCTGCGTAGCAGCTTCCAGCAGGTCGAGCGCCCGGTCGCGGTGCGCCTCCATCCCATGGCGCACCGCCAGAATACCGGGCACCGCATGGATGAACTGCCCGAAATCGTCGTCTCGCAGGGTCGGATCGAGCGGCGCTGGCATCGCCGCCTCCAACTGTTTGGCCATTTTGGAGAAGTCCTTTGCCAACCGCTTTTCCGCACAATCGGCGATCCACTCCAACCGCTCCAGAAGCTCGCGCCCCTGCAGCCCGCCCATCACATCCGCAAAGAAGCCATCCCCATCGAAACCTTTGATCCCGCTGGCATATTCACCGGCAAGCTGCCTGATCGTATCCCCGTTGAACAAGTGATCCTTGAGCGAGAATTTTTCGGCCATCAGGCGTTCCTGTCAGATCGTGGCATTGGTTCCGCCGCCATCAAGCAAGATGTTCTGGCCCACGATGAACCCCGCCCGCTCCGAACACAGGAACGCACACATCGCGCCGAACTCCTCGGCCGTACCATATCGGCGCGCGGGGATCGTGGCGGCCCGGTTCGCCCGGGCCTGATTTATCGAAATGCCTTCCTTTTGCGACACGCCGCCATCGAGCGCATCGGCGCGATCCGTCGCGTGGATGCCCGGCAGCAGGTTGTTCACGATCACCCCGAACGGTGCCACCTGCCGCGCGGTGCCGGCCACGTAGCCCGTCAGGCCCGTGCGCGCCGCGTTCGACAGGCCCAATTGCGGAATCGGCGCCTTCACCGATTGCGAGGTGATGTTCACAACCCGGCCCCAGCCGCGATCGATCATCTTCGGCATCAGCGCTGTCATCAGGGCAATCGGGGTCAGCATGTTCGCGTCCAGGGCGGCGATGAAATCCTCCCGCCCCCAATCGGACCAGAGGCCCGGCGGCGGGCCGCCCGCATTATTCACCAGAATGTCCAGGTCCCCCGCCTTCGCAAGGACCGCCGCGCGCCCATCTTCCGATGTGATGTCCGCCGCCACCGCTGTCACCGATACGCCATGTGCCGCACGGATCGCCTCTGCCGTGGTCTCCAACGCCTCCGCACCGCGCGCGTTCAAGACCAGGTCAACGCCCGCCTCGGCCAAGGCTTCGGCACAGCCACGACCCAATCCCTTGCTCGACGCACAAACCAATGCGCGCCGTCCCTTGATGCCCAGATCCATTGAACACTCCCCCTATCCCAAGCTGCGCCAAGGCATAACAGCCGCCCTTGCCCCTCGCCAGCCTTGACCGAACCGGCCCGCGGTTGAGCTTGGCGACCATTCAGGCGTCGAATGTGGTCGACCGCCTTTCCCGAGCGTTGAAAGGGCTGATCTGCAACTAAGGGCGGGGCCAGGCCCGCTTGGCCGTCACGTGGTTCCGAAGAACTCTTCGCGCACGATCTTGCCGTCCGCCACATGATAGATAGCCACTTCCTTCATCTTCGTGCGCTCGCCGCTTTGCTTGTGCGTCGCGTCGATCTCGAAAATCACGGCGAAGCGATCATCCCCGTGGAGATACGGGCCCTGCACATCTCCGCCATGGACCTCGAAATTCTCGGCCCACCAGGCGTGTTTGCCCCTGATGCCGTCGACCCCTTTGACCTCGCGCCCCATCCCGGAGAAATCCGCCGCTTCTACCGAAGTCGCATCCGGGTGGTAGTGATCTTCCAGCAATTGCGCCTCCCCCTGGTTGCGGCAGGCCTGGACCAAGGTGTCGGCAATCTGTTCGAGGGTCATGTGATGTCTCCCTGATTTGTTCTTGCAATGTTCTCATTTTGCCTGAGTCGTCGGGAAAAGTCACGTCCGCCAAATGGGGGGCAAAGCACTCATCGAGAAGCCAAACATAGCAGTAACCGAAAAACGCCAGTTAAGCGCGAATGCACCGAAAGCTATCCCCGCGGCACGCACTGTGCCCCATCGCAGGGCGGAAAACTCCCCTCCCAAAAAGCGTAACCGCTTCATCAACCGCCAAAATCCCGGCTCGGAACCCAAGGAAACAAGGCTCTCCAATACAAAGCCCCCATCGGCGCACTCCCGCTGACCAGTCGGGAAACCCTCCCTCGCGCGCCCGTCCGATCGCCGTCATCTTTCAAGTGGGAACCGGGGTTCATCGCAACCAAAGGAGTACTTTCGATGACCCGCTTACTGAAACTGACCGCAACAACCCTTCTGGCCATGGCACCGCTCGTGGCCTCGGCCCAGGCCGTTTTTATCGATCCCGACGCCCTCAACCCGGCTGACCTGCTGATCGATCCGCCCCGGCTGATCGAGATCGAGATCCCGACGCCGGGCCCTGGGCTGCAAGTGCGCGGTGCGGGTGCCGCGCAGGCCGCCGACAATACCCCATTTTGCGGCATTCACGATGTCTTCTACTGGTACGAGGAAGATGCAAACGGCAATGAGATCCCCGGCACGCGCCAATATGGCTGCACCGATTGATCCCACGGCCGTGCGGCGGTTGCTCTCTCCCCCCTAACCGCCGCCCCTCAAGACCCATCGCTTCAACGCGGTGGGTCTTTTGTCTGGCCAAGCCCTACGCCCCGATCAACGAGACCCACTGAACAAGCGGGAAGCTCCGCCTCGTGCCATTTGCCCTAAGGACGTATGTTGATTACGGGTCAGGGAACACCATTTCTCCGAAGGCGCCCGCCGATGACCCATTTGACCAGATCACCCATGTTACCCTCGTTGCCTGGACGCCGCCCTCGTCTTTTGCGCCGACGCTGATTCACCGAAAACGGCACCTGTCGCTGCGCGCCGAGACTCAGGATGCGGAAAAGCTGCGCGCTCTCTTCCAAATGCAGGCTTGGGCTCGTATATCGCGCCCATGCTGGACAACCGCCCCACCCTGCCCCCGGAAATCGCCCGTCGCCGGACGTTCGCGATCATCTCGCACCCCGATGCGGGCAAGACCACGCTGACCGAGAAGTTCCTGCTCTATGGCGGCGCGATCCAGATGGCTGGTCAGGTGCGCGCCAAGGGGGAGGCGCGGCGCACGCGGTCGGACTTCATGCAGATGGAAAAGGACCGCGGCATCTCCGTCTCCGCCTCCGCCATGTCGTTCGACTTCCAGACGCCCGCCGTTAACTTTCGATTCAATCTCGTAGACACGCCCGGCCACTCGGACTTTTCCGAGGACACCTATCGCACGCTGACCGCCGTCGATGCCGCGATCATGGTGATCGACGGCGCGAAGGGCGTGGAATCTCAGACGCAGAAGCTGTTCGAGGTCTGCCGTCTGCGGGATCTGCCGATCCTCACCTTCTGTAACAAGATGGATCGTGAAAGCCGCGATACGTTCGAGATCATTGACGAAATCCAGGAAAATCTGGCGATCGACGTCACACCGGCGAGCTGGCCCATCGGCGTGGGCCGCGATTTCCTGGGCTGCTACGACCTGATCCACGACCGCCTGGAACTGATGGACCGGGCCGATCGCAACAAGGTCGCGGAATCGTTGAAGCTGGAGGGGTTGGACGATCCCGCACTCTCCGATCACATCCCGGCGAAGATGCTCGAAAAGCTGCGCGAAGACGTGGAGATGGCCCGCGAATTGCTACCCGCCTTCGACCGCACCGCGTTTTTGCAGGGCTCGTTGACGCCGATCTGGTTCGGCTCCGCGATCAATTCCTTCGGCGTGAAGGAATTGATGGACGGCATCGCCGAATACGGGCCGGAACCGCAGGTGCAGAATGCCGAGCCGCGGGAGGTTGCACCGGAGGAAAAGAAGGTCTCGGGCTTCGTCTTCAAGGTGCAGGCAAATATGGATCCCAAGCACCGCGACCGCGTAGCGTTTGTGCGCATGGTGTCCGGCCATTTCGAGCGCGGCATGAAGCTGACCCATGTGCGCTCCAAGAAACCCATGGCCATCTCCAACCCCGTCATGTTCCTCGCCTCCGACCGCGAACTGGCGGAGGAGGCCTGGGCCGGCGACATCATAGGCATCCCCAACCACGGGCAATTGCGCATCGGCGACGCGTTGACGGAGGGTGAAGCCTTGCGCTTCACCGGCATCCCGTCCTTCGCGCCGGAACTGCTACGATCCTGCCGCGCCGGTGATCCGCTCAAGGCCAAACACCTCGACAAGGCCCTGATGCAATTCGCCGAGGAAGGTGCCGCCAAGGTGTTCAAGCCCACCTTCGGCTCGGGCTTCATCGTAGGCGTTGTGGGGGCGCTGCAATTCGAGGTTCTGGCCTCCAGGATCGAGCTGGAATACGGACTGCCCGTCCGGTTCGAAGCCTCGCAATTCACCTCCGCGCGCTGGGTCCACGGCGACAAAGACGCGGTGGACGCCTTTGCAAATGCCAACAAACAGCACATCGCCACCGACAATGACGGCGACCCGGTCTACCTCACGCGTTTGCAATGGGATATCGACCGGGTGGAGCGGGATTATCCCGACATCACGCTGAGCGCGACGAAGGAATTGATGGTGTGAGGGCGCCGTGACGACGGGGCCGTTTCTGGATAAGTGGATACACCTCCAGCAAGAAGCGGAGCGCCCGTTCAGCCGGTTCGGCGATGCGGTGCCACCGCCGGATTGCGATCTGGAGGCCGCATGGCATGAACCGGTGGTCGCGCCCGATGGCCCCGTGGAAACCGGCTCTTTCGATGACTTTGCATGCAAGGCGCGGAACCTGGTGCGACGCTTCGCAGGGCAGCCTCGGGCGCTCTTGATCAATGCGGAACTGGTCACGCTTTTGCGTCGTCGTGACCCTCCGCCCCACATCGAGCGCCTGTTTCAGAGGCTTTGGACAACATATCACAGGCAGCTTTGCGACGCGTTGGATGCAAGATGGCTGATCTCGTCCGCGCAGTCCCTGTCCGATCACGGCGCCACCGAGGCGCAGCGGCGCGCGGGCGCTGAGTTGACGCTCCTGTGCGGCCTTATCAAGCTATACGAAACCGACAGGCTGCATTCCGGCGCGCGCGATCCCAAACCCTTCGCGCCGAACCAGGTCAGCCGCGCTCTGGTCCTCGATATGGAGCCGTTTGCTGTTGGCCGCGGTGATCTCGACCGGGTACTTGTCACGCGGATCTGGCGTGCAGCGCAGGGCGATCCGGTGGCCGAAAGCCTGGTGCTTGCGCTCATTCCTGCCTTGCTGGCCGATGATCGCGGCATCTTTCGGCGCCTCCGCATCTTGCGCGACAAACGGCGCGAACGTCGGGGTGAGGGGTCAAATTCATGACGCCAACGCCCTCTTCGCCGCGCCGCAACCGTGTCTTGCCGACCGGCGAAATTGTCACCCATCCCGCGCGCGGCACGTTCACGGGCAACAGGGGAATTCTGGTGGGGCGTGACGGGATGATGACCAACCGCCAATGGGCCGCAAAGGCCTGGATCACATGCCTTCTATCCTTTCGCGGCCGTCGCCGCCCGATCGCGCAGCCGCATACCTGGACGGAACTGTTCTTTCTGGATGAAGCTGTTGCTTTCGCCGCCGGTCACCGCCCCTGCGCCTATTGCAGACGAAAGAGTTACAATCAATTCAAGGCGTTATGGGGCGGGCTGAAAGCCGTTGAAGTGGATGCGCTGCTCCACGCTGAACGGCTGGAAAACCGGCAGAAACGCCTGCATCCCGTGCGTCTCAATGATCTTCCGGACGGGGCCTTCATCCTCTACGACGACAGACCGCACCTTGTTCTCGGCGAAAAGCTGCTCCCCTACGCGCCCGACGGCTACGCGCCGCCCATCTCCCGCGTCCGCGGCCCCGCCCAGGCCCTGACGCCACCCAGTCTTCTGGCCGTTCTGAGCGCCGGTTACCGCCCGCAGCTTCACCTGACCGCGGCCCCCTTAATGCCGCGTTAACCAAACCGCGTTAGAAGCAGGGTATGCTCCGCTTTTCCCTTGTTTTCCTGACGTTTCTCGCCGCCTGCGCTCCGCAATCGGGGGTGCTGAGCACGCAACAGACCGGGCTGGCGGGCAGTTATTCAGAACAGGTCGTTATCTCGAATCACCCCCGATATGTGCTTCGGGGCCACCTCATTGACGTGACACGCGATGGCGACCGTGTGCGCGCCCTGATGATCAGTCACCGCCGCGATGGCGTGAACCGGGTTTTCATGCGCGAAGCATGGTCCAACGGTGTGGGATTGCCGTTTCGCTCCACGACAAGGCGGCTTGATGGCTGCACGCACGGCCATTGCCTCGACCATTCCGTGGGCCTGATTGCGCTGTCGGATCGCCTCTTTGCCTACGCGGCCATCCATGGCCTCGACGCCCGCCTGATCGGATATGGCGACGCGATCGACATCTATGTCCCTCCCAGCCTCTTCGCCGCCTTGCCGGACGTTGCCGCAGATCCGGACGGCTGAACCCGTCTTGTTTGACGCCAAGCCCACAATGGCCTATGTGCCCCCAAGGTTTGCGGTCCGCGCAAGCCGCCCTCGCGGAGCGCGCTGGCATATTTGCGCTCCATTACCCCCGCCGGGGCCTATGATCCCCGGCCTGATTGGACGCAAATGACGACATTCTCTGAGCTTGAGCTTAATCCAAAGGTCCAAAAAGCCGTCGCCGAGGCGGGTTATGAGACCCCTACGCCGATCCAGGAAGGCGCGATTCCCCCTGCCCTGGAAGGCCGCGATGTTCTTGGCATCGCGCAGACCGGCACCGGCAAGACAGCCTCCTTTACCCTGCCGATGATCACCATGTTGGCGCGTGGCCGGGCCCGCGCCCGGATGCCGCGCAGCCTCGTGCTGTGCCCGACACGCGAATTGGCCGCGCAAGTCGCTGAAAACTTTGATATTTACGCCAAACACGTGAAGCTGACCAAGGCGCTTCTGATCGGCGGCGTGTCCTTCAAGGAACAGGAGACGCTGATCGACAAGGGCGTGGACGTCCTGATCGCAACGCCCGGCCGCCTGCTCGACCATTTCGAGCGCGGCAAACTGATCCTGAACGATGTGAAGGTCATGGTCGTGGACGAAGCCGACCGGATGCTCGATATGGGGTTCATCCCGGATATCGAGCGGATTTTCGGCCTTGTGCCCTTCACTCGCCAGACCCTTTTCTTCTCTGCCACCATGGCGCCCGAGATCGAGCGGATCACCAACACCTTTCTGTCGAATCCCGCCAAGATCGAGGTCGCGCGTCAGTCCACGACGTCCGACACGATCGAGCAGCGCCTGATCGAATTCAAACCGACGCGCCGCGATATGGCCGCCAAGCAAAAGCGCGATATGCTGCGCGCGGCGATCACCGCGGAAGGCGATGCATTCACCAACGCGATCATCTTCTGCAACCGCAAGGTGGACGTGGATATCGTCGCCAAGTCCATGAAAAAGCATGGTTTGAACGCCGAACCGATCCACGGCGATCTGGATCAATCGCACCGGATGCGCACGCTGGACGGCTTCCGCGACGGCTCCATCACCTTCCTTGTTGCGTCAGACGTGGCGGCGCGCGGGCTCGATATTCCGAACGTGTCCCATGTGATTAACTATGACGTGCCGTCGCACGCCGAGGATTACGTGCACCGTATCGGCCGTACCGGCCGCGCCGGGAAAACCGGTGTGTCGATCACGCTCAGCGTGCCTTCGGACGAGAAGTATCTGGCCGCCATTGAAAGCCTGATCAAGACGCCGATCCCGCGTGTAGACGCGCCGATGGACGTGCAGGACAATCGCCGCCCACGGGATGAGGCGCCGACTGACTACGATAAGCCGCGCCGGTCGCGCCGCGGTGGTCGCCGGTCCGACGCACCGCGTGACGAAAAGCCGGAACAGAAGGCCGAGACTGCGGTTCAGCCCGAGGAAACGACACGAGAAGAGCAGTCAAGCCCCCCCGCAAACACGCGCGATCGGGGTGACCGCCGCGACCGAGGTGGGCGCGGACGGGGACGGGACCGGGATCGCGGCCCGCGTGTGGTCGGCATGGGCGAATTCACCCCCGGCTTCATCGCCATGAGCTTCGACGAACGCCGGGGCGGCCCGGCCCGCGACATTGATTTGGATGAGGAAGAGACCACACAAGCGGAAACGCCGGCGGTCGAGACCGAAGCGCCCGCGGAGCCGCCGAAGCGCCGCCGCACGCGCAAACCAAAGGTTGACCCGGAAGTGACCACGGAGGCGCAGGCCGAATCTCAGACGGACGACGCCGTACCCGAGGTGGCTGCGGAAAAGCCTGCACCGGAAGAAAAGCCAAAGCGCCGTCGGACTCGGGAAAAGCCTGAAGAGGCCCCCAGCGAAGCCGCGGCAGAGGTCGAGGCGACACCAGACGCCGAACCCGAGGAAAAGCCGAAGCGGCGGCGGACCCGAAAAAAGACGGTGGAGGCCGAGGCCGAAACCGCACCGGATGAACCGGCAGCGCCGGAATAAGCCTGAAACAGAAAACGCAGCGCCGGGCCCAACCCAACGCGGCGTTTCTGATTTTGTGTCAAAAGGTTACTCCGCCATCAACCGGCTGACGAGTAGTGTCACTTCCGGTTTCTTGCCGATCTCCTGACCACAAACCTGCCGACAGACGCGTTTGACCGCCTCCTCCAGCTTGTCGTCATCATCGATCACCTTGGCATCCAGCCGGGGCAACATCCGCGCCAGATCATCCTCGATCAGGTCCTGCAATGGCGCGCCGGACGATCCGACCTCGGGCAAGCCCTTCACGGCCACCCACGCGTCTTCCAGCACCTCGTCGCTTTCATCCACGATCAGGGCCACGACAATCATCCCGTTCAACGCCATTTTCATGCGTTCCCGGATCACGCCGTCATAAGCGCCGACAAAGGCCTCGCCGTCCAGATAGGTGCGGCCAACCTCGATATGCTCGACAACGCCCGGCGCATTGCCCGACAATTCCACCATCGCGCCATTGGCCGCGACAACACCCGTCATCCCCTTCGACATCGCCAGCTTTGCATGTTCGCGCAGATGGCGGAATTCACCGTGGCAGGGGATCAGGATCTGCGGCCGCAGGACATCGTGCATCACCTCCAGATCCGGGCGGTTGGCGTGGCCGGAGACGTGGTAGAAGCCGGAATTGTCATCGACAATCTCCACCCCGATCTCCGCCAGCGCGTTCTGGATGTAGCCAACCGACACTTCGTTGCCGGGGATCGTCTTGGACGAGAACAAAAACGTGTCCCCCTCCTTCAATTCGTGCCCCAGATATTTGCCACGCGAGAGTGACGCGGAGGCGGCACGGCGTTCGCCCTGGCTCCCGGTGACCAGCAACATCAGGCTTTCGCGCGGGATATCGAGCGCGTCTTCGGGGCTGACGGTGGCGGGAAAATCGGTCAGCACCCCCCCCTCAACCGCCGCGCGCACCATACGCTGCATGGCGCGGCCCATCAGGCAGATGGAGCGCCCCGCCGCAACACCCGCATCGGCCAGCGTCTTCAACCGCGCCACGTTGGACGCAAAGGTTGTGGCCACCACCATGCCCTTGGCATTGCGCACCAATTCGGTGATCTGCTCGGGCAATTCGGATTCGGATCGGCCCGGATGGCGGCTGAATACGTTCGTGCTGTCACAGACATAGGCGAGTACGCCATCGGCGGCGATCTGCGTCCACATCTCGTCATCGAACGCTTCGCCAACCACCGGACTGCGGTCGATCTTGAAATCACCGGAATGCACAACCCGGCCCGCATCGGTATCGATCAGTAGCGCCGATGCTTCCGGGATTGAGTGAGAAACGGGCGCGAATTTCACTCGGAAGGGGCCGACCTCGACCACCTCGGGATAGGCCTCAACCACGTTCACCTGCTCGGGCTCATGGCCCGCCTCTTCCATCTTGCGCATGGCGTGGATGGCGGTGAAGCGGCGGCAATAGATCGGCGCGCGCAGGCGATTCCACAGATGCCCGACCGCGCCCACATGGTCCTCATGGGCATGGGTGATGAAGATACCGTCGATCCGGTCTTGGCGGTCCTCCAGCCAATCGACATCGGGCAGGATCAGGTCCACCCCCGGCTGTCCGTCCATGTCCGGGAAGGCCACGCCCGTATCGACCACGATCAACCGCTCCGCGCCTTCGGGACCATAGCCGTAGACGTAGCAATTCATCCCAATCTCCCCCGCACCGCCGATGGGGAGGTAGATGAGGCGGTTTCGATCACTCATGTGGGGTTTTTATCCTTGTTGTATTTGTGGATGACGGTCAGGCCGTACATCGTCAGGTCTTCTTCGACGGTGTCAAATAACACCTCACCCTGTGCAAACAAGGGGGCGAGGCCGCCGGTCCCGATGACCTTCATCGGTTTGCCGTATTCGGCCTTGATCCGGGCCGTGATACCTTCGATCAGGCCGACATAGCCCCAGAAGACGCCGGATTGGATGCAGGCGACCGTATTGGTGCCGATCACCTTGTCCGGCTGGGTGATATCCACGTGCGGCAGCGCCGCGGCGCCAAGGGCCAGCGCCTCCAGGCTCAGGTTGACACCCGGCGCGATCACACCGCCAACATAAGCGCCATCCTCGGCCACCACATCGAAATTGGTGGCGGTCCCGAAATCCACCACCACGCAATCGCCACCATGGCGCGCGAAGGCACCGGCTGCATTGGCCAGCCGATCCGGCCCCACGCCGGTGCCGAAATCCACCCTCGGGTCGATCGGCAGCGCACAATCCGGTTTGCCCACGACCCAGGGCCGCAGGTTGAAGAACCGGTCGCAGAAGACGCGCAGGTTGAACACGACACGCGGCACGGTGGACGAAATGATCACATCGTCAATCTGCGGATCGATGCCGTAATGATTGAGAAGCGTCGAAAACCACGTGAAATAGGCATCTGCCGTCCGGGAATGATGGGTCGAGGTCCGCAAGGTGCACAGCCAGGCCTCTCCGTCCCAGATCGAAAATACGGTGTTCGTGTTGCCACAATCAATGCAGAGGAGCATGACCGCGCCCTCCCTCTTCTAGAAAAAGATCTCGGCCGCCGCGATCGGGCGACGGCCTTTGGGGGTTTCAAGGATCAGATTGCCGGTTTCATCGACATCCCGAAAGGTGCCGGTGATGGCTTCGTTGGGCAGGCGGGCCGTAATAACCTCCCCCAACCGCGCGGCGTGGGACAGCCATTCGGTGCGGGTCGGGCCGAACCCGTAGGTCGCAAGGCTCTCTTCGCGGGCGGCAAAGGCCAGTGCAAGCACATCCAGGAACTTCTCCGGCGACGTTGCGATGCCGATATCGGCAAGCGCCACGGGCGGGAGTGCATAGGCCTCCACCTCCGATGGCGACGGCGCCGCAGCAAGGTTCACGCCGATCCCGATGATCAGGTGGCTCACGCCGCCGCGCCCATCCCCAAGGCTTTCCAGAAGGATGCCGGCGAGCTTCCCGCCATCCAGCAGCACATCATTGGGCCATTTCAGGGAGAGCCTTTCCGCCGCGCAGCCCACAGCCAGCACGGCGTCACGCAGGGCCAGGGCGGCGACGAACGACCGCAGCGCCACCTGATCGACAGGGCCCTGAGGCTGCAACGTCAGGGACGCGGCAAAGTTACCGGCGGGCATCGACCACGGGCGGCCACGGCGGCCGCGCGCGACTGTCTGATCAAGGGCCAGCACCCATTCCGGCCCGGCAAGTTCCCGGGCCATACGGGCGGCTTCCGCCATTGTGCTATCGGTTTGAGCCAGAACGCGGCGGCCCACGCCCTGGGGCCAGGCCGCCATCTTAGCGGATCAGCATCGCCGCGGCGCTGTGCGCCGGCGCTTCGATCCCGAAAAGGTTGATGCCCGGCACGGCGCCCAGGATCAGCACGGCGGCCATCACCAGAAGGCCGGCATATTGCATCAGCCCCATGCGCCCATCGAGGCCTTCGCGCGCCTCACCGAAATACATCAGGTAGACGATCCGGATGTAATAGAACGCCCCGATCACCGAGGCGATCACACCGGCCACCGCCAGCCAGATCAGGCCCGCATCGACCGCGGCCAGAAGTACCGCGTATTTGCCGAAGAAGCCCAGAAGCGGCGGCACACCGGCAAGGCTGAACATCAGGATCAGGATCGCCATCGCCTTGGTCGGCTCTTTCGACGCGAACGCGCTGAGCGAGGAGATTTCCGTCACATGCCGCCCATCGCGTTCCATCGTCAGGATGAAGGCGAAGGTGCCGATATTCATCGCCACGTAGATCGACATGTAGATCAGCATCGCCTCAACCCCCGCCGCGGTGCCGGCAGCGAGGCCCATTAAGGCAAACCCCATATGGGAGATCGAGGAATAGGCCATCAGGCGTTTGATATCGGTCTGACCGATGGCGGCGATGGCGCCCAGAAACATCGACACGATCGACAGGAACACAACGATCTGCTGCCAATCGCCGATCACGCCGCCAAACGCATCATGAACGACCCGGGCAAAGAGCGCCATCGCGGCCACTTTGGGCGCAGTGGCAAACAGCGCGGTGATGGGTGTGGGGGACCCTTCATACACATCCGGCGTCCACATATGGAACGGCGCGGCGGAGACCTTGAAGGCCAGACCCGCAAGGATGAAGACGAGGCCGAAAAGCAGACCAAGGGGCATGTCGCCCTGGGTCGCTTCGATGATCCCGCCAAACTGCGTGGTGCCCGCAAAGCCGTAGGTGAGCGAGGCGCCGTAGAGCAGCAGGCCCGAGGACAGCGCGCCGAGGACGAAGTATTTCAGGCCCGCCTCGGTCGACCGCACAGAGTCGCGCCGGAGCGAGGCCACGACGTAAAGCGCCAGCGATTGCAGCTCCAACCCCATGTAAAGCGCGATCAGGTCGCCCGCCGAGACCATGATCATCATGCCAACCACGGCCAGCACGATCAGCATCGGGAATTCGAAGCGGAGCAGATCCGTCTTCAACATGTAATCCTGGCTGATGATCAGGATCGCCGCCGCCGAAAGCAGGATGGTGATCTTGGCGAAGCGGCTGAAGGCGTCGTCCACGAACATGCCGTCAAAGGCGACGCGGCTGCCTTCGCCCGTCACGCCGATATAGAACGCCATGATGACGAACAGGATGGCCGTGCCCCAGGTGAGCGCCGGCGCAAGGCCATCCTTCGTCGTGTAAACCGCGCCCATGAGGCCGGCCATCGCGAACAGCGACAGGACGATCTCAGGCGTCAGAATGGCAAGGTCAGCTCCGATCATATCCGGGCCCTCAATGGTTCGCGGCGAAGTGGGTGTCGGGCACAAACGCCGCCACGGCCACATCGTAGTTTTCGACAAGGGCGCTGACCGAGGGGCCGATGATATCGGTCACCAGGCTCGGGTAGACACCCAGAAGGATCGTCATGACCACCAGCGGTGCAAAAATCGCGCGTTCGCGGGTTGTCATGTCGGTGATGGATTTGAGGCTTTCCTTGATCAGATCACCCAAGACGACCCGCCGATAAAGCCAAAGGGCGTAGCAGGCGCTCAGGATCACACCGGTGGCGGCAAAGACGCCCACCCAGGTGTTGACCTGGAAGACGCCGATCAGCGTCAGAAATTCACCCACGAAGCCCGATGTACCGGGCAGGCCCACATTGGCCATGGTGAAGAGCATGAAGATCGCCGCGTAGGCCGGCATCCGCACGACGAGGCCGCCATAAGCATCGATATCGCGGGTATGCATCCGGTCGTAAATTACGCCCACACACAGGAAGAGCGCGCCGGAGATAAAGCCGTGGCTTATCATCTGGAAAATCGCGCCATCCACGCCGTTTTGGTTCGCGGCGAAGATCCCCATCGTCACAAAACCCATATGGGCGACCGACGAATAGGCGATCAGCTTCTTCATATCTTCCTGCACCATCGCAACAAGCGAGGTGTAGACGATGGCAATCACGCTTAGCCACAGAACCAGCGGCGCCATGATGTCGGACGCAACCGGGAACATCGGCAAGCTGAACCGCAGGAAGCCGTAGCCGCCCATCTTCAGCAGGATCGCCGCCAGCACCACTGAGCCCGCCGTGGGCGCCTGCACGTGCGCATCCGGCAGCCAAGTATGGACCGGCCACATCGGCATCTTCACCGCGAAGGAGGCGAAGAAGGCAAGGAACAGCATGGTCTGCAACCCACCCACAACCGAGAAGCCCAGAACATCAAACGTCTCGGTTCCGAAATTGTGGTCCAGCAGGGCGCGCACGCCCTCGCCGCAGCCGCCGATGCAGGTGGTGCCCGCATCCACATACATCGCGACCATCGCCACCAGCATCAGGACGGAGCCGAGGAAGGTGTAGAGGAAGAACTTGAAGCTCGCGTAGATGCGGTTCGCGCCGCCCCAGATGCCGATGATCAGGAACATCGGGATCAGGCCCGCTTCGAAGAACAGGTAGAACAGCACCAGATCCAGCGCCACGAAGACGCCGATCATCAGCGTTTCCAGCACCAGAAGCGCGATCATGTATTCCTTCACCCGCACGTTCACGCCCCAGCAGGAAGCAATGGTGATCGGCATCAGGAAGGTCGTCAGCATCACAAAGAGGATCGAGATGCCGTCCACGCCCACGCGGTATTGCAGGCCGAAAAGCCACTCTGCTTCCTCAACCAACTGGAACCCGGTGTTCTGCGCGTCGAACTGCACCAGCAGGAAGATCGACACCAGGAACGTGGCCAGCGTTGCGGCAAAGGCCAGCCGCTTGGCGTTGAGCTGTGCGGCCTCGTCCTCACCGCGCAGGAATACGGCCATGATGATGGCGGCGACCAGCGGCAGGAAGGTGACGATGGAGATCAGGTTATCCATGTGTGCTTACCCCGCGCTCATCGTGACCCAGGTGATCAGAGCAACAATCCCCAGCACCATGGCAAACGCGTAATGGAAGATGTAGCCGGACTGTGCCCGGCCCGCGAGGCGGGTGAAGAAGGGGATAATCCCCATGGCCAGCCCGTTGATGCCGCCGTCAATCACGGCCCCGTCGCCGCCCTTCCACAGGAACCGACCCAGCCACTTGGCGGGCCGCACGAAAAGGAAATCGTAGGCCTCGTCGAAGTACCATTTGTTGAGCAGGAAGTTGTAGAGCGGGCGCTGTTGCGCCGCCAGGCGCCCCGGGATGGACGGGTTCACGATGTAGAACAGGAATGCGGTGGCAAAGCCGATCAGCATCGCCACAAACGGCGCCACCTTGACCCATTTCGGCACTTCATGGGCCTCACCCAGAATGTCGTTGCCGGGCGCCGCGTGGATCGCGCCCTCGCCCGGCGCACCGGTCAGGACGTAATGGCCATCGCCGTGGCCCCCCTCTTCCGCGTGGCCTGCATCCGCATGCTCCGCATCGTCACCATGGCCCTCGGCGGTCTCGGCCGCATGGGTGTCATCACCATGAGTTTCGTCCTCCGCGTGCTCTTCCCCATGCTCTTCGTCATGGTGCCCCGCCTCGGCATAGGGCACCCCAAAGAACCGGCCCACATCATCCGTGTGCCCGAAGAACGAATTGTACCAGACCATGCCCGAGAAAACGGCCCCAAGCGCCAGCGCCCCAAGCGGCGCGATCATCGTCCACGGGCTTTCATGAGCGTGGTCGTGGGTGTGCTTGTTGCCGCGCGCCTCGCCAAAGAAGGTCAGGAACATCAGACGCCATGAATAGAAGCTGGTGAAACAGGCCGCGATGACAAGCGACCAGAAGGCGAACTCGCCCAATCCCGGCCCGAACGCGAATGCGCTCTCGATGACCGCGTCTTTCGACAGGAACCCGGCAAAGCCGATGGTTGTGAGCGGAATGCCAACCCCGGTGATCGCCAGGGTCCCGATCATCATCGCCCAGAACGTGTAGGGGATCTTCTTCCGCAGATCGCCGTAATTCCGCATGTCCTGCTCATGGTGCATCGCGTGGATGACGGAGCCCGCCCCAAGAAACAGCATCGCCTTGAAAAACGCGTGGGTGAAGAGGTGGAACATGGCCACTGAATAGACGCCCACACCCGCCGCCACGAACATGTATCCCAGCTGCGAACAGGTCGAATAGGCGATCACGCGTTTGATGTCGTTCTGCACCAGGCCCACCGTCGCCGCGAAGAACGCCGTCAGCGCACCCACGATGATGATGACGTTGCCCGCCACCGGTGCGTATTCGATGATCGGAGACATGCGGCAGACCAGGAACACACCCGCCGTCACCATGGTGGCCGCGTGGATCAGGGCCGAGACCGGCGTCGGGCCCTCCATCGCGTCCGGCAGCCACGTGTGCAGGAACAGCTGCGCCGATTTGCCCATCGCTCCGATGAAGAGCAGGAACGCAATCGTGTTGGCCGCGTCGAGCTCCATCCCGAGGAAGGTGATATTCATCTCCGCCAGCTCCGCGCCCATCGGCAGGATCACGTCGAATTGGATCGAGTCGGTCATCCAGAACAGCGCGAAGATGCCAAGCAGAAAGCCGAAATCCCCAACCCGGTTCACGATGAACGCCTTCATCGCCGCGGCACCTGCGGACGGTTTGCGGTAGTAGAACCCGATCAGCAGGTAGGAGGCAACGCCCACGCCCTCCCAGCCGAAGAACAGCTGCAACAGGTTGTCCGCCGTCACCAGCATCAGCATCGTGAACGTAAAGAATGACAGGTAGGCGAAGAACCGGGGGCGATAGCTCTCACCTTCCTTGAAGTTCTCGTCATGGGCCATGTAGCCGAACGAATACAGGTGCACGAGGGCCGAGACGGTCGTGATCACGATCAGCATTACCGCCGTCAACCGGTCGACGCGGATCGCCCAATCGGTGAAGAGCGTGCCGCTCTCGATCCACGTGAACAGGCTGCGCGTATAGGTCTCCCCATCGAAGCCGATGAAGACAACCCAGCTCAGAAGGCAGGACAGGAACAGCATCAGCGTAGCCACAACACAGGCCGCCTGTTCCCCGATCAACCGCCAGGTGAACCCGCAAATGATCGCACCAACAAGGGGGGCGAAAAGGAGGATCGTTTCCATGTGCCCTTACCCCTTCAGGTTATCGACGGCTTCCACGTCGACCGTGCCGCGGTTGCGGAAGAAGCAGACGAGGATGGCCAGGCCGATGGCGGCCTCAGCCGCAGCGACCGTCAGAATGAAGAGCGTGAAGACCTGCCCCGTCAGATCCCCCAGATAGGAGGAGAACGCGACCATGTTGATGTTGACGCTGAGCAGCATCAGCTCCAGCGACATCAGGATGATGATGACGTTCTTCCGGTTCAGGAAGATGCCGAAAATGCCGATAACGAACAGCGCCGCCGCCACCGTCAGGTAATGTTCGAGACCTATGGTCATTCATGTCCCTCCGGGCTTGTCCGCCCTTGTCATCTTGCCGGGTGCCCCGGCTCTTTGTCTGTCACGCCAGAGGTTCCGGCGTCTGGGTCGGCGTTGTGCCCGACCCGTAAATCTCTTCTGCCCGCTTCAGAAATCCGCCGGGCAATTGCTTGGCGGCCGCGGTATGTTTGGCAAGTCGCACCCGCAATGCCCGGCGGGCAGCGTAAACAGGCGCGCCTCAAGTCCGGTCTGGCGACGGACCTGTCGCGCCAGTTGCTGCAACGTTTGTTCGGCATCATCAAAGGCCGCGTCCGATATCAGATTGCTGGCGTCCCAGAATGCCTCCGTGGCCTCATCGCCGGGGCGATCCACGGCCAGCGATTGGCGGCTGTTGCATTCAACCACGACAATCGCGTCCGGCCCATCCGCGCGGTATTCATCGAACACCACAACCGACCCCCGGCTGCCACCCAACGCCGCCTCCACGCCCACGGCCGGAAAACAGCTTTGCGGCTGGATCACGCAAGCCTGCGCAGCCGGTGCTGCCAGCACGGCGACGGTTATGAGGGTGGCCAACTTCACGCCTAAAGCCCCTGCCCCGGTTTCACGTCCTTCAGTTCCATCGCCTTGGCCGGGTCGCGCATCATCTGGGCAACGGGGTTCTGGCGTTTGACATCCACGCGATGGCGGAGCGTCAGAACAATCGCCCCGACCATGGCCACCAGAAGGATCAGGCCGGAGATCTGGAAGACGAAGAAGTATTCATCATAAAGGATCAGGCCAAGCGCCTGCGTGTTATGGGCCACGTCGAGCGGCGGCGTGGGGTTGCCAAGGCGCGCATCAATACCCTCGGAATAGGTCCAACTGCCGAAGGCCAGCGTCAGCTGCATCAACAAGACCACGCCGATCAGCCCCGCAATCGGCACGTATTTCGCCATCTCCGCCTTCAGCTCGGCGAAATCGACGTCGAGCATCATGACGACAAACAGGAACAGAACCGCGACCGCGCCCACATAGACGATGATCAGCAGCATCGCGACGAACTCCGCCCCAAGCAGCACGAAGAGGCCCGCGGCGCTTAGGAATGACAGGATCAGCCACAGGACCGAATGGACCGGGTTTTTGGCCGTCACGGTGAAGAGCCCGCCCAGGATCACCGAAATCGCGAAAAGGTAGAAGGTGAAATCGGCTATCGTCATCCCTGGCTCTCCTCCGCGTCGATGGCCTCTTTCGCCAGCTCCATCGCCTTGTTCATCGCAGGCACGCCGCCGAACAGGGCGGCTAGACCGATGGTTTCGGCAATCTCCTGGCTCGTGGCGCCTGCTTCCATGGCGTGCCGCACAGTCAGGCGGATCTGCGCCTCGGCGATCGCACCCTGGATCGTCAGGCCCAGCAGCGTCAGCAGAAGCCGCGTCTTGGCCTCCAGCCCGTCGGGGTTGAATTGCTTGCCCATGAAGGCTTCCAGCATCTCGGCGGGCACCGTCGGCCACATCTTGTCGGCAGTGCCCGGTGTGAACGACGCCATGGCCGGGTTCACGGCCTTGACCCATTCCTGCGACATCTCCTGCGCCTGTTTGAACAGCGCCTCGAACGGGTTTTGCGGCGTATCAGCCATCTTGGTTCTCCTCCTCAAACACCTCAAGCGCGGTGTTGAGGGCGTTGATCATCGCCGGGAACCCACCGTAAAGCGCCATCTGATTGATGACCTCGGCCACTTCGCGCTGGCTGGCACCGCTCCGCAGGGCGTTGCGGATATGAACCTTCAGCTGCGGCGCTGTTTGTCCGCCCAGCGCGGCAAGGGCCGCAACCGTGCTCAGGTAGCGGGTTTTCGCATCAAGCCCGTCGCGCGTGTAGTAATGGCCGAACGCCACTTCCATCATCGAGGTGGAAAATCCAGGAAGCACGGCATCATAGCGCGCACTCAGCGCCGCCTCGATGCCGGGATTGGTCGCCTCGGCCATCGCTTTGCCGCGGCTGTAGGCATCCTGGGCGTGGTGGGGGTCATGTGCACTCATCTGTAGGGCGCATCCAGTTCAAGGTTCTTGGCAATCGCCGCTTCCCAGCGCTCGCCATTATCCAGCAGCTTTTGCTTGTCGTAGAACAGTTCTTCGCGGGTCTCGGTCGCAAACTCGAAATTCGGGCCCTCCACGATGGCATCGACCGGACAGGCTTCCTGGCAGAAGCCGCAATAGATACATTTCGTCATGTCGATGTCATAACGGGTCGTCCGGCGCGAGCCATCCTCGCGTGGTTCGGCGTCGATGGTGATGGCCTGCGCGGGGCAAATCGCCTCGCACAGCTTGCAGGCGATGCAGCGTTCCTCGCCATTTGGATACCGCCGCAGCGCGTGTTCCCCCCGGAACCGAGGAGATAGCGGCCCCTTTTCGTGGGGGTAGTTCACCGTGACCTTGGGTGAGAAGAAGTACTTCAGGCCGAGGCCGAAGCCCTTGAAGAAGTCGACGAACAAAAAGTACTTCGCCGCGCGGGTGTAGTCGATCTGGGTCATAGTCGCTCCTCCGCAAGTTCTGCTAACCTTGAACGGATCTCACTCGGCGTTGAACTCTCGAACTCCGCGACAATATCTTCAATATCGTTCACGGGGATCACGCGATCAGGTGTGTAACAATCAACAATGGTATTCGTAACAAGATAAATCTGCGCCATGTCTCTCGTTATTCGATCTGGCGTGTCTTCTAGACTGTAGATTGCGAGATAGGCGCCAATGTAATCTGGCATTGTCGCAAGCCAGCGCCGCTCCTCGTCGCTCCCGTCGAATGGCATCGCAGACAAATCCAAGGCTCGGCCGTTAGTTTCTGCGTTTTCGACATAAGCATCCCACGCGTCGTCGCATGCAAGATCGGCGACACCGGTCTGCGCAGATCCGCCAGCAATCGGGGCGCTCACGGCTAGGAGAACCCCCAACGCCGAGATGGAAACACGCCTGCGCATCACCCCCCCACCACGAAACGCGCCCAGAAGCCGCCGAGGACCTCATAGCGAGCCAGAAACGCCACCAGAACGACCCAGAACAGGCTGAATGGCAGGAACACTTTCCACCCCAGCCGCATCAGCTGATCGTAGCGGTAGCGGGGCACAATCGCCTTCACCATCGCGAATAGGAAGAAGAAGAACGCCATCTTCATGATCATCCAGTGCGGGCCGTCGCCCAGCAGGAAGACATCGCCCATACCCGGGATGGGCGACAGCCAGCCGCCGAAGAAGAGCAGCGTCATCAGCGCGCACATCAGGAAGATCGCGATGTATTCGCCGGCCATGAACAACAGGAACGGCGTGGCGGAATATTCCACCTGGTAGCCCGCGACCAGCTCCGATTCCGCCTCTGGCAGGTCGAAGGGCGGGCGGTTCGTCTCGGCCAGGGCGCTCACGAAGAACAGCATCACCATCGGCAGATGCGGCAGCCAGTACCAGTTGAACAGGCCCCAATCGCCATCCTGCGCGGCGACGATATTGCCGAAATTCATCGAACCCGTGGAAATGATCACACCGATGATGATCAGGCCGATGGAGACCTCGTAGGAGATCATCTGCGCGGCAGACCGGAGCGAGCCGAGAAATGGGTATTTGGAGTTCGACGCCCACCCGCCCATGATCACGCCATAGACCTCAAGCGACGACATCGCGAAGACATAGAGGATGGCGACGTTCAGATCGGCCAGCACCATGTTGTCGGAGAACGGGATCACGGCCCAGGCGATGACCGCCAGAACGAAACTCGTCAGCGGCGCCAGCAGGAAGACGGGCCGGTCCGCCCCGGCGGGGATCACGACCTCTTTCACGACGTATTTCAGTGCGTCGGCAACCGTCTGCAGCAGGCCGAATACACCCACCACGTTGGGGCCACGCCGCATCATCACCGCAGCCCAGATTTTGCGGTCGCCGTAGACAAGGAACAACAGCGAGACCATCACGAAACCGATCACCAGCAGGCATTGCGCCGCGATGATCACGATGATCCCGGGAGTTGAGGAAAAGAAGGCGTCCATGGGTCGTTCTCGTTCTCGTTCGGGCCTTTGCCTGGGGCCGCCCCGGCCCCGAAGTCAGACCGCCGGTATCCCTTGCTCAGCACAATCCGCCGCAACCACCTCAGCCTCGAGCGTTTGCAACCCGCGCGGGAGTTCTGGCGAGATGGTGTAAACCGCATCTGCGGTCCAAACGCCACCCTCTTCGGTGATACTTGTGCGCACATGTCGCGCAAATGGATATCCCCGGATCAGCGTGTATTGCGCGGCCGCACAGCGGGTGTAGGCATCCAGATCGGCGCGGGTGGCCACACCCGTCATCCGCGCCCGCAGATTGACCAGATCGTCATCCAGAAGGCGGGTTTCGACGCCGTCATAGGTGGCCGGCGGGGCCTGATCGAAGGTTGGGCCGTCGGCCTGCGGCTGACAGGCGGAGATCAGGGCCACCGCCGTGCAGATCAACAAGGGGCGGGTCAGGCCCATGGCCTACTCCGCCGCGATCTTGGCTTGGCCGCGGGCCTTGGCTCCCGCCGAAAGCTCGGCCATCAGGGCGGAGGCCCGGGTGATCGGGTTGGTCATATAGTGATCCTTGATCGGCGAGGCGAAATCGCCGTCGCCGACGTCGCCGACCGGCAGCGCCTCACCCTCGTTCTGGATCACCTCATCGATCATCTCAAGGTGCGGGGCCACCTTGATCATGGCCTTGCGCAGCGCGCCAATCGTGTCGAAGGGCAGCGTTGCGCCAAGTTCGGCGGACAGCGCCCGCAGGATCGCCCAGTTTTCGCGGGCATCACCCGGCGGGAACGAGGCACGCAGCGCCAGTTGCGGGCGGCCTTCCGTGTTCACGAACAGGCCCTGCTCCTCGGTATAAGCGGCGGCGGGCAGGATGATATCGGCCCGGTGCGCGCCACGATCCCCGTGGGAGCCCTGATAAATCACGAACGGGCCGTCGGCGATCTCGATCTCGTCGGCATCCAGGTTGTAGACCACATCGGCGCCGTCCATGGCGGCGTCGATCCCCCCTTCGGTCACGGCGCCCACATCCAGAGCACCCACGCGCGCGGCTGCGCTGTGCAAAACCAGAAGCTTCGATTTGGAGCGCTCGGCCATCCGCATCGCCAGTGCAAGCGCATTGGCGCCCTGGTCGCCCAGCAACGCGCCCTGCCCCACGATCACGATCGAATTGGCGTCAAGCACCTGATTGTAGTCCTGATCCGCCAGCTCCTTCAGGGCCGACAGCCCGGTGCCGACATGGGCGTAATCATATGTGAGATCAACGGCTTCACCGACAAGCCCCACATTCGCGCCACGGCTCCACGCCTTCCGAATGCGGGCGTTCAGAACAGGCGCTTCGGCGCGCGGGTTGGTGCCGATCAACTGGATGTATTCTGCCGTATCAATGTCCTCAATCGCCGCCGAGCCGACGTAGGCAGCCCGGTTGCCCGCGGGCAGCTTGGCGCCATCGGTGCGGCATTCCACAGTCCCGCCCTGCCCCTCGATCAGCTCCTTCAGCGCATAGGCAGCCTCGGTCGGGGCCAGATCGCCCACCAGACCGGCCAGTTTCGACGCGGCCTTGATCTTCTCGGCGGCCAGGCCCATCGCCTCGCCCCAGCTGGCCGGGCGCAGCTTGCCGTTTTCGCGGATATAGGGCTTGTCGAGCCGCTGGCGGCGCAGCCCGTCCCAGACGTAGCGGGACTTGTCGCTCAGCCATTCCTCGTTCACGCCGTCATGGTTGCGCGGCAGGATGCGCATCACTTCGCGGCCCTTTGTATCCACGCGGATGTTGGAACCCAGCGCATCCATCACGTCGATGCTTTCGGTTTTCGACAGCTCCCATGGCCGCGCGGTAAAGCTGTAGGGCTTGGACGTCAGCGCGCCCACGGGGCACAGATCGACTATATTGCCCTGCATCTCTGAATCCAGCGTCGCGCCCAGATAGGACGTGATCTCCGCATCCTCGCCCCGGCCCGTCTGCCCCAACTCGGGCATCCCGGCGACCTCGGTGATGAACCGCACGCAGCGCGTGCAGGAGATGCAGCGCGTCATCGCGGTGCCCACAAGCGGGCCAAGCTCAAGGTTATCGACGGCGCGCTTCGGCTCTCGGAAGCGGGAGAAATCAACTCCATAGGCCATGGCCTGATCCTGAAGATCGCACTCGCCGCCCTGATCGCAGATCGGGCAATCAAGCGGGTGGTTGATCAGGAGGAACTCCATCACCCCCTCGCGCGCCTTCTTCACCATCGGCGAATTGGTCTTCACCACCGGCGGTTGGCCTTCCGGGCCGGGCCGCAGATCCTTGACCTGCATCGCGCAAGACGCGGCGGGTTTCGGCGGCCCGCCCACCACTTCGACCAGACACATCCGGCAATTGCCCGCGATGCTGAGACGCTCGTGATAGCAAAAGCGCGGAATTTCGATCCCGGCCTGCTCACAGGCCTGGATCAGGGTCATGGCGGGATCAACCTCGATCTCGGTGTCGTCGATGATGATCGTGCGCAAATCGCTCATGGGGACCGGTCCTTGGCTTGGCTCGCGTCAGGGGCGAGCGGTCGTTGGACCCGTCTTACCCCCCCCGGAGCAATCTGCCAATCTGAGAGCCTGCGGTAATTTCGTCGCGCCCCACCCGGCAGACCGCGTCACGGTCCGACGCGTCGACGCCTTGCTGGGCGAACCATTGGCGCATGATGGCGCCATACCGCTCCTGCTCGGTGCGATCGTCGATGAAGGCATCCACCTGCGAGCGCGTGAACCCGAGGTCCTGCGCCCGGCCCACCAGCCCTTCGGCAAAGCTCCACGCGCGCACCAGGCGCGGGCGGATATCGTCGCAAACGTTCTGGATATGCCGCCCGAC
The DNA here is from genome assembly GCA_947491935.1 of uncultured Roseicyclus sp. Taxonomy (GTDB): domain Bacteria; phylum Pseudomonadota; class Alphaproteobacteria; order Rhodobacterales; family Rhodobacteraceae; genus Gymnodinialimonas. The sequence continues at coordinate 621,135 of CANLLF010000001.1, forward strand.
GGCGATCACGGTCAGGCCGGAATGGATCTGCGGATCGTCGCGCAGGGGCTGCCAATCGGCATTCTGCGCATGCCCGATGGTCGTGAAGAGGCCGGTCACAAGTAACATGCCTGCGGCGGCCACGATGCGAAATGGGGTTATCATTGTCTTGCTCGTCCCTTGGAGAATCTGCCGTTTCCCAGCCGCGATGTGGGGGCAGCTCCCAACGTTATTCAATGTCACGAAGTGGTTATCAGGCCTTTCGGCACCAATCCGCCGCGCGTCACGGTGCCGGAAACGGATCGCAGCCGCCCGCCGTCCACAACTGCTCATCCCCCACCGGGCGCCAGCCGAAATCAAGCGGCGCGCCCGGCAAATCCTGATCGACACAATGGGCCGACATCACCTCCCACGCCGCGTCGCGGGCCTCGAACGGAACCGCGCGGCCATTTATCGTGCGCACGGCCAAGCCGCCCTGCTGCGGGAAGGGCTCGATCACCGTGCCGTCCGGGAGTGTTTCAGCAGAGAAGATCGTGAGTTCGTCTTCGACAACAACCTGAAGCGGGCCAATCGACGTGACATAGACCTGCGGCGCGACGCAGGCCGCCAGCAGCAGTGGAACCGCCCAAAATGCCCTCAAATCCGCACCCCCCAGAACGTCACGATCAGCCAGACTAGAAGTGTCAGCACCACAACCGCCAGAACGCTGTAGATCGCGGTTTCCATGCGTTCCGGCGTATTCAGGATAATCGCGACGCCCGACGCGATCATACCGCCGATCACGGCGCACAGGATCGCGCCGCCCAGGCCCCATTGCCCATACCCGATCGCCGCGCCCAGGATCGCGAAGCTCAGATAAATCACCGCCAGAGAATACCAGTAAACGCGAACCATTGCGCTGCCCCTTTGCTCTCAAGACGCCGCGACGGTGCATGTCGCCCGCGCGGTCATTTTGCCCGGAGGATAAGAAAACCGGGCGAATCCAGCAAGATGTCCGAAGGTGGGCGGGGCGTGGGTGAGTCCTCGCGGACACAGGGGGGCGACAACGCGCACGACCTTGCGATCATTTGCACCGGCAGATTCCCTGCGCCCGACTTGGGCCCGAGCCGTTCACCGAAGCTGGCAATGACCCGCGCTACGACGCGCCGTGTTCCCTGAACCGTCGTGGGAACAGCGCCGCCAGCCGCGCCCACGCGCCCCGCCATCCGCCCATCAGTTCGGGCGGCAGCGATCCGGGGGACGCCTCGTTAGACGGCGCAGGCGCCGCCGTGCGGACCCGGTCCTCGACCTCGCGCATCAGGAATTTGGGGTCGATAGAACCGTGGCACATCGCAATCTACTCCGCCGCGACCTGAACCGAACCGTCCCGTTTGACGCGGATACGGTCCTCGATCTCGTCGCGGAAATTCTTGATCAGACCCTGGATCGGCCAGGCCGCCGCATCGCCGAGCGCGCAGATCGTGTGGCCCTCCACCTGCTTGGTCACGTCGAAGAGCATGTCGATCTCTTCCACCTGTGCCTCGCCTCGTACCAGGCGCTCCATCACCCTCATCATCCAGCCGGTACCTTCGCGGCACGGAGTGCATTGCCCGCAGCTTTCGTGCTTGTAGAAACATGCCAGCCGCCAGATCGCCTTGATGATATCGGTCGACTGATCCATCACGATCACCGCCGCGGTACCAAGGCCGGAGCCGAGTTCCCCGCGCAGGTAGTCGAAATCCATGATCGCGTCTTTCATGTGCTCACCCCGCACGCAGGGCACCGACGATCCGCCCGGGATCACGGCCTTGAGGTTATCCCACCCGCCCCGGATGCCGCCACAATGGGTCTCGATCAGCTCCTCGAACGAAATGCTCATCGCCTCTTCCACGACACAGGGGTTGTTCACATGGCCGGAGATTGCGAACAGCTTCGTGCCCGCATTGTTCTGGCGGCCAAAGCCCGCGAACCACTCCGCGCCGCGGCGCAGGATCGTGGGCACAACGGCGATTGATTCGACGTTGTTCACGGTAGTCGGACAGCCATAGAGGCCCGCGCCCGCCGGGAACGGCGGCTTCATGCGCGGCATGCCCTTCTTGCCCTCGAGGCTTTCCAGAAGCGCGGTTTCCTCACCGCAGATATAGGCGCCGGCGCCATGGGCCAGATACAGGTCGAAATCCCAGCCCGACTTCGCGGCGTTCTTGCCCAGGAGACCGTCTTCATAGGCCTCGTCAATCGCCGCCTGCAACGCCTCCCGCTCGCGGATGTATTCGCCGCGGATATAGATGTAACAGGCGTTCGCATTCATCGCGAAGCTCGCGATCAGGCAGCCTTCGATCAGCGTGTGGGGATCATTGCGCATGATCTCCCGGTCCTTGCAGGTACCGGGCTCGCTCTCGTCGGCATTCACCACCAGGTAGGATGGACGACCGTCGCTTTCCTTGGGCATGAACGACCATTTCAGGCCCGTCGGGAACCCTGCGCCGCCGCGCCCGCGCAGGCCGGAGGCCTTCATTATTTCAATGATCTTGTCGCGGCCCAGACCCACCAGATCCTTGGTGCCATCCCAATGGCCGCGCGCCTTGGCGCCCGCCAGCGTGCGATCATGCATGCCGTAGATATTGGTGAAGATCCGGTCTTTGTCCTGCAACATCGCGTCTGTCCTTAGGTCACTCGGGCGCGGGATCTGTCCGCGCGGCCTAGCTTCGCTTTCGCTCTTTCCACACCCAATACGTCACCACGAGCGCCCAGACCAGTGCCGCAAACGCCGCAAGGTCGAAGAGAAACGCGAAGTGGATCGGCCATCCCAGCTGCCCGCCCAGATATTGTGCGCCCATCCACAGGATCATCGTGGCCGCCATCACAATCGCGGCAATGCGGATCTGGCGCACAAGGCGGCGATCCCGCTCGGATATGGGGTTGCGCTGGGGCATGGGGCCGGGCCTGTGCGTGCCCTACCCATCCGCCTTTGGGGTCGCGCCCGCGCCACCGGCACGGCCAAGGGCCGACCAGAATCCCTGCGGCGCATCAAGGCCAAGCTGCATCACCTGAAGCGCCGTCGTGCCCAGAAACGCCGTGTTATACGCGGCAAGTTGCATCGCGGATTGCTGCGCCGCCTGGCCGCGCAGCCACATGTCATTCAGATGGTTCATCATCACCCTCCGGGAATTGCGACCGGGGCTTAATAGACATCCCCGTCATCGACTTTCTTGGAGAAATCGGTCTCGCCGCCTGCGGCCAATAGCCGTGCCTGCTCCACCCATTTGTCGCGGCTGACGCGGCCCTTGAACCCTTCGAGGTTCTGGTCGACCCACGCAACCTCCTCATCAGACCACGCGGCGATCTGATCGAAATGGTAGAAGCCAAGACTGTTGCAAAGCTTCTCCAGCTTCGGCCCGATGCCTTTGATCTTCTTGAGGTCATCCGCCGTGCCGCCCCGCGGGCCGTCCAGAGCCTCGGGGCGGGTGCCTTCGCGAGTAGCCACGGCAGCAGGCGCGGCAGCGGGTACAGTAGGCGCGGCAGCGGGTACAGTAGGCGCGGCCCCGGCCGTGTCCGCCTGGTCTCCGGTATCCACACCATCATCAGCCCGGGTCGGGGCAGGTTCGGGCGCAGCGGTCGGTGCTGGCTCGGGCTCCGGCGCAGGTGCCGCCGCCACCGGGGCCGCCGCTGCCACAGGCGATGCTGGCGCAGCTGCCGGTTCTGCCGATCCGCCCGCCGAACTGGAGCCGCCCGCCTTGCTCCGCATCTGAACCGGGCCGGTATCGCCGCGACACACTGAAATCGTCAGGATCGCGCCCAGAAGGAGGAATGCCAGCACGCCCATGAACGCGCCTTGCATGAAGCTCCATCCCCCAAGGCTCCAAAGTGCTGCTGCCACGAAAACGCCGACCAGAAGCGCGATGCCCCAGGTCCAGGCGATGCATTCGACGCCACCGGACTTATTCATGATTTGACCCCCAAATCGGTTTTCTTCGTCTTACTCATCAGAGTCTTAGCGCAGGATAGCGCGCCTGTCTTGTGTGGAAATGACAAGATGACGCAGGGTGCGCGCCCGGGGCACACCCTTGTCAGGGGCGAGAAACGGTTTCGCTCACCCCTCGGCGGCGAATTTCGCGGCCTGGCCGATCCAGTCGTCGCGCTCGATCCGGCCCTTGAAGGTCAGGCGCGCATCGACCCAGGCCACCTGCTCGGGCGTCCAGGCGGCAATCTGATCGAAATGGTAGAAGCCCAACTCGTTCAGAACCCCTTCAAGCTTGGGGCCAACACCCGTGATCCGCTTGAGATCATCGGCCGTCTGCCCGTCGCGCGGGCCCGACAGCGTTTCGGGCTTCGCCTCGGGCGTTGACAGATCGCTATCGCCCGACGGCGCCGATCCCGCATCGGCATGCTTGCCGCTGGTTTCCGGCGCGGGGGTTTCGGCCTTGGGCGGCGCGCTTGGTTTCGGACGCGCCTTTTCCTTGGCCGGCGCTTCTTGCTTGGTGATCCCGGTCTCGTCGGCGGGACGCCCCTTGGCCCGGTTCGCCGGTTCGGGGCGGGCGGGCTCCGCCGGGATATTCTCACCCGATTGCCGCCCCCAGGGCGCCAGCAGCGGCACTTCCGTGCCATCGATGCGCTTGATCGTGTCGCCGATATCGGTCGCCAGACGGGCCGAGATATTCAGCTCATCGCGCCCGGCCTCGTGCTCCGTCAGGCTGGTCAACCCGCTCAGCGGCTCGGAGGCATAGCGCCCGTTCTGCGGCCCCGGCGTCGGCACCTCGCCGCGCGCCATGGCGTCGATCAGGCCCGCGAAGCTCTCAGCCGTCAGATCCTCGTAATAATCCTTGCCGATCTGGGCCATCGGCGCGTTGGCGCAGGCCCCAAGGCATTCCACCTCTTCCCACGAAAACTTGCCATCGGCGCTCAATTGATGGGCGCGTTTGGCGATCTTTTCCCTGGCCACCGCCACCAGATCCTCGGCGCCGCAGATCATGCAGGACGTGGTGCCGCAAATCTGGATATGCGCGACCGAGCCCACCGGCTGCAACTGGAACATGAAGTAGAACGTCGCCACTTCCAGCCCGCGGATATGGGCCAGGCCCAGCATATCGCAGACATATTCGATGGCCGGACGCGTTAGCCAGCCCTCCTGCTCCTGCGCGCGCCACAGAAGCGGGATGATGGCGCTGGCCTGTCGGTCCTCGGGGTATTTGGTGATCTGCGCCTCGGCCCATTCCTGGTTGGCAGGCGTAAAGGCAAAGCTGTCAGGTTGCTCGGGGTGCAGGCGTCGCAGCATGGAAATGTCCCTGGCGGTCGATCTTTGCCTTCGTTTCGCGCAATCCGCCCCGGATGTCCATGCGCGCTATGGCGCAGGGGCCGGACGCGTGGGTGATCCAGCCCTAGTTCGGCGCATAGGGGGCCAGCGCAAAAACCGTGCCCGTCGCCTCGCAATCTGGCACGTCGAACATGCCCCGGTGCAGCGTCAGAGTGCCGGACCCCATCACCACCGCCACCTGCCCGTCAGCCGCCCGTGCGGCAGCGAGGATGGCTCCCGCATCGGGATGGTTGATCGTGACGCTGCGGGAGCGTTGCGAGAAAAATGCCTGCTGCGCCAGATCGGGGCCAATCGGCTGCCCGATATGGGTCATCACATGGTCGATCAGGTAGATCTCGAACACACCCACCAGATCGGCGGGCAGGACGCAGCCGATACTGGCCAAAGCGTCGTGCAGAATGTGTGCAATCTGATCGGGACCCAACGCCTCTGCCCGCTCCAGAAGGGTGTCGGCGGGCACGGACAGATCCACCTCGACCAGCGGCAGATGAGTGGCGTCTGCGGCCAGCGGGGCCGCAACAGCAAGGGCCGTGATCGCAAGCGCTGCCTTCATCCTGTGGCCTTTCAAAACGGCTCAGATGAGGGGCGAGTGTGTCAGATGGCCGGTCTTCTGTCTACGATACGCCCCGGCCGCCCGGGCCGACCCGGCAAACCCCGCTCACGAACAAGGCAAATGCATAAGAAAGGCGCCTTTCCTGACCTAACAGGAAAGACGCCTCCGCCCGGACCGGACCCCTTCTTCCGCCGGGCTGACTGGTGCGGCTTAGCGCCAGGGTGCGGGGGCGGGGCGCCAGCCGCTTGCATCTTTGAGAGTGCGGCCACCGGCGCGCATTCTGGCGATCACACGATCGGCGCGGGCGACGCAATCCTCGGAAGGGGCGGCGGATGTATGACGGGCGTTTGGGCAGGCGGGCGAGGGCAGCGGGCGCAAGGGATGTCCAATCATGTCAGGCGTGTCACAGGGTTGTGAACCCAACGTGACCCGTGGACGCGATTGTCACAACGGAGGGAATCCGTAAGTCACTCCGTCGCCTCGCCCTCCGGACCCACAACGGCATCATCCGCCGGATCGGGCAGATCCCCCGTGCAGAGACCCCAATTCACCAGCGTCAGCGTGCCGTTCCCGGTGGAGCGTAAGAAACCCGTCTGCATCAACGGCACCGCCATCTGCGGGAACTGCGCATTGTCGAGCCCCGCCTCTTCCATCAGGGCATTCACATCGTCCTGATGCAACACACATCCCTGCGCCGCGATGGCCTCAGCCAGCGGGTAGCCGGGGTGATCCTCGGGGGTGGGCGCCTGAGCGTGGGCTGCGCCGGAAAGCAAAAACACAGCAACAAGTGTTCGTTTCATATTGGAAAGCCCTTCGAACTTGCGTTTTCAATTCGGCCGCCCCTGACCAGCCGGCCATACGCCGGTTAACAGGGCCAGTCTGTAAGCCGGAAATCGCCATTGTCGAGGTTAACCTCTCCGACCCCGGCAGACAGGATAATCTGGACAAACAGACCAAGCTCCGCTTGATCAGTAATGCCGATTGTGCGCACCGCCGACAGCATTTCACGGCCCCGAATTGAACAATCGCGATTGACGACGAGCTGCAGAAAGGCGCTCAGTCGCTCTTCTTGAAAAACGGTGCGGCCCGGTGATCGTCCACAGGCCCGTGTTCTGGATTCCAGATTTCCGTCAAACACACCGACGGATCCTTGGGCGATACCCGCGCGCAATTGGGCCATCACGTTCAATCGCTCAACAGGGTCCGTAAACCCGTTTTGGACAAACACCGTTCTCGTTTGTGACAGTGCAATCGCACATCCCTGCGCTTCGATAACCCGAAGCATGTGTTGCGCTCTTTGGGTATTCGCAAATGCCGGATTGGACAATATGAAGCCGAGTGTTGCGGCGATGCATGCCGCGCCAAGGCTATGCCACAATGCGCATACCGTCCTAACCGCAGCCCTCAAATCAACGATCCACTTCTCCAAACACGATGTCGAGCGACCCCAGAACCGCCGACACATCCGCCAGCTGGTGGCCCTTGCACAGGTAGTCCATCGCCTGCAGATGCGGGAAGCCCGGCGCGCGCAGTTTGGCGCGGTACGGCTTGTTGGTGCCGTCCGCCACCAAGTACACGCCGAATTCGCCTTTGGGCGCCTCGACGGCGGCATAAACCTCACCCTTGGGCACGTGGAAGCCTTCGGTGTAGAGCTTGAAGTGATGGATCAGCGCTTCCATCGAGGTCTTCATATCTCCCCGTGACGGCGGGGTCATCTTGCCCCGCGCCATGACGTCTCCCTGGTTCTCGGGCATCTGCAGCTTCGCGCAGGCCTGCTTGATGATCGAGCGGCTCTCGCGCATCTCGGCCATCCGGCAGAGGTAGCGGTCATAGCAATCGCCGTTCTTGCCCACGGGGATCTGGAACTCGAACTCATCGTAGCACTCATATGGCTGCGCGCGGCGCAGGTCCCAGGCAAAGCCGCTGCCACGCACCATCACACCCGAAAACGCCCAATTCTGGATGTCCTCTTCCGTCACCACGCCGATATCGGCATTGCGCTGCTTGAAGATGCGGTTTTCCGTCAGCAGCGTGTCGATATCATCGAGCGCCTTGGGGAAGGCATCGGCCCAGGCATCGATATCCTCGATCAGCTCCGGCGGGAGGTCCTGATGCACGCCGCCGGGGCGGAAATAGGCCGCATGGAGCCGCGCGCCAGATGCCCGCTCGTAGAAGATCATCAGCTTCTCACGCTCCTCAAACCCCCAAAGCGGCGGCGTCAGCGCGCCCACGTCGAGCGCCTGCGTCGTGACGTTGAGAAGGTGGTTCAGGATGCGCCCGATCTCGCAGTAGAGCACGCGGATCAACTGCGCGCGGCGCGGCACCTCGGTGCCAGTCAGCTTCTCGATGGCCAGACACCAGGCATGTTCCTGGTTCATCGTGCCGACATAATCCAGCCGGTCGAAATACGGCAGGTTCTGCAGGTAGGTCCGGCTTTCCATCAGCTTCTCGGTGCCGCGATGGAGCAGCCCGATATGCGGATCGCACCGCTCGCAGACTTCACCGTCCAGCTCCAGCACCAGACGCAACACGCCGTGCGCTGCCGGGTGCTGCGGCCCGAAATTCAGGTTGAAGTTGCGGATTTTCTGTTCACCGGTCTGATAATCGGTGGAGCCGTCATCGTATGTGTTCGTGCGGATATCGCCGTCCATCATGATCTCCTACTCCTGACCGTCCAGACGGGCCGCCGTCCGAAATACCTTGGTCAGCAACTTCCACGAGCCGCCTTCCTTCACGAAACCCAGATGATCCTCGTAGCGAAGCGGTGGCACATCCACCCAAAGATGCGCCCGTGCGATCTGATCGCCCGCCACATCGATGCTGTAGATTCCATAGGATGCCTCGCCTTCGAATGGATGACGTCCGCGCACCCGCTCCAGATACGATGCCTTGTCCCAGAACGTAGTGCCGTCGGGTTCGACCAATGTCATCTGGAAATTGTCATGGCACATGTCTTCGAACACGTCGGCGCGCGCAAAGTAGACTGCGTCACCATAGGCATCGACCAACGCGCGCACCTGATCCTCTGGGGCCGCGTCCAACATCATGCCTTTTCCTCCGCCTTCTCATCGCCGGGCAGGATGTAATCCGCCCCTTCCCAGGGCGACATGAAATCGAACTGGCGGTATTCCTGAACCAGCTTCACCGGCTCATAGACCACGCGCTTGAGTTCCTCGTCATACCGCACTTCGGTGTAGCCCGTTGTGGGGAAATCCTTGCGCAGCGGATGGCCGCGAAAGCCGTAATCCGTCAGCAACCGGCGCAAATCGTCATGGCCGGTCACGAGAATGCCGAACATGTCGTAGATCTCGCGCTCATACCACCCGGCGCTGTCGTGCACGCTGGTGATCGACGGCAGCGTGTCTTCCTCGCGGATCGCGGCTTTCACACGGATGCGGTGGTTCTGATACATGCTCAGGAAATGGTAGACGACGTCGAACCGCCGGTCCCGGCTGGGGTAGTCGACAGCGGTGATATCGACCAGCGTGGAAAACCGGCAGGTGCGGTCGGTCTTGAGGAAGTCCACAAAGGCCACGATCCCGCCCGGCACCACATCCACGCTCAACTCGCCCACGGCGTTGATCGACGTCGCCAGCACATCGTCCGACCGCTTCTCGGTCAGGTACTCGGCCAGTTCTTGTAGGGCTTCGGTCATCTGTTCGACTCCAGCAATAATTCGTCGTGAAAGGATGCGGTCGCATCGTGGTCGACAAAGAAGCGCGCCATAAAATCCGGCACGACGGCTCGCGCCGGGTCATCCCCTGCGAAGGCCTTGACAGCATCCATATCCGCCCATGCCGTCAGGACAGTGATCCGGCAGGGATCGGCATCGCGCTCGGCGTGAAAAGTGACGCCCAGAAACCCCGGCACATCCTTCATCGCCGGCAACACCCGGTCGCGATAGGTGGCGACCCAGTCCCCCAGATCTGCCCGGGCCGAAACGGCCTCCCACCGACGCACCAGGGGTCCGGTCATCGCACAATCGTCCCGGTGCGGCGGATCTTCCGCTGCAATTGCAGGATGCCGTAGAGCAGCGCTTCCGCCGTCGGCGGGCAGCCGGGCACGTAGATGTCGACGGGCACGATGCGGTCGCAGCCGCGCACAACACTGTAGGAATAGTGATAATAGCCGCCACCATTGGCACACGACCCCATGGAGATCACGTAGCGCGGCTCGGGCATCTGGTCATAGACCTTGCGTAAGGCGGGCGCCATCTTGTTGGTCAGCGTACCCGCCACGATCATCACATCCGACTGGCGGGGGGAGGCGCGTGGCGCGATGCCGAAGCGCTCGGCGTCATAGCGCGGCATGGACGTGTGCATCATCTCCACCGCGCAGCAGGCGAGGCCAAAGGTCATCCAGTGAAGCGAGCCCGTGCGCGCCCAATTGATGATGTCCTCCGTCGAGGTGACGAGGAAGCCCTTGTCCTGAAGCTCGCGGTTCAGCTCTTGGGTGCCAACCTCAAGATCAGCGCCGGCATGGTTGGGATTGGTCGCTACGCCCATCGTGGCTCACCCTTTTGTCGTTCGCTCTTGGAGATACGGGTGCCGCGGGCCGGGGTCAACGGCGCGGGCACGGGGCGCGGCGAAATGACGGGCCGCAGAATTCCCGGCCAAGGGCTCTGCTGGCTTGGCGATTTGACATTCGGCGCCAAATTCATAACAATTCTGTTATGGATTCGCAGACCCTCGATACCGTCTTCTCCGCCCTGTCCGACCCGACGCGCCGGGGGCTGCTGGCCCGTCTGGCCGAGGGCGAACAGAACGTCGTCCAACTGACGGCGGCCTTTGACATCTCGCAACCCGCCATCTCGCGGCACATCCGCATTCTGGACGAGGCGGGACTGGTGCGGCGCGAAAAGCGGGGGCGCGAAACCTTTGTCATGGCCCAAACCGACGCCGCACGGGGCGCGGCCGCATGGCTGGATCATTACGTGCGCTTCTGGTCGCAGCATTTCGACCGGATGGACGACATTCTTTCCCGACAGCAGGAGGACCGAGATGACCGTTGAAACCACCTATGCCGACGGCGTACTGACCGTGCGCCGCGATTTCACCCAACCGGTTGCGGCCGTGTTCGACGCCTGGATCGACGCCGCCAAGACGACCCATTGGTGGGGCTGCGCCAATACCACCAAGGTTGTGTCAGACGTGGAGCCGAAGATGGGTGGCAGATACCACCACACGATGTCGATCACCGACGTCGGCGATCACATGATCGAAGGCCGCCTGATCGAATTCACCCCGCCCACGCGGCTGGTCTACACGATGCCCGCAACCGACTTCTCCCCTGAAATGACGGTCGATGTGTCGTTCGAGGCCAGTGCCGCGGGCACAACGGTCACGCTCCGGCAATCGGAAATCGACGCGACGCTCAAAGACGTCGTCGCGGCCGGCTGGACCGCATCATTCGAGCGGCTGGCGGAGTTCTTCGAAGGGGGGCGCCGGGCGGCGTGACGTGTCGCGATCGGGCGCGCTCACTGCCACTCCAGCGCGCCCTTTTTCCACTCATAGGCAAAGCCGATGGTCAGCACGCCGAGGAACACCATCATCGACCAGAAGCCCAGATCGCTCATATCCGGGAAGGCCACGGCCCAGGGAAACAGGAACGCAATCTCCAGATCGAAGATGATGAACAGGATCGAGACGAGGTAGAACCGCACATCGAACTTCATCCGCGCGTCGTCGAACGCGTTGAAGCCGCATTCATAGGCGCTGACCTTCTCGGGGTCGGGGTTCGAGACCGCCAGCACCACCGCGGCCAGCATCAGCACCACGCCCAGCCCGATGGCCAAAGCCAGGAAAATCAGGATCGGCGCGTAGTTTGACAGAAGCTCTTCCATGTTGGCCCCATTGATGCGGTTGGCACGGGTTTACGCCCGCTCCGGCGGGGGGTCAACGGGCGCGCGGTGCGACGGATTGTGAGGTTTTGGGCGGTCTCCCGCCCCCGCACGACCTGCCTGAGCTGATCGATGCCCGAACGCGTCCGACCCGGGCCGAGATACCCGACCCGCCGCGGTGCCTACTGCTGGTCCGGCAAGGGCCCGTCCCGGACCAGCCGCAGGGGCGTCAGAGTGCTGACGTCCAACCGAGCCAAGGCGCGGCGCAACACATCCACATCCGTGATCCGGCACCGATCCGTCAGGCCAATCCGGGCCCGCTCAGCCTCGGGAAAGGCGGTGCAATTATATTCGAAAAGGGTCAGCGCCTCCGCCCCTTCCTCCGCACGTACAGGGACATAGATCGCCTCGTCGTCATCCGCGAAATGCTCCACCACGACGATATCACCGTCAAACGGATAGAGCCGAAAATTGCCGTAAGACGTGACATAACTGCGCGAGGCAGAATGCGGCTGCACAATCATGAGATCGGTGAAAAGCGGTCGCTCCGATCCATCCACCACCGCGTCAGCGGCCTCCGGGATACTGCCCTCCGGCGCCGGACCCTCATGGATCAACCGATAGACACCACTGTTCAGCGGCGTGATCGGCGCGCCAAGCGCCTGCGTGATCGCCCTCGCGCTCTCGCCTCGCGCCGTCAACGGCGTCTCGCAGGCCGCAAGCGACAGTGCCCCTATCAGAAGGGCGGCGCGCCACATCACGAAGCCGCCAGCGTGTCCCGCAATTCCCGGCGCAGGATCTTGCCGCTTGCCGATTTCGGCACGCTGTCGACAAACCGGTACTCCACGGGCCGCTTGTAGCTCGCCAGGCAGGCCTCGCAATGGCCCCGGATCGCGTCCTCATCGACGGTACCCGACGTGACCACAAAGGCAATCGGCACCTCGCCCGCTTCGGCGTCATTGCGCCCGATCACGGCGGCATCGGTCACGCCGTCCATGGCGCAAAGCGCCGCCTCCACCTCCGCAGGCGCCACCTGGAAGCCCTTATATTTGATCAGTTCCTTCAGGCGGTCACGGATGAACATGAAGCCATCCTCGTCAATCTCCGCCAGATCGCCGGTGCGCAGCCAGCCGCCATCGGCCATGGTCTCGGCGGTCGCTTCCGGATTGCCCAGATACCCCTTCATCACCTGCGGGCCACGGATCCACAATTCGCCCTCCATACCGGTCGGCAGATCCTCCAGCGTCTCCGGGTCCACGATCCGGCACTCCGTCGACGGCACCGCCTGACCACTGGATCCGTGGCGGATGTCTGCACCCACGGTCATGTGGCTGATCGGGCTCAATTCCGTCATGCCATAGCCCTGCACCGAATCCGCGCCGAACCGCGCACCCACGGCGGATTCGATCTCCGCCCCCAAAGGTGCCGCGCCCGAGAAGATCTGCGTGACGGAAGAAACGTCGTACTGGTCCACCAACGGATGCTTGGCCAGCGCCAGCGCCACGGGCGGCACGATGTAAAGCCGGGTCGCCCGGTGCTCCTGGATCAGTTTGAGAAACATCTCCAGATCGAACCGCGGCATGGTGATGATCCGCGCCCGCTGGTTCAGGAACAGGTTCATCAGAACCGTCATGCCGTAGATATGGAAGAATGGCAAAAAGGCGATGGCGGTGTCATCCGCGGTGATGCCCGAAACCGCCGCCGATTGCGAAACATTGGCCACAAGGTTGCGATGGGTCAGCATCACGCCCTTGGGCCGCCCGGTCGTGCCGCTTGAATAGGGCAGGACAACCACATCGGTCTCCACATCGACCGGGGCCTGGGCCGGCAATTCCGCCCCCATGATGTCGCTCAGGGAAAGCGCACCGCCGCCGCCACCGTCCATCACCACCAGATCGCGGCAATGGGTGCCGACCATGGCCGCGCGCGCCACCTCCTCGAACATGCCGATCGTGATCAGCATCGTGGCGCCTGCATCGTTCAGCTGGTGCTGGATCTCGGGCGCCGTGTAGGTCGGGTTAATCGTGGTGACCGTACCACCGCCCCAGGCCACGCCGTGAAACACAACGGGGTATTCCGGCATGTTCGGTGCCAGGATCGCGACGGTGCCACCAGGCAGCACGCCGCGCTCCGTCAGGCCCCCGGCCAGCGACTTGATCATGCCGATCAACTGCCCGGCCGTCACCTCGCGCCCGGTGGGGCCGTCGATCACGGCCACCACGTCCTCGCGGCCCACAAGCCCCTCAAACAACGCTTCGGTCACCGAATGTGGGGGCACGTCCACCGTGCCGTGACGGCTTTCGAATGCAGCCATATTAATCCTCCCGCGCCCGGCCTCTGGGATCGGGCCGATGTCGGGCATCAGGATTGCGGAAGGAGGCTATCCCTGTCCAGTCTTAATTGTCAGACAATTGGCGCATCCTGCGCCGCTGTCGTGCCGCCCATCGCCGATCACCGGGCGGTCGACCGCCCTACCAGTCCGGCTTGCGCTTGTCGAAGAACGCAGCGATGCCCCGGGCGGCCTCGGCACTTTCCCAGCGGCGCACCAACGCATCGATGGTGGCGGACAACTCCGCCTCCCCCACCGATCCGCCCAACGTCGCGACCAGCGCCTTGCCCTCGGCCACGGCGCCGGGGGCCGCCGCAAGGTACGGGGCGATCTCCGCCTCAACGGCGGCGTCCAGCCCGTCCTCGGGCACCGCGCGTGCCAACAGGCCAAGCGCGACGGCCTCCTCCGCATCGAAGCGGCGCCCCGAGAAGAACACCCGCCGCGCGCGGGCCGTCCCCATCCGGGCCACCACGTAGGGCCCGATCGTTGCCGGGATCAGGCCCAGCCGCACCTCCGTCAGGCCAAAGCGCGCGCCCGCCACTCCGATGGCCACGTCACACACGCTCATCAACCCCACGCCACCGCCAAAGGCCTGCCCCTGTATCCGCCCGATCAGCGGCTTGGGCAGCGTGTCCAGCGCGCCCAGCATCTCGGCCAGCGCGCGCGCCTCGCGGGCCCGCGTGGGCGCATCCGCCTCCATCTGCGCCTTCATCCATCCCAGATCACCGCCCGCGCAGAAGCTCGCACCCGCGCCGGTCAGCACAACCACCCGCACCGCCGGATCGCGGCCCAACCGCGCCGCCGCCGCCGCCAGCTCCGAAATCATCGACGCATCCATGGCGTTGTGCACGTCGGGCCGGTTCAGCATCAGCCGGGCCACCCCGCGCTCATCAACCGAGACCTCCACATTCCTGGCCTCACCCATCCCCGTGTCCTCCCCTCAATCCGCGTGCCATTCCGGCCGCCTGCGCAATCACCGCCGCGTCCAGTTCCGTCTCATAGCCCATTGCGCGCAACCGCGCCTCAAGAGCCTCTGTCGCCACATTGCCCGCGGCCCCCGGCGCGTAGGGGCACCCGCCAAGGCCCCCCACCGCCGCATCGAACACCCGCAATCCCCGCGCCAGCGCCACCTCGACATTCTCCAGGGCCCGCCCGCCCGTATCGTGGAAATGCCCGGCAAGCCGATCCGCGGGCATCTCCTCCAGCACCGCGCCCAGCATCGCGTCCACCCGCTCCGGCACCCCGCGCCCGATCGTATCGCCCAGCGACACCTCGTAGGCCCCCAGGTCCCGCAGGGCCGCGGCCACCTGCGCCACATCCCCCGGCGCAACCGCGCCATCAAACGGGCAATCCGTCACGCACGAGACGTAGCCCCGCATCCGCATCCCGTCCGCCCCCGCAGCCGCTGCCACCTCGGCGAACCTTTCCAAACTCTCGGCAATGCTCGCGTTCAGGTTCGCCTTGGAAAACCCTTCGGACGCGCTGGCAAAAATAGCGATCTCATCGGCATGGGCTGCCAACGCCCCCTGATACCCCCGCATGTTCGGCGTCAGCGCGCCGTAGGACACGCCGTCGGCCCGCGCGATCCTGGCCAGCACCTCCGCCCCATCCGCCATCTGCGGCACCCATTTCGGGCTCACGAAGCTCGCCACCTCGATGCGCCGAAACCCGGCTTGCGACAGCACATCAACCAACGCCACCTTGTCCGCGGTCGCAATCATCGCGGCCTCGTTCTGCAACCCGTCGCGGGGCCCAACCTCGAAGATTTCAACCCTCTCAGTCATGGCGCCTCATTCCACGGGCCTCTGCCCGTTCGCGGCTGAACCCGGTCTCCGCGCGGCGCTGCCCTTGCAAGCTCTTGGCGCATCCCGGTGTTCCGCTGGTCCCAAATACCCAAAATCCTTACCCTATTCATCCACCGGCACCTCGTAGAACTCCCGGGTGTAGAACCTCTGCGGCCCCTCGATCGCCGCCGCCGCCTGAAACCCGGGCCGCGCCTGCAACCGCGCCCAATAGGCCTGCAAGTCCGGAAACGGATCCATTCGCACATAAAACGGCGCGGCGAACAGGTTGAAGCCCAGCATCGCGTCGGCGGCCGAAAACCCGGATGGCAACAGGTAGTCGCCCGCAATCATCCGCTCCAGCCCCGCCAATGTCCCCTTCAGCCGTAAGGTATTGAGCTTCACAACCGCAGGCGACGGCTTGGCCGGGGGTCGCAGGAACAGGTGGTTCAGGTTCAATTGCTCGATCAGCGAGGCCATCGTCTCCGCAAACCCCATCGCCTCCAGAAAGGCCACCCGGTCCGCATGCCCCGGCGCGCGCCCGAACCCGAATTCGGGCCGCGTCTCACACAGATATTGCAGGATCGCGGCACTCTCGAAGATCGTGCGCCCGTCGATCTCCAGCGCCGGAATGCGACCTGCGGGCGAGCGGTCCTTCAGCCCCGGCTCCTGCATCTTGCGTGTGCCGATCTCGTAAAGCTCCAGCTCCGGGGTGATCCCCATCTCCTGCAACAGCCACAGCACCCGGAACGACCGGCCCCACGGCACGTGATGCAACCGCACGCCGGGATCAGATTTCATAGTCACGCAACAGCTCCTCCAAACCGGCCGACAGGCGCGGCCACGTATATAGGCCCGCCTCGGCCCAGGATTTCGACGCCCCCACCGATGTCTTTTCCAGCACGCGGTCCACAAACGCGTCATGCGGATAAACGAACACACGATCCTCCAGACGGAACGCGATATAGAGGCCCTTGCCGAGGTATTTGCGGTCAATCGTCAACCGGCTCTTGAGTTGCACGCGGCACAGGGTTTCGCCATCCACGTGCAGCGCCACAAAATCGGCTCCTTCGAAATCGTCGCTCAGGCGCAAGGACGTGAACCCGAAATCCGCCAGCCGCGCGGCGATCTTGTGGAAGTTGTAATTCTCCTTCTGGCGCGCATTCAGCTGCCCATAGGCGACCGGCGAGAAGTTCATTCCCCCTCCTCCTCCAACACGATCAGCGCCGCGCCCGCCTCCACCTGCGCACCCGCCTCGGCCAGCACCTCGGCCACCACGCCGTCGCGCCCCGCCGTCAGCACATGCTCCATCTTCATCGCCTCCAGCACGGCCAGCCGGTCGCCGGTTTGCACGTGCGCGCCCGCCGCCACGAAGACCGCCTTCACCAGCCCCGGCATCGGTGCCTCGATCCGGCCCGCTGCCGCTCCGGCCTCGCTTGCCACATCCAGCGGGTCGGGCAATTCGAAATGGTAATTGTTGCCCCAGAAAACCGAGAGGCCCGCCGCGTGCCGCACCACCTCGGCGGGCACCGGCGCGCCGTCCACGGTCCATCCCCGTGCCCCGAACGTCACCTCATGCGCGCCATCCTCCCGCGTCACCACGGCCGATCCTGGCCCGGTGACGGAGACCTTCAGCACCTCCACCTCATCGCCCCGCGCCAACGCCACCGACTGCGCCAGCGGCGTCCAGAGGCTGAAACCCTGCTCCGCCGCCCCGTCCAACCCCATCGCGCCAATCGCCGCCACCGCGCGGCACCGCGTGCAGGAAACCGGCCGTTTCGACAGCGTCTCCACCTCCCGGTCGATCAGGCCGGTATCCACCTCACCGCGCCCGAACCCCTCGTGCCGCGCCAGCGCCCGCAGGAAGGCGAGGTTCGTGACCGTGCCCGCCACCTGCGTGCCGGACAAAGCCTGATCCAGCAGGCCCAGCCCAATCTCCCGCGTGGCGCCGTGCACGATCAGCTTGGCGATCATAGGGTCGTACCAGGGGCTGATCTCGTCACCCGGCCGCACGCCGGTATCCGCCCGCGCGCCCTCTGGGAACACCAGATGCGCCAGCGTGCCTGTGGCGGGCAAGAACCCCTTCGGCACGTCCTCCGCATAAAGCCGCGCCTCGAAGGCATGGCCATGGATCGCCAGATCCTCTTGCCCCATGGGCAATGGCTCGCCCGCGGCAACGCGCAGCTGCCATTCCACCAGATCGACACCCGTGATCGCCTCCGTCACCGGATGCTCCACCTGCAGCCGTGTGTTCATCTCCATGAAATAGAACCGGTCCGCCCGCAGCCCGTCGGAGGCATCGACGATGAACTCTACGGTGCCCGCACCTTTGTAGCCGATAGCCTCCGCGGCGCGCACGGCGGCATTTCCCATCGCCTCGCGCATCTCCGCCGTCATCCCCGGCGCGGGGGCCTCCTCGATCACCTTCTGGTGGCGGCGTTGCAGCGAGCAATCGCGCTCGAACAGGTGCACGGCCCGCTCCCCGTCGCCGAACACCTGCACTTCGATATGGCGCGGCGTGGCGACAAATTTTTCTATAAGAACTGCATCGTTGCCAAAGGCCGTCGCCGCCTCCCCCTTGGCGGAGGCCAGCGCGTCGGCAAAATCCCCGGCCCGGTCCACCCGGCGCATGCCCTTGCCGCCGCCTCCCGCAACCGCCTTGATCAGGACCGGATAGCCGATCTCCGCCGCACGCTCGGCCAGCCCCTCCTGCGAGGCCCCGTGGTAACCCGGTACCACCGGCACCCCGGCCTCTTCCATCAGCGCCTTCGCCGCATCCTTCAGCCCCATCGCCCGGATCGCCGGGGCCGATGGCCCGATAAACACCAGCCCTGCCGCCTCCACGGCCTCCACGAAATCCGGGTTTTCGCTCAGGAACCCATATCCCGGATGGATCGCCTGCGCGCCCTTCTCCAGCGCCGCCGCAATGATCGCATCCCCGCGCAGGTAGCTTTCCGCAGGCTTCGGCCCCCCGATCCGCACCGCATCATCCGCCATCGCCACATGCCGCGCCCCCGCATCCGCGTCGGAATAGACGGCCAGCGTCCGCACGCCCATCGCCCGCGCCGTATCGATCACCCGGCAGGCGATCTCACCCCGGTTCGCGATCAGGATTTTCTTGAACATCACCCGCGTTCCCTCACCACCACGATCCACTCTCCCCATCTCCCAAATGCGCCCGGACATAATCCGGCAAAGGCCACGCCTCCCGTTTCAGATCCGCCCGCTTCTGCGTGCCGCCCACCCGCTCTGCATGGGCCAGAAGTTCCGGGTGCAAGCTCACGTCCAAAGCCGCCAATGCGGCCTCCACCTGCCCCTTGGTCCTGTCGATCTCATCGGCCAGCTTCGCTTCGGCCGATTTGCCTTTCAGGATCGCCGGCAGGGCCATCTTGCCCAGCACCATCCGCCCGACCGACAGCGCCAGTCCCAAGACCATCGTCGCCACGAAATCGCTGATCAGGTCGACAACGTTGAAATTCCAGCTCAGCCAACCGCGCTTCTCACCTTTGTCGCCGAGTTCCGACCGCATCCGGTCGAATTCCCGTGCAAACACCTCGCGGAACTGTCGCGCAAAGCGCACCCGGCTGAAATCGTCGCGCCCCGCGAACACCCGCAAAACCGGCCGCACAAAGATCCCGCCCTTGGAGCGATCCACGAACTCCTCGAAGTCGAACAGGAAGAAGTAATCCTCCGCGTCATTCGAATTGTGGATCAGGTAGACGGCGATCTCCGCCTCGCGCCCTAGTTTCGGCAAGTCGGGAACAAAACCGCCGATCCGTTCAGTCCAGCTCATCCACAGCCCCCAGATCCTCGATCACCTCGAACCGCTCCCAGATCAGCTCCATCTCCGGGTCGAATATGCCGTGTCGGCGGTAATACTGCTTATGCCCGGCGCGCCAGCCCTCCAGCGTCTCATCCTCGCCCTCGGCCAGGGCCATCTCCTCGGGCACGTCGCAAAACCGCACCAGCCGTAGTTCCATCGTCCGGGTCACCAGCGCCGGTCGCCCGTCAAACGTCGTGGCGATGTCGCAGCGCCCGATCTGCGGCGGGGCCTCCCCGCCTTCGATCTCCGCCATCGACAGACAGGTCGCGCGCTTCCTGCCCGCCCGCACCAACCCCAACAGCTCCGCCGACAGCCGCGCGCTATCGCCGAACACATAGGTTTGCGCCCCAGGGTAGCGCGCCTCGAGCTGGTCCGACGCCTCCGTCATGGCCCACTTCTCCGCGCCGTCACCGCAAAACAATCCCCATCCAGCGCCACCCGGTGCATGTCGAACCCATCCGCCGTCAGCTGATCCAGATAGGGCCGCCCCTGAACCATCTCCGGCTCGGTGAACCCTTCCCCACCGATCGCCAGCAGGCCACCGGGGCGCAACACCCGCAACATCTCGGCATAGCCCGCATCGACGTCGTCCCAATGCGGCACCGAATTGATCGCGGTCACAACGTCGAACGATGCGTCCCCCACCGGCAAGTCCCCCGCCGTGCCACCCAAGTAGCGCACCCGATCCTCCGCCGTCAGCGCGCGGGCATGGTCCAGCATCCGCTCGAACGGATCGACCCCCACCAGCGCGCCAGACGTCCGCTCCGCCATCGCGCGGAGCGCCGATCCGGTGCCGCATCCGATATCCAGCACATCCTCCGACCCGCCAAACGGGATCGCCACCACCACCGCGAAAACTGACGGGTGATCGCCGTATTTTTCAGCGTAGAAGTCGATGTTCTCGTCGGTCCAGTCAGGCATCACGCATCTCACATCCGGAACAGGCCAAAGCGCGTCTCCTCGATGGGTGCATTCAGCGCCGCCGCCAGTGACAGCCCCAGCACCTCGCGGGATTTCCGCGGGTCCACCACCCCGTCATCCCACAGCCGCGCGGAGGCATAGAGTGGATGCGATTGTTCCTCGAACATGTCGATCGTGGGCTGCTTGAAGGCGGCCTCCGCCGCGGCGGACCACTCTTCCCCCGCCTTCTCCATGGCCGACCGCTTCACACTCGCCAGAACCCCCGCTGCCTGCGCACCGCCCATCACGGAGATCCGCGAATTCGGCCACGACCACAGGAAGCGCGGGCTGTAGGCCCGTCCCGCCATCCCATAGTTTCCCGCGCCAAACGACCCGCCCACCAGCATCGTCACCTTCGGCACCGCCGTCGTCGCCACGGCGGTCACCATCTTCGCCCCGTGCCGTGCAATGCCTTCGTTCTCGTATTTCCGCCCCACCATGAACCCGGTGATGTTCTGCAAGAACACCAGCGGGATCTTCCGGGCCGAGCACAGCTCCACGAAATGCGCCGCCTTCTGGGCCGCCTCGCTGAACAAAACCCCGTTATTCGCGACAATCCCCACCGGCAGGCCCATCACCTCGGCAAAGCCACACACGATGGTTTCCCCGAACCGCGCCTTGAACTCGTCGAAATAGCTGTCGTCGACCACCCGCGCGATCACCTCCCGGATGTCGTAAGGCGTGGTCAAAGCGGCAGGCACGACGCCCAATAAATCTTCCGGATCATAGGCCGGGGGCCGCCCGCCCAGCGTTACACCGTATTCCTCCCCGAATCCGTCCAGGGACCCAACCGCCCGCCGCGCCAAGGCCAGCGCATGGGCATCATCCTCCGCCAGGTAATCCGCCACACCGCTGAGCCGCGTATGCACGTCCCCGCCGCCCAGATCCTCGGATGTCACAACCTCCCCCGTCGCTGCCTTCACCAAAGGCGGCCCGGCCAGAAAGATCGTCCCCTGCTCCTTCACGATGATCGTCACATCCGACATCGCGGGCACATAGGCGCCCCCCGCCGTGCACGACCCCATCACGACTGCAATCTGCGCAATCCCCTTCGCGCTCATCCGCGCCTGGTTAAAGAAAATCCGCCCGAAATGGTCGCGATCCGGAAACACCTCATCCTGGTTCGGCAGGTTCGCCCCGCCACTATCCACAAGATATACACAGGGTAATCCACACTCTTCCGCGATCTCCTGCGCCCGCAAGTGCTTCTTTACGGTGATCGGGTAGTACGTGCCGCCCTTCACCGTCGCGTCGTTGCACACGACCATCACCTCGCGCCCATGGACGCGGCCCACACCGGCCACAACACCCGCACAAGGCGCGGCTCCATCATACATCCCGTGCCCCGCCGTCGCGCCCACCTCCAGAAACGGAGAGCCCGGATCGAGCAAATTCGCCACCCGCTCCCGCGGCAGCATCTTGCCCCGGCTTACATGCCGCGCCCGGGATCGCTCCCCACCCCCCGACGCCGCCAGATCGGCGGCCTCACGCACGACGCGGAGCGCATCCAGATGCGCCGCCCGGTTCTCGCGGGCCTCGTCGGATCCCGAGATGAAAGTGGATTTCAGTTTCATTGTGCCTCCAAAACCAAGCCAATCCGAGCGATCAAAGGGTCGAAGATCAAATACCCGAGCATCAGACCGCCAAGAGAAAAGTACGGTTGAGGAACCGCAGCGGGGTAAAACACGTAGAAGGTCATTGAGCCAAAGACGAACACCGCCAAAACGGCCCACGCACGCGCGCGCGCTTCGCTTGCCAATCGCGCGCCGCAAGACTGGCGCGAAATGGGTCGTCCAGAGATCCCCTGTGCAACCGGCCAAAACAGATAAAAGACGCCGCAAATTGACGGAAGCGAAAGAGGCAGGCGAACCTCCCCCGACCCACATTCCGGGCACCGCAAATTGGCAATTCTCGACCGGATCGCCCTCATCATTCCAACCCACTCATCTCGTCCCAATCGAGCGGACCCATGACACCCGCCAACCGCGCAACCTGCCAGGCCCAGACCGCCTCCTCGAATTTCAGCACCGCCTGGAACGACCGGCACCACAGCGTCCGCCGATAGGTCTCGCCCGCGCAATCGTCCCCGGCATTCGTACCGTGCGCCACTGCCCAGACCTGCCCGTAGAGCGGCGAGAGCGCCAGCCCCTCCACCTCCTCCGGCGGGGGCAACAACGCCCGCATCGCCGCGGCGCGATCATCGAATGCCGCGCGCAACCGCCGCTGACAGATCAGCGAATTCGAAGACACCTCGCAGATGCCCATCGCCAGATACCCGCAATGCTGCACCCAATGGACGTTGAACAGATCGCGCCGCCAGTCGTGCCCATAGCCGGGATCGCCCCGCAGACGCGTCTCGAAGGCCTCCATCTGCTCAGGCAGGCAGTGCTCG
Source organism: uncultured Roseicyclus sp. (assembly GCA_947491935.1). Taxonomy (GTDB): domain Bacteria; phylum Pseudomonadota; class Alphaproteobacteria; order Rhodobacterales; family Rhodobacteraceae; genus Gymnodinialimonas. The sequence continues at coordinate 644,081 of CANLLF010000001.1, forward strand.
AACCGCTGCACATGGTCCGCCCTGGGGGCCTCGGCCCAGCTCTGGGCATGGCCCGCCATTGGCAACAGCAATCCAATCATCAGTGCCGCGACCCGGGGAACCATCACCCATCGCCTCATTCCGCCGCCTCGGCCATCATCACCATCCGCTCCAGCTGCCTGGTTCTAAGGTACTGGCTCATAGCGCCGAAAAAGCTGCACCAGCCCTCATTGGGGAGCTCTTCATCCACACGCGAGAGGCACACCTCATCCCCTTCCATCGCTCGGGCCTGCTCCAGCAATCGCACATATCGTCGTTCTGTGAAGCGATTGCTCGCAACGATCTCCTCGGGCAAATCCGCCATAACGCGCGCCTGCCGCTCCGCCGCAGCCTCCGCCACCTGCCCGCGACACCCCGCGCGGTCGCCTGACAAGCTGCAAATGGCATCGGTCCCGTCGACACAGACCAAGGCCTCCCCCGCCACCACATATCGCATATCCTGCGCGTCCTCTTCCGACACACCCTCCGCCAGTGAGGCCACAAATTCCGCATCCATCTCCGCAAAACACAGATCCATGTACCGAACCGCAAACGGCTCCTGCGCTGCCGCAAGTCCGGGTAGCGCCGTCGCCAGCGCCACCGCCAAGATCGGCACCCCTCTCACGCCCGATACTCCGGGTTCTCATACCCAAACCGGGCGCCCGCCTTCCACGCGCGGCGGTCGTTGCCCTCGTTCGGCAACCCGCCCGCCGCCTTCAGCATCCGCGCCATATGCACCAGGTTCCAGCTCATGATCGTCGTGTTGCGCTGGGTGAACTCGTTGCCGAAACCCACCTTTCCGCCCTCCCCGTCATCGTCGCCATAAGACGGCCCCGGCCCGGCCTCCCCGATCCAGCCGCAATCGGCCTGGGGCGGGATCGTCACGCCCAGATGGCTCAGCGCATAGCCGATCGTCATCGCCGCGTGCTTCACCCCGTCCTCGTTGCCGGTCACGACACAGCCGCCGACCTTGCCGTAAAACACGCTCTGGCCCTTGTCGTTTAGCTCACCCGACATCCCGTACAGCCGCTCGATCAGCACCCGGCAGAGGCTCGATTCCTCACCCAGCCACAGCGGCGTGCCCACCACCAGAATATCCGCCGCCAGCACGATCTCCCAGATCTGCGGCCAGTCATCGGCGGCCCAGCCATGCTCCTTCATGTCGGGGTAGACACCCGGCGGAATCTGATGATCGAGCATATGCACGTGAGTCACCGCCACCCCGTTCTTCTCGAGAATACCCGAGCTCGCATTCAACAGAAGCTGCGTGTGGCTCTCCCCCGACTGCCGCTTGAGCGAGGTGTTGAAATACACCGCCTTCAGGTCGCCGAATTCACTCATGTCTCTGGCCTTTCGAAAATCACGCTCTCATCGACGGGCTGTCCCCACTCGTCCACCGCCACATACCACGCCTCGGATCCCTCGCGCTCGCAAATCACGATCAGGCGCACCGCCTGCACACCCGCGGGCACCGCGTAACAATCGGTAAGCGCGCCGCCGGTCTCCGCCACGTAATCCGCGGCGTGGCGGTTGATGATCTCGGTTTCGCCGGGCGGCGCGTAGGCCACGCCGAGATAAAGCCCGAACGCCCCGGCCAGCGCCAGCAGGGCCGCCAGTGGCAACAGGATCGGGCGCATCATTCCAGCGCCTCCACCCAAGCCATCAGGCGCAGGGCGTGTTCCGCCGTCACCCTCATCCGGCACTCGGCCCAGGCCACGCCGCTGCCACTCATCCCCGGCCAGGCCGCGCCCGCGGCCTCGCAGGCCAGCGTGCGGTAGGTGTCGAATGCCTGCGCCACATCGACGAGGGACATCTCCTGCCCCGCCAGTGCATCCATACGCGCCAGCGCGCCCTCCGCCTCCGCCAGATACCCGCTCCAGACCTCCATCTCGGCTGCGGCGCAGATCCCCGCGCCCGGCGCCACATCCGCCGCCAGACAGGCCGCCGCCCCGGTTCCGATGCAGGCCGCGCCGCGGCCTTCCGCCAGACAATCGCCAACCACCTCGCCCGCCAGCGCCTCATGGCCCTCCGCCACAACCGTCTCGGGCGGCAAGACATCCTGTGCCGCAACCGGCGTCGCAACGAGCATCGCGGCAAGCATCAGTCTAGGAAACATCGCGCCACCTCGTCATCGGAGACATCCAGATCTTCCTCAGCCGCCCGAGCATCAACACGCGCCGCGCCCCAGAACGCCCGCGCCCCATCCCGCAGGCAGCCGCCGCGCGCCTCACCCATCGTATCGCAGGCCACCACCGTCGCGGCCCACGCATATCTGGCAGCATCCTCCGCGCCCTCGCCATCGCCCGACCGGCCCAACAAGACCTCACCTTCTTCCGCAAACCGACAGGCCAACTCCGCCCGGCATTCGTCAGCGGCCACGTCACTGCGCCCAACGCCGCAGACATCCACCGCCAGATCGGCGCAGATCCGGTCCACCCGCTCCCCGGGCTCCGCCGCCGTCATCAAACATTGCAACAGGGCCGCCCGCGGATGGGGCGCCTCTTGCCCCGCAACCGGATGCGGCAGGCCCGATATCGCCAGCGCCGCCGACGCGGCCATGGCGGCGCAAACCTTCACATCATCCCCATCAGCTCGCGGCCCACCAGCATCCGCCGGATCTCACTCGTCCCCGCCCCGATCTCCATCAGTTTGGCGTCGCGGAACATCCGGCTGACCGCTGAATCATTCATGAACCCCGCGCCGCCCATCGCCTGCACGGCCTGATGCGCCACCTTCATGCCCTCTTCACTGGCATACAAAACGCAGGCCGCCGCATCCTGCCGCGTCACCGCCCCCCGGTCACAGGCTTTCGCGACCTCATAGGCATAGGCCCGCGCCGAGTTCATCGCCGTATACATGTCGGCGATCTTGCCCTGCATCAGCTGGAAATCCCCGATGGGCCGCCCGAACTGCTTGCGCTCTTTCAGGTACGGCATCACCTCATCCAGACAGCCCGCCATGATCCCGATGTTCACACCGCTCAGCACCACGCGCTCGTAGTCCAGACCGCTCATCAGCACGGCCACGCCGCGCCCTTCTTCACCCAGCACGTTCTCGAACGGTACTTCGACATCCTCGAAGATCAGTTCCGCCGTGTTGGATCCGCGCATCCCCATCTTGTCGAAATGCGGGGACGTGCTGAACCCGACCATCTCCTTCTCGATCAGAAACGCCGTGATCCCCTTGGATCCCGCCTCCGGGTCCGTCTTCGCATAGACCACCAGCGTATCCGCATCGGGCCCGTTGGTGATCCAGTATTTCGTCCCGTTCAGAACGTACCGATCATTCCGCTTCTCCGCGCGGAGTGACATCCCCACAACGTCCGAGCCCGCCCCGGCCTCTGACATCGCCAACGCGCCCACATGCTCCCCCGAGACAAGCCGCGGCAGATATCTTGCCTTCTGCTCCGGCGTCCCGTTCAGCTTGATCTGGTTCACGCACAGGTTCGAATGCGCCCCGTAGCTCAGGCCAATCGACGCCGATACGCGGGAAATCTCCTCCACCGCGACTGTATGGGCCAGATACCCCATTCCGGCCCCGCCGAACTCCTCCTCCACGGTGATGCCCAGAAGCCCCAGCTCCCCCATCTCCGCCCAAAGCTCATTGGGAAACGCGTTCTCCTGATCGGTCTTGGTGGCCAGCGGCTTCACCCGCTCCTGCGCCCAGCTGTGCACCATGTCGCGCAACGCGGCGACATCCTCACCCAGATCGAAATTCATGGATCCCAGAAACATCGCCACGCCTCCCCCAAGATAGCCGAACATTCAAAGAATTGAACACTTGTTCATTTAACCCGAGAGGGGCCGCGAGTCAAAGACGAACAACCACGCCCTGGCCACGACCCGATGTCAGACAACCCACCCGAAAATGTATCCCGCCGCCAGCGATCCCAGAACTGCCAGCAGAAGATACAACAGGAACGGCCTCAGCTTCAGCACGGGCGCGATGGCCATTGCTCCCCAAATACTCACGACACCGCCCGAGATCAGAAAGGCCATGGCCGCCCCCTCGGACATGCCGTTGTCAATCAAACCCCGCGTCAGCGGCAGGGCGGCATAACCATCGAAATAGGCCGGGGCGCCGACAAAAACGGCGGCGGGGATGGCCCACCATTGATCCTCGCCAACATATGCGGCGAGCGCCCCCGGTGTCAGCGCCGCGTTCAACGCATACTCGGCGGCAAAGGCCGGGACCAGACAGATCAGGATCAGCCGCGCGGTTGCCCGGAACTGTCTGCCGAAAGATCGACGCCGCGCCTCGGCGCGCCAGACCCTTGGTTCGAACGTCTGAACCTGCCCGCACCGGGCCGCGCTCAATTGTCGGGCCAACCCGTTGTCGCGCAGCGCGTTCAAGGCCCAGGGCGACTTGGCGAACAGGGCAGTGACCGCACCACCGAACAGGCCCAACCCCACCGCCGCCAGCGTCTTGCCGACAGCAAAGGCCAGGCCAAGCGTGGCCGCCGTTGTGGCCAGCATGGCCGGATCGGTGATGGGCGAGGACAGCCAGAAGGCCATGATCGGCGCCAGCGGAACGCGGGCCGCCAACAACCCCGCCATCAGCGGCAGGACCGTCACACCGCAAACCGGCGTGATCGCCCCGATCAGCGATGCGGCCCCCACCGTGCGCAGTGTCCGCCCCTCGAAGGCGCGCGCAACATGCGTGTCCGCGCCACTTGCAATGATCCAGGCCGCAAGGAGGATCCCGGGAATGACAATGGGGGCAACCGCAACCAGGCCCCATCCAACGAACAGGGCCGCGCCCATGGCATGGTCGGGCCATGCCACAGCAAGGGCTGCAAGCAATGCAACGCATAGGCTCCACGATGCGAGCCGCTTGCGTGACGGTCGCGCAACAAGGGTCTGATCGGCCATGAAACACTCCTCCGGCCTTGCAAAATAGCGACCGCAAAAGCATAGGTGGAACGAATAGCTTCAATAGCTGCCATCGGATTGACGAATGGAACATCTCGACAGCGACCTGTTGCGCACCTTCCTTGCCGTCGCCGAGGCGGGGAGTGTCACGGACGGCGCTGTGCGCATCCACAGATCGCAATCCGCCACCAGCCTTCAGATCAAACGCCTTGAAGCAATCCTCGGGCGCTCCGTTTTCGAACGTCACGGGCGCGGCGTCGTCCTGAGCGAGGCCGGCGAGATGCTGCTGCCGGTCGCTCAAGATGTGACCGCGCGGCTGGATGCGGCCCTGCGCGACGTGTCTCACCGCGCGGTATCGGGCAAATTGCGGGTGGGCATTCCAGACGATCATGGCCGGACCAAACTGGCGAAGATCATTGCCGCCTTCACGCGTCATCACCCAAGGGTTGAACTCGACGTAACCTGTGCCTTGAGCACGGGCTTTCCCGATGCGCTAGAGAAAGGCGCGCTCGATCTTGCCATCTACGAGGTGGAACATCCAAAACCACATGAGGAGGTGCTGTTCCAGGACCCGACCTGCTGGGTCGCGTCGGCACATCGGGATTTTTCGGCCAGTGAAAGCCTGCCGGTGGCGCTCTTTGATCAGGCCTGTTGGTGGCGGGACGTTGCGATTTCGTCCCTTGAGGCGCGCGCGCAGCCCTACCGCGTGGCCTATTCCAGCCAGAGCGTTTCGGGTGTGATCGCGGCCGTCGAAGCGGGGATCGCCGTCGGCCTGTTGGGTCGATCATCGCTGCATGCGGGCCTGTCCGTCGCGGATGAGGGCCTCGGGTTCGGATCGACGCCGGCATCAACGCTGGTCATGGCGGCCCGCCGCACCGCGGATGGCGCACCGCTCAACGCCATGAAGGCATCCATCCGCGACGCGTTTCTGACAATGGCCTGAGCAAGCCGCCGATGGGGCAACCGGCCCGTCCCGCAGGTGATGCCCTCCGCCCGTCTGCCACACGACAGCCAAACTCCCCGCCACAAAGCCCCGGCACGGAACAACGCCCGGTGTCACCATGACCTACGTTTTTGATCTGACGACCGGACGCATTCTCATTGCCACCGACATGACCGAGTGGAAAGACCGGTTCCCACAATAGGCCCCGGCTCAGACATCACGATGCACATCGTGGACGGTTGGCGATCTGGAACACGGGCGTTGGAGCCAGACCAGCTTCCGTACGTTCTCATTGCGCGACAGCCGCGCAAGTCCTGGCCTTACATGTTCGAAACCACCAATGGCCTGATGGTAGCGAGCGGGGCCACGATATCCATCATCGAAGCCAACGATCCCGACCTTCACCAGTTCTTTCCCCTGACGCTCCAGACCAAACGCGGGTTGGAGATCGAAGGGCCTTGGTTCGCGATGAACGTCACACACCGGCGCGAAACGATTGTGATGACGGGCTCGACGATCATGATATCCGAGAGGTGTCCAGACTGGCTCAACACCATCTCATATTCGTATGGAAACGTCATTGTCGATCCGGCGCGACAGCCGGAAATTCACCTCTGGCGCGAGGCCAAGTTCCATGACAGCCTGCTCGCCTCCGACGCGCTGATCACGGCCCTCGAGGTCGCCGATCTGACGGTATTGCCCCGTTTCGAGGCGAAGCCGTTGAAACAGCCAAATGGCGGGTACACGCCTCCGTTGCCACGGCCCGCCTATCACCGCGCCAAACGCGCAAACATGGTGAACCAAAAGTTAACAAGAATTCGAATATCTTTCGAATTCAAGCGGCTCACCCGAGTTATCAACCTTGATAATCCCCATCACAAATCCTCATCCCCCACCCCCTTGCACCCCGGCCTCACACCCCGCACCCTCCCCCGAACAGGAGGGCCCAACGATGCTCGATTTCCACATCTACGACGTCTTCACCGACACCCCTTTCACCGGCAATCCGCTGGCCATCGTCGAGGGCGCGGATGGCCTGACCACGGCCCAGATGCAGACCATCGCGCGGCAGTTCAACCTCAGCGAAACGATCTTCATCCAGACGCCCGATGACCCCATCCACACGGCAAAGGTCCGCATCTTCTTCCCTACCGCCGAGATCCCCTTCGCGGGCCACCCCACCATCGGCTGCGCCCTGCACCTCGCGGGCGACGACACCGTCTCTCAGATCACGCTCGAGGAAGTCGCGGGCCTCGTCCCCGTCAGCATCGAAAACGGGATCGCCGAATTCACCGCGCCGAAAATCCCGGTCCCCCACGCGCCCGCGCCCGGGCTCGAGGCGCTCGCCGCCGCCACCGGCCTGTCCCCTTCGCAGTTCGGCCCGCATGCACCGGGCGCATTCCAGGGCGGCCCGAGTTTCCTCTACATCCCCGTCACCGACCTCGACGCGCTCGCCGCCGCCCGCCCGCTGGAACCCGCATGGAGCGCCGCGCTCGACGTTTCGGATGTTCACGCCGCCTACCTCTACACGGCAACGCCCGAGGGCATCCGCTCCCGCATGTTCGCGCCCGCCGTCAGCACGCCGGAGGACCCCGCCACCGGCTCGGCCACGGCGATACTGTCAGCCCAACTCCTCGCCAACGGCGCCCTGCCCGATACCGGCACCACCCGGATCGCCCTGCAACAGGGTGTCGAAATGGGCCGCCCCTCGGATTTGCGCCTGACCATCGACACCGAAGCGGGCGAGATCACCGCGATCCGTGTCGCGGGCTCTGCCGTGAAAATCGCCGATGGCCGGATCCGGATACCATGATCCGGCGCGGGCCCCTGAGCCAAACCGCGCCCCAAACCAACACATCCTCATCTTCCACTGGTCGCAAATACCCCCCGGGGGTAAGGGGGCGGAGCCCCCAATAGGGGTGGGCGGGCGGGCCCGCCCAGCCCGCCAATACCCGGCGCAATTGTGCTGGCCTGCGCTGCGCCCTATATCTCTGCGCATGTTTGCTGACCTCCTGAGCCGCCTCACCGCGCCCGCACCCGAACCGTTGCCCTTCGACGATGCCCGCCTCGCCCTCGCGGCGCTTCTGGTGCGCATCGCCCGCTCCGACGGCGATTATGCCCAGGTGGAGGCCGATGGCATCGACCAGCTTCTCGCGGCGCGCTACGGGCTGTCGGAAGCCGAGACCAAGGCCCTGCGGCTGGAAGCCGAGGCTCTGGAGGCCGAGGCCCCCGATACCGTCCGCTTCACCCGCGCCATCAAGGATGCCGTGCCCTACGAGGACCGCCTGCGCGTGGTCGAGACGCTCTGGGCCATCGTGCTGGCCGATGGCGAGCGGGATGAGGAGGAGGACGCGCTGTTGCGGATGGTCGCACCGATGCTCGGCATCAATGATCGCGACAGCAATCTCGCGCGGCAGCGGGTCGAAGCGGCGGGATGATCGCCGCCCTGCCTATGTATCTCCGGGCCGAGACCCGGCCCGCCCATGATGTGCTGTGGTCGCTTACCCGCGATGCCCTGCGCGCCCGCGGCATCGACGCGCCCGACGCGCTCAGCCACGACGCCCCACTGGACGAAACCTGGCTCAGCCCCGACCTCCTGCTGGGCCAGACCTGCTCCATGCCCTTCCGCACCCGGCTCTCAGGCAAGGTCACCGTTATCGGCGCGGGCGATTACGGCCTGCCCGACACGCCCCCTGGCTTCTACCACTCCGCCCTTGTCGTGCGCGCCGACGACTCGCGCGCCACTTTGGCGGACTTCACCCAGGGCCGTCTCGCCATCAACGGCGCTGACAGTCAATCGGGCTGGTGTGCGCCGTTTGCTCATGCCCACGCACACGGGCTGCGCTTTCACGAGGCCCTGACCACCGGCGCCCATCGCGACTCCGCCCGCGCTGTCGCCGAGGGCCGCGCCGATATCGCCGCGCTGGACGCCGTCACCTGGCGACTCATCGGCCAGCACGATCCCTTCGCCGCCAAACTACGCGTGCTGGACCGGACCGAGCCCACGCCGGGCCTGCCCTTCATCACGGCCCTCGCCAACGATCCGGCCCCGATCCGCGCGGCGCTGAACGCGGCGCTGTCGGCCCTTCCCGCGGCCCTAGGCCTGCGCGCCGTCGTGCCGCTGCCGCAGGACGCGTACACCGCCCTTCCCCTGCCCGATCCGCCTCCAACACGGGCAAATGCCCTGAAAACAGGCGAAAACACCGTGTTTCCCTAGGGGCACCCCCACCTTCGCCGTTGCAATCCATCGCTTCTTCGGCACAAATCGGGCAAATTCTCGGGGATCAACATCCGTGACAGCTGCCACTCCACCGGTGATCCAGATCACCGGATTGCACAAAAGCTTTGGCGCCTTGGAGGTTCTCAAGGGCGTCGATCTGACCGCGCGGGCCGGCGATGTCGTGTCGCTCATCGGGTCTTCGGGCTCGGGCAAATCCACGCTTTTGCGCTGCGCCAACCTTCTGGAAGACAGCCAGCAAGGCGACATCATCTTCGAGGGCGACCCGATCCGCTGGAAAGGCGACGGCCACAACCGCCGCCCCGCCGATGGCGAGCAGGTCCGCAAGATCCGCACCAATCTCAGCATGGTGTTCCAGAGCTTCAACCTCTGGTCGCACCTGACGATCCTGCAAAACGTGATGGAAGCGCCCGTCACCGTCCTGGGCGAAGATCGCGCCGAGGTCGAAGACCGCGCCCGCGCGCTGCTCGACAAGGTCGGCATCGGCGCGAAATGCGAGGCCTGGCCCTCGGAACTGAGCGGCGGCCAGCAACAGCGCGCCGCCATCGCCAGGGCGCTCTGCATGCAGCCCCGCGCGCTTCTGTTCGATGAACCCACCTCCGCGCTTGACCCTGAGCTGGAACAGGAGGTGATCCGCGTGATCCGTGGGCTGGCCGAAGAGGGCCGCACGATGATCCTGGTGACCCACGACATGCGCATGGCGCGGGACCTGTCGAGCCATACGATCTTCCTCCATCTGGGAAAGGTGGAAGAAGAAGGCCCGCCCGCGCAGCTATTCGGCGATGCCCAATCGGCCCGCCTCCGCACCTTCCTCAGCCATTCCGACGCGGCCTGAGGGGAACGACCCGAAACCAACAGGGAGACCAACAATGAAGAAAATCATCCTATCGGCCAGCCTTTTGGCCCTGACCGCCGGTGCGGCCTTCGCCGACGCCCATTCCGTTGTCCGCATGGGCACCGAAGGCGCATACGCGCCCTATAACTTCATCAACGATGACGGCGAAGTCGACGGGTTCGAGCGCGTTCTGGGGGATGAACTCTGCGCCCGCGCCGAGCTGACCTGCGAATGGGTCACCAATGAATGGGACAGCATCATACCGAACCTGACCTCGGGCAATTACGACACCATCATCGCGGGCATGAGCATCACGGATGAGCGCGACGAGGTGATCGATTTCACCCAGGCCTATATCCCGCCCGCCTCCTCGCTTTTCGTCGGCATGTCCGAGGATCTGGAGCTGGATGGCGCGGTTGTCGCGGCCCAGACCAACACGATCCAGTCGGGCTATATCGCCGAGCAGGAGGGCGTGACGCTGATCGAGTTCGCCACGCCTGACGAGACTGTCGCCGCCGTGCGCAACGGTGAGGCCGACGCCGTCTTCGCCGATGGCGATTTCCTTCTGCCCATCGCCGCGGAAGACGGCGACCTGATGGTGATCCTCGATCCGGTGCAGCTTGGCGGTGGGGTCGGCATGGGCCTGCGCGAAGGCGATGAGCTGATCGCGGCCTTCGACGCGGCCATCGATTCCATGAAGGAAGACGGCACGCTCAATGCGCTGATCGTCGAATGGTTCGGCGACGAAGCCGAAACCTGGTAAGACGCGTTCGATGACACGATGGAAGCGCGGGCTCATGAAAGCATGGCTCGCGCTTTCGCTTGTGTGAGCGGCGGGGTTCACCGGCTACGTGGTGCTGCAGGTGGACGACCTGTTCGGCGACGTCTTCGCCGATGGCGGCCTCTACCTTGCCCTCGGCCTGCTCTACATTCTTCCGCTCGGGATTGTACCGCCCCTGGCGCTGCTCCTGGTCGGGTCGGCGATCTTCTGGATCGTCACGCGCGTCGTTAGACCTGATCCGGACGCCTGATCCGGCCCCGAAATCCGAATCAGCCTTCGCCGATTCGCGGGCCAAAATCGGCACACCCCGGCGCCGCCACCGTCCACGCGGCATCCGGCCATTTTCAAAACGAAAAGATTTTGAACGGCCCGCCCTTGTTTTCCAGAAACCGGTAGGCGCGAACCCGTTTCCGACTGGCAAGTTTACAGAATTAGCCCCGATTGCTAGCCCATTAGACATCGATTTTATGACCAGTGATTGGGGACTTACGATGAAACGAGTATTTGGTTTGGCGATCGGGTTCGCCATGTTTGCATTGGCAGGGACGGCTGCTCAAGCCGTCACAATCGGCTCTTTGAGCTTCGATCAGGAGGCGTTCGCGGACAGTGCCTCGATCGCGCTCACCATTGGCGGCACACGCGGCCCGGCTCAAAACCCGGCGAGCGGGGCAGATGGTGATTTCACCACGGCAACCAACCTCAACGATTCCTTTGTCGAACTCATGTTCACCGACAATGTGCTGTTCAATGGGCCCGGCGCCGATCTGGTGATATTCAGCAACACGAACAACAACGTGATCCGCGTCAGTCTTGGCGCAGGTACAAATTTTTCGGTGGTCACAAGCGGATCGATTGGCAACTCGTTTGAATCCATTTCAGCCAGCGATCCCGGAAACCCGACGCCGTTCGGGTTTACCGCAGCACTTATCGACCTCAGCACGCTGGGGGTCGCGGACGGTGCCGAGTTCACCGATGGTATATTTCTCAGCCGCGGCGGCGTTTTCACGACGGTATGGGATGTGGCTGCCCTCAACAGCCGCGATGTGATTACCAACCCACCCAATCCTGCAGCCGTGCCTCTTCCGGCGGCGGCGTGGATGTTGATTGCCGCCATCGGCGGATTGGCCGCACTGGGGCGCAACCGCGCCTAACCCCTCAGTTCGGCTTTGCCAAGCATGGCGTCTTGAGGCATTCAGGACGCCATGTTTACGTTTTGCGAAGACCCCTCCACGCTTTCCTCCCTGCCCTGGTTCGCCTGTTACCTCACGAACGGCGTCCATATGCTGTTCTATCAGTCGTTCCTGACGGTCTTTGCGCTTCTGGCCGTCGCGGCGCCGCTGTCGCTCGCCTTCGGATTTCTCGCGGCCACTGCCAGTCGCTCGCCCATCGCGCCCGCCCGCTGGTTGGGCAAGGGCTATACCTCGATGGTGCGTGGCATCCCCGACATCGTCTTCTTCCTCTTCTTCGTGCTCGTCCTCGACCAGGGCATCGAATACATCCGCCATGTCATCAATTGCCCCGATTGGGACGAACCGATCCGGCAAGGCGCGAATTTCCTGGTCTGCGACGCCGCCCGCACGCCGCAGGGCAACGCCGCGCAATGGGTGCACGAGACCTACAATTTCGGCCTCGCCGTCTTCACCTATGCCATCGTGTTCGGCGCATTTTGCGGCAATGTCCTGTTCGGGGCGATGAACGCCGTACCGCGGCCCCAGCTTGAAACCGCCGCCGCCTACGGCATGACCCGGCGGCAGGCCTTCTGGCGCGTGCTGGTGCCGCAGATGTGGATCTACGCGCTGCCGGGTCTGTCGAATATCTGGGTCATCCTGATCAAGGCCACGCCGCTGCTGTTCCTCCTGGGGATCGAAGATATCGTCTACTGGGCCCGCGAGATCGGCGGATCGCGCAATTCCCGCTTTGCCTATCCGCACCCCGATTGGCGGTTCTGGTACTTCCTCGGGCTGCTGATCTTCTATCTGTGCTTCACCCGGGTCTCGGAGGTTGTGTTGGCGCGGGTGACCAAACGCCTGTCGCGCGGGCAGGCGACGGCGGGCGGCGAAGCCATGCGAAAGGCCGCGGCATGACCTGCGCCGAAGCCTTCCAGGCCTACGCCCTGCGCGCCATCGGCATCGGCGAACGCGCCCTGCCCCAGGGCGAAATCACCGTCTGCGAGCAGGCCGTACTGATCGGGTCGGGCATGATCTGGAACGTCTATTTCCTGGTCCTTGCCCTGTCCCTGGGCTTCTTCTTCGCCGTGGGTCTGGCGCTGGCCAAGGCCTCGGACACAAGGCTGATCCGCAAACCGGCGGAATGGTTCATCTTCCTGTTCCGCGGCTCACCGCTCTTCATCCAGTTCTTCATGGCCTATGAGGCCTTCGTGATGATCCCGCGCCTCGGCTTTGAATTCGAGCTCTTCGGCATCGCAATCGAGGCCGAGACGCGCTGGTTCGCCCGCGCGTGGCTCGGGGCGCTGATCGTGCTGTTCTTCAACACCTCCGCCTATGCGGCCGAGATCTTCTACGGCGCGCTCCGCTCCATTCCCAAGGGGGATCTGGAGGCCGCCGATGCCTATGGCCTGACCGGTTGGAAGAAGTTCAAGCGCATCACCTTCCCCACCACGATGCGCCTGGCCTGGCCCGCCTATACGAACGAGGCGATCTTCATGTTCCATGCCACCGCGCTTGTGTTCTTCAGCTCGTTCCCGACGTTCCAGCAGCGCGGCGATGCGCTCTATTACGCGTCCTATTTCGCCGACCGCACCTTCAACCCGTTCATCCCCTACCCCATCGTGGCCGCCTATTTCGTGGTCCTGACGCTGGTGATCATCACGATCTTCGGGGCCATAAACCGGCGGCTCAACCGGCACCTGCCACAAGACCAGCGCCGCCGCCTGCGATTGCGCCCGACGCTGCTCCGGTAACCTCCGGGAAACCTACACTATCCGAGTCCCTCTTTTTTGGGTTAACCTACATCGTGTCTGCCGAAGGGGATCCAGATGAAGACGCTCGTCGCCGCAGCCATGGTCGTGCTGTCCAGTTTTGCCGCACAGGCCACGACACTCGATTTCAACTTCAGCTTCACAAATACTGCCAATGGCGGCGGGGTCGTGACCGGCATCGTCCGAGGGCTGACCGACAACGCGACGACGTCGGCAAGTAGCCTTGAAATCCTGTCCAACGAAGGAGGCTTTGGGGTCAGGGAATACGTGCCCTCTACGGCCGGCAATTCGTGGACTGTCGTGAATGGCGTGATTACGAACTTCATCTTTGCCTCGCAAAGTGGGCACAGCACCTTTCCCACGGCAGATGAGTCGACCTTCGCCATTTTGTCTTCACTTCAGGAAGTCGGCTTGTCCAACGACCCCTTCGTTGCGCTCAGAGATTCATTCGCCGCCACAGGTTTCTCTTTCACCCCGGCGGCTGCAACAGTTCCCCTGCCCGCCGGTGCCGTTCTGTTGCTGAGTGCGCTCGGAGCGGCTGCCCTCCTGCGTCGGCGTCAGCCCGGCGCTAGTACCTAAGGGACCGGGGCGCCGTCGGTCCCTTATCTTCGCGCTCGGCCTTGTCTTGACGTCAACATCGGCATACAGCGCGTCTCAGCTGCTCTTAACCTGTGTGCCCAATGAGCGACGCCTCCCCCGCCGATTTCCTTCACGACAACCCGCAGATCAAGTCGATCCGCATGGTCGCCGCCGACCTCAACGGGCAGGCGCGCGGCAAGCGCATCGCGCGGCGTTTTGCGGGCAAGGCGATCGAGGACGGGACGAAGTTCCCCTTCTCGGTCCTGAACCTCGACATCTGGGGCGAGGATATCGATGACAGCCCGCTAGTCTTCGAGGCGGGCGACCCCGACGGTATCCTCAAACCCACCGAACGGGGTTTCGTGCCAGTGCCGTGGCTGGAGACCCCCACGGCGCTTCTGCCGATCTGGATGTTTCACGAAGATGGCCGGCCGTTTGACGGCGATCCCCGCCATGCGTTGGCCCGCGTGGTGGAGCGCTATAGGGCGCGCGGGCTCACGCCCGTGGTCGCGACGGAGCTGGAATTTTACATCATTGATGACCGGGGAAAGGAGCTGCGCGTGCCACCCTCGCCGCGCTCAGGCATCCGCCGCCAACAGGCCGAGATCCTCGCCCTGCGGCAGCTCGACGCCTTCGACACTTTCCTGACTGCGCTCTACGATGCGTGTGAGGCGATGGACATCCCCGCCGACACGATGATTTCCGAGGCCGGGCCGGGCCAGTTCGAGATCAACATGGACCATCAGGCCGACGCGATGAAGGCCGCGGACGATGCGTGGCTCTTCAAGCTCGTCACCCGCGGCCTCGCGCGGAGCTACGGCTTCGCCGCCAGTTTCATGGCCAAACCCTACCCGGATTATGCGGGCAACGGTTTGCACACCCACTTCTCCGTTCTGGATGCGGCCGGGCACAACATCTTCGACGATGGCGGCCCGGAGGGGTCCGAGGCGCTGCACCACGCGGTGGCCGGGTGCCTGTCCGCGATGCCGGGCTCCATGCTCGTCTTCGCGCCTCATGCCAGCAGCTATGACCGGTACGTGCCCGGCGCCCACGCGCCCACCGCCGCCGCCTGGGCCTATGAAAACCGGACTACGGCGCTCCGCATTCCCTCCGGTGCCCCCGCCGCACGCCGGATCGAACACCGCGTCGCGGGGGGTGACATCAACCCTTACCTGTTCCTCGCCGCCGTGCTCGGCGCCGCACTGGACGGCATCGAACAAGGCAAGGCCCCACCGCCCGCTATCCGGGGCAGCGCCTATGCCGCCGACCTGCCGCAACTGCCGATCACCTGGGCCGAGGCCATCGACGCCTTCGACCAAAGCCCAGAGATCGCCCGGATCTTCCCCGAAGAGCTGCGCGCCAACTTCCTCGCCACCAAACGCCAGGAACTGCACTACATGGCCGAGCTCAGCGCCGAGGAGCAGCAGGAACTCTATCTCGACACCGTCTGATCCCGCCCATTTGCCTAAAATTCTCCGCGCGCCTTTCCAATGGTTCCAAATACGCCCGGGGGCTTGGGGGCTGGCCCCCAATCCAACCTTGCCGCTCCCACCGACCGCCCATACCTTGGCCCCGACCCAACCAGTCGGACCCCTCCATGCATCTCGGCATCCTGCAATGCGGCCACGTGCCCGATGAAGTCGCCGCCCAAGACGGCCCATACGGCGCGCTGTTCCAAAGCCTCTTCGCCCATCGCGGCTTCGATCAGACGCTTTGGTCCGTCGTCGACAACATCTTCCCCTCCAGTCCGGCTGAGGCCGATGCCTGGCTGGTGACCGGCTCCAAGCATGGCGCCTATGAAGATCACGACTGGATCCCGCCGCTGGAACAGTTCATCCGCGAAATCCGCGACGCGAACCTTCCGCTGGTCGGCTCGTGCTTCGGGCACCAGATCATCGCGCAGACCCTGGGCGGGAAGGTGGTGAAATTCGATGGCGGCTGGTCCGTGGGGCGCACGACATACCGCGCGGGGGACCAAGAATTGACCTTGAATGCGTGGCATCAGGATCAGGTGGTCGACCTGCCCGAGGGTGCGACCGTGCATGCCTCGTCCGAGTTCTGCGCCAACGCAATTCTGGCCATCGGGCCGCGCATCCTGACCGTGCAGCCGCATCCGGAATTCGAGGATTCCGTTATCGAGACCCTGATCGAAACGCGCGGTGCAGCGGTCCCCAAAGATCGGACAGAGCGCGCCACCACCGCCCTCGGTCAAGCCAATGACAGCCGCCTGATCGCCGATTGGCTGGCCGATGTGCTGGAGGGCGCGGACGCCACCCAGGCGCGTGACTTTTCCCGGAAGGCCAATCCATGATCCCCGCTGATTTTGCCAAGGCCCTGCCGGAAATTGCGCGTACCTATCTCGACGGGCGCACGCTTGACGAGGTTGAATGCATCGTCTCCGACCTTGCAGGCGTGGCGCGCGGCAAGGCCATGCCAGGCGCGAAATTCGCGCGGCAAAGCCATTTCTACCTGCCCAATTCGATCTTCTTCCAAACGATTACGGGCGATTGGGCCGATGAAGTTGCCGGCGGCTTCACCGAGCCCGACATGATCCTGACCCCGGATTGGGACACCGCCATCCCCGCCCCCTGGACGGCCGATTGGACGTTGCAGGTGATCCACAATATCGACGATCAGGCGGGTGAACCGGTGCCGTTTGCGCCGCGCAACGTCCTCAAGCGCGTCGTCGACCTCTACAATGCGCGCGGCTGGACGCCGATCGTGGCGCCGGAAATGGAGTTTTACCTCGTCGCCCCCAACACCGATCCGGCCCGCGAGATCGAACCACCCATGGGCCGGTCCGGTCGCCGCGCCGCCGCGCGGCAGGCTTATTCCATGTCTGCCGTGGATGAATACGGGCAAGTCATTGATGATATTTACGATTTCGCCGACGCGATGGGGCTGGAAATTGACGGCATCCTGCAAGAAGGCGGCGCTGGCCAGATCGAGCTGAACCTGCGCCACGGCGATCCGGTGCGACTGGCCGATGAGATGTTCTATTTCAAGCGCATGATCCGCGAGGCGGCGTTGAAACACGGGATGTATGCGACCTTTATGGCCAAACCCATCGCGGGAGAGCCCGGATCGGCGATGCATATCCACCACTCCGTGACCGACACGAAAACCGGCGCCAACATCTTCTCGGACGCCGATGGGCGGGAGACGCCCGACTTCCTGCATTTCATCGGCGGCATGCAGCGCAACCTGCCCGCCGTGATCGCGCTTCTGGCGCCTTATGTGAATTCCTACCGCCGCTACGTCCCCGATTTTGCGGCGCCGATCAATCTCGAATGGGGGCGCGACAACCGCACGACGGGCCTGCGCGTGCCGGTCAGCGGGGCCGCCAGCCGTCGCGTGGAGAACCGCCTGCCCGGGATGGATTGCAACCCCTATCTGGGCATCGCCGCCAGCCTCGCCTGCGGCTATCTGGGCCTGATCGAGGGCAAGGAGCCGTCCGCGGAATTCACCGGAGACGCCTATGCGTCGGAATCCGGCGTACCCCGCGGGCTGGGGGACGCGCTGGGGCTTTTGGAGGCCAATCAGGGCGTGCAGCAGGTTCTGGGGGAGGAGTTCTGCCGGGTCTATTCGGCGGTCAAGCAATTGGAGTATAACGAGTTTCTTCATGTCATCAGCCCCTGGGAGCGGGAGCATCTGTTGCTGAATGTCTAGACCCGCGCCCGGATCCTCCCGTTGGTGGCAAGACACCGCCCTGATCGCATTTGGCGGGGTCTTGCTGGCGATCTGGCTGTGGGACGGCCCGATTCTTTACGCCACCTGGGTGCCGGAGGATATCCAGGCGCCCACCCGACAGGCCCCTCAAACGCTGGCCGACATGTTCGATGCGGGTTGCCTCACCCAGGAGCATCTGCGCGCCCTGGTCGAGGATGATGAGGTGGAGGTCTATTGCCTTATCGACACGCCCGCCGACACGCCCGACGGCCCGCCCGAGCGGCGCTTGTTCCCATGAACCCACTTTACCGCAACGATCGCCCGGGCCACCACGCGCCGTCGTATTACGCGGCCAGCGTCGCCGCCCCCGAGCGCCCACCCCTAACGGGGGCTATCAAGGTGGATGTGGCGGTGATCGGGGCCGGGTTCACCGGGCTTTGGGCGGCAAAAACCCTCGCCGAGGCCGGGCGCGATGTAGTGGTGCTGGATGCCCACCGCGTGGGCTTCGGCGCGTCAGGGCGCAATGGCGGGCAGGTCCATTCCGGGTTCAACATGGGCCAGCGGGCGCTGGAGGAGCGGCTGGGAGACGACCGCACCCGCGCCCTGTGGGACCTGTCGGAAGCCGCCAAGGCGCAACTGCGGCACTTCTGCGCCGCCCATCCCGAAACCGAGTACCACCCCGGCATCGCCCATGGCGAATATGACGCCCTTGA
Source organism: uncultured Roseicyclus sp. (assembly GCA_947491935.1). Taxonomy (GTDB): domain Bacteria; phylum Pseudomonadota; class Alphaproteobacteria; order Rhodobacterales; family Rhodobacteraceae; genus Gymnodinialimonas. The sequence continues at coordinate 662,666 of CANLLF010000001.1, forward strand.
CATGGCGGAGCTGCGCCTTGAGGCCGATCACATGGCCCGCCACTATGGCCACGAGATCGAGGTGATGGACAAGCAGCGCTTCGGCGATCTGGTGAAATCACCCGCTTATGTGGGCGGCATGTTGGACCCGAGCGGGGGCCACTTGCATCCGCTGGCCTATGCGTTGGCGCTGGCCCGCGCGGCAGAGACGGCGGGCGCGGTGATCCATGAACGCACCGAAGTCACCGACATCGCCCAAGGGCCGCGTCTCCACCTGGACACCCCGCGCGGGCGGGTGGAGGCGGGGCACGTGATCGTGGCGGGCAACGGGTATCTGCCCAATATGCTGCCCGAAGTGAACCGCCGGGTGATGCCAATCAATTCCTTCATCGCCGCGACGGAGCCCTTGCCCGACCGCTGGAGGGAGGTGCTGGCGCGCGATATCGCCGTCGCCGACAGCAAGTTTGTGGTGAATTACTATCGGTTCAGCGCCGACAAACGGTTCCTGTTCGGCGGGCGCGAAAGCTATTCGATCGGGTTTCCAAGCGACATCCAGACGGCCCTGATCGCGCGGATGGAGCGGCTGTTTCCGCAGATCGCGGGCGTGCGGATCGACCATGTCTGGGGCGGGTCGCTGGGGATCACGCCCACCCGCCTGCCCCATGTGGCGCGGATCGGGCCAAACATCCTGTCGGGCGCCGGTTTCTCCGGCCAGGGCGTGGCGCTCAGCGGAATGGCGGGCCGCGTGATGGCCGAGGCGGTGTTGGGGCAAGAGGACGGGCTGGCCACGTTCGAAACGCTCCCCGTGCCTTCTTTTCCTGGGGGAACGGCACTCCGCGCGCCGATCCTGACCCTGGCCATGACGTGGTTTGCGTTGCGCGACCGCATCGGGTTTTAGGCAGAATTCCGTCCATGACGCCACGTCGCCGCCTTGCGGCTTTTCCCGCACATCCCATTTACACTATAAGCGAATCGAAAACTCATATTTCAAAAAGGTGAATGTATGTCATCCGCCCTCGCCCCCAATGTCTACGACGCCGAACCGATCCCCGAGGCCGCCCGCGCCGAGATCGACCGGCTGCTGAGTTCCGGTGATCTGTTCCGCTACACCGCGCCCGAAGATGCGCCCGTGGCCCTTCTGGAGCGGGAATTCGCCACTCTGATGGGCACGAGATACGCGCTGGCGGTCTCAAGCTGCTCCGCGGCGCTGTTCCTGTCGCTGGAAGCCCTGGGCCTGCGCAAGGGCGCGAAGGTCCTGATCCCGGCCTTCACCTTCGCCGCGGTGCCATCGTCCATCATCCATGCCGGCATGATGCCGATCCTGTGTGAAGTGGCCGACAATTACCGCGTGGATATGGTTGATTTCATGGCGAAATTGCCCGGCGTCGATGCGGTTCTGATCAGCCATATGCGCGGCCATACCTCGGATATGGATGCGATCAAGGCCGCCTGTGATGCGGCAGATATCCCCCTGATCGAGGACGCGGCGCATTCATTGGGCACCGAATGGCACGGCCGCAAGATCGGCACGATTGGCCGGGTCGGGTGTTTCAGCTTCCAATCCTACAAGCTGGTGAATGCGGGTGAAGGCGGCATCCTGATCACCGATGATGCCGATCTGGTGGCCCGCGCCGTCATCATGTCGGGCGCCTATGAGCATAACTGGAAAAAGCACGGTGATGATACGGAGCTCCACGCGGCCTTCGCGCGCTGGCAGAACAAGCTGCCGCTCTACAATCTGCGGATGCAGAACCTGAGCGCGGCGGTGATCCGCCCGCAATTGTCCGAGATCGCGCGCCGCGTGCGGGATGGGCGGGCAAACCACGATTACGTCGCCTCTGCACTCAATGGCTCGGCCTGGCTGACTGTGCCTGACCCGTTGGGCCCGGAAGACCGCGCGCCGGATTCGATCCAGTTCAACCTCGAAGGCTTCGACAGCGACGCCGAGGCCAGGGCCTTTGCCGAGGCCGCCGCCGCGCGGGGCGTGAAGGTGCAGGTCTTTGGCCTCAGCACCGACAATGCGCGGGCGTTCTGGAACTGGCAGTTCATCCCCGGCGAAGTGCCCGACCTGCCGCAAACCCGCGCCATGCTGATGCGCGCCTGCGACGTGCGCCTGCCGGCCCGGCTAAAGAAACCCGATCTCGATTTCATCATCGACGCGCTTCTGGCAGCCGCCGAGGATGTGAAGGGCGGGACGCTGGCCTACGGGACGTAAAGCCGGCCCCGACAGCCTCGAGAGGGCCGCGACTTCCAGGAACGAAGCGCGGTCCATTTCCCCTATTGAGAGGCGCGGAGCCCGGGCGTAGCGTGCCCGCAAAGGGAGGCTGCGCCAATGAACACCCATGCCCACAATTCCTGGGAAGCCCGGGCCGAGGAATACTCGCTTTACGGCTTCACCGATCTGCCCTCGATCCGGGACCGGGGCACGGTGGTCGTGACCCATGGCGAGGGGCCCTATATCTTTGACACCAATGGAAAAAAGTACCTCGATAGCAATTCGGGGCTTTGGAACATGGTGGCGGGGTTCGACCACAAGGGTTTGGCCGAAGCCGCCAAGGCGCAGTACGACCGCTTCCCCGGTTATCACGCGTTTTTCGGGCGGATGTCCGACCAGACAGTGGCCCTCTCTGAACGGCTGATCGAGGTGTCGCCCTGGGATCGGGGCAAGGTGTTCTACACCAATTCCGGGTCCGAAGCGAATGACACCATGGTCAAGATGCTCTGGTTCATGGCCCGCGCTGAAGGCACGCCGCACAAGCGCAAGATCCTGACGCGGGGCAATGCCTATCACGGGGTGACGGCGGTCAGCGCATCGATGACGGCGAAGCCCTATAACGAGGTCTTCGGCCTGCCGCTGGACGGGTTCATCCACCTCACCTGCCCGCATTACTGGCGCGAAGGCGCAGAGGGAGAGAGTGAGGCGGAGTTTACGCAGCGGCTGGCGGCGGAGTTGGACGACGTCATCACCCGCGAAGGGGCCGACACCATTGCGGGCTTTTTTGCGGAACCGGTTCTCGGCGCGGGCGGCGTGATCCCACCCCCCGAGGGCTATTTTCAGGCAATGCAGGCCGTGCTGCGCAAGCATGACATCCCGCTGATTTCTGATGAAGTGATCTGCGGCTTCGGGCGCACCGGAAACGTCTGGGGCTGCGAAACCTATGACTTCACCCCGGACGCCATCATCTCCTCAAAGGCCCTAACCGCCGGATACTTCCCCATGGGCGCGGTGATGTTAGGCCCGGAGATGACGGACCGGTTGCAAGCTGCCATCGACCCGATCGAGGAATTCCCTCACGGCTTTACGGCGTCCGGCCACCCGGTGGGCTGTGCAGTGGCACTGAAAGCCATCGACGTGGTGCTCGAAGAAGGGCTTCTGGACATGGTCCGTGCGGGCACGGGCCGGATGCAGGCCCGGCTGGCGGAGATCGCCAGGCATCCCAATATCGGCGAATTGCGCGGCATCGGCTACATGTGGGCGCTGGAAGCCGTGCGCGAGGGCAAGGTGCCGTTCGACCGCGACCTGAGCGTCAGTGAACGCATTGCCAATACCTGCACCGATCACGGGTTGATCTGCCGTCCGCTGGGGCAATCGGTGGTGCTCTGCCCGCCCTTCACGCTGACCGACGGACAGATGGACGAGATGTTCGAGAAACTCGACGGGGCCTTGCGGCAGGTTTTTAGCGACATCGCCTAAGGCTGGAAGGGGCCCATATGGACGTGCGCGCATTGCCTGACGAGTTCGATCCGACGGTTCCTTTGCACTCGGATGCGCTGTCGTTGCGGCCCTTGCAGGCCGAGGACCGGGCAGCGTTGACCGAGGCGGCAGCAGACCCGGCGATCTGGGCGGGGCATCCCTCCTCCGACCGATGGAAAGCGGAGGTCTTCGCCGGTTACTTCGATTTCCTGTTGGAGGCCGGCGGAGCGCTTGTGGTGCGCGATGGCTCGGCCCGCGTGATCGGGGCGTCGCGCTACTATGCGTCAAGCGATGCGCCGGACGGGATCGGGATCGGCTTCACGTTCCTGGTCTGCGACCATTGGGGCGGGGCCACGAATTTCGAGATGAAGCGCCTGATGCTGGGGCATGTATTCGCGTCGGTGCCTGAGGTGTGGTTTCATATCGCGCCCACCAACATCCGATCCCAGAAGGCCACGGCAAAGCTCGGCGCCGAACGGGCAGAAGACCGACGGCTGGATCTGGGCACGGGGCCTGCGGATTGGGTGCGGATGCGGCTGAGCCGGGCGCGATGGACGGACGTCAGCGCGCGGCACTCCTAATCTCCTCGCAGGCCGTTACGGCCCGGTGAGGCTGGCCTGACAATGTGCGTCTGCCGCGATCACGCGATCCAACTCATCGCCGGGCTCCGCATCGGCGGCCATCTGCGCCGCCACCTCCCCAAGCCGCGCCGCGGCGGCGGTCCGTTCAGCAGGATCGGGGGACGTTCCACAGAGCGAGAAATCGGCCAAGGCGCTTTGATAGGGCGTCAGATCGGACGTCTCGCCGCCGAACGTGCCACAGGACGGCAGCGCGAGGACAAGGCAAAGCGGCAGGATCAGACGCACCATCGCGATTACATCTTGGAGAGCTTGGTTTGCAGCTCCGCGAGCTGGCGCTTGATCGCGTCCAGCTCCTCGTCCGGCGCGGGGGCCTCAGCCGCCTGCGTATCCTCCCCTTCGGCATCATCGGGGTCTTTCCAGCCGCCCATCCCGCCCGTCATCGCCTTGAAAAACGCCTCTTGCTGCGCGCGCATCGCGTCGAAGCCGGGCATGGAGGCCATCGGATTGATCACTGCCATATTGTCCAGCATCTTCGACTGCCCTTGTTTGAGCATCTCGAAGCTGGCGGCCAGAAAGTCGGGCACCACGGATTGCGCCTGCGTGGTGTAGCTGCGGACCAGATCCGTCAGCACAGAGATCGGCAAAACCGATTCCCCGCGGCTTTCATGCTCGGCCACGATCTGCAGCAGGTATTGCCGCGTCAGATCATCGCCGGATTTCAGATCGACGATCTTCACCTCCCGCCCCTGACGGATGAAGCCCGCAATATCCTCAAGCGTCACGTAATCGGAGGTTTCGGTGTTATACAGCCTGCGGCTGGCGTAGCGCTTGATGAGAAGCGGTTCTGACAGATCGATTTTCTTGGTCATTCGTCCGGGCCTCCCCTCGCACTGGCGTTGCAGTGCAGCATCGATTCGAACCTACGCTGCTTGCGCAGAAAAGCAATGTGCGTTTTTGAGAGATATTCTTCTAGAACAATGGGCTGGATATGGATGGATTTGAGACAGGGCGATTGGATGTCCGGCAGTGGGACACCGCGATATCGGAGGCAGGGCGTCGCGCGGCATTGGCCGATGAATTGCGGGCGATCCTGACCAAGCCGGTGCTGGCCCATCTGCCGCCCGCGCTGCAGGACGCACGCGCGGATATCGATGGATGGATCACGGCGCGGGCGGCGGAAAGTGACGTCTTCCTGGTGCGCGGCGCGGATGAAACATTGATTGGTCTGCTGATCCTCGCCCGGATGGGCGCGGGGGAGCCGATCCATATCGGCTATCTGCTGGCCGAGGCCGCATGGGGCCACGGCTATGCGACAGAATTGGTGCAGGGGTTGGTCCACGCGCTTGCCACACAGGCTCCGCCCGATCTCTATGCCGGTGTGGATGCGGCAAATCCGGCATCGACGCGGGTGCTAGAGAAGGTGGGATTTTCACGGATCCAACAGGGCGATGCCGCGGGCCAAGCCATGTACCACCTGCGCCTGAGCCGCTCCGGGCGCGCGCAATGAAAAAGGCGGGCCGCATGATGCGGACCCGCCTTTCCTTAGACCGGGACGCGGAGGGGAGGACCCCGTTTCCCGATATCGTGTCGCCAATAGGTCGCGATTACTTCGCGGTTGCTTTCTTGGCAGCGGTCGTCACTTCGGCAGTCGCTTTCTTGACGGCGGCAGTTGCCTCTTCGGTGGCTTCTTTGCCAGCGGCCATCATCAGTTCAACCGTTTCCATCTGCACTTTTTTCGCAACTTCGGCGAAAGCGGCCATGGTCTCGGCGGCCATTTCGGCCTGCGAGGATGCGAAGTCGGTCATCGACTTGGTGTAGTCGGCGGGCTCGTCCTTGACGGAAGCCACATCACCCATCTTGGCGATGGTGTCTTTGGTCCACTTCGAGGAGATCTCGGTGGATTTTTCGGCTGCGTCGAGGGCAACTTTCGACATTTTCTCGGCAACGGCAGCCTGCGATTTGAAGGCGTCGGTGTACGAAGACATGTCGACGGGGAAGGAGCCCATCATTTCGGTCATGTATTTGGTGAAGTCGGGGGTTTGTGCTTTAGCCATTGTCGTCTCCATAAGTTACCCGTGTCGGGCGTTGTCTTGATGGAGATGAATATGAATGCTGCAGTGCAGAAAGTCAAGGTTTTTTCTGCACTGCAGCAAAAATTCTATGAGTCCGAAAAGGCCAATAAAATCAGGCCGCTTTGCCCTCTTTCACGTAGATGCCAGGGGCCGGGGCGAGAATCTCGCGGCCCTTGTCGCCAGGTTTACGGGCCGCAACCTTTGCCCCGGACCGCTTCTTGAGCCACGCCTCCCAGAGCGGCCACCACGAGCCTTCATTGTAATCGGCCGCCTTGAGCCAATCCTCCGCCGCGCCGGCGACGTCCGGGTTGGTGTAGTGGCCGTATTTCTTCTTGGAGGGCGGATTTACGATGCCCGCGATATGGCCCGATTCCGACAAGATGAAGGTCTTGTCCTTGGCCCCCATCTTGGTCACCCCGCGAAAGCTGTCGACCCAGGCGGCAATGTGGTCCGTCTCGCACGCAACGGCGCAGACCGGCACGGTCACGTCCTTGAGCGTCACGGTTTCGCCAAGCAGGTCGAAGCCGCCATCGGCCAGCTGATCCCCTTGGCACAGGCCGCGCAGATATTGCTTGGCCATCTTGCCGGGCAGGTTGGTGCTGTCGCCGTTCCAGTAAAGCAGATCGAAGGCGGGCGGCGCCTCCCCCATCATGTAGCTTTTGACCGCGGGGCCATAGATCAGATCCTTGGAGCGCAGGAACGAGAAGGTGCGCGACATGAAGGTGGAATTCAGCACCCCGTCCTGATCCACTTGCCGTTCGATGGCATCGACGAAATCATCCTGCAGGAACGGCGTGAACTCGCCCTGCTCGGAAAAATCGGTAAGCGTGGTGAAGAAGGTGGCGGATTTGACCGATTTGTCGCCGCGCTTCTTCAACAGCGCCAGCGTCATGTTGAGTGTGGTGCCCGCGATGCAATAGCCGATCGTGTTGATCTGCTTTTCCCCGGTGATCGCCTTCACTTCATCGATCGCCGTCAGGTAGCCGTCCTGCACGTAATCCTCGATGCCGGTATCCGCATAGCTCGTATCGGGATTCTTCCAGCTCACCACGAAGAGCGTATAGCCCTGATCGACGATCCATTTGATCAGGCTGTTCTGGGGCTTGAGATCAAGGATGTAGAACTTGTTGATCCAGGGCGGAAAGATCACCAGCGGGGTCTTGTGGACCTTTTCCGTGGTCGGCGCGTATTGGATCAGCTCCATCATTCGGTTGCGGTAGACAACCGAGCCCTCGGTGGTGGCGATATTGCCGCCGACCTCAAAAGCGTTCGGGTCGGCCAGCGTCGGCAGAAGCTCGCCACCATGGGCCTCGATATCGCGCACCAGGTTTTCCAAGCCGTGCACAAGGCTTTCGCCATCGGTCTCCACGGCCTTTTCCAGCGCATCGGGGTTGGTCGCGAAGTAGTTGGTGGGGGAGAACAGCTCGATCACCTGGCTGGCGAAGAACTCCACCCGCCGCTTGTCGCCCGTGTCCAACCCGTCCAGCTCATCAACCGCCTTGCGGATCGCCTCGGACCCCATCACGTATTGGTGACGCACGAAGTTGAAATACGGATGCGTTCGCCAGAGCGGGTTGGCAAAGCGCTTGTCGGAGGGCAGATCGTCATCGTCCAGAAGCGGCATCTTGCCCTCGGCGAGCGCGTTCTGCATCTCCATGAAATGCGTCATCGCGGTGCCCCAATACTGGGCTTGCTGTTCCAGCAATTTGGTGGGATTCGACACGATATCAGCCCAGTAGGCCAGGCCCGCCTTCATGTAGAGGTCCTGCCCCGGCCCCTGAAGGCCGGAATCGGACGGCGCGCGGTGCCCCATGGCGGCCACCAGGCGTTTCGACAGCTCCTCCACCTTGGCAAGGTTCGCCTTCAGGCGATCCAGGGCCTCGGGGCTCTGCGTGGCTTCGGATGGCGTGGCATCGCCACCCTTACCCGTCGTCGTCTTGTCCTGTGACACCTTGATTTCCCGTCCTCGATGCTGCATCTGCATAGTAGCGGGACCAAGGTGAGGGGGTCCACGCGACGAAATGATCCGGGGTAACCCGGTCTCGGCGCTTGGAGTTATTATGCGGTATATGCTCACCTATGATCTCATGGAATCCATGCGGGTGACGAACCAGTGGATGGGCGCCTCGGCCCGCGCCATGTGTTCGTATCCGGCCCTGGGCCTTGTCGCTAACCCCTTGATTCAAATGACCGCCGCCTGGGGCGAAGTGACCGAACGCAGCTTTGCGCGGATGGCGGCGAAACCCGATTGGGGCATCAACTCGATCCCCGGCACGGACGGGCGCGATCACGTCGTGACGCAGCATATCGTGGTGGAACGCCCGTTTGGCGATCTGATCCGGTTTGACGTGCAAGGCCGTGGGCCGACCGGGCGCAAGGTCCTGCTCGTGGCGCCGATGTCGGGCCACTACGCGACCCTCCTGCGCAAAACCGTCCTGTCGCTTTTGCCCGATTGCGACGTCTACATCACCGATTGGCACAATGCCCGCGACATCCCGGTCAGCGAGGGCAAGTTCGATATCGAGGATTACACGCTCTACCTCGTCGATTTCCTGCGCGAAATGGGGCCCGACACCCACGTGATCGCCGTCTGTCAGCCCGCGCCACTGGCGCTGGCGGCAACGGCCTATCTGGCCGAGGAAGACCCCAAGGCACAGCCCCGCACGCTCACATTGATCGGCGGCCCGATCGACCCCGACGCCGCCGCCACGGACGTGACGGATTTCGGCCGCCGGGTGACGATGGGGCAGCTTGAAAAGTTCGTGATCCAGCGCGTCGGCTTCAAATATGCGGGCGCGGGGCGGATGGTGTATCCGGGCCTGCAGCAGCTATCGTCGTTCATGGCGATGAATGCCGAGAAACACGCCAAGGCCTTCGCCGACCAGATCGTGCGCGCCTCCAAGGGTGAGGCATCGGACCACGACAAGCACAACGTGTTCTACGATGAATACCTGGCCGTGATGGACATGACGGCCGAGTTCTACCTCTCGACGGTCGAGCGGATCTTCAAGAACCGCGAGATCGCGCGGAACGTCTTCGTGGTCGATGGCAAACAGGTCGATATCGGCAAGATCACCACCGTCGCCGTGAAAACGGTGGAAGGTGGCAAGGATGATATCTCGGCGCCCGGGCAATGCATTGCGGCGCTCGATATGCTGACGGGCCTGCCCGACGAGAAGAAGGCCAATTACATCGAGCCCGAGGCCGGCCATTACGGTATCTTCGCGGGCAAGAGCTGGCGCAACAATATCCGCCCGCTGGTGCTTGAGTTCATCGATGCCAATTCCGACGCGACGCCACGCAAGCGGGCCAAGCCGCGTCTGGTCGAAGATCCACCGGTCGCCAACGTCAATGTCTGAGACGCAGGTTCCGTGGTCGTGCCGATGCGGCGCGATCCGCGGGCATATGCGCGTCTCGCGCGGGTCCGGCACCCCGGCGATGTGCCATTGCGACAGCTGCGTGCGCGCGCAGCGGCATTTCGGGATCGAGGCGACGCAGGCTGAAGGCGTCGCCGTCTACCAAACCACCCCGGACCGGTTCGTGATCGACACAGGCGCCGAGCATCTGGGCCTCGCCCGCCTGTCGCCCAAGGGTTCCTACCGCTGGTACGCCAAATGCTGCGGCACGCAGTTGGGCGTCAGTTCCACCACACCGCGCTTCGCGTTTTTCAGCCCGGTCCAGTCCATCTTCGAGACCACCGATGCCCTCGGGCCCATCCGCACCCACGCCCATGTGCCCCAGCCCGGAGGCGGGGTGAAGCACACGCGGCTGACCCCCGCGATCGTCGGCCTGATGGCACGCTCCCTCTCCGCGCTGACATCCGGGCGCTGGCGGCAAACGCCGTTCTTCGATATCGAGACGAGGCAGCCGGTTGCAGAGGTCGAGATCCTGCCGAAGGATGCCGGGCGCGGCTAGGCGTTTCGCGATCTATCCACAGGTATTTGGGGATGGATTACAGGTGAAGATTGACGTTTCGCAATAGTCCCCCGATGCCCACGTCAGGCCGCCAGCCAGTCCTGCATCGCGGAATTGACCGCATCGGGCTGCTCCAGCGTCGGCAAATGTCCGGCCCCGGGCACCACAACCAACCGCGCATCCGGGATCAGATCGGCCATCAATTCGTGCCGATGTAACGGGCAAAGCGCATCGTGTTCGCCGCAGAGAATCAGGCTCGGCACCCGGACCCGTCGCAGCGTGTCCTGTTGATCCGGCCGGGTCTGCAAGGCGCGGGATTGGGCGGTGAACACATCCGGCCCCAGACGACGCGCCATGTCCAAGACGAGGTCCAACACCTCCGCCCGACCGGGGCCAGGGGCCAGGTAGTTCGGCTTCATCTCATCGCGCATCACACGGATCAGGTGCCCATCCTGCACCGCGACGATCTGCGGCTCACGCGCCGCCGCCACGGCGGCAACCTCGGCCTTCGGATTGGTGTCGAACAGCGCCAGACGCATCACGCGCTCCGGCGCCTGGGCCATGATCTCCATCGCCACGATCCCACCCATCGACAGCCCCGCAAGCGCAAAGCGCGCGGGCGCCTCCTCCAGCACCTGCGCGGCAAGGGCGGGCACGGTCGCGGCCCGCGTGATGTTGGCCAGATGCACCGCCCTGCCCCGCCCGAATTCGGTGATCTGCGGCCCGAACAGCCGCCCGTCACACATCAGGCCAGGGATCAGGACAAGCGGCTCAGCCACGCGAGGCCGCCAATTGCGCACCTTGCGCCAGGGCCTCCAGCTTGGCGAAGGCAATCGCCGGGTCGACGGCACCAAAGCCCGCGAAGGTGCCGAACCCGCAATCGGAGCCCGCAATCACCCGGTCCGCCCCGACAATCCCGGTGAATTTCGCGATCCGCTCGGCCACCAATTCGGGGTGCTCCACGAAATTCGTCGTCGTATCCACAACGCCGGGCACGAGGATCTTGTCCTCCGGGATCTCGGCGACGCGGTCGCGGAAGGTGGTCCATTCATGGGCGTGGCGGGGATTGGACGTCTCGAACAGAAGCTGGCCCGCATTGACCGACATGAAGGTGCCGAACACCGTATCCATCGGCACGTCGCAGATATGCGGCCCTTCATAATTGCCCCAACAGATATGAACCCGCACGCGCGCCGGGTCGATCCCGCTCAGCGCGTGATTCAACGCCTCCACGTGCGACGCCGCGATCTTCACGAATTCCGCATCGCTCAGATCCGCGAACAGCATGTGGCGCGACAGCGCGAGGTCGGGGCAATCCAGCTGCACCATCAGGCCGGCCTCCACGATGGTGCGGTACTCTTCGGCCATCGCATCGGCCAGCGCGGCCAGATACGCCTCCCGCGTCGGGTAGAAATCATTTTGCAAAAACAAGGAGATCACACCCGGCGAGGCGGCATTCATGAAGCCCTCGCTGGCGCCATGCTTGGCCATCGCCGCCTTCAGGTTGTCGATATCCTTCTGCAACTCTCCCTGCCCCTTGGAGCGCACTTCCCCGGTGCACATCGGCCGCGCATAGGTGGGCGTGCCGCCATCATTGGCCAGCCGTTCAAGGAAGGACGGGAACATCTTGAGGTCGGCGGGCGCATTGCGCGGGCTGTCCCCGGAAAAGCCGGTATAGCGGTCCTTCACATAGGTCGCGTAGGAGATCTTGGAGGTCTCGCCATCGGAGACGATGTCGATGCCCGCGGCCACCTGCTTGGCCACGGTCTCATCCACCGCCTCGGTCATGGCGGCGTCGAAGTCGGCCTGATCGAACGGCTGCTCCTTTTCGCGGGCAAAGATGAAATCCACAACCGTCTGGGTGCGGGGCAAGCTGCCGACATGGGTGGTGCGAATAGTCATGGGACGTCTTTCGATACAGGTGGTGAGGGTGTGAATGGCCCGGCCGATGTGGTCTGCGGCAACAGCAAGCCTGGTAATTTCGGATCGCCGGAGGCCAGATCCCGCAGCAGGTTCAATTTGATACCGCCCAGTTTCGGATCGTCACTCAACGCCGCTTCGGTGATTTTCGCAATGCCGTCCGATGCCTTGTAGAAAAGCGATGCGTTGCTGAGATCCTTATGCAGGCTCAGCCAAACAGGATCTTTTCCCGCGAGGATATCCTGAAAGGACGCGATGGCGATACGGGCCTCCATGATATCGTCCGTCGGGCGCCCGGCCCCTGAATTCAGCAAAGCCAGCGCCCCCAGACCCGTCCGCGCCGCATCCAATGTCAGGCCAAGTCGGTCCTCCGTGTCGAGCTCTCCCCAGGACGACGACCATTTTTGGGCCAGCGAGACGCCCGAGAGGGTCACAAAGACCATATCGCCGGGCCGTTGCACGTGGTCGGGAAGAGATTTTCTCACAAGCCCCCAGATCTGTTGAACCGCGACCATGCCCGGCGTGCGCATGAAGTCCGCGAAGGTCTGGCTGTTCGGGTCCGGGTTGTCCGCAAACGGGCCGACCACAACTTTCTCACGGCCATCCGCGCGTGTGAACGACGTCGCAAACCCGATCGACGGGGCTTCCGGAAGCGCGGCACCGGCGGCGTGGCGGGCCCGCGCGGACTTGTCCGCCGCCTCCCGCACGGCTTCGGCAATGCTCAAATGGCTCGGGCCTGTACGTTTGATCTTCAACCGGGTCCCTCCTCCCAAGTTTGGCTTCGGCGGGCTTCCATGTCGGCAGGGGTCATCTGGGTCGGTCCTCTGGACGGAAATGGGGCTAATTCGCGCCGATGATGGCGGGTGCAAGGGCCGCGCGCACGGCATCGCCATTGGCCCGCGCCGTCGCGACATCATCCGCGATGGAGCGGATCGTCAGAAGGTCACCATCCAGGAACAGCAACGCGGTGCTGCCGGTGACACTTCCGTCATAGGTCGTGATCCAGCCGATGGCCCGGCCCGACGTGATCCCGTCAAGCTGGCAGGAAGGATCGTTGGCCTGACACATCGCCCGGATGTCGTCGATGGTGGTCAGCCCCGCGCGCATCCGCTCCTCCGTTCCGTCATCCTGTCGGCCGATGCGGACGTCGATCCCCGCAAACGTCCCGCAATCCAGGCAGGCAAACGTGATCCGGTTGGGGGCCGTCGCCTCCGCCACAAAGGTGCCATTGGTCAGGATCGACGCGTCCACCGGCACGGTGCGCAGGTCATCGACCGCAAATCCTTCGGCCTGGGCCAGGCTGGCCAGAAGTGCGGTGCATATGAGGATAGGTGTGAGGGCAGCAAAGCGCATCATCCGTGTCTCCAATTCGGATCGAGCGCGGTCAGACGCGTTTCCAACGCGGTGATGTGGTCGCTCAGGTCCTTCAGCTTCGGGGCCAGCGCGGCGTCGATCTCGGTTTCTGTCAGGCGGGGCGTGATGTATTTTGGACAGTTCCAGTCCATCGCCACAAGCCTGATCTTTACCAGGCGTTCGGCCGGGGCCGCGCCCTCGGTCAGAAGACGCGCGGCGAGGGCCGGATCATCCTCGGCATCCACAAAGGTCGCGTGCCCGATCAGCTTCAGGCGCGCCCGGCGCGGGTAATCCATCAAGATCAGCGGTACGCGGTCATCGCCACGGGTGTTGCCGCGCGAAATGAACTGCTTGTTGCCGCGATAATCGGCAAACCCGATCTCTTCGGGGCCGATGACCTTCAGAAACCCCACAGGCCCGCCGCGATGCTGAACATAGGGCCAGCCGGTTTCGGAGACGGAGGCCATGTAGACCGTATCGCGGGTTTCGATGAAGGCGCGGGCATCGGCATCCAACGGGCCGCGCAGCCGGGTCTCATAGGTTTTTGCGTAGCGGTCGCCCATGCCAACCTTGTCTTGCTCGGCCCGGACATTCGGCGTGAACATATGCGCGGCGAAACTGTCCATCACACCTCGCGGCGCCGGGCGATCACCCGGATTTCGATCATCGCACCGGCGGAGGCAAGCTCGGTCACGCCGATGGCCGTCCAGGCCGGGTAAGGTATTGAGATATGGAGATCTTTCACGCCCTTGAACGCGTCAAGATGGGCCTGCAACCCGACGTGATAGGTTGTCATCTCCACAACATCGGCCAGCGTCAGGCCATCTTCGGCCAACACCTCAGCGATGGTGCCAAAGGCGTTTTCGGCCTGCTCCGCCAGCGTCTCCGGCATCTGCCCCGTCCGGCGATCCCCACCCGTGACCCCCGACAGAAACACCAACCCGCCCGCCGCCACACCGGGCGAGAAGTGCCAGGTGTCGTGGTAGTCGCGCTGCGCGTCGGGGATCAGCGGTGTCACCTCGTGGCCTCCTGAAGCAGGATCTGCTTCCAGACGGCGGTTTCATCAAACAAGGTGTATTCCCGGCGCAGCATCGGCTCCGCCGTGCCGACCTGCCCGAATTCCGCGTGGGTGATCCCAAGCACGTAGACCATCGCGCCGGTAGGGCGGCCAAACGCGCCCCAGCCCTCATGCTTGCCCCAAAGGCTCCAGCGGATGGCGGCGCGGGGCGGCATATGGGCATCTTCGCGCCCGATCTGGTGGTCGATGGTAAACGCAGCATTCGGGAAGGCCGCGCGCAGGCCCATCCAGAACCTGTCCGCCGCCGCTGGCCCATGCGCCGTGACATGGCCGGGATACTCCAGGTTACAAGCGCGATCATAAACTTCGGGGATCGCGGCCATATCCGCCCCCATGATCCGCGTCAGCGTGTCGGCCAGCCGGGCGCCCCATTCATTGTCATTGCCACGGCCTTTATAGGGGCCCGGCCGGTCGATCTCGGGTGTCAATGGCTTCACGCAGGCCTCCGGCCCGCCCTCCCGCGCAATCAGATCGGCCGCGTAATCGCGCGGGCTCCACCCCATCTGGCGCACAATCGCGCCCTGATCGCGGATCAGCCATTCGTCGTCGATTGTATTATCCTTGGCGTGGCAATCGGCAAGGATCCGGTATTCGAGCCGTTTGCCCGTCGCCGCGCCATACACCCCGTCGCCATTATGGGTGGCCTGGGAGATGATGCGGTGCGAACTCAGCATTCCCTCCTCCGGCGTCCCGGACCAGATCACGTCCTCCCCCAACAGCACCCGGTCGGGGAACTCGGCCAGCGTCGCCATCGTGGCGCCGATTACCGTGTCGTTGCCCACCACCACCGAACTGGGGGAGCGCACGACGATGCCGGGCGCGTAATACTGGTGCAGCGTGGCAATGCCGCGATCTTCCCAGATCTCCCTGGTGATCCCGATGATATAGTCGGGGAAATCGCGGAACTTGGCGTCAAAGCCCTTCATGGCGTGGATCCTTTGGCGGTGCGGGCCGAGGCGCGGGTAATCAGCTCGCCCTCGATCTCGGTGTTTGTGCCCGGCGGTCGGCCGGATTCGATCTCGGCCAGCAGGGTGTCGACCGTCGCCTCGACCATGCGATTGACCGGCTGGCGCAGCGTGGTGAGTTGATAGGCGGGCCAGGCGGCCATGGGCACATCGTCATATCCGATGATCGAAACCTCGCCGGGCACATCCACACCCATCTCGTGGCGCAGCGTATCCATCACGGCCAGCGCCATGTGGTCATTGCCCACGAATATCGCGTCGGGCGGGTGGGCGGCGTCCATCATCTTGCGGGCCGCGACGGCAGCGGTTTCCCGCGAGAACATGCCATCGGCCTCCGCGTGGAGATGCGCCCCGCGCGCCTCCAGCGCGGCCACGAACCCATCGTGCCGATCCCGCCCGGTCGACGCACCGAGCCAACCGGAGATGTGGGCGATCCGCTGGTGCCCGGCATCCAGCAGCGCATTGGCCACCTTCGTTGCGCCCACCTCGTTCGCCGACGTCACCGAGGACAGGCCCGAGCCCGCAATACCGCGGTTGAACAGCATCACCGGTATGCCTTCTGCGCGGCACCGATCCGTCAGCTCCCCGCTGAGGTTGATGGAGGCGGTGATGATGCCATCCACCTGATAATCCATGAGATCCTGGATCACACCATCCACATCCTTGTCGGAGTTCCCGGCCATGAAGATCAGGATGTGATAGCCCCGTTCCTGCAACGCCGCGCTTAGCTTTTCCAGCGCATCGGGGTAGAACGGATTGTCCAGATAGGCCACCACCAGCCCGATGATGCGTGACCGCCCGGTGATCAGCGAGCGTGCCAGAACGTTGGGCCGATAGCCCAGATCATCCGCCGCCTCGCGCACCCGCGCGGCCATCTTCTTCGACACGCTGGCCCCCGGCGTGAATACGCGGCTGACCGCCGATTGGCTCACGCCCGCGCGGCGCGCCACGTCGATGGAGGTGATCTTGCGATCGGTATGATCCGGACGATCCGCCATGCCCTACCCCGCCGTCCATCCGCCATCGACCAGGATCGATGTGCCGGTCACCATCGCGCTGGCATCCGAGGCCAGGAACACGACCGCGCCCATGATATCCTCGATCTCCGCCACACGCGGCAGCTTGATCTTGTCCTCGATCCATTTCCGTTTCTCGGGGTCGGCGAAGGTCGGCGCGGTCAGGGGGGTGCGGATGAAGGTCGGGCAGATCGTGTTCACCCGGATATTGCGCGCACCCCATTCGATGGCCATCGCCTTGGTCATCCCCTCAACCGCGTGTTTCGTGCCGCAATAGACCGCCCGGTCGATGCCACCCACATGGCCCATCTGGCTGGAGATCTGGATGATCGAGCCACCCCGCTCCATCCGCCGCGCCGCGTTGCGCGCGAGGAAATAGGCCGCGCGCACGTTCACATCGAAGACAGCGTCGAAATCCTCCGGCGTGGTGTCAAGCGCGGCGCTATGGCGCGCCAGCCCGGCCGAGTTGCACAGGATGTCGATGGCGCCGATCCCGTCCATCGCCGCCTCCTGCGCCGCCAGATCGGTGACATCGAGCGTGATGCCGTCGGCCGAATAGCCCGCCGCGCGCAGGTCGGCCACGGTCTCCTCCACCGTCGCGCCACCCCGCGCCGCAACGATCACATGGGCGCCCGCTTCGGCCAATGCCGCGGCGCAACCCAGGCCAATGCCACGGGACCCACCCGGCACGAAAGCGCGTTTTCCGCCGAGCGACAGGGACGGTATACGCGGCAAGCTCATGTCAGATCACCTCTGGTAGAACGTTCGAAATTCAAAACCAACGCCGAAAATTCAGTGGATAAACTTGTGAGTAAGACGCGGAAGTATAAGCGTTTTATTCTCATCCCGTCACCTCCCGCATCCGCGCCAGCACGTCCACACCCAGTTGATCATAGATGTGCAGCAGGTCCACGAGAACCCAATTTTCGGCTATTTTTCCGCCGTCGACCCGCCAGAAATCAAGGCTCCGCATCGCCAGCTCCTGCCCCGCGCCCGGCAAGCCAAGCCAGGTGCCCCCCGTCAGGGTGCAGGCCATGCCGGGCCAGGCCGTGAAGCCCACATAATCCCCCTCGGCAAAGAAATGCCCCTCCTCCACAAGGGCCCGCCGATCGGGCATGGCCTCCAGGAACGGCGCCTGATGGTGCCGGCGAAACCCGTTGATCCCGCGTGCGGTGCCGATGCCGGACGGTCCGTACCAGGAGCAGTCGTCGCGCCAATGCTGCGCCATCACGTCCCGCGGCGTCCCGGCCGGATCATTGCCAAGCGAGGCCAGCATGTCGCCCACCACCGCCAGTGCCGAGGCCCCGTCCCCGGCCACGATCAGTCCATCTTGCGTCGCGGGCCCCGGCACCTGCCATTCCCGCCCCAGCGACGGCGCAAGCGGCCAGGCCCCCGCCTGCAGCATCAGCTCCGGCAGATCCCACAGCGATTGCATCTCCACCACATGCCCGTCTTCGACCCGCAGGAAGTCATGAAACCGCATCGCAGCCATGCGCCCCGTCGGCGGGATATCGACAAAAGGCGCGGCGAAAAGCCCGCAATAATAGCCGCATTGCCCGACCCAGAGCTGGCCCTGCCTGTCACGCCCGGCAATCTCGATGGTCACGCGCCGCTCCAGATCCGGAAACGCGATGGCCAGCGCGTCCATCACACCCTGATACCCGGCCAGATCCAGCGTCTCGAACGGATGCGCCAGATGAACCGGGCACGTCGCGGCCGCCACATCCGCCAGATGCCCATTGGCCCGAAACCCGCGCACCAGATCCTTCGCTCGCTGTTCTTCTGTCATCTTTGTTCCAGAACTATGCCGGGGGAGTCCGAAGGACGGGGGCTGGCCCCCAAAGGGGTGGGCGGGCGGGCCCGCCCGAACCCAATCTCACTCCGCCGCGTCGCGGTAGGGCGCCCCCTCACCATAGGGCACATTCACACCCCCATAGCGCCGAACACGTACATTGCACTGCTCCGCATGGCCCACGAACCCTTCCAGCATACACAGCCGCGAGCCGTATTCCCCCACCAAAGTCGCCGCCTCATCGGTCACAACCCGCTGATAGGAATGCGTTTTCAGGAACTTGCCGACCCAAAGCCCGCCCGTATACCGCCCCGCCTTCTTCGTCGGCAGGGTATGGTTCGTCCCGATCACCTTGTCGCCATTGGCCACGTTGGTCCGCGGCCCCAGGAACAGGGCGCCGTAATTGGTCATGTTGTCGAGGAACCAATCGTCCCGGTCCGTCATCACCTGGATATGCTCCGACGCGATCTCCTCCGACACGGCCAGCATCTCGTCATAGCTGTCGCACAGAATGATCTCGCCATATTCCTCCCAGCTCACCCGCGCCGTCTCCGCCGTCGGCAGAATGCCCAGGATCCGGTCGATCTCGGCCAGCGTCTCCTCCGCGAGCTTCCGGGAATTGGTGATCAGAACGGCGGGCGAATTATACCCATGCTCCGCCTGGCCCAACAGGTCGGTGGCGCACATCTCGCCATCCACGGTCTCATCGGCAATCACGCATGTCTCCGTCGGCCCCGCGAACAGGTCGATGCCCACCCGCCCGAACAATTGCCGCTTGGCCTCGGCCACAAAGGCATTGCCCGGCCCCACCAGCATATCGACGGGCTTGATGCTTTCCGTCCCGATCGCCATGGCACCCACGGCCTGCACGCCGCCCAGAACAAGGATCTCATCGGCGCCGCCTTCATGCATCGCGGCCACAATCGCAGGATGCGGCTTGCCACCGACCGGCGGCGCGGAGGCCACGATGCGCTTCACGCCCGCCACCTTTGCCGTCAGCACCGACATATGGGCAGACGCCACCATCGGGAACTTGCCGCCGGGCACGTAGCAGCCCACCGAATTCACCGGGATATTCTTGTGGCCCAGGATCACACCGGGCAGCGTTTCCACCTCGATATCGGTCATCGAGGCCCGTTGCGCCTCGGCGAACCGGCGGATCTGGGTCTGGGCAAAGCGGATATCGTCCATCTCACGGGTCGAGACCTGCTGCATCGCCGCTTCGATCTCGGAGGCCGTCAGGCGGAAGGCCTCCGGCGAATAGCCATCGAATTTGGCTGACAGGTCCCGCACCGCCGCATCGCCGCGGGCCTCGATATCGCCAAGGATTCCCTCGACAATGCCGCGCACCTTCGCGTCGTCTTCGGCCCGCTCATCGGCCGGTTTGCCGCGTTTCAGATACTCTGCCATTGTCATCCCTCCGCCAGTTCCAGCACAAGGATACGCGCGGGCCGAACCGCTTCAAGGGAAAACTGCATACGTCTGCAAAATGCCGCGATGCGGCATGGGGCGGGCCGCATATCGCGCCCGTCGCCCCGGGCGCTACTGGAGGGTGTCGCGCAGCCAATCGGTGATGTCGCTGGCCACCCGGTCGGTCAAAGCCGGGCTCAGGATGTCACCGGCAATCACGTGACTGTCGGGATCGCCGCCCTCCTCCGGCACGGCGACGGCGATCAGTGTCGTCGGCCCCGGCCAGCTTTCCGCAAAGGCCCGCGTTGCGGGGGCGGAGACCACCTGATCGCTGTCGGAAAACAGGAACAGCGCGGGCGTGTCGATGCCGGAATAGTCCCGCTCCCGCGTCTCGCGCAGAAGCGTGCCCATGGTGACGGTGGCGCTGGTCGGATAGGTTTGCGTCCAGAACGTGCCGTGGCGCTCGTTATAGGCCTCAAAGCTGCGCTCAGCGCCCGCGATCCAGGGTGTCCAGATCCGCGCCATCGGCCATTCCAGCAGCACGCCGAGGGGATTCACCACCTCGTAATTGGGCGACAGCAGGACAAGCGCCACCACATCCTCGGCCATGTCCGGCTCCGCCATCAGGTAGGTCGCCAATGTGCCCCCGGTGGAGACGCCCATGATCACCACCCGGTCGCCGATCCCGCGCGCCAGATGCAGCATGGCGGCGGCCTCATCCACCCAATCGCCCACCCGTGGCTCGGCTAGCGCGTCTCCGGTGCGGCCATGGCCCGGCAGGCGCGCCAGGATCAGGTTCGCACCCAATCCCTCCGCCACCAGATCGGGCATCGGGCGGGTTTCCTCGGGCCCGGCGGAAAAGCCGTGCAGGTAGAGGATCACCAGATCGCTCGGCATCCCTTCGGGGCCTGCCCAGACGATCCGCGCCTCGTTGCCCGGCGTAAGGTCCTCAAGCGCCGCTTCGCGCGCGGCCAGCCAGCCCGCGGGATCGCTCAGATCCGGCATCTCCACCGCGCCGCGCTCCACGCCTTCGCGAGGTCCAAGGAACCAGAACGCGGCCCCCAGCACCACCAGAAGCAGGATCGCACGGCCCAGAAACCGCAACAGGCTACGCATGGATCAGCACCTCCTCCACGGCGCGCGTGATCGTGTCGAGGCATTCGGGCGTCGAGAACCGGTGATCGGCATCCTTGATCAGTTCCAGCCGGATATCCGGCCCCTCCAGATGATCCAGCAGGCGCAGTGCCATCTCCTGCGGCACGTCCTTATCGGCCGTGCCCTGCAGCATCCGCACCGGGGACTGGATCTCCAGCGGATCGGACAGGACCAGATGCTCCCGCCCGTCTTCGATCAGCTTTTTGGTGATCACCATCGCGTCGCCGTATTCCGACGGCAGCGCGATCTCCCCCTCCTCCATCACTGTCTTGCGCTCCGCCGCGCTCCATTCGTTCCAATATCCGATCTCGGTGAAATCCGGGGCGGCGGCGACGGTGACAAGGCCCAGAAGCCGCTCGGGCATCTTCTTGGCGATCAGCAGGCTGATCCACCCGCCCATCGACGAGCCGACCAGAACCTGCGGCCCCTCGGTGAGCATGTCGATCGCGGCCCAGGCATCCTCGGCCCATTCTCCGATGGAGCCTTCGGTGAACTCACCCGCGCTTTCGCCATGGCCGGAATAGTCGAATCGCAGGAATTCGCGGCCCGACCGGCGCGCCCACGCCTCCAGATGGATGGCCTTCGTGCCGCTCATATCCGACCGCAACCCGCCCAGAAACACCACGCCCGGCCGCCGCCCCGAGAACAAATGATAGGCCAGACGCCGCCCGTTTGGTGTCTCGAGAAACGCCGGTTCTGCCATGATTTGCCCCTTCTTTTTCGGCGCCAACCTGCCCCGCGCGCCCGTCCGCTGCAATCCTCCAACGGGCCCATGGGCGGAGCCTCGCCAAATTTTCTTTAGGTGACTATCTTGTCACGTGACTACATAATCACCTATAATCCCCCCATGGATGCGATTTTCAAAGCCCTGGGCGACCCCGCCCGCCGAGCGATCCTCGACAGCCTGCGCGCCGTCGACGGTCAGACGCTCACCGATCTCGAAGAGCAGTTCGAGATGACGCGCTTTGGGGTGATGAAACACCTCAAGGTGCTGGAAGACGCCTCCCTAATCGTCACGGCCAAACGGGGGCGGTTCAAATACCACTACCTCAACGCGCTGCCCCTGCAGGAGATGCTCGACCGCTGGGTCGCGCCGTTCCTGCGGCCACAGGCACAGGCGATTTCCGATCTGAAAACCAAACTCGAAAGGGCTCACAGAATGGGCAAACCCGATTTCATGATGCAGACATTCATCCGCTGCACCCAGGACGCGCTGTGGGAGGCGCTGACCCAGGCCGACCAGATGGCCGCCTACCATTTCATGTGCAACGACGTGCGCGGCAATACCAGCGTCGGCAACGTGACCGAGTTCATCCTGCCCGACGGCAACCCGATGCTGCGGCAGGTCACCACCGAGATGGACCCCAAAACCCGCATCGCCGCCACGTTCGAGCCGATGTTCATGGGCCCCGATGCCCCCGCCTCACACATGGTCTACCTGATCGAGCCCCAGGGGGAGCAGTGCAAGCTGACCATCGAGCATTACGATATGGCCCCGGGCCAAGAGGGGTTTGGCGAAGGTTGGGCGCGTCTGGCCTCGTCGCTCAAATCCTACCTCGAAACCGGCAAAGCCATGAAAGGAGCAGCGTGATGTCGACCCTTCCCACCGAACTGGGTGTGCTCACCTGCCTGATGCTGCTCGCCGCATCGCTCTGGATCCCCTACATCATCGGCGTCAACAAATACGAGCGGGAGGGCATCGACAGCTTCCAACGCCCGCCCGGCGATGACGGCCTGCCCGATTGGGTTGCCCGCGCCAACCGCGCCCATTTGAACCTGCTCGAACAGGGGATGCCCTTCGCGGTCATCATCCTGATCCTCTACATCGCAGACGGCTTCACCACCGTGACCTATTGGACGGCCATCGTCTTCTTCTGGCTCCGCGTGGCCCATGCGGTGGGCATGATCACCGGCACCGCCCGCATGCCGTTGCGCCCGCTGATCTTCACCGCGGGTTGGGTCTGCATCATGATCCTCGGCGTCTCGGCCTTTATGGCCGGCTGACCGCCCCGACATGCGCGACGGAAGGGGGGCCAGCAGGCCCCCTTTTCACGTGCTTGAGCTTGGGGATGCGGCGTCCCGTGCCGCGGACAAGACGGTACTTCGCTGCGGCAGCGCCAAGGTCGGCTCTTCACCTATTGGCGCGAGATAGATTTCAGCGCAAGAAGCACCGCTGCACCGATCATGAAGCCGCCGCCAATCCGCTCAACCCAGACTCGCGCGCTGCCCTTGAACCTTTTGACAACCCAGGTCGACCCTAGTCCATAGGTAGACAGAAAAAGCCCGTCGATGACGATGTACGTCGCGGACAGGATCAAAAATTGAGGCCAGAATGGTGCATCTGCAGTGATAAATTGCGGGAAGAGCGCAGCGAAGAAGACAACAGCTTTGGGGTTTGCAGCAGAGGTGAGGAAACCTTGCAGCCAAAGGGTTTTCAGCGAGGTTCGTTTTTGCTGCCCTTGCGGAGCGGGTTTATCTGGTTTGGCGCGTCGGATCATCCGAACACCCAACCAAATCAGATACGCGACCCCCGCCCACTTGATGACGGTTAGGGCCGCGGCAGATGCGGCAATAATCGCGGCAAGACCTAGTCCCGCAGCCAGCATCTGCAAGGCGTTCGCTGAAAGATCACCTGCGGCGGTAGCAAGCGAACGGCGGAAGCCGTGAACACCGCTGTTTGTCAGCATCAGCAGCTGGCTTGGCCCGGGTGTACTCATCAAGGCAAGAACAGTGAGCACGTATAGCGTCCAGGTTTCAAATGGCATGAATCGGTTTCCTTATGCTGGAATCATTATTGCCCTAAACAAACACCTAAACAATTTGGAAGAACCGTGAGCGCAGGCATAGCGGACGTTGGCTGCTATGCGGAAATCTCGAGGATTGGGCTCAAACCCGCCCCTCCGCCCCGCGCGCCCGTTGACATTCCGAACCACCAGCGCGAAAACCCTACCCACACATACCCGCAACCGGGCGTTTCGTAGGCGCCAAACTGACGAGGAGCCAGATATATGGCCCAGATTTCCCTGACCTTTCCCGATGGCAATGCGCGTGACTTCAACGCCGGGATCACGCCCGCCGAAATCGCTGCCGGCATCTCCAACTCGCTCGCCAAAAAGGCCATTTCCGCCACCGTGAACGGCGAACACCACGACCTGCAATGGCCGATCGAGGGCGACGCGACGATCGCCATCCACACCATGAAGGATGACGATCAGGCGCTGGAGCTGATCCGCCACGACCTTGCCCATATCATGGCCCGCGCGGTGCAGGAGATCTGGCCCGACGTGAAGGTCACCATCGGCCCGGTCCGCGACAATGGCTGGTTCTACGATTTCGACCGGGCCGAGCCGTTCACCCCCGAAGATCTGGGCCAGATCGAAGATCGCATGAAGCAGATCATCAATGCCCGCGATGCCGTGCGCACCGAGGTCTGGGACCGGGACCGCGTCCGCGCCCATTACGAGGGCACCAATGAGCCCTACAAGGTGGAATTGCTCGACCGTATCCCGGGCGATGAGCCCATTCGCATGTATTGGCATGGGCCATGGATGGATCTCTGCCGTGGCCCGCATCTGCAGCATACCGGGCAGGTCCCGTCCGACGCGTTCAAACTCATGTCGGTCGCCGCCGCCTATTGGCTCGGCGACAATTCCCGCCCCATGCTGCAACGCATCTACGGCGTGGCGTTCAAGAACCGCGATGACCTGAAGAAACATCTCAATTTCCTCGAAGAAGCCGAGAAGCGCGATCACCGCCGTCTGGGCCGCGAGATGAGCCTGTTCCACATGCAGGAGGAAGCGCCGGGTCAGGTCTTCTGGCACCCCAATGGCTGGACCATCTATACCACCTTGCAGGATTACATGCGCCGCAAGCAGCGCGCCGATGGCTATGTGGAGGTGAACACCCCCCAGGTCGTCGACCGCAAGCTGTGGGAGGCCTCGGGCCACTGGGACAAGTATCAGGAACACATGTTCATCGTCGAAGTCGATGAGGAACACGCCCAGACCAAGGCGATCAACGCGCTCAAGCCGATGAATTGCCCCTGCCATGTGCAGGTGTTCAACCAGGGCCTGAAAAGCTACCGCGACCTGCCGTTGCGGATGGCCGAATTCGGCTCCTGCTCGCGCTATGAGCCCTCCGGCGCGCTGCACGGCATCATGCGCGTGCGCGGCTTTACCCAGGACGATGGCCACATCTTCTGCACCGAGGATCAGATCGAAAGCGAATGCGCGAAGTTCATCACCTATCTGTCGGGCGTCTACCGGGATCTCGGCTTCGATGATTTCGAGATCGCCTTCGCCACCCGCCCCGAAAAGCGCGTGGGCAGCGACGAGAGCTGGGATCACGTCGAAGGGGCGCTTGAAAACGCCATCAAGGCAACCGGCAATTCCTATCGGCTGGAGGAAGGCGACGGCGCGTTCTACGGGCCGAAGCTGGATTTCTACCTCACCGATGCCATTGGCCGGACCTGGCAGTGTGGAACGTTCCAGGTTGATCCCAACCTGCCCGAACGTCTGGACGCCAACTACATCGCGGCGGATGGGGCGAAACACCGCCCCTACATGCTGCACCGCGCCTGTCTGGGCTCGTTCGAGCGGTTCATCGGCATCCTGATCGAGAACTCCGAAGGCCGCCTGCCGTTCTGGCTCGCGCCGCGTCAGGTTGTGGTCGCCTCCATCGTGTCTGAGGCCGATGAGTTCGTGCATGAGGCCGTCGCGGCCCTGCGCGCGGCGGGCGTCCGCGCCGAGGCCGATATCCGCAACGAGAAGATCAACTACAAGGTCCGCGAACATTCCGTCGGCAAGGTTCCCGCGATCCTCGCCATCGGGCGGCAGGAGGTGGAAAACCGCACCGTCACCCTGCGCCGCCTGGGCCAGAAACAGACGGAGGTGCTGCCGCTCGATGAGGTGGTACAGAGCCTCGCGGCCGAGGCCATCGCCCCCGACCTGCGCTGACGAAATTGCGATCCCGGGTTAACGTAATCGTAAACTGAGATCGCGAAAACGCCCTATTTCCGACCGTATTCCGCCCCTCGGCGATGCTGTATACAGGCTTGTACAGGTCGGAAGAATCGGCCGCCGAGTCAGGTAACGAGCATGAACGCAGTGACCCCCTTCGCGCAGGATGCGACCGCATCAGCGCCCTTTCTGACGCCGCTTCCCGGTGTCGATCCGTCGTCCTTTCCGATCCGCCAGAGCCCGATGCCGGGCCTCGCCGCCCAGGCCGAGATCGCCACGCAAGGCGGCCCGAAAGCCGCCACCAGCCTGCGGCCCGGCGATCGCCTCGCCACCCGCGATGGCGGCACCGTGTCGGTCGTCGCCGTGCATCTGCACCGCGTCACGCCCGAAGACCTGCTCCACTCCTCCCGAAACGCGCCGATCCGGATCGAGCCGGGCGCCCTGCCGGGCGTCGACCTGCCCGAGGCGCAGCTCCTCGCGCCGGATCAGCATGTCTTGCTGGACGATCCCTCCCTGCCCACCGGCCCCTGCCTTGTGCCCGCCAGGGCGCTCTGCACCGGCGGCGCGATCCGTCGGGTGCTCCCCGAGGATGGCGTGATCTACGTGGAACTGACGGTCGAGGCGCCGCATCTCATCAATGCGGGCGGCCTCTGGGTGGAGGTCGGGGATGTGCAGGATGCACCGCGCCACGGCACCCGCCCGGCGCAGGTCTGCCTCGACGATACCCGCGTCTTCACACCGCTCTAGGCGGCACGCTTCACCGCCTAGAAATGCGCCTTCTCTTCGTCCGGGCGCCCGGCCGCCACGGCCAGCACGCCGCCGAGCGCACAAAACGCAATCGGGAACATGGTGAATACGCCAAATCCGAACGCATAGAGGATCCCCGCCGCCGCCAGCAGCATCAGGACACCGCCCCACAGCGCCCGGGCCCGCGCCATCGCGCCGCCCGCAATCGCCAGAAGCGGCGCCAAAAACGCCACCGTGCGGAACAATTCGGGGTTCTCCACCTGGTAGGCCAGGTCCGGCACCTCCCCGAACCAATCGATGAACACCGTGTAGCCATAGACGAAAAAGCCCACGATCATGGCAAGAATGCCTCCGATCAGGCCAAGAACAAGGGCTGCATTGCGCATCAATTCACTCCGGTTAGGGCGTCTCGTGCCCTTACAGGTAGGCACAGCACCGCACCAACCCAAGCCCGCCGGCGCAGGTGAAACTCCGCCGGGTTTTCCCCCATGCCGCGCCCTACACGCCCAGGGCCGCCTTCACATCCGCACTCCAGCCCAGATGCAACGCCCCGTCCGCGCCCTCGATCACCGGGCGCTTCATCACCGAGGGATGCTCGGCCAGCATCTGCACGGCGGGCAGGCCGCGCGCCTCGTCCGACATCTGCCGCCACGTCGTCGACCGCCGGTTGATCAGCGCATCGCCGAACGCCGCCTCGAACCGTGCGATATCCTCCACCGCCAGCGGGTCCGCCCGCACATCCACCAACGTCACGTCGCGGCCCGCCGCCGTGAGCGCCTTCACCGCCGCCCGGCACGTATCGCAAGCTTTCAACCCAAAAACGCGCAAATATTCATCCTCCGCTCAATCCATCGGCAAAACCGTGCCACCCCCCGTTCCCGGGCCGGCCCACATCTTGTGTTCCGCCGCAAACTCCCCATCCTCAAGGTGTGACGCAAGGTTAGACGTGAACCGCCCACTCAAGAAGGCCGCAATTTGGCACCCATCCTGGCTGCACCGCACCGCCGCAAGGCCTGTGGGCGGGACTTGAGTAGGAAAGACACGGAAATATGCCGACTGGCACTGTTAAATGGTTCAATACCACCAAAGGTTACGGCTTTATCGCGCCCGATGATGGCGGCAAGGACGTGTTCGTGCACATCTCTGCCGTGGAACGCGCCGGGATGACGGAACTGCCGGACAACATGAAGCTCAGCTACGAATTGCGCGAAGGCCGTGATGGGCGCGCCTCCGCGGTGGAGCTGGTGAAGATCGAGGGCTGAAGGGCCCGCACGTCCCCTGAAACGATCCCCCTGCGCCGCGATGTGGCGCAGGTCAATGGCCTGTTGCGGCGCCGTCGGTGCGCCATCGGGCCGCGCTTAACCCCGCCTTTACCTTGATCGTGGTAAAGAGGGGCAATGTCATGAAACGGGAGGTGACGGCCGCTTTGATCGCGGAGGCCCTCCCGCTTCCGCGCGCTCCTCCCCTGTCACCTGCCCCCGAACCAAGGAGCAGCGTGATGCAGGAGTTCCTCGACCTTCTGGCGCTCTACTACCTCTGCGATGCCACCGCCCTCGTCCGCCCCATGTCCGGCGCCGAGATTTCCGCCTGCATGGACACCTACGACGCGGTGAAGGCGTGGTTCGCCCCCTTCGACCTCGCCCCGCGCGGCTCGCTGGAACGCCACGCCCAGATGCTGCAGGGCTATGCCGGGTTTCAGGACTGGCAGGCCGCCAACGACGCACTCGTCGCCGACATGCGCGGCGATGCCATGGCCCGGGCGCGTGGGTTGGTGGGCGTTCTGGTGCGGTGAGGGCCTTTCGTCCGACCCCAGCCGTGTGATCGCCGGACCGGGGGCTGGCGACCCAACACCTGTGATTAGCACTTTATCCCTGCCACACCCGAAAACCGTCACAGCCTTGCGCCTGACGTAGCCAAATCGCCAGACCGTGGGTCGGTCCGGCGATCGCACGGCGGCCTGCGGCCTTGTTCCGCGCCGATCGGAACAATCTTGAAAATACCTTACCGCGATGAGCGTCATCAAGCCCGGGATCGCACCGGATAACCACGACAAGCGGTGCTCGAACGTGATCCTTGAACCGATCATTACAACAAACTTGAACTATTCGATCAAAAAAATGCCCCGTTCTGCATCCGATGAGAAGCAAGCTCCCCCATCATCGATATTCTGTAGCTTAGGTTCTTCCGAACTTGGGTAGATCATCACGATTGCGGCCGCACAATCATATACCGATATGACGAAGATCCCCAAACCTTGGTCGGGATCAACATTGAACAGGTATTCAAATACTCCCTCAGTATTGAGCTTACCCTGTCTAAGGCTCGATTGGTTCGGTGCAATTCTTATGAGTTCATCCGGAATACCGGATTTAATGATTGAATAGTTGGTGAGCCATTGCACCCAAACGCGGTTCTGAGAAGTTAGAATTCCTCCCGAATGTTCATACCAAAGCGCAAACCCCTGTTTGGCAGTCCAAGGATAGACATACTCTGAGAACAGCCTTTTATCAAAACTCGACTTTATCATCGGAACTAACAGACCGTTTTTCCGGATGTGAAACCGCGATGAGGCTGCAGTGAACCACTGAATCGCCTCTGGTGTATTATTCTTCACGCCTTTGAGCAGCTTAGACCAGTACCTCTCCGCTTCTGGTACTTCTCTGAACGCATTGCCCATGGTTAGGCTAATTAGTGCCGCAACCTGATCGTGCTGGCTGGAACCATGGTTACACCTTGCACATGCTGGAAACTCTAGGCCGCTCGGGCGAAGCTTGTTGACAAAGAACACCTTTGGCGGTGCGTGTTCTATCGTTTCGGTTGCTTGGCTCCCCCCGCAGAAACAGCAAAGTGGGTGTTCCTTTTGAAACCGTTGCAACCTGCGCTTAGCTTCTCCCATTCACTCAAGCACCTAGCCCAGGATTCTTAATGCGGCAAATTTAATAAACAAAACCAACATCTTAACCTCCTTGTGCAAGCTTGCACACCTCACCCAAACACCGCCTCGAACTCCCGCCATTCGCCCATACTCATCCCCGAGCTCTCCTGCGTCACCGCCTCTCCGGCCAGCCGCCGCTTCAGCACCTCGACGCCCTTCCCCGAGAGCTGCACGCCCCCCATCCGGTAATCCTCGAACGCCCCGTAGGCCGCGGGCACCCAATCCTTCACCATCTCGGCAATCGCATCGGCATAGACCCGGATTTCATACTGCGCGTGCTCATCCGCGCGCAGCCGCAGGAAGTGGAACAGGTTGTGCAGGTCCACTTTCCAATACCATTGCGTGTAGATATTCGCGGGCAGGTTCATCCGCGCCAGTTCCCGCGCCAGCCCGGCCTGCCCGTCCTGCGACAGCATCGCCTCGTAATGGTCATAGGCCCGCCCCGCATCGTCCTTCAGCATCCGAAGAACCCGCTCGGCCTCCTCACCCTGCAACGTCTCCCCCCTTCCCTGATTGTTCACCACCGATTGCGCCGCCAGCGCGTCGGGCTCGGGGATGTAAAACTCCCGGTCCAGGATCGAATAGCGCGCCGAATATTCGTTCACATTCGCCGTCCGGTGCCGGATCCATTGCCGCGCCACGAAGACCGGCAGTTTCACGTGCAGCTTGATCTCGCACATCTCGAACGGCGTCGAATGCCAGTGTCGCATCAGGTAGCGGATCAACCCGCTGTCATCGCGGGATTTCTTCGTGCCCGCCCCGTAGGACACCCGCGCCGCCTGCACGATCGCCGCGTCGTCACCCATATAGTCGATGACCCGCACAAATCCGTGGTCCAGCACCGGTTTGGCCTCGTAGAGATGTTGCTCCATCCCCGGGGCCACCGCGCGGAGCGTCGGCTGCGGGTTGGCGCGGGACTGCTGGATATCCTGCTGTTGTTCAGGGGTCAGGGGCATGGCAATGGTCCTTGGCGGGGAATCGGTAGATGCGGCGGCGTGAGGCCACATATTGCCCCACCGCCAGGCAAGACCGCAAGATGATGAGGTGACATGGCCGACGCAAGCGTTGCCAATCTGGAACGGACCTTGACCACCCGCCTGCCCGGACGCGCCGGGCAGGTCGTATTGTTCTTCGCCAAGCTGGGATGGGCGGCGGCCTTCGGCATCCTGATCCTGACGGCAATTATCTTCACCCGGCTGATCTGGAGCGACGAGTGGCCACTCGCCCGCTACGACGCGCTGGTGATCTTCGCGCTGGTCACCCAGATCCTGTTCATCCGCTTCAAGCTGGAAAGCCTAGAGGAAGCCAAGGTGATCCTCATCTTCCACATCTCCGGCACCATCATGGAGATCTTCAAACTCTCCCAAGGGTCATGGGATTACCCTGATCAGGGGGTGCTGGAGATCGGCGGCGTACCGCTTTTTTCCGGCTTCATGTATGCCTCTGTCGGCAGCTTCATCGCACGCTCGATCCGCATCTTCCACGTGCAGATTGCACCCTACCCGGCCTTCTGGATGACCGCCCTTCTGGCCGTCGCGATCTACGGGAATTTCTTCACCCACCATTACACATATGACATCCGCTGGATCCTCTTCGCCGCCACGCTGATCCTGTTCTGGAACACGCGGATCTGGTTCTTCATCGCCAGCACCCCGCGCTGGATCCCGCTGCCCCTCGGTGCGCTCCTGTCAGCAATCCTTTTGTGGATCGCCGAGAACATCGGCACCTTCACCCAGACCTGGACCTACGAGACCCAGGGCGATACCGGATTTGTCGATATCGGCAAGTTCGGATCGTGGTATCTGCTGCTCTATGTCAGCTTCGTCACCGTCACACTCGTGCTGCGCGACGCGTTGAAGCCGCACCCGGTCAAACCCGCCCCCAGGTAACAATCCCGCGCCCCGGGCTGTTCAAACCCCCCATGCTTGCTAAGCTACCCTCCAACCAACAAGGGAATCCCGCCCCATGACATTGCGCTACCTGCACACAATGGTCCGTGTGAAAGACCTCGACGCCTCGCTGGCCTTCTACAAACTGCTCGGCCTGGAAGAGACCCAGCGCTTCGATCGTGAGAACGGTCGCTATACGCTGGTGTTCCTCAGCCCACCGGGCCAGGACAACGCGGCGGTGGAGCTGACCTATAACTGGGACGGGGATGACGGCCTGCCATCCGACAGCCGCCATTTCGGCCACCTCGCCTACAGGGTCGGCAATATCTACGAGGTCTGCCAGCACCTGATGGACAATGGCGTGACGATCAACCGCCCGCCCCGCGACGGCCACATGGCCTTCGTGCGCTCGCCCGACAACATCTCCGTCGAGCTGCTGCAGGAAGGCGAGCATCTGCCCCCGGCCGAGCCCTGGGTGTCGATGGAAAACACGGGCCATTGGTAGGGCGCAGCCCCCTCCGGGCGCTTGGCGCCGCGCTCTGCGCCCTGGCCGGCGCAGGCACCGCCCATGGGCAGGACCAATGCCGCCTCGCGCTGCAACTGGGCCTCGATGTCTCGGCCTCCGTCGATCAGGCCGAGTACCGGTTGCAGGTCGATGGCCTGGCATCCGCCCTGCTCGATCCCACGGTGGTCGAGGCCTTCCTGAACGGCCCCGGCCCGGTGGCGCTCTCGATCTTCGAATGGTCCGGGCGCTTCCAGCAAGACGTGCTGATCGACTGGGTGATGATCGACAGCGAGGCCGACCTCCTCGAAGTCGCCGAAGCGGTCTCGCGCTCCACCCGCGGCCATCAGGATTTCCCGACGGCCCTTGGCTACGCGCTCGGTTTCGCCGCCACCCGCTTCCGCGAAGCGCCGGCCTGCCTGTTCCAGACGCTCGATATCTCCGGCGACGGCCAGAACAATGACGGCTTCCCCCCCGTCGCGGCCTATGAACATTTCCCCTTCGACGGGATCACCGTGAACGGCCTCGCCATCGGCGGCGCCAGCCGCGAGATCGAGGATTACTACCTGGCCGAGGTCATCCACGGCCCCGGCGCCTTCGTGGAATTCGCGGCCACCCATATGGACTTCGCCGAAACCATGCGCCGGAAACTGGAACGGGAATTGCGCTCCATGATCCTGGGCGGTGCACCCGGCGCGGAAGACGTGTTCTAGGCAATCCCGGCGGGATGCAGCGACAATTCGATTAAAATTGTCCCCGTCCCCCGCCGCGCCCGCGCTCCGCCCGCCCCCGCGCCCGGCGCCTGATCCTACACGCCGCCCGCTCTTTCATCTTGGCCGAAAAACTCATCTTCCGGGGCCACATCGGCCCCAATCGCAACGCTCAGGGATCCGCCTCAACAGCCAGCATCGCGGCGCCCACGCGTCGGCCCTCGGCCAGAAGCACGTTGTAGGTTCGGCACGCCGCGGGCGAGGCCATCACTTCCAGCCCGATCCCCGACGCCTCGACGGCCCGGCGGAACGCCATCGGCGGATGGGCGATGGTGCCGCCGGTTCCGATCAGCAGGAAATCCACCTCCGACGCCGCGGCCACCACCGGCTCCAGCGCGTTGTACCCGGCCCAGTCGAACACACCCGACGGCAGCAGCAGAACGGCCCCCTGCCGCAACTCGCCACCAACGCGAAAGAAGCCGGGCCCGTAACCGTCCACTGGGCGGCTGTCATCGAAATTCACCTCGTTCATGCGCATCGCATCACCCCCAGACCGGCAGGCCCATGATACCCGCCGCACCAATCAGGATATAGGCCGCCGCCTTGTAAAGGGAGGCCGCTTCGGGCCGGAACAGCCGCACCCCGATAAGCCCGCCCAGCGCATAGGGCCCCAACAGGATCACGCCAAGCCAGAAGGCGCGCGCATCGACAAGGCCCTGCACCCACATCATCGGCATCATGAAAAGCGAATTGAGCGTCAGGAAACAGGCAAGATTGCCGCGTGTCACCGCCACCGGCTGATCGGTGCCGAGATTGAACAAGATGATCGGCGGCCCGTTCAGGCCCGTCGACCCGCCGGTGATCCCGGCCAGCGCGCCCACCCCCAGTTGCAGCTTCCGCCCGCCCCGAAGCGGCACCTTCCACCCCGCCAGAAGGGCCGCCAGCGTGATCAGCGTCACCACGCAGACCGCCGTGCGGATCGTCACCTCGGGCGCGATGCGGAGCAGGTAGATGCCGACGGGCATGAAAATCAGGGACATGCCCACCATCATCAGTGTCTGCTTGCGGTCGGCATCCTTCCACGCGCCCGGAAACACCGTGAACAGCGATGCCAGCGCCGAGAGCGAGAACGCCGCGATGGCCAGTGGCGGCGGCAGAAAGATCGTCGCCAGCGGCATGAAGATGAGCGCCGAGCCGAACCCCGCAAAGCCATAGACCAAAGCCGCCAGAACCGAGATCGCCATAACCCAGATCAGCCCCGGCGTCGCCAGGGCCAGATCCAGAGCGTCAAGCATCGACGTCGGCGAATTGCGTCCCGCCGCCGCCGCCGCCACCGGTCGGCTTCGACCAATCGCGCTTCACGCCGATCATCAGCACCACGTTCTTGGCCACGTAGATCGACGAATAGGTGCCCACAATCACACCCCAGGCGATGGCAAAGACAAAGCCGCGGATCACGTCGCCGCCCAGAACGATCAGCGCAATCAGCGCCAGAAGCGTGGTGCCCGATGTCATCAGGGTCCGGCTCAGTGTCTCGTTGGCGCTCAGGTTCATCACCTCGCGCAGGTCGCGCTGCTTGTACTTGATCAGGTTCTCGCGCAGGCGGTCGAAGATCACCACCGTGTCGTTGATCGAATAGCCCACGATGGTCAGAAGCGCCGCGATGGTGGCCAGATCGAAGCGGATCTGCAGCAGGGAAAACACCCCGATGGTCAGGATCACGTCATGGATCAGGGCCGCGACGGCGCCGACCGAAAACTGCCATTCGAACCGCAGCCAGATATAAACAAGGATGGCACCAAGCGAGGCCACAACCGCAATGATCGCGGTCTGGATCAGCTCCCCCGACACTTTCGGGCCGACGGATTCCACCGATGGAAACGTCATCTCGGGATCGACGGAGGCCAGAAGCGCATCTTCGATGGCCTGGATGGTTTCGGGCGTGACAGCCTCGGCGCCTTCCTGCGCCTGGATCCGCACGGTGACAACGTGCTGATCCTCGTCGAAATTGGGATCGAACACTTCCGAGATCACCACATCGCCCAGGTTCAGCGGCTCCAGCGCGGCGCGGTAATCGGCCACGTCCACCGCCACGGTGCTGTCGGTGCGGATCGTCGTGCCACCCAGGAAGTCGATGCCGAAATTCAGGCCGACCATCAGCCAGATCGCCAGCGAGGCGATGACGGCCACAACCGACGCGCCGAAGGTGACGCGGGCATATTTGAAGAAATCGAAATTGGTTTCCTGCGGGACGAGACGAAGACGCATCGGATCAGACCTCGATCGTTTTGGGGCGGCGGCGCTCGAACCAGACAACGAGCAGCAGGCGCGTGACGTAGATGGCCGTGAAGACCGAGGTCACAATGCCGATCCCCAGCGTGACGGAGAAGCCGCGCACGGGGCCGGAGCCCAGCGTGAAAAGGATCGTGGCAATGATGAAGGTGGTGATATTGGCGTCGATGATGGCGCTCAGCGCGCGCTCATAGCCCAGTTCAATGGCCCGCGCGGGCCCGCGCGCCGTTTTCAGCTCCTCGCGGATCCGCTCGAAGACCAGAACATTGGCATCCACCGCCATCCCGATGGTCAGCACGATGCCCGCAATCCCCGGCAGGGTCAGTGTGGCCCCGATCAGGGACAGCACCCCGAAGATGAGCCCCACATTCAGGACCAGCGCGACAGAGGCGAAGATGCCGAACAACCCATAGCTCAGGATCATGAAGGCAAGCACCGCAACGAATGCCACCAGCGCCGCGATCTGCCCCGCCTCGATACTGTCCGCGCCTAGTTCCGGCCCGATGGTACGCTCCTCCAGGAATGTCATCTCGGCCGGCAGCGCGCCCGCACGCAGCAAGATCGCCAGTTCGGTGGAGCTTTCCACGGTGAAATTGCCGCTGATCTGGCCCGAGCCGCCAGTGATTGCCCCCCGGATCACCGGGGCGGAGATCACCTCCTCATCCAGCACAATCGCGAAGGGCGCGCCGATATTGGCGGCGGTGTATTCGCCGAAATCCCGCGCGCCGGACGGGTTGAAGCGGAAGGTCACAACCGGCTGGCCGGTCTGCTGATCGAAGGACGGCTGGCTGTCGACCAGATCATCCCCCGACACCACCGGCGTTTCTTCCAGGATATAGAACGTGCCGCCCTCATCGGGGTCAATCGACGGCAGCACGATCTGGCGCGCCTCGACATCCTCATCGGCGCTTCCCGCGCGCCCCACAACCGGGTGAAAGGTCAGCCGCGCGGTTGTCCCGATCAGTTCCTTCAACTCCTGCGCGCTGCCGATCCCCGGCACCTGGATCAGGATGCGGTCGGCGCCCTGGCGCTGGATCGTCGGCTCCCGCGTGCCCGCCTCATCGACACGGCGGCGCACGATCTCGATCGATTGCTGCATCGTCCGGTCGTTGGTCGCATCCTCCTCGGCCTCCGACAGCGAGATGGTCAGAACATCGCCACTGCCCGACACGTCCAGCGTCTGCTCGGCAATACCCGTCAGGCCCACCACCGGCTGCGACAGGGCCCGCACCGCGGCCACGGCCTCGGCCATGCCCTCGGGCTGGCTGATGCGCACCTGCAGATTGCCCGGCGCCGCATCGATCCGGCGGATCGTGCCCACAACATCGCGCAGCTCGCGCAACGCATCGCGCACCTCGGGCCACAGCGCATCCATCCGCGCCACATAAACATCTTCCACCCGCACCTCGGCCAGCAGATGCGCGCCGCCCCGCAAATCAAGGCCCAGATTGACCAATGTCGCGGGCAGGAAACCCGGCCAGGCCGCCACATCGGCCACCTGTTCCTCGGTCTGGGTGCCGGTCCGCTCGATCTCGGCAAGCGCATCGTTGTGCCGCTCCACCGTGCCGTAAAAGAAGTTCGGCATCGCGAAGGACAGGCCAGTCAGGACGACCAGCACGATGAACAGCCGGTTCCAGAGCGGGATCTGCAGCATGGGGAGGTCCTTAAACCTTTGGGGACGGCCTCGGCCGCTTAATCGTTGGCCGGTTCAGTCTTGGAGCGGACCTGCGCAATCGTCGGGCGCAACACGCGCACCTTCACGTCCTTGGTCAGCTCCACCTCAACCTCGGTGTCGTCCTTGACCTTGGAGATCTTGCCGATCAACCCGCCCTGCGTGACCACCTCGTCGCCGCGCCGCAGCGCCGCCACCATCGCCTGATGCTCCTTCACCTTCTTCTGCTGCGGGCGGATCAGGAAGAAATACATGATCACGAGGATCAGGAGCAGCGGAACAACCTGGCCGAAGGCTTCCATGGGCGCGGTCCTTTGAGTTGGGTGGCGCCCGCGACGGGCAGCCCTGTTGAAAAGTTGCGGCACCCTAAGGGGGCCGTGGGGCGAGTGCAATAAGTGCTCTGATGCCAGATGGGCGCAGGGCCCAAGGTGCGCAAGGGCGGAGGCACACGGGCGGGGCGGGCCTCAGGGTCGGGCGAAGGCTTTGCAAGTGCCGGGCAAACACGATTGGATGGCGATCATGCCGCTCCTGCCCCCCTTCCTCCCCCGCGCCGCATTGCTGGCCCTCAGCCTCGCTGCGCCCGCGCTGGCCGATCCGGCGGAGCCGCCCGCCATTGCACCGCGCTACCTGGTCGCCGACCTGCCGGGGATCGTCCGGGTCGCGCGCAACGGCTTTGCGCCGCGCGGCTGCACCGGCGTGCTCATCACGCCCCGCCACGTCCTGACCGCCGGCCATTGCGCCAGCAGCCCCCGCGAACAGGTCGTCATCATCCGGCCCGACGGGGCCGGGGATCGGCTGGTGGCCCCCGTGGAGACCACCGCGCGCCATCCCGAGGCGCAGTCGCCCATGAGCATCGACACCATCGGGGCCGACCTCGCCCTGCTCACGCTCGCCGCCGATCTCCCGCCCGACAGCGCCGTGCCCCTGCCCCTGGCCGAGCCCGAGGCCGATCTGGGCCACCTGCTCGCGGGCTACCCCAATTCCGCCGCCACCCTGCTCCACGCCCATTTCGATTGCCGCATCATCCCCCTCGAACCGGCTATCCTGGGCAGCAATTGCCGCGTCGTCTCGGGCCTTTCGGGCGGCGCCGTCCTGCGCGAGGTGGCCGGTGAATGGGCACTGGTCGCCATCATCACCGCCACCCTGCCCGATGCCAGCGGCGACCTCCGCGCGCTCGCCACCCGCATCGACCCCACCACCTTCCCCGCCCTCGCCGAGGCGCTGGAGGGCGCTCAGGTTTGCAATCCCACCGCCGACGCGCTTTGCTGATCCCGGATTTCAGACGACCCGAGCGCCCGTGACCGACACCACCACCCTGCCCATCGCCCCGATGACCTTCTGGCTCCTCGTGATCCTTGTCGCACTTGTGCTGGCAATCCTCATCGCCGCCGTCGCAAAACCCGCTGATCCCACCGGCCCGTCCAGCAGCGCATGGTCCCGGTTTCTCACCCGCATCGGCCTCGACAAGGTGCCACCCGTCGCAGCGCTCTTCGTCAGTCTCTTCTGGGTGGCGCTGGCCCTGACCCTCGCGGGGGGCATCCTCGCAACCATCTACACGGTCCCATCGGCCCTCGCGACGTCCACAAGCAACCCCGACGACGCCACCCTGCGCTGGACCCTGCTGACCCTCACCGCCCTCACCGGTGCCCTGGGCGCCGTCGTCGCCCTGCCCTTCACACTCATCCGCATCCGCCAGACGCAGCGCCAGACCGACCTCCAGGATGAGGCGCTCTTCAACGACAAGATCAACGCCGCCGCAACGGACCTCGCCGCGCGGCGGCAGGTGACGCGCGTCCTGCACAAAGGCACTCCCGACGAATGCATCGCCACCGAATGGGAAGACGACCTCGTCACCCGCGCCGCCGCGATTGATCGGTTGGAGGGATTGGCGATTGAAGCAATAGAACGAGAGGACTACCGGCCCGCCCAACGCATAGCCCGCATGCTGTCGATCTATGTTCAGGAACTCAGTCGAGCCTATCCTGCGATAGAGCCGCCGAAGGACGCGAAGCCAGACCTGATCCACGACTGGGCGAGTTCGCTCAGCCCGGTTAGGCCGGATATGGAGCGCGCCGTTCAAAGCCTTGGGCGGATCAATCCAGAAGAGGAGGTCGTCAGAACGGCTTTCAATCCAGAATTCATCGACCTGCGCCGCTGCAACTTGCAAGCATTCGATCTCCGCATTCTAAACTTGCAGGGAATTCAATTGGCGCATGGCCAGTTGCAGGGTGCCTACCTAGTCAGAGCTCAGTTGCAAGGCGCAACCCTAATCGGGGCTCAATTGCAAGGCGCGACCTTCATAGGTGCGCAATTGCAAGGTGCGGACCTTTATGAGGCGCAGCTTCAAGGTGCGGAACTCGTCGGAGCCAACCTTTCGGAGGATACAGTTCTCGACGCCGCTATTCTCCAAGGCACTGCTTTTAGGCTGCTGGAAGCCGCCACGCTGAAGCAGCTCCGAGCTTTTTGGGATGACATCATCATGTTCGCCGACACCGTCCCGGACGACAGCCCCGACCACTGGGTCCACGTCGCCGACGACGATTTCGACTACGACACCTTCATCACCCAATGGCGCGCCTGGGCCGCCACCCTCGACCCGCCCGTCACCATCGCCCCGGATTACCGCGGCGACTGACCCAGATACCGGCGTCACCAGCCCCTCCTCGGGATATACCGTGGATATCCTCCAGATATACCGGCTCTATCTTCCCAAATCGGCCCCTTTCCCAGCCTCGCCGCCTCTGGCATACCCGCGCCACGACGCCCATGAGAGGAGGCCATTCCATGCATGATATCCGCGCCATCCGTGACAATCCCGCCGCCTTCGACGCCGCGATGGCCCGCCGGGGCCTCTCTCCCCTGTCGTCCGAGATCCTCGCCATCGACGAGGCCCGCCGCGCCGCCATCACCGCCGCCGAAACCGCCCAGGCCGACCGCAACGCGGCGTCGCGGGATGTGGGCAAGGCCAAGGCCGGCGGGGACGAGGCCGAGTTCAACCGCCTCCGCGCGCTCATGTCTGAAAAGAAAGACGAAATCGCCCGTCTGGAGGAGGAGGCAAAGGCCAGGGATGCCGAGCTGACAGCGATCCTCGAAGGGCTCCCCAACCTGCCCGCCTCGGATGTCCCCGATGGCGCCGATGAGGATGACAACGAAGAGCTTCACCGCCGCGGCATGCCGCGCACGTTCGACTTCGCGCCGCTGGAGCATTTCGACATTCCCGCCGTGAAACCGGGCATGGATTTCGAGACCGCCGCCAAGCTCTCCGGCAGCCGCTTCGTGCTCCTGTCGGGGGCCGTCGCCCGCCTGCACCGCGCGCTGGCCCAATTCATGCTGGATATTCATACACTTGAGAACGGCCTCACCGAAGTGAACGCCCCCGTCCTGGTCCGCGATGATATCCTGTACGGCACCGGCCAATTGCCGAAATTCGGCGAGGACAGCTATCAAACGACCAATGGCTGGTGGCTCATCCCCACCTCCGAGGTCAGCCTCACGAATATCGTCAACAACGTGGTGGTCGAGGAAAGCTACCTCCCCCGCCGCTACACCGCCCATTCCCTGTGCTTCCGCTCCGAAGCCGGCAGCGCGGGCCGCGACACGGCGGGGATGTTGCGTCAGCACCAGTTCGAGAAGGTGGAGATGGTGTCGGTCACCCATCCCGACGCATCGGACGACGAACAGCTCCGCATGCTGGGTTGCGCCGAGGGTATTCTCGACCGCCTGAACATCCCCTATCGCACGGTGAAACTCTGCACCGGCGATATGGGCTTCGGTGCCACGCGTACCTTCGATATCGAGGCGTGGCTGCCCGGCCAGAACACCTATCGCGAGATCAGCTCCGTCTCCACCTGCGGCGATTTTCAGGCCCGCCGGATGAATGCCCGCTTCAAACCGTCCGAGGGCGGCAAGCCAGAATTCGTCCATACCCTCAACGGCTCCGGCCTCGCCGTGGGCCGCTGCCTGATCGCCGTTCTGGAAAACGGCCAGGAGGCGGACGGCTCTGTGACACTGCCCGAGGCGCTGCACCCATGGCTCGGTGGCAAGACCCGGATCGGGGCGGATGGGGGCCTCGCCTAGGAGACCCGCCCCGATTGACCGAAGCAACTCTCCCGGTGCCATCGAAGGTTCCCGGGATGCGGCCAGTCGCGCCGGTCACTCGGCAAATGCAGCCTCTGTCCCGGCGCGATGAGGCGATCGACAACATCCTTCGGCACCTTGTTGTGCGAGACGAGAATTCCGTAATCCTCGGCAACCGAAATCAGACCTCGGTCGAACATCCAATGCAGCGTCCCCGAAAGAGCCAGCCCGTTTCGCACGGAATCGCTGCCCTTCTCCGCAACGGGGCGGATATGAGCCGCCTGGACTTCCGGCCGCCCACCCCCATTGCGCAGCTCAAGGCCCGACACCGCGCATCGGTATCCGTAGGCCTCCCTGACACGTCTGCGAAACGCGATATCCCGATACGATCTACGGGTCAGCCGCTCGAGGACAGGCCGCTCGAACGGGGTGACCGCGTCGTCGAAACCGGGCGCGCCTGAATCGTATCGGGCGGCCTCCCGCGTTTCGAGATCTTCGGGCAAACCGCACGAAACGATGGCTGCAAACTCTCGCTCCGGCACCCGCCGCACGGCAAGCTGTTGCGCTCCGCCCTTCTTCAGACTGCCATCCGCGTTCATCAAAGCGGACTCGCGCGGACGCCCCCCCGACAGCCGGGGCACACATTCGTCAAATGGCAGGAACGTGCCCGGAACCATCAGGGCCATGAACCGATCGTTCAGGGAGGGATGCAGCACCACCCGGTCGACCTGGGCCACTGCGAAATAGCCCCGCGTTCCGGCCTTCACGGGCTCGTAATAGATAACCCAATCGCCGATCGCTTCCTCCACGGCCTTCAGGTATTGACGCGGGAAATCATATCGCGTGTCCGGCTCGTCGTCATAGATCGAACCCGCTTTGTGGATGAGGATCAGCTTCGTCACGCGATCACCATGCACGACAATCTGCGATTTGCGAGCTGAATCCGTCGCATCCCCACTGGAAATTCGCGGAGCGCCTTGCAGACCAGCCGCGAAAACCAAAACATATTTATCTCCAATAACTTAGCCCTTCGTGCACGCCTGAACAAATCGCCTTGCGACCCCTATCCCCCCTTCCAACGGGGAACTCCCTACCCGCCCCGCGCATTCCCCCTACATGACCTACATGCATGTGCCCGCCCAAACCGACCGCGCCCGCCTCTGGGCCATCCTTTGCCTGACCGCCGCGGTGGCCTTCGCCATCGTCCCGTTCTTCGCCAGCCCCTTCTCCGGGTTCGAGCCGGGCCGCTTCCCGGTGCCGGTCGATAATCCGCCAATCCAACCGGCGGGATGGGCGTTCTCGATCTGGGGCGTAATCTATCTCTGGCTGATCGCAAGCACCGGATATGGCCTGCTGAAACGCGCCGAAGATGCCCGCTGGCAGGCGCATCGCCTCTGGCTCTTCACTTCCCTCCTGATCGGGGCGGTGTGGATCCCGGTCGCGAATGTCAGCCCGATCTGGGCGACGATCCTTATACTTGCCATGCTGGTCACCGCCGTGATGGCTCTGGCAAGGGCGCCGGTCATCGAACGCGGCTGGACCCGTTGGCCCATCGGGCTCTATGCGGGCTGGCTCACGGCTGCCTCCTTCGTGTCACTCGCCACCTTGGCGGCAGGCTATGGCCTTGCCTCGCCGGAGGTCGCCAGCTGGGTCGCGCTGCCGCTGGCCTTGGGCACCGCCACGCTTCTGACCCTGCGCCACTGGACGCCGACCTATCCCGCCGCCGCGGCCTGGGCCGCCATCGGGATCGCCGTTGCCAACTGGCCCGCCCTCTACGGCTGGGCCGCGGCCGTCGGTGCCGTGCTTCTTGCCGCCTTGGTCGTCGCCGCCGTCATCCGCAGGGTCTGACGTCTGGCATCCGGGCGATCCGGGCGGACGCGCGCGGACGGCGCGCCCCCATCCGCCCGTCCCGATACCGCCGCCCACACCACCGCTTGCCGCCCATTCCCCCAACGGCTACACCCGCGGCCATGCGTATTCTCATCACCAATGACGACGGCATCAACGCCCCCGGCCTTGAGGTCCTGCACGACATCGCAACCGACATCGCCGGAGACAGCGGCGAGGTCTGGACGGTGGCCCCCGCCTTTGAGCAATCCGGCGTCGGGCACTGTATCTCCTACGTGCATCCCACCATGATCGCCGAGCTTGCGCCGCGCCGCTTCGCCGCCGAGGGCAGCCCGGCGGATTGCGTGATTGCCGCCATGCATGACGTCCTGAAGGACAATCCGCCCGACCTGATCCTGTCGGGCGTGAACCGGGGCAACAACTCGGCGGAAAATACGCTTTATTCCGGCACCATCGGTGCCGCGATCGAGGCCGCGATCCAGGGCATCCCCGCCATCGCGCTGTCGCAGTATTACGGGCCCGGCAACATCAACCTAAAGGATCAGTTCGACGCCGCCCGCTCCCACGGGGCGGCCACGATCCGCAAGATCCTCGGCGCGCCCGATGCCTTCACCAGCCGGCCCTACAAGATCTTCTACAACGTCAACTTCCCGGCTTTCCCGGCCTCCGAGGTCAAGGGCATCCGAGCCGTGGCCCAGGGGTTCCGCGACGGTGGCACCGGGATGGGGATGCGCGCCGATATCGCGCCGAACGGGCGCAAGTTCCTGTGGATCACCGGCTCGCCCCAAAACGTGCCGTCGGGTGCCGATACCGACGCCACCGTCAACCTCGATGGCTATATCTCCATCACCCCCATGCGTGCGGATCTGACGGCCCATGATCGGCTGGCCGATCTCAGGGCCGCCGTGGAATGACCCAAGGCGCGGAGAACGGGGGCGGCTTCGACGGGGAACGCAAGATGCAGTTCCTGTTTCAGCTGCGCCAGAAGGGCGTCACCGACAGCCGCGTGCTGACCGCGATGGAAAAGATCGACCGGGGCGATTTCGTGCGCGGCCATTTCGCCAGCCGCGCCTACGAGGATATGCCTCTTCCGATCAATTCCGGGCAGACCATCAGCCAGCCCTCGGTCGTCGGCCTGATGACCCAGGCGCTTGGCGTGCAGCCGCGCGATACCGTCCTCGAAATCGGCACCGGCTCGGGCTACCAGGCCGCGATCCTCAGCCAGCTGGCCCGCCGCGTCTACACCATCGACCGCCACCGCAACCTG
The DNA here is from genome assembly GCA_947491935.1 of uncultured Roseicyclus sp. Taxonomy (GTDB): domain Bacteria; phylum Pseudomonadota; class Alphaproteobacteria; order Rhodobacterales; family Rhodobacteraceae; genus Gymnodinialimonas. Next base: position 706,493 of record CANLLF010000001.1, read on the forward strand.
ACCCGCGACGCGGAGCTGGTGTTCACCAAGCTGGGTCTCGTCAACATCACCGTACTCACCCGCGACGGCTCCCACGGCCTGCCGGATCAGGGCCCGTTCGACAGGATCCTCGTGACCGCCGCCGCCGAGGACCCGCCGGGCCCGCTGCTGCAGCAACTCAAGCTCGGCGGCACCATGGTGGTGCCCGTGGGCCAGTCCGACGCCGTCCAGACCCTGATCAAGGTGTCCCGCACCGAGACCGGGTTCGAATATGATGAGATCATGCCGGTGCGCTTTGTCCCGCTGGTCGAGGGCACGGCGCGGGACTGACGCGGGGACGACCTGGAAGGAAAGGGCGCGACACCTGTCGATGCCGCGCCCTAGGGGATCGTCAAAGCGATCAATGCCGCCGGGTCAGCCCATGAACAGGAACACGTCGATGGAGGCCAGATCGGTCACGCCGTCCAGCGTCAGCGCATTGCCCTCCCCGAAATCGACACGGGTGTTGCCGTCCATCACCTCGGCCTTGTCGAAGAACGACGCCTGAACATCCATACCGTCGCCAAGAAGCGATGCATCGAGGAACAGCACGTCTTCGCCGATGGTGAAGTCGGTGATCTTGTCGTCGCCGCCGGTGAAATCGAAGAAATCCTCCCCCAATCCACCGGTCATGACATCGTCGCCCGCATCGCCGGCGATGTAATCCATCCCGTCACCGCCATCGAGCGTGTCGTTGCCATCGCCGCCGATCACGGCGTCATGGCCTCCGCCGCCGCTGATCACATCGTCTCCGGCCTCCCCTTCCAGGTAATTGGGTCCGTCCGATCCCGTGATCGTGTCATTGCCCGCATCGGCAAAGACCACCGCCCAATCGCCGTCAGCCACGATTTCGTCATCTCCCTCGGTGCCCAATTGAATGTCGGACGCGTCGCACTCTTCCGGTTCGGGCTCCGGTGTCGGCTCTGGCTCGGGTGTGGGTTCGGGCTCAGGCTCCGGCGTCGGTTCGGGCTCCGGTTCTGGTTCCGGTGTCGGCTCGGGGTCCGGCTCCGGCGTGGGCTCAGGCGTCGGTTCGGGCGCTGGTTCCGGTGCGGGCTCGGGCGCTGGTTCCGGTGCAGGCTCGGGCACGGGTTCCGGCGCAGGCTCGGGGGCGGGCGCCCCATCGGCCTCGATGGATCCGGACGTGTCTCCATCCGTCCGCGCAAAGTTCTGCGTCACGACCACCCCGTCATACCCTTTCAGGTCGCCGCGCTCGATCCCGATGCCGATCTCGGTGAAATCGGGGTTCAGGATGTTGGCCCTGTGGCCAGGGCTTTCCATCAGACCCTGATGCAGCTGAACCACGTCATCGGCGATCCCGTCCGCACCACGCTCCGATTGCCAGGCGATGTTCTCCCCCGTCGACCACGAGCCCTCGAACGGGTAGTTCGTTGCCTGCATCCGTTCTGTGGCCGACGATCCGCCGCGCCCGGTATGCGAGAATGTGTCGGTATCGATCATCCAGTTGCTGTGATCTTCGCTGGAGTCATTCAAAAGCGTGTTCAGCTTGAGAGGTGTCAGCCCCGCATTGGTCCGCTCCTGATTGATCAGATCGAGCATTTGTCGTTCTGCCGTGCTTGCAAGTGCCATTGGTCTACCTTTCGTTGCCGTACTGTCAGGCCTCCGACCAACTGCGCCCCGGCCGTCACGCGCAATCTCTCCAAACGCGGCGCACGCAAACCAGCCAGCCCTTGCCGGAATCCCGAAATCCGGACCGCGGGACGTTGCTGAGGACGTAACCGGCCGGGATTATGCGGAAAGCTGCCGAGCCGGGCGCGTCTCCGCCCACCCCGCGCCCGATCTTGCGGCGCGCAAACCCTTGCCCATTGCCCGCAGTGTGCCCATCCCCCTTCCGCCAACCGCTTTTCCGGTGTAAACTCGTTTCCAAGAAGGCCCCCACGGCCCGTATTTTGAGGAAGGTTCGAGCGCCATGCGCCTGATCAAGACGAGTTTCACCGCCCGTAGCCTGACGCTGCTGGCGCCATTTCTGTTGGCAGCCTGCGTCGGTAACCCGCCCGATCTGGATTTCGATTTCCGCCCCAACGCACCGCGCGGCGAACCTGTCGTGGCCGACCGGCCCGATCCCGACAGCCGCGGCCTGATCTCCTATGAAAGCTACCAGGTCGCCGTGGCCCGGCGCGGCGATACCGTCGCCGATGTGGCCTCCCGGATCGGCCTGACGCCCGAGGAGCTGGCCTCGTTCAACGGGCGCACCGTGGGCGATCCGCTGCGCGATGGCGAGGTGCTGGCCCTGCCCCGCCGCGTTGCCGGTGGCGCGCCCGGTGCGGGCAGCGACATCGCCTCAATCGCGCGCGGCGCCATCGACGCCGCCGATGCGCGGACCGGCCCCACCGGGGGCGCGCCTGGGGTGCAGGGCGGCGAAGAACCCGTGCGCCACCGCATCGGACGCGGCGAGACGGCCTATTCGGTCGCGCGTCTTTATGGCGTCTCCGTGCGGGCGCTGGCGGAATGGAACGGGCTTGGCCCCGATCTTGCCGTGCGCGAGGGACAACACCTCTTGATCCCCATCGTGATCGAGGCCGCCCGCACCGGCGATGACAGCCGCCCGGGCGACAGCGTGGCACCGCTGCCGCCGTCGGCCGCCAACCCGCTGCCCGACGGCATCGAAACCGCAACCCTGCCGCCACTGGAAGGCACCGGCACCGGCGCCACAGAAGGCACGGGAACGGCGGCCGCGGCCACACCCGCACCGGCGCCCGCCCCCGCGCAATCCAACGCGCGCCTGATCCGTCCCGTCGACGGCTCCATCCTGCGCGGCTATTCCTCCAGCAACGAGGGCATCGATATCGGGGCCTCCACCGGCACCGCCGTGCGCGCCGCCGCCGATGGCACCGTGGCCGCGATCACGCAAGATACCGATCAGGTGCCGATCCTCGTGGTGCGCCATGCGGACGGGTTGCTGACGGTCTATGCCAATATCCAGAACATCCGCGTCAGCCGGGGGGATCGCGTCTCGCGGGGGGATACCGTGGCCGAGGTGGGCGGCGGCGATCCGTCCTTCCTGCATTTCGAAGTGCGGCGCGGGTTCGAGGCGGTCGATCCGGCCGACTTCCTGCCCTGACAGGCTGAGATCACCGGGCGCGCACGGGCCATGATGGCGCGCGCCCGGTCGCTTCCTGTATTCGCGCCCGGGCACCCGCCCGCTGGCGCAGTCCCGGCACTGCCTCAGCCCGTTTTCGCCGATCACATCGCGTTCACATTCCTCCTATTTTGCACATTCCGGTTTTTGCGGCATAATCGTTAACGGTTCTGACCAGAGCAACGCAAAGGAGGCCGCCCATGTGGGATCGCATCCTGAACCGAATGCTGCGGGATTTTATCCAACAGGGCGCCCTTGCCCTGACCTATCCCGATGGCACCCGTCACACTTATGGGCCCTCCCGGGACAACCCGGTCGAGGTCACGCTGCACGATGAGACCCTGCCCCGGCGGCTGGTGCTCAACACCGATCTTGCGGTGGGCGAGGCCTATATGGATGGCAGCCTGACCATCGCGGGGGACGATCTCGATGGCTTCCTGACCCTGGCCACCATCAACGCCGCCCACGGCGACCGGGTCTGGTGGCGCAACCTGTCGGGCCGGATCCACCGCGCCCGGCGCGTGTTCGATCAGTGGAACCCGGCGCATAGGGCGCGCGAGAACGTGGCCCATCACTATGATCTGTCATCGCGCCTCTACGATCTGTTCCTGGATCAGGAGCGTCACTATTCCTGCGCCTATTTCTCCGATCCCGACATGTCGCTTGAGGCCGCGCAGCGCGCCAAGACCCACCATATCGCCGCCAAGCTGGTGCTGGAGCCGGGGATGGAGGTGTTCGAGATCGGCTGCGGCTGGGGCGGCATGGCCCTGACGCTGGCGCGCGAATACGGCGCCAAGGTGCTCGGCGTGACGCTCTCGGAAGAGCAGCACCGCTTTGCCACCGAACGCGCCGCGCGGGAGGGTCTGCAGGATCGCGTGCGCTTCGAGTTGAAGGATTACCGCCACGTCACCGGCCAGTTCGACAGGATCGTGTCCATCGGCATGTTCGAACATGTCGGTGTGCCCCATTACCGCGAGTATTTCGACACGGTGCGCACGCGGCTGCGCGAGGGCGGCGTGGCGCTGATCCATACGATCGGGCGCGCCGACACGCCCGGCCATACCTCACCGTGGATCCAGAAATACATCTTTCCCGGCGGCTATTGCCCGTCGCTGTCGGAAATGGCGACGGCGGTGGAAAAGGCTGATCTCTACCCCACCGATATCGAGGTCTGGCGGCTGCATTATGCCGAGACACTGCGGCACTGGTATGCCCGGTTCACCGCCCACGAGGCCGAGGCCCGGATGCTCTACGATGAACGGTTCTGCCGGATGTGGCGCTACTACCTCAAGGCGTCCGAGGCCACGTTCCGCCACAACCGCCAATGCGTGTTCCAGTTCCAGATGGCCAAACGGCAGGAGGCGGTGCCGCTCACCCGCGATTACATGCATCCCGCGCCCAGGGGCCACATGCAGGCCGCGGAGTAAACCCCGCACATATGCGGGATTTACTCCGGTCGACCGGCGCAGATGCGCTTGGTAACAGCATGCCCGTGTCAAACATCATCACGGGGATATCGCCCTCATGCGGACCTTGCTTCTGACCGCAGGCCTTGCGCTTGCCACCGCCCTGCCCGCCACCGCCCAGAATGTCTCGCTTGAAGTCTTCGCAGGCTCATTGCTGGCCCGATCCTTCGATCAGAACGGCGCGGCGCGGGCGTTCGACGCCGGATCGCATCTCGGCGTGCGGGGCCTGATCAACGTGACGCCGGAGTTCGGCTTCGGCCTCGAATACAATCGCAACGAGACCGCCCTGACCGGCATCATCTCGGTGCTCAGCGCCGAATCCGTGATGATAATCGGCCGCTACGAAATGCCCGTCACCGATCAGTTCAGCGCCTATGCCACCCTCGGCGTCGGTCGGATCGAGGTTGGCTTGTTCGATGGCGGCGTCACCGATTACGGCACCGCGCAGGGGGGCCAGATCACCCTGGGCAGTCATTACGCCATCACCGACACGATCGGGACCTTCGCCGAACTGACCCATCAGGCGACGTTCGATGACATCAATGTCGACGGCAACATCTTCGACTACAACGCCACGTCCTTCGATATCGGCGTCCGCGTCCGGTTCTAGGCCGCCGCGTTCACCAACCCGCAAAACACCGGCTCCAGCCGGTCGACCACGTGTTTGACATCCTCGGGGAAGGTCCGCCCGCGCGCCGCCTCACCCGGGAAGCCGACGCAGGTGATCTGGGCCGCCAGCGCGGCTTGCGCGCTTTCGGGCGTATCCTCGATGGCGACGGCCTCCGCCGCGCTCAGGCTCAGATGCTGCAGCGCCAGCCGGTAGATCTCGGCCGAGGGTTTGCCCTCCGTCACCATGTCACGGTCGCCGACGAACGCGAAATCGTCCCGCGCGATCTTCCCCTCAAGCCCCTCGAACAGAAGATCCACGGTGTCGGACCCGGTCGTTGTCACGAAACCAAGGCGCACATCCGCGGCCTTCGCATCCGCGATCAGCTCCGCCACACCGGCGCGCAGATCCAGGCCATCCTCCTGCACCCGCGCGCGGAAGTGGGCCACCTTGGCCGCGTGCAAGCGGTCCGCATCCACCTCAACGCCCATCTTGTCCGCATAGTCCGCGATCCGCGCCCGGCCACCCGGTTTGCGCAGCATCTCGCGGTATTCTTCCCGGCCCCAGGACCAGTCCAGGCCCGCATCGCGAAACGCGGCATTGAACGCCTGACGCTGCAATTCGGAGGTTTCGGCCAAGGTGCCGATGGCACCAAACAGGAGGGCTTTCGGGGAGGTGGGCATGGGAACGCCTTTCGATATGTCCGGGGGTCGCACGGGGAGAGAACATAGCGCGCCGCAAAAAGGTTCCACGCCCCCGTCCCCCGGGGGCCCCATAGGACGGTGCAAAGCCACCCGGATGACGGGCCGCCAATGCCCAAGCGACGGGCGCCGGATCCCGCAACGATCCGCGGCGTTGCACGGATCCCGCGCCGGAAAAACCTGCGGAATCCCGTAGGTGGATGCCGTTGACGGGTGATGGGCCCACCCCTACGGTGCAACCGCTGGCACAGTGCCAATAAAGCCCCTGTCCACGATCTCAGAGAACCCTCATGAAACACCTGATCATCGCGACGCTCTTCACCAGCTTTCTGGCCGCCCCGGCCATGGCACAGAATGTCTCGGCCGAACTCTTTGGCGGATACACGTTCGAGACCGAGCTCGACCTGAACGGCAACATGTTCGATGTCGATGCAGATCAGATTTTCGGGATCCGGGGCCTCTACAATCTCACGCCTGAGATCGCCGTTGGCTTGCAATACACCCGATCCACTGCGGACTTTTCAACGTTGGCCGATCGGTTCCAGGATGTCGATGCGATTATGGTCATCGCCCGTTATTCGGCCCCCGTAACCGATATGGTCGAGGTGTACGGAACACTCGGCCTGGGCTCGATGCATATCGATTACACTCAGCTCGTCGGCGACGAGGAATCGACAAACGTCACGGGCGCATCGGCGGCCATTGGCGCCGTCTATTCGGTATCGGACTCCATCGGTATCTTCGCGGAGCTTTACCATCAGGCCGCCCTGGAAGATTACGAATTGGTGGGCGACGTGCTCGAATACCGCGCTACGTCGATCAATCTGGGCGTGCGCTTCCGGTTCTGAACGCAGATCGGCCACCGCGCCGGCCCGTCGCGGCGCAGTGGCTGTCTTCGGGAACATCGTGGACCTTCAACGAACGCCCGCAAAGCAGATACGATCCGCCTTATGCTGCCGCCTCCATCCGGACGTCGCCGTCATGTAGGAAGCATCTCCTATCGAAAAGCGACAGATCGACAGGATTTGGCAACCGAATGTCATCCATGCCCGGAAGGCCACCTGGGGATAGCTCAAAAGTACGGTCAATCTGCGAGATCATGACAAGGATCGCCCCGTGTTCGGTGGCAAATCTCTTGAGCGCCCGGACTTGTTCATCAAGCGGCGGATTGCTTCGCCTTTGATCCAGTAACTGCAAGTAGTCGACAACGACCAATGCATCATCAGGTGTCCGGCTGAGGCAGTCGATAATATGATCCGCGCAGATGTTGTCCGAGGTATCAACGATGACAGGGCGGTCAAACCCCTCAGGGTCGTGCCCAAGTTTTTCAAACCGATCCCGGACGTCCGTTTCATTGTAGTCCAGGGTGAAGAAAAAGCCCGTGCGTTGGATGTCTGCGGCCAATGCAGTCAGCTCCAAACCCAGAAGGGTCTTGCCATGCCCCGGGCGCGCACCGATCAGCACCAGATCGCCCGAACGCATCTGTCTCAAGATGTCCTTGGCCGGTGTCGTTTTCGAGTGGTTGGCGGCCAAGTGGCTCCAATCCTTGAAGCCTTCTTTTGCCGCAATCTGGTTGAGTGCCTCGTGGAGCCTCATGCCGTTGTCGCGTGCCAGCACTTTTGCCTGACGCTTCAGTTTGTAGATGGGGGATGACAGTCTCATCTTGAACCTCCTCTTTCGAGCGGCCTCCGCAATCCCTCCTTATGCGCATGCTCGAACAGGTTGGGTTCGAAATGGTATCGCTCCGCATGTCGAATGCTGCCCCGGTGGAGGGGGGAGGCCCGAGCAAGGCCATGTGCAGAGATTACCTTGATCGTTTGAAACACTCAATCGGGTTTCGGTCATTCGCCGCATGCCAGCGAGCGCTCAGGTTAGCCTCAATTCGCCCCGTCCCGCGCCGCACCGGTCGCTTTCGCCCCTTCCGCCCTTGCACCCCCGGCCCCTGCCCTTATAACGCCGACAGTTTGCCCGCTGCTCAGGTGGGGAAGGCCATATCGTCGGGGGACACCATGCCTAAAAGATCAGACATCAACTCGATCATGATCATCGGCGCGGGCCCCATTGTCATCGGCCAGGCCTGCGAGTTCGACTATTCCGGCGCCCAGGCCTGCAAGGCGCTCCGCGAAGAGGGCTACCGCGTCATCCTGGTGAACTCGAACCCCGCCACGATCATGACCGACCCGGAACTGGCCGACGCCACCTATATCGAGCCGATCACCCCCGAAGTCGTCGCTAAGATCATCGAAAAGGAACGCCCCGACGCACTCCTGCCCACCATGGGCGGCCAGACCGGTTTGAACACCTCGCTGGCGCTCGAAGAAATGGGCGTGTTGGAGAAATTCGGGGTCGAGATGATCGGCGCCAAGCGCCCCGCCATCGAAATGGCCGAGGACCGCAAGCTGTTCCGCGAGGCGATGGACCGGATCGGGCTGGAAAACCCCAAGGCCACGATCATCTCCGCCCCCAAGGGCGCGGACGGCAAATACGACATTCAGGCCGGTCTGAAAGAGGCCATCGATGCCATCGAATATGTCGGCCTGCCCGCCATCATCCGCCCGGCCTTCACCCTTGGCGGCACCGGCGGCGGCGTGGCCTATAACCGCGCCGAATACGAGCATTTCTGCCGCACCGGCATGGAGGCCTCCCCCGTCGCGCAGATCCTGGTCGATGAATCACTCCTCGGCTGGAAGGAGTTCGAGATGGAGGTGGTGCGCGACAAGGCCGACAACGCCATCATCGTCTGCTCCATCGAAAACGTCGATCCGATGGGCGTCCATACCGGCGACTCGATCACCGTCGCCCCGGCCCTGACGCTGACCGACAAGGAATACCAGATCATGCGCAACGGCTCCATTGCCGTGCTGCGGGAGATCGGCGTGGAAACCGGCGGCTCCAACGTGCAATGGGCCGTGAACCCCGATGATGGCCGCATGGTCGTGATCGAGATGAACCCCCGCGTCTCCCGCTCCTCCGCGCTGGCCTCCAAGGCCACCGGATTCCCCATCGCCAAGATCGCCGCCAAGCTCGCCGTGGGTTACACGCTCGACGAGTTGGACAACGACATCACCAAGGTCACGCCCGCCTCGTTCGAACCCACAATCGACTATGTCGTCACCAAGATCCCCCGCTTTGCCTTCGAGAAATTCCCCGGCTCCGAGCCCTACCTGACCACCGCGATGAAATCGGTGGGCGAGGCCATGGCCATCGGCCGCTCCTTCCACGAGAGCATGCAAAAGGCGCTGGCCTCCATGGAAACCGGCCTCACCGGCTTCGATGAAATCGAGATCGAGGGCGCCGATACCGACCCCGCCGCCATCACCAAGGCGCTCTCCCAGCAAACCCCCGACCGCATCCGCGTCATCGCCCAGGCCATGCGCCACGGCCTCAGCGATGATGACATCCACGCCGCCACCAAATTCGACCCCTGGTTCCTCGCCCGGATCCGCGAGATCATCGACGCCGAGAACCAGATCCGCAGCCAGGGCATGCTCGCCACCCCCGAAGATTTCCGCCGCGTGAAGCAGATGGGCTTCACCGATGCCCGGCTCGCCACCCTCACCGGCCTCAGCGAGTACGAAATCCGCAACGCCCGCCACGGCGCGGGCGTCATCGCGCAGTTCAAGCGCATCGATACCTGCGCCGCCGAATTCGAGGCGCAGACGCCCTACATGTATTCCACCTACGAGACCCCTGTGATGGGCGAGGCCGAATGCGAGGCCCGCCCGTCGGGCAAGACAAAGGTCGTCATCCTCGGTGGTGGCCCGAACCGGATCGGGCAGGGCATCGAGTTCGATTATTGCTGCTGCCACGCCTGCTTTGCGCTCAGCGATGCGGGCTATGAAACCATCATGGTCAACTGCAACCCCGAAACCGTCTCCACCGATTACGACACCTCCGACCGCCTCTATTTCGAACCCCTCACCCTCGAACACACGCTCGAAATCCTCCGCGTCGAACAGGATAACGGCACGCTCCACGGCGTCATTGTGCAATTCGGCGGCCAGACCCCGCTCAAGCTCGCCAATGCCCTGCAAGAGGCCGGCATCCCGATCCTCGGCACCACGCCCGACGCCATCGACCTCGCGGAGGACCGCGAGCGCTTCCAGCAGCTTGTCCAACGCCTGAACCTCAAACAGCCGGAAAATGCCATCGCCACCACCGATGCCGAGGCGAAGGACGCCGCCGAAAAACTCGGCTACCCCCTCGTCATCCGCCCCTCCTACGTCCTCGGCGGCCGCGCCATGGAGATCGTGCGCGACACCGCCCAACTGGACCGCTACATCCGCGACGCCGTGGTCGTCTCCGGCGACAGCCCCGTCTTGCTGGACTCCTATCTCGACGGCGCGGTTGAGGTGGATGTCGACGCGCTCTGCGACGGCGAAAATGTCCATGTCGCGGGCATCATGCAGCATATCGAGGAGGCCGGGGTGCATTCCGGCGACAGCGCCTGCTCCCTCCCGCCCCACACGCTCTCCAAGGACATCCAGGACCAGATCATCACCCAAACGGAGGCGCTCGCCAAAGCGCTCCATGTCGTGGGCCTGATGAACGTGCAATTCGCGGTCAAGGCCGACGCGGCCACCGGGACCGATGAGATCTACCTGATCGAGGTCAACCCCCGCGCCTCGCGCACCGTGCCCTTCGTCGCCAAGGCCACGGATTCAGCCATCGCGTCGATCGCCGCCCGCCTCATGGCCGGTGAGAAACTCTCCGATTTCCCCGCCGCCGCGCCCCATGTGCCGGTCGACGAGGACACTCCCATCAAGATCGGCGATCCCATGTCGCTGGCCGATTTCCGCACGCCCTGGTTTTCCGTCAAGGAGGCCGTCCTACCGTTTGCCCGCTTCCCCGGCGTCGACACGCTGCTCGGCCCCGAAATGCGCTCCACCGGCGAGGTCATGGGCTGGGACCGCACCTTCCCCCGCGCCTTCCTCAAGGCCCAACTCGGCGCCGGCACGCAACTCCCCGACACCGGCACCGCGTTCCTCTCGATCAAGGAGGCCGACAAGGTGCCCGAGCTTGTCGAAACCGCCCGGATGCTCAAAAGCCTCGGCTTCCACATCCTCGCCACCTCCGGCACCGCCGCGTTCCTGGCCGATCACAGCATCGAGTCCGAGACCGTCAACAAACATTACGAAGGCGGCCGCACCATCGTCGACGTGATGAAAGACGGGTTGGTGCATCTGGTCATGAACACCACCGAAGGCGCCCAAGCCGTCGAGGATTCCCGCTCCATGCGCGCCGTCACCCTGATGGACAAGATCCCGTATTACACAACGCTTGCGGGGTCACACGCAGCGGCCCAAGCCATGGTCAGCGCGCGGGAAGGTGAGACGGTCGTGCGGGCGTTGCAGGGGTGATTGATTAGGGATCGTTATTAGCCCAATCGAGCCCCCAATTTTGGATCTCCTAGACAGTCCGTTAGCCAGAACATAACAAAAACATTTGTGCAAAAAATGCAGTGAAGATACTCTCGGAGACGACTCCACTCAAAGAGGCGCTCACGATGGCCGATCAGAGCTTTCCACAAATACCCGCCACAGTCTGGTGGGGAATGAGGCAACTGCTACAACGAACCCCAAGTGCTAAATTCGACGATGGCATGATTGCCGCCTCACTTGGTGTGCAACCGGCAGCGGCGAGACAATATGTAGCTGAACTGAAACGTATCGGCATCCTCGACGACGAGGGCAAAGCAACCGAAATTGCTAACCTCTGGCGCATGGATTTGAGCTATGGTGAAGCTGTGGAGGCTATCGTTAGTGGAGCATATCCAGAACAACTCACCACAATTGCTCCTCCGGGTAATGCAGACCGCCAAACAGTCGTAAACTGGTTCATGCAACAGGGCCTAGGTGAAGGTTCTGCAAGAAATAAGGCCGCTACATATCTTCTTGTATCGAGCGCGGAACCAAATACGACGTCTAACTCCTCTACGCGCAAAGATTCAAAACGAAACAGTGGTGACGACACTGCTAAGCCGCTAACTGCAGCGCGGCGTACTCGCAGAAGCACTTCTCCCCCCATGGCGGACAAACCTGCCAAGTCTACTGCTGACATAATGCCGCTCAATGTGAACGTGCAGATTCACATAAGTGCCGACGCTGGTAACGATCAGATAGAGAGTATTTTCGCGGCAATGAGGAAATATCTGAAAGATGATTGAACGGATCAGGCGGCTCCAAGAGTTTCTGGTCGAATTAGGAGTAGCCCGAAGCGTATTAGCCCTACCTGCTCCTCGGACGCTGGCAATTGAAGACGGGACATCGAAGGACGAAGGCCGCACTACTCAATTCGCGCAAAACGTTACCGAACTCGAAATTGTTGAGGTTTCACGCGATTTATTTGCGTCAGGGCACTACAACTTGGCGGTCTCAGAAGCCTTCAAGGCGGTTGACAAGTACGTGGGGTCAAAGGCTGCGACCTCCAAATCAGGTGCCGCTGGTATGCGAGAAGCTTTCTCTCCCAAGAGCCCAAAACTGGTTTGGTCGGGAAGACAATCCACATCGGAGAAGGATGAGCAGGAGGGCTATGACCACCTGTTTTCTGGCGCCATGCTCGGAATTCGCAATCCGACCACTCATGAGTTCAATTGGGTTGATAACGGGCAGTTGGCGCTAGAGTTGCTGATCTTTGCGCAGCATTTACTGCGCAAGGCAAAGAAGGCTGCGTGCAACGCAGACTGATGCGATGGCATGTCGCAATTGGTTAACATCAAGTTACCAAGAAACCTCTTTACCCACAAAAACAACCACTTAACCCACATGTGCAAGCTTGCACATTTTGCTCCACCCCCACATCCCTTGCCCCCTCACCCCTCCTCCCCCTACCCTCGCCTGACCTGCCCAAACGAAGGCCCGCCCCATGCGCCCCCTCCTCCTCGCCGCCCTTGTTCTTCTCCCCGCCCAAGCCCTCGCGCAGGACACCTCCTTGCCCCCCACCTTCGGCGAGGTCGCCCTCACCTCGAACTTCCAGCCCGATCCCAACCGTACCCAACTCCAGGCCGGCGGCGCGATCCGGGCCGAGTATACCGACGCCGTCACCGGCACCCGCTGCGTCGGGCATTTCGCCAACGCGCCCGACCTGCGCCTGCAATTCACCACCGCCGATTTCGGCTATCCCCTCTCCTTCTACGTCGACGCGCGCGAGGATACCGTGCTCCTCGTCGCCACGCCCGACGGCACCTTCCACTGCAACGACGACAGCCTCGGCCTGAACCCCGCGCTCAGCTTCGAGGAGCCGCAGGCGGGCGAGTACAACATCTGGGTCGGCACCTATGCCGAAACCGGATCGGACTTTCCGCTGGCCGAACTGGGCATCACCGAGCTCGACCCGCGCATCCAGAGCCTGGAGCGCGCCTTCTTCGGCCACGATGACCGCGTCATTATCGACGCCACAAGCGCGCCGTGGAACATGATCGGCTTCGTCGACCTGTCCGAGGCGAATTGCACCGGCACGCTGATCGGCCCCGCAACGGTCGTCACCTCCGCCCATTGCATCGCTGAAAACGGCGAAATCACCACCCCGCCGGTGGAATTCCTCGCCGGGTTCCAGAACGGCGAATTCGTCGCCCGCTCCGGCGTCTCCGGCTTCCACGTCGCCCCGGGCTACCTCGATGGGGAGCAGGAGGGCACCGATTACGCCTTCATCTACCTGACCGACCCGATCGGGGAGCAGCTTGGCTGGATGGATGTCGGCGTGCTGACCCCGACGGAAGTCTCCGAGCTTCAGGCCGGCCGCGGCCCCGACATCCTGCAGGCGGGCTACAGCTATGACCAGCAGGGCGTGCTGACCGGCAACCTCGATTGCCCCTTCATCGAATTGGGCGGCGAAAACACCCTGATCCACCAATGCGATACGCTACAGGGCGACAGCGGCTCCCCGCTGTTCATCGCCGACGGGGACCGCTACCGCCTCATCGGCGTGGAATCCCGCACCGATGATCAGCCGGACCAGGAATTCGACCGCAACGTCGCCATGTATACGGATTACGTGCTGGAGGAACTCGCGACCCTCCCGCCGCGGTAGGGTGCTTACCCAGTGTCGAAAAGCTTCTAGAGTCGGAAATGGGGACTGTCCTGCAGCAGCTACGCAAGCGAAGGGGTTCAGGCGGGAAGGAAAAACCGCTGTGCAGGCGCTGCAGAAATGATTCCGCTCAAAAGCGCTGTGGTCTTTCAAACTGGAAGATTGGATGTTGACGCTCACCTGCTAACCACAACCTTTCTCTAAGGCCGTTGAGAACGGGTTCCTGCATTAAGAAATTGTGGAAGCGCCTGACCGCATCAAGGGTCTCACCATAGTCGTCGGCAACATACTTGAGATAGGTTCCTTTCAAATACGCGGTCCAAGGCACTAGCAGACCTGTCGCAAACAGTTCGGCCTCTGCTTCTTCAATAGAATCCACGACTTGTTCGATCTGGCCGTCAGTCCCAATCATCGTTGGAGAATTGCGGCTGAGGTTTTGGGCCGGAATATAGATTTCTTGATCCGACACGAGCATGCCTGCATGAAGCCTGTGGTGGGACACTTCGTGACAGATTGCATGCCGAGCGAACACCACACCTCGCAATGCGCTTCCCATCCGATCTTCTTCTAGTAAGACCGTGTGTCCATCCGCATGCCCTTTGATGCAGGCGAACGCACCATTCAATTGTGGCGGCATGACATCTACAACTTGATAGTCAAAACGGGAGTTGTCGTCCGTCAGCTTTTCGAGGAGAAAGCCCACGTCGAGTTTTTTCGAGTCGGGAACGAATTGCCGACGAAACTCCAATGACAGCGTGGAAAGCTCCACCATGCGCTTTGCCGAAATCTGACTCCAACCGCTGCTGGATGTTTTCCGGGACTTGCCGCTCTTGTCGCTTGACCGATTGGAAGCAAAACGAAGCGTTGCAAGCTTTTCGCCCGTTTCTTGTTCCAAGATCTCTTGGATCTTTGCAGCCGATTTTGGTGAAATCTTACCACCAAATTCAGACATCATTGCTTGAAGTGGCAAAAGAACCCTGTTTTCACCGTCTTGGCGACGTTCTGAGTTTGAGAATCTCGCAAGCTTCCTAAGAGTGTCTGCTTCCTCTCCATTGGCATCGAGCACTCGAATATACACGCTTACTACATCGTCGCTAACATTGGAACGCTGGTGCTCAATGTTTGAAACCCTTTGGAGGCTATAACCGGTTTTCTCTGAGAATTCTGTTTGGCTTAGCCCCTTCTGTAGTCGAAGAGCCAACGCTTTCTTGCCGAAACCAGATCGCATACCGAATTCCTCTCAGGTGTACTGCGAAGAAGTTACACCACAAATCGGTGTACTGGCAAGCAGTGGTATATACGGCTTTGAGCGCCCCAACATCTGCGCCTTTGACCTTGAGGGATTTCCTTTGTGCCATCGCCAGCCCGCGGGGTGGCGCATCCAACATCTGTTACACCCACTTTATCCCAGCCAACCCCGTCCCCGCCCAATCCGACATACTACACCTGCAAAAGCGCCACCCCGATGGGGCGGGCTGGCGCTGGCCCGGCGCCTTCGGCTTGATTCCGGGCTGATCATCGCTCGTCTCGTGGGGTGGGACCTGTCGCCGGATCTCGATCAAGGACGACGTCAATCCCCTCGCTCCTCCCGCGCCCGCGCCATGTCTCCCCACTTGGGCCGCTTGCTGCCTTCGAACATCGGGTCGCGGAACATGTCGAGCGTCTCGTCGCCCTGCAGCAGCCCCATCAGTTTCGCGTGCATGAATGATCGCAGCACCGCGTTCATGCGCGGTTGATATCCCGGCCCCATCGAACGGAACCATTTCAGGACATCCTCATCGACAGAGAAGCAGATCTTCTTCTTCGCGCTTTCCCGGCGCGAGGCGATGTCGTGCCACGCGTTCGGCACCCGCCCGTTCATCGCGATGGCGTTGTGCATATCGTATTCGAACCGCCGCATCG
Organism: uncultured Roseicyclus sp.; assembly: GCA_947491935.1. Lineage (GTDB taxonomy): Bacteria > Pseudomonadota > Alphaproteobacteria > Rhodobacterales > Rhodobacteraceae > Gymnodinialimonas. The sequence goes on from CANLLF010000001.1 coordinate 722,309, forward strand.
CATCGACCATGTAGTAATGGTGATGCCGCTCGGTCTTGGTCGGTGATTTGTCGACGAATTTGGTGTGCATCTGTCTGGCCCCTCAACCCTCAGGGCGGCCAGACTCTCGCAACTTTCTTAAAATTCGATGGATGTCGCGCGGATATACCGGAGATATCCTTCAGATATACCGGTTCTATACCGCCGCATTCACCGGTTTGTGGGCCTCGTAAACCTCCGCCACCCGCGCCACGGCGGCCTCCGGGGACAGTTCCTCGCTCTCCCCCGTCCGGCGGCTCGTCAGCTCCACAACCCCGTTTTTCAGGCCCCGCGGACCCACGGTGATCCGCCACGGCAGCCCGATCAGATCCATGGTCGCGAACTTGCCGCCCGCCCGTTCGTTTCTGTCGTCGTAAAGCGGCTCCAAACCTTTTGATTCCAAGGCTTTATAGAGCGCCTCACAGGCCGCATCGGCCTCCGCATCGCCCTGTTTCAGGTTCACGATCCCGCAATGGAACGGCGTCACGCCCTCGGGCCAGATGATCCCGTTCTCGTCGTGGCTCGCCTCGATGATCGCGCCCATCAACCGGCTCACCCCGATCCCGTGGGAGCCCATATGCACAGGCACTTTGTTGCCATCCGCATCCTGCACCGTGGCGTCCAGCGGATCCGAGTATTTCGTCCCGAAATAGAAGATCTGCCCCACCTCGATCCCCCGCGCAACCCTTTGACGTTGCTCGGGAATTTTTGCAAACTCGGCGGCGTCATGGGTCTCGTCGGTGCGCGCATAGCGGCTGGTGAACTCGTCCAGAACCGCCCTGCATTGCTCGACGGAATCGTAGTCGATCTGCCGGTCGCCGAATTTCAGATCTGTGATCTCGGCGTCGTAAAACACCTCCGACTCGCCCGTATCCGCCAGCACCAGGAATTCATGGGTATCATCGCCGCCAATTGGCCCGGAATCCGCCCGCATCGGGATCGCCTGCAGCCCCATCCGCTCATAGGTCCTGAGATACGACACAAGGTGGCGATTGTACGCGTGCAACGCATCTTCCTTCGTCAAATCAAAGTTGTATCCATCCTTCATCAGGAACTCGCGCCCCCGCATCACACCGAACCGCGGCCGCATCTCGTCGCGGAATTTCCACTGGATGTGGTAGAGCGTCAGCGGCAGATCCTTGTAGCTCGACACATGGGCCCGGAAGATGTCGGTGATCATCTCCTCATTCGTCGGACCATAGAGCATATCGCGATCCTGCCGGTCGCGGATCCGCAGAAGCTCGGCGCCATAGGCATCGTAACGTCCGGATTCCTTCCACAAATCAGCGGGTTGGATCGTGGGCATCAGCATCGGGACATGGCCCGCGCGGATCTGTTCCTCATGCACGATCCGCTCGATCTTGCGCAGAACCTTGTAGCCCATCGGCAGCCACGAATAGATCCCCGCGCTCGACTGTTTGATCAGCCCCGCGCGCAGCATCAGCCGGTGGCTGACGATCTGTGCCTCGGCAGGCGTTTCCTTGAGGACAGGCAGAAAATAGCGGGAGAGGCGCATTGTGGCGGTACCCTTGGGAGATCAACGTTTCCGCCGGTCTACGCCAAAGAAAATGGGCTCACAAGTTCTCACGGCCCGATGCGCCGCCGGTCTGGAATTCGTCAGGTGCGGGGGGCGCAGGGCGGTCAATGCCCCAACCACCGGTCGGGGTGCCAAACACGCCCGCATCGGCCAGCGGTGAGGAAGCCAGAAGGATCGCCATTGCGAAGGCCAGCGCCCCGAACATGCCCATGATAAGGAAGGTGATCCGCTCAAGGGTCATGGCTCAGGCAAGGCCTCCCCGTGTGGGGCCGGGGCCATATGTTTCGGGCGCAGGCATAGGGGCGGGCCGGTCGATCCCCCAGCCGCCCACAGGCGTCTCCATCAGCCCGGCCTGCGCCAGGCCGATACCGGCAAGCGTGACCAGAAGGGCCAGTGTGGCAATCAGATGGAGGCGGCCGGGTGTTGTCATCCTAGAGGTCTTCCGAAATATCATCCATCGCATCCGGCGCGGTCACCACGCCGACGGCGGTGGGCGCAACCAACGGAACCGATGCAGCGGCGCTGGCGGAACGCATCCCGAAGAACACCGCCAATCCGGCCCCGACGATCAAAAGCACAAGCGTGGCAGTCAGGATGTTCATGGTCGACATTGGGGCAGCTCCTTCTCTCTCCGATGAACCCATCATAGGCGCCCGCGCAGAGCCGCGACAGGCAGGCAATCCCTACCTTCGGCACCTGAACCAACAGAAAAAAGCGGCCCCAATGAAGGGGCCGCGAGGGAAGGGAACAAGGGATCGGTGCAGCGGGACTAAGGGACAAAAGCCCGCCGCACCTTCAGGGACAAGTAGCGTCAGAACGCTCCGTTGGAGACGGGGGTTGTCAGCATGACCGAAAACATCACGAGGATCACCAGAATGGCAGAACAAGCGATGTAATTCAGGGCGGTCATTGCAGGTCTCCTCCGAAGCGTTCTTCCGCGAAACCATAGCTAGGCCAGGCGCGTTCTGAACTCTATTGCGGGAATCCCTACCCTTTGGTTAAGCGGCGATCCGGACAACGGGCTCGCAATCCATAGCCGAGGCCAGGCCCTTGAAGCGGGCCTCCACAACCTCCCCAAAGAGATCGCGGCCCTGTTCGGATGTGAGCGTCAGGATCAGCTCGCGCCGTTTCGGGCGCAGCAGCAGGCGACCGTGATCCACCGGATTTTCGACCGCGAACATCGCACCGAACCGCATCGCCCGGCCCAGGATCTCGGCCTGGCGCACCTGTGCCTCGGGAAGCAGCGCGAGCAAATCGGCGTTGAAGCCGGTCCCGTCGCGGTTGGATTTGTAGCGGTGCAGCAAAGCAAGGCCCAGGAACACACGCTCCCCATGGGTCAGCCCGCCCAGATTGGCACGGGTGGCGTTGTCGAAACACACCTCTGCTCGGTAATCGGGATGCGCGCGCCAGCTCACATCGTGGAGCAGACAGGCGGCGCGGATCAGGCGCTTCTTGTCCGGCGCAGCACGGGGGAAAAGCGGCTCCACGAACCGATAGAGCGCACGGCCAAAGCCCGGCTCCCGCGCGGAGGACGCCTCGGCATGGCGGGCGGCCTCGATCAGGGGATCACGCTGGCGCAGGGTGGCAGACATCTGATCGTAGAGCAGCCCCTCGCGCAGCCCGTAGCTGGAGATCGCAACCTCCTGCGGCTTCACCTGGCGCACCAGTTGTTTCAGGACCTGGCTGGCCCAGGGCACCAGCCGCATCCGCTCCGCCGATGTGCCCGTGCCGGCCCGCAGCTCATCGGTATCGGAGGCCGCGATATGCTTGATCGTGGCCATGATCGCCTTGGGCGTCATGCGGTATTCGTGCAGCACTTTGAGGGGGTAATCCTGCCGGATCATGTCGATCCGCGCGATGGCCCGCCACGACCCCCCCACCAGAAACAGGCGCTTGGGCCGTGTCGGGAAATCGGCGCAAAGTTCGGCAATCTGCGCCTCGATCTGGGCGCGGATGGCCTTCTTGCCACCCTTGATCCCCATCAGTTTCAGGGGCCCGAGATCGGACGTGCGCCGCTCCCCCACCACGCCGTCGCCCATCAATTCGGCCAGTTCCATCGACGACCCGCCGATATCACAGATCAGGCCCTCCGCCCCCGGCCAGCCAAGCAGCACACCCTGGGCCGACAGGCGCGCCTCTTCCGCGCCGTTGAGGATGCGGATTTCAAGGCCGGTTTCAGACAGCACCTCCGCCCGAAAGGCCGGGCCATCATCGGCATCGCGCACCGCCGCCGTGGCGACGGTGACAAGCGGCGTCACATCCATCGTCTTGGCCAGCGCCGCGAACCGGCGCAAAGCCGTCAGGGCGCGCACCTTGCCCTCGGGGTTCAATTGCCCGGTTTCGGCAAACCCGGCGCCCAGGCCGCAGAGGATCTTTTCGTTGAAGTAATACGCTGGCGACCGTGCCGCGCCGTCAAAAACCACAAACCGGACGGAGTTGGACCCGATATCGATCACGCCCACGCGTTTCAGCCGCCGCGCTTCCGGGCCATCGAACAGGGGCAATCCGAAGGGGCCGAAATCGGCCTGCTGTTCCGCGTTCATCGATCGCTGGCCCTTCTACGGCGTTCGGCAAATGTGTGACACGGCCGCTGCCGCCCGGTCAATCGTGACCGAATTTCAGTTCAGGAAACCCGAGCCGGTGATGTCGACGGAAATGACAGTGCCGTCCTCGGCGAAGTAAACCTGATAGCCATAGCCCCTTGTTGCCTGAAACCCCGTCAGCGTGTTGAGCAGGGCCGGAAACCGCTCATAATAGCCGTCAGCGTCCCAACCCGCTGTCAGACGAAACGCCCGCTGGGGCAACCCGTCGCGCATGTCCGGGATCGGGGGCCCGACCGGCCCCCTCGAAAAGTGCCGCGGATATGGGGGCGATGCCCATGTCCATGCGTCGATCAGGTCCATGTCATCAAGTGTCGTGAAGATACGGAAATAGCAGACTTCGCCGTTGGGCCGCCCGCGCAGGCGTGGCCAATCCACCGCCAAAAGGTCGATCACATCCTGCCGGTTCCTCTGGCCCCGGACGAGACAGTTCCGCGCATCCGGGAACCGCCGGAGCGCGCGGCGGTAGCTATCCCAGGCGCCGAATTCCTCGGTAAGGGTGGACCGCCCGAGTACGAAGGGACGGGCCTCCTGATGGGTGAGGCGCGTGACCGGCACATAGCAATGGTCGGGACCGCACGCCACCGGCGCCTAGGCATGGGTCAGGCTCGGGGCCAACAGGAATGCGGCCACGAACACAGCTCGGCTAGTCATGGCTGTGCGTCAGCTCCGGCACATCCTTGGCCCCCGCCGAGCCGCGCCCGGAGAGCGACGGGTTTTCCATGAAGAAGCGGTGGCAGTTGAACGGGTTTTCCAGCGCGGCGGGATCGGGGCGGAGGTAATTGCCATCGGGCTGCAACACCCAGCTCTGCGCCACGTCGGCCAGGTTCGCCGCCATGATCTGCCCCACGATCTGCGCCTTCACGGTGGGGTTGGTGCATTCCACCAGCGTCTCCACCCGGCGGTTGAGGTTGCGGCCCATCCAGTCGGCGGAGCTGATATAGACCCGCGCCTTTTTCGCGGGCAGGCCGTGGCCGTTGCCGAAGCACACGATGCGGCTGTGCTCCAGAAACCGGCCGACGATGGACTTGACCCGGATTGTCTCGGACAGGCCCTTCACGCCAGGGCGCAATCCGCAGATGCCGCGGATCACCAGGTCGATCTGCACACCCGCCTGACTGGCCGCATAAAGCGCATCGATCACGTCCGGTTCGATCACCGAATTCATCTTGGCCCAGATCATCGCAGGCTTGCCCGCGCGGGCATGTTCAGCCTCGGCCGCGATGCCTTCCAGCAGCCGCTCCTTCATCGAAAGCGGCGAGATGGCGAGGTTCTCAAGGCTGTCGGGCTCCGCATATCCGCCCACATAGTTGAAGACCTTCGTGGCGTCCCGGCCCAGGGCGGCGTCGCAGGTAAACAGGCTCAGATCGGTGTAAATCCGGGCCGTAATCGGGTGGTAATTGCCGGTCCCGTAATGGGTATAGGTGACCAGCCTGTCGCCTTCGCGACGCACCACGGTGCTGATCTTGGCATGGGTCTTGTAGTTGATGAACCCATAGACGACATGGGCGCCGGAGCGCTCCAGCTTGCGCGATTGCCGGATATTGGCGGCCTCATCGAAGCGCGCCTTCAGTTCGACCAGCGCGGTCACGGATTTGCCCATCTCGGCCGCTTCGCAAAGCGCATCGACGACGGGGGATTCATTGGAGGTCCGGTAGAGCGTCTGCTTGATCGCCACCACGTTCAGGTCCCGCGCCGCCTGGGCCAGGAACCGGATCACCATGTCGAAGGTCTCGTAGGGGTGGTGCAGCAGCATGTCCTTCTGGCTGATCGCCGCGAACATGTCGCCGTCATGGTCCTGCACCCGCTCGGGCACGCGGGGGGTGAAGGAGCGCCACAGAAGCTCGGGCCGGTCATCCAGCACCAGCTCCTTGAGGCTGACGAGGCCAATCATGCCTTTGACCTGCACGATCTCATCCCCCGACACGTGGAGCTGTTCGATGATCTCGTCGGCCAGATCGCCCGGCGCTCCATCGCTGATCTGGAGGCGCACGACCTCGCCCCTGCGGCGGCGTTTCAGGGCAGTCTCAAACTCGCGGACCAGATCTTCAGCCTCTTCCTCCACTTCCAGATCGCTGTCGCGCAGCACGCGGAACATGCACGATCCCGTCAGCTTGTAGCCCGGGAACAGCGCGCCGATATTCAGCAGCAGAAGCTCCTCCATCGGCAGGAAGCGGATGGCGCCCTTTTCCGGCGGCAGCGCCACGAACCGGTCAATCTGGCCGGGGATCGGCAAGAGCGCCTGCAGGACGCGGCCGTCGCGCTGGCGCTTCATCTGCAACGCCAGCGCGATGCCTTCGTTGGGAATGAACGGAAACGGATGCGCCGGGTCGATGGCCAGCGGCGACAGGACCGGGAAGACAAGGCTCAGAAACACCTCGGACAAATGCGCGCAATCGGCCTCGCTCAGGGCTTCGCGGGAAATCACCTTGATCCCCTCGGCCTCCATCTCGGCCCGCAGATCCGTCCACGCCGCCTGCTGTTGCATCATCAGCTTGCGCGCATCGGCATTGATCAGCGTCAGTTGCTCGGCCGCGGTGCGGCCATCGGCGGCGGGCGTCACGTTGCCCTCTTGGGCCAGTTCGCGCAGACCCGCGACGCGCACGGTATAGAATTCGTCGAGGTTGCCCGCCGAGATCGAGATGAAGCGCACCCGCTCCAGCAATGGCACGCGGGGGTTCGTCGCCTCCTCCAGCACGCGCCAGTTGAAGGCAAGCCAGCTCAGTTCCCGATTGAAGAACCGCTTCGGGCCCGCAACCTGCGCGGCCGGCAGATCGACCGGATCCGGCGGGGGGGAGTTCAGAAAATCGGCAAAGCTCATGAATTCGGCCTTATCGGGTGGGGATGGCATCAAGATGACGGATCAGGGGTCATCTCGGCAAGGGCGGCGCGGGTATGGGCCATATTGGGCTTCTTTCGGTCACCAAGCGCCAGCGCATCGATCCGGGCCACGATCTTGGCAGCGGCAGTGAACGAGCGCGGGATGCGCGGAGCCAGATAGCTGAGCATTCCGGGCGTGAGGTCGATCTTCCGGTCCGCCGCGTGTTTCATCAAGATCACCAACAGCAATTGGTCGTCCGGCGGGTCGATATGGGCCAGACCCGCCTGCGCCATGCGGCTGGCCAGATCGGGCAGGCGGAGACCCCAGCGGGAGGGTGCCGCGCGGGCCGTCAGCAACAGCGGCGCGCCGCTCTGGGCCAGCGCGTTGTGCAGGTGAAACAGGGCTTCCTCCGCCGCCAGGTCGCCGGCAACGGCTTCTAGATCCTCGACCGCAACGGCGGGGGCATCTGACAAGGCCTGTAACCCGTCGGCCACGTCGGACGCCGCCACGATCCGGGCGCCGGTCTGTGCGGCCCAGACATGGGCCAGATGCGTCTTGCCCGCGCCCTCATCCCCCGTCAGCACCAGCTTGCCCATCGGCCAGTCGCGCCAGCCATCGATCAGGACCACAGCAGCGGCATTGGCCGCGGAGACATAGAAATCATCGCGCCCCATCGCCGGGCGGGGGGGCAGATCAAGGGCAAGTTGGCGGGCCATCAGCCTTGCTCGTCATCCGGGGCCTGCGGGCTCTCAGCTGCCCCATCCGTCCCGCGATAGAGCAGGCCTTGCTGGTATTGCTCCACCCCGTAGCGGACGAGCACGCCGATCACCGCGGCGACCGGCACGGCGACCAGCAGGCCGACAAAGCCGAATACCGCGCCAAAGGCTGACAGTGCGAAGATAAGCCAAACCGGGTGCAGCCCCACCGACGAGCCCACAAGCTTGGGCGTGAGGATGTTGCCCTCCACCACCTGACCCGCCTGAAAGATCGCGGCCACGGCGACGATCATCCACCACTCCCCCCAGAACTGGAACAGCGCCAGGCCAAGGGCGAGGCCGCCACCCACAAGCGCGCCGACATAGGGAATGAATGTCAGTACCCCGGCGATCAGCCCCACAACCAGGCCAAATTGCAGGCCCACGATCATCAGGGCCACGGCATAAAACGTGCCCAGGATCAGGCAGACCGTGCCCTGCCCGCGCACGAAACTGGCCAGCGTGCGGTCGATGCGACCGGCCAGAAGCCGGATCGTGGGCGCGTGATCGCGGGGCAACAGCTCATCGATGCGGGCGATCATCCGGTCCCAGTCGAGCAGCATGTAGAAGGCCACCACCGGCACCACGACCATGAAGACCAGAACGTTGACGACGCCCGCGGCGGAACTGAGCACCGTTTGCAGGAGTTCCGCCCCCCGCGCCTGGATCGTATCGCCCAGATTGCCAAGCGCGGTGCCGAGCGTTTCGCGCAGCTGGCTGTCTTCCTCGATGATGCCGGGGAATTGCGTTTCAATGAAATTGCGCAGGTTCTGGAAAATCCCCGGCGCGGCCTCGATCAGGCCGGCGGTCTGCTGGACCAGAAGCGGGATGATGACCAGCCCGGCCAGTACCACCACAAGGATCAGGATCACGAAGATGATCGTCGTGGCCATGACGCGCGAACAGCCCATCCGTTCCAGGCGGTCGGCGACCGGGTCAAGGAAATAGGCAATCGCGCCGCCCACAAGAAACGGCATGATGACGTCGCCCAGGACCCACAGCACGGCCAGGAACACCACCGTCGCGATGCCCCAATAGATTGCCTGTTGCCTCACCGGCAATGCCATGTGGATGCCTTTCCCGTTCTTCGCCCTTGATGCGTCAGGCGCGCTCGTGGTGCAAGAGGTGGCGCTCGGATCAGCTCAGAGGCTGTCGAGGAAGTCGGAAATCGCCTGCGCGGTGGCCCCGGGATGCGTGATGGGCGCCATATGGCCCGCGTCGCTCAGGGTGCAGATGCGGACATCGGGAATGTCATCGGCAAGCCGCGCGGTGATCTCGGCGATCACGGGGGGTGAGGCTTCCCCCCGAAGCAAAAGCGTTGGGGATTTGAGGGAGGTCAGGCGCGGCAAAATACCGGCTCGGTCGTCCAGCAGCGCCGGTTCTGTGGCCTGCGGGATCCAGATCCGGTCGGCCATGTAGGTGCGGTGCTTGTCCGGCAGGGCGTCAAACGGGTGTGTCCCCCAGAGGCTCAGGAAGATCCGCGCGGCCTCGGCCCGATCGCCCCGCGCCAGCGCGCCGGGCATCCCCGCGACCGCCGCATCATGGGCCTGACGGCCGGGGCCGTTGCTGGCGCAGAACAGCACCGGTTCAAAGAGCGTGAGGCTGCGCACCCGGTGCGGATGGTCCAGGGCGATGCGCAAGGCCAGCGTCGCGCCAAGGCTGTGGCCGATCAGATGGCACGGGGTGGCGGGAAGATGCGCCAGCGCCTCCTCCGTTGCCTGATCGTGGTAATCCCGCGCCGGATCATGGTCCGGCCCGCGCCCGTGGCCCACAAGGTCGGGCGCGCGGATGCTGAACCGGTCGGGCAAATGGCGGGCGAACCCGGCAAACACACCGGCCTGCGCCAGCGAGCAATGGAGCAGCAGGGCGGACTCGGCCGCGGGATCATCCGGGGCCCGGCCCCATTGCCTGACGCTCACAAGGTCCCGGCGAGATACTGGTCCAAATCGTCGATCCGGTCCTGCCCCCAGAAGTGCTCAATGCCGTTCACGATGTAGAACGGCGCACCGAAGGCGCCCGCCGCCACGGCGTGTTCGAGGTTCGCGGCATATTCCTCGGCGCCCGCCAGAAGGCCACTATCGGCCAGCGCCGGGTCAAAGCCCGCCTCCTCCAGCGCCGCGCGGATCACGTCATCTTCGGCGATGTTCTTTTCGTCGGCCCAACAGGACCGCGACATTGCGAACACCAACTTGCCCATATCGCCGCCGCCCGCCTTCTGGGCCGCGATCAGCGCGTAAGAGGACGGCGCAGGGTTGGTCGGCCAATGGGCGGGATGCAGGTTGATCGGAAGCCCCGCCTTCTTGGCCTGGCGTCGGAGTTCCTGCAACCGGTAGGCCTGGCGGCTTTCGTGACGCTGGCCGGGCGGGATGCCGCCGGTCCGCCCGAAGAGCGCCATGATATCAAGCGGCCGGTAGGTCACGTCCGCGCCGTGTTTGGCTGCGACCGCCTCCATCCGCGTGCCGGCCAGATAGGTGTTGGGTGAAATCGTCGCGAAGTAATAGTCGATATGCGCCATGATGGCCCCCTTTTGGCTTTGCGAGACCGTGGGCCGGGTGGTAGGGGGTGTCAACTGCAACGGGGGGCCGCGTGGGGACGGGCCGATATCCCGGTCTGAGGGGACGAACCACCATGGCTGCACAAGACCCGAAACTGATTTCCGGCAATGCGAACAAGAGCTTGGCGGAAGCCATCGCGCGACGCATGTCGATGCACCGCGGCATGCAGGTGGGCCTGGTGGATGCGCGTGTCGAACGGTTCAATGATGGCGAGATCTTCGTTGAGGTGTTCGAGAATGTCCGGGGTGAGGACATGTTCATCATCCAGCCAACGTCCAAGCCCGCCAATGACAACCTGATGGAGCTGCTCATCATGGCCGATGCGCTGCGCCGGTCCTCGGCCAGCCGCATCACCGCGGTGATCCCCTATTTCGGCTATGCCAGGCAGGATCGGCGCACCAAGGCGCGCACGCCGATCAGCGCCAAGATGGTGTCGAACCTCATCACCGAAGGCGGGATCGAGCGGGTGCTGACCATGGATCTGCACGCGGCCCAGATCCAGGGCTTTTTCGATATCCCGGTGGATAACCTCTACGCCTCCCCCATCTTCGCGCTCGACATTCTGCACCAGTTCGATGGCGACATGAGCGACGTGATGGTCGTATCGCCCGATGTCGGCGGCGTGGCGCGGGCCCGTGAATTGGCCACCCGGATCGGCGCGCCGCTGTCCATCGTGGACAAGCGCCGTGAGAAGGCGGGCGAGGTGTCGGGCATGACCGTGATCGGGGAAGTGTCGGGCAAGAAATGCGTGATCGTGGATGACATCGTCGACACCGCCGGCACCCTGTGCAAGGCGGCGGAAGTGCTGACCGAAGCCGGCGCGACGGAGGTGCACTCCTACATCACCCACGGCGTGATGTCGGGCCCCGCGGTGGAGCGGGTGGAAAAGTCGGTCATGAAGTCGCTGGTCATCACCGATACGATCGAGGCAACGCCCGAGATCCACGCCTGCAAGAACATCCGTATCGTGCCGACCGCGCCGATGTTCGCGCAGTCGATCCTGAATATCTGGAACGGCACATCGGTCTCGTCGCTTTTCGACACCAAGACGCTGGTGCCGATCTATGAGGGGCTCTACCCCAACGGGATGTGGGGCCGCTAGGCGCGGCGCCCTGCCCCGGCCATCACCATCAGGAACAGCGCCTGCCAACCGATAAAGAGCGCGTGCAGCCACGGAAAAGCGATCGCTGCGTCGCTTCCAAACGCATTCATCACAACCGCGACGCCGACGGACCAGGTCGTGGGGAGAAGTGTCGCCAAAACGATGGTTTTGCCCGGCTGCTGAAACCTTGCAAAAAGGGCGATCGGCACGATCATGATCAGCGCGCCGATCGGGCTTCCGATAAGATAGGGTATGTAATAATTCGCGAGACTGCCTGACGCGGAATCAAACGTGAGGACCGCGGCGTAGACTGCGGCCCAGATGCCCGCCATCGACGTGGCGAAGAACGTGACACCCCCCAACGGGCCAAAGACCCTGCGCCAGAGCCCGAAGGCCGCGCCAAGCACACCAAAAACGATCCCGGCGGACAGAACGAAGATACCCAGAAAGCCGGATAACTCCTCGGGAAACCAGCTCAGTCGGGAGGTCGTTTCAGTGAGCGGCCTGAAGATCGCGGCAGACACGGCCCCGGAGACGATGCCGACGCCGGCGGCCCATCGGCGGTCCGTGACGGGCGGATTGGGGGCGGCATCTGGCATCGCAACATCCTCGGCTTGTGGCATGGATTGAACGTCGTTCATTTTTGAACAGCGTTCAATCATTACGCGGCGTCACATAGTCGGAATGGGGATCAGTCGACGTCCCAGACGTCCTCATCGGCCACCTCACCCACGGCCATCCAGTCGGCGCGGATGCGGGCGATACGGCTGTCACCCCAGGTGCGAAAGACCAGGTTGAAGCCGGTCTTGGTGATCTTCTCGGCCTTGAGATCCGCGCGCTGATTGGTGTCACCACCCGTATCCCACATCGAGATCGACACATGGACCATGGGCGGCTCAAGGAACGGCTCGCCGAATTTTACCTTGTTGGTCGCCTCACGCGGGCCATCGCCGGACCACATCGGCCCATCATTGGCGAAATCCGAAAACATCATGCTCGACCCCTGGTCGACGGCGACAAGATTGTTTCTAAAGCGTTTCATATGCGCGATCTGGTTACCTGATCGGATGTCTTACGATGAATTCCGCAGCATGGGTGAGAAAATTGCGAGGCACCGCGGTCGTTTTGTCCTGAAACGAAAACACCCCCGGAAGAGGACCGGGGGTGCAGAGACGATGCCTCTTTGTGAGAACCTACCGCCCGACAATTGCGTCGAGCGCGGATGTCAGATCGGCGTGGTATTTCGCGGCCGCGTCGGCGGTCTCGTCGCTGGCATTGGAGCGGCGCGTTTCGGAGGCCGAGATCAGCTCTTCCACCAGATCGCCCGTCACCTCGTCCACGGGAAGGGCCCGTTCGGCGAGGATTGTGGCGGACGGCCCCGCCACATCGGCGAACCCGCCGGTCACGAAGTAGGCCTTCTCGCCCTCGGCACCGATGGCGCGCAGAACGCCGGGGCGCAGCGTTGTGATCAAAGGCGCGTGGTCCGGCATGGCAGTGAGATCGCCATCAGCGCCCGGGATCTGCACTTCGCTGACCTCCATCGAGGCCAGACGACGCTCGGGCGACACCAGATCGAATTGCATGGTTGCCATGGTTTGGCCTCCGGTTGGTGAGACGCGCCACCCCGGTCAAACCGGGGCGGCGGCAAGATCAGGCGGCGTCCGCAGCCAGTTTCTCGGCCTTGGCGACAACGTCGTCGATGCCGCCGACCATGTAGAACGCCGCTTCGGGAAGGTGGTCATACTCACCGGCTACAACCGCCTTGAACGACCGGATCGTGTCTTCCAGCGGCACCTGCACACCGGGCGAACCGGTGAAGACCTCGGCCACGTCGAAGGGCTGGCTCAGGAAACGCTGGATCTTCCGGGCGCGGGCCACGGTCAGTTTGTCTTCTTCGCTAAGTTCATCCATGCCCAGAATGGCGATGATATCCTGAAGCGACTTGTAGCGCTGCAGCGTCTGCTGGACGTCGTTGGCCACCTTGTAATGCTCGTCACCCACAACGGCGGGATCAAGGATACGCGACGTGGAATCTAGCGGGTCCACCGCGGGGTAGATCCCCAGCTCGGAAATCGCACGCGACAGAACGGTTGTGGCATCGAGGTGCGCAAACGAGGTTGCGGGGGCCGGGTCGGTCAGGTCGTCCGCAGGCACGTAGATGGCCTGAACGGAGGTGATCGAACCTGCCTTGGTCGAGGTGATGCGTTCCTGCATCTGGCCCATATCGGTGGCCAGTGTCGGCTGATACCCCACGGCAGACGGAATACGTCCCAGAAGCGCCGACACCTCGGAGCCCGCTTGCGTGAAGCGGAAGATGTTGTCGACGAAGAACAGAACATCCGTGCCCGACTGATCGCGGAACTGCTCGGCCAGCGTCAGGCCCGACAGAGCCACACGCATACGGGCCCCCGGAGGTTCGTTCATCTGGCCGTAAACCAGGGCCACCTTGGATTCCTCCAGGTTGTCCATGTTGATCACGCCGGATTCGATAAATTCGTAGTAGAGGTCGTTGCCCTCACGGGTCCGCTCCCCCACACCCGCGAAGACCGAGAAACCGGAGTGCACCTTGGCGATGTTGTTGATGAGTTCCTGAATAAGAACCGTCTTGCCCACGCCGGCACCGCCGAAGAGGCCGATCTTGCCGCCCTTCGCGTAAGGCGCCAGCAGGTCAACAACCTTGATGCCGGTCACGAGGATCTCGCTCTCGGTGGACTGGTCGACGAAATCGGGCGCTTCCTGGTGGATCGCGCGGGTTTCCGTTGCGTCAATCGGGCCCTTTTCGTCGATCGGTTCGCCGATCACGTTCATGATCCGGCCTAGGGTACCATTGCCCACGGGCATGACGATGGGACCGTCGGTGTCCGTCACCTCCTGCCCGCGCACGAGGCCCTCGGTGGCGTCCATTGCGATGGTCCGCACGGTGTTTTCACCCAGGTGCTGCGCCACTTCCAGAACCAGCCGTTTGCCGTTGTTGTCGGTTTCCAGCGCGTTCAGAATTTCGGGAAGGTGGTCGCCGAACTGCACGTCCACAACGGCGCCGATGACTTGCGTAATCTTGCCTTTTGCGTTGGCCATGTCTTTGTCTCCGGTTCCTTAGAGCGCTTCGGCGCCCGAGATAATTTCGATCAATTCGTTGGTGATGACGGCCTGACGCGAGCGGTTGTATTGAATCGTCAGCTTGTCGATCATCTCACCCGCATTGCGCGTGGCGTTGTCCATGGCGCTCATCCGCGCGCCCTGTTCGGAGGCGCCGTTCTCCAGAAGCGCCGTAAAGATCTGCGTCGCCACACCGCGAGGCAGCAGATCTTCGAGCACGGCCTCTTCGGACGGCTCGTAATCATAGAGCGTGCCGCCTTCGACCTCCTCGGCATCGTCGAACGAGGCCGGGATGATCTGCTGCGCTGTCGGGATCTGGCTGATCACCGACTGGAAGCGGTTGTAGAAGATCGTGGCGACGTCGAACTCGCCCGCATCAAAGCGGTTCAGCACGTCCGATGCGATATCCGATGCATTGGCGTAGCCAACCCGCTTCACATCGCTCAGGTCGACATGGCCGATCATGTGGTCGGAATAGTCACGGCGCAGCTGTTCGCGGCCCTTCTTTCCGACCGTCAGGATCTTGACGGTCTTGCCTTCGCCCAGAAGTTTCTGGATGCGTTGCCGTGCCAAACGCGCGATGGAAGAGTTGAAACCACCACACAGGCCGCGTTCCGACGTCATGACAACCAGCAGATGCACCTTATCCTCGCCAGTGCCCGCCAGAAGACGTGGCGCGCCTTCCGAATTGCCAACGGCCTGCGCCAGACCGCTCATCACGGCTTCCATACGCTCGGCATAGGGGCGCGCCATCTCCGCCGCTTCCTGCGCCCGGCGCAGCTTCGCGGCGGCGACCATCTGCATCGCCTTGGTGATCTTCCGGGTCGATTTGACCGTTTCGATCCGGTTTTTCAGGTCCTTGAGACTAGGCATCTGCCATCTCTCCTACATCAGGGCCCAAAGTCAGGCGAAATCGGCGGCGAATTCATCCAGCGCCGCTTTGATGCGGTCCGCCGCGTCCCCCTTCACCTTCGGATCTTCGGTTGTGATCCAGTCCAGAAGCTCCTGCTTCTTCTGACGCAGGAAGGTCAACAGCCCCTGCTCGAACCGGCCAATGTCGCCCACAGACAGTTTGTCGAGGTAGCCATTGGTGCCCGCAAAGATCACGCAGACGATCTCCGCGTTGGTCAGCGGCGAATATTGCGGCTGTTTCATCAGCTCCGTCAGGCGCGCGCCGCGGTTCAGCAGGCGTTGCGTCGCGGCGTCGAGGTCGGAGCCGAACTGCGCGAACGCGGCCATCTCACGATACTGCGCCAATTCCAGCTTCACGGGACCAGCCACCGATTTCATCGAGTTGGTCTGCGCGGCAGAGCCAACACGAGACACCGATAGACCGGTGTTCACGGCCGGACGGATGCCCTGGAAGAACAATTCCGTCTCAAGGAAGATCTGGCCATCGGTGATCGAAATCACGTTGGTCGGGATAAACGCCGACACGTCGCCACCCTGCGTCTCAATGACGGGCAGCGCCGTCAGGGAGCCTGCGCCATTGTCTTCGTTCAGCTTGGCGGAGCGCTCCAGCAGACGGGAGTGCAGATAGAACACGTCACCCGGATAGGCTTCACGGCCCGGCGGGCGGCGCAGCAGCAGCGACATCTGACGGTAGGACACGGCCTGCTTGGACAGGTCATCATAGATGATCAGCGCGTGCTTGCCGTTATCGCGGAAATACTCTGCCATTGCGGTTGCGGCATAGGGCGCCAGGAACTGCATCGGCGCAGGGTCCGACGCGGTGGCGGCCACGACGATCGAATAGTCAATCGCGCCCGTCTCCTCCAGCTTCTTCACCAGCTGCGCAACGGTGGAGCGCTTCTGCCCCACGGCGACGTAGATGCAATAGAGCTTCTTGCTCTCATCACCGCCGGCGGCGTCATTGTAGCTCTTCTGGTTCAGGATCGTGTCGAGCGCCACGGCGGTCTTGCCGGTCTGACGGTCGCCGATGATCAGCTCGCGCTGGCCACGGCCAATCGGGATCATGGCGTCGATGGCCTTGAGGCCCGTTGCCATCGGTTCGTGCACCGATTTGCGCGGGATGATGCCGGGGGCTTTCACGTCCGCGACACGGCGCTCGGTGGCGGAGATCGCACCCTTGCCGTCCAGCGGGTTGCCAAGGCCGTCTACAACGCGGCCCAGAAGCTCGGGGCCTGCGGGAACGTCCACGATGGAGTTGGTGCGCTTGACGGTGTCGCCTTCTTTGATGTCGCGGTCGGACCCGAAGATCACGACGCCCACATTGTCGGCTTCCAGGTTGAGGGCCATGCCCTGAATTCCACCGGGGAATTCGACCATTTCACCGGCCTGCACATTGTCGAGGCCATAAACACGGGCGATCCCGTCCCCGACAGACAGCACACGGCCAACTTCGGCGACTTGCGCGTCCTGACCGAAGCTTTTGATCTGCTCCTTGAGGATCGCAGAGATCTCGGCGGCTTGGATAGACATGTTATCCGACCTCTTTCATAGAATTCTGGAGTGCATTGAGCTTGGAGCGGATCGACGTATCGATCATCTTCGAGCCAACTTTTACGACAAGACCGCCGATGATATCCTCATCCACGGTCGCTTTCAGGTTTACATCCTTGCCAACCTGCGCCTTCAGCGATTTGGCAAGTTTATCCATCTGGGTCTTGGTGAGTGCCTTGGCCGATGTGACCTCGGCGCTGACTTCGCCCTTGTGCTCGGCAATCATTTCGCGAAGCGCGGTCAGCAGGGCGGGCATCACGAACAGACGGCGCTTGCTGGCCATCAGGCGCAGCGTGTTTCCGGTGATCGCGTTCAGCCCCATCGCGTCCGCCACGCCGCCAATGGCGGCGGCGGTCTCGTCGCGACCATAGATCGGTGAATGGATCAGATCGCGGAGGTCTTCGCTGCTCTCCATTGCGCCCTCAAGCGCGGCAACGTCGTCTTCCAGCGCATCGAGCGCCTTGCCCTCGGAGGCGAGTTCAAACATCGCGGTCGCGTAGCGCGCGGCAATGCCGGTCGAGATCGA
Organism: uncultured Roseicyclus sp.; assembly: GCA_947491935.1. Lineage (GTDB taxonomy): Bacteria > Pseudomonadota > Alphaproteobacteria > Rhodobacterales > Rhodobacteraceae > Gymnodinialimonas. Next base: position 739,782 of record CANLLF010000001.1, read on the forward strand.
AGCTGGTTCGCTCACGTCCACCCTTTCCTATACACACATCCGGGCGGATCAGCGTCATGCGCCCCCCGGATTGTCACGTGTGATGGCGGGTGTTCCCGCCCGTTACCCTGTAAATCGGGGGCGGTGTAACAGAGGGTTTCAAGCGCTGCAACCGTGCTTGCGCACCCCCGTTCTGGTTGAATTATCAGCGTTTTCAGTAGGTTGTCGCAATGTCTCGCCTATGCGGCGCTTTGCCCGGGACGTTATGGGGCCAGAAAGCCTCGATTCTCGGCTCATCCGGCCCTGAAAGGCGCCTCGCACGCCCCCGCCTGCCATCTGGCGCTGGCCTGCGCGATCCGCCCGCCAAAGCGCCGCGCCGTCTCGGCATCACCCGGTGTGATCAGGCCCTCCGCCAACGGCGCATCCGTGGCCATAAGCCCCAGCCAGGACCCGTCGCGATTGATCCCCACATGCTCCGGTTTCACCGGCGCTCCGATCTCCGCCTGCCCAACCCAGATCATTCCCATCTGCGCGGCGAAGATGCTCAGCCGCTGCAACGCCGCCAGCTTGTCGCCGGATCCGTGCACGGCCACCGTAAAGCCGCCCGCGACCTTGTCGAGCCAGCCGCCGGTATCCCAACGATCCGCCGCCGCCTCAAGGAACAGGTCAAACCGCGCCGCCGTGGACCCCATATGGGTGGGAGCGCCGAAGATGATTGCCGGGGCCGCATCCAGCGCCGCCCAATCTGCCTGCGTCATCGCGGTGACATCGATCAGGCGCGCGGCCCCCGCTCCCTCGGCAATGGCCTCCGCCAGGGCGCGCGTATGCCCCGTTCCGCTGAAATACGGAATGCAGATCATAGGGCGCGCCGCCCCGACACACCCGCCCCCGCGGGCACCGGGCTCCCTTCCAGCACGCGGAGGGGCTTGCGCACCCGCTCCGCCAGGCCCGGGCGCGGCCGGGGTGGATGGCGCTTGGCCGCCTCCAGAAGGATCACGCCCCCGGCCCGGTTGCGCGAGAGTTTCCCGCCCATCCGCTCCAGCATCTCGGCGGAGCGGAGCCAGAACTTTTTCTCCGATGGCGGGGAGAACAAGGCCGCCGCGTGGCGTTCCGGCACGAAATCGAACCGCTTCACCTGCGCCTCCAACTGCCCAAGCGAGTAGGGCCGCCCGAAGCCGAAGGGCGTTGCATCGTTCCGCGCCCACAGGCCCATCCGATTGGGCACGATGAACAACACCCGCCCGCCGGGCTGCAGCACCCTCTCGCATTCATCCAGAACCGCCGCCGGATGCTCCGAGGATTCCAGCCCGTGCAGGCAGATGAGCTTGTCCACGCTGGCCGTCGCCACCGGCCACAGGTTTTCCCGGCACAGGGTGGAGACGTTCTTGAGCCCCGCGGGCCAAGGCATCACACCCTGTTCGGCGGGCATCACGCCGATCACCCGCTCGGCCTCGGCCAGATAGGGGCGCAGCAGCGGGACCGCGAAGCCGAACCCCACCACCGTGTCGCCCTTGGCACTTGGCCACAACTCCAGCATCCGGTCGCGCACCGCCTTCTGGGCGATCCGCCCCAGCTGCGTGCGATAATAGAATTGCCGCAGGTCGATGACGTCGAGGTGCATGTCCCGAAATCCGTTTGCAAAACGCCCCACCTGCACCGCAGGCTTGGACCAAAGATAACCGTGAAGGGCCCGAATACCATGACCGACCCGCAAATCATCACCATCCCGTGCCTTACCGACAACTACGCCTTCCTGATGCACGACCCCGATAACGGCGCGACCGCCTGCATCGACGTGCCCGATGCCGCGCCGATCCAGGCGGTGCTGGCCGAGCGGGGATGGACCCTGTCCGACATCCTGATCACGCACCACCATTGGGACCATATCGATGGTGTGGCGGCGTTGGTGGACGCGACCGGCGCCAAGGTTTGGGGGTGCGGTGCCGATGCACATCGCCTGCCGCCGCTGGATCACGCGCTGGCGGAGGGCGATACATTCCGGATCGGCGCCCTGCGCGTCGAGGTAATGGATGTCTCCGGCCATTGCGCCAATCACCTGGCCTTCCACGTCCCCCAGGCCCACGCCGTCTTCACGGCCGACAGCCTGATGGCGCTGGGGTGTGGGCGTCTGTTCGAGGGAACGCCGGATCAGATGTGGGAGAGCCTGTCGAAGCTCGCCGCACTGCCGCCGGAGACCATCGTGTATTCCGGCCATGAATATACCGCTACAAATGCGCGCTTTGCATTAACCATTGAACCGGAGAATTCCGCCCTTATATCCCGCTCTCGCGCCATTGAAGCGGCCCGGGCCGCAGGCGACCCCACCGTCCCCTCCACCTTGGCCGATGAACTGGCCACCAACCCGTTCCTGCGTGCCGCCGATCCAGCAATCGCCGCCCATCTGGGCCTGCAAAACGCCACGCCGGCCCGTGTCTTTGCTGAGATCCGGGCCCGAAAGGACAGCTTCTGAGCCCCGGTCCGAACGCTGCCTAAAAAACTGGCGCAACACCCGCCGCGCCCTAAATACTGTGTCATTCGGAGTGGCGACCGCAAAAAGAACACGCGGCTTTGATCGCTTTTTGCTTGAAACCCGGCGGTGGAAAGCAAAACTTAACATTATTAGGCCATGATCGAGCCGGTGGCGCATGCCCCCTCGATGCAGACGAAAGGAGCACGTGCCGTGCCGTCTTTTTCGACCACACTGGAACAGGCCATCCACGCCGCACTGGCAAATGCCAATGCACGCCGCCACGAATTGGCCACGCTGGAACATCTTCTTCTGGCCCTGATCGACGAACCCGATGCCCAGAAGGTGATGAAAGCCTGCTCGGTCGATATCGACGTTCTGCGCGACACGCTGGTGAAGTTCATCGACGATGATCTCTCGACGCTGGAAACGGATGTCGAAGGCTCCGAAGCCGTGCCGACGGCCGCGTTTCAGCGCGTGATCCAACGCGCCGCCATCCATGTGCAATCCTCCGGCCGCACAGAGGTGACCGGGGCCAACGTGCTGGTCGCGATCTTCGCCGAACGCGAAAGCAACGCCGCCTACTTCCTGCAGGAACAGGACATGACGCGCTATGATGCGGTGAATTTCATCGCCCATGGCGTCGCCAAGGATCCGTCCTATGGCGAGGCGCGCGGCGTCACCGGCGCGGAAGATGAGGAGAACGAGGCCCAGGCCATGCAGGGCGGTGACGCCGATGGCGAGGCCAAGGAATCCGCGCTCGCCAAGTATTGCGTGGACCTCAACGCCAAGGCGATCAAAGGCGACGTTGACCCCCTGATCGGCCGCGACCACGAGGTTGAGCGCTGCATCCAGGTGCTTTGCCGCCGCCGCAAGAACAACCCGCTTCTGGTGGGCGATCCGGGCGTGGGCAAAACCGCCATCGCCGAAGGCTTGGCCAAGAAAATCGTGGAAGGTCAGACGCCCGAAGTGCTGGAAGGTGCCACGATCTATTCGCTCGACATGGGCGCACTTCTGGCGGGAACCCGCTATCGCGGCGATTTCGAGGAACGCCTGAAAGCGGTCGTCAAGGAGTTGGAAGACCACCCCGACGCCGTGCTTTTCATCGATGAGATCCACACCGTGATCGGGGCCGGCGCCACGTCCGGCGGCGCGATGGACGCCTCCAACCTCCTGAAGCCCGCGCTTCAGGGCGGCAAACTGCGCTGCATGGGATCGACCACCTACAAGGAATTCCGCCAGCACTTCGAAAAGGACCGCGCGCTTAGCCGTCGGTTCCAGAAGATCGACGTGACGGAGCCTTCGGTCGACGATTCCGTGAAGATCCTCAAGGGCCTCAAGCCCTATTTCGAAGAGCATCACAGCGTCAAATACACCGTCGATGCGATCAAGACGGCGGTGGAGCTCAGCGCGCGCTACATCAATGACCGCAAGCTGCCCGACAAGGCCATCGACGTGATCGATGAAGCTGGCGCGGCGCAGCATCTGGTGGCCGAATCCAAGCGTCGCAAGACCATCGGGACCAAGGAAATCGAAGATGTGGTCGCCAAGATCGCCCGCATCCCGCCGAAAAATGTGTCCAAGGACGATGCCGAGGTTCTCAAGGATCTCGAAGTGTCGCTCAAGCGCGTCGTCTTCGGCCAGGATACGGCGATTGAATCGCTGGCCTCCGCCATCAAGCTGGCCCGCGCCGGCCTGCGGGAGCCCGAGAAACCCATCGGCAACTACCTCTTCGCCGGTCCCACCGGTGTCGGCAAGACCGAGGTCGCCAAGCAACTGGCCGATACTCTGGGTGTGGAGCTGATCCGCTTCGACATGTCGGAATATATGGAGAAGCACGCGGTCTCCCGCCTGATCGGCGCGCCTCCGGGCTATGTCGGCTTCGATCAGGGTGGTCTGCTGACCGACGGCATCGACCAACACCCCCATTGCGTGCTGCTGCTTGACGAGATCGAAAAGGCGCATCCGGACGTGTTCAACATCCTGTTGCAGGTCATGGATCACGGCACGCTGACCGACCATAACGGGCGCTCGGTCGATTTCCGCAATGTCGTGCTGATCATGACGTCCAATGCCGGCGCGGCGGAACAGGCGAAAGCCGCGATCGGCTTCAACCGCGACCGCCGCGAGGGGGAGGATACCGCCGCGATCGAACGCACGTTCACGCCGGAATTCCGCAACCGTCTGGATGCGGTGATTTCCTTCGGTGCCTTGCCGAAAGAGGTGATCCTGCAAGTGGTCGAGAAATTCGTGCTGCAGCTCGAAGCGCAGTTGATGGACCGCAACGTCACGATCGAGCTCACCAAGCCTGCCGCCGAGTGGCTTGCCGACAAGGGCTACGACGACCGGATGGGCGCCCGCCCGCTTGGCCGCGTGATCCAGGAGCATATCAAGAAGCCGCTGGCGGAGGAGTTGCTGTTCGGCAAGCTCGCCAAAGGCGGCAACGTGAAGGTCGGCGTCAAGGATGGCGACATCGATCTTCGGATCGAGGAGCCGGGCAGCCCGCGGCTTTCCCCGAAGAAAAAGCCGCCGCTTCTGACGGCGGACTGATCTGACCAAACGTTGATGGTTTCAAGCGGGCCGGTGGGGAAACCTTCCGGCCCGCTGTCGTGAGGCGGACCGCTCAAGGCGCCTCAGCTGCGCCCAATGCGCACCCACGCCGATCACGGTGGCCTAGCGTTCCGTCAGCTTCAGCTCGATGCGCCGGTTCGCGGCCTGCCCGCCCGGCGTATCATTGGGCGCAATCGGGCGGTGCTCGCCAAAGCCCGTCGCCGCCAAACGCGCGGGCGGGATGCCCAATTCTTCCGACATGTAGAGCACGACCGACAGGGCGCGGGCCTGGCTCAGTTCCCAGTTGTTGGCGTAGGTCGCGCCCGGGCGCAGTTGCTGATTGTCGGTATGGCCGTCCACGCGGATGATCCAATCGATCTCGGCCGGAATCTCGTCGGCGACCTCCAGCAGCAAATCGGCCACCCGGCTGATCTGCGCTAGGCCCTCAGCGGCCAGATCGGCCGACCCAACCTCGAACAACACTTCCGAGGAAAACACGAACCGGTCCCCTTCGATCCGGACGCCCTCGCGGCCTTCCAGCAACTCGCGCAACCGTCCGAAAAACTCCGAGCGATAACGTTCCAACTCCTGCGCTTCGGCCGCCAGCCGTTCGGCCTCGGCCGCCTCCAGCCCGGCCCGCGCCCTTTCTTCGGCGGCCAATTGCGCCAGCGCCGTATTCAGCCGCGATCCAAGCGCCTGGATCTGAACCTGAGCATCCGCGTCCCGCGCTTCGGACACGTCCAGAAGCGATTCCAGCGATCCCAATTGCCCCCGCAGCGCCGCCACCTGTTCATTCAGCAAAGCCACCTGCCGCGCACTCTCGGCAGATGCGGCTTCGGCTTGCTCCAATTCCTGGTTGGCCTGCGCCAGCAGGGCATCGCGTACCTGCGCCTCCGACAGGGCCTCGGCCAGCGCGACATCCGTCGAAGCGCGCGCTGCCACGGCCTGCGCCAGCTGCACCTCCAGCGCCGTCAGATCCCCGGCCAGGTCAGCGGATTGCTGTGCCGCACCCTCCGCTTCGGCGATGCGGGCCTCAAGCTCCGCCAGGCGCGCCGCAGCGCTCGCCTCGGTGCTTTCCAAGCGCGACAGGGCCAGTGCCAATTCCCGCTCAAGATCGGTCATGTCGGTTGTTTGGGCCGACAGCGCGGCCTCCGAGCGGGCCAGTTCCAGTTCTGCCGCGGCCAGCGCATCGGCCAGCGTTGCCGCCTCGCCCTGCCCGTCCTCGGCCCGGGCCAAGGCGCCCGCCAACCGGGTGGCCAGATCGTCCCGCGCACCTTCGGCGGCCGCCAGAAGGGTCAAGGTATCCTCAGCGCGCGCGCGCTGTTCTTCCAGCGCAAGGGACATTGCGGTGAGTTCCGCATCGGCATCTTCAAGGCGACGGCGAAGCGCCTCTGCCGCCGCGGCCTCGACCAAACGCGCCGCTTCCTCTTCGGACAAGGCGGCGGCGGAGGCGTCCAACTGCACCCGCAACGCCGCCGCCGCCGCGGCTTCGGCCAATCGGGCCGCCTCGGCCTCATCCAGCGCGGTCTCCGTGTCACCCAACCGTGCGCGCAGGGCTTCGGCCGCCGCCGCCTCGGCCAGACGGGCGGCCTCCTCATCGGTCAGCGCCGTTTCCACCTCGGCTAGGCGCAGGCGCAGGGCTTCCGCCGCCGCAAGTTCGGTCAGCCGCGCCGCTTCGGCCTCGCTGAGATCCCCTTCGACGCCGCGCAATTGCGCGAGTAGTTCTTCCGCGCGTTCATCCCCGCTGGCCAGGGCGGCCAGGGCTTCGGACAGCGCCTGGTCCCGGTCCACCAGCGTGCCCGCCAATTCGGCATTCCGGGTTTCAGCGGCGGACAAGGCGGCCAGCGCGTCGGTGAGGGCCGATTGTCGGTCTTCGAGGGCGGCGGACGATGTCGCCAGCGCCGCCAAGGCATCGCTGAGCGAGGCGTCCCGCGCCTCTGCCTGCACCTCCAGATCGGCGATCAGCGCCTCCAGCGCCTCGCGGCGCGCGGCGGCCAGGCGCGCCGCCTCCGATGCTTCGTCGATCTCAGACCGCGCGGTGGCGAGCGCCAGGTTGAGCGCTTCGGCCTCCGTCATCGCCTCGGCCAGTTCGGCCTCGGTCGCGACGCGCCCGGCCTCCAGTTCCCGGTTTTGGGCGAGAAGGCCCGCGACCTGCTCTTCAAACGCGACGATGCGGGCGGATTGCTGCTCTCCCTGGGCGGTCAGCGTGGCGATCAGGGCCTCTTGCGCGGCGGCCTGTTCCTGGGCGCTGGACAGCGACCCGCTCAGCGTTGCCACCCGGTTTTCCAACTGCCCGGCGCGGGCCTCCTCCAGCCCAAGCGCCACGGCCAATTGGTTGACCTGCGCGGTCAGCGAATTCAGCTCATCGTCCTGGTTGCTGATTTCTTCGCTCAGCACGTATTGCATAACCATGAAGATGGTCAGCACGAAGATCATCACCATCAAAAGGGCCGTGATCGCGTCGACAAATCCAGGCCAGATCGCGCCCGACATCCGATTTGACCCGCCGCGATGAAACGCCATGGCTAGCCGTCCTGCGCGCGTTGCCGGGCGCGGGCTTCGGCGGGCGCACGGGCGGCGCGGGTCAGCGCCTGAAGCGCCTCGGTCAGCTGCGCCAGATCCCCGCGCAAGCCCATGATTTCCGCATCGCGAGTGGTGGCGAACTCTTCCGCCATCTTGAACAATTGCACGTCGATGGAGCGCAGGCGGTTGCGGCTTTCATCGTCCAGACCCTGTTCCGCCGCCATCCCGTCCAGCGCCGAGGCCAGCCGTTCCTGCGCGGTCGCCAGCCGTTCGGTGGCCGTCACCTGCCCGGGCCCCAATCGTTCCGTCAGCGCGTCGACGGATTGTGACAGCCCAAGCATCCGCTGCTCGGTGGCCGCCCGCCGGGTCTCAGATTGCGCGAACAGGCTTTGCAACGTGTCCATCTGATCAACCATGTGGTCGAGCACCGTGGCAATGGCCGCCTTGTCGATCGCTCCGTCGCCATCGCCGGAGAACGAGACGCGCGTGATCGAGGCCAGCCATTCTTCCAGCTCCCGGTAGAACCGGTTTTGCCCATGGCCCGCATAGAGCTCCAGCAGGCCCACGACCAGCGACCCGGCAAGGCCGAGAAGCGACGAGGCAAAGGCTGTGCCCATGCCACCAAGCTGATCGTCAAGGCCGTCCATCAACCGCCCGAACACGGCAAGGCCTTCTTCCCCATCGGTCGGTTGCAGCGAGCGGATGGTTTCCACAACCGCAGGCACCGTTGTTGCCAGGCCGAAGAACGTCCCTAGAAGGCCCAGGAAAATCAGAAGGTTGGCAATGTACCGCGTGATGTCGCGGCTCTCTTCCATCCGCGCGCCGACGGAATCCAGAACCGATTTGGCCGAGGCCGGCGTCACCTGCATCCGGCTGCCGCGCATCCGCGTGACACCCGAGATCGCCGCCATCAGGCGCGGGGGTTTGTCATCGCTATCGGCCTGCCCGCCACCGGCCACCTGCTCGATCCACGCAACCGACGAGAACAGCTGGATCACCTGAAAGAAAGTGGCACAAACGCCCACCACGAACACCACGCCGATCGTGCCGTTCAGGTAGGGAGATGCGAGAAAGACCGGCTGCACCCGCGGCCACACCAACACGCCCCCCGCGATCACCAGCGCAAGGATTATCAACATCAGCACGATCTGCTGCGTTGGCCGTGTGAATCGGAGCGCGCCTGCGCCCTCTCTGCTGCTCGCCATGGCGTGTTGACCGCTCTTTGGACTTCTTCGGGCGAACCCTACACCGGGCAGGGGCCCGGCGACAACACAAGCCTCACCCCGCCCCGTTGAGCGACCGCACCTGTGTGACCAAGGCCTCGAGATCCGCGTCGCCAATACCAAGCTCGGCCAGATGGGCGGCGGTGTTGTAGAGATATTCGTCATTGGGGCCGCGCCCACCGGTGGACCTTGCGATGATCTGCGCCTGATCGTCCAGCGACAGGGCTCCGCAATATTGCTCGTGATCGCGGTTGATCACGTAGGTCAGCACATCGTGCTGGGTGCCGCCGCCATGGAATTCCACGCTCAGCCGGGTCTCGATATAGGCCGAGGAGATCAGTTCACGTTCGCGAAGATAGGCCAGCGTCTTGTCCTCATGGCCCGGCTCGACAAGAAGGCCAAGGCCGTCGCAAAACGCGTCCGCCGCGGCATCAAGCGCCAGGACGAGGCCCGGGTTCTCCACCGTGCCCCGATGGTGGATCGACGACATGCAAAACGACCGGTGCCAGCCGTTGAGCCGCGCCACCTTCGTCTCGGCCACCGGGAATCCGGGGTTCCAGAGAAGCGAGCCATAGCCGAAGACCCAGAGCGGTGCGTTCATGTGGTGGTCCTTGTCCTGCCCCGCCGCTATAGGCGATAGAACCGCGGAAGGGGAGTGGCATGAAGCGGCTTTTGATCGGGATTGTGGTGCTGGTCGCCCTGGGCATTGTCGCCTGGGGTGCGGTGTCGATCACCACCCAAACCGCGACGACGCGGTGGTTGGAGGCCCGGCAGGCAGAAGGCTGGGTCGCCAATGCAGACAACGTGGCGGTTTCGGGCTTTCCCCTCGCCTTCGAGACGCGGTTTGGCGCGCTGGAGCTGGCCGATCCCGCCACCGGGCTTGCCTGGACCGCGCCCGAATTTCGGCTGGAACAGGCAGCCTTTCGGCTCGACCGGCTGGCCGCGATCTGGCCCGGCACGCAAACGCTCGCCTCCCCCGAAGAGCGGTTGACCATCACCAGCACCGAGATCGCCGCCGAACTCGACGTGCAGCCGACACGCCGCTTCGCGCTCGATGACATGCGCGCGCGGCTCCGCGACGTGGCGATCCAGTCGACCGCCGATTGGACCATGTCGCTGGAAACCGGCACCCTGATCGTCACCCGGCTTGACGGGGAAGAGGGGCGCTACAGCATCGAGCTGACCGCCGCCAACCTGATCCCGCCCGATGCCTGGCGCGACCGTCTGGATCCGGCGGGCCTCTTGCCCGAGGCAATGGGAAGCACCCTGGCCCAGGCCGTGATCCGCTTCGATGCGCCCTGGGATATGGACGCGATCGAGGTGGCCCGCCCGCAGATCACCCTGATCGAACTGGAAGAGGTGAATGCGGATTGGGGCGACATGTTCTTCCGCGCCACGGGCGTGTTGACCGTGAGGGAGGGGGGCGTGCCCGAAGGCGATCTTGCCGTGCGGGCCGAAAACTGGCGCGCCATGGTGGATCTGGCCGAGAATGCCGGGCTCGTCCCCGAACGTTTGCGGCCGACGGCGGAGGCGATGTTGCAGGTTTTGGCCGGGATGAATGGCAGTGCCGAGAATATCGATGCCACGCTCAGCTTTTCAAACGGACGCGTCTTCATCGGGCCGCTGCCCCTTGGTCCTGCCCCCAACCTGCGCTTGCGTTAACGGCAATAGGCGCCGGAGCGGTAGGACGCGACGTCGAAATGGTAATGATCGCGGTGGAAGCGGTCTGAATTCGGGCCCAGAACCGTGCCGAAGGTGCCGCAGGCGGCCTCGTGCAGGCGGCGCATGATGGTGGAATGCTGCCCGCTCCAGTTTTCCAGCACCGACAATTCCGACCCGTTGGCCAACCCGATTCCCGCGATATCGATCGCATTGCCGGTTGCGTGTTCGGACAGCCGCGCGCCGGAGCGCGAATTGCGCGTGCGGCAGGCATAGGAGGCGACAACGCGCAGATTGGCCATGCCGCCGCCGGTATTGCCGACGATATCCTCGGCGCTCAGCACCCATTGGCTGACGGCCTGCGCGGTGGTGCAGTTGATCGTGGCGGGCGTGGTCAGCCGGATCCCGTGGACGACGCGAAGCCGCACCGCGTCCGAGATACCGCAGCCGCTAATCCGGCCCGTGACCGGCTCGATCTCATCCCCCTGCAGGCCGATCACACCGCACAACGCGCCGGTATCGCGGCCCGGCTGGGTCACGCGACCGGGCAGGTTGCGGGTCGCCGCCGCCCGCACGCGGCCCTCAAGGCCGTCGGGCCGCAGGACCGGGCGAAGCGAGCGGGTGGTCGCAAGGGACGATCCGCCGCTGGCCACGATGGTGGACCCCGCCCCACTGCCGGTTTCACCGCCCGGGCGGAACAGGCCGGCCACGGGGCGCGGGCGGTCGGGCGCTATGCCCTCCGCCGCAGGCGCACCGGCCACGACACTGGCATCCGCGGCGCCAAGGCCCCGGGGCGCCGTGCTGCTTGGCATTGGCGCGCCCCCGGGCCGGGCGGAGGGGCGAAGCGAAGCGGAGGGGGCCAGGTCCGTGCCCGCCACCACGCGGCGTTCCGGCGCGGTTTGTGCCATCGCATTCGTGGGCAGCAGCATGGCAAGCAGGGCTATGGTGACAGCCGCCTTCACCCCGAATCGTCCGTCCGGCGCGCCCCGCGCCCGAAATCCGGGGCGTCGGTATCCTGCCCCGCCTCGATGATCCCGCGCCGGATCGCCCGCGTGCGAGTGAAGTAATCGTGCAGATGATCGCCATCACCGGTCCGGATCGCCCGCTGCAGTGCAAAGAGCTCCTCGGTGAATCGCCCCAGGATCTCAAGCGTCGCATCCTTGTTGCTCAGAAATACATCGCGCCACATCGTCGGGTCCGACGCCGCGATGCGGGTGAAATCCCGGAAGCCTGCGGCGGAATACTTGATGACCTCGCTATCGGTCACGCGGCGCAGATCGTCGGCCACGCCCACCATCGTGTAGGCGATCAGGTGCGGGGTATGAGAGGTGACGGCGAGGACCAGATCATGGTGATCGGCCTCCATTTCCTCCACAAGCGCTCCACAGCCTATCCACAGGTCGCGCAACCTTGCCGTGGCGGTCGGATCTGTCCCCCGCACCGGCGTCAGGATCGTGTAGCGGTTGTCGAACAGCTCCGCAAAGCCCGAGAGTGGCCCGGAATGTTCCGTTCCGGCCAGCGGGTGGCCGGGCACGAAATGCACATTGTCGGGCAGATGCGGGCCAACCTGTTCGATCACGTCGCGCTTAACCGAACCGACATCGGTGACCGTGGCGCCGGGCGCCAGATGCGGTGCCATCTCTTCCGTCACCCGCGCCATCACGCCCACCGGCACGGCCAGCACTACCAGATCGGCCCCGTCCACGGCCTCGGCCACCGTCTCGGTGATCCGGTCGCACAGATTGATCTCGGCCGCGACGGCACGCGTCTCCGCCGACCGTGCCGTGCCCACGATCTCCCGCGCGAGGCCCTTGCGGCGCATCGCATGGGCCATCGACCCGGCGATCAGGCCAAGGCCGATCAGGGCTACGCGGTTGTAAATCACGCTCATGCCGCCCCCACGAACGCGCCGAGCGAGGCCAGCACGCGACCATTATCCTCGGGCCGCCCCACCGTGATCCGCAGGCAATGCGGCAACCCGTAGGATTTCGGCGCGCGCACGATGATCCCGTCGGTTTTTAGATGCGCATCGGCCGCATCCGCCGCCGCCTCATCGGCAAATCGCGCAAGCACGAAATTGGCGTGGCTGTCATCGCAGGCGATCCCAAGCTGCCGCAACCCGCCCACAAGGCGCGCGCGCTCATCGGCATTCGCGCGGATGCACTCCGCCACCCAATCCACATCCCGCACCGCCGCCTCGGCCCCGGCCAGGGCGATGGTCGAAAGATTAAACGGCCCCCGGATGCGATTGAGCGTGTCGATCACGTGCTGCGGCCCGTAGCCGAACCCCACGCGCAATCCGCCAAGCCCGTAGACCTTGGAGAAGGTCCGCGTCATCACCACGTTGTCGCGGCCCTCGACCAGCGCAAGGCCGCCATCATAGCCATCGGCGAATTCCACATAGGCCCCATCGAGGATCAGCAGGCATTGTTCGGGCAGCGCATCGGCCAGCCGCGTCAGCGCATCTCTATCGATCAGCGTCGCACAGGGGTTGGACGGGTTGGCGATGAAGATCAGCCGCGTCCGGTCGGTGATCCCGGCAATCAACGCCTCCACATCGACCACCCGCTCATGCTCGGGCACCCGCACGGGCGTGGCGCCGGCCGCATGTGCGGCGATGGGATACATGCCGAACCCATGCTCGGTATAGAGCACTTCGTCGCCGGGCCCGGCATAGGCCTGGTTCAGCCAGTGGATCACCTCGTCACTGCCAGCACCGCAGATGATGCGGTCCGCCGCTAGGCCGTGGATCTCCGCAATCGCGGCGCGCAGGTCGGCATGATCCGTCGACGGATACCGATTGGCCCCGCTGGCCGCCTTGACCATCGCCTCGACCGCTGCTGGTGACGCCCCGAACGGGTTCTCGTTGGCGCTCAGTTTCAACGGCTCAGCATGGCCTTCGATCTTCGAGGCCCCGCCCTGATAGAGCGCAATGTCGAGAATGCCGGGCTGCGGGCGGATGGGGGCGGTCATGGGCTACGTCCAGATGGGGTTTCGCAGGGTTCTAGCGCGCAGGCGCGCAGGGGGGAAACCCATTTGTCGATCTGTCGCGGGTCCGCGCCTATGGATCGTCGAAGGAATTGCGCCGCTTGGCAAAGGACCGCCCAAGTTGCGGCGGGCCGAAAGCTATCAGGGCTTCAGTAAAAGCTCTGCGGATCGATATCCACCGCGAGCCGCAAGTGTCCCGGTAATTTCAAACCTGACGTCCACCGGCTGAGCGCCGGTTGCAACGCCACGCCTTTCGGAGCCTTGACCAACAATCGTACCCGGTGGCGGCCCCGGACGCGGGCGATGGGGGCGGGTGCGGGGCCATAGACGATGCCACCTGCCTGCCGGATCGGGCCGTCATTGCGCGCCAGATGGGTGCCGAGATCGAAGGCGGCGGCGGCCTCCGTGCTGCTGATGATGATCCCCGCCAGCCGCCCATAGGGCGGCATCCCCGCGGCCTCGCGTTCGGCGGCTTCGGTGCGCCAAAACCCTTCCTCGTCGCCGGACAAGATCGCGCGGATCACCGGGTGGTCGGGCTGGAACGTCTGGAGGAGCGCCTGCCCCGGCTTGTCCGCCCGTCCGGCCCGGCCTGCCACCTGCCGCATCAACTGGAACGTCCGCTCCGCCGCGCGCAAATCACTGCCCTGAAGGCCCAGATCCGCATCCACCACGCCCACCAGTGTCAGGCGCGGAAAGTTATGCCCCTTCGCCACCAATTGCGTGCCGATGATCAGGTCGGTATCGCCATGGGCCAGCTCCTCGATCTGTGCCTTCAGCGCGCGGGCCGACCCGAACAGGTCCGAGGACAGGATCGCCATTTTGGCGTCGGGAAAGGCCGCCGCGGCCTCTTCGGCGATGCGCTCCACGCCGGGGCCGACGGCGGCCATTTTCCCCTCCACCTCGCAGGACGGGCAGGTGGTGGGCAGGGGCTTGGTCTCGCCGCATTGGTGGCAGATCAGGCGCTTCTGGAACCGGTGCTCCACCATCCGCGCGTCGCAATGGTCGCAGCCCACCATCTCGCCGCAGGCCCGGCACAGCGTCACCGGCGCATAGCCCCGTCGGTTCAGGAACAGCAGCGCCTGTTCCCCCGCCTGAAGCCGTGCGCCAACCGCACTGGTCAGCGTGGGCGACAGCCACGCGCTTCCCGGCAAATCCTCCAGCCGCATGTCGATGGAGGCCATATCCGGCAGGTCCTGTGGACCGAACCGGCTACTGAGATCAAGGCGAGTATACTTGCCCGCCTGCGCATTGGCCCAGGATTCGAGCGATGGCGTGGCCGAGGCCAGAACCACCTGCGCGTCGTTGAGCGAGGCGCGCAGAACCGCCATGTCGCGGGCATTGTAGGCCGCGCCTTCCTCCTGCTTGTAGGAGGTGTCATGTTCCTCATCCACGACGATGAGGCCCAGATCGCGATAGGGCAGGAACAGGGCCGAGCGCGCGCCCACAACCAGTTGCGCCTCGCCCTGCCCGACCATCCGCCAGCAGCGGCGGCGTTCCGTCATCGTCACGCCCGAATGCCATTCGGCGGGCTCCGCCCCGAAGCGGTCCTTCACGCGGGTCAGGAATTCGGAGGTCAGCGCGATTTCCGGCAACAGGACAAGCGCCTGCCGCCCCTGCCGCAAGCATTCCGCAACGGCTTCAAGGTAGACTTCGGTCTTGCCCGATCCCGTCACGCCCTTCAGAAGAACGGTCCCGTATCGGCGCGCCTTCAGCCCGTCGCGCAGCGCGGTTGCAGCAACGGCCTGATCATCGGTCAGGTCTTTTCCCGGCAAGTCCGGGTCCAGCGGCAAGTAGGGCGCATCGCGGGGCGTGTCGGCCTCTTCCACGACACCTTGCTTGGCCAGCCCCTTCACGACGGAGGACGTGACCCCCGCCAGATCCGACAATTCCTTCAGGGTGAAGCCAAGCCCGCCATATTCCACCAGCGTGTCGATCACGCGTTGGCGGGCGGGCGTTGCCCGGTCCGGGCTCCCCTGCCCCAGCCGGTAGACCTTGCGCATCGAGGGCGGGTCGCTCAGGCCCGGCGCACGGGTGGCAAGCCGCAGCATGATCGACATCGGCGTCAGGGTGTAGGCCCCGGCCTTTTCCAGAAACTCCCGCATCTCGGCGCGCATCGGCGCCACATCCAGCACCCGGTTGACGGAGCGGACCTTGGCGATATCCCAATCGCCCCGACCCGTCCCCAAGACGACGCCCAGAACCTTGCGCGGCCCCAGCGGCACCTCCACAAACGCCCCCAGCCAGCACCCGCCGGCGGGCGCCTTGTAATCCAACACGCGATCCAGGGGCTCTGCCGTCAGAACCCCCACCAGATCTCCTTCGTCGAAATGCTCGTCCATAACCGTCCGTTTAAGGGCTTTCCGTTAGGGGCTTTCCGTTAGCGCTAACACAAGCTAAAGGTTTGCCAAGTCACCATAGACCACAGCCGAAAGGAACCTCGCCAATGAAATTCTTTGTGGATACCGCCGATATTGATGCGATCCGCGAGTTGCATGAGTTGGGGATGGTTGACGGCGTTACAACCAACCCGTCGCTCATCATGAAGTCCGGCCGCGACATCAAGGAAGTCACCAAGGAGATCTGCGAGTTGATCCCCGGCCCCGTCTCGGCCGAGACCGTCGCGCTCGATGCCGAGGGCATGATCGCAGAAGGCCGCGAGTTGGCCAAGATCGGCGACAACATCGCCATCAAGGTGCCGCTGACATGGGCGGGCCTGCAGGCCTGCAAGGTGCTGACGGGCGAAGGCCGCATGGTCAACGTCACGCTCTGCTTCTCCGCCAACCAGGCGCTTCTGGCCGCCAAGGCCGGCGCGACATTCATCTCACCCTTCGTGGGCCGCTTGGACGATATCAACATCGATGGCATGGATCTGATCGCTGAGATCCGCCAAGTCTACGATAACTACGATTTCTCCACAGAAATCCTCACAGCCTCGATCCGCTCCGCAAATCACATGAAAGAGGCCGCTTTGATCGGCGCCGATGTCGCCACCGCGCCGCCGAACGTCATCAAGGCCATGGCCAACCACGTGCTGACGGACAAGGGGCTCGATGCCTTCATGGCCGATTGGGCCAAGACCGGACAGTCGATCATCTGACCGTCTCGCGCGGCGGCGCACCCTCGCGATGGCCCCGGGCGGACCGCGCCCGGGCGAGCGTCTGTGACGGCATCTCGCCAAACTGCGCCCGGTAATTCCCCGCAAACCGCCCGAAATGCGTCAGGCCCACCGCCAGGGCCGCCGCGGTGACGCTGTCGACCAGCCCCGCCCTCAACATCGCCCGCGCGCGGTCCAACCGACGCTCGGTCAGGTAGGCCATCGGCGGACGCCCGACCGACGCCACGAAATGCGCGCTCAACGTCCTGATCGGCACACCGGCCACACGGGCCAGATCGCTCAGCGTGATGGCCTGGCCCAGATAGGCCTCGATATAGTCGATGGCCCGCTTCACATCGCGCGAATTGGGCGTGGCGCGGCGATGCACATCGGTGAACACCCCGCCAAGCATCAGGGCCATGATTGGCTCAAAGTAGGTCATCACCCGCGCCTCGTCGGTCAGGAACCCCCGATCCGCCTGGTCCTCCTCCACCAGATCAACGATCAACTGGCCCACGGCGCGGTGTTGCGGCTGACGGGTATCGAACGTCTCGAAAACGTCAAAATGCGGCGGCGTGCGCAGATCCATCAGCCGGTCCGCGAAATCCACGATCATATCCAGGGCAAGCGACAGGCCGAAGCGAAGCTCGTGTGCGGCCAGCGGCAGGGGATCCCAGCGGCCGGGCACGGCGATGGGGCTGCGCGCCTCGCGCACCCGTAAGCGCCCGGTCGCGTCACGACGCACCGGGACCGGAAGCCAGATATGCATCGTTTCCTCCCGCGAGGTCAGGATGACATCTTCGGAATATTCGAAGGCGAACAGGCCGAAATCGGGCGCCGGGTAGACGGAAGCCGTCGTTTGCATGCCACGCCGCGCCCGCCGGTCGACCGGTTCAAGCTGGAGCTGTCGCATGTCATGGATCGCCCGAGAAATCTCGAACGGCGCGCGGTCAAGTTGGCGATAACGCTCCAGCACGGTGGGTCTGTCCTACCCTTCCATGCGGTCAGCATAGCCTGCAACGGCCATATCGCAAAACGGGCGCGCATAATTTCTTGCCAGATCTGGATAGGGATGGCCGCCAGCGGATAGTGAGATAACCCTACGGTATGCGAGGGCTGAAGGCGTTCATTTAAGAAATTGGATCAACCCCCATGCGCCTATTTTCGCTTCACAGCCTTTCGCTTCTTCTCTTCACGGCTTTGACCGTGTCCGCCTGTGTCCGCGTTCTGTCTGAAACAAATGAGATTACGGTGGATGGCGTCTCATATGAAGTCCGCGTCTATGGATACCCAGGCCTGCCGACGGAACTGGACCGGACGTTCGTCGTGATAGATGGCCGGGAATATACCTGCGCCCCGGATCCGACCGACCCGCCCGATTGCGCCGCCGTCGTGCGCGCGTATGTCCGAAATCAGGCAAGCGAACCCGAATTGCCGCGTTTGACAGATACGGATTTGAACCGCCGCAGCGGGATCATCCCGGGTGACGGACAAAGCGGCGGCCCGGGGGGAGGCGGCGGTTACTCACCCCCCAGTGGCGGCGGCACCTGATACAGTCCCTGCCCCGCCCGGTCCTGCCGATCCCCTGGGCGGACCCGGCATTTTGCGGCCTCTTGGACACATCGCCCAAGGGGTCGCGCATTTTTTGGAAGAAAAATGCGACCGCGTTCTATAAGCTGCGCGCAACGAAGAAAAAACAACGAGGCGGTAGTAATGAGCAATACCGAGGCGGAAGCCCCGCTTTCTTTGCATGACGATTGGCGCGGACGGGTCCTGTCGGACCCCGAACTGATTCTCGAAGACCGTGACCTGATGCGCGCGTTGATCGCCGCCAATGATCGCCAGATGGGCGGCAATATCGTCGATATGCGCGGCATCGCGATGGAGCGGCTGCAAAACCGTCTTGATCGGCTGGAAGATACCCACCGCTCCGTGATCGCGGCGGCCTACGAAAACCTGGCCGGCACCAACCAGATCCACCGCGCGGTCACGCGGATGCTGGATGCCAAGGAATTCACCGAGTTTCTCACCACACTCGGCACCGATGTGGCCAGCATCCTGCGCGTGGATCGCGTGCGCCTCGTGCTGGAAAGCGCCGAGGCCACGGAAACCGAGGCTCCCAAGGTCCAGAAGCTGGAAGACGTTCTGACCGTTGTGGCGCCCGGATTTGCCAAAGACTACGTCTCCGGCGGGCGTGATGTGCCGCACCGGCAGGTGACGTTGCGCCAGATTGGCGGCGATGCGGATCGCATCTTCGGCGACGCGGCACGCTGGATCCATTCCGAGGCCTGCCTGACGCTGGATCTGGGCGAGGGCCGCCTGCCCGGCCTGCTGGTCATGGGCGCGGAAGACCCGCATCAGTTCCGCCCCTCCCAGGGCACCGATCTGCTGACGTTCTTCGCGGGCGTCTTCGAGCGCCTGATGCGCGGCTGGCTCGACTGATCCGATGTCGCTGGCGCTCACCCCCGCCGCGCGAGATATCCTGCAAAGCTGGCTGACCCATCTGCGCGGCGTGCGTGGGCGGGCCGAGGCCACGCTGACAGCCTACGCGGCCGATGTGGGAGAGTTTCTGGCGTTTCAGGCCGGGCATCTGGGCGGCGCCCCCGGGCCCGCCGCCCTGCGTGCCCTCACCACCCGCGATATGCGGGCCTGGATGTCGGATCAGCGCGGGCGTGGCGTGGGGGCCCGGTCGCTGGCCCGCCGACTGTCAGCGGTAAAGGCCTTCTACACGTGGTGGTCCGACCGGGACGGTTTTGACGCCACCGCCATCCTGTCGATGCGCGCGCCCAAGCACACCCGCCGCCTGCCCCGCCCGCTGACCGAAACCGGCGCGCGGGACATGATCGACGGCCTCGCCCTGCAAGATGAGCGCGATTGGGTGCAGGCCCGCGACATCGCAGTTGTGACGCTACTCTACGGCTGCGGCTTGCGGATATCGGAGGCGCTCGGCCTCCGCGCCGATCTCCTCCCTCTGCCCGGTGTGCTGCGGATCACCGGCAAGGGCGGCAAGGAACGGGAGGTGCCGGTTCTGCCCGCGGCGCAGGCGGCCTGTGCCCGCTATGCACGGCTCTGCCCCCATGATCTGGCGCCGGGCACGTCGCTCTTTCGCGCGATCCGGGGCGGGGCGCTTGGCCCCCGCGCCGTGGCCAGGGTGATGGAACAAACCCGGATGCAGCTTGGCCTGCCCTCCACCGCCACGCCGCACGCGATGCGCCACTCCTTCGCGACGCATCTTCTGGATGCTGGCGGCGATCTGCGCGCGATCCAGGAGCTTCTCGGCCACGCCTCGCTCAGCACGACGCAGGCCTACACCGCCGTCGACACGGCGCGCCTCATGGATGTGTACCGCGCCGCCCATCCCAAGGCGTGACGACCAGCAGACACAGAAGTGTTGCAAACCCGCGCATTAGCAGGCATCCCCGCCGCCATGCGATTTAGAGCTTATTCCGTTCATCTGTTTACGGCCGCCGGCGCCTCCCTTGCGATGCTGGCCCTGTTGGAGGCCGCGCAGCAGGATTGGGCGATGATGACGATCTGGCTCACCATCGCCTTCATCGTCGACGGCATTGATGGCCCGCTGGCCCGGCGCTATCAGGTGACGACAAACGCGCCGGTGATCGACGGCGCGCTTCTGGACCTCATCATCGATTTTCTGACCTATGTGATGATTCCCGCCTACGCGCTCTACGGTTCCGGCCTGCTGCCGGGCTGGTCGGGGTGGTTCGTGGTCCTGTTCATCCCTTTCGCCTCCTCGCTCTACTTCGCGGATACGCGGATGAAGACGGCGGATGCCTCGTTCCGCGGCTTTCCGGGCTGCTGGAACATGGTCGCGCTGGCGCTTCTGGTGATCGAACCGCCCTGGGAACTGACGCTTATCCTGGTGATCGCCCTGTCAGCGGCGCAGTTCCTCAACCTGAAATTCGTCCACCCCGTCCGCACCGCGCGCTGGCGTATGGTGTCTCTGCCCATGGCGCTCTTGTGGACCTTGTCGATCGCCTTCGCGGCGTGGACGGGCTTTGCCCCGAACCCGATCCTGACCATCGTGGTCACGCTCACGTCGATCTACCTGCTTGTGGCTGGCGTGGCGCAGCAGGTCATCTACGATCGCGGATATGCCCGTTAATCGCGGGTGCGGATGATCTTGGCGAACTGATCGAAAATCGGTTCCGCCCCGGCGATCAGGTGGCCGTTCTCCAACAGGTCCTGCCCCTCGCGGATCGGCTCCACAAAAGCGCCCGCCTCCCGTGCGATCAGGATCCCGGCCGCGATGTCCCACGGCTTGAGGTTGTATTCCCAGTAGCCCTCGAACCGCCCCGCCGCGACCCAGCACAGATCCAGCGACGCCGCCCCGTTGCGGCGCATCCCCGAACAGGCCGGCATCAGGCGCGCCAGATCGCGCAGGATCGCGGGCAGATACTTGCCCCCGTCAGGCGGCAGGCCCGCGCCAAAGACCGCCTCGGCCAGCTTGGCCCGCGCCGAGACGCGCAAGCGCTGGCTGTCGTTCAACCACGCCCCCGCGCCCTTTTCGGCAAAGAACATCTCATCCTTCGACGGATCGTAGACCACGGCCGAAACGATCTCACCCTTATGCTCCAGCGCGATGGAAATCCCCCAATGAGGCATGGCGTGCAGGAAGTTCGTCGTGCCATCCAGCGGGTCGACGATCCAGCGGCGCGTCGGGTCCGTGCCCGCAATCTCCGCCTCTTCCTCGCCCAGAAATCCGTAATTCGGGCGCGCCTCCATCAACTCGTCCTTGATGATCTGCTGCGCCGCCCGATCGGCGCGGCTGACAAAATCACCGGGGCCTTTGGAGGACACCTGAAGCTGCTCCACCTCGCGGAAATCCTTGAGCAGGCTCCGCGCTGCCTTGCGCGCCGCCTTTATCATGACGTTGAGGTTGGCCGAGCCTTGCATGGGGTCACTCCGATGGGTCAGGGCGCGCATATACGGCCAGCGTGCCGGAATGCCAAGCTGGTTGGTCGCGTGCCTCCGGCCTGCGGCTATACCCCACCCCATTCCCCCCGCGCCACAAGCACGTCTTTCAGGATCGATGGCCGGTCGGTCATGATCCCGCGCACGCCGATATCCAGCAATTGTATCATCTGATCGGCTTCATCCACCGTCCAGACCTGCACATCGATGCCCCGCGCACTGGCCGCCCGCACGAAGCGCGGCGTGACCACCGGAATGCTTTTGTGGGTGGGCGGCACCTGCAGAACCGGGAAGGTGGAGCGCGGCGTGGGCAGGCCCCAGCCCGCCAGCCACACCCCCAGCACGCCCGATTGCGCGGGGGACCAGCACAGGCCCGCCCCCAGCGCCGCCCGGATCGCCGCCGTCCGGCGCGCCTCGAAAGAGCCGACGCAGACCCGCGACATTGCATCTGCATCACGGATAACTTCCGCTAGCAGGCCCGGGGATCGGTCGCATTTCAGCTCGAAATTCACCCGAAGCGCGGGGAAGCTGCTCAGAAGCTCTCGCGCCTGAGGGATCGCCGCGCCGCCATGGGTGCGGATCGTGGCCAGATCCGCCCAATCCAGATCGGCGATCCGCGCCACCTCCCCGGTCATCCGCTCCAGCGTGTCGTCGTGATGGATCACCACAACGCCATCGCGGGTGGCATGCACATCCGTCTCGATATGGGTGAAGCCCATTTCGACCGCCCGCGCAAACGCCTCCATCGTGTTTTCCTCGGCCTCCAACGACCCGCCGCGATGGGCGAAGGCAATCGGGTGCGGGAAATCCAGAAACGGGTGCGTCATGCTCGTCGCTGCAATTTCAGCGGCTCGGACCGGCAGAGCTTCAGCACATGGGACATGAACGGTTTGGCGGTGTCTTCCGCGCGGCTCGCCCCGTAAAGGCGGCGGGTGATGCCGGTTTCCGTCAGGGATTTCGTGACGATGGATTGGCTCGTACCCACATCGCGCACCACCCAATCGGGCAGAACGGAGACGCCCCGCCCGGAGGCCACCAGCAGCAGGATCACCGCCGACAATTCCACCTGCCGCACGGCCTTGGGCTCTACCCCTGCCGGGAACAGCAATTGGCTGAACACGTCGAGGCGCGGGCGATCGACTGGATAGGTGATCAGCGTCTGATCGGCAAAATCCCCCGCTTCCACGAACGGTTTTTGCGCCAGCGGATGATCGGCGGCGCAGACAAAGACCGGCTCGTAATCGAAAAGCGGTGTGAAATCGACGCCCGCCAACGCCTCGGGATCGCTCGAAATCACCAGATCCACATCCTGCCGGATCAGCGCCGGAAGCGCCTCGAATTGCAGGCCCGGGCGGATATCCACGTCCACATCCGCCCATGTCTGGCGGAACGCTTCCAGCACCGGCAGCAGCCAATCGAAACAGGCATGGCATTCAATCGCGATATGCAGCCGCCCCGATTTGCCCGCCCGCAGGCCCTCGAAATCCTCCTCCAATGCCGCGACGCGCGGCAGAACCTCTTCGGCAAGCCGCAGGAACTTCATGCCCGCCGACGACAGGCGCATCGGTTTGGAGCGCCGCACGAACAGCTCCACGCCGGTCTGATCCTCCAGCCCCTTGATCTGGTGGCTCAGGGCGGATTGCGTGATGTGCAGGCTCTCCGCCGCCCGCGCCAGCCCGCCTTCCTCGTGGATGGCCTTGATCGTGCGCAGGTGCCGAAACTCGATATGCATATGAAACTCATATTGATGATGAGAGTTATGAATTTGTTGATTGCCTGCATCTATGCGACATCGATAAGCGACATTTCAAGGATCATTCCCGCCATGGCCTCTGCTCCCCGCGTTTCGTTCGAATTCTTCCCCCCCAAATCGCTGGAGGGGTCGTTCCGGCTGTGGGAGACGCTCGGCACGCTGGCGCCGTTGGGCCCGCAATTCGTCTCCGTAACCTATGGTGCGGGCGGGACCACGCGGAAGCTGACGCACGAGGCCGTCACGGCGATTGACGCCAATTTCGGCGTCCCCGTCGCCGCGCACCTGACCTGCGTGGACGCCACCCGCGCCGAAACGCTTGAAATCGCCGATGCCTATGCCGAAGCGGGGGTTAACCAGATCGTCGCGCTCCGCGGTGATCCGCCCAAGGGCGCAGACGGCTTCACGCCGCATCCCGATGGCTTCGCCTCCTCCGTCGAGTTGATCGCGGCGCTGGCCGCAACCGGCAAATTCGATATCCGCGTGGGCGCCTACCCCGATATCCACCCCGACGCGCCGTCGATGCAGGCCTGCGTCGATTTCCTCAAGCGCAAGCTCGATGCCGGGGCCACATCCGCCATCACGCAATTCTTCTTCGAGGCCGAAACCTTCTTTCGCTTCCGCGACGCCTGTGCCGTGGCCGGGATCGAGGCCCCGATCATCCCCGGCATCCTCCCGATCGAGGATTGGACCCGCGCGCGCCGCTTCGCCACCGCCTGCGGGGCCGTCATCCCGATCTGGCTCGATGAGGCCTTTACCGCCGCCCTCCGCGACGGGCGGGAGGATCTGTTGTCGACGGCGATCTGCACCGAATTGTGCAGTGACCTCATCGACGGAGGTGTGAACGACCTGCATTTCTACACCCTCAACAAGCCCGAACTCACCCGCGACGTCTGCGCCGCACTGGGGGTCGTGCCCAAGGTCTCCCTGGCCGAAGTCGCCTGATAATCCGCCACGCGACATCGCCCATGGGTCGCTCCAAACGCGGCCAGCCTTCCATTGGTCCTCAATACCCCCGGGGGTCAGCGGCTTTTTTCCTCGGAAAAGCCGCCAAGGGGGCAGCGCCCCCTTCTCCAAACGAAGATGCAGGCCCCAACATCGCCGTGGAGCCCACAATTTTCCCTTGGAAAATTGCCCCCGGCGACCGCGCAGCGGGCGCAACACGGACCCGTGCGTCAGCCGACATACGCCCCGACATGGTTAAGCAATCGCTATTAGAATCGCGTTTTACATTAAAAAACAGCGCCATAACCCCTTATCAACCTTGATAACCCTGCGCGCCCTTGCACCCATTCGCGCCCCATGGCCTCCTGCCCCCGCACGACCAGCGGAGCCTATCTATGCCCACCCCTCACTTCGCCGCCGACATCCAAGGCCTCCCCTCCCGCCACCGGCTGCTCTCCATGTCCGGCCTCGATTTCATGCGCGCCATGCTGGCCGGCGACCTCGCCCACCCGCCCATCGGCCAGACCCTCGGCTACCACCTCGACAGCGTCGAAGACGGCCGCGTGATCTTCCGCGGCACGCCGAGTTTCGACAGTATGAATCCGATGGGCTCCGTCCATGGCGGCTGGTACGGCACTCTGCTGGACAGCTGCATGGCCTGCGCGGTGATGACGAAGGTCCCCAAAGGCTCCGCCTACACCACGCTCGAATACAAGGTGAACATCACCCGCGCGATCCCGGTGGGATGCGAGATCCTGGCCGAAGGCGTGGTCAGCCATGCGGGCCGCTCCACCGGCGTCGCCGAAGGCACGATCCGCGACGCGGAGACGGGTAAACTCTACGCCACCGGCTCCACCACCTGCCTCATCATGGTTGCCACTTGACCCCATCAGCATCGTTGAATTGACTTGGGGTCGGCCCCGGTGCATTCCGGGCGCTTCTTTTTACCCCATGGAGACGAGCCACATGATCTCGCCGGTCCTGCCAAGCTATAGCCGCGCAAACCTCTCCTTCGTCAAAGGCGAAGGGTCCTGGTTGGTTGAGGCCGACGGGCGACGTTTCCTCGATTTCGCCAGCGGCATCGCCGTGATGTCGCTCGGCCACGGGCACCCCAAGGTCGTGCAGGCGCTGGTCGATCAGGCCAACGCGCTCTGGCACACGTCGAACCTCTACGAGGTGCCGCAGCAAAAGGCACTGGCCGAACGGCTGGTGGAGCACACCTTCGCCGACACCGTCTTCTTCTGCAATTCCGGGACGGAAGCCGCCGAACTGGCGATCAAGATGGCGCGGAAGTACCGGACAGAAACAGGCAGCCCGGACCGGATGACGATCCTCACCTTCGAGGGGTCGTTTCACGGACGGTCCACCGGCGCGATTTCCGCCGCGGGGTCCGAGAAGCTCACCAAGGGCTTCGGCCCCCTTCTGCCCGGCTTCCGTACCTTGCCCTTCGGCGATCACGACGCCCTGCGTGAGGCGGCCGCCGCCCCGAACGTGGGCGCGATTATGGTGGAACCGATCCAGGGGGAAGGCGGCATCCGCCCGCTCCCCGATGTCTGCCTGAAAGGCCTGCGCGATCTCTGTGACGAACACGGGCTCTTGCTGATCCTCGATGAGATCCAATGCGGCATGGGCCGGACGGGCAAGCTCTTCGCCCATGAATGGGCAGGCATCACTCCCGATATCATGCTGGTCGCCAAAGGCATCGGGGGCGGCTTCCCGCTCGGCGCATTGCTGGCCACCGAGGAGGCCGCCATGGGCATGACCGCCGGCACCCACGGCTCCACTTATGGCGGCAACCCGCTTGGCTGCGCCGTGGGCGGCGCGGTGATGGACGTGATCACCGAAGACGGGTTCCTCGATGGCGTCGTCGCCAAGGCGGGCTTCCTGCGGCAGAAGCTAGAAGGCCTTGTCGCCGCCCACCCCGATGTGTTCGACGGCATCCGGGGCGAGGGCCTGATCCTCGGCCTCAAATGCAAGATCCCGCCCGCCGAGATCGTGGCCGAAGGGTACAGACACGCGGTGCTCACCGTGCCCGCCGCCGACAACGCCCTGCGCATCCTGCCCGCGCTCACAATCAGCGACGCGGAGATCACGGAGGGGATCGACCGCCTGGATGCCGCCGCCACGGCCCTGTCGCGCCGAACAGCCGCCGAGTGATTTCGCCCGCCCCCTCTTTGTTCCTCGAACATGCCGGGGAGCGCGAGGGGCTGGCCCCTCGCTCCTTTCGCCAACCAAAGGCGCCTTCAGATGAACCATTTCCTCGACATCAATAAAACCGACCCCGCCGACCTGCGGCACATGATCGACCATGCCAGCACGATGAAGGCCGCACGCCGGGGCCTGCCCAAGGGCACGCCCGATGCCGATCAACCGCTCGCAGGCCACATGGTGGCGCTGATCTTCGAAAAGCCCTCCACCCGCACACGGGTTTCATTCGATCTGGGTGTGCGGCAGATGGGCGGGCAGACGATGGTGCTGTCCGGCTCGGAAATGCAGCTTGGCCACGGCGAAACCATCGCCGACACCGCCCGCGTGCTCAGCCGCTATGTGGACCTCATCATGATCCGCACCTTCGAGGAGGACGTTCTGCTGGAAATGGCTGAGCACGCCACGGTGCCGGTCATCAACGGGCTGACCAACCGCACCCATCCCTGCCAGATCATGGCCGATGTGATGACGTTCGAAGAACATCGTGGCCCGATCAAGGGCAAGAAGGTCGTCTGGTGCGGGGATGGCAACAACGTCTTCGCCTCCTTCGCCCATGCCGCCGGGCAATTCGGCTTCGACCTGATCTTTTCCGGCCCGCCTACGCTTGATCCCGAGCGGGGGTTTCTTGAGGAGGCCCGCGCCAAGGGCGTGACTGTCGAGATCGAGAGAGATCCGGCCAAAGCCGCCGATGGGGCTGATCTGGTCGTCACCGACACCTGGGTGTCCATGCATGACAGCCAGACCGCGC
Organism: uncultured Roseicyclus sp.; assembly: GCA_947491935.1. Lineage (GTDB taxonomy): Bacteria > Pseudomonadota > Alphaproteobacteria > Rhodobacterales > Rhodobacteraceae > Gymnodinialimonas. The sequence continues at coordinate 766,848 of CANLLF010000001.1, forward strand.
GGGAACGGCGCCACAATCAGCTGCGCCCCTATCAGGTGAATGCGGAGCTGATGGCCCATGCCAAGCCCGATGCGCTTTTCATGCATTGCCTGCCCGCGCACCGGAACGAGGAGGCGACGGATGCGGTGATGGACGGCCCGAATTCGGTGATCTTCGATGAGGCAGAGAACCGCCTTCACGCCCAGAAGGCCATCCTGCGCTGGTGCCTGAATGCTTAGGAATCTGCTCCTTGCGCTGCTCCTCGCCGGGCCCGCGGCAGCGCAGAGTATCGAGTTGACGGTCGACGGCCCGGCAGGCGGATTGGCGGGAACACTTGAAGGAACGACAGGCGCGCAGGCCGCCCTGATCCTGCCCGGCTCCGGCCCGACCGACCGCAATGGCAACAACGCGGCGGGGCTGTCCACGGACGCTTATCGCCTGCTGGCGGAAGGCCTCGCCGAGGGCGGTTTCCCCACCCTTCGCATCGACAAACGCGGAATCGGGGAAAGCGGAGGCGACGGCAACGCCGTCAGCCTGGCCGCTTACCGCGACGATACAGCGGCGTGGATCGCAGCGCTCCGGGCCGAGACCGGGGCAGAATGTGTCTGGCTGATCGGCCATTCCGAGGGCGGCATCATCGCGCTTTTCTCCGCTAACTTGCCGGATCTCTGCGGCCTGATCCTGCTAGCCACGCCCGGCCGTCCGCTGGGGCCGATCCTTGTCGAACAGATCGCCAACCACCCGCTTTACGGTGGATATGCGGATGCCATTGCCCGTGTGGTGGAGGATCTGTCCGCGGGTCTCCCGCTGAATGTGGATGGGCTGCCGATCGAACTGGCCCTGTTGTTCCAGCCTGCCACGCTCGGCTATCTGACCGAGCTGATTGCAACCGACCCGGCTGAGCTGGTGCGCGGGCTGACCCTTCCGATCCTTGCGGTCACCGGGGATACGGACGCGCAGGTGCCCGCCGATGCCGGCGATCATCTGTTTGCGACCAACCCGGATGTGGAGGTGGCAACCCTGCCCGGTATGACCCACACACTCAAACAGGTGGCGCCCGGCGATTTCGCCGCCGGTGCGGTGAGCTACGCGGTGCCCACCCTGCCGCTGCATGAAGATCTGCTGCCGCTCCTGCTCTCGTTCCTGCAAGGCACGGAGTGACGGGCCGCGCCGCCGCGCAGAAGGTCGCCCCGGCAACGGCCGCCGCCGCACCGGGCCCTGCGGTCGTCTTCATGCTGGGTGCCGCCACATTCATCGCCGCCACCACGCTTCTGGCCAAGGCGCTTGGCACGGACACGCTCGGGCCCGCCCTGCATCCGTTTCAGGTCAGCCATGGGCGGTTCCTGTTTGCCTGGATCGCGATTGCAGCCGCCGTCGCCGCGACGCGCCCCACGCTGACCCGTCCGCATCTGGCCCTGCATATCGGGCGCACGCTGTGCGGCTTTGCGGGTGTCACAATGATGTTTGCCGCCGCGGCGGCGATCCCGCTGGCCGATGCCACGGCGATCAGCTTCCTGAACCCGGTGTTCGGCATGATCCTTGCCATCCCGCTTCTGGGCGAAAAAGTGGGGAAATGGCGCTGGCTGGCGGCTGCCATCGCCTTCACCGGCGCACTCGTCCTGATCCGGCCCGGCGCGGGTGCGGTGCAGGTGGGGGCCCTTCTGGCGCTCGGCGCGGCGGTGGCGCTGGGGCTGGAGCTCACCTTCATCAAGCGTTTGGCGGGCCGCGAACGGCCCCTCCAGATCCTGCTGGTCAACAACTCCCTCGGCCTTCTCATCGCGAGCCTTGCGGTTCTGGCGGTGTGGCAGCCCCCCAGCGCGGCCCAATGGGCGGCTCTGGCCGGTCTCGGCCTTGCCATGGCGGTGGCGCAGCTGTGTTTCGTGAACGCATTGGCCCGCGCGGATGCAAGCTTCGTGACGCCGTTCTCCTACCTCACGCTTGTTTTCGCAGCCCTCTACGACTTCGCCATTTTCGGCGTCACCCCCACCGGACTGTCACTCCTCGGGGCGTCGATCATCATAGCGGGCGCCGCCCTTCTGGCGTGGCGGGAGGCGCGGGCTAACGCTCCGGGGGCGCCGTCAGAAGATCCCTGAGCGCGGAATCCACCGACTCTGCCACCTCCGCCAGATCGCCGGAGTTGACCGCCACGAAAATCGCCTCACCGGCCGCGGGGTCGATATAGGCCACCGCGTACCACAGCGTGTTGGACCCGGAATGGACGAGGCTTCCATCGTCACCCACGCCCCAGCCCATCGCGTAGCTCTGCGGGCCAACGGGGCTGTGCAATTCGTCCCACGTGGCGGGGCTCAGGAAGCCCGCGTCGCGATCCAGATGCGCGCGCAGATAACGCAACATGTCTTCGGTGGTCAGGTGAACTCGCCCTGCCGGTCCCATGGCGGGAATATTGTCCGCGTCCGATCCTTGCCCCGCCGCGCGGATGCCGCCGAACAGCCGTGCGGAATGCCCCTCGGCCACGTCGCCCTGGGGCGGGCCGAACCCCGCGCTTGTGATCCCGAGGGGCGCGAAGACCTCCGCCGCGATCAACTCCTCCCACGATGCGCCGCCCACCACCTCCAGCATCGCACCGGCCACAACGTAGCCCGCATTGGAATAGAGGTATTCACCTCGCGGGCCCACGGGCTCCTGCCCCAGCATCTCCTCCACGTAGGTGCCGCGCGGACCCTGCCCCAGCATCATCGCCCTGATCCGTCCGATATTCGGGGCCATGCCCGATGCATGGGTCAGAAAATCACGCAAGGGCACCACGTCCCAGGCCGGGTGCCGGTCCGGATAGGTCGCGCCCAGAACCTCCGCGACGGTGCTGTCCCACGTGATCATATCGGCCTCCACCAGCCGTGCCGCCAAGGTTGCGGTCATGGATTTCGTCAGGGACCCGACATGCCACAGCTCCTCCGCGGTCACCGGCGTGCTGCCATCCAGAACGCGATCGCCTGCAACCGCGAAGACCATACCGTCGGCCGATACGCGCCCGGCAGTCGCCGCCGGGATCGCCGGATCCGAAGCGAGGCTGTTGGCAATCGCATCGGGCGGGCTTTGCGCCAGCCCCGGTGCCGCGACGGCCACGCCCAGGACGACCGCGGTTGCGCCCCACATAAGCCTGTTCGTCCGCTGTCGCATCGCGTGCCTCCGCTGCCTTTTCGCCCGATGCACCTTGTCTCTCCGGACGGGCCGCATCACAATGGGGCTTTCAATCGCTGGCGTCTCGCCCCATATGGGCAGGCTGATACCAGAGCGCCGCTCGTGGCGGAATGAACAGATCGGAAAGTGCGGATATGTCCTGGACCGACGAACGCGTCGAATTGTTAAAGAAGATGTGGGGCGAAGGCCAATCGGCCAGCCAGATTGCCAAAGAGTTGGGCGGGGTCACGCGCAATGCCGTGATCGGCAAGGTGCACCGTCTGGGCCTGTCGAACCGCTCCGGCGGGGGCGGCACCTCGGCGCCGTCAAAACCGGCGGCCACCGCAAAGGAACCCGATGTAGCGCCCGCCGCCAAGGCCGAGGCCGCGCCAAAGCCAGCGCCCGAGACGAAATCGGCCAACCCGACGCCCGCCGCAGCGCCTGTTCCGCGCCCCTCGAACGTGATGCCCCTGCGCAAGCCCATCGCACCGGCGGGCCAGCCGCTGCCGCCGCAACCCTCGGCCAACGAGATCAGCCCCGAGGCGCTTGCCAAGGTCAATGAAGTTGAGAAGCACGCCAAGAAGATCAGCCTGATGGAGCTGACCGAGCGCGTTTGCAAATGGCCCATCGGGGACCCGGCGACCGAGGATTTCTATTTCTGCGGACTACCGGTTCAGCAAGGCAAACCCTATTGCGAGGCCCATGTCGGCGTCGCGTTCCAGCCGATGTCGTCACGCCGCGATCGGCGCCGATAAGTCTGGATGGGTGCCGCCCTGCGCGGCGCCCGGTTCAATGCCGACAGAGGCATCTATAGCTGGGGTCATGGCCGCAGCCTGACGGCCCCAACGTTGCGCTCAAGGATACGTGATTGGTGCCCGGACCAAACCCGGCCCTAGGCTTGGATGCAATAGCGGGGGACCATCATGAAAAAGAAACGAGTCAAAGCGCAGGCCAAGCCGCGCAAATCGAATCCGGCCGCGGCAGATGTGTCGACAACAGACCGGCGCGGGGCCCTGCGCCTGATGCGCAATCTCGCCATCGGTGTGCCCGTTTTCGGCGCGGCGGGGTATCTCACCATCGGATACGTGGAGGCCTCGATCTGCGAATTCGACCTCACCAAGATCGGTGACGGCCTGCCCTCGGTGGTGCAAGTCCACGATCCGCAATGCGACCTTTGCCTGACCCTGCAACGCCAGACCCGCCGCGCGCTGCGGAGCTACGATGACGAGTCCTTCCACTTCCTCGTGGCGAACGTCGCCACGCTTGAGGGCCGCCTTTTCGCACAGAATCAGGGCGTCGCGAACGTCACCCTTGTGCTCCTCGACGGTGGCGGACAGCAGGTTGGCGTCGTCCGTGGCCCACTGAGCGATGCAGAGCTCCGCAATGCCCTTGCGGCCCATCTGGACGCGTACACTTAGGCGCGCACCTTGGGACGGCGGGTGGGGCGCCTTTGGTCTTGACCAAACAGCGTCACCACCGGCCTACCGGCAATTCCGCGCGATCTCCCGGTCATTCAGGCCGGTTTCCACCAATAGGCATCGGTTGCGCGCCTCGTAATAATAACCCCGCGCATACCAGCCTACCGCGGCATCGATATCCCCGTCCGACACCAGCCACGCGCCGCGCAGATACCGGCCCGCATATTCAAGGTTCGTGCGCGCATCCAGCAGATCGTCCGGCGCGCCGCGGAAGCCCATCGTGCGGGCCGTCTGGGGCAGGATCTGCATCAATCCGTAGTAGGGTCCGTTGCGGGCATCGGCACGGTAGTCGCTCTCGCGCTGGATCACCCGGTGCAGCAAAGCCGTCGGGATCTCATGGCGCGCGGCATATTCGTTGACCAGCGCCCGCATCTCCGCGGTCTCGCCGGGATAGAGCGCGGCCTGCGTTCGCACATCCGCACTCCGCCCGCCACCAAAACCAAGCAGCCCGCCGCCACAGCCGGACAAGGCCACCGCCAGTCCCAGCACCACCACCCCACGCGTCACAAGTCGCACCATCACGTCACTCTTCCACATCCAGGTCCTCGTCCTCCGGGGCCACGGCACCATCGGTCTCGTCATCATCCACTGCCTCGGCGGCCTCCTGCGCCGCCTCCTCACCCGACAGGCGAGTGCGGTCCTCCTGTGCCTGTCGCGCGGCCTCGTCCCGCTCGGCCAGAGCCACGGGATCCGGTCCGATCTCCGGCGCCGCCCAGGGCCCGCGAACCAAAAGCGGCACGCCGCCCTCCGGGGTGATCCGATAGTCGAGCGTCCGGGCGGTCAGATCAACCTGCCCTGACCCTTCGGCAAGGCCCCAGGGCGCGAACAGAAGCACGTCTTCGCTCAGCACCACCCCATCGCGCACGCGGAACTCCGCCGTAACACGGTCGAAATCCGTCCCGTCGAGCGCCTCCAGCACCGACAGCGGCAAGCGCCCCGCCCCAAGCGTCATGTCGCCCTCGGCCTCCAGCCCGGCCAGAATGCTGCGCACATCGCGGCCCACGGCCAGAAACTCGATCCCGAACGATCCCTCGCCCTCGGCGCCCGCCCGCGACAGCAACGTGGCCATATCCATATTGGCGAAGATCAGATCGCCGCCGATCGATCCGTCGCCCCGGCCATTAACCACAAATTGCCCCGCCACCTGCCCGCCAGCGGCATGGATCCGGGCGATGTCAAACATCAGCCGCCCCCGTGTAAGGGTTACGCGCAGGTCAATCTCGCGCAGCGTTGTGTCGCCCAGATCCAGCGCATCGGCTCGCACGGTAAACTCCGCATCGGCATTGAACAGTGACGACAGGTCGACGGGATCGGCACGCCAATTGCCCTCCGCATCTGTGAGGCTCAGATCCAGAGGCACCGCCACGCTGCCCCCTGTTACCGTGCCGCGCAGCATTGGACGGTCGTCGCCCGGCAGGATATCGAGCGCGAGGTTCAGCTCCGTGTCGTCCAGCCGCAAAACCGCATCGCGAAGATGCACGCCGCCGCCTGGCACCAGCGTCACCTCGCCGCGCGCCGACACGTCACCGGTGCCAAGCCCGTCGGGCAGATCCGGGATCGACAGGTCCAACGCATCGGTCAATTGGCCAAGGTCCGAGGCTTGCAGGTCCAGGCGCCCTTCCAGGTTGGCGCCAAGGGCCCCGCGCCCGTCGAACCGCACCTCGCCGCCGGGCCAGGACAGATCGGCCCGCACCGGCTGCGCCCGCCCGTCGACCATATCGGCGATCCCGGCAATCGTGAGCGATCCTTCCAGCCGCGTCCCGTCGAGCACGCCCGTGCCCGCCATGGACGCCGCGCCGCCGGCCTCGGGAAACCCGATCACGGCATTGATCTGCCGCAGTGTCACCCGGCGGTCGGCCCGCCGATCGACAAATCGCAGATCGGTGTCGGAGACGCGCGCCTGATCCAGCGCCACGCGCAAAGCCGCCAAACCGGGGGCGCCATCCCATGAAACGCGACCATCGGCCGTGCGCACAAGCGTGATCTCCGCCCCCGAGAGGTCCAGCGTCTCCATCTGGATCTCTCCGGAAAACAGGCCCGCCCAGGTCATCTCGAACCGCGCGACATCTGCGGCGATCATCGGCGTGCGCCCGGCCCAGTCGGGATTGGCAAGTTCGAATCCCTCCGCCACAATGGTCAGGTTGGGCCACAGCGTCGGGCGGACAGCGCCCGAGATTGTCACTTCGCGCCCGGTGCTCTCCGCCAATCGGTCCGTCACAATCCGCGCGACGCGCTCGGCAGGCAGAAGCAAAACGAACGCCACCGCCAAGGCCGCCAGCACGACAAGCGCGCCCACAATCCTGAATATCCACCTTAGGGCCACGCCATCGCTCCGCTCATCGCTGCCAGCCTACCCCGACCTTACCCGCACGCCCATCCCCCGGAGGCGGGGATTTTCGTGACCCTGCAAGAGATTGCCGATGAAACGGCCCGGGCACGCGCACTGCGGCGAGGGGCTTGCGGCACGCCATTGCCACCTGCAAACGCAAAGTTGGGGCTTTCCCGGCCGGGGCGGGCGGGGTAGAGCGCTGCCATGGCTCAGAACCCCCCAGATTTGCGGCCCGATCTGGCCCGCGCGCGCGTGCCGGATGCGGCGCGTCCGGGCCAGCCCCGGATCGGCATGGTCTCGCTCGGCTGCCCGAAGGCGCTGGTTGATAGCGAGCGGATCCTGACGCGCCTGCGGGCAGAAGGCTATGCCATCAGCCCGGATTTTCAGGGGGCAGAGGCCGTAATCGTGAATACCTGCGGGTTTCTCGACTCCGCCAAGATGGAAAGCCTTGAGGCTATCGGCGAGGCGCTGGAGGCCAACGGTAAGGTCATCGTCACCGGGTGTCTGGGCGCGGAACCCGAGGCAATCACCGGCACCCATCCCACGGTGCTCGCCGTCACCGGACCGCAGCAATACGAACAGGTGCTCGATGCCGTGCACGACGCCGTGCCGCCCGCACCGGACCCGTTCATCGACCTGCTTCCGCCCGCGGGCGTGAAGCTGACGCCGCGCCATTACGCGTATCTCAAGATCGCCGAAGGCTGTGATCACAAGTGCAAGTTCTGCATCATTCCGGACATGCGCGGGCGCCTCGCCTCCCGCCCGATGGCCGCGAATATGCGCGAGGCCGAGAAGCTGGTGGAGGCAGGCGTGCGCGAGATCCTGGTGATTTCCCAAGACACGTCGGCCTATGGCACAGATTGGAAGGACCGGGATGACAAGTTTCCGATCCTCAACCTGTCCCGCGACTTATCCACATTGGATGCCTGGATTCGGTTGCACTACATCTATCCCTATCCCCATGTCCGCGATCTGATCCCATTGATGGCAGATCCGACCAACGGCCTGCTGCCTTATCTGGATATCCCGTTTCAGCACGCCCACCCGGACGTCCTGAAACGCATGGCCCGGCCTGCTGCAGCCTCCCGCACGCTCGACGAGATTGCCGCCTGGCGCGCGGACTGCCCCGACATCACCCTGCGCTCCACCTTCATCGTGGGCTATCCGGGAGAAACCGAAGCCGAGTTCCAGACCCTCCTGGACTGGATGGATGAGGCGCAGCTCGATCGGGTGGGGTGCTTCAAATACGAAAACGTCGACGGCGCGCGATCAAACGCGCTGCCGGATCACGTGGACGAGGACGTGAAACAGGATCGCTGGAACCGGTTCATGGAGAAGGCGCAGCAAATTTCCGAGGCCAAGCTGGCCGCCAAGGTGGGCAGCCGAATGGAGGTGATCGTCGACGAGGTCGACGCCGAAGGCGCCACCTGCCGCACCAAGGCCGACGCGCCGGAAATCGACGGCAACCTGTTCATCGATCAGGGGTTCGAAACGCTCGCCCCCGGGGACATCATCACGGTCGAGGTCGACGAGGCGAGCGAATATGATCTCTGGGGGCGGATGGTGCCTTAGCGCGGCGTGCGCGATAGCAGCTCGAGGCCCGTGCCATCTCCCCACGTGCCGTGCAACTCGCCATCGGGCATGACGATATAGAAGGCGGGGCTATCCGCGCCCCATTCCACGGTCAAAATATCGCCGTTCAACACGCCGATGCCGGAGTAATCGGTGCCGACGGACCAATCCACCGAGATGGTGCCATTGGCGTTGCCGTAGATCGATACCGTGCCGGAATAGGCCGCCCCATCGGTGTTGCGGCCATAGGCGTAATATTCGCCAAAGATGTGCTGTTGCGCCTGCGCGATCGGGGCGGCGACGAACAGAGCCGCGGCGACAAAGGGCGGAATCGAAAGACGGGTCATGCGAAAAAGTCTCCGGTATCGGGGGTCAGGGCCGCTACCCTGCCACGTCTACCGCTAAACGTCTTCTACCGGTTTTCCTTGCCCCCGCGCCCCGCGTGCTCCTCCAGATAGGTCCGCACGCAGGTTGTGACATGGCGGAACCGGTCGCCACCCAGATGCTTGCCGCCATACCAGCGGGTCACCACGATGATATGGCCCTCCAGCCCGGCGCGCTCCAACATCTGCAAGATGATATTGCCCGCCCCGCTCTCGCCGTCATCGGCCTTAAGCGGCCCATCGGGCAGCAGCACGGCCCAGGAATTGTGGGTGGCCTTCGCGTATGCCTTGGTGCGCTTGAGCTGTTTTAGGAAGGCTTCGACGGCGGCACGATCCGCCACCGGCCCGCCTGACACGGCGTAGCGCGACCCCCGGTCGCGGATCACGTTTTCGATCTGCAACATCGGGGGCAGCTAGCCGCACACCTGCGCGGCGGTCTCCCGCACCACGCGGATCCGTTCGGCATTGGGCGGGTGCGTGCCCAGAATGCGGGCCTCCGGATCCGGCAATTGGCTGAAGAACCGCGCGCCGATCTCGGCATCGAACCCGGCGCGACAGCCGATCAGGGTGCCAAGCGCATCGGCCTCCAACTCGGCCGCCTGGCTGAATTGCCGTGCACCGACGAGGGCGCCGAAATTAGCCGCTTCGATCACCTGCGCCCGGCTGAGCCCGCGTTCGATGGCGGAACTGCCGAAGATCTGTGCTCCGGCCTGGGCGGCGGCCTGCTGCGCGTTGATGTGTTGCGCGATGTGGTGGGCGGCCTCGTGCCCGATCACGAACGCCAGTTCATCGGCATTGCGCACCGCCCTGATCAGGCCAACCGTCAGGATGATGATCGGGCGGCCCGTCTCAGGCTCGAAGGTTTGAAACGCGTTGATGCCGGTCCGCGGATCACGGTCCACGAACATCGCGAAATCACAGTTGAGGTTGCTGCTCTGGGCCCGGCAGACGGCCTCGGCCACCGGCTCGATCCGGTTCGCGACGTCAATGGCCCGGGCCACCGAGACCGGCACATCGGGCGGTAAAGCAGGGGCCGGGGCCGCAACCTGTGTTGGCGCCACGCAGGCAGAGACGGTCAGGGCCGCGATAAGGACAAGAAGGGCGCGCATGGGGCAGATCTCCGGGCGTCGGTCATTGGCCAACCTACCCGTGTCCTGTCCGGGGTCCAGCCCGGTCACGCGGTTGTTTGGTCATCTCTGCGGCATGCCCTACATCCCACTCCCATGGACGCGCTTCGCATATTGTACAACGCCCGCTGCCCGATCTGTCGGGCCGAGATCGAGCATTACCAGGCCCGTGCCCGCGCCCAAGACCTGCCGCTGGTTTTCAAGGATCTGCATCTGGCCGATCTGGACAAGTGGCGTTTGAGTCCCGACGCGGCGAAACGACGCCTGCATGCGATGACACCGGCCGGGGAGGTGCTCAGCGGGATCGCGGCCTTTGCGGCGATCTGGGATCACCTGCCGCGCCTGAGGTGGCTGGCGCGGGCGGTGCGGGCGCCGGTGATCGGCCCGATGGTACGTCTTGGTTACGACCACGCGGCGGCCCCGATCCTCTACCGCCTGCATCTGCGCCGGGAGAGGCTTGGCAAATCCCGGGCCGCCCCCTAGCCTGCCACCCATGTTCACCATCGAGCACGAATTCGACGCCACCATCGTCACCCTTGTGGATGAGGGCGACAATCCCTTGCAGGAGGATGTCGTCATTTCCGCCTTCGACGAATGCGTGACCATACAGCAGGTGGATCCCCGCACCGATCAAGTGCGCACGCTGACGCTGTCGATGGCGCAGGTTCGCGATCTGGCCGCGGCGTTGGACCTGCCCGAAGGCGCCTATCAGTTACAGCAAGAACCGTAGCGCGCGCTACCTGGCGCAACCGACGCAGCGCGTCGCGCAGGCATCCACGCCCAACCGACCGTGGCCGATGAAGTCGCCACACTCCTCGCAGAACCCGAATTCGCCCTCCTCGATCCGCGCCAAGGCCGCAGCGATTGCCCGATGCCGGGCGCCCCGCCGCGCCTCGAGGCCCTTTTGCATCGCCTGACCCTGGATCGCGTCCATCCGGCTGAGCCGCCCGACCGCCTGCTGATCCCACTCGACGATACCCCGCGATGCGGCGGATTGCGCGGTCTGATCACTCAGATCCACCTGCTCCGCCTCCAGGATCGGGCGGTATGTGGCGGCCAGCTCTGCTTCGCTTGGATCATCCATTCGTGGATGAAGGCGCAGACGCGGGACGGCGTCAATCACTGCGGGCCGAAACGGCCTCCCTTGCCGCGGCCCGCCCGGCCCGCAATACTCCGCCAAAACGGGGGGTGAGCCACATGAGCACGGGGTTTTTCTGGGATGAGCGGTGCTTCTGGCATTCGGGCGGTGAATATGTCGGGCTGTTGAAGGCGGGCGGGCTGATCCAGCCCGGTGGCGGCCTGCCCGAAAACCCCGAAACCAAACGCCGATTGGTGAACCTGATGCGGGTGACGGGGCTATGGGATCAACTCGCTACCCAATCCGCCGACCCTGTCGCGGAGGAAGACCTGCGCCGCGTGCATCCCGCCGAGTATATTGCAAGCTTTCAGGCGAAATCAGCGGACGGCGGCGGCGAGTTGGGCCTGCGCACGCCCTTCGGGCCCGATGGCTACGAGATCGCGTGTATTTCCGCCGGGCTTGCCAAGGCCGGGCTGTTCGCCACGCTCAGGGGCGACGTGCAGAATGCCTACGCCCTGTCACGTCCGCCCGGCCATCATTGCCTGCCGGATTTTCCCAACGGCTTTTGTCTGCTGGCCAATATCGCCATCGCCATCGAGGCGGCCCAGGCGCAGAACCTGACCGACCGGGTCGCCGTGATCGACTGGGACGTGCACCACGGCAACGGGACCGAGGCGATCTTCTATGACCGCGACGATATCCTCACGATCTCGCTCCATCAGGAGCGGAATTACCCGCTCGACAGTGGTGATTTCGCCGATCGCGGCTCGGATGCAGGCGTCGGGTTCAACCTCAACATCCCGTTGCCCCCCGGCACGGGCCATGTCGGGTATATCGAGGCGTTCGAGCGCCTTGTCCTGCCCGCCCTTCAGGCATTCGAGCCCGACGCGATCATCGTGGCCTGCGGCTATGATGCCTCCCTCGTCGATCCGCTTGGCCGCATGATCGCAGGCGCCGAGACGTTTCGGACAATGACCGAACTGACGATGCAGGCCGCCGATGACCTCTGCGATGGTCGCCTGACACTCGTCCATGAAGGCGGCTATTCCGAAGGACATGTGCCGTTTCTGGGCCATCAGGTGCTGGAGGCGCTGTCAGGCAGCCGCATCCACACCCCCGATCCGTTCCAGCAGAAATTCGATGGTCAGCAACCGTCGGAGCGATTCAATCGCTACCTCAGCCAGCTGATCGCGGAGATGGAAGAGGCGCTGGGTTACTGATCCATCACGGCCATGACGCGCAGCATTGCGGCAAGGTAGTCCTCCTCACTCGCGCCTTCCGCAATGGCCAAGGCCGCGCGGTCGAACGCGGCTGACAGGACCACGGCCAATGCCGCGCGTTCCGGCGCGCCGACGTCGGGCAGAGCTGCATTCAATCCGTCCGCCAGACTGCGCCGCCCGCCGCCCGCGTCGATCTCGTCCATGCGCCGTTGGCCCAAAACCGCGGGCCCGTCCACCAACAGCAACCGCGCACGTCCGGGCACGGACATGGCGCGGAAGAACGCGGCACTTCCGGTTGCGAGGTCCTGCGCGCCTTGCGTGATCTCCGCCCCCAGCGCCTCAGCCTCGGCCAGGACCACCGCATCGAACAAAGCCGCCTTGTCTGCAAAGTGGTGATAGAGCGCGCCGCGCGTCACCTCGGCCCGTTTCACGATCTCCGGTGTGCCGGTTTCCGGAAAGCCCTTTTCCACGAACAGCTCCCGCGCCGCCGCGATCAGGCGCGTCTTCATCTCTTCCGAGCGGACGGAATTCGGGCGGCGTTCAGATTTCTCTTGCATACATACATCCTGTATGTTTATTGATTCCATTTACAGACATATTGTATGTTTTTCTACAAAAGGACCGCAAGCCATGAAACTCACCCAATACTATCCCGTTCTCCAAACCGCCGACGTCCCAGGCACGGCCGCCTTCTACATACGTCACTTCAGCTTCGCCCCCGCCTTCGAGATGGATTGGTATGTCCATCTACAATCCACTCTCGACCCATCCATTAACCTCGCCATCCTGGACGCGAACCACGAGACAATCCCCGAGCAGGGGCGTGGCGTGACCACCGGCGTTATCCTTAACTTCGAAGTGGAAGACGTGGATGCTGTCCATGATTGCCTTACCTCGGCTGGTCTGACCATCGTGAAATCCCTGCGCGATGAAGCCTTTGGCCAGCGCCATTTCATCACCGTCGATCCCAACGGTGTACTGATCGATGTCATCCGCCCGATCGCGCCCGACGCGGAGTTTGCCGACGCCTATACCGCAGAGGCCCTGCCCGACTGACCAAAGCTGCCGCACCGCGGCATCCCGCGTTGACTTCCCAACCTCCGCGCGCCACCTTGCGCGCGGATTTTACATGCGGGGAAACGGCAAATGAAAAAGGTCTACGGCTCAGCCAAGGAAACTCTCGATGGCGTCCTGTTCGACGGCATGCTGATCGCGGCGGGCGGCTTTGGCCTGTGCGGTATCCCCGAGCTTCTGATCGACGGCATCGTCGAGGCGGGCACCAAGGATATCACGGTTGCGTCCAACAATGCGGGCGTCGACGGCTTCGGCCTCGGCAAGCTGCTGGAGACGCGCCAGATCAAGAAAATGATGTCGTCTTACGTGGGCGAGAATGCCGAGTTCATGCGGCAATATCTGGCAGGTGAGCTGGAGTTGGAGTTCAACCCCCAAGGCACCCTGGCCGAGCGCATGCGCGCAGGCGGCGCGGGCATCCCCGGCTTTTACACCAAAACCGGCGTCGGCACCGTGATTGCCGAGGGCAAAGAGGTGAAGACCTGGGGCGATCAGGACTACATCCTGGAAGAGGGTATTTTCGCCGACCTTTCCATCGTCAAGGCGTGGAAGGCCGACGCGACCGGCAACGCGATCTTCCGCAAGACCGCGCGCAACTTCAATCCGCCCGCAGCCATGTGCGGCAAGGTCTGCATTCTGGAGGTCGAGGAAATCGTGCCCACCGGCTCCCTCAACGGTGACCACATCCACCTGCCCGGCATCTACGTGCACCGCCTGATCCAGGGCGAACACGAGAAGCGGATCGAGCAGCGCACCACACGCGCCGCATGATCGAGCGGGTGCACGCCACGGCGCAATGCGCGGGTGTGTCCCCGAATATCCCGGTTCGTGACGTTGAGGTCAGCCTGCGCTTCTATCGTGACGTACTTGGTTTTCAGCCCGAGGTTGGCAATGCCGACTATGGCTATGTTCTGATGCGCCGTGGCCCGCTGCTGATTGCGCTGGGGCAGACCGATCAACCCGATGCGCTGACGGCGACGGCCAACAATATCCAGGCGCAGATCTGGGTCGAGGATCTCGAAGGGTATTGGGCCGAGATCGAGCCGCGCTTGCGTGATCTGCCGGAAGGCCGGGCGCGGGCGCCCTTCGATCAGCCTTATGGCACCCGCGAATTTCACATCAAGGATCCCGATGGCTTCCTGATGCTGTTCACCCAGATCGACCGCGCCGAATGACGCGTTCCCCCTATTCCGGCCTCCCCCAACGCGCCTTCTGGCGCGGCGGGGTGGCGGGGGCCGACCCGTTCCCGCCAGACATCTACCGCCCCAAGTTCCCGATCACCCGCGATACACGCGTCTTCACCGTCGGCTCCTGCTTCGCGCAACATGTGGGCGCCGCGATGAAAGCGGCGGGCATCAAGGTGATCGATACCGAACCCGCCACACCTGGCTTGCCGCCTGAGACGGCGAGGCGCTTTGGCTACGGCATCTATTCCGCACGCTTCGGCAACATCTATACGGTCAAGCAATTCGGCCAGCTGGTCGAGGAAATCCACGGCGCGAAGCCCGCCCTGCCGGTCTGGGACAGGGATGGACGCTTCTGGGATGCGCAGCGCCCGGGTGTGGAGCCCGAAGGCCTCGCCTCCCACGAGCTTGTCACCGAGATGCGCGAACAGCATCTGGGCGCCGTGGCCGATGCGTTGCGAGAGGCCGATGTGATCGTCTTCACCCTCGGCCTGACAGAAGCGTGGGAGCACAAAACCTCCGGCACGGTCTATCCGACTGCGCCGGGTACGATTGCTGGCGACTACGACCCCGAGGCCTTCCGCTTCATCAATTACGGCATCATCGACATCATCGAGGATTTCACCGCCCTGCAAGACGCTCTTGCACCGCTGAACCCGCGCGCGAAATGGCTTCTGACGGTCTCGCCCGTGCCGCTGGCCGCAACTGCAAGCGATCAGCACGTCCTACCCGCCACGATCCGCTCCAAATCCGTCCTGCGCGTGGCGTGCGATATGTTGGCAGAGGGGTCCGACGATATCGACTACGTCCCGTCCTACGAATTGGTCACGTCTCCGGCGCATGGGCAGAGCCCCTTCGCCGAAGACCTCCGCTCCGTCCGGCCTGAGATCGTCGGGCGCATCATGCAGACGTTTCTGTCCGCCCATGGGCTTGCGGATGCGGCCGGGGAAGACGCACAGACCGACGCAACAGATCCGCCGGATGACGCGGTTTGCGAGGACATCTTGCTTGATGCGTTCCGTCCGGAGCGCCGGGAATGAAGGTCGCCATTGTCGGCACGTCCAATATAGGCGCGCTGAAATACGCAGCCCCCCGGATCGCCGCACTGTTCCCGGATATCGAGGTCACGTTTTTCGGCCTGCCCGGCGGAAAATTCGACAGGACCCGCATTGATGAAACGGTCTTCGGTCCCGACCGTTCGGATCAGAAGGTATACCGCCTGTCGCGCCGGGTGAACGGCACGCCGCAGATCGACCTGGCGCCCTTCGACCATATCCTTGTGATCGGCGACATGCTTGGCTTGCCCGCCTGCCTTCATACGGCACTCCACTATGACATCGCCGATTGGCCCACGCGCACCGGCAAGCCCCTGATGTCCGAACCCGCTTTCCTGTCCGCTATGGAGGAAGCCATTGCGCTGCGCGCCGATCATCTACGTACCCAGTTCGGAGTTCTGCCCCTTCACGCAGCACGCGCCCCGTATCCGACCGCCGCCGTCGTGGCCGAAGGCCCGCTCCACCATCAACCCTACGCCGCGATGGCCACCCACCCCGATGCCGCGCGGATCGAGCACCTGTTCCACCAACGCCTCATCGCCGCGTTGCAGGCCCGCGACATCACCTTTGTTGCGCAACCCGCCGAGACGATCGCCCAACCCTTTCTGACGAAGGAATCCTATGGCATCGGATCGCAGGACTTCCGGACCGAGGGTGCCATACTCAACGACCATCGCCATATGAACGCCGATTTCGGCGCTTCGCTTTTCCAAGCCTTTGCGCTAGCAATCGGCGCAACACAGCAGATCTAAGGAGACAGCCCATGTGGGACCGCAACCAGATGGCCGCGCGCGCGGCCCAGGAACTCGAAGACGGCTGGTATGTGAACCTCGGCATCGGCATCCCGACGCTGGTCTCGAACTACATCCCCGAGGGGATCGAGGTGACGCTGCAATCCGAAAACGGGATGCTCGGCATGGGTCCCTTCCCCATCGAGGGCGAAGAGGACGCGGACCTGATCAACGCAGGCAAGCAGACCATCACCGAATTGCCACACACGTCCTATTTTGACAGCTCGCAGAGCTTCGGCATGATCCGTGGCGGCAAGATCGCCATGGCGATCCTGGGCGCGATGGAAGTGGCCGAGAATGGCGATCTGGCGAACTGGATGATCCCCGGGAAACTGGTGAAGGGCATGGGCGGAGCGATGGATCTGGTCGCCGGTGTCGGCCGCGTTGTGGTTGTGATGGATCACACCAACAAGCACGGCGAGTCCAAGGTGCTGAAGGAATGTACGCTTCCGCTGACCGGCAAAGGGGTCGTGGACCGGATCATCACCAACCTTGGCGTCCTCGATGTCGTCGACGGTGGCCTGAAGATCGTTGAGATCGCCGATGGCGTGACCGAGGATGACTTGCGCGCCGCGACGCAAGCGACAATCGTATAGACATACGAGCCATTGGCAGGTCGGTGGGTGGCACAGGACACTCTTGCCTGACATGGGTCGCCGGCCTACGCCAGATCGACGCGCGCCTCGCATGCCTCGTCGTGGTGCATGAGGAAGACCATCGCCTGCCCGGCGCGTTACGCCGCGCTCGCCAACCGCATCAACCTTGAGGCTCGCGCCGGGGCCAGAGTGAGGAAACAGGAATGTCCGCTGAGATCACCCGCGACGTGACCGAGACCAAGGGCCGATACGTTCTGACCCGCGATGGTGTCGAGGCGGAGCTGACCTATTCCATCCTCTCGCCGCACACGATCATTGCCGATCATACCGGCGTTCCCACATCCCTGCGGGGCAGCGGCGCGGGCCTGGCGCTGGTGGAACGGCTGGTGGCCGATGCACGGGCCGAGGGCGTGAAGATCGTGCCGCTCTGCCCCTACGTGAAATCACAGGCCGCGCGGCACCCCGAATGGGCCGACGTCTTTTCCTGAGCCCGTCCGCCTAGTTCATCACGCCAAACACGCAGCCATCCGAAATCAGATCCGGCGGCGTTCGGCATAGCCCGCGCGCCAGCGCCCAGGCGGCCAGCACGCGGGGCACGTAGGTTCGGGTCTCGTCGTAATTGGGAACACCTCCGGCGCGCGTCACCGCGCCTTCCCCGGCATTGTAAGCCGCGAGCACGAGGATCGGATCGCGGTCAAACTCCTCCATCAGCCAATCGAGGTAGGCGACGCCACCGGCGATGTTCTGGGCCGGGTCCATCGCATCCTCCACACCGAACCGTTCGGCGGTGGCGGGGATCAACTGCATCAGCCCCTGGGCGCCCGCGCCGCTCACCGCATCCGGCCGGCCGGCACTTTCGGCGGCGATCACCGCCAGCGCAAAGGCCGGTGAAACCTGCGTGCCAATCGTTGCCGCGAGGATCTCGCGGCCATGGGCCGAGGCGATGCGATTCACGGTATCGAGACGCGGGGCACCCAACCCCGCGGCCTCGGGCGCCTGCGCCAGATGCTCCTGCGCCGCCCAGAACCGGGCGGGATCCGCTGGCATCTCGGACGAGACGATATTCCAGAACCAGCCCGACGCCCCACTTGGCGTGGCCGCGGCGACGGCCTCTTGCTCGATGATCGGCACCGAGGGGTTCTCGATCCGGCCTTCCTGGCGGGCCATATCGTCTTCTGTGATCTGGATATTGATCCGCCCACCGGTTTCGCCGGCCTGGGGTACGCCGACAAAACGGATTCCCCCCTCCTGCGCCTGTGCGGCCACAGCGCAAGCGAAAAAAATCGCTCCCGCGGCCCGGAAATTCTTTGCCATGGATCACCTGTTTTGCTGCGCCTCACCCCCGACACACGGCTTTGGCCGTTATTTTATTGGGGTTTGCCGGAATCATGCCCGTCTGCGCGCCACGAAACAACCCCAACGATATCTTACAAACATCCATTCGCTGCCCAAATCGCGCCCAAAACGACCACGATAACTGGCCTTGTCACAGGAAACGGGTCGAGACGGCTCGGCCGCGACACCTGAAAATGAACGAAACAAAACTTGCTACTGGAGACTGTAACAATGACCAACATGATCAAAAACTTCGCATCCAACGAATCTGGCGCCGTGACGGTTGACTGGGTTGTTCTGACCGCCGCCCTCGTGGGCCTGGGCCTGGCCGTTATGGCTGTTGTGTCCGGCGGCATCGAGGACCTCTCGGGCGAGATCCAGGCGTCGCTCGTCGCCGCCGACCCCGACGACAACCCGTTCGATGGCGACAACACCGACCTGAACGACTCGATCGACTGATCGATCTGGATTGGGGCCCGGCAACGGGCAGCCCTGACATCCTCGAAACGGCCATTCCCCTGGGAGTGGCCGTTTCTTTTTGCGTCCCTGATCGTCCAGTCAATTGGCCTGACTATGCCTCTCAACTGTCATGGACAAACCCTGTACCAACCATTGTTTCGCCCGATTTGAAGGGCACTCAGTCTAAGACGGCTCAGTCCTGGGGCCCGACATAAATCTAAACAAAACTTGCTACTGGAGACTGTAACAATGACCAACATGATCAAAAACTTCGCATCCAACGAATCTGGCGCCGTGACGGTTGACTGGGTTGTTCTGACCGCCGCCCTCGTGGGCCTGGGCCTGGCCGTTATGGCTGTTGTGTCCGGCGGTGTGGAAGACCTCTCCGGCGAGATCCAGGCGTCGCTGGTTACGGCGAACCCGAACGACAACCCGTTCAATGGCGACAACACCGACCTGAACGACTCGATCGACTGATCGATCCGGATCGGGGCCCGGCAACGGGCCCTTCCGACCCGGCACAAGCGGCCGCCCTTCAGGGGGCGGCCGTTTCTTTTAGCAAAGCAATCGCGGGGTCGCGCTGTTCTCCTCAATGCCGCTCCGCCATGGACAAACCCCGCACTGACCATTTTTTTGCCCGATTTGAAGGGCATTCAATACCAGACGGCTCGCCCCTGATGCCTCAACCTACTGAAACACGAACTTCACACTGGAGACTGTAACAATGACCAACATGATCAAAAACTTCGCATCCAACGAATCTGGCGCCGTGACGGTGGACTGGGTTGTTCTGACCGCCGCCCTCGTGGGCCTGGGCCTGGCCGTTATGGCTGTTGTGTCCGGCGGTGTGGAAGACCTCTCCGGCGAGATCCAGGCGTCGCTCGTCGCCGCCGATCCCGACGACAACCCGTTCGATGGCGACAACACCGACCTGAACGACTCGATCGACTGATCGATCCGGATCGAGGCCCGGCAACGGGCCCTTCCGACCCGGCGCAAGCGGCCGCCCCTCCGGGGGGCGGCCGTTTTCGTGTCGTCCCTTGCGGCATCCTAATGCTCCGACCAGACCACCACCTGTCACCGACATACCTTTGCGCTACCATTTTTTCGCCCGAATTCGCAGGCACTAACACAAGGTGTAACTGGCTTCGGGGCCGCAGCTACAGGCGCCCCAAGCGACAAAATTCGAGGTGGGTAATATGCGTATCGTATTCATTCTAGTTCTCGCGGTTGGCGTCGGCCTGGCAGGGTTTGCCGTATCGATCGCCAAGGACCGTTTTGACCAATATCAAGCCGCGCTTGCCGAGCAACGCAATGCGATCGTCCCGACCACGGACGTGGTCGTGGTCAATCGTCAGGTCGCTTACGGCGAACGCCTGACGGAAGACGACGTGCAGGTTGTGCGCTGGCCGGCCGATCACGTGCCGTTCGGAGCGTTCACTTCGCTGGAAGAGCTCTTTCCCGCCGATAGCGAAGAGCCGCGCACCGTCCTGCGCATCATGGAACAAGATGAGCCCGTTCTTCTGGTCAAGGTGACCGCGCCCGGCGAAGATGCCGGTGTCGCCTCCCGTCTGGCCGAAGGCATGCGTGCCCTGGCCCTACGAGTCGACGTGAACTCCGGCGTCTCGGGGTTCCTGCGTCCCGGTGACCGTGTGGACGTCTACTGGACCGGCGCTGGCCGCCAGGACGGCAGCGTCACTCGCCTGATCCGCGCCAATGTGCAGATCATCGCGATCGACCAGATCGCCGATGAGCAGCGCAACAGCCCGACAATTGCCCGGACGATCACCGTCACGGCGCGCCCCGAAGATGTGGCCGCACTGACCCAGGCTCAATCCACCGGCTCGCTCACCCTCGCCCTTGTGGGTGTCGGCGACGCAACCGAAAGCGAGACGGTCGAAGTGTCCACCAGCGCGCTTCTGGGAGAGATCGAAGAGGTCGCGGTTGATGGCCCGCGGGTCTGCACGGTGCGCAACCGCCGCGGTGGGGACGTGATCATCACCCAGGTGCCTTGCCTGAACTAATCCCCAGAATAATCCACAGCCTTTTTGAACGCCCCGGCATGTCCGGGGCGTTCGCCGTTTGTGGATAAAAAATGCGATTGTGATGGATATGGCACATGAAGAACACCGCGCAACACGGTGATTCTTGCGTGAAAAAGGGAATTGGGTCATGTTGCGTGCAAGGGCGGCCATTCGGACAACGCCCAAACAGTGACATAGAGGCAGGTCACAAGATGAGCATGATAGGACTATTGCGCGCATGCCTGCTCGGCTGCGCCGCCATTCTTTTCCAACCAGCTGCCCCAGCGGGTGCACAGGCTTTACGTGTGGTGGAGGGCGAAAGCTCCGGCACCTTGCGAGTGCCCATGAACCGCGCCGTGGTGGTCGAAAGCGAAATGTTGTTCGCCGAACTCTCGGTGGCCAACCCGATGATCGCGGATATCGCGACCCTCTCGGAACGCTCCATTTACGTTCTGGGCCGCGCGCCCGGGCGCACGACGATGACCCTTCTGGGCCCCGATGGCAGCCTGATTGCCAATGTGGAGATCCAAGTGGTTCCCGATGTCGCCGAATTGCGGGAGCGGTTGCGCGAAATCCTTCCCGGTGAACCGGTCGAGGTGCGAACTGCCAATGCCGGCATCGTGCTGTCGGGCACCGTCGGCTCCAGCCAGGCGGTTGATCGCGCCATGGAACTTGCCGAACGCTATGCACCGGGCGCCGTGTCGAACCTGATGATGGTTGGCGGCACGCAGCAGGTGATGCTGCAGGTCCGGTTTGCGGAAATGCAGCGCACCGTGCGACAGGAACTGTCGTCGTCCCTCGGCATCGGGTCGACCGGTGGCAATTTCGGCGCCAGTGCAGCTTCCGGCAACGTCAACGGAACAACCATTTTCGGTGCAGGTGTCGACGTTCCCGGTGGGTTGGAAGGGCGTAATGGCGGACTTGGTGTCAGCTTCTCGGCCGGTGGTCTTCAGCTATCGATCCTTCTGGAAGCGCTTGAAAGCAATGGGATGGTCCGCACTTTGGCAGAACCGAACTTGACTGCGTTGAGCGGCCAAACGGCAGACTTCCTGGCCGGTGGCGAATTCCCGATCCCCACGCAGGCGGAGGGCGGCGGCACAACGATCGAGTTCAAGCCTTTCGGTGTGCAGCTCTCCTTCACGCCAACCGTGGTTGATCACGACATCATCAACCTGGCGCTGAATGCCGAGATCTCGTCCATCGGTGAAATCATTGCCGCGACCGGCGCGCCTGCGGTCAACACCCGCTCGGCCTCCACAACGGTGGAAATGCGTGACGGCGATAGCTTCGCGATTGCGGGCCTGTTGCAAGATGATTTCCGCGATTCCGTATCGGAGGTGCCATGGCTCGGCGATCTGCCGGTTCTGGGCGCCCTCTTCCGGTCGGCCTCCTATCAGCGGTCGCAATCGGAACTGGTGATCATCGTCACAGCCCATCTGGTCAGCCCGGTGCGCGGTGAGGCTCTCTCGCTTCCCACCGATCGGATCCGTATCCCCACCGAGCAGGAGCTGTTTTTCATGGGGGAGGTCACCGGCCGTGCCCCGGCTCAGGGAACTGCTGCGGGTGAAGTTGCCCAGCAGGATTTCTCGGGCTCCTACGGCTACGTCCTGGATTGAAGGAGCACATGAAGATGTCCCACAAACTCCCCTCCCGGCGCGCCGCCCTTGCGATGATGGGCTCAACGCTGGCCTTGAGTGCCTGTCAGGCATTCAATGTCGAAACCGGCCGCCCACTGGGCGCCCATCTCGACGCAGAAGGCAATTTCGGTGAGCCGACGCGCAACAATATCGGCGTTCATAACGGCGATATTCAATGGGCCGCGATCCTGGGCCAGCGGTTTGCGGAAACCGTGCCCACCACGATCAACTTCGCGTTCAACTCGGCCGAGTTGGATGCGCAGGCCCGCTCGATCCTGAACCAGCAGGCGCAATTCATCCGCCACTTCCCCGAAGTGCGGTTCTCGGTCTATGGCCATACCGATGCGGTGGGCAGCAGCGCCTATAACCAACGCCTCGGGCGGCGCCGGGCTCGCGCGGCGGTGAACTACCTCGTCAGCCAGGGAATCAGCCGCCACCGTTTGGCCGCGCTGGTCTCGTTTGGCGAAACCCAACCTCTGGTGATGACCCAGGAGATGGAACGCCGCAATCGCCGCACCGTCACCGAAGTAAGTGGATTTGTATCTAACAATCCGCTGGTTCTCGACGGACGCTATGCCGAGATCATCTATCGGACCTACCGGAGCGGCAGTGTGGGTTCTGGCGGCGGTGGTGGTGACGGCGGATAGACCCAACCTCTCGTAAAACAACAACAAAAACCGCGCCCGGCTCCGTCTGGCGCGGTTTTTTTATCGGCTGCATTTTGGCGACAAAGCCCCCCTTAGCCCGCGAATTGTAAACGTAATCCCTTTTTTGTGTCCCATTCTCGCCTCTTTTTCCCGGCACGTTCATCTTCGCGAAGGACTGATATGGGATGAACCCCTGTCGGAACCTTTAGGTCCATGGACGGACTGGTCGAGCAACCACAGACCGCCATGGATTTTTGACACGATGACCCGGTGAATCCGGGCAGATTGGGATTTGAGGAATGAGTAGCGGACTGGCACTGCGATCTGAACCGGCACCGATTGTGGCGTGCACGGTATCCAGCAACGTTCACAACTTCGGTCTGTTGATCGAAGATATGGAAGCGGAACTGGGTGAAGCCTGGGGCGACCTGGGGTTTGAGGAAGCTCGTGATTTCATGGGCGCCCTGGAACCGGGGGGCCTCGATTTTGTTGCACTGGCTGTGCGCGAAGAGGACGAGGCCGACCTTGGCCGCGTGGGGGAGGTGATCAACGCCGCCCGCGCGAAGAACATCAAGGTCATCTTGATCCCTGAAAACCTCTCAACGGCGGGCCTGCGCGAGCTTCTGCGCCTGGGCGCCGAGGATTTCGTCCCCTACCCCCTCGCCGATGGCGCGCTCCGCGATGCCATTGAAAAGGTGCGGAAGGAAGCGCAAGAGCCCGCTGCCGATGTGGCCGCAAAAACCGGTGACAGCGCCGTTGTCACGGGCCAGCGCCTGGGCGGCAAG
Source organism: uncultured Roseicyclus sp. (assembly GCA_947491935.1). Lineage (GTDB taxonomy): Bacteria > Pseudomonadota > Alphaproteobacteria > Rhodobacterales > Rhodobacteraceae > Gymnodinialimonas. Next base: position 790,736 of record CANLLF010000001.1, read on the forward strand.
GCAGCCGTTTTCGCCACCCAGAACCTTGCCGGTGGCACGGGGGCGACAACGCTCGCCGTGAACATGGCCTGGGAACTCGCCACTATCGACAAGAAAAATCCGCCCTCTGTCTGCCTGATCGATCTCGATCTGCAACATGGTTCGATCGCGACTTATCTCGACCTGCCCCGGCGCGAAATCATGCTTGAGATGTTGCAGGATGCGCCGAACATGGACACCGAGGGCTTCAAGCAGGCCCTGACCGGATATGAAGACAAGCTGTCGGTGTTCACCACCCCGGCCGAGATTGTCCCGCTGGATATCATCGGCCCCGACGAGGTGACCGCGCTGATCAATCTGGCGTCGGAATGCTTCGATATCGTGATCGTTGATATGCCGCGCACGGTTGTGATGTGGACCGAAACGGTTCTGAACCGGGCCGACATGTATTTCGCCACATTGGAGATCGATCTCCGCTCCGCCCAGAACGCGATGCGTTTCATCAAGGCCTGCCGGTCCGAGGAACTGCCCCTCGAAAAGGTGCAATACGTCCTGAACCGTGCGCCGGGCATGACCGATCTGAACGGCAAGAACCGGATGAAGAAGATGGCCGAAAGTCTCGGTGTCAAATTCGGCACTCTGCTGCCTGACGGCGGCAAGGTGGTGATGCAATCCGGCGATAACGGGGAACCCCTGGCCGAAAACGCCAAGAAGAACCCGCTTCGCAAGGAAATCGTGAAATTGGCCGATGGCCTCTACAAGGCCATGCTGTCCGACGCAGCGGCCAAGGGTTGAGGGTACAAGTAGATGTTTTCCAAATATAAAAAGCCTGGCGGCAATGGTGTGGCCCCTCTGACCGAGGTCGCAGCATCGCCGAAAGTCGCCGACAAGGCCGACATCGAAGCCAAATCCGGCGACGTCGCCCCCGAACCGAAAGTAGCTCGCAAACCCGGCAAGGTGGTGGAGGCCGTCTCCGCTGAGGCCGCCGGGAACATCGACAAGGACCGCAAACGGCGCATGCGTCTTGACGAGATCAAGACCGAGATGCATCACCGCCTGCTCGACAACCTGAACCTCTCGGCACTCGAAGGTGCGAAGGAAAACGACCTCCGCTCGGAAATCACGTCGATCACAAGCGAACAGCTGGGTGAAATGGGCCTGGTTCTGAATCGCGAAGATCGGCAGACTCTGAATACCGAGCTGTTTGACGAGGTCACGGGCCTTGGCCCGCTGGAGCCGCTGCTTCAGGACGACACCGTGAACGATATTCTCGTGAACGGCCCCAAGCGCGTCTTCGTGGAACGCGCCGGTAGGCTGGAACTCAGCGATGTGCGCTTCAAGGACGAGCGTCACCTCTTGCGGATCATCGACAAAATCGTGTCGGCCGTGGGCCGCCGTGTCGACGAATCCAACCCCTATGTGGACGCCCGTCTCAAAGACGGTTCGCGTTTCAACGCGATGGTGCCGCCCGTGGCAGTCGACGGCTCGCTCGTCTCCATTCGTAAGTTCAAGAAAGAGAAGCTGGGCATTGATGACCTGGTGAAGTTCGGCGCGTTTTCCGAGGAAATGGCCGCCTATATCCAGGCCGCGGTGGCCTGTCGCCTGAACGTGATCGTCTCCGGCGGTACGGGTTCGGGTAAAACGACCACCCTCAACGCGCTCAGCTCGTTCATCGACAATTCCGAACGCATCCTGACGATCGAGGATACGGCGGAACTTCAACTCCAGCAGGTCCATGTGGGCCGGATGGAAAGCCGCCCGCCCAACGTGGAAGGCAAGGGCGCCGTCACCCAACGCGACTGTCTCAGGAACGCGCTGCGGATGCGTCCCGACCGCATCATCGTGGGTGAGACGCGGGGCGAGGAAGTGATCGACATGTTGCAGGCCATGAACACGGGCCACGACGGATCGATGACCACGATCCACGCGAACAACGCGCGCGACGCCTGTTCGCGCCTTGAAAACATGGTCGCCATGGCCGGCATCGAGATGCCGCTCAAGGCTGTCCGCGCCCAGATCTCGAGCGCTGTGCACCTGATCGTGCAGGCTTCGCGTCTGCAAGATGGCTCGCGCCGCATGGTGTCGATCACCGAGGTGACGGGCATGGAGGGCGAAGTGATCTCGATGCAGGAAGTATTCCGCTATCAGCGCACCGGCCTGCAGCCCGATGGCAAGATCCTCGGCCACTTCACCGCGTGCGGTGTGCGCTCTCACTATTCCGAACGGTTCCGTCAGTGGGGCTACGATTTGCCCAACGCGATCTACGAACCGATGGCAGCTCAGTAAGGATTTCACCCGATGCAACTGTCTATCGAACCGCTCATCTATATCGGCATCTTCGTCGGTGTCATCATGCTCGTCGAAGGCGTCTATCTCGCGATCTTCGGCAAATCCATCAGCTTGAACGCCCGGGTCAACCGGCGTTTGAACATGCTGGAAAAGGGCTCAACGCGCGAAGATGTTCTGGCCAAGCTCCGCAAGGAGATGGACCAGCACAAGGGCTCGATCTCGCTGCCCTTCTACACATTGTTCGCCGACAAGGCGCAAAAGGCCAACATCGCCTTTACCCCACAACAGCTCTTCCTGGTGATGATCGGGCTGGGCATCGTATCGTTCTTGATGCTGTCTATCCTGACAACTGCGGCCCTGCCGCTCCGCGCACTGGTTTCGGTCGTGTTCGGCGTCGGCGGTGTCTACTACTGGGTCCACTCCAAGGCCAAGAAACGCATCGGCATGATCGAAGAACAACTGCCCGATGCGGTGGAATTGATGGTGCGCAGCTTGCGCGTCGGCCACCCTTTCGTGTCCGCGATCAATACCGTCAGCCGCGAGATGTCCGATCCGCTGGCCTCCGAGCTTGGGATCATCTCCGACGAGGCCGCCTATGGCCGCGACGTTTCGGAATCGATCCGGGCCATGGCCGACCGCCTCGGCGTGCAGGATTTGCGCTTTCTTGCGGTAGCCGTCGGCATTCAGCAGACGTCCGGCGGTAACCTGGCCGAGATCCTTCAGGGCCTCGCCAACGTGATCCGCGCCCGCTTCAAGCTGTTCCGCAAGGTCAAGGCCATCACGGCCGAGGCGAAATGGTCGGGCAACTTCCTGTCGGTCTTCCCGCTTCTGGCCCTCGTGGGCATCAACGTGATGCAGCCTGATTACTACGCGGAAGTGATCGACACGCCCGCCTTCATCCCCGCCTGTGCGGTGGTAGCTGTGATGCTGGCATTGAACATGATCATCATGCGGATGCTGGTGAATATCAAAGTGTAACGGGGCGCTTGCAGGCCCTACAGGCAACGCCGGAACGCGACGCCGATTGAGGAAAGAACGGTCAAATGGACTTCATCTCAGGTCTCATCAACAAGGTGAATGGCTGGCTGGTCGATCAGCTGGGCGAGCTTGGACCGCTGATCGCAGTGGGCGGGCTTGGCGTCTTGCTGGTGCTGGTCACGCTGCCAACGCTTCTCAAGAAGCGCAGGGATCCCTACGAAAAGCTTCGCGGTGGCGGTGCCGATGACGGTATCGGCGAAAAGGGCGGCGCGCTGCGTCAAGGCCGCAAGAACGAGAAGCTCGATCGCTTCGCCCAGTATCTTGAGCCGCAGACCGAAGAAGAACTGTCGGCGACCCAGCTTCAGATGATCCGTGCGGGCTATCGTTCGAAATCCGCGATCCAGATGTTCAACTTCGCCAAACTGGCGCTTGGCGTCGGAGGCTTGATCCTCGGCACGCTTTACGTGCTGATCTCTGGCGGCGGCGGCTCGGCCCAGAACTCCATCCTGATGGTCATCATCCCGGGATGTGTTGGATATTACGCCCCGAAATACTGGGTCACCAAGCGGATGCAGCAGCGCGAAGAGCAGATCAATGCAGGCTTCCCCGACGCGCTCGACCTGATGTTGGTCTGCGTGGAGGCGGGTCAATCGCTCGATCAGGCCATCATCAAGGTGGCCCGCGAAATCAAGACGTCCTATTCCGCGCTGGCCGAAGAGTTCGAGATCGTCAGCTACGAGATGAAGGCCGGCAAGGACAAGACCAAAGTTCTGCGCGACATGGGCGAACGGGTCGGTATTCAGGATGTGAATTCGTTCATCACCACGCTCATCCAGTCGTCCACGTTCGGTACGTCGATCGCCGAAGCGCTGCGCGTCTATGCCGACGAAATGCGAGACAAGCGCGTGCTGCGCGCCGAGGAAAAGGCCAACAAGCTGCCCACGAAGCTGACGTTGTTCACCATGATGTTCTGTGTGCCGCCGCTTCTGATCATCCTGATCGGGCCTTCGGTCTACGGCATCGCCACCGACCTTGGCGGCGGTTGATCTCCGGGCGCCACACCCAAACTTTGCTAACGACATCGGGCGCCAGCATCGCATATGCTGGCGCCCGAGCAGTTTAGATACACGAGGTCACCAAATGAGCGTGGTGGTGCGCCCGCACGTCCTTCTCCCCTTTCTGGCATGTCTTGCCGCCTGCAACACGACCCCACGTCTCGATACGGGCTTTGAAGGGTTGGAGGCTCCCGACGGCATTGGCGAACTGGACGGAAGCATCGATGGCCTCATCGTGGGCGACCGACTGATGGAGGCTGGCGAATACGAATTGGCGCTTCGCGCCTATTACCGGGCCGGCGCGGAAGACGGGGTCACAGTCGATCTTTTGACAGCAATTGGCGCCGCCAACCTCGCTTTGGGGCGATTTGGCCAGGCAGAAGACCAATTTCGCGGCGCTTTGGACCTGGAACCAGATTTTGTGCCTGCCCTCAACAACTTGGGGGCCGTATTGATTGAACAGGCAGAATATGGGGAGGCGCGCCGCATTCTCGAACAGGCCTTCGCGCTGGATAGTGGCGGATCGGAAACAATTCGCGACAACCTGCGCCTCGCAATCGCACGAATGGAAAATCAGGTGTATACGGAAGAGGATAGGCAAAGTCGGCCTGGGCTGATCCGCCGTGGCGGGGGGCGCTATACGCTCCAATCCACACTTTAGGGCGGCCCGGACCAAACCAACGAAGGCGCGGCAACAAGATCGCGTCCATTGAATGAGGCAGAGCATGATCCGTACCCTCCGGTTTACCCCGGCGGCATTCGCCGTCCTTGCGCTTGCGGCGTGTCAATCCACGACCGAAGCAGATGTCGAACGGGCGCTTGATCCGCTCAACGTCATCGATGAATCCAACCTGTCTGAGATTATGCTCAGCGCCGCCGCCCCCGACGAGGCAGTGGATTACTTCCGCCGCGCCGTTCAGGAGGATCCCACCCGGGTCGATCTGCTGCGCGGATTGGCGAGCAGCCTGGTGCGCGCAGGCCGTGCGACGGAATCGTTGACGGTTTGGCAACAGGTTGTGGCCCATGATGGCGCCATGGAACAAGATCAGGTCGATTATGCCGATGCGCTTATCCGCAACGGCGATTGGGATGAGGCACAAGCGCAGCTTGATGCGATCCCGCCGACCTTCGAAACCTATGAACGCTACCGGCTCGAAGCGATGATCGCCGACAGTGAAGAGGATTGGAGCCGCGCCGACAGTTTCTATGAAACGGCCGCCGGTCTCACCACGCGGCCTGCGAACGTCTACAACAACTGGGGTTATTCGCACCTGACCCGGGGCGACTATTCCGGGGCCGAGGATCTTTTCGTGCGCGCGATCTCCTATGATCCCGAGCTCTTTACGGCGAAGAACAACCTCGTGCTCGCCCGCGCGGCCCAGGGCAACTACGCCCTGCCGCTTATCAACATGACCCAGATCGAACGCGCCCAATTGCTGCATACCGCCGCCCTGGCCGCGATCCGTCAAGGCGAGGTTGATACCGGCCGCGGCCTTCTCAACGAGGCGATCGATACCCATCCGCAGCATTTTGAAGCGGCCGTCACCGCGCTTCGTGCGCTCGACGCCGCCTGATCGGAGGTCTGAATAGATGAGCACTCTGGCCCTCACACCAACCGAGGCCCTGTGGTTCTTGCCGCTGGCTTTGCCCATCTGCGTCTGGGTCGCGATGAGCGATTTGCGCGAAATGCGCATTCCCAACGTCGCGGTGTTGTCGCTGACCGGGGTGTTCGTCGTTCTGGGCCTCTTCGCCCTGCCCTTCGATGCCTATCTGTGGCGCTTTGCGGCGCTGGGCATCGTGCTTCTGGCGGGCTTCATCATTGCGTCGCTCGGTATGGTCGGCGCGGGCGACGCGAAATTCGCCGCCGCGATGGCGCCCTTCATCGCGCCGGGCGATTACCTGTTCTTCCTGATGCTGTTCTCACTGGTCCTGATCGGCTCCTGGATCACCCATCGCAGCGCCGGTCGCGTGCCCGCCGTGCGCCGCGCCACGGCCCATTGGTCCAGTTGGGAACAGGGCAAATTGTTCCCGATGGGCGTCGCTCTGGCCGGTGCGCTGGCGATTTACCTCGCAATGGGGCTCAGCACCGGTCTTTAGGCCCGTCTTTGCCAAGCTCCTGCCCCATTTTGCGGGCAGGATCGCGCCAGTTAGTTGAGCGGAGATCAATTCTATGAACATGCAGGTCACCGATACCGGGTTTGCCCCCCCTCCCCTGCGCAAGCTGGAAGATACCGGGTTGAGTGTCGTGATGATGCGCGACATCCTTCTCAAGACGATCTTCCGCAAGAACGTCGAACAGGCCTCCGATATCGCCAAGGCCGTGTGCCTGCCGATCCCGCTGGCCACGCAACTGATCGATATGCTGCGCGATATGAACCTGCTGCAGGCCACAGGCACGCTGCATGCCACCTCGTCCAGCGAAATGGGGTTCCAGCTGACCGATGGCGGCAAGGCCCGCGCCCTCGATGCGCTCAGCCAGTCGGAATATTACGGCGCGATGCCGGTCCCGCTCGATGATTACAAGATCCAGGTCAAGCGCCAGTCGATCCGCGACATCAACCTGACCCGCGACATGCTCGAAGCCTCCATGGGTCACCTGATCCTGCCCGAAGGCCTGATCGATCAGCTTGGGCCGGCCGTTGGCTCCGGCCGCTCGGTTTTGATGTATGGCCCGCCGGGCAACGGTAAATCCTCCATCGCGGAGGGGATCCGGGCCGCCATGGGCGACAATATCTACGTCCCCCATGCCCTCGCCTATGCCGGTCAGGTTATCACGGTCTACGACCCTATCGTGCACACGCCCGTCACCCAGCAAGAACAGGCCGAGTCGAGCCCGCTGCGCAAGAACGCGTCGCGGTTCGATACGCGTTACCTGCTGTGCACCCGCCCCACCGTCATGACCGGTGGTGAATTGCGGCTGTCCATGCTCGACCTGAATTACAACGCGGTCAGCCGGACCTATCAGGCGTCGATGCAGCTGAAATCGACCGGCGGTGTCTTCATCGTGGACGACCTTGGCCGTCAGGAGGAATCGCCGCAATCGCTGATCAACCGCTGGATTGTTCCGATGGAGGTCAACTACGACATCCTCGCGCTGCAATCCGGTGAGAAATTCGAAGTTCCCTTCGACACGCTCGTCGTCTTCTCGACCAACTTCCACCCCAACGAGATCTTTGACCAAGCCGCCCTGCGCCGGATCTTCTTCAAGGTGAAAATCGACGGACCCACGCAAGACGAATTCCTGAAGATCTTCGCAATGATCGCCAAGAAAAAGGGCGTGCCGCTCGACGAGGCGTCGCTGATCCACCTTCTCAAGAAGAAATATCCAACGATCGACAACGTCTTCGCAAATTACCACCCGGTCTTCCTGTGCGACCAGATCAAGGCGATTTGCGAATTCGAAGGCATCCCGTACCAGATGCGCCCCGAATTCATCGACCGCGCGTGGGAAAACCTCTACGTCCGCGAAGAGAAGATCGTTCACTGATCCGCACTCAGGCGGATCGCCGGACCGCCAATTGAACTACTATTGATATACCCGGCGTGGGTGTGACGCGCCGGGTATTTTCAATTGATCCACCATTGATCTATCTCGTTTCCGGATGACGCCCGGGTTTTGGCGCCCTATCTAGGGGTCCATGACAGCCCACCACCCGTCCCTGCCGCCCCAGATCGAAGGTTGGTTTTCCTCGCGCGGCTGGTCCATTCACCCGCATCAGCGCGACATGCTGTCTTTGTCGGATCAGCCCTGCCAATTGCTCATCGCGCCAACCGGCGGTGGCAAGACTATGGCCGGATTTCTGCCCACACTCGCCGAGCTTGCGGACGGCGCGCACAAAGGGCTTCACACACTTTATATCAGCCCCCTCAAGGCGTTAGCCGCTGACATCAAACGTAATCTCACCGGCCCGATCGAGGAGATGGGCCTGCCGATCCGCGTCGAAGACCGAACCGGGGACACACCGGCCAGCCGCAAGAAACGTCAACGCGCGGACCCGCCCCATATTCTGCTGACCACGCCCGAAAGCCTGGCCTTGCTGACAAGCTACGAGGATGCGCAGCGAACATTCGCAGGCCTTCAGCGCGTCATTGTCGATGAGATTCATGCCCTTAGCGAGAGCAAACGCGGCGACCAACTGATGCTCGCCCTCTCCCGGCTCAGCACTCTGGCTCCCAACCTGCGGCGCGTGGGCCTGTCCGCGACCGTAGAGGATCCGCAAGCCGTTGCCGGCATTCTGGCCAAAAACCCGGACCCCTGCGCAATTCTGCAGGCCGATCCCGGCCCCGACCCCGACATACGAATGCTCACCACCGAGACCCCGCCACCGTGGTCCGGCGGCGGCGGGAAATACGCCATGCAGGCCGTGCTCGACCAGGTAAAGGCCCACAAAACCACGCTTATTTTTCACAATACACGCGCCCAGGCCGAGATCTTTTTCCACCATCTCTGGCTCGCCAACGAAGATCAGATCCCCATCGGCATCCATCACGGTGCGCTGTCGCGGGAGCAGCGGGAAAAGGTGGAAGACGCCATGATCGCGGGCCAATTGAAGGCGATCGTCTGCACTGGAAGCCTCGATCTCGGCATCGATTGGGGGGATGTGGATCTGGTCATTCAGGTCGGCGCGCCGAAGAATGTCAAACGCCTGGTTCAGCGGATCGGGCGCGCCAATCACCGCTACAACGCGCCGTCCAAGGCCTTGATCGTACCCGCAAATCGCTTCGAGGTGATCGAATGCGTGGCCGCCCTTCAGGCCGTCCGCGAACACACGCTGGATGGCGATACGGACCATACCGGCCCGCTTGATGTGCTGTGCCAGCACATCCTGATCCGCGCTTGCGCCGGGCCTTTCACGGCTGATGAGCTTTACGCGGAGGTTCGCACCGCCGGCGCCTATGCCGACCTGCCGCGCGATACGTTCGACAGGTGCCTCGATTTTGCGGCCACCGGCGGCTACGCCCTTCGGGCCTATGACAAGTGGCAGCGGCTGATCAAAAGGGACGGCGTCTACACCTTGCGCGATCCGCGTGGCACGCAACGGGTTCGCATGAATATCGGCACCATCGTCGATGCCGACAAGATGGCCGTTCGCTTGCAGAAAACCCGCGGCGGCAAGCCCTTGGGCGAGGTCGAGGAGTATTTCGCCTCCACGCTCCGCAAGGGCGATACGTTCCTGATCGGCGGCCAGGTCGTGCGGTATGAGGGCATGCGCGAGATGAATGTCGAGGTGTCGAAAACCCCCTATCAGAAGCCCAAGATCGCAACCTTCATGGGAACCAAATTCGCCACATCGACCCAGCTCTCCGACCGGATCCTGGCCATGTTCCGGCAGGACGATTGGCCAGAGCTTCCGCAACACACCCGCGATTGGCTGCACCTGCAACGCAAGGTCTCCAAACTGCCCGAGCGGGACAGATTGCTGGTCGAAACCTTCCCCCATGACGGGCGCGAACACCTCTGTGCCTATGGCTTCGCGGGCAAGAATGCGCAGCAAACCCTGGGGCTCCTGCTGACCCAAAGGATGGAAGAACAGGGCCTCAACCCGATGGGATTCGTCTGCACCGACTACGCCACGCTGATCTGGGGCCTCGACCAAGTCTCTGATATCCCGCCCCTTTTTAGCCGGGAGAACCTGTTGGCGACGATGGAATCCTGGCTGGCGGACAATGCGGTCATGAAGCGAACCTTCAAGGGCAGCGCCATTATCGCAGGGCTGGTGGACCGTGCGATGCCCGGCGCCAAGCGCAAGACGGGGCGACAGGCGACATTCTCCACCGACATCCTCTACGACACGTTGCGCAAATACGATCCGGGGCACATCATGCTCGACATCACCCGGCAGGAGGCCATGCGCGGGCTTGTCGATTTCGGGCGAATCGAACAGATGCTCGACCGGATCGGCGATCGTATCGATCACGCGCCGCTCACCCGCGTCACCCCGCTTGCGGCACCCCTGTTCCTGGAACCCGGGCGCATTCCGATCCAGGGGCTGGCCAATGAACGCCTGCTAGATGATGAGGCGGAACGCCTGATGACAACCGCCGGACTGGAATTCGGCCCAAGGGTCCCGTCCTAGCCGACGTGCCATTGCATGGCGGCCATCGGGATGGTTATGAACGAAACATGAACGGTCTTTCCTTTTCCTTCCACGATGCCGCCTTGGTCGCGCGCCCGTCTGGCGCGCTGTTCTGGCCTGCGGAACGCGCGCTTGTCGTCAGCGATCTGCATTTCGGCAAAGTCGAACGGATGGCCCGCCGGGGCGGCCCGATGTTGCCGCCCTATGAGCTGACCGAAACCCTCGACCGGCTGCTGGCCGACATTGCCCAAACGGATCCGCGGATCGTCATCTGCCTGGGCGACAGTTTCGACGATCTCGCGGCCGCCCGGGCCACGGGTGAGGCCGTCGCCGAGCGCTTGGCACCCGCCATGGCGGGACGGCGCTGGATCTGGATCGAAGGCAACCATGATCCCGGCCCGGTCGGACTTGGCGGCGAGCATCTGGCCGAACTCACGCTGGCCAATCTCACCTTCCGGCACATCGCGGAAGGCGGCGAAACAGGCGAGATATCAGGGCATTACCACCCCAAGGCCCGTGTCATTCTCCGGGGGCGCGCGATCACGCGGCGCTGCCTTCTGATCGATGCCCATCGCATGATCCTTCCCGCTTACGGCACCTATACCGGCGGGCTTTTCTGCCATCAGCCCGAATTGGCCAATCTGATGCAGCCGGACGCAACGGCCATCCTTCTGGGCGCACGGCCCGTCGCCTTGCCGATGCCGCGCTAGAGCCGCCGGGTGCCGCGACGGTGCTGCAAATCGCAAGGGACCCACTTCCAGACCGCCCGTTAACTCGCCTATGGTCCACCCTGTCGGCACAGCTGCACGCTGCCTGCCCGCCTGAAATCCAAGCAAGAGGCCACTGCCGTGACATCGGACATCGAAGACGCCATCCGCGCCAGTTTCGCACAGCAGGGCCTGATGGAGACATTCGGTGCCTCGATCCTGAGCATCGATGCGGGCCGAGTCGTGCTCGCCATGCCCATCCTGCCCGCCATCGGACAGCAGCATGGCGTGGCCCACGCGGGCGCGAGCTTTGCACTGGGGGATTCGGCATCGGGCTACGCGGCGCTGAGCCTGATGCCTCCCGGTTCGGAAGTGATGACCGTGGAAATGAAGATCAACCTGATCGCCCCCGCCGCGGGCAAGCGGTTGATCGCGACAGGCCAGGTCATGAAACCGGGCCGACGCCTGATGATCACGCGCTGCACCGTCGAAGCCGAAGCCGAAGATGGCGGCCGCAAGGATGTGGCCCTGCTGCAGGGTACGATGATCCCGGTCTAAGCCGTGGATGCCGCGTCGGCCTAGGCCGTCAGCCCCTGCGGCGCGTCCAAACCATTGGCGCGGCAGCAGGCCGTCAGCGTGTTGGCCAGAAGGCACGCAATCGTCATCGGGCCAACGCCGCCCGGAACCGGGGTGATCGCCCCCGCGACCTCGACGGCCTCGGCGAAATTCACATCACCGATCAGCTTGGTCTTGCCCGGCTTGTCGGGGTGCGGCACACGAGAGATGCCCACATCGATCACCGTCGCGCCCGGCTTCACCCAATCGCCCCGCACCATCTCGGCGCGGCCCACGGCGGCCACCAGGATATCCGCCCGGCGGCAGACCTCGGGCAGATCCTTCGTGCGCGAATGGGCGATCGTGACAGTGCAATTGTCCCCCAGCAGCAACTGTGCCATCGGCTTGCCGAACAGGTTGGAGCGTCCGATCACCACGGCGTCCTTGCCCGACAGGCTTTCGAACTGAGCGCGCAGCAGCATCAGGCAACCAAGCGGCGTGCAACTGACCAGCGCCTCGCCCCCGGTGGACAAAAGACCCGCATTGGTCACGCTCAACCCGTCAACGTCCTTGGCCGGGTCGATCCGCGCCACCGTGCGGCGCTCGTCCAGATGGTCGGGAACCGGAAACTGGCACAGGATGCCATGGACATTCGGATCCGTGTTCAGCTTGTCGATCAGCGCGAACAGATCCTCTTCCGACGTATCGGCGGGCAGCTTGTGCTCGAACGAAGTCATGCCAACCTCGACCGTCGCCTTGTGCTTGTGGCTCACGTAAACTTCTGACGCGGGATCCTCGCCCACCAGCACCACCGCCAGCCCCGGCGTAACCCCGTGCTCCGCCTTCAGGCGCTGCACATGGTCGGCCACCTGGGCGCGTAGTCTGGCCGCGAAGGCCTTTCCGTCGATGATCGTTGCGCTCATGTCCCGTCTCTCCCTCGCATCTCGCGCGACCCGCCCTGCTCGGCGAACCGCCCCTTTCTTGTTTCCCAAATATCCCCGCCGGAGGCATGGAGCCGCCTCGGGCGGGGGCTCGAGGCCCCCGGCGCGCCGCTCTAGAACAGCCCCTCGATCTCGCCTGCATCGTTGAGGTGGATCGCCTCGGCCGACGGCGTCCGCGGCAGGCCGGGCATGGTCATGATCTCGCCGCAGACCGCCACGATGAAGCCCGCGCCGGCGCTCAGCCGCACCTCGCGCACCGGGATGGTGAAGCCCGTGGGCGCGCCGCGCGCATTGGGGTCGGTGGTGAAGGAATACTGCGTTTTTGCCATACATACCGGCAGGGTGCCGTAGCCCTGCTCCTCCCACAGCTTCAGCTGGTCGAGGATCTTCTTGTCCATCACCGCCTCATCGGCGCGGTAGATCTTCTGGCACACCGCCTGGATCTTGTCGGCCAGGGCCATGTCGTCGGGGTAGAGCGTGTGGAAGTCCGCCGCGCCCTGCTCGATGACCTCGACGACCTTCTCGGCCAGCGGCGCAGCGCCTTCTCCGCCCAGTTCCCAGTGGCGGCTCAGCACCGCTTCCGCGCCCTGGAAGGCGACGTAATCCTTAACCGCCTGCACTTCGGCGTCGGTATCGGTCACGAAGTGGTTAATCGCGACGACCACCGGCACGCCGAAGCTCTTCACGTTCTCGATGTGGCGGCCGAGGTTGGCGCAGCCCGCCTGCACCGCGTCCACATTCTCCGCCCCCAGATCCGCCTTGGCGACGCCGCCATTCATCTTCATCGCCCGCACTGTGGCCACGACGACCACCACCGATGGCGCCAGCCCCGCCTTGCGGCACTTGATGTTCATGAACTTCTCGGCGCCCAGATCGGCCCCGAAGCCCGCTTCCGTCACCACGTAATCGCACAGCTTGAGCGCCGTCGTCGTGGCGATGACGGAGTTGCAGCCATGGGCGATATTGGCGAACGGCCCGCCATGGACGAAGGCCGGGTTGTTTTCCAGCGTCTGCACCAGGTTCGGCTGCATCGCGTCCTTGAGCAGCACCGTCATGGCGCCGTCGGCCTTGATGTCGCGCGCATAGACCGGCGAGCGGTCCCGCCTGTAGGCCACGATCATCGCGCCGAGCCGCTCCTGCAGGTCCTTGAGGTCTTTCGCCAGGCACAGGATCGCCATCACCTCGGAGGCCACCGTGATGTCGAACCCCGCCTCGCGCGGGAAGCCATTGGCCACGCCGCCGAGCGAGGCCGTGATCTGCCGCAGCGCGCGGTCGTTCATGTCCACGACGCGGCGCCACACCACACGGCGCACGTCGATCTCCAGCGCATTGCCCCAGTAGATGTGGTTGTCGATCATCGCCGACAGCAGGCTGTGAGCCGAGGTGATGGCGTGGAAATCGCCGGTGAAGTGGAGGTTCATCTCCTCCATCGGCACCACTTGCGCATAGCCGCCGCCCGCCGCCCCGCCTTTCATGCCGAAGTTGGGGCCCAGGGACGCCTCGCGAATACACACCATCGCGTTCTTGCCGATGCGGTTCAGGCCGTCGCCCAGACCCACCGTGGTCGTCGTCTTGCCCTCTCCCGCGGGCGTGGGGTTGATCGCGGTCACCAGGATCAGGTGGCCATTCCCGCGATCCTGCACCGAATTGATGAACGATTGACTAACCTTCGCCTTGTCATGCCCATAAGGCAGCAAATCCGCGCTCCCGATCCCGATCTTCGCCCCAATCTCCTGGATCGGCCTCTTCCGCGCTTCCCGCGCGATCTCAATATCGGACTTGTAACCCATGGCGCGCTGTTCCTTCGCAAAGATCCGTTGGTTCACTCGCCTATAACGGGCATGTCGGCCTGGGATAGGGCCAATTCCGACATTTTCGCAGGGCATCCCGTCATGCGGCTGCGTGAGGTTTCCAAAAGGAAAACTCCAGGCGCGATTGGAACCCTCTGGCGTCGAAAGGGTTTCTTAACGGAAAGCAGCCATATTGAAACGAGCGTTTAATACTTAGGGGGATATCATGGGCATCCACACTGTCAGTCTGATGATCTATACTGGCTTTTTCCTGGGGATGGGCGCGGGCGTTGCCGTTCTGGCGGCGGTTTAGGCCACCCTTCCACCGTACCGGACCGCATCCAGATGCGGCCATACAGGCTGATCCGGGATATGGAGCCGCAACGTCGCACCGACCCGGATCACCCCTTCCCGTTCCACCCATGCCGTCACGCCGCGCCGGGTCTTCGCCGCCGCCTTGAATCCACGGCCCTTGCCCGGATGCACCGCTTCGATCGGCTTGGTCGGCAGCATGCAGGGCCGGTTTTCCATATCGACCACCAGGCAGGCCCCCGATGCCTCATCCAAAAGCCGCGATGACGGAGGGGCATGGCTGAAATCCGGGATGCCATCCACCACCAGCGATGCGCCGACCAGGGCGGGATCCAGCCGGTCCAGCCCCATCGCATCGGCAATCGCGGCCATATCCTCCGCCGACATCACGCTCAACTGCCGCGTATTCCTGATTTCCGTGCCGATCGGGTATTGCGACCGGACGCGGCTGCAGGACGGGCGCGTCAGCCCCGAATGGCTTTCCGCGCGCAATCCGGCAAATGTCAGATGCATCTCATCCAGCGGCTCGGTCTCCAGCGCCACGTCGCGGTCCCGGTTCACGCCAAGCCATGTGACGCGCGCGGTAAAGTCAGTGGGTATGAGAGCGGGCATTCCGGGCACCTCCAGATCCTGTCACCATCCATTCCAACAGCCCGCCGGGCAACCACGAAAAACGCCCCGCGCATTCCTGTACAATCATGTTAGGCTGGCCCCGCAACATAACGGAGAGATCCCAAATGGCAGACAAAGCTGATTTCATGGCGCAGGCCAAGGCCCAGATGGACAACTGGGCCGATGAGATGAAGAAGATGCAGGCCAAGATGATGGAAGCCGGCGCGGCTGGACAGGAACAGATGGTCAAGCAGATGGAGGCCCTCAACGCACAGCGCAAAGAGGCCGAAGCGCATATGGAACAGCTTGGCAAAGCTAACATGGAGGCCGCCAAGGGTATGCAAGACAACATGCAAAAAGCGTGGGCCGAGATGGAAAAATCCATGGAAGACGCCCGCAAAAAATTCTTGGGCTGACACCACGTGGCGGGCTGATCGCGGCCCGCCCTCATCCGGCGACCACATCCCCGAGCACAGGGCAGTCAAATGGCGTTCTACAACCGCGTGGTCTACAAGCGCGAAGCAAAACGGCTGATCGACGGGTTGGACCCGGCCAGCAAGACCTGCGCCGAAATCTCCGGCGGGATGGGTCAGGGGTTTGGCTTCAAATCCATTGAAGAATTTCACTACCCCGAATACGACATCTGCCATGGCCCGTTCCGCGATGCCAAAGGCAAGCTGCGCAAATTCGATGTCATCATCGCTGATCAGGTTTGGGAGCATCTGGACCGGCCCTACGCCGCCACGCAAAACGTCCTGAAGATGCTCAACACCGGCGGCCATTTCTACATCTGTGTGCCGTTCTATGTGCGCTATCACCTGTTCCCGGTAGATTGCAGCCGCTGGAGCGCGCGTGGGCTGACGAACCTGCTGATCGAAAGCGGGTTCGAGGAAGACAAGATCGTGGCCGACCAATGGGGCAATCTGGAATGCGCGCGGGCGGATTGCGGGATGAAATTCTCCAAGTTCGACCGCGAGAAGAACTCGTTGGAAAACGATCCGAAGTTTCCAATCATCGCCTGGGCGCTGGCCCGGAAATAGGCGCAAAGAAAAAGGGCGGCCCGCAGACCGCCCTGGTTCGTATCCGGAGAGGGTTCAAGCCGTGGGCTCGGGCTCCATATCACCTGACGGCTTTGCCTTGGGCTTCAGCTTCGGAATCGCCGTGATCGACGGCGTGCCACCGGAGGACGGCGTCACATCATCGTCGTCGCCGCGGTTCAGCGGCTCCCCGGCGATGACCTTGCCGATCTCGGGCCCGGTCAGCGTCTCGTATTCCAGAAGGCCCTGCGCCAGACGCTCCAGATCGTCACGCTTCTCGGTCAGGACGCGTTTGGCGGTGTTGTAGCCTTCGTCCACCAGTTCCTTAACCTTGTCATCAATGATCTTCTGGGTGGCCGCGGAGTGGGTCGTCCCGCCCCCGTAAGAGCCCAGATGCGATTGTTGCTCATTGGCGTAGTCGATATAGCCAAGCTCTTCGGCATATCCGAATTGCGTCACCATCGCGCGGGCGATCTTGGTGACCTGCTGGATATCCGATGCCGCGCCGGAGGTGATGTTTTCCTTGCCGAACACCAGCTCCTCGGCCACACGCCCGCCCATCGCCATGGCGATCTTGGAAGTGTATTTGCGGTAACTAACGCTCAGCTGATCGCGCTCGGGCAGGGACAGAACCAAACCAAGTGCGCGACCACGCGGGATGATCGTGGCTTTGTGGATCGGATCGTGATCCGGCACGTTCAGGCCCACGATGGCGTGGCCCGCCTCATGATAAGCCGTCAGCTTCTTCTCGTCCTCGGTCATCACCATGGAGCGTCGCTCGGCACCCATCATGACCTTGTCCTTGGCGTTCTCGAAATCCTCCATCGTGACGAACCGGCGCGAGATCCGGGCCGCCGTCAGGGCCGCCTCGTTCACGAGGTTCGCCAGATCGGCGCCTGAGAAACCCGGCGTGCCCCGCGCGATGATGCGCAGATCCACATCGGGACCAAGCGGCACCTTGCGGGAATGGACGCCCAGAATGCGCTCCCGGCCCTTGATGTCGGGGTTCGGCACCTGCACCTGGCGGTCGAACCGGCCGGGGCGCAGCAGCGCGGGGTCCAGAACGTCGGGGCGGTTGGTGGCGGCAATGATGATGATGCCTTCGTTGGCCTCAAAGCCGTCCATCTCAACCAAAAGCTGGTTCAACGTCTGCTCACGCTCGTCGTTGCCGCCGCCATAACCCACACCACGGGACCGGCCCACGGCGTCGATCTCGTCGATGAAGACGATGCAAGGCGCGTTCTTTTTCGCCTGCTCAAACATGTCGCGCACGCGGGAAGCACCGACGCCCACGAACATTTCAACGAAGTCGGAGCCCGAAATGGTGAAGAACGGCACGCCCGCCTCGCCCGCGATCGCGCGGGCCAGCAGCGTCTTACCGGTGCCCGGAGGGCCCACCAGAAGCGCGCCTTTTGGGATCTTGCCACCCAGGCGGCTGAACTTCTGCGGGTTGCGCAGGAATTCGACGATCTCTTCCAACTCGTCCTTGGCCTCGTCGATGCCCGCGACGTCGTCAAACGTCACCCGGCCATGCTTTTCCGTCAGCAGCTTTGCCTTGGATTTGCCGAAGCCCATTGCGCCGCCACGGCCCCCGCCCTGCATCCGGTTCATGAAGAAAATCCAGATACCGATCAGGACCAGCACCGGCAGCCACAGCGACAGAACGCTGAGGAAGCCCGATTGCTCCTGCGGCCGCGCTTCGATGCGGACGTCGTTTTCCAGAAGCGTCCGGGTCGGCTCGGCATCGCCGGGGGCGACCGTGGTGAACGATCCTTCGCCGGTGGTGAACTGGACGCTTTCACCGTCCAGCGTGGCCGACAGAACGCTGCCATTTTCAACCTGTTGCACGAAATCGGAATAGGCCACCGTGCGGCTGTTCACCTGGCTCTGGCCACCGGAAAACAGATTGAACAAGGCCAGGATCAGCAGGAACAGGATGACCCAGAATGCGACATTTCTCGCGTTGCCCAAGGGAGATCTCCTCAAACGGGATGAGCGCGAGGGGGTCCTCGCGCGTTTCTTCTAAGATAAGCCCAACTGATCCAAGTTCAACGCGATTCCAACGATTGGGCGAACGCGCCGCGGCTTGGCCGAAATTCGACCACGTGGGCGGGGCCAAATGATGTCGGGCGGAAGGCGATAAGGCGCTCGCCGTCAAAGACGGCCGGCAGGGTGATCGCGGTCTCGTGGGGCGGTGCATCCGCCGGTTTCTCGCCAAGCTGTTGCCAGCCATCCGGCCCGAGGGCACGCACCATCAGGCCGGCGATCCTGTCGCCATGCACATACCACCGCCCGTCCCAGAGCGTGCCCACCGGCGCCGACACGCCTTTCACCGCCGCAAATTCCCGCGCCACGCGGATCTGCTCCCGCCCCGCCACGGCCCGGCATCCGTGCAAGGTGCCACTGCCGCCCGCCAGCAGCCGGTCCAGCAGGTCGGTCAGCGCCGCTTCCCGGGGCCGGTAGGGGGCCGAGGCAACCCATTGCAGCGCGCCCGACAGCAGGCGCAGTTGTGTGTCGCGATCTTTGTCGGCCAGCACATCACGATCGATCAGCAGGGCACCGGAATAGAATCGCCCGACGCTCTCGGCACGGGTCGCATCCCGCGCCACATCAACCGCAAGCGCCTCCAAAGCCCGCCGCGCGCGGGCCATGCGGGCGGCGGTGTCGGCGAGGGCCCCGCGGTCAAGCCCCAACCTCTCGATGGCCTGCCGTATCCGCACCCGTTCAAAGGAAGGGTCGTCGTTGCTGGGATCATCCACATAAGGCACCCGCAAGGTATCGATGTAATGCCGCAAATCCGCGCGCGTCTCGAACAGAAGCGGCCGGATCACCTGCCATTGGCCGCTAGGTGCCCGTTGCCGATCGGCCATCGCCGACAAGCCCTCCACCCCCGAGCCACGGGCCAGACGCATCAACAGGGTCTCGGCCACATCGTCCCGGGTATGGGCAAACAGCACATGCCCGATCTTACCCCGCCAGCCGTCGATCAAAGACAACCGCCCGCGGCGCGCGGCGTCCTGAAGGTTGCCCTGCCCCTCCCAATGCCAATGCAACACATCATGGGGATGGCCGAGGGTCTCACATTCCCGCGCCACCATCTGGGCCTCTGCCGCGCTGCCCTCGCGCAACCCGTGGTCGATCGTGACGACATGCAGGCCGACGCCGAACACCCGCGCCCAATCGTGGCACAGGGCCAGCATCGCCATGCTGTCGCCCCCGCCGGAGACGGCCAGCCCGATTTGCGAAGGGAAATCAGGGCCGAGGAGACGCCCCATATGCCCGGCGAACCGCTCCGCCAGGCTATCGGTCACATCAACGCTGTCACTGGCAGCCAAGGCGCCCGCGTTCGGCTTCCGCTTCGGCCACGGCGGGGTTGCCGGGGTAGCGCACGGCCACTTCGGCCAGCGTCAGACACGCCTCGTCGGCCTGGCCAAGCTGCGCCAGCGACACGCCAAGCGAGGTGAGCGCAGCGGGCGCGCGTTGCCCGTCCGGCTGCGCGGTGAAACTGTCAAGGAAGGCGCGCGCCGCCTGGCTCCAGCGGCCCAGATTCACCTCGGCCTCGCCGCGCAGGTAATGCGCTTCCGCCGATAGCGGCCCGCCGGGATAGCTCTCGGTGAAGGTCTCGAACAACACCGACGCATCGGAGAAGTTGCCTGCCTCAAAGGCTTCCCGCGCGCGGTCGAAATCGCCCTGCTCGGCGACGGCGAGATTGCCGCTCCCGGTTTCGGGCAGTGGCGTGGTGGTGACGCCTCCATCGGTTGCCGGGGCAACGGGGGCAAGGCCGGTCGTCTCGGGTGTCACGCCGCCGAGCGACGGGGTTTCCCCAAGCGAGCCAACATCGCAATCCGGTTCCAGCTCACACAGGCGAAACTCCAGATCCCCGATCCGGTTGGTCCCGTCGCGCACAATGCTATCAACGGTCAATTGCAGGCGTTCGGTGGCCGAGGTCAGGCGCTGCACCTCCGCCTCGATGGTGTTCACCCGGTCCAGCGTCGTGCCCGACGCGCCCGATCCGGTCGCGCCACCCGTGGTGTTCAACTCGCCGCGCAGGCGCTGGATCTCCACGTAAAGCACCGACAATTCCTGGCGGATATCAGCCAGCGTCTGATCCTGCGCGAATGCAGGGCCAGCCGCCAGCGCCGCGCAAAGGGCAATCGCCAGCCGCATCTCAGGACGCCAGCCCGGCGGACAGAACCGTCACCGCGCGGCGGTTCTGGCTGTAGCACGCCTCATCGGAACAGATCTGCAGCGGGCGTTCCTTGCCGTAGGAAATCGTGCGCAGGCGCGCATCCGGCACCCCGCGGCTGACCAGATATTCGCGCACAGCCGCCGCCCGGCGCGCCCCAAGCGCGAGGTTGTATTCCCGCGTGCCCTGCTCATCGGCATGGCCTTCGATCAGCGCGGTGAATTCGGGGTTGGCCAACAACCATTGCGCCTGCCCGGCAAGAACGTTCTGCGCCTCGGGCGACAGGGTCGATTGATCGACGGCAAAGAGCACACGGTCGCCCACGACTTCGTTGAAATAGACCGGGCTTGTCGGATCGCCGACACCGCCCGCCCCGGCGGCCCCTGCCACACCGGCGGCGCTATCGCCGTTGCCAAAGCCCCCTTGCGAACAGGCGGCCAGCGCCAGGGTGCCAATCAGAAGCGCCACGCGAACGGGGCGGAAGATGGATTTTGTCATAAGCTCGGATCCTCGGATCTTGTTTTGCACTTGAATATCACGGGACGGGGCCATCCGCCAACTCCCGTTGGTCCCAGGCGCCGCAATTGTTAACTCTGCAGCGGCGACCACGCCGGGTCGGACGCCATGCCGGGCGTTGCCACCCGTTGCAGGTTCCGGCCCGAAATGTCGACGGAATAAACCGCGGGCGCGCCGTCATCGCCGGGCGTTTCGCGGGTGAACATGATCACGCGGCCATTGGGCGCCCAGGTCGGGCCTTCATCCAGGAACGAGGACGTCAAAAGACGTTCCTCCGATCCATCGGTGCGCATCACGCCGATATGGAAGCGCCCGTTTTCTTGCTTGGTGAACGCGATGTAGTCGCCCCGCGGCGACCAGACGGGGGTGCCATAGCGCCCCGTTCCCGCGCTGATCCGGCGCGGATCGCCGCCATTTGCGGGCATGATGTAGATTTGCTGGCCGCCCGAGCGATCGCTTTCGAACACGATCTGATCGCCGTCCGGGCTGAAGGACGGCGCGGTTTCGATCGACGGCGTCTGCGTCAGGCGCACGCGCGTGCCGGTGGCCAGATCCAGCGAATAGATGTCGGTATTGCCGCTTTCCTCAAGGCTGAACACCACGGTCTGGCCCGATGGCGAGAAGCGGGGGGAGAACGTCATGTTGCCGCCCGGAATGGCCTCCAGCGGGCGGCGCTGCACCGTGGCCACGTCCATCAGATAGACTTGCGGAAATCCGCTCTCGTAGCTGGTGTAGAGGATTTGGCCACCGCTGGGGCTGAACCGCGGGGCCAGAACAAGCGAGCGCGAGTCGGTCAGGAACTGCACATTCGCGCCGTCGTAATCCATGATGGCCAGCCGCTTGAGGCGCGCGTTTTTCGGCCCCTCCTCGGCAATGAACGCCACGCGGGTGTCAAAATACCCGCTCTCGCCGGTGATCCGGGAATAGACCTGATCGGCCACGTTATGGGCCATGCGCCGCCAGCTGTCGGCGGAGCCCACGAATTGCAGGCCCTCGCCCAGGGGGGCCTGGCTGAACACGTCGAACAGGCGGAACCGCACGACCAATTGGCCATCGGCGCGTTGTTCCACCGCGCCGGTGATCAGCGCCTGCGCATTGATCGCTTGCCAATCGGCGTAGTTCACCTGCGCGCCGAAGCTGGTGATTTGCGAGATATAGGCATCCGGCGGGATCTGCCGGAACAAGCCGGTGCCGCGCAGATCGGCGGCGATCACTCGGCTGATATCGGCCGCCGCATCCGTGGCGCCCGCATTTTCCGCGATGAAGCTCGGTAGCGCGAAGGGCAGCGGCTCGATCACACCCTCGGTGATCTCCAGCCGAAGGGGGCCGTTTTGCGCGAAGGCAAGGCTCGGAAGCGCCGTTGAGGCCGCAAGGAGTGATGTGGAGCGGATGAAATTCCGACGGGTCAACATATCAAATACCTCCTGCCGCGTGGATCTGCGGCTTCGGTGAGAACAAGGGATGGGCGGGGGCGGATCCGGTCATCTCAGGCGCACCCCGTCACGGTCGAACACCAGCGTCGTGCCGGTGGTGGCGGGCTCTGCCGCCGTGGCGGCGGCACATCCCGTAAGCGCGCCCTCGGCGGCGCGAAAGGCATCTTCCGCCACACCCGACAGGACGCGGCCGAAACCCGTCAATCGTATCGAACGCGCGGAGGGCATATTGGTTTCGTCAAGGCTGACATCGACGGAGAGGACGGCCCACCGCGCCTCGGGCGACAGGCGCGCCATGGACCAGCAGATCTGTGCATCCTCGATCATCCGGGCAATGGCGAGCGGATCGGGCGCGGGCAGGACGACGGGCGCTTCGGGATCGGTCGGTGCCGGGTCGCGCGCGGGCAACGGCGGGGCGGGCAGTGGCGCGGGCCGGGCTGGTGCTGCCATGGGCGGCGACAGCAGGACGCTGGCCATCGGTTCAATCGTGGGCGGCAACGGCTGCGTCGTGCGATCAAGGCTGTCGGGCCCTTCAGGGAGCGCGCCGGGCGGCAGGGCGGAGGACGGGAAGGGATCGTGGCGCGGCGCGGCGACGCGATAGAGGCGCGGCTGCGGGATCGGCGCGGTCGCGCCGGGCAGCAGCACAGCCGAGCGGGCCGCCTGCGGGGCCGCATTCAGCGCGATCATCCTGTCCAGGGCCGCGGGCGCGGGCGGCAGGGGGCGCGACAGGACCGGCGCAAGATCATGGCGCGGGGTGGCCACGGAGGCCGGTTGCAAAAGTGGGCGGGGCGTGGTCGGTGTATCGGGCAACATGACCGCCGCCATCGCAGCGGGCCGCGCCGTCACCGGCATCGCCGACACCGCAACGCGCGCCAGCACCAGCGGCGGCTGAAGCTCGGCCCGGGCGACGGCAATCACAGGCGCGACCACATCGGCGATCTGCTCCGGCGCAAGCGCCGGTTCCACACCGCCCGTCAGATCACCGCCCGGACCCTCAGGAATCGCCGCTATCGGGCGGGGCACAGGGCGCGGCCCGGTGGGCGCAAGGCCCGCCTCCGGATCGGCGAGCGGGGCCAGCACAATCGCCGGGGCCAGAACATCAACCACCTCTAGCGCCACATCCGGCGCTTCGCTTGCGATCACATCGGCCACTGAAGCCGGGTTCCCCTCAGGTCCTATCACTTGCCCGATGGCAGGCTCCGTCGGCGCGATAACATTCCCGGACGCGCCTCCCGTCGGCGTCTCCGCCTCTGCTTGCGGGATGACAACGCGCGGCGCGGCGCTGACCCAGCGCCCGGGCCGCTCGCCAATCGCGGTCTGCGCGACGGCGGGGCCAAAAGAGGCCCCCAGCGTCAGGGCCAGGATCACGGACAGGCGGATCATCGCAGGCGCATCCCTTCGGGGTTGAACACCAGTTCCACCTGCTGCCAGCGGCCATAGCTTTCCTCGGGCAAGTTGAACCCGTTGGCGCCGCAGCGGATGATGGCCCGGCGCGCGGCCTCATAGGCCTGGTTGGCCGCGCCCTCGGACCCGCCGGAAAACTCGATCATCCGGATCGTGCCGGTATCGGGCCGCGCATCGCGACTCATGTCGAACGCCACCACCACCGTGGTGTTGAGCGCTTCGGTCGACAGCGCGCCCACATTCCAGCAGGCCTGAACCGCCACGCGAAACCCGTCGCGCACACCCTGGCTCAGCGGTGGACCCGACGGCGCGGCGGCGGGGGCCGCATCCGGCGCCTCGACAGCCTCGGCAACCGCGCCTGCAATGGCGGCGGCCAGCGGGTCTTCTTCCTCAGCCGGGGCCTCCGGCGCGACTTCTTCCGCAGGCGCCTCGGCCACGGCGTCCTCGGCGGGTTCGTCAACCGGTGCGGATCGCTCGGGCCGGGGTGTCGGACGCACGGAGGCGGTCGGCCCCAACGGCGCGGCCGCGGGCTCATCCGCCTCGGTCACGATCTCGGTTGTGGCCTCCTCGGGGGCGGTGTCGGGCGTTTCTTCCACCGGGGCGTCGGGGGCCACCTCCGGCTCGGTTGTCTGCTCCAGCACATCCGGCGCGGTCTCCACATCCGGCTCAGGCAGCGGGGCCGCCACCGGGGCCACGCGCGGCGCGTCATCGGGTGTGGGCGTTGGGGAGACATCCGCCTCGGGCGCGCCGGGCGGCGGGGCCAAAACGGCCACATCATCGGTCACCTGCGTGTCCGGCACCGGATCCACCGGCACCGGATCGCTTTCCGGCGGCGGCGCAGCGGTTTCCACCGGCACATCCTGCGCCGGCGGCGGCGTCTCGGCCGCAGGCGTGTCGGGCGCTTCGGTCACTTGCGGTAAAGCGGGTGCGGTGGGCTGTTCAACCTCCGCGGGCTCCGATATCGCGGCAGACCCCGTCAATGCCTCGAATTCTGCCGTCGTCATCAAGGTCACGCCGGTGACCTCGAACTCCGTATCCGGGCTGCGATCGAACAACGCGCCGCCAAAGGCCACCCACAGCAGGAGGCCCGCATGGATCGTGCCGGACGCGTAGAGGGATCGGCGCATCGCAAGGCTACTCCCCGGTTCCGTCGACAACAGTCCCGTCAAGGCGTGGCCCGCCGCCATCCGTCACCAGGCCGATCTCCCGGAACCCACCCGCGTTGAGCGCGCCCATGACCTGCATCACCTGCGTATGGCTCAGCGCGCCATCGGCCCGCAGGAAGATCCGCGGGCTGTCGCGCTCGGCGGCAATCGCCTGCAGGCGGGGAATCAGCTCGCCCAACGCGACCTCGGTGTTTTGTAGCATAACCGTGCCATCGGCCGTGATCGTCACGGCCAGCGGCTCTTCATCCTCGCTTGGCAAGGCCTCCGCCGCGGTATCGGGCAGGTCAATCGGCACACCCACTGTCATCAGCGGTGCGGACACCATGAAGATGATCAACAGGCACAACATCACGTCCACGAAGGGCGTGACGTTGATCTCGGACATCGGCTTGGACTTGCGGCTGCCCCGGCCCCGGCGACGCGTCCCGCCGCCTTTCTGTGCGACAGAGGCCCCCATCAGTCGAGTTGCCTGCTCAACAAGGTGGAAAATTCGTCGGCAAAGCTCTCATAGGTGCCGACGATCCCGTCGGCATCGTTGCTCAGCTTGTTGTAGAAGATCACCGCCGGGATGGCCGCCAACAGGCCAAGGCCGGTGGCCAACAGGGCCTCGGCAATGCCAGGTGCCACAACAGCCAGGGACGTCTGGCCCGAAATCGCGATCTCCTGAAACGACCGCATGATGCCCCAGACCGTGCCGAACAGGCCCACAAACGGTGCAATCGCCCCGGTCGTGGCCAGGAAGTTCAGGCCATTGGTCAGCCGCGTGCTTTCCCGCGCAATCGCCACATCCATTGACCGGTCCACGCGCTGCTGCACGCCCGGGATCAACGCGCCGTCGTCGCGCAGCGAGCGCCGCCATTCGGTCATGCCCGCCGCAAAGACGCGCTCGGAGGCGGAGCGGGGCGCATCGGCCACCTGATCGTAGAGCTCGTCCAGCGGCTCGCCCGACCAGAACGCCGTGTCGAACGCCGTCGCATTCGCGCGCGCCCGGCGGAACATGGCATATTTGGAGAACGTGATGGCCCAGACCCATACAGAGGCGACGATCAAAGCGATCATCACCAATTGCACGATCAGGCTTGCACGAAAGAAAAGAGCGATGAGGGTAAAGTCCGCCTCAGTCGCCAACGCGAGCGTTTCCGTTTCCATGACGTCTTTGCTGTCCTCTGCCCGGCCTCAAAACCGTATCTACGATCAGGGCGCGCTTTTTGATGCGCCTCATTTGGACGACAGTTTATCAGCATTAAAGGGTTAAGGCGAACACTTCTCTGTCACGGGCTGTCATCTGCCGTGAGCGCTGTGACTTTTGCGCGAATATCCGCCGGAAGACGGGCCGCACGCCCTTGTGCGTTGAGAATAACGACCTTAACCCGCGCCTCCAGCAGGGTCGTGTCGCCCCGCAAAACGCGCTGCGGCATGTCGAAACTGGCGCCTTTCAGACGATCAAGCCGCGTCTCGACCACCAGTTCATCGTCGTATTGGGCGGGCAGCAGATAATCCGCCTCCACCCTGCGCACGGCGAAGACAAGGCCGGCCGCCTTCATGTCAAGCTGGCTGATCCCCGCCTCGCGCACCATCTCCGACCGGCCGCGCTCCAGGTATTTCAGGTAATTGGCGTAATAGACGATGCCCGCCAGATCGACGTCTTCGTAATACACCCGCAGGGGCCAGTGATGGATCATGGGCTAGTGGTCGGGGATTGGGGCGGAAGCGTCAAGGTCGGTTTGACAGTGCACACCGGCGGGTAGCAGCGGCGAAACCACCTCGCATCGCCGGACCGCGTCCCGGCCCGTCGCCACGGTACTCAGCGCCTAATGGCCCTGCCCCGCCCCAATCCGCGCGCTTAACCGCAACGCAAACGATGCTTCCGTCGCCGCCACCGGCAGCACGGGATCGTAGGCCGCGCGGATCAGATCCGCGATGTCGGGCTTCAGCACCGCCGCGCCATTATCCAGAACCGCCAAAGGCGAGGTGCCCAGAAACGCGGTGTCGCTCCAGAGCAGGATCGTCTGCACGATCTGGCTGAGCGCGATGGTTTCCGCCGGAACATCCGCCATCGCGTCATCCATCTGGATGAACACAAACGCCGCCTTGATGCCGCCATCGGGATCGAACCGGAAGCTGCGGTACTGATTGGCATCGGCCTGCGTCAGGCGGGCCACAAGCGCGCCCAGATCCGGGATCAAGCGGTCGAGGTTCGGCGTTTCGGTCAATTCCGCCCAGTCACGGATGAAGAAGACCATCAGGTTGGCCCCCAGTTCCGGGTCCGTCTCCGCCATCTTGTGATCGGCCAGCGCCACAACCGCCTCGATCGCGCCCTTAAGGATGGCGATCGTGGCGTCCTCCACCCCGAAGACAACCGGCACAATCGGGCGGCCCCAGCGAGCGAACAGGAATTGCCCGTCGGCCCGGGTGAACAGCGCCTCGATATCCGCGGGCGCGGTCATCGCCTGATGTCGGCAATCGCTGCGGCAATGGTCGGGTCGGTGGTGAGGCCAAAGGTCTGGGCTCCGCCATCCGACGTCAGGATCGTCGCAGCCACGGCGCCATCGGCGATCCGCATCCCCCACAACCCCTGTGCCGCATTGCAGGCGTGGCGCACGCAGCCGCGCCCGATGACCCATCCATGGGTCTCGAACACGCCGTCACCCATGCTGACCACCTCAGACAGCGCCTGGATCTGATCGGGTGACATGACCGCACCGAACCGCGCGCGCTCACCGGCATCCTGAAACACCATATCGGGCGCATCGCCGATCCAACGGGTTACATCCGCCCCTGGCCCGGCGGGCGCCTCCGCGGCGGCAGGCACCACGACACTGGACAAGGTCACACCATCCCAGGTGAATGTCTCATGGCTGATCCCCACGTCGTAGTGGCTCAGATCCACCTCGACCTCGCCGGGCAAAACCCGCACGTCGCGGATGCCGAGACAGGCGTCCAGCGGCGGCGAGATCCGCGCGACCTCCGGGCCCACTTGCAGCAGGTAATAGGCGCTGTAGCCCCCACACATGTTGCCCATATGGTGCGAACTGACGATCACCCAATCATGGGCCTCGCCGTCCATGCCGAAGCCCGCGCGGATCCAGTAATTGTCATCATCGGGTCCGTCGAGAAAGTCGCCGGCAAACCACAGGCGCTGATCCACCTCGCCGCCGACCACCTGAACCTGCCCGAACCGCGTGTCGAACACGTGCTCCTGCACCATTGCCACATCGGCCGCCGCTGGCGCGGCGAAGGTGGCCAGAGCAAGACAGATGGCCCGGGACAGGCCGCTCCAATATCGCATCTTCAAAACAAACTCTCCTGATCATCCGGTTTTGACGGCGCGCTCTGCGGCACTGCCGCGGCGCTCGGCCCCTGCA
Source organism: uncultured Roseicyclus sp. (assembly GCA_947491935.1). Taxonomy (GTDB): domain Bacteria; phylum Pseudomonadota; class Alphaproteobacteria; order Rhodobacterales; family Rhodobacteraceae; genus Gymnodinialimonas. The sequence continues at coordinate 819,138 of CANLLF010000001.1, forward strand.
ACCCCAGATGCGTCCAGCCTTTATGGGCCAGCATCCGCCCCCTGGGCGTCCGGGCGATCAGGCCCTGTTGCAGCAGGAACGGCTCGATCACCTCCTCCAGCGCATCGCGGGGTTCGGCCAAAGCGGCGGAGATCGTCTCGATCCCCACCGGGCCGCCGTGGTAATTCTCGGCAATCAGCGACAGGTACCGCCTGTCCGCACCATCCAGACCCAGCGCATCGACGCCCAATCGCGTCAGCGCGCTGTCGGCAATCTCCTGCGTCAGCCGCCCGTCGCCCTCGACCACCGCAAAATCGATCACCCGGCGCAGCAGGCGGCCCGCGATCCGCGGCGTGCCCCGCGCCCGTTTGGCGATCTCCGCGGTGCCTGCCGGGTCGGCATCGATCCGGGCCAGCCGGGCACCCCGGCCAACGATCCGATCCAATTCCTCGATCGTGTAGAAGTTCAGCCGCGTCGGAATGCCGAACCGGTCCCGCAGGGGCGTGGTCAACAGGCCCAGACGCGTCGTCGCGCCCACCAGCGTAAAGGGCTGCAACTCGATCCGCACCGTGCGCGCCGCCGGTCCGTCGCCAATCACCAGGTCCAGCTCGAAATCCTCCAGCGCGGGATACAGGATCTCTTCCACCGCCGGGTTCAGGCGGTGGATCTCGTCGATGAACAGAACGTCCTGCGCCTCAAGGTTGGTCAGTATCGCCGCCAGATCGCCCGCCTTGGCCAGCACCGGGCCAGACGTCATCCGAAACCCGACGCCCAATTCCTTGGCCATGATCTGCGCCAGCGTGGTCTTTCCCAGGCCAGGGGGGCCGTGGAACAACACATGGTCCATCGCCTCGCCCCGGCGCTTGGCGCTTTCGATAAATACCCGCAGATTGGCGCGCGCCTCCTCCTGGCCGGTGAAATCGTCCAGCGATTGCGGCCGCATGGCGCGGTCATCCTCCGGCAGGGGATCGGGGCGCAGGGTGGGGTCAGAATCTGTCATCATATCCGGTTATGGCCGAGCCACGTTTGTGGAACCACCCCTTTACTCCTTGGGGGCCAGCAGCCGCAGCGCGGCACGGATGAGATCGGGTGTCTCCGTGGCACCGTCAGCCGCCTGTGCCACGGCCTGCGCCGCATCGGCAGGCGCGTAACCCAGATTTTGCAGCGCCGACAGCGCCTCCGCCTGCGCGCTGGAGGCCGCGGGCACGGGCATCACCACCGCCCGCGGCGCATCGTCGTCGATCACGGGCGTTGCCGCCTCGGTTCCCAAGCCCGCGCCGAGCGATCCGCCCTGCGCCATGGCCGCCGGGGCCTTGTCTTTCAACTCCATCACCACCCTTTGCGCCAGCTTCGGGCCAACGCCGGGGGCCGCCTTGATCGCCGTCGCATCGCCCAGGGTCACGGCCCGCGCCGCGCCATCGGCGCCCAATGTGCCAAGGATCGCCATGGAGGCCTTCGCCCCCACGCCCTGCACGGAAATCAGCAACCGATGCCATTCGCGCTCATAAGGTGTCAGAAACCCGAACAACTGCAGCAGATCCTCGCGCACCAGAAGCTCGGTATAAAGCGAGATCACCGCGCCTGCACCGGGCAGCGCGGCCAACGTCCGCTCGGAGCAATGCACGACATACCCCACGCCACCGACATCGATCAGCGCATGGTCCGATGCGCGGTAATCCAGCCGCCCGGTCAGCTTGCCGATCATTGCCCGGCCCCGATCGCGGCGGCAAGGCGGCTTGCACTGGCGGCATGGAAGGAATGGCAAATCGCGATGGCCAGCGCATCGGCCGCATCCGGCCCGGCGGGCGCGCATCCCGGAAGCTGAAACCGAACCATATGGTCGATCTGGCGCTTGTCGGCATGGCCCACACCGACCACCGCCTTCTTCACGGCGTTCGGGGCGTATTCGCCCACCTGCAATCCCGCCTGCGCCGGGACCAGCATGGCAATGCCGCGGGCCTGCCCCAGTTTGAGCGTTCCGGCCCCGTCGCGGTTCACGAAGGTTTGCTCCACGGCGGCGGCCTCGGGCCGATACCGCACGAAGATCTCGCTCAGCTGTGTGTGTAGCGACAGCAACCGCGCCGCCAGATCGCCGCCCGCGCTTGTGCATTGGCCATTTGCGACGTGGCTCAGCCTGCCGCGATCGGCTTCGATGATTCCCCAACCAAGGCATCTGAGCCCCGGATCGATTCCAATGATACGCATCGCTGCCCGCCCTGCCCGTTTTTCGGCTTTCCCGAAGCGTTAGCACGAAACGCGAACATCGCCAAGGTGAAGTGCATTTTCGACATTTTGGAGGGGGTTTTCGACACACCCGTGCCGCTGCCGCCGTTTCGCGACATTCGCGGCAGCAAAAGCGACACCAGAAACGCCGGATTTCCCATATTTTACCGTATATTAACCGCGTCCTGAGCTATGCAGGCGCCGCATGTAACCTATGCAAAGAATGCGGCTTGTTCCGCGCGGATCGCATCACTAGTTGCCCTTTATTCGGGCAGTTTGAAAACAGCGTCTGCCCCGCCCTACGAAACACTAAACTGGAAAGGATGAGACCTATGGCCTCGATCACCAACCGCCACCTTGGCTCTGGCTTCAATGCAACCCGTGTCTTCTCCGATCTGGTTGCTCGCATCGCGATGTGGAACGACGCCCGCGTCACCCGCAAGTCGCTGGCCCGCCTGACGGATCGTGAACTTGACGATCTGGGCCTGTGCCGCGGCGATATCGACGACATCGCGGCAGGCCGCGTGCGCTAAGCCCACGCAGCCTTCAGCGCAGCTCAAAAGCGGCCGGGAGAAATCCCGCGCCGCTTTTTTCGTGGGCGTGTTACTTCTGGCCTGTGCCCTCTCGCCAGAGCGTCAATCCCGTGTCAGCGCCGCGACGATATGCAGACCATTCGCGGCGTGACCGGGATCGCGCCGTCAGGCGGCCGCCGGTTCGGCGGCCAGTCCGGCCTGGATGAACGCGTATATGGCGTCGTAGCGGTCAACAACCCAGACGGTCATCGCATCCGGCATCATCAGATGGCCGGCAACCCGCTCGAAATTGGACCCTTCCAGAAGGCTCGCCACCTCCAGCGTGTAGACGTCGATCCCCAGCGCCCACATGACGTATCCCTTGACGAGAACGGCCAGGATGAAGGCAAGAAGCAGACCTTTGAGGGGGAAACCGAAGCGCAACCGGGAGGAGGGTTGGCCAAGCGCGGTGACGACGCCGTCGGAATGCACGACAAACCCCATCCCGCTCTGGCGCCCGTTGCGCTGAGCCTGGATACGGTTCACGCGATCCGTAAAGTTATTCGAGTTACTTGTCATTGGGCAGCCTAATAACTTACTGCCCCCACCAAGGAGTTAAATATCAACTCTTTGACCAAATTGCGACACATTTTAGGCAAGTTTGTCGCAGGATTGTCGAAACGGTTAATTTCCGTTTCGGAGCGTCAGTGTCGTCCACTCGCCGATCTCGTCGCGGGCGACGGGATCAAGGCCATGGTCCGCATAGGCCGCGACCACGTCATCGGCTTGCTCGTTCAGGATCCCCGACAGGATGACATGGCCGCCAGGCGCGGTGTAGGCGGCCATGTCGGGCGCCAGATCCACCAGCGGCCCCTTCAGAATATTCGCGAAAACAAGATCATACGGCGCCGCGGCCCGGATATCGGGATGATCGAAGCCCGCCGCCTCCACGCAGTGGATCAACCCCTCCACCCCGTTGGCCGCCGCGTTTGCCCGCGCCACCTCCACCGCAACCTCGTCGATGTCCGACGCGATCACGCGCTGGTCGAGGACCTTGGCGGCCGCAATCGCCAGCACCGCCGTGCCACAGCCGATATCGGCCACGGAGCCCGGCGTCACGCCCGCGCCGAACAGTCTGTCCACCGCTTCAAGACAACCCTTCGTGGTTCCGTGATGCCCGGTGCCGAAGGCCATCGCGGCCTCGATCAGCAGGGGAATCGCCCCTTCCGGCACCTTGTCGGCATCGTGATCCCCGTAGAGAAAGAAGCGCCCGGCCTCCACCGGATGCAGCTCCCGGCGCACATGGGCCACCCAATCCTGATCCGGCACTTCGGACACCACGAAGGCCTTGGCGCCATGGGCCGCGGCGAGGATCGCGAGTGCGATATCGTCGGGCGCCTCCACGAAATAGCCCCCCACCTCCCACAGGCCCGACCCGTCTTCCATCTCGAACACGCCCACACCCGTCGGCGCCGGGTCCAGATCCTCCAGCGCTTCGCCGAGCGCATCGGCCAAGAGTTTTTCGGATGTGGTCGTCAACGCGGTCCAGGTGGGCATGGCGGGTCCATCTCTTGCAATCGCCGGAGCGGTAGCGGCTTTGGCGGTCCTTGGCAAACAACCGGTGGAATTCCACAGATCGCGCACCCCGCAAAACCCGCTATGCTGGGGCGCAAATAACGACGGATTGGAGACATCATGTTTCGGGGACCCCGCGGCCTTCTATTCACCCTTCTGACGGCAGCTGCGATCATCGCAGGCGCGTTCATCTTCGGCTTTCAGGGGCAGAAGGACGATGCCGACACCTCTCGCGCGTTCCTGACCCACGCCGCGGCGGGCGAATTGGCACAGGCCCACGGCTTGCTCCACGCCACCATCACGGAACGAACCTCGGCCGAGGCGCTTGGCGCGCTTCTGGCGGGCATGGATGTCTATTCCGACATCCGCTTCCCCTCGATGAGCTTCTCCACCACCAACGGCGCGCGCCGCACGGAGCTGACGGGCACCGGCATCACCGATGGCGGCTGCGAAAGCGCGCTGCAGTTCGAGCTTCTGAACGGCGAAATCACGTTCTTCGACATTCAGCCCCTGTGCCGGACCGGCGCGTCCGACACATGACACCGTCATTGAACGTCCTGACCGACGGGGCCGCCAATGCGCTCCGGTAGGCGCGGCAATATACTCGCGGTCGCCGCCCTCCTCCCGGCGCTGGTCGTCTCCTTCGTGCTTGTGTTTCGCGGATCGACGGATGACGCAGCGATCGCGTCCGAATTCCTGACGCATCTCGAGGCCGGGAACCATGAGGCCGCCGGGCAGATGATGCGCCGCCGGGCCCGCGCCGCGCTAGAGGACGCCGTGGCGGCGGGCCGCTTCGATCCGCTGGTCCCGTTCGAACAGGTCCTGTTCCAGAGCCGCAGGACATCCATGGGTATGGGCGGGCGGCAGAGCGAGCTGCGGGGCACCGGCGTCACCGCGTCGGGCTGCGAAAGCCGGCTGCAGTTTCTTCTCAGCAACGGCCGCATTGCCTTTTTCGATATTCGCCCCATCTGCGATCAGTCCGGAGCCGCGTCGCCATGAACAAGACCAATCCATTCATTCCCATCACCCTCGCCGTTCTGGGGCTCGGGCCCTTTGTCGCGCTGGCCTGGTGGATCTTCGCCAGTCAGCGCGACGATGTCGCCACAGCCCGTGCCTTTCTGACCCATATCGCCGAAGATGATCACGCCGCCGCCCGGGCCCTGATGTCTCCGCCGCTGGCCGTGCAAATGTCGACGACACGCCTGTCCCGCGAATTCGGCCAGATCGAGATGTGGGAAAGCCTGTCTTTCCCGAACCGCAGCTCCAACACCACCAATGGCACGCGGGAGACCGAAATCTACGGCACCGGCACGGCGATGTCAGGCTGCGAAAGTGATCTGATGATCCGCCTGATCGATGGCTTGGTCGATGCGTTCAACGTCACGCCCCTCTGCCCCCGAAGCGGCGTGGACGCCTGATCGTCAGCCGGTCGCCGTCATTCGGCGGGCTGCGCCTCACCGGCGGCCAGCGTCGTTTCGCGCCCGGCCCGCGGATGGCGCGGCACAAGGAACGACAGAAGCAGGGAGACCAGCGCCATCGCCGCCGCCAGCACGAAGACGGATGTGGGTGAAGTCAGCCACAGATACCCCAAACCCGCCGGCAGGAAGACCGCCGCGATGTGGTTGATGGTAAAGGCCACGGCGGCCGTCGGCGCAATATCTTCGGGGGCCGCGATCTTCTGGAAATAGGTTTTGATCGCCAGCGCCAGCGCAAAGAAGATGTGGTTGGCGATGTAAAGCGCCGCCGCCAGCCCAACACCCCAATCAAAGATGTAAAGCCCGGCATAAAGCACGAAGATCAGCCCAAGGCCCGCATATTCCACGATCAAGGCCGCCCGTTCCCCGAACCGCGCCACCGCTTTGCCCAGGAACGGCGCCACGACCATATTGGCCAGCAGCGTCACCATATAAAGCGCGGTGATCTGGTGCACCTCGAACCCGTAACGTTCGACCATCATGAACCCAGCAAAGACCACAAAGATCTGCCGCCGCGCGCCCGACATGAATTGCAGTGCGTAATAGAGCCAGTAGCGCCGCCGCAGGACCATCTTCTTGGTCTGCGGGTCCGGGCTTTCGAATTGCGGATAGATCAGGAAACAGACCAGCGCGATCAGGGCCGTCACCCCGCCGGACACCCAGTAGACGAGGTCATAGCTCAAATCGTACGCCCGCCACGTCACGACGATCAGTGCATAGGCCAGAAGCGTGGCCCCCGACCCGACGCTCAAGAGCCAGCCAAGGGTCTGCGGCGCGCGGTCTTTCCGGATCCATTGCAATTGCAGGCTCTGGTTGACCGTCTCGTAATAATGGAAGCCGATGGAGCTCAGCAGCGTGATGAACAAAAGCCCACCCAGCGACGGGAATTGCGCCGTCAGCGCGGTGGCCACGCCCAGAAGCGCAAGCGAGATAAGGCCCAGAACCTGTTCGCGGATAAAGATGATCAGGAAGATCACCCCGATGGCGAAGAAGCCGGGGATCTCGCGCACGGTGTGGAGCCACCCGATATCCGACCCGTCGAAACTGGCCACTTCCACCACGAAATTGTTCAGAAGCGCGGACCAGGTGGCGAAGGCCACCGGCATGGCAAAGGCCATCACTGCCAGTAGCGCCACCGGGCTGCGCCAGACCGGCAATGCGCGGCCTTCTTCCAGCGTCAGGGTTCTGAGGGTATCGCCAAGTGCCATGCCCCGCCCATACGCCTTTCGCTGGCCAAATGCGAGGGTTGGATCTTGCCGAATTATCTGCGATAGTCAGGGTCCATGACCAATATTGAACACCTCACCACGCGATACGACAACGCCGCCGGGCGTTGGGGCGACAAGATGCGCACGCTTGGCTATGCCGACGCCTACCTGGGGTTTCTGGCGGCTGGTCCGCGGGCCGGGTCGCAAGATCGCGTATGCGATGTCGGCTGCGGATCGGGCGCGTTTGCCGGGGCGTGGCTGGGGATTTATGGGTCCGCATCGCGGATCACCTTGCTTGACCCGTCCCGCCCCATGCTGATGCGGGCCGAAGCGGCGCTTGCCCGGCGTGGCGGGCGGGCGCAGGTGGTGCAAGACGGGTTGGAGGGGTTTGAGCCAGAAGCGTGCTTCGATCACCTTCTGGCCGCCCATGTCCTCGAACACGTGCCAGACCCTGCGGCCGCCCTGCGCCGGATGCGGGGCTGGGTTCAGCCGGGCGCGCGGCTCTGGCTGGCAGCCTCCAAACCCCATTGGTGCAACGCGCTCATCTGGCTGCAGTGGCGCCACCGTGCCTTTCGGCAGGCGGAGGTGTCCGACTGTCTGGCCGGGGCCGGGTGGCGCCTGGATGACACCTACGCCTTCCCCTCCGGCCCGCCCTCCCGCACCAGCCGCGGCTACCGTGCAATGGCGGTCTGAGCAGTCAACAACGGCAACCTATAAATATTCTATAAGCGGTTAAGCGTTAGTTTTCAGGGTCTTGAACGGTGTATCAACCTTGATAACCCCCGACTCAGCTCGCCAAGACATTGCGAAACGCCCAGGGCTCCGACGGGTCGATATCCTCCGGGAACAGCTCCCACCGATCCTGGATCGGCGTCCAGTCGGTATAATGCGCCTCCACCGGGCCCAGATAGGGCCGCTGCACCTCCAAGCACCGCGCGTGGTCCATCTCATCGGCCTCCACGATCCCCGCGCCGGGGTTTTCCAACGCCCAGACCATGCCGGCCAACACAGCTGACGTCACCTGCAGCCCGGTCGCATTCTGATACGGAGCCAGCGTCCGGGTTTCCGCGTTCGACAGGCGGGATCCGAACCACAGCGCGTTCTTTTCGTGCCCGTAAAGGAGCACCCCCAACTCGTCGATGCCCTCCACGATCTCGTCCTCGCCCAAGATGTGATGCTCACTCTGGGTCACCCCACCCCCAAACATCTCGTGAAGCGACAGAACCGCATCGTCACAGGGATGGTAGGCGTAGTGGCAGGTCGGCCGGTACTCCGGCTCATGCCCCTCACCGACGGTGAAATAGTCGCTGATCGACACCGCCTCGTTATGGGTCACAAGGAACCCGAATTGCGGCCCGGGCGTTGGGCACCACGTGTGAACACGGGTGATCGCACCGGGCCGGTCCAGCCAGATCGCGGATTTGCAGCCCGTCTCCTGTCGGTGCCCGTTTTCGGGAAACCACGGCTCATGGGTGCCCCAGCCCAGCTCGGCCGGTTGGAACCCTTCCGAGATGAAGCCCTCCACCGACCACGTGTTCACGAACACATTGCGCGGTCGTGGGGTCCGCCGCGCCTGCGTGTCCCGCTCCGCGATGTGGATACCTTTCACGCCAAGGCTCTGCATCAGGCGTGCCCAGTCCGCGCGGTTTTGCGGCACCGGATCATCGCGGCCAAGATCCTGCGCCAGCGTCAGCAAGCCTTCCTTCACGAACCAACTGACCATGCCGGGATTGGCGCCGCAGCAGCTCACCGCCGTCGTCCCGCCGGGATTGGCCGCCTTTTCGTCGCGCACCGCCTGACGTAGGGCGTAGTTCGTGCGCGCCGCGTTGTCGGTCGTCCCGAAATAGTATCCGGCCCACGGCTCAACGACCGTATCGATATATGGCACGTCGATCTCGCGGCAGAATTTCATCAGATCAAGCGAGGACGTATCGACGCTGAGGTTCACGCAGAACCCCTTGCCCGGCTCCAGAAGGCCGCCCAGAACCTCGCGGTAATTCTCGGGCGTCAGGGCCGTGTCGATGAAGGCCAGCCCATTGTCGCGCAGAAACCCGTGCTGGCGCGCATCCGGCTCAATCACGGTGAACCGCGTGCGGTCATAATCGAAATGCCGCTCGATCAAGGGCCACGTGCCTTTGCCGATGGACCCAAACCCGATCATGATAATCGGGCCGTCGATGCGAGCGTATATCGGATGCGCTTCTGCCATGTGATCCTCCATCCCTGATCGCGCGCCGAATACAGGCTGCGCGCCCGAAAGAAAACCGGATGTCACAATTGCGCGGCGACCCCCTCGGCCAGCGCCTCGATCCCACCCATGCCCTCGGCCCCGATCACCAGAACCCGCAGCCCGGCATCCGCGAAGGTCACCGTCGACAGCCCGTGGCGTTCAGCGTGCTCGAACCCGGTCGCGGGCCTGGCGTCACCCACGGCCATGAGGCACACGGCAACCGGGCGGCCCTGGGCGTCCAGATAGGCGAATTGCACCAGCGCCTGATCTTCCCATCCGAGGATCTGCGCGCGGCGGAAATCAAGCCCGTCAATCCGGGCCAGGGCCGACAGATCCCGGCCCAGAAGATCAGATACGCGGGCCACGCCGCCATCACCGGCAATCTCGTCGCTTGCCAAGGTCTCGGTGCGATAGAGCAGGTGGTAGGCCGCCGCAAAATCCCGCCAGTCGCCGGGGCGGTCGGCCGTGCGGGCCCCGATCAGAACCCCGCCCAACAGCAGCGCCAGCGCCATCACCGCGGCGGCAGCCAATTGCACGGCGGATCCGCGGGCCAGCACTGCGGGAAGCGGAGCGTCGGGCAACAGCGCGTCCATGTCCGAACGCAAACCTGACAGGTCAACGTCCAACGCAGAAAGCCGCGCCTGCAAGGCCGGATCCTCCGCGATCTCGGCCTGCACGGCGCGCGCCTGATCCTCCGGCAAGGCACCGTCCAGAAACGCGACGAGCCGAGCGTCCGGCGCCATATGATCGACGTTGCTCATTCCCGGTCTCCCAACCGTTCCTTCAGGCGCGCACGGGCCGTGGCCAGCCGGCTCATGATCGTGCCGATGGGCACATCCAGCATCTCTGCCGCCTCCACGTAGGCAAAACCTTCGACATAGACGAGCATGACCGCGCTGCGCTGCGCGTCCGACAGGTCCATCACCGCAGATAACACCTCAGTTCCGAAAAAAGTCTGTTCCGGATCACCGGGCGCGGTCAGCCCGGCCTCTTCCACCGGCACAAAGCCCGCGCCGCGCCGGACCTTGGCGGCACGCAGCCGGTTCAGCCACAGCCGGTGCAGAATGCGGAACAGCCAGCGATCCACATGGGTGCCCGACGTGAACTGCGCGGCCTTCGCGAGGCCCTGCAGAACGGCCTCCTGCGCCAGATCTTCGGCCTCGGCCCGGTCTGTCGTCAGGCTCAACGCGTACCGCCAAAGGCGCGGATGGACCTCTGGCACGGCGCTGCGGATCTCCTGCTCGGCCCGGGATGGAAAGATGCGGCGAATAATCTGCGTGCCCCGCGTGTTGTATGTCCAAGGCCAGGCAGACGGCCTGTCCAAGCGACACATTAGGGAGAAGACCATGTCCATGAAATATCTGATCGCGGCCGCGCTGATCACGGTGCCGGGAGCTATCCTGGCGCAAGACACCCCGGCCCCCGAAGGCGCCGAAGTGTATTTCGTGTCGCTGGAGGATGGGGATGTCGTGCAATCGCCCGTTACCGTGGTCTTCGGCCTGAGCGGTATGGGTGTGGCCCCTGCCGGGACCGAACGGGAACATACCGGCCATCACCACTTGTTCCTGAACCGCCCACCCCTGGGCGAGGGCGAAGAAGGCGCCGATGAGCTGCTGTACGGCATCCCGGCCGATAACAATCACATCCATTTCGGGGGCGGTCAGACCGAAGTGACGCTGGAACTTGAGCCCGGTGAGTACACGATGCAATTGGTCATGGGTGATCTCAACCACATCCCCCATGTGCCGCCGATCGCATCGGACGTGATCACCGTCACCGTGGAGTAACCGCACGACCCACCGCGCGTCGTGCCCCAGCTCAGAAACGGCGCGCGGTCGGGCCAACGGGTGTTTCGCAGGGGTGGCGTTGCCCCTAGACTGCGCGGTGACACGAAACCACCGGGTACCCCTTTGGCCTATTCCCCCGAATTCGAGATCCGCACCGGTCAGCGCCAGGTACTGATATCCGGTGCGCCGGTCCCGCTTGGGGCCCGCGCCTTCGATGTCTTGGCCTATCTCGATGCCCATCGCGGTCGCGTTGTGACCAAGCAGGAGCTTCTGGAACATGTCTGGGGCGGTCTGGCGGTTGAAGAGGGTAACCTGACGGTGCAGATCTCGACCCTGCGCAAGGTGCTTGGGGCACGCGCGATCAGCACCGTTCCCGGTGTGGGCTACCAACTGGCCGCACCGGACGAGGCACTGGCCCCGCTGGTGCATGCCGAAGCGCCACCGCCCCTGCCCGACAAGCCATCGCTGGCAGTGTTGCCGTTCGCCAACCTGACGGGGGATCCGCAAAACGAATACCTGGTGGACGGGATCGTGACCGACCTGATCAGCGGGCTCAGCCGCATTTCGGGTATCTTCGTGATCGCGGCGACGTCGAGCTTCGCCTTCAAGGGCAAGGTCGTTTGCCTAGAGGATGTCGGTACCGATCTGGGCGTGCGTTACGTGCTGGAAGGCTCGATCCAGAAGGCCGGTGGCGTCTTCCGTATTTCCGTCCAACTGGTCGAGGCCGAGACCAGCCATACGATCTGGAGCCAGCGGTTCACCGGCCCGGAGGCAGAGATTTTCGAGTTGCAGGATCGGATCACCGAGGAGGTGGCCGCCGCCGCCGAGCCGGAAGTGCTGCGCGCGGAATCGCGGCGATCCACAACGAAACCCACCGATGATTTGCAGGCCTATGACCTGTGTATGCAGGCCTTTCCCTATGTCCAGCGGCTCACCACCTTCGAAGACTTCGAGGCGGCGAAGGCGCTTTTGAACCGCGCGCTTGAGCGCGATCCCGGCTACGCGCAGGCCAAGGCGCTGATCTGCCGGATCACTTTGGTCGCCCGCAGTGCCCGTTGGATTTCGCTCGACGAGGCCCGCACCGTACTTCCACTGGCCGACACCGTGCTGGCCGACCCGCGGGGCGACGCACTGGCCTTGGCCTTTGCGGGCCATGCGATTGCGTTTCTGGGCCGGGATCCGGTGCGCGGGGTGCGTATCCTCGAACAGGCCTATGCGCAGAACCCCAATTCCAGCCAAGTGCTGAACGCCGCAGGCTGGGTGAACGTGTATTCCGACCGGAATGAGACGGCGATTGACCGGTTCAGCCGGTTCATCCGGATCAATCCGCTGGACCCGATCATCGGGCAGGCGCGCTGCGGCCTTGGCCTTGCGCTGATCCAGGCGGAGCGGGTGGAGGAGGCCGTGGTCGTGCTTGAGCAGGCCTATGCCGAGGCACCGGAATATCTATCGATCTACTTGGGGCTGCTCTGGGTCTACTGGCTGATCGGAGATCTCGACAAGGTCGACCATTTCGGACGCATGATCCTGGCGCGGGAACCCGATATGACGATCTCGAAACACTTCGCCAACATTCCCTTCATCGTCACCCCGCGCCTGCGCACCATCGAAGGGGCGTTTCGGCATCTCGGTATTCCGGAGTAAGACGAACTAGCGGAGCAAATTATCAACCGCGCGGCGGGCGGCTTCGCGCCGCGCGGCCTTGGCGATTTCTTCGACGTGATCGATGTCATGGCGCGCGAACGGGGTGGGCAACCTTTCGAGCAGACGCCACACCTGATGTTCAGACGTTTCGCGCAGACGGGCCAGTCGTTGGCCGCGGGTGTTCAGGTCGGATTGAGGATCGTGGCAAGACATGGGGGGTGTCTCCGGTAGGCGGGGATCGATGCCCGCACCTTGCGCCTGCACCCACGAAAACGTCCTCAAACCCACCCTTAATCGTTCCAAAACGTTCCTAAGCGGTCGTCATTTTTTCAATGCATTGCAGCAAGTTTGGGTGTTTGATCCCATGACATAGCTAGCCGAGGCCGCCATGACACAGACCCCGCTGAAAGGCTGGAACCACTCGCCGGACGTGCCGCTGGAGGTCTCGCCGCTGTTTCGCTGGCCACCGCAACCGATGCAGATCCTCGGCTGGTTCTGGAATTCCTGGTTCCTCATCTCGGAACGGCTGATCATCGTGGCCATCGCCTTGATATCCTGGACATGGTTCCAACCGCCACTGGAGGCGATGGCCCAAGTGTCAGCCGGGCCGGTGCTGGCGATGTTGGCCCGCAATCTGATGCTGATGACCGTGGTGGCAGGCGGCCTGCACCTGTGGTTCTACACCTTCACCAAGCAGGGCCAGCGCCTGAAATACGATCCCCGCCCGCTGATGAAGAACGGACGCCAATTCACCCTCGGCGGCCAGATCCGCGACAACATGTTCTGGACGCTGGCCTCCGGCGTCACGATCTGGACGGCCTACGAGGTTCTGCTGCTATGGGCGATGGCCAACGGCTACGCGCCGATGCTCACCTGGGCCGCACATCCGGTCTGGTTCATCGCGCTCTTCTTCCTGATCCCGATCTGGGAGAGCTTCTATTTCTATTGGATCCACCGCCTGCTTCATGTCCCTTTCCTCTACAAACACGTGCACGCCCTGCACCACCGCAACATCAATGTCGGCCCATGGTCTGGCCTGTCGATGCATCCGGTCGAACATGTGATCTTTCTCGGCTCGGTGCTGATCCACTTCGTCGTGGCGGCACACCCGATCCACATCCTGTTCCACCTGCAGTATTACGCGCTGACGGCGGCCACGACCCATACGGGGTTCGAGGGCATGGTGGTGAAGGACAAGAACCGGCTTAAGCTCGGCACGTTCCACCACCAGATGCATCACCGCTATTTCGAGTGTAATTACGGCAGCCTCGAGATCCCGTGGGACAGGCTGTTCGGATCGTTCCATGACGGCACGCAAAATGCCGACGCACGGATCAAGGCGCGTCGGCAGCGGATGCAGGGGCGCTAGAGGCGCGCGCCTAGAATGTGATCGTGCCCTGCTCGCCGGCATCAGGCAACTCGCCCGTGACGTGGGCTTTGGCAATTTCGTAGAGAAACTTCACGCCGTTTTCGGGGGTGATCGACACTTCGGCCGTGGCGGGCGTAAACTTCAACAAGACAACATCGAGGTCCTGCTTGCCGCCGTCGAACCATGCCTCCGCCATGAAGTTCCACACCTCTTCCAACGCCTGCGGGTTCTCGGACTGGGCCAACGTGCCATCCACATCCGCGTAAAGACCAGCGCCGTCACCGGCGACCACGAACTGGGCTGGTTTGGCGCCATCGGCGGTGGATGTCGCAAGGTCCGTGCCCTTGGCGGTGATGAACCAGATATGGCCCGGCACATCGTCATCCACCTGCGGTGACATTGCCACAAGGCGGCCCTGGCCCTTGATGCCAAGCATACCGGCCCGCACATCATCGAGGCGGTCCCAGAACTCATGTTTCAGATCGGACACTGGATATCTCCCGTTTCATTTTGTGTTGAAAGGTGAACGGGCAGTGCACGCGATGGTTCCGTCGTGGATGTTATGGAAGGGGGCGCAGTGGCTGGACGGCGACCAGGCGCCGCCTTCTGTTGCGCAGGGGGCGTGCCACGAAAAACGCCGCCCCCGGATCGCGGGAACGGCGTTTGATCATTCGACAGGTCTGAAGATCAGTTTTGTGCGTAGTATTCGATGACGAGGTTCGGTTCCATCAGCACCGGGTACGGCACGTCGCCAAGGCCCGGGGTCCGCACGAAGGTGGCGGACATCTTGGAATGATCTGCGTCGATGTAGTCGGGCACATCCCGCTCGGCCAGTTGGGCGGCTTCCAGCACGATGGCGAGTTGCTTGGAGCGATCGCGCACCTCGATCACGTCACCCTCTTTCACGCGGTAGGAGGGGATGTTGACCTTCTGGCCGTTCACACGGACATGGCCGTGGTTCACGAACTGGCGCGCCGCGAACACGGTGGGCACGAATTTGGCGCGGTAGACGACGGCGTCGAGGCGACGCTCCAGCAGGCCGATCAGGTTTTCGCCGGTGTCGCCCTTAACACGGGCCGCTTCGGCGTAGATGCGCTTGAACTGTTTTTCCGTCAGGTCGCCGTAATAACCCTTGAGCTTTTGCTTGGCGCGCAGCTGCAGGCCGAAGTCGGACATCTTGCCCTTGCGGCGCTGGCCATGCTGGCCGGGGCCGTATTCGCGGCGGTTGACGGGGGATTTCGGACGGCCCCAGATGTTTTCGCCCATCCGGCGGTCGATTTTGTACTTGGCAGACGTGCGTTTCGTCACGGCTGTTCTCCTTCGTTTTTGTTTTGCCGCCTCATCACGTCCGAAAACCGGTTCCCACTTTTCGGGATGAGACGCGCGTCGAAGGGCGTTGTCCTCTTCCCGGATTTGGCCGGGATGACAGGGATCCTTTTGCAAGGGCCACCAACACCAATAAAAGACCCGGCCTGACGACCGGGTATGGGCGGGCTTCTAGGGGCGGATCAGGGGCCTGTCAATGCGCGCCGTACATGCCGCGCGCAAGGATCGGCTTGGTCGGCGCGCCATGGATCAGGATCGCGGCTTCGGCACGGCTGAGCATCCGGCGCACGGGCGCGCCGTAGGAATGCGGGTTTACCGCTAGGTCCGGGCGCATCTCCAACAGGCTGGAGCGTTGCAGGTTCGACAGATGCTCCAGCCCCATGAAGCCGGGATGGAAGGTTTCCACCTCAAGCCCATTGGCCCAGACAACTTCGTGCCGCTCCAACATCAGGTGAATATAGAACGTCTCCCGCAGGGAATGATCGATGGTGATCTGGCTGTCGCCCACAAGATCGGCGGCGCGCACCAGAACCTCGGTATCGCCCCACAAGTCCACGGCCGCGCGGCCGGTCACCAGAATGCGGTGTTCGGGGCTGACGATCAGGTCGTCATCGGGCCGATCGATGCCAAGGGCGCCCGCCCGCATCCGGATCGGGCGCTGATCGGGCATGGCAAAGAGACGCGCGCCCGACATGCGACGATGCCCCGACCACAAAACCTCCTGCGGACCGTTGTCCCGCGTCAGGATACGGTCTCCGGTGCCCAGATCCTCAATCGCGACATCACCGGCTTCGGTGCGAATGCGCGTGCCGGGTGTGAAGCAGATCACAGAGGGTTCGTCGGACGGAGTGGCCTTCAGGGTCTCTTCATTGCGATGCACGATCATCAACTCGCGCCCCGAGGGCGGGGGATTGCCCGCAAACAGCAGCAGGGGTGGCGTGCCGTCTTCCAGCAGGATCGGAACGATGGTGTAGAAGTTCGCGCCATCCGAGACGATGAACGCCCCGCGAAACAGAGGATCGGCATCGGCGGCGGCAAATTCGGCGGGGTTCGGCGCGGTGTGCTGCAACAACTTGCGCACGACCCGCGCCGCTCGGGCACGTAACTCATCTTGCTCCCGGCTGGCGGTCAGGAGGAGAGCCGATGGGTCCCCCTCCAATGGAAGAAGTGCCCCATGCCAGCTCCAGCTCATCCCTTCGGCCAGTTCTGATTGTGGTTCTGCCGGAAATCCCTCGATGCAGGTCTGCGCCCATGCGATCACGAACGCGCCCCGAAAGCTCGTACCCATCTTGCCCCGCCTCGTCAGTTTTTGACGTGCCACCGGTGGTTGATCCCCGGCGTTCCGATGGACGCTAGCAGAGGTGATTCGCTCTGGGAAGGCCCTGATTCGTTTTTTGCGAATCGGGTGTGCGGGATGTGTCAGAAGCGCAGCATCAGGGACATGGTGCCAACAAGCTGCCCCTCGGGCTGCGTGACAAACTCCTCAGACATATACGTGACGCCGTAGAAGAAGTTTGACGGACCGAAGGCATAGTTGACGCCACCGCGCACCCGGTACCGCATGTCTTCCGCGTCGGGCCCGGCATCGGGCAGCAGAACCGAGTTGCCGACAAACGCCAGATCTCCGCCCGCGCTGAACGACCAGCCATCGCCGCCATCCCCCGGAAGCGCCAGCACACGCTGGCCCGTGATCGGGTCGCGGATCATCAGCGCCTCGTCATCATAGCCGCCAAACCGGAAATCAACGCCCGCCCGCACGATGTTTTCAACACCGACCTGCACCTCCGCGAAAGGCCGAGCCGTGGCCGCGCCCAGATCGTAGCTCCGGCCGCCTTCCCCTGTCAGGTTCAGGTGGATGCCATCTTCGATCATGAAGTTGCTCAGATCCACATCCGAGCCACCGAAGATGCGGTGGATGGAATCGTGCAGATCCATCAGGCGTGTCTGAGGGCCTGTGATGACCAGATCGCCGCCGAGGCTCACCTCGACCCCTTGATGTTCGAAATGCGTGGCGGCACCGAAATAGAGGGCCGGGGCATAAAGGCGGTCGGTCGCGGCCGGGACGGCGAGGTTGTCGGGGGCAATGATCTCACCCCGGAAATGGTATTCCATCAGCTCAAACGGCTGGCTCGGCAGGGTACCATTCCATTCATTGCCCCAGAACGCACTCGCCTGATAGGCGCCGGTGCGCCAGCGGTCGAAGCGGTCGCCGATCGGCATGCCGAACCAGTCATTGGTAAATATCCGTACCGTGCCAAGGCGCTCGCGCGTTTCCGGCTCATCCAGAGCCATGCCGGGAGCTGGTGCGAAATAGGGATCCACTCCGTCATCGGCCAAGGCCGCGCCAGAACACGCCATGACGCACAGGGCGTAGGCCCCCATTTTGGTTGCTGAAATTGCCATAATCACTGCCCGTTTTCGTTTTTGTTTCCCCGGTCGTGCCGAGGATTTGTGGCGAAAATAGCACCAATCGGCGACAAAGCTGCAGGAATTTACGTGTTGTTGGCGATCTGCTGTGGCGCTGCGGCCCAAAGGCGACACCTTTCGTCAGAGGCGCGCGTTTCGGCCACCTCTGTCGCAACACGCGCGCAACTTGCCATGAACGAACTGTCCGCGTGCCCGAGTCAAACGGCTAGCCGCATTTGGAATGGCCGCAATTTCCACATGTCAGGCAGCCTTCGATCATCCGCAGATCGTACTGCCCGCAGGACGGACAGGCCGGGCCGGGCCGGTGGCCGAGATTCACGACCTCTGCCTGCGGGTCTGATTTCAAGCCCATCCCCTCGCCCGCCAGAAACCCGGTATGGATCATGTGCTTTTCGATCACGCCACCAATGGCCGCCAGGATCGAGGGGACGTATTTGCCCTGCATCCAGGCCCCGCCCCGCGGATCGAAGACCGCCTTCAATTCCTCCACCACGAACGACACATCGCCGCCACGCCGGAACACGGCGGAGATCATCCGCGTCAGCGCCACGGTCCAGGCAAAATGCTCCATGTTCTTGGAGTTGATGAACACCTCGAACGGACGGCGGTGGCCGCCATGCATGATGTCGTTGATCGTGATGTAGAGCGCATGTTCGCTGTCGGGCCATTTGACCTTGTAGGTGTTGCCTTCGAGCGTGTTTGGCCGGTCCAGCGGTTCGGACATGTAGACAACTTCACCGGTCGCAGCCTCCGCCGCCTCGACGGCTTGCGGCTTCTCTTCGGACTCGCTGACACTCAGGACGGATCCCGTCACGTCGTTCGGGCGATAGGTCGTACAGCCTTTGCAGCCGGTGGCATAGGCCTCGGCATAGACATCCTTGAACGCCTCGAAACTGATATCGGCGGGCACGTTGATCGTCTTGGAGATCGACGAATCCACCCAAGGCTGCGCGGCGGCCTGCATGCGAACGTGATCGAGCGGTGCGAGCGTTTGAGCGTTGACGAAGTACTCCGGCAGTTCCGTATCACCTTTCAACTCCCGCCATTTGGCAACTGCGAAATCGACCACCTCTTCCTCGGTCCGTGTGCCGTCGGGCTGCAACACTTTGCGTGTGTAGGCGTTGGCAAAGATCGGCTCGATGCCGGAGCTGACATTGCCGGCATAAAGCGAAATCGTGCCCGTCGGTGCGATCGACGTCAGGAGCGCATTGCGCAGCCCATGCTCCGCAATCAGCGCCTGCACATCCGCATCCAACCGCCGGACCATCGGCGCCTTGGCATATTCGGCCGCATCGAAGAGCGGAAAGGGCCCTTTCTCCGCCGCCAGTTCCGCCGACGCGCGGTAGGAGGCATTGGCGATCAGGGCCATCCAGTCTTCGGTCTTGGCGGCCGCCTCAGGGGTGCCATAGCGCAGCCCGCACATGGCAAGCGCATCGGCCAACCCGGTGACGCCGAGGCCGATCCGACGCTTGGCCTTGGCCTCCTGGGCCTGCGCGTCGAGCGGGAAACGGGAGGCATCGACCACGTTGTCCATCATGCGGATGGCGGTGGCCACAAGATCGCCCAGGGCCGTCTTGCACACATGGGCGCTCGGCTCGAACGGGTCGTATACCAACTGCGCCAGGTTGACCGACCCAAGCAGGCATGCGCCATAGGGGGGAAGCGGTTGCTCCCCACAGGGATTGGTGGCGGCGATGGTTTCGGCATAGTTCAGATTGTTTTCGGCATTGATCCGATCAATGAAGATCACCCCCGGCTCCGCGTAGTCATAGGTCGCGCGCATGATCTTGTTCCACAGATCGCGGGCCTGAACCGTACGGTAGACGCGGTCGTTGAAGACGAGTTCCCACGGGCCGTCCGCCTCCACCGCCTCCATGAACGGATCGGTCGCCAGCACGGACATGTTGAACATCCGCAAGCGCGCCGGATCCTGCTTGGCGGCGATGAAATCCTCGATATCGGGATGGTCGCAGCGCATCGTGGCCATCATCGCACCGCGCCGCGAGCCCGCCGACATGATCGTGCGGCACATGGCATCCCAGACATCCATGAAACTGAGCGGTCCGGACGCATCCGCCGCCACGCCGCTGACCGCCGCGCCCTTGGGCCGGATCGTGGAGAAATCGTAGCCGATCCCGCCACCCTGCTGCATCGTCAGTGCGGCTTCCTTGAGCATGTCGAAAATGCCGCCCATGCTGTCGGGCACGGTGCCCATGACGAAGCAGTTGAAGAGCGTCACCGACCGCCCGGTGCCGGCGCCCGCCACGATGCGCCCTGCGGGCAGGTATTTGAAATCCTCCAGAGCCTCGTAGAACCGATGTTCCCATGCCGGCGCGTCGGTTTCGACCTCCGACAGCGCTCGCGCGATCCGGCGCCACGTATCCTCCACCGACCCGTCAATCGGTGTGCCGTCGGCCTCTTTCAGACGGTACTTCATGTCCCAGATCTGCTCGGCAATTAGGGCGGCAAAGCGGGTCACGGGCACTACTCCTTGGTGGGGCATCGTGGGGTTCTACAAGGTAAGGTATATGACACAAATGTCGCGCGCAGGCCAGAAGAAGCTAGCGAATCGTGGTGGACTCGGCCTGCACGCAAGGACATGAACCCATGACACAACACACCGAATTCCTCAAACGCGGCTACGCCGTTCTGGCCGATCCCATCGGCGCCGACGATCTCGCCGCCCTGCGCTCCGCAGCGGATGCGCTCATGGCCGAGCCGACGGCATCCGATGGTGGCAACCATGACATCAACAGGGGCGCTGACCGGCTCTTCCTCCACAAACGTCACGCCGATTTTCCGGAGGTGGAGCGCTTTCTGTTCTCGGATCGGATGCGGCGCGTCACCTCCATTGCGCTCGAGGATCCGCACCTGTTCAACGAGCAGTTCGTGGTCAAGGGCCCACGCACCGGGGCCAGCTTTGCTTGGCATCAGGACGGCGCCTATGTGCCGTTCGAGCATCGGCCTTACCTGTCAGTTTGGATCGCGCTGGATGACACGACACTGGAAAACGGCGCGCTGTCCTGCCTGCCGCGAGATCTCAACAGCCAAGCCCATATCGACCCACACAGCTGGGATGAGGTGGGCAAGGAGAAGGTCGGATATGACGGCCCGGAGCCCGGCGAAGCGCTCCCCTGCCCGGCCGGGACAATGGTCATCTTCTCGTCGCTGACGCTGCATCGCTCCGGTGCAAATACGACCGACAAGCCCCGCCGCGCCTATCTCGCGCAATACTCCGATGGTCCGATCCTCGATCCATCCACAGGAAATCCGCGAAACTTCGCAAAGCCCCTTGGTCCAAGGCTTGCCGACAGACCCTGACGTGTTACCCTTAGCGCCACATCATCTTGGGGGATGACGGGTGCCTGCCACTACACATATTCTGAAACTCTGCGTCGGGGCCGAGAAGGTCGAGGATCTTCTGGACTGGCAGGCCAGCGCGCGCGCCAAGGGCCCCGATGGCCTGCCGCGTCATGTCACCCGGATGTGGCCGAAGCGGGCCGACGAGGTTTTGAACGGCGGGTCGCTCTATTGGGTGTTCAAGGGCCTAATCCTGTGCCGCCAACCCATCGTCCGGTTCGACCCGGTGGATCGCGGTGACGGCATCAACCGCTGCGGCATCGTGCTGGACCCGAATGTCATTCGCGTGGCCGCCACACCCAAGCGCCCGTTCCAGGGCTGGCGTTACCTTCAGCCCGGCGATGCGCCGCGGGATCTTCGAAAGGGCCGCGAAACGCAGGAGGTTTTGCCGCCACAACTGGAATCCGCCCTCGCCGAGATCGGCGTGCTCTAGGCCGGGGCTAGCCCGCGACGGTTTCCAATTGCTTTTGCAGGAACGTCAGGCTCTCGCGCTCGGCGTCGCCCCAATCGGCATTGCGGGAGCGGAACAGTGTCGCCTCGGACCGGTGGATCAGCCCGTCGTCCAGAACGCGCAGATGGTTGGCGCGCAGGGTCTCACCCGTCGACGTGATGTCGGCAATCGCCTCGGCCGTGCCGTGGGCCACCGTGCCTTCGGTCGCGCCCTGGCTGTCGATCAGGCGATAGTCGGCAACACCTGCATCGCGCAGGAAATCCCGGACCAACCGATGATACTTGGTCGCGATCCGTAGCCGGTGGCCGTGGGCCGCGCGGAAATCGGCGGCCACGGCATCGAGATCGTCCAGCGTTCGGACATCGACCCACCAGGCCGGCACGGCGATCATCAGATCCGCGTGGCCAAAGCCCATATCGGCCATAACCTCAACCGTCTGATCCCAGGCCGGAATGCGTTCGCGCACCAGATCACTGCCGGTGACACCCAGATGGATGCGCCCCGTGGCAAGTTCGCGGGGGATCTCCCCGGCAGCCAGCAGGCGAAGCGCCACAGGTAGCCCCGCGATCTCCGCGCCGTAATCGCGGTCCGATCCGGTCCGCCGCATCTCGACGCCGCGCGCGGCGAACCAGTGGAAGGTTTTCTCCATCAACCGGCCCTTGGATGGCACGCCCAACGTGATCATTCCGCGCCTCCCTTCAGCCGATGAACAAGCTCGGGCCGGATCACGCCCCCCACGGCGGGGATCTCGCGGCCACCGCCAAGCTGGCGGGTCAGTGCATCATACCGCCCGCCCGTGGCCAGTGGCGGCAGGCCCGGCTGACCGGCCAGAAGCCCGAAGACAAACCCGTCATAATACTCCATCTGGGTGCGGCCATATGAGGCCTCGAACGGCAGGGTTTCCGTATCCACACCCGCCGCAGCAAGCGCCTTAACCCGCACGGCAAACCGCTCGGCGGCCTGTCGCAGGCCGGGAAGATCCACGGCCATGTTACGCAGCGCATCGCAGGCATCGGGCAAAGGCGCCTTGAGGAGCAGCAGCTCGGACAGGACCTCGGCCTCGGTCGCGTCGATGGCGGGGGCCGCAGCCTCTGCCTTCAGCCGCTCCAATCGATCCGACAGCTCCTCGGTATTGCGCATCCCGATGGCCGGGCCCGCTTGAGAAATCAGGGCGGCCAAGCCCCTTTTGTCGGCAGCTGCAAGGTATTCGGCCCGGCCGTGGGGGGCGGGAGAGGCTCCGGTGAACCGATCCAGAAGCGCCCGAAACCGGCGCGGGCGCCAAACATGGCGGCGCAGCGCGGCCTTGCGCGCATCGGTCGTCGACAACGCCTCGATGGCGGCAAGGATGATCCCGATATCGCCGGTCACGGCACGGGTCGGCAAGCCGCTCAGTGCACGTTGCATCAGGGCAAAGACCTCCGCATCGGCTTCCAACGGCGCGGACCGATCAAACACCTCGTAACCCAATTGCAGGTATTCCGTCGGCCGGTTCGATCCCGCCGCCTGCATCCGGAAGACCTCCCCCAGATAGGTATAGCGCGCGGGCTCCGCACCGTTCGTCATGTGCATTTCGACGACCGGCACCGTGAAGTCCGGGCGCAGCATCAACTCGCCCCGGTCCGGATCGTGGGTGGTAAAGGCTCGCCCCCGGATATCCTCGCCATAGAGGTCCAGGAGTGTGTCGGCGCGGACCAGCATCGGCGCGTCGACGGGCACGGCGCCGGCGCCGGTGAACACGGCCTGAAGCGTCTCCGCCTCGGCCCGGATCGCCGATCCCGTGGTCACTGGTGGCGCGCGATCATGGCCTGGACCTCAGCGACCAGATCATCGAGGGCCACTTCGGTTTGTGCGGGCTGGGATTTCCATTCCTCCAAGGTCGCGTCCTCGGCCAGCTTGGCGCCCAGGATCAGGTCCTTGAGCTGCACCACGCCGCGCGCGGCCTCATCGGAGCCCTGGATCACGGCGACGGGGGACCGGCG
This sequence comes from uncultured Roseicyclus sp., assembly GCA_947491935.1. Lineage (GTDB taxonomy): Bacteria > Pseudomonadota > Alphaproteobacteria > Rhodobacterales > Rhodobacteraceae > Gymnodinialimonas. Next base: position 842,683 of record CANLLF010000001.1, read on the forward strand.
CTTGTCTGCATATTTCAACTGGTTGCCGAAGTTCTTCGGGTTGCCCAGATAAACCTCCGCCCGGATACCTGCCTTGCGCAGGGTCGACGCCATGGCCTGATACTCGGCCATCCGGTCCCGATCCATGATCGTCACGATCACCGGCCCCGCATCCTCACCCTTGAGTTGCCCCTTGGCGCGAAGCGCCGCCAGCAGCCGATCGACTCCGATGGAAATCCCCGTGGCCGGGACTTCCTGCCCGGTGAAGCGCTTGACTAGATCGTCATACCGCCCGCCGCCTGCCACGGAGCCGAACTGGCGTGGACGACCCTTCTCGTCCTTGATCTCGAAGGTCAGCTCCGCTTCATAGACCGGACCGGTATAGTAGCCGAGACCCCGGACGACGGAGGGGTCAATTACGATACGGTCGGGGCCATAGCCTTGCCGAAAACAGAGTTGGACAATGTCGAACAACTCCTGTGGGCCTGCCTGACCTTCTAGGCCAAGATCCACGTTAAAGAAGTCAATCCATGCCCCGTTCAACCTCTTTTGATCTAGGAGGTCGTCCACAACACATTCCACATCATCGAATTGCCCGATCAATGGCTCCCCTCGAAGAGCCCTCAGAGCGCCTGCAGCGTCCTGATCCGTATCAGAGCCATTTGTCGAAAGAGTTTGGAGTTTTAGTTCCAAAAACTCCCTAGCATTGGCAAATTTCATTATCGTTTCAGCTTGCTCGTCATCAAGGTCGGCACCCTGGGTGAAATCGCCACTCTCATCCTTGCGCCCTTCGCCCAGTAGCGCGCGCACACCGTCTGCGCCCAGCCGGTCCAGCTTATCAATTGCCCGTAACACGATCCCGCGTTCGGCCTCCTTGTCGTCCCCCGCGAGCCCTGCGACTTCCATCACGCCATTCAGCACCTTACGGCTATTCACGCGCACCACGTAGTCGCCGCGCTCGATGCCAACGGCCTCAAGGCAGTCGGCCAGCATCGCGCAGATCTCGGCATCGGCGGCAACCGATGCGCTTCCAACCGTATCGGCATCACATTGATAGAATTGCCGGAACCGCCCCGGCCCGGGCTTTTCGTTGCGCCAGACCGGCCCCATCGTGAAGCGGCGGTAGGGGGAGGGCAGATCGTTGCGGTATTGCGCGGCAACGCGGGCCAGCGGCGCCGTCATGTCATAGCGCAGAGCGAGCCATTTATCGTCTTCCTCGAACGCAAACACGCCCTCGTTCGGGCGATCGACGTCCGGCAGGAACTTGCCCAGGGCCTCGACCGTTTCCACGCCGCTCGTCTCCAGCGGGTCGAAGCCATAGCGATGATAGACCTCGGCAATCTTGCGCAGCATGTCCTCGCGCTCCGTCACCTCGGCGCCGAAGTAGTCGCGAAACCCCTTTGGCGTCTCGGCCTTGGGGCGGGGCTGTTTTTTCTGCTTGGCCATGGCCGGTCACGCCTTAAATTCGGGTCGCGCTTCCTCTAACGGGTGGGGGAGGCCGGAGCAAGGAGGCGAGGCAATGGCGAGCGACATGCGGCTGGAAGAACAGGTGGCGCATCTGACCAAGGCGGTGGATGAAATGTCCGAGGTTGTCGCGCGGCAGGATGCCGAGATCGCGGTACTGACCCGGCGAGTGGAGATGCTGATGTCGCGCGAGGCGGAGCGCGAGATCGATGGCAGCAGCGGCAGCATTCCGTTGGCGGATCAGAAACCGCCGCACTGGTAGGCGCGCTTACGGTGATCGTTCGAGTGCGGCCAACCTCCCGGCTCCGGGGCTCTGCCCCGTCCTTCGGACTCCCCGGAGTTTTTCGGCCAAGATGAAAGAGACGCGCGATTGGCCCTCGATGGGAGGTCAGGCGGGTGCGGGCATGGCTGGTGCGCGCGGGCGGGATCGCAGCAGGATGTAGACCATGAGTGCGACGTTGAGCGCGTTGAAGGCGATCCCGTTCAGGAATGCCCATTGGTAGGATCCCGTCAGGTCGTAGATCCACCCCGAGAGCCAGCCGCCAATCGCCATACCGATGATCGTAGACATCATCACGAAGCCGACCCGCGCCCCGGCCTCGCGCGCCGGGAGGTATTCGCGAACAATCACGGCGTAGGAAGGGACGATGCCGCCCTGGCTCAGCCCGAAGATCATCGACACCAGGTAGAGAGATGTGAGGCCCGTTGTTGGCAGGTACAGGAACAGCGCCAACATCTGCAGGGTCGATCCGATCAGCAGGGTCAGCACGCCGCCCAGTTTGTCGGCCATCAGGCCGGAGACAAGCCGCGAGGCCACACCGCCCAGGAGCATCAGGCTGAGCATTTCCGCGCCCACTGCGGGGCCGTAGCCCAGATCCACGCAATAGGCGACAATGTGGACCTGCGGCATCGACATCGCCACGCAGCATCCGATCCCCGCAACGGCCAGCAGGGCCGTCAGCGCGCGCGGGCTGAGGCCGGTGGTCAGTGCCTTGGCCGCGGCGGCGGCGTCCGACGTCATCATCGCGGCCTCGGGCAATTTGCGGCGCAGGGTCAGCGTGAGGGGCAGCATGACAAAGATACAGGCCAGGGCAAGGATCACGTAGGCCGCCCGCCAGCCATCGGCGGCCAGCGTGCCCGCCAAAAGAAGGGGCCAGATGGCACCCGACAGGTAATTGCCGGATGCGGCAATCGCCACGGCCAACCCACGCCGCTTCAGGAACCATTGCGAGGTGTCAGCGATCAGCGGCCCGAAGCTGGCCGACGAGCCGAACCCGATGGCAAATTGCGCCACTGACAGAAGGGCGATGTTGGGGGCGAGAAAGGCCGCTCCATAGCCCGCGCCCATCAAGACGGCCGAGGCCGCCAGCGACAGGGCCAGGCCGAACCGGTCCACGGCCTTGCCGATCAGGAAATTGCCAAGCGCAAAGCCCACCATCGTGAGCGTGTAGGGGATGGACGCATCGGCCCGCGTCGCGCCGAATTCGGCCTGCACGTCTGGCAGGATCAGGATCGTCGCCCACATGCCCGCATTCCCAATCAGCGACAGGCCAAGCGCGAGGGCGAGGCGAGTCCATGAGGCGCGGTTATCGAGAGGGGGGTGGGCCGGTGTCATCAGGGCCGCAGCCTAGGCGCGCTCCGGCGCGTTGGAAAGGCCGCTCCCACACCGCGATATGGCAAAAAACCGGCGCTATGCTGCACGACCGAAATGTTCAATTGACACGACCTGCCGGTCTGACTCTATCTACCGTCCATGGATATCAAACTCATTGCCCCCGCCCTCGCCCTTCCCTTTTCCCTCCTGCTGGCCGCCCCTGCCATGGCCGAGCCCGTGTGCTCCGGCGGCGGCTATGCCGCCGATGCCCTGGTGGTGCCCGATCCCGCCATCGGCACAATTTCCGTGTCGACCCAATACGCATGGGACGGTGGCGGCCGCCTGCACGAGGTGTGCAACCTTCTGACCGAAGGCGGTGACTTTTTCGCCACCTGGTCCCTGTTTTCCGGTGAGATAGATGCCAGCTATCCTGGTATCTGCGTTTCGCTGACCAACACCGATGGGGTGGAATGGTTCTCGTGCAAAACGCCCGATGCAGTCACCGCCGCTTATGATGCCGAAGTCGGCAGCGAAAGCGCGCTTCTGCGGTTCGATGCGTGGGAGCCGCAGGCACCGGTTCTGCAATAAGTCGCGCGATCCGCACGGCCGCGGAATAAGAAAGAGCCTTGGCGCGATGCCAAGGCTCTTTCGACCTAAATCAAAGGGTTCGGTCTGAAAATCCCTTAGTGAATGACCGAAACCGTGCAACGATGCATGGATCCGGTTCACCTATCTCCGCAACCGGACGCAACCATTGAGGGTTGCCGGTCAAACGGTACAAACGTCTTGGTCATGGCGCTATTCGCCAGACGACTTTTCAAATGGGTAGTCCCAGTCGTGCCGCCCCCCTTAGAGCATCCGGATTACCGAAGTGTATCCTCGGCCGCCGGTCATATAGAAAGCAGACGCATCATCTCCTACCCGATTTGATCGTTTGGTCAACAGGCGGAACAGGTCGGAAACATCGCGTTTGGAATCTGCGAACAATAGCCTGTCTAAAAGGACAGGTTTTTTCCATTTTGATGACAATTTGTGTGAAGGGCGTAACGTATTGTGATCGTCACGCGCTCAGCTCCGCGCAACACAACCGCAGAGTGATTCGGTCTTCCTGCGCGCAACCAGTGGCTTGACGTAAGGGCAACGTCGGGGTTCGTGCAGCAGGACACATGGCTCAGACTTCTTCCACCATCACCACACCCTCTAGGCTCCGTAACGCACCCTTGATCTGGGGGGAGACCGGGAAATCCTCCCCAAGGATCACCTCCACCTCACCGGGCAGATCGGGCGCCATCAGGCACAGGTGGATGGGGCCCTTGGCGGCGCGGGACGCCTCGGCCACCGTCCGCTCCAACAGGCCTTCGACGGAAACCACGCCGGCTTCATCCTCGACAAACACTCGCAGCCCGTTGGCCTCACCAGCGATGGCATTATCGACGGGTTGAATGCCCCGGGCGAGCAGTTTTAGCTGATCCGCCTCAAGGGTTGCTTCCGCCTGCACAATTACGTTGCTGCCGGTTTCAAGAAACTCGCGGGATGCCTCCAGCGTGTCGGAAAACACAGTCACCTCGTAAAGGCCGGTGGGATCCGACAGCGACACGAAGGCGAACCGGTTCCCCCGCTGGCTCTTCCGCTCCTGCTTGACGCTGACGGCACCCGCCATCTTGGCCACGAAGGGGCCTTGCTGAACCCGAATCTCGACCTCGTTCAGCGTCATGACACCGCGCCGTTTCAGGGCGGGTAAGTAATCATCCAGCGGGTGGCCGGAGAAATAGAAGCCCACCGCCTGATGCTCCGCCGCCAACCGTTCGTTGGGCAACCAATCGGGCGGATTGGCGAGCCTGGGTTCGGGCAGGTCATCTCCCGCATCCCCAAACAGCGACACCTGATCGGAGGCCGCTTGATCATGGACCGCCGCGGAATACGCCGTCAGCCCATCCAGGCTGTCCATCACGCAGCGGCGGTTGCGATCCAGTTCGTCGAAGGCTCCGGCGCGGGCCAGCATCTCCAACGACCGCTTGCCAACCCGCTTCAGGTCCACCCGGCGCGCCAGATCGAAGAGCGTCGCGTAGGGTTTGGCCCCCTGCTCTGTATTGCGCCCGTCGACGATCATCTTCATCGCCTCGACGCCCACGTTTTTCAGCGCGCCAAGAGCGTAGAGGATCTTGCCATCTTGCACCGTGAAGGTCGCCGCCGACCGGTTCACGCAAGGAGGCAGCGTCTCGATCCCCATCCGGTCAACTTCCTGCTTATAGACGGCCAGCTTGTCGGTCAGATGGATGTCGCAATTCATGACGGCGGCCATGAATTCAACGGGATGGTTCGCCTTCAGCCATGCGGTCTGGTAGCTCACGACGGCATAGGCGGCAGCGTGGGATTTGTTGAAACCGTAGTTAGCGAACTTGTCGAGAAGGTTCCAAACCTCGATCGCCTTGGCCTCATCCACGCCGTTTTCCGCGGCGCCCTTCAGGAACTTCGGACGTTCTGCATCCATCGCTTCCTGAATCTTCTTACCCATGGCACGGCGCAGCAGGTCGGCGCCGCCAAGCGAATATCCCGCCATCTCCTGGGCGATCTGCATCACCTGTTCCTGGTAGACGATGATGCCCTGCGTCTCGTCCAGAATGTGGTCGATGGTCGGATGCAGCTTTTCGCGGTCGCTGATCCCGTTCTTCACCTCGCAGAACTTCGGAATATTCTCCATCGGGCCGGGACGGTAGAGCGCGACCAGCGCGATGATATCCTCAATACAATCCGGTTTCATACGCCGCAACGCGTCCATCATGCCTGAGCTTTCAACCTGGAACACGGCGACAGTCTTGGCTGAGGCGTAGAGATCATAACTGGCCTTGTCGTCCAGCGGGATCAGGTTGATCTGGTTCTCCGTCCCCGGCGCGGGATCGTAGAGCTGCGCGCCATCCGGCCCCTCGTGCAATTGCCGCCCCGATTTATGGATCAGCTCAATCGCGTTCTGCACAACGGTCAGCGTCTTCAGGCCCAGAAAGTCAAACTTCACCAGCCCCGCCGGCTCTACCCACTTCATATTGAACTGCGTGGCGGGCATGTCGGATCGCGGGTCGCGATAGAGCGGCACCAACTCGTCCAGCGGACGATCCCCGATCACCACGCCGGCGGCATGGGTGGAGGCATTTCGAAGCAAGCCTTCGATCTTCTCGGCGTAATCCATGAGACGGCGGGTCGGATTCACACGGCCATCGCGCTTGTCCTGTTCGCTCTCGCGCATTTCCTCGCGGATGCGTTCTTCTTGCGCCACCGCCTGAGCGATGGAGACGGGTTTCACCCCCTCCACGGGGATCATCTTGGACAAGCGATCAACCTGCCCGAACGGCATCTGCAACACCCGACCCACGTCACGGACAGCGGCTTTGGACAAGAGCGCGCCGAAGGTGATGATCTGCCCCACCCGGTCGCGGCCGTATTTCTCCTGCACATAGCGGATCACTTCTTCCCGGCGATCCATGCAGAAGTCGATATCGAAATCCGGCATCGAGACGCGTTCCGGATTCAGGAAGCGTTCGAACAGCAAGGAATATCGCAGCGGATCAAGGTCCGTGATCGTCAAGGCATAGGCCACCAGCGAGCCAGCACCGGACCCGCGCCCCGGCCCCACGGGGATCTCTTGATCCTTGGACCACTTGATGAAATCCGCAACGATCAGGAAGTAGCCGGGGAACCCCATCCGTTCGATGATCCCAAGCTCGAAATCGAGCCGTTCCTGATACTCCTCAACCGATGCTGCGTGCGGGATCACTGCCAAGCGCTCTTTCAGGCCATCATTGGCCTGGCGGCGCAGTTCCTCCACCTCGTTATCGGCGAATTTAGGCAAGATCGGGTCGTGCATTTCTGCCCGGAACGCGCACCGCCGGGCAATCTCGACAGAGTTTTCCAGCGCCTCCGGCAAGTCCGCGAACAGGGCCGCCATCTCTTCCGGCGACTTGAACGAATGCTGCGGGGTCAAGCGGCGGCGCGGCTCGGATTGGTCCACATAGGCCCCCTGCGCGATGCAAATCATCGCGTCATGGGCCTCGTAAATCTCGGGCTTGGGGAAGTAGACATCGTTTGTGGCCACAAGCGGCAAGCCCAACTGGTAGGCCAATTCCACATGGCCCCGCTCGGTTGTCTTCTCTGCCTCCGGCAAGCCGCCTTCGCCGGGGTGGCGCTGCAATTCCACGTACAGCCGGTCGGGATAGATCGCCGACAAGGTTTTCAACAATGCCTCAGCCTTGGGCAATTGCGCAGCCTGCAGATGCCGCCCGACCGGCCCATCAGGGCCACCGGACAGGCAAATCAAACCCTCCGAATGCCCCTCAAGCTCCGCCAACGTCACATGGGGAAGTGACCCGTCCCCGCGCAGATAGAGCGCGGAATTCAGCTTCATCAGGTTCTCGTATCCCGTCCGGTTCTGCGCCAGCAAAACCACCGCCGCCGGTGCGCGTGGCCTCTCCCCCGGCGCGGCAACCTCGTATTCCACATCGATCTGGCAGCCGATGATCGGCTGCACCCCCGCTTTCTTCGCCATTTCGGAGAATTCGAGCGCGCAGAACATGTTGTTCGTGTCGGTCACGGCGACGGCTGGCATACCTGCATCGGCGACGAGACCGGGCAGTTTCTTCACCTTCATCGCCCCTTCCAGCAGGGAGTATTCGGTGTGAAGGCGCAGGTGGATGAATCGGGGCTGGGTCATGGCCCAAAGCTATCCGACGCCGCGGGGATGCGGAACCGTAATCCCATCATCTGGTGGGTTTTTCCTCGCGCGCCCCTGCAACTGGTGGTCAGGGCAGGAGTTGATAGGCGGTGATCCGGCCGCGCCAATAGGGATCGTATCCCGCGAAATCATCGACATAGCCGACCTCGCCGCCCGTCGGGATGCGCCGCCCGCCGATGCGTTGGTAATCTTTGTAGAGCCCGCGCCATTCGCGGGACACGATCGTGCCATCCGGGCCTTCCTCCGGCCGATCTTCGGCGTGCATTTCCAGAATATCACCGTGGTCCCCGAACCGAAACGACACCCGCGCCGGGTTGGGGCTGAGCGGTAGTACGGCCTCGACCATGTTGTCCCCGACGACCCGCCATTCGATCTCGGGGTTGCCGAGGATGGCGTCGGGCGCCCATGGGAGCTCTGCCAGATACCGCATCGCCTCTGCCCGATCCGCAACCGGACCTTCGGCATGGGCAACACGAAACGCGCCGAGGACAGCCGCCTGGAGCAACCCACGCCCGCCCACGAAACTGTCGATCACGGTGACCTTGGGAACGACCTCGCCCCCCTGACGCGCCGACCAGACGAACGCGCTGGTGCCCAACCCGATATGCTGCATCGCGGGCGTCACAACCCACGGCTTGTCGCGGCCCAGTTTCAGCTCGGCGGCTTGCGTCACGACCAGCGCACGCAAGGCCACGTTCGCGCCGCCACCATTCTTTTCCGCGAAGGCACGCACGATCTGTGGCAGGTCGACATGGCGCGTCGCAGGCCCCTCGCGCACTCGCCGCGCCAGATCCTCGGCCAATGCCGAAAACGAGCGTCGTCGACGAGCCCAGACTATCGTCAAGCCCCCAAACGCAATAAGGAAAACCGCTACCAATATGCCGACCAGAACGCCCATAGTGGCATCCTAACATGGCCCAAAACAGGGGCGGCATGATCCTGCTCAAACTCAAAAGTTAGCCAAAGGGCTATCTTTTTGCAATGATCCGCATTACTAAGCCCTATGGCTAACCATTTGGACCACATTTTCACTGCCCTTGCCGATCCCACCCGCCGCGCCGTCATTGCCCGGCTGGGTCAGGGCGAGGCGCCGGTTTCAACCCTTGCCAGCCCCCATGACATGGCGCTGCCGAGTTTTCTGAAACACATCCATCAGCTTGAACGTGCCGGCCTTGTCAGCACCCGGAAGGTGGGGCGCACGCGCATCTGCACACTCCATCCCGAAGCTCTGGGCACGGTCAACACCTGGTTGGATCAGCAACGCCACATCTGGGAAGGCCGCCTTGACCGGCTTGACGCTTTTCTTTCCCGCACGGAGGACGATACATGACCGATACCGAAACCCTCACCTTCTCGCGCAGCCTGTCCGCCGCGCCCGATCGCGTCCTCAAGGCGTTGACAGAAGCCGATGCGCGGATGGCGTGGGGCCCTCCCGATGCCGATACAGTTGTCTTGATCGAGGATCAGCCCGAGCCCGCGCCGGGCGTGCGCGAAACCTCTCGCTGCGGCCCGGCAGAGAACCCCTACGTGACCGTCCAGACCGACTGGATCCTGCTTGGGCCTGACCGCGTCAGCTATGCCGAAACCCTGTCGGCGGAGGGCGACGCCTTTGCCACCAGCCTTGCCATCTTCGATTTGGAGGAAACTCCGAATGGCACCGAGATGTCTGCAACGATCCTGGTCGCCAGCTTCGCCGGGCCGGACGTGATACCCGAAGTGCAATCCGGATGGACCCACTCAGTGGAAAGCCTTGCCCGGTACATCGAAGGTGCAGCCTGATGGCAGGGCCGTCGGACAAATTCGACCCTGCGCGCGACCTTCTTCTTGAACGCGCATTGGCGGCCCCGCCCGAAAAGGTCTGGCGCTGCTGGACTGAGGCCGACCTGCTATGCCAATGGTTCACCCCGCCGCCCTGGCGCTGCGCGGAAGCCGTGGTAGATCCACGTCCCGGCGGGCGGTTCTTCACCCGCATGGCCGGCCCGGATGGAGAAGACATGCCGTCGGAGGGCTGTTTCCTGATCGTGGACGAGGGCCGGACGCTCGCCTTCACCGATGCCCTCTCGGCAGGGTTCCGGCCAACCGGCGGCGGCTTCATGACAGCGACGGTGACATTCATGCCCGACGGCACCGGCACCGCCTACAAGGTGATCGTCCGACACGCCACGCCGGATGCGCGCGATCAACATGACGCCATGGGTTTTCAGGACGGATGGGGCACGGCCGCCGCGCAATTGGACGCTCTGGCGCGGGGCCTCTGATAAACCGCTTCTCGACGCCCGACAGGCGTGTCAGCTTGTCACCATGTTGAGACCGACCGCCCTCGCCCTGCTCCTCTCTGGCCAACCCGCCTTTGCCTTCCCCGTTGAGAGGTGCATCAACCTCGGCGCCGCGATGGAAGCGCCGGTTGAGGGCGATTGGGGCTACGTCATCCAGCGCCGCCATATCCATGAGATCGCGACGGCGGGCTTTGACACGATCCGCCTGCCCGTCCGCTTCCCCGCCCATTGGGATGGCCAGCGTCTGGAGCCGCAGATCCTGGCCCGCACCGATCAGATCATCGCATGGGCCGATGCGGCAGGCCTGAACGTGATCCTCGATCTACACCATTTCACCGAGTTGAATGCGAACCCGGATGCTCATATCCCGACGCTCCACCAAATCTGGGATGCGCTGGCCATCCACTACACCGGCGCGCCGGACAGCCTGATCTTCGAGCTGTTCAACGAGCCCGAGGGCGCTTTCACGACCGCCCGCGCGCTGCCGGTATTCGCGCAGATCACTGCGCGGCTCCGTCAGACCCACCCGGACCGCTGGATCATAACCGGTGGCGGCAACTGGAACGACCTTGATGAAATGCTGCAGATGCCTCCGCCCGATCACCGCGAGGTGCGCACGTTCCACTACTACCGGCCCTGGGCGTTCACCCACCAGCAGGCCGCATATATGGAGGATCCGCCGCCACCCACGCCCTGGGGCAGTCCGGAGGATCGCGCCACCCTCGCCGCCGACATGGGGCGGGCGGGATCGGCGGAAGGCCCGGTATTTCTGGGGGAGTTCGGCGTCTACGCCGCCACCGATCCGGACGACCGGCTGAGCTGGATTACGGCGGTGCGTGAAGCGGCCGACGCCAACGATCTGCCGTGGTGCTACTGGGGCTTCACCCAAGGGGCCGTCACCGGGTTTTCCGCCTATGACACAGCCGCGGAGCAGTGGGAGCCCGGGATGCGCGACGCGCTCCTGCCCGAACCACCGTCTTGATATTCCGGCGCAGTCGCGCTTTGCTGTGCGCCGGTCATACGACGTTCCGGGGCCGCCCTCTACGCCGCATCGAGGGCCGGATGACCACCCCATTTGCGAAAAGGTAACGCGGCGGGCAATGCGCATATGACAACCCGGTTTCTTCTGAACGGAGAACCGCAAGAGGTCGAAGCCGCGCCCACGCGCACGCTTCTCGACTGGTTGCGGGACGAGGCGCGCCTGACCGGCACCAAGGAGGGTTGCAACGAGGGCGATTGCGGAGCCTGCACCGTGATGGTGACCGATCCCGACGGCAGCGCCCGTGCGCTGAACGCCTGCATCTTGTTCCTGCCCCAGTTGGACGGGCGCGCCGTGCGCACCGTGGAAGGTATCGCCGCGCCCGATGGCACCCTGCACCCGGTTCAGCAGGCCATGGTCGATCATCACGGATCGCAATGCGGCTTCTGTACCCCGGGGTTTATCGCCACCATGGCAACGGCTCATCTGAACGGGGCCACCGACCACGAGGATCAGATCGCGGGCAATCTTTGCCGCTGCACCGGCTATGCGCCAATCCTGCGCGCTGCCCGCGCGGCGGAAACCGCCCCCGTTCCCGCCCATATGCGGGCGGATGCCGAAACGCTCCGCGCCGACCCCTTCCATTGGTCCGAAATACCCTCGGGGGGTGCGGGGGGCAGACAGCCCCCCGCCGCACCGACCTCGGCCGATGAGCTCGCCGATTGGTATATGGCACATCCGGACGGGACCCTGATCGCCGGCGCGACGGATGTCGGCTTGTGGGTCACCAAACAACATCGCGATCTCGGCGAGGTTGCCTTCCTGAACCAGTGCTCTGATTTGCGGGAGATTGTCGTAGATGCGGAAACAATACGCTTCGGCGCCATGGCAAACCTCAACGACGTTCAGGCGGAACTCGCGTCCCGCCATCCGAGCTTTGCGGAAATGATCCGCCGCTATGGGTCGGTTCAGGTGCGCAATGCAGCGACAATCGGAGGCAATATCGCCAACGGCTCGCCCATCGGCGACACTCCACCCGCCCTGATCGCGCTCGGCGCGACGCTGCATCTGCGCAGAGGCGAGGCGCGCCGTGATCTTCCGCTGGAGGATTTCTTCCTAGATTATGGCCAACAAGACCGCGCGCCGGGCGAATTTGTCGAAGGCGTTTCGATCCCGGTTCAACCCGACCACCTGCGCGTCTACAAGCTGTCGAAGCGGTTCGATCAGGACATCTCGGCGGTCTGCGGCGCGTTTAACCTCGCGGTCGAAGACGGCACGATCCGCACCGCCCGCATCGCCTTCGGCGGCATGGCCGGCATTCCAAAACGCGCCGCCGCCATTGAAGCCGCGCTGATCGGCCTGCCCTTCACGGACGCCACCGCACGCGCCGCTGCTCAAGCCTTCACGGAGGACTTCGCCCCGCTCACCGATATGCGCGCCTCGGCGGCGTACCGCCTGCAATCCGCGCAAAACATGCTGATCCGCTATGTCGCCGAGATGAGCGGGCAAGCAACATCGGTGCTGGAGGTACGGCTATGAGCGTCCACAAGCCCCTGCCCCATGACGCCGCGCAGCTACATGTTACCGGGCGTGCCCGATATGTGGACGACATCCCCGTTTCCGCCGATTGCCTGCATCTGGCCTTTGGCCTCTCCACCGCCGCCAAGGGCCGCCTGACGGCCCTGGACCTCGACGCCGTGCGCGCGGCGCCGGGAGTGGTGGGCGTGTGGGCCGGTAATGATCTTGATCCGATCCCCGATTGCTCCCCCTCCAATCACGACGAACCGCTCCTGAGCGATGGTGCGATCCACTATGCGGGCCAACCGCTTTTCATGGTGGCCGCAACCAGCCACCTGGCGGCCCGCAAGGCCGCGACGCTTGCAAGGATGGACGTGGTCGAAGAGCCGCCGATCCTGAGCATCGATCAGGCCCGCGCGGCCGATAGTCGGTTCGAGGACGGCCCACGCATCTACACCAAGGGCGATATCGATGCGGCGCTGGATCGAGCGGATCACGTCGTTGAGGGCACCATCGAGATCGGCGGTCAGGAGCATTTCTACCTGGAAGGCCAGGCCGCCCTCGCCCTGCCCCAGGAAGATGGCGACATGATCGTGCACTCGTCCTCGCAGCACCCGACCGAGATCCAGCACAAGGTCGCCGATGCGTTGGGCCGCCCGATGCACACGGTCCGCGTCGAAGTGCGCCGCATGGGCGGCGGGTTCGGCGGCAAGGAAAGCCAGAGCAATCACCTGGCCATTGCCTGCGCCGTGGTTGCCGAACGAACCGGTCGACCGGTGAAGATGCGGTACGACCGCGATGATGATTTCATCGTGACCGGCAAGCGCCACGATGCGCGTATTTCCTACCGCGCCGGGTTTGACGCAGACGGGCGCTGCCTGGGCGTCGATTTCGTGCAAGACATCCGGTGTGGGTGGGCGATGGACCTGTCCCTCCCCGTGGCCGATCGCGCGATGCTGCATGCCGACAATGCCTATCTTCTGCCCGCGGCGCGGATCACCTCACACCGATGGAAGACCAACACCCAATCCGCAACGGCATTTCGTGGCTTTGGCGGGCCGCAGGGCATGGTGGGGATCGAGCGCGTTATGGATCATGCCGCCCATGCGCTCGACATGGATCCTTTGGAGCTGCGGCGCGTGAATTACTATCGGGAGGCCCCTGTCGCCGATGCCGGACCCTCCGGGGCGAGTTTTTCGGCCAAGCTGAAACAGGGTGCGCGCCTGGATACCGCCGACCTGAAGGGGCGCGGTGCGGTGCGGGTGGCCCCGGGCGCTGGCACAGCAAAGCGGTTCGGCGGCGAGCATTCGCCGGTCGCGGGAGGCGACGCACCGAACACGACACCCTACGGGATGGACGTCGAAGATTTCATCCTGAACGACATGACCGATCGGCTTGCGGCGGACTGTGACTACGAAAACCGCAGGGCGGATATTGCAACGTGGAATGCGCGCGAGCCTGTCCTCAAGCGCGGGATCGCGCTCACGCCCGTGAAGTTCGGGATTTCCTTCACGCTGACTCATCTGAACCAGGCAGGCGCGTTGGTGCATGTGTATCAGGACGGCTCCATCCACATTAACCATGGCGGCACCGAGATGGGGCAGGGCCTGTTTCAGAAGGTGGCGCAGGTGGCGGCCGCCCGGTTCGGCGTGCCGCTGACGCAGGTGAAGATTACCGCGACCGATACTGGCAAGGTGCCCAACACCTCGGCCACGGCGGCCAGTTCCGGCAGCGACCTCAACGGGATGGCGGTGAAGGCCGCCTGTGACACGCTGTGCGGGCGGATCGCAGAGGTGGTGGCCCCCGAGTTGCAGGCCGAAGCTGCCGACGTGGTGTTCGAGGATAGGATGGTCCGTGCAGGCAGCGCGGAGATGACGTTCGAGGAAGCCGTCTCGCGCACTTATCTGGCGCGCGTTTCGCTGTCGGCCACGGGTTTCTACAAGACGCCCAGGATCGCCTGGGACCGCATCGCCGGGCAAGGCCGCCCGTTTTTTTATTTCGCCTATGGCGCGGCCTGTTCCGAAGTGGTGATCGACACGCTGACCGGCGAAAACCGCATTCTTCGCACCGATATCCTGCATGACGTGGGCCAATCCCTGAACCCGGCGCTGGATGTGGGCCAGATCCAGGGCGGCTTCGTGCAGGGCGCGGGCTGGCTGACGATGGAGGAATTGGTCTGGGACGATAAAGGCCGCCTGCGCACCCACGCACCCTCGACCTACAAGATCCCCTGCGCCTCGGACGCGCCGGATATCTTCAACGTGGCGCTTTGGGATGGGGTCAACCGGGAAGACACGATCTATCGCTCCAAAGCAGTGGGGGAGCCGCCCTTCATGTTGGGTATCAGCGTGTTGTCCGCCCTCGGTCAGGCCTGCGCGGCATGTGGGCCGCATTTCCCGGATTTGCAGGCACCGGCCACCGCCGAGGCGGTGCTGGCCGCCGTGTCACGCGCCCGCGGATGAGCGCCGTGCGCGTCACCATCGTGGCGGCCCGGGGCTCTGCCCCGCGGGACGCCGGCACCGCGATGCTGGTCCATCCCGACCGCATCGACGGCACGATCGGTGGCGGCGCGCTGGAATGGGAGGCGATGCGGATCGCCCGAGAGATGCTGAACGGGGATACCGCCCAAACCACCCGCACGATCGCGCTTGGCCCGGCCCTCGGCCAATGTTGCGGCGGGGCGGTAACGCTACACTTTGAGCCAGCCGAGACCCTGCCCGAGCCATTGGGCATGCCGGTTTGGATCTGGGGCGCGGGCCATGTGGGCCGTGCGCTTATCCACAGCTTATCCGCACTGCCCGATATCTCGCTCACATGGGTCGATGTCGCGGCAGAGCGGTTTCCACAGGCTGTCCCCACTAATGTCCACAGCATCGTTGCTACCGGCCCGCCTGCACTGGTGCCGCACGCACCGCCGGACGCGCATCACCTGATCCTGACATATTCCCATGACATCGACTTGGCCCTCTGCCACGCCGCTCTGAACCACCAGTTTGCCAGCGTCGGTCTAATCGGATCAGCCACCAAATGGGCCCGCTTCCGCAAACGGCTCGGCCAGTTGGGCCACGATGATGCACAAATATCGCGCATTGATTGCCCAATTGGGGATCCATCGCTTGGCAAACAACCGCAAGCCATTGCGATTGGCGTCGCGGCACGGCTACTTGATAGGCAAATGCTGCAAGAATCGGCACTCGCGACAAGGTCTGGGGGGACATGACCGCGCCACTGCTCGACATTCGCGGGCTGACCAAGGCCTATCCCGGCGTCATCGCAAATGATGACGTTTCCTTTGCGTTGCAACGGGGCGAGGTTCACGCGCTCCTTGGGGAAAACGGTGCCGGTAAGTCGACCCTCGTCAAGATGATCTACGGCCTGGTGAAGCCCGATAGTGGCGCGATGGTTCTCAACAGCGCCCCCTACACGCCAGCCGAGCCGCGGGCCGCACGGCAATCGGGCGTGGCCATGGTGTTCCAGCATTTCAGCCTGTTTGAAGCACTTTCAGTCGCCGAGAACATCGCGCTCGGGATGGAAAATCCGCCGAAGCCGCGCGACCTCAGCGCGCGGATTCGTGAGGTGAGCCACGCCTACGGCCTGCCGCTCGACCCCGAAAGCCTTGTGGGCGATCTGTCGGCGGGCGAACGCCAGCGGGTAGAGATCATCCGGTGCCTGCTGCAGGATCCGCAGCTTCTGATCATGGACGAACCGACCTCCGTTCTGACGCCGCAAGAGGTGGAGATCCTGTTCCACACCCTGCGCAAGCTGAGCGCGGAGGGCACCGCGATCCTTTACATTTCTCACAAGCTTGAGGAAATCCGCGCCCTCTGCGATGCCGCCACGATCCTGCGCCTGGGCAAGGTGGTGGGGGAATGCACGCCCGCGGACGTATCTGCCGCCGAGATGGCCGAAATGATGGTGGGCAAATCCCTTGCCGTCCCGGCCCGGGATGCAACCGAGCCGGGGGATACGCTCTTGGCCGTTGAAAACCTCTCGCTGCCAGCCGTGAACGCGTTCGGAACCTCGCTGAAGGAGATCAAGCTGAACCTCAGGGCGGGGGAAGTGTTGGGGATCGGCGGTGTCGCTGGAAACGGGCAGGATGAGCTCCTCGCGGTTTTGTCGGGCGAACGCAGAACACCCCCCGGCACCGTCCAGTTTCAGGGCCGCGATGTGGGCACTGAAGGGCCGAACACCCGCCGGGCTGGCGGATTGTTGTCCGCCCCCGAGGAACGCCTCGGCCACGCTGCGGCGCCCGACATGAGCCTGACCGAAAACGCCGTTCTCACCGGCCAATCCCGTAAAGGCCTTGCCAAGGGGGGCTTTATCGGGTGGTCCCGCGCGCGCAGCTTTGCCGATGATATCATTGCGCAATTCGATGTCCGTACACCGGGAAATGCCACGGCCGCCCGTGCGCTGTCGGGTGGCAATCTGCAGAAGTTCGTCATCGGGCGAGAGATCTTGCAAGATCCGGTTGTGCTGGTCGTCAACCAACCCACTTGGGGGGTCGATGCCTCCGCCGCCGCGGACATTCGGCAGGCGCTCCTGAACCTCGCCCAGAACGGGGCGGGTGTGATCGTGATCAGCCAGGATCTCGATGAGCTTCTGGAAATCTCGGACCGGTTCTGCGCCCTGAACGAAGGCCGCCTGTCCGAACCGCGCCCGGCCCGCGGCCTGTCGATGGAAGAGATCGGCCTGATGCTTGGCGGCGCCCACGGCATGGCAGAGGCGCATCTTGAAGAACTGCATCCCGAGGCCAATTCATGATCCGCCTCGAAAAACGCCCCACGCCGTCCCGCATCTGGGCGCTGAGCACACCGATCATCGCGGTGGTCCTGACGATGATTGCGGGCGGCGCAATGTTCGCGGCTCTGGGCCAGGACCCGTTCGAGACCATCAGGATCATCTTCTGGGATCCGCTCTTTCACGAACGCTTCGCATCGTTCTCGCGCCCGCAACTGCTTGTCAAAGCGGGCCCTCTGATCCTTATCGCAATCGGCCTCAGCCTCGGGTTCCGGGCCGGGATCTGGAACATCGGAGCCGAGGGGCAATACATTGTGGGCGCCATCGCCGGGGCGGCGTTCGGGCTCGCCTTCTACCCGTCGGAGTCACCGCTCATTTTCCCGGGCATGGTCATTGCGGGCCTGATAGGAGGGACGCTTTGGGCGATGATTCCGGCGCTCCTGAAGGTCTTCGCCAATACCAACGAGATCCTCGTGTCCCTCCTTCTGGTCTACGTGGCCGAGGCCATGCTGGCCTCTGCCGCGACGGGCTGGCTCAGGAACCCCGACGGTCAGGGCTTTCCCGGGTCCCGCAACCTCGCGCGGCATGCGGGTACGGACAATCCGGAGCTTTTTGCGGGCACCGGCATGCATTGGGGCGTTCTGGCGGCCTTCGTAGCCGTGATCGCGGCCTATGTCCTGTTCCAGCGCCACGTGCTCGGCTACCAGATCAAGCTGGCCGGTCAGGCACCCCGCGCGGCGCGTTTTTCGGGCGTGAACCCCGGTCGGCTGATCATCCTGTGCCTCGGCGTATCCGGCGCGCTTGCGGGTGCGGCAGGCCTCTTTGAGGTGTCCGGACCCGCCGGCCAGATCACGATCGATTTCAATTCCGGCTACGGCTTCACCGCAATCATCGTGGCATTTCTGGGCCGCCTGAACCCGATCGGCATCCTCTTTGCAGGTCTCCTGATGGCGCTGACCTATATCGGCGGAGAGTTGGCGCAGCTTCTGCTGCAGGTCCCGGCCCCGGCGATCCAGGCGTTCCAGGGCATGCTTCTGTTCTTCCTTCTCGCGCTTGATGTGCTGTCGAATTATCGGCTGCGTTGGGCAAAGGAGGGGGTCGCATGACACTCGCTTACCTCGACCGTCATATCACCTCCATCTGTATCGGTGCGGTCGCGGCCATTGCCCTCCTGCTGGCCGTCGAAGTTGCGCTGGCTGGCGGCTGGATACTCTTGCCCATCGGCATTGCTGTCCTTGTATGGTTGGTCTTCCGGCCGTTGATCGTCGCCAAGATCATCGCGACACTGCGTGGGCATGGCGCTGCAAGCGTCACCATGAAATGGCCTCGCTTCAACTGGCTCGCTATTGGCCTGACGATGATCGCATCACTCGCTCTCGCGGTCATGCTGGGATGGACGGACAGTGCGGCGCAACTGCGCAACACTCTTTTCGGGGGTGCGCCATGACCCACCCCACAAAACGCTGTCTGTCCGGCCCGCTCCACCCCCGGCAGGGAAAGGCTCAATGATCATCGATCCCGTCACCCTGATCGTGGCCCTCGTCACGATCTCAACGCCAGTCTTGCTGGCGGCCTTGGGCGAGTTGGTCGTCGAGAAAGCAGGCGTTCTGAACCTGGGCGTCGAAGGCATGATGATCATGGGCGCGGTCTGCGGGTTCATCGTGGCCAATCTGACCGGATCGCCGACGCTGGCCTTCCTGGCGGGGATGGCGGGCGCTGCGGCGCTGAGCGCGATTTTCGCTGTCCTCACCCAGTTTCTGATGTCCAACCAGGTGGCAACCGGCCTGGCGCTCACGCTGTTCGGCCTGGGCCTCGCGGCGCTTCTGGGCGTGGGATACGAGGGCCAGCCCATCCCGGACGTGGCGAAACCCTTGCCGGAGATGCTCCGCACGATCCCCGTGATCGGTCCGATATTCCTGGGCCATGACCTCGTCACCTATATCGCGATCTTTGCGGTCTTTGCCATTTGGTACGTCCTCAAGCATACGCGCCTGGGCCTGAT
Organism: uncultured Roseicyclus sp.; assembly: GCA_947491935.1. GTDB lineage: Bacteria > Pseudomonadota > Alphaproteobacteria > Rhodobacterales > Rhodobacteraceae > Gymnodinialimonas. The sequence continues at coordinate 861,955 of CANLLF010000001.1, forward strand.
TATCCGCGCCGTGGGCGAAAGCCATGATGCCGCCCATGCACTCGGTTACAAGGTGATCCGCATCCGCTTTGCCGCGATCCTGTTTGGCGGTGCGATGGCGGGGCTTGGTGGTGCCTTCCTGAGCGTTGTCTATGTCGAAAACTGGGTGCAGGGCATGACGGCGGGCGCGGGCTGGATCGCTTTGGCGCTGGTGGTGTTCGCGGCCTGGAAGCCGGGCCGCGTCCTCTTCGGCGCGTGGCTCTTCGGGGGCATCGCGGCCCTGCAATTGCGCCTGCAGGCCGCCGAGATCGGGGTGCCCGTAGCGCTTCTGGATGCGTCGCCCTACCTCGTGACGATCATCGTTCTGGTCATCATGTCCTCGGACCGCGCCCGAACCGCTCTCAATGCACCCGCGGCCCTTGGCAAAACCTTCCACGCGACGGGGTAGGCCGAATGACCCGCGCCAATATCATCGCGATCCTGGACGGCACCAGCCCCACCTTCGGGCGCGGCGTGGCGCTGGCGATATACGCCCTGATCTGCGCGTCGGCCATCATCATCGCGCTGGAGACTCTGCCGGATCTGACACCAAGGATGAACACGATCCTCGTCACCGCCGAACTGGTGATCCTTGGCATCTTTGTCGTGGAATACACCCTACGCCTGACATGTTCGGAAAGGCCGCTGAAATACGCGTTGAGCTTCTGGGGCATCATTGATTTCATCGCCATCGTTCCGGCGGTTCTGTTCCTGTTCCCGGACCTCACCACAGTGCGCGCGCTGCGTTTGCTGCGAATTCTGCGGCTGCTGAAGCTCTTCAAGGCCAACCGGGCGCTGGACCGGATCGGGGCCGCGATCGACAAGGCCAAGGCCGAGTTTGGGATCTTCTTCTTCATCGCTGTGGTGGCCCTTTATCTGGCCGCCGTGGGCATCTACCACTTCGAACATGAGGCACAGCCCAATGGCTTCTCGTCCATCCCGGAAAGCCTTTGGTGGGCCATCGCCACGCTAACCACTGTTGGGTATGGCGATGTCTATCCGATCACCACGGGCGGACGCATCTTTACCGGTCTTGTCCTGCTGATCGGCATTGGTATCGTCGCCGTGCCCGCAGGCCTGATCACAGCTGCATTGACCGAATCCAGTTCATCGGACAGCGATGCGGACCAAGAACCACAAGAACCCAAATCCAACAGAGGGGATACTTCATGAAACGCACCACCAAACTGCTGACCGGCGTGGCGCTCGCCACCGGCATCGCCGGCGCCGCGATCGCCCAGGACGATCCATTCCAGGTCGGCTTCATCTACGTCGGGCCCACCGGCGATTTCGGCTGGACCTATGAGCACGACCAGGGCCGTTTGGCCGTGGAAGAGGCCTATGGCGATCAGGTCGAGACCGTCTATCTTGAAAACGTGCCCGAGGGGGCCGATGCCGAACGTGCGATTACCACGATGATCCTGGGCGGGGCGGACATGATCTTCACCACCTCCTTCGGCTACATGGAGGCCACCAACGCGGTGGCTGCGCAATTCCCGGATGTGCTCTTCGAGCATGCAACCGGCTACCTGCGCGAGCATCCGAACGTCTCCACCTATTCCGCCCGCTTCTATGAGGGCCGCGCGGTTCTGGGCCACATTGCGGGCCACATGACTGAGAGCAACACGATCGGCTACATCGCCTCCTTCCCGATCCCCGAAGTGATCCGCGGCATCAACTCCGCCTACCTGCATGCCCGCGCCGTGAACCCGGATGTGGAGATGCGCGTGGTGTGGGTCTACACGTGGTTTGACCCGGCGGTGGAAGCCGACGCAGCCCAGGCCCTGATCGATGCCGGCGTCGACGTGCTGATGCAGCACACCGATTCCACCGCGCCGCAGGCCGTGGCGCAGGAAGCGGGCATCATCTCCTTCGGGCAAGCCTCCGACATGGCGCAGTTTGCCCCCGCCCCCCGCGTGGCCTCCATCATCGATAATTGGGCGCCCTACTATATCGAGCGAGTGGGCCAGGCCATTGAAGGCACCTGGGAGCAGGCCGACACTTGGGACGGTATTGGCCCGGGCATGGTCGAGATCGGTGAGATGACCGAGACCATCCCCGCCGAGGTTCGCGAAAGCGCGCAGGCCATGATCGATGCCATCGCGGCGGGCGAGTACCACCCGTTCACCGGCCCGATCAACCGGCAGGACGGCACCGCGTGGCTGGCCGAAGGTGAAGTCGCCGATGACGGCACGCTGGCCGGTATGGATTTCTACGTGGAAGGCATCACAGGTGAGATTCCCAACTGATCCGGGCACCACGTCCTGACATCAGAAAGGCCCGCATTCGTTGCGGGCCTTTTTGTTTCCTCCGGGGGGGCAGCCGGTCGGTTGACGTGTTCCATGGCGGGGGACGGGGCTGAGACCGCCCAACGCGGGGAGCATCGGAATGACTCCACTAGGCAGCGGTACGGCAGCGAGGTTGGCCGACTGGTTTCCTGACCTGTTCCGCCGGGCGTGAGACGCCCACCACCGGGTCGATGACAAACATCTCCCGTCCCGTCAGCCCCGTAAAGCGCCGGCTGCCCTGCTTGGCAAGTGCGGTTGCTGCGCCATTCACGCGAAACTTGTTTGCATTGTCTCCGCCAGGATTTGCAGATCGGGGCCGCATCTTCGGACACGGCCAGCCATGTGGGGCTCTCCCCGTTATCGACCGAAATCGCGGCAGATTTGCCGTTCCTTTGCGGAGTCCTTGCACTCGAGGCCGGTGAATCGCGGCCCACACCGCGGACGTCGCGGCGTGATCCGCAATGAAAAAGCCCCCGCGTTTCCGCAGGGGCCATTCTGACTTGTCAGGTCCGTCGGATCAGGCCGTCTTGCGGCGACGCATCGCGACGAGACCGCCAAAGGCACCGAGCAGAAGCAGTGCGCTGGCCGGAAGCGGTACCGGTGCCACCTGTGTCGCACTCAACTGCCAGCGAATGGTCTCCACCGGTTCGGTCTGACCCCAGCGGGGATCCAGAAGGAAGGTCCATCGACCGGTAAACGTATTCCCAAAAAAGTTATCGCTGGCGGTGCCGTTACCGCCTGCAGACGGGTAATTGGCAAAACCGGAGAACGGAAATCCTGCCGAACCACCGTCAGATGCAAACCGGAGGAGTGCATCAAATGGCGTACCCAGCACGTTCTGAATGTCGAGATTCAGGGAGTAGTAATCCGACCCGAAATCGATGGTGAACCCGTCCGCGTATTGCGTCGGGGAGATATGTGTGACGGACCCGTAGAAGGTGGTATCCCCCTGCAACTCCATCAGTGGTGCACCGGTTGCGCTGCTGAAATCTCTGAACCTGTGATCCGCAGTGCCTGCGAAGTAATACCCTTCTGGCCCACCTTCTTCGACGATGCCCGAAACCGGTGTCGCGCTCGCCATGGCCGCCAGAGCCAGCAGTGCGGCCGCGGTTGCGGCAGCTCTCTCTAATAGTCTCACTAGTAAATCCCCTTATCAACTTAATGTTGTACCCGCCAATTCAGACTAGCTTAACGTCGGGTTAATAACAAAAAGGTCCGCCTACCCCTAGACCCTGGCTTGGCCACAGATTGCCCACTTTTTTCGACCAATTTGGAAACGGACTGTTTCGGGGCGCCGCCACGCGGCTGCGATGGCACTTGCCCAGTACCACGCGCCGCCCTAGTGCTGCGGCCATGATTTGCGATTTCCTCATCATCGGCGGCGGCATTGCCGGAGCCTCCGCAGGTGCGCGCCTTGCGAACCTCGGACGCGTCTGTTTGTTGGAGGCTGAGCCTGCGCTCGCCTACCACGCCTCGGGTCGATCCGCCGCGCTGTTCGAGGCGAATTACGGCCACCCCGTCACCGTTGCGTTGAACGTGGCCTCCAAGGACGATCACGAACGCCTTGATGGTGGCCTCCTCTCTCCGCGCGGCCTGATGATGCTGGCTGGACCCGGTGAGGAAACGGCACTTGGCCAGGATATCGCCCATATGGGCCTGGAGGAGATCGCGCCAACCGAGGCGCGTGCCATGGTTCCTATCCTCGACACCGCCTACGTCATGCGGGCGGCCTATCACGCCGAGGCATGGGACCTTGATACCGACCGAATGGTGCAGCATTTCGCCAAGGCCATCCGCGCGAACGGATCTGTGGTAACGGGCGCCGCGGTCTCGGCAATCAGCCGCACGGAGACCGGCTGGCAGGTGACGGCCGGCGGGGAAACCTACTCTGCGCGCATCTTGGTCAACGCGGCGGGGGCCTGGGCCGATCCCGTCGCCGCCTTGGCCGGACTTCCGCCTCTCGGCCTCCGCCCGCTGCGCCGGTCCATGGCGCGGATGCCCGCCCCCGGCGGCCACGATGTCAGCGGCTGGCCGATGCTGATCGGCGCGGGGGAAAGCTGGTACGCCAAGCCCGATGCGGGCGCGTGGCTTGTCTCGCCCGCCGAAGAGGACCCCGTGGCCGAACCCCACGATGCCTATGCCGATGATATGGTGCTGGCCGAAGGCATCGCCCGCTATCAGCCCTTCGTCACCGAGGAGGTAACCCGTGTCACCTCCACCTGGGCCGGGTTACGAACGTTTTCGCCGGATCGGTGCCTCGTCATCGGACCGGAGCCGTCCGATCCGTCCTTCATCTGGTGTGCCGGCCAGGGCGGCTATGGATTTCAGACCGCGCCCGCCGCAAGCCAGCTTCTGGCGGATCTGGTGGGCGGGCAGCCGCCAGTTCTCGAGCCAGCGACGATTGCCGCCCTGTCGCCGTCACGGTTTCGCTAGGAGGGGCAAGCGGAACTTGCACCCCCGGCGTTCCCGCTTATGTTGCAGCCAAACCGAAATCTGGAGCGCCCCATGACCTCATTTGCCATCCGTGCAGGCCTTGTCGCCGCGCTGATCACCCTGCCCTTGCCCGCGTCGGCCCAATCGCAACTCGACCGGTTCGAGGCCCTGAGCGAACGGATGACCCAACTGACCTATCAGGGCCTGGCGGAGCAATTCCCGCAGATCAACGGGTTGTTGCCCTCTGCGGAATGGGACCGTCCGATGCGCCGTGCAGGCCGCTGTGCGCTGCGCGCCTATGAGGATGAAGTGGGCGAAGCCGGGGTGATCGCGATGCTGAACGAACTGGAGACGGCCATCGCCTCGGCGCGCCCGTCGGATATGTTTGACGGCAGCTTCTCGGCGGGCGTGCCCGACGGGCTCAGCGCACAAGACGTGCAGCGGATCAACACGGAATGCGGCGGTACCGAACTGCAGATGCAGCGCCTGGCCGAATCCGGCGTGATGCAAGCCCTGCAGTCTGAATAATCCGATGCGCGCCTGTCTTGCCCCGCTGATCGTCCTTGCGCTGGCCACGCCAGTCGCTGCCCAGTCCACCATGGAGCGGCTGGAAACCGTCGCCGTTGCGATGAACGGCATGATGAACGAGGCCCTGATCGCAGAGATCCCGGCATTGGAGGGTCGAATGCCGGCCCCGGAATGGGATGCGCCCATGCGCGCGGCCTATACCTGCATGTATGATGCTTATGTGGCCGAGGTCGGCCCCGGCCCGGTTGCCGATATGGTGACCCGAATGGAGCAGGAGCTCGCGACCCTCACCCCGGAGGATCTTCTGAATGGTGGTGCGGCGGTCGAGAACCCCGAGGGCATCAGCGACGATCAGGCACTGGAGATCGTTGGCACCTGCCAGTTGATGGAAGTCTTCATGGAGCGGATGGCGGCCAGCGGGGCCATCGAGATGATGATGCAGCAACAACAGTGAGCGATGGTGCGAAACGCGGCCCGGATAAGGGTTATGCCGAAACCTACGATGACGGTCGCCTCAGCGCGCCCGCCGCGCGCCGCAATCGCGACGCCATCGTCCGAACCCTTGCAGATATCGCGCCATCCAACGGCCGCGCGTTGGAGATCGCCTCGGGCACCGGCGAACACGTGATCCGCTTTGCCCGCGCCATGCCCGGCCTGACATGGCAGCCGACCGATCCTGCCGCCGACAGGCGCGCGTCGATCCAAGCGTGGGCCGCGGCGGAGCCCGCCGACAACCTTCTACCGCCGCTCGATTTGAATGCCTGCGGGGCGGGCTGGTCGGCAGACCATCACAGCTTTGACCTGATCTTTGTGGCCAACCTGCTGCATCTGGTGACGGAACCGGAGGCGCGAACCTGCCTGACCGAGATGGCGCTGGCGCTGGCCACCGGAGGCCGCGCCGCCGTCTACGGCCCGTTCCTGCGCGACGGTCAGACCACAAGCGCCGGGGATGCCGCCTTCGATACCCGCCTGCGCGCCGAAATCCCGGGCGCCGGATACAAGGATCTGACCTGGGTCACGGGGGTTTGGCAAGGCGTCGGGCTTACGCCCGCCGTGCCGCACCAGATGCCTGCGAATAACCTGCTTTTGCTGGTCCGAAAGCCCGCCGATACTGCCGTAACGTAAGGAAACACTTCGCTTTTCCCGATGCCACGGTTTATGGTCTCGCAATGCATACGCGGCCCGGTCCGGGGCCCGTTTTACGACAAGGATCCCGACGGCCCATGACTGCCGAATTCGCGCCAGAAGGTTTGTTCGCGCTTCTTGAAGGGCCCGCTTTGGCGCGCCTGACGCAAACCTCGGTTGAACGTGGCAGCACGCTGATCGCCGCGGGAACCGGCGCTGACGCGATGTATCTGGTGGAAACCGGGCGCTTCCGGGTGGAGCGGGACGGGGTCGAACTGGCAGAAATCGGCGCAGGCGCTGTTATCGGCGAAATGGCGTTCCTGACGGGGTCGTCGCGCACGGCGGATGTCGTGGCCGCACGCGACAGTTGCGTCTACCGCATCGACCGTGCCGCCTATGACCTGCTCTGCACCGAGGTCGATGGCCTGCCTCAGGCGATTGCCGCGGAACTGGCCGACAGGCTGGCGAAAACCTCGGCCCGCGTGGCACCTGATCCGGGCCGCCCGCCCGCGCGCACCTTCTGCATCCTGCCCGCCGCCGGTGCCCCCCTGCCGGAGCGGTTCGTGCCCGATCTGGCCGCCGCGATCCGCGCCCACCATCCCGTGGCGTTGGTGACCGAGGCGACTTTCCGCGAGGCGTTGGGCGACCGCGCCGATCCCACCTCATCGGAGGCGATCGCCTGGCTGAATACGCAGGAACGCACCGCGCGCATCGTCCTGTTCGTGGCCAGTCCCGGGGCAAGCGATTGGTCTCGCGCCGCCCTGAAACAGGCCGATCAGGCGATCTTCGTGGCGCAAGCCGTGAACTATCAGGAGCCCTCGGAGCTTGAGGAGTTTGCCCTTTCGATCCTGCCCGAAAGCCAGCGTCGGCTTGTCATCCTGCATCCACACCGCACGCAGCGGGCCAGCGGCACCGGGCGGTGGCTCGACACCCGCCCGGTCTTCATGCACCACCACGTCGCCCTGACCGGCGGGGATGGGGATATCTCGCGGCTTGGCCGGTTTCTCTCAGGCCGGGCCATTGGCATGGTCCTGTCCGGCGGCGGCGCCTTTGGCGTGGCCCATGTGGGCGTCTACCGCGCCATGTCGGAACAGGGCTGGCCGCTCGATATCGTTGGCGGCACCTCCGTGGGATCCGCCATGGGTGGGGCAATTGCGCTTGGCGTCCCCGCCGAGGAGATCGGCCCGCGGGTGGAGCAGATCTTCGTGCGGTCCGGTGCAATGCGCCGGGTGACCGTCCCGAAATTCGCATTTCTCGATCACAAGGTCCTCGACGCCGCCCTGATGGAGCATTTCGGAACCGATCCGATCGAAGATCTGTGGATGCCGTTCTATGCGGTCGCTGCGGACCTCTCGAACATGGAAAAGACTGTGATCCGCCGGGGTCCGCTTTGGGAGGCGGTGCGCGCGTCGTCGGCCATTCCGGGCGTCCTGCCGCCATTCTTCACCGCCGAAGGCCGCATGCTGGTGGATGGCGGATGCATCGACAACATGCCCTTCCGCACCATGCACGGGCTAAAAACCGGGCCGAATGTCGTGGTGAATGTGCAAAAGGCCACCAACCAGGTCGTCCACGTGGATTACGCCAGCCTGCCGGGCCGCGCCGAACTGGTGCGCCAGACGGTGAACCCGTTTGGCAAGAAGGCCCCACGCGTTCCGGGCGTGATATCCACGGTGATGCGCTCGCTGCTGGTGGGGCAATCCGACATCCTGGCCGATCTTGATCCGGGCGATCTGATGATCCGCCCGCCGGGGCTGAAAGGCGCCGGGTTCCTCGCGTGGAACCAGCACAAGCTGTTCTACGAGATGGCCTACAAGCATGCGGTGGACACGTTTACCAGCCCGGACGGCTCCAACATGGCCAAGATCGACGCGCTGCGCCGCGCGGCCACGGGCGATCCCGCGCTGGTTGAAGGCGCCGCGTAGCGCGGGGACTCGACGTCGCGGTTTCTCTCGCATAGAACTGCGCCATTCCGCCGGAGGACCCTGCCGATGATCAAGATAGCCTGACGTCACCTGCACGCCCAACCGCGTGCCGATTGCTATCTTCCTTTTCGGAGCATCCCCATGCATCCCATTATTTATGACGTGGCGGTTTCCGCCGACGGCTTCATTGCCGGACCCAATGCGGACGTGTCCGCCTTTCCCCATACCGGCGCCATCGTGGACGATTACATGGCTCGCCTTGCCACCTATGCCGTGGCACTCATGGGGCGGGCAACCTATGAATTCGGCTACGAATTTGGGCTGAAACCGGGGGCCAACCCCTATCCGCATATGCGGGCCATTGTGGTGTCGTCCACGCTCAGCCTTCCAAACGATGCTCAGGTCGAAATCTGGCGCGATCTGTCGGGCCTGCAGGCGCTTTGCGAAACTGCGGACGGGCCGATCTATCTGTGCGGTGGGGGGAAACTGGCCAGTGCCGTGGCCGCCACTGGCCACCTCACGTCTCTTCGCCTGAAGCGGGCGCCAATGGTGCTTGGCGGGGGCACGCCGCTCTTTGCCGGGTTGCCATCCTCGCGTATCCTGTCTCTCCTGGAGCAACGGGATTACGGCGAAGGTCTGCTGTTTCAGGACTTCCGGTTCTCCTGACCTTTTCAGCCCCGCGCGCCGCCGTCATGGTGGCGCGCAGACACGCCAATCTCAGGACATTTCCCATGTACAAAGCAACATGTCTCGCCGCCGCGATCTCCCTTGCTGCAGCCCTTCCCTCGCTTGCTCAATCCGAACTGGAGCGGCTCGAGGCTGCGACGGAGGCGGCCTCACTGAGTATGGAGGCGTTCCTCGTCGCCCGTGCGCCTGAATTGGCCGATGTGATGGTTAATTGGGATTGGGACGAGGAAATGCGCAATGCCGCCAGGTGCACGCTCGATGCCGTCCGTGAAGAGGGTGGCGATGAAGCCGTCGCGTCTTATCTGGATGCAATGGACGAATTTGCCGTGCTGGAACTGACCTCCCTTGACCAGATCGGCCGGGATACGCCGGTTCCGATCAATCCCGATTTTGCCATGGCGACCAGCCAGGCCTGCGGCACGGCCGAGATCTCGATGCGCCGGATGCAGGAAAGCGGATTGATTGAGGCCATGATGAACCCAGAGGTGATGGGCCGCCTGATGGCCGAATAGGCGCTCAGGGAAACACAACACTACCGGTGTTGGCCGCTAAGATCGCGGCCAGCGGCACGCCGTGAAGACGCTCGATCCGGCTGGCGCTCATGGCATTGGCCAGCACACTGAGCGTGAAGAGCGCGAACAAGACCCACAGACTGAGGCGAAGAAACTCGTCGGGGACAATCTCCTCCACGTAGCCAGCTGTTTGCGCCAAGGCGACGAAGCCCAGAACCGCCACGCAGAAGGCCATTGCGCTACCGATGCGCTGGCGGGCCGGCAGAACCCGGTGCTGACCGCCCCACGCCATGCGGCCGAACGGCCGACCCATCGCAAGCATCGCCTGGAACAACGCGAGCCATGCGAAACCCAATAGCCCCAGCACGCCCAGAAGCGATACCACTATCCGTCCACCCGGATCGTCGCGTTCGTGGGATCGTAAGGGCTGTCTTCCACAACCTCGGCATCCCAGAGATCCCGGAACATCCGCACCTTCAGCCTGGTGCCGACCTCCGCCAGATCCGGGCGGACATATCCCATCCCGATCTGTTTGCCGAAGGCCACCGAATAGCCACCAGATGTCAGCCGACCCACCTTCTCTCCATCCACCAAAAGCGCCTCGCGCCCCCAAGGGTCCGCATCGACCGGTCCGTCAATCAGAACTGTCACACATTTCGAGCGAAGGCCGGTGGCCACCATGGCGTCCTTGCCGTGGAAATCCTTCCCCAGATCCACGAAACGATCGAGGCCCGCCTCCAGCGGCGTCGCGTCCCGGCCCAGTTCTGTTCCGAAGGCGCGATAGGACTTCTCCTGCCGGAGCCAGTTTTGCGCGCGTCCCCCGGCAAGCGTCATGGCGTGTTTCTCACCCGCAGCAACCAACTGATCCCAAAGGTAGTTCTGCATCTCGATGGGATGATGCAACTCCCACCCCAACTCGCCCGTATAGGCCACCCGGATCGCACGGACCGGACACATGCCCAGCTCGATGTTCCGCATGCTCAGCCACGGGAACCGCTTGTTCGAGAGCGCCGTTTCCGGATCCGCATCACGGATCAGTTCCTTCAGCACATCGCGCGACTTTGGTCCTGCAATGGCGAAGACGCCCCATTTGGTCGTGACGTCTTCCTCGTTAATCCGCCCGAACCGGTCCTCGTTCGTCATGATCGCCTTGTAGAGGTAATCCTGATCGTAGGCGTGCCACGCCCCCGCGCTGACAAGGTAGTAATCCTCCTCCGCCACCCGCACGATGGTGTATTCCGTCCGCGTCGTGCCCGCGCCGGTCAGCGCGTAGGTCAGGTTGATCCGCCCCACCTTGGGCAACTTGTTGGTGGTGAACCAATCCAGGAACGCGGTCGCGCCCGGCCCGCTGATCCGGTGCTTGGCGAACGCCGTTGCGTCGAACAACGCCACGCCGTTGCGCGTCGCCTCCGCCTCCGCCTTGGCATAGTCCCACCAGCCACCCCGGCGGAACGATCGTGCATCATGGTCGAAGGACGACGGCGCATCCAGCGGCCCATAATAATTCGGCCGTTCGAACCCGTTCACACAGCCGAACTGCGCACCCGCCGCCTTTTGCCGGTCATAGGCCGGGCCCGTGCGCAGCGGGCGGCACGCTTCCCGCTCCTCGTCCGGGTGATGCAGGATGTAGACGTGGTCGTAGCATTCCTCGTTCTTGCGCGCGGCATATTCCGTCGTCATCCAATCCTGCCCGTAGCGCTTGGGATCGAGCGAGGCCATGTCGATCTCGGCCTCGCCGTCGACCATCATCTGCGCAAGGTAGTAGCCGGTCCCGCCCGCAGCCGTGATGCCAAACGAGAACCCTTCGGCCAGCCACATATTGTCCAACCCCGGCGCAGGCCCGACCAGCGGATTGCCATCGGGCGTGTAGCAGATCGGGCCGTTGAAATCGTCTTTCAACCCGCTCTCCTCGCAGGTCGGAATGCGATGGATCATCGCCATGTACTGCTCTTCGATCCGCTCCAAATCGAGCGGGAACAGATCGGCGCGGAAAGAGTCCGGCACGCCGTGTTCGAAACGGGCAGGGGCGTGTTTCTCATAGACGCCAAGGATCCACCCGCCCCGTTCTTCGCGCACGTAGCTTTGCGCGTCGGCGTCGCGGATCACCGGATGCTCCGCATTGCCCTCCTTGCGCCACTCCACCAGAGCAGGATCCTGATCCATGACAATGAACTGATGCTCCACCGGGATCGCGGGGATCTTGATGTCGAGCATCTTGGCCGTGCGCTGCGCGTGGTTGCCCGACGCCGTGACCACATGCTCGGCGGTGATCACCATTTGCTCGTCAGAGGGCACAAGGTTGCCGCCCTTCTCGATCATCTTGGTGACTGTCACTTCCCACGCCGACCCGTTCCACTCAAACCCATCCGCCTGCCACTTCCGCACGATTTCCACACCCCGCTGCCGCGCGCCCTTGGCCATCGCCATCGTGACGTCCGCAGGGTTAATGTAGCCGTCCGTATTGTGGTAAATCGCGCCCTTCAAATCGTCGGTACGGATCAGCGGCCAACGCTCCTTGATCTGCTCCGGCGTCAGCCATTCAAACGGCACGCCCACCGTCTCGGCGGTGGAGGCATAGAGCATATACTCATCCATCCGTTCGTCCGTCTGCGCCATACGCAGATTGCCCACCACGGCAAAGCCCGCATTCAGCCCGGTCTCTTCCTCCAGCGTCTTGTAGAACTTGACGGAGTAGTCGTGGATGTGGGTCGTCGCGTAGGACATGTTGAACAACGGCAAGAGCCCCGCCGCGTGCCACGTGGAGCCCGAGGTCAACTCGTCCCGTTCCAGCAGCATCACGTCAGCCCACCCCGCCTTGGCCAGGTGATAGGCGATCGATGTCCCGACGGCGCCGCCGCCAACGACAAGGGCTTTTACTTCGGTCTTCATGGGCGCACTCCGGGTAGCCACGCAACTCTGCTAGCCCTACCTGCCCTAAACGCGACGGTCCCGCCTTACCCACCCGACCCAAAGCCGCAGAAAAGCGACATAGCTCATAACAGCACGCCGGAACCGGCTGTCGAATTACAAAAAATCGTCGGCCGGCATCCGCTCCTGGACCCTCGGGAAACCCGCCCCTTCAAAATGGCGGATAGGACGAAGGCCTCAGCTAAGCATCTCCCACACCGTGCTCAGCATTGATGCGCGTAAGTGAACACCAATTCATCCTCGACCAAAGCGCCAGTGGGCACGCAATTCTCTCGAACCGGGCGTAGACCGTGCAGGGTGATCGTAAGTGGGTCCTGCGTCACATGACCCGCCACCGCATATCTGAGCGGTTCCGCTGGACAAGAGGCCGAGAACACCCGCGCCGTACCGGAGTAGTTGCCGTTCGCATGCACACCGTCGAACATCACCATGTTCTCACGTGCCCCGGTGGGAGCCAGATCATCACGCAGGATTTCATAACTGAAGTACCGGTTCTCTTCCACAGCGCCAAGCCGCATCAAGGATCCGTTGTGCCACCAACAACTATCAGCGACGGCAAAGGTCGGGAGAGTGGCCACCGAGGTTGCGATGGAAAGAGAAACAATAATTCGCAGCGACATTGGATGCGATCTCCCACTCGGATTGAACGACACCATAAAAATGCATAGAGCTTCTAATCTGGAAATGGTGGTTTTCCCGCCTTACACCACGCTCCGCCGCAAGACGCTTATTCAATGCTCCTGCGGAGCAATACCATCACTGACCACAAAAGCAGCACTGGCAACACCAGCACCCGCAGCACGAATATCCCGATGATCGTCAGCGTGGCCGAGAACAGCGTATCCGCCTCCCGCGTGAAGACCGCCGCGGCCTCCACGTAGCCAGCCACCGAGTTCCTCGCCCCGCTGATCGCCGACAAAAAGCCCGAGATCATGCCCTCGGAGCCATCCGCAGACTCCAGCAGCTCCTCCTCGCCCGCGCCGATCAGGACCCGCGCCTCACCGGCCACCGCGTCCAACGCCGCCATGGCCTCATCCCACTGCGCCTGCGTGGCGACCTCACCGAGCCAAACGCCGCCTGCAAAAACCAGCGGCAAGACCAACCCCAAAGCCGCACCCAACCGAACTGCCCGCAAACTCGCGCGCGCCGCTGATCCCTTCGCAAAGCCATAACCGACAAGGCCCACGCCCAACACGATCAACCCAATCGCCGCCACCGGCTGCAGACCCACGATCGCAATCGCCGCTCCCGCCGCCACGGCAAAGACCACATCGGCCACCCGCTCGACCGTGTCGTCGACCGGCTCCAACACCTTCAAAGGCTGCAAAGACGCCTGCGCCCCGATGGAGGCCCCGACCTCCACCTCCTGCGCCGCCGACAAAGCCGCGTTGATCGCGCGGAGCGACACGTAGACGCCCGCCGTCACCACCGCGATCTCCTCCGCCGCGTTCACCGCAGGCGGCAAGGCCGGATTCACCTCACCCCCGCGCAGCAGATCCCACGCACCAACCAAAAGGCAAAGCAATCCAACAATCGCAAAGATCACGGGCCGCAAAGCGGATGTCCCCTTGGGGCCCCGTCCACCCCGCCGCTCACCCTGCAAGATCGGGCGCTCAGGCTCGGAGGGCCTCTCCGGTGCCCGCAATGGCGGCTCGGCGCGCCCGGTCACAACATTGCGGGCACAACCAGATCCGGCGGCCTGTGCCCGTCTGCAAAGGTCTTGATATTGATCAACACCTTCTCTCCCATCTCGATCCGCCCTTCCCGCGTCGCCGATCCCATATGGGGCAGCAGCACTGCATTCGGCAGCTCCCGCAGGCGCGGGTTCACCTCGCGCCCCTTCTCAAACACGTCCAACCCTGCCCCCGCAATCTCACCGGCGCGCAGCATCCGCGTCAGGGCGTTTTCGTCGATCACCTCGCCCCGCGACGTATTCACGATCACCGCCTCGGGCTTCATCAGTTTCAGGCGACGGGCATTCATCAGGTGGAATGTGCTTGGCGTATGGGGGCAGTTCACGCTGATCACATCCATCCGCGCGATCATCTGGTCGAGGCTCTCCCAATAGGTCGCCTCCAACTCGGCCTCGGTCTCTTCGTGGAGCCGTCGCCGATTGTGGTAATGGACCTGCATCCCGAAGGCCGCCGCCCGTTTGGCTACCGCCTGCCCGATCCGGCCCATACCAAGGATGCCAAGCCGCTTTCCGGCCACGCGCCCGCCCATGAAGGCCGTTGGCGCCCAACCATCCCAATTGCCCGCCTGCATCACGTTCATGCCTTCAGGTACGCGCCGCAACACGCCCAGCATGAGGGCCATGACCATATCGGCCGTGTCGTCCGTCATCACGCCGGGCGTGTTGCTGACCAGCACCCCTCGCTGCCGGGCGGTGGACACGTCGATATGATCCACCCCGGCGCCATAATTCGCGATCAGCTTCAGGCGCTCCCCGGCCTGCCCCAACATGCCACCTTCGATCTTGTCGGCGATGCAGGGCACCAGCACATCCGCGCGCCGCATCGCATCCACAAGCTCATCGCGCGACATCGGGCGGTCGTTTTCGCGCAGTTCCACATCGAACAATTCGCTCATCCGCGTCTCAACCGCCTCGGGCAACCGTCGCGTAACGACAACACTTAACCGCTGACCTGCCATTCATCGCCTCCAAATCGTGGCTTTTCGCGCCTCACCATGACACTCTCTGATTGCACCCCCCGGCGCAAGAACGTCGCACCATCAAAGGGCGGGGCAAGAGCAGGACAGTTTCGGCACCGCCGCGCCAGCACAAGGCGCAGGTCCAAGGGCGGGCCCGTACATGAGGCAGATACATGCGCAGATTTGCGATCCGCATTCTCACGCTGTTCACCATGGTACTGATGCCGGTTGCGGGACACGCACAAGCCGAGGATGTTCTGGTGACCGCGTCGGCCCAGGCCGATACCGCGCCCGAGGAACGGCTTGGCCCGGTCACGGGCTTTCCAATCCCACGCTATGTGTCGATCCGCGCCTCCGAAGGCAACGCACGCCGCGGGCCGTCGCGGAGCCACCGGATCGATTGGGTGTTCACCCGCCGCCACATGCCCGTGATGATCGTCGCCGAACACGGCCACTGGCGCCGCGTGGTGGACCGCGACGGGGCGGGCGGCTGGATGCATTACTCGCTGCTGTCCGGCGAACGGTCCGCAATTGTCGAGGTCGATATGCTGCCCCTTTACGCGCGGCCCGATACCGCTTCGGCGGTTCGCGCGCACGCCGAATTGGGCGTCACCGGTCGGCTTCGCGAATGCGACGTGGATTGGTGCCTGATGGAAGTGGGCGGGTTCCGCGGCTGGGTTGATGCCCGCTCGATCTGGGGCGTCGAACCCGGAGAGGTCTTCGACTGATCATTCGGGTGATAGGCCCTGCGCGTCGAGCGCGGCCAGGCATCCCCGGATCAATGCCGCCAGCGCATCGTTACTCTCGGCGACAACACCGCTCGGCACGATGTGAGTGGCTTGCGGATTGTCCCGTTGAGTGCAGTCGCGGAACGCCCAGATATATGCTGCGTTGCAGCCCGCCTCGATCAGCTGATCCACATCGCTGTTGGCGGTCATGATCTCGGCCACGTTGGCAAAGGCGGGCATCTCGCGTGGTTCGGCCTGCCATTCTTCGATCCGTTGCCTGACAGTCTCTCCCCGGCACATCCCACCGTCCCCGGCGCGCACCTCGGCCAGAAGCGCATCAAGCGGATCCGTCGGGGCAGCGGTTGCGAGCGGGGCGACAAGGACAATCAGGAGAGCGGTGATGCCCACCACATCATGCAATTGATGTACCATTGATCTACCCGGCATCTGGTTTCAGAGCGCGTAAGCTCACGCCACCTTGTCCAACCCCCGCCCCTTCAACAGCGCCTCGACCCCCGGCATGCGCCCCCGGAAGGCCGTGTAGAGCACATCGGCCTCCTGGCTGCCGCCCGCCGAAAGAATATGCGTTTCCAGCGCTTTGGCCATCTCTGGATCGAACGGCCCGCCAGCCTCCTCGAAGGCCGCGAACGCATCTGCGTCCATCACTTCGGACCACATGTAGCTGTAATATCCGCTGGAATATCCATCACCCGCGAAGACATGGGAAAACTGCGGGGTGCGATGCCGCATCTCAATCGCGTGGGGCATACCGATCCGGTCCAACGTCTTTTTCTGCGATGCCATTGGATCATCCGGCGCGTCGCCATCGTGAAAATCCAGATCCACCAGCGCCGACGCCACGTATTCCACGGTCGAAAAGCCCATGTCATAGGTCTGTGCCGCCAAGAGGCGGTCCAGCAGGTCCTTCGGCATCGGCTCGCCCGTCTCGACATGGGTCGCGAAATTCTCAAGCACTTCAGGCACTTCCAGCCAGTGTTCATACAGCTGGCTCGGCAATTCCACGAAATCTCGCGCCACGGACGTGCCGCTGATTGAACTGTACGTCACGTCGCTCAACATCTGATGCAGCGCATGGCCGAACTCGTGAAACAGCGTCCGCGCGTCGTCGTAAGACAGAAGCGCCGGATCACCCTTCGCAAAATTGCAGACGTTCACGACGATCGGGCGCGTATCCCCACCCAGCTTCTTCTGAGATCGCATGGCCGAACACCATGCCCCCGATCGCTTTGATCCACGTGCGAAATAGTCACCAATGAAAACAGCCACATGTTCGCCATCCCGCGTGACCTCCCAGGCCCGGGCGTCGACGTGGTAGAGCGGCACGTCCAGCGGCTTGAATTCCAAGCCGAACAAGCGACTGGCGCAGTCGAACGCGGCCTTGATCATGGCTTCGAGCGACAGGTAGGGCTTCAACCCGGCCTCATCCAGATCATGCTCGGCCTTGCGCCGTTTCTCCGAATAATACCGCCAATCCCATGGCTCCAGTGGGCCGTTGACCCCGTCATCCACCATCATCGCGGCCAGCTTTTCGGCATCGGCCTCGGCCTGCGCCTTGGCGGGCTTCCAAACCGCCATCAACAGATCACGGACCTTTTTGGCAGACCCGGCCATTTCCGTTTCCAGTTTGAAGGCCGCGAAATCCTTGTAGCCCAGAAGCTTGGCGCGTTCCTGCCGCAGGGCGAGGGTCTCGGCCGCGACCTCGCGATTGTCCGTCTCGCCGCCATTCGCACCGCGCGCCCCCCAGGCCCGATACGCCTTTTCGCGGAGATCTCGGCGCGGTGAGAACTGCAAGAACGGCACGATCAGCGACCGCGACAGTGTGACGAACGGCCGGTCGGCCCCCTTCTCCTCTCCCGCCGCGCGCGCGGCGTCGATGACGAAATCGGGCAATCCTTCCAGATCAGCCTCATCCAACTCCATGAACCACGCCCGCTCATCGGCCAGAAGGTTCTGCACGAACTGCGTGCCCAGAACCGACAGCCGCGCCATCACATCGGTCAACCGCTCACGCGCCGCGCCTTCGAGCGCAGCCCCAGAGCGCACGAAGCCCCGGTGGCTCAGCTCCAGCACCCGGCGCTGTTCGTCCGTCAGATCAAGGGCATCACGGCGCTGCCAAAGGTCGTCAATGCGGGCGAAGAGCTTGGTGTTGTTGCTGACTTCGGAGGACAGGGCCGACAGCTTCGGGGCAAATTCACGCTGCAACTCCTCACGCTTCGGTGTCGCGTCTGACCCGGCAAGATTGTAGAACACGTTGGCGACGCGATGCAGAAGCCGGTCCGACAACTCCAGTGCCTCGATGGTATTTTCAAAGGTCGGCGCCTCGGGATTGTCGGCAATCGCGTGTACTCCAGCCCGAGTCTCTTCGATCGCCACCTCCATGGCGGGCGCAAAATCCTCGTCCCTGATCTTCTCGAACGGCGGAAGCTCAAACGGCGTGGTCCAGGATGCGAGCAACGGGTTGGTCATGGGCGGATCTCCTTTGCAAAAGACATAAGGCTCTATTCCCCCGGCCAACAGCCCCGCCATCAATCATTCGCGACCTACCGCCGCTCCGATTGCCGCATCCGCACCTCCAGCCGTCGCAACGCCAATGACAAACTGACCGTCATCGTCAGATAAATCAGCGCCACCACGTTGTAGGTCTCGAAATACCGGAAATTCGACGCCGCCGTGACTTTGCCCAATTGGGTCACATCCAGAACACCCAATACCGAAACCAGCGAACTGTCCTTCACCATCGCCACGAAGTCATTCCCGAGCGGTGGCAGGATGGTGCGGATCGCCTGCGGAAAGATGATGTGTCGAAACCGGTGCCAGCGGTTCAGGCCCAGGGCATTGGCGGCTTCGACCTGCCCCGCATCCACCGATTGCAGACCGGCCCGGAACACCTCGGCGATGAAGGCGGAATACCCAACGGCCAATGCGATGACGGCGCGCCAGAGCAGCGGGAAATCCCGGGTTCGGATCGCCTCCACCCCGAGGATCTCGGCCAGCCAGTTGTATCCCGCCACGAGCGCAGGCGCGAAGACGAAGGCCACGTAAAGCAACAACACGATGATCGGTACACCGCGTACAATCTCGATGTAAAATCGCGCGATCTGGCGCACGATCAGGTGTCTGGACAGGCTCATCAGGGCCAGGCCGAGCCCCATCGTCGCGGCCATCCCGAAGCCCACCAGGGTCACGAAAATCGTGATGACTACACCGCGCCTGAGGGTCGACGCGACTTGTAGATACACCTCGTCATTCGCCATCCGCCAAATGGCGAAGAGGGCAAGGCCGATCAGGGCGACCAGCCACCAGGGAAAATCGCGGTCATGCGGGGTGGGGGACATCATCAGGTCATGGCGCGCCGAGGCAGCCCCGGCGCGCCGAAGGGGCTACTGGCCCAGTGCGTAATCTACGAACCATCGTTGGTCGAGTTCTTCCAGCGTGCCATCCGCCCGCATGCTTTCGATACCGGCATCGATAGCCGCGACAAGCTCACTGTCATTGGGGAAGATGAAGCCGAATTCCTCCGTGCCAAGCGGGTCCCCGATCATCTGCAATCGCTCGGGATTGGCACTCACATAGCCTTGCCCACCCGCGCTGTCGGCCAGCACCATATCCACATCCCCCACGATCAGGGCCTGGATCGCCGCCGGGATCGTTTCAAAAAGCACGAGGCGCGGGTTCGCTTCGTCGCCGTCCAGCACATCGTAGACGCCCACATAGAACGGCGTTGTGCCAGCCTGCGTGCCGATCAGCAGGTCTTCATCGGCGGCGAAGCTGGCAGCATCGGTGAAGCGGTCTTCATCGGCGGCGACAAGCATCCGCATCTGGCTGACCATGTAGGGCGCGCTGAAATCTACCAGTTCATCCCGGTCTTCTCGGATGGTAATCCCGGTCATGCCCATATCGTATTGTGCTTCGGACACGGCAGGGATCATTGCGTCCCAGCTGATATTCTCGATCACCGGCGTAAAATTCAGGCGCTCCGCCAGAATCTCCAGCGCATCGTATTCCCAGCCGATCGCCATGCCGGTGACGGGATCGACGAATTGCAGCGGCGGGTAGGCGTTTTCGGTGACGACCACCACTTCTTGACCGCCCAGATCGGGCAGGTGCCCATCTGCAGCGGCGGCAAAGGGCAATACGGCGGCAAGGGCCGCGGCAGCAAAACGGATCATCGGACATCTCCCTGATTGACTGGGCGCAGTATGACGCAGCCCCCGGTGGCGGCAAGGGCCGTGGGCGTCAAACCTCGCTGCAAACGGCGCAATCGGCGCGGCGTTGCACATTGATCTGGCGGGTTTCGGCGTGGAGTGCATCATAGATCAGCATTCGACCCCGCAGGGATTGGCCCGCACCCGTGATCTCCTTGATCGCTTCCAGCGCCATCATGGAGCCGACAACGCCGGGCAGCGCGCCGATCACGCCGGTTTCGGCACAGGTGGCCGACAGGCCGGGAGCGGGTGCCTCCGGAAAGACGCAAGCCATGCATGGCGCGCCGCCCGCAGGATCGTAGAGCGTCAACTGTCCTTCCCACGCCGAAATCGCGCCCGCAATCACCGGGCGGCCCAAGGCAATCGCTGCCCGGTTCACCCGATCGCGCACCGCATAGCTGTCCGTGCCGTCGAGGATCAGGTCAAACTCCGCAAACAGGGTTTCGGCCACATCCTCCGTCAGTTCGCGATGATAGGGGTGCACCTCAATATGGGGATTGATCGCCACAATGGCCGCCTGGGCCGAGAAGACCTTAGGCATGTCGATGCGCGCATCCACATGGGCAATCTGGCGCTGCAGGTTCGACAGGCTTACCGCGTCATGGTCGATCACCCCGATCCGCCCGACACCCGCAGCCGCCAGATACAGCAGCGCCGGAGACCCCAGGCCACCTGCGCCCACCACCAGAACCGACGCCTGCTTCAGCGCAACCTGCCCGGCACCCCCGATATCCGGGAGCATGATGTGGCGAGCATAACGTTCAGTCTCCGCGTCCGAAAAGGGGCCCTGCGGCTCGCTCGCTGTTTCCGCATGGCGGGCGGCTTCCAGCGTTTCCGCGCGTCCCCGCAGGCGTGTCAGAATCACGCGATAGGCCAGCACCATGGCCAGTACGACGCCCAGAAGCAGCCATTCCCCCAGCGATCCGCCTAAAGTCACTCGAACCGGATGCCCGTCGGGCAGCACAAGCTGCGCCGCCAGAACCGCAACATAGAGCAGCCCCAGCATATAAAGCCGCGCCTGAATGGGCGCTTTCATCAAATGCCCAATGCCCCACAGGGCCGCCGCCATCAACAGCACAAACAGCATCAGCCGGTCCCCGTTGATCCGAACCCGCCGACACCGCGTGCCGTGTCGGGCAGTGCGTCCACGACCGTGAAATCGGTCTGCGCCACCGGCGCAATCACCGCCTGCGCAATCCGCGCACCGTGTTCGACCATGAAGGGCGCATCACCCAGATTGATCAGGATCACCCCCAACGGCCCGCGATAATCGCTGTCGATCGTGCCCGGCGCGTTGGCCAGCGTCACGCCATGTTTCAGGGCCAGGCCAGACCGTGGGCGTACCTGCATCTCGAACCCACCCGGGATCGCCACGCGCAGGCCCGTCGGCACCAGCGCCCGCGCGCCGGGCTGCAACACCAGCCCACACCGGGCATCCTCGGCGAAATTCGCCCGCAAATCCGCACCCGCCGCGTCGGCGGTCGCGTAGTCCGGGAGCGCCACGTCCCTGTCGGCCCAGGCCTCGCGCATCACCTCAATTCTCACGCGCGACCCTCCCCTTCCAATGGTCCCAAATACCCAAATTCCCGGCCCGTCAGCCGGCGCCAAGGGCCGTGGCGATGCGCGATGCCAACCACCGGGCAACCTCATCTTTCGGCAATCTAGGCCACTCTTCTGCGCCGTCATCGGTGATCAGGACAATCCGGTTTTCGTGCCCGCCCATGATACCCGTCTCCGGCGACACATCATTGGCCACGATCCAATCACAGCTCTTGCGCGCCCGTTTGGCGGTTGCATTAGCGACCACGTCGTCGGTTTCAGCTGCAAACCCCACGACCAGCTTGGGTCGGCCTTCTCCCATCTGCGCCACGCCCGCCAAAATGTCCGGGTTCTCGGCAAATTCCAGTGCCGGGGCGGTGCCGGAGCCGTCCTTCTTCATCTTCGATCCGCTGGCATTCTCCACCCGCCAATCGGCTACCGCCGCCGCAAAAATCGCCGCATCCGCCGGGTGGGCCGCGGCAACCGCCTCGGCCATCTGGGCCGCCGTTTCCACCCGGATCACGTCTACCCCTGCGGGTGGCGGCACGCTGGCCGGGCCCGTCACAAAACTCACCCGCGCGCCCAGATCTCGCAAGGCCGCCGCCAAAGCCGTGCCCTGCGCCCCGGAGGATCGGTTGGCGATGTAGCGCACCGGGTCGATCGGCTCATGGGTCGGGCCGGAAGTGACGATGACGTGACGCCCCTTCATGGGGCCATCGCCCAACGCCGCATCGATCGCCGCGATGATGTCCAGCACCTCCGACATGCGGCCGGGCCCGTATTCACCGCACGCCATGTTCCCCTCATCTGGGCCTGCAATCAGCACCCCGTCACCGCGGAGCATCGCCAAATTCCGTTGAGTGGCGGGATGCTCCCACATCCGCACATTCATGGCGGGCGCAATCAGCACGCGTTTGTCAGTGGCCATCAAAAGAGTCGAGGCAAGATCGTTGGCGTGTCCATGGGCCATTTTGGCCATCAGATCGGCCGTTGCCGGGGCGACGACCACCAGATCAGCGGCGCGAGATAGCTCGATATGGCCCATCTCGGCTTCATCGGTGAGATCGAACAGGTCACGGTAGACCTTCTGCGCAGCCAGGGCAGAGGTGGACAGCGGAGTCACGAATTCCTCTGCCGCCTTGGTCATAACCGGGGTAACCGAGGCGCCTTGATCGCGCAGGCGTCGGATCAGGTCGAGCGATTTGAAGGCGGCAATTCCACCGCCGATAATCAGAAGAATGCGCTTATTGGTCAGCATTTTGGCCCTCCGCGGCACGCGGGGCCACGTTAGGCGGGCGGCGCAGGCCCTTCAATCGGAATCGGGTTGGCGCGGGCTCCGGCCCTCCCAAAGCCTGCAACGCAACAAAGTCTCCCAGTCGCCGTTCGCGACGTTCAGGACGTGTCGCAAATCCCTAGCGCACGTCGGCGATCAGAGCTGTATGCCGCCAGGACGGTTCGGGCCGTTGGGACATCTGGAGGGTGAAGACAAAGAGCGCAAGAAGCACGGCCAGCGGCGCATCATAGATCAAACGGCGAGGAACGACCGGACTTCCTTCGACTGCGCTTCCAATGTCTTGCGCATCTTGCCGAAGGCCGCGGCCTCAAGCTGGCGCACCCGCTCCTTGCTGAGGCCAAGTTCATCTCCAAGGCTTTCGAGTGTGCGAGGATCTTCACGCAGCTTACGTTCGCGCACGATGAACCGCTCGCGGTCGTTCAGAGCCTTCATCGACGTGATCAGCCATTCGCGCAATTGGGCCGTATCGTGGGAATGTTCCACCAATTCGGCGGCCTGATCGCTGTCATCTTCCAGCGTGTCGATCCATTCACGCCCCTCATCCTCCACGGATTGGGTCGCGTTCAGCGAGTAGTCGGAGCCCGCCAGTCGGCCTTCCATCATCTCCACGTCATGGAGCGGGACGCCCACTTCCGTGGCGATCATCTGGCGCAGCTGGTGCTTGTCGAGCGTCTCGCCCGCGGCCATCGCTTCGCGCTCCAATCGCGCCTGAACCCGGCGCATGTTGAAGAACAGCGACTTCTGGGACGACGTGGACCCGGTGCGCACCATCGACCAGTTCCGCATCACATGGTCCTGGATCGAGGCCTTGATCCACCACACGGCATAGGTTGAGAACCGCACACCACGGTCGGGGTCGAACTTGTCGGCGGCTTTCATCAGGCCAAGGCCTGCTTCCTGGATCAGGTCATTCATCGGCGCGCCGTAACGCTTGAACTTCGCCGCCATCGAAATCGCCAGCCGCATATAGGCCGTGATCAATCGATGCAAGCTTTCCTCGCACCGGTCATCGCGCCATGCATAGGCCAATCGCAATTCCGTCTCTGCATCCAGTAATTCCGCCTTCATCGCGCGGCGGGAAAGGGACTGGTCTCCGCCAAAGTCAAATGCCATAACGACCCCCCGGTTCTGTTGACCTATTCGGACACGCTTGTTTGTCGTGTTTCAGAAGAGTTACGCAGGGAAAGACCGATCGGATCAGTTTTTGGGACATAAAATTGCGCCTGCCCCCCCTCACCCTTGTTCTTGGTGGCGCGTCCAGCGGTAAATCCGGTATTGCCGAGCGCATGGTGCAGCAATCGGGCTTGGCAAAGGTCTATATTGCGACAGCCGAGGCCTTGGACGGTGAGATGGCGGACAAGGTGTCGGCCCATCGCGCCCGCCGCGCCGGTCAAGGATGGCGCACGGTCGAGGCCCCACGGGAGACGGCAGCGGTATTGTCGCAGATCGAAACCGGCGAGGTCGCGCTCCTGGATTGCATCAGCTTGTGGCTCACCAACCTGATGATCGATGGCGGTGATTGGGAGGAAGAAACCGATCTGCTGCTGGAGGTTCTGATCCAGATGCGGGCGCCGGTGGTTCTTGTCAGCAACGAGGTGTCCGGCGGGATCGTGCCTGAAAACCGGTTGGCTCGCGCCTTTCAGCGCGCCCAGGGCGTCATCAATCAGCGCCTGGCGGCCGAAGCCGATCTGGTTGTGCTGGTCACGGCAGGCCTGCCCCAGGTGCTGAAGGGCCAGCCGCAGCTCGACCCGGTAGATGAGCCGTGGTGAGGCGCCTCTTTTGGGTTCGTCACGGGCCGACCCATCAAAAGGCTTTTACCGGGTGGCGCGACGTGCCCGCGGATCTGTCTGACACTGCCGCCGTCGCGCGAATGCGCGACTGGCTGCCGCCCGATGCCCCAATCCTGTCGTCGGATCTGAAACGGGCGGTCGCCACTGCGGATGCGATCGCGGGCGGACGGCGGCGATTGCCGCATGATCGCGACCTGCGCGAGTTTGATTTCGGCGCGTGGGATGGCCTCCGCTTTGATGCAGTGGCCGAACGCGATCCCGAGTTGAGCCGGGCCTTCTGGGAAGAGCCCGGCCATGTGGAGCCGCCGGGCGGTGAAAGCTGGTTTCAGGTGACATCCCGGGTTCAGGCCGCGATTGCGCGCATGGACGGCGAGACAGACCTGATCATCGTCGCTCATTTCGGCGTGATCCTGTGCCATATAGCAGCCGTCACTGGCCAGAGCCCGAGGGCCGTCCTTGCCCAAAATATCGACCCACTTTCCGTGACGGAGCTTGTCGAGACCGGCACCGGCTGGCACCTCGGCGCCGTCAATCACCGCCCGTGATGGCGCCGATCACGCGCTTTCGTTTGACGATCCCCGCGCCAATGCGCTTGATGCACCCATGACCTATGATCTTCTTATTGGGCAGCAATCCTATTCCAGCTGGTCGATGCGCGCGTGGCTTGCCTTCGCGCCCTTCGATATTCCCGTAACGCTCCACAAGGTGGAGATTTACGGCGACAAATTCTTCGACGATGTGGCTGCCTTCGGCGGGCATCGCACTGTGCCGGCGGTGCGTACGCCGGATGGCGGCCTGCTGACCGACAGCATCGCCATCGCCTGGCATTTGGCGGAGGCGTTCCCGGATCGCGGGTTGTTGCCGGAGGACCCGGTCGCGCGCGCCGAAGCGCAATCGATAATTGCCGAAATGCATTCCGGCTTTACCGCGCTCCGTGGGGATTGCCAGGTGAACCTGCGCACGGCTTGGGAGGGCTTTCTGCCCTCCGATGCCGTCCTCGCGGACGTCGCCCGGATCGAAGCGATATGGGCCCAGGCACTGGATCGCTCCGGCGGGCCGTTCCTCTACGGCACGTTCACCCTGGCCGATGCGTTCTATGCGCCGGTCGTCACACGGTTCCTGACCTACGGTTTGCCCATGTCAGATAATGCGACGGCCTATGCCAAAGCCATCACAACCCATCCGGCCTTCGTGGAGTGGCGCAATGACGGCATGAAGGAAACGCAGGAGATCGAAATATACGACAAGGCGCCTCTGGCGCGAATCCCTTTCCCAAGCTTCGAGTAGGACCGAGGTAAGGTTAACGTTTTCGGCTTTTGGTTAACCATTCGCTAACCAAAGCCGCGCTAGGGCTGGGACATGTTTGAAGCAGCCAGCCCAGAATCCCTATCGATCACCCATACCGTGGCCTTTGAGGGCCTAGAGGCCCGCCGGGTTGAGGTGCAATGTGCCGTCACCGCGGGCCTGCCGGGCTTTGCCATCGTCGGATTGCCCGACAAGGCGGTCAGCGAAGCGCGCGAACGGGTGCGCACCGCATTGCAGGCCATGGCCATCGCAATGCCGTCGCGGCGGATCACCGTAAATCTGTCGCCTGCTGACCTGCCCAAAGAGGGCTCCCACTTCGATCTCCCCATCGCGCTGGCCCTTCTGGCGGCCCTTGGCATCATCTCGAAGGAGCGCGTTGAGGCAACACTGGCGCTTGGGGAACTGGCCCTCAATGGGCGGCTCGTCCCGGTATTGGGGGCTTTGCCCGCAGCCCTGGCCGCCGGAGAGGATGGTCGCACGCTGATGTGTCCGGCGGCCTGCGGGGCCGAGGCCGCCTGGGTTGGCGCCACCACCGTTTTTGCCGCCGCATCGCTGGCCGAACTTGTGGCCCATTTCACTGACCGGGCTCCGCTTGAACCCGCTGCACCTGGGGAAGTCACAACGGACACAGGCACCAAATGCCTTTCGGAAGTCCGCGGGCAGGAGCGGGCAAAACGTGCGCTTGAGATTGCCGCCGCCGGGCGACATCACCTTCTGATGGTTGGCTCGCCCGGATCTGGCAAATCCATGCTGGCCGCGCGGCTACCGGGGATATTGCCGCCATTGAGCGCGCCCGAGGCGCTGGAAACGTCTATGATCCACTCGCTCTCCGGACTTCTGGACGACGGCGGCATTTCCCGTACACGCCCCTACCGCGCGCCGCATCACACCGCGTCCATGGCCGCTATCGTTGGCGGCGGGCGTGGGGCGAAACCCGGCGAAATCAGCCTGGCCCATAACGGGGTCCTGTTTCTGGATGAATTCCCGGAATACCCCCGCGCCGTCCTGGAAACCCTGCGTCAGCCGATTGAAACCGGCGATGTGGTCGTGGCGCGCGCCAATGCACACGTGACCTATCCGTGCCGCTTCCTCCTGATCGCCGCCGCCAACCCATGCCGGTGCGGGCAACTTTACGATGCCGGCGCTGCGTGTAATCGGGCACCGATTTGTGGGCAGGAATATATGGGCAAAATCTCCGGCCCGCTGATGGACCGGTTCGACCTGCGCCTGGAGGTGCCGCCGGTGGCTTATGCCGACCTCGATCTGCCGGCCAGCGGTGATACCAGTGCAGTCGTTGCTGCACGGGTGGCCGAGGCGCGGGCCATTCAGCAAGCCCGGTTCGAAGCTCTCGGATCGGACGCACGGGTCAATTCCGATACTGAAGGTACGCTGCTCGATCAGATCGCCACGCCCGATGCGCAGGGCAAGGAAATGCTGCTGAAGGCCGCCGATACGTTCCGGCTGACCGCACGCGGCTACCACCGGGTGCTGCGCCTGGCGCGGACCATTGCCGATCTGGACGGGGCCGAAACCGTCAGCACGCCCCATATCGCGGAAGCGGTCGGCTATCGCCTAATCGGCGCGCGGGACACCTAGGCACCGGCGCGCGAAGAGGGCGGCCTGCTCCAGAGCGTCACGGGCCTCCGGCAGGATATCCCCGAACACGTGCCAGGCGTGGGGCGTATTAGGCCAGGATGTCAGCTCAACTTCCCCGCCCGCGGCCCGAAGCACGTCGGCCATCCGCAGGGCATCATCGCGCACGATCTCCGTTTCGGAATAGTGGATCAACGTCGGGGCGGGGCGGCTAAAGTCCGCAAATAGCGGCGACAGGCGCGGGTCGGTCAGATCGGCGCCGAGTGCGGCGAACCCGATCAGGTCCGGTAATCGCTCGGCAGGCAGCAAGGGATCGCGGCGGGCGTTTTCCACCATCGACGCGCCCGAGCCTGTCAGATCCGTCCACGGACTGAACGCGATACATCCTGCTGGCCGTTGCCCCTCCGCGCCCAATTCGGCCATCAGCGACAGGGCCATGCCGCCGCCTGCACTGTCGCCAGCCAAGACGATCTTACCGGGCGGCACGCCATCGGCAATCAGCCCATTCCATGCCGCGCGGGCATCGATCTGGGCTGCGGGCAACGGCTCTTCGGGCCCCATCGCGTAGTCTGGCACAACGATGCGGCATCGACTTCGGCGCGCCAAGGATCGGATCAATGCTATGTGCGACGCCGCAGAACCCGCGATGAATCCTCCGCCATGAAAATAGAGGATCACTCCGGCCGCTCCGTCAGCGCGCTCCACAATCGTCAGGGGCGGCGCTCCGGCGACATTGCGATGAAGCAGCCCGGTTCCTCGCCCGCCGCACAGCCATCCGACCCATTCGAAATCTTTGCGCTGGTTTCCGGGCCGTTCCACCATACGCAGGCGTGTCTTGCCGATCAGGCGGCAGCCGATGTTGAGAAGCTGCAGACGAAGGCTCACCCTGCCGCGGCGCGGCGCTCCACCGCATCCCAGATCTTGGCCGCGATATTGACCCCGTCAAACCGCTCCAGCTCCTGAATGCCGGTTGGGGAGGTCACGTTGATTTCCGTCAACCAACCGCCAATCACGTCGATCCCCACAAAGACCTGCCCCATTTCCTTCAGACGCGGGCCGATGATGGCGCAAATCTCCCGCTCCCTATCCGTCAGGGCGGTGGGTTCGGGCCGCCCTCCCACATGCATGTTGGACCGGGTCTCACCGTTGGCGGGCACGCGGTTGATCCCACCCACCGGCTCTCCATCCACAAGGATCACGCGCTTGTCGCCGGCCGCCACGTCGGGCAGGAATTTCTGCATGATCAGCGGCTCGCGGTTGATGCCTGTGAAGAGTTCATGCAGCGAATTTAGGTTGCGATCCTCGGGCGTGAGGCGAAATACGCCCGCCCCGCCATTGCCGTAGAGCGGCTTGAGAATGACATCGCCGTGGTCGGCCTTGAAGGCCTTCAACATCTCCAGATCGCGCGCGATCATCGTCGGCGGCGTCAACTCTGGATAGTCGAGCACCATCAGTTTTTCCGGCACGTTGCGCACCCAGAACGGATCGTTCAGCACCAGGGCCTTGCCCTTGAGACGATCAAGCAAATGGGTTGTGGTGATGTAGCCCATGTCAAAAGGCGGATCCTGGCGCAGCCAGATCACGTCGATATCGGCCAGGTCGATGATTTCCGGCGCCTCTGCCGTGACGTGGTCACCCTGAACCCGCTGCACCCGAATGCGCCGGGCCCGCGCCAATACACGGTCTTCGCGGTAGGCAAGATCATTGGGCGTGTAGACCAACAGCTCATGGCCCCGCGCCTGGGCCTCTTCGGCAAGGCGGAAGGTGGAATCCGCTTCGATATCCACAGCCTCTATCGGGTCCATTTGAAACGCCACACGCATCGCCATTCTCCTCAGGGTGCCACGCCCTTTACTTGGCGCGGCACTTTGAAAGGTGCAATGGGTGTCAGGCGCTGAGCGCGTTTGCGATCACGTCGATATGTCCCTGACCATCCACGAGGGCCACATCGAACCGCATCGGTGTCAGGGCGCCCCTGGGGAAGCTACCAAGGCAATGTTCGGCGCTGCGCAGGAGCCGTGTGATCTGTCGCTGCGACAGGCTTTCGGCAGCGCGCATCGTATTTCGTGCCGATTTGACCTCAACAAAAACGACCTCGCCGTTTTTCTCCATGACCAGATCGATCTCACCAGCCGGACCGCGCCAGCGGCGCGCAATCATACGATGGCCGTGCTCCATGTAGGCTTTCATCACAATCGTCTCGGCCGCCTTGCCAGACAGATACGCCTGTTCGCCCCTCAGTCGCCGTTTTTCAGCCGAAGCCCCAGTTGATAGACCTCCCGTTTCGGAAGGCCCAACCGTGTCGCGACCTGAGCGGCGGCGGCTTTCAACGGCATCTCCGCCAGCGCCGTCTGCAAAGCCATCTCCACATCCGCCTGTTCGGCCACCTGGGCCGGAGCGCGACCAATGACCAACACCACTTCGCCCTTCAGGGATCGCTCCGAGATCTCCGCCAGAACCTGTGTGCATGGTCCACGCAGCACCTCCTCGAAGCGTTTGGTCAATTCCCGGCAAACTGCAATCTCCCGTTCGTCACCCATGGTTTCGCACACTTCACCTAACAGTCGGTGAATGCGTTTGGGGCTTTCGTAGAGAATGAGCGTGGCCCCTGCCCCGTCGAGTTCTCCCAGCCAGCGTTTGCGTCGCCCGGCCTGACTGGGGGGAAATCCGACGAACATGAAGCGATCGGAGGCCAATCCAGATACTGTCAACGCGGCGAGCGCCGCGGAGGGCCCGGGGGCGGAGAAGACGGTAAAGCCGCCGTCAATTGCCGCGCGCCCAAGCTGATATCCGGGATCCGCGACAAGGGGTGTCCCCGCTTCGGAGACATAGGCGACCGACTTGCCCCGCTCCAACAGCGCCAGAATGCGTGGCCGGGCCTCGGCACCGTTGTGGTCGTGATACGGAATCATGGGGCGCCCCGCCACGGAAATACCGTGGATTTCCATAAGCTTGCGCGCGGTCCGCGTATCTTCGGCGGCAATCACGTCGGCCGCGGCCAGCACGTCGAGCGCACGCAACGTGATATCGCGGGCCGAGCCGATCGGCGTGGCCACGAAATGCAATCCCGGCGCGATTGTGCCGCCATAGGTCATGGGCGCTCCCCCGCCGTCGCCCCGGCAACCGGCAATTGGACACTTGCGTCAGTGGCCGATCCTGGTCCAAGAGCCCGTGGGGGAGACGTCCGAGCGCGGACGTAACGTTTACTTGATCGTCCGATCACCGTAGCCTGCATCTTGCGGGCCTCCCGTCAGTCTTTGCTTCTGCGCCTCAATGGGAGGGCACACATACTATGGTTTCCGGTTTCTCCAACCTTCGCAACCCGCTGCGCATTGGTGTTGCGCTTGTTCTGTCCATGGTTCTGACCGCGTGTCAGATCGGGGGCGGCCCTATCGGGCTTGGCGCCGGTCCGCGTGTGTCTGGCCAGAGCGTCCAGGTGGCCATGCTGATCCCGCTCAGTGGCGCAGGGGGCGATGCCCTTCTGGCCCGCAGTTTGGAGAATTCCGCCCGGCTTGCCGCCGCGGACGTCGCAGGCACGACGAATGTGGAAATCGTCGTGTACGACACGGCAGGTGATGCCGCCGTCGCGGCCTCCCGCGCGCAGGAGGCCGTCTCCGCCGGGGCGGACGTCATCGTTGGCCCGCTGCGCTCGGACGCGGCGGCGGCGGTGGGTGTGGCCGTGGCGAACTCGAACGTGGCCGTGCTGAGCTTTTCCAACAATACCGAGATCGCAGGCGGCAACGTGCTCGTTCTGGGTTATACCTTCGCTAATACCGCCAACCGGATCGTCAGCTATTCGGCACGCCAGGGCCGCGGCAATATCGTGCTGGTCCATGCGTCGAACCTGGCCGGGGAAGTGGCGCGGGATGCCGTGCGCCGCGCTGCGGCCCGCACCGGCGCAAACATCGTCTCGACCATCCCTTATGAGTTCAGCCAGGTGGGTGTCGTCAACGTAGTGCCGCAAGTCACCGATGCCGTACGCAACCAGGGCGGCAATTCCGTCCTTCTGACGTCAGACAGCGCGGGCGCCCTACCCCTCTTTGCGCAGCTGCTGCCGGAAAACGGCCTGAATACCGATAATGTTCAGCTCATGGGCCTGACGCGGTGGGATATTCCGCCCGCAACGCTTCAGTTCTCGGGGCTGCAGGGCGGTTGGTTCACCCTGCCCGACGGGGCCGCCGCGGCCGATTTCAACGCGCGCTACGCGGCCGCCAATGGCACGGCGCCCCATGCCTTGGGCAGCCTCGGTTACGACGCGATCCGCGCGATTGCCCAAACGGCCGGGCTTGGCCGGATGGGGGCTGGCGATCTTGTCGCGACAGGCCAGATCCAGGGCGCGGGCGGTGCGTTCCGCTTCTTGCCCGACGGCACCATCGAACGCGCGCTGGCGGTCGCACAGATCGTCGATCAACAGGTGACGGTGATTGACCCTGCCCCAAGAAGCCTTGGCGGTGCCGGTTTCTGACCGGGACCAGAACCCCAGCCTATCCGACGCCTCAAGGCCGGGCACGCTCCTGCTCCCGGCCGGAGACATCATTGATCCGGGGGCCCTGAGCGCGCGGGTCGATAGTGCATGTGTAGATGCCAGCGATGCCGCCGCCATCCGCGCGGCGGCGGTGGGGGAGTTGAACGCCGCACAAAAGCACGCCAGACAGATCCTGAAAGACGCCATCATCGCAAATCCGCTCGCCGCGCGCAGGGCGACGCGATCCTATGCGTACCTGACTGACGTACTGGTCCATGAGGTGCTGCGGGTTGCAGAAACCTACCTGCATCCCACGAATGTCCGGACCGACAGCGAACGGCTCGCCGTGATGGCCGTAGGTGGGTATGGCCGGGGCGAAATGGCTCCGTTTTCCGATGTCGATCTGCTGTTTCTGACGCCATGGAAAGTGACCGGAAAGGTCGAAAGCGTTATCGAAAGCATGCTCTACATGTTATGGGACATGCGCCTGAAAGTGGGACATGCCAGCCGCACAGTCGCCGAATGCATACGCCTCGGTCGGCAAGACTACACGATCCGCACATCGCTTCTGGAGATGCGGCACCTTGCCGGTGACGCAGCCCTTGGCAAAGAGCTGTCCGACACGCTGCGCGCGCAGCTTTTCGAGGGTACGTTGGGCGAGTTCATTGAAGCCAAACTCGAAGAACGCAGCAGCCGTCACAAGAAGCAGGGTGGCCAGCGTTACATGCTGGAGCCCAACGTCAAGGAGGGCAAAGGCGGGCTGCGGGACCTGCAGACGCTGTACTGGATTGCCAAGTATGAGCATGGTGTGGCGCGCGCGGCCGAGCTTGTGGACCTTGGTGTGTTCCGCCCCGAGGAATTCGCCAGTTTCGACGCCGCCGAACGCTTCCTTTGGGCGGTTCGCGCCCATCTGCACCTGATCGCGAACCGGGCGCAGGACATGCTCAGCTTCGACATGCAGGTCGAGGTGGCGGAGCGCCTTGGATACAACGACCATTCCGGGCGCCGCGCGGTGGAGCATTTCATGCAGGATTACTTCCGCCATGCGACCCGGGTGGGGGAGCTGACGCGGATCTTCCTGACGGGGCTTGAGGCCCGCCATGTCAAACAGGAACCGGCGATCCTTGGCTTCCTGCGTGGACGTTCCCGCCGCAAGAAGCTGAAAGACGGCTACGAAGTTATCCAGAATCGCCTGAATATCCGGGAGCCGGAAACGTTCTTTGAGGACCGCCTGAACATCCTGCGCCTGTTCGAGGAGGGCCTGCGCACCGGCTACTTGATCCACCCAAGCGCGATGCGCGAGGTCTCGGCCCGGCTGGACCTGATCGACGATGCCTTACGTGGCGACCGCGAGGCCAACCGAATCTTCCTCGATCTGATGCTGAAACACGGCAACCCGGAACGTGGCCTGCGCCGGATGAACGAACTTGGGGTTCTGGCCGCCTTCTTGCCGGAATTCGCCCCCATCGTCGCGATGATGCAATTCAACATGTATCACAGCTACACCGTGGACGAGCATACTATCCAGGTCGTCTCGACCCTTGCGCAGATCGAGCGGGAAGAGCTGGTGGAGGAGCTTCCGCTGGTCTCCGGTATCCTCAAGAAGGGGGTGAACCGGAAGGTCCTCTTCGTGGCCTGCCTGCTCCATGACATCGGCAAGGGCCGGAACGAGGATCACTCGATCCTCGGCGCGCGGATGGCGCGCGCGATCTGCCCGCGATTGGGCCTGAAACCCGCGGAATGCGAGACCGTGGAGTGGCTGGTGCGCTACCACCTTCTGATGTCCGACATGGCCCAGAAACGCGATATCTCGGACCCGCGCACGGTGCGCGATTTCGCAAAGGCCGTGAAAACACGGGAACGGCTGGACCTGCTTACCGTACTCACCGTCTGCGATATTCGCGGAGTGGGTCCGAATACCTGGAACAACTGGAAGGCCACGCTGTTGCGTGGGTTGCACCGCGCCACGGCGCAGGCGCTTGAAACGGGACTGGAAGATCTCAACCGCGAACAGCTGGAGGGGGAGGCCAAGAAGCGCCTGCGCGTGGCGCTGGAGGATTGGGCCAAGCCCGAGTTGAAGGCCGAGATCGATCGCCACTACGGGCCCTATTGGCAAGGTCTCGATCTGGCGACACAGGTCACCTTTGCCAAGATGCTACGCGACCTCGGGGATGAGGAAATCCGTATCGATACCAAGCAAGACGAAGATCGGGACGCAACGCGCGTGTGCTTCGCGCTGGCTGACCATCCCGGCATCTTCTGTCGCTTGGCGGGCGCCCTGTCCCTGGTTGGCGCGAACGTCGTGGATGCGCGTACCTATACGTCCAAGGATGGCTTCGCGACGGCCGTTTTCTGGGTGCAGGACCACGACGGAAGCCCCTACGAAAGGGCGCGCCTGCCGCGCTTGACGGGGATGATCAAGAAGACGCTGAAGGGTGAGGTTCTGGCCTCCGAAGCGATGGAGCGGCGCGACAAGATCAAGAAGCGTGAGCGCCCGTTCAACGTGCCCACGACCATCACGTTCGACAACGAAGGTTCGGAGATCTACACCATTATCGAGGTCGATACCCGCGATCGCCCCGGCCTGCTCTACGATCTGACCAAGACGCTGGCGGCAAGCAACGTCTACATCGCGTCCGCGGTGATAGCGACCTATGGGGTGCAGGTCGTCGATACGTTCTATGTCAAGGACATGTTCGGCCTGAAACTGCACTCCGACAACCGCCGCACAAGTCTGGAGAAAAAGCTGCGCGATGCCATCGCACGGGTCGCGGAACGGGCGGGGGCCTGAGCCGATGGCCGCGCGCCCGATCCGCCTTGTATCAGGCTTCTTCACCGTCGGTGCATGGACCCTGGGCAGCCGCATCCTCGGCTTCGTGCGTGATATCATGATCGCGGCCTTCATGGGGGCCGGCCCCGTTGCCGAGGCGTTCCTGATCGCCTTTTCCCTGCCCAACATGTTCCGCCGGTTCTTTGCCGAAGGCGCGTTCAACACGGCTTTCGTTCCGCTGTTCTCCAAGAAGCTGGAAAGCGGCGAAGATCCACGGGAATTCGCGCAGGAAGCCTTTGCCGGATTGGCGTCGATCCTTATCGTGCTGACGCTTGTGGCGCAGTTGATCATGCCTTGGCTGGTGCTGGCGATGGCGGGTGGTTTTGCAGGTGACGACCGGTTGGATCTGGCCGTAGAATTCGGGCGGATCGCTTTCGTCTACATCCTTTTCATCTCGCTGGCCGCGCTCTTCTCGGGGATCCTGAACGCCACGGGTCGGTTCGCCACCGCGGCAGCGGCACCGATCCTTTTGAATGTCATTCTGGTGGGCACGCTGATCCTCGTCAGCCAGCTTGGCGCCGACGGCAAGATGACAAGCCTTGTTGACCCTGCCGAGCGGTACGGTCGCGCCTTGGCATGGGCCGTCCCGATGGCCGGTATCGCCCAGGTTGGCCTGGTCTGGTTCGCAGCGTCGCGTGCCGGGTTTCCGGTGCGCCCGCGCCTGCCACAACTGACGCCAGACATGCGAAAACTCGCCGTGATCGCCCTGCCCGCTATGCTGGCCGGGGGCGTTGTGCAGATCAACCTGCTGGTCGGGCGGCAAGTCGCCAGCTTCTTTGACGGCGCCATCGCGTGGCTGAGTTTCGCGGATCGCCTGTACCAATTGCCGTTGGGCGTGGTCGGTATCGCCATCGGCATCGTGCTTTTGCCCGATCTGTCACGCCGGTTACGGGCCGACGATGCCATCGGCGGGCGACATGCATTTTCGCGGGCCGGTGAAATTGCGCTGGCGCTCACGATCCCTGCCGCCGTTGCTCTGATCGTGATCCCGCTGCCGTTGGTCTCGGTCCTGTTCCAGCGCGGCGCGTTCACGGCGGATGATGCCGCCAACACGGCTTTGGCGCTGGCCGTCTATGGCGCGGGCCTGCCCGCCTTCGTGCTGCAAAAGGTGTTGCAGCCGCTTTATTTTGCCCGCGAAGACACCCGAACGCCGTTTCGCTTTGCAGTGGTGGCGATGGTGGTCAACGCGGTGGTGGCCATCGGTCTTGGCCTTGTCATCGGCTTCCTCGGGGCGGCAATTGCCACCAGCGTCGCGGCATGGGTTATGGTTGGGCTGTTGTCCCGCGGGCGGCGGCCGATGGGCGATATTGCGCAGTTCGATGACCGGTTCCGGACGCGGATCTGGCGCATCATCGCCGCCGCGCTCGGCATGGGGCTGGTGCTGTGGTGGGCGGCATTGCTGCTCGGACCGTTTCTGGGGGACCCCACGTGGCGCTACCTGGCGCTGGCCATTCTGGTGGGCCTGGGAATCGCGGTCTATTTCGGCCTCGGTCGGCTCTTCGGTGCCTTTTCGATGGCCGACCTGAAAGGTGCCGTGCGACGCAACTGAGGGCCGCTCAGCGTTGCCGCAATCGGGCAAGTGCCCGCCGCCAACCGCCCGGGCTGACCACGAAAGACATCAACAGGCCCGCGGCAAAACCGGATATGTCGGCCACCAGATTGCCGAATTGGCCGTTGATCACCCCGAAGATAAGCTGGAACGCCAAAAGTGCCCCGATCAGGGTAAAAGCCCGCAGGCGGCCCTGCCCTTCCGCTTCCGCGCGAAGGAGCATCAGGAAGGTGAACGCCCCAATCAGGCCGTAGACACCGGGATATCCGCCCACCAACGGGAATTCGGCATCCAGGATGATCACATAACCCAGCGCACCCGCTACCGCGGAGATCCAGAAGACGGCAATGAACGCGATGGGGGAATAGACCTCGGCCACCATCTTTCCCAGCGCCAGAATGAACACGACCACCAGCGCCGCGTGGACAAAGCTGCCATGGATCAGCGGATAGGTCACAAACCGCACCAGATGTTCGGCAGGATAAACCCCGTTGGCAACCATCCAGGACCAGACCTGATCCAGCACCGCATAGTCCTGAAATGCCGCCAATCGCCAGCCAACACCGCCCTGCCCACCCAAGAGCCCGGCCGTCGCCGCCTGAAACATCAGTTCCAGTCCGAAGATCACCGCCGCCAGCGCCACGACGACAGGTGGCAAGGCATTGAAGGGGGAGGTGTTGTGGTTCTCCATGGGCTGGCCTTTTGGTTGGTCGGCCTTGGTTGACGGGCCTGCGCCCCGTGGGTATGCGGTTGCGCGCCGCTTGGCCAGTGGGGCCGAGCGCGATGAAGGACGTTTTCGATGGCCGAGACCCAGTTCAAACCCCGCGTCTTCTCAGGGATCCAGCCGTCGGGCGGGCTGACGCTCGGCAATTACCTGGGGGCCATAAAACGGTTCGTCGAGATGCAGGAGGATGGCCGCCACGAGACCGTCTATTGCATGGTCGATCTGCATGCGATCACCGCCAAACTGATCGATCCGAACGAGCTGCGCAACAACACGCGGGAGCTGTGCGCGGGGTTCATCGCATCGGGCATCGATCCGGAAAAATCCATCCTGATCAATCAGTCCCAGGTGCCCGAACATGCCCAACTGGCGTGGATCTTCAATTGCATCGCACGGATGGGTTGGATGGGGCGCATGACCCAGTGGAAGGACAAATCGGGAAAGAATGCCGAGGCATCCTCGCTGGGGCTGTTCGCATATCCTGCCCTGATGGCGGCTGATATCCTGATCTATCACGCCACCCACGTGCCGGTGGGCGATGACCAGAAGCAGCATCTGGAGTTGGCCCGCGACATCGCCGCGAAGTTCAACCACGATTACGGCGTCGACTTTTTCCCGATAACCGAACCCGTGATCGAAGGCGCGGCCACGCGGGTGATGAACCTGCAGGACGGCACCAAGAAGATGTCAAAGTCGGACCCGTCCGAAAAGACGCGGATCAACATGACGGATGATGCCGACACCATCGCCAAGAAGATCCGCAAGGCCAAGACCGACCCCGATCCCCTGCCTGACGCAATTGAGGGGCTGGCGGAGCGGCCCGATGCGCGCAATCTGGTGAATATCTACGCGGCGCTGGCCGATATCTCGCCGCAAGCGGTTCTGGATCAGCACGCCGGGAGCCTGTTCGGCCACTTCAAGGTCGCCTTGGCGGATGTGGCCGTCGACAGGCTCTCGCCGATTTCGTCCGAGATGAGCCGCCTGATGGACGACCCGGCCGAGATCGACCGCATCCTCGGCCGCGGGGCCGAACGCGCGCGCGAGATCACCGTGCCGATCCTCGAAAAGACCTATGACATCGTGGGGATGTTGCGCAGCTGATGCACAGCCCCTGTGCCCCGACAGGGGATTGAGCCGACCGGTCCGATTGGTCATCTCCAAAGGCTAAGGAGCAGCCATCATGACCTACCGCGCAGATCCCGGTACCCGCATCGGCCACGTGCATCTCAAGGTCGCGGACCTTGAACGTGCGATTGCGTTTTACGAGCATGTCATCGGCCTAACCGTCACCCAACGATATGGCGATCAGGCCGCGTTTCTAGCCGCCGGCGCCTATCACCACCATCTGGGCCTCAATACGTGGCACAGCCGAGGCGGTCCAAAGCCTGCATCGGACGCGACCGGGCTCTATCACAGCGCTTTTCTCTATCCCGACCGGGCGGCTCTGGCGCGGGCCGTCAAGCAGGTGGTCGAAGCCGGTGTTCCGATCGAAGGCGCCGCCGATCACGGCGTGTCCGAAGCGGTCTATCTGAGCGATCCTGATGGAAACGGCATCGAGCTCTACCGGGATCGTCAGCCGGAGGATTGGCCGAAAAACGCCGACGGGAGGTTGAAGATGGTCAACTCACCGCTCGACGTGGAGGGGCTTTTGGCGTTGGCCTAGCGCCTCTGTGCAGCCACGCACCAACCTGCGCGATGCATTAACTTTACATTAACAATCTGCACCGTATATGGTCACTACGCACTCACATCGTTATTCAGGGGGAGATCTGTATGACCAGCCGTCTCACCACCCGGTCGGATACGCCGACCGATAGATTGCCTGACCGCATTGGTGATCGCATCAGCGCCACCGACACCGCTTGCCGCTCCAAACCTGCCAAGTCGGCGCGGACCGACCGCAAGGCCGCTCCGCTTGCGGCGCGCCCTGCACCGGAAACTGGCGCAACCATGGCCTACCAGCTTGGGTTCGCCTCTGGACCCGGCGCCTGATTAGGCCCTAACCTCTCCCCTGCACAAGCTGGGGAGGGGCCAATGGCCGCGGGTACCAATATCAAAACCTATTTCAACGGCGTTTGGCATGATGCCGACGTGCCTGTCCTGCGCGCGGCCGACCATGGCACATGGCAGGCCACAACCGTTTTCGACGGCGCACGCTACGTGAACGGCCTGGCGCCGGACCTGCGCAAACATTGCGACCGGGTCGTGCGCTCGGCCCGCGCGCTGTCGCTGACACCCGGCAAAACCGGCAAAGAGATTTACGATATCGTCTGGGAGGGGCTCAAGCGCTATCCCAAGGACGCCGCGGTCTATGTGCGCCCGATGTTCTTCGGCATCGATAGCGGTGCCTACGGGCTGGTTCCCGCCGAGACGGAAGCCGGCTTCTGCGTCTGCCTTGAAGAGGTCCCGATCGCGGCCCCCGACGCGGCAAGCCGCCTGGCGACAACGCAGTTCCACCGCCCTTCGCTCGCCACCGCCGTGCTCGACGCGAAGGCAGGCTGCCTCTACCCCAACAATGCACGGATGCTGATGGAAGCGATGTCGAAGGGCTACGATAACGCGCTGGTGTGTGACGCGATCGGCAATGTGGCCGAAACGGCCACTGCGAATATCTTCATGGTCCGCGATGGCGTGGTCTTCACACCTATTCCGAACGGCACATTCCTCAACGGCATCACCCGCCAACGCCACATGGCCAACCTGCGCGCCGACGGCCACGACGTGATCGAACGTGTCCTGACCTTCGATGATTTCCGCGCCGCCGATGAGGTCTTCATGTCCGGCAACCTCAACAAGGTCACGCCGGTTCTGGAATTCGAAGGCACGCATTACCAGCATGGGCCTGTGACCAAACGCGCGCGGGAATTGTATTGGGATTGGGCGGCCTCGGCGGCGTGACGCTCAATCACCGGTAGACAGCCCCGCAACCCTCCGTCATCCTCCAACGCCGGAAGAGGGACAATCCGATGCGCAAGTTTCTCGTCGTGCTCGACGATACACGTGAATGCCTGAACGCGATGCGGTTTGCCGCAATGCGGGCGCATAACACGGGCGGCGGGGTGGAGATTCTGTCGATCATTCCCCCCGACGAATTCAACCACTGGATCGGCGTGGGCGACATCATGCGCGCCGAGGCGCGGGAGCGGATCGAAGCGCATTTCAACGTCTTCGCCAAGTGGATGCGCGACAAGCAGGAGATCGATCCAAGCCTCGTGATCCGCGAAGGCGTGCCCGTCGAACAGATCCTTGCCCATATCGACGAAAGTGACGAGATCGGCGTGCTTGTTCTTGGCGCGAATTCCGGAAAGGGCGGCCCTGGGCCCCTTGTGACCGCGATGACGAAAAACGCCGGCAATCTGCCGGTGCCGCTGACGATTGTGCCGGTCGAACTCAGCAAGGAACAGCTGGAAGTCATCACCTGAACTGTTTTGCATAGCAGCCATTCGTGGCAAATCCCTCGTGCTCGGCCT
The DNA here is from genome assembly GCA_947491935.1 of uncultured Roseicyclus sp. Taxonomy (GTDB): domain Bacteria; phylum Pseudomonadota; class Alphaproteobacteria; order Rhodobacterales; family Rhodobacteraceae; genus Gymnodinialimonas. The sequence goes on from CANLLF010000001.1 coordinate 902,564, forward strand.
ATCTACGCCCTGAACCGGAAGGGATCCGCATCATGGCCAGACCACGCGTTGTCATCCTCGGCGGTGGGTTCGGGGGGCTCTACACCGCCCGCGCGCTGCGCCGTGAGTTTGGCGGGAGCGCTGAGATCGAGCTTATCACGGCGGAAAACTACTTCGTTTTTCAACCGCTGCTGCCCGAGGTGGGGGCAGGTTCCGTCACGCCGATCCATGCGACATCGCCTTACAGGTTCCTCCTCAAGGGTGTGACGATCCGCAAGGCGTGGATCGACAGCGTGGATTTTGCCGCCAAGATCGTGACCGTGTTTCAGGGTGTGCAGCGCCGCCCGACCGAAGTGACCTATGACCATCTTGTGGTGGCCCTCGGGCAGGTTGTGGATCTGTCCCGCACACCGGGCCTCGCGGCCCATGCCCTCACGATGAAATCGCTGGAAGACGCCCGCCGCCTGCGCGCCCATGTGATCGAGCGGCTGGAACATGCCGACATCACCAACCTGCCCGAGGTCAAACGCGGCGCGTTGACCTTCACGGTGATCGGCGGCGGGTTTTCGGGGATCGAAACGGTGGGTGAAATGGCCGAACTGATCGACCGGTCTCTGAAATACTATCCCAATGTTGACCGGTCCGAGGTACGGATCGTCGTGCTGGAATTCGCCGACCGAATTCTGGCGGAAATGCCGGAGAAGCTCCGCGCCTATGCGCTGAAGCAGCTGGCAAAACGCGGGGTCGAGGTTCGGTTGAATACGGGCATCGCATCGGCCACGGGCACACAGCTGATCACCACAGGCGGTGACACGATTGATTGCCGCACCATCGTGGCGACCATCGGCAATGCGCCCGCGCCTGTTGTCGGGCGGATGGATGTGCCGCTGACCCATGGTCGTATCGCCGTAGAGCGCGACCTTTCGGTGCCTGGCCGTGATAGCGTCTGGTCCCTTGGGGATTGCGCTTTGATCCCGATGAAAGACAACGCCGAGGCGCGCGAGGATTTCGCGCCGCCCACGGCACAATTCGCGGTGCGCGAGGCCCGCCAGCTGGCCGCCAACATCGCCCGGGCCAGCCGGGGCGAGGCGACGCAGCCATTCGAGTACACATCCAAGGGGGCCATGGCATCACTTGGCGCACGGCGCGGGATTGCGGATGTGATGGGCCTTCAGATCACGGGATTTCTCGCGTGGCTGTTGTGGCGCGCCTATTACGTGGCCTTCTTGCCCGGTTTTCCTGCGAAAGTCTGGGTGACCAGCCACTGGATCCTGGATTGGGTCACGCCCCGTTCGCTCGTGAACCTGCGGTCTCACACGCCGCCCGCCGCAAGGTACGTGCATTATGCGCCTGGTGACCGGATCTACGAGGTCGGCAATCGCGCGGACGGATTTTATACCGTCACCGAGGGGTTGGTAGAGATCACGACAGAGGATCCCCGCGCCGATCAGCCGCGCATCCGTCAGATCGGGCCGGGCGGTCATTTTGGCGAGCGTCTGATCCTTGGCGCAACCCGGCGCGTGGCCTCCGCCCGTGCAATTGAGGCAACGACCGTCCTCGTGCTCGACCGCGACGAATTCATGAAGCTGACCGACGCGATCCCCCAGATGCGCAGCTACTTCGAAGATCATCTGGCACGAGAGGGGCTGGATTGGCCCCCGGCAGCGGGTGAACGTCCGGACGCGGCAGAATAGTAGTTTAGAACGATTCCAGTTCCCTTGACTCTGCCCGCCCATGCCCGCATATCTGAGTGAACCAGTAAGGAATGGAATCCCGATGTTCATCCAAACCGAATCCACGCCGAACCCCGCCACGCTGAAATTCCTGCCGGGGCAGACCGTCCTTGAAGCCGGAACCGCCGATTTCCCATCGGCCGAAACATCGGACAAATCGCCGCTGGCCGCGCGCATCTTTGGCGTCGAGGGCGTGACGGGTGTGTTCTTCGGCACCGATTTCGTCACCGTGACCAAGGCCGACGCCGTTGAATGGGACCATGTGAAACCCGCCATTCTGGGCGCCATCATGGAGCATTTCCAATCCGGCGCGCCGGTGATGGAAGGCGAAGGTGGCGGCACCGGAGGCCATGCGGAGCACACCGGCGAAGATGGAGAAATCGTGGGCCAGATCAAGACGCTCCTCGATACCCGCGTGCGTCCTGCCGTGGCGCAAGATGGTGGTGATATCACGTTCCACGGCTTTGATCGCGGCGTCGTTTACCTGCACATGCAGGGCGCGTGCGCAGGGTGCCCGTCTTCCACGCTGACGCTGAAAATGGGAATCGAGAATCTCTTGCGCCACTACATCCCCGAAGTGGTGGAAGTGCGCCCGGTGAATGTCTAACACCCCGGCCCCAATCACGGGCCGATGCTATTGCGGGCGGACGACACTCTCCGCCACGGCCCGCCCGAGGACTGTCACCTATTGCCATTGCAGCGATTGCCGCCGGATCACGGGTGCACCCGTTGCCGCCTTTGCAGCCTTTGCGCCGCATCAGGTGCAGTTTGCGCCCTCGAAGGGCCCGCGCAAAAGCTTCACCAAGGGCGTGGATCGGTGGTTCTGTCTCGATTGCGGCACGCAGCTTTGTGCGCGCTACGACTATTTGCCCGTGTACCTTTACGTGCCGATCGGCATTCTTGATCAGGCGGCGGATCTGGTGCCGGAGGGGCATTCCCATGCCAATAGCACCCTGCCCTGGCTCCATATCCAGGATGATCTTCCCCGCGACCGTGCATCGGGCCGCGACAGGTTGAACGGCTGACCCGCGCCAGCGGGGATTGAACTTGCCCTGCCGGCCATGCAACGGCTACCGGTTTCCCATGATCCTCGGCTTCGACACATCCGGCCCCTATTGCGGCACCGCTCTTTTTCACGACAGCGACGTGATCGCCGCGCATTATGAGAACATGGCCAAGGGGCAGGCGGAGCACCTGATGCCGCTGATCGAGCGGACGCTGGCCGATGCGGACGCTGCTCTCGATGAGCTCACAGCCATTGGCGTCGGGATCGGCCCGGGCAACTTCACGGGAATTCGGATCTCGGTCTCTGCCGCCCGCGGCCTTGCCCTTGCGCTCGGTATCCCGGCCATTGGCGTTTCGCTTCTTGATGCGCTTGCCTATCAGGCCCCACGTCCGACCCTGACGGTTCTGACCGCGCCGCGCGATCACGTCTATCTGCAACGTTTCGGCGATGGCGCGGACCGGGCGCCGGAACTGGTGGCCAAAGCCGACATCGCCGAATGGCTGGTCACGGGCATCACGCTGGTTGGGCAGGATTCCCCGGATCTTTCACAGGCGCTTGATATCCCACATGTCCCGGCGGCCTTTGCGCCCGCTTCCGCGATTGCCCGGATCGCGGCTGATCGTGCCCATACATCCCATCCCCGGCCCGCCCCGCTGTACATCAAACCCGCCGATGCCGCACCGTCGAGAGACAGTGGCCCGACGATCTTATGACCCCGTCACAGATGGCCCGCATTCACGCGGCTTGCTTTGCCCGCGGCTGGTCCTCCGCTGAGCTGGAGACGCTCCTCGCCAAACCCACGACCCGGGCCGTGGCGTCGGACCACGGCTTTGCCCTACTGCAGGTCATCGCGCCAGAGGCCGAGCTTCTGACCATCGCGATTCTGCCCGCTGACCGCCGCAAAGGCCACGGTCGTGCCTTGCTGAACCAGACACTTCAGGCGGCGGCCGCCGCCGGGGCAGAAACGCTGTTTCTTGAGGTCGATGCCGCCAATCAAGCGGCCTGCGCGCTCTATCTGGCCGCAGGCTTTATCCAGACCGGCACGCGGCGGAATTACTACCCACACGACGATGGAGGCCGGAGCGATGCGATCCTGATGTCCCGTGCCCTCGAACCGGGCACGTAGCGTCACCCCAGGCACCGCAACCCGGCAAAACCGCGGAATCGGGTTGACCCTTCGCGCGCCCTTTGCCCTTATTCCCCATGAGGATTCCGCAAGCTATGCGGAGTTTGACGTCCGGGGACGCTGGCCACCCATAAGGCCCCTTCGCCCCGCAACCAACCGGGAGACCATTTATGACAATGATGAAATCGCTTCTTGGCGCTGCCGCCGTGATCGCCATGTCCGCCGCTGGCGCGCTGGCCGACGGCCCTGCCGTGATCTTCGATCTGGGCGGCAAATTTGACCGGTCCTTCAACGAAAGTGCCTTCAACGGCGCCGAGCGTTGGGCCGAGGAAACCGGCGGCACCTACCGCGAGATCGAGCTTCAGAACGACGCGCAGCGCGAACAAGCCATGCGCCGCCTCGCCGAAGCGGGCTCCAACCCCATCGTGATGGCTGGCTTCAGCCAAGCCTCGGCCCTCGAAGTCGTCGCCCCCGATTACCCTGACACGACGTTCGTGATCATCGACGGTGTCGTGGACGCCCCCAACGTGCAATCCATCATCTTCTCGGAGCATGAAGGCTCTTACCTGGTCGGCATGATGGCGGGCCTCGCATCCGAGACCGGCACAGTTTCCTTCGTGGGTGGCATGGACATCCCGCTGATCTCGCGCTTCGCCTGCGGCTATGCCCAGGGCGCCGTCGCGGCCAACCCCGACATCACCGTCATCGCCAACATGACGGGCACCACGCCCGCCGCGTGGAACGACCCCGTGCGCGGTGGTGAGCTGACGCGCGGCCAGATCGGCCAAGGCTCAGACGTTGTGTTTGCGGCAGCTGGCGGCACCGGCCTCGGCGTTCTGCAGACCGCGGCAGACGAAGGCATCCTCTCCATCGGTGTGGACGCCAACCAGAACTACCTGCATCCGGGGTCCGTCCTGACATCGATGATGAAGCGTGTGGACGTGGCCGTGTACAATTCGTTCTCAGCCGACACGATCGAGCCCGGCATCGTTGTGCTTGGCCTTGCCGAAGACGGCGTTGGCTACGCGATGGACGAGTTCAACGCAGAACTGGTGACCGAAGACATGATCGCCGCCGTGGACGCCGCGCGCGAGCAGATCATCGCGGGTGAAATCGCCGTGCACAACTTCACCGAAGACGGCAGCTGCCCGGTGGACATGCAGTAAGATCAGGAGCGTGCCGAGCCACCCGCTCGGCACCCCGATCCCGGTTTCGGGCCGCGCCCCTTGTGGTCGCGGCCCGTTCCGTATCCGGCAGAGGACGCGCACATGACGGCACCCGCGATTGAGCTCAAGGGCATCTCCAAGGCCTTCGGCCCTGTTCAGGCGAACAAGGACATTTCGCTTTCCGTCCAAAAAGGCGCGATCCACGGCATCGTCGGCGAAAACGGCGCGGGCAAGTCGACGCTGATGTCGATCCTGTATGGCTTCTACAAGGCCGATGCCGGTGAAATCTGGATCAACGGCCAGCAAACCCCCATCCCCGACAGCCAGGCCGCCATCCGCGCCGGGATCGGGATGGTGCACCAGCATTTCAAGCTGGTCGAGAACTTCACCGTCGTTGAAAACGTGATCCTTGGCGCAGAAGATGGTGCACTCATCCGCCCGTCCGTCGCGAAGGCCCGCAAGCTCCTGATCGAATTGGAAAAAGAATACGGGCTGGAAGTGAACCCCGATGCCGTGGTCGAAGACCTTTCCGTCGGCCATCAGCAGCGCGTTGAAATCCTCAAGCAGCTCTACCGACAGGCCGATATCCTGATCCTCGATGAGCCCACCGGCGTGCTCACCCCGTCCGAGGCCGATCAGTTGTTCCGTATCCTCGGGCGCCTCAAAGACGAGGGCAAGACGATCATCCTCATCACCCACAAGCTGCGCGAGATCATGGACGTGACCGACACCGTATCGGTCATGCGCCGTGGCGAGATGACGGCAACCGTGAAAACCGCAGAAACGTCCCCTGCTGGCCTTGCCGAACTGATGGTTGGCCGCAAGGTTTTGCTTGAGGTCGAGAAGAAAGCCGCGACGCCCGGAGAGGTGGTCCTTGATGTGAAAGACCTCCGCGTGGTCGATAGCACGGGGGTTGAGCGGCTCAAAAGCATCTCGTTTCAGATCCGCGCCGGTGAGATCCTCGGGATCGCGGGCGTGGCGGGCAACGGCCAGTCCGAACTTCTTGAGGTTCTGGGCGGGATGATCCCGGCCACCAGCGGATCCGTCACACTTCACGGGCAACCCATCGACATCACAGGCCGGGAGAGTGACGGCCAATCGCGCCGCAGGCGTGGTATCGGCCATGTTCCCGAAGATCGGCAGGTCGAAGGCCTGATCATGCCCTATGAGGCCTGGGAGAACGTCGCCTTTGGCTATCACCACGACCCGAAATACCAAGCCGGCATCCTGATGAACAATTCCGCCATCAAGGCCGACTGCGCCGAGAAAATGGAGCGGTACGACGTCCGCCCACCCAACCCGCGCCTGCCCGCGCGCAATTTCTCGGGTGGCAACCAGCAAAAGATTGTCGTGGCCCGTGAGATGGATCGCCACCCGGACCTGCTCCTGGTTGGGCAACCGACCCGGGGGGTAGATATCGGTGCGATCGAATTCATCCACAAACAGATCATCGCGCTGCGCGATGCCGGGAAGGCCGTGCTTCTGGTCTCGGTGGAGCTCGACGAAATCCTCGGCCTGTCCGACCGGATCGCGGTCATGTTCGACGGTGTCATCAGCGGTGAGCGCTTGCCGGAAGACACCAACGAGGGTGACTTGGGCCTGCTGATGGCCGGTGTGACCGAAAGGCAGGGGGCCGCGTAACATGGATAAGATGCCGAAATGGGCCGATGTGATCCTGATCCCGCTGATCAGCGTTTTGCTTGCGCTTCTTGCCTCGGGCGCGGTCGTGGCTTTCATAGGGGAAAGCCCGGTCGAGGCCATGCGCATCATGATCGACGGTGCGTTCGGGTCGGCTTATGGCTGGGGCTACACCCTCTTTTACACCACGAACTTCATCTTCACAGGCCTCGCCGTCGCTGTCGCCTTCCATGCGCGGATGTTCAATATCGGTGGGGAAGGGCAAGCGGCCCTGGGGGGCCTGGGTGTCGCCATCATGGCGCTTTATATACCGTGGCCGCACTGGTCTCTCGCCCTGATCGGCTGCACCATCGCCGCCGCCCTCTTTGGCGCGGCCTGGGCCGCGATCCCGGCCTATCTGCAGGCCAAGCGCGGCAGCCATATCGTGATCACCACGATCATGTTCAACTTCATCGCGTCGGCGCTACTGGTCTACCTGCTGGTCAACGTATTCCGCGTCGAAGGCTCCATGGCGCCCGAAACAGCGCGCTTTGCCGAAGGTACGCACTTGCCCAGTGCCTCCACCTTCGCGGGCTTTCTGGGTTTCCGCCCCTCCACGCCCCTGAACGTGTCGTTCTTCGTGGCGCTGGCGGCTTGTGTGGCGGTCTGGCTGCTGATCTGGCGGACGCGGTTGGGATATGAAATCCGGGCCTTCGGCCATTCGGAAACGGCCGCCGTCTATGCAGGCATCAGCCCGGTGAAAATCACCATGATCGCCATGCTGATCTCCGGCGCGCTGGCGGGCATGATGGCGATCAACTCTGTCCAGGGCGAGGCTGAACGCCTGGTCATCGACTATGTGCAAGGCGCGGGCTTTGTTGGCATCGCAGTGGCCCTGATGGGCCGCTCGCACCCCGTTGGCGTCCTGCTCGCCGCGCTGCTTTTCGGGGCACTCTACCAGGGCGGGGCAGAGCTGGAATTTGAAATGCCCGCAATCTCGCGCGAAATGATCGTCGTGATCCAGGCCCTTGTGATCCTGTTCACCGGCGCGCTCGACAACATGGTGCGGATGCCGATGGAAAAGCTGTTCTTGTCCCTGCGCCCGAGGTCAGAGTGATGGAAACGCTGCTTCCTTTCCTGCCCGCTTTCGCCATCGCTTATGGCATCCTGCTGGTCGGCGCCTCTTCGCCCGGGCCCGCCGTTGCGATGTTGATGGGGCTCAGCCTCAACCAGGGTCGCAACGCGTCGCTCCTCGCGTGCATCGGCATCGCAACCGGCTCCTCCACCCTCAACCTGTTGACGATCCTCGGTGTGGGCCTGATCCTCAGCCAGGCGGCCTGGGCCATGATGATCCTCAAATTCGTCGGCTCCGCCTACCTCGCCTATCTCGCCTATGGGGCGTTCAGAAGGGCCGCTCACCCGCCGGAGATCGCTGCTCAAACCATGCCGCGGCAAACCACTTCGGCCCTGTTTGCGAAAGGTTACCTGCTGCAGGTGACCAACCCCAAGGCGATTGCCTTCTGGCTGGCCATCGCCGCGGTCGGCGCCACGGAGAATGCACCGCTCTGGGTCATCGCGCTTTTTGTCGGCTCCATGTGGGTGATCTCGTTTGTGTGCCACGGCGCGTGGGCCATCGCGCTGTCGGCCACCCCGGTTCGCGCCGCCTACCATCGTGCACGGCGCTATATCGAAGGGGCGCTTGGCGCGTTCTTTGCCTTTGCCGCCTTCAAACTCGCCACGTCCCGGAGCTGAGCCATCATGGATTTCATAACCATCCTGCAACTCCTCGACAGCTCCATTCGCCTCGCAACACCGCTTCTGCTGGCCTGTCTTGCGGGGTTGTTTTCCGAGCGGGCGGGCATTTTTGATATCGGGCTTGAAGGCAAGATGCTGGCCGCCGCCTTCTTCTCGGCGGCCATCGCGTTCACCTCTGGCAGTGTGTGGGTGGGGCTGCTGACCGGTGTGGCGGCCTCCGTCGCGCTCTCTGGCCTGCATGGGCTCGCCTCGATCACGTTCCGGGGCAATCAACTGATTTCCGGCGTGGCGATCAACTTCCTTGCAGCAGGCATGACCGTCGTGATTGCGCAAACCTGGTTCTCGCAAGGCGGTCGGACCCCGGCGCTGACCGGCAATGCGCGATTTGAGGAGATCGTCCTGCCCGGCGCCGCCTCTCGCATCCGCGATATCGCGCAACAAAGCCCGTTGGGACAGATCTATTCCGAGCTGATCTCGGGCCACTCGATCCTCGTCTATATCTCGCTGCTGATCGTTCCGCTGAGTTGGTGGGTGCTGTACCGCACCCGGTTTGGCCTGCGCCTGCGGGCGGTTGGGGAAAACCCGGCCGCGGTGGATACCGCCGGGATCAGCGTGGTGGGCTTGCGCTACGCGGCCGTCATCATCTGTGGCGTTCTGTGCGGACTGGCGGGTGCGTATCTGGCCACGGGCCTTTCGGCCGGGTTCGTCAAGGACATGAGCGCGGGGCGCGGCTTCATCGCCTTGGCCGCCCTGATCTTCGCCAAGTGGCGGCCATGGCACGCCTTGGGCGCGTGTTTCCTCTTCGGCTTCCTCGACGCGGCCGGCAACCGCTTCCAGAATATCGAGCTGCTGACGTTCCTCTCGCTCACCTTCCTTCTGCTGGCGGCGGTCAGTGCCATCATGCTCGTGATCCGTGCGATCTTGCTGGCCCGCGGCAAGGATACGGCGCGCAGCCTCCTGACCCCCGGGATCGCCCTTGTGGTCAGCGTGGGGCTCGCTCTCGGCCTCGATGCGCTTGATCCGGATGCGGGCGGTATCGCGACCTATCTGAATACCTTCGTGCTGCCAGTGCAGTTCATGCAGGCCCTGCCCTATATCCTTGTGGTGGTGATCCTTGCGGGCCTTGTCGGCAAGGCCATCCCGCCCCGCGCTGGCGGCGAGCCCTACGTAAAGGAACGGTAAGGCGAGCTCAGCACCGGCGCACATGAGAAGTGCGCCGCTACGCCTTTTCGCACAATCACAAAAGCGCCATCTCCTGTCTCAACGGCGGGGCATCACGCCCCGCCCCGGATCAAAGGAGTGACATTATGTCCCTGACTATTCCCGGCCTGCATCACATCACCGCCATCTCCGGCCCGCCGCAGGAAAACGTGGATTTTTTCACCGGTATTCTGAAACAGCGGCTGGTGAAGAAGACCGTCAATTTCGACGCGCCTGATACGTATCACCTGTATTACGGCAACGAGGCCGCCGAGCCCGGCACGATCCTCACGTTCTTTCCCTTCGTCGATGCAGGCCCCGGCCGCGCTGGCGCCGGTATGGCCGCGGCCTATGCCTATGCCGTGCCCAAGGGCAAATTCGACGGCTGGATGGAAGATCTGGCAGAAAACGCCATCGACTTCCTCGGGCCCAAGGAGCGGTTCGGCGAGCGGGTGATCCTGCTCCGTGATCCAGATGGCGCCCCCGTCGAACTGGTGGAGACCGATCGCAAAAGCGATGCGTCGCTGGACGGGTTTCATTCCGTCACCCTGTGGGAAGACGATATCGCGCCGACCCAGCGCCTGCTGACCGATCATTTCGGCTATGAAGACGCTGGCCATGAAACTGCGGATGGGGTCGAACGTCTGCGCTTGAAGGCACCGGGCGATGCGCGCGGCGCTGTGATCGATCTGATGCGGTCGGATGCGCCGTCGATCGGGCGGCAGGGCAAGGGTACGATCCATCACGTCGCCTTCCGCGCCAAGGACGATGCCGAACACCTTGAGTGGCAAGAGGCGCTCAACACCGCCGGGTTCGGCGTTACGGAAGTACGTGACCGGCAGTATTTCAACGCGATCTACTTCCGCGAGCCCGGTGGCGTTTTGTTCGAGATTGCCACCGATCCACCCGGCTTTGCGGTGGATGAGGATCACGCCCATCTGGGCGAGGCCCTGAAGCTGCCGCCGCAATATGAGGCCAGCCGCGACAAGATCGAGCGGATGCTGCCACCCCTCAAGGTCGCGCAATGACATCCACGTCCCCGGCCCCGCTGAGCTTTGGCGGGGCCGCACCGGACCGGGCGCGTCTTGGCCTCGTCCTGGTGCATGGGCGCGGCGCGTCCGCACAAGATATCCTCGGGCTGGGGGAGGCTCTGGCCCTGCCCGATCTTGCCCTGGTTGCCCCGGCCGCATCGGGGCGGTCATGGTGGCCGACGTCATTCCTTGCGCCCACGGCGATGATGGCGCCCCATGTCGAGGCTGGTCTGGCCGCTATCGACGCCTCCATTTCCGCATTGGAAGGCGGTGGCCTGCCCCGCGACAAGATCGCGCTGGCGGGGTTCAGCCAAGGCGGATGCCTGGCGTTGGAATACGCGGCGCGACGCGGTGAACTGATGGCTGTGTTCGGATTGTCAGCGGGTTTGGTGGGCACGGGAGATGCCGCTGGCGATCCTTCCGACGATCTCTACGGGTTTGGCCCCAAGGTTTTCGACTATGCGACCGACCTGAGCCGGGTGCCCGCCCTCATTTCGGTGCATGAGAAGGATCCGCACATCCCCCTCCCCCGCGCGCGGGAAAGCGCGGAGGTCTTCGAGAGCCTTGGCGCGACGGTCACATTTCAGGTCGCGAAGGGCTCCGGCCACGGCGTCACCGAGCGCAACATCTCGGAACTACGCCGTGTTCTGAACACGTAAATAGTGCGCGCGCCTAAGCTCCGAGCGCGGGCGCGCGCAGAACCTGCACGCCATTGATCCGCCAGCCGTTTTCCGTCTCAACCATCGCGTAACCGAGGTAGTGCAGAGTGCCGTTTTGATCGACAACCTCGACGCGCTGCACGATCAATCCACCAAGCACCTGCAGATCGATGAAATTCACATCTGCGGGATCCCACACCATCGGATATCCCTGTTGTACCATCTGGCCGAACCGCTCCGGGCTGCCAAACAGGCCCTGGATGTTGGGGCTGGCGAATTGCCAGGCTTGAACGACGTCCTCGGCGCGAAACGCATCGAACTGACTGCCGATCACGGCTTCAATGGCCGGGTTGGGCGTAAGAACCTCCTGCGCCATCGCGGGGCGCGGGGCCACAAAAGCGGCCACCACGGCAAGGCCGAGAGCGAGGAAAACGGAAAAGGCAACGGCGCGGGTCATGGGGCATCTCCTGAGGGGTCGACCAGTTATCGCTGGTTGAGACCTAGCCCGCGCCGCGGGTTTTTCAGCCCATAAGTTTTCCGGCCAGGCCGTCTTCGATCAACTGCGCGGTTTCATCGACACCATAAAGCGCGATGAACCCGCCGAAACGCGGGCCCTGAGACGCGCCCAAAAGCACCTCGTACAAAGCCTTGAACCAATCGCGGAGCGGTTCGAATTCATGTTCTTTACCAACAGCGAAGACGATGGTTTGCAGCGCCTCGTCTTCGACGGGGCCGTCATAGGCTTTGAGCCGGGCCGCCAGATCCTCCATCGCCGCGCGTTCCTTGTCGTCAGCCGCACGGAACACCCGCGTAGGCTTCACGAAATCGTTGTAGTAGCGCACGGCGAAGCCCGCCGCCTGATCCAGATCAGGATGCGTTTCGGCCGAGGCATCAGGCGCATAGCGACGGATGAACCCCCACAACGCCTCCTTGTCCTCAGCCGACGCGACCGAGGCGAGGTTCAACAGCATCGCAAAGCTCACGATCATCGTGGAGGCCGGCACGTTGTGGCCGTGGATGTGAAACACCGGGTTCGCCAAACGTTGCGCCGTGTCTTGCTCCGCATAGGCGCGCAATTGCTGGTGGTATTCGTCCACGGCCTTGGGGATCACATCGAAATGCATCCGCTTGGCCGTCTTGGGCTTGGCATACATGAAATACGACAGGCTTTCGGTCGCTGCATAGCTCAGCCATTCGTCGATACTGATCCCGTTGCCGGATGATTTGGAGATCTTCTGGCCCTTCTCATCGAGAAACAGCTCATACGTGAACACCTCGGGCGGTTTGCCGTCGAGCTTCGAACAGATCGCCGAATAGATCGCGGTGTTGGGCGCATGTTCCTTGCCATAGCTTTCCCAATCAACGCCAAGCGCCGCCCACCGGGCCCCGAAATCCGGCTTCCACTGCAGCTTCACATTCCCGCCTGTCACTGGCACCGTCCATTCGCGACCGTCTTCGTCATCAAATGTCACGGTGCCATTGCCTGCATCCACCTGTTTGATCGGCACATAGAGGACGCGCCCGGTTTCGGGGTGCAGCGGCAGGAAGATCGAATAGGTCTGCTGGCGTTCCTCCCGCAGGCTTTTCAGCATCACGCCCATCAGGTCGTCATACCGCTCCGCTGCGCGCAGCAGGATCTCGTCGAACCGGCCCGAGCGGTAGAATTCGCGGGCCGAGTAAAACTCGTATTCAAATCCGAACGTATCCAGAAACCGCTGCAACATCGCGTTGTTATGATGGCCAAAGCTCTCAAATTCGCCGAATGGATCGGGGACGGAGGTCAGCGGCATTTGCAGATATTCGCGCAGCATGTCGGGGTTGGGCACGTTGTCGGGCACCTTTCGCATGCCATCCAGATCGTCCGAAAAGCAGATCAGCTTGGTGGGAATGTCGGACAGGATTTCAAAGGCCCGCCGCACCATGGTGGTGCGCAGCACTTCGCCGAACGTCCCGATATGCGGCAGGCCGGACGGGCCGTACCCCGTCTCGAACAGGACATACCCCTTTTCCGGCGGCGCGTTTTCGTACCGTTTCAAGATGCGGCGCGCCTCTTCGAAGGGCCAGGCCTTGGAGGTCATTGCTGCGTCACGAAGATCGGTCATATCGCGTGTCCTGAAAAAGCGGGCCCCATTGCCCGCGCCTGCACCTATTGTGTGGCGGGTCGGGCGTCAATAAATGACGGGGGTACGCAGGACGGAGAAAACCACAGATGACCGACCATTCATTGACCCCGGAAGACGCACTTGTGGCCGTGATGGTTGGCGTTTCCGTCTCCGATGAGACGATCCGCACGGCGGAGCTTCTGTCGATCGAGCAGATGGTGAATTACCTGCCCGTCTTCGGAAGTTACGACGCCGACCGGATACGCCGCATCGCCGATATCGTGTTCGACCTGTTCGAGGATGAAGACGGGCTGGATGCGCTATTTGGTCTGGTGAAGGACGATCTGCCCGAGCATCTCTATGAAACCGTCTACGCGCTTGCCTGTGACGTGGCCGCCGCCGACGGCAAGCTGGCCCAATCCGAGCTGCGGTTCCTGGAGGAGCTGCGCCATACGCTCGAGATTGACCGCCTGCACGCCGCCGCCATCGAACGCGGGGCACGGGCCCGGCACATGACGTTGTAATCATGGAGCGTGTTTCGCGTCGAACCGCCCTCCTCGGGGCGTCTGCGTTTGGCCTTGGCGGCATCATGTCCGGGCCAGTAGCGTCCCAATCCCCCACCGGCCTTCCGCGCCAATCCGATATCCCGGACAGCACGGCGTTCCTGGCGCGCGACCTGTCGGACGGCACCACGTGGGTGTTGGACGGAAGTGAGCTTGATCAACGCCATTCGCCGTTTTCTACGTTCAAGATCCCGAACCTCCTGATCGCGTTGCAAACCGGGGTTGAAGCCTCGCTCGATGCGACACGGGAGTGGCAGCCCGACCGCCGTCCGCCCGTAGTCTGGTGGCCCGATTCATGGCGGCGCGAGCATACCTTGCGCAGCGCTTTCCAGAATTCGGTCGTCTGGTATTTCCGCGACATCGCCCTGGAGGTTGGAAGTGCGCACTACCAGCAGGTTTTGCGCGATTGGTCCTACGGCAACATGGTTGCGCCAGAAGGAAGTGACAATTTCTGGGTCACTGGTGAGCTGCAAATCTCGGTGGCCGAACAGGTCCGGTTTCTTTCGAACCTGTGGCAGGGCCGACTGTCCGTGTCGAACGCAGAGCTTGCCGCCCTGTCCGAGGCCGCACGCAGCGATGAGCGGGGTACAACCGTCCTTCATGGTAAAACCGGTGGTGGCTACGGCACCCGTGGCGCGGAGGGATGGTACGTGGGTTACCTAACCCGACCCGATCGCGCCCCGGTTGTCTTTGCATTGCACCTCAATGGGTCGAATTGGAACTCGATCCGCGATGTGCGCAAACCTTTGGCGGAACGCTTATTGACCGACGCCGGGGTTTGGCCTGTGGCCTAAGGGAGCCGGGCCAGGTTTGCGTCCACAAAGGCCCGTTCCTCCGCTGTCAGGGTAGTTGCGCGCGGGTAGATCGGCGCGGCGCGATCATCGAGGAGTGGCAGGTGCCAGCCGTGGGTCGTATCGAAAAACGCCGTCGCGCCGGCCTCGCCAAACTCCGCCAGATAGCCCTGGATCACGGTATCCAGATAGCTCAGCAGGATCGGATGATCGCCGTCCGCGGCGTGCTGCGGCTCAACGGCGTAGATCTGCACGTCGCGCGCGGTCGGGTGCGCGTGGGTCATGTCGGCCACGGCGTGGCGGACATAGGCGCGCTCGCGTTGATCCAGCGCGGCCCAGTCATGTCCGGGCACGGCGGCGATCAGCCCTTCGATCTCACCGGTCGAATCACTTTGCGCCGTGAGGTAGGCCACCTTGCGCAATCCGGTGCCCTGCCACGTGCGCGACCAACCCCGCACACGGGCCCGCGTGACCTCCGGGTAGCTATGGGTCTGGCGGTTCACAAGGCTGCCATAACCAAAGAAAAATGGATCATTCATGCCCGTCGAATGGGGCAATCGAAGGCATCTATCAAGCCCTCTTGCGTCAATTCGCCTTGTCTGTATTCTTTCGCATGCAAGCACAGGGAGACACTCGGGCATGCCGCTGGCATACCCTTGGGCCGAAGGAGCAACCGCCCCGGTAATCTCTCAGGCAAAAGGACCTGTGCCGCGCAAAACTTACTCTGGAGAGTGAGGGGGAACCCTCCGCCGAAGGGATAACGATCTCAGGCCAAAGGACAGAGGGGGCATCATTCGCCACCGCATCACGCGGCGGCTGGACGGTGCCGGGCCACGCGACCCGGATGAAGGGGACGATATGGCCGGGGACGATCTCAAGACGCTGGTACTGGCAGACTTGCACGCAGAACTTGGCGCGAAATTCGTGCCCTTCGCGGGCTATTCCATGCCGGTGCAATATGCGCGCGGCGTGATGGGGGAGCACCTCTGGACACGTGAGAATGCGGGCTTGTTCGACGTCAGCCATATGGGGCAGGTCATGTTGCCCGACGGCTCCGATGCGGCGCTGGAGGCCCTCGTGCCCGTCGACGTGATGGGCCTGGCCGAGGGCCGCCAGCGCTATGGGTTCTTCACCAACGAGCAAGGCGGCGTGTTGGACGACCTGATGATTGCCCGTGTTCCGCGTGGCCTGTTCCTTGTCGTGAACGCGGCCTGCAAGGACGCCGACATCGCCCACCTTCGTGCCCATATCAACGGCGTCGAGACCATCGAGGGCCGCGCCCTTCTGGCGCTGCAAGGTCCGAAAGCCGAGGCCGCGCTGGCGCAGGTGATCCCCGAAGCCGGGCAGATGCGGTTCATGGATAGCGCACGGCTCGATTGGAATGGCGTTGAGTTGTGGATCAGCCGGTCGGGATATACCGGCGAAGATGGATACGAAATCTCCGTGCCCGATGCCGAGGCCGACGCTTTTGCGCGCGCGCTTCTCGCCGATGATCGCGTTGAGCCGATCGGGCTTGGTGCACGGGATTCCCTGAGGCTGGAGGCCGGCCTGCCGCTCTACGGGCAGGATATGGATCCGAGCATTTCCCCGGTTGAAGCAGGCCAGGCCTGGGCCATCGGCAAGGTGCGCCGCGCCGGTGGCGACCGCGCGGGCGGCTTTCCGGGCGCGGATACGATCCTCGACCAGATTGCCAATAAACCGCCCCGGCGCCGGGTCGGCCTCCTGCCCGACGGCCGCGCCCCGATGCGCGCTGGCGTGGAGATTTTCGCCAGTGAGGACGCCGCAACACCCATCGGCGTGATCACATCGGGTGGTTTCGGCCCCACCCTCGGCGCACCCATGGCACTGGCCCTGATCGAGGCGGGCACACCCACCGACGCCGTTCTCTATGGCGACGTCCGCGGCAAGCGCCTGCCTGCTACCCAAACCAAACTGCCTTTCACACCCCCTGGCTACAAACGCTGACTTACGGAGAGTCCCATGAAATACACAGAAGACCACGAATGGCTGAGACTTGACGGTGATCTGATCGTCGTCGGCATCACCGATCATGCCGCCACGCAGCTTGGCGATGTCGTGTTCGTGGAACTGCCGGAGATCGAGACGCAGGTCGCCAAGGGCGACGAGATCGTGGTGATCGAATCCGTCAAGGCGGCCTCCGATATCCTCGCACCGCTCGACGGCGAAATCGTCGAGGTGAACGACGCGCTGGATGCCAACCCGGCCCTCGTGAACGAGGATCCAATGGGGGATGCGTGGTTCTTCAAGTTGAAGGTCGATGATGTCCGCGCGCTCGACGATTACATGACCGAGGACGAATACAAGGACCATATCGGGGATTGAGTTGGGCTGATGTCGCAGGGGGCCAGCCCCCCGCCTTCGGCTCCCCCCGGAGTTTATCTGCCAAGATGAAATGGCACGCCATCCCGTCAAACGACCGGCTGGCTGTGCAGATGGAGCGCAACATGCCCTGGACGACCACCGACTACGATCCCGACGATTTCGCCAACCGCCGCCACATTGGCCCGTCCCCCGCCGAGATGGCGGAAATGTTGGAGTATGTGGGAGCCGAAAGCCTGGATGCGTTGATCGATGACACGGTGCCAGCCTCGATCCGGCAGGCCGCTGCGCTGGATTGGCCCGCCCTGTCGGAGGCGGAATTGCTGGAACACATGCGCGGCATCGCGTCCAAGAACAAACCGATGGTCTCGATGATCGGGCAGGGTTATTCTGGAACGCACACGCCGCCCGCGATCCAGCGCAACGTGCTGGAAAACCCGGCCTGGTACACGGCCTACACGCCCTACCAGCCCGAGATTGCACAGGGGCGCCTTGAGGCGCTTTTGAACTTCCAGACGATGGTGGCGGACCTGACGGGGCTTGAGGTTGCCAACGCGTCGTTGCTGGATGAGGCCACCGCGGCGGCCGAAGCGATGGTGATGGCGCAGCGTGCGTCGAAATCCAAGGCACGCACCTTCTTTGTGGACGAGAATTGCCACCCGCAGACCATCGCCGTGATCGAAACCCGCGCCGCGCCGTTGGGAATCGACGTGGTCACCGGTGCGCCAGAGACCTTACAGGCCGAAACCGTCTTCGGTGCGATCTTCCAATATCCCGGCACGTTTGGCGGCCTGAGCGATCCGAGTGATCACATTGCGGCTCTGCATGACGCCAAGGCCATCGCCATCGTCGCCACCGACCTCCTGGCTCTGACCCTCATCAAGGAGCCCGGCGCGATGGGGGCGGACATTGCCGTGGGGTCGGCCCAACGGTTCGGCGTGCCGCTTGGCTATGGCGGGCCCCATGCCGCGTTCATGTCGTGCCGCGACGCACTTAAACGCTCACTTCCGGGCCGGATCGTGGGGGTCAGCATCGATAGCCACGGCCAAAAGGCCTACCGGCTCTCCCTGCAGACCCGCGAACAGCACATTCGCCGCGAAAAGGCGACTTCCAATGTCTGCACCGCGCAGGCGCTGCTGGCCGTCATGGCCAGCTTCTACGCGGTATTCCACGGACCCACGGGCCTGCGCGCCATTGCCGAACGCGTCCACCTGCGCACCGTGCGTCTCGCCGCATCGCTCAGCGCCGGGGGCTATGCACCGGACAATGACACGTTCTTCGACACGATCACCGTCCCTGTCGGCGACAAGCAGTCCCGCATCATGGCCGCCGCCGTAGCGCGCGGGATCAACCTGCGCGATGTGGGCGCGGACCGGATCGGCATCGCCGTGGATGAGGTGACGACCGACGCCCATCTCGAGGCGGTGTGCCGCGCCTTTGGGGTGCTCAAGGCGCCGAAACTCGACACGCCCGGCATTCCCGATGCGCTTCTGCGCCAGTCCGACTACCTGACCCATCCGATCTTCCACATGAACCGCGCCGAGAGCGAGATGATGCGCTACATGCGCCGCCTCAGCGACCGTGACCTCGCGCTCGACCGCGCCATGATCCCGCTTGGCTCCTGCACCATGAAGCTGAACGCCGCCGTGGAAATGATGCCGATCACCTGGCCGGAATTCGGCGCATTGCACCCGTTCGCGCCCGCCGATCAGGCCGAAGGCTATGCCGAGATGCTGGAGGATCTGTCCGCCAAGCTCTGCGAGATCACCGGCTATGACGCGATGTCGATGCAGCCCAATTCCGGCGCGCAGGGTGAATATGCCGGCCTGCTGACCATCGCCGCCTATCACCGCGCGCAGGGGGAGACGCATCGCAACATCTGCCTCATCCCCGTCTCGGCCCATGGCACCAACCCGGCCTCCGCTCAGATGGCGGGGATGCAGGTGGTTGTCGTGAAGGCGGCGGAGAACGGCGATATCGACCTTGCCGATTTCCGCGCCAAGGCGGAGGCCGCGGGCGACAAGCTGGCCGCCTGCATGATCACCTACCCCTCGACCCACGGCGTTTTCGAGGAAACCGTACGCGAAGTCTGTGACATCACGCATGAATTCGGCGGGCAGGTGTATCTGGACGGCGCCAACCTCAACGCGCTGGTCGGCCTTGCCAAGCCGGGGGAGCTTGGCGCCGATGTGAGCCACCTCAACCTGCACAAGACCTTCTGCATCCCCCATGGCGGTGGCGGCCCCGGTATGGGGCCCATCGGCGTGAAGGCCCATCTGGCCCCTCACTTGCCCGGCCATCCGGAAACCGGCGGCCTGGAAGGCCCCGTCTCTGCCGCACCCTACGGCTCCGCCTCAATCCTTCCGATCAGCTATGCCTATATCCACCTGATGGGCGGCGCCGGGATCACGCAAGCCACCAAGGTCGCAATCCTGAACGCCAACTATATCGAGAAGCGGCTGGAGGGGGATTACACGATCCTCTTCAAGGGCAAGACCGGGCGCGTGGCCCATGAATGCATCCTCGACACCCGCCCCTTTGCGGAGGCCGGGATCACCGTGGACGACATCGCCAAGCGCCTGATGGACCACGGCTTTCACGCCCCGACGATGAGCTGGCCTGTCGCGGGCACCCTGATGGTGGAACCCACCGAATCCGAGACCAAGGCCGAGTTGGACCGCTTCATCACCGCCATGCAGGCGATCCGTGCCGAGATTGCGGAGGTCGAGGCCGGGAAGATGCAGGCCGATCAAAGCCCGCTTCATCACGCGCCCCACACAATGGAAGACCTCATCCGCGACTGGGATCGTGCCTATAGCCGCGAACAGGGCTGCTTCCCGCCAGGTGCCTTCCGGGTCGACAAATACTGGCCGCCGGTCAACCGCGTCGACAACGTCGCAGGTGATCGCAACCTGATCTGCACGTGCCCCCCGATCGAGGATTACATGGACGCTGCGGAATAGAAGCTGTCTTGCGAACCGCGCAGCAACGGCCCATCACAGGGACTATGCGGTTCGTAAACCCCTTGCCCTTCGTCGCCGAAATGGACCGTGCCAGGCGGTTCTATTGCAATGTGATCGGATTGAAGGTCGTGGAGGATCACGGTGATTTCGTCCGGTTCGACGGCGGATTTGCCTGCATGACGGCGCGGCGCTCCACCGCAAGGTGTTTTCGCGCCGGCCGGAGAACACGGCCTTTGGGCGCGACAATCTCGTACTCTACTTCGAAAGCGATGATCTCGACGCCGCATTCGCTCTGGTCGCGTCCAAAGCGCCGATCATCCATCCGATCAAGATACAGGATTGGGGTGGGCGCGTGTTTCGCATCTACGATCCCGACGGCCATATCGTAGAAATCGGCGAAACCGACGCCCCCAAAGAAAGGGGCCGCCCGCCGGGCAGCCCCAACACTCGATCCGGGACAGTGGGTTAACGCGACCGGCCGAAGCGCTGATACAACCCGTCCAGCGAATAGGATTCGGCCACAGGGCCATGCTCTTCGGGGAAGAAATTCGGGTCGACCGGCAAGCAATCCCGTCCACAGACCTGCGTCATGAACCCGGTCGTGCCATCCACGAACCAGAGGCGGCCCCCGGGTGTTCCGACCCAGCCGTTGACGCCGTAGCGCATGTCACCTTCCACGTCCTGGATCGATGGCACCTCGCCATCATATCCCAGACCCCACGCCGCATGGGTGTGCCACGACGACACCGCCCGCGCGCCCGGTTCCAGCGGCAGGGACGCGCAGCTGGCTTCTCCACCCCAAGACACTTTCGTCGAGTAGTAGTTACCCTCCGCATCTTGCAAGATGAACCCGCACACCTCGCGGTTGAACCGCACGGAGAGCTGATTCATCGATTCCATCAGGCCCATCACGAACTCCGTCTCGCGCGCATCCTGCGCCTGCACGGGGGCAGACGCGACGGCGGCAACGGCGGCCAGAGCGGCCAGGGTGGAAGAAATCAGACGCATGATTGCGGGTCTCCTAATTGGTGAGGTCATCGGGGAGGTTAAAGACATTTTCATACCGAGCAAACATAGTTACGTCAGATCAGTGGCAAAGCCGTGGCGCAGCGCTAACCTTCATGAAACGGAACAGTCGGAGAGTGAGAATGGAACGCCTGCAGGACATGATGAAGGCCCGCGTAAACGCTGTGGCAAAGGGCACGTCGATCGAACGGCTGACCGACGATGAGGACGTGCGCGAATGGCTGGTTTTCGGGCGGTTCGCCATGCTGTTCTGCCTCTGGGCCGCGATGATCCTTCCGGTTCTCATGATCATATCTGTCCGCTTCTGACACTGCCGCTATGCCACGGCCTCGAACCCTATCTGGGGCCGCGGCCAATACACGGCACGGGGAAAGATCCGCAATCGGCACCGTGCATCACAGCACGTCTTCAGATTGAGGCCCAATCCGTGAAACGGAACGGTTTGGGGCGCGGTTTGCGCTGTTTCTTGGGTGGGGTCTGTCGCGAGGTCATGTCGTCGGCTCCTTATCTACGGTCAGAATACGCGTAGAAAGCTAAGGAGTCTTTGGGTGTTCCACCGCCTTGACACGCATGCAAGGCGGGCTGGAACCGGCTTTAGATCGCGGCCCAATCGGTGAAACGAAACGGTACGGGCGCGGGTTTTCCGGGGATCGGGCTGGCGGGGCGGCGGGGCTTGGCGGGACGGGTCATCAGGGTTCCAATAGGGTTTGTGAAAATGTGACTTCAGCTTGGGGCAACCCGCCCCTGCCACACAATATCGGCGGGCTGATATCCGATAGCCGTTTCACATTCCTCCCCTATTTTCAGGCGCTTGGCGGAAACTGGCCGATCCCCCTGCTCCATAGGCGCCAAATGGCCCAGACGTGCTATGGTCGCCCATGGCCCGATCCGACGGGCCCAGAAATGACCAAAGGGAGACCCACATGAGCGTTGCTCGCATCACCGAAATCATCGCCGCATCCGACAAGAGCTTTGAAGACGCCGTCCAGAAGGGAATCAATCGCGCCTGCAAGACCCTCAACAAGGTACAGGGTGCCTGGGTGCAGGATCAGAAAGTGACCGTGAAGGACGACAAGATCGACGAATACCGCGTCACCCTGAAGGTGACTTTCGTCCTCGACGACTGACCCCGACGCGCGAGATCGCGGCTATCGGGATGGCTTACGGGCGGATCAACCGCACGTAAATTTCTGCGGGGCGCGGGCTCCGGGCACAAAAAAGGCGCGTCCGAAACCGGGCGCGCCTGCGTCGTGTCAGCGATGTGCTGCGGGCTCAGACAAGCTGCAGGTTCACGGCGCTTTCGCGGCCGTCACGGCCGGCTTCGAGGTCATAGGTGACCTTCTGGTTGTCGGCGAGGCCAGTCAGACCGGAGCGCTCAACAGCAGAGATGTGCACGAACACATCCTTGCCGCCCGTCTCGGGTGCGATGAAGCCGAAGCCTTTGGTAGAGTTGAACCATTTCACGGTGCCATTGGCCATCGTGTGTCTCCTAGATTTTAGATCCGCCCGCGTGCATGCGGCGGCGTGGCGTCAGTGGTAGCAGATCGAGACTGAGGCCTTGGTAGAGGAGACAGTAGATCGAGTGCGGTAACGGTCGCAGGGCGCATATGGGGGATTCCGGGGCGAAAAGCAAGGGGATTGCGTGGGGATCGGCGGAATGGGGCCGAGGTTGTGCAAGCTTGCACATGGTACTTAAGTGATTGTTTTTATTTGATGTAGGGGATTTTGCTAAGATTTCCTTAAGGATTTGCCAGCCGTTTGGCGGCCATATCGGGCCATGCGACGGGGCCTACGATCGGGTGCTGTCGACACGCTCAGAACGAAAACGTGGCCACGGTCTGACCCGGAGTGACCCGCTCGACCCCACCATCGGGCATGCGCAAAATCGAGAACCCTGAGCGTGGCACGGCGGCCCCCGGCGTGCCGAGGCGCGCCCGCTCGGCGATATCGGGTGGCACCCGATGGCCGTCGCATTCCCCGACGGCCTGCCAGCGCTCAAAACTGATCGGACCGGCGACGGCCCCGGAAATGGCCCGCGGCGCCACCTGGTTCGGCGCAACGCGCCCCTGCGCGACAAGGGCCTTGATGGCCTCGGCAATAATCTCGGCGCTTTCGTGAAATTCCATGGCGGCATAATCGGCATACGGTGCGCCGGTATCGCCATCGTTCAGGCAATGGCGCGCAACGA
Organism: uncultured Roseicyclus sp.; assembly: GCA_947491935.1. Classification (GTDB taxonomy): domain Bacteria; phylum Pseudomonadota; class Alphaproteobacteria; order Rhodobacterales; family Rhodobacteraceae; genus Gymnodinialimonas. The sequence continues at coordinate 925,809 of CANLLF010000001.1, forward strand.
AGAGCCAGTCATGCACGATATAGGCGGGGGCATAGCCCCAGGGAGAAAAGCCCCGAAACAGCGTGACGGGCCGCGGGATCGACCCACCATCGGTGTAGATCATCTCGGGCACGATCTCGGTGATCGTGGCGTCGGGATTGCGACGCACGAAGCGGAGCGGATCGTGCGGATCGGGGACATAGACAAAGAGCCCGTCACCCACATTGGGCCGCCCTTCCCCCACCCAGATGACATGAAGCGTGCCGGTGAATTCGCCGGCGGGCAGATTGTCGAAATCGACGGTGCCGCAGGAGGCGAGGAGACAGACGAGTGCGAGGAGGCGGCGCATCGGGAGAGTGTAGCGCGGGGATGGGGGTTTGGGCAAATGGGCGTTCTGTGCGCCTGGGTTGTTCTCGCCGGTGGTTCGGGAGTGCCAAAGCGGGTGAACAGCGGCGAAGCCGCGTCGTCATTGGTTCCTCGAACCAATGGCGCAACTCAATGACGCCCATCGACGGGCCTTGTCCGGGCCCCCTCTCGGCATCTTTTGCGGGGCAAAAGAGCCTGTCGGGCGAAGGGCGATTTGGTGAGGCTTGGTGCGTCGTTCGAGCGGAGTGATCGGGTGGCCGAGAAAAAGTGTGCAGAGCGGAGGTTCGGATTGCCGCGCCCAGGCCCATCGGTGGCGATGTGACGAAGCGATACGTTCGGAGCCCCGCAGCAGAATTCGCTCATTTGCAGGTATGGATTTCCCTTAACGACATCGCAAGAAAAATTTGTAACAGTTGGCAGCATCTCATGACTGGCTGGTTGACATGTAGCGTTTTTCACTACACATGAGAGTGGGCGCTTGCTTACAAGCCCCATTTCCGAGGCCCACGCACTTGTGCGTGGGCTTTCGTGCATCTAGGGTCGCTAGATGCGGTACTTCATGGCATATCTTGATGAATTCGGCCACGATGGCCCCTTCATCTCGCGTGTTCATCCGAAATACTCAACCAGCCCCGTGTTCGGACTCGCTGGTTTCATAATCCCCGCTGATCAAGCTCGCTATTTCTCGACCGGATTTTACAAACTCAAGTGTAGACTGTTTGAACAAGAAATTAGCCACTCGAAGCAGCCAGCTGCACGCTGGGAAAAGAAGGGCAGCGACTTCTTCAAAGCCAGTAAAATAGCGGAAGTTCGCGAGATCAGAAATTCTTTCAACAGGTTGATGAATGCTGTCTACTCGAAACACAACGGCTACATGTTCTATGTTGGCACGGAGAAAAAAGGCGCCCCCGAGAGTCACAATTCAGTTCGCTTGTACCAATCAACTCTAAGAGAAGCGATCAAGAGACTGGATCAGTTCTGCACCAGCCAGGACGCGCAATTCACTCTATGTCTTGATTATCACTCGAACCGAAAAGAGATGGTGAAGACGAGCGCAATAGAAATGTACGGGTCACAGCGCAAAACTCTCGTTGAACCTCTCTTTCACGCAGAAAGCGATCTGTACCAAACCCTCCAATTCGCGGATTGGACTGCAAGTGTGGTCGGCAAGATGTATGCTTACAATACGAGACCAAACGAGTTTGTAGAGAATAAGGCATTCAAAATATACTTTGAGGACCGGCTCCGTCGCGCCTCTCTAAAAAGTGGTGTTCGCATGCAGAAAATAAAAAATACGGCTATGGCCGAAGCGATTGCAGCATCCCGGGCCAAAGACTAATTCTACAAGAATACAACCAACTAAATCACCTCACAAACTTCTTGTACTTCACCCGCTTCGGCTCCAGCGCGTCCGGTCCCAGGCGCCGTTTCTTGTCTTCCTCATAGGCCGAGAAATCGCCTTCGAACCATTCGACATGGGCTTCACCTTCGAAGGCGAGGATGTGGGTGCAGATGCGGTCGAGGAAGAAGCGGTCGTGGGAGATGACGACGGCGCAACCCGCGAAATCACTCAGCGCGTCTTCGAGGGCGCGGAGGGTTTCGACGTCGAGATCGTTGGTGGGTTCGTCGAGCAGGAGCACATTGCCGCCGGATTTCAGCAGCTTGGCCATGTGGACGCGGTTGCGTTCGCCGCCTGAAAGCTGGCCGACCTTCTTCTGCTGGTCGCCGCCCTTGAAGTTGAAGGCGGAGCAATAGGCGCGGGAATTCATCGAGGCGTCGCCCAGTTCGATCACCTCGGCGCCGCCGGAAATCTCCTCCCACACCGTCACGTCGGCGGCGAGTGCATCGCGGGACTGATCGACATAGGCCAGATCGACCGTGTCGCCGTATTCCAGCGTGCCGTCATCGGGCGCTTCCTGCCCGGTGAGCATGCGGAAGAGGGTGGATTTGCCCGCGCCGTTGGGGCCGATGACGCCGACGATCCCGCCCGGCGGCAGGGCGAAGGTGAGGTCTTCGATCAGGAGCTTGTCGCCATAGCCCTTCTTGAGGTTGTTGATCTCGATCACCTTGGCACCGAGGCGGGGGCCGTTGGGGATGATGATCTGGGCGCGGCTGAGCTTTTCGCGCTCGGATTTCCCGGCCAGATCCTCGTAGGCGTTGATCCGGGCCTTTTGCTTGGCCTGCCGCGCCTTGGCGCCGGAGCGGATCCATTCCAGCTCGCGTTCCAGGGTCTTTTGGCGGGATTTATCCTCGCGCGCTTCCTGTTCGAGACGTTTGGCCTTTTGTTCCAGCCAGGCGGAGTAATTGCCTTCGTAGGGGATGCCGCGGCCGCGATCGAGTTCGAGGATCCAGCCGGTGATGTCGTCGAGGAAATAGCGGTCGTGGGTGACGATCAGGATGGTGCCCTTGTAGTCGATCAGGTGCTGCTGGAGCCAGGCGATGGTTTCGGCATCGAGGTGGTTGGTGGGCTCGTCGAGCAGCAGCATGTCGGGGGCTTCCAGGAGCAGCTTGCAGAGCGCCACGCGACGGCGTTCGCCGCCCGAGAGGGTTTCGACGGGCGCGTCATCGGGGGGGCAGCGCAGCGCCTCCATGGCGACGTCGATCTGGCTGTCGAGATCCCACAGGTTGTTGGCGTCGATCTCGTCTTGCAGCGCCGCCATTTCATCGGCGGTCTCGTCGGAATAGTTCATGGCGAGCTCGTTGAAGCGGTCGAGCTTGGCCTTTTTTTCCGCCACGCCGAGCATCACGTTCTCGCGGACGGAGAGGGTTTCATCCAGCTGCGGCTCCTGCGGTAGGTAGCCGACCTTGGCGCCCTCGGCGGCCCAGGCCTCGCCCGAGAAATCCTTGTCGAGCCCCGCCATGATCTTCATCAGGGTGGATTTGCCCGCGCCGTTGACGCCGACCACGCCGATCTTCACGCCGGGCAGGAAGCTCAACCGGATGTTTTCAAAGCACTTCTTGCCACCGGGATAGGTTTTGGAGACACCGTCCATGTGGTAGACATACTGATAGGCGGCCATCGCGCGTTTCCCCTTGCGAATACGTGGTTCCCGGCGTTCTAGCGGGCCGCGCGGGGATCGGCAATCGGGGCTTGGGGCTCAGGCGCTGCGGGGGATTTGGCTGCCTTCCGACGGGATCGTGATGGGGGCGCCGGTTTCGATCATCTTGATCACGTCGCCGCGGGCCATCGGGCGGGCGATGCCGAAGCCCTGCAGGCGGTAGCAGCCATGCCGGTAGAGGAATTCGGCCTGTTCGGCGGTCTCGATCCCTTCGGCCAGCGTGCCGACGCCCAGTTCATCGCAGAGCCGCAGAATGGAGGTTGTGATGATCCGCGCGGAGCGGTCATGCACAACATTGGCCACGAGGGAGCGGTCCAGCTTCACGCCGCTGACATCGAGTTGGCTGAGATGGGCGAGGCCCGCATAGCCGACGCCGAAATCGTCGAGATAGACGGAAAAGCCCTGTTGGCGCAGCTCGTTGATCCGGGCGGCCGCAAGCGAATCGGTGGTGTCGGGGCCGAAGAACGTGGTCTCCAGGACCTCCGCCACCAGCGCCTCGGAGGGCAGACCGGCGTCGCGGGCGACGCGCTCCAGGCGGGCCATGAAATCCGGATGGGCCAGGGCCTCGGACGAGGTGTTGAAGGCGCCGCGGACGCGATGGCCGCGCTTTTCCAGCTCCGCCACGAGAGACGACGTGGCCCGCATCGCGGCGAAATCGATATCGGCCATCCGGTTGAGCCGCGCGGCAAAGGGCAGGAACCGGTCGGGCGGGATCACCTCGCCATCAGCGCGGGTCCAGCGGGCCAGCGTCTCGAAGGACCGGATCTTGCCGGTGCGGGCATCGAGGATCGGCTGATATACGAAATTCACCGCATCGCGATCCAGGCAATCGGCGAATTCCTCCAGCAACGCATTCTCCACCTCCTGCCGGCTGTGCAACTCGGCGTCGTAGCGCGCCACGGGAGGCGCTCCGGGGCGCTTGGCCTCGTACAGGGCAAAATCGGCGGATCGGATCAGGTCCTCGGCCTTCATGTCCTGCCCAAGGCTCAGGGCGATGCCGATGGACGCGCTGCAGGTCAGGGTCAGATCCCCCCATTCGATCGGGGTACGGATCCGTTCGGACAAAGTGTCGGCGATAAGCTGGAGCGTGTCGAAATCCGACACGCCGGGGCAGGCCATCACGAATTCATCGCCACCCATGCGGCAACACAGATCCCCGGCCCGCGCCGTTTCCCGCATCGCCTCGGCCACATGAATCAGCAACTGGTCCCCCGCGGCGTGGCCATTGCTGTCATTGATCGCCTTGAAATGATCGAGATCGAGGTAGATCATCCCCATCTGTCGCCCGTCCGGGTCCGGCCGTTCGAGGATCGTTTCCGCCGATTTCAGGAACGCGGCCCGATTTTGCAGCGCGGTGAGCGCGTCGTGATGGGCAGCATGCATCAGGTAGGATTGCGCCTCTTCCAGCTCCTGCTCGCGCAGAACCTGGGACGTGACATCGCGCGACACGAGAATAACGCGCTTTTCACCGGCATTGGGCCGCACCACCGACAGGTTGAACTCATTCCAGAAGCGCTCACCGTTCTTGCGGACGTTCAGGCGGCGGATAAGCTGGTGAAATTCGTAACTGTCGGTATCGAAGACGTAATTCTCAATCTCCTCCGCGCTGGGTTTGGCATCTTCCGGAAAGCAGAATTCCTGCGGCCGCCGGCCCACGATCTCCTCCAGCTCGTATCCCATGGTCTGACAATAGGCCGGATTGGCCCACAGGATGCGGGCGTTCATATCCTGATAAACGAGGCCGTCCTTGGCGTGTTTGGCAACCTCGCGCAGGATAGCCTCCTGCTCGGTCACGTTTTCCAGCGTCCGTTCGACCCCTTCCAGTGTGCGTTTGGCGCGGCGCGTCACCCGTATCTTGAAGAACAGGACAAGCAGGTTGGTGACCAGCAGGAGCGCCAGGGCAAACTCCATCGTCAACACCAGCCGCGACTGCGCCATAAGCGCGTCGAGCAGATCCTGGGCCGCGATGGCCATGGGCAGAAAGGGTGGAGGCATGGGACCCGTGCATTCAGCAAAACCGTGCACAGCGTAGAGCCATGGACCCCAAGCGCGGGTTAACCGCACCGCAACGACACGGGATTCATTGGCTTCAATTTGGTTAGAATGCGATGCAATCCACCGGCTGCCACGGCCCTTGCCACGGCCATGTAACCATCGTGCAACGGTGGGTTCCCGCCGATGACACATCCGGCCAAAACAAATGTGGACAGAGTTTCCAATCGCGATTACCCCTGCCGCACCTGATCTGAAAAGGGATCTGACCGATGAATTACTGGACTCCTCTTTGCACGCGCCTTGCCGGCGCAGCATCCGCTCCCTAAGGCGCGGCCCGAGGCGGGTATTCATCACCCACCCAAAAGGCCGCCCGTAAGTGCGGCCTTTCGTTTTTTTGCAGCAGCCCAACCCTATCGATCCGGGCTGAGCAAAGGGTCAGGCCACATCTGCGCGGCGGCTTTCCATTGAACTGGAGAGCATCATGCAAGCCAAACTGGCCCATACGAAGAATACCGGCAACCGCGCCACACTCCGTGGCGTACTGAGGAAGATTGCCGGGCTGTTCAAGCGAACGAACCGGCCGATAAAGCCCCGGGGCCACGAGGTTCCGGACTATCTGCGCCATGATATCGGCCTGCCGCCCGGCGGACCGATCCGGCACAGAACATCGGATCCGCCGATGCGCGATCCGTTCCGGTTGCTGTAAGGCGACCCGGGGGCGGGGCAGATTGACATCGCCCCGCCCCACCCCCCATCAAGGCCCGCAATTCCTGCGGAGGCCGCGATGCTGCGCCATCACCTGCCCTTTGCCGTTCCGGGCCAGACCATCGGCCTGTTCGGCGGATCCTTCGACCCCCCCCATGGCGGCCATGTCCATGTCAGCCGCGAGGCGTTGAAGCGCTTCGGGCTGGATCGGGTGTGGTGGCTGGTCTCCCCCGGCAATCCGCTGAAGGCGCGGGGCCCGGCGCCCCTGGCCAGACGGCTTGCCGCGGCCCGGGCGCTGGTGACCCATCCGCGGATCGAGATGACGGATGTGGAGGCACAGATCGGCACCCGCTACACGGCGGCCACTTTGGCGCGGCTGCGCGCGCTTTATCCCGGCGTGCGCTTCGTCTGGCTGATGGGGGCCGACAACCTGACGCAATTTCACCATTGGCAGGATTGGGACCAGATCATGGGCAATGTACCCGTCGGCGTGCTGGCCCGTCCGGGGGACCGGATCTCGGCCCGGACCTCGGTGGCCGCGCAGCGGTTTCGGAGCGCCAAGATCCCGGCCTCGGCAGCGCCTCTGCTGGGGCGGCTGGATGCGCCGGCATGGTGTTTTCTGAATGTGCCGATGGTGGATCTCTCCAGTTCCGCCATCCGGGCGCGGGGCGATTGGGGATAGCGTGGCGGGCGATCCAGCGCCGCTCCGGACCGGCCATGGACAGTCCTACCGCCGCCGCACAACCAGCGAGGCGAGGCCCGAGGCCAGCAACAGGCCGAGCCCCAGAAGGGCGATTCGGTCGGGCATCGCGCCGAAGACAAGCAGACCGAAAAGCGTGGCCCAGATCAGCTGCGTATAGACGAAGGGCGCCATCCGGCTGGCCTCCGCCATGCGGTAGGCGATGATCAACAGGAAGTTGCCCAGCATTGAAAACGCGGCCGAGGCGAATGTGAGCGCGCCGATGGTGGCGGTGATCTCGGGCATGGCCCGGATGCCGGGGATGGCCAGGACGAGCCCGCCGATGGCCAGTTGCGAGAACAGCAGCGCGCGGGGGCGCGCGACACCGGCCATCCAGCGGCTCATCACCAGGTAGGCGCCATAAAAAAGCCCCGCCAGAACCGCAAAACCGATCCCCGGTGTCATGCCGAAGCCCGGTTTGACGACCAGGATCACCCCAACAAACCCGAGGCAGATCAGGCCGAAGCGGAGGACCGAAAACGGTTCGCGCAGAAGCCACACAGACAGGAGCCATGAGATGATGGGCCCCACGAAGAACGCCCCGAAGACGTTGGCAATCGGCTCGGTGCTGAGCGCGGTGAGGATCGAGGTGATCCCCCCCACCAGCATCAGGGCGCGCAGCCAGATGCGCCAATCGGCGAACAGGCGGGGTTCAACCGCGCTCAGGACAAAGGGCGCCGCGATCAGCGCGCCAAGGGCAAACCGGCTCCACGCCACGAAGACGGGGGCGGCGGCCAGATCCCCGGTCAGCCATTTGCCGGCGGTATCCCCGGCGGGGATCAGGGCCATGGCCAGCAGCATCAGGGGCAGCGCGCGGAGCGTCGGTCTATCCATCACCGCACGCCCTACAGCGCGATTGCAATGGGGGAAACCCCGCAGTGCTTTGCACAATTTCGTGTCACTTCGGGGGGTTGAGCGTGGTAGCCTGCACAAGGTAACCTGCTACAACGCGCCCGACGTATTGATGCCATGATTACACGACGCCTCTTCGCCGGCGGGCTTCTCGCAAGCACCGCCTCCGCCGCTTTGGCGGGCGCGCCCGAGCGCTCGCTTCGGCCGCAGGTGCGTCCTCTCGGGCTCCTGATCCGCACCACCCCCGACGCGTCCGACATCATCCGCGATGCGGGCCTGGGCGGGCGCGTGGGCTTTGCGGTGGCCGATGCCGTCACCGGCGAGGTGCTGGAAGTCTCCAACCCGCTCTACCCGCTGCCGCCGGCCTCGGTGGCCAAGGCCGTGAGCTGCGCCTATGCGCTGGACCGGCTGGGGCCAGGATACCGGTTCCGTACCCGGGTGGTGTCGGACGGCGTGCTGAGCGATGGGCGGCTGGACGGGGACCTGTGGCTTGTGGGCTCGGGTGATCCGGTGTTCGACACCGACGCGCTGGCGGGTATGGCCGAGGCTCTGGCCGCGATGGGCCTGCGCGAGGTGACGGGGCGGTTCCGGGTCGCGACCGGCGCCCTGCCCGAGATCTGGCAGATCGATCCGGCGCAGCTACCCCATGTGGGGTACAACCCGGCGATTTCGGCCCTGAACCTCAACTTCAACCGGGTCCATTTCGAATGGGAGCGCGAGGGCGAGGAGTACACGATCTCGATGGATGCGCGCTCGGCCAATCTGCGCCCGGCGGTGCAGGTGGCGCGGATGCAGATCGAGGAACGCACCGTCCCCGTCTATACCTATACCGACGCCGACAACCACGATGCCTGGACCGTGGCGCGGGGGGCCCTGGGCGATGCCGGAGCCCGCTGGCTGCCGGTGCGCCGCCCCGCCGCCTACATGGCCGAGGTGTTCCAGACGCTGATGCAGGGCCATGGCGTGCGCCTGCCCTCGCCCGCCTATGACGACCGCGCGCCCGAGACGGCGCTGGTGCTGGCCGAGCATGTGTCCGATCCGCTGAACGACATCATGCGCGGCATGATGCGCTGGTCCACGAACCTGACGGCGGAGGTGGTGGGCCTGATGGCGACGCAGGCCGGAGGCGTGCGGCCCGCGAACCTGACCGAATCAGGCGCCGCGATGACCAATTGGATGCGCGACACGCTGGGGGCGCGCAACGCGACCTTCGTGGACCATTCCGGGCTTGGCGTCGGCTCCCGCATCCGGCCGCAGGACATGACCCAGGCGCTGATCAATGCAGGCCCGACGGGCACCCTGCGCGACCTGATGAAGGACATCCCCATGCGCGACAGCGCGGGCAACGTGATCGCGGACCATCCCATCGACGTGGTGGCCAAGACCGGCACGCTCAACTTCGTCTCGACCCTTGCGGGATATGCCCGCGCGCCGTCGGGCCGGGACCTGGCCTTCACGATCTTCTGCGCCGACATGGATCGCCGCGATGCCATTCCTGCCGATCAGCTGGAACGCCCGCCGGGCACGCGGACCTATAACGGCGCGGCCAAACGCTTGCAGCAGGCCCTGATCGAGCGCTGGGGCATCGTCCACGCCTAGGACCGGACCACCCGCCGCCGCCCGGCAAAATCGCCGCACCTGTTGATCCGCATCAACGCCAGCCGCCCCGTCCCCCGCTACGCACAGCAGCGAAAGGGGATTTGCATGGCGGGCCACGATCTCAACACGCTCGACTGGCTGTTATCCGGTGACGTCTCGATCCGCTACCAGACCCGCCGCGACCTGATGGCGGATGACAACCCAACGCTGCGCGGGCGGATTGCGGCGGAAGGCTGGGGCAAACAGATCCTCGCGTGCCGCAAGGCCGATGGCGGGTGGGGCGAGAGCTATTATCAGCCGAAATGGACCTCGACCCACTACACCTTGCTGGACCTGAAGGGGCTGCAAATCGCCCCTGACACGGCCGATTTGAACGAGTTCGTCGAGGATCTTGCCGCGCGGCATGTGGCCGAGGATGGCGGGTTCGGGCATCAGCCGGATTGCAAAAAAAGCGATGTCTGCGTCACGGGTATGTTTTTGAATTTCGGATGTTACTTCGAGCTGTCAGAGGCGGCGGCGCGGTCGTTCATCGACTTTTTGCTGCCTCTCCAGATGGAAGATGGCGGGTTCAATTGCCGGTCGAACCGCTCCGGCGCCCGGCATTGTTCGTTCCATTCCACTTTGTCCGTATTGGAGGGGTTTTTGGAGTATCGCCGGGCCGGGCGCAGATATCGGCTGGCGGAGATTTTGACCGCCGAAGCGCGGGCGCGGGAGGTGTTGTTGCAGCATCGCCTGTTCCGTTCGGACCGCACCGGCAGGGTGATCCACCCCGACTTCCTGAAGCTGCCCTATCCGGCGCACTGGCGATACAATGTGCTGCGCGCCCTCGATCATTTTCAGGAGGCCGAGATCGCCTTCGATCCGCGGATGGAGGATGCGCTGGATGCCATCGACGCTCGGCGCAGAGCCGATGGGCGCTGGCCCCGGATGGCTGCCCTGCCGGGCAAGGTTCATGTCGTCATGGAGCCACCGCGCGGGCCGGGGCGGTGGGCCACGTTGCTGGCCTTGCGGGTTCTGGCGGCCTATCGCCCGGCCTCTGCCGGGAAATCCATGCATCTGGGCCAGTTGAAGAGCGCATGACGACAAACGGCCACCCGCGCGGGGTGGCCGTTTGATCAAATTCGCTTCAGGCGCTTACACGTTGATCGTGTTGCCGCCTTTGGGGCCTGCGATCAGCCAGGCGATGAAGCCCAGAACCGGCAGGACAAGGATCACGAGGGTCCAGATGATCTTGGCGAGCGTCGAGGCTGCCGAAGTCCAGGTTTTGAAGATCGCATAGATGTTTGCGATCAGGACGATGAGGCCGATAATGCCATATTCCATTGGTAGCTCCTGTGTCTGTGTCTGCCCTACCAACGGCAACAGCGGAGAGTTTGTTCCAAAGTTTCTGTGATGGGCCGTCGCTACCGGCGGTGGTGGAAGAGCTGCATCTGCCGGATCTGGCGGGCAAAGGGCTCCCTCGGGGCTGCTGATGCGGGCCGGTTCATCACCCGGCGCACCAGCACGAAGGACAGCAGGCCAAAGACCACGCCGCCAACGGCCTGGCCGATCAACACACCCTCTGCGCCGAGCCATGCGGAAAACGCGATGACCGGCACGATGGTGCCCACCGTGTGCCGCCCCCAGTTCACCCAGGTGGATGTGAACGGGTGGCCCAGATTGTTGAAGCTGGCATTGGAGACAAAGATCATCCCGTTGAAGAAGAATGCCAGCGCCAGGGGGCCGCAGAACAGGAAGACGAGGTCCTGCGCCTCGCCGGTGGCCCCGAACAGCGCCGCAATCGGCCCGCGCAGGGCAAAGAGAATGGCGGTAACGCTCAACACGACGATGCCGGTGAACAGCAGCGCCTCGTAATAGGTGCGGCGCACGCGATCCTGCAGGCCCGCGCCGAAATTCTGGCCGACGATGGGGCCGACCGCACCCGACAGGGCAAAGAGGATGCCGAAGGCGACCGGCGTCAGGCGGCCCACGATGGCCATGCCTGCCACGGCGTCTTCCCCGAAATCGGACATGGCGCGGGTGACGTAGGCTTGCCCGATGGGGGTGGCCAGTTGCGTCAGGATCGCGGGCCCCGCGAGACCCAGGATCGGGCGCAGATCGATGGCCAGATCGGGCAGGGTCGGGCGCAGCAGCCCGCCATGGTGACGGAAGATCGGGATCAGCGCGACGGCGGCGATGGTGATCCGGGCAATGGCGGAGGCGATGGCGGCCCCGGTCAGCTCCAGATCGAGGCCGAAGATCAGGATCGGGTCGAGGACCGCGTTCACCAAACCGCCCGCAATCGTCGCCATCATCGCGCGGCGGGCATCGCCATGGGCGCGCAGGATCGCGCCGCCCACCATACCCACCAGAAGGAAGGGCAGTGTCGGCACGATGATCTGCAAGTAGCCCACGGCCAGATCCTGCGTCGCCTCCCCCGCGCCCAGAAGGCGCACAAGGGCGGGCAGATTGACCCAGACGATCGCCGCGAAGATCGCGCCGAAGACCACCCCATAGGTGAGGACCGTGCCGGACCGGCGCTTGGCCAGAACCTCATCGCCCTGCCCCAGCGCGCGGGCCACCAGGGCGCCGCCCGCAATCGCCATGCCGATGCCGAAGGAGGTGGTGAAAAACAGGATCGCGCCGGCAAAGCCGACGGCGGCGGCAAGCTCCTCTTTCCCGAGCATGGAGATGAAGACCATGTCGATCAGGTCGACAAGGAAGACCGCCATCAATCCCAGCGACGCGGTCAGCGACATCACCGTGATGTGGCGGAAGAGCGAGCCTTGCAAGAAGACCGCTTGAGCGTTTGCCTGTGCCATCGCCTATCCGTTGCACGGGCCGTTGGCCCGCGCCAGAGAATTTCGGCAGTGGCCTAGCGGATCTGGCAGACCGACATCTCGTTGGGGATCGTCGTCCACCAATGGCCGGTCCATTGCGCGCCGTGGGAGGCGGCGACCGCCGGGCAGACCTGATCGGCATGGCCCTGGTTCCAGATCGGCCCGGCCTCCACCGCGCGGGCGGGCGCTGCGACCTGCACCTGGCAGACCGACATTTCGCTCGGGATCGTCGTCCACCAATGGCCGGTCCAGCTGCCGCCATGGGCGGCGGCGACGGCGGGGCAGACCTGATTGGCGTGGTTCTGGTTCCAGATCGGTCCGGCCTCGATGGCCTGTTGCGCGAAGGCCGCGCCGGCGACGGTCAGGGCAAGGCCGAGGGCGAGAAGAAGGGGGCGGGTCATTGGGGTAGCTCCGAGAGAAGAGGTGTTCGGGGCAGCTTACGTGAGAACCGCCATTTGGCCAGTGCCGGTTATCCTCCGTTTCACAAATGCGTCAGGGTGGGCCGGGCCGCTCAGCGGAACCAGAAATCCCAACCGCGCTGATAGGCGGCCACCAGCGGATGGCCCTGGATCGTGTTGGTGGGTACCTCGTCGGGGCGCGACTGATCCACGCCAAAGGCCTGCGCCGCCCGCCAGACCTCCGCCGTCAGGAACCGCAGGCCATCGGGCAGGTCCGGCGTGCGGGCGGCGTCGGGCACGGCGGGGCCCGCCATCACGAAACCCCAATTCCCGAAGCTCGGCAGGTAGATGTGATACGGGATCGTGGCCAGGCCCTGCCCCGGCGCCACCGGGTTGCGGGTGGCGGCAAGCGTCGCCTCGGTGATCCAGAATGCCTCGGTCGCGAAGGTGGGTGAGCCCGCCTGTGTCACCAAAAGGCCATTGCCCGCCAGCCGTTCCATCAGCATGGCGTAAAACTCGACCGAATAAAGCTTCGAGAGGGCAATGCTCTTGGGGTCCGGCAGATCGCCGATGATCACATCGAAGACCTCATCGCCATGGCTCTCGGCGGCCCAGACCCAGGCATCTTCGTTCACGATCTCTACCCGCGGATCGTTCAACGCATCGCCGTTCAGGGTGATCAGATCGGGGTTGGTGGCAAAAAGCTCCGTCACCCGCGGGTCGAGATCGACCAGCACGACACGCTCCACGCTTTCGTGGCGCAGGACCTCCCGCACCGCCATCCCGTCGCCGCCGCCGAGCACCAGCACCGAGCGGGGATCGGGGACAAGCCCCATGGCGGGATGCACCAGCGCCTCGTGATAGCGGTGCTCATCCAGGCTATCGAACTGGATCGAATGGTCGAGGAACAGGCGGTAGCGATCATCAAAGCGGGTGATGACGATGCTCTGGTAGGAGGTGGTTTCGGAGAAAATCACCTCGTCCTGAAATAGGCGCGCATCGACGGCGGAGACGAGACGTTCAGACATCACAAAGGCCGCACACATCGCCAACAGGAGCACGCCCCAGGGCAGCCAGAGCCCGCGGGCCAGACGGTCGGAGAACAGGTAGAGCGAAAACCCCGCGACCAAGAGGTTCAGGATGCCGAAGGCGAGCGACGCGCTCATCAGGGGCAGGTTCGGCACGATCAGAAGCGGGAAGGCCAACGATGCCGCCAGCGCACCGATATAGTCGGCGGTCAGCACATTTTCGAACCGGAATTCGGCCGCACCAATCTCCTTCATCACCCGGGTGATGAGCGGAATTTCCATCCCCGACAGGATGCCGATAGCCACAAGCCCGCCGTAAAGCGGCAGGCCAACGGCGCCATAAATCGCGTAGGTGAAAAACAGCAGCGGCCCCAGCGCCCCGCCGATGGCGCCCAGCGCGATCTGGGCGCGGACAAAGCCGCTCAGCGCATCACCCACAAAGCGGGACGCCCAGGCGCCGATGCCCATGGCGCTCAGGAACACACCGATCACAAAGGAAAACTGGCGAATGCTATCGCCCAGCAGATAGGACGAAATGGTTGCCGCGATCAGCTCGTAGATCAGGCCCGCGACCGCCACCACGAAGGTGGCCGCCAGCAGCCAGGCAACCTTGGGTGTCAGCTCAGGGCGGGCATCCGCCGCCCCGCTCCCCCGTGTCACGACAGGATAACAGCCGCGATGATGATCGCCATCGACACGAAGACCGATCCGATCAGGATGGCCAGCGACGTGTTCTGATCCTCCTCGATCTCCTTGACGATCGGGAACGGCGACAAGATCTCGATGATCTTGTAGGCGATATACATCAGCACCATGCCGATCACGCTGTAAAACAGCATCGAGATGAGTTCGCTTAGGATGATTTGATCGAACATGTCAGAGGGTTCCTTGCGCTGTGGGGCGGATTACTTGATGCGGCCGAAGGCGGCGAACACGCCCCCTCCACCGCCGGAGGATCCGGTGCGGATCGATTGGGTCGAGGCGGCCAGATCGCGGCTTTCGCGGGCGACGCCGTAATAGCTGAGGTAGCTTGCGCCCCCCAGGGCCAGAATGCAGCCGGTGATGATGACAAGACGCATGGGGTATCCTTAATCCTCGTCGGTCCAGTCCGAGCCGGCGAAGCGGCGGCTGGTATGCATGGCCTTGCGACCGGCCACGACAACCCAGCCCAGCCCGGCGATCCCCGCCAGCACGAAGAGCCAGAAGCCGGTGGGCTTGCCCTGCTGGATCCTGAGCCTGACGGAGCCGGATGAGGCGCCGGACCCGTTATCGGCCAGTTCCAGCCGCACCCGGTGTTCGCCGATATCACGGGGCCGGAAGCGGAAGCCCGCATTGCGGCTGCCTTCCGACCAGCTCTCGCCGCCCGACCGGCCCGAATAATACGACACCGAGCGTTCGCCCGCGATCACCGGTTGCCCATCGGGCCCCAGGATCTCGGCGGCCAGGACCGCCCATTGATTGGAGAAATTGGTGCGGAAATCGAGCCGCGCGATCTGGGCCGTGTTGGTCACTTCAAACGTATAGCTTTCGGGCAATTGGCCCAGATCCAGGTTCGATGTCTCAAGGATCGTGCGGCCAGGCATGAAGAGGAAGACAAGGCCCAGGATCAGCGATGCCGCCATGGTCAGGAACAGGGCGCGGCGGATCAGCGGCTCATCCGGCAGCGGCCGGTAGGGTGTCAGCGGATGGGGAGAGGCCGGGCCCAGCGCGCTTTCGGAGAAGCCCAGATCGTCGGCGGTTTCGGCGCGTGGCAGAAGCTTGGTCAGTTCCACCTCCCGCTCGGTCCGGGATTTCACCAGGCTCAGCATGGCATCGGGGCCCAGAAGGCTCACAACCTCCTTGCGCTCGCCCAGCTTGGGGATCCAGTTGAATTCCCCTTCCATGAAGTCGATCTGCGTCATGGAGGTTTCGTAATACTTGTAGGTCTTGCCGTCATACGCCCGCCGTGGGGGCGTTTCGGCGCGCTCCACCGTCGATGGGCTCAGCCAGTGCTGCATGTTGTAATCGCGGATCTTGCGCGTGAAGGTCAGATTGCCGTCTTCGACGTTCAGCCACATGTAGCCGTGGGTGGGCGAGAAGATCTGATGTTCCACCCAGCGCCAGGTGCTGGAGCCGTATTGTTCGATGATCCCCAGCGTGCCGATCACCGTGAACTCGACGCCGTCCAACGTGAGGGTCTGGCCGATCTTGACCGGGCTCGCGGGGTGGTCGCGCTTCCCGATGCTGTCGAGCACCTTGTAATTGTCCTGCGTGTCCAGCACCGCGCCGCAATAGCCGCAGACATGGCTGCGCACGCGCCCGCCGCCCAGAACCGACAGGCCCGCGCCGCACGACGTGCAATTGATCGAGGAGAGGCCGTGGGATGCCGTCATCTGCCGCTTCCCCCATGGGCACGCTTCACCTTCAGTTTGAAGGGATCAAGCCAGATGCCCTCCGACCAGCTGTGCCCGCCTTCCCAGAATTCACCTGACAGGATCTGCCCGGACGGGCCCGACGCGTTGATGAAATAATGTTCGTCGCCCACCTGAACCATTTCGGGGAATTGCCCGCGCATGGCGATGCAGGTGGCGGTGTCGCCCTCTGTCACGGTGTATTTGCGGCCGTCATAGCCGATCACCTCACCCACGCGGGCCGGATCGCTGCGCCTTGGGCCGGAATTGCCGGTGAAGGGAAATTGCAGGGCGACGTCGCCTTCGTCGATGGAGATCCAGACGCCAGTGCCCCTGTCGTCCTCGGCATACATCTCGTCCCAGGTGCCGCGTCCGTAGCTGTATCGCGCATGGCCGACGACATTGTAGGTCCTGCCCTCCGCCATCACCGTATCGTTCAGGCCGAACAGCATCGGGTAATCATGCATCTCGCCATTATTGCCGATCTGCGCCAGCGCGTCGGCCTCGCGGAACAGCGTCGTGTCGCATGACGGGCAATCGAACATCCGCGTGGATTTGCGAAGATTCTCAAACCCATAGCCGCAATTGGGGCAGGTGACGTGGCTGTCGGTCATATCAATGGGCGGATCCGAAATCAGGACGGTTTGAATGGCGCGACCCTAGCCGCGCGGAGGCGGGCGCGTAAAGGGGGAAGCCGCGTTTGCGCTTCCCCTGTCGGGCTACGGATGGGCACTGGCCAAGGTGCCCGGCTTGCCCCTAGATTGCGGCCAATCGCAAGGGGGATGCGCCATGGCCGTGACACGTCTGCTGACAGAATTCGGCATGGGATCCTCCCTACGCCGACAGGATTACACCGGGGCCGCGATGCGCGCCGTCAAGGACGCGCTATGGCACAATTCGATCAACCTGGCCGAGCTCTACGGCAAGGACAAATCCGAGATGATCATCACCGTGGAGGTGGGCGTGCAGGACCCCGACGCGCTGGATGCGGAGGCGATTGCCGCGATCTTCCCCTATGGCCGGATCCATGTGGTGCCCCGGAAAGGCGGCCTTGATGTGCCGCGCGAGGATGGCGGGGCGCCCACGGTGATCGCCAATGTCGCCATCTCCGTGGCGCTGGACGTGGAGGTGGGCGCATGAGCGATCAGCGGTTCATCATCGAAATGGGCATGGGCAACGACCAGTACGGCATGGATTACACCAAGGCTGCGGGGCGCGCGATCGAGGATGCGATCCGCCATTCCGCGATCCCGCTCTTTGAAGCGACGGGGCTGGGGCACGATGCGATGCGCGTGCAGGTCACCATCGGGGTGCAGGCGCCGGACAAGGTGGATTGCGCGGCGCTGGCGGAGCGGCTGCCGCGGGGCAAGGCCACGGTCACGGCCGTGTTCGGTGGGCTTGATGTGACCAATCCCGATACCGGCAAGGTGCTGGTGATCGCCTCAGCGGCTGTGGAGGCGTTCTTGCCGAAGCAGGGCTGAGCCGCACTATCCGTCCAGAAACGCGCCGATCTTCGCGGTCAGCGCATCCCAATCGGTGAATTCGTGCTCGGCGGCGTCCCGGTCATAGTCCCGGTTGCGCATGACGACGTAGCGCACAACCTGCATGGCGAAGTAATCGTATTCGCCGGTGCGCACCGCGCCGGGCACCAGCATTTCCGCATCAGGCTTCAGGCCGGTGCGCATCTTCATCTCCAGCAGGTACTCCGCCGCCTCATCGCGCCCCTCAGCAAAGGCCGCGTTCAGGCTGACGGACAGCATCAACACCGGGCGTTTGGAGAGCTCATCGAGCTTCGCCGCAATCAGCGCCTCGAAATTGCGGGGGTGGCGGCGTTGATGGACCGGGGCGGCCAGGATCACGGCATCGATGCCGTCCAGCACCAGTTCGGTGGGGCTTTCGGCATCGGTCAGCACGGCCTCATGGCCGCGCTTGCCGATATCTTCGGCGGCGAACCGGGCGATCTTGCCGGTCTGCCCCTCCACCGTCGCATAAAGGATCAGGACCTTCATCGGGGGGTCTCCCATGGCTATGGGACAGACCTAGCGCGCGCGGCGCGGCCCTGCCTTGCGCTGGATCAAGGCAAGGCTATCCAAGCACCTCGCCGATGCTCTGCGCGGTGACATCGACGATCAGGTCCGCCTCCTCCCGGCTCAGGCAGAGCGGCGGGGCGAAGCCGATGATATCGGCCTGCGGCATCGCCCGCGCGATCACGCCACGCCGGGCCATGGCACCGACGATCTGCGGCACGATCTTGTCGGCCGGATCAAAGGGCGCGCGGGTGTCGCGGTCCTTCACCAGTTCCACCGCCGTCAGCATGCCCGCGCCGCGGACCTCGCCCACTGGCGCCATCTCCGCCACCGCATCGGCCATCCGTTCGGTCAGATAGGCGCCGACGTCACCGGCATTTTCGACCAGCCCGAGGCTGTCGAGCAGCTTGAGGTTGGCCACGCCGGCCGCCGCGCCGATCGGATGCGCCGAGTAGGTCCAGCCATGGCCGAGCGGCCCGAATTCATCGGAGCCGCGCGCCAGAACCTCCCAGACCCGGTCATGCACAACCGACCCCGACAGCGGCGCATAGGCCGATGTGAGGCCCTTGGCGATGGTCATGATATCGGGCTCGATCCCGTAGATGTCCGAGCCGAACACTGACCCCAATCGCCCGAACCCGGTGATCACCTCATCGACGATCAGAAGGATGTCGTGGCGCTTCAGAACCGGCTGGATCGCCTCCCAATAGCCCACGGGCGGGGGCACGATGCCGCCGGTGCCAATCACCGGTTCGGCGATGAAGGCGGCGATGGTGTCTGCCCCTTCCTCCGCGATCAGCGCCTCCAGATCGGCCACGCATTGCGCTGTGAATTGATGTTCGGTTTGGCCAAGATCCGCGCGCTGAAACGCGTAGGGCGCGGTGGTATGGCGCACGGATTGATGGGGAAGGTCAAACTCCTTGTGGAAAAGCGAGAGGCCCGTCAGCGACCCGCTCATCAGGCCCGAGCCGTGATATCCGCGCCAGCGCGAGATGATCTTCTTCTTCTCCGGCCGCCCCAGAACGTTGTTGTAATACCAGACAAGCTTCACATTGGTCTCGTTGGCATCCGAGCCGCCCTGCCCGAAAAACGTGCGGTTCATCCCCTCGGGCGCGCGCTCGGCAATCATGCGCGCGAGCGTCACCGACGCCTCCGTTCCGTGGCCGACATAGGAATGGTAATAGGCCAGTTCGCGCGCCTGCGCCGCGATGGCCTCGGCCACCTCCTGACGGCCATATCCGATGTTCACGCAGTAGAGCCCGGCAAAGGCATCGAGCATCCGGTTGCCGTCCCGATCCGTCACCCAGCAGCCCTCGGCCGTCTGCATGATCCGACCCGGCGCCTCGCCCCGGGCATGCTGGCCCAGCGCCGTCGAAGGATGGAAGAAATGGTCGCGATCCCATTGTGCGAGTTGGTCGTTGGTCAGCATCCCGGCTCTCTCCAATCCGTTGTTAACAATTTTACGCTAACAGCGCTCATACCCGCCGCGAAAGGGGTAAGATGAGGCTTGCTGTGTTGCCAGCCTACTGATAGGTAGGCAATCCGATGTCGAAGGAGCCACTACTGATGGATCTTCATTCTGATTTCACGGCGCGGGTGCTGGTGCATGCCGACAGCCTGGAGTGGCAGGCCTCCCCCATGGCGGGTGTGGAGCGGCGCATGCTGGATCGGATCGGCGATGAGGTGGCCCGCGCAACCTCCATCGTGCGCTACGCGCCCGGAAGCCATTTTTCCGCCCATACCCATACCGGCGGGGAGGAATTCATCGTCCTCGACGGTGTTTTTCAGGATGAGCATGGCGATTTCCCGATGGGCACCTATGTGCGCAATCCGCCCACCTCGTCCCATACGCCCGGCTCCGAGGCGGGGTGCACGATCTTCGTGAAGCTCTGGCAGTTTGCCCCCGAGGACCGGACGCAATTCCGCAAGGAGATGGCCGCAGAGCTTGGCGCGGCAGCGACCGGTGTCGCCACCGCTCTTCTGCACGAGGATGCACGCGAGCGGGTGACCTATCACCACCTGACTCCGGGCGCGACGCTCACAGAAGGCGCCCCTGGCGGGATCGAGATCCTGATGATCGGCGGCGCAGCCACAACCGGTGCGGATGAGGAGTTGCGACAGGGATCGTGGCTGCGCCTTCCGGACGGCGATGCCTTGGCGGTGACGGCGGGTGAGAGCGGCGCGCAGATCTGGATGAAAACCGGCCACCTGCCCTTTGCGCAGGCGCCGGCTGTCTGAGCGATGGAAACCGATATCCTGATCATCGGCGCGGGCCTGTCGGGCCTGCACCTCGCCACGATCCTGCACGAACAGGGGCGTGACGTGCAGGTGTTGGAGGCGCGGGACCGCACGGGGGGCCGTGTTCTGGGCGCGGCCTATCGCGGGCAGACCTATGATATGGGTCCGGCCTGGTTCTGGCGCGGGCAGCCGCGGATCGCGGGCCTGATCCGCCGCCACGGCCTGACGGCGTTCGAACAATTCTCGTCCGGCGCGCTGACCTTCGAGGATGAGCATGGCGACGTGCAGCAGGTGCAGGGTTTCGCGCCGATGGAGGGATCGCTGCGGCTGCGCGGCGGGTTTGCGGCGCTCACCCATGCGATGACCCGCGCACTGCCGACCGATCGGATCCATCTTGGCACGCCGGTCACCGCCCTGTCGCGCGACGGCGACGGTTTCACGGCCCGGTCCGGGGCACGCAGCTTCTCTGCAAACCGGGTTGTCCTGTGCCTGCCGCCACGGCTGGCGGCGCAGATCACCTCGGATCTGGTCCTGCCCCAGAAATCCATGGCCGCCGTGCCGACATGGATGGCGGGGCAGGCCAAGGCCGTGGCGATCTACGAAACCGCGTTCTGGCGCAAGGCGGGCCTGTCCGGCGACGCGATGAGCCGCAACGGCCCGATGGTGGAGGTGCACGACGCCTCGCCCGCCAGCCTCAAGCGCGGGGCGCTTTTCGGCTTTATCGGCCTCCCCCGGGCCGAGCGGACCGACGTGGCCGCGCTCCAGCGCGCGGTTTTGGCGCAATTCGCGCGCCTTTTCGGCCCGGAGGCCGCTGACCCGCTGGCGGTGCATATCAAGGACTGGTCCGTCGATCGGGCCACGGCGACCGCGCAGGATCAGACGGCCCATCAGGCCCATGCCGCCTATCGCCCCTTCGCCCCGATGTGCGACGGCCGCCTGATCCTGAGCGGGGCGGAGACCGCGCCGCAATTCGGCGGCTACCTGGAAGGCGCGCTGGAGGCCGCGGAACGCGCGGCCGAGCAGATCGGCCGGAGCAGGACACCATGAGTGTGGACACGCGCACGGCGCTTCTGAACGCTGCTGAACGCGCGGCCCGGGCGCTGGGGCCCGACGGGTTCAGCTATGCCCATCTGGCCCGCGAGGTGGGGATCCGCAAAGCCTCCATCCACCACCATTTTCCCACCAAGTCGGGCCTGCTTCTGGCGCTGATGCAACGTTATCGCGCGGCCACCGCGCAGGCCCTGGCCCGGATCGACGAGGCGCATGGCGGCGCCGCCGCCCGGATCCGCGCCCTGATCGCGCATTATGAGGCCGCTCTGGAGGACGGCACCTGCCTGTGCCTCTGCGTCGCGCTGTCGGTCAGCCACGCCCGCCTTACGCCCGAGATCACCGCCGAGATCGCCGCGTTTCGCGACGACGTGACCGCGTGGATCGATGCCACGTTCCGGCTTGGCGACACGGATGGCACCCTCGCCGACGGCTCCGCCGCCGCCACGCTCGCCACGCTGGAAGGCGCGCAACTGGCCGCGCGCGCGGAGGCCAATGTCGCGCGCTTTGCCCGCGCCGTGGCGCCGCTGCGGGCGCAGGCCGCGATCTGATCTGTCGCAAACAGGCTGGACCATCCGATCCGCCCCCGGCACCCTGCCCGCGACAGGAGGTGCCATTTGCCCGACCGTATTCCCAACTTCGCCCGTGCCGAATACGACACGCGGCTTGCCCGCACCCGTGACGCGATGGAAGTGGCCGGGCTGGACTGGCTGATCGTTACCGATCCGTCGAACATGGCGTGGCTCACCGGGTATGACGGCTGGTCGTTCTACGTGCACCAGGCGGTGGTGATCGGCCCCGCGGGCCTGCCGCTGTGGTGGGGGCGTGGGATGGATGGCCTTGGCGCGCTTCGGACGGTCTACATGCCCGACGACCACGTCATCGGCTATGACGACACCTACGTGCAGAACCCCGCCAAACATCCCCATGAGACACTGGCCGACCTGCTGCGCCAGCGCGGCGCCGGGACGGCGCGGATCGGGGTGGAACTGGACAATTACTATTACTCCGCCGCCGCCCATCGCACGTTGGAGGCGCAACTGCCCGACGCGACGCTTCTGGACGCCACGGGCCTGGTGAACTGGCAACGGGCGGTGAAATCCGCAGCCGAGATCGACAGGATGCGCCGCGCGGCGGGCATCGTCGAGGCGATGCACCAGCGTATTCTGGAGGTCGCGGCACCCGGCCTGCCCAAGCACCATCTGGTGGCCGAAATCCTGCGGACCTCCGTTCTGGGCACCGATGACGCCTGGGGCGATTACCCCGCCATCGTGCCGCTGACGCCATCGGGGATGGATGCCACCGCGCCGCATCTGACCTGGGATGACACACCGATGCGGGAGGGCGAGGCGACGTTTTTCGAGATCGCGGGCGTCTTCCGCCGCTACCATTGCCCGCAATCGCGCACCCTCTTCCTCGGCTCCATGCCGGCGCATTTCAGGGAGGCCGAAAAGGCCGTGATCGAGGCGACCCATGCGGGGCTGGACCAGGCGCGGCCCGGCAACACCTGCGAGGATGTCGCGAACGCCTTCAACACCACGCTGAACCGCCTCGGCTTCGAAAAGGACAGCCGCACGGGCTATGCGATCGGGCTCAGCTACCCGCCCGATTGGGGCGAACGCACGATGTCGTTCCGGCACGGCGACACGACCGTGCTCCAACCCGGCATGACCTTCCATTTCATGCCCGCGCTTTGGCTGGAGGATGGCGGGATCGAGATCACCGAACCGATCCTGATCACCGAAACCGGCGTGGAGCGCCTGTCGTCCCTGCCCCGCGAGGTCTTCGTGATATGAGCCTGACCGTCCCCCTCGACCGCCCCGGCAAGCAGTTCGGCCATATCCGCATCCCGCATTCCGCCGATGACAGCGCCTGGGGGCACGTGATGATCCCAATCTGCATCATTGCCGGGGGGGACGGCCCCACGGCGCTGATCACCGGCGGAAACCATGGCGACGAATATGAAGGCCCGCTGGCAATCCGGCAGATCATTCAGGACATCGCGCCAGAGGCGGTGACCGGCCGCCTGATCCTGATCCCGTCGCTCAATCACCCCGCGGTTCAGGCCGCCAGACGGACCTCCCCCATCGACGGTGTGAACCTCAACCGTGCCTTTCCGGGGGATACGGGCGGAACCGTCACCCGGAAAATCGCCGCCTTCTACAACGATCACCTGATCCCGGAGGCCGACCTGATCGCCGACATCCATTCAGGCGGCAAGACGCTCGATTTTCTGCCGATGGCCGTCAGCCACATCCTTGACGATGCCGAGCAGGATGCCCGCTGTGCCAAAGCCGCGCGCACGTTTTCCGCGCCCTACACGGCGCGCCTGCGGGAGATCGACGATACTGGGATGCTTGACGGTGCGGTGGAACGCGCGGGCAAAACCTTCGTGACAACCGAGATCGGCGGAGGGGGCACAACGACGCCCGAACTGACCAAAATCGCCTGTGATGGCCTGCGCCGTTGCCTCGCCGCAGCTGGCATATGTGCGTCGGATCTGCCGCCTGCCCCGTCCCGCGCGCTGGACCTGTCGGATCCGGGCGGCTTCCACTTCGCGACCCATGCCGGGATGATCCGGCCGCACGTCGCCCTGGGCGAGGCGGTGGCGCGCCACCAGATCCTTGCCGAGATCTACCCGCTCGACGATCTGGAGGCCGCGCCGAAGATCCTCCGGGCACAGAAGGCGGGCCTGCTGGCCGCGCGCCATGTGCCCGGCCTGATCAAGCCCGGCGATTGCGCCTTCGTGATCGGCACTGATGGCGGCCCGATCGATTCACCCTAGCCGTTCGAACCGTTAACCAAATCCCTAAAATTGTCTGTTTCCAACGCGGGCAATTGCTCCCCAAGTCCGTTACCGATATGCCACACTTGTTCGACAGAACAGGCGCCGATGAAACCGGCTTCGATGCGGGAGAATCCCGGCCCCCTTCCCACGCAAAAGGGTGGCTTTACCGATGCGGAAAGACACAGAAGACCTGCTGGAACACGTGCTGCACGCCGTGATGCAGACTGAGAACGACGCGCTGATGCTTGCGATCCATCTGCGCAACACGGTGCCCGATGCACGGGTCATCTCGCTGATGCGCGCGCTGCTGGCCGCCGATGGCGTCATTGCCGAGACGTTCAATGGCAGTTCCCCCGGCCGTGCCGACGCCGCGCTGGCCCGAAGCTTTGCGTTGACGCTGGCCGAAGCCGCCGATGATCTGGAGGCCGAAGGCGTGCTCGCGGGCCCCGTCCGTCTCCGCGATCTCGCCTTCTGAGGGCGGCGCGTTCGGGCCGTGGGGCCACCGCGTCGTCTTTCGATTCACCTCCCTCCCAAAGTATCCTAGGGTCGGCCCATGGCCGCGCTGACCCCCACCTTTTCCGACGATCAGGCCCAGGCCCATGACCGCATCACCGAGGTGTTGCGCGACATGGGGGTGGATCTCGATGACGAAAGCCTGACGCCCGCTGCCGAGGGGCGCGGTGCCGTGCTTGCCGTGACGGGCAAGGCCGGGTCGGGCAAGACCCTGCTTCTGGCCGAACTGGTCAAGGCGCTGGAACGCGCGGGCGTCGATATCGTTTCGGGGGATTGGGAGGGCAAGCGCCGCCGAGACCGCCGCACCGTCGCCGTGCTGGCGCCCACGAACAAGGCGGCGTCCGTCCTGCGCAATCGCGGCGTGCCCGCCACCACGATCCACCGCATCCTCTACACGCCGGTCTACGATCCGGAATTCGAGAAGGTCGCCGAATGGCTGGCGGGCCAGGGCGACCGCCCCACGATCGAGGCGCTGACCGATGAGGCGTTGGACCGCGCGAAGGTGGTTTACGATACTCACAAATCCGTGCCCGCCGCGCTGGCCTCAGCGGGGCTGCGCGGCAGCGATTTCATCACCGGCTGGAAACGCCGTGAAGATCCGCTTGATATCGGGCTGATCGATGAGAGCTCCATGCTGGATGACAAGCAGTTCGAGGATCTCAAGGAGATCTTCCCGGTGCTGGTCCTGTTCGGCGATCCTGCGCAGCTTGCGCCCGTGGGTCAATCCGGCGAGATGATCTTCGACCGGTTCAAGGGGGATACCCTCCTGCATCTGGCGCGCATCCACCGGCAGGATGCCGATAACCCGATCCTCGATCTGGCCCATGCGCTCGGCGATCCGCAGCTGGAATTCTCGGATTTCGAGCGCATGATCGAAGACGCGGCCCGGCGCGATGATCGCATTCAGGTCGTCCCCCGCGCCAATTCCGACATGATGGCGCGGTCCCCGGTGCTGGTCTGGCGGAACGCCACCCGCATCCGCCTGATCTCGGCCTTCCGCGCCGCCTTCGGCGCCGGCGATGATGAGATCCTGCCCGGTGAGCCGCTGATTTGCGACGGGATCGAACTGCCGCTCAAGCACCGCAAGAAGCGCATCGATCTTGAGGCACGCGGCCTGATCAAGGGCGCGCCGGTGATCTATCTGGGGCCTGGCAACCGCCCGGGCTTCTCGCGCCTGCATGTGCTTGGCGCCGATACGCCACGCTTCTCCGCCGCCTCCATCGTCAAGATCGAAAAGCCGGGGGAAGAGGAGCCATTCCTGCCCTATGCCGCCCGGATGGGTGCGGCCTTCCTGCACGGTGCGGCGGTGACCATCCACAAGGCCCAGGGCTCCCAATGGCCCGAGGTCCAGGTCTTCGCGCCGGACCTCTACGCCGCCTCCCGCGCGGGCCGGATGGAGGCGGGGCAAGCGCTCTGGAAACGTCTCGCCTATGTCGCCATCACCCGCGCTGAAACCCGCCTGTTCTGGGTCACGCGCTACATGCTCTCGCGGCCCGCGGAGGAATTGGGAACCGACGATCTGATCGCCAAGCCTGCCCCCCTGACGCTGGAAGCTGAGGCGGACGGCATGCCATTGGACGGATAGTTAAAAGAACCGGTGGGATATACCGGAGATATCCATCAGATATACCCATTCTATCCCGGCCTGTTGGCCAGGTTTCAGCGATCGGAGACGCCCATGAAAACCATCCTTATCACCGGCGCCAGCTCGGGCATCGGGCGTGCCACAGCAGAGACGTTCCTGCAAAACGGCTGGCGCGTGGGTCTTCTGGCCCGTCGGGCCGAACCGCTTGAAGATCTGGCGGCGCGCTACGACACCGCGCTTGCCCTGCCCGGTGACGTGACGGAGATTCAAGACGTTGAAAACGCGGTGCAATCTCTTGTCGCGAAATGGGGCCGTCTGGACGCCGTCTTCAACAATGCCGGCATCTTCACGCCCCAGGGCACGATCGATGAGATCGACCCGCAGGATTGGCACAACAGCCTCGCCGTGAACCTCACCGGCATGTTCAACACCGCCCGCGCAGCCTTCGCCCAGATGCGCGCCCAAGATCCTCAGGGTGGCCGGATCATCAATAACGGCTCCCTCTCCGCCCATTCCCCGCGCGACGGAAGCATCTGTTACACAACGACAAAACACGGCGTGACCGGACTCACCAAAACGCTCAGCCTCGATGGCCGCCCGTTCCGCATTGCCGCCGGACAGATCGACATCGGCAACGCCAAAACCGAACTGGTCGAACGCCTGAACGATCGCATGATCGCCGAAGGCAAGCCGCTGATGGACATGATGGATGTGTCCGAAGCCGCCCAATCGGTGCTGCATATGGCCAACCTGCCGCTCTCGGCAAACGTGCTGTTCCAGACCGTGCTGGCCACCAACATGCCCTATGTCGGCCGCGGCTGAACAAGCTTCACCTTCCATTAAGGTTAACGCGCGCGCCCCTTCCAATGGTCAAAAATACCCCGGGGGAGTCCGCAAGGACGGGGGCAGCGCCCCCTTCTCTCGGCGGGACTCATTCCTCCGGCCGACGCACCCACCGGGCCCGCCAATCCGGAGCCTCGAACGGGTCGGGCCAGAACTCCCGCTGCAGGGCGATCAGATCGCCCCGCACGGTATGGAACGTCAGGGCCGTTGCGCGCATCGTGCCGTCACTCACGCAGACCTCGGTCACGATCTGGTCGCCTTCGCCCACGATCCGGCGCAGATCGAAGGTCCATTCGCCCTCGGCCGGGTAGGCGGTGTTCAGCGCGGCAAAATTCTCCCGGCCTTCGATCATCTCGCCCGATTGCGGCCATTGCAGGCGAAAATCTTCGGTGAGGCACAGGCTGGCGGCATGGAAATCATTGGTTGCCATAACCTGCCAGAACTTGCGGACAACCCGTTGTGCGGCGGCCGACACCGCCCCTATGTCCGGATATAGCGGAACACGGCCGAGGCCAGCCATCCCGCCGCAATGGCGATGACAAGCGAGAGGATGCCGTAAACCAACGGCCGATCATGGGCGAGATTATAGATAAACCGTTCCAAGCCGACCTTCCGCACTGCGATATCTTGTTCATAGACGTCGATGACGTTCCCGCCACGGGTCAAGAATATGCGCGTGCGGTAGTCACCTTCAACAAGGTTTGCAGGCAATTGGATGGATGTATCGAACAAGGTTTCGTTACGAAGCGTCACGCCACCTTCGATGGTCTGGTACAAATCGCCCCGTTCGCGGATCCGGATCAGGGCGCTTGTGAAGGATTCGCCATCCTCCACGCCGATGCCCACCGCCCTGATTGCATTGGGGATCGAGACCTGATGGCGCAGGTCTTCCGTCTGGGTGATGACCTCGTCAAAGGCCGAGGTGGTGGCAACTGCATAGAACGACGGCGCGGCGTCGACCTCGACCACATCGGTGTTGACCCAGATGCCAAATCGCCGGTCCTTGCGCCGCACGGCCACGGGCAGGGATGGGCCTTCGACGGTGATGATCACCTCGAGATCGCCGTCCGGAGCAGGCGCATCGCGGCTGACCGCCCCGAAAATCAGGATTTCGGAGCCCTCGAAATTCGCGGTGATATTGATCGCGTCGCGGCTGAGGCCCGCCACCACGGTTTCGGCCAAGGCGGGCAGGCCCAGAAACAGCGTGGCTGCGATCAGAAGCGCCCTCAATGCCCTGCCCCCGCCCCGAGGGAGTACAGTTCGGACGGCATCACCAGCAGGTCAAAGGCCAGCTTGCCGCAGACCGCGAGCACCATGATTGCCAGCAGGATCCGCAGCTGCTCCGCCTTCAGGCGGGTCCCGATCCGCGCGCCGATCTGCGCGCCAACGACGCCGCCGACCAGCAGCAGAACCGCCAGGACCATGTCGACGGTGAAGTTCGTCGTGGCATGCATCAGCGTGGCAAAGCCGGTGACAAAGATGATCTGAAACAGCGATGTCCCCACCACGACCTTCGTGGGCATCCCCAGCAGATAGATCATCGCGGGCACCATGATGAAGCCACCGCCCACACCCATGATCGCCGCCAGGACCCCCACAAACAGCCCCACGATCAGCGGCGGAATGACGGAGATATAGAGGCCCGAGGTGCGGAAGCGCATCTTGAACGGCAAGGCGTCGATCCAGCCGCGCTGGCGCCGTTTCGGGGGAACGACCCCTCCGGCAGACCGGGCCCTGCGGATCGCGTTGAGGCTCTCGATGAACATCAGGCCGCCGATTATGCCAAGGAAAACAACGTAGCAGAGCCGCACCAGCAGATCGACCTGGCCGATCGCCGTGAGCGCCGCAAAGACCTGCACCCCGATCGCGGCCCCCACAAGGCCGCCGATCAACAGGACCCCGCCCATCTTGAGGTCCACGGTTTTTCGTTTGAAATGCGCCAGCACGCCCGAGAAGGACGAGGCCACGATCTGGTTCGCCTCGGTCGCGACGGCCACGGCGGGCGGAATGCCGATGAAAAACAGCAGCGGCGTCATCAGGAAGCCGCCGCCCACACCGAACATGCCGGACAGGATGCCGACAAGCCCGCCAAGCCCCAGCAGAAGGAACGCGTTCACGCTCACCTCGGCAATGGGCAGGTAGATTTGCATCGGGCAAATGGCCTTTGATTAGATGGCTTCCGCTTTAACGCGCGTCTTGTCCGTTGGCCAGTGCGGCACCACGGCGCGCGGATCAAAAAGACGTTCGATGAATCGCGAAGACGCCCCCCGCAGGTCGCAAGGTTTGGCGTCTCGGAATAGGACCAGATCCGGGATTTATGAGAGCCACAGTCTCAATAATCGCCCGCACATACCAGCGAAAAATATTTGGGAAGGACCCAAGGATCGCGCCTCGGCCCCCGTCATAGGGTATGAGATGCGCATGAACGTGAGTGATGAGGATTTGGCGGAGGCCGCGGCGGGCGGCGATGGCACAGCCTTCGGGCTGCTCCTGGAGCGCTGCCATGATCGTCTGTTCGCGCTGTGTTTCCGGCTGACCGGAAGCCGCGCCGAGGCGGAGGACCTGACGCAGGATATCTGCCTCGCCCTGCCCGGAAAACTGGCGGGCTACCAACAGCGCGCGAAGGTCACCACGTGGCTCTATCGTGTGGCCGTCAACGCCGCGACAGACCGGCGCCGCAGGGCCGCGAGTTACACCCGCGCCACCGAAGGCTGGGGCGATTGGGAAGTGGATCGTCAGGCCAGCGCCGTTGAGGCGTCGGACAGTCTGGACTGGCTGACCCGCGCGATGGCGGGTCTCACACCCACCTTGCGCGACACGCTGGCCCTGGTTCTCGACGATCTGACCCATGCGGAAGTCGCGCAGATCATGGATGTCAGCGAAGGCACAATTTCCTGGCGCGTGGCGGAAGCCAAGAAAAAGCTGCGCGCGATGAGAGAAGAGGAGGAGGGCATATGACCTCCCACGATGAATTTCAGGATCTGAAAGCGGCGATGGACGCCGCCACGCCCGCCCCCGATGCTGCGCGGCGCGCCGATGTGCTGGCTCGCGCCCAGGCCAATTTCGAGGCCACCCAAGGATCGCTGGCCGCCGCCCGTCAAAGCTCTGTCCCCCCGGAACGCCGGGGCTTTTTCAGAGGAGCTTTTGATATGTTGATGACCAAGACAACCGGCGCGTTGACCGCCACCACCGCTCTTGTCGCCGTGGGGTTTCTATTCCTGAGCCCGCAGGGGCAGGAGCTGTTGAATGGTCCGGCACCCTTGGTGCAGGAGCCCGTGACCGGGACGTTGACCGACGACGAGATCGCCGCGGATCCGGAGCCCCTCCCCGCGCTGATCGCTGTCGAAGAAGCGCTGGAAGTCGCCCCCGAGGCTGATGCGCCGGCGCCGCCCGCGCCGTCGCCTTTGACCAGAACCACGGTGCCCTCCGCGGGCGAGGCCCGTGTGCAGGACGGTGACTTTGAAGCGCTCTCCGAAACCGGCAGTTTCGTCGGCACATTGGCGCTGGAGCAAAGCGGCGAGGCACTGGGACAGGTTTACTCTGCACCCGGCGACGGGGCCGCTCCCGGTGTCACCCAATTGGGTGCGGGTAACTCGGCGATCATCGCCACCCCGGCAGATGGCCGTATCCGGCAAGGTGGTTTTGACATCGCACCGCCGCCCGCACCCGACACAGAAGAATTCGCCAATGCCGATGACAATCCCCTGCGGGTCGTTGCCGATGATCCCGTATCGACCTTCTCAATCGATGTGGACACCGCGTCTTATGCGCTGCTGCGCTCGACCCTGAACCGGGGGCAACTGCCTGCGCCGGAGGCCGTGCGGGTCGAGGAGATGGTGAATTACTTCCCCTATGATTACCCCGCCCCCGATGCGGATGACGTCAGCCCGTTCCGCCCCACGGTGGAGGTGTTCGCAACCCCGTGGAACCCGGACACGCAGCTGGTTCATATCGGGATCCAGGGTGAATTGCCGGCAATCGAGGATCGCCCGCCCCTGAACCTTGTGTTTCTGGTGGACACGTCCGGCTCGATGAACGAGGCCGCGAAGCTGCCGTTGCTGATCCAGTCCTTCCGGCTGATGCTGGACCGTCTGACCCCCGAGGATCAGGTCGCCATCGTGACCTATGCGGGCAGTGCCGGTGTCGCGTTGGAACCCACCGTGGCCAGCGACACCGCCACGATCTCCGCCGCGCTGACGGCCTTGCAGGCCGGCGGGTCGACCAATGGCGTGGGCGGCTTGCAGGCGGCCTATGATCTGGCCGCGGAGATGACGGAAGACGGTGAGGTCTCCCGCGTGCTCCTGGCCACCGATGGCGATTTCAACGTCGGCATCAGCGATCCGACGGCGCTGGAGGATTACATCGCCGAGCAGCGGGAGACCGGGATTTACCTGAGCGTTCTCGGCTTCGGGCGGGGCAATCTGCAGGACGACACGATGCAGGCGCTGGCCCAGAACGGCAACGGGACAGCTGCCTTCATCGACACGCTGCACGAGGCGCAGCGGGTACTGGTGGACCAGTTGGCAGGCGCATTGTTCCCGATTGCGGACGACCTGAAAGTGCAGGTCGAGTTCAACCCGGAGGTGATTGCCGAATACCGCCTGATCGGGTACGAGACCCGCGCGCTGGCCCGCGAGGACTTCGCCAATGACGCTGTGGATGCAGGCGAATTGGGGGCAGGCCATTCCGTGACGGCGATCTATGAGGTCACGCCCGTCGGCTCGCCTGCGCAACTGGTCGCGCCCCTGCGCTATGCCGCCGATGACGGCGCGTCGGAGACCGAATTCGGCGACGAGTTGGGCTTTATCTCGCTGCGTTGGAAAGAGCCGGGCGAGGACGAGAGCACGCTGATCGATTTCCCAATCTCCGCGACGCCGTCAGAACCCGGCACCGAGGCGCAATTCGCCGCCGCCATTGCTGGCTTCGGCCAATTGCTGCGGGGCAACGCGTTCCTGGGCGATTGGGGTTACGAGGAGGCGATTGCACTGGCCAATGCCAGCCGCGGCGATGATGAGTTTGGCTATCGGACCGAGGCGATCCAGCTGATGCGACTGGCGCAAAGCCTCACGCAGTAACCGTCGAATGGTGCCCCGGCGATCCGCGCGGTTGTCGGGGCAATCAGATGTTGGGGCGTGTGGTGGCCAGCTTCGCGGCAAAGCCGATGAACACCACGCCCGTCACACCCTTGATCCAGCGTTGAACCGGCCCACGCCGCGCCACGTTGGTGAGCGTCGAAAAAAGCAAGACCATCGCCCCAAACCACACCGCATTCACCAACGAATGCAGCGCCACCAGAAGGAAGCTGGCCGCCACTGCTGTTTCCTCCAATGTGATGAATTGCGGGAAGGCCGCAAGATAGAACATCGAGACCTTTGGGTTGAGTGCATTGGTCAAGAACCCTTCGACAAAGGCGCGAGTCAACGTCCGCGGGGATCGGGCCGGGGCCACTGCGGCAGATCCGTCCATCCCCCGATACGCCGCCCAGAGCGCCTTCGTCCCGATCCAGAACAGGTAGGCCGCGCCCAGATATCTCACGATGGCAAAGGCTGTCGCGGACTGGACGAGGAGGATGGAGAGACCAAGGATTGCCAGCGCCCCATGTACGTAGAACGCTGCCACGAAGCCCGCGACATTGGCAAAACCCGCCGCCCGGCCCGATGCCGGGACGGTCTTGGCGATCAGAACGCCATTGGGGCCCGGCGATATGACCAGGAGGGTCGCCACGACGACAAAGGATAAGATCTCGGTCCAGCCCATGGTAGCGCATCTCCCCGTGGCTTGCCCCGAGATGACAGCGAAATCGGGCCATGCGCAAGAGGTGTCAAAGGCGCGCCCAGATGGGAACGCTTAGGGTAAAAACTTGGGAGGAGGCTGGCCTTTCGGGACATTTGCGTTGCAAATACCCTGTCGGCCGACGCGCTTTTCCATGAAAAGCGCTTGGTGGAGCCTAGCGGGATCGAACCGCTGACCCCAGCGCGTTTCGCAGAAACCGCAAGGGGCATGCGCGTACCGTATCGCACGCCGTGTAAGACAACCGTAACGCTGGGTTATTGGTGGAGCCTAGCGGGATCGAACCGCTGACCTCCTGCATGCCATGCAGGCGCTCTCCCAGCTGAGCTAAGGCCCCATAAGGTGGGGGCGGTTTAAGACCGGCTCCGCGCCCTTGCAAGCGAAAAATCCCGCTTGTCGGCGCGTCGTTCGGCCCCGCCCCCGCCGTTAGTCGTCGCTGTCATCCGATGCGACGTCGGCGATGTCGTCAAGTGCGACGGTATCATCGTCATCATCGTCCAGCACATCGTCGTCGGGGATATCGGCGTCATCATCGTCGTCGATATCGATATCGTCGTCGAGGACCAGATCTTCTTCCTCGGCCTCGGCTTCCTTGGCTTTTGTGGCGGCCTTGTCGGCCACCAGGCTTTGCGCCCCGCCCTTGCCGGTCTCTAGCACAACGACTTCACCCGTATAGGGGCTGACGATGGGGCTTGCGCCCAGATCGTAGAAGCGTTTTCCGGTTGTGGGACAGACGCGCTTAACGCCCCATTCCTCTTTGGGCATGACACCCCCTTCAATCATCGGTATCGCGGGAAGCGGACCTCTGCCATAGTGGCGGAAGAGTGTCAAAGCCTTTCCGGGCCTTCGCGCTGCACTGTATTTCGGAGGTGGTATTTGGCCACGCGTCCGCCTGTTTCACCCCCCGGGACCCGCCATGTCCTGCCCGGCGATCCGCCGGTGGAGGTGACGTTGCGCCGAAACGCGCGCGCCAAGCGATTCTCGCTGCGGGTGAGCCGTGCCGATGGGCGCGTGTCGCTGAGCCTGCCGACATGGGCGCCCGAGGCCGAGGCGCTGGCCTTCCTGCGCGCCCGCGAGGATTGGCTGCGCAGCCATCTAGCGACCGCCCCAGCCCGCGTGGAGGCAGGGATCGGGGTTGATCTGCCCGTCTGCGGGATACCGCGCGCCGTGGTGGCGGGGACGGGCCGGTCCGCCCGCTTCGAGGAGGGCGAGTTGCGCGTGCCCCCCGGCCCAAGGGAAGGGCCACGCCTGAAAGCCCTCCTGACGGCAATGGCAAGGGACCGTCTCAGCGCGGCCGTGGCGCGCTACGCGGAGGCGGTGGGGCGAGATTACGGGCAGATCACCTTGCGCGATCCGCGCTCGCGCTGGGGCAGCTGCTCCTCGCGCGGGGACCTGATGTTTTCGTGGCGTCTGATCATGGCCCCCCCGGACGTGCTGGATTACGTCGTCGCCCACGAGGTCGCGCATCTGGTGGAAATGAACCATTCCGCGCGCTTCTGGGCGCTGTGCCGCAAGCTTTGCCCGAAGACGGATACCCACCGCGCGTGGATGAAAACCAATGGCCCGGCACTTCTGGCCTGGCGGTTCGAGGCGGGGGCATAGATCGATGCTTATGAACCCACGTCCGACGGAAACCGGCGCGGCCGTCGCCCATGACAGGGTCTACCGCGCGCTGCGATCCCGGATCATGCATGGGGAGGTGGAGCCAGGCCAGGCGATGACACTCCGCGGCTTGGGCCGGGAATTCGGCGTATCGATGACACCCGCCCGGGAAGCGGTGCGCAGGCTGGTCAGCGAAGGGGCTCTGTTCCTGTCGACCTCTGGCCGTGTTTCCACGCCGGAATTGTCGAATGAACGGATCGAGGAATTGGCCGCCATCCGCGCCCTGCTCGAGCCCGAGCTTGCGTCCCGCGCCTTGCCGCGCGCCCACCCGGCCCTGATTGAACGGATGGAGGCGATCAACGGCCAAGTCGCACTGGTGATCGCGAAACGCGATGCCGTGGGCTACATCCGCACCAACCTCGAATTCCACCGCACGCTCTACCTCCGCGCCCAGGCCCCGGCGATGCTGGCGCTGGCCGAGACGGTCTGGCTGCAATTGGGGCCCACGATGCGCGCCCTCTACGGACGTTTGGGTCGCACGGAATCGCCGCCCCACCACCGGTTGATCCTGGCCGCTCTGAAGGCCGGCGACGAGCCGGGGCTGCGCCTGGCGCTTCGTGCGGATGTCACGCAAGGCCTCAGGCTCTTGGTGAACTAAGGCCGTTGCGCCGCGCTTGCGCGCGTCGCCCGGGGGGCCTCGCTCGCCTTCTGCTCCCTCGGCCCCGGCGTCCGGTCTGCGAGGTGTTGATCAATCGCACTCGAGGTAAAGGGGGCGCCGCCCCCACGCGGCCAAAGCCGCATTCCCCCGGAGTTTCTTGGCCAAGATGAAAGGAGCAGCCACCCGCCTAGGCCCGAGCTACCTTTCAGCTTGGAAGAAAAACTCCCGCCGGAGGCATCCTCGCTATGAGAAGCTGGGCCGTTGGACATTGGCAAGGACGACCTGCAACACGCGCCCACGCCCGAAGCCCCAGAGGGGCGAGGGCGCCGGGTCCGGCGAGGAAAGACGCCGCAGGCGTTGTCCGAGACGGAGATGCGAAAGCCTCTGGTCTATCGATCAGGCGTGGATCGCGCCGTCTCCGCAGGCGAGAGCCGCTTCGCGCACGGCTTCGGAATAGGTGGGGTGGGCGTGGCATGTCATGGCGAGATCCTGTGCGGAGGCCCCGAATTCCATCGCCACGCAGATCTCGTGGATCAGGTCGCCCGCCATCGGCCCAATGATATGCGCGCCGAGAATCCGGTCGGTCTCCTTGTCGGCGAGGATCTTCACAAACCCGTCGCCCGCGAAGTTCGCCTTGGCGCGGCCGTTGCCCATGAAGGAGAACTTGCCGACCTTGTAGGCGCGACCCGACTCTTTCAGGCTCTCTTCGGTCTCACCCACATTCGACACTTCCGGATGGGTGTAGATCACGCCGGGAATGACCCCGTAATTCACATGCCCATGCTTGCCGGCCACCACTTCGGCCGCCGCCATCCCTTCATCCTCGGCCTTGTGCGCCAGCATCGGGCCCTTGATCGCGTCACCGATGGCCAGAACACCGTCGACATTGGTGTGGTACTGCCCGTCCACCTCGATCTGGCCGCGATCGGACATCTTCACACCCAACTCTTCAAGCCCCAGCCCATCCGTGTAGGGCTTGCGGCCGGTGGCTACCAAGACAACATCGGCGTCGGTCACAACTTCGCTGTCATCCTTGCGGAGCTTGTAGGTCACCTTGGCCTTGGTCTTGGTCGCATCCACTTTCTGAACCGCCGCCCCGAGCACGAAGCTGAGACCCTGCTTCTTCAGGGTCCGCTGGAAGACCTTGGAGATCTCCGCATCCATACCCGGCGTGATGTGATCCAGAAATTCGATCACCTCCACCTGGCTGCCCAGACGCGCATAGACCGAGCCAAGCTCCAGCCCGATCACACCGGCCCCGATCACAACCATCTTCTTGGGCACTTTCGGCAGGCTCAGCGCGCCTTCGCTGTCGACGACGACCTTCTGGTCGATCTCGATCCCCGGCAGGCTAGACGGCTCGGACCCGCTGGCCACGATGATGTGCTTGGCCTCGTGCACCTCGTCACCGACCTTGACCTTGCCCTTCTCGGGGATGGAGCCCCAGCCCTTCAGCCAGTCGATCTTGTTCTTCTTGAACAGAAATTCGATACCCTTGGTGTTCTGGCCAATGACGTCGTCCTTGTAGGCCTGCATCTGCGGCCAGTCGACCGAGGGGCTTTTCCCCTTCAGCCCCATCTTCGCAAAGTTGTGCTCGGCCTCGTGCAGCTGATGGCTGGCATGCAGCAGCGCCTTGGACGGGATACACCCGATATTCAGGCAGGTGCCGCCGAGTGTCTCGCGCCCCTCCACACAGGCCGTCTTCAGGCCCAGTTGCGCACAGCGGATGGCGCAGACATAGCCGCCTGGGCCGGAGCCGATTACGATAACGTCATAGCTGGACATGGAGCCTCCAAACGGGTCGTGCAGTCAGGTGTGGCGTGGGCACAGACGCCTGTGCCGTGCCCACGCTTGCGCGTCTCTAGCATGGTTGCAACGTCTTATTTCACCGCGCGCAAGGTCGCAGGGTTTCGGCGGGTCCAGGCCTCTTAGAGGAGCGCCGACGCCACAATCACGAACGTGGCCACAAACCCCGCCGCCCAAACAAGCGAGCGCCACGGTGTCCAGCCAAAAGCGTAACATGGCACGTAGAGGATGCGGGCCGCGAGGTAGATCCAAGCGCAGGTGGCCGTCAGCGCATTTGCCTGCCCCGACAGCGTGACGACGACCACGGCGATCGTGAACAGGATCAGACCCTCGAAGTGGTTGTTCATCGCCCGGTAGAGGCGCGCGGTGCGGGGGCTGAGTTGCTCTTCCATACTGCCGCCCATTCGGGCGCGGTCCCGCGGCGACAGAGTCTTGCCCGTTCCCAGTTCGAGATTGGCCGGAACCGCCATCAGCGTGAACTGGGCAAACTGCAAAATCGCCGCAAGGGCGAGGGCGGTGAGTTCAGGTGTCATGAGCAGGGTCCGCAGCGAAAGGGAAAACGCTGCGAACAATGTGTTGCACTCTGCCGGGCGGTCAACTCGCGTCGTCGGCGGCGAAACTCAGGGCGGCGCCGTTGATGCAATGGAGCATATCATCCTGAACCTGCAACAGGTGCCCCAGATGGCTGCCACAGCGGCGGCAATGCACTTCCGTGACCTGACGCACTTCGTTGATTTCCTCGGCCTCGGACATGGCAGCGGGCCATTCGTCGATGCCCAGAAGAACGCTGTCGGGCCGTGCGTGGTAATAGAACACCCAGCCGATGAAGCGCACCGTCTTCTGGTCGCTGTCATAGATGGTCAGGTCGCAGCCCTTGCAATGGTAGTGGCCGGCAGCCTCCTCTTCCCAATAGGCGGATGAAAAGCGCGGCTCCGTCCCGAATTCCCGCATGATGCGGTATTCGTCTTCGCTCAGGCGCGCGCGCCATTCCTCTTCGGTGCGCGTGACCTCATAGGCGAAGTCCTCGCTTCCGGGGGCCTCGGTATGGGCGTGAGCCATCGGGGCGGCCAGCGCCGTGGCGGCAGCGGTCCCGAGAAAGGCTCGCCGGTTTGGGTGTTCAGTCATGGGCGTGTCTCCTTGTCCTGGGGGCAAGGTGACACGCGGGGGCAATCACTGGGAAAACACGAGGGCGAGAGGTGCCGGGGATGTGAGAAGTCCTACGAAATGCGCTTATCTGGATTCCGACGCCGCGATATCAATAACCAACTCGCAGAGGCGAAAAGCAGAGCTGCACAAATTGCATACAAAGTCAGTCCAAATGCCCCAAGCAGTGCACCTGCACCGCTGCCAATCAAGATAATGACCCGCATCCAGCCGTCAAAAGTTCGTCGCGAAAAGAGGATTACCACGAACGAGATGATACCGGCTGGAATCAATGGGAGGAAAATAGTTAGCATAAAGCCGGCTTGGATGGCGCCCGAAACATCTGATCCCAGCAACCCGCACCGATATGGCGAGAAACCACCGTCCGGCAGCAGGCAGAATGCTGCCTCATACCCAGCCGAGATTAGGATCGTTGAAGAAAAGGCAAAGAGTGCGTGCAAAACAGTGTGGAGCAGCAAACCAAAGGTTTTTGAGATGAGGTCCGTCCGCTCCACTTCTGTTGCTACCTACTACAAATCCATCAGCAACCGCCGCGGATCCTCCAGTGCCTCTTTCACGCGCACCAGGAACGTCACCGCTCCTTTGCCGTCCACGATCCGGTGGTCATAGGACAGGGCCAGATACATCATCGGGCGGATCACGACTTCGCCGTTAATCGCTATCGGACGGTCCTGGATCTTGTGCATCCCGAGAATGCCCGATTGCGGCGGGTTCAGGATGGGCGACGACATGAGCGAGCCATAGACGCCTCCATTGGAGATCGTGAACGTGCCGCCCTGCATCTCGGCCATGCTCAGCTTGCCGTCGCGGGCGCGGGCGCCCTTCTCGGCAATCGCCTTCTCTATATCGGCGAAGCTCATCTGGTCCGCGTCGCGGATCACCGGCACGACGAGGCCCTGGGGCGTGCCCGCAGCAATCCCCATATGCACGAAGTTCTTGTAGACGATATCTGTTCCGTCGATCTCGGCATTCACCTCCGGCACTTCGCGCAGCGCATGCACGCAGGCCTTGGTGAAGAACGACATGAAACCCAGCTTCACCCCGTGCTTCTTCAGGAATAGGTCCTTGTATTCGTTGCGCAGGTCCATCACCGCGCCCATGTCGACCTCGTTATAGGTCGTCAGGATCGCGGCCGTGTTCTGGGCATCCTTCAGGCGCCGGGCGATGGTCTGGCGCAGGCGGGTCATCTTCACCCGCTCCTCGCGCGCCTCATCGTCGGCGGCGACAGGTGCCCGGGGCGCCTGCGCGGCGGGGGCCGGAGCCGCAGGTGCGGGAGCTGTACCGGTGACCACAGCTTTCAGGACGTCTTCCTTCATGATCCGCCCATCACGGCCCGTGCCCTCAACCTGCCCCTCCGACAGGCCCGCATCGGCCATCATCTTCTGGGCCGAAGGCGCATTCTCGATATCCTTACCCGCGGCGGGGGCCTGAGGCGCGGCAACCTCCGGGCCGCCCTCGGTCGGGGCAGCACCCGCGCCGGTGGCCGCAACGGCGCCGCCGATCACGGCCAGTTTCGCGGACGCCTCAACGGTCGTGCCCTCAGGCGCGAGGATTTCTGACAGCGTGCCCGCCGCCGGTGCAGGCACCTCGACCGAGACCTTGTCGGTCTCAAGCTCGCAGAGCATTTCGTCTTGTGCCACGGTGTCGCCGACAGCCTTGAACCACGTGGAGACGGTCGCCTCCGTCACCGACTCGCCAAGCGTCGGCACCATCACGTCCACGGCCTCTCCCCCGCTATCGTCCGCCGTGCGCGCCGCGGCCGAAGCCGCACCGGGATCTTCCGCCGCTTCCTTGCCCTTGGGCGCCGCGTCGGATCCGGCATCGCCTTCACTCAACGTGGCAAGCAGGGCATCGACGCCCACCGTCTCTCCCTCGGCCGCCACAATCTCGCCGAGGGTGCCCGCCGAGGGCGACGGCACTTCCACCGTCACCTTATCGGTCTCCAACTCGCAGAGCATTTCATCGACGGCCACGGCATCACCGGGTTTCTTGAACCAGGTCGCCACGGTCGCCTCGGTCACGCTTTCCCCAAGCGTCGGAACACGAACTTCTACAGACATCTCAATTACCCTTCGATGGTCAGCGCACTGTCAACGAGTGCCGCTTGTTGGGATTTATGGGCGGAGGCCAGGCCCGTTGCGGGCGAGGCCGAGGCATTGCGGCCCGCGTAACGCGGACGTTTGGTGTCGGCCCCGATACGGGTCAGGACCCATTCCAGATTGGGCTCGATGAACGACCAGGCGCCCTGGTTTTTCGGCTCTTCCTGGCACCACACCATCTTGGCCTGCTTGAAGCGTTCCAACTCCTTGGTGAGCGCCAGGGCCGGGAACGGATAGAATTGCTCCAGTCGCAGGAGATAGACATCGTCGATCCCCCGCGCGTCGCGTTCTTCCAGGAGGTCGTAGTAGACCTTGCCCGAACAGATCACGACCTGCTTGATCTTGTCGTCGGTCACCAGTTCCGTATCGGAATTGCCCTTTTGCGCATCGTCCCAGAGGCAGCGGTGGAAGCTGGACCCGGTGGTGAAGTCCTCCGCTGTCGACACGGCCATCTTGTGGCGCAGCAGCGACTTCGGCGTCATCAGGACCAGCGGCTTGCGGAAATCACGGTGCAATTGGCGGCGCAGGATGTGGAAGTAATTCGCCGGCGTCGTGCAATTGGCGACGATCCAGTTGTCCTCCGCCGACATCTGCAAGAACCGCTCAAGCCGGGAGGAGGAGTGCTCGGGCCCCTGTCCTTCGAACCCGTGCGGCAGCAGCATCACAAGGCCCGACATGCGCAGCCATTTACGCTCGCCCGAGCTGATGAACTGATCAAACATGATCTGCGCCCCATTGGCGAAATCGCCGAACTGCGCCTCCCACAGGACCAGCGCATTGGGTTCCGCCAGCGAATACCCGTATTCGAACCCGAGCACCGCGTATTCCGACAGCATCGAATCGATGACCTCGTAATGGGCCTGCCCGTCGCGGATGCTGTTCAGCGGGTAGTACCTCTCTTCGTTGACCTGATCGATCAGCCCGGAATGACGCTGCGAGAACGTGCCCCGTGTGCTGTCCTGCCCGGCCAGCCGGACCGGGTAACCCTCCGTCAGCAGCGAGCCGAACGCCACCGCTTCGCCGGTGGCCCAGTCGAACCCCTCGCCGCTGTCAAACATCTGCTTCTTGGTCTCAAGCAGCCGCCCGACCGTCTTGTGCAGGTTGAATCCATCGGGCGCGGTACTCAGCGCCTTGCCGATCTCGGCCAGCGTCTCGGGTTTGATCGCGGTCTGCCCGCGCTCATATTCCTCTCCCTCGCGGTCCAGATGCGACCAGCGTCCGTCAAGCCAGTCGGCCTTGTTGGGTTTGTAATCCTTCCCGGCCTCGAACTCCTCGTTCAGATGGCTCTGGAAGGCGGCCTTCATATCCTCGATCTCCCCCTCTGGGATCAACCCGTCCTTCACCAGCCGCTCGGTGTAAAGCTGCAGGGTCGTTTTCTGGGTCTTGATCTTCTTATACATGATCGGATTGGTGAACATGGGCTCGTCGCCCTCGTTATGGCCAAACCGGCGGTAGCAGAAGATGTCGAGCACCGCGTCCTTGTGGAACTTCTGGCGGAACTCGGTGGCCACCTTGGCGGCGTGCACCACGGCCTCGGGATCATCACCGTTCACGTGGAAAATCGGCGCTTCCACCATCAGCGCGATATCGGTGGGATAGGGACTCGACCGGCTGAAATGCGGCGCGGTGGTAAAGCCGATCTGGTTGTTCACAACGATATGGATCGTGCCACCGGTCCGATGCCCGCGCAGGCCCGACAGGCCAAAGCCTTCGGCCACGACACCCTGCCCCGCAAAAGCCGCGTCGCCATGCAACAGGATGCCCATCACCTTGATCCGGTCAGGATCGTTCTTCTGGTCCTGCTTGGCGCGAACCTTGCCCAGAACCACCGGGTTCACCGCCTCAAGGTGGGAGGGGTTGGCGGTGAGGCTCAGGTGCACGGTATTGCCGTCGAACTCCCGGTCACTCGACGCGCCGAGATGGTACTTCACATCGCCGGACCCATCGACATCCTCGGGCTTGAACGACCCGCCCTGAAACTCGTTGAAGATCGCGCGATAGGGCTTCTGCATCACGTTGGCCAGCACGCTCAACCGGCCGCGATGGGGCATGCCGATGATGATCTCCTCCAGGCCCAACTGACCACCGCGCTTGATGATCTGCTCCATCGCCGGGATCAGGCTTTCGCCGCCATCGAGGCCGAACCGCTTTGTGCCCATGTACTTGACGTGCAGGAACTTCTCGAAGCCCTCGGCCTCGACCATCTTGTTCAGGATCGCCTTCCGTCCGTTCTTGGTGAACGCGATTTCCTTGCCATAGCCCTCGATCCGTTCCTTCAGCCAGCTGGCCTGAATCGGATCGGAGATGTGCATGTATTGCAGCGCGAAGGTGCCGCAATAGGTGCGCTTCACGATCTCGATGATCTGCCGCATCGTGGCCATCTGGAGGCCCAACACGTTGTCGATGAAGATCGGACGGTCCATGTCCGCTTCCTCGAACCCGTAGGAGGCCGGATCAAGCTCCGGATGCGGCGTCTGATCGCGCATCCCCAGCGGGTCCAGATCGGCCACAAGATGGCCCCGGATCCGGTAAGCGCGGATGATCATCAGCGCGCGGATGCTGTCCAGAACGGCGCGCTGGATCTGATCGTCGGTCAGCTCTACGCCCTTTTCCTCGGCCTTGGCCTTGATCTTCTTGCCCGCCTCCTTGGCCTCCGCCGGCGCCGGGTATTCCCCTGTCAACGCCGAGGTCAGATCATCGGCGGGCATCGGCGGCCAATCGGCCCGCGCCCAGGATGGCCCGGTGGCTTCGGCTTCTGCCACATCCGCATCGCCCAGCGCCTGAAAGAAGTCGGCCCAGGCGGCATCCACCGCGCCGGGATCCTTGGCGTATTGGGCGTAAAGCTGCTCCAGATATTCCGCATTGTGCCCCTGCATGAAGCTGGAGGCATGGAACTGGTCGTTGGGAGATTGGTCCGTCATGTCTTGGTCTCCTGGGTGCGCAGAGTTTCTGCGGGTCCTTGTCAGTCGGCGTCGCGCTCAAAGCGCCGGAATAGAATGATGCCATAGCGCCCGGTCAGCACGCTCAGCGCATTGGGTTCAGCTTCAAGCCGCACGATATCGATACTTTGCGGCGCATCGGTACCGGTCTCGGTCTCCAGCGTGAAGGTTGCGAATGTCACGGCAGACGCGGCCGTCCCACCGGTCAGTCCGGTGATCGGGGAATTCGCTTGCAACAGAGTCTCAGCCTCTGGAAATTCCGCTGCTGACAGGCTGCATTGCAGGATCCGCGTTTCCGTATCCCCGAAATCCAGCGCCATGGCGTAGACATCGCCATTGCGAAAAACCGGTGACGTCTCGGGATCGTTGCGCAAGAGCCACCCCACCGCAGCAGTGACGTATTCGGTGGCCTCGGACCGGGTTTCGAACCGCCGTGGCAAAGATGCGATGGCATAGGCCGTCTGGCTGATGGCTCCGATGGCGGCGGTGATTTCATCTGAGCCAGTGACGTCCTGCCAGCCCGCCTCCCGGAATGCGCCGGTCAGTCCCGCAACATCATCGCCCTGCAGGCAAGGGGCGTAGATCGTACCCGCCTGCCCGGCGGCCATATTGGCCGAAAGAAAAAGACCCGGAATGCCAACAAGTCCGTGCCTCATCCCAGTGGATCCTCCCCATGGGGGTTCGGCCCGCTGGTGCCTTTCGTGGCCATCCAGATGATGATCAGAAGGCTCGGCAATGTCTGGAGACCCGACAGGATCGTCGACGTGCGGTTCAGCGCCTCTGCATCGGCCAGCAAGCGGTTCAGCTCCGACGTCGATGAATTCGGGTTAAACGCCACCATCATCAACTCCGCCGATTGTGGGCCGGTGATCTGGAATACGATGACGGACATGACGGTGACAAATACGATCGTCACGATGAACCACCAGGCCGGTTTGTTTTGATCGTTCATGCGCCGCACGCCGCAGGCGAGGATCGGCAGGTAGTTCAACAGATACCAGAAGATCGTGATCGGCATGACGTTGATGTAGAAATCCGCGATCGAGCCGAAATTTTCGGCCAGAAACGGCATCATCTGATCCATCGGCGGCCAGAAGATGATGATATCGAGAATGATGGTCACAAACGCACCGAGGGTCACGAACAGCGTGTACCACCAATAGGCCGAGCGCGGTGCGCGGTCGCTGAAATTCAGGCATTCGGCGATGTTGTAACGGATGGAGTCAGAAAAGGTCATGAAAAGGGCCCCTCGGGTACAGGTCCAAATTGATTTGGCTCTGGGTCGCCCTCGTTGGCGGTCCAGAGCCCAAGAACAATGAGGGCCGAAATCGAGAGAATGAAAGTGAGGAAACCCAGTAACAGAGATGCGATGATCGCAATCATTGGTGCCACGTTAACAAATGCGGTTATCAGCAAGCGAAGGGTGGGCTCCAACCCGAATGCCAGGTAAATCGCCACTGCACCCCACCATGCGGGCCGACCCAAATCATGCAACCGGCGGACGAGAACCGCTGCAAGCGGCA
Source organism: uncultured Roseicyclus sp. (assembly GCA_947491935.1). GTDB lineage: Bacteria > Pseudomonadota > Alphaproteobacteria > Rhodobacterales > Rhodobacteraceae > Gymnodinialimonas. Next base: position 970,360 of record CANLLF010000001.1, read on the forward strand.
CTGCACAAACGGACAGTGGAACAATTGTGAGCCAAGACGCATCGGCCTCCCATAGCGTCAGGTACGTCTCCACCACGTATTCGCTGTAGCGGTGTGTCTCTCCGGTCACCAAGCTGGTCCGGACGGTTTCCCTGACATAGTCGTGGGTCGTCCAGAAGACCCACCTGAATTCCGTCAGGAATGCCGGCATCATGGCCACGAAAGCCCCGCCGACGACAAGCCAGAACTCGGCGCGACCGGCCCGCCCTTGGAAAGAGGTGATCCGTCCGAGGCCATTCAGGATTGCCGCACTCATTGCTCAACCCTGCCGAACCGGGGTGACGCCATGTGGCAGACCCTGACCACATCGGTGGTCTGCTGCATCCATTGGGCAATTTCTCCGTCCCTGAGCGCGGTATCCTGGATCGTCACCATTTCATCGATCGACCGGCTCATCTCTGCATTCGCGCCCTCCACGTCGCCAAATAGCGGCTCCGCATCCAGCAACAGATCAAGTGCCGCGCGGTCGACGATGTTCAGATACTCTTCGGACAGGTCGGCGCCCGCTTCGACAAAGCTGCTCAGCGCCGCGCTCAGCACAACGCCCGTCGCGGCGCAGCGGATCGTCTCCGCCTCGGCATCGGTCAGCTCGGCAGCCGCACCCGTGGCGGCCACCGCAAACCCGATCATCCAAGGCAGAGCGCGCAGCATCAGCCAATCGCCTCCAGCACGGCTTCACCCAGCGTCGCCGGGCTGTCGGCCACCACGATCCCAGCCGCGCGCATCGCTTCGATCTTGTCGTCAGCGCCGCCCTTGCCGCCTGCCACGATGGCCCCGGCATGGCCCATCCGGCGGCCCGGAGGGGCGGTGCGGCCTGCGATGAACCCGGCGACCGGCTTCTTGCGGCCCTTCTTGGCCTCATCGATCAGGAACTGCGCGGCCTCTTCCTCGGCCGAGCCGCCAATCTCACCGATCATGATGATCGAATGGGTCTCATCATCGGCCAGGAACCACTCCAGCACGTCGATATGCTCGGTGCCTTTGATCGGGTCGCCGCCGATACCCACGCAGGTCGATTGGCCCAGACCCACATCGGAGGTCTGCTTGACCGCCTCGTAGGTCAGCGTGCCAGAGCGCGACACAACGCCGACAGACCCGCGCCGGTGGATGTGGCCCGGCATGATGCCGATCTTGCAGGCGTCGGGCGTGATGATGCCGGGGCAGTTCGGCCCGATCAGGATCGATTTGGAGCCCTCCAAAGCCCGCTTCACCTTCATCATGTCCAGAACCGGGATGCCTTCGGTGATGCAGCAGATCAGCTCCATCTCGGCATCAATCGCCTCAAGGATCGAATCTGCGGCGAAGGGCGGCGGCACGTAGATCACCGATGCGTTCGCCTCGGTCTTGGCCTTGGCCTCGTGGACAGAGTTGAAGACCGGCAGATCCAGATGCGTCATGCCGCCTTTGCCCGGCGTCACGCCGCCGACCATCTTGGTGCCATACTCAATGGCCTGCTCCGAATGGAACGTGCCCTGCGAGCCGGTGAAGCCCTGGCAGATCACCTTGGTGTTTTCATCAACGAGTACGGCCATCGGGGCCTCCTGTGGTCGTTTGGAACTTGGAATAGGTCATGGGCGGAGCCGCAAAGGCGGCCCGCCATGGGCGATAGAATAGTGATGCAGAAGCTGCGCGACCGCGGGGATCGGCTGCTCCGGCTGATGTTGGAATACGGTCAGGGTCCAGCCGATGGACCGGGGGAAAACCCCCAGATCCCGACTTGTATTCCCGTGCCACACGCTGGTCCCGATCCGTCATTGCACCGGCTCCAGCGGCATCAGCCGCTCCACAAACATGAACGTCTCGACGCCGTTGGGCCCGGGCCGGGCACCCACATGCACCACGGCGATGCGGCGCGGGTTCAATTGCCGCGCGGCCAGCAGCGTGGTGCCATCAGACGGTTGATACCGATCGGGCAGGGGCGCCTCGGTGTCGATGCCCTCCATCTCCAGCCCAGCAATGGCCGCACTGGCCGCCATGTCCGCGAAGCTGCCATCGAAGGCCACTTCGCATCGGCGGTCCGTCCCGATGGTGGCCGCGCGTCCTGTCACTAGGGACGGTGCAGCGCTGGAAAACGGGTCAAGGTCATAAAAATCCACCCGCGCGCCGGATGGCGCCAGAACCTCCTCCGCCCGCGCGGCGGTCATGAAGGGGCTGAAGCAATTGTGGGCAAACGCCGCGCTGGCCCGCGCCGCCACATCTGCATCATCGGCCTGCACGCGGGCCGAGGCCAGAACCACAAGGCCCAACGCCCCCGCCACGTGCAGCGCGCCCCAGAGCGCCCGTTTGGTTGGCGCGCGCATCATGCCGGCACCCTTTCAAAGAGGGCGTTGATATTGTCATCCAACGGGTGGCGCAGTGGGTTTAGCAACCGCACGGCAAAACCCGTGCGCGCGGCCAGGTCGCGCAAAGTTGCCAGGGTGAAGTATTGCACATGGTCCGGATACCGAAATCCAACCCAGTTGCGCCCAAATACATAACGCCCAAGGCTGTTGAAATTCGGCACCCGGACATAGGCCCGCCCACCCGGTTTCAGGATCCGCGCCACATGCTCCAGAACCGGACGGGGATGCGCCTCGTGCTCCAGGTAAGACCGCAGGATCACGCCATCGAACATCGCATCGGGAAACGCGCGGATCGCCTCCGACCCCGGGCCATGCACGCAATAGCCGCCATTGGGTTTCAGGTTTTCGTCAGCCTTCGCGGCCAGATCGGCCGAAATCTCGATCCCGTATTGGGTGAAGCCTGGATATTGCACCGCCGCGCTGGAGCATCCCACATTCAGCAGGTTGCCGGACCCGAACCATTCCGCATAACGTACCGCATCGGGTTTCCGGCCAATCTTGTGCCGCCAGCGCGTCGCCAGATCGGCCCGCTGCATCAGCGGGCGCGCCTCGAGCCGGGCCGCCTTTTCCGTGGCCCAGGTCTTTTCCCACGCAAAATCCTCAACCAGCGCCTCATAGCCCGGCGGGTTCAGAAGATAGACAAGCCCGCAGGCCCCGCATTGCCCCATCCGCCACGCATCGCGGTGGTAGTCTGGCAGGTCCACCGCACCATCCGCGCCGCATGTCGGGCACGGGCGAAGCACTTGAAGGGCTGTGGCCGGAGCGTTCATCGCCATTGCACTCCGATCCCGGCGCGCACGTAGACCTCTCCCGCATTGGTCTGGAAACTCGTTTGAACCGATTGGGCCGCAACGCCCAGCCCGCTGCGGAAGGCCGCAATCGCCGCGTCCCCGTCGCGATCGGTGACGAACACCATGGAGCATTGCCCGCCGCCGGGGTTCACCGACAAATCGAATTCCTGATGGAAAAACGTGCCGGTTTGCGGATTGTCGAGCATCCCCACGCCGCGCAAGGCGCCTTCGGCTTGTTCCAGGCTGGTGGCGCCAAGGCAGATGTTGGCGAACATCCGCCCCAGCACTTCCGGGTTGGCGCGCGTCGATCCGACATCCGGGGATTGCGCCGACACCACGCCGGACAGCAGGCAGGCACACAGGCCAGCCGCGACCGTCCCGGCGATCCGCCGGCCTGCGCCCGAACCCATGCGCGGCGCCGCCATCGTCCTAACCCTTCACCGCCTTCACGATCTTCTCGGCACCGTCCTTGAGGTCGTCGGCGGCGATGACGTTGAGGCCGGAGGTGTTGATGATCTCCTTGCCCTTGTCGACATTCGTGCCCTCAAGGCGGACGACGAGCGGCACCTGAAGGCCCACTTCTTTCACCGCCGCCACAACGCCCTCGGCGATGATATCGCAACGCATGATGCCGCCGAAGATGTTGACAAGGATGCCTTTGACCTGCGGATCGGAGGTGATGATCTTGAAGGCCTCCGTCACCTTTTCTTTCGTGGCACCACCGCCCACGTCCAGGAAGTTGGCTGGCTCCGCGCCGTAGAGCTTGATGATATCCATCGTCGCCATGGCGAGGCCCGCGCCGTTGACCATGCAACCGATCTCACCATCCAGCGCGATGTAGTTGAGGTCGAATTTCGACGCGGCCAGTTCCTTGGGGTCTTCCTCCGTCTCATCGCGGAGCGCCGCAATGTCGGCGTGGCGGTAAACGGCGTTGCCGTCAAAACCGACCTTTGCGTCGAGTACTTTCAGATCGCCGCCATCGGTCACGATCAGCGGGTTGATCTCCAGCATCTCCATGTCCTTCTCGACGAAGGCCGTGAAGAGCTGGCCCATCAGCTTCACACATTGCTTGACCTGCTGGCCTTCGAGGCCGAGCGAGAACGCCACGCGGCGGCCGTGATAGGGCTGATACCCCGTGGCCGGATCCACGCTGAACGACAGGATCTTCTCGGGTGTCGCGGCGGCGACTTCCTCGATATCCATCCCGCCTTCGGTGGAGCAGACGAAAGAAATCCGGCTGGTCTGGCGATCCACCAGAAGGGCCAGATACATCTCGGTCTCGATGCCCGAGCCGTCTTCGATGTAGATGCGGTTGACCTGCTTGCCCGCCGGGCCGGTCTGATGTGTCACCAGCGTGCGGCCCAGCATCTTCTTGGCCTGGTCCGCCGCTTCCTCAACCGATTTGGCAAGGCGCACACCGCCTGCATCGCCCGCATCGGCTTCCTTGAACTTGCCCTTGCCGCGCCCACCAGCGTGGATCTGCGCCTTCACGACCCAAAGCGGCCCATCCATCTCACCTGCCGCTGTCTTGGCGTCTTCCGCCTTCAAAACCACGCGGCCATCGGAGACCGGTGCGCCATATTGCCGGAGGAGAGCTTTCGCCTGATACTCATGAATATTCATGAAATTGGTCCGTTCCTTGGGTCATGTTGTCTATGACGTGGCACGAAGGCGTGGGGTATTGAAACGGAATTGTTCAGGTTTTTCTGACTTTCCGCCAAAAATCGAACATTTGTGATCACAGCGCAAAAAAGTGTGATCACAAATTTTGGCAAGAAGAGTGGGGAGAGTGAGTCGCGCGCCACGATCGGCGCCGCCAGCAGGCCGTGAACCGCATCTAATTGCGTTGGGATATGGTCGTTCTTCGCGCGGGGTTACATTGGCCGGATGAAACGCCCAGATCGGTTTCCCGCGTGTCATCATCCGCGGCTCTCTCGATCCATAGCAGGCGCGGCGCACCGATATGCGAATTGCGGGCGCACGCCCATTCACGCATGGCCCGAAACGCAAATGGCGGCCCCAAGGCCGCCATCCAACAGACGTATACGACGTCAGCTCAGCTCAGCGTGTCGTCAATCGCCTTGCAGGCCTCCACAAGGCCTTTCACCGCATCCACGGAATTGTCGAACATCGCCTGTTCGTCCTTGGTCATCTTGATGTCAACGATACGCTCGATGCCGCCAGCACCGATCACGGTGGGAACACCCACATACATGCCCTTCAGACCGAATGCGCCATCGACGTGGGCGGCGCAGGGCAGCACGCGCTTCTGGTCTTTCAGGTAGGCTTCGGCCATCTCGATGGCGGAGGTGGCGGGTGCGTAGAACGCCGATCCGGTTTTCAGCAGGCCCACGATCTCGGCGCCGCCGTCGCGGGTGCGCTGCACGATGGCATCGAGCTTCTCCTGCGTGGTCCAGCCCATCTCAACCAGATCCGGCAGCGGAATACCGGCCACGGTGGAATAACGGGTCAGCGGCACCATCGTGTCGCCATGGCCGCCCAGAACAAACGCGGTCACATCCTTCATGGACACGTCGAATTCCTCCGCGAGGAAGTGGCGGAACCGCGCGCTGTCGAGCACACCCGCCATGCCGCAGACTTTCTCATGGGGCAGGCCGCTGAATTCACGCAAGGCCCAGACCATCGCGTCCAGCGGATTGGTGATACAGATCACGAAAGCGTCGGGCGCGTTGTCGCGGATGCCCTCACCGACGGATTTCATGACTTTCAGGTTGATGCCCAGCAGGTCATCGCGGCTCATCCCCGGCTTCCGGGCCACCCCGGCGGTGACGATGCAGACGTCTGCGCCCGCAATGTCCGCGTAGTCGTTGGAGCCCTTCATGCTGGCGTCGAATTTCTCGGACGGGCCGCTCTCGGCGATGTCGAGTGCTTTGCCCTGCGGAACCCCTTCCGCAATGTCGAAGAGGACAACGTCCCCCAGTTCTTTCAGGGCGGCAAGGTGGGCAAGCGTGCCCCCGATCTGTCCCGCGCCAATCAGCGCAATCTTGGGTCTGGCCATCTCTCAAGGTCCTCGGTCCGGTGTTTCGGTCGGGCGGAGGGGTAGCCTCAGGCACCGGTCGGTGCAAGCCTTGGGATGCGCGGCGGATAGCCTCAACCAGCGGTTGAGACCCCTCCCGGATCAGAGATCTTCGCCGGTCGCAACGGGGATCATCGCTTCAAAATGCTGCCCCGCCGCCATCAGGCACATGGTGCCATCGGCCGAGGTGACGGTGATTGTCCAGCTGCCGGTTTCTTCCGACACGAACACCTCCATGATGCGATTATTCGGGGCAAGGCCCATGCCGCGCACCTGTTCACCGTAACGGCCGCTCAGCTGGGCGAGAACCATATCACGTTCCGCACAAAGCATTCTTTGGGCACTTGCGCCTTGCGGCAACACCGATGCGGCGACCAAAGCGGGCAATACCACTTTCAGAAGACTCTTCATAACCGTGTCCCTTTCAGTCAGGGGCGCGCGGGCATGAAGAATGCCGATGGGTCTATCCAGCGCCCGGGGTCAATGGGACCTCCTCCTCGGAACGGTGTGCCCCTTCGGACATCTGCAGACACTTTGCATCAGGGCCGGTTAATTTGAGGTGAATTTTCCCGCTATTGGCCGCGCAATCATATTTCGCGACATTCTGCGCTGCAGCAACAGACTTGCGCTTGCGGTCCACTTGTGGTCCCAACACGGACAACGGACCTGTAATTAGATGGCCTGCCCGATGATGCACGATACCCGCCCCTACCGATCGGTTCTCTACATCCCCGCCTCCCGCGCCCGCGCCATGGAGAAGGCCAAGGGGCTTCCGGTGGACGCGATCATCTTCGACCTTGAAGACGCGGTGATCGTCGATGAAAAGGCCCCGGCCCGTGACCTGCTGCGCGATAGGTTGGCCGAGGGCGGCTTCGGCCCCCGCGTGCAGATCGTGCGCATCAACGGGTTCGATACCGAGTGGGGGCGCGATGATCTCGACACCATCGCCGCGGCCTCACCCCAAGCAATCTTGCTGCCGAAAGTGAACGGACCCGCAGATATCGAAGCGCTGGCCGCATTGCTCGACCAACGCCCCGAAACCGCCGACACCCGAATTTGGGCGATGATGGAGACGCCGCTCGGCGTCCTGAACGCCGCCCGGATCGCCGCCGTCCCGCGCGTGGCGGGCTTCGTGTTGGGCACCAACGATCTGGCCAAGGATCTGAACGCGCGCAGCCGCGAGGCGATGGTGACGTCGCTCCAACTCTGCCTTCTCGCCGCCCGCGCCCATGGGCTGATCTGCATCGACGGTGTCTACAACGCCTTCAAGGATGAGGACGGGCTGGCCGCCGAATGCCGCCAGGGCCGGGATTTCGGGTTTGACGGCAAAACCCTGATCCATCCCGCCCAGATCGCCACCGCGAACGCGATTTTCGCACCGTCCGACGCCGAACTGGACCTTGCCCGCCGTCAGATCGACGCCTTTGACAGCGCGACGGCGCGCGGCGAAGGTGTGGCCGTGGTGGACGGCAAGATCGTCGAAAATCTTCACGTCGAAACGGCCCGCGCGACGCTGGCCAAGGCAGATGCAATCGCCGCATTGGAGGCAGCATGATATCCTGGATTCTTCTTGTCGCGGGTCTTGCGCTCTGGACGGGCGCACATCTTTGGAAACGCATCGCGCCAGCCTCACGCGCGCGGTTCGGCGATGCGGGCAAGGGCATGGTGGCTGTCCTGATCGTCGCCTCCATCATCTTGATGGTGATCGGATATCGCGGCGCGTATGGCCCTGTCTGGTGGGGGCGGTCGCCCGCCCTTGTGGGCATCAACAACCTGCTGATGGTCTTCGCCTTCTACCTCTACGCCGCATCCGGCGCGAAGACGTGGATCACCAGCAAGGTCAAGAACCCGCAACTGACGGGCTTCAAGATCTGGGCCTTCGCCCATCTTCTGGTGAACGGCGATCTGGCGTCTTTCGTGTTGTTTGGCGGCCTTCTGGCCTGGGCCGTGGCCGAGGTGATCGTCCTCAAACGCGCCGGCGTCCCGTGGGAGCCGCCCCACCCCGTGCCGGTGAAAAAGGAAGTCACGGCCATCATGGCGACCGTCGTGGTGACAGCCGTTGTCATGGCGATCCATTACTGGCTCGGTGTCACACCCTGGGGATAATCACATGCAGATTTACCGCCTGCTGACGGAGGATGACACCTCCGCCTTCTGCCACAAGGTCTCCGAGGCCCTGTCCAAAGGCTGGACACTCCATGGCGATCCCACCATGTCCTTCGATGCCGCGCGCGGCGTCATGCGCTGTGGGCAAGCCGTGGTGAAAGACATCGACAGCCCCTATTCCCCAGACATGAAACTGGGCCAGCAATGACCAAAACCAATCCGGGCTATTTCTTCGAGGATTACCGCGTTGGCCAGGTCCTCAACCATGCCACGCCGCGCACGCTGCATGATGGCGATGTGGCGATGTATCAGGCCCTCTACGGCCCCCGGTTCGCGCTGCAATCGTCGTGGGATTTTGCATCGCCGGGCTCTTCGCTCCGCAACCCGATCATGGATGACCTGATCACCTTCCACGCCGTGTTCGGAAAAACAGTCCCCGATATCTCGCTCAATGCCGTGGCCAATTTGGGATATGCCGAGGGCCGGTTCCTGGCCCGAGTGGAATCCGGCGACACGATCCGATCCGTATCAGAGGTGATCGGCCTGAAGGAAAACTCAAACGGCAAGACCGGCATCGTCTGGGTCCGCACGCGCGGGTTCAAGAATTTCGATGTGCCGGTGCTGGACTATGTCCGTTGGGTGATGGTCCGCAAACGGGATGTCGCCGCCCGGGCGCCGGAGCCCGTTGTGCCGGATCTCGCCAAAATCGTGGCCGCTGAAGATCTCCACATCCCCGAGAGCCTGGATTGGTCCAGCTATGACTTCGCCGCCGCGGGGGAACCGCATCGTTGGGGCGATTACGACGTGGGCGAAATCATCGACCATGTCGATGGTGTCACCCTGACCGATCCCGAACACATGATGGCCACGCGGCTTTGGCAGAACACTGCCAAGGTGCATTTCGACGTGACGGCGCGCCCCAATGGCAAGCGCTTGATCTATGGCGGGCACATCATTTCCATGGCCCGCGCCCTGTCGTTCAACGGTCTGGCCAATGCGCAGCTCATTGCCGCGATCAATGCAGGCGCCCATGCCAACCCGGCCATGGCCGGTGACACGATCCGTGCGTGGTCTGAAGTGCTGGACAAGGCCGAGACCTCAAACTCGCATGTCGGCGCCCTGCGGTTGCGCCTTGTAGCGACCAAGGGCGCGGCGGGTGATCTGCGGGGCGAGGACGGCAAATACCTGCCAGACGTTCTGCTCGATCTCGACTATTGGGTGTTGATTCCGGTCTGAATAGAACCACCTCGGTACAACATAAGAACTGTGATCACACCTTCAAATCTTGTGATCACAACAGGCCGTTCTGCGGCGTTAAGCCCCACGCGCGTTTCATAAAATGCAGCCAGAGCCCGTGACTACGGCGCATTTCTTGCTATTGATAAAGAAACGACCGGCAGCCAGCCAATTCCTGACGGCAACTTTGTAGGGGGACTCCAGCCATGGCCGACGTCAACCGCGGCAATCGTCCGCTTTCACCTCATCTGACGATCTACAAACCGCAGCTGAACTCCATCACCTCAATTCTCGTGCGGATCACTGGCAACGCCATGCTGGTCTCTGCGATCCTTGTCGTGTGGTGGCTGATGGCTGCCGCGTCCGGCGCCGAGTACTTCGCCACGATCGACGGGCTGATTACCTCATTCCTTGGTGATCTTGTGATGACGCTCAGCGTTCTGGGCCTCTGGTATCACGCCCTGGGTGGTCTCCGGCATCTTGTCTGGGACACCGGGCGCGGTCTTGACGTCGAGACGGCGGACCGGATGGGCTGGGGCATGATCATCGGCTCCGTCGCGCTCACCTTCCTCACCATCATCGCGATTTAGGGGGGCGACGCATATGGCATTCATCACCGACCGCAAACGTGTCACCGGCCTTGGCGCTGCCAGAAACGGCACCGCGCAGCACTGGACCATGACTGTCACCTCCGTGGCGCTCCTGATCCTCACCCCTTTCTTCCTCGCCGTGATCGGCCCGCTTCTGGGGTCGGAGCACGCCGAGGTGATTGCCCGGCTCGGCCGCCCGATCCCCGCGCTGATCGTTGCGGCCTATCTGGTCGTGGGCATGCACCATTTCCGCTTCGGCGTGCAGGTCCTGATCGAGGATTACATCAAGGGCTTCGCCCGCAAGATCGCGATCATCCTGACCACCATTCTCAGCTATGGGATCGCCGCGGGCGGTCTGGTTGCGCTGATGCAAATCGCTCTTTGAGGTTTCCACGATGAAAGATACGGCATCCCCGGCCTATGAGCTGACCCACCACACCTACGACGTTGTCGTCGTCGGCGCCGGCGGCTCGGGCCTCCGCGCCACGCTCGGCATGGCCGAACAGGGCCTGAAAACGGCCTGCATCTCCAAGGTCTTCCCCACGCGCTCGCATACCGTGGCGGCCCAGGGCGGCATTGCCGCCAGCCTCGGCAATATGGGCCCCGATCACTGGCACTGGCACATGTATGACACCGTCAAGGGCTCCGACTGGCTGGGGGACACCGATGCGATGGAGTACCTGGCGCGCGAGGCTCCCAAGGCGGTCTATGAGCTGGAGCATTACGGCGTGCCCTTCTCGCGCACCGAAGACGGCGATATCTATCAGCGCCCCTTCGGTGGCCACACGACCGAGTTCGGCGAAGGCCCCCCGGTGCAGCGCACCTGCGCCGCCGCCGACCGCACCGGCCACGCGATCCTGCACACGCTTTACGGCCAATCGCTCAAGAATGACGCCGAGTTCTTCATCGAGTATTTCGCGACCGATATTCTGATGAACGATGCGGGCGAATGTGTTGGCGTCGTGGCCTGGAAGCTCGACGATGGCACGATGCATGTCTTCCACGCGAAATCGACCGTTTTGGCCACTGGCGGCTATGGTCGCGCCTATTTCAGCGCGACGTCCGCCCATACCTGCACCGGCGATGGCGGCGGCATGGTCGCGCGGGCGGGCCTGCCGCTTCAGGATATGGAATTCGTGCAGTTCCACCCAACGGGTATCTACGGCGCTGGTTGCCTCATTACCGAGGGCGCCCGCGGCGAAGGCGGCTATCTGACCAATTCCGAGGGCGAGCGCTTCATGGAACGCTATGCGCCCACCTACAAGGATCTCGCCTCCCGCGACGTCGTCTCGCGCTGCATGACTATGGAAATTCGCGAGGGGCGCGGCGTGGGCGAGCAGAGCGATCACATCCACCTGCACCTCAACCACCTGCCCAAGGAAACGCTGGACCTGCGCCTACCCGGCATCTCGGAAAGCGCGCGGATCTTCGCGGGCGTGGACCTGACGAAGGAGCCTATCCCGGTTCTGCCCACGGTGCACTACAACATGGGCGGCATTCCAACGAATTACTGGGGCGAAGTGCTGAACCCCACCGCGGATGAACCCGACCGCATCGTGCCCGGCCTGATGGCCGTGGGCGAGGCCGGCTGTGCCTCCGTGCACGGGGCCAATCGCCTGGGGTCCAACTCGCTCATCGACCTCGTGGTCTTCGGGCGCGCCGCCGCGATCAAGGCAGGCGAGAAGGTCGATCCCAACAGCGCCAATCCCGACGTCCCGCAATCCCAGATCGACAAGGCCCTGGCGCGGTTCGACGAAATCCGCCATGCCGATGGCGGCACCCCCACAGCGGAGCTGCGCCTGGAAATGCAGAAGACCATGCAGCAGGACGCTGCCGTTTTCCGCACCGACAAGACGCTGGCCGAGGGGCTGGAAAAGATGGTCGATGTGGCGGGCAAGATGGACGATATCGCCGTCACCGACCGCTCCATGATCTGGAACTCCGACCTGATGGAGACGCTGGAGCTGACCAACCTGATGCCCAACGCGCTGGCGACCATCGCGGGCGCCGAAGCCCGCAAGGAATCCCGCGGCGCCCACGCGCATGAGGATTATCCCGACCGGGACGACGACAAATGGCGCGTGCACTCGCTTGCCATGGTCGATGGCAACAAGGTCGATCTTGATTATCGTGGCGTCCACCTGAACCCATTGATGGGCCACAACGAGGGCGGCATCGATCTGGACAAAATCAAGCCGAAAGCGAGGGTCTACTGATGCGAATGGTAATTCTGGCGGCGCTTGGCGCCACGATGGTTCTGGCGGGCTGTGACAGCTTCAGATCACACGACACGGTGCGCGTCATCCATCCCGATGACGCCTATGCAGCGGAGGGCAGCTACGCCACTGCGTTGCCACCCCATCGCGGTGGCTGCACCGAAGGGTTCAGCGCCATCCAAGCCGGCACCCGGATCTGCGTCGGCTACTAGGATGCGGGATGCGCCCCATCCCCTCCGGCCCGCATGTGGCCGGATGCCGTGGAGGCGGGCGCTTCTCCTCCTCTGCCCCCTGGCGCTGTCTGCCTGTGTCGGCGTTCAGGATCTGGCCGATCAGGTCGCCCGCCAGCAGGCGCGCACCTATGTGAATGCCGAGGTGGAGCGTCGGTTCCCCGGGGTCGACGCCACGCCGATTACCAATTGCGTGATCGATAACGCCTCCGCGCAGGAGATCGTGACCATCGCAGGCGGGATTGCCCTTGGCAATTCCGAGGCCGCGTCGTCCACCGTCACGATGGTGCTGCAACGTCCGTCGACGTTGCAATGCACGGCTGGCAACTACTTTGACGGCTTCTTCAGAGGGCTCGACACGTGATGCTGAAATCTGCCCTTCCGGTCATCGCGCTGACCATGGCCGTCACGGCCTGTGGCCCCGGCGGCCCGCCCACTCGCGCCACGGCCGAGCGCCTCTGTGCGCCCGAGGCGCGGCAGGCCGATGGGATTTCCGGCCGCGTCGGAGTTGGCGGCGGCTCTGACGGGCCCTTCGCCGGGGGCAATGTCACGATCACGTCAGACATTCTTAACCCGCGCGATGAACAGGAAGCCTTCGAGGCCTGCATCGAGCGCCGGTTGAGCGGCCAGCCCGAACCGCGCAACAGCGGGCTGACCGTCGGCATTTCGCTTGGCGGCTCCACATGACACATGCTTTTCCGGCCCCGCGCCGCACCCGAATGACCTCAGGAGAACGACACGATGGTTGAGCTCACCCTGCCGAAGAATTCCCGCATCCGCGTGGGCAAAACCTGGCCCAAGCCCGATGGCGCCACCAATCTGCGCAAGTTCCAGATCTATCGCTGGAACCCCGATGATGGCGAAAACCCCCGTGTCGATACCTACTGGGTCGATATGGATACCTGCGGGCCGATGGTTCTCGACGCGCTGATCAAGATCAAGAACGAGATTGATCCCACGCTTACCTTCCGCCGCTCCTGCCGCGAAGGCATCTGCGGCTCCTGCGCGATGAATATCGGCGGTGTGAAATCTAAGGGCATCAACACGCTCGCCTGCATCTACGGCATGGATGAGATCGAGGGTGATATTGCCATCTATCCCCTTCCGCACATGCCCGTGGTCAAGGACCTGATCCCCGATCTCACGCATTTCTACGCCCAGCACGCCTCCATCATGCCGTGGCTCGAAACCGCCACCCGCGCGCCCGAAAAGGAATGGAAGCAATCCATCGAGGATCGCGAGAAGCTCGATGGTCTCTATGAATGCGTCATGTGCGCCTGCTGCTCCACCTCGTGCCCGTCCTACTGGTGGAACGGCGACCGCTACCTCGGACCCGCCGCGCTTCTGCACGCGTACCGCTGGATCATCGACAGCCGCGATGAGGCCACGGGCGAGCGCCTGGATGACCTTGAAGACCCGTTCAAGCTCTACCGTTGCCACACGATCATGAACTGCACAAAAACCTGCCCCAAAGGCCTCAACCCGGCCGCGGCCATCGCGCAGATCAAGAAGATGATGGTGGAGCGGCAGCTATAGGTGAGCACTTGGCTTGACGCCGCCGTGATCGTTTCTGTCTCGGCGGCGCTTGCCTTCGGTCTTTACGATGTCTTTTGGAGAAATCGATCCCTAACGCGCCTGTTGCCGGTCGTGATAGGCACTGCATTGGGTTGCATCTTTCTGTTCGATCACTGGCTAGCCGGACTGATCATTGGCGCAATGACAGGGCCGTTTATTCTGCCAGTTTACTATTTCAAGAGACTGGGCCTGCTGCCTTCGGGCGTCGTTGCACCCGCTTTAGGGCTCGGCTTTTTGGCTGCAATTGTTGTTTACATCGCATTACGCGCGCTTGCAGGGGAAGCGCTAGGCATCACCGTGTCCATCATGGTCTTTTCTGGACTAAGCATCTCGTTGGCCGACCGATGGAATCACCAAGCGATCTCCAACGAAGCGGATCGGATGGGATTGGACGTCATCTACATTCGAAGTTTAAATGGCATCTCGCAAATTGGCGGCGGTCCTCCTCACGCCTGCGCCGTGGTCGATGATCAGGCTTTCGGATGGAGCTATTCGGATTACGGCCGGTATCCTGCACCCCACACATGGCGTTGTGCAAATCCACGCCATCGCCTGGACTACGCAAACTGGTGAACCCGACGGCCGTACCCTCTTCATCTTGGCCGACAAACTCCGGGGTAAGCGCACGCCAGGGCGCATAGGGGCAGAGCCCCTTCCCACAAGTCAGGCGTCCCTCACCCCAACACCACCAATTCCTCAAATCGCGTCATGTCCGCGAACCAGCAGAATGCCGGAGGTGTCAGGGGTATCACCGGCGCGGCCTCGGCCAGCTCGTGGAAAATCTCCTGCACGGCGCGTTCCCAGACCGGCAGCGCATCGTCTGGCAGCCAGTCGATGACATAGGCGAAGGTCATGTGGAACCGGTAGGCATCATGCTCCGCGTGGCGATAGCCGAAGGCCTCCGCCAGCGCCTCGCGCCATGCTGTCATGTTGGCCGCGTCACCCGCGGTCGCTCCGCGCAGGCTCAGGCCCACGGGCCGCAGACCGGCGAGCCGCACGGCAAAGGGCGGCGGTGCGCCGAACTCCGCCAACCGCGCCACCATCGCTTCGGTCACATCTGCCACCGGGCCATCGCGATCCATATCCGCAGGCCAGGCATCCGGCCCCCGCCGCGTTTCGATCACCCCCTCGAACAACGTCATGTGCAGGCTCTCCACCGGCGTGAAGAGCAGACCTTCCGTCCCGGGGAGCGCCATCATCCGCTCCCGCGCCCGAAGCACGGCCTCATGGGCCGGGTCGCCGGTATCCAGATGGCACACCACCGTATTGCCCGCCTCCGGCAGAAACCGCGTCTCATCATATCGCAACCCGAAGCGAGACGGCCGGCCGGCATGGGACCAGGCGGCAAAAGGGGTCAGATCACTTTCGAACGGCATGGCGGGGTCCTCCTCGTCCGGCCTCAGAATAAGGGCCCGTCGCAACCCTCTTGTGACATATCCTCCGCGCCGCGTTGAGCCCCCTCTCTGAGTCCAAACTGTCCCACCCCGCGACAGTATTGGGCGAAAAACCCGCCGATATGCTATGCTTCTTGGCAGGAGGGACCAAGAGATGTCAGCACCACAAACCATCCTGATCGGCACAACCAAAGGCGCATTCCTGTTGCGGGGCGGGTCGAACGGATACGCCGTGTCCGGCCCCCATTGCGATGGCTGGCCGATCAACCATGTCGTGGCCGATGCCGAGACCGGCGCACTTTATGCCGGTGGCGGCAACGGCTTTTACGGTGCCGGTGTCTTTCGCTCCGGCGATGGCGGCGCAAGCTGGAGCCTGTCGAAACTCGCCACCGGGGATATGGACGAATGGTGCGCGAACGACCCCGACATGGCCGCGATGTTCAACTGGACACCCATCGATGCGCCCTTCGGCAAGGACATCCAATCGGTCTGGTCGCTCCATGCCACCACCGGCCACATCCATGCCGGCACCAACCCCGCGCAGCTTGTAACCTCGCAAGATGGTGGCGAGACATGGGCACAAAATCCCGCGCTGGCCGGGTTCGAGGGACGCGATGCGTGGAACCCCGGTGCGGCGGGCCTGGTCCTGCACACCATCGTCACGGCGCCGGAAGATCCCGCCAAGCTGTGGCTCGGCATCTCGGCCGCCGGTGTCTTCGCATCGGAGGATGGCGGCCAAAGCTGGGAGCGGCGGAACCGCCTCTCCAATGCCGAGGCCTGCGAGGGGCATTCCCACCCCGCCGCCCCCGCCGACGGAGAAACCGGCCATTGCGTGCACAACATCGCGCGCGGCCCCGGCGATCTGCTGTATCAGCAGAACCATCATGGCGTGTGGCGGTCGCACGATGGTGGGCGGCACTGGGACGACATCACCGAAGGCCTGCCGTCCACCTTCGGGTTCCCCATCGCGATGGACCCGGAGGATCCGCAGACGATCTGGACCGTGCCCCTCAACGGCGACAGCCAGGGCCGCTTCCCGCCCGAGGCCAAGGCCGCCGTCTGGCGCTCCACCGATTCGGGCGACACCTGGCAGGATCAGCGCAACGGCCTGCCCCAAAGCGCCTATTTCACCGTTCTGCGCCAGGCGATGGCCTCTGCTCCCGGCCACGTAGCGTTCGGCACGAATACCGGCTCCGTTTTCCTCACGCGCGACCGGGGCGAAACGTGGGACGAGGTCGCCCGCCACCTGCCTACGATCCTGTCGGTCGAGATGGCCGCGCTCTGAGAACCGCCCGTCAAGGCAGGTTTATCCCCGCGGAGGATGCGCCCTTTTGTGGTAGACTGGCTCCATTGCTTAATTTCATTGTTGATTGGACCTGACCCATGCCAAGCGTGGCAGATTATTTTGTTCTTCGGGACGGCCCCATAACGGTCGAAACCGGCGAAAGCTTCGAAACCGACCCCTTTTTCAAACCCGACGGTTTCGTTGAAGGCACCCGTCGCGCCAAAGCCATTCTGGCGTTCAATATCAACCCGCTTCCCGACCCGCCGTTTTCAGCCTCGGTCGATTTCACCATCAATCAGATCGCAGCGCCGTTGCGCGAGATCGTCCATTACAACGGGTACACGGCAGCTGGCCCCGTCGTGTTGTGGGAGACGTTCCCCGCCACCGGTTTCGGAACAAACGTCGGTACGCAATTCCTGTTCTCCATTCAACGTGGCCGGGTGACGTTCTCCGATATCGTCCTGTGGTATCAGCTCCGGATCTGACGCAACGCCGCTATCGACGCCTCACGGGACAGCCGCTAGCCTCCCGCCATGGATTATGACGTCATCATCATCGGCGCGGGCCTGTCGGGCATGGTCGCCGCCGTCCACGCCGCCGAACGGGGCCGCAAGGTCGTGCTTCTGGATATGGAGGGCCCGCAAAGCCTCGGCGGGCAGGCCTGGTGGAGCCTTGGCGGCCTCTTCATGGTCGATACGCCCGAGCAACGCCGTATGCGCTTGCGCGACAGCCGCGATCTCGCTGCATCCGATTGGTTCGGCTCCGCCGGGTTCGACCGCCCTGAAGATGCCAATCCCCGGCAATGGGCCGAAGCCTATCTCGATTTCGCCGCTGGCCCGATGCGCTCCTACCTCCACGGTCTCGGCCTGCGCTGGTTTCCGGTGGTCGGATGGGCCGAACGTGGTGGCGCCCACGCCAACGGGCACGGCAATTCCATCCCCCGCTTCCACGTCACCTGGGGCACCGGCACGGGCGTGGTGAAACCTTACGCCGATCGCATCACAGCCCATCCCAACATCACGCTCCACTTCCGCCACCGCGTCACCGCCCTGAATGTGGAGGCAGGCGCGATCACCGGCGTTTCCGGCGATATCCTGGCGGAGGACACTGCGGTGCGCGGCGCCTCCACCAATCGCGACGTTGCCGGCTCCTTCGATCTCAACGCCCCCAAGGTCGTCATCACCAGCGGCGGGATCGGTGGCAATCACGATCTCGTCCGCGCCGCCTGGCCGCAGGACCGCCTCGGCCCGCCCCCCATTCACATGGTCTCCGGCGTGCCGGATTACGTGGACGGTCAAATGGCACAAGTAGCCCAAGCCACCGGCGCCGCCGCCATCAACACGGACCGGATGTGGCACTATACCGAAGGCCTCAGGAACTGGGATCCGATCTGGCCCAACCACGGCATCCGCATCCTGCCCGGCCCCTCGTCGATGTGGTTCGACGCCAATGGCGACCGGCTGGAAGCCCCCTGCTTTCCCGGGTTCGACACCACGTCCACGCTCAAACGCATTCTGCAGACCAGGCAGGACCATTCGTGGTTCATCCTCACGCAAAGCATCATCGAAAAGGAATTCGCCCTCTCCGGCAGCGAACAGAACCCGGATCTCACCTCCGGCAAATGGTCCGCCGTCCTGAAAGAGCGCTTGGGCAAAGGCGCCACGGCCGCGGTCGAGGCCTTCAAGGAGCATGGCGAGGATTTTGTGGTCGCCCAGGACCTCGATACGCTCATCGCGGGCATGAACAGGATCACGCCCCAAGCGCCCCTCGACCCCATGAGACTCCGCACCCAGATCGAGGCGCGGGACGCCCAACTCACCAACACGGTCTCCAAGGATGCGCAAATTACCGCCATCCGCGGCGCGCGCCAATACATCGGCGACAAGCTGATCCGCACCGCCAGACCCCACCGTATCCTCGATCCGGCCCACGGCCCGCTGATCGCCGTCCGCCTCAACATCCTCACCCGCAAGAGCCTCGGCGGTCTGCATACGGATCTCTCCGGCCAATGCCTCAAACCCGATGGCACCCCCTTCCCCGGCCTCTACGCGGCCGGCGAGGTCGCGGGCTTCGGCGGCGGTGGCTATCATGGCTACAATGCGCTTGAAGGCACCTTCCTGGGCGGCTGCATCTTCTCCGGAAAGATCCTCGGCGAAACTCTCTAAGCCCTTTCATCTTGGCCGAAAACTCCGGGGGTTTGGGGGCAGCGCCCCCATCCGAGGCCCCTGCCTCGGCGGCTGCGTGCCAACGCACACCCAAACGCATGCGGCGCCAGCCGCGCCATTTGGTCAGCGGCGCCGCGATCCAAGGTCCGGAATTCCGCCGCTTTTCACGCCCCCATCGATCCCGCACCCTCGCCCGCACGCAATGACCTGACGATCTGCACATCTCCTGCACACGGCCCCGCCACCAAACCGCTACCTCTTCGGCATTGTCATGACCCAAAGGAATTTTCCATGCGCAGCCTCGGCATCCGCTTCCTGATCGTCGGCCTCCTCGCCGTCCTGATGTACATCCCGATCTTCTTCGTCTCCCTGGTGGTCGAGGACCGCTCCCGCCTGGCCGACCGCACCCTGGCCGAGGTCGGACAGGAATGGGGCGGCAGCCAGCTTCTCTCCGGCCCGGTCCTGATCATCCCCGTCGAAGGCCCGGTTTCCGTGACTGAACGCGTCAACGTCACCGACGCCGAGACCGGCGAGGTCACGCAGCAGGACCGTCAGGTTACCCGCATCCGCCGCACCGCGCCCATCTACCTGCTCCCCGAGGACTTCACCCTCGACATCACCACCGAAACGGAGATCCGCTCCCGCGGCCTCTTCGACGTGCCGGTGTTTCAGGCCGTTGCGGCGATGGATCTGACCTACGATCTCTCCGCTGCCGAAGGCCTCTTGACCGGCGCGGAGGAAATCCTGTGGGACGAGGCCACGCTTCGCCTGTCCGTCTCCGCCAACCGCGCGCTCCGCGGCGCGGCGCGCCTGTTGGCCGACGGCACCGACATTCCGCTGGAACCCCGCGCGGGCAATGCCGCCGGTGTCACCGCCGCCATCGGGGATCCCCGCGACCATGATCGCTACGCCCTGACGCTCGGCTTCAACGGCGCCGCCGAACTCCGCGCCACGCCGCCCGGCCGCACCTCCGTGGTGACCATGACGTCCGACTGGCCCCATCCCAGCTTCTACGGCGCCTTCCTGCCCAGCACGCGCGAGATCGGCGAGAATGGCTTCACCGCCACATGGGAGATCCCCCATCTCGCCCGCCCCCTGCCCCAGGCCGCGCGGGAGGATTACGACGACACCGCCCGCGCCCAGGCCGCCTTTGGCGTCCGCTTCTTCCAACCCAACGATTTCTACCAGAAGGCCTACCGCGCCGCGCGCTACGGCATCCTGTTCATCGCGCTCACCTTCCTGACCGTCCTCCTGATCGAAGGCGCCACCCGCAAACCCACCCATCCCGTGCAATACATCCTGATCGGGCTGGCCCAATCGGTGTTTGTCCTCCTGATGGTCTCTTTCGCCGAACAGATCGGTTTCGGCGCCGCCTATGCCCTCTCCGCGGGCGCCACGACCCTGCTCCTCACGTTCTTCGGCTGGCTCGGCCTCAAACTGGGCAAACGCACGCTGATCCTCGGCCTGATGCTGGCGATCACCTACGCCGTCCTCTACCTGATCCTGCGCTCCGCCGATTACGCGCTCCTCGCCGGATCCACCCTTGCCTTCTTCGCCCTGGCGCTAACCATGTACATGACGCGAAATGAGGATTGGTACGGCCCCCCGCAGGATCCGTCAAAAACCATCTTCGGCACCCCGCGCCACGGCCATCCGAAACCCGACACCCCACAGGAGACGCAGGCACCCCAGGCGCCGCCCAAGCGTCCCGCGTCTCCCGGAAGCTCCTGAACGGCAGGCACCTGCCCCACATCTTCTGCCCCTGGCCCCGAGGTTCGTCCTGCCTCGGGGCATTTTTCCACCTTTCGCATCTTGGCCTAGACCCCGTAGGCTGGGTGCAACCCACTGCGCCGCCGGTTCAAATGGTGTGGCATCACTCGCAGGCCTCCCATGCCCAACCGCCACCCCAAAACCTCCACCCCGCTGCCCGACGCCGAGGCGCGCCAAGCGATTACGTCTGTGGTTTGCTGTTCGTCCAAAATCCGTGCCCTCCACCGAACAAGACGCGTGGTCGCGACTGTGGTGACGTTGGCCTGCATTCCGGCCGCAGCGCTGGCTTGCATCCCAGATCCCGACGTGGAATATGATACTGCCGAAGAGGCAGCTGCGGTGATCTTGCGCGCGACAGTGGAGGCTTTCTCGGTGACACCGCATTTCGACGATGGGTCTTGCCAGACTGTTGAATACAGAACTCTGGAGAACCTTCACGGGTCAGCGCCCGCAACGTTCACAATCAGCAGGTGTGAAACAGGCATTTTGGTCGACGATTATGCCGATGCCGACCCCGATGACCTCGAATTCTTCGCGGACGTTCTCGGATACGTAACAGGAGCCAAGGTTTTGGGCGGCATAATCGTTGAAGCCGACACCGAACCCCGCCACTTGGTACCCAATTGCTGGGGCCCTCTTCATCTCCGACTCGACACGGTGGGCGAGGCAGAACGCACGGAAGTACTGGACCTGATCCGCCAGATGACGTCAGACTGACCATTCCATGCCCAACCGATACCCCAAGGCCAGCCCTTCCCCCCCTGACGCCGCCGCGCGCCGCGCCATCGCGCCCGTCATCTGTTACCCACCCGAAACCCTGCCCACCCCGCAGGGCCTCGGCCCCGCCACGCCGATCGGCTCCATCACCACGCACGTCGCCCAACCGCGTGACGCCACCACCTTCCGTGCCAAGGCCGGCCAGACCATCCGCATCACCTCCGTCGACGGCCCTCAAGTGGGCGATCTGAACTTGTGGAATGCGCACGACCTTTCCGAGCGTTTCTTCTCCGGAAAAACCCGCGCGCTCCACGGCACCCATGTCACCACCGGCGATGTGCTCTGGTCCAACCTGCCGCATCTGCGCCCGATGGCCACCATCACCCATGACAGCCTCGACTGGTACGGCATTGATGAATATGGCGGCGCGGTCCATGACGTGATCGGCACGCGATGCGACCCCTACACCAACGCGCTTCTCAACAATGGCGACCAGTACCATCATTGCTGCCACTCGAACCTCACCCGCGCGCTCGCCGACGCAACCGGCCTGCCGCTCCACGAGGCCGAACTCCATGTCCACGACGTGCTTAACGTCTTCATGTGCACCGGCTTCACCCGTGACACCGGCCAGTATTTCATGAAGGCCAGCCCCGTCCGCCCCGGCGACACACTCGAATTCCGCGCCGAGATTGACCTGCTCGGCGCGCTGTCCGCCTGCCCCGGCGGCGATTGCGGTGCCGAACACTCGTCGGACACCACGCCGTGCTACCCGTTGCAAATCGAAATCTTTGACACAGACCACACCGCCACGCACCAGCCGCCCGACCCAAACGTCTACACCCGCAGCCACGGCCGCTAACGCCCCATTAAGGTTAACGCGCGCCCCGCCCCTTCCACTGGTTCCAAATATCCCGGGGGAGGCCGCAGGCCTGGGGCAGCGCCCCTTACACCGCCCGCATCGCCGCCTGCACTTCGGCCAGGCTTCGCACCGCGCCACTTTGCAGATATTCCATCGCACGCAGGGCCGCCTCATGGGCCTCCACACTCGACCCGGCCACGCAATCCTCGATCACCCGGCAGTAATAGTCGCTCTGGTGCCCGTCAACGAAGGTGTAATGGACGCAGACATCGGTCAGTCCGCCCGCCCACCAGGATCAACGTGTCGATCTTCAAACCCTTCAGGTAGATCTCAAAATCCGTCCCGAAAAATGCGGAATAGCGCCGTTTGCGGATCGCGATGTCATCGGGCCGAACGTCCATTTCCTCCACCGCCAGAGCTGTCTTCGGATTGTCCTCCAGGCAATGCACATCCTCATCGCCATCCAGCTCCCGCCCGAAATCCACGCCGCTGGGATGATGCACTTCCTGAATGAAAATGACCGGGATCCCGACCTCCCGCGCCACATCGATGGCGCCGCGCGCCGCCAACATCCGATCGCGATAACCCGGCATATTGTCGATTGACCGCACCGCGCTCGCATCGATGAATGTCGAGGCCTGAATATCCACCACGATCAGCGCCGCACGCCCCTCGATCAACGCCCGTTCCACCTTGTTTGCATTCGCCATGGCATCGCCCTTCCGTGACCAGGTTTCACACCTCGCAGAAATCCGCCGCGCGATGCAAATTTTCTCTTGATCCGACTCACCCTTTGCCCCACATGCCGCCCCATAGACGCCAACGCACGCGCCTCTGTCACGGGTGGTAAGTCGGTTTCGCGCACGTTCAGTACGCTGACCCGGGATAACCATCGCAGTTACGTAGCGACGGTAACGTCTCCCTTTGATCGCAACGCCGTCCCCTTCAATGGGGGCGTTACGTCTCTTGGAGAACGTGATGACCGCTACATTCACCGGCCTTTCGGCCGTCGCACCCGTATCCGTATCCCGCGCGGAGGCTCATGCCCGCGCCCATGCCTTCGAGCGACCGACGCTGATCCTCGACGTGGACCGCGTCGCGCAGCAATACATCGCTCTGGCCGCCGGTCTGGGTACGGCCCATATCCATTATGCCGTCAAAGCGAACCCCGAACCCGCGATCCTTGAGCGTCTCGTCTCGCTCGGCTCGGGCTTCGATGCCGCCTCCCGTCACGAGATTCAGATCTGCCTCAATGCCGGGGCCGCGCCTGCCCATATCTCCTTCGGCAACACGGTCAAGAAACCCGCCGACATCGCCTTTGCCCATTCCGTGGGTGTCGATGTCTTTGCCGCAGATGCCAGCGAAGAGCTTGAAAAGATTGCCGAACACGCCCCGGGCGCGCAGGTCTATATCCGCCTGCTGGTCGATGCCTCGGGCGCCGACTGGCCGCTGACACGCAAATTCGGCACCACCCGCGACAATGCGCTGGCCCTGATGGGTGAGGCGCGCGCGCTGGGTCTGCGCCCGGTGGGCCTGTCGTTCCATGTCGGCTCCCAAACCCGCGACCCGGCCATGTGGGCCCCCGTCCTCGACGGCATCGCCGCCGTCTGGGCCGCAGCTCACGCGGCAGGCTTCGCGCTCGACCTTCTGAACATCGGCGGCGGCTTTCCCGCCTTCTACGGCGACGACATCCCGCACCCCACCTCCTACGCCGCCCGTGTGATGGAGCTTGTGCACGCCCGCTTCGGCGATGTCCCCCGCATCATGGCGGAGCCGGGCCGGGGGCTGGTGGCCGAGGCCGGCATGATCGCCGCCGAGGTTCTGCTCGTCTCCCGCAAATCGCCCGACGACCTGCACCGCTGGGTCTATCTCGATATCGGCAAGTTCTCCGGCCTGGCCGAAACGATGGACGAAGCCATCCGCTACCAATTCGCCACCGACCGCGACCACGAGAATACCGGCCCCTGCATCCTTGCCGGGCCCTCCTGCGACAGCGCCGATGTGCTCTACGAAAAACGCCCGGTCTCCCTGCCGCTTGGCCTGAAAGCCGGCGACCGGATCTGGATCCGCAATTGCGGCGCCTATACCACCACCTACGCCTCGATCGGCTTCAACGGCTTTCCGCCGCTGGATGTCGTGATCCTGTAAGGCGCCAACACCGCGCGGGCCCGGAGAACGATCCCGGGCCGCGCGTTTGTCTCGTCCCGACGAAGGTGCCGGGATCAGAGACGCCCGCGTCGGGGCCGGTGGGGAGGCCGGTTCCGGCGCGTGAGGCACTTCGCCTCAGCAATACGCCTCATTGCCCTTCTGCTGCGCATCGCTGTAGCGATCCCCATGGGCAAAACCGGGCGGCAAGATACGGTTGATCTCGGCCAGATCCTCCGCCGTCAAGTCAATCTCCGCACCCCTCGCCAGTTCCGCCAGATGCGCCGCCGTGCGGGTGCCGGGGATCGGGATGATGTGGTCGCCCTGCGCCAGAACCCAGGCCAAAGCCACGGCGGATGTGGGCCATTCCCGGCTTGCGCAATACGCCTTGAACCCTGCGATGATCTCAAGGTTCGCGTGATAATGCGGATCCATGAAACGGGGATTGGGCGTGCGGAAATCACCGGGCGGGAAATTCTCCCGCCCCTGGAAATGATCGCTCAGCATGCCGCGCGCCAGCGGTGAGAAGGCAACGAAGGCAACGCCCAGTTCCTCACAGGTCTGGATCATCCCCAGCTCCGGCAGGCGCGTCCAAAGCGAGTATTCCGATTGTACCGCCGCCACCGGATGCACCGCATGGGCGCGCCGGAGCGTCGAGGGTGCGATCTCCGACAGGCCAATCGCCCCGATCAATCCCTCCTCAACAAACCCCGCCAGCGTCTCCATCACCTCTTCCACCGGGCGCTCCTGCTCCCGCCGGTGGATGTAGAACAGCTCAACGCGGTCCCGCCCCAGCCGCTCAAGCGACCCTTCCAGCGACCGCCGCAGATGCGCCTCGTCATTGCTGAAATATCGCTCAGGATTAGCGTAGATCCCGGCCTTCGTGGCCAGCGTCATCTGAGCGCCGGTCTGGGCCAGGAAGCGCCCGATCACACTCTCGCAAACCCCACCGCCATAAATCTCCGCGACATCCCAATGGGTCACGCCCAGATCCAGCGCGGCCTGCATGCAGGCGAAACTCTCCGCCTCATCGGTCGCGCCGTAGATGCCGCCAAAGCTCATGCAGCCCAGGCCGATGGCGCCCACCTCCGCACCCGCGAGTTTACGCCGTTTCATGCGAACGCCGCTTCCAGCGCAATCTCCACCATGTCCGAGAAGCTCGATTGCCGGTCCTCCGACGGCAATGCCTCTTCCGTCAGCAAATGGTCGGAGACGGTCAGCACAGCCAGGGCCCGGCAGCCATAACGCGCGGCCAGCGTGTAAAGCTCCGCCGCTTCCATCTCCACCGCCAGAATGCCGTGGCGCTGCATCTGCTCATTCAGATCGGGGCGTTCATCATAAAACACGTCCGACGAATAGATCCCGCCCACATGGATCGGCATCCCCCGCCCCTCGGCCACGTGATAGGCTTTATGCAGCAACCCGAAATCCGCCCAGGGCGCGAAATTCAACTCCCGGAAAATCCCGCTGGACGGTGTGGAGAGCGTGGAAGACGTCGTCGCCAGGATGACATCGCGCAATCCCACCTTCTCCTGCATCGCCCCGCACGACCCGATGCGGATCAGCGTCCTGGCGCCATAATCCTTGATCAATTCATTGGCGTAGATCGACAGGCTCGGCATTCCCATGCCCGATCCGTGGATCGTCACCCGGTTGCCCTTCCACGTGCCGGTGAACCCCAGCATCCCGCGCACTTCGTTGACGCAGACGGGGTTCTCCAAAAACCGCTCCGCCGCCCATTTTGCGCGCAAGGGGTCACCGGGCATCAGGACCGTTTCGGCAATCTCACCGGGTTTTGCACCAATATGAACCGTCATCTGTCTGCCTCTCGCGCTGGGATCATCACCCGCCAATCGATAGGGCAGCGCGGCGCGAAGGGCAATTCACCGGGATCGTCTCAAATGAAAAAGGACCGGCCCACCGGACCAGTCCCTTTCCAATTCGCGCACGTGGCGTGATCGGGTCAGATCGCCATATCGTCGAGCTTTTTGCCCTTCTTCAACGCCTCTTTCACCCAGTTGGGCTGACGGCCACGGCCGGTCCAGGTCTGGCTCTTATCGGCGGGGTTGGCGTATTTCGGCGCGCTCTTGGTGCCGGCTCTCGGCGCCTTGCCACCGGTCAGCTCTTCAAGCGTGAAGCCGTGCTTCTTCGCGACAGTGCGCAATTCGGCCACTGCATCCGCGCGGCGCTTTTTCTCGTATCCTTTGAGGGCTGTCTCGACCTCGCGCTGATGGGCCTTCAATTCCTGCAGGCTCATCTTTTCCAATGCTTTTGCCATTTCAATTGTCCCTTTTTATTGGCTTTGGCACTGGGCCAATGCCGGAAAGACATAGACAAGGCAAGCAAACTTTTAGACATGTCCCTTATTCGGCGATTTCGAACCGTGCACTATTCTGCAGCAATTGCGGTGGGGTCGGCCAGTGCCACAATATCCATCATGATCCGGTTCAATTCGAAATCCTTGGGCGTGTAAACCCGCGCCACGCCATATCCCAACAAAGTCGCGCGATCGTCGTCCGGAATAATCCCGCCCACCATGACGGGTAGGTCCAGCCCCTCGGCGCGCAACAGATCCATCACCTCCTTGATCAGCGGCACGTGGGAGCCCGACAGGATCGACAATCCGATCACATGGGCGTCGTCCTGTTTCGCGGCCGCAATAATTTCGGCGGGCGTCAGGCGAATGCCCTCATAGGAGATATCCATCCCGCAATCCCGCGCGCGGAACGCGATTTGCTCGGCCCCATTGGAATGCCCGTCGAGGCCCGGCTTTCCGACAAGGAATTTCAACCGTCGGCCCAATTTGTCGGACACCGCATCGACGGCCTCGCGAATATCGTCGAGCCCTTCGGTCTTGTTCGAAACGGCCCCCGAAACGCCGGTCGGCCCGCGATATTCCCCGTGGACCGCGCGCATCACGCCGGCCCATTCGCCGGTTGTCACCCCAACCTTCGCCGCTGCGATCGAGGCCGGCATCACATTGCGCCCTTCGGCGGCGGCCGCGCGCAATTCCTCCAACGCGGCTTTCACGGCATCGCCATCGCGGCTGCCCCGCCAGTCTTCCAGCCGCGCGATCTGGTCCTGTTCCACCGCCGGGTCCACCACCATGATCCCGCCATCTTCCCCCATCAGGGGCGACGGCTCAGACGCGGTGTATTTGTTCACCCCCACCACCACGGTTTCCCCGCGCTCAATCGCATTCACGCGGTCGGCATTCGATTCCACCAAGCGGCCCTTCATGTAATCAATCGCCGCAATCGCGCCGCCCATACCGCCCAGATTGGTCAATTCCGCCCGCGCGCCGGACTTCAATTGCTCGACCTTCGCGTCGACCACCGGATTGCCGTCAAACAGATCGCCATATTCCAGAAGGTCGGTCTCAAACGCCATGATCTGCTGCATCCGCATCGACCATTGCTGATCCCATGGCCGTGGCAAGCCCAACGCCTCATTCCACGCCGGCAATTGCACCGCCCGCGCCCGCGCCTTTTTCGACAGCGTCACCGCCAGCATTTCGATCAGAATACGGTAGACGTTATTCTCCGGCTGCTGCTCCGTCAGCCCCAGCGAATTGACCTGCACCCCATAGCGAAAGCGCCGCATCTTGGGATCATCCACCCCATACCGCTCCGCGCAAATCTCATCCCACAGATCGACAAAGGCCCGCATCTTGCACATCTCGGTCACGAACCGGATGCCCGCATTTACAAAAAAAGATATCCGCCCCACCAGCACCGGGAAATCCTCCGCAGGCACCCGAGGTCGCAATTCATCCAGCACCGAAATGGCCGTGGCCAATGCAAAAGCCAATTCCTGTTCCGGCGTCGCACCCGCCTCCTGCAAATGATAGGAGCACACATTCATCGGGTTCCATTTCGGAACCTCTTTATAACAATACTCCGCCACATCCGCGATCATCGCCATCGACGGCTTCGGCGGGCAGACATAGGTGCCGCGCGACAGATATTCCTTCATCAAATCATTTTGCACGGTGCCCTGTAGGGCGCGCACATCCGCCCCCTGCTCCTCCGCCACCGCGATGTACAAGGATAGCAACCATGGCGCCGTCGCATTGATCGTCATCGACGTGTTCATCTGCTCCAGCGGGATTTCATCGAACAGTGTCCGCATATCCCCCAGATGGCTGATCGGCACGCCGACCTTGCCCACTTCGCCGCGCGCCAGGACGTGATCACTGTCATATCCCGTCTGCGTGGGCAGATCGAAGGCCACGCTCAACCCCGTCTGCCCCTTGTCCAGATTGCCGCGATACAACGCATTTGACGCCTTGGCGGTGGAATGCCCGGCATAGGTGCGGATCAACCAGGGGCGGTCTTTCTGGGCATTGTGCATGACGGGCTCCGACTCAGGCTGCGGCAAGATCATTTCACTCAACGGCATTTAGGTGAAACTTTATGACCCTGTCAATTCGCTGCACCCGCAAAGCCGCAGCGCAGCACCGCCGCTGACACAGAAGCGTCGCGCCCGATATGGTATGTAGGACCCGCCATCCGAAACAGGAGCCCGCCCATGATCTTCCGCCTTGCCCTCGCCCTCACTTTCCTCGCCGCGCCCGTCAGCGCCGATGCCATCCGCGTGGCCACCTTCAACGCCTCAATGAACCGCGATGCAGCGGGTGCATTGGCCGAGGCGCTGGCCGGCGACGATTCGCAGATTGCCGCCGTGGTCGAGGTGATTGAAACTGTGAACCCCGACATCCTGCTAATCAACGAGTTTGATTACGACCCCACCGCCGCTGCGCTCTTCACTGAGACCCACCTGAACGGCGCCTATCCCCATATGTTCATCGCCCCATCCAATACCGGGATCGCCTCGGGCATCGACCTCAATGGCGATGGAGAGATCGGCACCGAAGGCTTCGCCTATGCCAACGATGCGTTCGGCTTCGGCCTGTTTGAAGGCCAATACGGGATGCTCGTCCTGTCCCGCTTCCCCATCGACGAAGCCGCCGCGCGCACCTTCCAGATGTTCCTGTGGGATGACATGCCGGGCGCCCTCCTGCCCATGACGGAAACGGCGACAAGCTTCTATTCGCCCGAGGCACTGGCGATCTTCCGCCTGTCCTCCAAATCCCATTGGGACGTGCCCATCGAAACGCCGGCCGGCACGATCCACCTGCTGGCCTCCCACCCCACACCGCCGGTCTTCGACGGGCCGGAGGATCGCAACGGCACCCGCAACGCGGATGAAATCCGCTTCTGGTCCGAATATGTGCAGGGCGCGGAGTGGATCTACGACGACAATGGCACCACCGGCGGCCTCACCCAGGGCGCGCATTTCATCATCGCGGGTGATCTGAATGCGGACCCGTTTGACGGCGACAGCACCGACAACGCCACCGGGAGGCTACTGAACCTGCGGCTCCTCAACATCTCGCACACCCCCTCCTCCGAAGGCGGCACCGAAGCGGCCGACCAGGGCGGCGCCAACGACACCCACCAGGGTAATCCCGCCTTCGATACCGCGGATTTCGGCGATGACCCGGAGAATTACGGCCCCGGCAATCTGCGCGTCGACTACGTCCTGCCCTCCGCCACGCTCGAGATCGTCAATGCCGGCGTGCACTGGGCCCCATCCGACGATCCGGATGCCGCCGCGGCCACCAATGCCTCCGATCACCGCCTGGTCTGGGTCGACATCGTCCTGCCCTGACATCCCGCCCCCCCTTTCCACTGGCCCGAAATACTCCGGGGGAGTCCGGAATGGACGGGGCAGCGCCCCCGAGACGGGGTGGGTGGGTGGGCCCACCCTACCCCTTCCCAAGGCCACCACGCCCCAGATTGCACCGCCCCCCGTTTCCTGACACCCTCACGCCATGACGGCCCCCGTAACGCTCCCACTCTGGCTTTTCCTGCTGATCCTGCTCTTTGCAGCCGTCACCTTCGCGTCCCACTTCCTGTTCCCCTCGGTCCGCTGGTTCCTGCGCCGCCGTCTGGAACACGCCGTGGCGGAGCTGAACAAACGCCTCAAACGCCCGATCCAGCCCTTCAAGCTGGCCCGCCGCATGGATACGGTCCGCCGCCTCGTCTACGATCCCGAAGTGGCCCAGGCGATTGTCGAACACGCGGCTGACAACAACATCCGCGAAGACGTTGCCGCCCAGAAGGCCGAACGCTACGCCCGCGAAATCGTGCCGGGCTTTTCCGCCTTCACCTATTTCGGCTTCGCCATCCGCGCCGCCCGCCTCCTCAGCCAGTCGCTCTACCGGGTCCGCCTGACCAACCCCAATGACGACGCGCTGGAGGCGATCCCCGAAGACAGCACCGTCATCTTCGTGATGAACCACCGCTCCAACATGGATTATGTGCTTGTCACCTGGATCGTCGCCGAACGCTCGACGCTCGCCTATGCCGTCGGCGAATGGGCGCGGGTCTGGCCGCTCCGGGCCCTCGTGCGCGCCTGCGGCGGGTATTTCATCCGCCGCCGTCACAACAACCCCCTCTATAGAAAAGTCCTCGCCCGCTACGTCCAGATGGCCACCGATGCAGGTGTCACCCAGGCGGTCTTTCCCGAAGGCGGGCTCAGCCGCACGGGCGGCCTGGGAAAACCCAAACTCGGTCTGATCTCTTACATCCTCGACGGCTTCAAGCCGGGCACCTCCCGCGATGTCGTCTTCGTGCCCGTTGCCCTGAACTACGACCGGGTGATGGAGGACCGGAACCTGATCGAGGCGCAGGCCACCGGCACTCGCGGCTTCCGCTTCTCGCTGATCCCCATCTTCCGCTATCTCCGCCGCCAGATCTGGCACCGCATCACCGGCAAGTTCCACCGCTACGGTTATGCCGCCGTCAGCTTCGGCGATCCGCTCAGCCTCACCGACCACCTCGCCACGCCGCGTGACGATCAACCCGCCGCCCTCGGCGCGGCGCTGATGGACCGGATTGCCGCCGTCACCCCCATCGTCCCCGTCCCGCTTGTGGCCCACGCGCTCCGCGATGGCGCCCGCGACACCGAGGCGCTCAAAGCCGCCGTCCAAATCCGCATCACCCGCGCCGAGGCGCAAGGCACCGGCATCCACCTCGCCCGCGACGATCTTGACTACACGATCGAGGCAGGCCTGCGTGCCCTTGAGGAACGTGGGTTTGTGGAACGGAACAGCGATGCGCTGACCGTCACCGAACGGGGCACGCCCGTGGTGGACTACTACGCGGCCAGCGTCGCGCATCTGTTGGATGAGGAGCGGCTGGAGAATGCGGCGGAGTGAAGGTAGATCAGAATTCGAGGGATTGCTTGATCATCCGTCAGAGGGGGCCGCAACAGACCCGCGAAGCAATCGCTTGTTGCGTCTTTGGCGTGGCATTCATGCTCGCTGCTGTTTTCTTTGGAACTGTTGGAACAACCATCGTCTGGTTTTCCTTTGGTTTGCTCTGTTTTTTGGCTGGGCTTTGGCAGGCAGCGTTCAGAAAGGATGTGATGCTAGAGTTGAATCGACAAACCGACCAACTACGACTTGAATGGACCGGTCATTGTCGGCGAGTGTCAAAGCAAGTGCCGCTTTGCAACGTCAACTGCATCTTGCCCTTGGAACGCATGACTGATGGTGACGGCGGAGCCACGGCTCATTTGATCTTCACGATGAAAAATGGCGACCGCCTTCAGGTAACGCCGTTCCGCTTGGAACACGCAAACCTAGGCAAAGTGCGGGGTGTAATCGAAGGGTGGCTGGATTCCTATCAATACGAACCGTGACGACATAAAATTACCCAAACAAACACTTTCGTGTTGCTTTCTTGCGTACCCATTTATATCTCTCGCATCAGCAGCAATTGATTCCGCAGCGCGGCATGACCGCCGGAGGAAACCAGATGACGGAGAGCACGATGGCCTTGGACGCCCCGACCCAAGCCGCGCCCTATGACGCGCCGATGAAGGACCTCTACGAGATGGGTGAGATGCCCCCGATGGGGTACGTCCCGCCCACGATGTATGCGTGGACCATCCGGCGCGAGCGTCACGGCGAGCCGGACAAGGCGTTCGAGGTCGAAGTCGTCGATACGCCGGTGCTCGACAGCCACGAAGTCCTCGTCCTCGTCATGGCCGCTGGTGTGAACTACAACGGCGTTTGGGCGGGCCTCGGCCAGCCGATCTCTCCTTTCGACGGTCACGGCGCGCCCTACCATATCGCGGGCTCTGATGCCTCGGGCATCGTCTGGGCCGTGGGCGACAAGGTGAAGCGCTGGAAGGTCGGCGATGAGGTTGTCGTCCATTGCAACCAGGACGACGGCGATGATGAGCATTGCAACGGCGGCGACCCGATGTTCTCCACCTCCCAGCGGATCTGGGGCTACGAGACCCCCGATGGCTCCTTCGCCCAGTTCACCAATGTGCAGGCGCAGCAGCTCATGCCCCGCCCCAAGCACCTGACCTGGGAAGAGGCCGCCTGCTACACCCTCACGCTGGCCACCGCCTACCGGATGCTCTTCGGGCACGAGCCGCATGACCTGAAGCCCGGCCAGAACGTGTTGATCTGGGGCGCGTCCGGGGGCTTGGGCTCCTACGCGATCCAGCTGGCCAACACCGCTGGCGCCAACGCCATCGCCGTCATCTCCGACGAAAGCAAGCGCGACTTCGTTCTGTCCCTCGGGGCCAAAGGCGTCATCAACCGCAAGGATTTCAACTGCTGGGGTCAGCTTCCCACCGTGAACACCCCGGAATATGCCGAATGGTTCAAGGAAGCCCGCAAGTTCGGCAAGGCGATCTGGGATATCACCGGCAAGGGCGTGAACGTCGATATGGTGTTCGAACATCCCGGCGAGGCGACCTTCCCGGTCTCCACCCTGGTCTGCAAGAAGGGCGGCATGGTCGTGATCTGCGCAGGCACCACGGGCTTCAACTGCACCTTCGACGTCCGCTACATGTGGATGCACCAGAAGCGCCTGCAGGGCAGCCACTTCGCGCATCTCAAGCAGGCGTCTGCCGCCAATGACCTGATGGTCCAGCAGCGGCTCGACCCCTGCATGTCCGAGGTCTTCCCCTGGGACGAACTCCCCGGCGCGCACATGAAAATGCTCAGAAATGAGCACAAGCCCGGCAACATGTCCGTCCTCGTCCAGGCCCCCCGCACCGGTCTGCGCACGCTGGAAGACGTGCTGGAAGCGGGGCCGACAGGCTAGGTCAAACGACCAAACCCAACCCACTGCCGACCCGCGCCGAAACACCGGCGCGGGATTTACCTCGCGGCAGCGGCGTGGGAAAAGGGCAATCATCACATTCAGGCCACATTCTTAGCGAATTGTTAACGAAGTCGTCGGTCTAATCGGCACAAACCCTTTCACCATGCGCTCGTCCAGCGACGGAGATATCCATGTCCCTGAAATCCATCGGCCTTGCGGCTGCCCTCTTCGTCGCCTCCGCAATGCCCGGGATGGCCGTCCCCTGTGGCGTGGACCTTGGCTTCGTCACCGCGGGCGCGACGTGCACCGACCTGCTGAACGTGCAGACCATCGACTGGATCGACTTCAGCATCGATGCAGAGCCCGGCTTCAACATGACCGAGTTTGCGATTACGGCGCAAACCGTCGCCGGCAGCAACTTCAACCCGGTCCTCGCGCTCTATTCCAATGGCAACCTGATCCAGAGCACCGGTAATTATGGTGGCACACAGGGCGTGCCGCTGACCCTCGCATTCTCCGGCGCACCTGCACTGGCCGATGGGACCTATACGATCGGCATCGCGGGGCGAAACGGGTTCTTCACGCCGGATATCAACGATGCGCGGTCCACGGCCTTCTTCAACAACGGCTCCTACACGCTGAATATCGCCACAACCCTTGTCCCGGTGCCCCTGCCCGCAGGCGCGGTACTGCTCGTCACGGGCCTCGGCGCGCTTGGCTTGGCCCGCCGCAAACGCCGCGCGGCTTAACCCACCCCCGAAAAACCAGACCAACCGGTCCCCGGCCCCTAATCGGGGCGCGGAGCCGAATGCCGTTTTCAGTGGCGGACCATGAATTGCGCGGGAACCTCGCCCCGGAAGCAGCGGGGAAAATACGGATAGGTATCGGTCGCAAAATAGGTATACGTGCCGTCGACCATCATTCCGTTGCAGGCATCCAGCGTGCCTGCCCCGTCCACAAACTCGAAATCCTCCTCGAACATCCCGTCAAACGCCCCGCCCGGCCCGCTGTCGCGGGTGCCCTGCCGCAATTGATAGGATGACGTGGCAATCGCGGGGTCATAGTGGATCTCGAACCCGTCCGGCGCGAACCCCACCTGCGTGTCCGGTAAGCCTTGCAGGTAGCTCGGCGATACCCCGTGATAGTGGTAAAGGCCCGACCGGTCCACATGCCCGTTCTCGGCATCCATCCCCAGCGCCCGCGGCTCGAACATCGCCTGTTGCCGCCACCCGCTGGCCGGATTCCGCCCGATGCCGCGCCGCCCACCTGGGTCATAATACCCCGCCGTGTAGGGCCGGATCGGCAGGCCCGTCAGGGTCACGCCCACGGTCATTTCTCCGGTGGTCATGGCATCGGCCAGCTGCGGTTCGGTCGGGAAGCAGAATCGCAGGGATTGCGCCTCAAACGCGTTGGGATTGGCGCGGTTCGGGAATTGCCCGATATCGTGGTTCGGCGTCCCGTTGGAGGCGATGCAGGTCAGATCCCCCTCCCGCGTCACGGACGAAATGTTGTCATGGGCGGCCACCGGCAAAGGCGCAAGCGCGACAAGGCAGGCAAGGGCGAAACGGCGGGTCATCTGAACACTCCTGTGATTCTGGATGACACTGACACGACGCAGCACCGCGATTCTGTCGGACCACTTCGGCCAGGATCGGCACCGATGGCAGGGATCCGTCAGATTGGTGGGGGCGTTCAGGGGGTCTCAACCCTGCCACGGCACAGCCATCTTCCCCGCCACATATCGGGATGCCGGACTACACGTCTCACGGGCGAAATCCCCCTATGGCCGTCGGGCCACCCGCCCCGACGACCCACAACCGAGCCGCCCCTGCCCGGCGGCGGCGCCATCCTTGACCGCACGTCCGGCTTGGGGCTCTGATAAATATGCACGAAGTAGAACGGGGATGAGCATGGAAGCACTACTCATTGTAGTGGCGTTCGGGGGCATCGTCGGATTGGTCATTGTCGTTTTTCGCCGTGGGTCAACGCCCCCTCCGGATGTGTCGCCGAGGCCGACACAGAAACCCGTCCGGCCAAGTCGCCAACCGACGCGGCATCCCAAGCCCTCACGACCGCCGCCCGCGCCCTTCTCAGCCCCCCACGCACAGCCCGCCGCGCGCGGACGGACCCTGCGGGGCCGCGCCTACGTGGTCGATGGCGACACGATCAGGATCAAGAAAACACAGATCCGCCTCTTCGGAATAGATGCGCCCGAGATGAACCACCCCTTCGGCAAGCGCGCCAAATGGGCGATGTTCGAGCTATGCAAGAACCAGATCGTCACCGCCGAAATCACCGCCATCGACGATCACGGCCGCACGGTCGCGAAATGTACGCTGGACGATGGCCGCGACCTTTCCGCCGAGCTGGTGAAACAGGGCCTCGCGCTCGATTGGCCGAAGTTCTCGGGCGGCATCTACCGCGCATTGGAGACCACCGACGCCCGCAAGAAGCTTTGGCTGGCGGACGCGCGCCAGAAGGGCCGGATGCATGTGTGGGAGACGTTCGACGCGCAGCAGGCTCAGAAGGCGCCGCGCTAGAGCCTGACGCGCCACGTCATGTTGAATACGACCGGAACCTCGCTTGCCGCCTTGCCGCTGGGCCGGGGCGCCCGCCCCTGTAGGAGCCCTGCGCCGGTTTTACCGCCGATCTAACCCGGCTGCCCCGGCCTCCCCGCGCAAGCCGAAAGCGTCGAAATGCCCATCAGGTCAGGTGCCCAAATCCTTAAGATAAGGTTAACGTATTTTTGAATATGGTTCGAAAACAGGATCTTAGAGTACCCTATCAACCTTGATAACCCGCTCCCTTTCCCGGCAACGCTACCCCTCCGCCGCCGCCCGGATCGCCCGGATGTTCTCACCGTAGGGCGCCGGATCCTCGACCGATCCCCCCCGGAACACAGCCGATCCCGCCACCAGCACATCCGCCCCCGCCCGGGCCACCGTCGGGGCCGTTTTCACGTCCACCCCGCCATCGATCTCGATATGGATCTCCCGGTCCCCAATCATCCGGCGCAGTTCGGCGATCTTGTCGCTCATATCGATGAAGCTCTGCCCCCCGAAGCCGGGATTCACCGTCATCACGCAGATCAGGTCACACAGGTCCAGAACATGCGCCACCGCTCCCGCAGGCGTACCGGGGTTCAGCGCCACGCCCGCCTTCATCCCCGCCCCGCGAATGGCCTGCAATGTCCGGTGGATATGCGGCCCTGCCTCCACATGCGCCGTCAGCACATCCGCGCCCGCGTCCGCAAATGCGTCGATATAGGCATCGACCGGCGAGATCATCAGGTGCACGTCCATCACGGTCGTCACATGGCGGCGCAGCGCTTTGACCATCGGTGGACCGAAAGTGAGGTTCGGCACGAAATGCCCGTCCATCACATCGACATGGATCCAGTCCGCACCCTCGGCCTCGACGGCCCGCACCTCGGCGCTGAAATTGGCGAAGTCGGCGGCAAGGATCGACGGCGCGATCTTTATGGAACGGTCAAATGCCATGGGGGCCTCCTCGTAGCTGCCCGCGTGTTATCGCCTGCCGCCCCCCTTGGCAAATCCCTCGCCCGCGCGCAGGGTCGCGCGGACCGATACCGTCCTGATCCGGAGGCCCGCAATGTCCGCCCAATACCTGTTCGCCCTTCTGGCCATCGCCGTGGGCGGGGCCTGTATCGCGACCCAGGCGCCGATCAACAGCCGCCTCGGCTCCCATGTGGGCGATCCCGTGGCGGCGGCGGCGATCAGCTTCATCGTCGGCGCGATTGTCCTGAGTCTCATCGTGCTGGCGCGCGGCGCCGTACCGTCGGGTGCGCAGATGGCCGCGGCGCCCTGGTGGGCCTGGGTCGGCGGGGCGCTGGGGGCGATCTACGTGTGGGCGGCGGTCTGGGCGGTGGGCACGTTGGGGGTGGTCACGATGGTGGCCGCGCTCATCTTCGGGCAGCTTGCCGCGGCCCTGGCGCTCGATGCGATTGGCGCCTTCGGCCTGCAGGTGCGCGAGATCAGCTGGACACGCATTGCCGCGGTCGTGATGGTGGCCGGTGGTCTGGTGCTGAGCCGGGTGTAGAGCCTCAAGAAATTTGACCGTTTGGTCAACCTTGCCTTCCACGCCCCCGCGTGAGACCCTTGCAGCAATGCCAAAGGGCCCGCCATGACAGACACGCTGCACCACGTCTCGACCGCCACTGCCGACCAGCTTCCGCAGGTCCACCTGCCCCGCAATGACGGGATGGATCTGGACCTCGACTGGGTGGCGAACGTCCAGGCCAACACTTCCGCAATCGAACGCCGCGCCGCCACCCTGCCCGGCCGCCGCTCCGTCAAGAAAACCCATCAGGCCGCATGGCTCGCCAAGGCGATCACATTGATCGACCTGACCACCCTTGCGGGTGACGATACGCCGGGCCGCGTCCGCCGTCTCTGTGCCAAGGCTCGCCAGCCCGTCCGCGCCGATATCCTCGACGCGCTTGGCCTGCCCGCCATCACCACCGGGGCTGTCTGCGTCTACCACGACATGATCGAAACTGCCGTCGACGCCTTGCAGGGCACCAACATCCCGGTCGCCGCCGTCTCCACCGGCTTCCCGGCGGGTCTGTCGCCTTTCCACCTGCGTGTGAAGGAGATCGAGGAAAGCGTGGCCGCAGGCGCGGCCGAAATCGACATCGTCATTTCCCGCCGCCACGTCCTGACCGGCAACTGGCAGGCGCTCTACGATGAAATGCGGGAGTTCCGCGCTGCCTGCGGCGAGGCCCACGTCAAGGCGATCCTCGCCACCGGCGAACTCGGCACGCTGCGCAATGTCGCCAAGGCGTCACTTGTCTGCATGATGGCCGGTGCCGATTTCATCAAGACCTCCACCGGCAAGGAAAGCGTCAACGCGACCCTTCCCGTCTCCCTCACCATGATCCGCGCCATCCGGGCCTTCGAGGCGCGGACGGGCTTCAAAGTGGGCTACAAACCCGCAGGCGGCATCTCCAAGGCTAAGGATTCGTTGGTCTATCTGAGCCTGATGAAAGAGGAATTGGGCAACCGCTGGCTCCAGCCCGACCTCTTCCGCTTTGGCGCCAGCAGCCTTCTGGGCGATATCGAGCGCCAGTTGGAACATCACGTGACGGGTGCGTATTCGGCGAGTTACAGGCATGGGATCGGGTGACTGGCCATGTCCATAAACCTAAACTTTATCCTCCTTATCATCGTCGTTGGCGTTTGCCTGTGGCTGATGATGCGGGTCAGCCGCCCTTTGCGGGAGGAGGCGCGCAAACTGACTGTCGATGAGGCACGAACGTTTCACCAGAACTATCGCAACAAGGCCAATCGCGCCGACATGCCCCCCGAATTGCGCCCGGTGGCCGAGGCCTCGGACCGAGCCCGGCCGGTCACGATTGCCGCTTGCCTCGCCATCACGCTGTCAATCGGCGCCTACTTATTGATTGGGGGATAGCCCATGACCACCCGCGAAATCTTCGAGAGCATGGAGTACGGCCCCGCGCCGGAATCCTCCGCCGAGGCCATGGCGTGGATCACCGAGAAAGGCCCCGTCTTCGGCCATTTCATCGACGGCGCCTTTACCGCGGCGGGCGAAGTTTTCGAAACCCGCAATCCCGCGAGCGGTCAGGCCCTCGCCCAGATCACGCAAGGCACCGCCGACGACGTCGACAAAGCCGTCAAAGCCGCCACAAAAGCTTTCCCGAAATGGGCCAAACTCACCTGCCACCAGCGGGCGAAATATCTCTACGCATTGGCCCGCCTGCTGCAAAAGCACTCCCGTCTCTTCGCCACGCTTGAAACCCTCGACAACGGCAAACCGATCCGCGAAAGCCGCGACATCGACATCCCGCTCGCCCAGCGGCATTTCTATTACCATGCGGGCCTCGCCCAACTGCGCGACGCGGAGATGCCGGATATGGCGCCCATTGGCGTCTGCGGGCAGGTGATCCCGTGGAACTTCCCGCTCCTGATGCTGGCCTGGAAAATCGCGCCCGCGCTGGCCGCCGGGAACACCGTCGTCCTGAAGCCGGCTGAATACACGTCGCTCACCGCCCTGCTCTTCGCCGATATCTGTCGCGAGGCGGGCCTGCCCAAAGGCGTCGTGAACATCGTTACCGGCGACGGCGCAACCGGTGAGGCCATTGTCACCCACGAGGGCACCCGGAAAATCGCCTTCACCGGCTCCACCTCCGTGGGCCGCCGCATCCGCGAACAGACGGCGGGCACCGGCAAGGCGCTGACCTTGGAACTGGGCGGCAAATCCCCCTACATCGTCTTCGACGACGCCGACATCGATTCAGCCATCGAGGGCCTCGTCGATGCGATCTGGTTCAACCAGGGCCAGGTCTGCTGCGCCGGATCCCGCCTGCTGGTACAGGAGAATATCGCCGACGATTTCCACCGGCGCCTGAAGGCCCGCATGGCCAGCCTGCGCGTCGGCGACCCGATGGATAAATGCATCGATATCGGCGCCGTGGTGGACCCGATCCAGCACCAGATGATCACCAAACTGGTCTCCGAAAACAAAGACGGCGAAACCTACCACGCCCCCATCGACATGCCTGATCAGGGCTGCTTCTACCCGCCCACGCTGATCACCGGCCTGCACACGGCCGCGCCGCTGATGCAGGAGGAGATCTTCGGCCCGGTGCTGGTCTCCACAACCTTCCGCACGCCATCCGAAGCGGTGGAGGTCGCCAACAACACGCGCTATGGCCTCGCCGCGACACTCTGGACCGAGAACCTGAACCTCGCCCTCGACATTGCGCCGAAACTCGCCGCCGGTGTGGTCTGGGTGAATGCCACCAACCTCTTCGACGCCGCCGCACCCTTCGGCGGTGTCCGCGAAAGCGGCTTCGGGCGCGAAGGCGGATGGGAAGGGCTCAGCGCCTATCTCGAACCCACCGCCAAGGCCCTGCCTGCCAAGGTCATCACGCCGCCCGACGCGCCCGATATGCCCGATGCGGACGGCCTCGACCGGACCGCCAAGATGTATGTCGGCGGCAAGCAGGCCCGGCCCGATAGCGGCTATTCCCAGGCCCATTACAGCCGCAGGGGCACGCTTCTGGGCCATACCGGCCTCGGCAACCGCAAGGATATCCGCAACGCTGTCGAAGCCGCCCGCGCCGCGGCGAAATGGGGCAAGACCACCGGCCACCTGCGCGCGCAGATCCTTTATTACATCGCCGAAAACCTCTCCGCCCGGGCTGACGAATTTACCAACCGGATCAAAGACCTGACCGGCAGCAACCAGACAAAGGCGGCCGCAGAAGTCGAGGCCGGCATCGAGACGCTCTTCACCTATGCCGCCCTGGCCGACAAGGTCGACGGCACCGCCAAAGGCGTGCCGATCCGAGGCATCGCGCTGGCGATGAAAGAGCCAGTCGGCATTATCGGGGCGCTCGCGCCGGATGACGCGCCGCTCCTCGCCGCGATCTCGCTCATCGCGCCCGCCATCGCCATGGGAAACCGCATCGTTCTGGCCCCGAGCCAGTCCGCGCCGCTGGCCGCGACCGACCTCTACCAGATCCTCGATACGTCAGACGTGCCAGCGGGCGTCGTGAACATCGTCACCGGCTCCCATGCCGATCTCGCGCCTACACTTGCCGGCCACATGGAAATCGACGCGCTCTGGTCCTTCTCCCCTCATACCGACTCAGCCGCTCTGGAACGTGCCAGCGCCAGCAACCTCAAACGCTGCTGGATCAACCATGTGGGCAATCCGGACTGGACCAACCTCGTGCCCCGAACCGCGCTGGCCCATACCACGGAAACGAAGACGATCTGGGTGCCCTACGGGGAATAGCGCCCCTCCCCGACCGAATCCAAATGCGGCAATGTCGGATTTGCATGTTTGGAGAACAATGATGGGTGCAACGGAAGCCCACGATGGCCCGGTTCGGACGGGGCACGAACCCGTTCATCTTTGTTCCCCGAACATGCCCCCCGGAGGCTTTCCGGCAACCGACACACGGGTAACATCGGCTGTAACGGGCTCACACCCGCCAAGGTGGACAATGATCATGCCGCGGCAGCGGCTCCGTCTGGATAGGCCGCGGCCCTAGCCCCGGCCGGAGACGCGATCCTTGAGCTTCGCCCAACGCACCGCCGCGCCATCGACGATCGGCGCGATCACTCGGTCCTCGAACCGCTCCCAGATGCGCCAGATCATGAACAGGATCAGACCCATAACCACCAAGATCACAATCGGCATCCACGGGATAAGGCGCACATCCGCGCTTTCGACGGGACGGATCTCCAACGCGTTCGGATAGATCGACAGGAAATTGTTGCGCCAGCCGTAATGGGTGATCACCACCCATTGCGGATCGGCGGCCTCCGATTCCAGGTTGGTCGCCTCGGCCTGAAGATCCTGGCTGTCGAACTTGAAATAGGGCGGCCAGAAAATCCCGGTATCCTCGTTCCGGAACACCATCACCGGCCCGTTCTCACCGGGATAGACGGTGTTGATGTAGCGCACATCCCGGCTGATCGCGGAGCCTGACGCGCCGCTATCGGCCGACGCGAAGAACCAGCGGTTCCAGCCATCGACCTCGGTCAAGATCACCTCGGCCCGGACCACCCGCACGATATCGCGCTGCGGCAGCGTATAGTGCAGGAACGCGCCGAGGAAACTCAGCACGATCAGTAGCACGATGATCCGTGGCCAGCGCATGAACTTAATCCTTCAATTCGACAGCCAGATAAAGGCAATGACACCCACAACCGGCACCACGTAGACGAGGATCACGAGCCAGACCCGGATCCGCGATACTTTGGGGGCCATGCGTTCGTCAATCCAGGCCTCCCGGTCACCCGGTCGGCCTTCCATAACCCAATCTTCCTCAAGCCGCATCCGCGCGCCCGAGCGCAGGTAGAAGAACATGCAGACATAAACGACCGTCAATCCGACGCCCATGAAAATCAGGGTTCGTCCCAAGGCCATCATGCGCGCGCTCCTTGCTCAACTTGATCTCTGGTGTTCGATATAGGGCCAATCATCGCGGAATGGCAGGGCTTGCGACCAGATCGCGCGTGGCGCAGGTTTGGGCCATGTCCGATACCCCACTTCTTGCCGCCATTACCGCTCGCCGGGACGACCTGATCCAGCTGACCCAGGATCTGATCCGCATCCCCACGCTCAACCCGCCGGGCCTGAATTACCGCGAGATTTGCGGCGTTCTCGCCGAACGTCTGGGCGAGCGGGGCTTCAAGGTGGAGTTGATCCGCGCAGAGGGCGCGCCCGCCGACAGCGTCAAATATCCGCGCTGGAACATCGTAGCGCGCTACGAGGGCGGTCCAGGGGAATGTGTCCATTTCAACTCGCATCACGACGTCGTGGCCGTGGGCCACGGCTGGACCCGTGATCCGTTTGGCGGCGAGCTGGATGGCGGCAAGATCTACGGGCGCGGCGCGTGTGACATGAAGGGCGGCCTCGCCGCGTCGATCATCGCGGCGGAGGCGTTCATCGAGACGCATCCAAACTTCAACGGCGCCATCGAGATCAGCGCCACGGCGGATGAGGAATCCGGCGGCTATGGCGGCGTCGCCTATCTGGCCGAACAGGGCTATTTCAGCCCGGACCGCGTACAACACGTCATCATCCCCGAACCGCTCAACAAGGATCGGATCTGCCTGGGCCATCGCGGTGTCTGGTGGGCCGAGATTGAGACCAAGGGCCGGATCGCCCATGGCTCCATGCCGTTTCTGGGCGATTGCGCCGTCCGCCACATGGGCGCTGTGCTTGAGGAGATGGAAGCGACGCTGTTCCCGCTTCTGGCCACCAAATATACCGACATGCCGGTTGTGCCCGAAGGCGCCAAGCAATCGACGATGAACATCAATGCCATCCATGGCGGCGAGCCGGTGCAGGAGGAGGATTTCACCGGCTTCCCCGCCGCCTGCGTGCCCGACCGCTGCAAGATCACCATCGACCGACGCTACCTGATCGAAGAGAGCGAGGGCGAGGTTCGGGCCGAGATTCTGGCCCTTCTGGAAAAGGTGAAAGCCGCCCGCCCGACCTTCGAATACGACCTGAAGGAGCTTTGGTCGGTCTCGCCGACGATGACGGATCGTGATGCGCCGGTGGTCAGGACCGTGGAAGCCGCAATTGCCAAGGTGTTGGAGAAGCAGGCGGAATTCGTTGTGTCCCCCGGCACCTACGACCAAAAGCATATCGACCGGATCGGAAAGCTGAAAAACTGTATCGCCTACGGGCCCGGCATACTGGACCTCGCCCATCAACCCGACGAATGGGTGGGCGTTCAGGACATGGAAGACAGCGCCAAGGTCATGGCGCTGACACTTGCGGAACTCCTGCTTTGAAGGACGGCCCTGGTCAGGCCGTCACAAAACCAAGATGTTCCAGAGCCTGTTCTGCCATCCGGCGTGACATGGCATCACCGTCGATCATCTGATCGTTCAAACGCCGGATCAGATCGCTCAACGTTTTTGCAGCCGTATGTTCCTGGATGAATCCAGGAACGCGGTCCATCTCGATGGACAAGATGTCTTCGGCCATGGTCGGCATTCTCATCATATCCCCCAATCGCGATGCGCAAACATCACCATAGGATTTAAC
Source organism: uncultured Roseicyclus sp. (assembly GCA_947491935.1). GTDB lineage: Bacteria > Pseudomonadota > Alphaproteobacteria > Rhodobacterales > Rhodobacteraceae > Gymnodinialimonas. The sequence continues at coordinate 1,014,554 of CANLLF010000001.1, forward strand.
GCTACAGCGATTCTCTGCGCTTGCTTTGATTTTCATCAAACTATCCACAACTCTTCGCACCGTGAGCCTGTTGGGCCCGGCGAACGCCCGTTTTCGCGCCGGAATGGCACGCTTTTCGCTAGGAATCCGGGCCGTGACCGGGGCAGACTGGGACGAAATCAGACGATCAGGGAGATCTTCAATGAGTCATCACCTCCGCCTTGGCGTTGCAATTCTGGCGCTCTGCTCCGGCCCCGCCCTGGCGCAACAGACGTCGATCACCATTGGAATGCAGCTTGAACCGCCGATGCTGGATCCCACCGGCGGCGCGGCGGCAGCCATCGATGAGGTCGTCTATTCCAACGTGTTCGAGGGCCTGACGCGGTTCGCCTCCGACGGGTCGATCATCCCCGGCCTCGCGGAAAGCTGGGAGATTTCGGAGGATGGCGCCACCTATACCTTTACCCTTCGTGAGGGGGTGACCTTCCATGACGGCGAGGCGATGACGGCCGAGGATGTCGTCTTTTCCTTCGACCGCGCGCGGGCCGAGGATACAACGAACGCGCAAACCGCGCTGTTCGAGAACATTGTCAGCGTCGAGGCTACCGATGACACGACCGTCACCATCACGCTTGATGGTCCCGATGGCGCGTTCCTGTTCGACATGGCCTGGGGGGATGCCGTGATCGTGGATCCGGCCAGCGCCGAGACCAACGCGACCAACCCGGTCGGCACCGGGGCGTTCCGGTTCGAGAACTGGGCGCAGGGCGACAGCGTGACACTTGTGCGCAACGACGAGTATTGGGGGGAGCCCGCGGCGCTGACCAATGTGACGTTCCGCTTCATCAGCGACCCTAATGCCGCGTTTGCCGCCCTGATGGCGGGTGACGTCGATGCCTTCCCGGTCTTTCCCGCGCCGGAAACCCTGGCGCAATTCAGCGGCGATCCGCGCTTTAACGTGATCGTCGGCTCTACTGAAGGCGAAACCATTCTGGCCATGAACAATGGTGCGGAGCCGCTGAACAACCCGCTGGTCCGGCAGGCGATCAGCCACGCCATCAACAGGCAGGATATCATCGACGGCGCAATGTTCGGCTATGGCACACCCATCGGCACCCACTTCGCGCCGCACAACCCGGACTATGTCGACCTGACGGGCCAATCCGAGTTCAACCCGGATCGTGCCCGCGAATTGCTGGCGGAAGCGGGCGTTGAGAACCTGACGCTGCGCATGATGCTGCCGCCGCCGTCATATGCGCGGCGCGGCGGGGAGATTATCGCCAGCCAGCTGCGCGATGTCGGCATCGAGACCGAGATCACCAACCTGGAATGGGCGCAATGGCTGGAGCAGGTGTTCCGCGGGTATGATTTCGACCTGACCATCGTCAGCCATACAGAACCCGCCGACATCAATATCTATGCGCGGCCCGAATACTACTTCCAGTACGACAGCGCCGAGTTCCAGGCGCTGATAGAGGAGCTTGCGGTGACGGCCGATCCGGCGGAGCGCACGCGCATCAACCAGGCCGCGCAGCAGATGATCGCGGACGAATACGTCAACGGCTACCTGTTCCAGCTCGCCAAGACCGGCGTGGCCAACGCCAATATCGTGGGCCTGTGGGAAAACTCACCGACGCAGGCGAATGATCTGACGGCCGTCAGCTGGACGGAGTAATGCGGTCTTTGAGATTGTCCCTGGCCCTCGCGTTTGCGGGGGCCTTGCCCGTTCTGGCGGAGCCGTTGCCGCAAGGGCACTTCATGGCTGCACCTTACCTCGCCGACGATACGCTCCTGCCCCGCTACATCGCGCTGGAGGTGGCCGGCACCGATCTGGAGATGGGTTTCCTAAGTGCCATCGTTTTGAATTTCGAGGCCTGTGAGGCATCTCAGATCTGTGATCTGAGGGTTGCTGCCGCCACGGCGGAGGCCGAGATTATCGACCAGAATCTGGCCCTGAAGGATGTGGATATACTTGCCGATATCGGCATCGATGAGCCGCGCTTTGGTCCGCCCCACCTACGCTACACCGCGCCCTTGATGGCCGCGATGGACGGGGCGACGGTCGCGATCACGCCGGACGGGTTTGACATCGGCGTGGCCAATGACGTGATCTCCTTCTACCGCGCCGCTCCGGATGTGCAGGCCGCCATCACCGCCTATGCAGTTGCGATGGAGCTGTCGATCCGCAGCCTTGGTGGCTGTGACGTCGCGATTCTCGCGCCCCTCTTTGCCGCGCCCGACCCAACCGGCGCAGAAGTGATGTTCCTCAACGCATTGCGCGCCATGGCCACCCAGATCGACATCGAGGGCCAGAACCGCACCATCGGGGATGCGGCGCTCGATCCGGAAGACCCGAACCACGATCAGGCGCATCTTCTGTTCGCCGCTGGTGCCCTGCCGAACTACCTCGCCCTTGCAACCGATCCCGGCCCGCTTCAGGACCGATTGGCGCAAGTGTTCGAAATCGGCCCCTTCACTCGGTTTGCCGATGATCCGCAGGCGCTCGAGGCCGTTCTGGTGCGCTACGATGGGACACTCGCGGACCTGGTCGCGTTCTATGACCACATCGGCGCGACACGACCCGATATCACGTCCGAAGCGGCCTGCGCTGACCCAAGCCTCGGCTTCATCGACGCGCAGGGCGGGTAAGGGCCCGCCCCGCACCGGATAGCTATTCCGGATAAACTGCACCCACGGCCATTTGCACGGCAAAGGCCAGGCCCAGATCTTCGCGCCCATCCATCATGCGCGCAGTCAGTTCATTGGCTGAAGACGTTTCGGCCAGTGCCTGCTGCCACATATCCAGATAGGCGCGCGTATAGGCAAAGACGCTGGCGTCATTTTGCGAAGTGTCCAACCGGTGGCCGGGGATCACGGTGCCCGCACCAATGGCCTCCAGCACTGCCAGATTGGCACGCCACATATCCAGTCGGTCGGACGTGGTGTTTTCGGCGACCCAGACATGGCAATCCACATAGGCCATGTCCGTCGCGATCAACGTGTCGAGCGACGGCACGTAAAGCGGCGTGATCAGGTCCGTATCACCATGCATCGGCCCAAGCACCTCGATCTCCTCCCCTTCCAGCGTCAGCGCACCGTCAAGCGCCTCGACCGGGCCGATATCGGCCGTGGGCAGAAGCGGCAGAATGTCGGCATGAGTTACGGCGCGTAGGCCCGGGAACCGCTCACGGATCATGGGCAGCCCGCTGTAATGGTCGGGATGGGCATGGGTGATGAACACGGTCTCAAGTCTGCGGCCTGTGGCTGCAATGATATCGGCAAGACGTGCGGCGTTTTCGGGGGTGAACTGGGTATCCACCAGAAGCGCCGCCTCGTCGCCCATCAAGATCACGCTGTCCACATTGCCGCCCATGGCATCACCGGTGAAAACCTGCGCCTGGGTTGGGGCGGCCATCGCCCCGCGGGGCCAGAGTGCCGCGGCGGCGGTTCCGCCGGTGATCTGAAGGAAGGTTCTACGGTCGAGAAGGAACATCAGGCTCTCCTTGTGGGGTTGGTTACGAATCTATACCAAGACTACATACGGAACCGTTTTGATCTGTGAAGGAGGCACTTTTTGGTAACCCGTCCCACCACCCCCGATGCCCACGGCCACCTGATCGAGTACGACCCCGAGATTTGCCCGGTGCGCCACGTGCTCAACGGGGTCAGCGATAAATGGACGATCCTTGTATTGACAGCGCTCAAGCCCGGGTCGCTTCGGTTTTCCGAACTGCGCCGGGCCATTTCGGATATCTCGCAACGGATGCTGACCGTCACATTGCGCAAGCTGGAACGCGACGGCTTCGTGACCCGGACGGTCACCCCTACGATTCCGGCCCGCGTCGATTATGAATTGACCGATCTGGGCCAATCGCTTGTCGCGCAAATGGCGCCACTGGCCGCATGGGCGCTGGACCACCGCGACCCCATCGCAAAGGCGCGCGCGCTTTACGACGCACAACGACACGATTGATCCGAACACCCGTCCGGGCTGTCATGGTGGTGTCACGCAGCGCCCCTACAGCAGGGTGCGAAAGAATATATCCGTCTGATTGGGGGCCTTCATGACCAAACGATCCATCCTCGGCACGACTACCACGCTTGCGCTGTGCCTGGCAGCGGCGCCCGCCATGGCCGAAACGCTGCTGGTGACGACCTTCGAGGCTACCGGCGAGGGGTCGCTTCAGGCGGCGCTGAGTGCGGCGGCGCGCTCAGCCGAGGCAACGGTAATCGTCGTCACCGATGGCGGCGGGCGGATCGAAACCCCCGATGGGCTGACATATTCCGGGGCGTCCGCGTTGCGCCTTGTCGGCAACGGTGTGACCGTCGCATCCGCCCAAAACGTGACGCTCCTGTCGATCGAGGGGCCTATGGACGTTGCGCTGGATGGCCTGCGCTTCGAGGGGCCGGGCGGATGGTCCATCGAAAATCGCGGTGACGCCGACGGACCTGCCGGCAAGGGGATTTTCCTGGACATGGGCGAAGATGCCGAAGGCGTCGTGCGTCTGCATCTGAGCGATGTGCAGGTGTCAGGCGTGGCGAGCCATGGCATCCACATCTCCGATTGCACGCTGGCCGATGAATGCGGCGGCGGTGGCGGCGGGGCGGGCGAAGGTTCGGCCGCATCGATCAGCATCCAGGCGGTGAACGTGCGGATCGAGGATGTCGGCCATGGCCGGTTCGACAGCGACGGGCTGCGGGTGGATGAACGTGGCGAGGGTGATATTTCGCTGACCGGCATGTTCCTGTCGGCCGTCAATGTCGGCGCAGATGGCGTGGAGCTGGACGAAGGCCAGGCCGGCAATGTCTCTATCGATCTGATCTCATCCTCATTCCTGAACAATGGGGCCTATTGTAACCCGGCCCTGCTGGAGAGCTTCCTGCCCGAGGCCGATGAGGGCGAATTCGACGAAGGCGCCATGGCTGCCGATGCCATCCCCGGCCCGATCAGCGGATCACCGGACGATGCCTGTTTCGAGCGCGAGGTGGAGCTCTACGATGACGGAAGTGTCGAGGAATACGCATTTGGCATCGATGTCGATGACGGGTTCGATGTGGACGAAGCCGGGCCCGGTTCCCTCTTCGGTACGTTCAGCCTGGGTGACATGAGCGGCAACCTGGACGAAGGTTACGACTTCGACGAAGAGGGGGCTGGCGATATCGACGTGGTCTTCACGGGCGTCACCGGGACCGGCAATTCTGACGACGCCCTGAAGCTGAGCGAGGCGGGGGCCGGCAACGTGTATCTCGTCGCCACTGCGGTGGAATTCACCGGGAATGGCGGCCTGGGTATCGTCGCCGAAGAGGAAAACGACGGCGACCTGAGCGCCACGCTGGTCGGCATCGCGACCTCGGGCAATGACGGCGGCGATCTGGGCGTCGAGGCCGTGCAGGAGGATGACGGCACCGGCATCGTCTATGTCATCGACAGCGAAATCGCCGACGGGATCGAGACCGAAGGCGCCGAGATCGACCCCGATTGAGTTTCAGAAGCGCGGCCCGCGCGTATTTAAGGGGCCGCATCCATTACCGCCCCCGTCGATCCTTCGGCGGGGGTATTTTTGGTGGGTCTGATGGGCCTAACCGACCACGTTGACCTCCGGCCCATAGGGATAGCCGGTAATATTCTCGGCACCGTTCTCGGTCACGATCAGGATGTCATGTTCCCGGTAGCCGCCCGCGCCGGGCTGCCCTTCCGGGATGGTCAGCATCGGTTCCATGGAGATGACCATGCCGGGCTGCAGGACCGTATCGATATCCTCACGTAGCTCCAGCCCCGCCTCGCGCCCGTAATAATGGCTGAGTACACCGAAGGAATGCCCATAGCCAAAGCTGCGGTATTGCAGCAGGTCGCATTCCTCGAACAAGGCGTTCACGCCGTGGGTGATCTCGGCGCAGGTTGCGCCCGGTTTGATCAGGGACATGCCAAGTTCATGGGCGGCGACATTCGCCTCCCATATGCTCAGCGACGCCTTGTCGACCTCCCGCACGAACATCGTGCGTTCAAGTGCCGTGTAATACCCCGAAATCATGGGAAATGAGTTGAGCGACAGGATATCGCCGCGCTGCAATTGGCGGCTGGTGACGGGGTTGTGTGCACCGTCGGTGTTCAGCCCCGATTGGAACCAGACCCAGGTGTCGCGGTATTCGGCATCGGGAAATTCGGCTGCGATATGCGCCTCCATCGCATCGCGGCCTGCCATGGCAACGTCGATCTCCCGCGCACCGACCCGCACCGCGTCGCGGATCGCGTAACCACCGACATCTGCGGTCGCGGCGCCCGCGCGGATCAAGGTGCGTTCCGCCTCTGATTTGATCATCCGCTGGCGCATTGTGGCCGGAGCCAGATCGACGACGGAGGCGGGGTTGAGGAACGTGTCCATCAGATCGCGCTGGCTCAGTGTCAGGTGATCCCCCTCGATCCCCATCGCGCGGCCCTCCCCCGCGACATCGCGGACGGCGCGCCAGTAATTGTTCCGCTCCCAATCAGTGTAGGTCAGCGCCTCATGGGCAGAGCGCCGCCACGGCTGACCGCCATCGATGCCCGCGCTGATCACCACGGCGCGGTCCGGCGTGACGACAAGCCCGTAGGGCCGCCCGAAGGCGCAATAGAGGAAGCCCGAATAATACGCGACCGCGTGCATCGATGTCAGCAGGGCCACCGATATGTCACTGTCGCGCATGATAGCGCGCAGGCCCGCGAGGCGGTCGTCATATTCTGCCGCCGGGAACGGCAGCGGGGCCTTGGAGCCATTATGGAATTCATGGAATTGGGGGCGTGGCATCACGGACCCTCCCTTTTACAAGAAGGCCCCGGCGTTCAGGGCGGGCATAGCCCGTATCTGGGCGACGCCATCACCCTGGACCATGGCAGATGTTTAGACGCCTCACCGGCCCTGCGGCAAGCCCCGCGGTGGGTTGCAGAGATTGCAAATCGGAAGGGTGCTTAGCCCGCCTTGGAGGTGTGGGGCTCGCGGGGCGGGGCATAGGGGCCGAAATCATCCCGCATGGCGCGCGCCTCGTAGGCCGCGATAATCGGCAGGCGCGAGCTGCCATGGATTGTCAGATCGCCCCGGAACCCGGGGAACAGCTGCACCAACTCATGCTGCGTGATGTCGGGGATGGCCCCGATGGTGACATCGCCAAGGAAGAGCGATTCTGACCAGAGGCCCGAGGTTTCGACCAATTCATGGGCATCGAACAGCAGATGGATATAGCGCACCGCGCGGGCGGAGTCATCGACCCGGATGCCGGGGTGCCCCACCAGGAATTTGGCAGCAACAAGAACCGCATCGGCATTCAGAAACATGCCCGATGCGCCAGTGCTGAGCGCGATCCGGTGCTGGGGCGAGACGCGCACAGGCGCGTGGGGGGCTCCGGCGCCGACAGCATCGGGTTCGATCAGGATCGGCCTGAGATGCGGGTTTTCGTCAAGTTCGGCCGGAGACAACGTGCGGTGCCCGATCCAACGGATCGGCTTGGCCGCGCCGTCAGCGGTCAGAACCAGATCACCGACCTTGAGGGTATCGATGGCGCGCGGCCCGCTTGGCGTTTCGAGCAAGGTTTCCGAGGTGAAACAGACGAAATCCGGCAGGGTCGAATAGGTCGATGACGGAGCCGGGACGATGTTGTTGTTCGTGCCAGTGATCGTATCCCCGACGGTGAAACTGCCCTGGGTCGCGATGATGTAGGTCGGCGTCGAATACTGCACCAGCGTGAAGCTGACCGGATCCGTCCCGAGTGTGCCACTATAGGTCTCGAACACCTGGAAATTCGATGAATCCGTGATCCCCGGCACATTGCTGAGATCGAGCTGCGCACCGGCCTCCGAGCCCTCCAGCAACGTATCGTCATCAATGATGTTGACGGTGTAGGCGTTCAGAACCGTCACATTGGACGTGCCGAGCGGGTCGGCGTTTATCTCGTAAATTACAATACTAGCCATGGTTCGCTCTGTCGGGCGGACGGCGCGGATGTTAGCCGTAGGGTGCCGGGTGCGGTGATCTCAGGCGTTCACGGTATGGTCCAATATGGCCGTTCTCAAGGCAAACATGTGGAAATAGTGTTTCATCGGCGCGGGTCAGCCGCCCGTGCGAGGCCATCAAGCGCATCTTGTCCAATCATCTCGTGCCATGCCCTCTGGCCCATTCGAGACCCGCGCCCTAACCTACCCGCCATGACCCGCTATCTGCTTGTCCGCGCGCTCTCCCTGAGCCTCAGCCTGATCGTTGCCAGCGTGGTGATTTTCGCGGTCATCGAGGTTATCCCCGGCGATCCGGCGGCGTTCATGCTGGGGCTGAACGCAACCGATGAAAGCATCGCAAACCTGCGCGCCGAGCTTGGGCTTGGCGGGTCCCTGACGGAACGCTACGCCAATTGGATCACCGGGATGCTCCGCGGCGATTTCGGCACCTCCTACACCTATCGTGTGCCGGTGGCCGACTTGATCCTCGATCGGATCTGGGTTTCGCTGCCGCTGGCTATCTTCGCGCTCATCCTGTCGACGCTGATCGCCATTCCGGTTGGTGTCATCGCCGCGGCAACGCGGGGCGGGGCGGGCGATTTTTCGATCATGGGGGCCACGCAGCTTGGCATCGCGGTGCCGAATTTCTGGTTCGCGATGCTGCTGGTTCTGCTCTTCGCCGTGACGCTTCAATGGTTCTCCGCGGGCGGCTTTCCGGGCTGGGACAACCCCGCCGCGGCGCTCAAGGCGCTGACCCTGCCGGCCATCGCACTCGCGCTACCGCAGGCCTCGATCCTCGCGCGGGTGATGCGCTCAGCGCTCATTGAAACGCTGGATCAGGATTACATCCGCACCGCCCGCGCCAAGGGGCTTAGCCGATCCCAGGCGATCCGCCGCCACGCACTCAAGAACGCGCTGATCCCGGTGCTGACGATCATCGGCCTGCAATTCAGCTTCCTTCTGGCCGGTGCGATTATCATCGAAAACGTCTTCTTCTTGCCGGGCCTGGGGCGATTGATTTTCCAGGGCATCACCCAGCGGGATCTGGTGGTGGTGGAGAGCGTCACGATGTTGCTGGTCTTCGCCGTTATCGTCGTGACGTTCCTGGTCGATATCGCCTATGCCATTGTCGACCCGAGGTTGCGCCGCCGATGAACCGCCTGCCGTTTACCCTTGTTGTCGGCGCGATCATCACCGCGTTTTTCGTGGGTACGGCGCTCCTGTCGCTGGTCTGGACGCCACACGACATCACCGAGCTGGAGATTTCCCAGCGGTTACAGCCCGCCTCGGCCACCTATTGGCTAGGCACCGACCAGTTCGGGCGCGACATGGTCTCGATGCTCATGGAGGGGAGCCGGACGTCCATCGCCGTGGCGCTGATCGCCGTGGGACTGGGGATCGTCGTCGGCGTGCCGCTCGGCCTTGCCGCCGCTGCCGCCCGCGGATCGCTGCTTGATGAAGTCATCATGCGCGGCAATGACCTGATCTTTGCCTTTCCCTCGCTGGTCATCGCAATCCTGATCACGGCGGTCTATGGCCCATCGGCCACCAACGCGATCGTCGCCATCGGCATCTTCAACATCCCCGTATTCGCCCGCGTGGCGCGCGGTGGCGCGCTGCCGATCTGGACGCTCGATTACATCCTCGCCGCACGGACGGCGGGTAAATCCCGCGCCCGGATCAGCGCCGAACACGTTTTGCCCAACATCGCCAACCTGCTGATCGTGCAGGCGACGATCCAGTTTTCACTGGGAATCTTGGCCGAGGCCGCGCTCAGCTACGTGAATCTCGGCGCGCAGCCGCCCACCTCCTCCATCGGCAAGATGCTCGCGGAATCCCAGACGATGATCTATTCCAACCCCTCGCTCGCCGTGCTGCCGGGCCTCGCCATCGTGATCATGGTGCTGGGCCTGAACCTGATGGGCGACGGGTTGCGCGATGCGCTCGATCCGCGCCTGCGGAGGGCGCGGGGATGATCGAGATTGAGCATCTGACTCTCGGCATTCGCGGCACGCCGATCCTCGACGATGTGTCACTCAGGATCGAACAGGGCGAGATCTTCGGGCTTGTCGGCGAGAGCGGCTCGGGCAAATCGATGACCGCGCTCAGCGTGATGGGCCTGCTGCCTCGCGGCACGACGATCAATGGCGCGGCGCGGCTCGATGATGTGGATCTCCTAACCCTGCGCGAACACGATTTACGCCAGATCCGCGGCAACGATATCGGGATGATCTTTCAGGAGCCGATGACGGCATTGAACCCCGTCCAGACCATCGGGGATCAGGTGGCCGAAACGCTGCTGATCCACGACGCTGCCGATCGGGCAGAAGCGCGGCGGATCGCCCGCGACCGGCTGGACCGCGTGGGCCTCAGCCATATCGAGCTCGACCGGTATCCCCATGAGCTTTCCGGCGGGCAGCGGCAGCGCGTCTGCATCGCCGCCGCCATCGCGCTCCATCCCCGCCTGCTGATCGCCGATGAGCCGACAACCGCACTCGACGTCACAACCCAGGCGCAGATCCTCGATCTGCTCAAGGGGATTGTGGCCGAAGAAAACATGGCGCTTCTCCTGATCACCCACGATCTGGCCGTCGTCTCCGACATGGCCGACCGCATCGCCGTCATGCAAAACGGCATGATCGTGGAGCAGGGAGAGACGGCTCAGGTTCTCCGCGATCAGGTCCATCCCTATACAAGCGCGCTCTTTGCCGCCTCCGCCCATCAGCCGGATCGCACGGAGCCCGCGCAATCCGACGCAATCCTGAGCCTGCGCGACGTGCACCGCCATTATCCCGGCCCGCGTCAGGGTTTCATCCGGGGCGACCCGGTGCGCGCCGTCGATGGCGTCTCCTTCGATCTGCAACGGGGTGAAAGCCTCGGCCTGGTGGGCGAAAGCGGCTGCGGGAAATCGACGCTCACCCGCGCCATCCTCGGGTTAGATCCGGTGACCTCCGGCCAGATCATACTCAACGGCGCCGAGATCAGCCCCGCCATGCCGCGCGCGCGCCGCGCCCAGATGCAGGTGGTGTTTCAGGACCCCTATGGCAGCTTCAATCCCCGCTGGCGTGTGGACCGGATCATCGCCGAGCCCTATTTCCTGCTTGATGCGCCGCCGCACGGCATTGACCGGGACGATGCCATTTCCGCGGCGCTGGAGGCTGTGCGCCTGTCGCCCGGTGACGCCCTGAAATACCCCCACGAGTTTTCCGGCGGCCAGCGGCAGCGCATCGCCATTGCCCGCGCGCTGATCACCCGGCCCGATCTGCTCGTGCTAGATGAGGCCGTGAGCGCGCTTGATGTCTCCGTCCGCGCCCAGATCCTCGACCTTCTGGCCGATCTGCAGACGGAATTCGGCCTTTCCTACCTGTTCATTTCCCATGATCTGACCGTGGTCCGCGCCATCACCGACCGGGTGCTGGTAATGCAGGCGGGTCGGATCGTGGAGCAGGGCGAGACCCAGGCCATGTTCACCGCCCCCCAACATCCCTACACGCAGTCGCTGCTGGCCGCAGCGCCCCGGCTGCCCGACGATATCGGAGAGAGACATGACGCCCTGGTTTGACTCCACATTGATCTTCGTCGGCGGCGCGTGGCGCCCCTGCGCCAGCGGCGAGACGCTCCCGGTGATCGACCCCTCCACGGGTGCTGAGATGGCCCGTATCGCCAAAGGCGGCGCGGCGGATATCGCGGCGGCGGTGGCAGCGGCTGAGGCGGCATTTGCCGGCGATTGGGGCGCGATGAGCGCGGCGGAACGCGGTCGCATCCTCCTGCGCCTCAGCCATCTGGTGCTCGATCACGCCGATCAGCTGGCCAAGATGGAGGCGCGCGATGTCGGCAAACCCCTGAAGCAGGCCCATAACGACGTGATCGCGCTGGCGCGCTATTGCGAATTCTACGGCGGCGCGGCGGACAAGCTGACCGGGGAAACGATCCCGTTCAATACCGGCTACACGGTCTATACCTTGCGCGAACCTCATGGCGTCACCGGCCATATCATCCCCTGGAATTACCCGATGCAGATCATCGGGCGCTCCATCGGCGCGGCACTCGCCACCGGCAATGCCTGCGTGCTGAAACCGGCGGAGGAGGCCTGCCTGACGGCGCTCGCCTTCGCCGATCTGGCCCACCGGGCGGGTCTGCCCGCGGGCGCTTTGAATGTCGTTCCTGGCCTCGGCGCGGAGGCCGGTGCGGCGCTCACCGCCCATCCGGCCGTGCGCCACCTCTCCTTCACCGGCTCCGTCGCCACCGGCAGACGCGTCCAGATCGCCGCGGCCGAAAACATCGTGCCCGTCACTCTGGAACTGGGTGGCAAAAGCCCGCAACTGGTCTTCGCCGATGCCGATCTCGACAAGGCCCTGCCCTTCCTAGTGAATGGCGGCATCCAGAATGCCGGGCAAACCTGCTCCGCCGGGTCCCGCATCCTGGTGCAGCGCGAGATCCACGATACGCTCGCCGCACGCATGGCCGAGGCGATCGGCGCGCTCCGGATCGCACCGGCCATGGAGGACGCCGATATCGGCCCGCTTGTTTCCGCCCGCCAGAAGAGCATCGTCGAGCGCTTCCTGGCCCAGGCCCTCCCCGACCAGATCCTCGCCCAGGCCCCCCTGCCGGAGGGCCTGCCGGAGGGTGGCAGTTACGTCCCCCCCACGCTCATCGGCCACATCCCCCCCGACCACGCCCTGGCCCAGGAGGAGATCTTCGGTCCGGTCCAGGTCCTGATCCCGTTCGAGGACGAGGAAGACGCGATCCGCATCGCCAATGGCACGAAATACGGCCTCGTCGCCTCGATCTGGTCCGCCGATGGCGGTCGCCAGATGCGGCTGGCCAAACGCCTCCATGCGGGACAGGTCTTCGTGAACAATTACGGCGCCGGCGGCGGTGTGGAACTGCCCTTTGGCGGCACCGGCCAGTCCGGCCATGGCCGCGAAAAGGGGTTCGAGGCGCTCTACGCCTTCACCACGCTCAAAACCGTCGCCGCCCATCACGGATAACCGGCCCTTTCCACTGGTGCCAAATACCCTCCCGCCGAAGGCGTCCCCGACCCTCCGACGGGCACAGCGCCCGATGATGGGCTGGCGGATGGGGGCGGGCGGGTGGGCCATCCGCCAGCCCATCATCGGTAGACGCCCCGCGACCCGCCCGTTACGCTTCGCCCCACGCGCCACGAAGGACCCGCCGCCATGGGCAAATTCCCGATCCTCTTCCTGCTGATCATCTGCGCAGCACTCGCTGCCGCCAGCTTCGGCGCGCTCCACAATCAGCTCAGCTATTCCGTCGGCCCCACCTATTTCACCGACTTCAAATTCCTCCAATTCGATGTCGGCCCCGATGTACCGCCCCGCCTCGGTGCGGCCTATGTCGGTGCGATGGCAAGCTGGTGGATGGGGGCGGCCATCGGCCTTCCGGCCTTCCTTTACGGCCTCGTCGCGGTGCCCAATGCGCGCAGCTACCTCGCCGCGGGGCTCGGCGCGATCTTTGTGGTGATCCTTCTGGCCACCTTCGGGGCGCTGGCCGGGCTCTTGGGCGGGCTTGTGGCCGATACGACCGGGCTTCTCGATCCCTACCTGACCTTCCCCGATGGCCCCACGCGGCAGGACCTGCTGCGCGCGGGCTTCATGCATGATGCCAGCTATATCGCCGGCGCCCTTGGCCTGATCGCGGCCTTCTTCCCGATGCGCCGCGCCCGCAAACTAGACCTTGCCCGCGATCAGGAGCCCGCCCATGCGACTTGAAGGAAAAACCGCCATCGTCACCGGCGCGGCCTCGGGCTTCGGCGCCGGGATCGCCCGGATCTTCGCCCGCGAAGGCGCGACAGTGATGGTGGCCGACCTGAACGGGGACGCCGCCCAGACCATCGCGGGCGAGATCGGCGGCACCGCCATCCGCACCGATGTCGCCAACGGCGCGGATGTGAAGGCCATGACCCGGGCCGCGATGGATCAATGGGGCCGCATCGACATTCTGGTGAACAATGCGGGCATCACCCATTTGCCGACGCCCTTGGAGGAGGTCAGCGAGGAGGAGTTCGACCGGGTCCTGGCCGTCAACGCCAAATCCGTCTACCTGACCGCGCGGGAAATTGTGCCGCTTATGAAGGCCGCGGGGCGCGGCGCGATCCTCAATATCGCGTCCACCGCCGGGCTATCCCCCCGGCCACGGCTCAATTGGTACAACGCGTCCAAAGGCTGGATGATCACGGCCACCAAGACCATGGCGGTGGAGCTGGCGCCCTCCGGAATCCGCGTCAACGCGCTCTGCCCGGTGGCGGGGGAAACCCCACTTCTGGCGAGCTTCATGGGCGAAGACACGCCCGAGATCCGCGAAAAGTTCCTCTCCACCATCCCCATCGGACGGTTTTCGACGCCAGAGGATATGGGGGAGGCGGCGGCGTTTCTCTGCTCCGATGCCGCCAGCATGATCACCGGCGTGGCGATGGAAGTCGATGGCGGGCGCTGCATATGAGTGCGATCAATCTTGCCGATAAGCTCAACCAGTTCACCGAGCATTGGAGCCCCAAGATCGTGGGCCAGTTCAATGGCCATGACCTGATGGTTGTGAAGGTAGAGGGAGAGTTCGTCTGGCATTCCCATCCCGACACCGATGACCTGTTCTTCGTCCTAAAGGGGGAGGTGGATATCGAGATGCGCGACCGAACGGTGACGTTGCGCGAAGGCGAAATGTTCGTTGTGCCCAAAGGTGTGGAGCACCGCCCCGTGGCCCGGGACGAGGCGCATCTGTTCGTGATCGAGCCGGTGGGCACGCCCAATACCGGTGACGCACAGACGGCCGCGGTGAAGGAGGCGCTGTGACCGGCTTCGTCCGCCATGACCTGCCCGCGGACATCGCGGTGTTTGCCGGGGAGTTTGCCAGCCAGCCGCTTGTCTTCGCGCATCTTCTGGATCAAGCGCCCGGGCTCGATCTGGGCCATGTGGAGGTGATCCAGTCCAACCACGCCGCCCGCCTGGGCGCCCATTTCAGTGCCGATCAAATCGCCGATCTACCGCAGAGCGGCACGCTGGTCCTGATCCTGCCCGCCGCCCATGATGATCTCCGCTGCCCGATTACCCGCACCCCGCTCTTGAAACCGCTCGGCACCTTGCGGGGCACAGTCCCGCATCTGAGTGAGGTTCCATGATCCGCCCCGGCCCCCGCAACCTGATCACCGATGTCGCCGGTTTGGGCGTGGGCCATGCCAGCGACGATCACATCAAGACCGGCGCCACGGTTCTGGTGGGCGACGCGCCCTTCACCGCCGCCGTACATGTGATGGGCGGCGCCCCCGGCACGCGGGAGACGGACTTGCTGGCCCCCGACAAGATTGTGCAGGACGTTGACGCGCTGGTCCTTTCCGGCGGCTCCGCGTTCGGCCTCGACGCGGCCTCCGGCGTGGCGGATGGGTTACGCGCCAGGGGCCGCGGCTTTCAGGTCGGCGATCAGAACGTGCCAATCGTGCCCGCCGCCATTCTATTCGACCTGATCAATGGCGGGGACAAGGCCTGGGCGGAGAACCCCTACAAAGTGTTGGGCGCGTCGGCGCTGGCTGACGCCTCCGATGATTTCGCACTCGGAAGCCACGGCGCGGGGACCGGTGCCCTGATCGCGGGCCTCAAAGGCGGGCTTGGATCGGCCTCCGCCCGCGTCGGGCCGTTTACAATCGGCGCATTGGTGGCGGTGAACGCGTTGGGCCGCGTGACCGTGGGCGATGGCCCCCATTTCTGGGCCGCCCCGTTCGAGATCGGCGAGGAGTTCGGCGGCCACGGCCCGGCGCGCGCGTTCGATCCCACCTCCCTTCCCCCCGTCAAGGGCGGTGACTCGCGGAACACGACCATTGCCATCGTCGCCACCGATGCGGCGCTCACCCAGGCGCAGGCGACGCGGATGGCGATTGCGGCCCATGATGGCATGGCCCGCGCGATCTATCCCAGCCACACACCGATGGACGGAGATCTGGTGTTTGCCGCGGCCACCGGCGCGCAACCGCTTGATGATCCGCAAACCGATCCGCTCCTCCTCGGGCACGTCGCGGCACTCTGCCTGTCCCGCGCCATTGCGCGCGGCGTCTACGAGGCGACGACCGCACCGAACGACCTCTTGCCAACCTACCGCGCCGCCTTCGGTTAAGCGCAGCTTTGCAGATCGGCCCCGGCAGCTTATCCTGCCCCTCATTGCAAAATGAGGAGATTTCCATGCGTGCCCCCCTGATTGCGGCCCTGTGTCTGGCCCCCCTTCCCGCCACAGCCGACGACATCACCGATGCGCTCAGCGCCGCCATCGACGCCTATGGCGAAGGTGAAATCGGCGATGCATTGGATGAAATCGCCTATGCGACCCAGCTTCTGAACGCGTTGCAGGCCGCGGGTCTGTCCGATTTCCTGCCCGAGGCCCTGCCGGGCTGGACCCGCGACGTGAACCCCGATGTCGTCTCGTCGCTTGGGTTCATGGGTGGCGGGGCCGCGGCGGAGGCCACCTATTCCGGGCCAACCGGGCGGTTCACGATCACCATGATGGCTGACAATCCGATGGTCCTGTCGATGGCCGCCGTTCTGGGTAATTCCACCCTCATGGCCTCGATGGGCCAGATCGAGCGCATCAACCGCGAAAACTTCCTGAACGACAATGGCGATCTCTCCGGCCTGATCGGCGGGCGCATCCTGATCCAGGCGGAAGGCGGCGATAACCTCGACGACATGGTCGCCCATCTGGAACAGATCGACTTCCGGGCGTTGGAGGATTTCGGTCGGTAAGACTGTACGCAAAAGGCCCCCGCCTGTTCCGGCGAGGGCCTATCTTCTGCCGCTTGACCAATCTCAGTGCAGCTGACGCTCCACCTCGGCAATCGCGTCGTCGATCATCTTGTTCTGATCGGCGGCACTGGTGCTACCCGCGATGACTTCCGCCGCGGCGGCGACGGCGACGGAGGCGGCACGGTCGCGGACGGCACGGCTGGCCTTGGCTTCGGCATTGGCAATCTGATCTTCCGCCGCGGCCAGACGGCGCGCGATGGAGCGTTTTATCTCTTCCTTGGCCTCGGCCGCGGCATCCTCGGCGTTGGACCGGGCCTCGGCGACGATGCGCTGGCTCTGATCTTCCACTTCGCGGGCCTTGCGCTCGTAGGAGGCCAGAAGCGTCTGCGCCTCTTCGCGGAGCGCGCGGGCTTCATCCAGCTCGGATTTGATCCCCTCGGCCCGCTGGTCGAGCATCCGGCCCAACATGGCGGGAACACCGAAATAGAACAGGATCGACAGGAATGCGAGGAAGCCGATCAGCACCACCCAATCGGTGTTGAACAGCGACACCAGGCCATAGCCGGGCTCGTAGCCATCTTCGGCAGCAAAGGCGGGCGTGGCGATCAGGGCGGGAAGAACCATCAGATACCGCATGTGCTTACCCCCGAACCCGTGCTGTGACCGCGGCGGACACCGCATCGGCATCCACATCCTGCCCGGGCGCCAGGGCCCGGACGATTTCTGCGGCGACGTCGCGGGCGACCTCTTCCGCAGTGGCAAGCGCCCCGGCCTCGATCTCGGCGATGCGCGCTTCCCCTTCGGAGGCGCGGGCGGCGATCTGGGCGTCGGCCTTGTCAATCTCGACCTGCAACTGCGCCTGGATCTCATCCCGGGTCTCTTGAGCGATCTTCTGCGCTTCGGCCCGTGCGTTGGCGAGTGCGGTGTTGTAGCTTTCCTCGGCCTCGGCGGCCTGGCGCTTGAGGTCCTCGGCGGCGGCGAGATCGTTCGTCAACGTCCCTTGGCGTTCCGCAATCACCGCGGAAATCCGCGGCAGCGCGATCTTCGAGAGTACGAAGAAAATCGCCAGAAGCGTTAGGATCAGCCAGAAGATCTGGTTGTCGAACGTAGCGAAATCCAGCTGCGGCATACCAGCCGCATCCGTTGCGCCATGATCCGTTCCGATGGCAACTTCCAGGCCGGCCTCGAGCCCGCCATGGGCGTTTTCGCCTTGGCCTGCATTTTCGGCTTCGTCAGCCATGGTGTTCCTCCAGCCGGAATTCGGTGTTTACGGTGGCGCGCCCCTCAATGGAAAGGCGCGCCTGACGTAAGGATCGTATACTTGCGTTCTGGCCCCGTCCGGGGCCGGACGCGTTGTCTTAGACAGCGAACATCAGCAGCAGCGCGACGAGGAAGGCGAAGATGCCCAGTGCCTCGGCGAATGCGATGCCGATGAAAAGCGTTGCGGTCTGACCAGCAGCCGCGGAGGGGTTGCGCAGGGCTCCGGCGAGGAAGTTGCCCGCCACGTGGCCCACACCGATAGCGGCGGCGCCGGAACCGATGGCGGCCAGGCCTGCACCGACGAATTTACCCAGTTCTGCGATATCGCCTTCCATGATGTATCTCCTTACGTTGGAAGTTGCGTTCCTCCGGGGCACCAGCCCCGGAAAGAATTAGTGATGCGGGTGAAGCGCGTCCTTGAGGTAGACGCACGTCAGAATGGTGAACACGTAGGCCTGGATCGCCGAGACGAGGACTTCGAGGCCGTAGATCGCGACCACGCCGATGATCGGCGCGATGCCTGCGAGGCCGAGTGCCCCGGCGAACCCCGCGAACACTTTCAAAACCGCGTGGCCTGCCATGACGTTACCGGCCAGACGAATGGAATGGCTGACGGGGCGCACGAAGTAGGAAATCAATTCGATCACGGCGAGGATCGGACGGAGCGCCAGCGGCGCAGAGGCGACCCAGAACAGGCTCAGGAACCCGGCCCCGTTCTTCACGAAGCCCAGGATCGTCACGGTCAGGAACACCGCCGCCGCCAGGATCGCGGTAACCGCGATGTGGGACGTCGTCGTGAAGCTGCCGGGGATCAGGCCCAGAAAGTTGGCGCACAGGATGTAGAGGAAGAGCGTGAAGATATAGGGAAAGTAGGGCAGTGCATCCTTGCCTGCCACGTCTTCCACCATGTTCCGCACGAAGCCATAGGCCAACTCGGCCATCGACTGGCTGCGCGAGGGGATCACGGCGCGGCCGCGCGTACCGACAACCATCAAAAGCACAACGGCCAGAACCGCCAGCGCCATCCAGAGCGTCGCGTTGGTGATTGTGAACATGCCGACCGGGCCGTCGCCGAAGAGCGGGGACACGATGAACTGGTCCATCGGGTGGATCGAGAGACCGCCTTCGTAATCATCAAGCAGCGCGGCGATGAAGGCCAGGACCGCCAGACCGATCAGAACGAAGAAGATCATTTTGCCCGCGCCACTTTTTGCCTGGCTGTTGGTGCTTTCAGTCGCCATCCTGCATCTCCGTCCTTGCGCGGTCTTCCGCATCCTTTTGGATCTCAGCCGCCGAGCGGATCATGGTCCTGACCCCGGCGATGAAGCCCAGAATTACAAACACGACCATCAGCCACGGTGTGGTGCCCAACGCCCAGTCGAGCCCGAAGCCTATGCCGAAGCCGATGGCGAGGCCCGCCACCAACTCGATCACCATCCGCCAGGCCAGCTGTGCCTGTGAATAATGCTCCTCCATGTGGTCGCGCTCCGGATCGGCCTTGGACTTTGCCGCCGCGATCCGCGCTTCCAGCGCGCGTAGGCGATCCTCGTCACTCTCGGCCATGGCCCGAAACACCCCCAATGGAAGTTGCGCGGAAGCTAGGCGTGGGGGGCGGCAGAGTCAACGCGGCCTGACATGGCGTAAATATTTGTATTTGCTATATTTTTAATGGGCGCGACAAACACGACATGGCCTTCAGGCGGTCCGTGCATATTCAACCATCTGGTTGACGATTGTGCGCGGTCGGGCCTAATCGCCCCATGGCCCCCACGCTAGATACCGTCTTCGCGGCCCTTGCCGACCCCACGCGCCGCGCGATCCTGTCGATGCTGCTGGAGGACGACATGGCAGTCACCGACGTGGCCGAGCCGTTCGAGATGTCGCTGGCGGCAATCTCCAAACACCTCGGCGTGCTGACCGCCGCAGGGCTGATTACCCAGGAAAAACGCGGGCGGGTGAAGTGGTGCAAGCTGGAGCCCGACGCGATGAAGGGCGCATCGGTCTGGATGCAGGGCTTCGGGCAGTTCGAGCCCGTGAACCTCGATGCATTCGAAGCGTTTCTGGAGCGCGAATTCTCGGATCCTGAGCCCTGAACAGGCGGCGGGTTTTCCCCACCCGCCTCTCCGGCGCGCACGTGATAGAGTGTACCGACACGAAAGGAGACCCCATGCGCCGTGCCTTACCTATATTGCTGAGCCTTGCCGCCACCCCCGCCCTGGCCCAGGCCACTTGCGACGCGCCGACAGGTCCGATCGAAACGTGCCTTGTCGGCGCCTGGGTTGGATCCTCCACCATTCCGCAGGCCCTCGAACAGGCGATGCGGTCCATGCCCGACAACGTCGCCGCGAATTTCAGCGCGTTCGGTCGGCCTGTCGGTATGATCATTTATGATGACGGGTTTTTCGAGACCTTCCCCATCACCGCGGATGGGTTCGCCACCTTTGTCGACAGCGACGACACCGTGACATCGTTCGAAATGGTCGCCCAGACGATCACGACGGCCGGCTATATCTCTGCCATCGGCGGAACGCTCGACCTCTGCTACCTGCCCGGCGCACTCGGCGGCATAAACGGCGAGATGACGGTGACAACAGATGGCAATTCCACCACTGTCCCGCTCATGGCGGTGCCGGAAAACACGTTCAACCCGGTCATCACCTACAGCTGCTCGGGCGATACTATGCAGCAAAACGTTGCCCTGCCCGCACCGATCGGCACGATCACCTACAATCTGACACGCGTGCCGAATGACGCTTTCCCCTTCGCCATGCGCGGCGAAGCGGGTGATGACGTCACTGAATAGGCCATCTACCAAAAAAAACGGGCCGGCTCGAAAGCCAGCCCATCCTAAACTGTGCTGAAAGCGCGTGGTGCTTTCGGTCTACATGATGCCCGCAAGCCGCAGAATCACCACGACAACCACGATCAGTCCGATCAGATAAAGAATATTGCGCATCGGGTCCTCCCTCAGAGCAAGTTTATGACGGCGATGATGACAACGACAAGGCCAATGATGGTGAGGATGGCGCGCATGGGTCTGATCCTTTTGTTATTACCGGT
Source organism: uncultured Roseicyclus sp. (assembly GCA_947491935.1). Taxonomy (GTDB): domain Bacteria; phylum Pseudomonadota; class Alphaproteobacteria; order Rhodobacterales; family Rhodobacteraceae; genus Gymnodinialimonas. The sequence continues at coordinate 1,035,560 of CANLLF010000001.1, forward strand.
AGACAATGCGCCGATTGCCCGTTCGGTTCCCAAAAAGTTTCATTGCCCGTTCGGTTCCCAAAAAGTTTCAGTGTATTTTCAGATCGCGCCCGACTGCTTGAGAACCGCGCGCGCATATTTGGCCGCGGACCGGTAGTGGCTCGGCCCCGCGGCCTCGGCATAACGGCCGGTGGTCCATCCCGTTCCGCCCGCCATCGGGCCGCCATAAAGTGCGTCGTCGTCGGCCTCCGCGATCCAGGCGCGCAGGCGGTCATGCTGCAAGCCCAGCCAGGACCGCGCCTCACTCCACGACATATGCGCGTATTGCGTGCGTAGCGCGGCATTGTAGGGCTTCAACTGGTTCCATTTCACACCGTGATCGGGCATCTGCGCGGCCTCCCCCTCCTTCAGCCATTGAAAGAACAGGCCGATCCAGTGCGCGCGGTGGGTGACGATATCCCTCAGGCTCGGATCCTCGCCCTGGGGCGCCATCGCGATATCCTCGGACGCGCGATCCAGTAAGGTGCTGAGCTTCATCCATTCCTTGTCGATGACGGCAAGCAGATCCTCGCGGGAGGTGGCGGCGGGCATGGGCGGCTCCTTTCCGGGTCACTCTACCGGGCCATCCGCTCCACTCCCTTGATCCGCATCAATTCTTCAGCAGCATCAGGAGCGCCACAATCGTCAGCACAACCCCCACCATCACCAGCGCCGCCGGAACGGGCTGCCCCAGTGCGATTTCCCATAGAATGACCCAGCTTGGGGTCAGGTAGGTGTAGGCCATGACCTTGGACGACGGCAGGCGCAGCGAGGCGAACTGGATCAGGAACACCGTGAGGGCGGAGGCGAAGATGGCGACATAGGCAATCGCGATCCAGACCATGGGCCGCAAACCGCCCCAATCGGTCGCCATCATGTCGCCGATCCCCCAGATCGCGATCACGCCCGCGCAGGCCACAAGCGTGAGGAAGGAAAAGACCAGCACCGGCTCCCCCCGGTTCAGCTTGCGCACCATCGGCGTGTAGAGCGCATGGGCGATGCAACCGACGAAATAGATCGCCTCACCCCGCCCGACCTCGAAGGCCAGAAGCGCCGAGAGATCGGCCCGGAAGATCACCCAGGCCGCCCCCGCCGCACCGATCAGAAGCGCGGCGGCGATCCGCCGATCCACCATCTGCCGCAGAAGCATCCAGCCAAACAGCGCCGACATCAGCGGGGTGAGCGTGAAGACCGCCGCCGCCGATACCGGCGGGGCCGTTTTCAGCCCCTCGAACATCAGCACGAAGTAGATCGCAAAAAGCCCGCCCAATATGAGGTATCGCCACGGTGCCACCAGGGCGGTGCGCGCCACGCCACCGCGCGCCCAGACGACCGCGCCCATGATGACGGCTGCAATCGCGAACCGGACGGCGTTCAAGGCTGTCGGCGCAATCTCGGCCGCAACCTGCCCGCCAAGCGAAAATGAGCCCGCCACAAGGCCGGAAAAGGCGAGCATGGCCAGATGCCCGCCACGTGGCGTGCCCAGGGCCTGCCTCACGGCGCCGCACCCCTGCATCCACTGGTTTGAAATACCCCTCGGGGGGGCTGCCGCAGGCAGCGGGGGGCAGACAGCCCCCCTGACACACCCGCCCCATCACGCCACCGCAGGCGCGGGCCCCTGGCCGCAGGCCAGCGGCCGCGCCTGCCCGGTCGGGCGGAGCGCCGGTACGGCGACACGGCCACGCAAGTCAGTCGACGGGCCAGGACGCCACCTGTTCTTTCAGATGGCGCACGAAGGTCTGCACCTTTGCCGTCCGGTGCAGGTCCATATGAGTCACCAGCCAGATCTTTGCGGTCCAGTCCTCCAGCGGCGGCAGCATTTCCACCAGATCGTCGGTGCGGTCCTGATCCCAGGACGCCACGAACCCGATCCCGACACCGGCCAGAACGGCCTCCTTGGCTGCCACCATCGACGAGGCGCGGAAATAGATCGACGAGGTCGGCACGGTCTCGTTCAGCCAGCGGAAATAGGGCGCCCGCGGGGTTTCATCGGTGCTGCCCACGAACCGGTGCTCGCCCACATTGTCGCCACTGAGCGGTCCGAACCGCGCGACATAGCCCTTGCTCGCCACCAGTTTCAGGGTCTGCGTGAAAAACGGCTGCACGATATTGTCGGGCTGGTCGGGGAGCTTGCCCGCCCGGATCGCCACATGGGCCTCGCCATATTCGAGGCGGAACAGCCGCGCATCCGAGATCAGGCGCACCCGCAGATCAGGGTGGCGTTCCTGAAAATCGGCAATCGTCGGCACCAGAAGCGGGGACAGCGCACCAAGCGACGTCACAATCAACTCGCCCGTCACCTCATCGCCGCGGCCCTTGATGCGGCTGGCCAGCTGCGTGAACTGATCGTCGGTCTGCCCCGCCACGGCCAGCAGGTCCTGCCCGGCCTCCGTCGCGGTGTAGCCCCGCGCATGGCGTTGAAACAGCTTGGCGCCCAAGCGCCCCTCCAGCGCATCGATATGCCGGATCACCGTGGCGTGGTGGACGCCCAAAGCCTCCGCCGCGCCCGACACGGTGCCGAGGCGGGCGACCTGAAATGCGGTGCGGATTTCATCCCAATTGTCCATCGGCCTCTGTGCGCCCTCTCAGATAACGGGTTGCTGCCCCGACCATGCGTGCATTGACGCCTGATGGCAACGAACCGTTGATCGGAGACACCGGCCCTATCTCCTATCGCCTGGTGGTCTCCGCCGCATCGTGGGTGGGTTACACCCACGCGGTCCGAGCGGGGTCTCCGCTCCTGTTCATTTGCGCACATATAGCTGCGCATCGGCCGTATTGATCTTACTCGGCGCACCGACCATGTCTCGTCCACAACTTCATTCCAATGGGACCTGACCCAATGACCCACACTGTTCTCCGCATCGATGCCTCCGCCCGGCGTGAGGGCTCCGTCTCTCGCGATCTGGCCACCAAGATCATAAACCGTCTTGCCCCGGACCGGGTGATCGCCCGGGACCTTGCCACGCCCCCGCCGTTGCTCGACGAGGCCTGGGTGGGTGCGAACTTCACGCCCTCCGATCAGCGGACCGAGGATCAGCGCGCCAAGCTGGCGCTGTCTGACGAGTTGATCGCCGAATTGGCTGCCGCCGACACGCTGGTGATCGGCCTGCCGATCTACAATTTCGGGGTGCCTGCGGCCTTGAAGGCGTGGATCGATCAGGTCGCGCGCGCCGGTGTGACGTTCCAGTATACCGAAACCGGCCCCAAAGGCCTGCTGGAAGGGAAACGCGCCATCGTGGCCGTCGCCTCGGGCGGGACGGAGGCCGGATCGGAGGTCGACTTCGCCACCGGCTATATCCGCCACGTTCTGGGCTTCATCGGGATCCACGATGTCGCCTTCGTGACGGCGGATCGCCTGATGGTTGACGCCGAGGCTGCAATGGCCACGGCCCATGCGCAGCTCGACGCGCTGGCGGCCTGAGGGACAGGAGAGCAGATATGTCAAATGTTCAGAAATATGGCCTTCTGGCCGTGAAGACGGTGCTGACCCTCGCATTTGTCGCCGCCGGTGCTGCCAAGTTGATCGGGGCCGAGATGATGGTGGCCACGTTCGAGGCCATCGGGTGGGGGCAATGGTTCCGCTATTTGACGGGAGTGATCGAAATCGGCGCGGCTGTGCTTCTATGGGTGCCGGGCCGGCAGGCAATCGGCGCAGTCCTGTTGACGGCCACGATGATCTGCGCCGTCGGCTTCCACCTGCTGGTTCTTGGCCCCTCGGCGGTGCCGGCGGCGGTGCTCGGCGCCCTGGCGGCGCTCGTCCTTATCCATGATCGCGGCCAGATCACCGGCGCCTAACACACGTGTTTTGCGGGGCGAAGGCAGCTATGCTACCTTCGCCCCATGATCAGACCCCTCCTTCTCATCGCATTGCTGTGCGCGCCCGCCGCCGCGACGGCGCAGACCTGCACGCTCAGCTTCACGATTGAGGTCACGCGCGGCGTGGGCCTTATCCCCCCCGGCACGCAACTGCCGGGGTCGGCACAATTCACCACCGACGGGCGCACCTTCCGTCAGGAGGGCGGATCCACCGCCCATCTGGCGCGGGGTCTGATGACCATCGGCGACGGCATCAGCGGGCCGATCTGGACGCTGATCACCACCTCCCGCGGGCACGCGGCGGATCTGATCGGCGTCTACGCCAACGATGTCGAGGGGCTCTCTTTTGCGGGCCAGGATTTCGAAGGGCCGATGGCCTTGACGTTATTCGGCCCCTCGGGGACCCGCGCCTCCACCGCGCCGCCGGTGACGCAGGCCGAATGGGATGAGATGGACCTGCGCCGCAGTTTCTCGCTCCATGCCGATGCCGACATGCTGGCGGGCGATGTCCTCGATCTGACCGCGGAATGTACGTGACCCGGCCTGCCCTGCCCGGAACATTTCTCTTTTTGAATAGAGCCCGTATATAAAGTGCAGGGACGACAGGTCGCCGCATCTGGCGAACCCACTTATCTGTGGCAATCCCATCGCTCCGCCGATGATTGACTCGTCGCCCATTACCCCCTATCTCCGCCCGCAATAGCCGGAAAGCCAAGCTTCCCGGTCCCGCGCGCGTTCGTAGGATCGCCCCCCGTCAGCGAGTTTCGCCCACGGGGGCTTCTTCGCATTGGGGCTTGGGCTTGGCAGATGCGTCTCTTACCTGAAGGGGCATCCGGGATCATGAGAAAGGGCCGCGCCCATGTTTGAAAACCTCTCAGAACGCCTGTCCGGCGTTTTTGACCGTCTGACAAAGCAGGGCGCTTTGTCCGAGGATGATGTGCGCACCGCGATGCGGGAGGTCCGCGTGGCCCTGCTGGAGGCGGACGTGTCGCTGCCCGTGGCCCGCAGCTTCATCAAGGCGGTGGAGAAGAAGGCGACCGGCGCGGCGGTGACGAAATCCATCACGCCGGGCCAGCAGGTGATCAAGATCGTCCATGACGAGCTGATCGCGACCCTGCGCGGCGATGTGGATCCCGGTGTCCTGAAGATCGACAACCCGCCCGCCCCGATCCTCATGGTCGGCCTGCAGGGCTCGGGTAAGACGACGACCACGGCGAAACTTGCCAAGCGGTTGAAGGACCGTGAGGGCAAGAAGGTGCTGATGGCCTCGCTCGACACCAACCGCCCCGCGGCGATGGAACAACTTGCGATCCTTGGCACCCAGATCGGCGTGGATACGCTGCCGATTGTCCCCGGGGAAGACCCCGTCCAGATCGCCAAGCGCGCGAAGACCCAAGCCAGCCTTGCTGGCTACGACGTCTACATGCTCGACACGGCGGGTCGTCTGCACATCGATCAGGAGCTGATCGCGCAGGCCGCGGCGGTGCGCGACGTGGCCAACCCGCGTGAGACGCTGCTGGTTGTCGACGGCCTGACCGGTCAGGACGCGGTCAACGTGGCCGAGGAATTCGACGACAAGATCGGCGTCACCGGCGTGGTTCTGACCCGGATGGATGGTGACGGACGCGGCGGTGCGGCGCTCTCCATGCGCCAGATCACCGGCAAGCCCATTCGCTTCGTCGGCCTTGGCGAGAAGATGGACGCCATTGAGACGTTCGAGCCCGAACGCATCGCGGGCCGTATCCTCGGCATGGGCGATATCGTGTCGCTGGTCGAAAAGGCGCAGGAAACCCTGGAGGCCGAGCAGGCCGAGCGCATGATGAAGCGCTTCCAGAAGGGCATGTTCAACATGAACGACCTGAAGGGCCAGTTGGAGCAGATGCAGAAGATGGGCGGCATGCAGGGCATGATGGGCATGATGCCCGGCATGGCCAAGATGTCGAAGCAGATCGAGGAGGCGGGCTTCGACGACAAGGTCATCGTCCGCCAGATCGCCCTGATCCAGTCCATGACCAAGAAGGAACGCGCCAATCCCGGCCTGCTCCAGGCGTCCCGCAAGAAGCGGATCGCCAAAGGCGCGGGGCAGGACGTCAGCGACCTCAACAAGCTTCTGAAGATGCAGCGCCAGATGGCGGATGCGATGAAGAAGATGGGCAAAATGGGCAAGAAGGGCCTGATGCGCGGCGGCCTCGGTGCGCTGATGGGCAAGGGCGCGCCGGACGCCTTGAAGGGTATGGACCCCGCCGGCATGGACCCCGCGGCCATGGAACGCGCCGCGAAACAGCTTGGCGCGGGTGGCGGTGGCCTGCCGGGCCTTGGCGGCGGCGGGCTGCCTGACCTGTCTGGCTTCGGGAAAAAGAAGTAACGTCATGCTCGCCCCGACCCTGCAATCCCAGCGCCTTGTGCTGCGCCCGATGCGCGACGATGATTTCGCCGCATATGAGCCGCTTATGGCGTCGCCGCGCGCAGCCTACATGGGTGGCCCCCATGACCGCCGCGCCGCTTGGGGGATGTTTTGCAGCGACGTGGCGGGATGGGCGATCTTCGGCCACCGGGCGCTGATGCTGGACCATCGCGAGACCGGAGAGACGCTCGGCCAGGTCGGCCTCAACGCCGGGCCGCTCTTCCCGGAAACCGAACTGGGCTGGTTCCTTTATGACGGCCAGGAGGGAGCGGGCTTCGCCACCGAAGCCGCCGTGGCGCTGCGCGACTGGGCCTTTGCCCAGCTGCCGCTCGACAGCCTCGTCAGCTATACCGATGCGGCCAATGCCGCGTCTCGCAAAGTGGCGGAGCGCATGGGCGCGATCGAGGATGCGGATGCGCCGCGGCCGGATCCCGAAGACATCGTCTATCGCCACCGTCGGGGGGGTGCATGACCGCCCGCCGCTGCACCATCGCCCCCGTCGGGGCCGCAGCCGAGGCAGCCGCCTCCCACCGGGCCTCCATCCCGGTGTTGGAGACGGAGCGCCTGCGCCTGCGCGCGCCGACGCTCGATGACCTTCCGGCCTGGACCCGGATCTACGCCGCCTGGCCCGGAGAGGCGATGGATGCCGAAGAGGCATGGACCGAGTTCAGCTATTACGTGTCCGGCTGGTTGTTGCGGGGCCACGGGCCCTGGGCCGTCGAGTTGAAGGATGGCCCGCTGGTCGGGTTCGTGAATATCGGCCTTGAATGGGAAGACGACGAAGTGGAGTTGGGCTGGATGTTCCTGGCCGAGCATCAGGGGCAGGGATATGCCACCGAAGCCGCGATCACGGCGCGTGCCTTCGGACGCACGCTGCTGCCGGATTTCGTCAGCTATATCGATCCGTCGAACCGGCCATCGAACCGGCTTGCCGAACGTCTTGGCGCCACCCGCGACCGCGCCGCCGAGGCCGCGATCCTGTCGACCGAAGGCGAGGCAATCCATGTCTGGCGCCACGGAGGTGCAGAATGAGCTGCTTGCACATCCGCGCACGACTCACAGGGTTATGCACAGGTTTCGAAGGCTCCGGTTTCACAAACCCGATTCCGTCAGGAGCGCACAGATGACCCCGCGCCTTGTGGATATTCCGGTTCTGGAGACCGAGCGCCTGACCCTGCGCGCGCCGCAGCCCTCGGATTTCGAGGTGCTGGCGCCCTTCGTCATGTCCGACCGCGCGACCTTTATCGGCGGTGGCCCGGACAAGGATATCGGCCATGCCTGGCGCATCCTCTCGGTGCTGTGCGGGCACTGGCACCTGCGCGGTTTCGGCGTATTCGTGGCCGTCCCCAAGGGCACCGACCGGCCCATCGGATCGATGGGTCCGTGGTACCCGGAACCCTGGCCGGAGAAAGAACTGAGCTGGACGGTCTGGGACGAGGCGGCCGAGGGTAAGGGTTATGCGACCGAGGCGATGATCGAGATCCGGCGCCACGCCTATGCCGATCTCGGCTGGGATGGCGCCGTCAGCTATATCGACGCGCAAAACACCCGGTCCGTGACACTGGCCCTGCGCCTGGGCTGCGGGATCGACAAGGAGGCCAACGGCCCGCATCCCGACGATGTTGTCTACCGCCACCCCACCCCCGCGGAGGTGCTGGCATGATCCCGACACTTCAGACCGAACGCCTGACCCTGCGCGCGCCTTGCCTGGATGATTTCGAGGCGATTGCCGCGTTCCGGGGGTCGGACCGGGCCCGCTTCGTGGGTGGCCCCGCCACCAAGGCGCAGAGCTGGCAATACCTCGCGGGGCTGATCGGCCATTGGTCGATGCGCGGATATGGCCGTTGGATCATCACCGAGACCGCAGGCGATGATACGGCGCTTGGCATTGCCGGGCTGCTCTATCCGTATGACTGGCCCGAGCCTGAAATCGCTTGGTCGCTGTTTGCTGGCGCCGAAGGCAAGGGATATGCGTTCGAAGCCGCGCGGCTGGCCCGAGATTACGCCTATCAGACCCTGGGCTGGCCCACCGCGGCCAGCTTCGTGAACCCGGAGAATACCCGGTCGGTTGCGCTGGCCGAGAAGCTCGGCTGCCGCCCCGATGGCGCGTTCAATCATGACGTGCTCGGCCCGATGCATATCTGGCGCCACCCCTCGCCGGAGGAGGTCGCATGGTGATCCCGACACTCCAGACCGACCGCCTGATCCTGCGCGGGCCCGAGGCCGCCGATTGGCCCGCCTTCCGCGACTACTTTCTATCCGATCGGTCGATCTACACCGGCGGGCCTTACGAGGATCCGAAACGCGCCTGGATCCTCTTTGCCGCCGAGATCGGCCATTGGCATCTGCACGGCTTCGGCATGTGGAGCGTCACCCTCAAGGACGGTACACCTATCGGCCTGGTCGGCTGCTGGTATCCCGATGGCTGGCCGGAGAAGGAAATCGGGTGGCTGATCTGGGAGCGCTACGAGGGCAAAGGCTACGCCTCCGAAGCCGCCGAAGCCGCGCGGGCGCAGTGCTACGGCCCGTTCGGGTGGAAAACAGCCGTCTCCTACATCCATCGCGACAATGCACGGTCCATCGCCCTGGCCAAGCGCCTTGGCTGCGTTCTGGACGCCAAGGCGGCTCACCCGAACCCCGACGCGCTGGTCTATCGTCACCCGTCCCCGGCGGAGGTCGCGGCATGATCGAGCTTCAAACAAGCCGCCTGACGCTGCGATTGCCGACGCTGGCCGATTGGCCCGCCTATCGCGATTTCTATGCCTCCGACGCGGCAAAGCACATCGGTGGGCCACTGCCCGCGGTGCGAAGCTGGTATTACTTCGCGGGTGATCGCGGGCATTGGGACTTGCACGGGTTCGGTTGGTTCACGCTCGATGACGGAACCGGCGCTGTGGGCACCTGCGGTCTGCATATTCCGCCCCACCATGCCGACATTGAGATCGGCTGGAATGTCTACGGCGCGGGCCAAGGCAAGGGCTACGCGACCGAAGCCGCCCGGGCCGTTCTGGACTGGGCGCCCTCGGTCACCGATGCCCCGCGGATCGTCAGCTACATCGATCGCGAAAATACGGCCTCCAAGCGGGTTGCCGAAAAACTCGGCGCCGGCTTCACCGGCGAGATGGCCGCGCACGACCCGGATTGCGAAGTCTGGCTACACCAACGGAGGGCCGCATGACCCAAGACGCCACGACACGCGCCGCCGAGGTGCTGGCCGAACACCGCCAAAGCATCGACCGCCTCGATGCGATCCTGATCTACACCCTGGGTGAGCGGTTCAAGCACACCCAGGCCGTCGGCAAACTGAAAGCCGAACACAACCTTCCCCCGTCCGATCCGTCGCGTGAAGCGACCCAGATCGCGCGGCTTGAAGACCTGGCGGACCGGGCCGATCTGGACCCGGAATTCGCCAAGAAACTCCTTCGCTTCGTCATCGATGAAGTGATCCGACACCACGAACAACATCAATCCTGAGGGGTCGCCCTCATCAACGCCATTTCATTCGCCCTCAAGTAACCAAGTGGTAGGGCAAACAAACAGGAGATACTCACAATGGCCATCAAACTTCGTCTCGCCCGCGGCGGCTCCAAGAAGCGCCCGTTCTACCGCATCGTGGCCGCCGACAGCCGCATGCCCCGCGACGGCCGCTTCATCGAGAAGCTCGGCACCTATAACCCGCTCCTGCCCAAGGACAGCGAAGAGCGCGTGAAAATGGATATGGAGCGTGTGCAGCACTGGCTCGACAACGGCGCCCAGCCGACCGACCGCGTCAGCCGGTTCCTCGAAGCCGCCGGTGTGATCGAGAAGAAAGAGCGCGCCAACATGAAGAAGGCCGAGCCTGGCAAGAAGGCCCAGGAACGCGTCGAAGAGAAAGCGGCCAAGGTCGCCGCAGCCGCCGAGGCTGCAGCCGCCCCGGCAGCAGAAGAACCCGCAGAAGAAGCACCCGCAGAGGACGCCGCCGCAGAAGAAACCGCAGAATAAGCGGCCCGGACGCCCGCTGCGATTTGACTCGCGGGCGTCCACCCCCCTCACCGCAGACGAGACCCCGAAATGGCAAAATCCGACCAGATCTGCGTCGGCGCGATCATGGGCGCTTTTGGCGTCCGGGGCGAAGTGCGCGTGAAAAGCTTTTGTGCCGAGCCCTCGGATATCGGCGCTTACGGCCCGCTCTCAACCGAGGACGGCACGCGGGCGTTCACGATCACCCTGACGCGTCCGGTCAAGACCGGTTACGCCGCAAGATTGTCGGGCGTGCAGGATAAGGATGCGGCCGATGCCCTGCGTGGCACGCGCCTCTACGCCCCGCGCAGCGCCCTTCCGTCGCTGCCCGATGACGAATACTACCAGACCGACCTGATCGGCCTGACCGTGCTGGATACCGGCGGCGCCGAGATCGGCAAGATCTCAGCCGTCCTGAACCACGGCGCGGGCGATATACTGGAAGTGCGCGGCAAAGGCGGCCCCGGCCCGGTGCTGGTCCCGTTCACGATGGCCATGGTGCCCACCGTCGATGTTGCGGCGGGCCGTGTCGTCATCGATCCGCCAGCGGGGCTCCTTGACGACCCGAAGGGAGGCACCTCCGCCTCGGACGACGCCTGACGGCGCCTTTGCCTCGCCGGACCGGGCGCCTCCCGCCCTGCGGGCGCTCGGCGCGGGCACTTGTGGCCCGGCCAACACCCCGGACCATCACGGTAGCTCAAAGAGAAATGTCGGAGGCCTCCGGCGGGGGTATTTGAACACCAGTGGAAGACTGGTAGTCCGTGCTTGTGTTCCACTGGTTCGAAATACCCCGGGGGAGACGCCGAAGGCGGCGGGGGCAGCGCCCCCTCGCGAGCGCGGGCCGCGCAAGCGGACAAGTGAGAAAACGACGCGCGGCGCAGCCGCTCCGTCAGGTCACGCGCGGATGCGCCAGCCGGTTTTGAAGATCCAGCCGATGGTCAGGATGCACGCGCCGGTGAAGCCCAGGATCGCCATGATGGACCAGACAAGCGCCACATCGGCCTGTCCGAAGAAGCTCCATCTAAAGCCGCTCACCAGATAGACCACGGGGTTGAACAGGCTCACGGCCTGCCAGCCTTCCGGCAGCATCGTGATGGAGTAGAATGCACCGCCCAGGAAGACCAGCGGCGTGACCGCCAGAAGCGGGATCAGTTGCAGCTGCTCGAAATTCTGGGCCCAGATGCCGATGATGAAGCCAAACAGGCTGAAGGACAGGCAGGTGAGTACAAGGAAGGTCAGCATCCAGATCGGGTGCAGGATCTGCAGATCCACGAAGAAGAAGGCCGTCAGGAGGATGATGAGGCCGATCATGAAGCTCTTGGTGGCCGCGGCCAGCACGTAGCCCGCAGTGATTTCCAGAAAGCTCGCGGGAGCAGAGAGCAACTCATAGATCGTGCCGATGAATTTCGGGAAATAGATCCCGAATGACGCATTGGAAATCGACTGGGTCAGCACCGTGAGCATGATCAGCCCCGGTACGATGAACGCGCCGTAACTGACGCCTTCGACCTGCTGGATCCGGGAGCCGATGGCCGTGCCGAAAACGATGAAGTAGAGCGACGTCGACAGAACCGGAGAGATGATCGATTGCGCGATGGTGCGGAAGGTGCGCGCCATTTCGAAGACATAGATCGCGCGGACGGCTTGCAGGTTCATGGCGCCACTCCCTTTTCCTGATCTTGCACAAGGCCCACGAAAATCTCCTCCAGCGAGCTTTGCTTGGTCTCGACATCCGCAACGCTGAGCCCGGCGGCCTGAAGTGCCGAGAGCAACCGCACGATGCCGGTGCGTTCGGCGCGCGTGTCATAGCGATAGGTCAGGCGTTGGCCGTCGTCGGACAGCTCCACGTCGCGGTCGGACAGCTCCTCCGGGATCGCGTCGATCTTCTTGTTCAGATCGATCCGCAACTCCTTCTGCCCCATCCGGGCCATCAGGGCCGCCTTTTCTTCCACCAGCAGGATCTGCCCCTTGTTGATCACACCCACACGGTCGGCCATCGCCTCGGCCTCTTCGATGTAGTGGGTGGTCAGGATGATCGTCACGCCGCTATCGGACAGCTCGCGCACGATCTCCCACATGTCGCGGCGCAGCTCCACATCGACGCCCGCCGTGGGCTCATCCAGAAACAGCACGCGCGGCTCGTGGCTCAGCGCCTTGGCGATCAGCACGCGGCGCTTCATGCCGCCGGAGAGCTCGCGGATCGCGTTGTCCTTCTTGTCCCAGAGCGAGAGCTGCCGCAGGATCTGTTCGATCTTCGCATCATCGCGCGGCTTGCCGAACAGGCCGCGGGAGAAGCGGACGGTATTGATCACCTTCTCAAACGGCTCCAGGTTGATCTCCTGCGGCACCAGCCCGATCAGGTCGCGCGCGCCGCGATATTGCGATTGGGTGTCGAAGCCGCCCACCGTCACGCGGCCCGATGTCGGCTGCACGATCCCACAGATGGCAGAAATCAGGGTGGTCTTGCCCGCGCCGTTGGGGCCGAGCAGGGCCAGGATCTCCCCTTCCATGATTTCAAGCGACACCGCATCGAGCGCGGTGAAGCCGCCCTCATAGGTCTTGGTCAATTGATCGACATTCAGGATCGGGGTGGGCATGGGGCTCTCCTTGGCGAGGGGGCAACCTATGGCCGGGTCCAGGCGGCGACAAGATGCGTCTGCGCATGGTACTTCTACAAATCTGAACACTCCTGACAGGGAGATGTCAGCAGGTCCCCGCGATTGATCCCGGGCCCGGGCGGGCGTAGACGGGCGCCATGACGGATCGCACGCCCAAAGCCAAGGCCATGAAATCCCATGGCCGCCTGTCGCAATCGGCCAGCCTGCAGCCGCGCGAATTGATGACGGACCGCCCGCGCCTTGCGAAAGCGTGGTGTGCGAAGGTGATTACCCTGTTTCCCGAGACCTTTCCCGGCGTTCTGGGCGCTTCGCTGACCGGCAAGGCGTTGCAGGAGGGGCTCTGGGCGCTGGAGCCCATCGATCTGCGCGCCTTCGGCATCGGCAAGCACCGGCAGGTGGATGACACGCCTGCGGGCGGCGGCGCGGGGCTGGTGATGAAGCCGGACGTGATGGGCCGCGCGCTGGATATGGCGGCGAACGGCACGCCGGGGCGGGAGGATTGGCCGATTGTTTACCTCACCCCGCGCGGTAAGCGGTTGCAGCAGGACGATGCGGAGCGGTTTGCGCGGGCCAAGGGCATGACGCTGGTCTGCGGACGGTTCGAGGGGCTCGACCAGCGGGTGATCGAGCATTACGGGATGGAGGAAATCTCCATCGGCGACTACGTTTTGACCGGCGGCGAACTGGCCGCTCAGGTGCTGCTGGATGCCACGGTTCGACTGATCCCCGGCGTCCTCGGCAATGCGGCCTCGACCGAGGAGGAGAGCTTTTCCGACGGACTTCTGGAGCATCCGCAATACACCAAACCCGCCGAATGGCGCGGCCATGCGATCCCGCCGGTTCTGCTCTCCGGTGACCATGGCGCGGTGGCAACGTGGCGGCGCGCCCAGGCCGAGGCTTTGACGCAGGCGCGGCGGCCTGACCTGTGGGCGAGGCGGGCGGATGGCGACGAAGACTGATCTCATGCCTCATCCCGCGCGGCGATGAACTCCGCCTTCATCTGGTAGCCTTTGATCGCCGGACCGGAGAGGGCATTCAGCAGCAGCGCGCCGGTTTTGATGAGGATGGCGGTGGCCAGCGCATCGAAAAACCAGGCCAGGGGGGCCGCCGCCCCGCCCCAGGATTGGGCGAAACCGGCAAAGCCGGTGAAGGTCCAGGTGCCGGTCACGGCGTGCAGAGCCAGCGCAATCCAGAACCCGGCGCAATAGGGGCAATGCCATTGCCCGTAGAGGGTTTGCAGGGGCTGCGGCAGCGCCCCGATGATGCGCATGAACCAGGTGCCCCAATGGGGCAGGTGCTCCCAGATCAGGGCGTGGATGGAGATGGCGAGGATCAGGATTTCGATATTCATTGCGTGTATCCTTCTAGTTTGTTCGGCTACCTAATTACTTTAGGCAAATGAGAGGTTACGGGATGGTGGCTTGGGCCTGCGCCTTCATGTCTGCGGGCAGCGCCTCGGCGATGGTCTCGTAAAGCGCCTCCCCCCGGGTCAGCAACTCCGCCCCGGCCTCGGTCAGAATGATGTGCTGCGCGCGGGCATCCATCTGGCAGGCGATGCGGGTGATCAGGCCGCGCGCCTCCAGCTTGCTGACCATGGCGCTGGCCGAGGCTTTGGACACGCCGAGCCGGTCCACCACGTTGTGGAGATGTTGGCCATGCACGTCCTCCCCCGAATATTGCGTGGCGGCTTCGGCCTGCACGGCGGCGAGATATTCGAACTCGCTGAAGCTCAAGGCGAGCTCCGCCGCGCGGTCGCGCCAGGTCCGGTGGGCCAGGCGATGGAGGGCTTGCAGAAGGGTTGCGGTGCTGGTCATGACATATCCATTAGTTCGCCTTCCTAACTATGTTGGATTCCCTGCCCCGTCAAGGCGCCTTTCCCTTGATCCCTTGGCCCGCCCCCCGTATACGACCGCAATCCGGGGCCGGAATCGGCCAGCCGGATGGTTGCGTTGTGCCAGGGCCGAACTCTCGGGGCCTGAAGCGGCAGACGGGACCACATAAAAAGGAACGCAAGCGCGTATCTCTGGCGGGCGCCCCCCAAATGGGACACTGGCGGACCCGGTCGAAGACCAGAGCTCTGGGGCGGCATCACCTCCGCGGGCAAACCGTGGGCAGATATAGGAGCGTATCAGATGGACCTGATCGCAGAACTGGAAGCGGAGCAGATCGCGACGCTCTCCAAAGACATCCCGGATTTCAAGGCCGGCGACACCGTCCGCGTGGGCTTCCGCGTGACGGAAGGCACCCGCACCCGGGTGCAGAATTACGAAGGCGTCTGCATCGCACGCAAGAACGGCGCAGGCATTGCCGGCTCGTTCACCGTGCGCAAAATCTCCTTCGGTGAGGGCGTGGAACGTGTGTTCCCCCTCTACTCCACGAATATCGACAGCATCACCGTTGTGCGCCGGGGCCGCGTGCGCCGTGCGAAGCTCTACTACCTCCGGTCGCGTCGCGGCAAGTCTGCGCGGATCGCCGAGGACACCCATTACAAGCCGCTGAAAAGCGCCGAAGCCTGAAAGGAGATCACGAGATGAAAAAGGATCTGCATCCCGACTACCACGTGATCGACGTGAAAATGACCAACGGTGACATCGTCCAGATGCGCTCGTCCTGGGGATCGGAGGGCGACACGCTGTCGCTCGACATCGATCCGACCGTGCACCCGGCCTGGACCGGCGGCGGCGCCCGCCTGCTGGATACCGGCGGCCGCGTGTCGAAGTTCAAGAAGAAGTACGAAGGCCTGGGCTTTTAAGCCACACGTCCTTTCGACCGACGATTGCGCCGCCCCGTCACACGGGCGGCGTATTCATTTGGCCGGGGGATTGCCGCCTCGGACGACACCTTCGGCGTCTTTGCCTCGGCGGTCTGCGCGCCCTTGGCCCTTGCGGGCCTTGGGCGCGGGCGCGTGGGGTTTGCGGGGTATACTCCCGCGACGTGACCCGTGGGTTGAGGGTTTGGGAGCCTCCGGCGGGGATATTTGGAAAACAAGGAAGGGGCAGATGCGCCATTCGCGTCGGGCGCCCGGTGGGCAGCGGATTGCGCCAGGCGACGGCACATCAAGTTGCTTGTTCCTGGTGCCGGACCGGTTTCTCGTGACTTTTGTCAGGAATACCCGGCCACGGGAGCCGCTTGGGCAAAGATCGGGCGCCGGATCGCCATGGCCCGGCGCGCCTCGTCACGCTGACCCGTCCTGAGCAGGCACAGCACCCAGGTCAGCTCCAGCACATCGCGCTGCGCCTTTGATCCGCTGAGCCGGGCATGGTCGGCCATTGCGGGTTGCAGCGCGGCCAGCGCAGACGCCCAATCTTCCCGCGCCACGGCGCCCCAGGCCCGCGCGACAGGCGCCACCAGATCCGCGGCGTATCCGCGAGAGGCCTCGGCCAGCTTTGCCAGCGCCGCGCCGTCCCCGGCCATCGCATGGGCCAGCGCCGCGTGGATATCGGCGAAACTCATCCCCGGATCGGGAAAGAACCGCATCGCATAGGCGCTGAGCGCCTGCCATTTCTCCTGCGGCACATCCATCCCCGCCAGATCCGCCCGCCACAGCAGTGCCGCGGCATCAGAGACCACGTTGAGGGGGAGAGAATGGCTCGCACCGGGCGCGATACCGTCATCGTATTGCGCCCACATGGCCGCCCCGTCGCCCTGCTCCAGCGCCCAGAGCGCCTCGTGCCACGACAGGTGCCCATGCAGCAGCGCGCGTTTGTCGTAATCCTGCTTCCATGCCGCCAGGTAGGCGCGGCCGGTCTCTGTCTCACCCTGCTCGTAGAGCGTGTGGGCCTTGAAATGCGAACCGTTGGCATTGGCGTTGTTCAGCTCCAGCGACCGCTCCATGAGCGCCATCGCCTCGTCCAGCCGCCCCACCTCGCACATTGCCTGGCCGTGGACGCTCAGGAGCCACCAATCGTCCCCCAGATGCCGGTGCAAACCCGTCGTGAACGCAAGTTGAACGGCTTCGCGCCCCGCCTCCCCGGAGGTGCCGATCAGCCCGAAAATGTTGGTGCAGACCTGGGCCACCAACACATCGCTTGGGTGGTCCTTCACATGGGCTTCGACCGCGCGGCGCGCCGCGGCGGGTTTGCCCGCCAGCAACAGGCCGAACACGGCGATATGCGCCGCCTCCTGCGCACTGACTCCGGCCGCCAGCGCCTCTGCCCGCCCGATCGCCGCCTTCGCCGCGCCCATATCTCCGGCATACATCGCGGCCCGTGCCGCGCCCACATGGGCCAGGGCAAAGCCGTCATCGGCCGCAACCGCGCGCGCGAACGCCGCCTCCGCCCCGAATGTGGCGGCCAGGATGTGATCCACGCCCTCCGCATAGGCCTGCGCCGCCGCGTCTGACCGCGTGCTCAGCGCATTGCCATATCTGTCGTGTTGCATATATCCCCCATCCCTTGCGGCAAAAGGGTCGCACGGGTTCCACGATTCGGTCCAACGAAAGGGGCTTTGCGCTTAACAAGCCAAAGCGCAAAGCGTATCTTGCCGCGAAACGTGAGGGTGGCCCGACCAAGAAGGCGACCCCGGTGGCAGGTGATCGGCCCCGACAGGGGCTGCGATTGAGAAACAAGGCGGGGCGGGCCCATGGCGCATATCATTGTTCTCGGCAACGAGAAGGGCGGATCAGGCAAATCCACAACCTCCATGCACGTGGCGACGGCGCTGGCGCGGCTGGGGCATGTCGTGGGCGGGCTTGATCTGGATCTGCGGCAACGCAGCTTCCAGCGCTATCTGGAAAACCGGATCGCCACGGTGGAGCGCCAGGGCATGGACATCCCCTGTCCCCGGGTGCTGGAACTCCCCGACATCGCCCCAGAGGACGTGCCGGAGGGCGAGAATATCTACGATCACAGGCTGTCCACGGCGGTGGCCGACCATGAAAGTGTCTGCGACTTCATCGTGATCGACTGCCCCGGAAGCCACACACGCCTGAGCCAGGTCGCCCATAGCCTTGCGGATTCCCTGCTGACCCCGCTCAACGACAGCTTCGTGGATTTCGACCTTCTGGCCAAGATCGATCCCCAGACCTACGAATTGAAAGGCCCCTCGGTCTATTCCGAAATGGTCTGGCATGCGCGCCAATTGCGCGCCAAGGCGGGCCTTGCGCCGACCGACTGGATCGTCGTGCGAAACCGCCTGCCGCCGCAGCAGATGCACAACAAGAAGAAGATGGGCCGCGCGCTGGAAGAGCTGTCCAAACGCATCGGCTTCCGCGTTGCCCCGGGCTTCTCCGAGCGCGTGATCTTCCGCGAACTGTTCCCATCGGGCATGACCCTCCTGGACCTGCGCGAATTGGGTGTGGATCGGCTCAACATCTCCAACGTCGCCGCCCGCCAGGAATTGCGCGACCTCATCCGCGCCCTCAACCTGCCCGGCGTCAGCGTGGATTTCTGAACGCGCACGTCGTTCATCTTGGCCAAGAAACTCTGGGGGAGGCCGCAGGCCGGGGGCAACGCCCCCCCACCCGAGCGGAGCGAGATGAAGCAATGCGGGCGCAGCCCGCTCCGCTTGGCTAGGGGCGCCACCGATCAATCATAGCGCAGCTCCGTCGCCTTGCCGCGGAAGATCGTATACGCCAACACCGAATATCCCGCGATGACCGGCACCACGAAACACGCGCCCACCAGAATGATGAACAGGCTTTCGGGCGCCGCGGCGGCTTCGTAGATCGTCAATCGCTCCGGCACGACGTAGGGGTAAAAGCTGTAGGCAAGCCCGATATAGGCCAGCGCGAACAGGCCCGTGGCGACCGCGAAGGGCAGCCATGAGCGGACATCGCCAGGATAGGGCATCTGCCGCACCATCCGCCAAAGCCACAGCACCAGCAGGCCCGAGATGATCGGGATCGGCGCCAGCCACAGCGCTTCGGGGAATTGCAGCCAGCGATCAAAAATCCGCGCAGAAACAAGCGGTGTGGCGAGCGAGACGGCACCGATGCCGAGGATCACGCCCCAGAGCGCCTCGCGCGCCCATTGCACGGATTTCAGTTGCAAGCCGTCTTCGGTCTTGTGGATCAGCCAGGTGGCCCCGATGAAACTGTAGCCCACCGTCAGGAACAGGGCGGTCAGCGCGGCGAACGCGTAGGTGGCCCATGTCTGTTCCAGACCCATGATATAAAGGCCCAGCATGAAACCCTGGCTCAGCGCCGTCATGGTGGAGCCGATGAAGAACAGGTTGTTCCACAGCTTCTTGTGCTTGGCATGGGCCTTGGCCCGAAACTCGAACGCCACACCGCGCAGGATCAGGCCGATCAGCATCACGAAAACCGGCAGGTAAAGCGACGTCAGGATCAGGCCATGGGCACTCGGGAAGGCAACCAGTAGCAGACCGACGGCCAGAACAAGCCATGTTTCGTTGGCGTCCCAGAACGGTCCGATGGAGCCGATCATCCTGTCTTTTTCGGCGTCTTCGGCGAACGGAAACAGGATGCCGACGCCCAGATCGAACCCGTCGAGGATCACATAGACGAGGATCGAAAACCCCATCAGCGACGCGAAGGCCCAAGGCAACCATTCGGCGGGATTGGCGAAATCAGGGAACATCTGGGCTTACTCCGCCGGGGTCAGGATTTCGACCTGAGCCTTACCGGAATGGCTCATGTCATTGGCGCGCCCATCGTCGCCGCGTGCCGCCTTGCGGGCGAGGTACACGACCACACTGATGTAAGCGAACAGCAGCACACCATAGGCGATCAGGTAGCCCACCAGCGTGCCGGCCACCATCGGCGCGGGCACGTCGGCCACGGCCATCTCGGTTGTCATCACGCCCTGCACAAGCCACGGCTGGCGGCCGATCTCGGTTGTGTACCATCCGGCCAGGGTTGCGACCCAGCCGCTGAAGGCCATCGGCACCAGCGCCCACAGCACGGGCTTGGGCAGGCCCTCCACGGCCAGCCAGTGGCGGCGGCTCGGGTCGGCATGCATCCGGCGGCGTTTCCACATCAGGAACACGGCCGTCCAGGACAGAAGCAGCATCGCCGTGCCGGTGCCCACCATCGTGCGGAAAGACCAGAACACCATCGCCACGGGCGGGTGCATCACGGTGCCGTCCTCGGCCACAAACTCGTTCAGGCCCTGCAATTCCCCATCCCAGGAATGGGTCAGGATGAGCGAGGCGAGGCCGGGAATACCGACTTCGTAGTGGTTCTCGCGCGCGTCTTCGTCAGGCAGCGCAAACAGGAGCAGCGGCACGTTCGAGCTGGTTTCCCACAGCCCTTCCATCGCGGCGACCTTTTGCGGCTGATATTCCTTGGTGTTCAACCCGTGCAGGTCCCCAAGGAAGATCTGAACCGGGATCAGGAGCGCGGCCAGCGTCACGCCGGTTTTGAGTGCGATCCGCACATCACGCGACCGGTCGCCGAGCAACCAGCGGAAGGCCGAGACACCGGCGATCAGGAAGCTGACCGTCAGGCCCGATGCGATCCACATATGCGCAAAGCGATACGGCATCGACGGGTTGAAGATGATCGCCCACCAATCGGTCGCAAACGCGACACCGTCAATCATTTCAAAGCCCTGCGGCGTGTGCATCCAGCTGTTCAGCACAATGATCCAGAACGCCGACACGGTCGTGCCGAAGGCGACAAGGAACGTCGCCAACATATGCAGCCACCCCGGAACGCGGCTGAACCCGAACAGCATGATGCCGATGAACACGGCCTCCAGGAAGAAGGCGGTCAGCACCTCATAGGCCAGCAAGGGCCCCGCGATATTGCCCACGGTTTCCATGAAGCCCGGCCAGTTGGTGCCGAACTGGAATGACATCGTGATGCCGCTCACCACGCCCATGGCGAAGGACAGGGCAAAGATCTTCACCCAGAAGCGGTAGGCATCCATCCATTTGGCGTCCGCCGTCTGGGCAAACCGCACGCGGAAGAAGAACAACACCCAGCCCAGGGCGATCGTGATCGTCGGGAACAGGATGTGAAACGAGATATTGGCCGCAAATTGAATGCGGCTCAGGATAAGGGTGTCGAGGGCTTCCATGGCGTTGGTCCTCTTACTTGCGTTTCGTCAGCGACAGGGCGCCGCTCGTTTTGTCGATCAGCCCGGCGATCTTGCTTCCCAGCGTCATCATCTTGACCAGGCGTTCGGTCTCCAGCTTTTCCATGTCGTCGTAAAAGCCGGTCATCAGTTCGATCATCTCGCGCAACTCGGCGATACGGGCCTCGGCGTAATCGTCACCCTTCGGCCCCTCCATCTCCAACTCGCGCAGCTTCGTTAAGGTCGGGTCAATTTCGCGCTTCTTGCGTTCCGCGATCAGGATGCGCGTGATCTCCCACAGGTCCTCTGGAGTCGTGAAGTAGTCCCGCCGGTCGCCAGGGAAATGCTTCATCCGCACAAGGTTCCACGATTGCAGCTCCTTGAGGCCCATCGACGTGTTCGACCGGCTGACGCCCAGACCGTCGGTGATCTGCTCCGCGTTCAGCGGCTCGGACGACAAAAACAGCAGCGCATAGATCTGCCCCACCGTGCGGTTGATACCCCACCGGCTGCCCATTTCCCCGAAATGCAGAACAAACTCCTGCTGGAGGTTCGTGAGTTTCATGCCAAAATCCTGTTCGCGCAGTCATTTCAGAAATTTCTGAAATTGAGATAATGCCTGTCACTGCAAAGGCAAAGGGAAACCGGTGCGACATATCTGCAGGGTGATCGTGCCCGCGAAGACACCGCTGGCGCAGGCCGGACGTGCGTCCTCCCGCTTTCTGGATCAGGCCACGGGGGCGGGCACCAGAAGATCGGTCAGATCGTGGAAATCCCGGGCGATGAGCATCGCGCCTTCGGCCATCAGTTCCTGCGGCTGATTATAGCCCCACGATACGCCGATCGCCCGCACTCCGGCGGCCTTGGCCATGCGCATATCATAGCGCGTATCGCCCACCAGGATCGTTTCCGCGGGCCGCCGCCCGGTTTCCGCCATGGCCCGGCGGATCATGGTGGTGTCCGGTTTCGACGGATTGTCGTCGGCGCATTGGACCGTATGGAAATGCTGGTCCCAGTTGTTGATCTTCAGCATGAACTCGGTGCTGCGCCGCGCCTTGCCGGTGACGATCCCCAACACGAACCCCGCCGCGCGCAACCGCAGCAGCGCGTCACCGGCGCCGGGAAACACATCGGGTGTCTCCTCCTGCTCGGCCAGATCGAAATACCGAAGCCGGTAGCCCGACAGGATCTTTTGGCGCCGATCAACGGCCAGGTGGGACGCCAGATGGTCGACCATTTCAGGAAGCGACAGGCCGATGATGGACCGCACGTAGTCCGCGGCAGGCGGCGTTTCGCCAGCTGCGAGAAAGGCCTCGACCATACTCCGCGAAATCAGGTCTCCGGCATCGAGAAGCGTGCCATCGACATCGAACACCACAAGTGACCCGTTAAGCGGAACATTCTGAGGCTTCGGGTCCTCGTGAACCCGTTCCGACCAATGTCGACCAGCCATGTTACCCGTTCACCAGAAATAACGTCTGATTGGTAAAAATTAGCACGCCCGCCGCATCACAGTAAGTGTGATGAATTTGATATGGACAAAGGCATCGCAGCCCCCGGGGGGGGACCGCCTTAAGATCGTTTCAGATCGCTTAAGGCCACCCTAAAGGACGTCTAAGGCCGGGTCGCGCCAAAACGGGTGCAACAGATCACACCCCGCAAAGGACGCTACGCCATGGCCACGCTCTCCACCAACACCGCCCCCGCCACCCACGATCTTGTCAAAACCGTCAGGACAATGCTGGCCCGCTTGATCCAATCCCTGCGCCCGACTCTCAAGACGCCCGAAGATCACCTCGCCGCCGCCCAACGCCGCGAGGCCGCCCGCGCCCGTGTCGACCACCTGCTGCGCTAGTCTTCCGGCACGCCGAACGACAAAAGCGCCTCTCGGATTGCATCATATTGGGTCCGGTTCAGCTTGGGCGTCGTTCGCCCATAAGAGGCCACCGAAAGATCGGGTATTTTCCGACGCACAAGATCGACCAACGCGCCAGCGTCCTCCTCACGCCCCAACACCCAGTAGAGCCCCAGAAGTTCGAAAGCGTTGGAGGCGAAGTCCGGGTAGGCGGCCTGTGCGGCTTCAAGATAGGGCAACGCCCGGTCAAGGTCCCGCAACTGGATCAGGGCCGAACCGATGCCCGAATTGATCACCGCGATATGGGGATGGAGCGGGCTGATCCTGCGAGCGCGCTGCAATTGCGCCGCCGCCTCTTCGTTCTGGTCCAGATAAACATGAACCCAGCCCATCAGCATGGCGATGGTGGCAGAGTTCGGGTTCAGACGCTCGGCGCGCTTCAGCGTCTCCAACCCCTCCTGATACTCCCGCCCGACATAGGCGATGTAGTGGCCCACATAGCATAGCGCCAAAGGGTCATCCGGGTCCGCGTTGAGGACCTCACGCGCCATGGGCAGCGCCGCTTGCGCTTGCTCCAACGTCCACCAGCGGGTCGCCAGGGCACAGGTATGGGCGTAACAAAACAGCGCCTTGGCCTGAATGTAATCGGGGTCGATCTCCAACGCCTGCCGCAACAGGGCCAATCCTTCCTCCAACGAGTCCGTCGCATAGAGTTTGAAGACCAGAGGCGCGGCTTTCAGGCAACGCTCATAGGCGGTCAGGCTTTCGGTGGGTTTGCCGCTGGCCCGCGCCGCCTCAGCCCAGATCAGTTTCGGCTCCAGCGCGCCGGCCACGCTTTCGGCCACGCGATCCTGAAGGTCGAAGATGTCGCCCATCTGGCCGTCGAACCGGTCCTGCCAGATCATCCGGCCCGTCTCCGCCTCCACCAGTTGCGTGAAGATCCGCAACCGCTCCCCCGCCGCCTGAATGCTGCCCTCAAGCACGTAACGCACGCCCATTTCGCGGCCAACATCCGCCAGGTCCACTGCGCGGCCCTTATAGGTGAAGCTCGACGTAGACGAGATCACGAAAAATGACCCGACCCGCCCCAGCGCGCCGATGATCTCGGTCACGATGCCATCCACCAGATAGTCCCGATCGGCGCTGCCAGTGAGGTTGGTGAAGGGCAACACGGCCAGCGACGGGATATCCGGCACCGCTGGTCCCTCCGCCACCACGGGCGCCGCCCCCATCGTCAATCGATAGCCAACACCCGGCACGGTCTTGATCGCCTCCCGCCCCAAGGCCTTGCGCAGGGCCGCTATCTGAACGGCAAGGTTCCCCTCTTCGACAATCAGGCCCTGCCAGACATGGTCCAGAAGCTCTGCCTTGGACACCACCCGGTCGGCATGGGCATTCAGGTGGGCCAACACGTCGAAAGCACGCGCACCCAGCGACAGGGGCCGCCCATCCAGATGCGCGACACGGCTTGCGTCATGGATTTCAAGCAAGGCGGCCCCCGGTCGTCAACGCGCCCAAAATTGGCACGGGTTCAGCGATGCATGGCTGGCCAGGGCGTGTCAAACGGCGCGCCTCCTCACAATGACCGGACGCGACGAAAAAGGCCCCGTGCGATGAGCACGGGGCCAGTCGTCAGGGCGCGTCCGGGCGTGGGGACAGAGGGGCAGCGTCGCCCGAACCGCGCCGGCAGAAGGTCAGACCGCGATGGGCCCGCCCCCCTGTCGCGTCACCACCACAACCGAGGGCCGGGGCGGCATGTTGTCGGCAAAATCGGGCCAGCGGGTGGCCGGATCCTCGAAGGTGGAATCGCGCTCAAAGCCCGCGAAATCACCGGTGCCATCGGTGCCGGGATGCTGCACGGCCAAGAACAGCGTCTCGTCATTGTCGGCGAAGTAGGGCCCACACAGCTCGCCCCCGACCGGGCAGCGGAAGAAGAGCTTGGCATGACCGCGCAGATCGCCCTCGGTCTCAAGCGAATAGAGGCCGTCGGACTTACCCGTCCGCCCCCAGCCCGAGCCCTGATCTGTCGAGATCCAGAGCCGCCCGGCCGCATCCACCGCGGCGTTGTCGGGGGAGCCGAACCATCCGTTTTCGGACGTCTCCGGGTTCCAGACCGCGCCGACCTCTTCAATATCGGGGTCCCCGCATTGCACCAGGATATCCCAGTTCCCGGTCAGCGCTGCGTGGTCTCCACCCGCCTCGTTCATCTGCAGGATGTGGCCGAAATTGCTTTCGGGCCGCGGGTTCACGGCGTTCACCTCCTGGCGGCGGCTGTTGTTGGTCAGCATCACGAACACCGCCCCATCGGCGCGGGGCTGGATATCCTCGGGCCGGTCCATGGGTGTGGCTCCCAGAAGATCCGCCGCAATCCGCGTGTCGATCATCACATCCGCCTGGCTCAGGAACCCGTTTTCCTCGGTCAGCGGGCCTTCCCCATGGACCAGCGGCATCCACGTATAGCTGCCATCATCGTCATAGCGCGCCACGTAAAGCGTGCCTTCGGACAGAAGCTGCATATTCGCCGCGCGATCGTCGCCAACCGTGCCGGCGGAGACGAATTTGTAGACGTAATCGAACCGGTTGTCGTCGCCGGAATAGACGACAATCTGCCCTGACGGCGCGATGATGCTTTCGGCACCCTCATGGCGGAACCGCCCCAGCGCCGTGTGCTTGACGGGCTGCGAGTTGGGATCAAGCGGATCAACCTCGACGATCCAGCCAAAGCGGTTGGGCTCATTGGGCTCCACATCGATGTTGAAGCGGTCGTGATACTGCCCCCAGGCATACCAGCGCCCCGGCGTGCCGTAGCGCGCCATGGACACCGCCTCGGCCTGACCCGAAATGTCGGGGTCGCCATCGGCATCCACCACATCGGTCCAGAAATAGCCGTGGAAGTTTTCCTCGGCCATCAGGTAGGTGCCCCAGGGCGTGATGCCACCGGCGCAATTGTTGATCGTGCCGAACACCTCCATCCCGTCCGGATCCGCGCCGGTCTGCATGCGGGCATGGCCCGCAGCGGGGCCATCGATGGTCATCGAGGTGCCGGTATGGACACGGCGGTTGTATTGGCTGTCGAGGACGACTTCCCAAACACCGTCGCCGTTCTTGGCGATCTCGAGGATCGAGCCGCCATGGGCCGCCATCTCGATATTCACCAACTCCTCGGTCATGCCTTCAAAACCCGCGCGGTCCTGGCGCCCGAGGCCGGGGAACATCACCTCTTCATTGGTGTATTCGTGGTTCACACACAGAATGCCACGGCCCGGCTCCAGCTCCACGAAGCCGACATAATCGTTGTTGTAGCCAAAGCGCTGCAACTGTCCCTCGGCCGTCTGGTTCATCGGATCGAACTCGGCAACACCGTCAAAGATCGGATCGCCCCAGCGGATCAGGATATTGGCATCATATCCGTCAGCGATGTGGTGGGTCTCATCATTGCCCCAAGCCAGCTCGTCAAACACGTAGCGATCACCATGGGCCTCCGCGCGCGCCGGGCGCGAGCTGAGCGCCGTGGTGCCGAACAGCGCCGTCGTCGCCGTCACGGCCAGCGCCCCGCGCATCACGTCGCGGCGGCCATAGCGGCGGTTGATCACGTCGCCAATCGTGTTGGACAGGTTCGGGTTGGTGGGAATATCGTCAAAGGCTTCAAAGGCTTCGGCCTTGTTGCCATATTCCGGATTTTCAATGATGTCTTTACGGCTCATCTGGGTCTCCCTGGACAGATGACTCGACCCGGTGGGCATACCCCCCAACGGTCAAATCTTTCAGCGTGTGATCCCAGTTGTAGAAGGCCCACTGTAACAGCGATGTGGCACGACGCGAGCGCTGAAAGACTTATCCACAGAAAAAAAGCGGGCCGGTCCGCCGTCAGGCGTCCGCCACCCACCGAAACGCATCGCGTTCGGCGCTGACCCGGCCAATCGACGGCAGCAGGAAATGCGTGCCCAGGACCCGCGCATTGGTATCGGCCACGCTTTCCAGCAGGGCCCGGCGGGACGCCACGGCCTGCTCCGCATCGGCATCGTAGACGAAGTGCCAATCGGGGTACTGACATTGCGGCGTGGTGTGGATCGCATCCCCGGTGATCATGGCCTCGGCCCCCTGCGAGCGGATGCGGACGGAGACATGGCCCGGCGTGTGGCCGGGCGTCGGGACAAGGGTGATCGTGTCACCCAGGGCATGGTCCGACCCCACCATCTCGGCCTGGCCCGCCTCGATGACCGGCAGGATGCTCTCGTCGTACATCGGATGCGGGTTGGTTTCGAACATCGCCAGATCGGCTTCGGGCAGCAGGTAACGCGCATTTGGAAAGGTCGGGACCCAGCGGCCATCCAGCAGGCGCGTGTTCCAGCCCACGTGATCCACATGCAGATGCGTGCAGAAGACGTAATCGACCTCCTCCGGCGACACTCCCGCCGCGCTCAGCGCCGCCAGGAAGCGGCCGTCCTCACGCATGTTCCAATCGTCAAAGCTCGGGAAGGTCTTGTGATTGCCGACGCAGGCATCGACCAGCACCACATGATCCGGCGTCCTGAGCAGGAACCCCTGCACCGGAAGGATCACCTTGCCGGTGCCCGGCTCGATCTGGCCCGGCACAAGATCCTCCATGATCCGCGCCACATCGGGCCCCGCGGTGGGAAACAGCGTCGTGGCCTCCCGAAACGGGCCATTCATTTCCAGGATGCGCCAAACCTCAACGTCCCCGATCTTGCACAGCATACCGCACACCTTTGTTGCCTGAGTCCACGCTAGGCGGCGCGGGGCCGGGTGACAATCGCAGCAGGCCATGGAATACCCGCGCCGCGCCCTGCCCGCCTCATCGCCATGGGTCGCCCGAGCAGACCAGATGACGTCCCGCCGTGTCGATTGATTTGTCCCGTCCAAAGCAGATGATGGCCGCCTGGCCAAGATTTGCACCGCAGCCGGACCATGCGGCATGGGATCAGGACACCGCGATCAGATGAGCCCCGAAATCGTCTCCTTGGCCCGGTTCGTACTTCTGTCGATATCCTCGGAAAGCTGTTTCACTTCCTTGGAAATCACCTGAAAGCCTGCACCGGCATCCTCCGGCCGGGTCGCCAGCACGGCCGAGTTGATCGCGATCATTCGGATCGCGCATGAGAATTTCTTGATGTCCGACAGCGTATTCTGAAGCGTGGTTTGGAGGGCCCCGTTCCGTTCGATGGCCGCGCTTTTCTGTGCGTCGAGATCGGCCCACAGATCCCAGATAACCTCGGTCATCTTGTCCCGGATCACGGGCCAGTTCTCGTCGAAGAAGCGCCGCGCCTCCGCGAAACCCGGCATCCGGCCCGCATCGATGGCGTCCCCGATCGACGCCACCGCGGCCTCCACACCAAGCAACTGGGCGCGGCGATCCGGATTGCGCGCGACGATTTTTCTGATCCACGCAATATGGTCCTGATGCTCCGGGTCCGGCGGGTCGGTGCCAAACAACATGGTCATATTCGCGTCGAATTGCGCGCGAAGCGTCCGGAACTCGTCACATACCTGCTGCCGCTGCTCGTCATCTGGCGCAGCGGCCAAGGCCATCAAACGCAAGGACATTTGGATCGTCAGGCCACGCAGCGTGGCCACTTCATCGATGAGAACGCGCAGCTTGTGCTGTTCAAGATCACCCGGCTCCACGGCCTCGGGCTGATAATAGTCAGGTGTCGTTTGGGTGTTTCGAGAGCCATGCAACACGGGTTCAAACTCCAGGAGTCGTCCGTAGGTAGCAAGCACGGGTTGATCAGCGGTTAATCGAGCACCGGATGGTCCATCCGGTGCGCGCGGCAAACCTGCCGGCAAAGAAAAAGGCCCCGCCAAACGGCAGGGCCTTTCCAATTTCAGACGGCGCCGCAGGGCTCAGTCGTCGTCCTGCTTCAGGGCCGCGCCAAGGATATCACCCAGCGATGCACCGGAATCGGACGAGCCGAACTGCTCAACCGCTTCCTTCTCTTCCGCAATCTCACGGGCCTTGATCGACAGACCCAGGCGGCGCGACTTGGCGTCGATATTGGTGACGCGCACATCGACCTTGTCACCCACACCGAAGCGCTCAGGGCGCTGCTCGGAGCGGTCACGCGACAGGTCGGAGCGACGGATGAAGGATTTCATGCCCTCGTAATCCACCTCGATCCCGCCATCCTCGATCGCGGTGACTTCCACCGTGATCACGGAGCCGCGCTTGACGCCTTCAATGGTCTCACCGAACGGATCACCATCAACGGCCTTGATTGACAGGCTGATGCGCTCCTTGTCGGTGTCGACCTCGGTCACAACCGCCTTGACGATATCGCCCTTGCGGTACTCGCCGATCACGTCTTCGCCACGGCCTTCCCATGTCAGGTCCGACAGGTGCACCATGCCGTCGATCTCGCCTTCGAGGCCAACGAACAGACCAAACTCGGTGATGTTCTTGACTTCGCCCTCGACCTGCGTGCCCTCGGGATGGCTCTCGGCGAACACTTCCCACGGGTTGCGCATGGTCTGCTTGAGGCCAAGCGACACCCGGCGTTTGACCGGATCGATTTCCAGCACCATGACCTCAACCTCTTGCGAGGTGGACACGATCTTGCCCGGATGCACGTTCTTCTTGGTCCAGCTCATCTCGGAGACGTGGACAAGGCCTTCCACACCGGCTTCCAGCTCAACAAACGCACCGTAATCGGTGATGTTCGTCACGCGGCCCGTATGCACGGAATCGAGCGGGTACTTGCCCTGAACGGCATCCCACGGATCGTCCTGCAGCTGCTTCATGCCAAGGCTGATGCGGTGCGTCTCTTTGTTGACCTTGATGACCTGCACCTTGACGGTCTCGCCGATGGTCAGGATCTCCTTGGGGTCGTTCACACGGCGCCAGGCCATGTCGGTGACGTGCAGCAGGCCGTCCACACCGCCCAGGTCCACGAAGGCCCCGTATTCGGTGATGTTCTTGACCACGCCGTCCACCACGTCGCCCTCGTTCAGCTTGCCGATCACCTCGGCACGCTGCTCGGCGCGGGACTCTTCCAGGATCGCACGGCGCGAGACAACGATGTTGCCCCGGCGACGGTCCATCTTCAGGATCTGGAACGGCTGCTTGAGGCCCATCAGCGGGCCCGCATCGCGCACCGGGCGGACGTCAACCTGAGAGCCGGGCAGGAACGCAACCGCGCCACCCAGATCCACGGTGAAACCACCCTTCACACGGCCAAAGATCGCGCCTTCGACACGCTCTTCCGCGGCATAGGCCTTTTCCAGACGATCCCAGGCGGCCTCACGGCGGGCCATCTCGTGCGACAGCACGGCCTCGCCACGGGCGTTCTCGACGTTGCGAAGATAGACTTCGACCTCATCGCCGACAGAGATGTCGGGCGCTTCACCGGGATTCGCGAATTCTTTCAGCTCGACACGGCCTTCCATCTTGTAGCCGACATCGATGATGGCCTGGCCCGCTTCGATCGCGATGACCTTGCCTTTGACAACCGAGCCCTCTGCGGGCGTGTCAATCTCGAAGCTTTCATTCAGGAGGGCTTCGAATTCCTCCATGGTTGCATTTGCCATGTGGCGTATACGATCCTTTGGTTCACTTGACTGGCCGTGCGGTTGTCTCCGCCGGTCTTTGGATGACAGTTGGTTGACGCGGAAACGACAAAGGGCCGGGGTAAACCGGCCCTGCTCGCCCTTGCGGGTGTGCCCCCGCTTCAACGGGTGCGCGTATAGGCGAGAACGCCCTTGTCTGCAAGCCCTCAGACGCGTTTGCGTCGGGCCCTGTTCAAGGCGCCCGAACCACCAGGACGCATCAGGGCACCGGCTGGCCGCGGAACCGGGCCGGGGGGCGGATCAATCGGCCCGGCGCTCCGATTGTTCCGCGCAGCCAAAGGCGGGATCATTGCCCCGCAAGATCCATGGGCCTACCTGTCGCGCAACCAGGGCCGCGCAACCAAGGGCTCCGGGGGCGGGTCAGCCAGATAGGACGCGATAAGCCGGTCCATCGCATTGCGCGCCGCGCGGCTATGATCGCGGGAATAGCCAAGGCTCGAAACAAAGCTCCAATGGGCATGCATCCACGAGACGAAGATAAACGACAGCTCTTCGCAGGCATGACCATCCAGTTGCGGATAAGCGATTTGCAATTCATGCACGACAACCTGCCCCAGGGTCTTGTACTGCTCGCACAGCCGATCCCGCAGTTCCGCTGAGCCAACGGCATAGGCCAGCAGGGAATCGTAGACCTCCAGATTGTCGGGCATGGGGTGCCCATCGGCGAGATCGAAGAAGAAGTCGAGGAAGAAGCCCAACCGTTCGACCTGGCTGACCTCCACAATTCCCGCGACAATGATGTCGCGGTAGCCATTGCCCAAATACGTACACAGCGCGACGACCAAGGTATCGAGATCCGCGAAATAGTAGCGCACCAATTGACGCGACAGACCCGCGTTCGCGGCCACCGCCTCGAACGACAGGGCCTGCATGCCGCCGTCGCGCAGCAACTCGGTCGCCGCGATCAGTATCTGGGTCTTCTTGTCCGGTGCGGGCTCACCCTCAGCCATCGTTACGCGTCCCCTCGTTCCTCCCGACATCCGCACGCGGCGACCGTGCGTTTTCAACGCAGATTATCACTCACTCCCAAAAAATGAAGCACGTCGTGGGGCGGTTTCAACAGGTGCGCCATTGGTTCGAGCAACAATGGCAACGCGATAGACGGCGCCGCTGGCACGGCAGTCTGCGGCCTTGGCTTCGTGTCGGGTGGAATGGTCAACGAAGGTCCGTCCCGCCCCGGTGGGAGGGCGATCCAACGGTCATGTTTCGCACTTTATCCCAGCCAAGCCGGTACTCCCCGGTACGGAGCACCTAGCC
Source organism: uncultured Roseicyclus sp. (assembly GCA_947491935.1). Classification (GTDB taxonomy): domain Bacteria; phylum Pseudomonadota; class Alphaproteobacteria; order Rhodobacterales; family Rhodobacteraceae; genus Gymnodinialimonas. The sequence goes on from CANLLF010000001.1 coordinate 1,067,093, forward strand.
TCACCAAATCGCCAGCCCGGTGGGTCGGCGATGGACCGGGCCGGTGGCGCGGCTGTTAACCGGTCCGGGTGCAGCACCAAGCCGTGCCAGCGTCGATCCGCGGGGTGGCGCTCCAACGTCCCTTCGGCGCGCTTTATGGCTGCCAAGCCCCTCTTCGGCCCATTAGATGCGCCACGCCCAACCCAAGCGCCGCCCCGGGGGGCGGATCGGCGCTGGCACGGCGGCCTGCGGCCTTGATTCCGTGCCCGGCGCGGGGGTCAGTCGGCGGAGAAATGGTGGACCTGGTCGAGCATGGCTTGGTGCACAGGGCAGTATGAAAAAGCTCCTACACAAGGCCCATCACTGCCCAGACCCGCGGAAATTTGCCGCCACCAGAACGATCCTCCGATGTCTATGATCACGCTAACGCAAGCAATCCGACCGCATCATAATATGATCCCACCATAAGGTCTCATGTGCGGGACGAAGGGTGAATTCGCTACCGCTGCACCAACGTCTGCTTTGCGAAGAAATGGGCTGCGTGTCACTCGTGAATTGAGTAAAAGAAGGCCTCAAAGGAACAGTTATTGGGGCTATTTGATGAAGGTATTTATTAGTTGGAGCGGCAAACGCAGTAAGGCACTAGCCACTGCATTGAAGGAATGGATACCGCTTATCGTTCAGCACGCGAAGCCGTGGGTTTCCGACAAAGACATTTCTGCAGGTGATCGTTGGGCACAAGCAATCGCGGGCGAACTTGAATCATCCAACTTTGGCATTCTCTGCATAACCCCAGAAAACCTGACCTCTGAATGGATACTTTTTGAAGCAGGTGCACTGTCAAAGGCGATGCAAGACGCGAAGGTGATACCGTTGCTTTTCGGGCTAGAGCTGAGTGACTTGAGCGGGCCGTTGTCCCAATTTCAGGCACTAAAGGTCGATGAGCAAGGCATGCTAAATGCTTTGAAGGCAATCAACGACGTTTCGGATGCGAAGACGGACGAGGCTACCATTGAGCGGCTTGTTCCCGCGCTATGGTCGCAACTTCAAGAAAAGTTGGATGAAATACCGGACAAGGAAGTGTCAGAGAAACACATGCGCCCTCAGACCGAAATCCTCGAGGACTTAGTTTCTCAAGTCCGAGGGCTCGGCGCTCGGATGCGTGAGTTTGATCCTGAAATGATGGAACGGGACATTGAGTATCGGGAGAGAAGATATCGCGAATTTGATCCGCGTATGTTGGACGAAATGATGCATATGGTGATGGACAGCCGTGAAGCGGACTTTTCTCTTGTTGTACTCGCTGGATTCGTCAGAGACCAAATGCCTTGGCTGGCCGAGGTACTGGTTGAAGCCCACCGTGAGTTAAAGACGGCAGGCCCAGAAGAAGCTCGCGAAATCGGCCATCAGTTGCATCAGATGGTCAAACTAACCACCAGAAGCAAGTGGGCAGACCGAATGATGATGAAGAGCAAAAGGTCGCACATGTTGATGATGGAAATGCCAATGTTCTTGGATCGAGCCATTTCCATGCGCATTGAAAGAAGTCATTTTCCAGACGCCGAAGGACAGGTTGACGATATTACTGAGGAGTAGAACACGAACTTTGCCAAACCACAGACTTTTTGCCGACTAGAAAGGAGCAGACATTCGCTGGAGTTCAGAGATTTGGTGGGTCAGGGCTCTCTCCCGACATTCGCTGATAACGGAAAACCGTACGATTGAGATGGTTTGCCAGCCGGCTTTCGGCAACGCCCCCACCAACGCCCCGAAAAACGTCACCACAGGATCGCCCGAATGATCCGACTGCCGCGCGTCGATCTCCACGACGACCTCACCCACCGCGCGCAGCTCTTTCGCCCAATTCTCCCGAAAGAACGTTTTGCCCCGCCCGGACCCGGCCTCGATGGAAATCACTTTCGACCCCGGCTCATCCGCGCCGACCGATTGCACCAGTTTCGTGAAGGTCGCCCCAACCTCCCTGAACCCCAGAAGGTCGTCATCCCAAGGGTTTGCCATCCGCCCCATATCCCACATCGCCGTCCGAACGGCTCAATTCCTATCGCTCACCTCATCAGCCGCACACGCGTCGGGCAACCCTCAAACCCAACCAACTCTTTAAGAAAAGGTAAACGGTTTTCGCAATAGTGTTTTATGTCAAATGCTTAACCTATTTGTGCAAGCTTGCACGCGGGCCCTCACAACTCCTCCCCAAGCTCGAGCAGTTCCTGGATCAACCCGCGCGTATCGCCGCCGCCGAACATCATCGCGCCCGACGTGTAGGTATCCCCGTAGGTCTGGGCCAGCGTCACGGTTTGGGCGAGGCCCGAGATCACCTCGTCCCGCCCCAACTCGGCCAGCGAATGGATGAAGGTGGACCACAAGCGGCCATTCGCGATGGCATAGCGCGCGTCGAGGGCGGTGTCGAAATTGGCCTGCAGGAGCCTCAGCATCTCCGCCTCCCCCAGCCCTTCGGCCGACGAGATCGGCACCAGGATTCGCATCCGGTTGGCCCGCTGATCCACGATGATCGTGACCGGCACATTCACCACCGTCAGGAAGATCCCGCGCGGCTCCACCACGGCATCGGGATCAATCACGTTCATGATCTCACCCAGGCGGGTCAACGTCATGGGCGGCTCGATGCTCAATTCAGGCTCGGCGCTTTGGGCCAGAACGCCGCTGGCCAGTGGCGTGGCGGCGATCAGAAGGGCAAGGGTTAGGGCACGCAGCATGGGGTTCTCCGACGGCTAGGCTTGCGGCAAGCCTAGCGCCCCGACCGGGCCGGACCTAGTGCGGAATGCCTCACCGATGGTCACGAGATCGGCACCGCTGCCGCGCCGCGTTTACCCGGCCTGCTTGGCCTCGACCGCGGCGATGGCCGCCGCAATCGCGGCCTCGGCGCTCATCTCACTGGTGTCGAGGATCAGCGCGTCGTCTGCCGCCACCATGGGGGCCGCCGCCCTTTCGGCATCGCGGGCATCGCGGGCGCGGACGTCGTCCAGCACGGTCTGAAAGTCCACTTCCAACCCGCGCGCCACCAACTCGTCCAGACGGCGTTTGGCGCGCACCTCGGCGCTCGCTGTCACAAACAGCTTCACCTCCGCGCGGGGGCAGATCACCGTGCCGATATCGCGCCCGTCAAGCACAGCTCCCCCGATCCGGTGGGCAAAGGCGCGTTGGAATTCCAGCAGGGCCGCCCGTACTTCGGGGATCACAGCGACCTTAGAAGCCGCCTGCGCCACGTCCGGCGTCCGCAGCGCATCGGGATCGGCCAGATCATCGGGGCTGAGCGACGCGGCCGCGGCTTCGGCCCGTTCACCGGCCAACACGCGCGCGCCTACGGCGCGGTAAAGCAGCCCGGTATCAAGGTGGCCAAAGCCAAACCGCTCCGCCACGGCGCGCCCGATGGTGCCCTTACCCGCCGCCGCGGGCCCGTCTATCGCAACCGTGAATCTCATGGGCGTCTGGTTCTCATGAACACAGCCACCATGGCAATCACGCTGGCGATCAAAAGCGCGTATTTCGTCACTGTCAGGCGACTGGCGGCATCGAACATCTCCGCCGTCGTGACGTCGGCTTGCAAAAGGCACGCGACCTGCGTGTTCTCCATCAGGTCGACGGCCATGTATCCTAACGGCAGAAGCGCCAGGACCCGCCATACACCCTTGCCAAGATAGAGGATCGGGGCCGCTAGGGTTGCAGCCAGGCAAATCGGGAACAGCGTATCGAGGCTGCGCACGGTTCCCAGATAGACGTCGCGCCCGGTGGGCGTCAGCGCCTGCAGGAACGCGTCGCCCTCCTCTGCCGTGTAGCCCAACAGCCTGCCGTCAAACGGCGTCAGGCCGCCGGCCGCCGGAACAAGCTCCGCAAACCAGACCCAGGCGAGGCCGCCATAGAGCGCCGCGGTCAGCACGGCCAGCCCCTGCCAAAGACGGCTCGCGCTCATGCCTGCACCTGTGTCGTGAGGCCCGGATCGTCCTGATCCGCCTTCGGCAGATCTCCGTCGATGTCATAGTAGGCGCCCTTGTCGGCGCAGAAGATGTGGCCTGCCAGCCGAACGCCCGGATCACCGTCCAACGTGCCCGCGAAGATCGACAGATGCGTACCCGGCCCGTCCCAGAACAGGTTCGATCCGCAAGTGCCGCAAAACCCGCGGCGCGCCGTACCGGAGGATTGGTACCATGTAACCGACCCCTCGATCTCGACAGCCTCGCGCAGGGCCGACGTTGCGGCGACGTGATGGCCGGATGTCTTGCGGCACTGCGCGCAATGGCATGCGATGACCGGCCGGAGCGGCCCGTTGACGGCGTAGCGGATGGCCCCGCACAGACATGATCCCGTGGCTGTCGTCATTTCCCTTCCCCGGCGTTTTGACCGACCCTAGGGCCGGTCCCCGCCGGGCGCCAGTCAGGTCGCGCCGGGTTCGGCGTCGGGCGCGACGCCGGGCGTGTCGCCTGCCTCGATCTCGTCCCGCACTTCCCGGCGGATTGCGCGGGAGGGTGGGCAGACCTCCTGCATGAACGTCCACAGATGACCCGCCAGTTGTTCCTGCTCCATCCCGTAGAGGATGAACTGCCCCTCCCGCTTGCGCCAGATCAGGCCCGCCGATTCGAGAATGGACAAATGCTTGCTGACCGCAGGCTTCGACATGTCGAACCGATCCGCGATCGCGCCCGCATGGAGTGGCCTATCCCGCAGATAAGCAAGGATTTTCCGGCGTGTGGTTGAGGACAGAGCCTCAAAAACTTTCTCAGGGCTTGACATATTTCACCAATTAACTCATCGGTTAAATAGAGATTTCACTTATTAGTTAAATGCTGAAGCGGAAAGGCGCAAGGGATGGACAACCATATGACCGAGAAAAAACTACGCCCCACAGATCGGGTAACACCCCTGCCCGGCAGTTCCGCCGTTGCGGGCCGCGTCGTCTGGGCCCCGGCAAAATCGCTCTGGTTCAGTAGCATGGCCGTGGCCGGGTTCATCGGCGTGGTGGCCTTCCCGTCCTGGGAGGCGGCGGGTGTTACGTTCCTGCTCATGCTGCTGACGCTGTGCCTCGGGCATTCCGTCGGGATGCACCGCCTGCTGATTCACCGCAGCTTCCGCGCGCCGCCCTGGCTGGAGCACGCGCTGGTCTATCTCGGCACGCTGGTCGGGATGGCGGGGCCCATCGGCATGTTCCGCATCCATGAGATCCGGGATTGGCAACAGCAGCAGCCCGATTGCCATTCCTTCGCCAAGCATGATGTCGGGTTCTGGCGTGACGCGATGTGGCAGATGCATTGCGAGCAGGTGCTGGAGCGCCCGCCGCAACTGCATATCGAAGAGCGCGTCACGCAGGACCGCTTCTATCGTTGGCTGGAGGCAACCTGGCGCTGGCAACAGGTGCCGCTGGCGCTGCTGCTCTTCGCCATGGGTGGGATCGGCTTTGTCCTCTGGGGCATCGGCCTGCGCGTTGCGGTCTCGCTGGCCGGGCACTGGGTGACGGTTCATTTCGCCCACACGACGGGGGATCGCCCCTACGTTCAGGACGACATCGCGATTGACGGGCGCAACCTGCCGTTCTGGGGCCTCTTCACCTTTGGAGAGGCGTTTCACAACAATCACCATGCCTTCCCGCACTCGGCCCGGATGGGTCATGATGCTGCGCAAATCGACCCCGGCTGGTGGGTGATCCGGACGCTTGGAGCGCTCGGCCTCGCCTGGGATATCCGCACGCCCGACGGCATCGAGACGACTGGAATGGAAGGAGTGACCCAATGAGACTGATCGATACCGACCGCGTCTTTGCCCGCCCCGACACTTCCGCCGCCGAAGGCCGCATCGTCTGGGCTCGCGCAAAATCCCTGTGGCTCTTCGCCCATATGACGGGCGGGGTTGCGGCGCTGGTGGTCTTCCCGTCCTGGGGCGGCGTTGCGGCCTTCCTGATCCTCTCGGCCATCACGCTCTGCGCGGGGCATTCGGTGGGCATGCATCGCCTGCTGATCCATCGCAGCTTCACGGCGCCCAAAGGACTGGAGCGTCTGCTGGTCTGGCTCGGCACGCTTGTAGGCATGGCCGGACCCTTCGGCATGATCCGCACCCATGACATGCGCGATTGGCATCAGCGGCAGGCCGTTTGCCCGCCGCATCCGTCCCATGGCGCGGGCTGGCTGAGGGATGCGTGGTGGCAAATGCATTGCGAGTTTCGCCTGGCCCATCCGCCCCGGTTCGAGATCGAGGCGGAGATTGCCGATGACCCGATCTATCAATGGATGGAGCGGCACTGGATGGCGCAGCAAGTGATCCCGGCCGCGATCCTGTTCGCAACTGGCGGGGTCGGGTTGGTGCTGTGGGGTGTCTCTTTGCGCATCGCAGTGTCGCTGATCGGCCACTGGGCGGTGGGGCATGCCGCGCACAAGAGCGGCCATCAGGGTTGGGAGATTCGAGGGCTGCCGGTCCAGGGCTACAATTTGCGAGGCTTGGGTTTTCTAACTTTCGGCGAGAGCTTCCATGGCAATCACCACGCCTTCCCGCACTCCGCACGTCTGGGGGTGGAGCGAGGGCAGGTCGATCCCGGCTTCTGGTTCATTCATGTATTGCAAGCACTTGGTCTGGCCTGGGATGTCAAAGGGCCGCATTCCGAACCGGCGCGAGACGGTCTGGCCCGAGTCGCGCCTTCAGTTGACCTATCGGAGGATCGGAGCCACGCGATTGCGGCGGAGTAGCGCTCAGCGTGCCTCACGCCCCATGGGCGGAAGGTGGGTCTTCGGTGTCAGGCATTCGCAAGATCCAGACGCGCGCCAAGATCGCCCATCAGCTGCTTGAAAATCGGGAAAGAGGTGGAAATCGGCCCGGCATCGTCCACGGTGATCCCCTGCTGGCTAGCAAAGCCAGCGCACAGGAAGGACATCGCAATGCGATGGTCGAGATGCGTCGCAACCGTCACGCCGCCTTTGACGCCACCCGGTCCGCGGCCATGCACGATCCACCAATCCGGACCATGCTCAACCTCAACACCGGCGGCACGCAACCCGTCGGCCATCGCCGCAATCCGGTCGCTTTCCTTGACGCGCAGCTCCTTGACGCCGCGCATGACAGTCGCGCCTTCGGCATTGGCCGCGACCACAGACAGGATCGGGTATTCGTCGATCATGCTGGCAGCGCGCTCCGGCGGCACTTCGATGCCCTTCATGTCGGGCGAAAAGCGCGCGCGCAGGTCCGCCACCGGTTCGCCACCCTCTTCGCGGGGGTTCTCATAGGTCAGGTCGGCGCCCATGTCGCGCAGCGTCTCGAACAGGCCCGCCCGGGTGGGGTTGAGGCCGATATTTGGGACCAGAACGTCGGAGCCTTCGGTGATCAGCGCCGCACAGACAGGGAACGCGGCGGAGCTTGGGTCGCGCGGAACAACGATTGTCTGCGGTCTCAGTTCCGGCTGGCCCGTGAGCGTGATCACCCGGCCCTCTTCGGTGATCTCGGTCGTAATCTCCGCGCCGAAGCCCGCCAACATCCGCTCGGAATGATCCCGTGTTGCCTCGGCTTCGATGACAACGGTCTGGCCAGGCGCGTTCAGGCCCGCGAGAAGGACCGCCGATTTGACCTGCGCCGATGGAACGGGTGTGGCGTAGCGCACCGGCAGCGGGTTCGCCGCGCCAATCAGGGTCATGGGCAATTGCCCATTCGCGCGACCATAGGCCTGTGTTCCGAACAGCGCCAGCGGGTCCGTCACGCGGGCCATCGGGCGCGAGCGCAGCGAGGCATCGCCTGTGAATGTCACCGTGATCGGCGTCGTGGCCATGGCCCCCATCAGGAGCCGAACACCGGTGCCGGAATTGCCGCAATCGAGCACATCGTCCGGTTCCGCAAAGCCGCCAACGCCGACGCCGTGGATCGACCACGTGCCATCCACCTCGCGAGTCACATCGGCACCAAAGGCGCGCATGGCGGCGGCGGTGTCGAGCACGTCCTGCCCTTCCAGAAGCCCGGTGACGCGGGTCTCGCCCACGGTCATTGCACCCAGGATCAGGGACCGGTGCGAGATCGACTTGTCGCCGGGCACCTCGGCCACGCCTTTGAGGGCACCTCCGCGGCGGGCGGTCATGGGCTGGGGATCACCGTGGGAGGACATGGGGCATGCGGCCTTTTTCGATGGGTCTTGCGGGGCGGTGATAGACGGGGGCGCGGCGGGGGTCCATGGGCGATTTTGTGGGCGGAGATGGCCCTAGCTCTGAATGTGTGCACGCTTGCACATTTCCATAACACGTTGTTTTCATTGATATTTAAAAATCCCATTAACCGAGATTTTACCCGCCCAGACGCGCATCACCGCCGCCGGAAGGTCACATAATGCGGCACGCGGCCCTCGCGCAGGGCCTTTTGCTCGTAGCGGGTGGAATACCAATCGGGCCACGCCTCGCGCCAGTCGGCGGGGCCTTCGGCCAGCCATTCAAACCCCGCGCGCGGCACCTCTTCGAGGGTCTGGCGCACGTAGTCGGGGATGTCGGTGGCCACGCGGAACTCGGCCCCGGACTTGAGGACACGCGCCAACGGGTCGAGATGCTCAGGCGTCACGAAGCGCCTGCGGTGGTGGCGTTTCTTGGGCCACGGATCAGGATAGAGCAGAAACGCCTTGGCGATACTCGCCTCGGGCAACACATCGAACAAATCGCGCGCATCGCCGGGATGGACGCGCAAGTTCTGGACGCCCGCCTCGCGGATTTTGCCGAGCAGCATCGCGACACCGTTGATGTAAGGCTCACAGCCGATGATGCCGACGTCCGGGTTGCTGGCAGCCTGATGGATCAGATGCTCCCCCCCGCCGAAGCCGACTTCCAGCCAGACATCGCGCGTGCCGAACACGGCATCGAGGTCCAGCGGCGTGCGCTGCGGGTTCGCATCCCAATCGACCGCGCCCGGCGACAAGGCCTCAAGGTCTTCGGCCAGGTAACGCTCCTGACTGTCCTTGAGGTGCTGCCCCTTGCGGCGACCATAGAAGTTTCGATGCGGGCGCTGCGACGTCGCCGATAACGGCTTTGCCATCCGTGCAACGGCCAGGGTCGAGCCGCCGCGACTGCGGTAGCTCTCCTGACCCGTGACGCGGTAGCCCATCGCCGTCCAGGCAGGCTCACCCGCCGGGCTGGCCCGCGCGGTGATCGCCGTCGCACCTCGATCGAAAAGCCGCCGCTCGGCTTCGGTAACAAGCGCCCGTGCCACACCCCTTCGTTGCGCATCCGGATCCACGTAGAGCCCGACGATCTCGGCCTCGGGCGCGCCAAGGAGATAGCTGCAAAAACCCAAAACCACGCCGCCGCGCTCGGCGATGATGAAATGCTCGCCCGCCTCGATGGCGCGGACATAGCCCGCTTCCTCCAGCCCGTGCGCCCAGTCGCGACGGTGTTCAGGCGAGACGATATCGTCAGGCACCGCCATGATGGCGCGCCTGTGCAGATGCATCAGCGCCGCGCCATCGCCGTCCTTGAACCCGCGCAAGATCACGTCCATCGGGGCAGTCTTCACCGGCTCAGAGGGCGGACTTGATCACATCCGCCAGATCCGTCCGCTCCCACGAAAACCCGCCATCCTCTTCTGGTGCGCGGCCGAAATGGCCATAGGCCGCCGTGCGTTCGTAGATGGGCCGGTTCATCCCAAGATGGGTGCGGATGCCGCGCGGGGTGAGGTCCATGACCTGAGCCAGCGCCTTTTCGATCTCGGATTCGTGGACCTGCCCCGTGCCGTGCGTGTCGGCGTAGATCGACAGGGGCCGGGCCACACCGATCGCGTAGCTGAGCTGGATGGTGCATTTGGTTGCAAGGCCAGCCGCCACCACGTTCTTGGCCAGGTAACGGGCCGCATAGGCGGCGGACCGGTCCACCTTGGTGGGATCCTTGCCGGAGAATGCGCCGCCGCCATGGGGCGCGGCCCCGCCATAGGTATCCACGATGATCTTGCGGCCGGTCAGACCGGCATCGCCATCGGGCCCGCCGATCACGAACGTGCCCGTCGGGTTCACGTGCCACGCGGTGGTGTCGCTGATCCAGCCCGAGGGCAGGACTTCGCGGATGTAAGGCTCGACAATGGCGCGGATATCGTCGGAGGTCTGATCCTCGCTTTCGTGCTGCGTGGACAGAACGATGGAGGTGACCTCGACAGGCTTCCCGCCCTCGTAGCGTAGCGTCAGCTGCGACTTCGCATCGGGGCGCAGGGTGGGCTCGGCGCCCGATTTCCGCACCTCGGCCAGACGGCGCAAGATCGCATGGGCGTATTGGATCGGGGCCGGCATCAATTCCGGCGTCTCGTCCACGGCATAGCCGAACATGATGCCTTGGTCGCCCGCGCCTTCGTCCTTGTTTTCGGAGGCGTTCACACCCTGGGCGATATGGGCGGATTGTTCATGCAGGAAGTTCAGCACGTGGCAGGTGTTCCAGTGGAACTTGTCCTGCTCATAGCCGATATCCTTGATGCAATCGCGCGCGATCTGGGAAATGCGGCCCATGTAATTCTTCAGCTTGTCCTGATCGCTCAGGCCAACCTCGCCGCCAACCACGACCATGCCGGTGGTGGCGAAGGTTTCGCAGGCGACCCGGGCCTCGGGTTCTTCCGTCAGAAAGGCATCAAGGACCGCGTCCGAGATCCGGTCGCAGACTTTGTCGGGGTGACCTTCCGAAACGGATTCGGAGGTGAACAGGTAGTTTTCGCGCGCCATGGGAATGCTCCATTAAAAATTCGCCCACGCCAGGAAGCCGTTGTGGGGATTTCGCGGGGCTTACGCCGCTTTTGCGCCCGGTTCAATGGGGCGCGCGACGGCGGGCGACGGCAAGCCCGCCACATGTGACAAAAATCGCAGCGATCAGCGCGGAAAAATCCCCCGTGCGCGCGTAGATCGTGGGGGGGAGCGCAACCGGAAGCCGCACATCCAGTACGCCTTGGACGTCCATCGGCAGCGCATCCACAACGCGGCCCCGCGCATCGATGACAGCAGACACGCCGGTATTCGCGGCCCGGATCACCGGCAGGCCCTGTTCGGCCGCACGCAATTGCGCCAGGGCAAGGTGCTGAAACGGCATCGCGAAGCTGCCGAACCATGCATCATTGGTGATATTGACCATGTAGTCCGGGCGCGCAACCTGACGGATGTGGCGGGGAAAGATCGCCTCGTAACAGATCATCGGAAAAGCCCGCCCAAGGCGGCCAAGATCTACGATTGCCGGGCCATCGCCGGGGCGGTAGCCGCCGGAAAGCTGCTGCGCGAGGCCCCGCAAACCAAGCGCGTCTGCCTGCGCACGGAGCGGCAGATACTCCCCGAAGGGCACAAGGTGGTGCTTATCGTAAACCTGCGCAATCTCACCACGGCCGTCCAGCAGGACGAGAACGTTGCGCGGTTCGATCCCGGCATAGCGTTGCCCCCCCACGATCACCGGAACCGATCCAGCGGCGTCGGCAATCATTGCGCGAGCGGTCTCGGATCGTGACAGGATCTCGGGCAGGCTGGTTTCGGGCCAGACCACCAGATCCGGCACCCCGAGCGGGCCGGGATCCGACCCGGTCAGACCAAGCGCGCGGTCGAAGAACACCGGGATCATGTCGGGCTGCCATTTCAGGTGCTGTGGCGCGTTGATCTGGACCACCCGGAGGATCGCGGCGTCGTCCGCTGGCGTCGGGGCGGGCGGGGCATTCGGGATAAGACCCAAGGCCAGACCCACCGCGAGAGGAAGCCCCGCGAGGGCGGAGCCTTTCGCCACGTAGAGTGCCGCGGAGGCAGCCGCGAGGCACAGGAGAAGCAGGGTGAGCCCAAGCGGCCCTACTAAAGCCGCGAGGGTCAGCGCCTCCGATCCGATCAGCGCATGGCCCGGCTGCGCCCAAGGCAGGCCCGTAAAGGCCCGCCCCCGCAAAGCCTCGCTCAATGTCAGAAGGCCCGCAAACACGAACGCACGACCCGGACCAGACGGCGCCATCCGCGCCGCGCCCCATGCCGCCAGCGCCCAGAACAGCGACAGGCCACCGGCCAGCAGGATAAGCGCAAACGGGGCCATCCAGCCGGTGGCCACGGCATCCACAAAAAAGGGCTGCACGATCCAATGCATTGAGAGGCCAAACCACCCGACACCCGCCCACCACGCCAGAGAAACGGCGCGCCGGATCTCTGGGGCGCTGGCCACGAGCATGATGATGAGCGCGAATGCCGGGAAAACGGCGTACCAGGCCCCGAATGGGGGAAGCGCCAGGGCCGCGACGCCCCCCGCAACGATGGCCAGCACCCGCCCCTGCCAGGTTCCGAGGCCCGTTGCCGGGGCCTCAGCATCGCTCACTCCGCCGCCTCTTTCGGCATCCGCACGCGCAGGCGCTTGATGCGCCGCGGGTCCGCGTCGATCACCTCGAATTCGACGCCGGAGGGATGTGGCACAACCTCACCCCGCGCGGGCACACGACCGGACAGGAGGAAGACAAGGCCGCCAAGCGTATCGACCTCCTCCTCTTCCTCCTCGTCCACCAGATCGACCCCGATCTCACTCTCGAATTCGTCGAGCGGCGCGCGGGCCAAGGCAAGGAACGCGCCATCCTCTTCCTTCATCCACGGCGCGGCCTCTTCGATATCGTGTTCGTCTTCTATTTCCCCGATGACCTGTTCAATCAGATCCTCGATGGTCAAAAGCCCGTCCACCCCGCCATATTCGTCGATCACCAGCGCCATGTGCGTGCGCTCGGCCTGCATCTTGGTGAGCAACACCCCAATGGGCATGGACGGCGGCACGTAGAGGACCGGACGCAGAGTTTCGGACAGAATGAAGTCTTCTGCTTCGCCGTTGAAGCCATATCCCAGCGCGATGTCCTTCAGGTGCACCAGACCGATGGGTTCATCCAACGTCCCGTCATAAACCGGAAGCCGCGTCAGACCGCTGTCGCGAAACACCTGCAACAGCCCTTCGAGGTTCACGTCATTGGACACCGACACAATCTCGGCGCGCGGAATGGCCACATCTTCCACCCGCATCTGCCGCAGGTTGGACATACCCGGCAATCTCGGACCCATCGGAACAGGCGCGACTTGGGCTTCATCGACGGGGACAGCGGCGGTATCGGACCCGCTCGGGGCCGTACCAAATAGTCGTGCAAAGAATCCGGGCTTTGTGGCCTCGGTTTCATCGTCGTTCGAGGGCGCGCCACGCGCCGCGGGAGACGACGGATCAGGATTTGAGCTCATGGCTCCTTTCCAAGTGAATCCGGGCCGAAATTGCCCGTCCCCTCTAATATGGGTCAGAGACCCCCAAATTGGCAAGTATGCGCGTCTCCAACCCTTCCATCAACGCCGCGTCAGAGTCGGTTTCGTGATCGAAACCGAGGCAATGCAGAAGGCCATGCACGATCAGATGCGTCAGATGATCGGGAAGCGGTTTGTTGCCGTCACGGGCCTCGCGTGCGCAGGTCTGGAAGGCCAGTGCCAGATCCCCCAGATCTTCCGGTGGGCCGACAACGGGCGGATCGGGCAGGTCCGGCATTGCGCCAGGCAGGTCGGCCGAGCGGTCTTCGGACGGCCAGGACAGCACGTTGGTCGGCGTCGGCTTGCCCCGGAACTCGGTGTTCAGCCCCGCGATGCGGGCATCGTCGCAGGCGAGGATCGACAGGGCGAAGCGCGCCGGCTCCAGTCCCAATTCGCTCAAGGCAGCCCCGCAGGCTGCTCCGGCCAGATCAGGCAGGTCTACGGCGTCCCATTCGGGCGCTTCGATCAGAATGTCGATCTCCATGCCGCTCCCATAGGCCCGATCACCAGGCGGTGTCGAGGCGGGGCACTTTCACAAGCGCCCCGCCCCTGCCCCATCACAGAGCCTTGACGAAGATCACCTTGTCGATGCCATCGGCATAATAATCGGCGATCGTGGCCTGCTGCGTGTATCCGGCGGCGGCATAGAACCGCCGCGCAGGGGCCTGATCAGGATCGCTGCTGGTCTCAACCAGCATCAACCGCGCCTTGGCCTGTCGCGCCGCGTCTTCTGCCGCGCGCAAGAGGGCCTGGCCCCCGCCCTGCCCGTGATGGGCCGGGTCAAGACCTATGAACCACAGGTTCCAGACGTCCTCGCTCAGCCCATCACGGGACAGATAGGCCGCCCCGGCGATGTGCTCACCATGGTCGAGCCGCAGCCAGATCTGCCCCGGATCGTTGAGCAGATCCGGCAATTGGCCCAGAAACCCCTCCGCCTCCTGGGGCGAAAACAGCCCGCAAGACAGGATGGGCTTGGCCAGATCGGCCTGATCGTCCCGGCCCGCGACGCGAACGTGATAGCTATGATGTGTCAATGGTTTGGTCCGTTGTTTCATGTTCTGAGAGGCCCCGGACGGCCGCCCGGAGCATATTCACCCTGACGGGTCGACATCTCACCGAGTCGTGGGGCGACCGAACATAAAACCTCCCAAAGTGGAACGGGGTAGAAAGACGCCAAGGTGCCGGGCAAAACCAGTCAAGCCACCGGCCCGCTATCCGATCGGCGCGTCCTTGTCATAGGCCTGGATGATCTTGGCGACCATGTGGTGGCGCACGACGTCCATCGCGGTGAAATAGTTGAACGAAATTCCGCTGACATCCTTCAGGATCCGCTCGGCGTCTGACAGTCCGCTGGTTACGCCACGCGGCAAATCCACTTGGCTGCGATCCCCGGTAATCACCATCCGGCTGCCCTGCCCCAAGCGGGTCAGGAACATCTTCATTTGCATCGAGGTGGCGTTCTGCGCCTCGTCAAGCACCACGTAGGCATTCGACAGGGTGCGCCCCCGCATGAACGCCAAAGGCGCGATTTCAATGGTCTTTTCCTCGATCAGCTTGGCCAGTTGCTTGCCCGGAAGGAAGTCGTTCAGCGCGTCGTAGAGCGGCTGCATGTAAGGATCGACCTTGTCCTTCATGTCACCAGGCAGGAAGCCAAGGCGTTCACCCGCCTCCACAGCCGGGCGGCTGAGGATGATCTTGTCGACATGGCCAGCCATCATCTGGTTCACCGCCACGGCGACGGCCAGATAGGTCTTGCCGGTGCCTGCCGGGCCGATCCCGAAGGCAAGCTCGTTGTCATAAAGCGCGCGTACATAGGCTTGCTGCGCCTCGGTGCGCGGCTCCACGGTTTTCTTCCGGGTCCCGATCTCAAGCGTGCCGCCCTTGAACATCTCGATCTGGTCGCCGTCGCGCGTGCCGGTGCCCTCGCCCGAGCCGCCCAGACGAACGGCGGCATCGATGTCGCCGGGCTCCAGCGACTTGCCCGCCTCAACCCGTTCGTAGAGACCTTCCAACACTTCGGCCGCGCGATCACGCGCTTCGCCCAGGATCGCAAGCTCATTGCCGCGCCGCAGAACGTGGACGGACAGAAGGTGCTCCACCTGTGCAAGGTTGCGGTCAAACTCACCGCAGAGTTCGATCAGCAGCCGATTGTCGGGAAATGTCAGAATACGCTCAAGGGATTCGGTGGCACCGTCGGGGTCGCTGGAAAGATCGGTGGGGGACAGCGTGTTGATTGCCAAAGAATTCTCCGATGGGGCTCCCGCACCCCGGACAACCCGAGGCGTCTGTTGAGCCCGAGTCTGGCCTCAGGACCCGCCCTTGTCCACATCCCAAACTGCCCTTGCACCAATATTTCGTATGCCAGACGGTGCCAGACCGCCACACCTGCCCGGTTTCAAAGCAAACAGGCGGCCCCGGAGGACCGCCCGCCACGCGCCACATGGCGCAAGATTATCTTCCGAGACGCGGCACGCGATCGTCGATTCCGGGGCTGCCGGAGCTGTAATCTCCGATGATGGAGCCGCGCGGTGCGGGCTCCGTGCAGACCGGCAGGCCCGAGCGCGGATCCCGACGGCGCGACCAATAGCCTTCGAGGCCATCGTCGATCATCCAGATATGGCAGCCATCGGGATCGATGTAGATGCCCGCTTCAAGCCGCGAGAGCGAGCCACCGTCGCGCCCGGTATCCTGGCCGATCGCCACTATGGGCGGCTCTCCTCTGGGTGTATTGTCGCGCACCGCGCCTTCAGAAATCGCCTCCACACAACCCGACACAGCCAGCACGCTGGCGATCAGCAGAAGGGGCAGTTTGCCATTGCTCATCATATCCTTGTCCCTTCTGGCCTAACGGTAGCAGACGATTTCAACGCGGCGGTTGCGCTGCATGTTGGCGGCGGTGTTGTTGGGCGCGACCGGGCGCCGTTCCCCATAGCCAATCTCGCGCGCGACACGGGCCCCCACGGAGCGGGCGACATTGGCCACCGCCGCAGCGCGCTGGGTGCTCAGGCGCATGTTGTATTCGTCCGATGCGCGGCTATCGGTATGCCCGTAGATCGCATAGGCGAACGCGCCGGCCTGTCCGAAGAAGCCTTGAAGATGGGCACGCCCTGAACTGGTCAGCTGCGCGCTGCCGGTATGGAACAGCGTATCGGTGTTCGCCACGCCGCAGGGGTTCACGTCAAGGCAGACCGGCATCCCGTTTTCCGGGTTCACACGGCCTTCCATGTAGCCTTCGATGCCCCCATCGGCGACCCAGTGCAGGCACCCGTCGGGATCGATCCAGAGGCCGGGCTGAACCGTGCCTGTGATGGTCACGGCTTGCGCCGCCGCCGGGCTTGTCACGGCAAGGCACATCCCGACCGCCAGCACTGCAGCGCCGAACATGCCAGCCAATTTATGTTTGAGAGTGTTGATCACACTTCCATCCCCCCTTTGTTCCAAATTCGCCTGAAAGATGGCACCGGATCAGGCCTTGGCATCCAGCCGTCGACCGTTGTTCCTGACATCTTTCGCGCGCCTGGCAGGGCGGACTGCGAAAACGTTTTAGATTTCGGCAAGATAGCACCTTGCCCCTCCATGTGAAGGGAATTCTTGCGGAGGCGATGGCGAATCAAGGGGCAGCCATGGGCCGGTTGGGCATTCTGGCAAAATGGGTAACGGACAAAGACAGGTCCGCCGGGATCGCCGGAAACCGCCAGCGGTCAAGCCGCCCCGCCTGTCCTCAAAACATTAACGATGGACACAACCAGCCATCATTGTTTCGCGATGGCGCGGAAGCCCCGTGAAGAGCGCGCGGCGCATGGCGCGTCTATATCAGACGCCCCGCAAGCGAGTTCGACCGGCTGGCGACGATCTCGACGGTTGCGATCTCACCGCGCAAATCCTCGGGGCCGTCAACGTGCACAGCATGGAGATATTCGGATTTCCCGACCATCTGGCCCGGCTCCCGCCCGGTTTTCTCGAACAACACCTGGACGCGGCGACCCACCATGCTGTCCTGCGTCGCCCGCTGCTGTTCGCCCAGAAGGGCTTGGAGCCGCCGCAACCGCTCGGAGGCCTCGGCGTCCGAAACCTGGCTCTTGCGCTCGGCGGCGGGTGTGCCGGGGCGGGAGGAATACTTGAAGGAATAGGCCGTGCCGTATCCGACGGCGTTCACCAGATCAAGCGTCGCCTGAAAGTCGTCTTCGGTTTCACCCGGAAAGCCGACGATGAAGTCGCCCGAAAGCAGCAGATCGGGCCGGGCCGCCCGAATGCGCTCGATCAGTTGGATGTATTGTTCGGCCGTATGCTTGCGGTTCATCGCCTTCAGGATCTTGTCGGACCCCGATTGTACCGGCAGATGCAGATACGGCATCAGCTTGTCGCAATCGCCATGGGCCGCGATCAGATCGTCTTCCATATCATTGGGGTGGGATGTCGTGAACCGGATCCGGTCAAGCCCATCGATCCCGGCCATCTCCCGGATCAGGCGCGCAAGGCCCCATTCCCCGTCGGGGCCAGCCCCGTGATAGGCATTCACGTTCTGGCCCAACAGCGTGATCTCTCGCACACCCCGGTCCACCAGCGCGCGCGCTTCCCCCATGAGCCGATCGGCCGGGCGGCTCACCTCAGCGCCCCGCGTGTAGGGCACCACGCAGAAGGCGCAGAACTTGTCACACCCCTCCTGCACCGTCAGGAAGGCGGTCGGGCCGCGTTTGGGCGTGCGCAGCTTCGGCAGGTGGGCGAATTTGTCTTCCTCGGGGAAGTCCGTATCGAGCGCCTTTTCCCCGCGTTCCACCGCCTCCATCATCGCGGGCAACCGATGGTAGGTCTGCGGGCCGACGACCAGATCGACCAGCGGCTGACGGCGCATGATCTCTTCACCTTCGGCCTGGGCCACACAGCCGGCCACACCGATCTTCAGATCGGGATTAGCCTCCCGCAAAGGGCGCAGGCGGCCCAATTCGGAATAGACCTTCTCGGCCGCCTTTTCACGGATATGGCAGGTGTTGAGCAGGATCATATCGGCGCCTTCCGGCGTATCGATCTGTTCATATCCGCCCGCGCCCAGGGCTTCGGCCATGCGCTCGCTGTCATAGACGTTCATCTGACAGCCATAGGTCTTCACGAAGAGCTTCTTGGTCATCACACACGCCCCGAGGCAGGATAAGAGAATATCAACTGGCGTCGTGTATCGCGGCGCGGCATCGGCATCAACCGATGCCGCAATTGCAAAACAGGGCCCGCGCAGGCATCTTGGCGAAAACACGACCCCATTTCATACCGACGAGCAGCCCGGTCATGGACTATCCAACGCTCAACAGCTTCCGATCTGCGCCCGGTGCAAGCCTGGGGAAAGGGCCGTTTGCCGTCCTGATCGCGGAGGACCGGGTTGAGCTCGCCTCATCGCTCGACCACCTGCATTCTTTGGGGTTCCGGTCGATCTTCGTGGTGGCGCCCGACGAATTCGAAGTTCCCGATGCGCCGGATAGCGCCAAGGGCACGCAACACATCATCCGCCATCCCTCCCGGCAACCCGGGGCCACAATCGACGTGGTGAATGCCCTGATCGCCAAGGTTCCCGGGCAGTGGATCCATTACTGCTACAATGGCGAATACCTGTTCTTTCCCTTCTGCGAAGACCGCACCGTGGGCGAATTGGTGACCTGGGTGATGGAGGAACGCCGCGAAGCGGTGATGACTTATGTGATCGACCTCTATGCCGGGGATCTGACCGCGCACCCCAATGCCGTGGACCTCGACAGCGCACTTCTGGACAGCTCGGGCTACTACGCCGAGACCCGCCGCGGCGGGGATGAGGGCGACGAGGTGATGGAGCGGCAATTGAACTTCTACGGCGGGTTGCGCTGGCGATTCGAGGAACATGTCGCCAAGCCCAAACGACGCATTGACCGCGTCGGCCTGTTCCAGGCGCAGCCCGGCCTGACACTCCGCCCCGATCACACGCTCTCCAATGAGGAGCTCAACACCTATTCCTGCCCCTGGCACCACTCCCTGTCGGCGTCGATCTGTTCGTTCCGCGTGGCCAAGGCGCTGCGCACCAATCCCGGCTCCCGCCACGACATCCCGGATTTCCGTTGGCACAAATCCGTGCAG
Organism: uncultured Roseicyclus sp.; assembly: GCA_947491935.1. Lineage (GTDB taxonomy): Bacteria > Pseudomonadota > Alphaproteobacteria > Rhodobacterales > Rhodobacteraceae > Gymnodinialimonas. The sequence continues at coordinate 1,086,402 of CANLLF010000001.1, forward strand.
TTCCACTGGTCCTCCATGCAATTGATGGAGCTTGGGCTGATGGAACCGGGGCAATGGTTCTGAGGTGAACCTACGCCCCGACCAACCGATCCTTGCGATGATGGTCGGACAGGTCACGATATGGGCCGCCATATTCTACAGCTTCCCGGCCCTTGTGCTGGAATGGCAGGCCGAGTTTGGCTGGTCGTCCTCGCAGGTCATGGGGGCGTTCACACTGGCGATTGTGATCTACGCGGTCCTGGCGCCGTGGAACGGGCGATGGATCGACAGCGGGTTCGGGCCACGCACCATGCCGCTGGCATCTGTTCTGGGGGCGGCGGGGCTCCTGGCAACCACGCAGGTGAACGGCCTTGTCGGGTTCTATCTGATCTGGGCGGTGATGGGCGTGGCCATGTCCCTCGGCCTCTACGAGGCGTGTTTCGCTCTTGTCACACGGGCCCGTGCCGCAGATGCGCGCCGATCAATCACGGCGATCACGTTGGTGGCGGGGTTCGCCTCAACGCTCGCCTACCCGCTTTGCGGCGCCATTGCCGCCGCCTATGGCTGGCGGGCGGCGCTCTGGGTCATGGCGGCGATGGTTCTGCTGATCACGCTGCCCACAACCATCTTCGGCGCGCGGCGGCTGGAGGCGGAGGCGGCGGATCTGCCGGCCCCGCCGAAAACGGAGGCCGCCGCCGCTTCTCCCTCGATCCTGCGTCAACCCGGGTTCCTGCCACTGGCCGCCGGGTTTGCCTGTGCCAGCCTTGCCACGGGAATGCTGCTCAGCCACCTGCTGCCAATGCTGTCGGCCCAGGGGGTGACCGGGTCACTTGCAATCACGGCGGCAGCGCTTGTCGGGCCTGCGCAAGTCGTCGGGCGGCTGACGATGATGACGCTTGGGCGCACCGCGCCCCCCGTCCCGATTGCGCAGATCGCCATGGCGACCCTGTGTGTCGGGGCGGTCCTGATCCTTGCGGCATCCGGCCAGCCATGGCTCGCGCTCGGCTTCGCCGTCGCGCAGGGGGCGGGTTACGGGGTGATCACGCTGATGCGCCCGACGGCCGTGCGCGAGGTTTTGGGGCAGGAGAGGTTTGGCGCAAAAGCCGGCGCCGTGTCGGCCCCCGGCCTCTTTGCCTTCGCCCTTGCGCCCGCTTTGGGCGCCTTCATCGCGGATACGTTCGGCTATGGCGCCCTGATCTGGGTCGCTATTGCGGCGCCGTTGATCGGTATGCTCTGCCTTCTGGCCGCGCCGCGCAATGCGGATTGACCGAACCACGCGATAGGCGGCTTGGCGACGTAGAAAGGGGCGGCCCGCATTGGGCCGCCCCTGACAAGACTACGACCGGTTCAACGATCAGGCGTCGACGGTATCGGCTTCGATCGCCTTGGCCGAGCCGTTGGTGATCTCGATGCGGCGGGGCTTCAGCGCCTCCGGCACTTCACGGACAAGATCGATGTGAAGCATGCCGTTTTCGGCGGCAGCACCCGTCACGCGGACATGATCGGCCAGTTGGAAGCGCTTCTCAAAGGCGCGCGTGGCGATCCCGCGATGCAGGTAGGTCCGGGCTTCGTCGTCCTTTTCCTTGCGGGCGGCGATCACAAGTTCCTGCTCGCGCTGTTCCACGGACAGATCGGCGTCCGAGAACCCGGCCACGGCGACGGAGATCCGGTACGCGCCGTCATCGGTCTTTTCGATGTTGTAGGGCGGATAGGTCGTGGCTGTGCCGTCCTGCGTCAGGACCCGGTCAAGCATGTCTGCCATCCGGTCAAAGCCAACGGTTGCGCGATAAAGCGGTGAGAAATCATAGGTTCGCATGGGTCATCCTCCATTGAGCGACAACTAATTGAACGGGCTGCCCTGATTGCAGGCGCAGGCCCGGATGTGCAGGGTGCCCCATAGGGATCACCCCAGGCGTCAGCCCGATCATCGGCACCGACAACAGGAAATTTGGGAAGGCAGGATGGGGGTTTCAAGACCCCCCGTTTCAGGGCCGGATGAACCGCGCGCCGATGGTTTCGCGCCCATCGTTTCCACGATTCAGAAAGCTTGCGCCCGTGCCGACCGGGCCAAAGGGCGTTTCCCGTTCGTAAAGGTCCAGAAGTTCCGCCAATTGGCCATCCAGAACAACGGCAATGGAAACATCCTCGCCCTCGACCTGCGCCATGGCCGACATCACGGCCACGACCTCGGTCCGATTGTCGCGGATACGCAGCACAGGTGATCCGGACGAGCCGGACGCAACCTCGCAGCTCAGCGACCGCACCGGTCCGCGGCGCGCCAGGATCTGGCAATCCTCTTCTATGGAGGCATAGGCCTCCCGCTCGGCCCCGTAGGAGACAACCGTTACCGGAGCGTCCCCGCGCCCGGTCCGACCCGTGGCGATCGGGGCAATCGTCGAGCGGGAAATCGGGCGTTGTAGTTCCAGCAACGCCAGATCAAGGCCGATCATGTCGAACTCTTCCCCCATCTGTGGCCGATAATCCGGCAGGACAACGGCGCGGCGCACGTTACGCACGGCCTCGGCCCGGCCATTGCGCAGGCCCGCGGAGAAGGTGAGATCTTCGGGGTCAAACGGGATCGCCGTGATGGGATGATACACGCAATGGGCCGCCGTCAGCACCAGATCGGGGCCGATCAGCGTGGCCGAGCAAAACGAGGCGCCGGTATCCAGCCGACCGACAGCGTTCCATTCGGCCGCTTCATCAGCGCTTCCCATTTCACGCAATCCGCCAACGGGGCCGGTGCTCTGAATCGTCGGCAGGCTCTGCGCAATCGCGCCGGTTCCCAGCACACAAATAATCAACGCCGACAAACTCAGACGCATATTGGACCCCTTCTGATGTCACAGTCAGGGGCGGCGTAACCATTAACGAAGGCGAAAATATGACCCGCACGGGCGCAAAACGGGCAGGGAAACCGCTCGCGCGCCACTGCGAAACCGACCGGCAGAGGTGCCGTTGATAGCCTACCGCAGGATCGGAACCGCTGGCTCTCCATCCCGCTCGAAGGCCGGCGGGCGCGGCCCACCCGTGGCCCAATCCAGCAATTCGACCGTATGGACAATCGGTATGTCGGTCGCTGATCCGATCTGCATCATGCACCCGATATTGCCCGCCGCGATGATGTCTGGCTGCACGGCCTCCAGCGTCTGAACCTTGAGCGCCTTCAATTGGCCCGAAATCTCGGGCTGCATCAGATTGTATGTCCCCGCCGAGCCGCAGCAGAGATGGCTATCCGCGGGCTCCACCACCTGAAACCCGGCGCGCTTCAGCAGATCCTTGGGGTAGGTCTTAATCTGTTGGCCATGCTGCAAGGAACACGCGGCGTGATAGGCGACCGTCAGCACATCCTTGCGACGCCGCCCGATCCGCCCACCCCGGGCTTCGGGCGCCACATCCGTTCCCGCGACGGCGAGTTTGGCCACATCGGGCGAAAACGCCTCCGCCCCGTCCGGCAACAGATCGATCAAAACCTCGGACACGTCCTTGGCGATCCCGGCCACCGCAGCCGCATCTTCGGCCAGCGCGGCATCTTCGCGGAACATGTGGCCGTAATCCTTCACCGTCGTGCCGCAGCCCGACGTGTTGATCACAATCGCGTCGAGGCCCTCACCTTTCATCTCCGCCGTCCAGGCGCGGATGTTTTTGGCGGCCGTTGCGTGGCTTTCCTTCGCTTTGCCCATGTGATGGGTCAGCGCGCCGCAACATCCTGCCCCTTCGGCCACGACCACCTCGGCCCCCAACCGGGTCAGAAGCCGGATCGTGGCATCGTTAATATCGGTATTGAGCGCCTTCTGCGCGCAGCCGGTCATCAGCGCCACGCGCATTTTCCTGTTCGCCGCCGGGAACGTCTGCGGGTCATCGTTCCGGCTCACCGGCGGGATCACCTTGGGGGCCATGGCCAGCATTGCCTTCAGCCGTGCATCCGGCATCAGGAAGGCGAAGGGCCGCCCGATCTTGGCCCCCAGAAGGGCCACTCGGAACCGCGTCGGATAGGGCAGGATCTGCGCCAACGTCCAGCGTAGAACGCGTTCGAACAGGGGCCTCTTGTAGGTCTGTTCAATATATTCCCGCGCGTGATCGACCAGATGCATGTAATGCACGCCGGACGGACAGGTCGTCATGCAGGCAAGGCAGGACAAGCACCGATCTATATGCTTTACCGTCTTCTCATCGGCGGCGCGGTTGTTCTCCAGCATGTCCTTGATCAGATAGATCCGGCCCCGCGGGCTATCCAACTCGTCCCCAAGCACCTGATAGGTCGGGCAGGTCGCCGTGCAGAACCCGCAATGCACGCAGGTCCGCAGGATCTCGTTCGACCGCTGGATCGCGGGTTCTTTGAGCTGCTCGGGCGAAAAGGTCGTCTGCATCTCACGCGCCTCCCATCAAGCCGGGGTTCAGGATACCGCGCGGATCGAACTTGGCCCGCAACCCTTGCGACAAGGCCGCCACGCCGGGCGCCTCGGGCTGAAACACATCGACCTGCCGCACGACGGATTCCGGCGCGCGGAACAGCGTCGCATGCCCTCCACCGTTTTCCGTAACGGCGGCCTGAACGGCGTGATGCGCTGCCACGATGGAGGCATCATCTCCCTCAAGCCGCAGCCACGCCAAGCCACCGGCCCAATCCAACCGATGATCAAACGCACCGATTTCTGCGATCGCGGGCAGGAAGCGATCCACCATATCCGTCGGTTTCATCGACACGCGCCAGACTGCACCCGGTGCTTCCGTGAAATCCGTCACATCCCGGATTCGCGTCCAGATCGCGGCGGAGGCGTTGGCATCAAACGTCACCTCGATCTCCCCCAGATCGCGCAGCAGATCGGTCAACTTCCCGATCCGGTAGGCAACCGACGTTTCCAGCCCTTCGATGCGCAGATACGTGCCCTCCCCCGGCACTACGGCCGCGCCCGACACCTCGAACGGAGAGGTCACACCGCGCACCGTTGCCTCCAGCGCGTCAGCGCCCTCGGCTCCCCGCACCAGAAGTGTCGCCCCGTCCAACCGGGGCAGCACCTTAAACGCAACCTCACTCAACACACCCAACGTGCCCCAGGATCCGGCCATCAGTTTCACCAGATCGTACCCCGTCACGTTTTTCATGACCCGACCACCGTTTTTCAGAACGGTGCCCGCGCCGTCGACAAACCGCACGCCGATAAGGGCGTCGCGACAGGCACCCGCCATCATCCGCCGCGGACCCGCGGCGTTGGCCGCCACGACACCGCCAATTGTCGGCACTCCGTCGCGCCCCAACAAAGCGCGCATATCAGCAGGCTCAAACGGCAACATCTGCCCTTCCTTTGCCAAGGCATCCTCGACCTCCGCCAAGGGCGTTCCGGCCTTCGCAACAAGCGTCAAGGCGCCTGGCTCATACAACTCGATCCCCGACATCGCGCTGAGCGACAGAACCTCGCCAGTGTCAGACGCCCCGATGGACCGCGTTCCGCCGCCAACCACGCGCAACGGCCCGCTGGCCGCCGCCACGACTTCGCTCAGTTCTGCTTCGCTTGCAGGGCTCAACATCGAGAGCGCTCCTTCGTCTTTTCGAAAAATCTAAGGGGGTGCAGGGGACTGACGCCCCCTTGGTCGACGCTATCAGGCGGCGACATCCCTTTCGCGTCGCGCGCGTGACGTCTCCAGCGGGAACACCTTCGCCGGATTCAGAAGCCAGGCCGGATCAAACACGTCCTTCACCTTCATCTGCGCTTCCATGTCCGCCTCGGTGAATTGCGCGCCCATCAGGTCGCGCTTTTCCACGCCCACGCCATGCTCCCCGGTCAGGCAACCGCCAACCTCCACACAGAGCCGCAGGATGTCCGCACCGCATTGCTCACACAGCTCCAGATCGCCCGGCTTGTTCGCATCGAACATGATCAGCGGGTGCATGTTGCCGTCTCCGGCGTGGAACACGTTGCCCACCTTCAGGCCGTATTTGGCAGAAATCTCCTCAATGCCCTTCAACACCCGCGGCAGTTCGCTCACCGGGATCGTCCCATCCAGACACATGTAATCGGCGACCTGACCCACCGCGCCGAACGCGCTTTTGCGCCCCAGCCAGATGCGCCCGGCTTCTTCCGCCGTTTCGGCCTCCCGCAATTCCACGGGGTTGTGGCTGCGCGCGATCTGCTTGATCAGACCAAGCTGCGCGTCGATTTCCTCGGGCGAGCCTTCGACCTCAACGATCAGCAGGGCCTCGCAATCCGGGTACCCCGCCTTGGCGTGTTTCTCGGTGATCTCAAGGATCGGGCGGTCCATGAACTCGATAGCGACCGGCAAAACACCCGCCTTGATGATGTCCGACACGCAGGCGCCCGCAACCTCATTGGAGTCAAACCCGATCAGAACGGGCCGGGCCCCTTCCGGCTTGCGCAGGATCCGCAGGGTCGCTTCGGTCACCACACCCAATTGCCCTTCCGAGCCACATATCAGGCCGAGCAGGTCGTAGCCGCCGCTGTCGAGATGCGCACCGCCAATCTCCATCACGTCACCCTCCATGGACACCATCGTGACGCCCAGAAGGTTGTTGGTGGTCACTCCATATTTCAGGCAATGGGCCCCGCCGGAATTCATCGCAATATTGCCCGCGATGGCGCAGGCCAGCTGCGATGACGGGTCGGGGGCGTAGAAGAAGTCCTCCGCCTCGACCGCACCTGTGACGCTCAGGTTCGTGCGGCCCGTTTGCACGCGGATGATGCGGTTGTCGTAATCAGTCTCCAGCACCTGGTTCAGGCGCGCAACGCCGAGGATCACGCTATCCGCCGTCGGCAAGGCCCCGCCCGCCAACGATGTGCCGGAGCCACGGGGCACCACCGGCACACCTTCCTCAAAGCAGATCTTCAAGACGGCCGCGACCTCTTCGGTCGAGGCCGGAAGAACAACGGCCAGGGGCGGGCATTTGTAGGCGGTCAGCGCATCACATTCATAGGCGCGTGTCTCGGTCTCATCGTGGATGACGGCGGTTTTGGGCAGCACCCCTGTCAGGCGCTCCACAATCCGCGACTTGCGCGCCAGAATGCTGGCATCGGGTGTCGGCATCTCCATCCCTGTCTCCTCCTCCACGTCACCCAAATGGGCGAATTGGTAAAATAATATAACCAATATGGCGTTTGAGCAAATGTTTTCCCCCGCACGCACTGTCGCAGCTTGCAGGCATCCGCGAAGCCGCGCATTCCTTGCGACCATGGAATGGGTCAAAGTACTGCATCTGTTATGTGTTCTGGGGTGGATGACCGGCATCTTCGCCGCCCCGCGCGCGATCATTTTCTGGAAGCGGGAATGGGAGAAGTCAGGTGAATTCGGTCCCACCGGCGATCTGACGATCCGGATCTACCGCTTTTCGCTCGGCCTTGGCGTCATCGCGATTCTGTCTGGCCTCTACCTCGCGCATCTCTGGGGCTGGCCCGCCTGGACCCATGCCAAGATCGCCATTGTGACCCTTCTGGCGGCCCACTACGGCTGGACCGGGCGGCTGATCCTGAAGGCGCGGCAGGGCATCTTCGAGCAATCCGATCGCTGGCTGCGCGTCTACAACGAAATCAGTGTTCTGGGCGCCATCGGTGTGCTGATCCTTGTGGTCTACAAACCCTGGCCCTAGCTGGCCCATCGTCTGCTCACGGGATCGTGGATGGCGCGGGGCGGCGCAACCGGTAGTCTGACGCCATGAAATATCTGATCCCTCTTTTGCTGCTCGCCAGTCCCGCTCTCGCCGATCCCGCAGATGTTGTGGCGATCGAAGCTCGCTCCGGTAGCGACGGCTGGCGCTTTGACGTGACGCTGGAACATGGTGATACCGGCTGGGATGACTATGCCGATGGGTGGCGGGTTGAGCTGGCCGACGGCACCATCGTGGGTGAGCGGCCTCTGGCCCATCCGCACGAGAACGAGCAGCCGTTCACGCGCTCGACCTCCGGTGTGGTGATCCCCGACGGCACGGTTGAGGTGTTCATCCGGGCCCGGACCAATGTCGACGGGTGGGCCGAGGGCACGACACGCTATCTCCTACCTGAATAAAGCGCCCGGTTCTCGCCACGAAAAGGCGCGGCTTATGCCGCTTTTAGGTGTCATTCTGGCCGTCTGAGAAGGAACAGCCGATGATGGACACCTACCGGCCCAACACTCACAAGGCGAAGCAAGCAACACCTGCGCTCGTCCGCTGCCATCGTTGCAGCGGCACCGGGTTCGCCCCCTGTCGCATCTGCGGCGGTGCGGGAAAATCCATGGCCGGGGCCGATCTGAACGGCCACCCGATCTTCACGCGGTGTGAAGGATGTCTTGGCCGCCGCACGTCGCGCTGCCCGCAATGCCACGGCCAGCTGTTTATCTGATCCAGGCCGTCACTGCCGACCTTCCCGCAACCATCCCGCGACCATTAGGCTCGCGGCGATCAGTAGGAACAGCCACGCGGATACAAGCGGCATGACGGTCACATCCGTGGTGACGTAGGCATCCCGCGTTATCAGCCCCAGCCAGTTGCGCCCATGGGCCGCGCGCCCTTCGCCAACCCGGCGAATATCCGGCATGCCCTCTTCAAGGCGTATGCTGGTGCCCCCGACGGCCTCGGCCAACGGGTCGACCTGATCGGAGCCCGCAATCGTCACCTCGAATTCGCGCGGCGCGGCGGGCCCAAGCGCGATGACACGTTCGAAATCACCTTCGACCAGACGGTAGAGGCCCTGCTCCGCCCCCACGATCTCGCCTGTGAAGGCCCCCGGGCTGCTCTCCTCCAGCATCACCTCAATCTCGTCGCCATCGGGCGTCGTGACGGTCACGCTGCCGACCGTGTCGGCCAGGGTCCGGCGGGTGATCAGGATCGACTGGCCGTCGACATCGGCCGTCAGCGCCTCTTCCTCAAGGTCCGGCTCCCCCATCATCCAATGGGCGAGGCGCCGGAGAAGCTCCAACTGCGGGCCGCCACCCTCAAACCCGCGATCCCACAACCACGCATGATCCGACGCCAGAAGCGCCACGCGCCCTTCGCCCACGCGGTCCAGCATCAGAAGCGGCGCGTCATCCGCCCCCTGCATGACGGTCTGCCCGCCCTGCTCCGTCAACTCGATCTGGCGGAACCAACGGCCCCAGGGCGCATCGCTATCGGGCCGTGGCGTATGTTCCGTCTCCAACCCCGTGGTCACCGGATGCCGCGCGCCCAACTCGCTGATCGTGGGCAGGTACGGGTCTTCGATGACCCGCGCGGTTGGGCGCCCCGGAAGGATCTCCGACAGCGGCGTTCGATAGAGCGACGACGCACCGGCAAAATCCGGCCCCGCCGCCACCAGAAGCGCGCCGCCATCCTCAACGTAGCGCCGGATATTGTCGATGTAGAGCATCGGCAGGATACCCCGGCGCTGGTAGCGGTCGAAGATGATCAGGTCGAATTCGTCCACCGCCTCCATGAACAGCTCCCGCGTGGGAAAGGCGATCAGGCTCAACTCATCAACCGGCACTCCGTCCTGCCGGTCGGGCGGACGCAGGATGGTGAAGTGGACAAGATCGACGGACGGATCGGATTTCAGAAGGTTGCGCCAGGTGCGCTGGCCGGGATGCGGCTCCCCGGAGACGAGCAGCACGCGCAGCCGGTCGCGGATGCCGTTGATCTGCACCACGGCGGCATTGTTGCGTGTGGTCAGTTCACCCTCCGCTTCTGGCACGGTGAACTGGATCACGTTCTGGCCCGCATGCTCCAGCGTCAGTGGGAGATCGAGGCTTTCGCCTACCGGCACGGTATAGGTTTGCGGCGGGCCGCCATCGATGGCGATCACGATATCCGACCGGCCCCCAAGGCCGTCCGGAACGGCCCCTTGATCCTCGATCCGCAGGGTCAGCTGCACCTCTTCGCCGATGATGGCAAAGGCAGGCGCGGTTTCGATCACCAAACGTCGGTCCCAATCGCCCTCCCGCCCGGTGATCAACGCGTGGATCGGGGCGGGCATGTCCGGCACGAGCTCCGCATCATGGAGTCGCCCATCCGTCACCAGCAGGGCCCCGGCAATCCGCGCCCGCGGCTCTTCGGCCATCATGCGTTGCAGTTCCGCCATCAGGCGGGTGCCAGAATTGTCCTCGGCATCGCCCACCCGGGCGATCCGGGCCTCCATGCCAAGCGCTTCGATCTCCGCTTCCAGGGCATTGACCGCCTCAGCCGTCTGATCAGGCCGGTCGCTGATCCGCTGGCTGGCGCTTTCGTCCACGACCACCAGCACGATGTCGCTGAGCGGCTCCCGCTCCTCGCTTTGCAGCGACGGGTTGATCAGCGCCATCAATAGCGCGGCACCGGCCAGCAGTCGGAAGGGCCAGCCGGACAGCCCCCGCCACAGCGACAGCGCAACAATCAGGACCAGCGCCGCACCGAGGGCGTAGATCACCATCCAGTCGAGAAGCGGATCAAAGAGGATCTGGTTCGCCATCACTATTGCCCCAACCGATCCAACAAGGCGGGCACATGGACCTGATCGGATTTGTAGTTCCCGCTCAGCACATGCATCACAAGGTTCACACCGAAGCGTAGCGCATATTCGCGCTGAAGCTCCCCGGTCTGGCCCCGCCCCACAGGGAACAATGCACGCCCGTTCGCATCCTGTGCCCAGGCAGCGGCCCAATCGTTGCCGCCGATCAGAACCGGCGTGACGCCATCATTGAGGTTGCGGAATGGCATGCCTTCAATCTGTTCCGCATCCGGCGGTGCCGCCTCCACCCACACATCGCGGCTCATGTGGCGGCCGGGGAAGCCCTGCAGGAGGTAGAAGGTGCGCGTCAGGACGTGGTCCGCCGGGATCGGCTCAAGCGGCGGGATATCCAGCGGCGCCGCGATAACCTGCAGGCGCCGCCCCTCCGGCGTGCCCGACCCGAACCGGCCCACATGGGCATCACGTGTGTCGAACACGATCATGCCGCCGCCGCGCAGATAGTCGTTCAGGCGGCGATAGGCGTTGGCCGAAGGGATCGCCTGATCGGGCGTGACCGGCCAATAGATCATCGGGAAGAACGCCAGCTCGTCTTGCTCCAGATCCACGCCGATGGGCGGGGCCGGTTCCACCGACGTGCGCTGGTAAAGGGTGTTGGAAAGGCCCTGAAGACCAGCGCGCGAGGTCTCGTCCACCTCCGCATCACCGGTGATCACATAGGCCAGCGTGGCCTCGGATGTCGCCAGGATCGCAAGCTCCTCATCCGGGGTCAGCTGTGCCTCCGCCCCGTGCGGCAGCGTGAAGGTGGCCAGAACCACGGCCGCGCGGGCCAATCCGCCGAGCCGCCCGGCGAGCCAGAGGGCCGCGATGGCATCGACCAACAACAGGATCAGCGCACCGGTCAGGAACGCCGCCATAAGGTCAGTGGGTTCGACCACAACCATGCCTTCCACCGGCACATTCGATGGCCAGGACGCGGCCACCAATGTTGCATCGGCGGCCATCACATTGCGTGCCAACCGCCTGTCTTCGCCCGCGTAGAGGCCGGGCAGAAGATCGGCAGACAACGGCGCGTCGGCCAGGTCCTCACCCGCAACACCCGGGCGGGTGCCCGCGTCGCGCAGGATGCCGAACCCGTCCAGGACCTCTTCAGGCGTCCAGATTGTGCCTTCCAGATCCTGCGCCTCGGGGGCGACGGGGCGGGTAGAGATCGCCAGGCGCTCCAGCATCTGCACGAAGAGGCCCGACAGCGGCAGGGTGGACCACTCCGCATTCGCCGTGACGTGGAACAGCACCACCGATCCCTGCCCGACACTCGCGCGCGTCACCAGGGGCGTGCCATCGGTGAGCGAGGCGATGGTCCGCTCGCTCAGCGCCGGGTCGGGCTGCGCCACAACCTGGCTGGTCACCTGCACGTCGTCGGGGATCGCAAGGCCGAAGAAAGGCGATCCTTCCGCAAAGGGCTCCAGCACCTTGGGCTCCCCCCAAGACATCGCGCCGCCCACCGTCCGCCCACCGGCGCGCAGGCGTACGGGCATCAGCGGCCCGGCTTCATCACGGGCCACATCTGACCCGGCAAGGCGCGACCCGGCGAACCGCACCAGAAGGCCACCGTTTTCGACCCACTCCACCAATCCGGCCTCTTCATCGGGGGCCAGTGTGGCGACATCGGCCAGCATGATCACATCGGGAGAGGCCAACAGAATATCGCTCAGGCCGCCTTCCATCAGGTCCGCGGTCGGCTCCAGCGCCTGGCGAAGATAATGGAGCGGGGACAGCAGCGCCTGCTGCTCGTCATCCGCCCCGCCAGATATCAGGGCCACCTGACGGCGCTGCAACGCGTCATCGCTCAACGCAATCGCCCCGGCATGGCGTTCGCCCGACAGCTCAAACCGCGTGATCCGGTTCCGAAGCTCCGGCGGAAGGTCGAATTCGGTGGTGGCAACCATTTCACCGGCATCGAAGGTGGCTGTCCCCCGCGCCAGATCGCGGGGCAGGCCCGCCGGGTCGAGGCCATGGGCGACGATCGTCACGTCGCGCGGGATGTCGGCGCCCAAGCGCGTCAGATCGGCCCGGATGGTGCCATCTTCAAACCGCGGCGGGGCCAGCGCGATCAGGTCCCGGTCGCCCTGAAAAACACTCAACGGTCCAAGGTCGGCGAAGGCATCGGCCAGATCGGCGCGCCCCTCGTGATCGAGACCGTCGGAGAACCAGAATACCTCGACCGGCCCCTCAAGCGAAGTGGTCCAGTCCACAGCGGCGTCCATGTCGGGCGCGTAGGGTGCAGGCTCCAAGGTCGGGATGCGGGGCGCCCAGGCGTTGGCCGTCTGGAACGAAACCTCCCCCGCGGGAAGGTCCGTCAACTGCACCAGCGCAACCTCGCGCCCGGCGCGGCCCGCATCGTCGAGCAACACGCCGACGCGATCGATCCGTGCGGGCCAGTCGCGAGCCGACGCCCAAGACGCATCCATCACAATCAGAAGCGGGCCGTCGCCAGCCGCGCGCTCTTCTTGCGGGTTCAGAACCGGGCCTGCGAAGCCGATGATCGCGGCAGCCACCGCCAACATGCGCAACAGCAGGAGCCACCATGGCGTCTTGTCGGTCTGGCTTTCGTCATCCCGCAGCCCGAGGAGGAGCGCGATGCCCGGAAACCGCCGCCGGATCGGGGCGGGCGGCACGGCCCGCAAGAGCCACCACAGGACCGGCAAGACGATAAGCGCCAAAAGCAGAAGCGGCGTTGCAAAGGCAAGCGGGCCGATCATCCCTGACGCTCCAATGCCTGATAGAGCCACAGAAGTGTGGGTTCAGCGGGCGCATCGGTGTGGTGCACGTGGAATCGCCAGCCGGTGCGCCGCGTCATCGCGCGCAGGGCGTCCTTGCGGGCGGCCAGCCGCGCAAGGTATTCCTCGCGCAGGGATTTCGCCTTCAGCGTCTCGAACCGGATCGCGCCGGACATGCTTTCGAACAAAGTGCGCCCATCAAAGGGAAATGCCTCCTCATCAGGATCGAGGATCTGCACCAGCGCGCCTTTGACACCACGATCGGCGGCACGGCCCAGTACGGTTTCGATCGCCGCCGGCTCCCCCAGAAAATCACTGAAAAACACCGCCCGCGCCCCGGCAGGCATGACTTGCGGCTTGGGTTCGCCATATTCGGGGCGGTCAACGCCGTCCATCAGGGCGGTCGCCATGCGCATCAACTGCGCCTGTCCGCCGCGCGGCGGCTCCGCCAGATGCGTCAGGCCCACCCGTTCGCCCCCGCGCACGGCAATCACGGCCAGAGCCATGGCCAGCGTCTGGGCGCGGCGGAGCTTGGAGGGGCGGGATTTGTGGCCCGTGAACGTCATCGAGGCCGCATCGTCGACCCCCAGCATCACCGATTGGGCGGCCTGCCATTCCGTCTGACGCAGGAAATGGCCATCCGATCGCGCCGACCGGCGCCAATCGATGGCGCGGTAGCTGTCGCCCGCTTCGGCCGGGCGATATTGCCAGAACTCATCACCTGTTCCGGCCCGTTTGCGGCCATGCACACCCAAAAGGACGGTCGCGGCCAGATGCTGCGCGTCGACCATCAGCGACGGCAGAGAAGCCGCGACCGCTTCGGATCGGGATCGCAGGGACTCCGGCGTATGAACCGAGAGTTCGCTCAAGCCGCGGCCTCAACCCGCGTCACCCGTGCCGTGACCTCATCAATCACCTGCTCCAACACCGCGCCTTCCGCCCGCGCCGCGAAGGTAAGCGCCATCCGGTGCGACAGGACAGGACGGGCCAGCGCGGCGATATCGTCGATCGACGGCGACAGGCGGCCATCGAGCAGCGCGCGCGCGCGCGCTGTCAGCATCAGCGCCTGCGCCGCCCGCGGGCCGGGGCCCCAGGCCACCGAGTTTTTCACCATCTCCGGCGCATCAGGTTCATCGGGCCTACAGGCGCGCACGAGATCAAGGATGGCTTCCACCACCGCCTCGCCCACCGGCATCTGCCGCACGATGCCCTGGGCGCGGATCAACTCTGCCGGCGTGAAGATCTCGGTCGATTTGGCCTCTTCCGTCCCGGTGGTCGCGATCAGAATGCCGCGTTCCGTCTCCCGGTCCGGATAGGGCACGTCGATCTTCACCAGGAACCGGTCGAGCTGCGCTTCGGGCAGGGGATAGGTGCCCTCCTGCTCAATCGGGTTTTGCGTGGCGAGCACGTGGAACGGTGCGGGCAGCGGGCGGTGCTCGCCCGCAATCGTCACTTCGCGTTCCTGCATCGCCTGGAGCAGAGCGGATTGCGTCCGGGGCGAGGCGCGGTTGATCTCGTCGGCCATCAGAAGCTGGCAGAAGATGGGGCCTTCGATGAACCGGAAGTTCCGCGAGCCGTCATCGGACGTCTCCAGCACCTCCGATCCAAGAATATCCGCAGGCATCAAGTCGGGGGTGAACTGGATCCGGTTGGCGCTGAGCCCCATCACCGTCGACAGCGTGTCGACCAGCAATGTCTTACCCAAGCCCGGCAGGCCCATCAGGAGCGCGTGGCCACCCGACAGCATCGCCGACAGAGACAGGTCCACCACCGCTTCCTGGCCGATGATCCGCTGCGCAATGGAGGCTTTCGCCTCCGCCAGTTTGGCGCCAAGCGCTTCGATCTCGGTCACGAGGGTCTCGGGGTCAGCCATGGCAATGCTCCGCGCGGATGTTAAATATGGTGCAACAGGTAACAGACCTATTCCGCCGACCACAAATAGCAAAAGGCCATAAAGGACAAATGATCGTGACATCGGCCGTGTAAGGACCCTCAAAAGATGACGCCAGCCACCGACGCCCTGATGAAAGCCGCCCAAGATGCCGCAAAAGAGGGCAAGTTGCCCCCGGTCCACCTGTGGAACCCCGAGTTCTGCGGCGATCTGGATATGGAGATCAAACGCGACGGGACGTGGTTTTACGAAGGCACCCCGATTGGCCGAAAACCGCTGGTGCGGCTATTCTCGACCATTCTGAAGCTTGAGGACGGCAAGTACTACCTTGTCACGCCGGTCGAAAAGGTCGGCATCCGGGTGGAAGATGCACCGTTCGTCGCGGTGGATATAGAGGCGGCAGGTGATGGCGTGGATCAGGCCATTTCCTTTACCACGAATGTGGGCGACGTGGTGATTGCTGGCGAAGACCATGCAATCCGGGTGGAGCGCGACGAGACAGGCGAGCCGTCCCCCTACGTCCATATCCGCGGCGGGCTTGAGGCGTTGATTGACCGCAAAAGCTTCTACCGGCTGGTCGATCTGGGTACGACCCATACCGTGGACGATACCGAATGGTTTGGCGTCTGGTCGAACAGCGCATTCTTCCCCATCATTCCAGCAGCGGAACTAACGCAGTAACCCCGCCGCGGTTCAGGCCACGTCTAAGGCGTCCTCCATCGCTGCCCGGAGCCAATCCAGCGCGGCGGCCTCCGTAAGGTCCAATGGCTCTGCCATCCCATCGCTGAACTCCAGAAATGCCTGTTTGTTGAGCCCGTTCAGCCCGACCAGCACCGGAATACCCTCCCCCAGGGCGTCTGCGATCACCGGGCGGAAGCCACGCCCTTCGGCCTCTTGCTTGCCGAACTTGTTGATGATCAGGCAATCCGGCTTGGTGCTGAGTGTCGCCTGCACGAGGCCCACCGCCGTTTCAAGCGCGCCGATATCCAGCCGGCAGCCCCGAGAATGTGGTCCGAGATCCTGCGAGATGCGCAGGATCGGGCCGTCGGGCAAAACCTGAACATCCATATCGCAGGGGCCATCGTCTGGCCGCTCGGTATTGATCTGGACGAGGCCACAGGTGCGATACCCCCGGGCGGCAAGCGTTTCAGCAAGCCGCAGAAACACCTGGTCCGTATCCCCCCGCTCCGGCGACATCCTGTAAGCAATCTTCATCTGTACCCTCTCCTCATCCGCGCGCGATTGAGCAATTCAGATCCCGCAACCGGCCATCGGTCAGGCCGTAGATCAAGCCATGGATGCGCAGATCCGCGCCCAGTTTCCACGCCCGTTGCACGATCGGCGTTTCCGCGACCCGGCGGACACCCTCGACCACGTTCAACTCGGCCAAACGATCCCGCCGCGTCTCCTCAGTCTCAGCCGTGGCGAGATCCACCGCGTAGGAGCGCGCCAGGCGCCGGATCGGCTCAAGCCAGTGATCGGCGAGACCATGGGGCAGATCCTCGGTCGCGGCCTTCACACCACCGCAGCCGTAATGGCCGCATACAATGATCTCGCGGATGTTCAGCGCGTCGACCGCGAATTCCAGGGCCGACAGCAGGTTCATGTCCGACGAATGGATCACGTTGGCAACGTTGCGGTGCACAAAGACCTCTCCCGGGTCGAGCCCGGCCACCACGTTGGCGGGCACCCGGCTGTCGGAACAACCGATCCAGAAAAAATCGGGGGATTGGCGCGTGGCCAGCCGCGCGAAGTAACCCGGTTCCTGCGCCGATTTCTCGGATGACCAGCGGCTGTTGCGGTCCAGCAGATCCTCCAGCATCAGGGGGCCTCCATCGCGCGGTCGAGCCCGCGGCGCTCCAGCATATGCTGCAACATGACCCGCAGGTCATCCGGGGTCAGGCGTGCACGGGCAATGGGCAGGATGATCGCGTTTTCCACGATCAGATGGCGACGTGCATGTTTGGCGAAGGCCACGATCTGCGCACAGGCCCGCGCCGAAAATCCCTTGCCGGGCATATCCAGAAGCCCAAGGATCGCGGCCCCGTCGGTTGCGGCATGGCCATGATCGCAGCGCAATTCGCGGATCACCGGCTCGATCTCGTCTTCCGGTTCGCAGCGCTTCAGCATCATGGGAAACAGGTCGATCTCTTCATCCTCAAGATGGGCAGGCAGTTGGTATTTCAGGAAACACCGGATCTGATCCCCGGTATCCGGGTCATAAGACGTTTCAGTTGCAAGATGATCGAGCATGGCGCAGATTTCCCGTTCCCGCATGTGGTCTTCGGCGATGTAATCGAGCGGGTTTTGCAGGACTGCGAGATCCAGCCGTGCAGTTCCCTGGCCCTGTGGCGGTCTGGAATGGATGCGCTTCATATCCCACCTTTCCGAGCGTTATTCGGGCCGAAGATCAATTCCCGTGATGTCCGCCGCCGAGACCAACTGATCAATGAATGCGCGTGCGGCGCGGGCCCATGCGGTTTTTTCGAGGGCCATCGCGATCTTGGATCGGACGGCGTCAAAAGGCAGGACGGCCCCGTCGGCCAACGCATCCAGACGGATCACGTGATAACCATGGCGGGTCAGAACCGGCTCGGCCGTGATCTCCCCGTCCTTCAGGGTCTTCAGCGCGGCTTCGAATTCCGGCACCGTGTCGCCGGGGCCGATTTGGCCCAGAGACCCGCCCGATGATTTGGACGCACAATCACTTTCCCGCGCTGCCAACGAGGCGAAGCCCTTGGGATCGGACATCACAAGCCCGGCCAGAGCCTTCGCCCGCAGTCGCGCCTTGTCGGCCGCAATCTCGTCGCGCGGATCGCAAGCGATGAGGATATGGGACACCTCCCACAAGACCGGCGAGCGGAACCGGTCCGGATCCTTCCCCCACTCGGCGCGGATGTCCTCGGCACTTGGCACATCGACGTCGACGGCGTCGTCCAGAAGGCCCCGGATCAGGGCCTCCTCCTCGGTCTCGAACCGCCCCGGCGAAACCTCTTGCGGATCGGCGGCGATCTGGCGGGATCGGGCCTCCTGCAATAGCAGCGTCCGGATCGCCATCGCATTGGCGGCCTTGCGCCATGCGAGGCCCGGCTTGCCCTTGGGCGCGGCCTGATTCTGGGTCTCCGCGGCAATGAGCGTGTGGGGGACAAGCTCACCGTTGACGATGACATCGGGGAATAAAGCGGAATTCATGTTGCTCACTCCGCCGGGTTGGCGACTGGTTTCACGGCCCGGTTGGCCGCTGGCACCACGTTGCGCGCACGCGGCAGCGGATCTTGCCGCCGCGACCGGACCAGTTGGAAGCCGGGCCGGAACAGGTACCGGAACGGCGCCGCAAAGCCCGAAATCATGTGCACCAGCCGCGTGAACGGGAACAGGATCGTGATCAGCAGGCCAAGGAAGATATGCGCCTTGTAGAGCCAATGCACGTTTGCCACGTCGAGCCAGGCATTCAGGTTCAGCAAGATCACGCTTTGCGACCAATTCATGAAATGAACCATCTCGACCCCGTCCATGTGCTGAACCGTCAGGGTGATCGTGCCAAGCCCGATGAACAGCTGAAGCCAGATCAGAACCATGATGCCGATATCCGCGAAACTGGATGTGGCACGGATCCGGGCGTCGGTCAGGCGTCGATGGATCAGCATCGTGGCACCGATCAGGGCCACTATGCCCGCGATACCGCCGATAAGGACCGCCATCCATTGCTTGAGCGCGTAGGGAATGCCCAAGGCATCGAGGATCCAGACCGGCGTGAAAAGGCCCACAAGGTGGCCGAAGAACACCGTGATGATGCCCACGTGGAAGAACACCGATCCAACGACCAATTGCTTGCGTCGCAGAAGCTGGCTCGAGGACGATTTCCACGTGAAGGGATCGCGCTCATACCGCGCGATACTCCCGACGATCAGGACCGTCAGCGCGATGTAGGGCATGATCCCGAAGATGAAGAAGTCGAGGCTGAAATTCGCAAACATGGTCTTTCCTCCCTATTCGGCCGCATGGCTGGTGGTCGTCGGCGCGGGGGTGATCGGGGTATCCATCTTGGCCAGCATGTCGCGGACCTGTGGGCAGCCCGCATTCGGGTCAGGGCCGAACAACACTTCGCTCTCCTCCCAAACCTCATCAAGCGCCTCCAGATCAGTGGGATCGACCTCGGGTTGTTCCAGCAATTCGGCAACCGCGGTCTGGTCGGCGGTCACACCGGAAAGCTGCAACAAAGCGGCGAACACGGCACCATATGGGCTTTCCCGCCGGACAAGCCGGGCGTTCAATGCCGCGAATATATGGGCCGCGTCCGCCAGAGTTTCCTGCGCCTCCCTGAAGGGTTGGGTGGCGAGGAATTCGAGCAAGACCGGCAGATGGTCCGGGAGCTCGCTCGTCGCGGGTTCAAACCCGCTTTCTCTGTAGGTCTCGATCAGGGACACCATCGCGCCGCCACGATCCCGGCTTTCACCATGAACATGTTCAAAAAGGTTCAGGGACAGGGTGCGGGAGCGGTCGAACAGCATCACGTATTGCTCTTGGAGGTCATAGATGTCGCGTTCCCGCAACTCCTGCACCAGCGGGCGAAGGGCCCGGCGCGCGGCGGCGGTCATGCGGCTGTCGGCGGCCAGATACCCGTGGATCTCCGGCATGGCCTGCTGCAAATCCGGCGTCGGGTAACTCAGGATTAGGGACAGGGCTTTTAACGTGCGATCTTGTACGTGCGGGGTCATGTCACTGCACCTCCGAGGGCATTTTCAGGGGTTTCTTCGACCCGCCAAAAAGCGAGCCCTTGGAGATGCCGGTGGAGCATCCGTTGCTATCGGTGAACCCGCAGCCGCCCTTCAGGTCATAGGCTTCTTCGACCTGTTCGCGGTGCGTGGTGGGGATCACGAAGCGATCCTCGTAATCCGCAAGCGCCATGATTTTATACATGTCCTCGATCACGCGCCCGCTCAGGCCGACGCGCGCGGCAATGCCTTCGTCGACGACGCCCTCCACGGTTTTCGACCGCATGTAGGATCGCATCGCCAGCATCCGTTCCAGCGCGTTGACCACCGGTGCCTCATCCCCCGCTGTCAGCATGTTGGCGAGGTATTTGACGGGGATCCGCAGCTTCTTGACGTCGGGCATGCCCGCATCGGTGCCAATCGCGCCGGCCTCCGCCGCGTTCTGGATCGGGCTGAGCGGCGGGATGTACCACACCATCGGCAGCGTCCGGTATTCCGGGTGCAGCGGGAAGGCGACCTTCCACTCCATCGCCATCTTCCAGATCGGGCTTTCCTGCGCGGCCTTGATCCAATCCTCGGGGACGCCATCGGCCCGCGCCGTTTCGATCACCACCGGATCGTTGGGGTCGAGGAACACGCCAAGCTGCGCGTCGTAAAGGTCCTTCTCATCATAGGCGTTGGCGGCGCTTTCGATCTTGTCCGCGTCGTAGAGCATCACACCCAGATACCGGATGCGACCCACACAGGTTTCCGAACAGACGGTTGGATTACCGGATTCGATCCGCGGGTAGCACAGCGTGCATTTCTCGGACTTTCCGGTCGACCAGTTGTAATAGACCTTCTTGTACGGGCAGCCCGAAACACACATCCGCCAGCCCCGGCACTTCTCCTGATCGATCAGGACAATCCCGTCCTCCTCGCGCTTGTAGATCGCGCCCGAGGGGCACGACGCCGCGCAGGTGGGGTTCAGGCAATGCTCACACAGGCGGGGGAGATACATCATGAACGTATTCTCGTACTCGCCGTAGATTTGCTTCTCGATACCCTCGAAATTGTAATCACCGGACCGTTTCGCGAATTCACCGCCCAGGATTTCCTCCCAGTTCGGGCCCTTCTCGATCTTCTCGATCCGCTCGCCGGTGATCTTGGAATAGGGGCGCGCCGTGGGAAATGCCTCCATCTCGGGGGCGGATTTCAGGTGATCATGGTCGAAATCGAACGGCTCGTAGTAATCGTCGATCTCCGGCAGGTCCGGGTTGGCGAATATATTCGCCAGGATCCGCCATTTGCTGCCCTGCTTGGGCTGCAACTTGCCCGCCTTTGTCCGTTCCCAGCCACCATTCCAGCGGGCCTGGTTTTCCCAATCGGTCGGATACCCCGTGCCGGGTTTGGTTTCGACATTGTTGAACCAGGCGTACTCAACGCCGTCACGGCTGGTCCAGACGTTCTTGCAGGTGACGGAGCAGGTGTGACACCCAATGCATTTATCGAGGTTCAGCACCATGCCGATTTGTGCGCGAATTCTCATTGTGCTGCCTCCGTCCGGGGTGCCTCTTTGTCGAGCCAGTCGACCTTCTTCATCTTCTTCACCACGACGAATTCATCGCGATTGCAGCCCACGGTTCCGTAGTAGTTGAAGCCGTAGCTCTGCTGCGCGTAGCCGCCGATCATGTGGGTGGGTTTGAGCGTGGCGCGGGTCACCGAATTGTGGATGCCCCCGCGATTGCCGGTCTTCTCGGAGCCGGGCGTGTTCACGATCTTCTCCTGCGCGTGATACATGAACGTTGTGCCGTCCTTGATCCGCTGGGAGACAACCGCGCGCGCCGTCAACGCGCCGTTGACGTTGTAAAGCTCCACCCAATCGTTATCGACGATGCCCGCGGATTTGGCGTCGTTCTCCGAGAGCCAGATCACCGGCCCGCCCCGGTTGAGCGTCAGCATCAGCAGGTTGTCGGAATAGGTGGAGTGGATGCCCCATTTCTGGTGCGGCGTGATGAAGTTCAGGACCAGCGTATCGCCCTCATCCTGCACGTCCTCGGTGATTGTCTTCAGATCAACGGGCGGACGGTAGGACATGAACCCTTCACCAAACGCCCGCATCCAAAGGTGGTCCTGGTAGAGCTGCTGACGCCCAGTCAGTGTGCGCCACGGGATCAGCTCGTGGACGTTGGTGTAGCCTGCATTGTAGCTGACCTTCTCGCTCTCGATCCCCGACCAGGTTGGGCTTGAGATGATCTTGCGAGGTTGCGCCGCGATGTCGTGGAAGCGGATCTTGTTGTGATGCTCCCCCTCGGCCAGATGCGCATGTTCGCGCCCGGTGGCCTTGCTGAGCGATTCCCACGCCTTCACCGCCACTTCGCCGTTGGTTTCCGGCGCAAGCATCAGGATCACTTCGCAGGCGTCAATCGCGCTTTCGATCTTCGGCCTGCCTGCCGCAGTTCCGTCAAGTTGCACACCGTTAAGGTCCGCCAGATTGTCGATCTCGGTCTGGGTGTTCCAGGCGATGCCCTTGCCGCCATTTCCAAGCTTGTCCATGAGCGGCCCTAGCGCGGTGAAGCGATCATAGATCGCCTCGTAGTCCCGCTCCACCGCGACGAAGGCAGGCGCAGTCTTGCCCGGGACCAGGTCACATTCGCCTTTCTTCCAATCCTTCACCTGATCCTGAGCGATCTCCGCAGGGGTATCGTGCAGGATCGGCAGGGCGACGATGTCGGTTTCCTTGCCCAGATACCCCGGCACAATCTCCTGGAACTTCTTGGCAATCGCCTTGAAAATCTCCCAGTCGGATTTGCTCTCATAGGCCGGGTCCACAGCCGCCTGAAGCGGGTGGATGAACGGGTGCATGTCCGACGTGTTCATGTCGTCTTTTTCGTACCAACTGGCCGTTGGCAGAACGATGTCGGAATAGACACAGGTGGTGCTCATCCGAAAATCGATGGTCACCAAAAGGTCGAGTTTGCCGCGCGGGGCCTCCTCGTGCCACTTGGCTTCCTTGGGCAATTGCCCACCGTCTTCGCCCAGATCCTTGCCCAGAACGCCATGGTCGGTCCCGAGCAGGTGCTTGAGGAAGTATTCGTGGCCCTTGCCGCTGGATCCCAGCAGGTTCGAGCGCCACACGAACAGGTTGCGCGGCCAGTTCGCCGGGTTGTCCGGATCCTCGCAAGACATCTGCAAGTCGCCCGATTTCAGGTTTTCGGCGACGTAAGCGGGGATCTCTTTGCCCGCAGCTTTTGCCTCATTCGCAACCGCAAGCGGGTTGGTCTGCAGCTGCGGCGCAGACGGCAGCCAGCCCATCCGCTCCGCGCGGATGTTGTAGTCGATCAGCGAGATGTCCCAATCGCCTTCTGGCGCCGTCGGAGACAGGATTTCATCGGCCGTCAACGTCTCGTAGCGCCATTGATCCGTATGGGCATACCAAGCGCTGGTCGAGTTCATGTGCCGCGGCGGACGGCCCCAATCCAGCGCGAAGGCCAATGGCTGCCAGCCTGTCTGCGGGCGCAGTTTTTCCTGCCCCACATAATGCGCCCAACCACCACCGGATTGGCCAACGCAGCCGCACATCACCAGCATGTTGATGACACCGCGATAGTTCATATCCATGTGGAACCAGTGGTTCATCGCCGCGCCGATAATGATCATCGACTTGCCGTTCGTCTTCTCGGCATTGTCGGCAAATCCGCGGGCCACATGGATGATCTTGTCGGCGGACACGCCGGTGATCTTTTCCGCCCAGGCCGGTGTGCCGGGCATATCGTCGGCATAGTCGGACGTGACCCAATCACCGCCCAACCCACGGTCCAGCCCGTAATTGGCACAGAACAGATCGAACACCGTGGCAACGGCGATTTCACCTTCGGCGGTCTTGATTTTCTTGACCGGAATGTTGCGGGTCAGAACCTCCGGATGGTCAGCATCGGTGGCAAACTGGCCAATGGCCTCGCCACCGAAATAGGGGAAATCGACGCCCACGACATCGTCGTGATCTTCTTCGAGAACCAGCGACATCTTCAGATTCGTGTCGGCCGCGTTCGCCTTTTCCTCAAGGTTCCATTCGCCGTCCTCACCCCAGCGATATCCGATGGAGCCGTTGGGCGAGACGAAGCCCTTGGACGCTTCATCATAGGCAACAGTCTTCCATTCCGGGTTGTTGTCCTCGCCCAGCTTCCCGTCCAGATCGTCGGCGCGCAGGAAGCGGCCCGGGATCAGCTTGCCGTCCTTTTCGTCCAGCTTCACCAGCATCGGGAAGTCAGAATACTTGCGGGTATATTCCTCGAAATACGGCGTCTGCCGGTCGAGATGGAATTCTCGCAGGATCACGTGGCCAAAGGCCATGGCGAGCGCGGCGTCGGTGCCTTGTTTCGCGTTCAGCCAGACATCGCCGAACTTCGCGGCTTCGGAATAGTCGGGGCAGATCACAGCGGATCGGGTGCCTTTGTAGCGCGCTTCGGTATAGAAATGCGCATCCGGCGTCCGCGTCTGCGGCACGTTGGACCCCCAAAGCAGCAGGTAGCCGGAATTGTACCAATCGGCCGATTCCGGCACGTCCGTCTGCTCCCCCCATGTCATGGGTGAGGCTGGCGGAAGGTCACAATACCAGTCGTAGAAGCTCATGCAGACGCCACCCATCAGGGACAGGTAGCGCGAGCCGGCCGCATAGCTGACCATCGACATGGCCGGAATCGGGGAGAAGCCAAACACCCGGTCGGGGCCGTAGGTTTTGGCGGTATAGGCGTTGGCAGCAGCGGTGATTTCGGTCGCTTCATCCCAGGTGGCGCGCACGAAACCGCCTTTGCCGCGGGTCTCCACGTAAGAGGCGCGGAGGATCGGATCGGCCTGAAGCTTGGTCCAAGCCTCGATCGGGTCCATTGTTTCGCGCATCTTGCGCCAGACCTTCATCAGACGGCCGCGCACCAGCGGGTTCTTCACCCGGTTCGCGGAATAGAGGTACCAGCTATAGCTCGCCCCCCGAGCACAGCCGCGCGGCTCGTGGTTCGGCAGATCGGCGCGGGTGCGCGGATAATCGGTTTGCTGCGTCTCCCAGGTGACGATCCCGGATTTCACGTAAATCTTCCACGAGCACGATCCGGTGCAGTTCACGCCATGGGTGGAGCGCACCACTTTGTCATGCTGCCAGCGGGAACGATATGTCTCCTCCCAATCGCGGTTTTCCCGGGTCACTTGCCCGTGGCCGTCCGAGAACTGCTCCAGTTCCTTGGATTGGAGAAAATTCAGTCTGTCGAGCAGGTGGCTCATGTGTCTAGCTCCCTAGGGATGTGCGGGGGAGCCTGCCCGGAGCGATCTCCGGACAGGCGAAGATCAGCTCAGGGGTTCTTGATGTACGCGCCGGGGCGCAGGTAGAACCACCAATTGATGGCGATGCAGACCACGTAGAAGGCGGCAAACCCGTAGAGCGCGTATTCCGGCGTGCCTGCGCCCATCTGCTCGCCGAACACCTTCGGGATGATGAACGCGCCATAGGCGGCAACGGCAGCCGTCCAGCCCAGAACCGGCCCGGCCTGTTCCTTGTCGAACGCCACGGCGATGGTCCGGAAGGTGGAGCCATTGCCGATGCCCGTAGCCGCAAAGAGGATCAGGAACAGGATCAAGAAGGGCACGAAGAACTGCTCCGGCGTGGCCGAGGCATACGCCGCTTGGATGAAGTACGCGACACCCAGCGCCGAGGCGACCATCACGATGGAGATCCATTGCGTGACCCGGGCCCCGCCCAGTTTGTCCGCCGCCATGCCGCCAAGCGGGCGGATCAGCGCGCCGATGAACGGCCCCATCCAGGCAAACATCAGGGCCGAGGGGCCGTTGGGGTTCGCCATGTCGTGGGTCAGGATCCCGTCGACTTCGATATGCTGGAATCCGAAGACCACTTTGATGGTCAGCGCCAGCGCCGCTGAATAGCCGATGAAACTGCCGAAGGTCATGGTGTAGATGACCGTCATCGCCCAGGTATGTTTGTTGCCGAAGATCTTGTATTGGCGCGTCAGGTTCTGCCCGACCTGCCCGGGGATCAGCTTGAGCCCCAGAACGGTCAGCCCGATGACAACCGGCAACACGATCCATTTCGAGATATTGAAGCCCGAGCCGCCGACACTCTCAGGCAGCATCAGCCACAGGCCGAACGCGGCACAGGCAAAGCCGATAAGCAGCATGAAGGTGATTATCCCGAAGGCCCCACCGGGCGATGGGATATCCGGCGAGACATGCTCATCGCGGATATTGTTCATGCCAAGCCAGCCGATGATCGCCAGCGGGATCAGTGCGACAAGCCAGATGTAGCCCGCATTCTGAATGTAGGTCTCCGACCCTGCCGGAATGCGGCTGAAGAACGTGCCGGAGGTGTTTTCAAGGATCATCGGCTCGCCGCCGAAGATGCCCATTGTCATCACCAGCGGGATCACGATCTGCATCGTGGTCACACCGAAATTGCCCAGACCGGCATTCATGCCCAACGCGTAGCCCTGGATCTTCTTGGGGAAGAAGAACGAGATGTTGGACATCGACGACGAGAAGTTGCCACCGCCGATGCCGCTCAGGAACGCCAGGATCTGGAACTGCCACAGCGGCGTATCGGGGTTTTGCAACGCAAAGCCGGTCAACGCGGCGGGAATCATCAGAAGTGCGGTGGTAAAGACGATGGTGTTCCGCCCACCCGCGATACGGATGAAAAAGGTTGAGGGGATGCGCAAGGTGGCGCCGGTCAGGCCCGCAATGGCCGCCAGCGTGAACAGCTGCGATTGTTCGAAGGCAAAGCCCAGATTGATCATCTGAACCGTGATGATCCCCCAGTAGAGCCAGACCGCGAAGCCGCAGAGCAGCGATGGTATGGATATCCACAGATTGCGGTTCGCAATCGTCTTGCCGGTCGAGGCCCAGAAGGCCTCATCATCCGGCGTGTAATTTCGTAGGTCTTGTCCCACCTTGGGTCTCCTCGTCGTCAGGGGTGGTACGGGCCACCGGCGATGGCCCGTATGCGTCTTTGCTCAGGTGGCGGGCTGCTGTCCGGGATTGCGCGACTCGATCGCGGCAATCCCCTCTTCCAGCGCGGCATTTGCCTTCTCGGCGCGGCGGCGCAGCGTCTCGATGTTGGCCGCGGCGAAGTTGGCGCGTTCCTCATCTTCCTGCCGGGTCGAGAACCGGACCGCGAAGGCCAGGAACGATGCGCAGGTGACGACGATACCGAGGATGAAGAAGGCCTCGGACCAATCGATGACGTTTTTGAACAGGAAGCCTGCCAGAACCGCGCCCGCATTGCCGCCCGCGCCAACCACGCCAGCCACGGCACCCAGCGCCTTCTTGTTGATGAACGGAACGACCGAGTAGGTGGCGCCTTCAGCCATCTGGGTGAACAGCGAGAACACGATCAGCGACGGCAGCGCTAGGAACAGCACATGCATCTGGCTGAAGACCATCAGTGCGCAACCCTCGAAGAACAGGCACATGAAGAGCCAGAAGGCCCGGCCCTTGAGGCCCCAGAGCGATCCGAAATTGTCGCCGAAGATCCCGCCCAGTGTCCGAGCGAAGAGGTTCATCAGGCCAAACGAGGCCGCCACGAAGCCCGCTGTCACCAGCGACAGGTCGAAGTAATCCATAAAGTAGAGCGCGGCGACGTTGTTCACCGTCAGTTCGATGCCGAAGCAGCAGCCATAGATCACGAACAGCACCCAGACCCGCGGGTCCTTCAGGGCGTGCATGTAATTCCCGGTGACCTTCTTCTTTTCCTCCATCTTGCCCTGCGCGCGCAGGTCGTCGAAATTGCCGTCGGGCGCGTCCTGGGTCAGGAAGTAATAGGCGATGCCGACCAGGAAGATGATCACACCGACCACAACCATCGACAGGCGCCAGCCCACGGCTTCCGAAAAGCCAAAGCCGATGACCATCACGGAAAACAGAAGCGGCATGACGAATTGGGTGACACCGCCGCCCAGATTACCCCAACCCGCGCTGGTCGCATTGGCCTGCCCCACCACGTTGGGCGCGAACATGACCGATGTGTGATACTGCGTAATGACGAACGACGCGCCGATACAGCCGATCAGCACCCGGAACAGCAAGAACGTCTCGAACGTCTGCGCCAGGCCGATCCCCATCACCGGAAGCGAGCCGAGGACCAACAGCCAGGTATAGGCCTTCCGCGGCCCGATCCTGTCACACAGCCAGCCGATGAACAGGCGCGCAAAGATCGTCATCGAAACCGACCCGATGATCGCCCAACCGATCTGCTCGGGCGTCAGGCCGAGTTCATCGCGGACGACGCTCATCAACGGCGCGATGCCAAACCATGCAAAAAAGCACGAGAAAAAGGCGAACCACGTGATGTGGAACGTCCTGATCTGCACCATCTTTACGTTCAAGAAATTCGACCACAGCGCCGTGGCCTTGTTTTGCAGTTCCATTGCGGTCCCTCCGTCGTGGGCGGCACCTTTGCTGCCGCCTTCGGTTGGGTCCGGTTTGCCTCCCGACGGCACATTCAGGCTTGATATGGATCAAAAATCCAAAATTTTTCGAGCAAAATAAATGGGTTACAGAAGAAAGTTGGTTGAGAAACGGTTGTTGCTCAACGCCGATTCGTCTGGCCATCAATTGATGGCTTGACAATTATCAAGCGAAACAGAAGGGTGGGATTTTACCAACGGGACGCCATCGGTGATGCTGGACTCATATCGCGACGATATTCGTGACCTCGATCTGTTTGCCGGAATGAAGCAGGACAGCTTCGAGGCCCTGATGCGCGGCGCCTATGTCCAGAACTTCCCGCCGCGGATCGAACTGATATCGGAAGGGGATACGCCGGACTTCCTGCACGTCGTGATCTCCGGCTCGGTCGATCTGTTTTCGTCCTGGAACGGGCGCGAAACCAGCATGGCGACGGTTCGGCCGGTCTCTACCTTCATTCTGGCCGCCACGATCAAGAATGCGCCGTACCTGATGTCAGCCCGCACCCTGGAGAAAAGCCGTGTGGCGCTGTTACCATCCGAGGATGTCCGGGCGATCTTTGCCAGCGACGGCGCCTTTGCCCGCGCCATCGTAACGGAACTGGCCCAATGCTACCGGGCCGTCGTGAAGAACACGAAGGATCTCAAGCTGCGCACCTCGCTGGAGCGGCTTGCCAATTACCTGCTGCGCCAACAACGGCACAACGGATCCCCGGAATTCGATCTCAGGATGGAGAAGCGCCGATTGGCATCGTTCCTCGGAATGACCCCGGAAAATCTGAGCCGTGCGTTCAAGGGGCTGGAACCCCACGGCATCAAGGTCGCGGGCAGCCGCATCATCGTGCACGATATCGTCGCGCTGGAGCGGTTCGCCAAACCCAGCGCGTTGATCGACAGATACGACAGTTGAGAATGTGAGGGTGCCCGACGGACCTCGAAGCCCCTCACGTCTCATCGCAACTTTTTCGCAGGCCCCGACAGGCTCCTGACAGAATGCTGTCAGGAGGGGGGTGTTAGACCGTCTTCATCGACACATTCAGATGGAGACACACCATGTCCGACACGAAGCAAAACACCGCCTGCTGGTTCGAGATTGCCGTCAGCGACATCGAGGCCGCCCGCCAATTCTACTCCGCCATTTTGCAGCAGGAGCTGACCGTCGACAATTCCGGGCCCAACCCCATGGTCATGCTGGACTTCAATGACGACACGCCCGGCATTGGCGGCCATCTCTATCCCGGCAAGCCATCGCGCGAGGGGTCGACCATCCACCTTGTGGTCCACGACGATCTCGACAAGGCCCGCGACCGCATCAAGGCAGCGGGCGGGGAGGTGGAAAGCCCCGACATCCAGATCCCCCCGGGCTCGTTTTTCTATGGTCGGGATCCCGACGGGAACTCGCTGGGATTGTTCAAGTTTGGCGGCTGATCCGCGCCGGGGCGGGGCTACATTGAATGTGGCCGCTCCCCCATTCGCCTTCCTCCCCGGGCTGCCGAGCCTACCCGCTTTGCCAACCCCTCCAATCGCAATAGGTTTGCCCAATGCGCCGTGCTGACCGCCTTTTCCGCCTGATCGACCGCCTCCGCCCCGGCGAGCTGACCACCGCGCGCGCCCTGGCCGAGGCCATGGAGGTGTCCGAGCGCACGATCTACCGCGACATTGCCCATCTGCAGGGCTCGGGCGTGCCGATCGAAGGCGAAGCGGGCCTCGGCTACATGATGCGAGACGGCTATGATCTACCGCCCCTGATGTTCACCGAAGAAGAAGCCATCGCGCTGAGCGTGGGCGCGCGGATGGTGCGCACCTGGGGTGGGGCCGCCATGGCCCGCGGGGCGGACAGCGCGCTCGAAAAGATCACCGCCATCCTGCCCGACCCTGTCCGGCGCCGCGCCAATGGCCTGCGCTTCGAGGCCTGGACAACCCGCCCGCTCGATGCCCAGACCCGTGCCATGATCGATACGGTCGAGATTGCGATCCAGCGGCCAGAACGCCTGACGATTGCCTATCGCGATGACAAGGGCACCCCGACAGATCGCAGCGTGCGCCCCCTCGGGCTGTGGTTTTGGGGAACGGTCTGGACCTTGGTGGGCTGGTGTGAGTTGCGGCAGGATTTCCGGATGTTCCGCCTTGACCGGATTGCGGATGCGGCCCTGTCGGGCCCCTATGAGCCGGACCCGGCGCAAAGCCTCGATGCCTTTTACGCCTCCCAAAAGGATGGGCGCGACAGGCATCCCGACGAGTGGCGCTGATCTCGGCTCAGGTGCGGCGCAGGACCTGTTGGCACACCTGTTCCATCACCGGCTCAGCCGTTTCCAGCGTCGTGATGATACTATCGACCGGCGGCAGGTCCGCCATTGCTGCAGGCTGCGTGGTGACCCAGCCCGACAGCACAACGCCCAGTTCCGGGCGGCGGCGGTGCAATTCGTCGATCAACCGGCACAGAGCTGGCATGAGGGATGGGCCGGAACAGCTAACCCCAAGAACGGGGCGATCATCCCGCACGATGCGGCGGCATAACTCGTCGTGCTCCAACCCGACATGCAGATCCACATCCCATCCCCGACGGCGAAAGAACGCGGCTGCCATGGTCACACCCAGCGTATGTTCCTCGCCCGGTATCGCGGCGAAGATAGCGCCGCGATTCCCGATAAGGCGGCCAGGCGCGCGCGGGCCCGGGAGGTTCCGCAAAATGGTTTGAACCCGCGCCGCGGCCAGGGTGACATCCGTGAAGGTCATCTGGTCGGTTTCCCACCACTCTCCAAGCAGCCGAGCGGCAGGCGTCAGGTGTTGGTGGAACAGATCATCGACCGTCACTCCGCTGGCCAGAAGGTCGTCGACCATGGCCGTGGCAAACTGCGCATCCCGGGCGGCCAGCGCATTAGCAAGCGCCGTGACGTAAGGTTGCGGGATCGCGGCGCTTTCGGCGCAGGTGGCATCGCCGTCGATACGTGACCGGGCCAGTTTCGCCATCGCGCGGCGGGCCAGTTCATCGAGCCGATCTTGCGGCAAGTCCGCGCAAACGCCGTCATCGGTGGCTCGTGCGACGACCCGGTCGTCAGACGATCCTCCATTGTCGAACATGCGTGACACGGCCGGTCCCTTTCCAGGCGTCGTGGAGGCGCGAGACGATTCCCTGCGGCTTTGGCGACTCCCCCTAGGGTTGCAAGTTACCGCAAAGGAAGTGTCCACACAAGTTGACACATTGACCGGTTCACGACAGCGGCGGGTTCAGGGCGTTTGCCCCCATCCTGCCGTGCGCGGGGATTGTGCCCTTGCTGTCCGACAGGGCCCGACGCTACGCTAGTCGGCAATAAAGGGATGGCGCCATCATGCTCGACATTGCAGAGTTTGACCTCAACACAATCGATGCCGCGTTCATCGAAGACCCCTACCCGACACTCGCCCGTTTGCGCCGAGACGCCCCCGTTCACCGCAATGCCGATGGCTCCGTCTACCTAACCCGGCACGACGATTGCCTGGCCACATACCGGTCCCGCGATATGCTGTCGGACAAGACCGAAGCCTTCGGCGCGAAATTCGGCGAATGCCCGCTCAAGGTGCATCACACCACCTCGCTCATCTTCAACGATCCGCCCTATCACACCGTTGTCCGCAAGCTGATCTCAGCCGCCTTCACCCCGCGCAAACTGGCCGAGATGGAGCGCCTGATCGATGGCATCGTCGATCGCCTGCTCGATCGCGTGGAGGATCTTGGGGAACTCGACCTGATCGCTGATTTTGCCATGATGCTGCCGACGGAGATCATCAGCTTCATGCTGGGCGTGCCCGAGGAGTACCGTGCCAAGTTGCGGGGCTATTCCATCGCCATCCTCGGCGCGCTCGATCCGGTGGTGCCCGAGGCGCGGATGGATGCGGGCAACCGGGCGGTCGAGGAATTCGGCGCGATCCTCAGCGACCTGATCGACCATCGCCGTGCCAATCCCGACGGGGCCGGAGAAGGTGAGGTGCTGGAGGCGCTGATCTTCGGCGAGCACAACGGTCGCCGCCTGACGCAAGAGGAGCTGATCCAGAACTGCATCTTCTTGCTGAATGCGGGCCACGAAACCACAACCTCCTTCGTCGGCAATTCCGTGGCCCTGTTGCTGGACAACCCCGGTGAGCATCGTCGCCTCATGGACGATCCGGGCCTGATCGGCACCGCCGTGGAGGAATGCCTGCGCGCCGAAAGCCCGCTCCAGATCGGCAATCGATTGGCGAGGGCGGACATCACCCTTCCCTCTGGCGCGACTATCGAGAAGGGCACCTACATCCACACCTCCATCGCCGCCGCCAACCGCGATCCGGATGTGTTTGCGGAGCCCGACCGGTTCGACATTGCCCGCAAACCGAACCCGCATATCGCCTTCATCACCGGCATCCACGTCTGTCTCGGCGCGTCACTGGCGCGGATGGAGGGAAAGATTGCCCTGGGTCGGTTTGTGAAGCGGTTTCCCAAGCTCGCCGCCGACGGCCAGCGGGAACGGCTTGGCCTTGCGCGGTTCCGCGGGTTCACCTCGCTGCCGATCCGGGTACGGTAGGGCAGGATCGGCAACCGGGCGGTCCGCTCACCCCGTCGCGCGTTGCCACTCCGCCAAGGTCCTGCCGTTTTCGGCACAATCCAGAAGCACCGGGCTGATCTTCCAGATCACCGGATCCGCCGCCTCAAGCACCCGCAGCTTTTCGACGATTTGCGTCACGCCGATACTGTCCGCGTGATGCATCAACCCGCCCCGCCAGCGCGGGAAACCGTAGCCAAAGACCGTGACCAGATCGATATCGCGCGCCGAGGCCGCAATGCCTTCGCCCAGGATATCCGCCGCCTCATTGATCATCGCGAGCACAAGTCGCTCGCGGATTTCGTCGCCGTCGATCTCGCGCCGCTCCACCCTGGCGAAATGCGCCTCCTCCGCAATCATATCCTCGATCAGCGGATCGATCACCTTGCCCCCGCCACCGGGGTAGCGATACCAGCCGACACCGGCCTTGCGACCCAACCTGCCCTCCTGCACCATCCGATCCGCTATCGGGACGTAGCGCCGGTTCGGATCGCGCGTGGCGTCCTGGCGGCGGCGGTTGGCATAGCCGATATCAAGGCCTGACAGATCGCCAACCTCGTAGGGCCCCATGGCATAGCCGAAGGCCTCCATCGCCTCGTCCACCTCCCACGGAACGCTGCCATCCATCAGCAGCATGTCCGCCTCTTCCTTGTAGCGGCTGAAGATGCGGTTGCCGATGAACCCGTCGCAGACCCCGGCCAGAACCGGCACTTTCTTGAGGAGTTTCGCCAGGGCGAACCCGGTGGCCAGTGCCCGATCGGACGTCTTGGCGCCGCGCACGATCTCCAGAAGCCGCATGATATGGGCGGGCGCAAAGAAATGCAGGCCAAGCACCCGGGACGGGTCACGGCTGCTGGCGGCGATCTGATCCACATCGAGGTAGGAGGTGTTGGTGGCCAGCACTGCATCCGGTGCCATGACCTCGTCGAGCTTGGCGAAAATGTCCCGCTTCACCTCCATCGATTCAAATGCCGCCTCGATCACGAGGCCCGCATCACCGGCGGTTGCAGAATTGTCGCTGATCGTGAGGCGATCCCTCAGGGCCTCGGCGCCGCTTTCATCCAGCCGCCCACGCGAAACGCCTTGAGCGATCAGCTTCTCGATATTGGCCGCAGCCCGATCCACGCCCTCGGCGTCATGTTCCAGAACGACAACCTGCTGTCCAAGCGACAGGCAGCCATAGGCGATCCCAGCGCCCATCGTACCGCCGCCCACCACCGCAATCTTGCTCAGTTCAGCCGGCGTGGCCTCCAGACCGGCGGGCGCTTTCGCGGCGCGTTCGGCAAAGAACATGTGGCGCAGGGCGCGCGATTGGGCACCCTCTTTCAATTCCAGAAACGTCGCGCGTTCCAGCTTCATCGCGGCGTGGAACGGAAGGGACAGCCCGGCCTCGATCACGTCGATGGCCCGGCGCGGCGCAATCTGGCCCGGCATCCGGGCGGCGGCCTTGGCCCGGATCGCCCCGATGGCGGCCTTGTCCGGCTCGGGCGCGGGCAATTCCCATGTTGGCACGACGCATTGCAGCTCTTCGGTGTTCACCAGATCGGCGGCCTCAACCGGATCATCCTCGATCGCGTGGATCAGGCCCACGGCCTTAGCGTCGCGCGCGCGCATCGGTTTGCCCAGCGCGATCATCTCAAGCGCGGTGCCCAACCCGCAGAGCCGCATCGCACGCTGGGTGCCACCCGCGCCCGGGATCACGCCCAGCGTCACCTCCGGCAGCCCGATCTGCGCGCGCGGACTTGCGATGCGCATCCGGCAGGCCAGCGCAATCTCGGCCCCACCGCCCAGAGCGACCCCGTTGATCGCCGCGATCCACGGCACAAACGAGCGCTCGATTGCGTCCAGCACGTCGGGTAGGAACGGCTCCAGCGCCGCGCCGTCGAATTCGCGTGCATCGGCCCCGGCGGCAAAGGCCCGGCCCGCGCCGGTCACGATCACCCGGTCGAGGTTCTCGGCTTCCGCCCAGGCCACCGCATCCAGAAGCCCCGCTCGCATCGACTTTCCGATGGCGTTTACTGGCGGATTGTCGAGGGTGACGAACCCGGTCCGCCCCTCCGAATATCTGGTAACGCTCATCGGATCTCCTTGGGCAAATAGCGGTTGGTCTCGATCAGGGCCAACAGTTCGGACAGGGACGCGTCAACCGATGCGCCGCTGGTGTCGATCACCGCATCCGCGCGGCTGTAATCGGCCTCGCGACTTTGCAGGATCAGGCGCAATTGCACCATGGCCTCCGAATTGCCCTCCATCGGGCGCGTATCGCCTTGGGCGCGCACGCGGGCCATATGCTCCTCCGGGGCGGCCTTCACCCAGATCGTGTGGAAGCGGTCCAGCAGGCGATCAAAGGTATGCGCCTCATCCACGATACCTCCGGCCACGGCGATGATCGCCCGGTCCTGCTCGGAGGCGATCTGGTCAAGGGCATCGGCCTCCAGCTGCCGATAGCCTTCGGGGCCGTAAAGGCCCATGATCTCGCCAATCGGCATCCCGCCCGCGGTTTCGATCACCCGGTTCAATTCGACAAATGGCACGGTCAGCGCCTTGGCCACCGCAGCCCCCAGCGTGGATTTCCCGGCCCCGCGCAACCCGATCAGGCAGATCCGCCCGGCCTTCGAGGCGGTGCCCGATAAAAGCCCCTTCACCTGCTCCTGCGTCGCGCGGTCCGCCGCGGCGAAGGCCTCCGCCACGCGGCGCGCCTCGGGCGTCAGGTCGGCATTGGCCACCAGGGCTTCCATGCTGACGCCAAGCGCCTCGGCCACCCGCAGCAACAGCGCGATGGAGATATTGCCTTCGCCCCCCTCGATCTGCGCGAGGTAGCGTGGCGACACGCCGGATGCCTCCGACAGAAGCCGCCGGGACATGCCGTGCATCTTGCGGGCCGCCCGCACGCGGTCACCGACGCGGCCCTGAAGCGCGGTAATGGCCGCATCAAGCGCAACGGGGGGATGGGGTTCTTCTTGGGACATGGGTCAGCCCGGAATATGGGGTTCGATCAGGGCCCGCAGATCGGGGGGCGCAGGCTGCGATTTGAACTGATCCGCGATGGTGAACACGCAGGTGAACGCGCCCTCGAAACACGTGGTCCCGTCCTGCACGCCATCCACGCGGAACGTGATGGATTTGGTGCCGAGCCTCGACGGCCAGGTGTGGCATTTCAGGATGTGGCGCGGAGTGACGGGGCTTCTGAAATCCATCTCCAGCCGCACAAACGGCGTGCCCACATTGGTATCGAGCTCCAGATGATACCAGCCGCCGGGGCGGTGATATTCACTCCACCACGCGTCAATCGCATCAAGCGCAAACCACGGCAGCCGCGCGGTATAGGCAATCTTGGCCGGATCACAATCGCCCCACGTGACGCGCACGTCATGGACGAAGGCCGTCTCGGGGCGTGGCTGCATGGATCAGGCCGCCTGGGCGCGCAATTGGCCCAGGATGTCATTGGCCCATGGCACCGCGATATCCTCGGGCATGTCCGGCGACGAGGCGTCGTGGATGCCGCGCTCCCCCACCATCTTGGCGCCGCGCTCCAGAAGCTGTTCCATCAGGATCTTGGAGCCGAAGGCGAACGTCTCGGAAAACACCATGTCACCAAGCCCGAAAATGGCGAAATTGACATGGGACAGGTCCGGCGCGCCCTCGACCATCTTGTCGAAAAACGGCTGCGCCATCATCGGCAGATCACCGTTGCCATAGGTGGAGGTCACGAACATGTAGAACGTGTCCTTATCCAGCGTCGCCGGGTCCACCTCCCCCATGGACGTGATTTCGCATGTGAACCCGTCACCCAGATCGTCGCGGATGTCTTCGCACAGCATCTCTGCAGAGCCGGTTTCAGTGCCGAACAGGAAGTGGATCTTCATTGTGTGTCCTTCGTCTTGCGGGCGGGCGGCGGGATCGCCCCACCGCCCGGGCGCCTCATGCCATGTGAAGTTTGACATACTCGAAATCGCCGGGCTTGTTGTCGATCCCGACCTTGGGCGGCGCGATCCAGCCCGCGAATTTACCGGGCTCAAAGCAGGGCACCATCAGCGATTGGATATAGGCCCCGTCATCAAGCGTGGGCAGCCATTTGTGATGGTTGGCCTCCCAGTCCGCCTCCGAGATGAGGTTCCCCTCCGGGTCCGCCTTGATGGCGGAGAATACGCCGATCTGGCGATGAAACGCCTGATCCGGCAGCTTCAGTTCGAACTCGATCCCCGTGCGCTGGATCATCTTGTTCCAACGGCGCAGGCCACCGCTTGCATCGCGGATGTAGTCGTCGCGCAGGCGCATGTTGATCGCCGTGAGCGCCGGCACTTCCTGATCCATGATCTGGCCGTCGACGATGGATTTGACATTGTAGGTCGCGTCCTTGAGCTGATGATCATCCTCGATCCGCGCCTCCATGTACCGGCCCTTGATGCCCGCGTTGAACGCGTTGGCGGCATTGGTGGAGACCTCTTGCCCGAACAGGTCGAGCGACAAGGAGTAATGCAGGTTCAGCTTCTTCTGGATCGTCGGTAAGTCGATCACACCCAGATCGCGCACACGCCCGATATCGTAGGCATCGCTGATCCCGGCCTCTTTCATCGCCTCGCAGGTGCGCTGCACGATCCGGCCCACGCCGGTCTCCCCCACGAACATGTGGTGCGCTTCCTCGGTCAGCATGAACCGACAGGTGCGGGACAGCGGATCGAACCCGGATTGCGCAAGGCTCTCAAGCTGCATTTTCCCGTCGCGGTCGGTGAAATAGGTGAACATGAAGAAACTGAGCCAGTCCGGCGTTTCCTCGTTAAACGCACCCAGCATGCGCGGCGCCTCTTCGGAGCCGCTGGACCGGCGCAGCAGGTCGTCGGCCTCCTCCCGGCCATCCTTGCCGAAATATTTCTGGAGCAGATAAACCATCGCCCAGAGGTGGCGGCCCTCCTCCACATTCACCTGAAACAGGTTGCGCATGTCATAAAGCGACGGGGCGGTGAGGCCCAGGAACCGCTGCTGTTCCACGCTGCCCGGCTCCGTGTCGCCCTGGATCACGATCAGGCGCTTGAGCATGTTGCGGTATTCGCCCGGCACTTCCTGCCACGCGGGCTGACCGGCATGTTCTCCGCAGGGGATCGTGCGGCCCTCGACTTCGGGCGCCAGCAACACGCCCCAGCGATATTCCGGCATCTTCACATAGTCAAACTTAGCCCACCCCTTGGGGTCCACTGACACGGCCGTGCGCAGATATACCATGCTTTCCTGGAAGTTCTGGGGGATCAGCTTGTTCCACCAATCCAGGTAGCCCGGGTGCCATTTCTCCAGCGCTTTCAGAACCTTGCGGTCCGAAGACAGCCCCACATTGTTGGGGATTTTCGTATCGTAGGAAATGTCGATGGCGGTCATTGTTGATGTCCTCCCGAAATAGCGCACTCACGTGGCGCGGTGCGCGGCCGTGCAAGAAATCTCACACCCGCTCCATGTTGTACTCGCCCCGGATGCCCGAGCCGTAGCGCTGCAAAGCGCCGTTTTCACCCACCGCGTTGGGCCGGTTGAAGATCCAGTTCTGCCACGCGGTCAGCCGCCCGAAGATTCGGGTTTCCATTGTCTCCGGCCCGGCAAAGCGCAGGTTGGCTTCCATGCCGGTCATCGCGTCGGGGCTGAACGAGGCACGTTCTTCCAGAATGATGCGGATCTCGTCGTCCCAGTCGATGTCATCCATGATCATCGTCACAAGGCCGTGCTCCTCGGCCTCCTCCGCCTCCATCGCGTCGCCGATCTGTTCCTGCATCGCATCCACCGCCTCGGGGGTTGCAAGGAATCGGGTATGCAGGCGCGTCAGGCCGTTGCCCATCGGGTAGGTCCCGAAATTGTCCGGCGTCAGCGTGATCGTGGCAATCGGGCGATTGTCACCGTCGAACTCGTCTTCCATCATGTAGGAGCGGTCGGCGGCCCAGATCAGCTCGGCCAGCACACCGGCGAAACACGAGCCGTGTTCCACCAACGTCACCAGCGAGCGCGACGTGACGTCGAGCCGTTTCAGCACCCGCTTCCAATAGTGCCGGATTTCATTGGCCAGCCAATGATCGGCATTGTCGCGCAGCAGCGCCTCATGGGCCGCCAGCAGCGCCGGGTCGCCTTGCGTCCGCAGGGTCCATAGCCCGCATTCCATCTCGTTCAGGCGCAGATGCAGGATCGCATCCTCGAACTCACGCGCGAGGCGGAGCATATAGGCCTGGTCGCCCTGCGCGTGCAGTGCGTCAATATCGGCGGGTGCATCTTCCTCCGGCCCGTTCAGCGTAATCACCGCAGTCCGCGCGGCGCGATCCACGGCCACTTCAACAGTCGAATAGGTCACGGACCCATCCTCGGCGATGCTCCGGCTGAGCGGCCCGAGCGTGATGCCTTCACCGGTCGCCTTGTCACTCGCCGCGGCAAATTCCGCAGCACGCTCCGCCACGATCTCGTCAAAGCGCGAATTCGGTACAACCTCATCAACCAGCCGCCACTCCACGGCCCGCTTGCCCTTCACGCCTTCTTCGGTGGCGCAGAACACATCGGCGAGATCGCGGCGCACCATGCGCTTGTCGGTCACGCGGGTCAGTCCGCCGGTGCCCGGCAGAACCGCCAGCAGCGGCACTTCGGGCAGGGATACGGACGATGTCGCGTCATCCACCAGCATCAGGTGGTTGCAGGCCAGCGCCAGCTCGTATCCGCCGCCCGCGCACGCCCCTTTGATCGCCGCGACATACTTCTGGCCGGATTCTTCTTCCGCGGCCTCGTAGGCGTTCCGCGTCTCGTTGGTGAACTTGCAGAAATTCACCTTGTGGGAATGCGCTGACCCGCCCAGCATCCGGATATTGGCCCCGGCACAGAACACTTTATCCTTGCCCGATTGCATCACGACAACCTTGACCTCGGGATGCTCGAAACGCATCCGCTGTACGATGTCGTTCAGCTCGATGTCGACGCCCAGATCGTAGGAATTCAGCTTCAGCTGGTAGCCATCGAACAGGCCGCCATCTTCGTCCACATCCATGGTCAGCGTGGCGATCGGGCCGTCGCAGGCAACGGACCAATGCCGATAGCTCGACGGATCGGTCTGGAAATCGATGACCTTGGCCATGGCGTGACGCCCTCCCTGTTCGCTTGGGCAGAATAGCGCACGGATCGGGCCTGGCAAGCGTTATACTGCTACTATTCAGCACCATCGCGTGACAAATCAGGCATATATTGCATTATCTTGCATAAATTGGCTGATTTCGCGGATCACCGCGTCGGGCTGCTCCAAATGCGGCACATGTCGGCAGGCGTCGAGAATCACGGCCCGCGCGCTGCTCTGCACCCGCGCTGTCACGGCATCGATCTGCGCCAGAGTGCCGTATTGGTCATCCCGCCCCTGAATGGCCAGAACCGGCACCTCTATCCCGTCCAGAACCGCTTCCACATTCCACTCCCGAAACCCCGGGGACAGCCAGGCATCGGCCCATCCCCGGAACGTCGCCACCGGATCGCGGTGATACTTCGCCATCCGCGCCGCCATGTCCGACCCATCGAAAATCTCGGCAGCCCGCGCAATTTCCGCGAGCCCCATTTCTTCGGTGAAAAAATGCGGCGCCATCAGAACAACCGCGGCAACGCCGCCGACGCGCCCCGCATGAATAGCCGCAATCGTGGCCCCGTCGGAATGCCCGATCAGAACCGGCCGGGTCAGGCCGAAGGCCGCCAGCACTTCCGGCAGCAAATCCACGGCCTCCCGCGTCATCCAATCGAGCGGGCGCGGCAGGTCATCTGCGTCCGACATCCCATAGCCCGCCCGCGAATAGGCCAGCACCGGCAGGCCCGTCGCCGCGTTCAACGCCTCGGGAAACCCTTTCCACAGGGCGACACATCCCAACCCCTCATGGAGCAGCACAATCGCGCGCCCATCGCGCGGAGCGTTGCCCCAACAGCGATATTCAAGCCGCTTGCCACCGGCGGTTACGAACCCGTCGCCCCACATCAGCCGCGCAGCTTGAAGCGCTGGATCTTGCCCGTCGCGGTCTTCGGCAGGTCGTCGACATATTCGACCCAGCGCGGGTATTTCCACATGCCGATCTTCTCCTTCACGAAGTCCTTCAGCGCCTCCGCCCCCGGTGCATCGGCCCCATCCTTCAACACGACGAAGGCCGCGGGCTTGTCCAATCCGGCCTCATCGCCGCGGGCCACCACCGCCGCCTCCAGAACCGCGGGGTGGTCGATCAACGCGCTTTCCACCTCGAAGGGGGACACCCAGAT
Organism: uncultured Roseicyclus sp.; assembly: GCA_947491935.1. Lineage (GTDB taxonomy): Bacteria > Pseudomonadota > Alphaproteobacteria > Rhodobacterales > Rhodobacteraceae > Gymnodinialimonas. The sequence goes on from CANLLF010000001.1 coordinate 1,127,411, forward strand.
CCCCGACACCTTGAACATGTCATCGGTCCGTCCGCAGTAGATGAAACGCCCATCCTTCGCTTCATACTTGTCACCAGTCCGCGTCCACATGCCTTCAAACGTTGCCTGGGATTTCGCGCGCCGGTTCCAATATCCTTCGGCGCTCGACGGGCCCCGGACCAGAAGCTCACCCACCTCCCCCTCGGCCACATCCTCGTCATGCTCATCCACTAGCCGCAGCTCGTATCCCGGCACCGCCGTGCCCGATGTGCCATAGATGCACTCACCGGGGCGGTTAGACAGGAAGATATGCAGCATCTCGGTGGAGCCGACGCCGTCGACGATCTCCACCCCCGTCAGCCGCTGCCACGCCTCGCCCACCTCTCGCGGAAGGGCCTCACCGGCAGAGGTGCAGACGCGCAGATGATGCTCCGGCGTGCCATCCGCCGCCTGCACCATCGCCGCGAAGAGAGTGGGAACGGCGCAGAGGATACTGGGCTTGTGGGAGTCGAGGATGCCATAAACCGCATCGGGCGTCGGCCGCCCGCCAAACAGGATCGTCGTGGCCCCGACCGACATCGGGAACGATACTGCGTTGCCAAGGCCATAAGCAAAGAACATCTTGGCCACCGAATAGACTATATCGTCTTCGCGGATCCCCAGAACCTGCTCGCCAAACGTGTCACACGTCGCTTTCAGGGACCCGTGCACATGGCGCACGCCCTTTGGCTGCCCCGTGGAGCCAGACGAATAGAGCCAGAAGGCCAGCTCGTCTTCATGGGCCTCCACCGTTTCTTCTATGGGCGCGCCATCGGTGAAATCGCGGTAGCTTTCCGTCATCTCTGGCGCGTCGCCGATCACAAGGATCGCACGCAGGAACCGATTGTCGCGGGTGGCAGGCTCGACCACCTCCCACATCTCCTCGGACACGACCAGGATGGAGGCGCGGCTGTCGGTCAGGATCGTGTCATAGACATCGGCCGACAGAAGCGTGTTGAGCGGTACCGGAATGGCCCCCGCCTTGAGCGACCCCCAGAAGATTACCGGCCACTCGATCTGATCCCGCACGATCATCGCAATGCGTTCTTCCCGCCGGACGCCGTGGCGGTAGAGCGCCCCCGCGAACCGCCCGGCCTCCTCGTGAAGCTGCCCATAGTTCAGCGTACGTTTCTTCCCATCCGCCTCGATGAAGGCCGCCTTCTCCCCGCGCCCCTCCGCGATGTGGCGGTCCACAAACCAGCTTGCCGCATTTCCCATATCCGTTCCCCCCATCAACTGACCCGAAGGATCACCGCCATCGCCGAATCCCCCGCCGCGCAGCCCTGGAAAAGGCCCGTCCCGCCGCCCCGCTGCACAAGTTCTTCTATAAGTTCAATCATGGCGCGCAGGCCCGTCGGCCCCTGCGGATGCCCCCAGATCAGCGAGCTGCCAAAGTTGTTCATGTCCCGCCAATCGACGCCGAAGGCGCGGGCAAAGGCAATGTCATTCACCGCGAAGGGATTGTGCGATTTGATCGCATCAACCTGTTGGATCAGGAGCCGCGCGCGGTCGAGCGCCGCGATGCTCGCCTTGATCGGGGCGGCGGGCATGAACCCCTTCTCCTCCCGCGCCTGGCCGATAGAGATGATCTCCACCACCGGCCCCTCCGCGATCTCCAGCGCCCGGGCGCGATCGGCGACAACCACCATCCCCGCATTGCCATCGGCCGGGTGGGTCTGCCCCGCAAATGTGATTGTGCCGCCCTTCAGAACCGGTTTCAGACCAGCCAACTTGTCTGGCCGCGCGGGCTCCACACCCTCATCCGTTTCCAATGTTGCGATGGTCTTGCGGAACCGCGCATCCGGCACCTCAAGCACCGGCATGTAGCGGCGCTGAAACGCGCGGTTATCAGCCAGCGCATCTTCATATTGCGCCCGGCGGTGCAGTGCCAGATCGTGCTGCTCATCCGTACTGATCCCCTCGCGGGCGGCAACGTTTTCGCCGGTCTGGATCATCGCGTTGCAGGCCCAGGGATCGTGGCCGAAATTGTCCATCACCACATCTTCATGGGCGCCGGTTCCGCCCGGCCCATGGGGGGCGGGAAAGTAGATATGCGGCCCGTTGGAGCACCGGTCGCCGGACACGATCAGGGCCTGCTGCGCCCCTTGCAGGCACTCCCCCACCGCCGTCGCCAGAAGCCGCGCGCCCGTGGCGCAGGCCTGGCTGACCATCGGAGCGGCCAGCCCCTCCGCACCCAGCATCCCGGTGAACCACGGCCCACCGAAGAAGCTGCCCTTCTGGATCACCGTCTGCCCGAACGTGGCGAAATCGAAGCTCTCCGCCGCCAGCCCCATTCGCGCCAGTTCGGTCCGGCCAACATGGGCCGCAAACTCCACCGAATTCAGATGCGCCAGCGTGCCCTGCCAGCGCGCGAATGGCGTCGACCAATAGGCCCCGTAAGGAATGAATGCCATCAGGTCTCTCCCACCCGGATCACCGCCGGGTCCGCATCGTCATAAAGCCGCGCCACCAGCCCGGCGCGCAGCGCCTTGAGCTTGGCGAAATTCAGGTTGCCCTTCGCCGTGATCTCGCCGTCGGCAATCGAAGGCGGGTCGGCCAAGACAAGCGCGCGTGTGATCCGCGCGGCCGACCCTCCGGTGAACTCCGCCAGCGGAGCCAGCGGCGCGGCATCCACGATCAGCGCCCCTCGATCCTCTGCGGCCCCGTCCCGCAGCCCCGGCGCGGGCACGATCAGCACGCCGACCTCGGACTGCTCTTCACCGGTCAGCACCACATCCTGAGCCACACCTTTCAGCGCACTCAGAAGCTCCAGCCGCAAGGCGGCGGCGCGCACCCAGATGCCTGTCATCAGCTTGAAATCCTCGCTGATCCGGCCGTCAAATCGCAGGCCCTGGTTAGGATCCCCGTCCTCCACAAATCGCATCGCGTCGCCGGTCCGAAAATAGCCATCCGCATCGAAGGCCTCCGCCGTCCGGTCGGCATCCCCCAGATAACCCCGGAAGATCGACGGCCCCTTCACCCGCACCTCATAGCGATCATCGGCAGGCACCAGCTTCACGTCGACACCCGGCAACGGAACCCCCACCACGCCCGACCGGTCCGTCGGCTCATGTTGCAGGATCGCGGCGGGCGCGGTTTCCGTCAGCCCCCAGGACGAGGTGAAAAGCGGCATCTCCCCCCGCACGTCGCGCGCCATCGCTTCCAGATCCGTCCAGACATCCTGCGGCAGGGAGGCGCCGGCATAGAACAGCATGTCGAGGTCTTCGAAAAACGCGCGGGCAAAGTCCGCATCGTCCTTCATCGCATCCCGCAAGGCGGCAAAACCCACCGGCACGTTGAACGAAATCGTCCCCTGTTTCAGGCGGTTGTTCTCGATGGTCTTGCCGATCAGCGCAGGCACCGGTTTGCCGCCGTCGATGTAAAGCGCGCCGCCATTGGCCAGCACCATGTTGAAGTTGTGTGACCCGCCGAAGACGTGGTTCCACGGCAGCCAATCCACCAGCACCGGCGGCCGGGTGCGCAGGAAGGGCAGGCAGGCCGCGATCTGCGCCTGGTTGGTGCACATCATCCGATGCGTCGTCAGCACGCCCTTGGGGGATGAGGTGGAGCCGCTCGTCATCAGGATCTTCGCCACGCTGTCCGGCCCCACGGCGGCGTGCGCCGCGTCAATCGACGGGCCGGACATAGCCGCCAGATCCCGCGCGGCAATCACCGGCAAGCCGCGCAGGCTCTCGCGGCCCAGAACCTCCGCCAGCGCCTCGGCATCCTCCACGAACACCGCCCCCGGCCGCACCAGCGCGGCCGCGAAATCGATCTGTTTCCGCGCATCGGGGATCAGGGCATATTGCTCGGCCAGCGGCACGAATGGCACGCCGACATATTGCGCCCCCAGCGCCAGGAGCGCATGGGCCACCGAATTGCCTGTCAGGATCAGGATCGGCTGGGTGATCCCCCTCTCCAAAAGGCCCGCTGCGATGCCCCGCGCCTGCCGCTGCGCCTCGGCATAGCTGACCTCCCGCCACCCCGCGCCGTCCCGTTCCGCCAGGAACACCGCATCGGGCGTGGCATCGGCCCAATGGTCCAGCCAATCGGTGGTGCGCGCCGCGACCTCGCCCAGCGGCGCCCTGGCTCGTAGGTGAATCGAACCGTCCGGGCGATCCTCGCGGATCACATCATGGGGCTGATACTGGATCATCACGCCAGACCTCCTCACTCGCCGTCTCAACCTGTTGCAGGGCCTTCACCAACGCGTCCCGCTCCCGCACCGTCAGTCGCGCCACAAGGGCCGCATCATGGGCGCGCAGATCAGCGCTGGCCGCGCTCAACCGCTCCGCTCCCTGCCCGGTGCAGGTCAGCGCATAGGCCCGCCGGTCGGCCTTGGCACGGCTCCGGTCCACCAGCCCGGCGCGCAGCAATTCCTCCACGATCTGGGTCATGTTCGGCCGCTCGATGGCCAGCGTCTCGGCCAGTTCCGCCTGGCTCAGCCCGGCGGACCCGCAGATCACGCTCAACGCGGAATAGGTGGTTCGCCGCAAGCCATGGGCGCCCAGCACCCGTTCCACCCCGCCCCGCGTGGCGGAATTGGCGCGCTTGATGTTGTAGCTCACCAGCGCGCGCAGATCGGCATCGCGTCGCGTCACGGCCCGAATTTGGGCGCGCGCTTTTCCAGGAAGGCGCGCAGCCCCTCTTCCGCATCGGGCGAGGTTTGGGCCAAAGCCGTGCACAGCGCTTCGGTGAAGAATCCCTCCTCCGGCGCCATCGCGTTGATCCGGGCCACCCCTTGGATGGCGAAGTAATTCGACAGCCGCGCATTCGACGCGATCTGTTCGGCCAATTCCCGGGCCGTCTCCATCGGGTCGTCGGCCACATAGTGGCACAGGCCCAGAAGCGCGCCCTCGTCGGCGCCGTATTCCCGGCCCGTCAGCATCATCTCGGTCAGCCGATCCGGCCCGATGATCCGCCCCACACGCACTGTCGCGCCACCGCCCACGAAAAAGCCGCGTTTTCCCTCGGGCAGCTGGAACTTCACATCCGGCGCGGCCACGCGCACATGGCAGGCGCTCGCCACTTCCAGCCCGCCGCCAATCACCGCGCCTCGCATGGCGGTCACAATCGGCAGGCCGCCGAATTGCACCCGGTCCAGCGCGCGGTGCCAGTCGCGGGAATGCTGGATCGCCTCATCCGTGGCGCGATCCACATGTTCCGACAGGTCCAGACCGGCGCAGAAATGGTCGCCCGCCCCGGTCAGGATCGCCACCCGAACACCTTCCGGCGGAGCATCGAAAAACCCGCTCATCTCGGCCAGCAGCGCGTCATTCATCGCGTTGCGCTTGTCGGGGCGGTTGAGCGTCAGCGTGGCCACCGGCCCCTCGATATCAATCAGTAGGTGACTCATTTCGGCGGCAGCCGCGTGGCGCCATCCAGCCGGATGACTTCCCCGTTCAGATACGGATTTTCCACAATCGCGGCGACCATTCGCCCGAACTCCGCCGGATGCCCCAGCCGCGCCGGGAACGGCACGTTGGCGACAATTGCGGCCGTGGTTTCCTCCGGCAGGCTCTCCATCATCGGCGTGTTGAACAGGCCCGGTGCGATGGCATTCACCCGGATGCCGGGCCGCGCCAATTCACGGGCCAGCGGCAAGCACATCGACGCAATCGCGCCCTTGCTGGCTGCATAGGCCGATTGCCCCACCTGCCCGTCCTGATACGCCGCGCTGGCCGTGTTAATCACCACGCCCCGCTCGCCCGTTTCCAGCAACGGCAAGTCCATCATGCCCTGAACCGCATAGGTCATCACGTTGTAGGTGCCGATCAGGTTCACATCGATCACCTTGCGGAACAGGTCCAGCGAGGTCTTGCCCTCGCGACCCACGATCCGTGCAGCATGCCCGATGCCCGCGCAATTCACGCAGATCCGCGCCGCTTGCCCGAACCGCGCCATCGTAGACGTGACGGCATTGGCCGCATGTTCCGGATCGCTCACATCGCATTGCTGGGAATAGCCGCCGATCTCCGCCGCCACCTCGCGCGCGCGCTCGCCGTTGAAATCCAAGATCGCCACGTCGACCCCTTTCGAGGCCAGATACCGCGCCGTCGCCTCCCCAAGGCCACTGGCCCCGCCGGTGACAATCGCCACCTGTCCGTCAAGTTGCATTGGACCTCCCTGTTATTCGTGCGCTACAGCCTTCGGCTACTTGAGTGCGGTTGTTCTTGCGCTACCGCGTTCGGCCACTTGAGCCCGGATCTCTTACACGACAGCCTCCGGCTGCTTGAGCGCGGGCTTTCTGCGCCATCTCCTCCGGCCATATGGATGGGTGCCTCCCAACACCGATTCCCAGATAGTTATATCACATAACCATTCACCACGTGATGAAGACCAGAGTGATCATCGGGAACGCCACCAGCAGCACCACGCGTAGCAGATCGGACGCCACGAAATAGAGCACGGCCCGGTAGGTCTCCGTCATCCGCGTCGTCTTCTCCATCGCGTTGATGATGAACAGGTTCATGCCGACCGGCGGCGTGATCAGCCCCACCTCCACAACGATCAGAACCAATATCCCGAACCAGATCGCCACCAACTCGCTGTTGATCCGATTGAGCGCGCCTTGATTGACCCGCCGCAATTCCAGCGACCGGATCTGGTCACGCACCAGTTCCTCTCCGTTGGCAAGCGACGTCAGGATGGAGCGCAGCATGCTGTCTTCGATCTCGAACCGGCCCTCGATCAGCGCCATCGTCACCAGCTGCCCCTGATCCAGTGCGGCATTGGCACCGTTACCGAAGGTCTCGATCAATCCGTTGACCATGGCGGGCGTGATCTCGGGGACCGCCGCCATCGCCTCCACCGCGCGGGCAGTGTGCAGATCGACCATGCTGACAAAGCCGAAATCAAGGCCCTGCATCACCGGCCAGAAGATCGGGATGGTCAGCAGGATCATCGACAGGCTGTCCATGAAACAGCCCAGTATCAGGTAGAAAACCAGCACCAGGATCAAGATCATATAGGGGCTGAACCCGCTGGTGGTGACCCATTCCGCGATGCCCTGCGGCACCTGCGTCAGCGCCAGGAAACCATTGTAGAAGGCCGCGCCGAGGATGATGAAGAAGATCATCGCCGTGGACCGCGCGACAACAAGGAAACTGTCGCCAAGCGTCGCCCGGTTCAGCCCCCCGTTTACCCATGCGATCAATCCGGTGCCAAGCGCGCCCACCGCCGCGCCCTCGGTCGGCGTGAACCAGCCCGCATAGATGCCGCCGACCACAAGACCGAAAACGATCAGCACCGGCCAGATCTTGGCCAGCGCCGCAAAGCGCTCGCCATAGGGCACCCGTGGGCCGACGCCCGCGCTCTTGGGGTTCAGCCGCACATAGATCGAGATCGCGAGCACATATCCCAGCGCCGCGATGATGCCGGGGATGAAGGCGGCCAGGAACAGCTTGGCGATGTTCTGTTCGGTCAGGATCGCGTAGATCACCAACACGATAGAGGGCGGGATCAGGATACCCAGCGTGCCGCCCGCCGCCAGGGTCGCCGTCGAAAAGCCGCCATCATAGCCATAGCGCCGCAATTCCGGCAGGGCGACGCGGCCCATCGTGGCCGCCGTGGCCAGCGACGAGCCGCAAATCGCGCCGAACCCCGCACAGGCCCCCACCGCCGCCATCGCCACCCCGCCCTTGCGGTGCCCCAAAAACCCCTCCGCCGCCTTGAACAAGGCCTGCGACATGCCACCGAGGGTTGCGAAATGGCCCATCAGCAGGAACATCGGGATGATCGAAAGCGAATAGCTGGAGAAGGTCGTGAACGTCTCGGATTTCAACCGCCCGAACGGCACCTGCGTGTCGCCGGTCACAAGGATAAGGCCCACAAGGCCCGTCACGAACATCGACAGGCCGATCGGCACCCGCAGGAAGATCATCAACAACAGCGCGGGGAACGACAGGATGCCGATCAGTTGGTCGGTCAATGCTCCGCCCCCAGATCCGGGGGCAGGATTGTGCGCGCGGTGAACAGCTCTACCAGCCGCACCACCGCAAGATAGACCGACACGATCGCCGCCAGAACCGCGCCCGACAGGCCGATCGCATAGGAATACCAGACCGGGAATTGCAGCTCCAACGTGGTCTGGCCGGAATTGTATTTCGTCAGCAACCCGCCATACAGCTGCGTCGCGATCAACACGAGCACACCGGCGAAGATCACCTCCGTGATCGCGCGCAACACGCGGTTGGTGCCATCCGACATGCCCGAGGTGAAGATATCGACCGACGCATGGGCCCCGGTGATCTGGCAGATCGGCAGGAACGCGAAGATCACGAAGGCAATCCCCGCCTCGATCAATTCGAATGTGCCCAGCATCGGGCCCACGCCCGCATCGATCATCCACCGGCCCAGACCGGCCAGAACCCCGGCATCGACCATCCAGTGAAACATCCGGTCCAGCAATCGCCCGGCAATCGCAAACGCCGTCAGCAAGATCACCAGCGACAGCATGGCGCCGCCCAGCATGGCCATCAGACGTGACAGAAACAGGAGTGCGCGATGCATGACCCCTCCCCAAGGCTCACGGAAAAAGACCGCGGCGATACTGCGCCGCGGCCCTGTGTTTGTTCAGGCAATCAGCCGGCGCATTGGCCGCCCATCAGCTCCTGCGCCCGGTCGATCAGCGCTTGGCCATCGATGTCCTGCTCGGCCAGATCCGCGATCCACGTGTCGTAGATCGGCTGAACAACCGGTAGCCATTCGGCCTCGGCGGTTGCGGCATCGACGGTGATGATGTTGTTGCCCAACTCCACCGCGGCCTCCCGCGCCGGGCCATCGGCATCCGACTGCGTGCCCCCGGCAAAGACCGAGAAATCGAGGCCCGAATTGTCGTCCAGGATCTGCTGCAGATCCTCGGGCATCGCGGCATAGGCCTCGTTGTTCATCGCCAGCACGAAGGTCAGCGTGTAGAGCGCGTTGCCCTCGAACTCGGTGTGGTTCTCCACCAACTCCGGCACACGGAGGGCGGCAGTCACCTCCCAGGGGATCGTCGTGCCATCCAGAACGCCGCGGGACAGAGCCTCCGTCACGGCCGGAACCGGCATGCCCACGGGCGTCGCCCCGGTCAGCTCCAGCAACTGGTTCACAAGGCGCGAGCCACCCCGGATCTGCATGCCCTCAAGGTCGCTGGGGACCTCGACGGGATCAGCCGTGTGGAACATGCCGGGCCCATGGACCCAGGTGCCCAGCAGGTGAATCGCCGAAAATTCCTCCTGCATGCTCTCTTCGTACATCGTCCAATAGGCGCAGGACGCGGCGCGCGCATCGGCCACCATGAAGGGCAGCTCGAACACCTCGGTCGATGGGAAGCGCCCCGGCGTGTAGCCGACCACCGTCCAGACGATATCGGCCACGCCGTCCACCGCCTGATCCATCAATTCGGGCGGGGAGCCGCCAAGCTGCATCGAGGGATAACGCTCGATCTCGATCCGTCCGCCGGAGGCTTCTTCAACCTGATCCGCCCAGACATCCAGAACCAGCGCGGGCACATTGGCCTGTGCGGGCAGGAACTGGTGCAGGCGCAGCGTCACCTCCTGGGCCATCGCGCCGCTGGCAACCATGGCACCCACCGCCACGCCGCCCAGTGCAGTCATCAGAAACTTGGTCTTCATATTATCTTCCTCCCAGTGGTTGTTCGGCGTGCGGGTTGGCCCCACTGATGTGCCGAGATCGTGCAGGGGGCCAAACGACCGGGCTGCACAATGATGATTATGGAGCATAACTATTTTGCCATGTCATCCGATTTCGCCTGCCTCGGGGGTGCATACCCGGCTGGTCGCCGGTGGAAAGTGCACTTACCATCAATATACGTTGTGACGGAACCGGAGCAGAAAGAATCACGTTCATGATCGAAATCTACACGATGCCGGGCCATCTGATACGTCGTTTGCAACAAATCTCTGTTTCCGTGTTCGCCGAGCGGATGCGCGCGCTTGGCAGCGATCTGACCTCGCCGCAATTCGCGGCCCTTGCGGTGCTGGCGCGCTGTCCGGGGATTGATCAGGCGACACTGGCTGGCCTGATCGCCCATGACCGCCCCACCATCGGCGGCGTTGTGGAGCGGCTGGAGGCCAAGGGCCTTCTGGCGCGCCGTCAGAACGAGACGGACCGTCGCGCCAAGATCCTGACCCTCACCGATCAGGGCACCGCGCTGCTCGACCGGTTGCTGCCCGATGTGCGCAGGATTCAGGCCGATATCCTGCCCGGCCTGTCCGATGAGGAGCGGGCCGCGTTCATCCGCCTGGCCGCCAAGGTGGCCGAGGCGGGCAATGCGTCGTCCCGCGCGCCGTTGATCGTTCCCGAAACCCGTCAAGACGCCACCTGATCCATCTGGATGCACGGCGGGCCGATGGTCCGCAGCATCTCCTGCACTCTTTCCCGGCAGGTGATCTCGGCCCGCTCCGCGCCCAAGGCCGCCTCGGCCGCGGGGTTTGACCGCAGGATCAATCGCCGCCAGCCATGCAGCACCAGAACCCGCAGCGCCAGGCGGCCCAGCGGGTCCTCCGGCACCGTGTCGATCCGCGCGATGCTGTGCTCCAGCGCCGCGAAGGCCATGTCGCAGGCGGCCTCCTCCAGCAGGTTCCGCACCCATCCCGGCAGCGGGCGGTCGCCCGGCGCGCAGACCAGCCACTCCTCGGGCAGGTCCTCTGCCGGGCCGGTGACCAGGGCAAAACTACGCGACATCGGGATTGCCGAAACGCTGTCCGGCAAGAGCGATAATCCATCCGGCGCGTCTGGCGGCAGGCCCACCAGTTGCCACCCGGCCGCGTGCTGCGCCGGTCCGTAGATCCGCGCGGCCACGGCCTTGGTCTGGCGCAACCCGCTTTGTGACAGGCGGTGATATCCCACGCGGCCCGTGCGGCGGCTATCCACCCATCCGTCGCGCTTCAACCGGTGCAGCGCCACGCGCATCGCCTGGGGCTGCAACCCGATCCGGTCCACCATCGCCGACAGGATCAGGCCCGACGCCTCTTCCTGCCCGCTCTGGCTGAGATCACCCAGACATGTGACCAGAACCGACCACAGCTTCAACGCCCCGTCCGTCGACAACCGATCCGCCAGATCGCGCACCGGATCTCCGCCCACGGCGCGCAGCGGCACGCTCATTTCGCCACCATCGTGAGCAGCTCGTATTCCGCAACCGCCTCATCATCCTGATTGGTCACCGACGCATGCCAGCGCACCTCGCCGTATTCCGCGTTGCGGGATTTCTTGTCCATTACGGTCAGGTCCACGCGGATCGCCTCACCGGGGCTGAGCGGCTTGAGGAAGCGCAGGTTATCCAGCCCGGTATTGGCCAGAACCGGCCCCTCATTCGGCTCCACGAACAGACCCGCGGCAAAGCTCAGGATCAAATAGCCATGCGCGACGCGCCCCGGGAAGAACGGGTTTCGCTTGGCGGCCTCCTCATCCATGTGAGCATAGAACGTATCGCCAGTGAAATGCGCAAACTGCTCGATATCGTCCAGAGTGACCGTTCGCGGCTCGGTCCGCATCGTGCTGCCCGGGGCCAGATCGCCAAACCGCACCTGAAACGGGTGCCCGTCCGCCTTGCTTGTCGCCGCCCCCGGCACCCAACGGCCCGTCACGGCGCTCAGGATTGTGGGCGAGCCCTGCACCGCGACGCGCTGCATGTAGTGCTTCACCGCACGGATGCCGCCGAGTTCCTCGCCACCCCCCGCACGACCCGGCCCGCCATGGGTCAGATGCGGCATCGGCGCGCCATGGCCCGTGGCCTCCGCCGCGCTGTCGCGATTGTTGATATAGACCCGCCCGTGCCACGCGCCGATGCCCTGCACCACCTCCCGCGCGACTTCCGAATGATGGGTGATGAGCGACGCCACAAGGCTGCCCTGCCCCTTATTCGCAAGGGTCACGGCGTGATCCAGATCACGGTAGCCCATGATGGTGGAAACCGGCCCGAACGCCTCCGTCTCGTGGATCTGTTGCGCGCTGTCCGGGTCCGTGCAATGGAACAGATGCGGCGCCACATAGGCGCCCTTCTCCAGATCGCCCACAGGCGCAAACCCGTCCTGCCCGCCGAAGGCCAGCTCCGCCTCACCGGCAATAATCGCGGCCTTCTCCAGCACGTCCCGTCGCTGGCTCAGCGACACGACGGACCCCATGCGCACCCCTTCGGACCGCGGATCACCCACCACCACCTTCGCCAGCTTGGCCGAGACCGCCTCGATCACCGGCTGCACGGCCGCATCGGGCACGATCACCCGCCGGATCGCCGTACATTTCTGCCCGGCCTTTGTCGTCATCTCCCGCACAACCTCTGTGACCAGCAGATCGAATTCCGGCGTGCCCGGCCCGGCATCGAGCCCCAGGACCGAGGCATTCAGCGAATCCTGTTCCGCCGTGAACGGCACCGACCGGTCCAGCAATCCGACATGGCCGCGCAGCATCCGCGCCGTCCGAGCCGAGCCCGTGAACGTCACCGCATCCTGGGCCTCCAGATGGTCCAGCGCATCGCCCACACCCCCGGTGATCAGCTGCAACGCCCCGTCGGGCAACACGCCCGCCTCCAGCATCAGCCGCACGGCCAGCTCCGTCACATGGGCGGTCGCCGTGGCCGGTTTCACAATCGACGGCACACCGGCCAGAAACGCCGGGGCAATCTTTTCCAGCATGCCCCAGACCGGGAAATTGAACGCGTTGATATGGAGCGCCACACCCAGACGCGGCGTGTAGATATGTTGCCCGCCGAAAGCGCCACTCTTGCCCAACGGCTCGAACCCGCCATCGATCAGGACATGGCCCTCCGGCATTTCGCGCCGCCCCTTGGAGGCGAAGACGAACAGGGTGCCGATCCCGCCATCCACATCGAACCCATGGTCCGCCTGCGTGGCGCCGGTGGTGAAGGACAGGTCATACAATGCCTGCTTGTTGGCGTTGAGATGCAGCGCCAGCGCCTTGAGCATCCGCGCCCTATCGTGGAAATCCATTGCGCGCAGGGCCGGGCCGCCAACCTCGCGGCCATAGGCGATCATGCCCGCCACATCCAACGTGTCATTGCCTGCCTCGGCAATCACCTCGCCCGTCGCCGCATCGGCAATCGCACGCGCGCCCGGTCCAGCCTCAATCCAGACCCCTTTCGCAAAGCTGCCAATACGTTGCATGATTTCCCCCTCCCGAAAAATCTTGTAACACTTTGCGCGATGCGGCAGGGTCACGCAAGCAGATGTTGGGAGGCATCGGACGTGACACCGAAAGAGCGCGCGGCCCAAAGCGCCGCCACGATGTGGGCGGGCGACAACGCGTCGGCCTGGGTCGGGATGGAGATTGCGGAGATCGATGAGGGCCGCGCCGTGCTGACCCTCACGATCCGCAAGGATCACTGCAACGGCCACGGCATCGGCCATGGCGGGGTGACGTTCATGCTGGCCGACAGCGCCTTTGCCTTCGCGTGCAATTCCCGCAACGTGGCCACCGTCGCCCAGCACAACACGATCAGCTTCCTCGCGCCCGTCCGCCTCGGGGATACGCTCACGGCCACCGCGCGGGAGATCACCCAAAGCGGGCGCTCGGGCATCACCGACGTGACCGTCACCAACCAGGACGGCGTCATCGTGGCGGAATTCCGCGGCGCCTCCCGCGCCCTTGGCACGCCGCTTTTCGAGGAACCGACATGAGAGACCTCACACCTCCCCGCGACAGCCTGGACCCGATCGAAATCGCGTCACGCGATGAGATTGCCGCCCTGCAACTCGACCGCCTGAAGTGGTCGCTCAACCACGCCTATAACAACGTGCCCTTCTACCGCGCGCAATTCGACGCGAAGGGCGTGCATCCCGACGATCTGAAAAGCCTCGCGGACCTCGCCAAATTCCCCTTCACCGTGAAATCTGACCTGCGCGACAATTATCCGTTCGGCCTCTTCGCCGTTCCCCGCGATCGGATCACGCGCATCCATGCCTCCTCAGGCACCACCGGCAAGCCCACCGTCGTCGGCTATACCGCAAACGATATCGACATGTGGGCCAGCATGGTCGCCCGCTCCATGCGGGCCTCGGGCACCGCGCCCGGCGACATGGTGCATATCGCCTATGGATACGGCCTCTTCACGGGCGGGCTTGGCGCCCATTACGGGGCCGAGAAGCTCGGCTGCACCGTTGTGCCGGTGTCCGGTGGCATGACCGCGCGGCAGGTGACTCTCATAGAAGATTTCAAACCGACCACCATCATGGTGACGCCCTCCTACATGCTCAATATTCTCGAGGAATACCACCATCAGGGCATCGATCCCCGCGCCAGCAGCATCGAGGTGGGGATTTTCGGGGCCGAGCCCTGGACCAACAAGATGCGCGCCGAGGTCGAAAGCGCCTTCGATATGCATGCCGTCGATATCTACGGCCTGAGCGAGGTGATGGGCCCCGGCGTCGCCAATGAATGCGTGGAAACCAAGGACGGGCTGCATATCTGGGAGGATCATTTCTACCCCGAGATCATCGACCCCGCTACCGGCGAAGTGCTGGAGGACGGCGAGATGGGCGAGCTTGTCTTCACCACGCTCACCAAGGAAGGCCTGCCGATCATCCGCTACCGCACCCGCGACCTGACGCGCCTCCTGCCCGGCACCGCGCGGTCCATGCGGCGGATGGAGAAAATCACCGGCCGCTCCGACGACATGATCATCCTGCGCGGCGTGAACGTGTTTCCGACCCAGATCGAGGAACAGGTGCTGACCGTCGACGGCCTCGCACCCTATTACCAGATCGAGTTGTTCAAGGATGGGCGCATGGACGCCATGCGCGTGCATGTCGAAAGCCTGCCGGAGCATGGGGACGGCGAGGCGCAGGCCGTGCAGGCCGCCGCGCTCGGCCACCGGATCAAGGAGGTGATCGGCGTCTCCGCACAGATCGTGGTCGCCGATCCCGGCACGGTGGAGCGCAGCCAGGGCAAGGCAAGGCGCGTGGTCGACACGCGCGGATAGATGTTTCCACCCGGCTTGCGCCGGGCCGACCCGCTGGGGGGGAGGCGCTGCCTCCCCCTTAGCCCCCCTCCGGGGTATTTTGAACCAGTGGAAGACAAGGCGCGTTGCGTTACCGATTTTTGGATTGACGGTATATCGTGTAACATTTTGTTGGACCAATGCGCGCAACTCTGATAGTTTTCCGTGCAGCGAATGGGAGGCGCGCAGCATGTATGCCCAGATGGTGAAATCGGAAGGCCCGAAGGATCAGGACGACCCCACGAAGCTGGCCGAGTTTCAGGCCCGCATCGATGCGGGGGAAAAGATCGAGCCGAAGGACTGGATGCCGGAAGGCTATCGCAAGACGCTGATCCGCCAGATCGGCCAGCACGCCCATTCCGAGATCGTGGGCCAGCTACCCGAGGGTAACTGGATCACCCGCGCGCCGACTTTGGAGCGCAAGGCGATCCTGCTGGCCAAGGTGCAGGACGAGGCGGGGCATGGATTGTACCTCTATTGCGCGGCCGAAACGCTTGGCGTCAGCCGTGATGAGATGACGGAGATGCTGCTTGATGGGCGGATGAAGTATTCCTCCATCTTCGCCTATCCGACGCTGACCTGGGCCGATATGGGCGCGGTCGGCTGGCTTGTGGATGGCGCGGCGATCATGAACCAGGTGCCGTTGCAGCGCACGTCCTTCGGGCCCTATTCGCGGGCCATGATCCGGGTCTGCAAGGAAGAGAGTTTCCACCAGCGCCAAGGCTTCGACATCATGATGAAAATGTGCGCAGGCAGCCCGGCGCAGAAACAGATGGCGCAAGATGCGCTCAACCGCTTCTGGTATCCCGCGCTTATGATGTTCGGGCCGTCCGACAAGGACAGCGTGCATTCCAGCCAGTCGATGGCCTGGAAGATCAAGATGAACACCAATGACGAGTTGCGCCAGAAATTCGTCGATCAGACGGTGCCGCAGGCCGAATATCTGGGGCTGACCGTGCCCGATGACACGCTGGCCTGGAACGAGGAGAAGGGCGGATACGACTTCGCCGAGCCCGATTGGGACGAATTCTTCGAGGTGTTAAAGGGCAACGGGCCCTGCTCGGTCGATCGCATCGCCACCCGCAAGAAGGCGTGGGACGACGGCGCTTGGGTGCGGGACGGACTCATGGCCCATGCCGAGAAGGCCCGTGCCGCGAAGGTGGCGGCGGAGTGATGCGCCGACTTGCTATCGCCTTCACGGCCATCGGCTTTCTCAGTTCATTGAGTGTTGGGTTTTTGTCGGAACCTGCCATCGGCGGCCACGGGATTCCGTTTGACCCGACAGTGATACCAGGAGTGGAGGCGTCCGTTTGGTACGGCCCAGACGCACGCTGCATGGACTTTACGTATTGCACATTTGTACTCCAGCCATGGATGATCCGATGACCGACAAACGCGAATGGCCCCTGTGGGAGATTTTCATCCGCGGTCAGCACGGCGCCTCGCACCGGCATGTGGGCTCGCTCCACGCACCCGACGCTGAAATGGCGATCCTGAACGCGCGCGACGTCTATACCCGCCGCAAGGAGGGCGTCAGCATCTGGGCGGTGCCGGCCAATGCAATCGCCGCGTCCAGCCCCTCGAAAAAGGGCCCGATGTATGATCCGGCGGAAGACAAGGCCTACCGCCACCCCACCTTCTTCGACATCCCCAAAGATGTAGGCCCGATGTGAGCCAGCCTGACCCGCTCCTCGAATTCCTCCTGCGCATGGGCGACAACACGCTGGTCCTCGGCCACCGCGTGTCGGAATGGTGCGGCAAGGGGCCGGTGCTGGAGGAGGACATTGCGCTGGCCAACACCGCGCTCGACCTGATCGGCCAAACGCAGATGTGGCTTGGCCTGGCCGGTGACATCGAAGGCAAGGGCCGCTCCGCCGACGATCTGGCCATGCTGCGCGACGCGTGGGAGTTCCGCTGCACCCTGCTGGTCGAACAGCCCAACGGCGATTTCGGCCAGACGATGATGCGCCAATACCTGTTCGATCAATGGCACCTGTTGCAATTGCGCGCGCTGAAGGACAGCTCTCACGACCAGATCGCCGCCATCGCCGCGAAAGCCGAAAAGGAAGTGACCTATCACCACGAACGCTCCGCGGATCTGGTGATCCGCCTGGGCGACGGCACCGAGGAAAGCCGCCCGAAGATGCAGGCGGCGCTGGACCTGCTCTATCCTTATGTGGGCGAGTTCTTCGAAGGTGACGCAACCGACAAGACGCTGGCCGAGGCGGGCATTGCGCCCGATCCGGCCAGTCTGAGGGGCGCTTTCGATGCCGCCCTCTCCACCACCATGGACGAGGCAACACTGACCCTGCCCGACAGCCGGTTCACCCATAAGGGCGGCAAAACGGGCACGCGCCATTCCGAACATCTGGGCCACCTGCTGACGCAGATGCAATGGCTCCAGCGCGCCTATCCGGGCGCGACCTGGTGAAGCCCTCGACCGACCAGATCTGGGACTGGCTCGATGACGTGCCCGACCCTGAGATTCCGGTGATTTCCGTGGTCGACCTGGGCATCATCCGCGATGTGCAATGGGCCGGTGAGGCGCTTGAGGTCACCCTCACCCCCACCTATTCCGGCTGCCCCGCAACCTCGGTGATCGAGATTTCCGTCGACGCCGCGCTCCGCGACAAGGGCATCGAATCCGTCACTTTAAAGCGCCAGATCGCGCCGCCCTGGACCACCGATTGGCTCTCCGACAAGGGCCGCGCGAAACTGGAAACCTACGGTATCGCGCCCCCCAACCCGGCTGGCGGCCCGGATCGCTGCCCGCGCTGCCAATCCACGGATCTGGAACGGATCAGCCAGTTCGGCTCCACGCCCTGCAAGGCGCAATGGCGCTGCAAGGACTGCCTGGAACCCTTCGACTACTTCAAATGCATCTGAGGCGCCCTTGGCCAAGTTCATCCCCCTGATCGTCACCGACATTCACCGCACCACCGCTGATGCGATCGCCGTGCGCCTCAAGCCCGCCGACGGCTCCACCCTGCCGTTCACCCAGGGCCAATACCTGACCTTCCGCCAGGAGATCGATGGCGTGGAATTGCGCCGTGCCTATTCGATCAGCGCAGGCATCACCGATGGCACGCTGGAAGTGGGGATCAAGAAGGTGCGCGGCGGCGCATTCTCCACCTGGGCCAACGAGCACCTGCGCGTCGGCGACCGGATCGAGGCGCTGTCGCCCATGGGCGCGTTCCACACCCCGCTCCGGCCGGAGGCGCGAAACCATTATCTGGGCTTCGCCATCGGTTCCGGCATCACGCCCGTTCTGTCGATCCTGCGTAGCACGTTGGCCGTGGAACCCGGCAGCCGGTTCACGCTGATCTACGCTAACCGGTCCTCGCGCGACGTGATGTTTCGCGAGGAGCTGGAGGATCTGAAGAACGAGAATATGGGCCGTCTGAATGTCGTCCATATCCTCAAGAACGATCCCACGGGCATCGACCTCTTCACCGGCCGCATCGATGGCGAGAAACTCGACAGGATGTTCGCCCAATGGGTCGATGTGGACACGGCTGACGCGGCGTTCATCTGCGGCCCGGAAGAGGCCATGGAGACCATCGCGGATCGCCTTGAGCGCCACGGGCTGCCGAAAGACACGATCAAGTATGAGCTTTTCGCGGCCGCCCAGCAGGGGCAATTACCTCAGAAGGTCGATCTGTCAGACGACGCAGCCACCACCACGGCCACGATCATCGTGGATGGCACCGCGCAGGATGTGCCCGTGGCGCCGGGTGAAACCGTGCTGGCCGCCGCCCTCCGCGCCGGCCTCGATGCGCCCTATGCTTGCCGCGCCGGGGTCTGCTCCACCTGCATGTGCAAGGTCGTGAAAGGCGAGGCGCAGATGATCACCAACCACGCGCTGGAAGATTACGAAGTCGCGCGCGGCATGGTACTCAGTTGCCAGGCGCTGCCGGTCGGCGAGGCGATCACGGTGGAATATCTCGACCACTGAGCGCTGCACTGGGCGGGACGTATTCCCGAGGTGACATTCGGTGGCGTAGTCACACCCACCGACCCCAAGCGCATAACCGCGCCCTCCGACCAAAGCACGACGCGCGGAATCAAGGCCGCAGGCCGCCGCACATCGCCGGGCCAAACCCCGGCACGGCGATTTGGCTGACCTTGGCGCTCCGCCGGTTCATTGCGCGGATTTGGCAAACATAAAGTGCCAGGAACATCCGTTTGATCGCCGCACCACGGCCCGCCGCTGCCGTGGCTCATCGCTTGAACCTCGGACAGCGTTTCCTCGTCTTTCGTCAGCAGCGTGACCGGCCAAAAAACGAACCTGTCGAGGTCAAACTGCTCAAGCTCATCCAGATATTCGCGTGAGCCCACGAGAAAACAGATGCGATGGGAGCTTGCCGAAGGGTCTCCCCTCAAGTTCCAGCGGGCGGGGGGTCAATCCTGAGACGATGCTGAGAATCGGCAGGGTTTACAGGCTCTGGTTTGTATTTGCAGAACGTGGCGCGCAGTTCCCTCGTCGGCGTCACCTCAAGCTCATCAGCCGCAAACCCGTGCCGGGCGTGCATCTCGCCAAACAGGTGCACGTACCGGATGTTTTCATCGTCTTGGGGCGGCATCTTTCTCCGCTGGTGTCGCGTAATCTTGATCCCGGCTTTGAATGACTTGAGCATGGGTAAGTGACCGGGCTCAGCGCCCCCGTTTCGACGGACCCCCACCAAAAACCCTTAACAAACCGTAAACAAAGTCACACTTTTCAAGCAATTCCGGTCACTTAACCCACTTTATCAACCTTGATAACCCCCCGCGTCAGACGGCCTCCAGCGCCACGGCAATCCCCTGCCCGACCCCGATACACATCGTCGCCAGCGCCCGTTTTCCGCCCCCTAATTTCATCTCCAAGGCCGCCGTCCCCGCGATCCGCGCGCCCGACATCCCCAACGGATGCCCCAGCGCGATCGCACCTCCATTCGGGTTCACCCGCCCATCATCATCCGCCACGCCCAGCTCCCGCAAAACGGCCAGCCCCTGGGCCGCGAAGGCCTCGTTCAGCTCGATCACGTCGAAGGCGTCGATCCCAAGCCCCAGCCGCGCCATCAGCTTCTGCGACGCAGGCACGGGCCCGATCCCCATCACACGCGGCTCCACCCCGGCCACCGCTCCGCCAAGGATCCGCGCGACCGGCACCAGGCCATGGCGCGCCGCCGCCGCTTCGGACGCCACGATCAGAGCCGCCGCGCCATCGTTGACCCCAGACGCATTGCCCGCCGTCACGCTGCCACCCTCCCTAAACGGCGCGCGCAACTTCGCCAGCGCCTCTACGCCCGTCTCGGGCCGGGGATGTTCATCTTCGGAGACGATAATCGGCTCCCCCTTGCGGCGCGGGATCGTCACCGGCGTGATCTCCTCGGCCAACCGGCCCGACGCCATCGCCGCCCCCGCCTTCTCCTGCGACCGCGCGGCAAAGGCATCCTGATCGGCGCGGGAGATCTTGTAATCCTCGGCCACGTTCTCCGCTGTCTCAGGCATGGAATCGATGCCGTATTGAGCCTTCATCACCGGGTTCACGAAGCGCCAGCCGATGGTCGTGTCGTAAATCTCGGCCTTGCGGGAAAAGGCCGCATCCGCCTTTGGCATCACAAACGGTGCGCGCGACATGCTTTCAACGCCACCAGCGATTATCAGCTCGGCCTCACCCGCCTTGATCGTTCGAGCAGCGGCGATGATCGCATCCATCCCCGAGCCGCAGAGCCGATTGATCGTGGTGCCGGGCACCGCCACCGGCAGCCCCGCCAACAGCGCCGACATCCGCGCCACGTTCCGGTTATCCTCGCCCGCCTGATTGGCGCAGCCGTAGTAGATGTCGTCCACCGCGGCCCAATCCACGCTCGCGTTGCGATCCATCAGCGCGCGGAGGGGAACCGCCCCCAGATCATCCGCCCGAACCGACGCCAAAGCGCCGCCAAACCGGCCGATGGGGGTGCGCACGTAATCGCAGATAAAGGCGTCGGCCATGTCGGATCTCCTCGCTGTCCGGCGGACCCTATCAGGGGCCACCGAGCGAGGGAAAGCGCTTCTGCCGGGTCCACGCCATTGGGACGACCGGACCGCGTGGACGGATAAATACGACAGACCGCAGCCGATTGACCCGTGCCCCACCCGCCCGTGCTACAGTCGACCCAATGGAGCCAATCGACGGGGCAGAAATGGACGCAATGGCCGACGCCGTGAAACACTACCTCGCCCGCACCGGACACATCCTGATGCGCCTGTCTGCGCAGGAGGACAAGGACGACCTGCTAACGGGTCGCCTGTCGCCGGACATGTTCGACACCGGATTCAATCTGGCCATTGCCATTCAATTCGCGGCCCGATGCCTTTGCCCACCGGCGGGGCAGGACGTGCCGGACATCCCTGAGGAATTCACCTTTGAGAGCCTATCGGCCTACCACGCTCATATCTCCCAACTGCTCGCGCCGATCAAATCCGAAGACCTGAAGCATCTCGTATCCCACGTCGCTGGGGAGGCGGAGTTGCGCCAGGATCCCGACGACTACGTGACACGGTTCGCCTTCCCGAACATGATCTTCCATCTGACCATCGCATATGCCGGCCTGCGCCACGGCGGCATGTCGCTCGGCAAGGCCGATTTCGATGGCCTGCATCGTTACTGACGTTGGGGGACAGCCGATAGGTCGGTCTGGTCGCGCAGCCTGCCGACGGCGCGCACGCGGTCAGTCACTGCGATAGCTTGGGCCGTCGGAAGGGAGAGTGGCGCGCTGGGGAGGATTCGAACCCCCGACCCCTTGATTCGTAGTCAGATTGATTGTCGAAACACTGCTTCACATAGTTGCACAAATGTGTATGATATTGTTGTATTTCTTGAAGATTCCGTGAACTTAGCTTCTCATGGAATACCGCCCTTACGGCACCGATTCATGTGACTAGAAGAGACTAAAATGCGACTTAGGCTGACTGATCTAGCTATCCGCAAACTTGCACTCCCTTCATCGGGGCAGCGAACGTATTGGGATGCGACGACTCCTGGATTTGGGGTTAGATGCTCCGCGCGGTCCAAGTCCTATGTCGTCATGTACGGCAGCAGGCGGCGTCTCAAGACGTTGGGAAGGCATCCAGACCTCGCGCTTTCCGATGCCCGAAAGCGTGCCAAACTGCAGTTGGCCCATCACTCATCACGCAGTGACGAGATTGGGAGTTTCGACTACCAATCTGTGCTCGCGGAGTACCTTGAAGACTGCAAATTGCGACTTCGACAAACGACGACAGATGGCTACGCGCGCTACCTCAATGCCATTCGTTTCACTGGGCCGGTAGATAGAGTTACTCGACAGGACGTCATGCGTGGTATCCGCAAGTACACGAACAGTCCGTCAAGCCAGAATTTTGCGTTCATCACATTCAAGGTGTTCTTCAACTGGCTCATCAAACTTCAGTATTTGGAACGGAACCCGCTCGAAGGCATTGGCCGCCCTCATGCGCCCTCGAGCCGTGACCGCGTGCTCTCACGAGATGAGGCGTCAGCGCTGCTCCGATACACTTTGGGAAACCGTGATCGCTTCAATGACATTGTGAGTCTGTTGCTCATGACTGGTCAGCGTCGGGGTGAGATCGCCGGACTACGATGGGAGGAGATAGATGGAACGCGACTGAAATTCGCTTCGGATCGAACCAAGAACAAGCATGCACATGAGATCCCTATGCCGCAATCGGCCACTGATTTGATTCATTCAATTGACGGCGGAAGTACCTACGTCTTCGGCACGAGCGAAACAGACACACCCTTCAGTGGTTGGTCGCGGGCACATCGGCGGTTGTTGCAGGTGACTGAACTCGCTCGGTTCACTCTGCATGACTTGAGGCGAACGTTTGCCACCTTTCATGCCGAGATAGGTACTCCAATTCACGTCACCGAGAGATTGCTCAATCATCGGTCCGGCACGATCAGCGGTGTAGCAGCCGTCTACAATCGACACTCGTACCTGTCCGAGATGGCTGACGCAGTAGCCCGATACAACGAACTCCTCGCAAAACTCGGTGAGACGAGCTAGCCTTGTGTGGCCTAGGTTTTGTCAACCCTAGGGCATCGCGATGCTCTTCAATCGAGGAGATATCGTGATGCGGATGCTTTCAAAACGCCAGCTGAAGGAGTTGGTTTTGTACTCGCCACAACACATCGCACGCTTGGAGGAGGCAGGCCTATTCCCATTGCGGGTACAGCTGGGCCCGAACCGGGTGGGTTGGGTTGAGGAGGAAGTGCTGAACTGGCTTCAGAAGCGCTTGGACTGTCGAGAAGATCCCAACCGGCACTCCTGATCTCAGGAGCAGGGTGGTCAGGCGTGCACAGCTTGGCCACCCGTCCCCAATTCTGCGCGCCGCGACCAGACGATGGGCGCGGAGATGGTCATGTTGCTGCGTTTGTCCCAGATGATTGTTGCGTTTGCACGATGGGTCTGCTTGCTTACTCAGTTCCGCCCACAGGTCAATGATGAGGTACAATCGGCATTACCAGAGGAATATGCCTACGCGTGCGAAGGCCCAGGATGGGCGTTATGCTTGAAGTCGACATGACACTAAGGTTTGGCCTCAATTTTGTCATTGTGCCCGGCTAGCGAAGCCACATGGAATTCATTCAGGTCACCTCGTCTGGAAATGGCAACTCACTGCAGCTGATCCTGTTTGTAGTGGTCCTAGCCACTGCAATCGGCTTTGCACGGCAGATTTTTGGTAAGAACCATCGTGCACTGAAGCGGCGCAAGATTACCGCAACACCTATAAAGCGTGAAGATTCTAATTCGCCGAACAATTGGTCACTTGCAGACCCAAGGAACCAGCTCGAAGCCATTGCGAAGGCCGATTTCGAGCGTCAACGTCTCCTAAATTCATCCGAGTTCCGCGTCTTCAGGTCGCTTGAGGAGATCGTGTCCGAAATCGGTGAAGGACACCGTGTGATGGCACAGACGAGTGTCGGCGAACTACTAAGGCCGAAATCCAACTCAGGCGATTGGAAAACACGGAAGGACGCTCACGCATCGATAAACTCGAAGAGGTTCGATTTCGCAGTCGTAGACAAAAACGGTATGCTTTCGCTCGCTGTTGAGTATCACGGTGAAGGTCATCATCAGAGCAAAGCCTTCATGCGCGATGCGGTGAAGCGAGAGGTCTGTCGCAGGGCAGGAGTTCCCTTCCTCGAAGTGGAAAAAGGAACAAAGCCTTCGGATCTGAGGCACAGCGTTCTAAGCGCGATCAGAAGAATCCCTAAGCCTGCGGCGGAGCCGTACAGATCTATCATTCCCGGCCACACCGTTCCAACCGCCTGAAGGAGGGTACTTTCTAGAGAAAACCTTGATCGCCGTTGTAGCATGAGCTTGGTACGATCTAATGCAGGATAGGTCACGCAGAGACGCAATAATCGAATCTCTTAAGTCAGTATGCATTACCCATGATCCGTATTATGTAAAGAGTAAATGATTCCTGCCATCTAACTTTGGATGCGGCGGCGGTGGCGCAACAACGCAAAGCCGCCCAACCCCGCGAGCAGCAGAGGCATGCCCCCTGGAAGCGGAATTGGGGCCACCGATACGTCTTGGACATTCGATATCGTGATCGACGCGGCCAATGAGTCACCGTCGAAAAGAGAAGTAAAGGGATTAGCACCGAGCGGGTCAGAGAATGCAATCAGCGCCAAGACTGACGTTCCAAATGACCCCGCACCAGATCCGCTTAAATTGTTGAACTGAAGTTCGATCACATTCTCGGAGAACCCAATCGCAAAGAGATCTCCGACCAGAAATTGGCCATCGTCGTCGGACACATCGAAAAACCCACCAAAGGCAAAGTCAGAGGTGTCGCTCGGGTCAAGGGTCGAGAAACCAACCACAAAATCCACGGTCGTGAACCCATTCGGTGAAACGCCATCCAGGCTGTCAACTTCAGGCAGATCGGTCAGCAGCTCGGCATCAGGACCGAAATCGAAATAGTCGATGGAGGCCAGGCTTGCCGAAAGACTGGGCGTATCGGTCGTAAGGCCCAAGGTTGAGGCGACAGATACGCCCGCACTGAGAAGCAATCCTGAGGCCACAGTTGCAGCTGCAATGTACTGTTTCATATATTTATTCCCTTACTCGTTATTCCATTAAGCAAAGTCGAAAACGTCGTCGGTGAAAATCGTGATGTTTTCAGCGGTCACGCCATCGCCGCGTACGTAAATCGCATCCCGGTCGCCTTCGAGGAAGATAACGACCTGGCTGGACGTCTCCCGGATCAATGCGACGGAAGCGCCGTCTTGAAGCACAATTTCATCAATTCCGACCTCATAGTCGAGAATTACATCGCGTTCCCGAGTGCCGTTGTTCGCTTCGTCTCCAAAGATGAACTCGTCAGCTCCCGCTCCGCCAAACATCTTATCGTACCTTCCCGCCAGGCTGCGAATGGCATCGGCAGCATCGGTGCCAACAAGGTTATCGCTGCCTGATGTTCCAGCAACATCATTCAGCGGGTCTCCAAAGATCACGTTGATATGTGTATCCCCGGTGACGTTTTTCACAAGAAACTCAGCACGCTCAAAGTTTCCTGCCAACGTCACGGTACTCTCAGGTGAACCGTCAAAGTCCGTATCAATCTCCAAGATCGCGGACCCCATCGTGACAGTAAGAGAACTTGGCCCGAAGCTGACGCCTTCAAAAACAAGTGTGTCTTCTGCTGAGAACCCGACAATCGTGTCACCGTTCAGCTCACCAAGTTCACCCGTCACCGTTTCTGAAATGTTTGGGGTTTCAAGCGTAAATTCCTCGATTTCCTCCGTTGCTTCCAAGACATAGGGCGACGAAAGATCAACACCGATAAAGTCGTCAAGCCCAAGGCTGGAAGCGCCCTGCACGAGGATTTCCATATCAGCGATGCCATCACCGTCGATATCTGCCTGAACTAAAAGTCCAGCTGCAGTTGTTATGCGCAACTCCCCAGCTCGACCAGAGAAGGCGTCCTCTTCAATGAATTCAAACCTCTGGTTCCCGGAAATACCTGAATTTGCATCGACAGCAGAGAGGTCAATCTTGTCCTCGCCATTCGCGAAGTCTCGGATAACGTCCCGGTTCAGCAAACCAAAGGCACTTTCCTCAACGGAATTGTACTTGAACGTATCGCGGTTTAGACCACCTTCCAACACATCTTTCCCGAGACCACCTTCCAGACTATCGTCTCCTTCTCCTCCAACGAGTGTGTCATTGCCCGCCAACCCCAAAATTTGATCGTTTCCTCCAAGCCCGTATAGCGTTTCGCCATAAGAACCATCGTCTCCGGCTTCGTTGTCGCCTGCAAAAAAGTCGTTGCCTGAAGTGCTCGCACGGACTCCTGTGATAGCTCCGGGCGTGTAGGAGGTGGCGGAAAAGAATGGAAGTTCGGGACTAACATCGGCCAACGCACGAACAGACCCTAGGTATAGATCCATGTTGTGTTCATATGCGCCAACTCCATCGTCGATACTACCTCCAGCATTGAGATCATCGATCGGAATCACGACACGCTCACCTGAAAGGCTTCTGTTCGGGGCGGACGCTGCTACCGCCACAGCATCTTGGCTATGCTCGATATGAAGCATCCTTGCGTCAGGAGCGCCAGTGCCACCATTGACGCCAGGTGAACCGAAAGTAACGCCTTGGAATTCGACACCATTTGCATTTGGGAATTCTTCAAGAAATAGTTGCGAGAGTATGCCCCCGAGGCTATGGCCAGTAACAAATACTTTTCCAACGCCATTTTCTGAATCGCCTAATAATTCATGCAACGCGTCTAAAGCAGGCCTAAAATACTCATAATAGACTTCTTTGATGAAAGGTGAGAGAACATCTTGCAGGTCTGCAACCAAGTCACCGTAATCCGATCCGAAAATACCACCTATTTCTGTACCTCGGAACGCAACAATAAGGGTTCTTTCACCTTCTATTTTAGCTTGGCCAAGATGCATTGTTGCTTGGCCAATAGTACCACCAGTATAGACACCATTTTCGAGCGTCCAACTCTCAAGCCCGGGGCTAGGGTCGCTAGAGATTGCCAGATCGATTTCGTGAGCGTGCAATGGCGTCCAGATCGTATTAATTTCAGGTAGAAAATTGGGAAAATATGCGCCTAAAGAAGCTTTGGCCATTTCTTCGACGAAGTCGATGGAACCAACATCGGCTCCCGCAAATCCGTGCTCAAACTGCACACTCTCAAAATTCTTCAAGGTGTCGACTTCGTTAGTTTTTAGGTTACTGAACGTGGAGGTATTTGAAGCGGCATCATCAGTAATTTTGTAGTCTGATCGACTTCCGGAAAGGAGGGCCACGTCAAAATCATCATAGCCGCCGTCTTCATCTAGCACTCCACCATCTAGAGAGTCGTTGCCCTCTCCTCCGTCGATACTATCATCGCCCTCATTGCCATCGATTGTATCGTCTCCAAGTTGGCCTTCTAAAGTATCGTTCCCCTTTCCCCCACTGAGATAGTCTGCGGTGTCGCCCGCCATCGGAACAAAATTTCCGTCATTGCCTCGGACTAGGTCGTCACCCTCGTCGCCGTAAACTGAGTCACCTCCTGGGCCACCTTCAACAGTGTCATTGCCTTCACCGCCATAAATCGTATCGGATTCCAGCCAACCATAGATGAAGTCAACGTCCTGTTCTCCATACAGGACGTCAGCATCACTGCCGCCGAGAAGAGAGTCATCTCCCTCACCGCCATAGACTGTGTCCTCACCGGAGTCGGTATAGATTTCGTCGTCCCCGGCACCACCGTAGATCGTATCAATGCCTGCACCACCACGAATGGAATCGTTGCCATCTCCTCCGTGCACTTCGTCTGCACCATCGTCCCCACGGATCGTGTCATCGCCGGCATCGCCATGAAGGGTGTCATCCCCTCCTTCGCCGTACACCTCATCGTTGCCCTCACCGCCTTCAACAAGATCATTGTCAGCTCCCGCAACAACTAAGTCGTCACCCAATCCGGCGAAGATTTCGTCTTTACCTGAACTCGTCTCAAAGAAATTCCCACCGTCACCGACAATCGTATCGTTCTGAGAGCTGCCAAAAATAGTATCATCGCCATCATCCCCAACGGCCAAATTCCCATTCTCACCCAGTAGGATGAGGTCGTTCGCCAGAGTTCCATCAATTGCTTGGCGAGCACTGGGGGAAAGAAGATCGATTGGCTTCATTCCAATGACATCACGTACTCGCAGTTCCTGTCCACCAGTGCCAAATTGATTGTTAATCACGACATCAAAGCTATTCAGGTAGATTGAATCCGTATTTTGGCTCTTTGAAACTCTCAGGTATTCTCTTTCTCCCGATTCATTAATTCCATTTGGATAGTAAAAGTAGTTGGAATCTTGTTGTGGCGTACTATCTCGTTGAACAGTGTCGAATTCTATACCTAGGCTAATTGGGCCAAGAGGTGAGTTATAAATTAAATACTTATTGCCATCGTCGGCTATACCGATCCAGTTAACACTAAAAAACAACATGCCTCTAAAAAGATATCCGCCTGACTCCATGTTGAAGCCAGTTTCTCCAGTACGTGATCCTAGGTGAGAATAGGACATTTCGTATTTCCCTGAATAAATATTCAGAAACCTTTTGAACAATTCACATTGGTTCTGAACCGCCGAATTGCCCTTGAAGGGTGCCATCCGCGTTGATCACAAGCGAGCCGCTCGCAGTTGAAATGTTCGGCCCGTGATGTCCAAAAAACTTGCCTGTGCTTGGCTTGGCAAAACATAAGACATACCACCCGCAGGTAGGGTGACTTTTAAAGAAACGTCACATCTTTAACCCTCCAAAAGTTGGAAGAAATTTTCCTACGAAAACTCAACATGTCATCCCCCGACCGGGGGACGTTACCGGACGGGAGGAGAAAAGGAATACGCCCGCCACACGAGAGCAACCCGGTTTCGGCATCCGGTTTTTGCCAAGATCGACGCGACCTGAGTTTTGACCGTCTCCGGCATAACGCCAAGCCTGTCCGCACATTCCGCATTCGACAGACCACCAATCAAATGAGGCAAGGCGCGACCTTCAGCTTTTGTAAGTTCATAGGCCGTAGAAAGCAGATCATACCTGACAAAACTCGTTTTCGTACTGTCGATGATCGTCAAAAGCGTGCCCGTCAAACCCGGTTCTAACTCCATCTCGGCGTCGCGCAAAGGCGTCGCTAACGCGGTGAGCGACAAAGCATTACCTCGGCGTTTTGCAGCGACCTCAAGCGATTTGTCATCACCCTCACCCACGGACGTATGGCACATTCTCGAAACAGCCTCTTTGAGACACCGAGTGTCGTCCTCGAAGCTACAAGTGAGGCGACCAGTTCGATCTGGCCAGATACCATCCTTTGATTGAAACAAGTCCTCGGCACTTGCGTTTTGCAATAAGATCTGTGCGTTGGCATCGACGATACAGATCGGGACGGTGATCATATCAAGAGCCGCCAATACGGCATTATATTTTCGCCGCAAGCTATAGAGTGTGCGGTAGATCTCCATGGCTTTTCCAAGATGCGGAGCAAGCGATATAACATGCTCTTGATCCACGCTTGGCGGGACACCTTGAAGGTGTTGAGGATAGAGCGTGATCAAAGCAGTATAGCTTTGCGGATCTTCGGAAAGATTTACGTAGAACCTCCTGAAAACGTGTAGCCTGTCGACAGTGAACTTGATTTCTGGCCTTTGCCGATGAGCCTTATCAATTGCCCAAAGGTCTTCATCCAAAACAGATGTAAAGGGATCCCGAGAGTGGATGATGGCCGACCCTTGAGCGTCCAGGCTCGAATTGCCTCGTTCCCTGATTAGCGCGTTGTAGTCATTCAAGGCCGAGGGTGTTTGTGAAAGGTTAGCGTCACCGGCCTGGTTGCTGTAACTGATCGCCCGTCGGTCGCCGGTGTCGTAGACGAGCATGTGCCTTGCCTGCGTACCATGCAGCAATGCATCCAAAGCACCGCTCCATTTGTGACCTGAATAAGCCATGTCGTAGATCGCCATAATTTTTTGCGAGACGTCCATTCCATCATCTTAGCTAAAATTCTTTGTCGGGGAATAGGCAGCGTGTCTACTGGTAGCCGCGCTTTTCCTTCTGCATGTGCAGCTTAAAACGCGCATCCCTTGCCTGAGCTTCGCTTTCAAACCAATCCGTCCGCATCTGGCCAGATCGGCCAATGCGTCCCCACTCGCGGACCAAACCCCAGTCGCCGAAGAGCCCTGGCACGATCTCCATGCGGTAGAAGCGGTTCAAATTTGCCTCGGGTTCGATCCGTTTGAGAAGCATCTGCACCTACCCCCACATTCTGGACGCGATGTCCCGTTCTTCTTTGCCAACTGCATCGGCGTAGATCGTCGTCGTGCTGAGTTGAGCGTGCCCAAGCCACTTTTGCAGCAGATGCAGAGGGATGCCCTTCACCGTCGCGTTGATCCCATAGCCGTGGCGCAAGCCCTTTGTCGTCCGCTGCGGCGCATCAGGAATGCCCGCCTCGATCATCACGCCTTTCACAATCCGCCAGACATGCACGCGGCTGATCGGCCAGATCGGCTCCCCTGCCCGCTTAGGCGACTTCTGCGCCTCCCGAATGCCGTGGGCGGTGTTGAGGGTGTCCAGGTAGTCAGGCGGTACAGGCACGGTCCGGAAGACCACCTTGGCCTCCCCTGCCCCATTCTTCCGCTTCTTGAGCGACCGGATCGCCAAGGTGCCACCGGATAGATCAACGCGGGCCGGCGTAATTTCAATCAACTCGGAAGGACGGCATCCTGTGAAGTGGAGGGTTTCGCAAAGGGTACGGTCGCGGGCAGGCCTCTGGCGGGCCGCGCCCAAGAACGCCGCCCTCTCATCTGCATTCAGATAGAGGCGGTTTCCAGCATCGTCATAAAGGCGCATTTCACTCATATGTAACATTACACCCGGAAAGCGTTACCTTGTGAATCCTCTAACGCTATATCATCCCCAGGAAATGCGGGGATCTGTGCGAGGCCCCTACCCCAACTCGTCACCCCTTGTGTAACACTATTACGCATAGTGTTACGTCTTGCTTTGGCGTATTTTGCGGCTTCCTTCGGATTTCGAATTCCTCGAGCAACCGCGGATTTACCGCCATTGAACTCCGTAATGACGGTGACGAAGCCAAGAATGCGGCATGTTAATCAAGAGCGCCATTAGTCGCCCACGATGCCGTGGGAACTCCAGTCTTAGTTGACATAGTGAACTACACGTCAACCCGTGGAAGTGGCCCTTCCTTTTAGTAGAATTCGATTCCTTTGATGATCAAGGTCGGATTGGCGTGCAGTTCGTTGCTCTTCATCTTCTAACTGACGCTTGCCCAGATTGATGAGCAAGCGTCACTTCAATATGAACTCATAGTACGAGAACCGGATTGATAACGCTGAACGTAAATCCCAACTGGGCAAAGTTACCGTACATGGGTTGCTACCACAACGACTCTACCGCCAACTTAGTTGACTTACCGCCTTACGCAGCCTGCCTAAGTTGGCAAAGTTGGTCAAACATCTCGTAAAAGATTCCGCAGGGAATGCGCGACCTTTGCTTGTAGCCACTAATACCTTGGGTGCCAGTCTTAGCGCCACGGGGTGCGGCCTCATGACATGGATCGCCATTCCTACACATGGGCCGCGGTTGCCACCACGCTGCATTTGTCCAGATATCCGTTGGTTTCATTCGGGTATCGCCATACTGACAGTAAGAGACCGTTTTGCGTATTGGTGCTCGCTCAATGACGGTCAGCTTTCGAAGTTTGCCGCGTGGGTTCTCGATGAACCACCACTTCGGCTGGAGTTCATCTATCAGGCGCCAAGTGTGCCTGATGAGCTCCACCGCAAGTCTTGCAGTGTCCGTCTTTGGAAGATGGCCAGGTGGCGGCGTCCAGTTCCTTCCGATTGCGGCCACTGAGAACCCTTCACATGGTGGCGACGCCCAAAGCAAATCGGGTGAATATGGAAAATGTTCAGCTCTCAACGTGCGTACGTCTGCTATGAGGTCCTGACCATCGATCCAACTTGCATCCGTCATAAAGGTCTGGTGACCGAGATGGCTGCCAACTCTGCTAAATGATCCAGTTCCGGCGAATAACTCTATCGTTTTCATTAGGTATCTCCAATTCATGGAGACACCCATTTTTACCATTTTTCGGACGCTGAATACGTTCGCCATTTTCAGCTATGAGCCGAACCGGATTCGAATGACAAGATATAGTGATCTATCAAATTTTGTTTCATATTCGAGATTTCAAATTGCTGCTCCCATCTAATTCCCAATCGGACATGATGAACATTATGAGATGGCAACACGACAAATGTCTGCTCCGCTCATACCTGACATCAGCGAATCAGTGGGCTCACTTCTTGCTCGTGCGTCATACCGCCTATCATTGCGATATCGCGACGACTCCTAGCGCATGCCAGCAAATGCGGACCTATGTGCGGGATCAGAAAGTATGTCCGGCGAAGTAATGGCCAGCGCCTCTTCTCCCGAATTTGCATTCGAAGTGCGGGAACACATCGCATACTGCTTTGCATGTGTCGAGCGGTCTCTGCCGCCCGATGAACAGGCGGCATTGGTCTTGCGCGATGTACTGGTCCTGTCCGCGCGTGAAGCGGCATCTGTCCTCGGCATTTCAGATTCCGTCCTTCGTCACCGCCTTGCCACAGCCCGCACCGCAATGGGCGAAAAGTACGAAGGTCTTTGCGCGCTAGTGAACAAGCAAGGGATATGTCACCAATGTGCGGGCCTCCAGATGATTGCCCCTGCCGACAAGCAAGGGGTCCATTTCCTGACATATCGGAGCTTGCGGAACGAATGTCCATCGTCCGGGAAGCGGAACCCGGCTCAATGGCAGGTATGCACGATGTGTTTTGGCGTCGAACAAAAGAAATAGAGGAGGAAGGCCTAGGGTCCACGACCCCGGATTCCCAATGCGGGGAAGGCACAGATGAGGACTAAGAGACTCTCATTACCCAAAAGGTTCAATGCAGCGATGACCGAGCAAGCGTATGATCGCTTACGAGAATTGAATGCGGAATGGCACTTTGGGAACAACTACCTTTTGACGATCCTACTTGAGAATTTTGACGACGTTGTTGATCAGGATCGCTGGCAAGAAACGATGAACGCCTTCATCATCGAATATGGTCAGCCAAGCGCCGGGAAAATGTAGTTACCGCGGGCGGGACCCCTGACATGCGCAAAGCTGACTTTCATGCACGCCGCAGAATCATGCAAATGGGTTTCAACTGGCCATTCAGGGCATCACGGAGCGAACTGAAGCGGATTACCACGATGCGATTTGCCTCTCAGCCTGAGCCCACTTCCTCCGTCGTTCGCACCATAGCTGTTTTCTTTGTTTCGGCGTTTGCTCTGCTTCCGGGAACTCTGTGAACCAGTTTCATCTTGACCCTTGCCAAGCCCAGACGTTCCTGAAATGTTCTTCTGATGTCTCGCCGCACCGCGCCTCAGAAAAAGACTGACGAACGGGCCTTTCCGGTCCGGGTCCGGTTCGAAGTGCCGGGCAACGGCTTGGGGCTGCGGCTCGGTGATCTGCACCGGTGGCTCAATAGGGAGATCGGAGCAGGCTTCTTCGCAGTCCACTCGTCACACGGTTTGGGCATGCAGGCGGTCAGCATCTATCTGTGCGATACGGAGTGCGCCCGTGATCTCGTGGCGGCCTTTCCGGACCTAAAGCTTGCTGACGGCACCAAGTGTCACACATACTATTCTCCGGCTCACTCCACGAGCTTTGAAGCACTGGACGTATTTGGCGTGTGTAACCTCTATTCGATGACGAAGGCTCAGGACGCCATTCGCGAACTGGCGAAAGTTTGGGATGATAAAACCGGCAATCTGCCACCGCTGCCGGGCATCTATCCCGATTACCAGGCCCCAGTGGTTACCAACAGCCCTGATGGGCGAGTCCTGTCGATGATGCGCTGGGGCATGCCGTCACCAGCATTCGCGCTGAAGAACAAAAAGGTAGATCGCGGCGTAACCAACGTCCGCAACACGAAGTCTCCGCATTGGCGCAGGTGGTTAGGTGTGCAGCACCGCTGCGTTGTGCCGTTCACGTCTTTTGCGGAACCGCACAAGCAACTCCATCGGGACACCGAGAACGTCTGGTTCGCGCTAAACGAGGATCGGCCCTTGGCCTTCTTCGCGGGCATCTGGACGCAATGGACATCGGTGCGCAAGCTGAAGGACGGAGAAACCACGGACAACCTATTCGGGTTTCTGACCACGGACGCCAATGCGGTGTTGGAGCCGATCCACCCCAAGGCGATGCCTGTTATCCTGACGAGTGGCGCCGAGGTGGATACCTGGCTCACCGCTCCAGCGGTAGACGCCTTGCGACTGCAACGTCCCCCGCCAGACGATGCGCTTCAGATCGTGGGCAGAGGCGGGGCGGACGACGCTCAGTAGCGTTGTGGGCGCGCTAAGCCGTCGTACATGTGGAGCTTCACAATTCGGGCATCCCAAGGATTGATCAGTTGTTGGGTTGCAGGTCAGGGCGGTTTCGACCGACTCCATCCGCACGGAGCACGACGCGACTCAGCACCGTCGTGGGCCCGTGGCGCGGCCCGTCGTTGCTGACTTTGGTCACATCCTCGAAGGTAACATCTGCAGCACTTGAGCGTCCCCATCTCGCTAGGTGGCAACCCCCCGGTTCGTGGAGAGCGTCCTTGTGCAACGAATCTTGTCCAGCCTGGCTCATGGACGTCGCCATCTACGTGCTTCGGAAACCGGATCAGATGCATTGCACGCGGCATGAAGAGGGTCTGGACTAGACTTCGCAGAAACGAGCTCTTTGGACATGTCTTTTTGTCGGTCTTGGCAGGCATAGGCAGGTCGAGCTACGTCTAACCTGTGTATCGCAGTGATTTGAGTAACGAGCATTATTCTGCGAAAGTCGGCCACTTCTACGAACAGGAGTCGTCGGCGTTCGTTAGAGACGTGGACTGAATGACTGGTGGACTTCCAGTCGCGCGGCAACTGTTTCTCGACGCCCGCGAAAAGTATCTAGCCGAAAGTTCCCAGTCAGTCAGTCTTCCAGCGCGCAGGAGTGCGTGACGTAGTCGAGCACCCAATGTGTCGTCACGGCCCATACCTGCCGTTCAGTTGACTCATTCGATCCTGCGGTGCGGCCCGCCAAAGCGGCCGTTCGCGGCCTCTTCGAAATCTGAAGGACCTTAGTGGTCTGGAATGCGGACCAAGCTGCCTTTAGTCACCTACGATCAAATGTCCGGTTTAGCCATTTTGTTGGCCTAAGATGCACGCGCAAGATGGTGTTTTGGGGAACATCCGAACTTACGAGAATAGTCCCGGCTAAACTGGGTCGGGCTCTCGTAGCCTACTTCGAACCCGGCAAAAGACACGGAAGGAACGCCGCGCTCTAGTAAGGTGCGCGCCTCAATCATTCGCAGGTCTTTTTGGTACTGAAGTGGCGTCGTACCCGTCACCGATTTGAAGTGCTCGTGAAACGAGGATTGGCTCATCCCGGCGACTTGCGCCAACTCACCGACGACAAGCGGTTTCCGAAAGTTGGACCTGATCTGCTGGATCGACTTGGCAACCCGGCTGGCATGGCTGTCCACCGACAGCAGGTTCCGTAACATTCCACCTATTGGTGACAGCAGGAGGCGATAGTGGATTTCCTTCAAGATCATCGGTCCAAGGACCTGCGCGTCCATGGTCGCGTTCATCAACTCCAGATAACGCACCATCGGCGCTGTCCAGGCAGGATCGGCTTTGCTCGCTGACAACGATTTGGCGTAATCCTTTTTCGTCGCAGCCTCACCCACCTGTTCGTACAAGCCCCGTAGGATGCTCAGATCCAATGAAAAAATAAGCGCCTGATAGGGACGCTCGGCACTGGCTTGGGTAATCTTGGAGGTCACCGGCAAATCATGACTGACCAATAGCATGTCGCCCTCGTTCAGCTCGATAAACTGCTGTCCAACGCTCATTTCTTTCTTTCCCTGTAGGATCAGACAAATCACAGGGTTATAGACGACAGCTTCAAATACTGTGACTTCTGTGCGTTGAAAGATGTGGGCAGACGGCAGAATTCTGTCTGAAGCGTCGGTCTCCCTCGCTACTAGCTCTGTTGCTAGGTGTCTAAGCTGTTCAAGTGGCATCGCGAACTCCTTCCTCTGAGCCCTAGCAAACTAATATCGGAAAATCATGCATTAACGCCGACTCTTGGAGGAATTGACAAAACTGCCGGAGAATCTGGCAGGACGGTTGGGGCTAATGCCCATAGCTTCGGATCAACCACTGAATGGAACGGAGCATACTATGCCTAGTGCACAAACCACTTTCCCGTTGAATACGGAGACCGCCATCCCCGCAGTTGGGTTTGGCACCTATCTGATCTCGAATGACGACGCTGAAGGCGCCATTCATTCTGCAATTGCGGCGGGCTATCGGCATATCGACACGGCATCGGGATACCGCAACGAAGAAACCGTCGGCGCAGGAATCAGGAAAGGACTTGAGGCCGAAGGGCTGTCCCGCGCTGACATGTTCGTCACGGCCAAACTGTGGCCCGGCAATCCAGCCTGGGGCGATGCCCCCAAAACCGGTTCGCAAACAATCGAGGAATGTGACGCAAGCCTGTCGCGCCTCGGCTTGGACTATGTGGACCTCTATTTGATCCACGCCCCTTACGGTGGCGAAATGCGTCTTGAACAGTGGCGCGCTCTGCTCGATCTGCAGGCCGCCGGCAAAGCCCGTTCAATTGGGGTGAGCAACTTTAATGAAAGCCATCTGGATGAGATCGCTGCCGCCGGGTTGCCCATGCCCGATGCCAACCAGATCGAATTGCACCCCTGGTCACAGAAACCGGGTCTGCTGGCCCATATGGCAAAACACGATATCGCTCCGATTGCCTATAGCAGCTTGGTCCCACTTTCTACCTGGCGCACTGAGCCCGGTCAGGACAGCGCAAAGACCGACGAGATGAAGGCAGATGGCGCGGCCTTTCAAGGTATGGCTGATAAATACGGCGTCTCGGAAGCACAACTGCTTCTGCGATGGGGGGTCCAGAATGGCTATGCAGTCCTACCCAAGAGCCTGAACCCAGATCGGATGCGCCAGAACATCGACCTGTTCTCCTTCACCATCGACGACGCCGACATGGCGCAGATGGCGACCATGGATCGCGGCGACGGCGTTGCCTGGGCGTCGGGCGACCCCAGCAAGTGATCGCATCACCAAGTCTTACGCAAACAATCCAACCTCAAATCCATGGAGCAACCATGAAGCTATCTATGTTTATTGCCACAAGCGCCCTTGCCGTTGCCATTTCTACACCGCTTGCAGCCGAAACCGCGTGCGATGCGACCATGATGCACGGCAGCATCGCTCAACTCAGCGACACCCATGCAACCGTGAACACGTCAGTGCTGATCAACGCCACCCCAGCGGCGGTTTGGGCGACGTTGACCGATTTTGACGCTATGGCCAATTGGAGCTCTGGCACCCTTCAAGGGATGACCGGAGAGATCGAAGATGGGGGAAGCGTGACGATCACCTTCATCTTTGGCACCACTGAGGATGGTGCACCCAACGTGATGGAGATACCCCATACGCTCATTTACAAAGAAGGCAGCGTTATGGGTTGGTCGGACCCGTTTCCGGAAGATATCGGTGGCGGCCATGACAACCATCTCTACCGGGTTGAGGCTTGTGGTGACCAAACCTTGTTCGTCCAATCAGACGAAATCGTCGGCAATCCCTATGCTGCGAATTTCGTGGCTCAATTGCTTCCGATGTACCAAATGTTCAACGCTGAGTTAAAGGCAGAGATTGAAGGCCAGTCGTAAGAGTTCTGTGGCGGGAAGGTGCCTGAAAAACTTCCCGCTGTAACCCGCCGAAGCCGACATTCACTGCATCGCAGCATCCGGTAACTCTGGGCTCGGAGCCGTCGTTGGGTCGGTCGCAGCATGCGCGCATGCCAGCCAGCATTGCTCCAGTAAAGAACGGCCCTTAGCGGACATTCATATAAAGCCTGTCATGCCGCTCCGAAGCCTGCCAAAGCGGCCGTTCGCCGCGCGCAAATATCCGAGCGAGGTCGATGCTGGGGTACCGTAGCCGGGGTCTGGATAGTCTCGCGAAAAGGCGAGGTCAGCGACTCTTCCTGTTTACGCCTGCTTATGGCGACATTGGCTGCGCTTCCTCCCTCCAGGGAACGCCCCATTTGCCTGAAGCTCTGGATGAGCAAATAGGCATCTTTTTTTTGCGAGAATTTCATCACGGCGCCCAAGGCCACAGCCTAAAGGAGGCTGGCACAAACCGGCTCGGATTCCAATGAACTGCAATCGGATTGCACATCAAACGGCCTCAAAAGATGGGAGAAGCGAAAAACCGAGGGCTGCACTATACAACAGGATCCTCGAGTTTTTCTGCCCAGTAATCGCACAGCTCATCCGCGACGGGGATAAGAAACTCCCGCACGATGATAACGGCGGCAGGGGCTGCGAACAGCGGCGAGGTGACCGGCAAGAGCGCCGCGGTCACCGCCGCGATGGCGGCCGTCTCGCTCACACTAATCGCCTCGGCCAGTTTCTTGCGCGCCTCGTCGCTGCCCGAGCCGCCGCAGATGACACCGTGCAGGCGGCGTACGATCACCTTCAGAAGACGGTCGCCGATTTCCTTAAGGTCGTCGCCCAGCGCCATCTCCGCGGTCGCATAACCGCTATCGAGCGCGGGGTCGGTCAGAACGCCCCCCTCCTTCGCCGCAGCCGCCTCGCGACGGGCCAGCTCTTCGAGCAGATTCTCGGTGTCCATCGGAACGAGCGACTCCGCGGCCGCCGTCGTCTCCTGCGCCTTGGCGTCGTCGACGGGCACGGTCTGGGTGACAAGCTCGGTTTCTGTGGTCATGACATCTCTTTCTGGTCTGGTGGTGTGGGGGGAAACAGGACCGCATCGGCGTGCCCGTAAAGCGCATAGGCAAAGCCCAGCAGGTTGTTGGCCTCGTGAAACTCGATGCGGGATTGGCGCACCGCCTCGCCCAGGGCCATGCCCTGCAAAAGCCGCTTCAGAACGGCGCCGCCGAAGGCATCGGCGAAATGGGCGTTCATCGGGCATTCCGTGCCCAGAACGGCGGCACAGCCAAAGCGCAGGAATACGCGCGTCAGGCCGCCCGATTGCCCCGGCAGCAGGTTCGCGGAATGGCACATGTTCAGAAACACGATCGGCCGCAGCGGCTGGAAGGCCCCTAGGTTCGCGTCAAGCTCGTCCTCGCTCACCGTGAAGGTCCGGGTCTTGATCCGCGCATCCGTCGAGGGTGAGCTTACAAGCTGCAGCAGATCGCGGCGCCAATCCGTGCCGCTGCCGATTTCCGCCTCGAGCTTGCGTCTCAGATCGTCGGGAAGGGCCAGCGCGCTGCGCCCGGTGCTGCCATGGCAGAAGAAGTAGAACAGATCCATCGCGGGGCTCGTGGCCAGCGCGGTCAAGACCTCCTCTCCGGTCCTGAGCGGCATCCGCCCAACCTCCGGCCGGGCGGCAAAGACGGCATCGAGCGTGGCCGGGTGATCCACATGTTCGTCGAAGGCCTCATCGTGGATCACACCGACCCGCGGCGCCGCTTGCGTCGGCGGCGCCAGATTGCGCCCGCGTTTCAGCGTGACCTCGATGGGAAACCGCAGGCCCCAAAGCCCCGCGGCATCCTCGCGCCCGGGATGCAGCATCACCTGCCATGGAAAGACGAAATCCGACGCATCGTCATCGGTGGTCACGCGAATGACCGTGCCCTCGGCGAGATCGAGCTCGGAAATCCATGTCCCCAACCGCTGGCTGTCCCGCTCGATGCCGGTGCCGAAAAGCGTCCGCCATGCCCGGTGACCCAGCGCCAGCATCCCCGGCAGCGCGTCGCGCGCGTATTTGTACTTGTTGATCGAAAGCTTCGTGGCAAAGGTCGTCAGCGCCTTGTCGGTCCAGAACTCCCGCGCCATTTCCAGCAGGCGCTCCAGATCCCGTTCGCGGATCAGGTGCCTGGGGTCGAGGTTCAACTCCGGCATGTCCCCCCGCGACAGGATCGCGCTCACGTGGAACCCGCCCGGCTGGCGCGAGACGTGGAAGGCCAGCGCATCGACACCCTCGTCGGCTTCGGCCACGGGCATGACACCCAGTTCGTCCCAGTGAAGGCGCCGGACGGTCTGGCCGTCCTCCGTGTCGTGGCGGATATGCACGATGTCGAGCAGGTGCAGGCTTTGCGAATAAAGCCGGATCGTGATCGGCGGCGGCACCGGCGCGATCCGGTCTTCCATCTGAAAACGAAAAAGGGCCGGCGCGGTGTCCTGATCAAAGGCCCAGTCGATGACTTGCAACGCGTCGTCGAAGATCGCGCCACCCAGCTGGTCGCAGGAAGCGACGGCGTAAACTTTGATCGTCTCGCGCCCCTTGCGCAGCAGGGTGGTCGGGCGCGGCGTGCTGTCGGCAGCCTCCTGGATGCCCGTGCGCTTGGCCTTGAGCGCCAGCGACAACGTGTAATCCTCCCGCGCCTTCAGCGGTTCGGTATCAGCCAGCGGCTCGGGCAACGCGTCGCCCTCGAAGACAAGCCCCGGCAGGATGGCAAGCGTCGTGTAGCGCGGCGTTTCCGCGTCTTTCGACCGGGTCAGCTCCTGCATCCGCTCCAGCAGGCCGTCCTCCTCGCCGGGCGCGCTTTCCAGGTCGATGTCGCGGATCAGGTCCTGCGCCGCCTCGCTGTCGGGGTTGTCGAGCGCCTCCCGCATCCGTTCGATAAAGCGGTCGCGCGCGGCGTCGGGTATCGAAAGATCGCTCCGGCGCTCGATCGACAACCTCCCGATCTCGCGAATGAGATCGTCGATGTCACGCCGATTCTGCGGTTCATCGCCCCCACCGTCTGCGTCGCCCGCCTCTTCCATGGGGGTCTCGGGGGGCCCGTCCTCAGGGGCGCTTTGCTCCAGTTCCGGTTCTTCGGATGGCTCGGCGGTCGGCTCGGCCTCCGGTTCCGCCGACTGGGCCGGGGTCGGCGCAGCACTCGGGCCGTCGAAAATATCGTCAAGGTCGAGAAACGTGGCGTCTTTCTTCCGCGCGGCAAAGCGGCTCCGTCGCCAACTGCGCGGCCTTTCCGGATCGTCCTCCTCCCGCCGCAGCGTCTCGAAGCTCGCGGGCGGCCCCGGATCGTCGAGATCATCCT
The DNA here is from genome assembly GCA_947491935.1 of uncultured Roseicyclus sp. GTDB lineage: Bacteria > Pseudomonadota > Alphaproteobacteria > Rhodobacterales > Rhodobacteraceae > Gymnodinialimonas. The sequence goes on from CANLLF010000001.1 coordinate 1,168,560, forward strand.
CCGCGCTGCCAAACCCGCCGCGATAGTCCCGTGTGGCAATCTCGAGCGCCCACTGGCTGTGACCCGTCTGGCTTTCGGAGTCGAACCGCAACCCGTCGCCCCTGAGCGCCGTCTCGACCGCCTCCCGCAGGTCGCGAACGTCGACCGGCCCCGCTTCCAGCCCGAACTCGGGCGCATCGAAGGGTAGTATCACCTCCGAGACACCGGCATACTCGATCATGACCGGCAACTCATCGAGCAGCGCCGCAACCCGCCGTACCAGCCGTGAGCCGTCCATCTGCTCCACGAACCCGCGCCGCAGCGGCACCAAAAGGACGGCCTCGCTCGCAAGGTTCCTCATGGATGACATCGACCGGGCGAGCACGTTGAAAAGCGCCACGTCAAAGGGCGCGTTGTGGGTGATCTCGTCGATCAGGCGCGGGTGGAGGCGGGCGGCCATCTGCTCGAAGGGCAACGGCAGAATGGCGACGGGTCGGGTGATCGCGGGCGGGAGCGATCCCTCGTCCCACAGCATGCGGTCCAACGCGCGGTCGTCCACGGCGGGGTCAAACACCACGTTGAAATTCGAGGCATCGTCACCATAGCCATCGAAGAGGCGCTGAAGCTCTCGCGTGAAGGTGATGTCATACTCGGCCCAGCCATTGCCGATATGCACGCTGTCCCTTCCGTAGCGGGCCGAGGCCGGTCGGATACCGCTGTCGGGATCGGCCACCAACGTCCGGGGCGGCCAGTTCCAGTGCAGATCCCACGCCGCGCCATGGGTCTCGACGACCACCGCGCCCACATGACCCTCGGGCACCGCGCGCCAGTCGTCGTACGGACCCCGACCGGTCAGGGCGAGACGGTTGAGCCGTCGTGCGGCATGGATCGCGTTCTCCGTTTCGCCGATGTCCCAGCGTCCGGTCCTGGGCGAAACGATGAGGCGCCGCGGGATCTGCGGGTCGAACCGGTCGAGGTTGGCACGCCAGAACCGGGCAAGCTCGGAGGATGTCACGGACCAGCGCTCACCGCCCCTGGCCCACCATGGCTGTATCCAGTGGATGCTCAGACCGTCGGGTGTGGCCGACAAATGCCGCAGCGCCTCGACGTCGATCTCCATCGGCCCGCTCTGCGCCGCGATCGCGCCCGCCGCAGCCAGCGCCATGGTCGCCTCCTCCGGGCTGGAAGACGTGTCCTGATATGGCAGGGGCGGCGGCCTCAAGGTGCACGCTGCATTGGGCTCGGTCCCGTACGGGATCTTTGCGTGTCCGGACTAGGCATTACCATTGTTGCACCGCATCGCTTGCACTGCAGTTCTCACTGCCTTGCCCAGAATGCCGAGCGATGGCCGATAATCAATAGAATTTCAGTTTTTTGTTCTTTCTGTGCATCTCAACCGCAGAGGGCTCCCATGACGCTTCAATGCAGCGATGGACCACCTTCCGCAAGCGTTCCAAGCACCCTTCGTAGCAACGCCGATCCTCGCACTCCAACACAACTTAAACAGCAAGGAGGGTCCGGCCAGCCGCAGACTGTGCGCCAGGTGGAAGTGGGCATCCGCACGACTCGCATGCACTTTGGCCGGGCCCCTGATTGCACCTGAGAAACTCGTCGGCGCGTCGTCGGCCGCGATCATAAATGACCTGCCGCTTCACGGACGGCCCAAAGCTGCCTTTGATCGACCAGTCGAGTTGCTGCGGTGCGGCCCGTCGAACCTGCCGTTCGCTGCATGAGCGAAACGCGGGCGCGCTCAAACTCACAGATCGCGGGACGTTGCTACCGTTGGCTCTTTGCCTTTGAATGCCCGAATTCCGATGCAATGGCTTCAGCCCAAGAACACTTTACCTTCCGGATATGTGATTTTGGGCTTGGTTTTTGTTGCAAGGAAGAAGGCAAGCGTGAGGGGGCCGAGGCGGCCGACGAACATGATGAGGATGATCATGGCCCGCCCAAATTCATCCAACTCGCCGGTGGCGCCACGGGACAGGCCCACCGTGCCGAAGGCCGAACAGACCTCGAACAGCAGATCGAGAAAGTCGCCGTCATAGGTGATCGATGTCAGAAACAGACCGATCAGAACAAGAAAGATCGACAGCGCCGTGAGGGCGAGCACCTTCATGATCTCCGACAGACCAAGGCTGCGGCCGAAGATATGAAGCCGCTCCTGTCTGCGGAAAAAGGCCAGCGTCGCCAGCGCCAGCACGATCAGCGTCGTCACCTTGATGCCGCCCGCCGTCGACGACGGCCCGCCGCCCACCAGCATCAGCGCCAGCGTCATGATCGTGGTGCTGTCCTGCATCTGCGCGTAATCGAGTGTATTGAACCCCGCCGTACGCGGTGTCACCGCCTGAAACCAGCTTGCCAGAATGCGCGCCCCATCGCTATCGAGACCGCCGAGCGTGGCGGGGTTGCGCCATTCCAGCAGGGCAAACAGCGCCCAGGCCGACAGGATCAGAACCAGCGTCCCCGACAGCATCAGCTTGCTGTGAAGCGTGAGTTTGGACCAGCGCCGCTGGCGGTTCAGGTCAGCCAGAACCACAAAGCCCAATCCGCTTAGAATGAAGAGCAGCGTGATGGTGATATTGACGACCGGATCGGCCACATAGCCCATCAGACTATCGGAGAAGAGCGAGAAGCCTGCATTGTTGAAGGCCGATATCGCGTGGAATAGCGCTTGCCAGAACCCCTGCGCCCAACCGAATTCCGGCACGAAGACACTCATCAGCACGGCGGTCGCGATGGCTTCGGCCGTGAAGGCCACGAGAATGACAATCCGGACCAGAACAAGCAGTTCGCTTACCCCGGTCTGGCCGAGCTCGTCGCGTAGCACAAGCCGCTGTGGCATCGCGATGGTCAGCCCGAGCATTGTCAGCAAGAGCGCCGCGAAGGTCATCAGCCCAAGCCCGCCGATCTGGATCAGGATGGCGATGACGATCTGGCCGATTAGGGTGTAATCCGAGCCCGTGTCCACCACGATCAGCCCGGTCACCGTCACGGCAGAGGCGGCTGTGAAGATCGCATCGCTGAACGTGACGCCGCCGTAATGGCTGAACGGCATGCGCAGCACGATCGCACCGATCAGGATGAACGTTGCATAGATCGCCGCGAGCACCGCGGGGGGGCTGAACCGTTTGCGACGAATTGAAAGCTGGAGGCCTGACATCGCCGCGGCTAAAGCGCATTCGCGAAATCGCGGAGGTCTTGTCGGCTGCCGAGCAACAACAGCAGATCGTCTTTCTCAAGCGTGCAGCTTGTGGCGTCATGGCCGATATAATCCGTGCCGCGCAGCACGCCGATGCAACGCAGGTTGTGATCCTGCTGATAGTTGAGGTCCGACAGTGCCTTGCCCTGGAGGCTTTCGGGCACGCGGAAATTGACGACATGCTGGCCATTTCCAAGGCTCACGTAATCCCGCACCAACGGGTTGTTGAGAACCTGGGCGACGTGCTGGCCCACCTCGCGTTCGGGGTGGATCACACGATCCACATTCAGCTTCGACAGGATCCGGTGATGGTTCTTCGACGTCGCCTTGGCCCAGACCGATTTCACCCCGATTGTCTTGAGATTGATGGTGGCGAGCACGCTCGCCTCGATATTCGTGCCGATGGCGACAATGCCGACATCAACGGTATCGACACCGGCCTCTTTCAGGGCGCCATCATCGCGGGCGTCCAGAATGAGCGCCTGATCCAGATCCTCGGCATAGCTGGCGACGAGGCGTTCATCGACGTCGATGCCGATCACGTCATTGCCGAACCGCTGCAAATCCCGCGCGACGGTCGCGCCGAACGTCCCAAGGCCGATCACGGCAAAACTCCTGTGCGGACTACTCATCAACGTCTCATTGGTCAAATAAATCTCGTTGAATTATCGTAGTCTCTTTGTTTGAAGAGGCAAAAAAGAAATGGTTATCAGTTCAGAAAAACCGCCATTCGTGCAAGTTGCCGCATTCGTCAAATTGGGCTCACTGCCGCCGTTAGAGAGCCGCCATTCGCCGCAAGTGCGGCACCAGAAGCTAAGTGAACTCACAGCTTGCGGACTTAGCAGCCATCACCTGTCTTGCTCCAACGGTCGGCTTACCGATGAGAACCCGACTCTCCGCCCTTGGTTCGCAACGTCGGTCATCAAGAAGTCAAAACGATTCTCGAACCACGATGATTTGATTCCTTCAAAGCGAGGCTCATTTGCGGGCCAAACTGAGACGGACGCTACAGGTCTGAGAAAAAAGCGCGCAGATCCTCTGCCACGATCTGCGGCTGCTCCCACTCCATGAAATGTCCGCCTTGATCGGTCTCGGTCCAATGGGTCACGGGCCCCTGCCGTTCGATCCAACTGCGAGGTGTCGGAAAGAAGTCATTGACCGGCATAAGATATCCGACTGGCACCTCGGGCACCCCCCACCCACCTTCTGCGCGCGCAGCCTCATAGTACAGCCGCATGGAAGAATTGATCGTCCCCGTCGCCCAATAGATCGTCAGATTTGTCAGAATATCATCCCGCGAGATCACGCCGTACAGATCGCCATCATGGTCGACCCAGCGCTCGAATTTCTCCAGGAACCACGACGCAAGGCCAGCCGGGGAATCGTTCAACGCATAGGCGATGGTTTGCGGCCGCGAGGAATGGAGAAACGCATAGGCCATCTCGGTGAAGGTCCACATCTGCGCGGATTGGACGAAGGCCTGCTCCTCCTCTGTCAGATCCTCCGGCAGAGGCTGTTGCAGATAGGGATTGGTACCGCCGGTATGGGATCCGATGATGGCATCCGGATAGGCCAGCGCCATCGCGCCGGCCACACCGGCACCCAGATCGCTGGACCGCACCCCGTAGCGGTCATATCCCAGCGCCATAGTCATCAATCCATGCATCAGCGGCGCCATGGCGACGGGGCTCATCCCGGTATCGGTGGGGATTTCAGAGAACCCATACCCCGGAAGCGACGGGATCACGACGTGAAAGGCTGGACCGCTCTCGGGCTCGGTCAGCAACGGAATGATGTCGAGCATCTGGACAAAAGAGGATGGCCAACCATGCAATATCACAAGGGGAATCGCATCTTCGCGCGGGGATCGTGCGTGGACAAAGTGTAGCGTCGTTCCATCAACCTCGGCGGTAAAATGGTCGAAGGCATTCAGCCGGGTCTCCGCAGCGCGCCAGTCGAAGTCCGTCCTCCAGTAGCTGATCAGATCGGTCAGGGCATCCGGATCGGTGCCATAGTCCCACCCCGCCCCCGCAATCGCATCCGGCAGGCGCGTTCGCTCCAGTCGAGCGGTCAGGTCATCCAGCACGTCTTGTCCGATGTCGATGGTGAAAGGCGTCACGGCATTGGCCTCCTGTGCCTGTCCCGGCGTTGAGAAAAAGATGGAAAACGAGGTGAGCGCGGCAAGCAAAAGTCTCATATCTGGTCCTCTTGGATGTCTGGAACTGGCTGCTAGCCTGCGCTAAACTCACAATTAGTAAAGTACTGACATTTTTGTCAGTAAGGAGGTTGAATGACAGATGGTCCCTATTGCCCGATGGAAGTCGCCAGTCGCGTGTTTGGCGGGAAGTGGAAGCCGGGCATCCTGTTTCGGCTGATCGAACGGAGCCACAGGTACGGTGAGTTGAAGCGGGATATGCCATGGATCTCTGAGCGGGTACTGATCCGTCAGCTGAAGGAGCTTGTCGCCGACGGCATCGTCCACCGGGAGGATTACAAGCAGGTGCCACCCCGCGTCGAATACTCGATGACCGAACACGGGATGTCTCTCGCACCGCTGCTGAAAGCCATGGCCGACTGGGGCGACACGCACTTCTCCAAAACGAGGAGTGCTTAGTAAAGCATCATGGGGTCCTAGAAAGCTGAGCGCCCAATTCGGCCCATAGCCGCCTTTGGCATCTGTTCTAAATGTTGCGGCGCGGACCGCCAGACCGGCCATTCGCTACAACTGCGAAATCAGTTGATCCGCGAATTCAAAAAATGGGGTACAGAGCTGCCGTTTGTCAGAATCGCTCGTACGTCCGCTCTGCTCGAATTACTTTATTCAGCGCGAATTTTAATCTTGAGGTCTGGCCATGTGAAGCGGACCGCTCGTTCAAGCGCTCAAGTCCACTCCCGTGCATTTTGGCAGTGTGCCGACCATTCGGCCGAACAGCATAAATAGTTGATGCTTTCTCGCCGAGCGATGCACATGACGATTCGCCTATAGCGCTCCTAGGCATTGTGTTGTTGGCTGCAGCGTAATTGGCATTTAGTTCCGACACAGGACGGTTGTTCGCTTCTATTAACGACCGCTCGTTGTCAAACTGATGGCATTTGCGAGAATGCGCTTCACTCTGGGTCGCTGTCGGCGCGACCCAGCCACTATCCCGAAGGTCAGATGATTCTCGGGAATTTGCAATGCAAACCAGCCCTTTCAACACATACAAAGCGCTTGCCTCTACGTGGTCCACATAGTCATCTCCACATGTTGAGCAGGCGAATTGAGGCGTTCATGGATACTCTGGGAATTTTCGTAGCGGGCGATCCGGTCGTCGACCAATTCATCCTTCGGCTTCCACCTCCGCCCGACGCACGGCAGGACGGTAAGTCCGCCGCAGAATGGGAGCTTTATGACCGCGTCATACTCTGCGAACTGCCGGGCGGTTCAAGGCTGACCTACGAAGTCTTGCGTAACGCCCTCCCAAAATCGACCCCGCTTGGCTTGGCCAATTTTTTCCCGGACAAAGAAAATCGCATTCTGCATTCACTTGCGCAGTTGTGCCTCGTCGAGGGCGGCAGCCCTCTTAAATTTGCTTCGAACGATCGGATCGCACGAGGCGGTTCGCATCGGGTCCGGATCCAGCGACACGACGGCTATCGCCTCGCGAAAAAGCCCGAAGAGGTGCAAGACCATAACCTTACTGGACCGGTATCGATCCTCGTGCTTAACGACGCCGGCGGGGAAGCACAGCGGCATCGCAATGCCTTGCGCCGGGTGGTGAATGCCTGTGGTCCGCAGACGTTAGTGCTGCACAAGCGCCACTTGCCGCTTGGGCGCGAGAACTCCCTGCGGAGAGCACTAGGTGAGGATGTGCGAGGGCGCGCGATCCTGCATGTCGGTGCCGTCGACCTGCGTCGCACAGGCCTGATCCTTCGATCGGATCGGTCTTGGAAGCAAGCGCGAGACGACCTCATCAAAGGACAGGCGGCAAAACGGGTCCTCATCCCGTTGCTAGAAGATTATGCGGCGATAATCGTGCAGTGCGGTGCCGAAGGGGCTTTCCAAGTCGTGCTCAGCGCTTCCGGAAACTTGGAAATCGAGAACGAGGTGTTCGACCCGGCCCTCGCCGAAGGCGAGGCCGAACGCGAACCTGATGGTTTGGGCCACGGAGTCATGAACGCGTTTCTCTGCGGCGTGGCAATGGCTACCTACAGCAACTCCGACCCACTTAAAATTCCGCTTCCACGAACAATTCTGAACACTGGCTTAGCGCAAGCGCGCGTCGCGGCTGTCGAAGCCTTTGACCTCAAGATCACATCGAAGGCGGCACCGAGGCTCTTGCTTCCTGGATCTGCATTGAGACCCCCAGCGAACTACGCCCGAGCAGATGGAGCCTCGGTGGAACTCGCCATCCGCATTGTCGAGGAGGGCCGGAAGGCGCTCAACATTCCTTATGCAGTGTTTGGCGAACTGATCACCGCGGAGGAAGAAGAAATGATTGCCTATCGCGCGGCCGCGCGATTGATGGCGGACTACGCCGCTGGGGGCCCATCAAAGCCCTTGTCTCTTGCTGTGTTCGGCAAGCCCGGATCGGGCAAGTCCTTCGGCGTCTCGCAGATCGCGGACTTGCTGAAGATCGACATGCACACATTCAATTTGTCTGAGGCTGACGAGGAGGACCTACCGGGTTTCTTTCATGAGATGCGCGATGCCACGCTGCGTGGACGTCTTCCCCTATGCTTCCTCGACGAGTTCGACAGCAACGGCGGCCGCCTTGTGGCCCGCTTTCTCGCGCCGATGCAAGATGGCTTATTTCGCCAAGGTCCACGCACTCACCCGCTTGGCCGTGCAATCTTGGTCTTTGCTGGCGGTACGGCCGCAACGGTCGAGGAGTTCCGCACCGGCCGTCACCTAGACGTAAAGAAAAAGGCTCGAGAGGCCCGCGCCAAAGCGCTGAAGCTGCCAGACTTTGTCTCGCGGCTTCGCGGCAAGATCGAGATCGTAGGCCTTGGCAATCCGGATGACGAGACGGATACGGCGAATATGGCGCTTCGTCGGGCGTTGATGCTTCGCTCAATGATCATTCGCCACGCGCATCGCGCAGTGATCGGGCCGGGCGGGAGGGCGCAGATGGATGAAACGCTGATCAGGGCGTTCCTCACGACGGCCGACTTTCAAAACGACGCCCGCTCGATGGAACAGATTGTTCTATCGAGCGCACTTTCGGTGCCGGGTAGCGGCTACCACGTCGCCGACCTTCCACCGCGACACATGCTCGACATGCATCTCAGGAATACGGACAGATTTTTGGACGCGGCTATCAGGAGGGGCGATGCATGAGCCGCCATGGTGACGATGGAGAGGGTCGAACGAGGTCCGAGCGAAACAATGCCGGCGCGGCTTTCGGGACCGTCCGCGAGCAGCTGCGCTACTGGCCGTACACTGTTCACCAGATCGACGACACGCTTGATATCGACCTAATCGAGGGCCGTGGCCGCCAGCTGATGTTCCAAGCAATGAACTCGCACATGCTGACTGCCTTCGCTGGCTCGGGACTTTCTGCGGCATATGGGCGCCTCGGCTGGAAGGCGTGGCAAGACGAGCAGTTCTCGGTGGTTGCATTGGGGGCGACGCAGTTCAACGCACTCGCAGAAGAGGCAGCGACATACATTGCGGAGCTGATCGAGATTGTCAGGCCTGCGCGGGACGGGGAGACCGAGACTGCTCCCTTAAGAAAGGCGGTCCGCGGCGCAGATTCATCAGAGGTCCCCGGCCACGATAATCCGGCCCCTGCGGATCACGAAAAACGGAGACGCGACCGCTACAATGCATGGCGCTGGCTTCAGGCGCGGCGAAATCGCATCCTCGGGGCGCAGAAACAGGTCGAGCACCTGCACCGTACCTTCCGGCGCTCGCGGAGCAAGGAAGGGGAATTTCCCGGCGGCGAAGAGCTGCCCATCAAGTTTCAGATCGCTCAACAGCTGCATGAGGAGTTGCGCCGCCATGTAGGCCTCTTTCTCCCGCCACGTCTTGGCGAGAAGGGCCCTCCCGACGCGATCGAACGTGAGGAGGTGATCCTTAGAGCGTGGCCGGGCTCGCGGGTCGATCGCGAGAGTGCCGCACCAACGAGCGCGCTCGGTTGGATCAAGCGGCGTTTGCGCGACGCGAACATTGTGGGTAGCGATAAATATAACAAAGCCCTTACCGACTATATCGACATTCAGGCTCGGCCGCAGGCGCGCGTCAGCGCTGAGGACTACGCCAAGATGCTGCTGGTGGACGAGCGTGCGCACGCAATGATTACACTGCGCGGCGGACTTTATTCCGGCCGCAAGCCGGGTGAACTCAGACCAGAGGAGGTCGCTCGGCTCACCCGTTTGGAGGCTGCACTTGGGATTTATGATCCGAAGGCCCTTCAGCGTGAAATCCCCGGAATCCGCGAGGAGCCCGAACGATACCTCGTACTCCGCGCCTTCGAGTTTCGTGCGCTGGACCGGATAAGAGAGGCCGTCATACAGGAACCTGGGTTCGTCAACAGCCAATTTGCCCCTGTCGTGGCACGCATCGAGAACCTCCTATCGGAGTATCGCGACACTCGCGGCCAAGCCGGAAGTGTGGAGCGTACTTACATCACGCCGAGTTCACGCTTTCTCGTAGGTGCGCACCTAGCCCTTCTGGAAAACCCGTGGGCCCTCGTGCAGTCGGGCGCTCCTCTAGTGAGCGTCGCGACGGATGAGTTCGCGAAGGGTATGCCCAAGAATTCGCCTCTCTTCGAGGAGCCAACCACCACCGGATTTCGAGGGCGCCGATCGATCATCGCCCGCCGTTTCGATCCCCTATCGAAAATCGTGCGCGGCCTCGGCATCCGGCGCTTCATCACGCTGAACTACGACTTCGAGATCGAGCGTTACTTCCAGGATGCGGGCTATCGCTCTTTCCCACGAAAGGCGGAGTCGATCCACGTCGAGGTTCCTGAGCCGCCCGATGACGACGCCAGCCGCACCGATGGATTAGGCGGCGTACTAACCGACCGGACTTTCCACCGTAGCACCGCCTCGGATTTAGTTGAGTTTGCTGTCGCGGAGGAGACCGACGACGCTGGGGTCTTCCACTTGCATGGTCGCGCGACCCAGAAAGACTCGCTCGTAATTACCGAGCGCGACTACATGGACCTTTATCTGCTGGAGGACGCGCAGCGAGACACCGTGAACGAAGGCATCGCGATGGCCTTCTCGAGTAGCCCGCTGATCTTCCTCGGACTAGGCATGGAGGAAGCCGACCTTCTGCGCCCGCTACGCCAGTTCATGTCGAATCGCGACCGCACCATTGGCTATCGGGCAGTCGCATTATTGCCAGCCGACAAAACCATCGATGCGCGCACCAAGTTTGCCGTCAGCACCTTCCTGCGCTACGGCGTCCATACGATCTTCTACGGTAGCGGCTCGGTCGAGGTGGAGGGCCAGAAGGAACGGCTGGGACTCGATTGGCTCTGTAGAATGATGCGACTGCGCACAGCCGTTAGCGCGGCATTCAAGGCGCTGAGAAAGGGTGATACGGTTCAGGCGAAGCCCGAAGCGGTAATGGCGGGCCTCGTCCGCGAGGTGGGCGCGGTCTCGGACGACATCTCGGGATATGGCAACAACGACGTGTCGGCGCTCGGGGTCCTCTATGGAAGGGACATCGTACTCCCGGATGAGACCGAGGAAGGCGAAGCCGCTCTCATAAAGAACCTCAAGAACCTCATCTATGCGCTGATCGGAAAAGAGCGGACCAGGGAGAACGCGACAGAATACGACAGCGCTGGCCTGCGAACCTGCTACTTCACCCCGATCCGGCCCGAGCTGATGAGCAAAGCGAGCCGGCACCACGACCCTTCGCTCGCCGTGGACGGCGGAGACTACGTAGGGTTCGCTACCAACCTGCTCGACGAGACGGTGCGCCTGCTGCTGCGAGCGCATGCGAGCGGAGGGGTACCCCTCAGCGAGCGCGAGCATGACGCTGCCCAACTCGTCCTTGACGGCCTCGCTGGCGCCCTTCTGACCGGCAGTCTCAACGCGCAACTTGAGGGACTTGAGCGTGAATGGCGCTCTTGGTGGGGCAATTGGCAGCAGAGCCCCCCGCATCGCATCGCGCGGTTTCAAAGGCTCTCGCCGCCGGACGACTCGGCCCACGACCACTTCGAGCCTGCACGCTTCGTGCGGCACCACGTCGACAGCATCATCACGCGCGTGGACGACCTAGACAGCAACGCGTTCCGGGGCCGCCGCGCCGAACTCATCGAGGAGGATGGCTCCCTTCGGGAGTGTCAGCGCACCGGTATTCGGGCATTCGACACTTTCGTCGAGGCCGTCGCAGCGGACCGAGACCAAGAGTTGCTAAAAGACCCGGACCCGCAACAACGTTTCATGGTGACAATCGCCGCCGCGCGGGGTTTCGGCAAGGGCACGATGCTGACCACGATGACTACGCGCAAAGGCCTTTCGCTCTACGAGGCTGCGATCTGGCGCCGCGCCCATAGGCGCACTCGCCATGACCCGTTCCTACTGGCCGCGATATTCGTGAATCTGAGTTTCTCGACTGAGATCGCATCGACCTTCGACATGATAATCGATGCATTGCGCCGCACGACCCTGGCGATGGCTGGGGCGCTGGCGGACGCCAAAAACGGCACTAGCGCAAAAAGGGTCAAGTCTGGCCTCTCGCGCTCCCTCGATCCCCAACTTCCAAGCGATCCAAAGAAGTCCGTGGAGGAAACCCCATATCGCCTTGAGAATGCGCCCGGAACCGCGTGGGCCGACGCGATGCGCGAGGAACACCGTCGACAGACAGAGACTTACGACCGCCTGTCGCGGCGCGAGACGATCGTCGACCTCTTCAACCGTTTCGGGAACCTCAGCGAAGCACTCTGTGAAGCCAAGCGCCGCTGGGCTTTCGGGCGCCCCCGGCTGCTGCTCTATCTCAACAGCCTAGAGCTAACCTTCCGCTCCGACGGCCAGCCAAAGAACGCGGAGATCGCCGCGTTATACAACCTTCTTCTGCGCAGCACGGCGAACATGCCGCTAGACATCGTCCTTGTAGGGGCGGAGCGTAGTCTTGGCCAACCCTTCAACATCGCGGCTAGGCCCAAGACGGCCGACGAATTGCCGCCCCGGGGCTTTTACCAGTTCCGCCTAGACCGGCCGGAGCTCGGCCTAGAGGCGCAGGAACAGATCCAAGAGCGGATCCGCGCCGGCAATATCATGATTGATGAAAGAAACTCAGCTGAAGGCTCGGTTCCGGCACATTTGGTGAACCATGTCCACTATGCGCGGCCGGTCTCGCCATCGGCTCTTCTATTGGATAATTTTCCGGTCCTCGCCCTTGCGCTCCACGCCAATCGCCCGTTCGAAAAGGCTTGGGACAAAACGCCAAAGGGCGGCGCTGCAGCGCAGGTGGCCTATGACAATGCGCGTGAAGTGTACGCTCGCATGCATCAATGGTTGGGGCCCGACAGATTATGGTCAGATTCGGCTCTCCCTGCTGAAGACACTCTGAAGCAACGGGCACAGATGGAGTTCGCCGTCGCGGTGCACTACGGCCTGACATTAGCCGATACAGCCTCGACGTCTGTTTGGAGTGATCGCTCTGGCGCCCCCAGAAGCCGCGAGATCGATGACGCGCGTATGCAAATGCGCGATTTCGTCGTCGCGCGGCTGCGCGCCCACGTCGTCGCTCATGCAGTATTTGCCGGTACGTTCAGTGCGAACGAGACCATCAAGCTGATCAATGAGCTCGGAACGGATAAGAAAGAGGCTGCGGCGAAACGCGCCTTCCGTGAGGCCCTACAACGCCGTCAGGAAGCCGAGACGGTCGGAGGCTTCGGCGAATGGCGGCTCGTGCGGCGGCGCCTGCGCTATAATCGCTTTGCACAGACCCTAGTCTTGGCAACAGCTGAGAATGTCGAAATCCACGCTCCTGGCGACACTCCAGGGAGCGAGGCCGAGGCGTTCATTCGCTTCGTAGTTGATCAGGTCCGCAACGTCGGGGACGAGCGGCGTGACGGAATGATCCTCCAGCTCGTAATCGACCGCTATAAGCGGTTCGCAATGATCGGAGACCCCGACCTCGACATGGAGCTGCACGAGATCCTGATAAAACATCTCGCAGTGATTGGCTCTCCCGTCAGCGCGGCGGTTCTTGTGCGCGTCCCTGAGGTTCGCGATTACTTCGTACGGATCGGCATCGAGACTGAGACGAGCCGCCGCCGCTTTGTTGCGCGCGCCCTGACGACCATGGCCTATCGCGGTTTCGTCTTTCGGATGGACCCTCACCCGCGTCTCATGGACCTAGAGAGGGAGACGGAACACGGCCAAGATATCGACGAAGCCGCACAGCGCAGGCGTGAGCGCGAGAAAGACACCTATTGGCCTGCCGAAGTCGAGTACCGCTACGGCCTGCATCGCACGATCCGCCTTCACGCTATTGGCAAGCTCGGTGTTAGCAAAATCGACCCGGTGCGGCAAAACAGCTTCGCGCCACGCCTCTACAGCGCAATGGAGTCGACAGGGATCGGCATCACACCCGATTCCTACACCTTCCTAAAGTCCCTATTAGTAGGGCTGAGCCAATATCCGGACGTCCCTAACCACGACGTCCGACTGCGGCCCTGGCTCTTCACCACGCGCTACCGAAACATCCGCGTTCAGGCGCTGCGGGCGGCGATGTCACTTTCTCGCACGACCCTTTCGGCGGCCACGGTGTCGAGGCTAACGCCAGACCCTTCGGTAGCCGAGCCGCACCCGAAGATGGGACTGATGGAAGTCTACAAGGTCCGGCTTAGGTGGTTGATCCGAATGTCCTGGGAGCTCGTCGATCCGGACCAGGTCAAGCAAATCGATCACGATCCCCGCGTTCCGCTTAACCATTTGAACGCTCTTTACCGCGACGAAATCGTATGGCTCTACAATGAGATCGGGACAGTTTGCCTCGTACAGGGCGCTCTTTCTGAGGCACTTGGCTTCCTGCGTCAGGCGGCGGAGTTCAACACGGAGATCGAGGGCAACCCGCGCAGCGGGCCAATGGGACGCCACATCAGCCTGAACCACGCCATCGTGCAGTTCGAGAGAGGCCGGCTCGGTTCGGCCCAGTCGCGCCTCAAGGCCATTCGGGACTCGGAGGACGGCGACCACCTCGTAACCACTCTCGCGGAGGGCTACAGCCTCGTTATTCAACACTTAACAGGGAATGTAGAGGGGTTGGCAGATGGGTTCGACCGGACCATCCGTAAGCTTCAGAATATGGACCAGCCCCGCGCATCGGCGCTCTTCCTCGTGCATGCTGCGAAGTTTAACATGGCGATGGGCGCCGCGAGCGTCGCGAAGGAACAGTTCGCGCGGGCGCGCGGCTATGCTGAGACGGGTGGTCACGAGGACGTACGCCAACTGATCGAGGTCGCAGAGCTTCAGGCCAATCACGGCTGGCGTTCGTCGGGGCCGCCGGAGCACCCTCCAGAGGTCCTTCGGCGCCTGGAGCACGTGGAAGCCTACGGGCGGCAGATGGGTATTTGGAACTTGCAGGTCGAGTCGCTAACGCTTCGGGCCCAGATCTTGCTCGACACCGGAGAAACCGCGACGTCGGGAGGACTGGCCGTACGAGCAATGGCGATCGCAAAGCGGAATGGCATGATTCTGCGGCTGAATGGAGCTCTAACAATCTACGCGCGCGTTCTTCTCCTTCGCAAGGACATGCGCGGGGCACGGCGGCATGCAAATCTCAGCCTGCGCCTCGCGAAGCGAATAAATTACGCCACGCAGACCGCTCGTGCCCAGGACATATTGGCACGGGTCGACAGCGACTGAAAGACAATGAGGGATTGAACAGGAAGTGCACCTCCATGAAACCTCCGCCTAGTAACAGCCTTACCGTCGCGGATGGATGGTCGGCAACTTCCGACATACTGAGGAAGGAAAGCCCATGGGCATTCGAAACGCCGAAAGGACATATTCGCGCGGAGCGTATCTCCGGTCGTTTCGGGGTCAAAACCGCCATCGGAAGCGGCGCAGCGTTGGACAACATACCGGCAGAACCGGCAACGCGCACGGCCCAATCCGGACGTTCGAACCGCCGTCAAGATGCTGCGGTCGCAATCCGCTTTCTAGACATTCGTCGCGAGAGCAAACTGGGTGACAATTCGGCCTCGCAGACTGGGGGAAGAAGAGCGCTTGAAGTTCAAACTTCCAAATATCCGTTCGGCTTATTTCATCCCGCGGGCTGAAAGCGGTTCTTTCACCTTTCGCCGAGATCAAGCTAACTTGGGCAACCTGAGTGGCTGAACAAATCCTTGAATGTGAATTGGGCGAGAATAGTGCTCCGCAAGATACGATAGGACTCGCCAGTTCAGATCGACTGCCCATCGTGTCTTGGCATTTGTGAACACACGATCCTCATCTCGGTGAACGTTCGGAATGTTCACGTCCGACTGGATGTGGATTTTGTTTCGATATTTTCGGAGCTTGTGAAGGTCATCATGAATGTCCACACCCATTCCATCTAAGATGTGATATTTTCGCAAGTTGTCGATCACTACGGCCAATTTGTCGATTTGCTTGTCTTCGATCTCTTGTCGATCTTCTTCCGACACGTTCGGGACACCTTCAAGATTATAGTTTTGAGCCCGGTAGAAGATTTGAATGGCGGCGACCTCAATCAACGAGGCCGCTTGGAGAAGAATAGGCTTGTTGAACTTGCCGCCTTCGTTCGCTTCCACCAAATTACTCAGAAGCTCAGAGTTTTAACCGGCGTTGTCGCCAGCTTTGAAATCCCCGAAAATGTTACATTCCAGCTCGTCTAATTCAAAAGGCATCAATCAATCCATATACTAGGGGGCCATGCATCCCGTATTGAGCAAAGTCGTACGCTGGCAAATTATTCACGTCACAGGGTACGCGCTCTAGCGCGTACCTGTCGTTAACTGGCCGCTTTCGGTAGGTGGGCATCAAACTGACGAAATAGGTCAGAGAGCGCTTCGTCAGTTTCTGAGAGCTTTCGCAGCAGCTTCCACGTGCGATCACCACCGATCTCTTTAATGATCTTCAGACGGGTATCGCCACCTTCGATGTCTGCAATCTCTAACATACTAGCAAGCAGGTCCACATAGGCCGCGCGGCACTCAAGGAATACTTCACTCCAGGTCATCGCTCGAACTCGCCTGTCATTCGCTTCGAAATTTGTCGTGTTACCAACCAAGATGCCCGAGAGCTGTGCTTCGGCTCGCTGTGCCTGGATAAAGTCTAAGTAAGCCACGAGCTGCCGCTCTTGCTCCACGCCAAGTGGCAGGTCAGGTTTCTTTATTTCTACGACCTTCACAGTTTGGTCGTTCGGTGAAGTCAAAAAGACGAAGTCGGCTCGCTGTTCCGGCGACATACCCTGGATAAGCTGCGCGGGATCGTAGCGACCCGCATCATCCGCTGCGGCAGCAGTTGCATCAATCGTCGTCTTAAGATGTCGGTCTGCCGTCAGGAGGTCTCCGCGAGGCTGCAGTATCCAAGGAAACTCTGTAACTAGCTTTTGTAAGTCCGTTTCGGACCGCTGGTACACGAGATCATGCAAAACCGTCAGTGCGAATGCCCGCTGCGAAAACGTGAGAGCAAGCCCCATCTTTTCCGGTACAGAATGAGAGGAAAGCTGTTCGACAACTCGGCTTATTTGATCAGGAGAAGCGTCGGCTTCCAATAGACTTGCCCAAAGGTCTCCGAGAAATTGACGGGTTGGCTGGTTGATCCAAGCTTTGGAAACGGCGATCAACAATTCTTCACGCGTTTGCTCTGCTGACTTTGTTTTCCCAATGGCTCTCGTAGCGTCGGAAACCAAACCAACGATCTGCTCGTTCTCCGAGGGCGAGTAAGTGTTGACGTTGCCACTAGATCTCAGAACGGCCGCTTGATTTCTAACTTCCTGATCTTGCTTGTTCTTTCTGTGCTTCTCATATTGAGAAATCCAGTTACCTACCTTCGCTTGACCCCATGCATAGAATTCACTCAGTTCAGCATTACTCCAGTCTACCGACGTCCTATCGGTCGAGATCAAATCATTTTCAACTTCGTCAATCCAATCGGCTTCCACTACTGCGTACAGATAGCGCTGAAAGACCTCTTTGCCCTTTGATCCGAAGAAGAAAGGCCGAGACTGAGCAATTTTATTGTGCGCGAACACACCTACTCCGGCCTGGTCTGAAGACCATTCCGCTTTATCGACAAAACCTACCCAGAACTTAACTTCTTTGCCGCCCACATTTTCGGTGATCTGCCCGCTTCCATCTGGAATCCGAAATTCAAACATCGGCAGTGCTTCAGTCTCGCTTAAACGTTCACCATCAATCGAAACGACAAAGTCATCGCGCAACAGGACTACTGTGAAACGACTTCCGAGTTCCGATGCCACTTCGCTTTTAGATGGAAGAAGATTCGCATCAATCGATGACAAGATTACAAGTGTACCAGACTTGTCACCTTCATCGCGGCATTGTTCCACAAAACCCGCTACTCCCTTTGAGATGTAATCGTCTTCCCAGGCCGTATCAGAACTTAATTCTGCTTCCCGGACGTGAAATTCGGGTGGGTAGGTCCCTTGTTCGCCAGCTTTGAGGATTTCATCGAGGTCCAAGGTAAACCAGTTCAGAACGCCATCTGAGACAGTTGCAACATCCACTACTCTTGCAATCCCAAAGGGCGCGAGCTTTCCAAGGCCTTTGCGCCCCATTGGCTTTCGTCCACCTGCTGAGGTTTCGCTTGGCTTGCGGCGTTTAGGTTTCCCGACGTGGAGGTAATGATCCCTGATCTTGGTGTATGACATGCCGCAACCGTCGTCGCTGATCATAATACACCCGTTGCCTAGCAGGCCGCCGTCCTGGTCTAGAGTAACCTTTACATTCTTGGCATCCGCATCCCAGCAATTCGCCAATAACTCGGCGAGAACGTTCCCCGTCTTGTTCTTGTAGAGCTTTATTCCAAGGTGCTCGATTACATTATGGGAAAACCGAAGTTCAGCATCGCTGTCACTACTCATTGAAAGACGTATCCTAAAATTGCGTCATGAACGAATGTGCAAGGCAAGGTTATTGCCTCTTAATTGACGTAAACCCAGATTCTCTCATCATGGTGCCGTCTTTTTCGATACGCGTCATCCTTTGGAGGTCCGCTCCTTCATAGCGAGCAGAGAAGTGTACATCAAATATCTCCGCCTCCCGGCCGCCGAAACACCTGTGCATAGCGGAGAGTATCCCGACCTTCTCAATAGGCTGAGGTTTCGGCTGCGGATTATTGCGAGGAGACGGCACCGTCGAAGGAAACATATAAACACAAGGCGGTGGTAAAACGTAAGGTCCAATCTGCTGAATACGCTCGGGAGAACTCAACAATTTCGGACAGGGTCTTCCAACAGTTCCACAGACAAAGTCCCAGACTACTACTCCGTCGATCCGTTGATCTCTGTCAATCATTTCGGCGCTGAGCCGAGTGTGAAGTCCAGACCAGACATTTTTCTCTGGATCCGCCGAAGCGTTGGTGCACACCGACCAGATGATAAACTCATCAGCGTGTGGCGGCCTGGTGAAAATGTTTGTGTTGTTCCCGTCCAAACAGCCCTTGAGCTCAATGGCTGCTGTTGAGCCGTCATTCAGAGTAACGGAGTAGTCGTGTCTGTTTGCAGCCCCTGCAGAGAGCCAGTCCTTTATATACCCTTCGTCCGCCATGTGGTTCAATACATGAGCCACAAATTCGCGCTTAGGTGTCATCGACGCGACAAACTCGCCGCGAATCTGCTCAACTGCTCCCCTGAACAAACCGCTATTGTAGAATTCGTGCTCGTCTAGTCCGTGATTGCCCAAGGTGTGGGCTTGTGTCTTCAAGACTTCAGCTAGTTCGGAAACTTGTGCCTTCAGGGCAGCATTCTTCTTGCATGGTGTTGCCCCTGCCATTCGTAAAATCCCCATCGTTGCCTTTGCACTTGACGATTGGCTCGAAGATGCTTTTTGCAATATGTCGAACTACTGGCACGGCAACTCCGTCACCTGTCAAATGATATGCCTGATTGTACTTTTCAGGCAATTTGTAGCTATCAGACAACCCCATCAACCGAGCGGTTTCACGCGTTGATATGAGGCGAGACCTGATCTTTTTGCCTTCAACAATCATAATTAGCTGCCGAGAAGAGCCCCCGGCGGGCGTTCTCAAACATCCAGCTATATCATCGAAACGGATTTCTGCGCGCTGAACCTTAATGCCGTGTTCCCATCTAGTCCGCTTATAGATGGTACCAACCATTCGTTTCTTGGCTGCTTTGGCCGTTTCGACCTTTGCAAGATTAACCTCACTCATCATGGAAAGCAGCGCCGTTGTCTCTGCAGATGAATGCCATTCAACGCTATCCGGATGATCTTCGACAAGATCTGCGAAATCTAAGGTCCTCTTTCTGGGTTTGGGCATGGACCACCAAATCCAATCCTCGCGGAATTTGTGAGGTAAATTTTCGAATGCTCGTTTCAGCGCCGACGTATGCCACGGATGTTCTGGGCTACTACCTTGAAGACCGAGCGGAATGGTCACGCTATTATGCACCGCGATTACAAAAAGACGCGGCCTGCTTTGAGGTACAAACAAGGCGGCGTCCGCCACAAAGGCTCCAAATCGATAGCCTAGCTCCTTTAAGACCCGACAAATGGCTTGGAAGTCTGAGCCCCCATGCGAAGTGAGCGTACCAACAACATTTTCCAAGGCTATGATCTTGGGTGCTCTGCCACCTTCGTTGAGCTCGCGCATTATCGACATGAAGGGGTAGAAAGTACCGCTACGGTCACCCTTCAGCCCAGCACCACCTCCGGCGAGAGATAAATCCTGACACGGAAACGAGCCCCAGACCAAGTCCGCCACTCCAGGCAGATCAGCTAGACCCACATTTCTAACATCATCGACGATCAGATGGTCGGCACCCCAATTCTCGGCGTATGCGCTGCCCTTTTTCGCATCGAAGTCGTTCGCAAATTTGCAGGTCCAACCTGCTCCCAAACCGGCACGGACCATCCCTCCGCCAGCAAAAAACTCAAAAAAAGTTGGCAATGCCCAAACCTCAATTTTTGTTTATGTAAAGCACACTCGATCAGCTATGCCAACATATTCTGGTGCACGAAGGATGATATGTTCTTAATTTGTTCTAGTCGAAGGCAAAAGTCAATCTGAAGAGCTGCGGCATAGACAGCTCCGCTTACTGAGCCAACGACCGCTTACTCATTGAGCAGAACATCCTTTTGCACCCGCGGCGAACTTCCGCTTTCGCCCCCCCCAGCTTCTACGCGAAAGGGCCTAAGAGCTTGGCCGCCTGGTTGCGCATCCCTGCTGCACCCGCTGTGCGGCAGCCGCTCCTCGTTGCAATTTGGACTGCAGTTACTTGCGGGTGGCGGAGTAAATTCAGATTCAGCGTCATCTGTTGTGTGATCAAATACTAAACAGTGTTTCGCATAACCGGTCCTGAGCGGTGAGCTGGCTCAACGATTCTTCACTTTTGGAAGCCACGACCCGTGCGGCCAGATCTGAGCTGTAACCCGCCAGGAGCTTCTCGAAGGCGTGTTGCCGGTTTGCGGAATGGAGTTGCCACAGGACCGCAATTGGCGCGCGCAACTGATAATGCTGTTGGGCCACATTATGAGTCAGGGCGCCTGCATAGAGGTCGAGCGCAGAACGCCAGCTCTTCCGGCTACTGGCGCTCGCGATCGGCTCCGTCCCACGATCCACCTCCACCATAAACGCCCGAAACAACCCGCCATAGTCGATGGCGAAGAGCTGATCCGGGATGAGTTTGCGGCGGCCCATCGGAATCGCCGGGGTGGTACCGGCCCGCTTCAGGATCTCGTGGGCCGGAATGTATCGATAGCCGCGCCGCCGCGCCTCCAGATCAATCCTGGCCGTGAACATCGCGACGTCGTGCATATGCCACCAATGGCCGGTGGGACGGACCGTGTTCTCTGCCAAGCGTGCGCCCCTTAGGAATAACAGCCCCTTAGGAGCCAAGTCATAGACATATGGTTGGAACTCCGCCCGCTCGCACATCCTTTGCTGCTTTGGAAGGAAGAGCACACCTGCTGCTCTAAGGGCTTGTAAGCGCCTCAGGGCCGTGTCTTTGCACCGATGCGTGTCTTGGGTCCATTCGAACAAATGCGTCGACGAGAGTGGCCCGTGGCGCTCGATATGCTTCAACCAGCGGAGGTCTCGCTTATTCGGCACCACGTCTGAGCGCGGAGCTATGGAATGGAACGTGGCGCGGCCAAGGGCATCAGTCTGAAACATGGCGGCAGCCTAGGCAATCTCAGAGCTCCGTCGAAGGCTTTAGTGGGTCATCGTCCGGGCTTTCTGGCTCCGGCTCGTCCTTAGGAGCTTCTCTGGGCGGCTCATCACCTCCCATGGGTTGCAAAGGCGCCGCATAGGCGTTTCGACTGTGATTTCGGATGTCTGCCAGTGTTTCGGCATTCGCTGGCGGTTTCTTCTCCAACACAAAGAACGGGAACGCGAGTGGCACAGCCCGATTCGTTACGCCGCGGATTGACGTCGCGAAGCTTCCCTTGGAGAGCCCCGTGATTAGATCCGGCGCACATCCCATCGCTCCCGAGAGCGTTCGCGCATCTCGCGCCGAGACCCCACCGGCCATCTTGATTGACGTGTTGGCCTCAAACGCCTCCTGCAGGCCATGGGTGAGTTGTCCAAGATATTGGTGGGCCATTGTCATGCCTACGCGGTATTTGCGTGCCTGGCTCAAGATCACGCTCAGGGTCTCATCGAAGTAATCCTGCGCTTCGTCGATGTACACGTGGACTGGCAGACGGTCGCGGTCTCGCAAGGTGGCCCGCTCCTGAGCCGCTTGCGCGATCAGCGCGATAAAAAACCGCCCGAAGATTTGCGTGCCTTGCTCCTTCAACAGCGACTTGGAGGTGTTGATCAGAATGAGCTTGCCCGCATTCATCTCCGCAAACATGTCGAACTTGGTCTCTGGATTGGAGAACATCCGCTCAAAGGTCTGGTTTTCCAACACCCCATAGAGCCGCCGTAACACCTGAGATTTGGTGGAGGCGAACTCCTTGCCGTTAAACTCCGTCTCAAAGAAGCGTTTGGTCGACCCGCCCAATTGCGCAATCTCATCCTGGAACTGGGCCGTGCCATTGGGCTCCAACAGGTCCCGCAAGGTATGGATGGTTGCGTCCTCGATATGGAACATGAGGCGTGTCACGTAGCGGAAGACCACCGATTGTTTGGACGTCATACCAGCACCAAGCAGCGAGCCTAAAACAAAGTCATAGAGTTCGATGATCGAGTTGGTCAGTCGTTCCCGCTCCAACATGGAATAGCCGTTCAGACGCTCTTGCCCGGCTGAGAACAGGTTCAGGCTCACCGGCCATTCGATGTCTTCAGGATCAATCAGCACGATCCGATCCGGGGGAAGACCACAATGGCGCAGGATCGTCCGGATCAGGTCTCCCTGACCGTCTATGACAATGGCGGATTGATTGCTCGCGTCGATCTCACCAAGATCCTGCGCGATCAGAAATTGCAGGGTCTGGGTTTTGCCATGGCCGCTACCCGCCACCATATGCAGATGCTCAAACCGCCGCTCGTCAGGGAGCGTAAACGGGGTGCGCAGAGAGAACAGTTCCAAGAGCGGCGTGCCCTTGAGATACGTGTGAAGGACATCGTCGCCTTTGTGGTACCGAGGAAAGATGGGCGTGCCGGATCGCGTGGTCGATTGCAGGTTATCGTCGAGCTGGCTCCGGATCGCCCGGAAGAGCACGTAAGGGCTGTCTTCAAAGTACGGGGCGATCATGGCCTCGACTGCCTCTCCCAGCGGGTCCAGGAATTGCGTCACTTCCACCAAGACGTCGCCATCAAGCGCGGGAGCAGCCCGCGCAATCGGGGCCAGGCTGCGGGAGAGGATATCAAGGGCGGCGACAGCCATGCCACGGTCGTGGCGGACTTGGCCCGACCGCGCCAGCTGATCGCGGTAGCGCCCACCCTCCAGGGTGTTGCAGAGTGCCGGGGGCGGCGGGATTTCGGGACTTAATCCCTCAATCGCATATATGGCGCGGCCGTGCTGAAGAAGTTGAACCTTGAGCGTATGCGGCGTGCTGTCTGGCCAATGCCGGGACAGAGCCGCATCAATCTCTGCCTCACTCAGCGTGACCTGCCCGCGCAACGCGTGGGCGTAAAGTGCCTCGGTCTCGGCTCGGGCAATTCGTTCGGCCCGTGCGGGACTGTCTCTCCAAAGCCGAAACCCGATATAGGATGGAACGCCGATCAGCGCGATAGGCGTAATGATGATTGCTGCCAGAATGAAGCAGGCGATGATCGCGGACGAGATGAGTATCGCGCCCTCGAGGCTGTTTCCAAACGCGCGGCCAGACATCAGAACTCAACGACCGTACGCGCGCCCACTTCTGCATTGTCTCCGATCCAGAGCTTGACCTGCGCAAGGGCTTCCAAAAGCTCCTCTTCGTAGATCTTGGCCGCGGACGGAGTGGCACACAAAAACGTATCGGATTGCGCGCGCATCAGATCCTGTAACCGCAGCTCGAATTTCTCATCCCGATCATCGACGCGCGCAGTGGCCGGACGTCGATCAAGCAATTTGGTTTTGGCGAGATTGCGCTGCCTGATGACCTGGATTTCTTCATGGCTGAAATGAACATCGAGATGAACCTCGTAGTAGGTCTTCTTCAATACCAATCCGCGGCGGACAGCTTCATGAGAAATGGACACTCTCATCTACTTCTCCTGAAGATGGACGGACAAAAAGGGCGGAATGGCTTTTTGGGGCTCTGCCGTATGGGGAATTGGCAGTTCTCGACCGAAAGGGAGAGATGTCACGGTGAGTCTCGGGGAAAATCGGCTCTGGCATGTTCTACTATGTGCGCTGTCGCACCCCCACACTGGACCCCCATAGAGGTTGGGGGTGAGTATGGGGGTCATGGAAGCAACTCCTGCTGAGATGTCGGAGCTTCGCGAAGCCGTTGGCCATCGATGTAGTCCTTGGCGAGTTCGAGAGTTTCGAACGTTTTGTCCATGGCCGTGTAGCCATTGATAGTTCGCTCAATCAGAGCATCACGGTAGTCGGTCACTCTAGGCGAAGTTGGTTCGTTTTCACCCGAGCGCATGAAGGATGGCAGCGGAACTGACTCGTTCGGATTGGCTGCTGAAACGTCTGATTTTCCGGAGGTGCCGGTCACATCCGCCGTGTTTGCCTTCGGCTCCGTTGTCGCACGGGCGGCATAGGATATCGCCTGCTCGGAGTGCCTCAAGGCTTGTTGCGAAATGCTCAACTGATCACGAGCCACCCCCAGCATCTGGTAGCCGTAATCTGCGCTATCAACCGTCGCTTTCGCCATCTGCACGATCACGATGCCAAGAAAACAAATCACCGAAATGAAGATCCCCGGCACCGCTGCCAGTAGGCCCGACGATCCAAAACCACGCGATGCAGCTCCAGCCGCGACAATGGCCACAATGACGCCCAGTCCAATGCCGCACCAAAGGGTCAGTTCCGCCAATGCGAGGATGCTACGAGCTGCTCCGTAGTTGGATGTTTTCACACTCATATGCTTCGCCCCCCAAATCCAAAAAATATGGAAACTAGGCTGCATTTCCAAACTGAACTGAGTCAAACAAATTCGAGGTTCAATCGGCAAATCCAAACGGAAACCTCGTGTGAAAGACGTCGGTCTCTGAGCGGACCCTTGCTGCGGCGCATAGAACTTTCATCGGAGATTGCGTCTCCCGTGATCAAGCGCTAATCGAAACTGCGATCTCAAGGAATGAGACAACGACCAAACTGAAAGACACAGAACAATGGCAAAATTGAACCTCGACAAACTGTCTGTCGACGAACTGCAGCAGCTCCAAAAAGACGCCGCAAAAGCGATTGCGAATCATGAAGAGCGCAAGCGGACGGAGGCTCTGGCTGAGCTGGAAAAGGTGGCCCAGAAACATGGGTACAAACTGGCTGATCTGGTGGGGGGCAAGAAGGCCGCCAAAGCCGTATCGCCCGCAAAGTACCGGCATCCCGAAAACCCCGCTCTGACCTGGACCGGCCGGGGCCGTCAGCCCAAATGGATCAAAGAAGGCTTGGAAGCGGGAAAGTCTCTGGACGACTTTGCAATCTGAAGAGTACGCCAAGTTCTATCGCAGGCCATCGCCGCCCGAGCGATAACCTGCGATAATCGGCAGACGCTCAGTGGCTGAAGCCACGAACGCAAGGAAGCCGCGACCCATCGGTCGCGGCTTTTCGATGTAACGAACAACCTACCCCATTGCGCGGGCCATCGCGGGGGCCGGGTTGGCAAAGAGCAATTTGGCGAGCGCCACCGCCTCAAACACGATGGTGCGCGGTGACTCTGTATCCCACAACCTCCGCCGTTTTGGCAGGTACAGTTCCAGTTCCGGGAACTCTACGGCGAGCGCTTCCGCTTCATCGTACTTGTTGGGAAACGCTTGAACGCGCTCCATGGTGACGTCGAGCAGATCTGCCTGATCTTGGGCCACCTGCGCCACAGCGGCCGTGATGGCGCGGCTGCGCTGGCCCTTTCGACTGCCAGCCGCGAAGGTCTCAGTGACAACCACGTCCGGCTTGAATTTCTTCAGCCATCGCCGCGTTACACGAGCCGCGGCTCGGCTGCTGACCCCTGCAATCCGGGACGTGCCCCAATCTGTGAGGCGTTGCCCCACAAAGAGGGCGTATCCGACCTTGCCGCTGGCGACCGCGACCGACAACACCCTAAGCCCCTCCATGATCCTTGCTGTTATCGCTCAGTCGGACGCTCAAACGGGTCAGGGTCTTCTCCCGCTGGATACGTCCCAGCCAGCGCTTGCCGGGCTCAGGCAGGCTCGGAAGCTGGCTCTGCAGCTGACCCTTCGCGGCCTCCGTCACCTCATTGAAGAGGCTCTGAAACGACCGGCCATAGATCAGCGCCAGAAGACAGACTTGCTCGACTGAGGGCAGGCGCTTGCCGTGTTCCAGGGCAGACAAAGTGCTTTTGTGTACGTTGAGTAAATGTGCGGTGTCCCGCAGGGTGAGACCGGCCTTTCGGCGGGCCAGCCTCAAATCGAGTGCGAACTCGGTAGACATAATTATTGTTGCTTAAACTGATAAAGCCAGCCCCAGTTTACGGAGCTTCAATCCGTGCTGGTAGGTGCCGTCAGTTGCGTTCTCCGCACATCCGCACCGCTGCAAACCAAAACACCACCAAACCGGCATGGCTCTGCTGTCTTGGCGAAAGGGTGAAACCCTTTCGCAGCAAACCATACCGCTTTGGTGGTGGGGTTGTAGCGGCTCTCTATTTCCTTCGTCCCGAACAGGGTATCAAATTCCCCGCCCTGAAAGCTAGCCGTGCCCAATTGCCGTTGGAACAAGGGAAGGCACCTGGGTGAGGACGCGTGAGCGGCCCAGGTCTTTCACGTGGGAGGGTTTGCGCAGTGGAAATAGTCGTAGTATCATATAGGTATATGACTACATCTAAGGATGCCCTTATGGCAGAGCGCTCGGTTCTCTCCGTTCATACAAGCCCGGACACAGTCGCACGGCTGGACCGTTTGGCGACAGCGCGCCAACAGAAAAAGTCCGCCTTGGCAAACCAGGCCATTGAAGAGTTCTTGGCCAAAGAAGAGATGATTGAAGCCCGCATTCGCGCAGGATTGGCGGATGCCGTCTCCGGTCGCACCCTGTCCCACGACACCATCCTGGAATGGGCGGACGCGCTTGGCACCGATGCTCCCAAGCCACTGCCAAAAGCCTAAAGTATGGCCCTCATCTGGACTAACCGCGCAGCGCGTGATCTGGCCGACATCCATTCCTTTCTGGAAGCCAAGGATCCTCAGGCTGCTGCGCGGATCATCCAGCGCTTGGTGCGCGTCACGGCAGACGTGCTGCCGACAACTCCCGAGGCCGGACGTCCTGGCCGTGTGGCCGGGACGCGTGAATTGGTTGTGACCCGGACGCCCTATATCGTGGCCTATGACGTCGTTGGCGCAAATGTCCGAGTGCTGAGCGTCATTCATTCGCGGAGGGTTTGGCCTGAGGCGTTTTGATGGGCGATGCGGACTACCGCGAACAGGGAATAACGGCCATCTTTACCAGCTCTGCTAGGTGCGGCGAATGGCCGGTACTTGGGTGGCCTCTTCAGAATGCTAGCGTAAAGACCCAAAGGTTCAAACTCGCGTCAAAGAATCGAAGCGCCAACGAATACGCTTCCTTGATCCAGATCAAAGAGCGGATTCGATTCTACACTAATGTGCGATGTCAGTAACAATTGGGGATCTACTATGGCAAATTTGAGAAATATTGGAAGAAAAAAGTCGATCTGATCGCGCGGACGCTATCCCTTCGACGGAAAACGGGTTTCAATGCCGCTGTGTGCTGGTTTCAGTCTTCAAGGTGGGATAATTTAGTGTTCATCTCTTTGCATCCACATTTCCATCTCATCGGTCAGGATAGTGAGTTGAGCATAAAAAGATGATACGGATTCCCCAGTTCAATGTACGGTTGTCAAATTGGGCTAATTCTGTTGCAGGTTGAAGGCACAGATCCTTCCGAAGGCGATTCTTAAAGGTGAAACAGTGAAAAGATCTAAAGAAGCCGTAAGTCTTATTCTGGGCGCAGTTGCATTTGTCGTGATGGCCAGCAGTGCTGGTGTGCGGGCCGATAACCTTCTGGGCACCAGGGTTGACTCAGTATTTGCTGGGTGGAGCTGCGAGCGTTCCCGCACTTCTTATCACAATACGATCACTTCGTTCTATGGCCTAGTTTTCGAGGAGAGAGCGCCGGAACCGGGTTCAAAACACCGCGGCGCCCCCCACGCGGCGAGGGTGGCCATTGTCGGTTCATGTGAGTATCGATTTGGTTCTTACGAGCCTCCTCAAGTTTTGCGCTATGACTTCGTCAATTCGCCGCCGCGATTCTTTGAAATTGAAGGGGTATATGTGGATTATTTAATTCCGTCCGAAGGCTACCAAGTTCGATTAGCACAAGACCTTTTCCAAGATTGCTTACGGAACGCAGCCGCCGAAACGAGCGCACAAGAATGTGCGCAATATATCCGAGATATTTTAATATCGGGCTTGATTGAAGTATCTCTGACTCAGCCGAACGGAAGAGCTTTTTCAGCAATCTTTTTAGATGGCCAATTTTTGGCGGAAGGCGAATAAGATGACAATATGGTTGGATTCTGATGGTGATGTGGCAGGCACACACGCAGGCAATCTGATTGAATTACTTAGTTCGCCAACGATCGACTACTCTATCTTAGATAGTCAGCGAAGGGACTCGGGCTTAATTCGAACGATTGAGGTGAACCGATTGGGAAACTTTCCCAATCAATCGCAAATCCCTGAAGGCGCCACAGGGTTCTACGACCCACGCGTAGATGAAAACACGATTTGGATTCAAGCTGATTCGACGAACGGAATGTATGTCGGCGAACCTCAGCGTCGAAGCCCCTTAAATGATGCCATTACGATCGTGCATGAGTCACTCGAAGGATCGGCAGGAATTCTTGCAACGCGAGATGACTACGCGCGCAGCGTGATTGCAGACTTAGATGCCGAAATTTTTGAGAATTTTTCGTTTGGTGATCGCGATAGTCCTCAAGCCTTGGACCGCGTGGTATATTATTTGAGCTCTGAAATCGTGGTCCGTAACGCGACTATTTCGATTTTCGAAAGGAATGGCATTGATCCATATTCCCAGGCGCTATTAGATGGAGTCCGTCAACCGCATGCCATCCATAGTGACTATGCGGACATTGAGTGGATCGCCGATAGGTACCTGGACCTATCTGGAATACGATTGTCACAAGATCAGTTTGCAGCGCTTGTGTCCACGCTTCGTGAGAACTACCGTTCAGCCGCAATTGAAGTAAACGGAGTACTCATTGGTCCGATTCCGAATACTCCGTTTAATCCAGAGCTCCACCCAGTTCAATCAACGCCTGGTTCTCCTGAACTTGGTCAATTGGCAACCGGGCTAGTCGGTTTGCTTGCGAGGTCGATTGGTGGATCTTACTCTGCCGACATGTCGCAATATACGAATTATCTGGCCAACGGCTTTTCCCAAACAGTAAACCTCGCTCATTTCCAATCACATGTTTCCAACATCACTGGCGGCTGGACGCCCCCACCTGGCACTCACGTCGTGCCGCGCGGTGGCGGCTTCGAAATCCGCTATGACGATGGATCCGATTGGAACGGTTCTAAAGGCGGCAAGAAGGCACCGAAAGATGATGGGGGTTCCAACCCCCACAAGGACTCTCCGTCTAAGGATCTTCCAACCAAGAAATCCAATCCCGTCCTCCTCGACCTGGACGGCTCCGGCCTTTCCGTCACCGAGCTTGACGCCTCGACAGTCTACGTCGATTCTACCAATGACGGCCTTTTTAACCGAACAGCTTGGGCCGGCGCTGGCGATGGCGTTTTGTTCTACGACGCGGACAACAATGGTGCGATCACCTCCACCCGCGAATTTGTCTTCACCGAATGGGATCCGACGGCAGCCACGGATTTGGAGGCGCTGGCCTCTGTCTTTGACTTGAATGGCGACGGCATTCTGTCCGGCACGGAGCTCGACGGCTTCAAGGTCATGGTCACGGAAGCCAACGGCGAGTTGGTTGCAAAGACCCTCGCTGAATTGGGCATTGTTTCCATCGACCTAACCGGCAATGCCACGCAGATCGAATTGCCAGACGGATCGGTCATCACGGGCACAACGACCTTCACCTACGCCAACGGCGATACAGGCACGGTTGGCGAGCTGACGCTGCAATCCGAGGCGCAAGGTTACGACGTCGAACAGGTGGACACCACCAACGCGGCGGGAGATCGGGTTCAGACAACCACGGCCCGCGCCGCTGACGGGTCTGTGGCCTTTACAATCGAAAGCACGGTGACCCAGGACGGGTTTTCGACGGCAAATCGCTACGACGACGATGGTGATGGCGTTGTCGATCGTGTGCAGACGATCTCGATCACAAACATCACTGGCGGTACGATCAAGGTTCAGGAGCTCTATCACGGCTCAGATATTGCGACGGGCATTCTTCTGGAGGCGGTGCGGACCACAAGTGTCACGGTGACTGGTGTGTCTCGCACAGAAACGATCGAACGCGATTCCGTTGGCGGTGGCTGGTATGATCAGATCGAGGTGCGGGTCACGGACCTCACCGACGACAGTCTGACGATCACACTGACGGATATGGCGCAGGACGGAACGGCGCAGCGGATTGTCACCGAAACGGTCAGCTCCGACGGTCTGACCCGCACGGAAGCCTGGGATCTCGATGCAGATGGCACGGTGGAGTTCACGCTCACCCATGTGATCTCGGTGGACGCTGTCACGGGCGTCCGCACCGAAACCACCACGCGTTACAACTCTGATGGCTCCTTGCGCGATACGCGGGTCGAAACGGTGAGCGCCGATGGCCAGACCCGGACGATCACGACAGATGCAGACGGGGACGGCGCCTTCGAGACCACACGGTCCTCTGACATCACGGTGAACGCAAACGGTACCACCACGTCTGACATCGATCTGTTCAATGAAGACGGGTCCCTGCGCTCTAGCACAACTCATACGCGATCCGACGATGCCCTGATCAAGACCACCACACAGGACATTGACGGCGACGGTGCTGTTGATGTCACGGAAACCGATGCGACGGTGATTGCGGGGAATGGCGACCGTACACAGACGCAGACGGTGTTGAATGGCGACGGGTCTCTGCGATTTGCCGCTGAGACCTGGCGCGCAGATAACCTGATTGAAACCACCACCCATGTGGATCTCGACCGCGATGGCACGTTTGACGCCGACGAAATCCTGAATGACGTGACGCTTGACGCTGTAACCGGCGAGGTCACGGCCGAGAGTTACGCGCGTGCTGTCGATGGGACCATCCTGTCCGAAGAGACCCGGATCACCTCTGCGGATGGTCTGTCGACCGAGACCCGTCTGGATGCGGATGGGGATGGCGACATCGATACGTTTGTGTTTGATAGCACAAGCGTTGATGGCGCAGGCATTGCCACTCAGGTTGTGACAACCAAGAACGGCGATAACTCTATTCGGTCTGAGATGACGTATATCGTCAGCGCAGATGGGCTGACGCGCACTACGGAATACGACACAGATGGTGATGGCACGTTAGATCAGGTCGATCACCAGGTTCGGGTGAACAACCCCGACGGCTCGACCACAACCTTAATCCAGAGCTTTGCCGGGGACGGCACAACGTTAATTGGTCAGGTGGTCGTGCAGCAAAGCGCGGATCGCCTCAACACAACAACGACGGAAGATCGCAATGGGGACGGTGCCACGGATTTTGAGACCGTGCGGATTGAGGCCGCCGACGGCTCCGTCACGGTCACAGAAACCGCCTACTTCGAGGACGGATCCATTGCCTCAACGGCCACCTCCACCATCAGTGGCGATGCGCTGACCACAACAACGACGCGTGATGCGGATGGTGACACCATCTCGGAAACGGTCACCGAGATCTCGACCAGCTATGCGCTGGACGGCTCCATGATCGAGACGATGCGCGTCGAGAATGGCGATGGGTCGCTGCAATCGCTGTCGGTCCTGACGACCAGCGACGATGGGTTCTCGACCGTTCTGGAAGAAGATTTTAACGGCAACGGCGTCTTCGACCGCCAAACCAACACAACGACCACCTATGCGGCCAATGGCGCGATGGTGACATTGGCGATTGTGTTGGCGAGTGACGGGACCATTCTTAGCCGGACCGAGACGACCGTCAGCGATGATGGCCTTGGCACAAGCGTGGCGACGGATGCTGATGGAGACGGCACGTTTGATCTGACCACCAGCACGACAACCACGCTGATGGCCGATGGCTCGACAGTGGAAGTGACGGAGCTTCGCGATGCAGGCGGACCGCTGCGCAACCGGACTGAAGTCACAACCAGCGATGACGTACGGCAGGTCACGACCGCTGTCGATATCGATGGCGACGGTTTGGTGGATGAGCAGACAGTGACCATTGTGACCGATGATGGATCTGTCACCTCCACCACAACACACCTGGCGCCAGATGGCAGCACACAAACGGAAGCCGAGACTTATGCCGACGGTACGGGGCTTTCGAGCGAAGAGCGCTTTGACCTGGACGGTGACGGTGTCTTTGATCGGGTGGAAAGCCGCGAAGTGGTTCTGAACGCGGATGGCTCGACAACGGTCACAGATGAAACGCGCTCGGCTGATGGCACACCGACGTTCCAGGAAGTGGTCACGACGTCCGATGACGGGCGTCTGATCACGACCACCACCGATGTCGACGGGGACGGCGTCGTGGACTTCTCGTCCACGGAAACCGCAACGCTGGCCATAAACGGCGTTGAAACCTTCGTCTCCGAATCCTTCTCGAGTGATGCCAGCCTGATTGCGCGCACGGAGCGTGTGGTGAGTGCCGATGGCGATGCTGTCATTGAGACGATCGATGCGGACGGCAATGCCGTTGCGGATACGGTCCGCGTCACACTTGTGGGCGCCGACGGCGTCATCACGGAGACCACAACGCATTACTCGATTGGCGGTGGGCTTGAGGGTATCTGGACCAAAACCACAAGCGGCGACGGGCTCGATATCCGCACGGAATATGACCGCAATGGTGATGGCCGCGTAGAACTCTTCAGCCACGATGAGACAGTCCTGAACGCGGATGGGTCGGTTGAGCGTGTCGTGACCTATCGCGACGGGCATTATGTCTCCCTCGGTCGCGAAGAATACTTCAACAGTGCCGATGGCCTCGTCTCGCGCGCTAAGATCGATCTTGATGGCGATGGCCTGTTCGACGTGTCGAATGTGTCGACCACCAGCTATCTTGCGGATGGATCGATTGAGACGGCATCGCAAGCCATTGATGAGAATGGCGCGCTGCTCTCGAGTTCGCTTGCGACGGTCAGTGGCAATGGGCTGATTGAGACAATCACGTCGGATCTTGACGGCGATGGCCAGACAGACCGGATTACAACAATCACACGCGGCGCGGAGGGCGGCTATACGCAGATTGTCCAGGACTATGATCCGGGCTTTCAGCTTGCCAACAGCGCCACTTTGGTGGTGAGTGCAGACGGTCGCACCCAAACGACCACGTTTGATTTTGACGGCGACGGCGCAAACGATCAGCAACTGGTCCAGGTCCTGAATGCGGATCAATCGGTCTCGATGGTCTACAGCGATCTCTCCGGCAGCAATCCCGATGCGATCATCCAAAGCACAACCAGTGCCAACGGACTTTCCACGGTTGCGACCTTTGATCTCAACGGCGACGGGACGGCTGAGTTCACCCGTGCCGTTGCAACATCCTTCGCGGCGGACGGCACGCAAATCACTTCACTCACGGAAACTGGACCAACGGGCGGCACGATCTATGAGCAAGTGAGCAGCGTTGCGGCGGATGGTCTGACCACTACGACAACTTACGATGTGGATGGCGACGGCACGATTGATGGCACGCAGGTCCAAGACACGGTCATCAACGCCGATGGCAGTACGACTGAGACCATTCGGTCGACTTATGCCGATGGTGCGCTCCGCGCGGAAACCGTCATTGAGACCAGTGCGGATGGGCGCAGGATTGACGTCCGAGCAGATTACGATGGCAATGGAATTGCCGATCAGATCTCGCAGACTGTGATCGGGTCAGACGGCGAGCGGGTCGAGACAATTACATCGTTCAATGAAGCGGGTTATGAGAACAGCCGGTTTGTAACGACGACATCCGCCGATGGTCACTCGATCGAAACTCATCGTGGCAATAGCATCGAGACCACTACTTACAACCCGACCAACACCGCAAGCTATACGTGGGAGATTGAGTCGACATCGGATCAGTCGGGGCAAACCTCCGCGCATCATTTCGGCGCGGACGGAATTGAAACCTGGACCTACACTGTAAAGAACGCGGGCGGTTCGGTCGTTGCATCACACGAAGTGCGGCTGGATGAAGCGGCCAAGGGTCGAATTTTCGACGAGGCCGCGCGTATTTACGACACGGTCCTCGACCGGAGCCTAGACTCGACCGAATATGAGGCACTGATCGAGTTCATAGCGGACGGCGCACTAGATGAAACAGCTCTCGCAGATGACTTGCGCACCAGCGATGAGTTCGACGCGCGCTACGGCACGCAGACCGATGCCGAATACGTTACGCAGCTGTTTCTGAACAGTTTTGGCCGACCACCAAGTATGGTGGAGCTGGCCTCAAACCTGGCCTCTCTTAACGGTGATCCTGATCCCTGGACCGGGGCGATGAATGCCCTCGACCGAACGGACCTAGCAGTCGAACTGGCACAATCCGCCGAGCATGTTGTGACCGGCAACTCGCATCTGGCAACGAACAACTTCGACGTCATCCGCAACCCTGCGCAATTTGAGCGGTTCCTCAACGAAGCTTATGTCGAAGGCATCGTCAAGAGCCTTGTAGATGTGGTTTATGACCGCGATCCCAACGCGCAAGAATTGGCGCATCTAGCCGAGCAACTTCTCGAGAACGCCTCTAACCCGGAAGACCTTGCTCAAGAATTGTTGGACGCGAATGGCGTTGTCGCGGGGCAAGCCCAGAACGCTTTGGCAGGCCTAACGGGGTCTGCATTTGTCACCCAGGCCTACCAGAACGCTATTGGGCGTGATCCAAGCGCCGAAGAGCTGCAAGTTTGGGGCGGAATACTGGCAAGCAATGCCCTGACACAGGCTCAGTTCTTGGCGTCTCTTGCGCAAAGCCCAGAGCATCTGGAGACCAACAACGCCCATCAAGCGACGGTTTCAGATCCGATTTCGTATGCCACAGGTGATGGAACTACGCAGACGCTCACAGGATCGGCCGGAATCGATGTCATCGAAGGTCATGCGGGCGCTGATGTTCTCGAGGGCCAGGGCGGCTCTGACATCTATCGGTGGTCTGAGGGAGACGGCAACGACACGATCAACGACACTTCTCAAGAAGTGCTGGAGACCGACACCCTTCAGTTCCTAGATATTTCGTCTAACGATGTGGTTTTGCGCCGAGCAGCAGGCTCAAATAACCTTGAGGTCGAGATCCTCAGTACAGGCGAGGTGATTACAATCGTCGCGCCGCCACAGGCTGTGTCCCATACCGTCAGCGAATACGTACCTGTTCAATCCATAAATCCGTTTTCCGATAGCGACTCATATGTGTGGGTTACGCGCACTTACTATGTCGACCCGACAGTTGGAATCGAGAGCATTGGGTTTTCGGACGGCGTCACGTGGACGCAAGCTGACATCCTTGAAAAAACCCAAACTGAAGGAACCTCCGGAAACAACTCGCTCTCTGGGACTGGCAACTTTGCAATCCACTACCAAGGCCTCGACGGCTCAGACACGATTACAGGGCAGCTCGGGGATGATACGCTGGAAGGCGGCGCCGGAAACGACGTTCTGAACGGCAAAGAAGGTAACGATATCTATTTCTGGGCCAAAGGACACGGCAACGATACGATTAAGGAAACACATTCGACGGAATTCTCAGAGTTTGACACACTCCTTCTTTCGGATGTGGATTCAGATGATGTCGAAATCACTCGTGATGCTGCGTCGGATAATATTCAAATACACGTTATCAGCGCAGGTGAGGTGATCACGGTCGAGGATCACTTGCAAAACAGTTACCAGTATCAAGACACAATTCCACACCCGGGTGACGGAGACCCAATAACCGTTTGGCGAACGGGTTACCGCGACACTGCGGCGGGGATCGAGCAGATTGTTTTTTCCGGCGGAACAACGTGGAACCTCAATGACATCGTCGGTCAAACCAGAACGCGCGGAGATGCTGGCAACAATAACATAAATGGCCTGTTTTATGGCGCGGATATCATCGAAGGTTTAGACGGCAATGACACGCTCCGAGGTCAGGGTGGCGATGACACTCTCGTAGGTGGACTTGGTGATGATAGCCTGGAAGGCGGCAATGGCGACGATCACTATGTCTGGTCTTTGGGAGATGGCAACGACACAATTGATGACGCTGGAATTCTCTATGTGAGCTCTATCACGCGACATGAACTAGCCGAATTTGACTCGCTAGAACTGCAAGGTGTGTTGTCTGCTGATGTCACCCTTTCGCGCGCTCAAGGCAGCTATGATCTGCTGATCGAAACCACCTCCGGTGAGGTAATCACCGTTGACGATCACTTCTACTATTCACAGTACGGGTACGGGATTGACCTCATCGAATTCGACGATGGTGCGCGTTGGACGATAGATGACATCCTAGACCTGACGTCCGTTGTTGGAACGTCCGGCAATAATGCTCTCTCTGGTGCAGGTCAATATGATCAGAACTACTTTGGCCTGGGCGGCAATGACACGATCACCGCTCAAAATGGCAATGATCTGCTTGTCGGCGGTCTCGGTGCTGACCTCCTGCAGGGCGGCCATGGCAATGATCTGTATTTGTGGAGTGCCGGTGACGGCGCGGATACGATCAATGACACGGGCTCGTCCGGACTTGAAGTTGACCGTTTGGACTTCGCTGACATTGCATCGACCAGTGTCGACCTTACCGTTTCAGGCCACAACATGCTCATTGATGTATTGGGTACGGGAGGCGCACAGATCAGTGTTACCAATCAATTCTATAGCCATGTCACTGGCCAAACGAATTCATCCGTTCGATATGGATATGGCCTGGAATTCCTGACATTCGGTGATGGCGTCACAGTCGAGATACTCGACAGTGACATAGCGCAGACTCTGGTGACCGGTACCGCCGCGACTGAGAACTTGGCGGGCTGGGGCTTCCACGACCATATACTAGGGCTGGAGGGGAATGATACGCTGACGGGTCATGGCGGTGACGATACGCTAGCCGGGGGCGAAGGGAACGATGTCCTGAATGGGGGCATCGGCTCAGATATCTATCAGTGGCGCCAAGGTGATGGCGACGACACCATCCACGATGGCAACGGCACAAGCGGTACATCTGCGACTGCCGTAGATCGGCTGGATCTGCTGGATGTGGACCCGAGCAATGTTGATTTGTTGCGTGCCCACGGATCTTCAGATCTTGAGATCAGAATTGGGGCCAACGAAGTCATTACTGTGAAGTATCAATTCTACGATCCGTATCTGCCCGAGGGCTTAGAGGCGATAACCTTCGCGGATGGCACGGAATGGACGCTCCAAGACATCATCGACAATACTCGCGTCGAGGGCACCGCCGGCAACGACAACCTGACCGGCACCAATTCCTTCCAAGACAACCTATTCGGTCTTGAGGGTAACGACACGCTCTACGGGCTGAATGGGAACGATATTATTACTGGAGGACTGGGCAACGACCTGATCGGCGGCGGCGTCGGACATACTGGCACCGCGACGAATGGCAATGATAGATTCATTTGGTCGATCGGAGACGGCAACGACAGCATTCACGACACCAGTACGTCGAACCTAGAAAGCGACGTCCTGATCCTCACCGACGTTCAATCAACGGATGTTCGGCTCACGCGCGCTTCCGGATCGAGCCATCTCGATATCGAGATCCTCTCTAGTGGCGAGGTGATCTCGGACCTCTATCAGTTTTATAATTGGTCACAGGGCTGGGGCATTGAGCAAATACAGTTTGCCGATGGCGTGACATGGTCCCAAGCGGACATCATAGACAATACAAGGGTCTTTGGCACAGACGGCAACGACAACCTCTCTGGATATGGCCATTTTGCGCAGCATTACCTCGGGAATGAAGGCAACGACTCTATCAACGGCCAGAACGGCGAAGACACGATTGATGGCGGCGTGGGAAGTGACTATTTGGCTGGCGGCGCAAGCGCGGACCGCTACATCTGGCGCAAAGGACATGGGAACGACACCATCCTCGATGGCGGCACGTCGGGCACTGCGCTTGATACGCTTGAGCTGGTGGATGTGTCTTCAGACGATGTCGTTCTAAACCGCGCGCAAGGCTCGAGCCATATCGCCATCACAATCGTCAGCACCGGCGAAGTTCTGACATCGCAATACCAATTCCGCGACGCCTATGTCGGCCAAGGATTGGAACGGATTATCTTCGCGGACGGCGTGACCTGGTCGCATACTGACATTCAGGCCAATACGTTGGTGACTGGTGGATCGGGCAACGACAACCTGACAGGAACGAATGGTTTTACCGATCATCTTGTGGGGCTGGAAGGCAACGACACGCTGAATGCCTACAACAATGACGACATCCTTGATGGCGGTGCCGGGAACGACTCCCTGACGGGTGGAAATGGCAACGACACCTACATATGGAGCGTTGGCGACGGGAATGATACGATCAACGATGGCGGAACATCGCTCGTCGAAGCCGATGTGCTGATGCTGAATGGTGTACTGCCCGCCGACGTTGAGGTGACCCGCGTTTCCGGGACGAACCATCTGACCCTCTCAGTCGGTGATCCGGCGGAAAGGATCACGATCACTAATCATTTCTACAGCGCGTCGCAGGGGCGTGGGATCGAGGCGATCATATTCGATGATGGGACTATTTGGGATACCGGCGAAATCGCAGAAATGGCTGCCGTCCATGGCACGTCGGGTAATGACAGTCTGACGGGGTTAAACCACCTCGACGATCTCATTTTTGGGTTCGATGGCAACGATACGCTGCGTGGATACGACGGCGATGATATCCTTGACGGAGGTGCTGGAGCAGATGTTCTCAATGGAAGCAACGGCATTGACGCAGCGAGCTACGCCTCCGCGTTAGCGGGAGTGACGATAGATCTCGCCAATACAGCTAACAATACCGGTGACGCGGCCGGCGATGTGTTAACTTCGATCGAAAACGTCATCGGCAGCGAATTCGACGATGTAATCACTGGCTCCGACGGTGCAAATCTCATGCAGGGTGGAGCAGGCAATGATACCCTAAAGGCTGCTCAAGGGGCTGACACGCTCTACGGCGGCGCCGGATACGATGTGTTCATCTTCGAAAGTGGAGATGGACATGCTTCTATAGAAGACTTCGAAGTCGGCGTGGACGTCTTGAGAATTGATGGAGTAGATCTGAACATATCAGCGCCGCCGACAGACGTGACAGTCGAGACGATTAACGGTGAAAGCGTTATTTTCTACGGAGCAAATGATGCGGTTAAATTGGCGGGCTATTTGTACGCCCCCCCATCGCTCCTGATCAATGGCCATTCAGCTGCCGATCCGGTTGGTCACGGTGGCACGGCGGATAAGGGCCAAGCGGTGGTATCGAGTGATGGCTCGACAATTACTTTGACCGATAATGCCTGGAAGAGCATCGCACTTGATCAGACGATTACGGCGGACACATTGCTCAGTTTTGAGTTCAATGCTGATGTTCTGGGCGAAATCCATGGAATCGGTTTCGATGTGGACAGCTCGGTTTCGGGGACCTACTTCTTCCAACTTGCAGGAACCCAGATTTGGGGCATTCAGGACCAGAATGGCGGCTATGGGATGGGCACGGGGTGGCAGCGCTACGACATCCGTGTCGGTGACCATTTCACCGGGGACTTTGATCGTATCGTATTTGCCATGGATGACGACGCGGGTACCGGAGCAGATAGTGCATTCAGAAATATAGAGATCGGCATTGATACCGACTATCTTTTGTAGTTCGGTCTGGTTGGGAAATATGCTGCCAGAGACTCTCTAGCCCTCTGTTTCCGGGTCCTCAGCGAGTTTGAGAACAACTCTGATGTTCTCGACTTCTCCGGCCACGCGGGTGTGTCCTGGATGTCAGATCTGAGTATCCAGCAAAGCGGAGCCCACGCGATCATTTCAGTGTTTGGATCACCGACCGCTGAAACCATAACCGTGGCGAATTTCACTGCCAGCAATCTGAATGCTTTGGACTTTGTGTTCACTTAGGTGACGCTATCTGATTGCATTTGAAACGAAAAAACTGGCACACTAGGGTGCCAGTTGCTGCGTCAGAACAGAGTTCCCTGCCGCGACGCGTCTTTGTGTTTTTGCCATTGTGGGGCCTCTGCCGCATGATCCAGCCACTCCGTGACGAAGCTCAAAACCTCCTTGTCCCTTGGGGCCGCCGCGAACGGCAGGAACCTGGATCGATACCCGGTGCTTGTAACAGGCAAGGGTTCCGCACATCTGAGCTCCAGATGGTCATACCGCCCATTGAGCCAGTTGCGACACATCCGAACCTCAATCTCAAACTCATCCCACTGCAGCATCCAGCTGTCGTAGTGAGGCTCAGAGCGCTCAATACTCATTGGCAAGCATCAGGGTCAGGACCCGAACTGTCTTTCCCGGATTGGCAGGGTTTTCCGAGCCTTGCGTAAACGACGGATCGTAGTAGTCGATCTTGAAGAACAGCTTTTGGCCCTCAAGATCAAACGCACCAAAGTCATGCTCACCGTAGACGTCGTTCTCATCCGAGAACCCATCGAAGTCCCGCATGACTTGGATGGCGCCACGCAGGAAGGCTTCGCCCTCCGCCTGCACACCGTTGGTGACGACGATGCGCCCGTTGCCACGCCCATGACATCGCAATTGGTCGTTTAGGGCCCGGATCACCTCGACGGGCGGCTCGTCTGGCTCAAGCCAATTGAGCTTTGTGTCGGCCTCGCAAGCCTCACAATAGGCACGGTTCTGGACAGACTGCACCTCCCATAGGCCCGTTGAGATGTTCCAGCAGGCCCAGGCGTCTCGCAGGACCCGTTCGGACCCACAAGTGACGCAAACCGGAACTTGCCCGAGACC
Source organism: uncultured Roseicyclus sp. (assembly GCA_947491935.1). GTDB lineage: Bacteria > Pseudomonadota > Alphaproteobacteria > Rhodobacterales > Rhodobacteraceae > Gymnodinialimonas. The sequence goes on from CANLLF010000001.1 coordinate 1,209,497, forward strand.
CTCAAGCGGTTCTGGATCAATGTTGCTCATAGCACTCTCCATTCTCTGGCTGAGCCCAAGGGATTTTGGGGTCAGCAAAAGAGTGGAGAGCGCTCAAAGACCTATCTGATGGCAGTCTAGCAGGGCGCCTCCGCGCCGGTAGTTGCCTTCAGTTGTCTTTGGCGCACTTCCCGCCCGCTACGCCTGAACGGGTGGAGACTGCAAGCTGGCAGCATGACTAGAATGCAACCCGTCACACAGCTGGGACTGGCCTATCGCCGATATGGGGAGATCCCATTTGGGATCTCCCAGGCGGATCGCCTGTCGCACGCCTACGTCATCGGCCAGACCGGCACCGGCAAATCCACCCTGCTTGGCAACATGGTGCGCCAGGACGCAGCAAGGGGGACCGGCTTCTGCATTCTGGACCCGCACGGGGATCTAGCGAGGGAGCTGGCAACCACGTTGCCCCAGGCCCTCTATTGGGACGTCGCTGATTCAGCCTCACCGTACGGATACAATCCACTGACCCGGACCTCACCGGCCCTGCGGCCACTGATCACCTCAGGCCTCATTGACGCCCTCAAAGCGCAATGGGCAGATGCCTGGGGTGTGCGTATGGAACACCTCTTGCGTTATGCCGTTCTCACTCTCCTGGACTCGCCCGCTCCAGATCTGCGCCAGATCATGCCGCTGTTTCTGGATAAGGCGTTCCGCACTAGCCTGCTGCCGCATATCCGCGACGACCAAGTCCGCGCCTTCTGGCTCGAAGAGTTCAGCTCGATGAATTACAAGACCGCCGTCGATGGCGTGGCCCCGATTGCCAACAAGCTCGGCGCGTTTCTAGCGCACCCCGTCGTGCGCCAAGCCCTGTGCGAACCAGAGGAGCCGTTACGATTCCGCCGCATCATGGATGACGGTCAGGGCCTAATCATCAATCTGGGCAAGGGTCGGTTGGGAGGCGATCTCGCCAATGTCGTGGGAGGCCTGCTGACCTCGTCGCTGATGCACGCTGCCTTTACGCGCACGATGAGCACTCGATCCGAACGGCACCCGTTCAATCTCTATGTGGACGAGTTCCATGCCTTTACCAGCGAGAGCTTCGCCTACCTATTGGCTGAGACGCGCAAATACGGGCTCTCAGCCACGCTGGCACAGCAAAACACAGCGCAGACAAATGCCAGCGTTCTGGCGAGCATTCTCGGGAACGTGGGGACAATCATTGCATTTCGTCTGGGCGCCCTCGACGCGCCGCTTCTGGCCAAGCAGCTGGGAGACGTGGCGCCAGAACAGCTCATCACCCAGCCCAATCACCGGGCCTATATCCGACTGCTCCAAGACGGCGAGCCGCGGCAGACGTTCTCCATGCGCACGGTGTTGTAGGGGGCGCGAAGTGAGGTGGGCGCAATTGGCGGCGGCTATGGCGATCAGGACACCCTTGGTAGTCTGATCACATGAAAGAAGAAGACCACGTTCAGCGACATCTTGAACTCTGCCAGCGTATTTACGAACGCCTTATAGCCGACGGCAAATGGCCCTGGCCGGATTCGACGAATTCGGAGGATATGGTAGAGTCGGACGAACCTAAGACCGACATATGAAACCGTGCTTTGGATACATCCGAGTGTCCACCCAGAAGCAAGGCGAGGGTGTATCGCTCGACGCACAGAAAGACGCCATCACGGTCTTTGCGAGTCAAAACAGCCTCACGATAACGGAGTGGTTTGAGGAGAAGCGGACGGCTGCAAAGCGTGGACGCCCTGTCTTCAATCAGATGCTCCGTCAACTCAAGAAGCGCAAAGCTGAAGGCTTGGTAATGCACAAGATTGATCGGTCATCGCGTAATTTGCGTGACTGGACGCTGATCTCTGAACTGCCACGCTACGGTGTGAAGCCGTACTTTGTAATGGAAGGCTTGGACTTCGAAACCCGTGGGGGGCGGCTTTCAGCAAACCTGCAGGCTGTGATCGCCGAAGACTACATCTTCAACCTACGAGAGGAGACCAAGAAAGGGATCCATGGAAGGCTAAAACAGGGGCTGTTCCCGTTTCGCGCTCCAGTTGGCTATTTGGACACAGGGAGAGGCCAGCCCAAAGCACGCGACCCAAAGAAAGCACCCCTTATCCGAGAAGCGTTTGAGCTTTATGCGTCGAGGCAGTTCTCGCTTCGGACGTTACTCCAAGAAATGAACCAACGTGGCTTAAGAAACCATGACAACCAGCCACTCACGATGCGTGGCATCGAAACCATCCTCAACAATACGTTCTATACCGGTCTCATCACGATCAAGAGAAGCGGCTGTACCTTCCGAGGCATCCACGAACCGGTTGTTCCAACGCGCCTTTTTGCGCGTGTGCAGGAGATTAAGGCCGGTCGTTCTGGTCCAAAGACCACTCGGCATAATCACCTCTTCCAAGGCCTGTTTCGATGTGGCTACTGCAACAACCCGATGACGCCGGAGATCCAAAAGGGGCGTACCTATTACCGGTGCCAAAAGAGTGGGTGCCCAACCGCTACGATCCGTGAAGAACAATTGGACCAAGCCATCCGCTGGAACCTTCAGCGACTTGTGCTCACCGAGGAAGCGGCGTTCAAACTGAAAGCGGCCTGGTGCGGCGACGCGGTGACAAAGGAGGCCACTCAAAGACAGACGTCACTCGATCTGCGTGTTGCCGAACAGGAGAAGCGTCTCGAACGTTTGACTGACCTTCTACTAGATGACGCTATCGACCAAGAAACCTACCGCTCACGACAGGCAGACATGCGTCTCCGGCTTCAGGAACTGAAGGAAAAGCAAGCAGACACACCCGACGTAGATAAGATTGCGAAGTACCGCCGTGAATATCTCGAACTGATGAAAACCCTTTGTTTGCTATACGAAATGGCAAAACCGCGTGAAAAACGCGAAATCGTCGAAAACGCATTCTCGAACCGAGTTGTGGTCGGAAAAAACGTGGAACTAGAGCCATATATTTGGCTTCGGAGGCCTCAAAATGACCTCGGCGTCCCCAATGGTGCCCCAGCCCGAGGCAGAGATACAGATTTACCCGGTGTCCCCTATGGGTGTCCGCACCTAGAAAAGATGTTCAAAATGATGCGTCGAGCAATTGAAAATCACGCTGATGAAGGCATGCCCTGAAACCAAACAAGTCATTCCCTTAGAGTTCAAATTCCAGTTTTTTCAAAATTAGAAATATCTAATTAAAAAGAGCCCCGCGAACGGAGCCCTGAGTCTTAATCATCTTCGTTCTCATTGTCGCGTTGTCGCTTGTAGTGACTTTCTTCAATCCAGCCACAAACCATTAGTACGATGCACGCGATGATGCAGGCGAGCACGAATGGATTAAACAGGATTAGTTGCCATGTTGGCATACGCATTCTCCTCGATATGAATAAAAAACCAGAATTGATTTTCTATTTTTATCGAAGAGACATTCCCAATCTAATTTAAACACATTAGTAGTATTTCGTCAAATTTTTCTTCCTATATGCTATCCCGCTATGACAACAAAATATATCGCATACACCCGCGTTTCCACCACGAAGCAGGGAGCTACGGGTGTATCGCTCGTCGAACAAAAACGGTTCATCAACCACTATGCACAACGGCGAGGACTTGAAATCTGTACTTGGTACGAAGAACAACAAACAGCAGCCAGGAAAGGGCGACCAATTTTCGATCTGGTCGTTGAGCAACTTAAACAATCCGAAGGCTCGATCGGGCTTATCCTGCACAAGGTAGACCGCGGGGCTCGCAACCTGCGAGACTGGGCCTCGATTGGCGAAGCAATCGATCAAGGTGTCGACGTACGCTTCGCACACGATGACATCGATATGCACACGCGAGGCGGGCGCCTCACCGCAGACATCCAAGCGGTCATAGCTGCAGACTACATCCGCAACCTCCGCGAAGAGGTGAAAAAAGGGATCAACGGGCGGCTCAGTCAGGGTCTGTACCCATTCCAGGCAATGCGGGGTTATCGTGACACCGGATCTGGCCAGGTTAAGCAACCGAACCCAGCTATCGCCCCTTTGATCATCTTGGCTTTTCAGCTGTATGCCACCGGGCGGCACAGTCTGAATTCGCTTAGGTTAGACCTCCACTCTCGCGGCCTCATGACGTCGACTGGCAGACCGCTGAGTCCCGGCGCACTCTCTAAGCTTCTCCATAATCCCTTCTACAAAGGCACCATCTCTGTGGGCGGTCGATTGTACTCAGGCAAACACCAGCCATTGGTGTCTGAAGACCTCTTTGGCCGTGTCCAGGACTTGCTACACAAGCGGAAACCAAAGCGAGAGCGAAAGCATCGTTTCCGGTACCGCCACAGCTTACGTTGCCGTGGCTGCAAGAACTGCCTCATCGGAGAGAAACAGAAGCAGTTTATCTACTATCGGTGTCACAGCTGTCCTGGTGTTTGTGTGCGAGAGGACCGAGTTTCGAAGCCAAATCACCGATTTGAGCGTCTTTCCCGCCAACAAATCAAAGAGGTGGCCAACTAGAGCCGTGGGAAAAGTTCGATTCCCTAGTGGTCATGGATCAAAGCCGTGACGCGTGTTCCGAAGGATGGCTCAACAGAGCTGTCTAACGGACGAAACACCTCCGGAAAGAGATGTTTCGAATGGTGCCTCAGCCCGAGGCAGAGATACAGATTTGCCGAGTGTCCCCTATGGGTATCCTCACCTAGAAAACATGTTCAAGATGATGCGTCGTACAACCCAAAACCCTACCGGCGAAGGCGTGGCGCGCGGCGGGGTAAGCTAGTCCATCAAGGTTCGAAAAGTGACCATGTAATGCGGGCATGTCCGAGTCACTTTTCGAACTTTTATCGAGCTCTTCGATGTTCGAGACGTAAGACACCACATTGAAGACGCAGACAACGGTACAATCGACTGTTTAAACCAGTATTGCATATTTCTAAGCCTCCATCAGAGTTTGAGGACCGGCGCAACACAGTGCATACTTTACGGTGAAAAATGCCTGGTAGTTCCCTTACGGAATCCACATCGACTGGCTGTAGTGAAGTGAATAGTCCGCACGGCTGCGATGTGATTGCAAAACTGGACCTCGCATGCAACGTAGAATAGCATCCACGAAACGATTAAGTATTGTTAAAGAAGAAAAAAATGGGCCAAGTGGACGTTAGTATCTATAAACGCGCCAGTGCGCACCCGTCTGAAGGTACTGTGATTTTTGTTCACGGGATTACTGGGAACTCTCAATCGACGTATACTAACTCGGATGCCAATTTCGACTGGATGGCCGAAATCGCAGCAGAGCTTCCGGAGTGGAATGTGCTTGCTGCAGATTACGGTTCGTCATTTTGGATTAACATCAAAGGTCTGCTCGCCGTAGATGAAGGCCCGACAATTCAAACTCTCGCACTTGAGTTGGCACATGAGCTTGCTGAGAAGCAAATCAGAACAAATCGCGTGGTTTTCGTTTGCCACAGTATGGGCGGGCTCGTCGTGAAGCACCTTTTTGATCCGGCACATCAAGACCTAATTGGCACCCTACTAGATCGCGTAACCGGAATTCAGTTCCTCGGGACACCCCACGCTGGAGCCGACCTAGCAAGACGGCTCGAAAAATATTCCCAAAAGCTAAGCTCACGACTGGTTTCGGACTTGTGTAATACCACCTACCTAGCGGAGCTGGATCGAGGATTTGCTGATCAATGTATCAATCGAAGCATTGCTGTAGTCAATTTCATCGAGCAAGTTCCACTATTGTACCGCCTTAGAGTGGTACAGACACAGGAAAGTGCGCTTGATTGGATATCTAGATCTCGAAACATCGAGGTAACCCAAGACCACCGAGAAATCTCAAAACCCGAAGGCACAAAGGCTCTGCAACACCGAGAGCTCAGGCGACTAATCAAGCGAACACATGATTCATCGTCGAACTGGATCAACGTCTTTACACATTTCTTAGATCATCATTTTTTGAGAACCGCTGGGTATGACAATGGTTTCAAGAAGAAACGCATACAGATTCTTGCAGAGCAAGCATTCCGCCTCAGCCTACTGGTTTCGGACAACCTGTTCATACACGCAGGCTTTTATTACGAGAGCGAGCTTGCGCGGAATCTGGTCAACAAATATGAGCCTTACTTCATGGGAAAAATAACACTCTTTGCGAATGCAGAGAATATGGAGTTATACACAATTAGCTCTCAGAATCGTTTCATGGAGGGCGATTCTCATCATCGCGCCTACCGATTTGAGCCCGAGTTCTCTAAGTTTGACTTTATTCCTACTGCCGAAAGCTCAACAGGGGTAATCCGACGCGCTTGGCTTGCAACCGACCCCGAGACCTTGCTTGCCAATGAAGAAATCGCGCGGGAGGCTACCGACCGCGACCGGTTCATCGAGGAGTGGGCCAACGTTCCCGAAAGACTCGGCAACCTGGCCATGATTGCAAAGTACATCGCACCGATTCTGGTTGGGATGCCGGCGCCTCTACTAAATAGGCGAATACAACAGTTTACCGGCTCGAGTTACTATGACGGTGTCCTCAGAAAACTCAATTGTAGGATTCTCGTCAAGATCCCATACTTGCCGCAGATTGTCCCTGATCCGGACTCCAGGCACAGAGTAGATTTTCGACATATAATGAAATTGGACCGAGCGACTGAAAGAGTTGTGGTGAACACCAAAGAGGGTTCGCTCGGCGAGTTGATTAGCTATGGGGAAAGTGAACAAGGGCGGGATTTCTATGAACACTCAAGGGCGGTAATTCTTGACGGTTCCTGACATCTTGGACTCTATAGCTCGCATTGCGCAGTCAAGCACTTTGTCGGTGCCTTTGTCGCCGTTGATTTGAACGACTCTGCTGGGATGCAACAGGGGCAATTGGTCAAACTTCTCCGCTGCGGAGCGCATGTATGCCTCGTATTCTCGATCTGCTTGCATTCGTTTACATATAGTGGAGAAATCCGTTCGAATTGCCAATGTGAGATCGGGCAACGGAAGGAACCTCAACGCAGAATCTATCCAAGCCCTTACGTCTTGCTGTTTGCAAAACGGATACTGAAGCATCAATTTCGTTTCCTGCAGGATTTTTCGGGAATCGGGCCCTCTGTCCGATATTAGGATTGTAGGTTGGGAAAGTTCCGCTGTGGCAATCTTAATCGAATTGTATTGGTCTGCGAACCAAAGAAGTGCGTCGCCGATCTGCAGGTCATGCTGCTTGTCCTTTAATCGGAAGTGCCCGTTCTCATAAGCCGCAACGATTGCTTTACCCGTTGGCGACTCAGAGACCTCGGGCATCCCCCTAACTTGGTGCGAGTCTTGGAAGGCCACTGATAGAGCAGGCAACAGATCATTGAAGAGAGTTGTCTTTCCGACCTTGTCTGCTCCTTCAATTGCTACCCAAAAGCAATCGGTCGGTAGAGAAATTGGCAGCGACATTGCTACTGTGGTTTCCCAACACAGAGCGCTAGGCGAAAGAAAAAAAGAATTTGATTGATCAAATGGATGCTAGCTCAGTTCGTTTTCCAATTCCGGGTGCTCGTTTCTCGCGCGATTGTATAGTTCATTCCAAAACGCCAGAATTATTGGCGATGGGCTCATGCGTCGCATAAGGTCTTCAAAGTACCACTTTAATTCATTTGAATCTCTGTTTTTCCACTCCTCGCAAGAGCCGAGATAAATGTTTAGGGCGGGCAGGAGCTTGTCGAGTGCGTATACAAATTTGCTCTCTTCGTCGGTGCGTTTCTCATAGACCTCGTAGGCAAACCAGAGATCAAAGGCTTCAGGGTGCTGTGTCTTCAAAGTGTCTAGGGATTTTCTCTCAAGTCTTCTTTTTTCGTCTCGGTCGCATTCCTTTCGGTGAGTCGGGAAATCTCCGGTGTTTGCCTCAGTGATGTCATGGATCAGTGCATACTGTAGGACCTTCTGCCGATCCAAGGGCAGTTCGTGCCGGTCGACCAAGTACCACGCGGTAAGTGCAAGCTGGGTGCAGTGTTCTGAGACATTTTCTCGTCTCCTCACACAGGGTAGGTTGATGAATCGCTCGGTCGCAGACAGCTGATTGGTCAGCTTGGTAAATGACAGCAGAGGGTCGAGCATACCCATCATGTAGTGGTCATCCTTCATGAAATATCTACATATTGTACAGCAGCGCGACCTGGCCTTCAACTGATTCGGCTCGGCCTGTATTGGATTTGTCGCGCTAGTGTCCCTTCTTCCAAGTTTGACACAGCACGGCTCAAACCAGAACAAGAAATTCTTCCCGTTTTGTAAGTGTGCTTCCCCATAGAACTGGGCCACGGCACTGGCGGCGAAAGGGTGAGCTCGCATGGCAAGGTCGCCATGCTGGAACGTGTTTAGAGCCTATAGCGAGCATAAGAAATCACCATTCTTGCTAAATCATTGATTTAATGGTGCCCGGGGGCGGAATCGAACCACCGACACGAGGATTTTCAATCCTCATAAAGACGATCCTATCCACAACGCCGTTGGGAGTTTTGCCGACTTAGCTTACGCGACCGCCTTTACATGGCGAATCTCTTGGAGCGACAGCGTTGAATGTGACTAAAGAGAGACTAAACTCTCGCCCACATCGGGCGATCAGTTCGCAAGTTATTGATTTTGATGGCGCGCTGGGGAGGATTCGAACCCCCGACCCCTTGATTCGTAGTCAAGTACTCTATCCAACTGAGCTACCAGCGCACGCGGGCTTCACTTAACGCCGCGCCTTGCCCGGCGCAAGGGGCAATCAGGTTGCCATTCCACCCGGAAGAAACAGCACGAAGGTGGTGCCCTCGGGCCCGGTGCTCAGAAGCTCCAACCGCCCGCCATGGCCGCGCAGGATCTCGGAACAGATCGCAAGGCCAAGCCCGGTGCCGCCCTTCTTGGCGGTGGTGGAGAACGGTTTGAACAGCGTCTCCTGCGCCTTTTGGGGCAGGCCGGGGCCAGTATCGCACACCTCGATGCACCACCCATCCTCATGGGCGCGGCCTTTGATGGTGACCTCGCCGGGCATGTTGGTGGATGCGATGGCCTGCCGCGCGTTGCGCACGAGATTGGACAAGACCCGGTGCAATTGCTCGGGATCGGCGCGCACCACCATGTCGCGGGCAATCTCGGAGGCGTAGCTAACATCGCCGTCACCCTGGGCCAGATTGTCGTTGTCCAGCACGTCATCAACCAGGGGCTCCAGCGGCACGCGGTCGAGCTTGGGGGCCGGTTCCTCGGCGCGGCCAAAGGCCAGCGTGGCCTCGGTCAGGTTGATCGCGCGGGACAGAGAGTTGATCAGCTTCGGCGCGATGCGGCGCACGGTCGGGTCCTGGCTGCTTTCCAGCCGGTCCGCGACCAGCGTGGCGACCGACAGCATGTTGCGCAGATCGTGGGAAATCTTGGCCACGGCCTCCCCCAATTGCGCCAACCTCTCTCGCTGGCGCAGGAGCGAGGTGAGCTGCGTCTGCATAGCGTTCAGCGCCTCTTCGGCATTGCGCAATTCCCGGACGGTGCCGCGCGGTTCGATGATCCGGTTGGCATCATCGGGGGCCTCTGCGTAGGACATCATGGAGCCAACGACCCGTTTGATCGGGTTCACCATCAGGATCCGCACCGACACGAACAGCAAGAGCGCCGTGAAGATCGAGATTACCGCGGAAAGCAGCAGGATGCGGGCGCCGTAATCGATCATCGCCGCGCGCAGGGGGGCGGTTTCCATCGTCACTTCGATCAGCAGACCGGCATCGCGCACCGGTTCGCCGATCACCCGGATGGTTTGATCCTCGGGCGTCAGCATTCGCATCGTGGCATCGCGGATCAAAGCCCAGGCAGGCGCGTCGCGCAGGTCGAAACTGCCCGAGATCGCTGGCATCCCCTCGGTGGACAGGATCAGCTGCCGCACCGCGTCACGGCGCAGCACGACGTTCAGGACCTCGGCGTTTTCCAGCAGTTCATATTCCAGATCGTCATCGATCATCCCGTCGGTCGCCAGAAGGGCCAGCGACGCGATCTGCGCGCGCTCCAGCCGGGCCATCAGGTAATCCTCGCGGAACCGCGCGATGGACGGCACAAAGATGAATATCTCGGCCAGCATCACGAAGATGATCGTGAGGATCAGAAATCGCCCTGATAGTGAGTTGGCCAAACGCCGCCCCCCGGATGGCCCATTCGGACCGGTGTCAGTGGATCGCCCCCGGATCAGGGGCGACCGAACCTTTGCACGATGCGCACGACGCGTTTCACGAGCGGGCTGTCGAACAGTTTGGGAGTGAAATACGCGCTTGCGGCCCGTTTGTTAATCTCCCCCAGCGTCGGATAGGGTGCGACCATGTTGGCAACGGCGCTCATCTTGAGCTTGTTGGCGATGGCCAGCGCCCAGATCCCGATCAGTTCACCGGCCTGTGGGCCAACGATTGTGGCCCCTACGGGCTTGCCCTTGACCACCATGACCTTGACGAAGCCCTTGGTTTGGCCGGTCGCGATCCCGCGGTCGTTGTGCTCGAATTCAGCCCTGGCGATAAAAACGCCATCGCCGTGTTTGTCCTTGGCCTCAGCCTCGGTCAGGCCGACCTGCGCGAGTTCCGGCGAGGTATAGGTGGCCCATGGAATATGATCCGTCCGCGCCTTGGCAGGCAGGCCGAACAGCATCGGCCGGATGATGATGCCCGCGTGGTAGCCCGCGACATGGGTGAACTGGAGGCCGCCCGCCACGTCGCCCACCGCATAGACGCGTTTGTTGGTGGATCGCAGGCCCGCATCGACGGTCACACCGCCGCGTTCATAGGCAACGCCCGCTTTTTCGAGGTCGAGCTTGTCGACATTCACGGCCCGCCCGACGGCCACCAGAAGGTGGCTGCCGGAATAGCGGGCGCCATCCTTCGTCTCGACCTTGATCGCGCCTTCGGTGCCGCTGATCTGCGAGGCCAGAGCGCCTTCCACGATCTCGATGCCCTCGGCGCGCAGATTTTCCAGCACCAGCGCGGCGGCCTCCGGGTCATCCTTGCCCATCGCCTTGGCGCCTTCCAGAACGGTCACCTTGGAGCCCAAACGCCGATGGGCCTGGGCCATCTCCATCCCGATGGGCCCGCCGCCGATGATGATCAGGTGATCGGGCCTCTCGCGCAGATCAAAGATCGTCTCGTTGGTATGGTGCGGCACAGTGTCGAGGCCGGGGATCGGCGGCACGAAGGGCCGGGAGCCCGTGGCGATCACGAAACGCCGCGCCTTGATGACGTGATCGCCGGCCTGCACCTCGCTGTCGCTGATGAAGCGCCCGAACTCGCGGATCACGTGGACGCCAAAGCCCTCGAACCGTTCCTGGCTGTCGACCGGCGCGATCTCATCAATCACCGCCTGCACATGGTCCTTGGCGGCCGCGTAGTCTGGCGCCGGGGCGTGGCCCGCCACGCCGAACGCGGCCTCCGACGTCTCGTGGGCCTTGTGGCCCGCCGCCAGCAGCGCTTTGGATGGCACGCAACCATAGTTTAGGCAGTCGCCACCCATCTTGTGGCCTTCCAATAGAACCACCTTGGCCCCCATCTGAGAAGCGCCTGCCGCAACCGACAGCCCGCCAGAGCCCGCGCCGATGACGCAGATATCCGTTTCGATCACGGCCATGGTTCAGAGACCTTTCTTGCCGCGCACGGCCTTGAGGACAATCGGCACAAGCGCAAGCGCGCAGAGCCCGAGGATCGGCAACAGGATTTGCGGCTCGAAGATGATGCCGAGGTTGGGCGTCTCACCACGCTCGAACACCTCGCCCAGACCGGCACCGACTGAGGTGTAGACAATCGCGCCCGGCATGATGCCGAAGAATGTGGAGATCACGTAGCGACGCAGGGGCACCTCCAGAAAGGCGGGGATCAGGTTGGCCATGAAAAACGGCACCGCGGGAACCAGGCGCAGCAGGAACAGGGCCGACCACTGATTCTCGTCAATGCTGTCCTTGATCTTTTTCGTGAGGCCCTCCGACCCTTCAAGCCGGGCACCAAGCCGCGACCCGAAGCTTGTTTGTGCCGCCAGAAAGATCGCTGTCGCCCCGATCGTTGCGGCCGTCACGTTGAACAAGGCGCCGGGGAAGGTCGCAAAAAGGAACCCGCCGGTCAGCGTGGCGATGGTGGCGCCAGGGAGCGAAAACGCCACAATCAGCGCATAGGCCAGAATGAACACCGCGGCCGTCAGAATGTAGTTCGCATCACGGAACGCGATCAGCGCGTCCCGATTGTCGGCCAGGGCCTGAAAGCTGAGATAATCGCGGAAGAAATACCAGGCCACGCCTGCGCCGATCACGATGGCGACGATCGGGGCATATCTTGCGATTGGATTGGAAGGCGTTTCGGTCACGCTATCGGTCATGTCCTCAGGGTCCCTTAGTCTTGCAACAGGACCCTAGATGCGCCATCCGGCGCAAGGGCGATATCCCTCCTCACGGGCGCTTGATGGGACGTGACAGTTTTTGGGGTTTTTGTGACGTGCAGGCGGAAAACACGTAACATTACCGGGTTGGCGTATTTCAGTCTCAGGCGATCGAGTGGAAAAGATCCTCGTCAGTTCGTGTCTTACGGGCGCGCCCGTGCGTTACGATGGGCACGCGAAGACGCTGAATGATCAGCTCTTGGCGACGTGGCGCGCGCAGGGCCGCCTTGTGGCGTTGTGCCCCGAGATGGCGGCCGGTCTGCCCACGCCCCGCCCGGCGGCCGAGATCGAACCCGGCGCTGCGGCCCGCGATGTGCTGGCCGGTCGGGCCCATGTGATCGATGCAAAGGGCACGTCGATGTCCGAGGCATTTGTGCGGGGCGCGGATCTTGCGCTTGAGGCCGTGCGGGAGAACGCCTGCCGCTTTGCCCTGCTGACGGACGGCAGCCCGTCCTGCGGGTCCAGCTATGTTTACGACGGCCATTTCAGCGGACTGCGGCAAAGCGGTGAAGGAGTGGTCGCGGCCCGGCTGCGCGATGCGGGCGTGCAGGTCTTCGCCCCAGATCAGCTCCATGATCTCGCCCTTGCCCTCGACAAGGCAGAAAATGCGCACGCCTAGGGCTTCGCTTTGTTGACACGGCGCGCGCCATTGCCTATTGCCCAGCCTTCATCGGAGTTACTTGCCGTTTGAGGGACGCATCCGGCGCCCTCCGGCCCAGATTGACGGAGTGAGATCCATGTCGAAACGCACGTTTCAGCCTTCGAACCTGGTGCGCAAGCGCCGCCACGGGTTCCGGGCGCGGATGGCCACCAAGGCTGGCCGCAAGATCCTGAACGCCCGCCGCGCCCGCGGCCGGAAGTCGCTCAGCGCCTGATCGCCTGTTCATGGCTATGACATCGCCTCCGCCGAGCACCGCCTCGACGGGGGCTTTTTCTGTTACATCTCCGCTGCTTACCTTGCGCAAACGGGCGGATTTCCTGCGCGCCGCCCGCGCCCGTCGCGCCCCCATGCCTGCCTTCCTGCTGCAGGCCCGCAAACGGGCCGAGGAGGAAACCCCCGAGGCCCCGGGCGCGATCCGGGTGGGCTTCACCTGCTCCAAGAAAGTCGGCAACGCCGTTGCCCGCAACCGTGCCAAACGCCGGCTGCGGGAGATCGCACGGGCGATTCTCCCCACCGAGGGAAAGCCAGGATACGACTACGTTTTGGTCGGTCGCGCCACCGAGACAGCCGCACGAAACTTCGAGCTGATGAAAGAGGACCTCGTTCAGGCGTTGAAGAAGGTGCACGGATGAACCCGCTTGCCTTCATCATCTCGCTGCCGTTGCGGTTCTATCGCCTCGCCATCTCGCCGCTGATCGGCACGAATTGCCGTTACACGCCCACCTGTTCGGCCTACGCGATGGAAGCCCTGCGCAAGCACGGCGCGATCAAGGGCACATGGCTCAGCGCCAAACGCGTCGCGCGTTGCCATCCCTGGGGCGGATCGGGGATCGACAACGTCCCGGATTAGTCCCGCGGCACGGTGAAGGTGTCCAACCTGTCGGGCAGATCGACATAACGGTCGCGGCTACGCCGAACAAACCCAAACCCGCCAAAGGCCCGCACGGCGCCATAAATCAGCCAGCGGCGGACAAGCCCGACCTTCGCGGCCTCCATGGCCCGCAGCATTACCAGATCGGCGAAGGCGCGATCCCGGTCCAGCGGCTTGCGGCCCTCCACATCCTGCCACGCGATGTAAAGGTAGTCGTGGACGATCGCGGCCTCGAGCCACGGCCCGACGCGCCCCACATACCAGCGCAAGAGCGCGGGAACCGAGGTCAGATCGGTGATCAGGCCCGCCGGAACGGTGATCCCCCATTCCATGCCGTCCACCACCAGGCTGATCGTGTAATCCTCGCCCACGATGTAGTCGGCATCCTCACCATCGCGCATCTGCACCGCATCCTTCAGGCGCAGCAGCACAAGATCCGTCAGAAATCTCACCGCGCCCAAATCCCGCCAATCCGGCGGGTAAGGACACACGCATTGGGCCGGATGATCGTAGCGGCGCATTTTGACATCTCCTTTCTGACCCCATCCCCCGGGGCGGGCAGCGGTGCGGCTCAGGCCGGGCGGCGCAACACCAGCCCGTCGGTCGCCACCACGCGGGTGACAATCTCATTGCGATCCACATCGCCGCGGATCGTGTGCAGCATATCCTCCAACACGAGATCATCGTGAAACCAGAACGTATGGGCCGGAAATGTCAGGTGATCATATCCGGCCCTGTTCGCGTTGAAATGCGCCCCGCAATTGACCTCCACAGCCTTGCTCGGGCGTCCAAGGGGCAGGCCAACCCGCCCGACGCGGGGCGCCACACCGATCCGTTTCACATCGGACAGCGACAGGACGTCATCGAAGGGGTTCGAGTAATTCGTCAACCGCACGCAATGGCGGTAGAGCGACGAGGATTTCGATGAGCCGTCGACCATCCCACCCGCCGAAATATCACCGGAGATCAGCATCACCTGGCTGACCGACCAGGAATTGGACGCAACCCCGGGGCGGTCATCGGCATCGTCAAAGGCCTCCCGCACGACAAAGGCGCCGGTGGAATGGGCAAGAATATGCAGGTTGATGAAGCAATCGGGCCGCTGCATCCGCGCGAAATTCGCGATGCCTTCGGTGACCAGACGAAAGGCCGTGGTTTTCGCATCCACCCGATCTTCCAGGTAGTTCAGCGCAGAACTCGCGGCGGGCCAATCAAACCCGACCACCACGCCCTCGAACCCCTTGGCCTCAAGCGCCGTCTTGAGCAGGCGCTGCCGCTCCAGCATCACGGCGTTTTCGGTATTGAACCCGTGGATGTAGAACAGGATGTCGCCACGGGGCCCATCGTTTTGATCACCGTGGCGCGCGGCCTGAATAACCTGATCGAACCAGGCCGTCTTGCGGATGGCATGGTGCGGCTTCGGATCGTGATCTGCCGGGGGGATTGCCAGAAAATGTGTGGCGCCGGGTTCGCTTGAAAAATCTCCGCTCCGGATGGAACGGACTGAAAATACATAGTCCATGACAAAGCTCCTTAATGAAACCCCGCCATAATGCGCGCATTCGCGCGAATCTCAAAATTCAGTTGCGCTCGAAGATGATGATGACTTCGCCGATAGGTACGCCGAACCGACTCATATAGGCGCGGTTCAACAGGCGGTCGTCGGTCAGTAGCCACATCCAATCATCAAACGTGACGCGGAGCGTTTCATCGCCGGGCACGGGCAGATCAATCCTGTATTGCCAGTTGAACGTATTGCCCCGCTCCCGCCCCGTCGCCACGCCGATCACACCCGGGGCCGTGCCCTGCCACACGCCATTACCGGTTTGCTGCAAAGACCAGATCCGCAGCTCGGTTGATCCATCCTCATAGATGAAATCCTCCACCAGGCGCAGGGTCTGGCCGTCCCACGTACCATGGATGTCCACTTCGAAGCGGCGGCGCACCTCGCCGAATACGTCCTGAAACTGGCCGTAGGCCGTCAGGTGCCCGTTGAAGAACTCTTCAAGGTTCAGCTGCCGATTGCTGAGAGAGGGGTCGTTCAGGGACGGTCGGCCACAGGCGGCCAGTGTCACCAGAAGCGCGGCAAGAAGGAGACGTTTCATCATGTTGCGGGACCTAACCCGCCGTGCCCCCCGGGCAAGCCATCTTGACGCGATGCCGCGCAACGCCCTACCTCCCCCCATGTTGGATGAGCCTGACGATATCCACGCGCTGTTTCATGGCGCGCCCAAGACCACCGAGTTCCGCAAGCTGCGCAAACGGCTGATCCGCGACACGCGGGAAGCGATCGAGCGCTATGGCATGGTCCTGCCCGGTGCGCGGCAGAAATGGCTCGTGTGCCTGTCGGGCGGTAAGGACAGCTACACGCTTCTGGCGGCCCTGACGGAGCTGCAATGGCGCGGTCTTCTGCCCGTTGATATCCTTGCCTGCAACCTCGATCAGGGCCAGCCGGGGTTCCCGGCAACGGTGCTGCCCGCGTTTCTGGAGCGTATGGGCGTCCCCCACCGGATCGAATATCAGGACACCTATTCCATCGTCGTCGACAAGGTCCCGGCCGGGCGCACCTATTGCGCGCTGTGTTCGCGTCTGCGGCGTGGCAACCTCTACCGGATCGCGCGGGAGGAAGGCTGCTCCGCCGTGGTCCTTGGCCATCACCGCGACGATATTCTCGAGACGTTCTTCCTCAACCTCTTTCACGGCGGGAAGCTGGCCACGATGCCGCCCAAGCTGGTGAATGATGAAGGCGATCTGATGGTCCTGCGCCCCCTGGCCCATGTGGCCGAGGCCGATTGCGAAAAATTCGCGGCTGCGATGGAGTACCCGATCATTCCCTGTGATCTCTGCGGCTCGCAGGACGGCTTGCAACGCCAGCAGATCAAGGGGATGCTGGATGAGTGGGAGGCCCGCGCGCCCGGTCGGCGCGGCAAGATGTTCTCGGCCCTCATGAACGCGAGGCCCTCGCACCTTCTGGACCCGGCCCTGTTCGATTTCGCGGGCCTGGCGCCGAAAAGTGCCGACAATTCTATCGATTGACCCGCCCCCGTTAACCGTCCGTCATGGAGTCCTGCGCTAGCGCTACCGCGGGGCATGTGTTGGCAGAGGTTGGACGTAAGAAATGAACGAACGAGGTGCAGGTCTGCGGCACGAGATCGGGAATTGGGCCGGATCAGCGCTCGGCCGGTTGGAGGTTCTTGCCCTGTTCCCGCTGGTCGCGCTGACGGCATCATGGTTCGGTTTCACGGATCTGGCAATGATCACGGCGCTCGGTCTGTCTGCTCTTCTGGCAATTGCCGTGCTTTTGGGACGGAACACCCCACGGGGAGATCTTGTCATCGCGTCCGGCGGAACCGGACGGGCGGGCCTCACCGCGCTGTTGGAACAGGCCACCAATCTTGAAGGGCGCGATACGGCCTGCTTCCTTGTACAGATCGATGATTGGCCGGTGCTTGTGGATCGCTGGGGGCACGATTCCTGTCAGGACCTTGTGAACCGCACCGAAGATCGCCTGCGCGCGGCCTTGCGACATGGCGACGTGTTGGTTCGCCTGGGGGACGCGCGGTTTGGAATTGGGCTGGCGCCGATACGATCGGCCCGGCTGGAATGGCGCGAGACGATCGCGGCGCGGCTGGCGCAATCGGTTGGGGATCCTATCCCGTTCAACGGCACGACCCTGCATCTGACGGCTTGCGTCGGACATACGGCCTTGATCAGGCGCGGTGCCGATCCGGCCGCCGCTACATTTCTTGCGGCTGAAGCGGCGCTGAGCGACGCGGTCGCCCACGCCCCCAACGCCGTGCGTGCCTACGCCCCCAACCTGGGACGGGCGCGCAGCCTGCAATCGAGCCTCAGCGCCGATGTGGAGGGCGCAATTCACGCCGGCTCCATCACGGCGTGGTTTCAACCGCAGATTTGCGCCAAGACCGGTGCCATCCTTGGCATGGAAACCCTCGCACGGTGGGACCACCCGAAACAGGGCCTGCTAAGCACGGGGGAGTTTCTGGGGGCCGTCTCTGCCGCGGGGCATCTGCCGCTTCTGGGCCAATCCCTCACCCATCAGGCGCTCAAGGCGCTGAGCCAGTGGGATGCCGCGCCGGCCCATATCCCAAGCGTGTCGATCAATATCTCGGCGCCCGAACTGCGCGACGGCTCCATGGTGAGCGGTCTGGTGCAGGAACTCAGCCGCTATGCGCTCGATCCGGCGCGGGTGCGGATCGAGATCGCTGAAGACGTCGCTGCCAGCGCCGAGGATGATGCGATCATCGCGTCCCTCATCGCCCTCAAGGAGGCCGGGCACCTAATCGATCTTGACGGGTTTGGCCTTGGCGCAACCTCGGTGCCGATGTTGCAACGGTTCCGTGTGGACCGGATCAAGATCGACCGCGCATTCGTTGTCGGCGTCGATGGTGACGCAGCGAACGCAAGTTCCGTCTCCGCAATTGTCGCGATGGCACAGGCACTTGGCATCTCTACACTCGCCAATGGCGTCGAAACTCCGAATGAACGCACCGCGCTTGAAGAGCTCGGCTGCGATGCGCTCCAGGGCTTTGGCATCGCCGGTCCGATGCGCAGCGATAAGGTCGCGGATTGGGCGCGGGCCCGCTTGGCCAAGGACAAGACAATCCGTCTGGACGATCGGCGCAGCGGCAGCTAGGCCAAATCACTCCGCTTTTCCTTGGTGCACAGCCGCCCCGCGCCGATTTCGCCCCTTGACCTTTCACCCCCCAAACTGTTGAACCCCGTTGACTTGGCTGCGCCACTTCTGGCCCGGCCCACTTGCCTGTTTCGCAAGACTTATCGCGCGGAGGACCGACACCAAGATGGACGATCAGAACAGAAACCTGATCCTGGCCACGGGCCTGAGCTTTGTGGTCATCCTTGTGTGGTTCGTCCTGTTTCCACCGCCCGCCCCCGTCGAAGATCCCAACGCGCTGCCCCCGACGGCAGCCACCGAGGGCGGAACCGCCGTCGGCGACACCGATATTGCCCTGACCCCGCCGGTCGGGACGACGGGTACGGAAACCGCCGCGGCAGGCCCTGACACGCCGACCGAAGTTGCGCTGAGCGAAGCCGCGCGTATTCCCATCGAAACGCCGTCGGTCGAAGGCTCCATCTCGCTGCTCGGCGGCCGGATCGACGATCTGTCGCTGCGCAACTACACCGTCGAGGTCGACAGCGACGAGATCGTGCGCCTGCTGTCGCCCGTCGGCACCGAAGATCCGTATTACGCCCTTTATGGTTGGACCCCTTCGAGCGGGTTGACCTATGACGACGTCCCCACCTCCGACACCCCGTGGGAGCTTGAGAGCGGCGAGACGCTCACGCCCGACAGTCCGGTCACGTTGGTCTGGGACAACGGAAGCGGCCTGATCTTCCGCCGCACGATCGAGATCGACGACAGCTACATGTTCGAGATCACCCAGTCGGTCGAGAACACGACAGAGGTTGAGGTGAACCTTGCCCCCTACGGCATCGTCGCGCGCCATGGCCTGCCTTCGGATCTGCAGAACTTCTTCATTCTTCACGAAGGGGTAGTGCGCAAGGTCGACGGCGAACTGAGCGAGATCGACTATTCCGACATGCCCGATCTCGACGTGGTCCAGCGCGAGGGCGTGCCCGCCGAGGTGATCGAGGTGGAGGCCAATGGCTGGATCGGCTTCACCGACAAATATTGGATGACAACGCTTATCCCGGGCGACGAGCAGCCCTTTGTCTCGGTCACGAAATACGTTCCCAACGCGGATATCTACCAGACCGAGGCGCGGCTGCCCTACATGCCCATCGCCGCTGGCGCCACGGTTGAAGTCACGACCAACCTCTTCGCCGGGGCCAAGGAAGCCGAGGCCATCCGCTACTACGAAAACGCGGAACCCGGCCTGCTCGCCGGCCTCTTCGGCGCCGAGCAGGATCCCAACCGCCCGGAAGTGGCGCGGTTCATCGACAGCATCGATTGGGGCTGGTTCTATTTCCTCACCAAGCCGCTCTTCTGGCTCTTGCACTGGCTTAACGGAGCCATCGGCAATATGGGCGTGGCGATCATCTGCCTTACCCTGATCGTCAAGGCGATCCTCTTCCCGCTGGCCTACCGCTCCTACGTCTCGATGGCGAAGATGAAAGAACTTCAGCCGGAAATGGAGAAGCTCAAGGAACGCGCGGGCGATGACCGCGAGAAGCTCCAGAAGGGCATGATGGAGCTCTACAAGACCAACAAGGTGAACCCGGCGGGGGGCTGTTTGCCGATCCTTCTGCAGATCCCGATCTTCTTCTCGCTCTACAAGGTGATATTCGTCACGCTGGAACTGCGCCACGCGCCGTTCTTCGGCTGGCTGAACGACCTTTCGGCGCCGGACAGCTCCTCGATCATCAATCTCTTCGGCCTTCTGCCCAATGCGGCGCCCGAGCCGGAATCGATCATGGCGCTGATCTTCATCGGCATCCTCCCGATTCTTCTCGGCATTTCGATGTGGCTACAGCAGAAGCTGAACCCGGCCCCCACCGATCCTACGCAGGCCGCGGTCTTCGCGTGGTTGCCCTGGGTCTTCATGTTCATGCTCGGCAGCTTCGCCTCTGGCCTTCTGGTCTACTGGATCGCGAACAACACGCTGACCTTCACGCAGCAATACCTGATCATGCGCAGCCAGGGCTTCAAACCGGACGTCTTCGGCAACATCCGCAGGAGTTTCTCCCGGAAGAAATCCGAAGAGAAATGAGTTGGGTGCTGGATCAGATCTGGCGCTATCCGATCAAGGGCATCGGGGCGGAGCCGCTCCAGACGGTTGATCTGGCAGTGGGCCTGCCCCTTCCGCTCGACCGCGCCTGGGCGGTGCTTGAGGCCGGCGGAGATGCGTCCGACGGCTGGCGTTCCTGCCGCAATTTCCTGCGCGGGGCCAAGGGCCCATCCCTGATGGCCATCATGGCGCGGATCGAAGGCGGTGTGATCCACCTGTCGCATCCCGAGCGCCCGGACATCAGCATCACGCCTGGCACGGATGACCAGGCGCTCTTCGATTGGCTCGCGCCCATCTACCCCGACACCCGGAGCCCCGCCACCGCTTTGGTGCCCTCCCCGCCCGAAGGCATGTCCGACGCGCCTTTTGCGTCGGTCTCCATACTAAACCATGCCTCGCGCCGTGCGCTCGGACAGAAACTGGGCCAGCCCCTCGATCCGCGCCGGTTCCGTGGCAATCTTTGGATCGAAGGCCTTGCACCATGGGAGGAATTCGACCTTGTCGGCCAGACCCTCACCATGGGTGAGGCCCGTCTTGAGGTAGTCGAGATCATCACCCGTTGCCGTGCGACCGAGGCAAACCCCGAGACCGGCAAACGCGACGCCAACACGTTGCGCGCCCTGTCGGACGGCTGGGGGCATGAGGATTTCGGCGTCTATGCCATGGTCCGCACCGGCGGCTCCATCGCGGCAGGCGATACCGTCACGCTGGCATGACCGGCCCGGACCCCACCAACCTCACGCCCATGGCGCCCGCCTATGGCGGCACCCTGTTTCTCCAGCCCTTGGCCGACGGGCGCGCCAACGTCACCGTAGGTGCGTTTTCCTACTACGATGACAAGGACGAGACGCGCGATTTCTTCACCCGCAACGTGCTCCACCACTACGATTTCATCGGTGACCATCTGCATATCGGCCCCTTTTGCGCCATTGCCCACGGCGTGCGCCTCTTCATGAACGGTGGCACCCATGCGATGGACGGGTTCTCCACCTTTCCGTTCAACATCTTCGGCCACGGCTGGGAGGAGGGGTTTGATCCCGCCACGTGGACGGCCGTGCACAAGGGCGACACGCACATCGGCGCGGATGTCTGGATCGGCAACTGTGCCACGATCATGCCCGGCGTCACCATCGGCGCAGGCGCGATCATCGCCGCCAACGCAACCGTCACGCGCGATGTCCCGCCCTATGCCATCGCCGCCGGGAATCCGGCCCAGACGGTCAAACAACGCTTCGATGATGCCACCATCTCGCGCCTGCTGGCGATTGCGTGGTGGGACTGGCCGGTGGACAAGATCACCCGTAACCTCAACGCCATTCGCGGCGCCGACCTGTCCGCGTTGGAGGCTGCCGAATGACCCAACTCCCCTTCCCCCTCGCGGAAGAGCCCGACCATGCGACAACCGAACGCGGACGCAAGCTGTTTGCCGGCAACACCGACTTCCTCAAGGGCGTTGTCGCCATGGATGGCCTGCCACCCGGTGACCGGATCGAGGTCTGTTTCGCGGGCCGCTCCAACGTCGGCAAATCCACTCTGATCAACGCGCTCACCGGCCGAAAAGGCCTCGCCCGGGCCTCCAACACACCGGGGCGCACGCAAGAGATCAACTTCTTCACCCTTGCCGAAACCCATTACCTCGTTGACCTTCCCGGCTATGGCTACGCCGAAGCGCCCGTTGCGGTCGTGCAGCAATGGCAGGCCCTTCTGAAAGCCTACCTGCAAGGCCGCGCCAACCTGCGCCGCGCCTTCGTGTTGATCGATGCGCGCCACGGCGTGAAGGTGGTGGACGAGGAAATCATGAAACTCCTCGACATCGCCGCCGTCCCCTTTCAGGCCGTGCTTACCAAATCCGACAAGGTGAAGGGCAAGGATCGCGAGGCATCGCTCACCCGCACCCGCGCCGCGCTCGCCAAACACCCCGCCGCCTTCCCCGAGATCATCCTGACCTCATCGGAAAAAGGCGACGGTATTCCAACGCTTCGCGCCACCATTGCCACTTTGTAACCACCCATTAAGGTTAACGCGCCCGCGCCCCTTCATCTTGGCGAAAAACTCCGGAGGTTTGGGGGCTGGCCCCAAAGGCAACGCTTTCCACCGGATGAACGGCCCGATAACCTGCCCCGACCCCTGGTCCTAACCCCTTGCGCCCATGAAAACCCAAATGACCCGCGACTATCTCGCCACCGCCCGTACCCTGTCCGAGGCCCTGCCCTACCTGCAACGCTTCAACGACGCGGTCGTGGTGGTGAAGTTCGGCGGCAACGCGATGGGCGACGACGCTGAAATGGCGAGCTTCGCCCGCGATATGGTGCTGCTGCGTCAGGTCGGCGTGAACCCGGTTGTCGTCCATGGCGGTGGCCCGATGATCAACGACATGTTGGCCAAGCTGAACATCGAAAGCACCTTCAAGAACGGCAAGCGTGTCACCGACGCCGCCACCGTCGAAGTCGTCGAAATGGTGCTGTCAGGCCGCGTCAACAAACGCATCGTGCAGGCGATCAATGCCGAGGGCGGCAAGGCCGTGGGCCTGTCGGGCAAGGATGCCAACCTGATCACCTGCAAGGCAGCAGACCCGGAACTGGGGTTTGTGGGGGAGCCCACGGATGTCGACCCGAGCGTGATCAATAACCTCTTTGAGGATGACATGATCCCGGTCATCGCCCCTTTGGGCCAAGGCCACGCTGGAGAGACCTACAATATCAACGGCGACACCGCCGCCGGTGCCATCGCTGCCGCGCTTCAGGCTGACCGCCTGCTGCTGCTCACCAATGTCTCAGGCGTCAAGAATGCCGCGGGGGACGTGGTGACCGAGTTGACCACCGCCGATATCGAGGCCCTGATCGCCGACGGCACGATCGCCGGAGGTATGATCCCCAAGACCGAAACCGCGCTGGAGGCGGTTCGGGCGGGTGTCCGCGCCTGTACCATCGTCGATGGCCGTGTGCCCAATGCGGTTCTGCTCGAGCTGTTCACCGAACACGGTGCCGGCTCCATGATCCGCGCCTGATGGATTACGCCGCCCTGCAATCCGCCGCCGCTGCGTCTCACCTTGCTGTGGTCGGCGCGTTCCATCCGGAGCCGCACCACAAGGCCCCGGAAGGCACCGGCACGCTCGCCCTTCTCGCACCGCTGGAGCCCGGCTTCTGGGCGCATTTCATGGCATCACCGGAATACAACGACGACTCCCCGGACCCGATGGACCGCTGGTCGACCCGCGTGGTCACCGACCTCGCCAGGGCCACGAATGCGACCCCTGTCTTTCCGTTCGGAGGTCCGCCCTACAGCCCGTTCATCGCCTGGGCGCAGGAGACGGGCCGGATCCACAAAAGCCCCGTCACGCTGCTGGTCCATGACAAACAGGGCCTGATGATCTCGTTCCGGGGCGCGCTGGCCCTGCGCGAGGTGATTGACCTACCGCCCCCACCGCTCAGCCCCTGCCTGATCTGCCCCGCGCCCTGCGAAGAGGCCTGCCCGGTCAACGCGCTCTCCGAAGATGGCTACGACACCGCCGCCTGCCACGCCTTCCTCGATACCCCGGACGGTCAGGATTGCATGCAAAACGGTTGCAAGGCCCGCCGCGCCTGCCCCGTCAGCCAGGATTTCGCGCGCGACCCGGCCCAATCCGCCTTCCATATGCAGAGCTTTCACAAATGAGCCTCACCCTTCTCCTGATCCGTCATTGCAAATCCGACTGGACGGCCGGGGCGGCCTCGGATCATGACCGCCCGTTGAACCCGCGCGGACAACGGGACGCACCGCGGATCGGTGCCTGGTTGCGGGGGCAGGGCCTCACGCCTGATCTCGTCCTGTGTTCCGACGCCTGCCGCACCCGGCAGACATGGGACGGGATCACCTCGGAACTGCCCACGCCGTTACCCAAGCTGGTGCTGAGCCGGGATTTCTACCTGGCAGAACCGGCAGTGATGTTGCGCGCCATCCAACAGGTTGAGGGGGCGCAGACGGTTGCCATGGTGGCCCACAGCCCGGGCATTCCCTCGCTCGCCTGGGATCTGGTGGAGATGCCGCCGGTGGAACCCGAATTCGGCACCTATCCGACAGGCGCCGTCACGGTGATCGATTTTGACGCCGAAGCTTGGGCCGACATCACACGCGGCGACGTCAGGGCATTCGTCATCCCACGCGGGCTGCCCGACCGGGATTGATGACACACCGTCACGCACGGTTTTCATCAAATTCGAGGCAAGACTGCGCCAGTTTGTCTGCACTCAGCCACTCCTGTTCATGCTTCGTTAGGGCCTGGGGCAACAATGTGGCGATGTTCGGGACAGGGTTTATACGCTTGTTTGTCGGACACTGTAGGGGTGCTTCAAATGGACGACCAAAGCCTGACCTGGAAAGTGACACCGGATCTTCTCGGCGTTCTCGATGCCGATGGAAAATTCATGCGAACGAACCCGGCCTGGTTTCCCGTGCTTGGCCGCACGTCTGAAGAGATCGAAAGCCGATTGTTCTTCGATTTCATTCATCCCGACGACATGGCCATCACCGCCAAGGCATTCGTCGACATCCAGCACGGCAGGCCGATCCTGCAATTTGAAAACCGATATCGGCACAAGGATGGCAGCTATCGCTGGTTGTCATGGAACGCGGTGCCAGAGGGTGATTTGTTCATCTGCTCGGCCCGCGACGTTACGGATGCGAAGGAAAACGAAGAGACGTTGGCGCGGGCGCAGGCCGACGCCGTGCTGCGCGAGCAATTCATCTCCATCCTCGGCCACGATTTGCGCAACCCGCTTGCCGGGGCAAGCTGCGCGGTGCAATTCCTGGAACGCGAGGTTCTGTCAGAGCGCGGGCGTATCGTACTCAACACGGCCAACCTGTCGCTCCAGCGGATGTCCAAGCTGATCGACGATGTGCTCGACTTCGCGCGTGCACGACTTGGTGGGAATATCGGCGTTTCGCTCAAGCCGGATGCCCGTCTGAAACCGGTTCTCCAGCAGACCGTGAACGAGATGAAGCTGACCAACCCCACCATTCAATGGCAGGAAATCCTCGATTTCGCCGATCCGGTTTCCTGCGATCCCGACCGGATTGCGCAATTGATCTCCAACCTTTTGGGCAACGCCATTTTCCACGGCGAGCCAGGCGGCACGATCCGGATTCATGCCCGCGATGCCGGGCCGAACCTGCTCGTCTCCGTCACCAATCGCGGTGGACAGATCCCGCAGGAGATCCAGACGCAGCTCTTCGAGCCATTCGAGCGGGCCGAACCGGGAAGTTCGCAAAACGGGCTCGGCCTTGGGCTCTATATCTGCAAGCAGATCGCCGATGGGCATAACGGCGATATCGAGGTTGAGTCCGAGGGCGATGAAACGACCTTCACCCTCAAGATCCCCCGAGGTCGGAGCCTGATCTCATTGGTGACGGAGCCGACGGTGGAATTGCGCAAGACGGCCTGACCGGGCCCGCGGGTCGAAAGGCACGCCCCTCAAACAGCCAAGCGCCCGCCGTCCCGATGGGGGCGACGGGCGATCAGGGATCTGTTTGGTGGGAATTACCCTGCTACGCGATCAATGGCCCAGGATCTGGCTCAGGAACAATTGCGTGCGTTCGCTTTGCGGGTTTGTGAAGAATTCTTCCGGCTCGTTCTGTTCCACGATCTGGCCGGCATCCATGAAGATCACCCGGTTCGCCACCTGACGGGCAAAGCCCATCTCGTGGGTCACGCACAGCATCGTCATGCCTTCTTCGGCAAGCGCGATCATGGTGTCGAGCACCTCCTTGATCATCTCCGGGTCCAGCGCCGAGGTGGGTTCGTCGAACAGCATGATGCGCGGGCGCATGCAAAGCGACCGGGCAATGGCCACCCGCTGCTGCTGGCCGCCCGAAAGCTGGCCGGGATACTTGTCGGCCTGCTCCGGGATCTTCACCTTTTCCAGGAAATACATCGCCGTTTCCTCGGCTTCCTTCTTGGGCGTCTTGCGCACCCAGATCGGGGCCAGCGTGCAGTTCTCCAGGATCGTCAGATGCGGAAACAGGTTGAAGTGCTGAAAGCACATGCCAACCTCGGACCGGATCTTGTCGATATTCTTCAGGTCATTCGACAGAAGCGTGCCGTCCACCACGATGGAGCCCTGCTGATGCTCTTCCAGCGCATTGATGCACCGGATCAGCGTGGATTTCCCCGAGCCGGAGGGGCCGCAGATCACGATCCGCTCGCCTTGCTGCACGGTCAGGTTGATGTCGCGCAGGACGTGGAACGTCCCGAACCACTTGTTCATCCCGGTGATCTCGATCGCGACCTCGTCAGAGACCTTCATTTGCGACCGGTCGATTTCCCGGTCCTGAATAAGCGTGTTTGCTGCGTCGGACATGGTTTCTCTCCTCAGCGGTGGTCAGTGGCGAGCTTACGCTCGAGATATTGCGAATAACGGGACATGCCGAAGCAACAGATGAAGAAGCACAGCCCGATGAAGATGAACAGTTCCCAGTAGATCCCGTTCCAATCCGTGTCGGCCCGGATCGCGTTTGAGAACCCGATCGGGTCAAACAGCCCGATGAACACCACCAGAACAGTATCCTTGAAGAGGCCGATGAACGACGACACGATGCCCGGAATGGAGATCTTGAGCGCCTGCGGCAGGATGATCAGCTGCATGCTCTGCCAGTAATTCAGGCCCAGAGAATCCGCACCCTCATACTGGCCCCGTGGCAAGGCCGCGAGGCCGCCCCGGATCACCTCGGCGATATAGGCCGAGGAAAAGAGCGTGACCATGATGATCACCCGCACCATCAGATCGAAATTCGATCCCGGCGGCAGGAAATATCCCAACAGCAGCTGCGCGGTGAACAGCCACACGATCAATGGCACGCCCCGGATCACCTCGATGAAGATGACAGAGCATTTGTTGATGATGAACAGATCCGATTGCCGCCCCAGGGCCAGTATGACGCCCAGCGGCATCGACAGGATGATACCCGACGCGCCGATCACGAAGGCCAGAAGGAAGCCGCCGAACGCGCGGGATTCCACCGCCTGGATGCCGATGGGAAGGATCGAATGCAAGCCGCTGATCAGCGGGCCGGTCAGGTACATCCAGAACAGGATGGGCACGAGGATCGCGCCAATGGTGGCCAACATGGACCCCAAAGTGCCTTCGCCGAACTTGACGACCGCCCAGCCGAGGACAAACCCAAGCGCCACGACGATCGGCGTCCAGATCGATCCGCCCCACAACAGCCAGAAGCACAGGAAGGGCATCAAGGCCGTCAGGATCAGCATCTTGCGCGGCAGGCTGTCGTAAAGCACCGGCGCAATCGCGGTGAGAAACAGGGCCAGTGCAAGGATCGGACGCCAGTAGAGATCGCTGGGGTAGAAGCCGAACATCAGCTGGTCCCAGCGGTCGACAAGGACCGCCCAACAGGCCACGTCATGGCCATGCTCTCCGCTGCCGCCCCGTGCATCGCGGATCTCGCGGCATTCGTTAAGCGATCCCGCGTCCCAGATGCCGTTGAGCATCCACGGCAGGATCGCAACCAGGACGACGTAGATCACGTAGATCGAGATGATCGTCATCAACGCGTTCCACACCGACGAGAACAGGTTCTCGCGCGCCCACTTTATCGGCCCGGAGACCGTGACCGGTGGCGTCTGCTCCGGAAGCATCTCGGTGCGGACATACGCGGTGTCGAGGGCGGTTTCTGAATGCAGTTCACTCATATCACCGCTCCTTCAGTTTGACGGAGTTGTTGTAGACGTTCATCACCGCAGAAATGATCAGCGACGTCGCCAGATAGAACGCCCCGAGGAGGAGCATCCCCTCCAATTCTCGTCCCGTCTGGTTGATGGTGATCCCGCCCAGGGTCGAGCGGACATCCATATATCCCACGGCAAGGGCCAGGGACGAATTCTTGGTGAGGTTCAGGTATTGCGAGATCAGCGGCGGGATGATGACCCGCATCGCCTGCGGCAGAACCACGAGGTTCATCGTCCAGGAGGCCCGCATACCCAAGGCCGATGAAGCTTCGGTCTGGCCCTTGCTGACCGACATGATGCCCGCTCGCACGATCTCGGCGATGAATGCGCCGGTATAGAGCGACAGGGCGAACCACAGCGCGATCAGGGAGTTCCGCAGATGCACACCGCCCGTGAAGTTGAAGCCCCGCAACTCAGGATAATCCAGGGTGACCCCAAGCGCGATCAGAACAAGGGCTGCGGGCAGCACCACACTGGCCGCGCGCATCCAGAACAGGCCTGGCGGTCGTATCCCCGTGGCCTCCTGTTTTGCCTTGCCCCAGCGCCCGATGATGCCGGACACCACGATGCCACCGATCAGGGCCACCAGAAACAGCGCCCAATCTCCGAAGCTGACGGCGGGAATGACGGCAGCGGGCACACCATCGGCGGCCTCGCTCATCTCATTTCCGCCGAGCGACCGGGTGAAGACAACATTGGGAATGTAGACGCCGCGATTGGTGACGGCGACGCTCTGGCCCAGGATCATGGAGGCCTCGGCATCCTCCCCGCGGAAATCGCGCGGTTGCGGCATGCCCTCTGTCATGACCGCGAAGATCACGATGATCCACAGCAGCAGCGGGATGTTGCGGAAGCCTTCGACATAGACCGTCATCAACCGGCCCACGATCCAGTTCTTCGACAGGCGCAGAACACCGGCGATCACGCCGAGGATCGTTGCAAAGACACAGCCAAGGAAGGCGACGAGAAGGGTGTTGAGGATCCCCACGAAGGCGGCGCGACCGTGAGTCGAGTCGTTCGAATACTCGATCAGGCGCTGGTTGATATCATACCCGGCCCGGTTTCCCAGAAAGCCGAAATCGAAATCCTTGCCAAGCGCCGACAAATTCTGGATCGCGTTTGTGACGAGCTCGAACAAGCCCCACATGATCAGAATGAACGCCACCACCTGGATCGTAAGCGACCGGTATCGGGTGTCGTAAATCAGCTGGCTGAAATGGAAAGATGGTTGCGGTGGATCCGTCAACGTCGCCATGGAATTGCCCCTGTCAGAAGGTATCGCGCGTCCCGTGCGGCGGCCCGATTATGGTGGGTCCTGCCGGTTATATGAGGGTCGCTGCGCTTGGTATTTGGTCCCGGATATGGAAAGGGCGCGACCCCTAGGTCGCGCCCTCACCAGTTTCAGAGTTTACCGGAACGGCGGGCTGTAGAGCAGGCCACCATCGGTCCACTGGGCGTTGAGCCCGCGGGCCAGGCCGATGGGTGTTGCTTCCCCGATGTTGCCCTCGAAGAGCTCACCGTAATTGCCGCCCGCCGCGATGGCGTTGGCGGCCCAGTCAGCGTCGAGGCCGAGCATGGCGCCCAGTTCACCCTCGGTGCCGAGCAGACGGCGAATTTCGGGGTTCTCCGTGGTGCCACCGATTTCGCCGACATTGGCAGAGGTCACACCGAGCTCTTCAGCAGAGATCAGCGCGTTCAGCGTCCAGCGGACGATATCGCCCCACTCGTTGTCGCCGTGACGGACCAGCGGGCCAAGCGGCTCCTTGGACACGATCTCGGGCAGAACGACGTGTGCGGTCGGATCTTCGAACGTGGCGCGCGTTGCGGCCAGGCCCGAAGCGTCGGTGGTGTACACGTCACATGCGCCGGCAAGGTATTGCTGCTGCGCTTCTGCGTTGGTCTCGATCGGCACGGGCTCGTAGCTCATGTTGTTCGAGGAGAAGAAGTCAGCAAGGTTCAGTTCGGTCGTGGTGCCGGTCTGGATACAGACGGTTGCGCCGTCCAGTTCCAGGGCGGACGAAACGCCCAGTTCACGCGGAACCATGAAGCCCTGACCATCGTAGTAGTTCACACCGACGAATTCGAACGCGAGGTCAACGTCACGCGAGAAGGTCCACGTGGTGTTGCGCGCCAGCAGGTCGATCTCGCCCGAAGCCAGAGCGGTAAAGCGGGTCTGGCCGGTGGTCGGAACGAATTCAACCGCGCTCGGGTCGCCGAGAACGGCGGCTGCAACCGCGCGGCACACGCCGACATCGAAGCCCTGCCATTCGCCGTTGGCGTCAGGTGCCGCGAAACCGGTCAGGCCGGTGGTGACACCGCAGTTCAGCGTGCCACGTTCCTGGACCTGGGCCAGCGTGCCACCGTCTTGTGCAGATGCGTAACCTGCGGCGGCGCCAGCAATCGCGAGCGTACCGAGAAATACGGATTTTTTCATGTTTACCTCTTCCTGTGGATCCGCCCGTCGGGGTCATCTTTCCGTGTCCGTCGGGCCTTGGCATATGCCGGGAGAGCCTGTTGAACCCTCGCCGAGGCCAAAATGGGCAAATCCTGTGCATAAGGTCAAGGGTAAGGGGCGTGGAATGCCGATAGGAAACGGAGCGTTTTCGCGTGCGCGTTAGGCATTCGACCATAAAATGCGCAATGGTATCTGGGCACTGCCGCCCTTTGCATCATTTTGCACAACACAGATCCCAGAACGCTTCTGCATGAAGCAACTGGGCCTCTTTTGCGGCGGCGGCCGCTTTCGCCTCCTCATCCTCGCCCCATTGCTCGATCTGCCAATCCTCATCGATTCGGCTGAGTTCGTAGGCATTCTTGGCATTTAGGCGGCGTTCGGTGACGGCGAGGCCCAGAACGAGAGACCCGGTCAGCGTCACCAGATCGTGCAGCGCGACCATCGAAAAGGCGTCGGTTCCGGCGACGGCATCGGCAAGATTGGCGACCGCTTCGGGCGGCTGATCCACGGGTACGATCCCCGCGCCCACATTCAACCGCGCGTCAAAGCGCTCCGCGGCCCAGTCCAAAAGTGGATCCCAGCCCGTGATCTGACGTTGCGTCAGTTCCGCCGGGCCCTCGGCGCGGTAGCACAAAAGATCGGTCTCGCCATAGGCCGCGAGCATGGCCGCAACCTCCTGAAGCTGCGGCACCACCCGCTCAATCGCCGAATTCGCCGATCTTGTGTTGGGCATGGTGAGCGGTTTGATCTCCGCCTCCTGCGCGTTCCATTCGGCGGCGACGGCATCCGCCATCGGGCGCGTCGGCAATATCAGGGGCAGCTTGCCGGGCGTGTTGAGCGGCTTTCCGTCAAGCGCCACGCGATAGCCGCCTTCCACTTCTGTCACCTCGGCAAGGGTCCAGAACCGTTTGGCTTTCCACTCGGTCATGCGGCCTCCCACATCCGGTCAAGCGCCGTGGGAAGCGCATCGAAATCATCCAGAACCTCCACGGCCCGCGCGGCGCGCAATGCCCCCGCCGGATGGTAGCCCCAGCCAACGCCAAGCCCCCGCACCTTCGCGGAGGCCGCCATCTCCATATCGTAGCTGGTATCGCCCACCATCACGGCGCGCCCGGGCGCCACGCCCGTGTCGTCCAGGCAGGTCAGCACCATGGAGGGATGTGGCTTGGACGGGTGATGATCGGCCACCTGGATGGTCTGAAACATCCGGTCCCACCCATGCAGTTCGATCAGATGATCGAGCCCCCGGCGCGATTTTCCCGTGGCGATGCCCAACAGCGTATCTGGCTCTGCGGACAGTATCGCCAAGGCGGCCTCGGCGCCGGGATAAAGCGGCGAATGGGCCTCGCCGGACTGGCGCAGCGTCGCGAAGCTATCCTTGTAGGCTTCCGTCAGGCTATCGCGCAGATGGACGCGATCGGGCACCAGCCGGGCAAACGCCTGCGGTAGCGACAGGCCGACGATCGAGAGGATCTCTTCGCGGCCCGGCACAGCGATACCGTGGGCATCGAATGCGCCCGCCATCGACGCAAGGATGTGGCCCTGGCTATCAACCAGCGTGCCATCGACATCGAAAATCACCAGGCGCAGGCTCATGATTCATCCTCGAACGGGTCGGCGGGCACGTCGCGGGGATCCCAGCCCAGGGTCCCCCACGTCTTCGCCATATGCGCGGGCATCGGCGCGATCAGGGTCAACTGCGCGCCGGTCATCGGGTGTTTCAGGCTCAGGGAGCGGGCGTGCAAATGCAGCTTCCTACTGATCTCACCACCCAATTGCGCGCCCCAGCCATCGCCAAGGTTTTCCTGCCCGCTGCCGCCATATTTGCCGTCGCCGATGATCGGATGCCCGATCTCGGCCATATGGGCACGCAATTGGTGGGTCCGGCCCGTGATCGGCACCAGGGCGCACCAGCTGACGCGACCGCCGAGGTTCGACATCACGGCATAATCCGTCTCCGCCCGCTTCGCGCCGTCCACGTGGCGCACCTCGTCAGGGTGCACCGCGCGCATTTTTTCGTTCTCCCCGCCGCGCCCATGGCCCGGCGCTTTCACCAGGCCATATTTGATTGTGCCCATCTTCGGCAGCGGCGTGCCCGCGACCGCCGCCCAGTAAATCTTCCGCGTCGTGCGCGCGCGGAACGCATCGGTCAGGGCCTTCGCCCCCATCCGCGTCCGCGCCAGAAGCAGAACGCCGGATGTGTCCTTATCCAGCCGGTGCACAAGGCGGGGTTTGTCCTCATGGCCAAACCGCAATTCCTCGGCCAGCCAATCCACGTGTCTGGTCTGGCCGCTTCCACCCTGGGTGGGCAGACCGGCGGGCTTGTTCAACGCGATGATGTGATCGTCGCGGTAGATCACCGCCTCGCGGATCATCCGGGCGTCCTCATCGGATATGCGCGCGATCCGATCGGGCGCCGGGGCCGCTCCATCCGGCAAGGGCGGGATGCGCACCTGCTGCCCCACATCAAGGCGGGTCGATGTCTTGACCCGCCCGCCATCCACGCGAATCTCCCCTTTGCGGCACATCTTCTCGATCCGGCCCTGCGGGATATGCGGGAAGATCCGGCGGAACCACCGATCCAGCCGCTGATCGCCATCATCGGGGCCCACTTCAAGGGTCTGAACACCGCTCATGCAAACATCCCCCGCGCAACCCAAAGCCCCGCCATCAAGCCACCAATCGACAGGCCCACCGACAGAACCACGTAGAGCGCCGCCTGCCCGATATCGCCGCGCTCATACAGCGTCATCGCCTCCAGCGAGAAAGCGGAAAACGTGGTGAACCCGCCCAGAAGGCCGGTCATCACCAGGGGCGACAGATGCGTCAGCCCGCGATGGGCGGCGACCACCACGAACACCCCCATCAGGAAGGAACCCACGACATTCACCGTCAGGATCGGCAGCGGAAACCCACCATATCCGAACATCCGGATCATCCCGATCCCGGTCAGGTATCGGAGCACGGCACCCACGGCGCCACCTAGGGCAACTTGCAAGACGGCAATCATGGGCGGGGATTGGGCCTCGGCGCGCGCATTGTCAACGTTTGCGCTTCGCGCGCAGCCCTTCGAACCAGTCCAGACGCTTCTTCAGATCCCGCTCGAACCCGCGCTCCTTTGGCTCATAGAAATGCGCGCGGGACATGGTGTCGGGGAAATAATTGGCGCCGGAAAATCCATCCTCCGCGTCATGGTCATATTCATATCCCTTGCCGTAGCCCTGATCCTTCATCATCGACGTGGGCGCGTTCAGGATATGTTTGGGGGGCGGCGCGGACCCGGTCGACTTGGCCGAAGACCGCGCGCCCTTGTAAGCCACGTAGGCCGAGTTCGATTTCGGCGCGAGGGACAGGTAGATCACGGCCTGGGCCAGGGCCAATTCCCCCTCCGGCGAGCCGAGGCGTTCGTAGGTTTCCCAGGCGTCGAGGCAGACCCGCTGCGCCTTGGGATCGGCCAGGCCGATATCCTCCACCGACATCCGGGTGATCCGGCGGGCCAGAAAGCGGGGATCTTCGCCGCCCTCCAGCATCCGGGCGAACCAGTAGAGCGACGCATCCGGATCGGACCCGCGCACCGATTTGTGCAGCGCCGAGATCAGGTTGTAATGGGCATCGCCGGACTTGTCATATTGCGCCGCGCGCCGTTGCAGGCGGGTGGAGAGCTGATCGACATTGATCTGCCCCTTCACCTTCCAGGCCGCGACCTGCTCCGCAAGGTTCAGGAGCGCCCGCCCGTCGCCATCGGCCATGGTCAACAGCGCCTCCCGCGCCTCCGGCGTCAACGGCATGGGATGGTGCAGTTCCAACTCTGCGTGGGCGAGGATCTTTTCCAGCGCCGCATCGCCCAGACGGTTCAGCACCAGAACCTGCGAGCGGCTCATCAAAGCCGCGTTCAGCTCGAAGGAAGGATTTTCGGTGGTCGCGCCGACCAGAAGGATCGTGCCGTCCTCCATATGGGGCAGGAACCCATCCTGCTGCGCCTTGTTGAAGCGATGGATCTCGTCCACGAAGAGCAGCGTCCCCTTACCGTTGGCATGCCGCATCCGCGCGGCTTCGAACACTTTGCGCAACTCCGGGACGCCGGTGAAAATTGCGCTGATCTGCACGAAATACAGATCCGTCTCCGCCGCCAGCAACCGCGCGATGGTGGTCTTGCCCACCCCCGGCGGCCCCCAGAAGATCAGCGACGACAGGGCGCCGCTGTCGAGCATCACCCGCAGCGCGCCCTCCGGACCCAGCAGATGGTCCTGCCCGATGACATCACCAAGCACAGCCGGGCGCAGCCGATCCGCCAAGGGACGGGGTCCCCTGGGGGTATCGCTTGCGGCGGCGCCGGTATCGAACAGATCGGCCATGGTGCCGATCTACCACTCAATGCATCTTGGATGCCATCGAAACGAAGTAGCACCGGTGCGCCACACCGCCGATTTTCATGATCGGCCCGCCGGGTTCCATGTCGATGCCAAGGCGACGGCCAAGGCGTGGGATGCCGACGGGCAGA
Source organism: uncultured Roseicyclus sp. (assembly GCA_947491935.1). Lineage (GTDB taxonomy): Bacteria > Pseudomonadota > Alphaproteobacteria > Rhodobacterales > Rhodobacteraceae > Gymnodinialimonas. The sequence goes on from CANLLF010000001.1 coordinate 1,244,784, forward strand.
AGGCCCAAAAGCGTCGTCGCCCCAAGCTCGCGCGCGGACCGCACCATGTGGCCCATCAGGGACATCTGCACCTCGCGGCGGATATCGGTTTCCACCCCTTCGGCCACGAAGAGACGGTTGGCATCCCAGATGTGCTCCGCAATTGGCGCCGTCTCATCCAGCAGGTTGGCCGGGATCGCATCCAGCAAGCCACGCTGCGCATCGCGCACCATGTAGCTGTAGATCCCGCAAGAGGCCGTTGTGGGTGTCAGGCGCACGCCGGCCAGCACCCGGGTGCCGTCATGCACACAGACCCAGCGGCTCTGGGCGGTGTCGTACTGGTCAAACTCCATGTCGCCCTCCGACGGGATTTCCCAGCCCATTTCCTCGATGAACGTGCGGTGCCGGGCCTTGAGCATGTTGGTGAACAAGGGTCCGTGGGTGTAGAAGTTTTCAAACGATAGCGTTGTGCTTTGCATAAGCGCCTCCTGTAGCGTGAATCGAAAAAGTCGATCACACCGCAAAAAGAGACTCATCATGTGCGACTGACGTCGCGGCGCTCAGATCAATCCGTATTCCTTGGCCCGTTGCACGGCCTCTGCCGTGGTCCGGGCCATCAGTTTCTGACGAGCAGATGTCAGCCGTGCCTTGAAGGCACTTTCGGATATGCCGAGCTTGGCGGCAGCAGCAGCATGGCGGTCCCCCTCCGCGATGCGTTTCAGTGCATCGGCCTGCGCCTTGGACAGGCGGGCCGGTGGTTCAGACAGATCGTGCATCCGGTGCACGATCCGGTAGATCAGCTCCATCTCGTCATCGGTGAATTCCCGATCCGCGCGGCTTGCGCCCGCGATAGTGCGCGAGGACATCGGCCCGATCGAGGCGATCATCCCGTAGCGCAGGCCGTATTCGGCCGATTCATCGAGGATCCCGAACGGATCCGGCAGGCCGATCTGGCTCCACCGCCGCGTCCCCGTATGGCTCAGCCCCCAGGCCAGTGTCGGGTCGCGCAATCCGTAGAGCTTGGACGTGTAAACCTCCTGCCAGGTATCGGGATATGTATTCACCATGATGAGCGGCGACACGTACCGAATGTGCAGCCCGACGGCGAACCCTGCCGGGGCCGCCAACGAAAGCTCGTGCAGCAACAAGTCGAGAACCGGCGCTTTCGTCATACGACCCACCAAATAGACATGTCCATTTAGACAGGTTGCCAGAAGGGGGGTCAAGAATGATCCTGCGGCGACCGAAATCAATGGTGAGACCTATGGACAAAAGGATCGAACCCGATCTTTTTGCGCGTCTCATGAAGATGCCTTCGCAGACGCGCAATGACCTGTTCGAGTACCTCGGACAAACGCCTGTACCGGCGGAAGATGCCGCACGCCTGATACATAAGGCGGCCAACAAGAGCGACAAGCCGGGCGGCGATACGCGCGACCGGGGTTAGGGCTCAACCGTCTGATTAGGGCGGCTTTTCCCGTTTCATGATAATTCCACGAAAAAGCCCCCCGACAGCGTCGGAGGGCAGATATTGTCTCGGACTTTGCGCTGCGGCTCAGTCTTCGAGTGTCTCCTCGGCTTCGGCGCGGGCGCGGTCTGCTGCACCCTTTGCATCCACATCGCGATCGACGAATTCGATGATCGCCATGGGTGCCATATCGCCATACCGGAAGCCCGCCTTCATGACGCGGACATATCCGCCTTGACGTTCCGCATAACGGGGCCCCAGCACGTCGAAAAGCTTCGCAACATACTGGTCCTGCTTGAGCTGCGACGCGGCCTGGCGGCGCGCATGCAGATCGCCACGCTTGGCCAGTGTGATGAGTTTCTCGATGATCGGACGCAGCTCCTTCGCCTTCGGCAGGGTCGTCTTGATCTGTTCATGTTCGATGAGCGAGCCGGACATGTTGGCAAACATCGCCTTGCGATGTTCATGGGTCCGGTTCAGGCGGCGGTATCCGCGGGCGTGACGCATGTCATTTCTCCAATCAGGTGCCCTCTACGGGCGATTTTGCTTTGTCCGGAGCCCCATGCGTGTGTGGGGCCCTCTCCTTGGGGCCAGCTTTTGCGAACCCAGTACGTTCCCCGGCATGATCCGGGCATTTGCGCGGGCGAAGATTTCTCCCCGCCCGCGAGTTCTTCAGAAGTTGTCTTCGTACTTCTTGGCCAGTTCTTCGATATTATCGGGCGGCCAATCGACGATATCCATGCCGAGGTGGAGGCCCATCCCCGACAGCACTTCCTTGATCTCATTGAGCGACTTGCGGCCGAAGTTCGGCGTGCGCAGCATCTCTGCTTCAGTCTTCTGGATCAGGTCGCCGATATAGACGATGTTGTCGTTCTTCAGGCAGTTCGCCGACCGGACGGAAAGCTCCAGCTCATCCACCTTCTTCAGCAGAAGCGGGTTGAATTCCAGATCATCCTCATCGTCCTGACGGGTCGCGGACTCAGGCTCGTCGAAGTTCACGAAGATCGACAGCTGGTCCTGGATGATCCGCGCGGCATAGGCCACGGCATCGTCCGGCGTCAGCGACCCATCGGTCTCCAACTTCAGCGTCAGCTTGTCATAATCCAGCACCTGGCCCTCACGGGTCGGCTGCACGTCATAAGACACTTTCTTGACCGGCGAATAGATCGCGTCGATCGGCATCAGGCCAATCGGTGCGTCCTCCGGGCGGTTCTTGTCAGCGGCGACATAACCTTTGCCAGTGTTGACCGTCAGCTCGATATAGAGGTCAGCGCCATCGTCGAGGTGGCACAGAACGTGGTCCTTGTTCAGAACCTCGATGCCTGCGCTTTCCGAGATATCGCCTGCGGTAACGACCCGCGGCCCCTTGGCCGAGATCGACACGCGCTTGGGCCCCTCGGCTTCCATGCGGATCGCCACGCCCTTGAGGTTCAGGACGATGTCGGTGACGTCTTCGCGCACACCGGCGACCGACGAGAACTCGTGCAGAACGCCGTCGATCTGCACGGACGTGATCGCCGCGCCCTGCAGCGAGGACATCAGAACACGCCGCAGCGCGTTGCCAAGCGTCAGGCCGAAGCCCCGCTCCAGCGGCTCCGCGACAACCGTCGCCTTGCGTGCGGGATCGTTGCCCGGCTGAACGACCAGCTGTGTGGGCTTGATCAGCTCTTGCCAATTTTTGTGGATCATGCGTCGCCTCCATGCTCGTGTCGGGGGGATCCGTCCCGGACACACTCGAGGTAAAAATGACGGACCCGGGCCGTGCGAAACGCGCGACCCGGGAAAGAAAGAGCCTGCTTAGACGCGGCGGCGTTTGGGCGGGCGGCAGCCGTTATGGGCCATGGGCGTCACGTCGCGGATCGACGAAATCTGGAAGCCCAGAGCCGCCAGAGCACGAAGCGCGGATTCACGGCCCGAACCGGGGCCCTGAACTTCGACTTCCAGCGTTTTCACGCCGTGGTCCTGCGCTTTCTTGCCCGCATCTTCCGCGGCCATCTGGGCGGCGAACGGGGTCGATTTGCGGCTGCCCTTGAACCCCATCGTGCCAGCGGACGACCACGCGATTGCGTTGCCCTGCACATCGGAGATCAGGATTTTGGTGTTGTTGAACGAGGAATTCACATGAGCAACGCCAGCGGCGATGTTCTTGGAGACCTTCTTCTTTGCGGGGCGACGATCGCGGGCCATACGCTAAGCCCTCCCTTATTTCTTCTTACCGGCAATGGCCTTTGCGGGGCCTTTGCGGGTGCGAGCGTTGGTGTGGGTGCGCTGGCCGCGAACCGGCAGGTTGCGACGGTGGCGCAGGCCCCGGTAGCAGCCCAGATCCATCAGGCGCTTGATGTTCATCTGCGTCTCACGGCGCAGGTCCCCTTCGACGGAATAGTTGCCATCGATATGCTCGCGGATCTGCAGGACTTCGGCGTCCGACAGCTCATTGATGCGGCGGGAGGCGTCGATGCCGACGGCTTCGCAGATCGCTGCGGCAGACGTGTGGCCGATCCCGGTGATGTAGGTGAGCGCGATCGGAACGCGCTTGGACGTGGGGAGGTTGACCCCGGCAATACGTGCCATGTGTGGCATATCCTTTTCGTTGCGAGCCCGTGATACCAGGCCCTTTTTTCACAACGTAAGCCCGGGCATTTCGTCCCGGGCTTGCGAGGTTGATCCAGGGTTTCAGAATACGTCCGATTCCCATGGAGATGGCGGTACGTATGCCCAACGCTGGCTGACGTCAAGGGGGGCGGCGGGTTGCCCGCAATTATTCCGCCAATCGCCTATTTCAAAGGGCGTTCAGCGCTGGGGTCCAACGGCGCCACGCCGGATCAAATCGGCGAATTGCACGGGATCCTGAACCGGCCAGGCATGGCCCAATCCCTCGGCCACATAAGTTCCGCTGTTCGGAAATTCTGCCGCAATCCGGTCCAGCCCGCCCCGGATCAGCATGTGCTCGTTTCTGCCCGCAGCAATCGTCACCTGTGTTCTGACGCGGTCCAACCCACCCGGCAACTCAAAGTCCACGACCTGATTTGTGCCTTTCCGAAAGGCCTGGGGACGGGTTTGAGCAGCAGCGTCCATGAATATCGGGCGCTGATCCTCGGGGATCTTCATCATCTCCAGATTGCGCCGCGCAACGCCTGGGCGATGGATCAGCACGGACATCACGCCGGATATGACCTTCATCACCACGCGGTTGCCCATCCCACCGGGATGGATCCCGCTTAGAACGGCGGACTGGAACTGATCCGGGGCCAGCCGCAGCATGTGCAGCGCGACATAGGCCCCAAGGGACACACCGGCGAGATGTGTGGCCCGCCCATCCAATGTTTCCAAGATACGCGCCGCGCTGGCTTCGAGACTGTCCCAACGCTCGGCCTGCGCCGTGCCGTGGCCGGGCAAGTCGGGGGTCAGGCACTGAAAGTCCGGCAGGTGGGGAAGCAGCGGCGTCCAGATCTGCCCGCTCATCGCAACACCGGGCAGAAGGGCGAGGCCGGGCCTCTGATCTGCCTCACCCATCCCGGTCGTCATGGCATGTCAATCCAATACGCTTGCGATCCCGCCAGCGACCTCATCGATCTCACCCAGGCCGGGGACCCAACGAAGCTGCCCCTTGGCGTGGTAATAGCCCAGAAGCGGCGAGGTCTTCTTGTAGTATTCCATCAACCGCGTGCGCAGGCTTTCTTCGTTGTCATCCGCACGCCGTTTGAAATCGGAGGCGCCGCAATTGGTGCATTTGTTGTCCGCCGGGATCGGCTTGGTCATATCGTTATAGACCTCACCGCAGGACCCGCAGGTCGACCGCGCGGTGATGCGCTGCACCAGCGCGTCATCGTTCACTTCCATCGCGATCACATGGTCAAGGCTTTGCCCGACCTCGTCCATCAGATCCGCCAGCGCGTCCGCCTGGGTCAGGGTCCGGGGGAAGCCGTCGAAGATGAACCCACCACCGCCCTGCTCCAGCTTCTCGCGGATCAGGCCGATGACGATCTCGTCGGTGACGAGTTCACCCTTGGCCATCACGTCGGCCACGACCTTGCCCATCTCGGTGCCGCTGTCCTTGGCCTCCCGCAGCATGTCACCGGTGGACAGCTGAACCATGCCGCGTCCCTCAACGAGGATACGCGCCTGAGTGCCTTTGCCCGCACCCGGGGGCCCAAGTAGTATGATGTTCATCGACGCGCTGGTCCCTTCCGCGGTTTCTTGGCGCCACTTTTGCGCCCGCGGAGTTGGGACTTCTCAAGCAGCCCTTCGTATTGGTGCGCCAACAGATGCGATTGGATCTGCTGCACCGTATCCATGCCCACCGAAACGATGATCAGGATCGAAGTGCCGCCAAAATAGGCAGTAATCGCCAGGTTTGTCCGCACAATTTCCGGCATGAGACAAACTAGCGCAAGGTAACCGGAGCCCAGAACAAGGATGCGCCGCACCACGTATTCCAGGTATTCCGCCGTCCGTGCGCCGGGGCGAATACCGGGGATGAAACCGTTCTGGTTCTTCAGATTGTCGGCCACGTCTTCCACTTTGAACGAGACGTTCAGGGTGTAGAAATACGTGAAGAAGATGATCATCGACGCGAAGAACAACAGGTAGAGCGGCTGGCCGGGCCCGAAGTTGGCCAGAATCCAGCCCATGACCGGGCCACTGCCCTCCGCCCCGCCGAACGTCGTCAGCGTGGTGGGCAGGAGCAGCAGGGACGAGGCGAAGATCGCCGGGATCACACCGGCCGGGTTCACCTTGATCGGAAGGTGGCTCGACCCGCCATCATAAACCTTCATGCCAACCTGGCGGCGCGGATACTGGATGTGGATCTTCCGCAGACTGCGTTCCATGAACACAACGAAGAAGAGTGTCGCGATCAGCATCGCGATCACGCCCAGGATCGCAGGCGTCGTCAGCGCGCCCGAGCGGCCCGTCTCGAAGAACTGCGCCAGAGCGGCCGGGATCTCGGCGATGATGCCGACGAAGATGATCAGCGAGATGCCGTTGCCGATGCCGCGATTGGTGATCTGCTCCCCCAGCCACATCAGGAACATCGTGCCGCCGACCAGCGTGATCACGCAGGCGATGCGGAAGAACCAGCCGGGATCGGTCGCCAGACCACCCGATTCCATACTGACCGCAAGACCGTAAGCCTGCGCCGTCGCCAGAAGCACGGTGCCGTAGCGGGTATATTGGTTGATCTTCTTGCGGCCCTGTTCGCCCTCTTTCTTCAGCTGCTCAAGCGCCGGCACCATGGCCGTCATGAGCTGCACGATGATTGAGGCCGAAATGTAGGGCATGATCCCAAGGGCAAAGACACCCATCCGGCTCAGCGCGCCGCCGGTAAACATGTTGAGCACACCGCCGAGACCTGCGGCGGCCTGATCGAAGAAGGCCTGAAGCTCCACCGGGTCGATTCCGGGCACCGGAATATATGTCCCAATCCGGTAGATGATCAGAAGGCCAAGCGTGAACCAGATCCGTTGGCGCAGTTCGGTTGCTTTACCGAATGCACTCCAGCTCATGTTGGAGGCCATTTGCTCCGCTGCTGATGCCATGCCGTCTCTCTTATGCGCTAAAGCCGCTGGACCCCGGGGCGGGATCAAGCGGCGCAAGAAAACCTTGAGATAGGATGTAGGCGGAGAGGTCCCCGCCCACAAGCGTCACGGGGCTGAAACCCCCGTGAGTGGGTTACTCCGCCGCAGCAGGGGCTGCCACGGTGAGCGAACCGCCCGCCTTCTCAACGGCCTCGACGGCCGCTTTCGACGCGCCGGTGACCGAAATCTTCAGCTTGCCCGAAACCTCGCCCTTGGCCAGAACCCGCACACCATCCAGCTTGCGACGCACCAGGCCGGAGGCGATCATCGCATCTTCGGTGATCTCGGCTTTGCCGTCGAGCTTGCCCGCGTCGATGAACTTCTGGATCAGGCCCAGGTTCACAACGGCGAATTCCTTGCGGTTGGGCTTGTTGAAGCCACGCTTCGGCAGACGCTGGTAGAGGGGCATCTGGCCGCCTTCATACCCGTTGATCGCCACACCCGAGCGGGATTTCTGGCCCTTGATACCACGGCCACCCATTTTACCGGTGCCGGAACCGGGACCACGGCCAACGCGCTTGCGCTTCTTGGTGGCACCGGGATTGTCGTGCAATTCATGCAGTTTCATATCGCTTCTCCTTATCGCCGGACGCGCCCCCCGAAGCGAATTGGGACGGACACGGCATACCAAATGGAATATGGTCCCATCGGACCACCGGCCGCGTTTAAACAGGCGGGCGTTGCATTGCAAGCCCCGTCAGGCGCGCGGCTCGCCGCCATCCCCGCGCGATGAGGTGAAGAGGGGGTTCGGATCGGGCAGGACCGCCACCGCAACCTTGCGCACCAGATCGATGTTGAGATGCGCAACCAGCGCCGTCTTCAGCGCCGGCCGCCTGTCGAACAGCTTGGTCAGATCCTCGAACCGCCAGGCCAGGGCCTGCCCGCCCGGTTCCAGTTCAACCGTGGCGGAGGCCGGGTTTCCCGTGACGAACGCGATCTCCCCCACGAAGGTATCGGGGCCGATCACCGCGTCCGCGCCATGTTTGATGATCCGCGCATGTCCGTGATGGAGGAAAAACAGCCGCTCAACCGGTTCCGCGTCCATCGTCAGGGTCTGCTCCCCCTCGATCCGGGTGGCAAGCCTCAGGAAGCGCCGGAACTGGCCGGGCGACATCATCGGAAACTGCCGATAGATCGCGGAATCCTCGGCGCTCATGGAGAATGTCGTCCGCTCGTAGATCACGACGCCGATCATCACGAGGTTCACGAGCGCCAGGGCCCCATTGGTGATCAGCGCGTCCCAAAGCGGCATCCCGGCGACAATGAAGTAATAGACGAGGTAGAGCATGCTGGCCGCAAGCATCAAAAGGCGCAGCCACAATTCATCGCGCGCCATGAAGCCAAAAAGATCAAAGACAAATGCCGCGTAGACGAGGACGCCGACGCCCAACCCCAATATCATGATCTCGCACCCCTTTTGATCGCGCGATGCTGCGGGCGGGGTCGTGAGCTGTCAATGAAAGAGCGGCGCGGGGGCGGCCCTATCCGTACCAGGCGCCCTGCCGCACGTCCGACACATCCCCCACCATTTCGGCAAAGGCCTCGGGGTCCTGCGTGCCGTTATCCCGCCCGCGATAATGGTAGGGGTAGACCACCGATGGCGCAAAGGCGCGCACGGCATCCGCCGCCGCCTCGGCATCCATCGTGAAGGGCAGGTTCATGCACACGAAGGCCAGATCGATGCCCTCCAACGCACGCATCTCCGGCACGTCCTCGGTATCGCCCGAGATGTAGATCCGGTAGCCGCCCAGATCGAGGACATAGCCGTTGTCGCGGCCCTCCGGGTGGAAATTCAGCCGCCCTTCGGTGGTGTTATAGGCCGGGATCGCGGTGATGCCGACGCCGCTCCACTCGGTCGCGTCGCCATTGGCCAGGGCCTCGGGCGCCATCGCGGCGGCCATATCGGCAACGGCCGGATTGGTGATCAGATGCGGATCCGCCTCCATCAGCGCCGCCAGCGTGCCCGCATCGTAATGGTCGCCGTGTTCGTGGGTGATCAGGATCAGATCGGCCGGCGGCAGATCGGCATAGCTCTCCGGCGCCCCCACCGGATCGACATAGATCACGCCGGCCGGCGTCTCCAACACCACCGACGCGTGGGAAATCGGGTGCACGGTAACGGGGCCCGCAGGCGTGTCGAACAGATCCCCACCATGGCCATCGGCACGGAGGCGATACGGCAGGACCGTTGTTCCCGCGACGGCGGCGGCAAATGTCATCAAGGCGGTGCGGCGGGTTTGCATGGGGTGGCTCCCTTGGAAAATCGTTCGTATTAAGACCTAGCGCGCCTCGCGGGATCAGCCAGCCCTCGGTTGGGGCGGCAGAAACGTCTCAGCCGCCAGCAGGTCATCAATCGACGTATAGTCAAGCGACAGCGCGGCCAAAGCCTCTTTCTCCTCACGAAACACCTCAACCTCGATCCCTTCGGCCATCTCGGCCAGGATCTGGTACATCCGCCCCAGGCCATAAATCGTCTCGTTCGGCGAATAGATCACGGTGTGGGTCTTGACGATGGCACCCGGCGCCTGCTCGTTCACTTGCCGCAGGATTGTGCGGACAAGGTTATGGTTGATATCGAATTCCGTAATGCCGGAATGGTCGATCAGTTCCGGCCGCCCGGGGCGGTAATGCGCATCGGTCAGGTATCGGATGAAGTTTTGCTCGAATTGCTCAAAGTTGATCATCCCATGCCAGCGGGCATACAGCAGATCCCGTTCCAGGCAGGTGGAAAACTCGATAGGCATGGGGCGGGCACGGGTCCAGGTGGGCAGTTTGTTGTATCATAGGGCCAAGATCCGCCGGGGCGAAAACTTTGGCGTCCCGCCCCCACAAACGCAAATGCCCCGACCACGCGGGCCGGGGCATTCGTGAAATCCATTCTCGAAAAAGCGGCGTTAACCGCGCTCTTCGACGATCTCCACCAGATGCGGGATCTTGTTGATCATGCCGCGGACAGAAGGCGTATCCTCAAGCTCGCGGGTCTTGTGCATCTTGTTCAGGCCCAGACCGATCAGCGTTGCGCGCTGTTCCTGGGGGCGGCGGATGGGCGAACCCACCTGTTTGACGACGATGGTTTTTGCCATTTTCCTCAGGCCTCCTCGGACACGGGCGCTTGGTCGCCATCGACCTGCGGCGCGTCATCACGCTTGGGCAGGATATCGGCGACTTTCTTGCCACGACGCGACGCCACCTGACGGGGGCTCTGCATCTTGCTCAGGCCGTCCATCGTGGCGCGGATCATGTTGTAGGGGTTCTGCGAGCCGGTCGACTTGGCAACGATGTCCTTGATGCCGAGCATCTCGAAAATCGCACGCATCGGGCCACCTGCGATGATCCCGGTGCCTTCCGGCGCCGTGCGCATCACAACCTTGCCGGCGCCGTGGCAGCCCTGCACGTCGTGGTGCAGCGTGCGGCCCTCTTTCAGGGGCACACGGATCATCTGGCGCTTCGCCTGCTCGGTGGCCTTGCGGATACCCTCGGGCACCTCTTTGGCCTTACCCTTGCCGAAGCCCACGCGGCCGCGCTGGTCGCCCACAACCACGAGGGCTGCAAACCCAAAGCGCTTACCGCCCTTGACGGTCTTCGACACGCGGTTGATCGCAACCAGGCGATCCGCGAATTCAGGGCTCTCGTCGCGATCCTGGCGGCGTCCCCGGCGTTCGTTACGTTCTGCCATATGGCATTTCCTTATCTCAGAGACGCTGTCGCGCCGTTAAATCCGATCACAGTGAGCGCCGTGGCGCCCCTTGATCATCGAGGGCGCCCCGGTGGGAGCGCCCTTCCAATCGTTCAGAACTTCAGGCCACCTTCACGCGCGGCGTCGGCCAGGGCCTTCACACGCCCGTGGAACAGGAAGCCGCCCCGATCGAAATAGCATTCCTCGATCCCGGCCTTCTTCGCCCGCTCGGCAATCGCAGCGCCGACCTTGGCAGATGCCTCGACGTTGTTCTTGCCAACCACGCCGAGCGACGATTCCAGCGACGAGGCCGAAGCCAGCGTCACACCATTCTCGTCGTCGATCAGTTGGACGGAGATGTTCTTGTTGGACCGATGCACCGACAGACGCGCACGCCCGTTGGCCATCTTCCGCATTTTGTTCCGGTTGCGCAGGCGGCGCTTCTGGAACAAGTCTCTTTTGCTCATAGCCATGTTTCAGCCACCCTTACTTTTTCTTGCCTTCCTTGCGGAAGATATACTCGCCCTTATAGCGGATGCCCTTGCCCTTATAGGGCTCCGGCGCGCGCCACTCGCGAATGTTCGCTGCAACCTGTCCGACCAGTTGCTGGTCGTTGCCCTCGATCACCACTTCGGTGTTCTTCGGGCAGGTGACGGTCACACCATCGGGAACGGTGAAATCGACATCGTGCGAATACCCGAGCGACAGCTTCAGGACATTGCCCTGCATCTGCGCACGATAGCCAACGCCGGAGATCTCAAGCTCTTTCTTGAAACCGTCGGTGACGCCGGTGACGAGGTTCTGCACCATGGTGCGGGACATGCCCCACTGCTGACGCGCGCGCTTGGACTTGCCGCGCGGCTCAACAGACACCTGGTTGTCGGCGACCGAAAGGGTCACATCGTCGGTTGCGGTGAAGGCGCGGGCGCCTTTCGGCCCCTTTACCTGGATGGTCTGACCCGACACGGAGGCTTCGACACCCCCGGGCAGCTCGACCGGTCTTTTACCAATACGAGACATTGCCGGATCTCCTTAGAAGATTGTGCAAAGCACTTCGCCGCCAACATTCTGGCTGCGGGCACTTGCATCGGACATCACGCCCTTGGAGGTGGAGACGATCGACACACCCAGGCCCTGACGGACCTGCGGGATGTCGCCCACGCTCATATAGACGCGACGGCCGGGTTTCGACACGCGCTTGAGCTCACGGATGACGGGGGTGCCTTCGTAATACTTCAGGCTGATTTCGAAGGCCGGGTGGCCGTCTTTGCCCGTCGTGGGCTCGTAACCGCGGATATAGCCTTCGTCCGCCAGCACATCCAGAACGCGGCCGCGCTGCTTGGAGGCCGGGGTCTCGACCGTGGACTTCCCGCGCATCTGGCTGTTGCGGATGCGGGTCAGCATATCACCGATGGGATCATTCATTTTTCAGATCTCCCTTACCAGCTCGACTTGACCATGCCGGGGATCTGACCGTTGGAGGCCAGATCACGCAGCTTGATCCGCGACATTTTCAGCTTGCGGTAATACGCCTTGGGGCGCCCGGTCAGCTGGCAACGATTGTGAAGACGGGTGGCCGAGCTGTTGCGGGGCAGTTTCGCCAGCTTGAGGCGTGCCTTGAAGCGCTCTTCCATCGGCTTCGATTCATCTGCGGCGATCTCTTTGAGAGCGGCGCGTTTGGTGGCGTATTTTTCCACCAGACGCTGACGCTTAAGCTCGCGCTGAACCATGGATACTTTTGCCATGTCTTTGTTCCTTTCGCGTCAGGCGTTGAAGGGCATGTTGAAGTGCTTGAGAAGCGACTTCGCCTCGGCGTCGGTGTCCGCCGTCGTGACAATGATGACATCGATGCCCCAGACCTCATCGACCTTGTCGAAGTTGATCTCGGGGAACACGATGTGCTCCTTGATGCCCATGGCGAAGTTGCCGCGGCCATCGAAGGACGGCTTCACACCCCGGAAGTCCCGGATACGGGGCATCGCGATGGTGGTCAGACGATCGATGAAATCATACATGCGGTCGCCGCGCAGCGTCACCTTCGCGCCCAGCGGCATGTCTTCCCGAACGCGGAAGCCCGCGATGGATTTCTTTGCCGTGGTGACGATGGCGTGCTGGCCTGCGATGGCGGTCAGGTCTTCCTGGGCCGATTTGGCCTTCTTGGAATCGCGCACCGCTTCCGCACCGCACCCGATATTGAGAACGATCTTCTCAAGGCGCGGGATCTGCATGTCGTTCTTGTAGCCGAATTCCTCTTTCATCGCGGGCTTGATGGTCTCGCGATAAGCGGTCTTCAGACGCGGGGTATAATTTGCTTGGTCAAGCATCAGATCACGTCCCCCGTGGTCTTGGCGAAACGCACCTTCTTGCCGTCTTCGATCTTGAAGCCGACGCGGGTGGCTTTGCCGTTTGCATCGAGAAGCGCCAGGTTGCTCAGCTGGATCGGCATCGCTTGCGGGATGCGACCGCCCTGGTTGGACTGGCTCTGCTTGGTGTGGCGCACGGCGATGTTGATGCCGTCCACGATGGCTTTGCCGGCGGTCGGGTTCACGGAAGTAATCTCACCTTCCTTGCCCTTGTCCTTGCCGGCCAGCACGACGACCTTGTCGCCCTTTTTCAGTTTCGCAGCCATATCACAGCACCTCCGGCGCAAGCGAGATGATCTTCATGAAGTTCTTCGCGCGCAGCTCACGAACCACCGGCCCGAAGATACGGGTGCCCATCGGCTCGTTGTTGTTGTTGAGGATGACGGCGGCGTTGCGGTCGAAGCGGATGGCGGTGCCATCGTCACGACGAACTTCCTTGGCGGTGCGCACGACGACGGCCTTGCGGACGTCGCCTTTCTTCACGCGACCGCGCGGAATGGCTTCCTTCACCGAGACGACAATGATGTCCCCCACGGAGGCGTATTTACGCTTGGAACCACCCAGAACCTTGATGCACTGAACACGGCGTGCGCCGCTATTGTCAGCAACATCCAGATTGGTCTGCATCTGGATCATTTGGTTTCTCCCGACGTCCCGGACCGGCCTGCATCAGCACATTGGCCCGGGGGTTTCGTTCAAACCGAGATGTGAGCGCCTAGTTAGCGATCACCTCCCAGCGTTTCGATTTGGAGACCGGGGCGCATTCCTGAATGCGAACCTGGTCACCCACCTTGAAAGTGTTCTCCGGATCGTGGGCCCGATACTTCTTGGACTTCCGGATGGTCTTCTGCATAACCGGGTGCTTGAAGCGACGCTCCACGGATACGGTCACGGTCTGTGCGTTGGCATCGGAGGTGACGGTGCCGGTCAAAATACGCTTGGGCATGGATCAGGCCTCCGCGGCGGCAGCAGCCGCCTTTTCGTTCAGAATGGTCTTCACACGCGCGGCGTCACGGCGAACCTGACGCATCCGGGCGGTGTTCTCGATCTGGCCAGTGGCCTGTTGGAAGCGGAGGTTGAAGGCCTCCTTCTTCAGCGCCGTTAGCTCATCACGAAGCTGGTCCGGCGTCTTGTCACGCATTTCCTGGGCGTTCATCGCCTTTGTCCTTTCAACATCACCAGACGGCCGCGCGAAGCGTCACCGTGATTCTGGTGGAGTTCGGTGAATAGAGGGGCCGTATAGGGGGGGATGATCCGTTATGCAAGCGGTACCTGTCAGTTCAAGGACAAGGCGTCTATCATCAACAGATCCTGCATTAACTCTTCTCGGGTAACAGGGAAGTTTTCCTGCAGGTCGTATGCTGGCACGCGGCGATGATAGTAATTTCTTACCAAGACATCACCGCGCATTTGAAGATTGAAGTACGCGATTTCGCCTGTCGTTGGATCGCCGACATAATTCGGGCAGTAAACGATCGAAATGTTCACGTTCTCTGGCGTGGTTTGCGAGCTCTGAATGAAGGCGCCATCGCATGCTTCCTGAACCCGACTGTAGATGCCGCCCATATAACCATCGACAGATCCGGAAAGCGGCGTTTCCGCGTGGATCGCGTAGAGTTGTGACCAGTTGTCGAAACTCTCCCCTCGGGGAATGTATTCCAAAATGAAGACCCGCGTGTTGTTGGGGCTGACACCATTTTGACGCGAGACCTCTACCTCATCGAGTCCTGTTTCAGACGTGATCCACGGAGGGGCAGAATAAGTTGCGGTCATGTCAAACAGATCGACCACAAAGGTAGGTGACTCACTCTGCGCATTCGCGCTTGAAGCCAGAACCAAAAGGAACGGAATAACGCGCATATAAATCGGCCTTGAAAGTGGAACGTCCACTACAACCCTAGCCGATAACAGGCATCGCTCAAACCCCCGCCGCCTTTCGCAGCGCCGCGTTCATCCGGCTCAGCCAACCCGGGCCGTCTTTCTTGAACGCCTACACCACATCCGCGTCCAGCCGGATCGTCGTCTGGAGAAAGGGCATCACCCCCACCCATAATTGAAACTCACGCTCACCCGGTCGTCCTCATCCATGTTCATCGGCACCTCGTGCCTGAGCCAGCTTTCCCACAGCAGCACGTCCCCCGCGGCAGGCCCCGGATAGACAAACCCCCGCAATTCCTCCCGGCACTCCTTCTTCCGGTTCGGCGCGGCCATCATCATCGCGTGGCGCGGGTCTTCGAGCTTGATCGACTTCGCCCCCGGCGGTACCGCCACGTAGGTCGTGCCCGAGATCACCGAATGCGGGTGAATGTGCGACGTATGGATGCCGCCCTCGGGCAGGATGTTGATCCAGATATCCTCCAGCTTCAGGTCCCGCCCCTCCAGATCAAATTCCAGATCCTCCGCAAACGCCGCGACATGGGCGTCGAGCGCCTCCACGACCGTCGCAAAGATCGGGAACCGCCAGGGCAGGTCCGTCAGCGACGCGTAGGACGTGTAGCCGGGATAGCCGTTCTCCTCACACCATTCATTGCCCGCATCGTCATCCTCGGCGATGGAGAAGCAACTCGCCTCCAGCTCGGAATGGTCGATGGACGGCCCAAGCTCAGCCAGCTTGGCGTGGTAGAGGCGGGTCGCGAAGAGGGATTTGATATTGGCCATGAAATGCGAATAGCAGAGCCGCCCGCCCGGCAAAAGCGGGGCGCGGCGGGTTCCGACAATTGCACGTAAATCCCCGCGCGTAGAAAGATTTCGGAAAGCTCATGGGGCTAAATCACCCTGCAACGCTGATTTCACATGCGGGGCTTGGCCAGAATGGCGCTTCAGACGATCCGGATTTGGGCCCTGCGCCTGTGTTTTCTTTTCGCCGCGCCATGTTTTGCCCACGCGGATGTCGCGCCGCTCATCACCGCCTCCGCGCAGCCGCTGTTCGGCAGGGCCGATGCGCCCGCACCCGCTTCAACCGGGTCGCTCTTCGCCGGAACGCAATCGGGCAGCCTGTTCGCCCCCCTGCCCCCCCGCGCCCGGATCGAGCCGGATCTGCCCCGGACCCTCGGCGGCCAGACCCCCATCGCCCAACTCCTGGCCCTGATCGCCCGCGCCGAAGCGGGCCGCGATGGCTATGACGCCGTCCAGCACGGCGCGCGCATCCGCACGCCCCGCCCACCGACCCAGATGACATTGGGGGAGATCTACGCCTGGATCGATGCCACGCCCGGTCAGCCCCACGCCATTGGCCGCTATCAGTTCATCCCACCGACGCTTCGCCGCGTGGCCCAGATCCGCGGGCTTGGCCCCGAGACGCGGTTCACGCCCGACGTGCAGGACGCGCTTGCGCTGGTCCTCCTCGAAGACGCCGATCTGCACGCGTTCGAGGCCGGCGCCGTGGGCCGCCGCACCTTCATGCGCAACCTCGCCCGGATCTGGGCGGGCCTGCCGCTGCCCAACGGGCAGAGTTACTATGAGGGCTATGCGGGCAACCGGGCGAGTATGTCGTGGGCGGAGTTCGAGAGCAGCGTCGCGCGGATCTGGCCCACGGGCTAGACGGCCACGATGTTCCCGGCTTAGCTGCGCGGTATGACCCATGACGCCCTCGACACCGCCTTTCACCGGTTGGATAATCTCGACCTCTCCGCCATCCAATCCTCCGGCGACTGGGGCCTTGGCCGCATGTTCAGCCACCTCGCCCAAGGGGTGGAATTCTCCATGTCCGGCTACCCGGAAGAGAGGCCGAGGCTGTTTCAAATGACGGCAGGAAGGCTGGCCTTCACCCTCTTCAAGCTGCGCGGACGGATGAGCCACGGGCTGGATGAGCCGATTCCGGGAGAGGTGATCGGCGATGTGTCCGCCGAAGAGGGATTGCAGCGGCTTTGGCTGTCGCTGGAACAGTTTCGGGAGTTCGATGGCGGGCTGCGGCCGCATTTTGCATTTGGTCCGCTCCCCAAAGAGCACTTCGCGGTCGCTCACCTGATGCATATCGAGAACCATCTGGAGGAGGTGCGGGCACGATAGCACAGCGCGGCAGCGACCCACACCCGTCACAAAGCGCGGCGACCACGGACCAAGAACATCCACGACAGGGAGGCGATGATCGCACAGGCGATCAATCCCAGCACCCGCTCATAGAGGCCGTCGACGCCGGTTGGCAGAAAGAAAAAGACCGGCGCGGCCAGTCCCCACAGAACGGCCAGGGCAATCATCCACCTGTGGGACAACGTGGAGTCTCGCTTGATCCCTCCGGCCAGCAGCAACGGGGCGGCCAGGAACCCCGCACCAAGGGCATAGACCACGTAGATGTGCACAACGATCCCGTCGCTGTCCCCGTCGCCATATTCATTGCGCGCTCCGATCACCACGACCGCGGCGGCCAGCAATGCCAGAACAAGAACGCCACCGGACCACGCAACGCCCCCAAGATGGGCATGCGCACTGGAGAGCGCCACGGCAAAGATACCCGCAGCAAAGGCGTAAAGCGCAAGATCCATGATGATTTCGTTTTCTCCAGCGCCCAGATCGCTGATCGTGTCCGCCACCCAATCGTGGCCCGGCACCATGATCTGCGCGACGATGACACCCAGAATGCCCACCGCGCAGCCGATCAACCCAAGAAAACCCAGCCCGATCAAAAGATACGGACGTTCCGCATCAATCGCATGTCCTGAAATATCGTCCATTAAGCCCCCCGGCGGCGTGCTGCACATCGTGAACGCAAACGCAGACGCCATGGTTCCTTGCCCGCTCCAACGGAAAAAGCCCCCGCCGATCTCTCAGCAGGGGCTTATTAATTTCGACATGCCAGAAAACGCTTACGCGGTCCCGATCTTACCAGTCTTCGCGCACCACGGTGCGGGTCTTGACCGGCAGCTTCATCGCGGCCAGGCGCAGGGCCTCGCGGGCGATGGGCTCGGCCACACCGTCGATCTCGAACATGATCCGGCCGGGCTTCACCTTGCAGGCCCAGTAATCGACCGACCCCTTACCTTTACCCATCCGCACTTCAACGGGCTTGGAGGTGACGGGCGTATCCGGGAAAATCCGGATCCAGACGCGGCCCTGACGCTTCATGTGGCGCGTCATGGCCCGGCGGGCGGCTTCGATCTGGCGCGCGGTGACGCGCTCGGGCTGCAGGGCTTTCAAACCAAAGGTGCCGAAGGTCAGATCGGATCCGCCCTTCGCTTCGCCCTTGATCCGGCCCTTTTGCATCTTGCGGAACTTGGTCCGTTTGGGTTGCAACATCTCTCAGCCCTCCTCAGCGGTCACGGCGCGGACGCGAGGCCCCGCCGCTTTCCTGAAGCTCCTGCTGGCGACGGTCACGGGCCGACGGATCGTGCTCCATGATCTCGCCTTTGAAGATCCAGGTCTTGATGCCGATGATGCCATAGGCCGTCTTTGCTTCGGCATGGGCATAATCGATGTCGGCACGCAGGGTATGCAGGGGCACACGGCCCTCGCGATACCATTCGGTCCGCGCGAT
Organism: uncultured Roseicyclus sp.; assembly: GCA_947491935.1. GTDB lineage: Bacteria > Pseudomonadota > Alphaproteobacteria > Rhodobacterales > Rhodobacteraceae > Gymnodinialimonas. The sequence goes on from CANLLF010000001.1 coordinate 1,263,316, forward strand.
TTCGGCGCCGCCAAGGCGGCCCGCGACGTTCACCCGGATCCCGAGCGAACCCATCCGCATGGCGTTCTGCACCGCACGCTTCATCGCACGACGGAAGGACACCCGGCGTTCCAGCTGCTGAGCAATGCTCTCAGCCACCAGTTGCGCGTCCAGCTCGGGCTTGCGGATCTCAACGATGTTGAGGTGCAGTTCCGAATCCGTGATTTTCGACAGCGCCTTGCGCAAGCCTTCGATATCCGCACCCTTCTTGCCGATGATCACACCCGGACGCGCCGAGTGAATGGTCACGCGGCACTTCTTGTGCGGACGCTCGATGATGATCTTCGAGATCCCGGCATCGCCGGGGTTCTTCTTCTCGACCTTGGCGAGGTGTTCCCACCAGCCGGTCTTGATGAATTCGCGGATCTTGATGTCTTCCAGCAGCAGGTCACCGTAATCCTTGGTGTCTGCGTACCAGCGGCTGTCCCAGGTCCGGTTGACCTGAAGACGCATGCCGATGGGGTTTACCTTATGTCCCATTAGGCTGTCTCCTCAACCTGGCGGACCTTGATGGTCAGCTCTGCAAACGGCTTGTGAATGCGACCGAACCGGCCACGGGCCCGCGGGCGACCGCGCTTCATGACAAGGTTCTTGCCAACGAAAGCTTCGGCAACCACCAGCTCGTCAACGTCGAGACCGTGGTTGTTTTCCGCATTGGCGATGGCCGACTGAAGGCATTTCTTCACGTCGATCGCGATACGCTTCTTGGAGAAGGTCAGGTCCGTCAGGGCCTTTTCCACCTTCTTGCCACGAATGAGGCCGGCAACCAGGTTCAGCTTCTGCGGGCTGGTCTTCAGCATGCGCAGCTTGGCCATCGCCTCGTTATCCGCCACGCGGCGGGGATTTTTATCCTTGCCCATGGCTTACTTCCTCTTGGCTTTTTTGTCGGCGGCGTGGCCGTAATAGGTCCGCGTCGGCGAATATTCCCCGAACTTCTGGCCGATCATGTCCTCGGTGACGTTCACCGGGATATGCTTGTGACCATTGTAGACCCCAAAGGTGAGGCCCACGAATTGGGGCAGGATGGTGGAGCGGCGCGACCAGATCTTGATGACCTCGTTGCGGCCGGATTCCTTGGACTTTTCGGCCTTCTTGAGGACGTAGGAGTCGACAAAAGGACCTTTCCATACGGAGCGGCTCATGACTTAGCGCCCTTTCTTCTTGGCGTGACGCGAGCGGATGATCAGCTTCTGCGACGCCTTGTTCTTGTTGCGGGTGCGCTTGCCTTTGGTGTCCACACCCCAGGGCGTGACCGGCGTACGGCCGCCCGAGGTCCGGCCCTCACCACCGCCATGCGGGTGATCGATCGGGTTCATGGCGACACCGCGAACGGAGGGGCGCTTGCCCATGTGACGCACGCGACCGGCCTTGCCGAGGTTCTGGTTCGAGTTGTCGGGGTTCGACACCGCGCCAACCGTGGCCATGCACTCCTGACGGACAAGGCGCAGCTCGCCCGAAGACAGGCGGATCTGGGCGTAGCCGCCGTCACGGCCGACGAATTGGGCATAGGTGCCCGCGGCGCGCGCGATCTGGCCACCCTTGCCGGGCTTCAGCTCGATATTGTGGACGATCGTGCCGATCGGCAGGCCGCTGAACGGCATCGCGTTGCCCGGCTTGATGTCCGCTTTGGAGGACGAGACGACCTTGTCGCCAACCGCCAGACGCTGGGGCGCAAGGATGTAGGCCTGCTCGCCATCGTCATACTTGACCAGCGCGATGAACGCCGTCCGGTTGGGGTCATATTCGATCCGCTCGACTGTGGCCGAGACGTCGAATTTCGTCCGCTTGAAATCTACGATACGGTAAAGGCGCTTGGCCCCACCACCACGACGACGCGCCGTGATCCGTCCGGTGTTGTTCCGGCCGCCCTTCTTTGTCAGACCCTCGGTGAGGCTCTTGACGGGACGTCCTTTCCACAGCTCCGAACGGTCGATCAGTACCAGCCCACGCTGGCCCGGCGTCGTCGGCTTATACGACTTGAGTGCCATGTTAACTGTCTTCCGTTTTCTGTGCGCCCGACCCCCGGGGCCAGGCTGATGTTAAAGGCCCCCGTAGGTGCCCGAAGAGATGGTCATACAACCAAAAACGACAGCCCCGGACGAATCCGGGGCCATGCCGATGGGGTCGTTTAGGGGGTTCAAGGAGGGGGGTCAAGTCAACACAGGAGACCGCCCCATCACAGCGAGATTGAGAACGTCGCACCCTTGCCGACACCATCGGACTTTACGGCGACGCAACCGCCGTGGGCCTCAACGATCTCGCGCACATTCGCCAGCCCCAATCCGGTTGAGGACTCGCCACCCGTTGGCTTCGCCGAAAGGGTTTCAAACCGCCCGAAGGCGCGCACAAGATCCCCGTCGGTCAAGCCCTGCCCATCATCGATCACCGAGACCTTTTGGCCCTCCGCCACGACGCGCACATTGCCACCCGGATGGGTGTATTTGACCGCGTTGCTAATAAGGTTGTCGACCGCAAGCACCATCAACTCCGCATCTACTTCGACAGGAGCGGCCGCCTCGACATCGCAGGTCAATGTAATCGACTTGCTGTCCGCAGGGCTGCGGTTGGCCTCACAAGCCATCTCGCAGATTTGGCTCAGATCGACAGAGGCGCGTTGCAGGCTAAGGTTCCGGTCTTCGTCCCGCACACGGGTCAATGTAGCCGTGATCAGGTCAGACACCTGCTCGACTTTACCGATGAGTTTCTCGATGATCGCATCCAGCTTCTCAAGATCAGGTTCTTGGCGCTGCACCTGTGTCTGCGCCAAATCCGCTTGGGCCAGAACCACCGCCAAGGGGTTTCGCAAATCATGGGCAATGATACCAAGCAACCGCGTCTTGAAGGCGTTGGCCTCTCGCGTGGCCAGATGTGCGGCACTCAACCGGCAATTTGCCGAAACCAGGTCATTAATCAGTTTCTGGCGCTCTTCGTCATGTACTAGGCGCTGCAATTCGGCCTCTGCGCGCATGGCAAAAATCTGCAAGATGGACTGCACTTTGCTTGGATCCGCGATCTCATCCTTCGAGAACACTGCGATATTTCCGACCACGCGGCCATCGCGATCATGTAATGGGCAGCCGCAATAACTTTCGAAATCCGCCTCACGCGGGAAATCATCGGCAAGCTCGTGGGGCACGGTCACTGTGCTGCCCTCATAGGTCAGCTTGCAGGGCGTTCCGACAAGGTCATAGACGAAACTATCACCGGGCGCGCCGTCACGCAGCGAGCAGATCACCCGCGCGGCGGTCGGTGGGGCGCCCTCACCGATAGACAAAAATACAAACGATGCCGACATCGACGTCTTCAGCGCGTCAACCAACCCGTGCAGGAAATCCAACCCGATCTTGTCGGCTGTACCGCTCGCCACCTGGGTCAGGATGTCTCGATAACTCATTCGCGCGTAGGTCATGTGATAAAGGCCATCTCAAATTCCACTCCGCCAAACGACAAGCCATGTTTTAGCGCGGTCAACACGAACGCCACAAGCAAGCATTGACGCGAGTTCCGGTGCCCAAGTGTCAAAACATCAAGTTCATAACCCCCAGCGACACCACCAGAAACAGTACCGTCATGATCCCGCCGGACGTCATGAAATCCGTCACCTTGTAGCCCGCCGGTCCCATGATCAGGGCGTTCACCTGGTGGGTCGGGATCAGGAAGCTGTTCGACGTCGAAACCGCAACCGTCAGAGCAAAGATCGCAGAGGTGTCACCAACCGCGTTGGCGGACTCCAACGCGCGCAGTTCAGAGCACGAAAAACCCCGGCTGCTTTCGCAGCCGGGGTTCCCGATTTGCAAAGGTGGGGTTCGCCCCCCCCCCGGGATGCATCAAAGACCGGTCGACACGTCGATCGTGTTGCCCTCTTCGAGCGTCACATAGGCCTTCTTCACGTCTTTCCGCGTGCCCATCTGGCCGCGGAAGCGCTTGACCTTGCCTTTGGTGATGGTCGTGTTCACGGCCTTCACCTTGACCCCGAATACCGTCTCGACGGCTTCCTTGATCTGCGGCTTGTTGGCGTCAATCGCCACTTCGAAGACCACCGCGCCGTTTTCGGATGCCATGGTGGATTTCTCGGTGATGATCGGCTTGCGGATCACGTCGTAATGTTTTGCGTCAGCGCTCATTTCAGGCGAGCCTCCAGTGCTTCGACACCCGCCTTCGTGAGCACGAGCGTGTCACGCTTCAGGATGTCATAGACGTTTGCGCCCATGGACGGCAGGACGTCGAGGCCGTCGATGTTGCGGGCGGCCATGGCGAAGTTTGCATCCACGTCGGCGCCATCGATGATCAGCGCCCGCTTCCACCCCAACTCCCTGACCTGTTTGGCCAGGGCGGAGGTCTTGGCGTTGTCCATCGCGGCGCTGTCGATGATCACCAGGCTGCCTTCGGCGGCCTTGGCGCTCAGCGCGTGACGCAGACCCAGCTTGCGGAACTTCTTCGTCAGCTCGTGGCCGTGGCTGCGGGGCGTCGGCCCCTTGTAGACACCACCCCCCCGGAAGATCGGCGCAGACCGTGCACCGTGGCGTGCGCCACCCGTGCCCTTCTGGCGATAGATCTTCTTGGTGGAATAGCTGACTTCCTTGCGGGTCTTCACCTTGTGAGTGCCGGCCTGCGCATTGTTGCGCTGCCAGCGGACGACGCGATGCAGGATATCGGCGCGCGGCTCCAGCCCGAACAGGGCCTCGTCCAGGTCGACCGATCCGGCTTTCTTGCCGTCAAGTTTGATAACGTCGACTTTCATCTTATTCACCGTCCTTCTTCTCGGCATCGCCACCGTCGGGCGCGTCAGAACCAGCGTCACCCTCCGGGGCAGCGCCACCTTCGGCAGCAATCTCGGCTTCGGCGGCTTTCAGCGCCTCGGCCTCTGCGGCGGCCTGCTCTTCGGCCAGACGCGCGGCTTCGGCTTCGGCCTCTGCGGCGGCGGCAGCAGCGGCTTCCTCGGCGGCTTTCGCAGCTTCAGCAGCGGCAGAGGCCAACGCGGCGGGCAGAATGGCGTTTTCGGGGAACGGCTTCTTGACCGCATCCTTGACCGTCACCCAACCGCCCTTGGAGCCGGGAACGGCGCCTTTGACCATGATCAGGCCACGGTCGCTGTCGGTGCGCACAACCTGAAGGTTCTGCGTCGTAACACGCGCCGCCCCCATATGGCCGGCCATCTTCTTGCCTTTGAAGACGCGGCCCGGATCCTGACACTGACCGGTAGAACCGTGCGAGCGGTGCGAGATCGACACACCGTGCGAGGCGCGCAGGCCACCGAAGTTCCAGCGCTTCATCGCACCGGCAAAGCCCTTACCGATGGACGTGCCCGTGACATCCACGAACTGCCCTTCGAAGTAATGGTCGGCGATGATCTCTTCACCCACCTCGATCAGGTTGTCGGGATCCACGCGGAATTCCACCAGCTTGCGCTTGGGTTCCACACTCGCCTTGGCAAAGTGCCCGCGCATCGGCGCGGAGGTCCGCTTGGCCTTGGCCGTCCCCGCACCCAGCTGAACGGCCGAATAGCCGTCGCTGTCGGAGGTCTTCTTGGCCACCACCTGCAATTTATCCAATTGAAGAACGGTCACAGGGATCTGCTTGCCGTCTTCCATGAAAAGCCGGGTCATGCCGACTTTTTTCGCGATCACACCAGAGCGCAACATATCAGGAGCCCCCCTTAAACCTTGATCTCGACATCCACGCCGGCGGCGAGGTCGAGCTTCATCAGCGCGTCCACCGTCTGCGGGGTCGGATCGACAATATCTAGCAGGCGCTTGTGGGTCCGGATTTCCCACTGGTCACGGCTCTTCTTGTCCACGTGCGGGCCACGGAGAACCGTGAACTTCTCGATCTTGTTCGGAAGCGGGATCGGGCCACGAACCGTCGCGCCGGTGCGCTTGGCCGTGTTTACGATTTCCTGCGTGGAAGCGTCGAGAACCCGATAATCAAACGCCTTGAGGCGGATACGGATATTTTGGCTGGCAATCGCCATGCTTGTCCCCTTCTAACGGGGTTTCAACGGATTGGACGATACAGGCTCATCCTGCACCCTCGTCGCGTCTTTTTCAGCCAACGAAAAAAGGCACGCCGTGGCGCACCCCCGTTGGATGTGGGGCGTATAGGGGGACTCGATGCGGGTGGCAAGTAGATTCAGGTCTTGAAGCGCTGTGAATTTGCCCAGCCACATAGCCCCGCCATCGACGGGCCTGGGATCGGCGATCCAACGGTATGGCCCTGGCGCTTCATGGCAGCCAAGTCATTGCGACGCATGGACGGGGCGCCTGCATCAACCACATCGCCGGGCCGCCGGACGGCCCGTCGGTGGCGGGGCGGCTCCGCCGCTGTTAACCCGCTTGGGTGCTTCGCTTAGTGGCGTTGCGCTTTACCCCACCAACGGGCAGCAAAGCACCTGCAGCTTCTTGAGCAGGCCCGCATCGCGCAGCGCCGTGTGAAGACGATCCGACAGAAGAAGGGACTGGGAGAAATTCTGGTCCCGCCAAAGGTCTGCACCCTCTACAACTGCTGCATCAAACACAAAATCCCCATCCACGGCGTTGCGGTGTGGAATTGCGAGGTGCTTCGTGTCCTCATAGGGAGGCACCTCGAAGTTGCATGACTTCTCGCGCAGGAAGCCGTCTTTCCTCGTCCCAACCCAGATTGCGTGCCACTCGCCCTCAAACGGGGTTGTCTTGTCACGTTTGAGCAAGGTCACAGGCAAGGATTTGAACAATCCAAGATCGAACCGTTCCAACACATCCAAAAATTCGCGGGAGACAGTCAGGAATTCCGAAGCCACATGCGCGGGCTTCAGCGTTTTTCCTTGCACACCAGCCCTTTGTGGGTCGACCTAAAACGTGTCTGGCAAGACGGACGTATCAACGTCATCTCTGCGCGCGTATTCCCGCTAAATCGCTTTGCGTTCGTCATTGGTCGCTTGCTCCAACATGTCGGCGGTGAACCCGTAGCGCGAGTGCATTTCGCCGAGGACGCGAAGGTACCAGATGTTTTGCTCTGTTCTTTCGCTCATATCCGCTCTCAGGTCCCTTTTCCGCCAGCCTTTGCAATCATTCTGACGTCCCATAGGTGGGGCGCAACCCACGCGCGCCCGTTTTCGAAAACGGGTGGGACGCGCTTGCGAAAGCGCGTGTTCGAAGGCCGTGTGAACGGCCTTACCGCACCTCCTCGGGCCTCTCGCCACTCCTTGCAGCGGTTAATTTGGGGCGTTTTGCGAGTTAAATGGGGGTCAAAAAGATCCGGTTTTTCGTTTTTGACCAGGGGGATAGCCGCCCCGCTCAACCTTGATAAGGGGCGAAGTGGGCGTAGAAGAGGGCCCCGCTTGGTGGGACCGGTCAAGCGCCGAGGCCGAGGATGTCTGTCGCCGTCGAAAGGGGACAAGCGCAGGCCGAAAGGAAGCTGCCCTGCCCGGCTCCCATCGCGCCACCACCTCCCGGCAAGTTCCTCGGCCTCCCAGGGAACGACTTCGCCTCTGGCGGGTTCCCTCTGCATCAGATCGACCAAATTCCGAATGGAGGAGAAAGCCATGGCCATTGCCAATCTCAAAGACGTCTATCACGACCAGCTTCAGGACCTCTACAGCGCCTGCAAGCAATCCATGGAGGTCACGACGGAATTGGGTCGCGCCGCCAAAAATGACGAGCTGCAGCGCGCCCTGAACGACGCCGTGCAGGGCATCGCAGACGGCATGGAGAAGATCGCGGAACTCTGCAACGACCATGGCATCGACCCCAATGGCGAGCATTGCAAAGGCATGGAAGGTCTTGTGAAAGAGGCGCGGGCCCATGGCCTCGACGACAGCATCACCGATGCCGACGCCCGCGACGCGATGATCATCACGCAATATCAGCGCATGGCCCATTATGCGATTGCGGGCTATGGCTGCCTGCGCGCCTTCGCCAACCGCCTGGGTCTCGACGGCGACGGTGCGGTGCTGTCGGATTGCCTCGACGCCTCCTATGATGGCGACCGCCGCATGACCGACATCGCGACCGGAGGCGTGAACGAAGCCGCGGCCTGATCCGGCGCCAATGCCTGTCCGAAAGGTCGCCCCGCCTCGGGGCGGCTTTTTCGTATGAGGCTGCCCCCCCCCCGCTGGATCATGGTTAATCATTCGTTAACGTGACCGGGGTTTTCGTTTGGGAACAGGGGGTTGGATGGCTTGTGCAAGCTTGCACAAGGACGGGGGCGGACAAGCCAAAGGCCCCGCGTTTGGCGGGGCCTTTCTTTATCTCGACCG
>CANLLF010000002.1 GCA_947491935.1 uncultured Roseicyclus sp.
ACAGACGACGGTACTGACGAAAACGACCGCAAATATCGCCAAAAATCTCTTGCAATGCAGGAGCCACCCACAGATGCCGTTGAGCACGATCTCCAAATGCTGCGGTGCGGCTTCCCGGAACCTGACGTTGGTTGCGAGCGCCGTTTTAATGGCCTCATGAAGGTCTCCCGTGCGGGAAAGAGGGTGATTTGCTCGGTACTTGGCTTCTCGCACCCCAAGACACATGTTTGGGGTGCAGCGTCAACAGATCGCAGCTAGCCGCGGTAAGGCTTATCGGCCTACCAGGTCGATGTCGTATGGAACCACAAACACGTTGCGGGCGACCTGGCGACTGTTCTGGTACGGGCCCTCTCCTAGGAATTCGACTGGGCCGAGGCCAAGTCGGTTCATGTCTTCGAGAGTATATGTCCATCCAGCCAGGCCGCTGGCGCGCCAGGCATCGATATTGCCGGGACGCATCGCATGCAGTGTGAACTCTGGGGACACACCAATTGTCTGGAAAAAATCGGCTTCGTCCTGGCGTGAAATGTCAGCAATTGCGATCTGCTGGTCTAACGCCTGTTCGATGACCTCGCCGGTGGCCCCCTCCGGGAGAGCCGGGATAAGGGCCGCTCGTAAGGCCGCCCGCTCCAAGTCGTCGCCGCTTCGATCTGGCATGCTCTCAGCGATGACGTCGTATTGCGTTTCAGAACCGTGCCAGCCAACGAAAGAGTCCGCCCGAATGATGCGGGCCGCTCCTGCCGGGAAAATGTAATTGGCGCAGGACGAAAAACAGATGGCATCGACGGTGACGGTCAGGCCTTGCTGATAGATCCAGCGACCTATGACTCGCCCAGAATTCGTGTCGCCGCCAAGCGAATTGATAACGAATTGCCGAACGCGCGATGTGTCTTCTGTGGCAATGAACTCCAGAAATGCATCCTGAGAGGCGATGGAGATCGCGCCGAAAAAGTACATCTCATCGCCCTCGATCCAGATGCGGGCAGGATCATCCTGCGCGAATTCGGGCGTCGGGTCTTGAGCCATAGCGATACATGGATATAGCGCCAAGGCGCCAACTATGCCGAAGCATTTGCGAGACACGTTTCGCGTCATCAGGGCAGCGACCCGAACAGGTCTGCGATCCGCGCGCGCGTCACGGCGATGTGGCACGCGCCTTCGGCAATCCCTGCCCCTGAACCGCCGCCGAACAGCGCGGCGCTGTAGCTGCATTGCGCATCCCGGTAGGTCGACCATGCCGTTTGCGCGGCGTCCAGGGCTGGCACGGCTTCCGCTCGCCCTGTCACATCGTCCAACTCCGCTGCAGCGTCCCGCGCGAATCCCAGTGCTTCCTCCAACGCGTCATTGGCCACGTCCATCTGTGCCGTGACGCAGGACGCAATCTCTACTTGGCTCGACACTTGCACGCCGCATTCCAAGGCGGCGTCAGCACTAGCAGGCGCGGCCAGCGCCAGATACAAAACGGCGAAAAGGGTCAGATATCGGGACATGGGCAACTCCGGCTTTTGAGCTATGGCTATTCATATAGAGCCCAGCAGCCAGCCGCCCAAAGAAATGCCGAATGGAGCCGACGCCTGACGCTGCTTTGGCTAGCCCGCCCGTCGCGCCTTGGACCGTTTCCACCAGTAATATCCCAGCAACACGATCAGCCCATAGAGCGGCTCAAAGTACTGAACGACAAAGGTGATGCCTTCGGTCACCGGATCGCCGTCAAGACTGACCGCTTCGTCGATCACATCGGGCGGGCGAAGTGCAGAAATCCGGGCGTTGAGCGTGACCATTGTGTCCCAAAGACAATGTAGCAGGGCACCGGGCCAGATGGAGCCCGTCCGCAAAGCGAGGGCGCCGTAGAGGATGCCAGACAGGCCGGCCGCAACCACCTGGCCTGTGGTCTCGGCAAAATCCTGTCCGCTGATCCAATTGACGTAGTGCATCGCCCCGAAGAGAACGGATGACGCGGCAAGAGCGACGAGCAGACTCCATTTCGCTTCGAATCCATAAAAGACCACACCGCGGAAAAGGGTCTCTTCAAACGTTCCGACAAGTAAGGTCAGGGCAAGAAGGGCGGCGAGATAGGACACCGAAAGAGATATTGAAACAGATTGCTCGCCGGCACCCATGATCCCGATAAGAAGCAAGCCGCCCATGAAAAGAATGGGCGGCACCATATACCATATCCCGCCCCAGGCCGGTCTCGTGGTCAAACGCGTCTGCCTTGTCCAGCCGAGCCAAATGATGATGCCGATCAGGGTTCCGGCCAGCAGAAGCTCAAACGGCGTCTGGGACAAATCAACCGTGTTCGCATGGCGGGCTGCATCGTGCCCAAGCGACGCATCGGACGACACTGCTGGCACCACGAAGGCGAGAAAGTAAGCAAAAACGACCAACAGAGCCGTTGCGAGTGGCCGGGAGCGAAGCCAACTGCGAAGAGTATTGCCCATGGACATCCTTAACCGAGATGTAGTCCCCGTTTCAAATCGTATGGCGGCACGACCGAGTGTGTTTCAATAGCACTATGCTGCTAACTTGATTGCGAACATCAATCAGCATGTCTGCCGCCGGCTGTAGCTTTGGCCACCGCACATTGGGCGTTGTTAAGTTCATTGATGGCGCGGGTGAAGTGCGTGGCTGTGCCCGATGTCGTCCATCGTGTAACACAAGTGGCCCTGGCCGGATACTGACCAAGTGTTTAATCGATATGGCGCGGCTTTCCCGAAACGGACGTTGATGACGAAGTTCAGCAATTTGGGGCGTCAATGTCAGCTGTCGGCCCTCGCAAACCAGCCATTGGATCTACGATGCCATCGCTGCGGTGCGGCCCGTGAGACCGGCCGTTCGCTGCAGGTGCGAAATCGCTCCAGCGGCGAACTGTTCGTCTTTCCCCAAAGCGGTCATTAAGATTGTAGTCTGATTTCTGCGCCGCCGCTTTCCGAACTCGCCGTTCGATAGGATCGCTCGGCTGAGGTAATTACCAAAAGCAGCGCTCGGATTAATCGGCCTTTGTAGACATACTATCGGCTTTCTTGTGCGAGAGTTTCTAATACGTCGAACAGCATTGTTGTCGCTCGATCTACGTCAGAATCGCGAAGAATCATTAGGTAACGTTCCTGAAAATCGTTCAGTGGCGAAAACACGACGTCTTCGCCTAGTGCCCGCAGATCATCCCACGCTTGCTGAGCACCCTCCTGATCGCCAGCCTGCCAAAGTTGAATGACGTCGTCCATTTCGCGCACCAATTCTCCAATCACAGGGCTGTCGGCACCCTCGAAGATATCTTCCGCTAGCAGGGCAACGTCTGATACTGTCGCGACTGACAAGCGGGAGAGCCTGCGGTGTGCCTCCAGGTTTCCGGAGCGATGCGCTTCTTCTGCCAATTGCCGGAGGCCATCGGCGGCAATCAAGCCCGATGCGACGGCTTCGAACGCGTCGTCTTCCGCGTAGGAAAGTTGGGCGCCCGCCCGCAGAATCCGATACGATCGCACAGCATAGATGTATGAAGCGCCGATTGGATTCTGAGTATTCAACATAGTGATTGTTGCAGCTACCAGGTCTTTGGTATCAGCTACTGCAGGCACGATATATTCAACGGTATCTCGCGGGAAGGCCAATGAGAGCAATTCGGTCAACACCGCTTCGAACAAATAGTCGACAACAAAATCCGTGGAAAGGTCAGAGAGATCCCGCAATTCGCTTCTGCGAACAACTCCGCCTATCGCGGTTGCAAAATCGTGGTCGAAAGCCGATAGCGCGTCATCTACTCCGAACTCGAAAAAGACATCGGCCAGCTCCATCGCAAATGCGTTTAGGACGTCTTCGCCATAAGCAGCGAGGATTGTATCCCACGCGAATTGTTCACGCAGGAAACGTTGAGTCTCGGGCGGCAGATCATCGATGAGGCGGACGAGATGCGGTGGCATGCGTCGCACTACAGATTCTTCACCGACCACGATAAATGAGGACGCCGCCTGATCATAGGCTTCCGCGGACCGTTCAGTATCTGAATTCTCCCTAGACACCTCGTCTGCGCTTCCCTGAGGAAATACCACAACAGGCCCGTCTCCGCCGCCCGCCGTCGCAGGTGCAGCGGCGATGCTCAGGACCAACACGAACGCGGTCGCCTCGGACCAACTCCAGAAGACCATCTATCTCACCTCGAAGTTTCGGGTTCCAGTTTCTGCGCCATTGACCCAGGCGCGGTAGCGAAACTGGCCTGCGACGCGTGCGTTGCTCGCATTCAAGACGAACACTGTTCCCCCGGGTGGTTCCGTCTCGATCTCGTACTCATACCGATCACAAAACCACTCACTCGCCGCGTCCAAACGGAAGCACCACTCCGTTGCGAGCGACGCGCCCTGGCGGACGTCATTGAAAACGTAGAGCGTCGTGGCATCGAAGCCCTCATCGGCGAGCGGTACGCTCTGCAGGGGATCATCGGCGATGACATCGGACACAACGTAGAAGATGTCAGAGACGCTCCCGTTTAGGCCCTCCGCAACCAACGCATCCGGTGGCCGGGTAGCGACAAATATCGAAACGGGCAGCTCAAACGCGATTTGGCGACCGACTTCAAACACGGTGGGGTAGAGCGCCGGCAAGGCCTCGGTGGCGGACGTGCACCATTCAAAAGCCGCATCTTCGGTCAGCGTAGGGAGCGCTGCATCGAGCGCCCGGTCCAGTCGTTCGGCGGCCATGCGGGTTTGAGAGCCGAGCAGGCCGTCGACGGGCCCCGGCTCGAGGTTCAGCACTGTCAGCAACCGCTGCACACAGGTCATGGCCGCTTGCGGGTTGCGCTGCAGGATACTGGGCGGCGAAGGGGAGCCTGCCTCCATGCGGCGATCATCCTCGGTCGCTGCATAAGTGTTCTGCGCAGTAGCCTCGTCGTTGACCGGCAACTCAGCGCCCGGCAACGCTACGAGCGCTGCATCAACTGGGACATCGGTCGCGGGGTTGGGAAACTCATGCTCCGAATAAAACGCAACGAACAGAATGTAGGTGTCATTCAAGCGGGCTTGAAAAACATTTGCCCAGCCCATCCCTGTGTTCCAGACCACATCGCGTGCCTCCAGCGCGGCGTCCAAATCCGCTCCGCGAAGACCTCCGCTGGCCAGTATTTCTTCGATTTGGGCCCGATAGGGACCGTCCGCACCGATTTGAGAGGTCATCTGCAAAAGTCTGTTGGCGACATCTGGCGCCAGAAACTCAATGTTGTCGTGAGACTGTGGAACCGTAAGGCCCCAAAATTCTGAGTTGCCATTTCTAATGCGGCCGATGATCCATCCGTCGCGCCGAAAGTGAAAGGCTTCGCGTGCGATAAAGGGCGCACTTTCACCTCGCATGAACCGAAGATCAGCCTCGCTGATGCCGCTGGTTTGTCCCTCGCTAACATAAACCTGTGCCAATGCCGAATTCGAGGCAGCTGCTACCGTGAGCAGAGAAACAATAACTTTTGTCAGCCTTATCAATTCCTTCATCACTGGCTCGGACCCCTAAGACGCTTAAGTGGCGACGCAACGGTGGCACACTAATCTTGAAGCAGGCAACATATTAGAGGCGAGCGTTGCAGAAATACTTCCAATTGCTTCGGTTCACAGAGGCGCTGACCGAATGGGCCTGAGCTGCCGTTCGGCCAAATGGCCCGTTTCGATTTGAGACTTCGTCCAGGCGCAGCCCCGCTCGTCTCAAGACCTCCTTTGCGACGATCGCCCATTCCTGCCGTTCACCGAAAATGTTCGTCGCTGCGCTGCGCCCTGCGAAAGACACCGTTCAAGGGCGTGAAGCATGCTCGGAACATTTTGCCCACGCGTGCTTCTCCCATGCTAGCCTTTTCGCGATTCCGCCAAAGTCATCCAGTCGCCTTCGGAGATTCATCATGCACACACGCCTGACCCGCGCTCTTCGCTGCGCCATAGTGACCTGCCTCTTGCTCGGTGCACCCGTAGGGGCCATGGCCGCCACCTGCGGCAATGACGCTTCCGGTTTCTCCCGCTGGCAGCAGGAATTCGCAGCGGAAGCCGCCGCCGCAGGTGTCGGTCAAGCTGGGTTGCAAGCTCTGGCCAATACGACCTACGCCACGCGCACGATCTCGGCAGACCGCAACCAGCGCTCCTTCAGCTATTCGCTCGAAGAGTTCATGCGCGTTCGCGGTGCCGCTACGATTGTGCAGCAAGGCCGACAGCGGATCGCTGCAAATCCTGAATTTTATGCCTCGCTCGAGCGTGCCTACGGCGTGCCCGCTGCTGTGATCGTCGCCATTCACGGCATGGAAACCGGTTTCGGCAACTTCATGGGCGATGCAAACGTCCTCTCGGCCATTGCAACGCTTGCCTATGACTGCCGCCGCTCTGCCTTTTTCAGCGAACATGCACTGGCCGCGCTTCTGCTCGTGGATCGCGGTGCAATCAGCCCCAATTCAATCGGCGCGATGCATGGTGAACTGGGACATACGCAATTCTTGCCGGGCAACGTTCTGCGCTACGGCGTAGATGGCAATGGCGACGGGCGCATAGACCTAAATAATCTCACCGATGCCCTGGCCTCCACCGCGAATTTCTTACGCCAGAATGGCTGGCGGCCGGGCCAAGGTTATCAGGAAGGCCAGCGCAACTTTGCGGCAATCCAAGCATGGAACGCGGCGCCGGTCTATCAGCGCACCATCGCGATCATGGCGAGCCAGATAGAAGGCTAGCCCTGATTGTGGACCGAACATGAAAAGGCCGGTGCAGCGCTTTCGAAGAAAGCTCGAACCTTACGAAACACATGGAGTGAGCGCCCTTTGCTGCGCTTGTGATCGACGGCTGAATTTGGAGGCAAGATTCCGCAAGCCCTGTGAATGGCTGCTTTCAAAGGCTTCCTGCAGCAGCTACGCCGCACCGTTACCGGCCCGCTCTCCGCCCTTCTCGTGGATCAAAAAAGTCCGTTACTTCCCGCCCATGTCGTCGCGGAAGGCTGATGCCGCGACGCGGCCCAGTAAATTGCCGCTCTCGACACGTTCGAACAAACGGGTCCTATCGAGAGGGGTCGAGATATTGTCAGCCCCGGGCGCTTGAGGACCCTCGGATTGTGGACATCCGAAATACATCTCAGCCTGCCGCAGACCAAAGCTCTGCGCCTCCGCGCTGATGTTGGTTGGGCCGGACCACTCAAATGAGGCGGGTCAGGCCGCGGGAGGAACTGGAATAAATCTCGACCCATGTGCACTCGCAACTCTTCCGGAGAGGGCTACTTGAATGCTGGCGGCGATACGGGTCGAGCATTTTATGCGAACACGACCATAGCTTTTGAGGGCGCTTTCTTGAAGATGCCACACAAGCACCCGTCCAGGATCGCAAGGCATGGCGGATCTGCTATGCCGATGCAAAAATCCAAGCCAATCAGGTCGGATCCCGATGCCTGAAAGGACAATCACAATGCCTGACCCGATCCATAACCTTCTACCCGCCCCAAGCGAGGCATGCCTGTTTCTCGATTTCGACGGTACGCTGGTGGACATCGCGCCGACACCCGATGGGATTGATGTGCCGCCGCAGTTGATCTCGTTGCTGGAAGGTCTGGATCGCGCCTTGGCGGGGCGGCTTGCCCTGGTGTCGGGGCGGGCGATTGCCAGTATCGAAACGCATCTGTCGAGCTTCTCGGGCATCGTTGTTGGCGGACACGGTGCGGAGCGGCGCGATAAGGGCGGGAGGATCGTTCGACTGGCGGGATGTGACGAGGATATTGGCCGCGCGCACGATTGGGCACGGCAGGTGGAGGCGGATCATCCAGATATCCGGGCGGAATTGAAGCGGACGGGGGCCGCGATCCATTTCCGGCAGGCGCCGCATCTTGAAGCGGCTGTGCGCGCGTCCGCGATGACCTATCTGGAGAGGTGCGAAGATATGGCATTGCAGGAGGCTCATATGACGATCGAAGTCCGGCCCAAGGCGGCCAACAAGGCCAGCGCAGTCGAGGCCTTGATGCAACAGGAGCCGTTTGCCGGGCACCGCCCGATCTTCGCGGGGGATGATCAAACCGACATATCCGCCATGGACGTCTGTTGCGATGCGGGCGGGATCGCGATCAGCGTCAACGCCATCCACCCCGGCGCCGATATTCAACTGGCCTCACCAAGAGCGGTGCGGGCCCTGCTGCAGGAATGGATCCGCTGATGTCACGCCTGGTCGTGATCTCGAACCGGTTGCCGAAAGACGATGCGCCCGTCGGCGGCTTGGTCTTCGCGCTGCACGAATTGCTGTCGGAGCGTGGCGGGATCTGGATTGGGGCGGACGACCCGTCTGACAGCAACAAGGGGGGGCTGAAACAGATGGGCTCGGGGGAGTATGATCGCTTTGTCTTCCCGTTGAGCCATGCCGAACACGAGAAATACTATCTCGGCTATGCCAATTCCGCCCTATGGCCGACCTTCCATTCGCGACGCGATCTGATGCGTCATCGCGCCGATTGGTTCGCCGCCTATTACGACGTCAACAGCCGCATCGCGACCCTTATTGCTGAGGCGCTGGAACCCGACGACATCGTGTGGATCCACGATTATCATTTCCTGCCCCTCGCTTCGAAACTGCGGGAGCTGAAAGTCAGCAACAAGATCGGCTTCTTCCTCCACATTCCCTTCCCATCCACCACGGATATCAGTGCCTTGCCCGAACACACGATGATGCCGGAATGGTTGTCGGCCTACGATCTGTTGGGCCTTCAGACAAAACGCGATGTGGCCGCGTGCCGGGAGTATCTGCGCCAGACCGGTGAGGTGGAGTTGTTGATGTCCGGCGGGCACCTGCAATGGCGGCACCGGACCTTCGCCATTAACAGCTTCCCCATCGGGGTCGATGCCAAGGCCATCGCCAAGGCGGCCCAGTTGGCCCATGCTGATGTGGCGGCGCAGGTGAAAACCGCGGGTCCGCTGATACTGGGCGTCGACCGACTGGATTACTCGAAAGGGTTGATCCAGCGTGTCGAAGGGTTTGGGCGCTACCTCGATTTCTACAATTCCGGCGATCTGCGCCCGACCTACCTGCAAATCGCGCCCGTCAGCCGGGGGGATGTGACGGCCTATCAGGACATCCGGCAGCAACTTGATGAGATGGCGGGCTCGGTGAACGGCTCCCACGCCGATCTGGATTGGACGCCGATCCGTTATGTGCGCCGCAACGTGTCCCGTGATGTCATTGCAGCCCTCTACCGGCATGCCGATATCTGCCTTGTGACGCCCCTGGCCGATGGCATGAACCTTGTCGCCAAGGAGTTCATTGCGGCCCAGGACCCTGCGGATCCGGGTGTGCTGATCCTGTCCCAATTTGCCGGGGCAGCCGAGCAGATGGAGGGGGCTCTGCCGGTCAATCCATTTGACACAGACGGCATCGCCGCAGCGATCGCGAAGGCGATTTCCATGCCGCTGGTAGAACGAAAGGACCGCTACCGCAGTCAGGCACAAAGTGTCTTCTCGGAAGACATCGGGTGGTGGGGCCGGACGTACCTCCACCGCCTGATGGACCTCCACGCCGCATAGAGGCATCGGTGAGGAAAGGGTGCTTCAGGTGGAGACGGCCCAAAGCTGCCGTCCGTGGCGGTCATCGTCGCTGCGATGCAGCTTCCCCGAAGCAGCCGTTGATAGTCCGCGAAGCAACTCGTTGGTGTCGATGACGGCTTGGCGGGACAATCCTGCCGTTGCTCATGACATCTGTACTGTTCGAATTGCGCAGCATGAGCTCCACAAGTCGACGAACCTTAGCGGTCATCGCAAAACCCAGTGACGAGGCGCGGGTGCGCTGGTGTATCGTGGCAACATAGCGCAGTGAACCACGCGATCATGTGCAGAGAAAGGTTGTCCGAAACGAGGCCATATTCTTTCGTTTACCCGGGACAGTCGGAAAAAACACCAAACAAGCACCGGGGACATCACATGGGTCATTTCAAGTTGTCAGCCATCGGCGCGACGCTGCTCGTTTTTTGCAGTTCGAGCGCATTCGCCCAGGAAATCCTCATCAAGGATAACATCACTGGGTTGGCAGAAGCGGCCACAAATGCTCTGAACAATCAAACCGCCGGAGCTGGGGGAAGACAGGTCCTGCTCACCCAGCACACATTCACAGGGCGCACTGAAATCACGCGGTTTCTGCAACTTTCAAGTTCGACGGCAATGCCCTTCGCCAATGGGTTTTCCTATTCAGTGCGATCGCTCAACACACCGCATGCTGAGCTGGCCAGTGGCACTGCAACGCGCGTGAGCCGGACAGTTTACACCGACGTGACAAGGGACGGGGACAACACCAACCTTGATGAATTCACGATCTCAGGCCTCATATTGGACCCGGGCACCTACTATTTCACGGTCCATGCTAGCGACGGGAACGCCTATCAGTCTATCGCACACACTGCCTCTGCCGGCGGCGTCGAACCGCTTCTGGCCGAAAATGGCGGTGTGCCCTTCCTTGCTGGCGCCAACTTCCATCTCTATACACAGCTTTTCGGCATAGTGACGGGGGGCTTGGCCTTCGAGACCGACCTGGTACAGGACTTCATTCCCGCCGCCGTGGATGTGACCTTCTCGGCCTCGGGCGCATCGCTTGGGTCGGTCGGGCAGCGGCTGGCCGGTTTTCGGAGCGCATCCGCGTCCGGGGAGGTGGTCACCAGAGGCATCCCCTTCGCCGCAGCCGGAGGGTCTAGCGACGGACTTCAGCTCTGGGCTGATGCAGGCGCCGTTGGCCTGATCCATGAAGCAACGCCAAATATGGTCGGGTATGATGGCACGTCCATTATTGGAACGTTCGGAGCCGATTACCATCTTGGACCATCGCTTGTGATTGGCGCTGCGTACAGCCGACTTGAGACGACCAGTTCACTCGGCAACAGCGTGGGCGAGGTTGACGAGAGCGGGAACCAGTTCACGGTGTATGCGCAACACGCGAACGATAGCGGTTTCTATGCCAACGCGCTTTACAGCTATGGCTCATACCAGTTGGACCTTGAGCGGACCACGGCAGCACCCGGGATCGCAAATGGCGCCACCGATGCGGAATTGCAGAATTTCCAGGTCGGTATCGGATACCAACCGCAGTCAACCGGGCCATTTTCCGTCGATTATTCTGCAACCCTCCGCTACTCGACGATCACTGTTGACGGTTACACCGAGACAAGTGCTGCTGCTGGCGTGCTCGCGATTGGCCATGTGACCGCAGATGGTGTCACCGTATCAGCAGGAATGAACGTGCGATATGACGGTGGTCGCTTCCAGCCCTATGCAGGCTTGCTTTTGGAGCGCAGCACCCTTGACCTTGATAATGTGTCGCTGGCCCTTGTGTCCAACCCGGCGACTGTGAATTCAGGTACCTTTGCCACCGACTTGAGTGGGGTGGCGACCGTGCGGCTTGGCTTGGACTATGCCGTGTCGGATGACATCATGCTAAACACTGGATATACAATCAGGACCAATACGCGCGGCACCGAAAGCCAACAGTTGCATGTGGGGATCCAACTGCAACTTTAGCAGTCAGTGGTCTCGTTGGTATAGCCTGAGAAGCCGCAATGCTCTTGGAGACAGGCATCTGACGTTAGAAGCGTCCCTTGCAGGTGAGTCTGATCGCATCCGATCTAAGGAGAGAGGCTGCTCGGAATTTCTTCATTCGTTCGCCGCATCTGTTCCTTTGGGCTCCTATCGGACGTTGGCGGCGGCGCTGCAACTTGGTCAGTTAGCTCGTTTGGCATGGGTTGCGTTCGGCCCGAAGTAGACCTTCACAACACAACATTATCGCTGCATCACAGCGGCGCGAACCGGACCTTCGTAAGTGGGGCGAAGAAAGAGAGCAATTCGATTACGATGCATCCGTTCGCTGTCGAATTGGAACCGCGGCAACCGCTAAGAAGAAACGGAGTCTTCAGACGCGGCGATCTCATCAACCGCCTTTTGCAGCGAAATCCGGTCCAATGATGCAATCGGAAGCGCAGTGAAGGCCTCGATACGGTTCAGGAGCGCGCCATAGGATTGCTGAAATGCGAGGCTTTTTTCCGCATTCGAGCCTTCCACCTTAACAGGGTCGGGCATTCCCCAATGCGCGCTTACTGGCTGACCTGTCCACGCAGGACACTCCTCATTTGCCGCATGGTTGCAGACCGTAAAGACGAAATCGAATTCAGGCGCATCAACCTTTTGAAAGACGGACACGTTCTTGGCTTCGAGCACGGAGACGTCGTGTCCCTTTTGCTTGAGAACTTCCACTGCAAACGGGTTCAGTTCAGAGCGCGGCTTTGTTCCAGCAGAGAACGAAGAGAAACGGTCCCCTGCTACCTTGCGTAGAATGGACTCGGCAAAAATGGATCTTGCCGAATTGCCGGAGCAGATAAAAAGCACATTGTACTTGTTTTCAGTCATTGGCCTGTCTCCTTCGAAGTCGCGAGATTTTGGCGGTAAGCAAATGTCTAGGCGTCCTTTGCAGCAATCTCGCAGCAGGTAGTCGAAGGTCGCCCCCACGACTTCCATGTTGATTGCATAGCGCAGAGAGGTTCCGACACGCTCCTGCGTGATCAAACCTGCCTGCATCAGCGCATTCACATATGTCGAAAGGGTGTTGGGCTTTAGGTCTAGCGCTTGCGCCAATTCGGTTGCCGGCACACGGTTTGGGTAGCGGCGCACAAGCAGCCGGAAAAGTGCCAATCTTTGCGGATGGCCTAGAATCGCCAGTCGGTTGGGAATCATTCCTTCCATATTTCATGAATATGCGAACTAATGGCGGATGTACAGCCCGCCCAGATGCATGACGTCAGGGTTTCCCATCCATAGGGCAATGCGGGTTCTTTGGTTTATCCGGCGTCACATCGACTGCGTGAAAACCGCGCGCCGCCAGTCAGGGACACCGCAGTAACGCAGCAGCCCCTTACCCCGCGAAAGCTTTCACGGCGTTGTAACAGAAGCAGCTTAGGCTGAACAAAAATGGTCTTATCGAGCAAAGACATGGCACCTATAACCCTGCTTTACCACTTGGCGCTGCGGTACACGACCGGATCGCCGGAAGCTCTCTGTTCAAGGGCATGGCGGCACCGAAGTCGCTTTTTATCGCGGTTGCTCATCACCCTTGTTGGGCAGGAGCATTGTAAATCAAGCCATCTGTGATGGAGCGGACGGGTCTGAATTGAGACCCAATTGGCGACACCGATTGCAGCCTCGTCAGAGGGTGTGTGTTGTCTCCTGCGTTTTGGAGACCATCCATCTTTCGATTTCAGCACGACATGCGCCAGCAAACTGGTGCGGTGATTTAGGATCGAACTTGTGTTTTTGGGGATCAAATACCCCGGGACCAAAGGCGCTGTCCTGCTTCACCCAGACGGCCGCGATCTTTCCCGTCTCATCCAGCTCAGCCACGTAGATGTCCATCACGCCCTCGTAAGTTTGTGACACTGGCGTGACACTATTCGGCAGGTCCAGATTCGAAAAGTTAGTTTTCGGGCGACACAGCGGTTCGAATTCTCGCGCCATGCCGCCGATTTGCGTAGGGGCCAACCGAATGAGGGCCTCAGCCAAAACTTCTTGCGCTGGCCTGTGCTGCCGCTCCGGCCAGAAAATGCAGGCTAGGCGTCAAGATGCTGGGTCTTCCCGTACTTCTTGATGAACGCTGCAATCGACAGTGATCTGAAATCGGGGACAGCACTCGCAAACGCGTCATGAGACCAATTCCACCAGGCGATCTCTTGCAGGGCGTCTGCCTCGTGAGATGTGGCGCGGCGGCGAATGGGTTTGGCTGGAACACCGCCAACAATTGTGTAGGGGGGCACATCTTTTGTCACCACGGCCCCTGCGCCGACGACCGATCCGTTGCCGATTGCCACACCCGCCAAGATACTAACGCCGTGGCCGATCCAGACGTCATGGCCGATTGTGACCCAGTTGTCCTTGCGCCACTCGAAGAAATTTTCCTCGTCCTCGCCAAACCCATACATCGACGCACGATAGAGCGCGTGATGCTGGCAGGCGCGCCATGTCGGGTGATTGCCGGGGTTGATCCGGACGTCGTTGGCGATGTTCGTGAACTTGCCGATTGTGGTCCAGATCACATGGCCGAAATCGCAGATGTAGGAATAGTCCCCCATCTCGCAGGCGGCCATCTTGGTAAAACGGCCCACCTCGGTGTAGCGGCCCAAAGTGACATCGGCACCGACCTCTGCCTCCGCGTGGACGGTCGGCACCTGAGAGAGTTTCTTCATCGCTCGCCCTGTTCGCCGATGGCCCAAAGGCGGATGCGCTTGGACAGCCAGTCGATCGCGAAAATCAGCACCAACACGTTCAGCACGACAAAGGCCACCTGATCGTAGAGCGAGGCGCGGAAGCGTTCGATTATGATCATCCCGATACCGCCTGCACCCACGATGCCAAGGATCGTGGCCGAACGGGTGTTCGATTCGAGGAAGTACAACGATTGCGAGATGAACACGGGAAGCACCTGCGGGATATAGCCGTAGCGGATCACCGCCAGCGGCCCCGCCCCGGTGGAACGTATGCCTTCTACCTGCTTGTGATCGATGTTCTCAATGGCCTCGGAATAGAGCTTGGACAAGGTGCCAAGGTCACTGACAAAGATTGCCAGAACACCGGCGAGTGGCCCCAATCCAACAGCGCGTACGAAAACCAGACCCCAGACCAGCTGGTCGATCCCGCGCAGGGTGTCGAGGAAGCGCCGCACGATCTGGCGCACGATCCCGAACGACATGACGTTCTTGGCCGCAAGAAAGCCCACAAACAGAGATCCCAATGTTCCCAGAAGCGTACCGAGGAACGCCATGGCAAGCGTCTGTGAAATGCCGACATAAATCTGGCGGTAGGCCCATTCATCCATGTCCTGCCAGATGACGAAGTTCCTCAGCAGCGCCCAGACCCGTTCAGATGCATCCAGTAGCCGGCCAAAGTCGAAATACCACATCGAAACAATCGCGTAGACCACTGCGATGAACAATGGTGACCACCGCTTGATGGTGCCCCAGGTCGTGCCGAAGGCACCCGGTTGCGCTGCGCGGACAGCGTTGATCTGCGTGTCTGTAAGCGCATCGAAAGTTGCGGTTGTCATTACAGATTCTCCCGACCGATGAAGCGATGGCGAATGCGCTCCGAGATCAGGTCGATCACTGTCACCGTCAGCACGACAAGGATCAGGACGGCCAGCACACGGTCATCGGAATAGAACGAAATCACGCGGTTTAGCTCCTGCCCGATCCCGCCTGCGCCAACAAAGCCAATGATCGAGGAGGCACGCACGTTGATCTCAAACCGCAGCATCGCGTAGCTGAAGAAGTTGGGCGCGACCTGCGGGACGACGCCGTAAAGCATCTTTTCCGGCCATGTACCGCCCACGGCGGTGATGCCGTCCACTGGGCGGGAAGATGCGTTTTCGTTCACCTCCGCGAACAATTTGCCGAGCGCACCCGCTGTGTGGATCGCGATGGCCAATACGCCCGCCAATGGCCCGATCCCGATCATGAACACGAAGACCAGCGCCAGAAGGATTTCGGGAATACCACGGCAGATCTCCAGAAACCGGCGCGAGATCCAGTAGATCCAGCTGTTGGGTGCCAGATTGTTAGCCGCCGGGAAGGACAGCACAAAGGCCATGCCCGCGCCGATAAGTGTGGCGGTCATCGCCATTAGGATCGTCTCCCAGATCAGCGTCGCGTAGGTCCAGAAGTCGGTATACCAATAGGTGATCGAGCCGGGCACCGCGCGCTCGTCGGCATCTCGGCCCTCGAACAGCATGTTCCATTGCAACTCGGGGATAATCGTACCGAAGTATTCGAAGATGCGCGGCACACCATTGGCCAGCCGCTCGGGATAGAAATTGCTGATCCAGATCGACAGGCCAAGGCAGATCGCAAACACGATCAGCGCAAAGATCGTCCAGCTACGTTTGGACGCACGCAATTCAACACGGTGACGCTCGAACGCGCTGACGGCATCGGAGTGTGCCGTATTGCTTGCCGCAGCGGAGCTGCCCATCATGGGAATGTCAGACATGGGCGGCGGCCTCTTTCACGGCGGCGACAGCCTCGGTCTCGGGTAGTGCTGTCGAGGTTGAGCCCTCGTTGAAGTCTTCGGCCTCAGCGCCGTAAATCTCGCGCGCCATCGACGTCGTCAGAAGGTCGGGTGTGCCATCAAACACGATCTTGCCCGCCGACATGCCGATGATCCGGTCGCAGTAGTTCCGAGCCGTGTCCAGCGTGTGCAGATTGCAGATAACAGTCTTGCCATCTTGCTGGTTGATGGAGCGCAAGGCGTCCATCACGACCTTCGCGTTCATCGGATCAAGCGAGGCGATGGGCTCGTCCGCAAGAAAAATCTTAGGCTCCTGTGCCAGCGCGCGGGCAATTGCGACGCGCTGTTGCTGTCCGCCGGAAAGTGTTTCGGCCCGTTGGAGGGCCGTATGGGCCATGCCGAGCCGGTCCAATGCCTGAATTGCAAAGGCCCGTTCACGTGGCGTGAAAACCTGTGTCATCGAGCGCCAGGCGGGCATGGTGTAGAGCCGCCCCGTCAGAACGTTCGTGATCACGTCCAGACGGCCCACCAGGTTGAATTGCTGGAAAATCATCGCGCAATCCGACCGCCATTCGCGAAGCTCGCGCCCCTTAAGCTGCGCGATATCACTACCAGCGAAGACGATCTTGCCCTCGGACGGGTCGGTCAAGCGATTGAGCAAGCGCAGCAGGGTGGACTTCCCTGCGCCTGAGCGCCCGATGATACCAACCATCTGGCCGTCGGGAATTTCAAGGTTGGCACGGGCCACAGCGGTATTCTCGCCAAAGCGGCGAGACAGATTTTCTAGCGTCAGCATGGGGCTCTCCGGACGTTGCGGAACAAGAAAAGAGGTCAGTGCCCTCGGCACTGACCTCCATGTCTCGGACCGGCGCTTAGCGCTGACCCTCCAGCTCACGCCGCATGTTGATGATCGGTAGATAAAACTCGTGGTTGATCGGCCAGTAGCCCATCGCTTCACCATCGTTGATGGCGTTAAAACACTCACGATCTTCGGTCTGCAGCGACATCATTGCGCCCATCACCAGATCCTTGAGCTCCTGCGGCAGGTCCGAGCGGATCACGCGCGGGCCGTTGGTGATAAGCTCGGATTGCCAGATCACGCGGATCTCGTTCATGTCGAGCATGTCACGGTCGACCATAGACCGCAGATTGCCGCGGCTGTACCCGTCTTCGTAGTTGCCGACGCCAGAGGTCCAGGTCACGCCTGCGTCGTACTGGTTCTGCAGCACGGCCACCACGGCCTGTTCGTGGCCGCCACCAAAACCGGTCTCGCCAAAGTACCCTTCCAGCGGACCGACCTGCTGCGCCAGTTCATAGGACGGCACAAGATAGCCCGAGGTGGAGTTCGGGTCGGCGAAAGCCAGGGTACGGCCTTCCATGTCTTCGAAGGTCTCGATGTCGCTGTCGGCACGCACATACATCACCGAGTAATAGCCGAGCGATCCGTCGATCTGCATCGTGGTGTAAAGCGGCTCAACTGCAGTTTCGTCCTGCAAGACGATGCCAGCGTAGCCCGACGAGCCCAGGCCGGCGAATTCCAGCTGACCGGCCAGAAGGCCCTGAAGTACACCGGCGTAGTCCGAAGCCGGAAACAGTTCCACGTCAACGCCGAGGCGCTCTTCCAGGTAGGCCTCCTGGCAGGCATGCTGGCGCAGACGGTCTGCTTCGTTCTCGCCCCCCAGAAGGCCAATGCGGAACACAGGCACTTCTTCACGCCAATCGGCGTCTTGTGCGAAGACAGCGGTGGAGGTCAGTGCAGTTGCGCCGGCCAGAAGCGCGGCTAGTGAGATCTTCGACATGTGATTTCATCCCTCAGGTTTTGAAAACCGTGGGCTGCGCTTCCTGTCGGTTCATGCGCCACCCAGGTTGCCGCTCGCTTAGGCAGTAGGGATGAACGAACTGCAACGGCTGGATGACAATTAGAAGACGATCTCGGAAGCCTCTGATATCAAATAATTCTCGCGATTCTCGCACCCCATATGGTATGGGTGGATCGCCGTTTGTTCACGGATCACTCGGGCGGAATGTCGGGTTATCCAGCTAACATCAGCCGCCGATTTCCGAAAAACAGATTCGTCTACAGCCTGGGCGGCATCGGGACCCTCCAATTTGTCACCAAAGCGTCACCCGCCGGTGTGGTGGTTGTTACCCACGCGCCGCTAGGACGGGCTTTCCACGTATCAGAGGTGCCTTATGTTTGACCGCATCGAGCAGACCGCAACCGTGTTGAGCGACGCAAGGATCGTCACACCTGAGGGCATCGTTGAAGGTGCGCTTGCGATAGAGGACGGAAAGATCGCCGGGCTCGCTCAAGCCCATGACGGCGAAAGCCTGCACGGGGCCTACTTGATCCCCGGCATTGCGGATATCCACACCGATCATGTGGAGCGCCACACCCATCCTCGGGTTGGTGTGATCTGGGAGTTTCTGCCTGCCTTGCTCGCCTATGACGCCGTGGTGATTTCTGGCGGGACCACGACCGTGTTTGACAGTCTCTCTGTTGGCGCATCAATGCAAAAACAAGAACGCCGCGAGCTCCTGAAACCGCTTGTGGCGGCCATCAGCGACGCAGTTGAACGTAAGCTTTTCCGCGCAGAGCACCTTTTGCACTTACGCTGTGAGATCTCCGACCCGGCCACACCCGCCTTGGTCGATTCCACTATAGATCTGCCGATCACCCGGCTGGTCTCGGTGATGGACCACACTCCCGGTGACCGACAGAGCCCGGACGTCGACAAATGGTTTTGGCACATGATCCGCGATATGGAGGTCGACGAAGTTGAAGGCCGCCGCATGATGGCCGAGCTTTTCGACCGATCCGCGGCGCATGGTGCCTCGGTCCGCGCCCATTGCGTTGAGGCAGCCTCCCGCGCCTGCGTTCCGCTCATGAGCCACGACGACGCCACCGCCGCCCATGTCAATCAGGCGAAATCCGAAGGTTGCGCGATTTCTGAGTTCCCCACCACGCGCGTAGCCGCCGAGCGCGCCCGTGACGCAGGCCTGACCGTGGTAGCAGGTGCCCCGAACTACCTTCGCGGCGGCTCGCAGTCGGGAAATGTCGCGGTGGCGGAGTTGCTTTCACATGGCCTCGTGGATGTATTGGCGTCCGACTACATCCCCCGCTCGCCCCTAGACGCGGCCTTCAAGATCGCCGCCGATCCGGCGCTGCCTTACGACCTGCTTGCTGCTCTGGAGATGGTCACACTCGCCCCGGCTCGGCTCGCCGGCCTCAAGGATCGTGGCCAGATTATCGAAGGCGCCCGCGCCGACCTTGTTGCCGTGCGCGTCGAGGGCGGCCAACCGCTTGTCCAAGCCGTATGGCGCGATGGCAAACGGGTGTTCTGATGGCCGAACTTCCCCTGTCTATTGGCGCTGCGTTGAATGTTGCGGACCTGCCAGCCTATCGCAATTGGTTGATCGAAGGCCAACGCGACCTCGAGATTCAGGATTTCTGCGCGCCCGAGGTCCTGCTTGGCAACTGGCAAGACCTTGTCGCCCACGCCTGCATACAGCTCGAAGGCTTCGAAGGCCGCCTTGGCATCCACGGGCCCTTTTACGACCTCCCTCTCGACATCAAGGACCCCGAGCTTGCACCGCTGCTGGCTCGCCGTATGGCCACTGCCCTCGACGCAGCCGCCGCTCTGGGCGCCACTCAAATGGTTTTGCACTCGCCCTATAGGACATGGGATTGGTACAATTTTGGAAATAATCCCCGCCTGGGGAACGAACCCTCCTCCGCCGAAGCAACAATCGAGCGAGTGCACAAGAACCTCCGTTCGGCGCTGACCAGGGCAGAGGCCGAGGGGATCACACTCGTGATTGAGAACATCGAAGACATCGACCCATCTTGGCGCCGCGACCTTGCCAACAGCTTCGGATCGGGCGCCATACGGCTCTCTATTGACACGGGCCACGCCCACTACGCCCATGGCGCAACCGGCGCGCCGCCGGTGGATTACTTTGTCAGCGATGCGGGCGAGATGCTAGCGCATGTCCATCTGCAGGATGCCGACGGCTTCGCCGACCGCCATTGGCCACTGGGGCGCGGGACGGTCAACTGGCATGCGGTTTTCCGCGCCATCGCTGCTCTTCCTCAACGCCCGCATCTGGTGCTGGAACTGCGTTATGCAGCCGATATCCCCGCGGCCATGGCTTATCTCTCCCGGGAAGGGCTTGCGTGCTGAGCGCGTTATGCGACCCGCCGCCCGCCCGACCAGACGCCATGGAGCACCGGAACCTCGCCCTCCACCCGGAAACGCACCAGATCGGCGCGTTGACCTACGGCGATCTCGCCCCGGTCTGTCAGACCGGCGGCGCGCGCCGGAGCGGAGCTGACGGTGGCCAAAGCACGCGGCAGGTCGTCCCACAGTGTCCCGAGCCGGACCGCCGCAAAGAGCAGTGCCGAGGGCACGTAGTCGGACGACATGATGTCCAACAGTCCCGCCTCGGCCAGCTCTCCTGCGGCCACGTTGCCGGAATGCGACCCGCCCCGGATCAGGTTCGGCGCGCCCATCATCACGGCGATTCCATAGGTGTGGCAGGCCTCAGCCGCAACCAATGTCGTGGGGAACTCCGCCAGGGCAATGCCGTATCCGGAAGAGCGCTCCACATGTACGACCAGCGTATCGTCGTGGCTGGCCAACACCGCCCCGAACCGCCCCGCCGCGGCAACCGCTGCCGCCTCGTGGACATCGCGCACCTTCTCGCCAAGGGTCTGCCGGGCCTGCACATGCTCTTTGAAGGAGGCATCGGACAGCCCATGCTTGCCCTTCATGTAGATTTCGTACTGGCCGATATCCGCGAATTGCCGCTGCCCCGGCGTGTGATCCATAAGGCTCACGATGCCGACCCGGTCGTCGGCGCCGAACTGCTCCAACTCGTCGATCAAAGAATGCGAACAGACCTCGGCGCGCAGATGCAGGTGATGGCTGATCTTCAGCGCTCCCTTGGCACGGATCGCCAGAACTTCATCCGCCAAGTCCCGCGCGTAACGCGACCAGCCGGTGCCGCCCTTGCCCTCGATCGACCCCACCCGGATCGCATCGAAGACGGTCGTGATCCCGCAGGAGGCAAGTTCGGCATCATGGGCGACAATCGCCGCGTTATGGGGCCAGTGCACCGCAGGGCGCGGGCGTATGTGACGCTCCAGGTTGTCGGTGTGCAACTCCACCAGACCGGGCGCGACAACGTCGCCGCCGCAATCGATGGCCCCGACTGGAACTTCGCCGCCCTCGACCACTTCGGCGACCTGATCCCCGATCAGAGTGACCCGTCCACGAAATGCGGCACCCTGCGCAATAACTTCCGCATTGGCAAGGACAACAGGTTCAGCGATGACAGCAGCATCTTCAGGCATGGGACCCTCAGGCATGGAAGAATTCAAACGATACGGGCTCTACGTGGTGCCGCAAGGTGCACTCTTCGACGCAGCTTCGGCGTGGCTCGGCTGGGACAGCACGACCGGCCAAGCGGCGCTGCATCCTGATGTCGCGGGCCTGCCGGAGCCAGTCGAGATCCTGACCGCGACGCCCCGCAAATACGGCTTTCACGGCACGATCAAACCGCCATTCGTTCTGGCCGAGGGGCAAAGCATCGACGCTTTGCACGATGCGGCGACGGATTTCTGCGCCAAGCAGACCTCGGTTGCGATCCCGGCCCTGACCGTTCGCCGCCTTGGCGGCTTCATCGCCATCGTGCCGTCTGACCCGTCGCAAGCTCTCGGCGCGTTGGCCGCTGCAACGGTCGAGACGCTCGATGTGTTCCGCGCGCCGCCGCTCGAGACCGAACTGGCCAAACGCCGCAAGGCGGGACTTAGCGACCGGCAAGAGGCGCTCCTGCGGCAATGGGGCTACCCCTACGTGATGGAGGAATTTCGCTTTCACCTGACGCTGACCGGTCGGACTAAGCATGCCGACATCGTCCGGGGTGCACTCGCGGCCCATTTTGCACCGATTCTGCCGAGCCCGTTCCTGGTAGACAGTCTCGCTCTGATGGGAGAGGACGCGTCGGGCAGATTCCACCTGATCCAACGCTACACCCTTTCCGGGTAAAGCGCTGCCGCAGCCGCCGTGACGCTCTCGGCCAGCGGCCCGGAATTGTCGATAGTGATGGTCTTAAGCCCCATCGGCATCACCGGTCTGGGTCGGGCCAGACGCCGGTCAATCTCATGGCCGCGTTCTCGGCCCCTTCGCGCCAGGCGCCGCGCCAGGATCTTCGGGCTTGCCGTGATATTGAGCACGAGAACCTCGTCAAAGCTGTCTTCCGCCGCCTGAAGCACGCCGCGCGACAGGTTGGCCAAAACGTCCCTTCCCTCGGCCAGCACGCCGTGCACCGTTCTTGGGATACCGTAATTCAGGTCATGGGCCCTCCAATGCAGCGCAAAGTCACCACCCGCCGCGCGCGCCGCGAACAGGCTTTCCGAAACATGCTCGAAATCCTCACCCCCAAGATCGGGCGCCCGTGTGATGACACGGCGCACACGGTGCAGGTCGGGCCGCAGCACGCAAAGCCCCTCCATCAGGCTGTCCTTGCCGACGCCGGAGGGCCCGACCACCGCGATGAAGCGCCCCGTCATTACGCCGCCTTTGGCGTGAAGGCCGAGACATCGACCTCCCGATCCGCCACCCGGCTGCGGGCATCGAGATCATGGAAGATACCAACGATGGCGGTCCCCCCTGCCTTGGCCTCTTCGATCAGCGACAGCACCGTTTCGCGGTTCGTTGCGTCTAGGCTGGCCGTCGGCTCGTCGAGAAGCAGCGCAGGGTAGCGATGCGCGAAGCCGCGCGCGATGTTCACGCGCTGCTGTTCCCCACCCGAAAACGTGGTGGGCGATAATGACCAGAGCCGCTCGGGAATGCGCAGCCGCTCCAGCAGGTCACTGGCGCGCGCCTTCGCATCAGCCTCACTCCATCCCACGTTCAGCAATGGCTCGGACACAACATCCAGGGTTGGCACGCGGGGAACAACCCGCAGGAATTGACTGACATATCCAAGGGTCTCGCGACGCAGGCGCAGAATCTCGCGCGGTTCGGCCTGTGTGATGTCCACATCTCCGATCCGGACCACTCCGCCTTGGGCCAGATAGTTGCCATAGAGAATGCGCATGACCGTCGATTTTCCCGCACCGCTTTCGCCGGTCAGAGCCACGCATTCGCCCGGTGCGACCGAGAAACCGGCCCCCTCGATGACGGGGATCACGGCGGCCTCCTGATTGTGCAAGGTGAAGGTCTTGGTCAGTTTCTCAACCGTGATCATGGGAAACCTCTTGTTGGAAAAGACGAAAGGATCTGTGACTTCATTTTGCGAAACCCACGATTCAGACCTGCAGAACCGAACTTACCAGAAGTTGCGTGTAAGGGGCCTGCGGGTCGTCGAGGACCTGATCGGTCAGACCCGTTTCGATGACATGGCCGTCCTTCATCACCATCAACCGATCCGCCAGAAGGCGCACAACCGCGAGGTCATGGGTGACGACGATTGCCGAAAGACCCATCTGGCGCACCAGCCCGCGTAGAAGGTCCAGAAGCCGCGCCTGCACGCTGACATCCAGACCGCCGGTTGGTTCATCCATGAAGATCAGGCGCGGGCCGGTCACAAGGTTGCGTGCGATCTGAAGACGCTGCTGCATCCCACCGGAAAAGGCGGCGGGTCGGTCGTCAACGCGTTCACCCGCGATCTCCACCCGGTCCAGCCAATCCAGCGCTTGTTCGCGGATCTCGCCATAATGCCGCGCGCCCACGGCCATCAGCCGCTCACCCACATTGCCGCCTGCGCTCACCCGCATCCGCAATCCGTCACGGGGGTTCTGGTGCACAAAGGCCCAATCGGTGCGCCCCAGCATCCGCCGCTCCGGCTCGGACATCTGCAACACATCACGCGGCCCGTCCGCGCGGGTGTCAAAGATCACTTCGCCCGTGTCCGGGGGCAAATGCCCCGCAAGGCAATTCAACAATGTCGATTTGCCCGAGCCGCTTTCGCCGACGATCCCCAACACCTCGCCGGGGTACAGGCTGAACGAGACATCGGCACACCCGATCCGTCCGCCATAGGCCTTGGTCAGATCGCGAACGTTCAAAAGTGGGGTCATGCCATGGCCTCCGTATCGACCGGGGCGGGGCGCGTGTTGGTCATCTCACCTGTGAACCCGGCGGCGCGCCGCCCGGCGCAGAAATCCGTGTCGGAGCAGACGAACATCCGCCCGCCCCGATCGTCGGTGATGACCTCGTCCAGATAACTGTCCTCGGCCCCGCAGAGCGCGCAGGGATGCGGCGCCTTGGAGGGATCGAACGGGTGATCCTCGAAATCGAGGCTGACGACCTTCGTGTAGGGCGGCACCGCATAGATGCGCTGCTCGCGCCCTGCGCCGAAAAGTTGCAGGGCCGCGCTCTCCATCTTCGGATTGTCGAATTTCGGGATCGGTGACGGGTCCATCACATAGCGGTCCTCGACCTTCACCGGATAGGCGTAGGCTGTCGCGATCTCGCCATGGCGCGAGATGTCTTCGTACAGCTTCACATACATCAAACCGTATTCCTCAAGGCTGTGCATCTTGCGGGTCTCAACCTCGGACGGTTCCAGAAACCGTAACGGTTCGGGGATCGGCACTTGATAGACCAGTATCTGATCCTCGGTCAGCGGCTCTTCGGGAATGCGGTGGCGGGTCTGAATGACAGAGGCCTCCGATGTCTTCTCGGTCACGGCAACCTCGGCCGTCTTCTCGAAGAACTTGCGGATCGAGACGGCATTCGTTGTGTCGTCGGCGCCCTGGTCGATCACCTTCAGCGTATCGTCGGGGGTCAGGCAGGCGGCGCTGACCTGCACACCACCCGTGCCCCATCCGTAGGGCATCGGCATCTCGCGGCTGGCAAAGGGCACCTGATAGCCCGGCACCGCGACGCCCTTCAGGATCGCGCGGCGGATCATGCGCTTGGTCTGCTCGTCAAGATAGGCGAAGTTGTAGGCTTGATCGGTCATTCCGCGGCCTCCTGATGCTGGCCAGCCATCGCGTCCGCCCGTAGGCGACGGATCAACTCCAGCTCTGATTGGAAGTCGACGTAATGGGGCAGTTTGATGTGCTCCAGAAAGCCCGAGGCCTGCACATTATCCGCATGGTAAAGGACAAATTCCTCGTCCTGTGCGGGCGCGCCCACGTTGTCTTCGCCCAGTTCCGCCCACCGCATCGCACGATCGACCAAAGCCATCGAAATGGCCTTGCGCTCGCAATGCCCGAAGGTCAGGCCATAGCCCCGGGTGAATTGCGGTGGCTCGGTCTTGGATCCGGTGAACTGGTTGACCGTTTCGCATTCCGTCACCACCGCCTCACCGATTTCGATGGCAAAGCCAAGCTCGGGTATGTCCATCTCGACCGCCACCTTGCCGGTGCGCAGCTCACCCACGAAAGGATGGTTGCGCCCGTAGCCACGCTGCGTGGAATAGGCCATCGACAGCACAAAGCCCTCATCCCCGCGGCTCAGCGCCTGAAGGCGCAGCGGCCGGTCGGTGGGGAAATCGAGCGGCTCGCGCGTCAGGTCACGGGGCGTGTCAGAGCCTTCGGGTTCGCGCTGGATCAGATCCTCTTGTGCGAGGAAGTCAGTGACATGGGGTAGATCGGCCATGTCCGCCGCTGCTTCCGGCGCTTCGGACGGCTCAAGTCCCTCGGCAGCAAGCGCGAAATCCAGAAGCCGGTGCGTATAGTCGAAGGTCGGCCCGAGGACCTGCCCGCCGGGCAGGTCCTTGAAGGTGGCCGAGATGCGTCGGTCACAGGCCATCGCGCCCGTGTCGATCGGCGCACTGGCCCCGAAGCGGGGCAGGGTCGTGCGATAGGCGCGGATCAGGAAGACCGCTTCGATCATGTCGCCGCGGGCCTGTTTGATGGCCAGCGCAGCGAGGTCAGGGTCGTAAAGCGACCCCTCGGCCATGACGCGGTCAACCGCGAGGGCAAGCTGCTCTCGGATCTGGGCAATCGACATCTCGGCGATGTCGGTATCGCCCCGGCGTTCTTCGGCGAGCCAGGCATGGGCGTTGTCGATCGCCCGTTCCCCGCCTTTGACGGCAACATACATGGGCTATCCCTCCGTAACTCGGGTGGAGCGGGGCAAGCCCGCGACGCGGTTCCCGTAAGTGAAGAAGAAATCGAGGCCCAAAGGGAATTGCGCCCGGTTGGCTTGGAACGCGTCTACCTCTGGCAGGTTCAATTGGGCTTTGGTCTCGATCCCCGGTCCGGCCAACACCGCGCCCTTGGCTTCAAGCACAGGCACTTCGACAATCAGCGTGGCCGACCTGTCGGGGTACGCCGGAGTTCCACCGGCGTAGGCACCAAGAGGGGCAAGCGCGTCCCATGTTCCGATGGCAAACACTGCGTCAATCGCCGCAGCGAACGGCGCGCCGGTCTGGAAGGTAATCCACTCGCGCAGGGCCTCATTGTCGTGGGAAGGCGCGACATAGAGCGGTGTGGTCGGATCGCACAGCGTGACGATCATGGTCGCCGCCGCCGGTGAGCAAGGGGCCGGGGCCTCGGCCCCGTCAATCTGGCGAATGGTTCCGGGGCGCGACAAGGCATCAAGCGCGGCGCGGAACGCAAAAGCGGCATCGCGTGCAGGATCGACAAGTCCCCCGTCTAGAACAGCAGTTTGCATCAACCTTCTCCTCGAACCATGGTGAAGAATTCGACTTTCGTCGCCGCAGCCTTCGCGGCGCGTGCCGCGCGCGCGGTTTTCGCGGCATCCTCAAGGGGCGCCACAACAAGGTCGTCAACACCCTCTGCAAACCCATCCTCGGCCATCGCATCAAGCAGGGCTGCCATCAGCGCGGCCTCTTTCGAGCGGCCCTGCACATAGCCATGACCCGCCGCGCCTGAAGGCAGGCGCACCGACATGCGCGTCACCGACATCTCCCCGAGGTTGAAGGGCGCACCGGATCCGCCCGCACGGCCTCGCACCATACTGGTCCCGACCTCCGCTGCGCGCAGGACGGTGTAGTCAGCGATCGGGTGGGTCTGGGCAAAGCGCTCAAAAAGCGGGGTCAGCGCATCCTCACCCGCCTTGGCAAAGATCGAAAGGCGGCGCTTGCGGGCGGCGACAGCGGGGGTGAGATCAGGTTGGGAATTCGACATCTTGCAAACTTGTCTATTTTTATACAACTATACAAAAGTGCTACGCCCGAATCCGGTGCTGGCGCAAGCCTTGTTGAATGAAAGTTTGATGACATGGGACGCTCTGCCCTTTGGACAGCCATCCGCGACACGCTGGTCCGTGACATCGGCGAAGGCCACTATCCGCCCGGCCAACGCTTACCCACCGAGGTGCAATTGGCCGAACGGTTCGGCGTGAACCGTCATACGGTGCGCCGTGCAATCGCCGATATGGCTGAGCAGAACATCGTGCATTCGCGGCGCGGGGCCGGTGTGTTCGTGCGCCACGTCCCAACGCCCTACCGCATCGGGCGTCGTACCCGGTTTCGGCAGAATCTCTCTGCTGCCGGGCGCGTGGCCGAGCGCCGTGTCCTGTCGCTGGAGACGCGCGGGGCCAACGCGCAAGAGGCCAAAGCGCTCGGCTTGACCAAAGGCGCGGCGGTGCATGTCTATGAAGGCGTCAGCCTGTCCGATGGGGCGCCTCTGGCGCTGTTCTGTTCGGTGTTTCCGGCTGAGGCCTTTCCCGACCTTTTGGCACATCTCACGAACCAAGGCTCCGTTACCGCTGCATTGGCCTTGCAAGGCGTCCCGGACTACACACGCAAATCGACCGAGATTACCGCCAAAGCTGCTTCAAAAACGCATTCAGCCTTACTGGAGCTTCCCGCCGGAGACCCCGTGTTGCGCGCCGCGGGCATTAACGTCGATGCGTCTGGCCGACCTGTCGAATTTGGTAGAACGTGGTTCGCTGCCGACCGGGTGACCTTGATTATGGGTGACGGCTGAAGTCATTGAATTGAGAAGGTGCAAAATTAGCGCGAGAGCAGTCTCCCACAGTGCATTGTACGCAAAGTACGCGGTTCAGGAGAGTCAAAGGACTTTAGCCTTTGGGGCCGATGACAGAAGAAAATCTCGTCTGTAGCACCTGAGAATGTAATCGTTTTACTCGTAAAGTAGGTTCCCTCCTTTTTGGAACAAAAAAACTTCGTGCTTAACGAATGTCCGCTTCATGCGATCATGTCGTGTCTTTTTGCCCTCGCAGCGAAGGTCGGCTTCACGCCGATGCTGTTGAAAAACAACGGGTTGCGGGCGCAGAATTTGGTGCTCCAAACTGGGCACGAGTGCCTTTCTGATCAGGCTTCGCGTAGTTGCTGCGGTGCAGGAAAGATCTTGGCCAGTTTGCGGAGGTTCTGGGCGGTGGCGGCGAGAAGGAATTCGTCGTTCGCGCCGCATGGACCACGTAACCGGAGCCGCCCCAGACCAAGGATGCGTTTGAGGTGGGCATCTGTGCTAAGATTGAACCGTTCGCGGCACGAGGCGGACGGGGATCGCTGCGCGGCGTTGCTGCGCGAAATATTCCGTGGCGTGCAGATCACCAGCGCGCAGGGCGCTTCCTCCTCTGGGAGCGCGGGCAAAGGGCTATGGCAGAAACCAATGCAAGACATCTTCCAGCATATGAAAGACGATCGGGAGTTTGTGGTATCCCATCATTTCTGACGACGTGCTGTCGCGTTTCAAAGGCCCGTTGCAACCTTCGGAGCCGCTCCTGGAAAACAAAATCTACGACGCTGGATGACTTCCTGAAGCTTCAAAAAAGGGGGATAGCGGCGTTCATCCTGACGTGACGTGGGCGCAAGCATCCCGCTGGCCGTAATTGAAAGTACTATGAGCGACGCCACTGGCTCGAGAAGCTGTTCACCTAGCTCAAGGACCGAAAACGCATCGTTACGCGCGATGACAGTTGTCGGGAGCTGTCCCTCGCGGTCAGCCGCATCGCAGCAACCAACATGTGTTGGTTTTGCGTTAATGGCCTAGTGACACCGTTTTGGTTTGCTGACATATCGATGAACCAAGGGCATTTCGAGCCAATAGGAATTGAAGCTATGTCGTTCCCGGTCTGCAGTATCTGCAACGTGCCATTGCCGCATTCGATTGAGGAATATGCGAAGCGTCAACGAGTAACGTCCGATTGTAAAACATATCCGCCAGGTGGAAGAGTGACTGAGTGCGTGGCATGCGGGGCTGTGCAAAAACCAAACGATGCGGCGTGGCAGGCCGATTGCGAACGAATTTATGCCGAATATGATAACTATTCTCTGAGCGGCGGGGTAGAACAATCAGTCCGCGGCGGCGATCGTGGACAAGATTATGCACCCCGATCAAACCTGGTCTTGAGCGCATATGCGCGAGCGTTCGGCCTACCGGAGACTGGGTGGATGCTCGACTATGGATGCGGCAAGGGGCCCTCCACGAAGGCGGCAGACCAAATGTTGTCCGGTTGGAGAATAGATGGGTTTGATCTAGACCGAAGGGCGGAGAAAAAGCTCAAAGGGATTGCGCAGTTTGGGCAATTATTCACTGGAGACCCGGCTGGTATCCCGCATCGGTATGATTTGATTGTTCTAATGCACGCGCTTGAACACATCCCGAACGGTTCCGATGTGTTGCGAAGCCTTGGCGAGTTGCTGAAGCCGAATGGGCATATAGTACTCCAAGTCCCGAACCGCTTACAGAACCCCTACGATCTTTTGGTGGCCGACCATACGCTTCATTTTGACCGTTCATCGCTTTACTACATTGGCGAGAAATCCGGATTAACGCCGATGGCTCTCTCTGAGAATTGGGTCGCTAAGGAACTGAGCATGGTCTTGGGACATGGTGACGCCGTTGGGCAACCGCCTGCGGTCGACTGCCCCGCAGCATCCCAAGTCGATTGGCTTTCATCGGTTTCCAAGACTGCTCGGGACGTGGCACGGCATGGACCGTTTGGTATTTTCGGAACTTCAATCATTGGAACTTGGCTTGCATCGGAAATCGACACAACACCGGCTTTCTGGATTGACGAAGACACAGCCAAACAAGGAGCGACCATTGATGGCGCGCCGGTCGTCTCACCAGAGATGGCGCCCGCGGGATCAACGGTTATTCTCGCGATGGCACCCGAGATCGCACAATCCGTCGCTGCGCGGTTGGCGCATCTTCGGCTCAGCTTTGTCATATTTCCAAAACATCAAAGCGGCTCGAAATAGCTCTTCCCAGAAGCAAAATGTTCTTTTGAGGTGCTCAAACTTTCCATTGCAATAAGTCGAAAGTCCATAGAGAATCGAATATGGTTGGAAAGGTTTTCCGCGGCACCATGAATAAGGTGGCCAGCGAATACAGTCACTTCGCCAGGCAATACACAAAAGGGCTTCGATTTACTCAAATCTACCCCTGATGTAATTCTTTTTGGAGCATACAATAGCCCAATCTTATGGCCAGACGAATAGCGTTCCACACTCTCGTCTTCTTCCGATGCTGTTTCAATGTTTGCGTCCGGTATTAGGTGACTGTCGGGGATATAGCGCATCACATTTTCAGCGGTGACATTCAGTATCGGCACCCAAAAATTGATTGCTTGATCCATATCCGGCCCGTAGAAACTCTCCCGATGCCAACCGATATACTCTTGAACGCCTTGAACACTTGGACGCGTCCCTCTTAAATACGTGTTTGTTTGAATCATCGGTTGGTTTGTGTTGAGAACCTCACAGATTAGCTCGCGTCGATCTTGCGCCAGACGACGGACGATATGTCGGCGATCCAATTCTTCCTGCGCCAACAGCAATAGTGAGCGATACTCATCGGCATCCATGTTGACATAGTGATCCGTCGGTCGAGGAAGGACATACGCAATGATGCTTTGGATCTCTTCCAGCAGAGTCTGGTCCGCCAGGCGTGTTGTCGCGATGCCAGAGCTTCGTTCCGGGAAAACCGGGCGTGGAGGGATATCGGTACGGTTGGGTAGCGCGGATGCGTTCACGGAAAACCTCGTTCAGCTCAATAGAGCCTGTTCTCTCATTGGTAAGATCGACCAAATCTCATTATTGGCTTGAAACGTCAAGCTTATGGGCTGGTAGCCGCTCATGTCTTCACGAACTATCGATTAGCCATGTGTTGCTGCCGAGCGTAGGTGCTTGCTCTGCAATAAATACGCTTCAGGTCCTTATTTTTGAATTTCTTGCAGGTTTTTATTCTGCCAATCAGGAATCGCGCGTCACAAGATGCAAAAGGGCTGACCTTCGTTGGCTTTATTTCTTGAAATGGCGTGTTTTTCTTGTTGACGAGTGAGTTCAACTCAACTTGGTATACCCACCTGACGTCACGGATGCGGCATCAGATCCGCCCCTCGGTACGTTTGGATATGGGGGGCTGCTTGGAGTCAAGGCCCGCTTGTCGAGCGGAAATTCGATGGAATTGATCCAGTCCTACTGGCCGATCCCATGTCACTGAAAGATATCAGCATCGATTTTTCGAAACACCTCAGACGGTCAATTCGTGAGAACCAGATCTCGGTTAGCCCTTAGCCAATCCCGCCCTATCCGCGCCGTAGAGTTGTGGCAGTAATCACCTGGATACAGATGCGCGCGATAAAGTCTCTGCAGGTCGATGTCCTCGGAGGTCACCTCAAAGGTTCCGTCAAGCCGGGCCATCAATTCCACGACAAGGTCGTGAATTTCCTCGGCGCTGTTGTCACGGACGGTGACCCCGGCTTTTTCGAACAGTTGGGCGTAGCGTGCGCCAGAGAGGTTTCGGGCGCGAATTTCCAACAGGCTGAGGACGTTCCCGTCCGCCCTGACCAACACTTTTGGGATGGAGATATCGCCGGGCGCCATGCCCAAGCTCGCCCCGTGGGGGATCATATTTACCAATGCGCAGGGCCTTGAGAAAACCGTGGCCACCATCGTCAGGCCCGAGGTCGTCCCGACAAAGAAGCGGGTGTTGGCGCACAACCACAAGTCCATCCAGTCCGTCTTGAGAGGAGAGAGGGCATAGTCGATCACATTGGACATGTCGTTCAACGGTGACATGCTCGCATCACCCATCCGAATGACCCATCCCCCGCGGTTGGTGATGGCCCGAATGGCTTTTACCATGGTGGCGATATTGCCATTGCGGTGGGCATGCACGTGCTCATCCCCCGGAGAATACCCTCCCTCGCGCACATGGATACAGGCAAACCAGGCGCCTTCCGGCACCCCAAGTTCGGTGAGTCTTGCCCGGCCAGCGATCTCCATCTGATCGGGCAACGCAACGATAGGTTCCCGGTCGCCCCAGAGAGAAAGCACCTGTGCGTAGTGCGCCGACTCCTCCAAGGCGACAACCGGGCGACCCAGCGGAAGACGCAAGGCGTCAAACTTCGTAAGCTCCGAAAGCAGGCGGCGATGCCATCGGCGGTCGAAGACGGTCATGTAGGATTTGAAGACATCCAGCAGCGCTTTGTTCCCTGCCCGCGACCGTTCCAACAGCAGAATAGGCCTACGGTATGGTATCAGGCCAAGCGCTCTTTCTTTCAGAAAACAGTCGATTTCGGCCGCCATATGGCCAACGCGTCCAGGGTTTGAGATAAACGCGAAGCGCACGCCACACACTGCGAGAATGCCCACAACAGGCCACAAGAACAACGCGCGAAGTGTTGCGCTGATCCTTGGATCGATCCGTCTTCGCTTTTTCATGGTGGCATGCCAAGACCCAGTATGCGGCGCGCTTTATTTGACCGACTCGCTCGTGTAAAGACTGGACAGATTAATAGGAGATCACATTGACCAATCGAACCACAAAGGAAGCTCAGTATCAGCCATTGATCGAGATTGCCAATAAGATGGGGCATGCAACGTTGGGTTTGATGGTCAATCAGGCTTGGTATGACGATCCCAAACGGCTGAGTTTCACATTCGCGCGCTATAAATTCGCCGCAAAGATGCTGTCGGGCAAGGCGCGCGTACTGGAGGTTGGATGTGGTGACGGCTTCGTAAGCCGGGTCGTTTGCCAAGAAGTGGGCGAATTGACAGCCATCGATTTCGACCCGGTTTTCATCGAGGATATTAACCG
This sequence comes from uncultured Roseicyclus sp., assembly GCA_947491935.1. Taxonomy (GTDB): domain Bacteria; phylum Pseudomonadota; class Alphaproteobacteria; order Rhodobacterales; family Rhodobacteraceae; genus Gymnodinialimonas. Next base: position 33,003 of record CANLLF010000002.1, read on the forward strand.
ACGCATGGTCGATAAGTGGCGCTTCGAAGCGCGGGTGCATGACATAATCACTGTCTCAGTTGACCCCGGTGGGTTCGATGCAGCCTACTCTCTGGATGTCATGGAGCATATCCGTCCAGAGGACGAGGAGGCATATCTCTCAAACATCGCCGCTTCGCTGCATGAGCATGGCGTATTCATTGCGGGGATGCCTTCGCTCGAAAGCCAGGATTACGCCTCACCGCAGTCGAAGGCAGGACATGTAAACTGCAAGTCGGCCCCAGATCTCAAGGCTGCCTTGGAACGCCATTTTCACAACGTGTTTTCCTTCTCAATGAACGACGAGGTTGTACATACCGGCTTCCATAAGATGTCACACTACATCTTTGCCATGGGCGTGGGGCGGAAATGAGCCGTTCTGCACAAGGCTGATTCTGTGAGAGTTCTTGTCGTCGGAGGAGACGGACAGGTCGGCAGTGCCCTGGTTCCAGTTCTTCGCAGCGCTGGGCATGAGGTGACAACAACCTCACATCGCACGCCACTGCCTAATGGTGCGCACTATCTGGAACTAGTCCACCCCGATCCGGCGACTGCTGAGGGAGTAGATGCGGTCGTACTTTGTGCCGCCTTAACTGAGCGCTCCGCGTGCGAGGCCGATCCCGACCGCGCACAGATGATTAATGTCACAGCCCCACTCACTCTTGCCCAACCGGTTCTTTCCCGGGGCGGGCAGGTGATATTTCTCTCGACGAGCATCGTGTTGGGCGGAGATCAGCCCTACCTTCCAATCGACGCGCCATATGCGCCGTGCGATGCCTATTCGCGCATGAAGGCTGAGGCTGAGCAGCGGCTATTGGCTCTTTCGGGAGCGGAGGAGCGGCTTGCAATTCTACGCCTTGTGAAGGTCATGGATGCTGAGCATGGGATCATTGCCGACTGGGCAACGGCAATGAACGAGGGCGAACCGATTACTCCCTATGTCGACCTCGCCACTGCGCCAATCACCACCAACCATGTCACAGCGAAGATTTCCGAACTCCTTGCACCTGGGTCCGCCGGAATCCATCATCTTAGTGGAATTGAGCATTCTTATGCAGACGTAGCCGTTGCGCTTTCCGAGGTGATGGGGTGGCCAAAAAAAATGGTGCGGCCGGTGCGCGGACGAGAAATCAATGCAATTGCCGCCAGCAGTCCGGCACATTCCAGCCTAGCGGCAGATCCACTGGTGCCGCTAGAAGTCCTGATCCGTTTGCTGGCAAGACAATTGGCCAGAAGAGATCAATCGGCCTAAGCGTTTGTGTCAGTAGGGTCCCGTGAAGCTGGGGTCAGGTGTATCTCGCCAGCGTCGCCCGGGGTCAGATGGAGGCTCGGGTAAGACGTCGTTGCGGCCCAGGGTTTGCAGGGCCTTGGCGGCAATCTCATTGGCTCCGGGATAATAGAGATCAGCCAGCGCCGGCGAAGTTGGCGATGGGATCGGTGGAAGGGCAACCCGTTGCGGTGCGGCTTTCAGACTGGCGAAACACTGCTCGGTGACCGCCGCGACCACCTCAGAGGCGACCCCGCATTCCGCATGTCCGGTATCGGCGGCAACCAACCGTCCCGTTCGACCCACAGATTTGCCCAATGTCGCCATGTCCAGCGGCGCAACCGAGCGGAGATCTATGACCTCGGCACTAATGCCAACGCTAGCCAAAGTTTCGGCTGCGCGCATCGCTTCGATTACCATGTATGAGCATGCTGCCAGCGTTACGTCAGAGCCCTCTCGAAGCACCGAAGCGCCCTCAAGAGGCGTCGAGTATACTCCGTCGGGCACAGGACCCTCCAAATTGTAGAGCCATCGATGCTCAAGAAAAATAACTGGCGCGTCATCCTGCACCGCTGATAGCAACATGCCCTTGGCATCGCAGGGCCGAGAAGGCATCACAACCTTCAGACCAGGCACATGCGCGAACCATGCTTGCAGGGATTGGCTATGCTGTGGCCCTTGTCCCCAGCCGCGCCCAATTATCATACGTATCACCAGCGGCGCGCGTACCCGACCGCCGTACATGTAGTGCCACTTGGCAGCTTGGTTCACGATGGGCTCCAGGCTAAGTACCGCAAAATCTAAACGCATATGTACCATGATGGGGCGCTTGCCGCGAGTTGCGGCCCCCAGGGCGACACCGGTCATCGCGTTTTCGGAGGACGGGATATCGATCACCCTCCGGGCACCATACTTATCCTGTAACCCGCTTGTCGTTCCGAATATGCCAGTGGGCCCAGGCACGCCAAGCCCCATCAAGAGGACGTTTTCATCCGCTCCTAGCGCGAGGTCGGTCGCTTCGTGGATGGCCTCGAAGTATTTTAGTTGCCGTTCGGTCATGACGGATCCGGAAAGACATGAGTGGCCAATTCGCGGGGGTCGGGAAATGGGCTCTGGATTGCAAAGTCAAATGCGCTGTCTAGCTCTTCAGAAATCTCCTGTTCCATCGTTGAGATCACGTTTTCGTTCAACCAACCCGCGGCCAAAAACGCTGAACGGCTGCGCTCCAAGGGATCGTCCTGTTGCCATTGGGAAAACTCATCGATCGAGCGGTAGCCGAGGTTCAAATCTTCGTTTGGTCCGCAATGCTCGCGCCAGCGATAAGTAACGCATTCGATCAAAGTAGGGCCTTCGCCCAGAATGGCATGAGCGACGGCAGTTCCTGCCGCTTTCCAGACAGCTTCAACGTCGTTGCCGTCCACCACGGCCGCACGCATCCCATGCGCGGGCGCCAAAGCGGCCACCGGTCGAGGTGGTTGACGGATATCCAGCTCGGAATGCACAGAATAGAGGTTGTTCTCGCAGACAAAGACAACTGGAAGGCATGCGACAGAGGCATAGTTCATTGCCTCGTGAAAAGTGCCTTCTTCAGTTGCGCCATCGCCGAAGAAAATCGCCGAGACCTCATCGCGCCCATCCAGCTTAGCAGCCCATGCCGCGCCCACGCCAACCGAGATTGTCGACGCGAGGATCGGTGCCGACCCCATGAATCCGGCGTCAAGATCAATCAAATGTTGTGATCCGCCTTTGCCGGCAGCGCAGCCCGTTGCGCGGCCATATAATTCTGCAATCATTGCATTTAGGTTCGCGCCTTTGGCCAAATAGTGCCCGTGACTGCGGTGGTTCGAGAAGACCAAGTCCTGCGGGCGCAGATGGGCACATACCGCGGCGGAAGGCGCCTCTTGCCCGATACAAAGATGGGTCGGACAGCGCATTTCCTGCTCGGCATAACGCTCCCCGATCCGTTCCTCAACGCGACGAATGCGAAGCATCTCGCGGAACATGGCCGTCGCCACCGCGCCCTCAAACGACGCTTGGGTGGGCGCAAGGCCGAAAAATCTGGGCTCCACGTCCCGAGGCTGACGAATGCGGTTCATGGGGTCCTCTGTCTGTCCAGTGGCCTCATAACGTTTTTGTTTGCGAGCCGAAAGTCTTGGAGCATGCGGGCGTCAAACAGCCGCTGGCCTGATACGAGAAACAATCTGCTCCACCCGGTGTGCGATGGTTGCTGTCACCCGCGAAGGGTGTAACCGGTATCGACGCCACGAATTTGGTCGATATAGGTTCGGCCCCAGTCTACCATTTCTGCCAGACCCTCGTCCCAGCCGATCACAGGTTCCCAGCCCGTTGCGTCTTTGATCGCAGAGGAGTCCAGCCAATAGCGGCTGTCTTGACCCAGCCTGTCTTCCGTCACCTCGGCGATCTCATCGAGGCCAAGTCCCAATGCCGCGCCACAGCGTTCCACCACTTCGCGAATGGACGTGGGCAGAGCCGGGCCCGCATTGAAGACCTCACCGCGCGGGCCACGTTCGGCAATCAGATGGAGCGCCCGGCCAAGATCACGTGCGTGCATGTATGACTTCTCTGCCTTGCCCCCGCCGTGCAGAGGTAACTTCTGTCCCGTAAGACCCATCAGTATGGTCTTTGGGATCACCCGATGCAGCAGTTGGCCCGGGCAATAGCAGTTGCACGGTCTAACGATAGTCATGGGGAACCCTTTGAAGCGGTTCACGGACATAAGATACATGTCGAACGCCACCTTTGAGGCCGCATAGGGAGAGGACGGCTTGATCGGCTCGGCTTCCGTGGCCGCATGCTCAACTGAACCGTACATCTCGGACGTGCCGATCTGAATGAAATGCTCAAGCCAATCGCGGCTCTCAAGATGCTCGGAAAACTTGGCCAGGGCCATCGAGTTCGTCTCAAAGTAGCGCCAGGAGTGCTTCCAACTGACCGCACCCTCACCCTGAGCAGCGAAATTGATGATGACCTCTGGTCGGAGTTCATCCAGCAATTCCAGGAGCAGATCCATCTCGTAAGTAAGATGCCGCGCGTAGTAAGAGTATCCTTCGCGCTGGTCGATATTGAGGCTGAAGGGCTCATTGCGCAGCGGGTTACGCCCGATCCCGATCACCCCGTTATGGTCCGCATTGTCCAGAAGATAGAGCGCAGTATGAATCCCGAAAGACCCGCCGCCGCCCAGGATCAGGTACTTCTTAGCCATGTGTTCTGCCCCCCGCGGACCCGACCTATTCAATGATCGTCCAAGAATAATCGCCGGTGTAGCCAACCTCTTGGAACAGGGCAAGCCACTCAGCCGGATAGCCATGAAACTCTGCCGTTAACACCCAGCTTTCGAAGATCGCCCGCTGTTCCGGCGTATGGTAGCTGTCGACCCGAACGTATGCGCGGCCATGGCTCAGGCGCTGGATTTCTTGCAACGCTTTGCTTGCACGGTCACGTGGTAGGTTGTGAACGGTGTCGAGGCATAGAACAGCGTCGAACGGCTGCTCGAACGGCATCTCTTCGATCGTGCCTTGGATCAAATGAGGCTTCGCATCCGGATGCGCGTGGTCGATCGCGTATTGGCTGAGTTCCAGACCAATTACTTCCAGGCCAGGGAGCGCCTCGCGCAGGTCCTTCACCAGAAAACCTTTGGCACAGCCGGCATCCAGCACCCGCATTCCGGGTTTCAGATCGAAGTGCTTGATGATGTCTTGAGCCACTGGAACCCAGCGGCCATCGTAGCTGTAGCCGCCGTAGCCATATTCGCGTGGGCCGTCAAAATACATTTCACCGAATTGCTTCGAGATGCGGATTATTTCAGGGTTTTTTGCGCCGTTTCGAGCTTGGATATTGCGCTTGGTCTTCGGCAGTGCCCGTACAAGGTTAATCTCTCGTCCCATCTGCCACCTTCCTCAATCCGTCCTCCGGCAACGTCATCGCAAAGCCTGGGAAGGCGGTAGCGATGGCCGAGGCGTCGAACGGTCGATAGCCGTTGTGCGGCATTGGGCCAGAGCGAGGCAGGTTTTTGATTTCAACCGGCCCGTGCAGGCGGGCGCAGATCTGTGCCAGGTCCTGGAAACTTACGACGTGGCCAGTGACCGCATTCAACGATCCGACTGATCGATGCAGAACCATGCGCATAGCCAGTTCTGCGACATCCTCGACCCAGACATGATCACGGCGTTCTTCTCCCTGACCAAAAAGCCTAATCGGTTCACCACTGGCAGCCAGCCGTCGGAACTGGTTCGGGCCATAGCCGTTATGCGGGTCGTCCTGGCCATAAATCAGGGTAGGGCGCAAGGTCGCGAACATCAGCCCTGCGCGCGCATCGAGGAAGGCTGCCTCGCGGGTCAGGTGCATGATTCCATGGAAGTTTGCTGCATCTTTGGCAGAGGCTTCATGGAGGGGCGCGCCGGTGTCCGAGAACACCGCATCCGAGCCGATGTTCAAGACGTAGGCAGGCTTTGCCTTAGCAATGGCGCCGGCCATGGCCTGAATCATCTTAATGTTCTGACCCAACATCGACAGGTCCTTGACCGGCGCGATGGCAGAGACCAGCACCACCGCGGCCTCACGGGTCAGGTGCGACGCAAGCGCCTCGCCGGCGTCTTCCGCCATAAGGTCCACATCGCCGCGGCCCAGGCGCAGGACATTTGCGCCGGTGCCCTCCATTTTTCGCGCAATCGCGCCGCCGACGAATCCACCCGCGCCGACGATGACGGTGCGGGAAGGTGGCTGCGCGACTGCCAAACCGTGTTCAAGCATGGCCTACTCCCAAAGTTATGTGGTTCAGACCTGTCGCGTGGGCTTGGGCGGGGTCAAGTACTCGATAGGGATCGATCACAGTCGTACCCGCCAGACCTCCAGCGATCTCGGTCAGGGTGATGTCGCGGTATTCGGGCCAAGGCGTCAGGATCAGCAAGGCCTGAGCGCCGGGAAGTGCAGCAAGGGGGGTGTCGACGCGATCGAGTGCTACCGTCACCGCCTCGGATGGTACTTGTGGATCATGTGCTTTGATATTGGCCTCCGGAATGGCTCGTAGCGTCGCCAGGGAGGGGGAGTTTTTTACGGAATGGGTATTTTCCTTGTACGCCAGCCCCCAGACCGCAAGCGTGGCGGCGTCCAAGCCCAGGGTACGTACCATGCGCGCGGCCCAACCCTTGCGATGCGTGGAATTTGCGATTTGAGCTGCCACCACTCCAGTGTTTGTCCCGTGTGCTTCGCCTAACCGCATAACGGTCGCGAGATCCCGTTCCAGGTTTCCCCCCGCGATCCCAAGGCCTGGGGCAAGATAGCTGTATTGCCCGATCCTGCGGTCCAGCTTCAGCGAGGGCGCAATTTCGGACCAATCCGCCCCCACGTGTTCGCAGAGTTCAGCCATGGTGTTGGCGACCGAAATGGACGCAACCAGGCACATATTGATCGAAATCTTGGCCAGTTCAGCGCTTTCGTAACGCATAGGCAGCAAAGGGCAGCCGAACGCGCCAAGCAACTCGCGGTAGGCAGGCGCCAATGGTGCCAGGGGATCAGCGCAACCAATGATATAGCGTTCCGGCTCCATGGCCCGCTCCACCGCGCGGCCAAAGACCAGCGTTTCAACCTGATAATAGAGCCTGTCGTGTGGCACTGGAACTTGACGCGTGAAGCCTGGAGGCACCTGGCACAGAACAACCAGTACTGCCTGGGGCCCGAGATGAGGAAGTATGCCTTCGATCATGGCATGGATGCCCGAAAGATCACTTTGTCCGTGCGCGTCGGTAGGCACATCAGGTGCAATGTACAGAACGTCCGCGGCCCTAAGGTCAGTCGGGTTCGCTGTGAATCTCTGCGCATCGCCATTGCGGGCGACCAGATCGTTCAGCCCCGGTTCGGAAACGGGAAGATCGTGCAGCTGCAGCCGTTCGATCAGCGTCCAATCCGGATCGAAACAGAGCGTGGGAAACCCTTTCGCCGCAACCGCTGTTGCCGAGACCAGCCCAAGATGCGTCATGCCGACAAAGGCAACCGTATTCATTGCCGTCCCCCGCGCGTGATATCATCGCCAAGGCGCTTGAGAAGGCCATTAAGCCAAAGGTCATTGGAGAGGTCAGTTGCCTCACCACTTTCGCATAGAACTTTGAAATGGGCGAATTCCGCGGCCCAGGTCGGGTCGTCCTGCACCAGCGTGATCACGTCTTCGGGCGGGCGACCTGCGGGCAGTACGCGCGTTCGCACCGTCATGCTGGAGGGGCCCCATTTGCAGAGCGATGAAATATGGGCCGAGCCTCCCTCGGCGAAAAGATCCGCTGCGAAATTGTTGCGCCAGTTAAGCAGGGTCATTTCAAGTTCGAGCGATGGAGACGTGCTTTCCGAGCCGATGACGACGTGATCCGGCGCCTCGTTTTCAAAGGTATTCGCCGAGATGACCTGAAAATCCAACCCAAGTTCGCCGAACCAGTAGGCGGCGGTGTCGAGCAGGTGGCTACCCAGATCGTGCAGGACGCCTGAACCCTGATCCCGCCAGATGGAATCGCGCACCAATCGCGCAGTGCCGTTGCCGTAGAACATTCGGCATCTATAGATACGGCCCAAACGCCCGGAACGGATCAGATCGCGCATGGCCACGAAATGCGGCTCGAACCGGTGGTTGTAGGCGGTGTAGAGCACGGCACCGGTTACACGTGCGCGGGTCTGAAGTTCGGTAATTGTCGCATCTTCGGTTGCGAAGAGGGGCTTTTCGACCAGCGCGTGTTTGCCGTGGTCGGCAAGGTAGCCCAATAGGTCGACCTTGGGTGCATCGGGGATGCAAAGCAAGGCAGCGTCGTAGCTTTCCAGTGGCACATCGCGCAGGTCAGTGAAGTCGTGACCACCAGTGGGTTCGACACATGCGATACAATGCGCGCCGGCGTGCTTGCGCCGTTTGGCTCCCTGGACGCCCATCCCGACCGTGACCACGCGAAATCCGTTCATTCTGGCATCAGGAAGCGCCTCTGTGCCGTCCTACTCATAGCTCATCTTTCTCTCGATCGAGTCGATACGATTTAGCACATCCTCGGTGGTAACCGGGATATTGCCGTCTTGCTCAACCTCGCAGGCCGCTGCAATCGACCCAACCGTCGTTGCCTTGGCCGCTGAGCCCGTGATCATCATCACGAGCGTTGCGTAGGCGAGCAAGGCATCGCCTGCGCCGACCGCATCAACCACATGTTCGACAAAGCTATCAACGGTCAGGAAACTGTCTGAGCTTTCATGATCAGGAGACCGGCAGGTCAGAACCCCACGGTCACCAAGTTTGAGGATCAATGTCTTGCATTCGGAAGTGTCATACAGGTCTGAGGACAAGGCCCGGACGCCACTGTCCTGATCAGCCATGGCAAAGCGTGCTTCGCGTTCATTCGGCGTTATCAGATCAAAGCCCTTGAACTCAGTGATGTTGCCCCAACGGCTTGCAACCTGGCTGTCAGCGACGCTGAACGAACCCTCCGGCCGCGCGGCGGTAAATGCGGGGATGGTGCGCCGGTTGAAGATGCCATGGCGGAAATCGCAATAGGCGATGGCGTCCGTGGGCACATCGCGAATTCCGCAAAGCAACGCCTCCAGCACTTCGTCACTGATCGAGCGGTTGTCGAGTGTATCGACCTTCAAAAGTCGGTATCCCCCAACGACGATGGCGTTCTTGTTTGTGGTTGGGCGCGTTGGATCAGTAACTGCACGAACTTCGACGCCGGCCTCCTCCAAATCCTCGCGGGCAAAGGTGCCAAGCGCATCATCGCCCAGAACGGTCGAAAAAACGACCTCGGCGCCCGCCGCCTTCAGGTGCTTTGCCACGATACCGGCGCCGCCCACATAGTCGATCTTGTCTTCATAGAGCACGGAAATTGTGGGTGTCTTGGTCTGGCCACCGATCATTGCGCATTTCGTAAACGTGTCGATTATCGTGTCGCCGACGACGTGGACCCGCTTGCCCTGCATGGCCCGGACGGTGGCGCGCATGTCATCAAAGCTGAAGCCATCACGCTCCATTACGGTTTGCAGTTTTTCGTATTTGATCTCTGGCGGTTCCAGTTCGATCAACCGGCTCGACGAATAGACGATATCGCCAGGCGTAAAGATTACTTGTCCGCCAAACGACTCCAGAACTCTCATTTCTTCAGCGGTTTTTGGATGAATGCCGCCCGACTGGTACTCGTAGCCCTTGGCAAAAAAGTCAGGCTGGATGAGCATCAGGTTTTCAAGCGGCGTCTTGTTCGGGTCGATCACCACAAAGTCGACCATTTCGAACGCGGCTAAGTTTGCTGCGCGCAAATCCTCTGGAACATGGGGTCGGTACTTGCCCTTGTCGATAAACCGATCCGCGGTAATTGAGGTGATCAAGATGTCGGCCTTGGACTTGGCGTACAACAAATGTCGGACATGGCCAGGATGCACGACGTCGAACACGCCATGGCACATGATCGCCTTTCTCTCTCGCGGCATCGGTCCGAGCACTTCACCCAGTTCTTCAGGGGTCTTGATCTTGTGGGCGAAGCGTTTGGTCAGAGACTCGGTCATTTCTCCCCCAGATATTTGAACCAGGTACTGGTCGCATCATCAATTTTTTCGGGAGTCCACAAAGGAGCGTCTTTCCAAACCTCGATCTCGGCCATCATCCGGGCGACCCCCTCCTCGAAAGGTATGGTGGGCGCCCACCCGAGATCAGCCCGTATCTTGGAGATGTCAGCATGCGTAATGTCAGGTTCGCCGGGACGTTTGGGGACGTAAGTGACTGGCCCCCCAATCAGCTCTACCAGCCGGTTCACCGATTGGGGTGCGCCAGCACCAAGGTTCCAGATCTCACCGATTTTTTCCGATTCCGCTGCTGCCAGAAAGGCTCGCGCCACGTCAGAGGCATAAAGAAAATCGCGGGATTGGGTGCCGTCCCCGACCACGGTGAATGGCTCTTCCGACAACTTCTGGCGGAAAAAAACACCGAACACGGCCCCATACGCCCCGGTCGTCCTGACACGGGTCCCGTAGGCGTTGAATATCCGGATCGAATTCACCGGCAGGCCATAAACCTGATGCCAATGAAAGGCCGCTGCCTCTCCCTGATACTTTGATAAGGCGTAAGGGTATTGCGGCGCGATGGGATGATCTTCGCGCGTTGGCGTGGCTGCCAGTCCGTAACACGAAGACGACGCCGCATATACGAACTTCTCAATCCCAGCAGCTCGGGCGCCTTCCAGCACTTTCACGGTGCCCTGGACATTGGTGGACATGTAGTCCACCGGCCGCTCAATGGAGGGCACGATATCTCCGATACCTGCATAGTGGATGATGTATTTGACATCCTTGAATATGGCAGCATCGGAGTCGAGATGGCGGATATCAGCCTTCTCAAAGGTTAGATTTGGGTTGCGATCGTGATGCGCGAGATTTTGTTCCTGACCGCCTACTAGATTGTCGACCACCCGCACCGCGAAACCGCTTTCCAGCGCGACGTCCACCATGTGGCTGCCGATGAAGCCGGCTCCGCCGGTAATCAGGATGAGCTGTTTCGTCACGGGCTCAGACCACCTTGTTCGATTTCAACGTCTTGACGTTGTAATAGGTGTCATCCTCCATCGAATTTGGGATTTTACCGGTCTTAAAAGCACGACAGAGATCGCGAATTGCGTCCTCGATCGAACGTTTCGGCGTGAAGCCCAGGTCGCGGGTAATCTTGTTCGAGTTAATGTGATAGCTGCGCATATCATCGGACGGTGTGGTGACTATGTCGATGGGCGCCTTTTCGGGGAATTCCACCTCGACAACCTCTTTCGCCAGCTCTGCAATCTCCATGATCGACATGTTTTGAAAACCGATGTTGTAGGTCTCGTCGGCAACTTTTTCGGTTTGCGCAGTCATCAACAGACGCACGGCGTCGATGTAATCCTCGATATGCAGGTTCGGGCGCAGCTGGCTGCCCCCAAAGACGGTGATCTTGTTGTTCGTCACGGCGTGGTTGGTCAGAATGTTGACACTTAGATCCAGCCGCAAACGGGGGGCATAGCCACAGACAGTTGCGGGTCGGAAAATAACGCCAACGAAATTGTCATCGGTGTGCTTCTTCAAGAGCGGCTCGCACATGCCCTTGTATTTGTTGTACAGTGTCAACGGCACCAGCGGATGGTCCTCGGTAACGTCGGGCTCTTCCGAGACCCCGTAGACCGACGAAGACGATGCGTAGATAAACCGCTCAACGCCGCTTTCCTTGGCAGCGATGACCAGCGGCTCGAATGCTTCTAGATTGATCGAAGTCGACAGGTTTTCGTCCAACTCGAACGACGCGTCATTCGAGATGCAGGCGAGGTGGATGACGATATCGACGTCCTTCAATGCAGAACGCAGCGTCTGGGTGTTGCGGATATCGCCTTCAACCAACAAGAAATCCGGATTGTCGAAGGGCAGAAAATCCTTGCCGAAATAGCACGTGTCCAGAGCAGTCACCTTGTAGCCTTCGGTTAACAAGACCGGGCACAAAAGAGAGCCGATGTAGCCGGCCCCGCCGGTCACCAGAACATGGGTCTTCGTCATGGGTGTCCTCTCAGGAGATAGAGTAGCCAGCCGCAACAGCATCTGTGCGGAACATTTGGACCGTCTCTCGCGAGTATCGGTCCAGGTCCTTTCCAACAAGGGAAAGCTTCTTCAGGATATCGTTCGTTGCGGTGATAATGTGACAGCCACAATCGTTGGCCTGGAAAACATTCAACAACTCGCGCGGGCTGGCCCACAAGAGTTCGGCCATCGGAAGATCAGCCAGTATGTTTAGGCATTCGGTCATATGCGGGACCGGATCAACACCGGTATCGGCAACGCGGCCTGCAAAGACCGACACGATCGCGGGCGTATCGGGCGACAGGACGGCCGCGACGGCCCGGACCTGAGCGTGAGTCATGATGGCAGTTACGTTGAGCACCACCCCGTCCGCCGAGAGGGCTGAGATAATGGGTGCCGTGCTTTCGCCTGCCGTGGTCGTCACCGGAATCTTGACGTTCACGTTGGGCGCCCAGGTGGCGATCTTTCTGGCCTGGCGCTCCATCTCGGGTAAATCGTCGGCAAAGACCTCAAGGCTTACCGGGCGGTCAGATATTTGGCTCAACAGATCCCGAGAAAACCCTTCGTAGTCGGAGATCCCAGCCTTTTTCATAAGGGTTGGGTTCGTTGTGAAACCCCTGATCTTCGGGTCTGCATACATCTCAAGTATGCCATCAAGATCGGCCCCGTCCGCGAACAGTTTGATGTTCAGATCTGCTCCGGACATGCGTTCACCCATCAGATTTTTTCCACGGCGCCACAGCACAAATCCAGTCCACAGCTTCGGTTAGGTTGCTTGCTACGGCATCCGGCGTCTCCGGCGCGCTTTCGTTGCTATACGCTAAATCGACAAACACCGTGCGCACCCCCGCCGATCGGCCACACTCAACGTCGGATGCTCTGTCGCCGACCATGAAACTTGCGGGCAGGTCTATGTCCCACATCGCTGCGGCGTCAAGCAGCATTCCCGGAGCCGGTTTGCGGCGCCGATCGGGCCGTGACCTTGTTGCTGTCGAAACCTCGATCGCGTCGATGGGGCAGGCCGCGCGCAAGCGCAGGTGCATTGCTTCCAGGACGTCGGGCGACAAAGTGCCTACAGTGATATCCGGCTGATTGGTGACCACAATCACCAGAAACCCTTCCTCCTTCAGTCGGCTCACTGCACCAGCGGCATCCGGGTAGAGCCGGAAGGCTTCGAGCGTGCGCGGAGCAAATGATCGGCCATCGCGAAACTCGGGAATGGTAAGGACGCCGTCACGGTCAAGAAAGACTGCGCGTCGCATGGTTACCATTTTGTTGCATTACGCTTCAGGTCGGGATGCGACACCAACGCATGCCAGACGATGCCCTGGAACGCCTCTGCCAGCGGTGTAATCAGAGCCTCGTCCAAGGTTGGCACGACGATGACCTCGTCACCCACCGTAGCCGTATGCCCGCCGTCTCGTCCGACGATACCGAAGATCTTCGCGCCACGTTCCTTGGCCAGGTCGAGCGCATGCACGAGATTCATCGATACATTCGCCGCGGCATTGCCACCGCCGACCGAAAACACCAATACGCCGTCGCCTGCGCGGATGCGGCTTCCGGCCAGCCAACCGGCAAAGACCGTTTCCCAGCCTTCATCATTGGTCCGGGCCGTCAGTTCGGAGACGTTGTCAGTCGGCGCATATGCTTCGATATCACACAATTTGCGGAAGTCGTTGACTGCATGCCCAGCGTTTCCTGCGCTTCCTCCAACCCCCAAAATGAACAACCGCCCCCCGGCTTCACGTACTTCCGAAAGACCGCGTGCGATCCGATCCATCTGCGCCGGGTCCAGCGACGCACAAATCTGCGCCGCCAATGCCAGGAAATTCGAAGAAAACTCAGACATAGTGATCGCCTCGTTTATGGACACTGCTCGATAACCGATTGCCAGGTCGAGGGGAACAATCCACACTCGAAAATACTGCAAATATTGAAAACATTGACATTACGACGGGCACAGGGCTACTCCCGCGACGCACACATCGTGATTGGAATTATGCCGTGAAATTGACTCTGGACCAGGATCTGGCGACCCTGACCGTTGAAGAAAATGGAACCGAAAGGGTGCTTGCGCTCTATAGCGACGAAGCGTTCGAACTGGTTGCAAATCAATATGTGCGGGTCGGTTGGAATCAGAAGCAGGTCTACAGCTATTCCTGGATGGGACGCCCGATCATTCAGCTACCCGACGACATGGTTCGGGTGCAAGAGGTCCTCTACTCCCTTCGGCCCGATCTGGTCATCGAAACCGGCATTGCCCATGGAGGCTCTCTGATTTTCTATGCCTCGATCATGGAAGCGATGAACCAAGGCAGGGTCCTTGGCATCGACATCGAGATCCGACCCCATAACCGGACCGCTGTCGAAGACCATGAACTGTATCACCGCATCGAAATGTTGGAGGGTTCGTCCGTTGACCCGGCGATTGTAGCCAAGGCGGCAAGCGCCGCGCAGGGCGCGGAAACGGTCCTCGTGATCCTCGACAGTAATCACACGTACCGCCATGTAATGGCGGAACTCGACGCATATGCTCCGTTGGTGACCAAAGGGTCATATATTCTGGTCACTGATGGCGTGATGCGCGATGTGGCGGATGTGCCGAGGGCCGGTATAAATTGGGCCGATGACAATCCTGCCAATGCCGCTGAGGATTTTGTGGCGCGCAATCCCGAATTCGTCATCGAGCAACCACCTTGGCCGTTCAACGAGTCCACACTTTCACGGAATGTCACACATTTCCCCAGCGCTTGGGTCAAACGGATTTGATCCGGATTCCGGTGAGTTGCTAGTCGCCAAAAAAATAAAGGTGTCTGAACATCTGCTTATTCGCACCTCAATCAGAGCAATGAGACGACTGAACAACTCAGAATTTGCGTTCTGAAAAAGGTCTGTCTCTCAAGCATTTGAAAGTTTGGACGGCCTGCACTGGCTCTACAAGCCGGGCCAAAAATTGTATAGCTGACGCCACGGCGCTGCCTGCCATCTGCCCACGGCTGACCCCAGAGGGGCAGATTGGGTCGATTTGGTGGAAGAGGCTTTTTGGCTAACCGCCGTCGCTGGCGAGTGGAGACGAGGCAAAAAGCCGGAACACCAGAGGGCCATGGCGATAAGGTGATTAAAAACGTTCGCCACGCCACGCGCGAGCGGTCTTCAGCGGATGAGAAGATCGGGATTGCGCTGGGCGGCCAGACGGCGAAGATACGTTTACTTTCCCCGCCCTTGGTCGGAAGACATTGGGCGAATGTTGAACTGTGCCGCCGTGAGGGCATCGCCCAAAGAGTGTAGAACGGTTGGTCGAAGGCAACCCTGGACGTTGTGAAGACCCGTTTGGCGAATGACACGGCCCGCGTGGCAGCGCCGAATGAGGTGAAGCACCCGCGTCGGGAGTGCCGCGATTGCAAGTTGGCCGTTGCCGAAAGGGTGCCGGAGCTGTGGCTGGCCAAAAAAGGTAGGATCGCCCCCTCTGGTGTCGCCGCGGCGAGGTGCATTGCCGGTCGGTGGATGGTAGAGCGACGCATGAAGGACCTGCATCCGGAACAGATGAGATCATCCGTCTGGTGGGATGGGAACCTCGCTTGATCGGGGCAGGGCCGTCTCGTAACCTCACGGAATGTCTAAATGAACATCTTTCAACTACTTCACGACGATCCAAGAGATTACCCTTTTCGCCAGTTCCAACTCTATCTCGCTCTTTGGTTTCAAGTTGTATCGTCAGAATAACGTTCCCTCGTCATGCTATTTTCTCGCGTAGCAGTCAGAGAAAGGGCAAAACTGCGGCCGGGGCCGTTGCTTCGCCATAATGGAGTGAGGGTCCTGGGCTATTTGTTTGCGACCGTCTGACTAGCTCAGGGTGTGACGATATCGAATTTCTGAGTGTGCCGCTCTCTACGGCGGAAGTGATTGCATTTGATAGTGAACCTGGCACCCTGGAATTCTGTTGGTCAGGCCTAATGCAAAGAATGGGCTTTGCTCATCGCAGGCGCAGCTTAGAACTCAGGCAGCGGCGGCGGGTGGACCATAGCCGGGCCACGCGCTGCTCGATATGGGTTTCAAGCGCCTGCGCGACGGCAGCAGAATGGGCCGCGTCTTCAGCCAGCATCTCTTGTGCCAGCGCTTTGTATCGTTTGCGCGCCCTTAGCTTCTCACAGGGGGTGAGCACATAGTAGTCATGATCTTGAACCCTTTGAATGAAAGTTGTCGATTGTGTGCAGGTGACACGCCCGGCGATGAGCGTGGGCAACATCGCCAGATGATCCCAGGCCCACAGCCAGCCATAGCGGCGCTGCGTATCCCAGACCGGTTCCAAGACACCGGTGTTGCGCCACATCCCATAGATCCAATAGGGCAGCGTCTGGAGCAAGGTCTCCGGAGCCCGCTGCCCGGGCGGCCCGTGCGGTAGATTGGGGGCTTTCGTGAATTTCGTGCGGTCTGTGAATCGCCTTTCCAAGTTGCCAACCGCCAGCGAGGCCTCGGGGTCGGCCTGCAGCACGTTAGTCAGCTCCGACAGGTAATTCGTAGCCGACAAATCGTCATCGGCCCGCCACAGGAAATACGGGCTGTCTGCCAAGGACCAGACGGCTCGAAAATTCTCGATGACCGGAATAGTCACCGGGTTGCTGTGGTAGGCGAATCTTGGGTCGCTTCCACACATGTCCTGCGCGATTTCGGCAGTACGATCTGACGATGCATTGTCTAGAACAATGACCTGAAAATCAGAGTGGTCCTGTGCCGCAAGCGCCAAGAGGCTTTCCTCAAGATGAGTTTCGCCATTGTAAGTCGGCACGCCGACGGTCACCTGAGCCATGGTTGGGCGGAGCCTTTCTTCAATATTCGAAGCAGCGCTTCAGGGTGTCATTGGTTTTGCGCAGATCCACCCTGAGTGCACGCTTGCGCACAGAGCTGAAGATCCTGCGCAACGGCTTGCCGATGAATGGTACGCCAAAGATCGCCTCATTGCGCGCTGTGAGTCTAGTAAACCGTTCCTTGAGGGTGCCTTCACAGCGGATATCCTCGGCAGACAGGCTTTCGCCGTCATTCTCGCAAAGGTCAGGCGGAATGGCACGGAGTGCGCGATTGACTGCGAAGGCCATGATTGACTCAAAGAATTGCACAGATTGAATGACCTTTTCAGACGGACGATCTTTGGCAATACCGGCGTTGCGAAAGTCGATGCCATCGCCAATGATGCGAGCTTTTGGATCCAGAAATTCGCGCCGCATAAACAGGGACCCGCCATTGAGGCCACCGATAGCGACAAAGGTCATTTCTTTGCCAACATACGATGCGGGCAGCGGATAGCAGACGTGGGAATAGGTTTCCCATTTAGAGCTTTCGTAGGGCGATTGGTCGAAGGCCTGGCGGGTCGAGACTGTCGGGGCAAGGGCATTCCTTTATCGAGTGTCATGCGATCGGGCACGTGCGCCGCCTAGAACACGTTTAAGGTCGGCACTACGGTAACAAATTTTGCACCCCAGTCCCGGCAGTAGGCCAATTGCGCGGTGATCTCGGGCTCGAGGTTCCATGGAAGTATGACGATGTAGTCGGGTTTGACCTCTTTCAAACGCACTTCGGGCAAAATCGGGATGCGGCTGCCTGGCATGAATTTGTTTAGCTTTCCGGGACTGCGATCGACGACGAATTCCATAAGATCGGGCCCCACGCCCGCGAAATTCATCAAAGTATTGCCTTTGGCCGCTGCACCATATCCCACGACCCGTTTCCCGTTCTCCTGTGCATCCAAGCAAAACCGCAGAAATGTCCGTTTGATGGTCTCCGCCTGAGTTTGAAAGCCTCTGTAATACTCGTGGCTCTGCACCCCGAGGGCAGTTTCCTCGGCACGCAAGTCACCTACGGCACGAGAGGCGACATGGGGGCCGGTTTTTGAATGTTGCACGAACACGCGCAAAGACCCCCCGTGCGTATGAATCCTTTCGACATCGAATACTTCCAGGCCATTGGCGGCCATCACACGTTCAACAGCGGTTAGGCTGAGGTAGGAAAAGTGTTCATGGTAGATCGTGTCGAATTGAGTCTGAGCCATCATGTTGCACAAATGCGGGAATTCGAATGTCGCAACTCCGGTGGGTTTGAGCAACGTCGCAAAACCCGCGACGAAATCGTTGATGTCAGGTACATGGGCCAGCACGTTATTGGCAGCCATGAGATCAGCGGCCTTGCCCTCGTCGCGTAATGCCAGCGCCGTCTCGCGCCCGAAGAACATGATGCGCGTATCAATTCCCAGATCGCGCGCCGCTTGCGCCACGGCCTCGGTAGGTTCGACCCCGAGACTGGGAATGCCGGAATCCCGGAAATTGCGTAGCAGATAACCATCATTCGATGCAATCTCGACCACTTGGGAAGTCGCCGTCAGCCCGAACCGGGCCGTCATCTCAAGACAATATCGTTGCGCGTGGTCCAGCCATGATACGGAAGTCGAACTGAAATAAGCGTAGTCTTCGGAAAATAGCGCCTCTCGCGACGTGAAATCTTCAGTCTGCACCAGCCAACAAGTGTCGCAATACCTTACGATCAACGGAAACCAGAGCTCGGGGCCTTTCAAGGCATCTTCTTTCAGATAGGCATTTGAGGGTGGAGCGGTCCCAAGATCGATGAGGGTATGCGAAAGCGGCGCTTGGCAGGATCGGCACTTCATGCAAAGGGCTCCACGTCTTTTAGGAACGGTAAGGAAGCATCACGATCGGATCGGACGGTGATAGTGCCTGGCCAGGGCAGCGCTATATCAGGATCAAGCGCGTTGACGCCCGCTTCCGCTGCGGAGGCATAGCTTGCGCTGTGAAAATATACCATAATCACATCGTCGCTCAGGGTCTGAAACCCGTGCCCGAACCCGGGTGGAATATAAAGCGCATTCATTTGCTTTGCGCACAGAATGCGCGCCGTCCACCGGCCGAAGGTTGGCGCGCCACGGCGCAGATCTACGGCTACATCCCAGATCCGCCCTGCAATGCATGTGACCAGTTTCGCTTCTGCATGGGGTCGGCGTTGCAGGTGTAGGCCGCGCAATGTGCCCTTTCTGGCGGACCAGCTGAGATTGGATTGCGCCACCGGCAACGCCAGTCCAGCCGTCCCCAGTTCGTCGCTACACAACAGCCTGACCAGCCCGCCGCGGTCATCGCGGAAGACCGTGCGCCGGACCTCGAACACATCAGGCAATTCGGTCGGTTCGAAATGCAATTTACCCATCGGGTTCCAGGTAATCTTCGATCTGCGCCAGAGTAACAGCATACATATCGCTTTGCCTCTCATAGGCCCTGACCCAATCCGCAGTACGCTCAAGCGCCGAATTGATTGACCATTTAGGTTTCCATGGCAGGTCACGCTTTGCCTTGCTGTTGTCCAAACTCAAAAGCGTGGCTTCGTGATGCTCCCCTTGACCCAGGCGGATTTCGCTATTGGAGGCAAGCGCGGACAGAAGTGTTTCGGCCACCCAACCCACTGGCTTGACGTCATCGGGGTCAGGGCCGAAATTCCAGCCCGATGCAACGTCGCGGCCCCGGGTCGCCAACGCCTGGGCTAGGCGGAGATAGCCTGTGATCGGTTCGATGACATGTTGCCAAGGGCGCAAGGCATTGGGGTTACGCAACGTGATATCGCGCTCGTCGAGATGGGCCTGAATTATGTCAGGGACCAAACGGTTATCCGACCAGTCGCCGCCGCCAACCACGTTGCCTGCGCGGGCACTGGCCAAGCATATGCCACCCTCATGGAAGAATGAACGCTGGTACGCAGAAGTCACCAGCTCTGAGCAGCCCTTTGAATTCGAATATGGATCATGACCGCCCATCGGATCGGTTTCGATATAGGCATGATCGACCTCGCGGTTCTCGTAGCACTTGTCGCTGGTGACATTGACCACAGCGACGGCATTGTCGAACCTACGGACTGCTTCGAGCAGATGCACCGTGCCCATCACATTGGTTTGGTAGGTGTCAAGCGGGTCCTCATAGGAAGCAAGGACCAGGGGTTGCGCTGCCATGTGGATCACCACATCGGGTTGCGCCTGAGCCACGGCCCTGGTCACGGCGCCGGGGTCACGGATATCCGACAGAATATGTCGATCGATGAGGGCTGTGCCGTCGATCAGGTCAAACAGGGAGGGAGTGGTGATCGGCGCTTGAGCGAAGCCCGTGACCCGTGCCCCGAGCAGGCTCAGCAGCACACACATCCACGACCCCTTGAACCCAGTGTGACCGGTGACAAAGACGGATCGCCCGCGCCAGAACTCCGGATCTAGGTCCATACTTTCCATGGTGCCGTGTCGCTTGCCCAGAGTTGTTCGAGATTGGTCCTGTCGCGCAACGTGTCCATCGGTTGCCAAAAGCCGTCGTGGAAGAATGCCTGCAATTGGCCTTCGCGCGCCAGACTTTCCAGAGGCTCTGCCTCCCAGGTGGTGGCATCACCAGCAATCCGGTCGATAACCTCCGGGCTTAGTACAAAATAGCCGCCATTGATCCAGCCCCCGTCCCCTTCAGGCTTTTCTTGGAACCCGTTGACAAGCTCGCCGTTTAGCCGCAGGGCGCCGTAGCGGCCTGGGGGCTGCACGGCGCAAACCGTAGATAACTTGCCATGCGCTTTATGGAAGGCGATTTCGGCAGTGATATCGACATCGGCAAGGCCGTCACCATAGGTAAAGCAAAAGGCTTCTTCCTTCTCAACGTGGGGCAACACACGCTTCAGGCGCCCTCCTGTCATGCTGGCCTCACCGGTATCGACCAGCGTCACAGTCCAGGCTTCAGCTCTACGGCAGTGCACATGCATTTGGTTGGCTGCCAGATCGAATGTCACATCGGATTGGTGCAGGAAGTAGTTGGCAAAATATTCTTTGATGATATAGCCCTTGTAGCCACAGCAGATAATGAAATCTGTCACGCCGTGGCTCTCATACGTCTTCAGAATATGCCAAAGGATTGGCTTGCCGCCGATTTCGACCATAGGCTTTGGTTTTATTGTGGTTTCCTCGCTCAGCCGGGTGCCGAGCCCGCCCGCCAATATGACCGCTTTCATCATCCATCCCTTCGCCGGGTGCCCAGTGTGCTAACGCATCTCATTGCTACACGCCACTCACTTGTTGCGCCTCACCGCAAGGGGAAATCTAATGCCCATCTGCGCGAAGCTCGGCCAGAAAAGAACGCGCTGCACTGTCCATGTTCCAGTCGCTTGGCCAGAACGGAGTGATGGCGCGATTATCTCCGGCAAGATATCTGGGACCATGGGCGGGTTGATAACGATCCCAGGTGACCCGAGCCCCTGTATGAGCTATCCGAGCTAGGTGATCCAAAAATTCTCCCAAATGCTCGGGTTGCCCCGAAGTAAGGTTGTAGATGCCGGTGGCACGGGCCTGCAACAAAGCCACAATTGCTCGTGCGGCCACCGATGTTGGGTAAATGTCGCGCCAGACATCCCCGGCCTTCAAATGGAAATTCTCGCCGCGCAACGCCGCGCGACCCACTAGGGAGGTGACGCGATTTTCGTTCTCGGCCGCGTTGAACGGAAAAAACAGTCGCGCCGATGCAATGCCGGGGATCTTGGTGCGGGCGATCCAATCGCTGACGCGGCGCTTTTGAACGCCGTATTCAGTCGCGGGTGCCTCTGTGGCCGCCTCGCTAAGCAAGCGCGCACCCCATGCGTATTCCGCACATGTCCCTGCAAATACCGCAGCGATTCTTTGCGCTGCGCAATGCGCCAACACCTTTAGCGATGTGTCTGCCCAGGCTTTGTTTTCCACCGCGTTCCAGTAATAGCCATGCTTGGTCTCCCATGCAGCTAGAAAGATCCCGATGGGTTGAATGGCTCGGATTGCCGCCAGAACGGCATCTGCCTCCAGGGCGTTAATGGCATGGCCCGTATCGCATCCGAGGCGTTGCCCGCTGCGACTTATGCCATGCACCTGCGCGCTCGGATCTAACTGCTTTAAGGCCGTGTACAGGGACTGCCCAAGGGCCCCGCTTGCGCCAAGTATCAGAAATGTCGCCATTGTGCACTCCGGTGCGCCCTATTCCCATGTCCGTAGCTGCGACACTGGCAATAGAAACGCAATGACCCGATCGGTTTCGAACGTCGCGACATTTACCTTGTCTGGCAAGGCGCTGGTCTGGCGGCGTTTCAGCGGTTCTTGGGCAGCTACACCGCTTCGAGGCCGGGGGGGGGGCCGCATGACCTGTTCCTGGTGATCAAGGGGTTCGAGTATCGGTTGCCTGATGTCTACTTGCCGTTTCCGAAGAGCTTAGCCTACAGCACCATCACTGTCCCTGTTCAGGGCAAAGATATTGCCGCTTGCAGGTTCATTCTCGACCGGATCGCGGCCGACTACGTGGATATCGCATTGTTCAACTCCAGCAGCGCGCTCCCGGCTTAGAATTCGCTATGCCATTTCCAGATTGCGCGGGGACCGGACCTCGATCGGATCGTGGGGGCGACCGACGCGCTCGGCCCACGCCCCAGGAAGGCATCCCTAAGTCGGGCCATCCTTGGGGTTATCGCGACGCAGAGACGGTTCGCCAAGTGCCGCCGCGAGACTAGCGTTCCCGGGGGTGGCGGGACGATTGCTGGATCCGCTATGTGGCTTTAGTCAGTTGCACCGAAGAGCGGGCAAGACTTAATGCAATCCCGTGGCTCACAAAGCTCAGGGAGCAGGCCTTTGGATATTACGTTTGTTTGCGGACGGCGACCGGATTTGCTTGGGAAGACCTTGGCCTCACTGACTCGTCAGATTACGGCGCATTTTTCGGTTGGAACTGTGCATGCCAATATCGACCCTTTCTGTGGCAGCCCGGCAGATGGGGATAAATGCGAGGCTCTCTTGCGAGACACTTTCCCAAAGGTGCAGGTCCGCCGCCCCGGTGAGGCGTCGTTTGGAGCAGCTGTCAAATGGCTTTGGCAACAGCCCGCCACCGATCTTTTCCTGCACATGGAAGACGATTGGGAGATACTACATCCCATCGCTCCCGATGATGTGTTGCCGCGGTTTGTCGGGGCGGTTACGCAAGTGCAGCTGGCGTCGCGGGACAGGCTCTACCTTCCCAAGACTTATTCATTTAAAGCCAGTTGGCGCAAAACCTTTGGGCTAAAATTGTTCAAGAAAGTTCATCTTGATGAGCCCTTGTTCGCAACCTCGCCGTCTTTTCTTGTGTCAAACTTTGCCAGAGTTTGCGCAGAAATGATGGATCCTGGGAAAGACCCCGAGAAACAGCTTTTTGCCCCAGGCACACCGCTTAGGGAATTCACGCGCGACTATCGAAATCACCCACTCCAGGCACCAGGGCGCCAAGCCGTCGTCAGAGACCTCGGGCGAGACTGGCTATCTGATCGACGCATACGCAAACGCATACAGAACGGTATCTCTATTTGGGAGAAATTATGAGGGTATCCGCGAGCTTTGTACGAAGAGCTCTTCAGTTTTGTACGGCATTTCTTATCGCCCAGGTTTTAGGTCAGCAATAATGCCTTAATTGCGGAGGCCGTCGCCTCGAAAAAAACCGCCTCGGGTCAAACGGGCTAGTTCCGGAGACAGGGACCCCCCTTACCCACGAGGTTTCTGATGGGCCTAGTAGGGTCCGTATCGTCAATCGCGTCGGCAAAGCTTCATTCAGTGCACATGACGTAAAAATCGGCACAAAAATTTGCAGCCACAGCGAAATCTGACACACGAATGTGTTGCGTTCCGCAAGTTAGATTTCAGTGCCTTTGCCACCTGCGAACGACTGATTTGGCGGCCTGCGCTGCAGAATCTAAAACCGTGGAGCAGCGTCCACTTTGGGACGATTGTGCCGAACGCCTTTCACCAATCTATCCGAAAAACCGATGCCAGCAGCCACTAATCTCATCGGTACACTGGGGCGACCCTAAGCACCAATATCGACCAGTGACACTCGATTTATACTCACTTATCCAGGCGTGCGCTGAGCGCCTGAACCAAAAAGGGCTCCATCATTGGGGATAACTGATCCCGCCATCCACGCCGAGGACTTGGCCCGTGATCCATGCGGCCTCGGGCGAGGTCAGGAAGGCTGCAGCTGCGGCGATGGCCTCTGGCGTGCCCAACCGGGGGGTGTGAATGCGCTCCACCAGTCGCGCTAGCACTTCTCGGCGAAAGCCCAATGTGTCAGGGTTTGATGGTAGCGGAGGGGCGCTATCGCCAATCGCCCCGACGGTGTCGTGACGTTTTCTGGATCGCTCTTTAACCTCGTCTAGGTCCTTTTCGTAGCAACGCAGGTATCATTACAGCGTTGAGCTTGGGTTGGGCGTCCGGGACGGCCTCAGAGCTCTTGGTTCATCCGATACAGAGACTGTGAAATGTATTGTTACGGAGTCGGGCCCTCTTGAACCATGCGCGGCTTGTCACCAAACTTGGCTGTATTGGCGTCCACCCACCAGGGTTGCGGTCTTAGGCGTGTTGGAAAAGCCGGACCGTCGTTTAGCGAATTGGCCACCTAGAGTGAAACGAGTCGGGGTACCGGCGCCTATTCGATCAAAGGCGCCGGTCTCCACAGTGCTTAGGGCAAGACGCGACCGCCGTCGCGGATCTGCATGACGATGCCGCCCATCTGCGGGATGCGGTTTTCATCGAACGTCAGCGTGCCTTGGCCCATTACGACCGGAAAATCGCGGGTGGCAGCCATCGCCTCGCGCAGGCTCTCACGGGTCACGTCCTCACCGGCATTGCGGATCGCGTTGGCGACGGTTTGCATCATCGTGTAGCCGGTGGCCGCCCAGATATCTGGATCGATGTCGTAGGCATCCACATAGGCCGCCGAAAACGCTGCCGCGCTCTCGGATGCATCTGCCACGAAGCTGGCCGGGAAGAACGTGCCTTCAATGGCGCTGCCGCCCGCGTCGATGTAGTTCTGCGAGCCTGCGCCGGAATCGCTGGCAAGGATCGTTTCGGGATCGAGGCCCGCTTGCCGCGCTTGTATGATGATGTTCGCCGCCTGCTCTGGCGGGGCGGTGACAAACAGGCAATCGGCGCCCGAGTTCACGATCAGCGTCGATAAGGCGGTGAAATCAGTGTCAGCCGCAAGTACAGTCTCATCGCCTGCGATGGTCACGCCGCCATCCTCAAGGATGCCTCGGAATACGTCGCGTTGCAGGATGTAGCCTTCGTTGTCGCGGATGGACACGAGGAAGCAATCCTCGGGCGACAGGCCCACGACATGCTCGGCCACGGGGGCCATGTAGGCGTCCGCCGTCTCTGTGGATTTGAACACCCACTCACCCGCGTCGAGCACAGCAGGCGAAGTAGCAGTAGTGAACATCGGGATTTCCAGATCAACCGCGACGGGTCCAGTCGCCATTGCCTCCGAGCTGGCGATGGGGCCAATGATAATGTCGGCCTCTTCCGACAACGCCATGCGGGTGATCAGCGCGATGGCCTCCTGCCGCTCGGACCGGTTGTCCTCATAAAGGATCTCGATGTTATGGCCGCCCCAGCCGTCACTGCCCGTCAACTCGTCAGCCGCCAAACGCATGCCATTGACCAGCGGTTGGCCAACAAAGGCATAGGTTGAGGTGGTCGAGACCACGACGCCAATGATGACGTCGTCGGCCATCGCAGGCGTCGCCAAAGCAAGCGCGGACGCAGTCGCCAAGAGTTTCATATGTTTCATGGTAGTCCTCCCTAAATGTCGTTTATGCGTGCCCGAGGTAGAGTGCCGTCACCTCTGGATCATCGGCCAGTTCTGCGCTGACACCGGATTTCACGATGTGCCCCTGTTCGATCACATAAGCGCGGTCCGAGGCTTGGAGCGCGAGGTGAGCGTTCTGCTCAATCAACAGGATCGTCAGGCCGCGTTCTTGCAGCGACGCCAAAGCCTCAAACACCTGTGCGATGATAACGGGGGCAAGGCCAAGGCTCGGCTCATCCAGCAGCAGCAATCGTGGCCCGCCCATCAGGGCGCGACCGATCACCAGCATTTGCTGCTGGCCACCAGATAGCGACCCAGCGCGCTGATCGCGGCGTTCATCCAGGATTGGGAACACCTCATAGACGGCGTCCAGATCAAACGTGGGCGCGCGGCCATGCAGGGCGGTTTCGCCTACCAGAAGGTTTTCCAGCACGGTCATTTCCGAAAAAACCTTGCGGCCTTCGGGCACCTGTAAGACACCTGCCTTGGTCACGTCCCAAGGGCGTGCGCCGGTCAGGTCTGCGCCTTCAACTGTCACGGTTCCAGACTCGGGCTGGACGATGCCGGAGATAGCGTTCAGAAGGCTGGATTTGCCCGCTCCATTGGGACCGATCAAAGCCACGGTTTCACCCTTGGCCACGTCGAGCGGCACTCCGCGCAGGGCTTGGATGCCCGAATAGGCGACTTTCAGATCGCGAAGTTCAAGCATCCTGGCCTCCCAGATAGGCGCTGATCACGGCAGGATCGCTCAACACATGGTCTGGCGTGCCTTCTGAGATCAGTTTGCCGCCGTCCAGCACATAGACGTAGGAGCACAACTTGGCGACGAAACGCACGTTATGCTCGATCAGAAGCACGCCCTTGCCGTCCTGCGCGAAGCCCTCGAAGATGTCGGCCAGCGCATCGCTCTCAACGTCGTTCATGCCCGCGATGGGCTCGTCGAGCAGGACGAAATTGGGGTTGGTGGCGACAGCGCGCGCCATCTCCACCTTGCGCTGGTGTCCGTATGACAGACCCCCAGCGGGGTAATCAGAAAATTCGGTCAGGTCGAAGGCGGCCAATAGCTCCATCGTGCGGGCCTTCAGCGCCTTTGTCTCTCGCGCCGATGCGGGAAGGCCGAGAAGCGAGGCCAAGGTGGACGACGTCTCATGCCGATGGAACCCGATCATGACGTTATCCAGCACGCTGGCCTCGCCCAAAAGGCGAATGTTCTGAAACGTCCGCGCAAGGCCGGCGCGGCAAATCTCGTGTGCGGGCGCGTGCGTGATATCGGTGTCACCCACATGGATCGTCCCGCCGGAGACGGGAAGCATCCCGGTGATCATGTTCACGATGGTCGTCTTGCCCGCACCGTTGGGCCCGATCAGGCCAATGATCTTGCCCGTAGGCACCTCGATATTCACGTCCTCGGACGCGACCACGCCGCCGAAACGTTTGGACAGGTTGGTGAGCTTGAGGGATGTCATGCGCTGTCCCCCCGTTTGGCTGTCAACCGTCGCGCCTTGATCGCGTCAATCGCGGTATCTGCGACACCCTTTGGCATGAAGTTAATCACCAAAATCAGCATGATCCCGTAGATCACCATGCGGTTTTCGGCCAAGGGGCGGGCAAGCTCTGGCAGGATGATCAGGAACGCGGCCCCCGCCAGTGGCCCAATAACCGAATTACGCCCGCCGAAGATCACATAGCTCAGCACCGTGATCAGCAGGTGGAAGCCGAACTGGCGCGGATCGATGGCGTAGGAGTGATAGGCCTCCAGACTGCCGAACAGCCCTGCCAACGCGCCGGAAATGGCAAACGCCAGCATCTGGTGCTTCCGGATGGAGATGCCGAGCGACGCGGCCACGGCTTCATCCTGGCGGATGGTGTTGAAGGCGCGTCCAAGACGGCCCTTCTCAATGGCCCAGATCATGTAGGTGGCCAGCGCCGCGAAGACGAACAGCGTGCCGGTGCCGACAGTTTTGGGTATGTTGTTGAGGCCCATCGCGCCGCCGGTGATGCTCTCGGAGTAGATGTTGAGCGATAGGCAAATCTGGATGAACGCCACTGTCGCAATCGCTTGATAGACACCGCGCAGGCGAGCCAGCGGGATCGACAGGACCATTGCCACCAGCATCCCCATGAGAGTGCCACAAAGCACGCCCAAGACGGGATGCGCCCCGAGATCCACGGCGAGAATACCGGCGGTGTAGGCTCCGATCCCCGCAAACGCAGCGGTGGCGAGCGAAAACACTCCCGCGCGCAGCACGATGAACTGACTCAATGCGAGGCCAACGTGCAGGCAATAGAGGTCGAACAGCGGGAGGTAGCCCGCAATGAAATTGCTCATCTGCGGCCCCCTAGGTTTCCGGCGTCCTCTTGGCCCAGAAGGCCGTGTGGGCGGACGAGGAGGATCAGAAACAACGCCGCAAAGATGATCGTGTCAGTGAGGCCCGAGGGCAGGTAGGCGATGGTCAACGTCTGCACCATGCCGAAGATCACACTCGCCAAAAGCGCACCGGGGATGGAGCCGAGGCCACCCAGAATAATGATCGCAAAGCCGAACATCATGTACGGTTCGCCCATGACGAAAGAGATCGAGTTGAACGCGAGGCCGACCAGAACGCCCGCCGCCCCCGCAAGGGCGCCCGCCAGAAAGTAGGTCTGCATGTAGATGCGGTTGGGGTTGATCCCCATCAGCGTCGCGGCGCGCTCATTGTCCGTCACCGCGCGCACGCGGCGACCGAATGCGGTCTTATAGAAGAGGTAGCCGAGGATCAGCACCATCACGAGCGCCGCGCCCGCCATGAACAATTGCAGCATCGACACCCGCAGGTCCCAGAAGCGGAAGATCACGACCGGGAACGTCTCGAACGGAAACCGCAGGATTTGCGTGCTGGAGATTTGCTGCGCAATCGTCGTGATCACGAGGCCCGCACCGATGGAGGACACGACGCCACCGAATTCCTCATCGCCGGTTTTGCGCAAGCGGCGGAAGCAGGTGATCTCGACCAGCACCGACAGACAGCCTGAGACAATGATCGCCAAGATGAACGCAAGCCACAAAGGCCCGCCGCCGTCGACGGTGTAATAGGCCACCATTGCGCCGGTCATGAACACCGCACCGTGGGCGAGGTTGAGGATGCGCTGGATGCCGAACACCAGCGTGAAGCCAAGCGAGAACAGGGCGTAGACGCCGCTGACGACCAAGCCATTCAAAAGCTGCTGTGCTAGCATGGGCCTCTTGCCCCGCTTGCCTCGCCGGATATTGGCATCCAATTCCCCCCCAATCCGCAGGCGCGCGGACGTTGCTCACCCAGATGAAGCAACGTCATTAATATCGAGATTGATGTATATAGGTGCGACCTGTCAACGTTTCTCATATCAGCGCTGGCACAGGCGAAAAGCTCTGCGGCAACAGTATCTTACTTTCCTGCCGTTGTAGCAGTGGCAGGATCTGTCCCAAAAATCCGCGCCAGACTTCCTCCTGCATCAACGCCGCCCGCCGCGCGGTCCGATCATCGAGGGAGGCATAGGCCCACAGTTGTACGGTCTGGTTCAGCGGCCCCAGCTCGGTCATGTAATAGCCCACAAGGTTGCCAAGGATGCGCATTTGTACGTCTCGCGCGCCCGTCTCCTCGTAGAGTTGGAAGAATTTCGGAATCGCGCCGGGGCGGAAATCATAGGTGCGCTGTTCAACAAACATTGGGGCTCTCACTTGTAACTGACGCCAAGAGCAAGGCCGCCATCGACCACGATGGAGGCACCGGTGGTCCATTCCGCGCGCAAAAGGTAGTCGACCGCTTCAGCGATCTCTTGCGGGGTGCCGATGCGGCCCAAAGGGTGGTCATCAACCATGGAATTGAGGCGGGCCTTGTTGTCCTCGAAGCTGCCGGCAATACCCGCGCGCACGTTGATTTCGGTCGGCACGGCGCCCGGCACGATGCAGTTCACGCGGATGCCTTTGGGGCCAAGCTCAGCAGCCAAGACCTGTGCCAGAACCTCGACCGCGCCCTTGGACGCAGCATAAGGTGAGGCGCCGGGAAACGCGCGGCGCGTGTGGCCGGAGCCTACGAACACGACCGCGCCACCGTACTGTTCCAGGTGCGGCGCGGCCAGGCCCGTCAGTCGCATTCCTGCGACGACGTTGACGTTCATTACCTCTAGAATGTCCTCGGCGGCGAGCGCCGTGATCGGCCCGCGCAACATATTGCCCGCGTTGTTGAACAGCCCCTGCAGCCCCCCACCATGGGCCACAGCGGTCTGGATCATGCGGATGCGATCCTCTTCAACCGACACATCGCCCGGGGCAATCGCACAATTTGGCCCGATGGCCTGCGCCACCTCTTCCAGCTTTTCCACGCGTCGTCCAGTGATCGTCACCTTCGCGCCGCGCGCCGCCATGTCTTCCGCCACCCCGCGTCCAAGGCCCGAGCCACCGCCGGTGATCAGAACCGAAAAGCCGTCAATGGACTGCATGAAATGCGCCTTTCTGTGAGGTGAGCAGAGCGCCCGCAGCTTGGGTCAACAGCTTGAAATGTCCGGGCGTCTGAACAGCGGTGGCGTCGTGGCCAAGGGCCAGGTACGCCGCATTGCCGTGGCGCAGCAGGATGGGCTGCGCTTCTGCGACGCCGTCACAGGTGGCCGTCACAAGGACCTCGGCGTCCGGATGAAGCGACATGGAGCAATATAGCTCATCTACGGTGTCGAAGGGCGGGTCTGCGTTGACGCGAACGGGGCCGGGCTGCGGGTGGTGCGACGTGCCCCAATCCCATGCAATGCCTAGATACTCGCGCCACTCCGGCCAGTCGTCGAAGCAAATCGCGGCGGTGTGCAGGCCCAGCAGTTTGCCGCCTGCCTGCAGATGTGCACGGATCGTGACTTTTTCAGTCTCGGAGATCGTGAAGGCATGGTCGGCGCGTTGGGGCGCGTACTTTTTATCATGCGACATGGTGAAGGCCAGCGCGTTGATCGTCAGCATGTCAAATGCGGTCTCACCGAGACGTGCCAACCCTTCGCGCACGGGGTGGATGTTCGATTGAATTCCTAAAGGCTCCAACTGCCGCGCGATCAGGGCGGAGGTCTCGTCAAACGGATGGGCGATGCCGCCCGACAGGATGAGGTTGCGGACGGTCACTTCGCAACCCTTGGAAGCTGAGTCAGCAGGCTGACTGATACGCCACCATCGACCACCAGATGGTGGCCGTTCACGTAAGATGCCTTGTCGCTCGCCAGATAGGACACGGCGTTGGCGATATCCTCGGACAGGCCCAATCGCCGCGACGGGACCGCGCCGCCCCGCGCGGCACGCACAGCGGGGTCGGCGTAAAAGGGTGTCGAGATGCCCGCGTCGATAAAGCCCGGCGCAATCGCATTGGTGCGCACACCCAAGGGGCCCCATTCAAGTGCCATCATCTCGGTCAATTTGGCGAGGCCCGCTTTGGCAGCGGGATAGGAACCCGTGCCCGGCCCCGTGGTGATCGCGTTGATCGAGGTGATGTTGAGGATCACGCCTGAGCCCCGTTCCACCATGCCCTTGGCCGCCGCACGCGCCACGATGAACGCGCCCGTCAGGTTGACGTCCAATTGGTGGCGAAAAGTCTCGATCGGCATCTCCAGCAGCGAGGCGAACCGCCCGATGCCTGCGTTGTTCACGACCACGTCGGGCACAGCACCAAAGGCCTCCAGCGCGCGCTCCACGGCGGGCTCGTCCGTGACATCGGCCACCAGACCTGTCGCGCCCAACTCATTTGCGGCTGTCATCACCTTGGTCTCGTCCACGTCCAGAAGCCCCACGCGGTGGCCGTCGTCGATCAACACCTGACTAATGGCTCGGCCGATGTCACCGCTGCCGCCTGTTACGAGTGCGGTCTTCATTGCCATGCCTTCGTGGAGTCAAAGACGATCGGGTAGTGGCCCCAATTGGGCCGCTCTGTCTTGGTGGAGCGCTTTGGTGGATCAGCGGGGTCGGGCCGCGCGCCCTTGGAGAAGAGCTCTCGCAACAAAAGGGTGATCGTGCCATAGGGGTGCGTTTCCGGGTCGACGTCGGCCTTGGGCACAGCGCCACCGTCAAGGTCGCGGCCAAGGCAGGTGTGCACGCCGGTGCCGAACGTATGGCCGAAGGGCAGGGTGGGGGTTTTGACGGTGCGATGCGGGTTGAACACCTCTGCATCCGGGCCGAAAATTGCAGGGTCCTGGTTGGCCTCGGCGAGGCGGAATTCGACCATCTCCCCCTCGGCCACGTCGCCTGCACCAGCCAGGTGCATCGGGCAGGTCGCCGCGCGCCACGCCACGGGGCTGGCGGGATGCAGGCGCAGGCTTTCGTGAACGCAGCGCTGGAAGAAGATCGGATCGTCGCGCAGGACGTCCCAACGCTCCGGCTGTTCTTCTGCCCAGGTGTAGATGTCGTGGAAGGCGTGGATCGTGGAGTTCGCGGTCGAATGGGCGCCCGCTTGCAGGTAGAACCCGATCTCTCGCGTCAGAACCTCTGGCGTGAATTCTTCCGGATCACCATCGCGCAGGATCACGGTCAACACGTCGCGGGGCAGGGCGTCTTCGGTGATCTTCCCCGCCGCATGCTCCGCCAGCAAGGCCCGCCTGCGCGCGACGGAGGCCGCCAGAAACTGCGGCTCGAAATCCGCCATCGCGGCGCGGACCTCTGCGCGGACCTGGTCCTTGGGGCGCCTGGTGTGGACGATCGTGGCCCCTTCCGAGAACGTCTCCACCAGTCGCAAGAGGCGCCCGGTTTCTTCCACCGACTGCTCGGGGCGGTCGATGCCTGCGAAGTCAGCCGTCAGGTTCATAGTGACCCGGTAGCCGAGGTCCACCAGCTCGCTCCGTCCCGCTGCCAGATCATCGCGAATGGTGGCCTGGACCGTCACGGGAAAAACCGTGCGCTCATACCAGTGGAAATAGTCCTTGCGAAATACGCGGAATTCCAGCTTGCGGCGTTTGCGGTGCGGCTCTCCATGCAAGGTCAGCAGCGTGTCGGCCATGATCACCGCGCCTTCATCGTAGAGCGCTTGCTTCAGGTCAGGGTGCCGTAACCCGGCCGAGATATCATGCATGTCCGAGACAGTATGTTGCCGCGCCAATCTGCAGCCTCCCCAAGCCAAATGCTTCGGAAGGATATTACATTCATATTGATCTTATTGGCAACAATACTTCTGCGGCACCGCTCAGAGTTTGAAATCGCCCTCTTTTGGCAGGCTCTCGAACACCCTCTGCAACAGCGCGCTCAACAGCTCGATCTCTGCGTCCGACAGATCGTCCGAGATGGACGCCATAACCTGATCACTCCAGCGATTGCAGGTCTCGGATACCGCTTCACCCTTTTCGCTCAACGTGATCACGACCGTGCGGTTGTCGAGATCCGAGCGGTTGCGCTGCACATAGCCGTCCTTCTCCATCCGCTTGAGTTGATGGGACATGGTGGATTGGGGCAGCGCCATCAGGTCAACCAATTGGCCGACTTTCATCGGCCCTCTTTCGGCCAACGCAAAGATAATCCGCGAGGAGTAGAGATCGAGTTTCAGCGGCCCCAAGATCGGCGAACTCAACTGTTGTAATCGCGCGTTAATGCGATGCGTCAGGAACGAAACGCGCTGCTCCAAAGGGCGCCGCGGCCGGGTCAGGTGTTTTGATGTCTCATAGCTCACGGCGTGTCCTCCTTGCTTGCACACCCGCATAGACGGTTGCGTTTGCAAATCCCAGCGCGTTGACTAGATACATCGATATCGATCATATTCAAAACACAATGATTCTGAGGTGGAACCATGACATCCAAAGCCGCGACCGCTGAGGTCATCGATGTTCATGCCCATGTCGTACTGGCCGAGACCTTTGGCGCAGCAGGTTCCGTGTTGGGCCCGGAGATGGGCGGGCAGGACGGTGACACGCCTTGGTTTCGCGTGGGCGATTATCGTTTGGATGGCGTGCGCTACCAAGGCAGCGCATTCATGGATGCGGGTCTGCGGTTGGAGAGGATGGCGGCGGCGGGCATTGATTATCAAATGCTATCGCCCAATCCGCTGACGTTCCTGCATTTCGTCGACGCAGCCTTGGCGCAGGATTTCTGCACGATCCACAACGACGCCTTGGCCGCCCTTGTCGAGGTGCACGGCGACCGCCTTGGCGGAGCAGCAGCCTTGCCAATGCAAGACATCGGCGCGGCAATTGCCGAGCTTGAGCGGTGCGTGGGTAAGTTGGGATTGATGGCCGCCTATATCGGCACCGACCAGACCCAGCACCTTGATGCGCCCGAGATGGACCGTTTTTTTGAAACTTGCACGCGCCTGAACGTGCCGCTGTTCCTGCACCCGCAACCGGCGGGCATCGATGGGCCAGCGGGTGACGCGAACCTTGGCGACTATGACCTCGACGTCGTGATCGGATTTGCCGCGCAAGAGGCGCTGGCCGTGGCCCGCCTGATCTATGGCGGTGTGCTGGATCGGCACCCAGATCTGGACGTTTGCATCAGCCACGGTGGAGGCTCCACCGGGTATCTGTTCGGGCGCATGGCCATGGCGGCGCGCAAGCGGCCTTGGGCCAGTGACGCGCTGCGAGCGGACGGCGCGTTTGAGGAGCGGCTGTCGCAGATCTGGTTCGACAATCACCTCAACAGCGACGGCTCGCTGGACCTGTTGACCAGCCTTGTGGGCGATGATCGTCTGGTGTTTGGCACCAACTTCGCCGGGTGGGACGCGCCCGATGACCTGGCCGCGCACAAACCGCACGCGAAACTTGCAGACAACGCGCGCAGGCTGCTGCGCCTGACCAATTAGGAGCGGATCAATGAGCGATCTGATCATTGAAAACGGACGCATCGTAGACGGCACCGGGGCACCTGCATTCGAGGGCTCGGTCCTCGTGGAGGGCGGCAAGATAACGGCCTTGGGCGCGGACGCAGACGCGAAGGCCAACCCGGGCATCAAGCGCATCGATGCGACAGGCCAAACCGTGATGCCCGGCCTGATCGATACCCACTGCCACTTGTCGTTCGACGATGCCGGGTCCAATTCCGAGATTTTCCACCAGCGCCGCAATGCGCTGTCAGCCCTGGTGGCCAGCTACAACGCCCGCAAACTGCTGCGCGCGGGAGTGACAGGCCTGCTCGACCCGGATTCGACGTTCGAGAATATGATCGACCTGCGCGATGCCATCGATGCCAACATCGTGGAAGGGCCGCGTATGTCCTGCGGCGCCTACGCACTGATCACCGGCGTTGGTGGCACGGCGGGACGCTTGATCGCGGATGAGGGCGTGAGCGGCTATTACATGCCCGTAAACAACAAGGACGAAATCGTTCAAGAGGTCCGTCGCCAAATCAAATACGGGGCCGATTGGATCAAGGTCCACGTCACCGGCATCATCCCGCGCCAGTCCCACAAGGGCGAACTCTGCGTCTGGACGATGGATGAGCTGAAGCTGATCTGTGACACCGCGCATGACCTTGAGACGCCCGTGATGGGTCATTGCCGCGGTGCAGACGCGACGCGCAAAGCGGCGCTGGCAGGCTTTGATCTGATCTTCCACGGCACCGCCATGGACGATGCCGCCTTGGACGTCATCATTGACCGCAAGATCCCGATCGCTCCGGCCCTGACGTTCCAATACAACATGGTCGAATTCGGCAAGAAGATTGGCACCTCCGACAACCTGATGTCGATCTTCGAACGGGAGATTACAGACAGCATCGAGACGATGACCAAAGCCCACAAGGAAGGCGTGCCGCTGCTGACGGGATCCGAGGCGGGCTTCTCCCTCGTGCCCTACGGCGACTGGCACTATCGGGAGATGGAAGTCTTCGTGAAGTATTTCGGCATGTCGACGTTGGAAGCGATCCAATGTGCCACCCAGAAAAGCGCGTTTGGCATCAAGATGGCCGGCGAAGTGGGTGTGATCGCACCCGGCTACCGCGCCGACATCATCTGCGTCACAGGCCGCGTCGAGGAAGACCTTAGCCTTTTGGGCAACCCTGACAACATCACAAACGTCATGATCGACGGCGTTGAAAAAGACCTTAGCCCGCCGCCCAAGCGCAACCCGATCCAAGGCTGGCGACTGGCCTCCATCGGCGACATGCGCCTGACGCGCGAGGTCGCATATGGCGGCGAGCAGCCGACCGCGACCCTGAACATCGAAGAACTGCACTGAGGAGCGCGTCCCATGGCTGAGCATTTTGTGAACGACTACCGCGCGGCCGAACAGACGCTGCGGCTGCCCGATCTGCACCAAGCGCTCTACGATGCGGATACGGTGTTTCTGCCCAAGACCGTCGTGTGCCTCCATGGTGAGGCGCACGCGCGCAAGAAGCGGATCTTTTCGGGTGTCTTCAACCGGCGCTTCTTCAAGCATTACCAGAACCACGTTTTCCCGCGCGCCATCAAGGAAAGCATCGACCCGGTACTGGCGGAGGGGCGCGGCGACATGGCGAAGTTTGCCTACCGGGTGCTGATCAACCTCACCGCCGACAGCGCGGGCATCGACAGGCGGCATACGCAGGACGATACGGACCGCTTGCTGGCGCTCCTGGCCAAACTGGGCCATGCGCCCACCATGGGGCAGTTGCGAGATCCTTCCGAGCGCGACACGCTGCTGGCTGAGTTGGAGGAGGCGCTGGCCGCCTTCCGCGACGAATTCTTCGAGCCGTCCCTTGCCCGGCGTCGCGCGCTCGTCGCACAATTTGAGGCTGGAGAGATCGAGAAATCAGACTTGCCCCAAGACGCCATCGTGGCGCAGCTTCTGGCTATGCCCACGGATGAGGATATTTCTTATGACGAGCGGATGAAGGACTCCGCCTTCTTCATCCTCGCGGGCGCCTTCACCACGGCTAATGTTCTGATGAACTTCACGAAAAACCTGCTGGATTGGTTCGATGATCACCCCGAGGATCGCGCCAACCTTTTGGCTGACCCAATCCTGATGCAGCGCTTCATCTGGGAGAACACGCGCCTGCACCCCGCCAGCCCCGTCACCAAGCGTCGCGCCTTGTGTCCAATGCAATTGCCCGATGGCCACGACGCCGCGCAGGACGAATACGTCACGATGGACCTGACCAAGATCAACCGCAACGCGGAGATGTTCGGTGCGGATCCAGAGGCGTTCAATCCCAACCGTGAGCTGGCCGACAACATGCCATTGCACGGGCTGTCCTTCGGCGGTGGCGCACATGTGTGCCTTGGCAAACTGCTCGCCGTGGGAGTGAAGATCACCGAAGACAACAAGGACGCCGAGGAGACTGAGGTCGGCACCATGGCGCTTGTTGCGCGTGAGCTGCTCCGCCTCGGCATCGCCCGCGACCCGGACCGCGCGGCAGAGATTGATGAAAGCACCGACCGGCGCCACTTCAAAACCCTGCCGTTTATCTTCGACCCGGCGCTGGCCGTGGGCTAATCGCCGTTGCCCGCAAACTTCGCCACGTTGTCGTGGTAGTGCTGAAGCGCGGGCTCATTGCGGCCGAACACGAAAGCCTCATTCGCCTTTGAGCGAAGGGTTTTCTGGATCTTGAAGCCCATGTCGTAATCTTCGTCCTTCACCGCCGTAAGCGTCAGCTGGCTAAACGCTTCCGTCGCGGCTTTTTCTTCGTCCGTCTCGGGCGCCTTGGCGCACATGATAGTCTGCCGCGTCACGGTCGTGTCGGGTGTGGGTCCGGGGAAGACCTGACTGACCAAGCAATGATCACCCACCACGCCGGACACAGACGTATTCGGAAAGACCGAATGGATCAGGCGGACATGGCTGGACGGATCATCCCAATTAGCCTCATCCACTTTCGCAATTTCTTTCAACGACTTGCGTCCAAAGACGATGCGCTGATGCGGTCCGTAGGTATCGTGGAGCATCAGATTGCCGACGGTATATTTGCCCACTGTATTCGCGTGCAGCGTGTTGTGGTGATACGCCTCCAGATAGCCGTCCCACGCCACCTTCCAGCCTGGCCCCTCAATATCGCGTTGCTCGTAGAGGTGCCAATTCGCCAAGTCTAACGTGTCCAACTCGTAGGCGAAATCGCCGAGCCATGCGTCGATGTCAAAAGTCTTGCCGGGGGTCAGGCAAACCCAGATCATGCCAGACCGCTCCTCACACGGCAGCTCCTTCAGGCCCAATGTCGAAGGGTCGACGTCGCCGAAAGTTTTGCCGCCATACATGCTGATCAGCGCACCTTTGGTGTCGTAAACCCACGCGTGGTAGGGGCAGGAGAATTGTCGCGCCTCGCCGCGTCCGTGCGCGCAAACCGGCGCGCCCCGGTGACGGCAAGCGTTGAGGAACGCGTGCGCTTTGCCGTCCGCGTCACGGGTCACGATGACTGGCGTGCCGACGACCTCAGTGGCGGTGTAGGAATTGGGCCGCGCGATCTCGATCGACATGGCCAAGGCCAGTGGCAGCTCCTTGAAGATCTTCTCAACCTCATGGGCGTAGCGCTCAGGATCGGTATAGGCCGAGACACCCAGCGCGTAGGTGCTCTCCGCCTGATCTGTTGTGCGATTGACATAGTGTTCCACCGCGCGACGCGCGAGGTCCATGGTCTCTTCCATCGGTCTCATCATGTCTCTCCCTATCTTAGGTCTGGCTCACGTATTTCGCGTCAAATTCCTGCCATGCGGGCAGTTTTTCGGGGTAATCCGCGGCAATGCATCCATCCGGCGTGGACACCCGCGCGGGGGCGTTCAGCGCGCCGTTGTATTTGGATACGGGCACGTAATAGAGGAAGCTGATAGAGCGTTTTGCAAAGCGCCATTGCCCGTCTTCCACCCGGTATTCGTCGTCATACTTCATCGCGGCCAAGCTGTGAGTGCCGTTTGGCGTGGTTTCGGCATGGCTCAAGAGCAAGCCCGAGGCGGCAGTGTCAGACCCGCGGTCAAATCGGATCATATGGTCGTGGGTCCAGTGATACCCCGGCCCGCGAATGGCGAGGATCTTGCAGAACATCGCAATGATCTCATCGCGTCCCTGCGCCTGCATCAAACCGTTGGGGCTGTCGAATACCGCATCGTGGGTGAACAGGGACGTCAAGTGGTCAATGTCATGCTCGTCACAGGCAATCGCGTATCGGGTGGCCAGATCGCCGATCTCGGTCCTCGCCTCCAACCGCTCAACACGCGCCAACAGGCCATTCAGGTCACTCATCTCTCATCTCCCGTAGACTTGTTCCGGCAGCCATGTGGCGATGCCCGGCTGCCAGATCAGCAGCCCCACCAACACCATCATCGCGACCACGAAAGGCGCGGAGCCGATGCACACATCGCGAAACGGCGCGCCCTCTTTACGGATGCCTTGCACCACAAACAGGTTCACCCCGATGGGGGGTGTGATCAGGGCGGTTTCCATCAACAGCACCACAAGGATGCCGAACCAAACCGGGTCGTAGCCCATGGTCATGACCAGCGGG
This sequence comes from uncultured Roseicyclus sp., assembly GCA_947491935.1. Lineage (GTDB taxonomy): Bacteria > Pseudomonadota > Alphaproteobacteria > Rhodobacterales > Rhodobacteraceae > Gymnodinialimonas. The sequence continues at coordinate 71,863 of CANLLF010000002.1, forward strand.
AACACGATGCCGATGGTGGTCAACATCATCGAAAACGTCTCCATGAACATGCCGATGATGACGTAGAACGCGACGACCAACAGGATCAGTTGCACGGGTGTCAGGCCGAGCTCTCCGATGAAGGTGCTGGCCGCTTGGATTGCGCCGAAGAAGCCCACGACGATGTTGAGGATCATGGCCGCGAAGATGATCAGCATGATCATGGAGGTCGTGCGTACAGTGCCCTCGAAAGAGGCCATCAACATCTCCGTCGACAGGGATCGGTTCAACGCCGCGAGGATCAAAGAGAGCACGACGCCGATGGAGGCCGCTTCAGTGGGCGTGGCCCACCCAAGATAGATCGTCCCGATAACGCCGAGAAATATGACGCCGGGCGGGATCAGATCGACGAGTGCGCGGACGCGCTCGCCCCAAGTGGCGAAGATCCGGTCACCGCCCATTTCAGGCCGCACGACGCAAATGATCAGGATCATTGCAGAGAAGAACCCCGCCAGCATGATGCCGGGGATTACGCCTGCAAGATATAGCTCTGGCACGGAGGTTTGGGTGAGAACGCCGTAGACAATCAGCAATACCGAGGGTGGGATCAGGATGCCAAGCGTGCCACCCGCCGCGACGGAGCCGAGGAACAGCCGCTCATTGTAGCCGCGCCGCTTAATCTCCGGGTAGGCAACGGTGCCGATTGTGGCGGCGGTTGCCACGGAAGAGCCTGAAGTGGCGGCGAAAATCGCGGAGGTGCCGATGTTGGAATGCATCAAGCCGCCGGGCAGCCAGCTCATCCATTTGGCGACCGAGTTGTACATCTTCCCGGCCATGCCGGAGCGCAGGTTGATCTCTCCCAACAGGATGAACAGGGGGATCGAAAGCAGTAGATATTGGTTCGACTTCTCCCACAGGAACCCGCCGAAGGTGCGCTGCAAGCGGCCATCGTTCCAGAAATAATCCATGACAATCGCCAGATTGCCGAGGATCGCGGCCACGGGAAGCGACAACAGGATCAGAGCGACAAGGCCCAAGAGAAACGCGGTAGGTTTCACCGATGCGCCTCCGCGTCGTGGGCCGTTGCATGGGGGATGCCCGCGATGCGCGAGACGTCGCCCATGCGGCCTCGGATCAGCAGGACCGTGGCGTAAAGGACAAGGAAAGCGGTGCACAGAAGGAAGAACACCAGCCCCGCCAACCAGATGGATTGCGGGATCCATAACGGCGTTTGCATCGTGGTGCGGGCGCGGGCGTCAAAAAGCAGCGTATCATCCAGCGTCAGCCACGCGCGGTAGCTCAGCACGGTCACGAACAGACCCATCGAAAGCAGCGCAAGGATGTCCGCAAAGGCACGCAGACGCGCGCCGAAGTGTTGGTAGGCCACGTCGATGCGAACATGGGCGCGCTCGAACAGCACGAAGCAAAAGCCCCATGTGGTGGCAATAGCGAAGAGGTAACCTGCGATCTCATAGACGCCGGGGATCGACGCTGAGAACAGGTTACGCAGCACCACGTCCGCGGTCGTCGCGATTGCAATCAGCAGATAACCCGCCCCGAACAGGCGGACACTCATGCGGGACATGCCGTAAAGAAGAGAGTGAATGTGTTCCATTAGAAGGCCAGTTGCCGCGCCCCGACGCTAAAGGCCGGGGCAGGTGCTGTGTTAGAGCCGGGCCTCATAGCCGAGCAGGGCACCGATGGTCGCGTTCCAGTTCTCAACGCAACCAGGCGACCGCGCTTCGCAGCGCTCTGCCCAGTTTGCGATCACGCCGCCCTCGATGGAGGCACGCATCTCCTCCAACGCCTCATCGGTCAGGGTGATCTGCGACATGCCGCCAAGGTCGCCGCGCTCGCAGGGGCCGTCGGCCATGCAGGTTATGCCATCGCTGGTCTCCTGCGCGGTGGCCTCCCACATCGTCTCTTCCAGGATCGCGACCTCCGCCTCGATCAGCGCGCGCTCGTCGTCCGTGAGGCTTGCCCATGTGTCATTGTTGACCGCCAGGAATGACGCCGTATAGCCGAGGGAGACCTGGATGTCGTGGGTCGCACCTTGGTACCAGCTGGCGCTGTAGGCCGACAGCGTGCCCGTGGCCCCGCAATCCAGCGCGCCGCGCTGAAGGCTTGGCAGCACCTCGCCAAACGCCACGGAAACCGGCACGGCACCGAGGGTTTCGGTGATGAAATCCCCCATCGACGCGCCGAAGCTACGCACGTTCAGCCCCTCAAACACATCAAGGCCCACATCCGCGCCGGTGCCTTCCGGCAGGTTGCAGTAAAGGTGCGTTTCGGGCCATGCGTAGAGCATTAGAATGTGGGAATTGAACAGCGTCTGGAATTCTTCTTCCAAGACGGGTTCATAGACCTCCATCACTTGGCGGAAGGTGGCCAGATCGGGTGTCACGGCGGTCAGGTCCGATCCCTCGATAACGGGGCTATCACCCGCGACGTACAAGAAAACCCCATGTGCGAAGTCGAACGCGCCAGAGCGCAGCTCACGCATCACGGTGGTGCCGTCCATGCCCAGTTCGGTGAGTGGACGCGCGGTGGCGGTCAGCAGTCCATTGGAGGCGGCGGGCAATTGCTCATTCCAGAACGGGCCCTCGCGCTCCTGCCAGTGGGCCAGAACGCCCCATGTGCCAACGACCGAGAAGTCGCGGGCATCTTGGGCCTGCATCGGCGCCGCTGTGGTGATCATCGCGGTTACAGCAAGGCTGGCGGCACGTGTGGTGATGGCTCTCATATCGTCTCCTCCCAAAGATAAAAGATACTTGTGCATGTGGCCCGCTTGCGGGGCCGGTCATGGCGTCATGCTGAACTTATATTGATATCAATTCAATCCGTTTCGCTATAAAAGTACGAATTGGGCAAAGGTTGTAAGAGAAACCAGAAGGGGAGGTGCCATGGATTTGGGCATTTCGGGACGCAAGGCGATCGTTTGTGGATCATCACGCGGCTTGGGCCGCGCCTGCGCTGAGGCGCTTCTGCATGAAGGGGTGGAGGTTGTCCTAAACGGTCGCAACGCTGAGGCGTTGGAGCCATTGGCCGCGGAATTGACCGAGCGGACAGGCACCAAGGCCACCGCCGTGGCTGCCGATCTGAACACGCACGAGGGTCGTGACCGCCTCCTGTCCGCGTGCCCCGCGCCGGACATTCTGGTCAACAACAACGGCGGGCCGCCCTTCAAGGACTTCCGCGATCTGGACCGCGCCGCGATGGAGCAGGGCGTCGCGATGAACATGCTCACGCCCATTGAGCTGATCCAACGGGTGATCGATGGCATGGCCACGCGCGGCTTTGGCCGCATCGTGAACATCACGTCGATCACGGTGAAAATGCCTGTCTCGGGTCTTGATTTGTCCAGCGGCGCGCGCGCTGGCTTGACGGCGTTTCTGGCGGGCGTTGCCCGTGACTATGCGGACCGAGGGGTTACCATTAACCAACTGCTGCCGGGCTACTTTTTGACCTAACGTCTGCAAGAAGGCTTCAAAGCGCAGGCGGACAAGACCGGTGCAGCGTCTGATGATATAGCACGAAGCTGGACCGATCAGGTGCCCGCCGCGCGCCTGGGGAACCCGGAAGAGTTCGGCCAAACCTGTGCATACCTTTGCGGAGTGCATGCTGGTTACATCACCGGCCAGAACATTCTGATGGACGGCGGGCTGCACCGAATTGCGTTTTAATGCAACGGAGGAATGAACCGCGCTGGGTTTTGCCCTGTCAGTTTCGTTGACTTTCTATGACGTCAGATTGTGAGGATGACCCGTTTAGGTGGGTGCATAGGGTTGAGGGATTTTGCGCGGTCAACGTCCCGCAAAATGCGATGACGGACGCGGAACCGCTATGAAAGGTGCCGCAATCGAAGGTCCAACGCCATCGCGGCCAGAGCGGTGAAGACTGTAGCGCCAAGCGCGAGACAAACGGCGAGATCGAAGCTTCCCGTCGCGTCGAAAATGGCTCCCGTTATCCAAGGCGCGAAAAAGCCTGCGACACCCCAGGCTGAGAAGATCAACGCAAACCGGCGCTGGAACATCGCCGCTCCATAGATCGCGCGGGTGAGCGACGGGATGGCGGAGGCAAGAACGCCATAGCCCGCCGCGATCAGGCACATCCCCGCCGCAAGGGCTGCGCTTGATGCATCAAGACGTGTCAGGATTATGCCGACACCTCCGGCGGAGAGCGCGATGAACACGCTGGTGATTGGGCGCATGATTTTTGTGAAGCCCGCGACGGAGATCCGGCCCAACGTGTTTCCCAAGGCGATCCCCGCCAAGGTGACGCTGGACAGTGCGACGGAGGCGTGGGCGGTCTCCAACATCTTCGCGGCGAGTCCTAGAATCATCAAGCCACCGAAAGATCCGAATGCGAAGATCAGCCAGATGAGGAAAAGCGTCGTACCATGTACAGGTCGAACGGTCTTGGTGGCAGTCGCGATGGGTGATGCGACCGTTACACCGCTTTGGGATATGCACCATGCCAACAGCGCGGACAGAGCCAAGGCAATCGCCAGCGGCCACAGCATAGCGATGCCTAATTCCGTCACTTCCAGCAACCGCCAAGCGGGGCCGAAGACTGCACCGCCGACGCCAAATGCGGCGACCATGAAAGGCGTCGATTGTAGAGGGCTTGCGGATTGCGCCGCCACACCTAGGGACGAGATATAGATAGCGCCGCTGAAGGTGCCGAACCCGGCGCTAAAAGACGCCAAGAATAAGAGGTAGTTCGGCGCCATGCTGGCCAACACGATGCTCAAAGCTCCGCCGGACGCGAATATGGCCAAGCGACGTAGAGGTGCCGTCTGTTGAAGTAAGTGGGGAGCGGTTGTGACGGACAGTGTAAAACACACGATGGCGATGGAAAACACCAGGCCGGTCTGCGCTGTGGAGACGTCGAAAGCGGCCTGCAAAGGCGCGATCAGGGCGCTCCACCCGTAAAGGCCACCCGCGCAAAAGCAAATCAGACCCGTGGCGAACAGCCTTATGCGATCCACGAAAGCATCCCGAAAGCATCTGATGTGATCATTCGACGGACTCTCATGCAGCGGAATTCAAACTTGTATCTACAAATATGTTAAGTCAATGTGTGGGCTATGATTGAACCTGGGCCAAGGCACACCTCCCCTGATGCCTCATCATAGCGTTGCTGTCACCGGCGCGTCCCTGACGCCGTTCAACCGCCGTCGCGACGGGACGGGTTGGCGGGATTGGGTGTTTGACGCCTACAGCACGGCGCTTGCGATGTCGGATCTGGAGCCCATGGACATCGACGAGATATTCCTCGCGTCCGAGAGTGATTTCTTCTCACTTCAGTTGAACCCTGCTTCGGTCCTCGCAACGGAGCTGGGTCTGGGTGGCGTTGCCGTGACCCGTTGCGAGGCCGGCGGTGCGTCGGGCCAGGTTGCGGTGCATGCGGGCGTCCGGGCGATCCGTGCGGGCGGTGCACGGCATGTTCTGGTTCTGGGCGTCGATCCATCCGCGTCCAGTCTCTCCGGCGATGCAATGCGGGCGTTGTATGGGTTTTCCTTTGATGCTTGGACCGACGGTATGGCTGGGGTCACCTCAACGGCGCTTTACGCATTGTCCTATCAGGCCTTCGCGGCGCGCCACGGCACGACGGAGGCCGACCTGGCGTCTGTCACCCGGCAAAATCGGGCGAATGCGATGCACAATCCCGTGGCCCATTTGCCGCGCGAAGACACGGCAGAACAGATCAATGAAAGCCCCATGATCGCGAGCCCGTACCGGAGGCTGCATTGCTCTCCACTCAGCGACGGAGCGGCGGCTTTGATCCTGTCGCGACACGAGGCTGTGCCCGCAACGCGGCGGTCCGCGCCTGGAATTGCCGGTATCGGCGCATCCACGGATCACATGCATCTTGGCGCTCGGCCCGATCCCGGTGCCTTCGCCGCCAAGACCCGCGCCATGGAGCGCGCCTGTGCCGAAGCGGACGTAATGCCAAAACAAATCGAACTGGCGGAAATATACGACGCCTATGCCGGGGCCCAATTGCAGGGTGTCATGGCCTTGGGCCTCAGTGATGCGCCGGGGCGTGATCACCAGGATGGGGCTTTTGCGCCGGATGGTAGATGCCCGGTGAATCTTTCGGGTGGATTGATGGGGCAAGGTGCGCCCGTCGGGGCCACCGGCGTGGGCCAGACCGCCACCTGCGCGCTTGTTCTCGAAGGTCGCTACCATGCAGGCCTTCAGCCCCAAACGCCGCCGAACTACGCCTTGGCCGATACCCATGGTGGCATTTGCACAACGGCGGCCGTCACAATCCTGCAAAGGGAGGCGGCCGTATGATCCGCCGCACTTTATCGCTGGAATATGGCCTGGAGCCTGGCTGGATGGCCCCCTTTGTTGAGGGGCTGCTGAAGGGCGAAGCGATGGCGCGTCGTTGTGAGGATTGCGGGCGCAAGAGTTTTCCACCGCACCGAACCTGCGCTTGCGGCGGGTCGGGGGCCGTTTGGGTGTCTCTGCCGGGAACGGCCACAATTCAATTTCATACCAGGGGATCTGATGGAGATTTCGCGCTCGTGCAATTCGACGGGGCGGATACATCCACCGTGGTGAGCCTGCAAGGTATCGGAGAGGGTCAGACGAACGGGCGGATCAGCGCCCCGGACGACGCGGTGCCGAGACTGGTCCTTGGCCCGATTGAGGAAAACAGTCGATGACAGACCCAATCGTCATCCCGGCGGCGAGCCTCGCCGCGTTGAACCTTGTCCCTTCCGGTGACGGTTATGCCATCACGTGGCCTTCGGACACCAACATCTTCCATATGACGGTTGGCAAACACCTCGGCCCCAACACACGCGATCGTCCCGCGCTGATCTATCAGGCACCAGACGGCGCGGTTCACACACAAAGCTTCGCCGATATCGACCGGGAGGCAACGAACCTGGCCGCCTATCTCAGGTCGCTCGGATATGGGCGCGGAAGTCTGATCGGCATCCATACCGGCCAGCACCCCGATACGGCGATGGCTCATATGGCGGTATGCAAGTTGGGCGGTGTGGCTGTTACTCTGTCTCAACTCTATGGACCAGACACGCTCCGTCATGCGCTGGAGAATTGCAAGCTGCCGGTGGTTTTGACCGCTGCCGACGCATGGGCGGCAATGCGATCCGTTGAGCTACCGCATTTGATCCACGTCCTGTCGCGTAACCCTGTAGGCGACGATATCGACTTGGGGACCGTGCTGGAAACCGACGCGCAGGGTTTCGTACCGGACTACACCGGCGCCGGCGATCCGGCGCTGCTGATGTATACGTCCGGCTCCACCGGAAAGCCTAAGGGCATCCTGCATGGCCACCGGATTCTTGCGGCCTATACGCCCTCGATCAACCTGTTCTTCAATCTGAGCATGGAAGATGAAGACGCTGTCTTCTACTCCCCGTCTGATTGGGCGTGGGTTGGCGGATTGCTGGACATGCTGTTCCCGGCCTGGATGGCGGGGCGGCCCATCGCGACCTCGCTGGACCGGTTTACCGCCGACACCGCCTATGAGTTTATGGCGCGCCACAAGGTGACGCACACCTTCCTCGCCCCCACAGCGATCAAGCGCTTGGCCCAAACCGCGGACCCGAATGCGCTATACGACCTGTCCCTGCGCGTGATCTGCACGGGCGGCGAAGCGTTGGCGGCGGAAACACTCAATTGGGCAGAACAGGACCTGGGGGTCGTCTGCAACGAGTTCTATGGAATGACCGAGGTGAACCACCTGATTGGCAATTGCGCGGCGCTTTTCCCGCGCAAGCCGGGGTCCATGGGCCGTGCCTATCCCGGCCACAAGGTGCTTCTGGTCGATGCGGATGGGGAGGAGGTCGCGCCCGGTGAGCCGGGGGAAGTCGTTACGCTGCAAACCTCACCCACCCGGTATCTGGGCTATCTCAACAATCCGGACAAAGAGGCGGACCTGCTGCACGGTCCGTTCATGCGCACCCATGATTTGGCCGTGCGCGATACAGACGGGTACTTTTGGTACAAGGGGCGCTCGGATGATCTGATAAAGTCGTCGGGCTTTCGGATTGGCCCGGCTGAGATCGAGGAATGCTTGCTGTCCCATTCCTCCGTGGCCGAGGTTGCCGTGGTCGGCAAGCCCGATGTGGATCGCGGTTCGATTGTGAAGGCGTTTGTGAAGCTGCGCGCAGGTGTGGCTGAGACGGACGATCTGAAAGTGGAACTGCGCGAACACGTCAAGACGCGGCTCGCGGGCTACAAGGCGCCGCGCGAAGTGGCGTTTGTGACGGGGTTTGAGATGACGTCCTCTGGCAAGATCAACCGTCGCGCTCTGCGCGATGCAGAACGTCTGGCCGCGGAGGGCACGCCATGAGCACCATCGCCCTCCTGCCGGAGGTTTCGCGATTCATTGGCCGCACCCAAGGCCTTCGTATCAATGGCCAAGAAGTGATGGCGGAGGAGGCGCTCACTGTCCTCAATCCCTCGACCGGAGGCCCTCTTGCACAGGTCGCCAAGGCCGGCGCGCGGGAAGTTGATCTGGCAGTGACTTCAGCGTCCCAAGCCTTTCATGATGGTCTTTGGACCGCTATGGGCCCGGACGCCCGCAGCCGAATCTTATGGCGCTTGGCCGATCTGATGGAGGAGCGCGCTGCGATTTTCGGGCAGCTGGATGCGCTCGACAACGGCAAGCCATTTGCTGTTGCACGCGACGTCGATGCGATGTGGTCGGCGCGGCATTTTCGCTATTTTGCGGGCTGGCCCGACAAGATTGAAGGCGCAACCATCCCGGTCAATATTCCCGACCGCCTTAACTACACCCTGATCAGACCGGTCGGCGTTTGCGGGCTGATCACACCGTGGAACTACCCGCTTCTGATGGCGTCGTGGAAGCTGGCGCCCGCCCTGGCGGCGGGAAACACGGTTGTGCTGAAACCGTCGGAAGAGACCCCCTTGTCAGTGCTCTACCTCGCCGACCTGGCGCTTGAGGCGGGCCTACCTCCGGGTGTTTTGAATGTGATCCCCGGATTGGGCCACGAGGCGGGGGCCGCATTGGCGGTCCATCCCGGGGTCGCCAAAGTGGGCTTTACCGGCAGCACCCGTACCGGTCGGGCGATTGTTGAGGCCTCGGCGGGAAACCTCAAACGGGTCTCTCTGGAACTCGGCGGAAAGGCGGCCAACATCCTCTTCGCCGATGCGGATTTGAGCCGTGCCATTCCCGGGGCCTTCTGGGCCAATTTCGGCAACAATGGCCAAAGCTGCACCGCGGGTTCGCGTTTGTTTGTTCACGCGGATATCCATGATGAGGTGGTCGCAGGCCTGTCTGAGATCGCGGCAGGCCTACGCGTGGGGCCGGGCATGGACCACCCCGCCCACGACCTTGGCCCTGTGATCAGTGAGAAACAGATGCGGATGATCCTTGGCCATGTCGACAACGCCCAAGCGCAGGGCGCGACATGCCTCGTGGGCGGCGCGCGGGCGGGTGATAGAGGCTGGTTTATCCCGCCCACGATCATAGGCGATGTCACAGACGACATGACGATTGCGCGTGAGGAGGTTTTCGGCCCCGTCCTGTCCGTCCTGAAATTTGCCGACGATGCCGAGGTCTTGGCCCGCGCTAATAGCTCTGACTACGGTCTTGCCGCGGGCCTTTGGAGCCAGGACATCACGCGCGTGCGGCGTATGGCAGATGCGCTTCAGGCCGGCACTGTCTGGGTGAATTGCTGGGGTGAAACCGACGCCGCATCGCCATTTGGAGGCGTCAAGCAATCGGGTTATGGCCGCGAGATGGGACGCGATGCCATTGCACTTTATAGCGAGACGAAAAGCGTTTGGATCGCCTGAGGAACGGAAAACATGCAACCTGAAGCAACGCCAAAATACGAGCAGGCCTACCGGGTCATCCTGCAACGGTTGAAGGCCGGGCGCTATCCTGTCGGCGGCCGAATGCCCACGGAAAGTGAACTGGCCGCGCATTTCGAGGTGAGCCGCGTCACCATCCGCCGCGCGCTCGATATGCTGGTGCAGGATGGCTATGTCGAAAGCAAGCAAGGCAGCGGCTATACCGTGCTGACCCTGTCGCCGGCCTCGGATACCTGCCTGACCTCCTTCACCGATGCGATGCTGCGCGCCGGCCATGAGCCGACATCGCGGTTCCTGTCGTTGGACCATTTCGCGCCGGGTGCGCCCGAAATCGCGGATTTACCCCCGGAATTGGCCGATACCCCGATCACACGACTGATCCGGTTGCGTCTGGTCGATGGCGCGCCGCGCATGTTGGTGATGACCTATGCGCCAAGCCATCTCTTGAAGGACGCGACGGAAGCGGACTTTCCCGAAACGGGCCCCGAGCAGTCGATCCTGCGCATCCTGAGCAGCCGGTTTCAGCTTGAGTGGTCCGCCGCCTGCGAAGATATCAGTCCGGTTCTGGCGGATGCGGAGATGGCGGGGATATTCGAGATGGAGCCCGGTTTGCCGCTTCTGAAGCAGGCTTGCTCGGCCTTCGACGATGTGGGCCGGATGGTCTTCCATGAGGATGTGTTCCGCAATGGACGCGTCAGTTTCAACCTGTCGCAACGCTCGCGAACGCCGCGCCACCATTGAAAAGGGGAACAACCGTGCCAGACTTCACGAAACTCTCGCCGGAGCTGATGAACGAGCGCCTTGCCCTGCCGCAGGGCGGCCCTGTTCGGCTGCTGATCGACACCGACACCGCCAATGAGATCGACGATCAATATGCGCTGGCATGGGCGTTGCTGTCGCCTGAGAAGATGACGGTGGAGGCGATCACGGCCGAGCCTTTTTCCTTTGCACATCACCAGCCGGAGCTTCTCAAGGCCGAGCGTGCGATTGAAGACGGATCCGAGCACAAGGAACATCTGGTGGGCGGCTTTCAGGGCTGGATCGACCGGTTGCATGCCCAAGGACGCCGGGCCGCGGATCTGACCTTCGTAGGACCCGCAGAGGGGATGGAGCTGAGTTACCGTGAGATTCTGACGATCTACGACAAGCTGGGCCTGCCATCCGAAGGAAAGGTTTTTCGCGGCGCAACCCACTATATGCGCGATGCGGACGATATCGTGGAGGCCGACGCGGTGGATACAATCATCGACCTCGCGAAATCCGGCGATGCGCCGCTTTACATCGCGGCCATGGGTTGCGTCACCAACATCGCAGCAGCACTACTGAAAGCGCCCGAGATCGTTGAGCGGATCGTGGTGATTTGGACTTCGGCCTACCCGTCATCAGCGCCGCATTGCAATCGCCCGTCTCTAAATCTTGTACAAGATATTCACGCTTCGCGACTGATCTTCGACAGCGGTGTGCCGCATGTCTATCTGCCGGGGTATCATGTCGGGGCGCAGCTCAAGATTTCGCGGCCGGAGATGGAGGCGCACGTGAAAGGGAAGGGCGCCATTGGCGATTATCTGCACCACCTCTACACCCACAATCCGCTCCACGACATGTTCGCGATCACCGATCGGGACCGACGCACTTGGGTGATCTGGGATATCATCAATATCGCTTGGCTCATCAATCCCAACTGGGTGCCGACGCATCTGACGACATCGCCAATCTTGGATGATGATCTCTATTGGCGGCATGACGCCACACGGCACCAAATGCGTGAGGCACATGATGTGCAACGAGATGAGATTTTCCTCGATTTCTACGACAAGCTCGTGCGCGCGGCTAAGTGAAATCCCGCGCGTCCAGATGACCGCGCATCACGCGTTTGCCCAGAATATCCATCCCCGTCCACGCGCCAAACTCTGCCAGTGCGCCAAGGTGATCGCCGGGGACGAGGACGAAATGATGCTCCAATCCATGGGCCATGACCGTGGCCAAGACGTCTTCAAGCGTCGCCGCCGAACCGTCTACCGTGAATTGCTCCAGCCATCCGCGGCACCCCGTAAAACCGCTCGGATCTCGACCTGAAACCTCCGCACCCATGGTGAACAAAGCGCTGGCATTGCGTGCGATGCGAAAGACGCTGACCGGGCCGTCACGGAATACGAGATCACTGATCGCGCCATAGATTGGGCCTTCTTCGGTGCCACGGCCGATCATCGGGTGGTTGATCCATTTGACCCCGTTCCCGTCCGCCAGATAAAGTGGTCCGCCACCGCCGTGCCACATCAGGAGTTGCGCCGCGTCCAGATCAGGCTCTGTCATGTCCAGAAGATAGCCGACGCGACCGGTGAGGGATTTCGCCACAAGTTGGGTGACCGCGCCCAAGACATCCCCTTCGGAGGCCACGGGCAAGCCATGCGCCTCCTCCAACCAGGTGAACGCCGCGCCGGGATGCATACCGGGATCCGCTTGCAAGGCCGGCCAGTCGCTGACGGCGAGCGCGTCGTAACCGCCATCCTCTGCCATGGCGCGCAGGGCAAGGGACGCCCGCCCAGTCAGCTCCATTTGCGCGTCGGAAACGCCATCAATCTGCGCGGCATCCGCCATCAACGCGACCTCCGCCGCCACGGCACCTTCGTCCAACGCCGTCATCCGGCCGGTCAGTTCATGAATATCGTGATGTGCCACCTCCACGCCCAAACGCGCACGCAACTCGGACGTCGACACTTCCATATTGTAGAAGGTCATCGCCAAACCACCGACGACGCCGATCCGCGCGCCATCCAGCGCGCGGGCGGCCTTGATCGCGCGGAATGTGTTGCGCATGCGGTTAAGCAGGGCCGGGCTGTCCGGGGCGCCGTGATACCATTGTACCGGTCGCGCCGTGAGGTTGCGCACCTGCCGCGCGATGGACATCGACATGTTGAGGGAGACGAAATTGTTGAGCTGAACATCGCCGGTACGGACAGGCTCAGGCACCGACCAGAAACCGCAGCGGAACTCCGATGCGGCAACGGTCTGGGCCACGTCACCCATGGTAAAGCCGCCGTGGAGGAGAAGTATGAAATCGACGCCCTCTTCCCTGCACCCCTCCAGCGCGTGCAGGGTATCGCGCGCGTCCATCGGGATCTCCGGCACGACAAATAGCTGCGCCTCCTCCGCATCACACAATGCGCCGAGCCCGTCTTGAGCCGCTTCCCAGACCCCGTGTTTGTCCGGGAAGTAGCTGGGCAGGGATGCCCGGATCAGACCGATCTTCATATCCGCAAATATCCCCCATCGACGATCAGAGACGTCCCCATGACATATTTCGCGAGGTCCGAGGCGAGGTAGATGCACGCATCGGCGACTTCCGATGGCTCTCCCCAACGGCGCGCCGGGATCATGTCGAGATAGCCCTCGCCGGTCTCGGTCCCGATCACCGGATCGTCCTGCACATTCATCTGGGTGCGCATGATGCCGGGGTTTACATTGTTCACACGGATACCCATCGGCCCAAGCTCATCTGCCAGCGAATAGGTTAGCAACCGCACGGCGCCCTTGGACATGTTATAGTGGCAGAACCCACCCGTGCCGCGCATGCCCGCGATAGAGCACAGGTTGATGATGACCCCGCTCTTGCGCTTCGCCATCGCCCGCGCCGCCATCTGGGACCCGAAGAAGACGCTTTTGACGTTCACGTCCAGCATCCTCTGATAGGTCGCCTCGGTCGCGTCCAGAAACGGCTCTTTCTGCAAGATGCCCGCGTTATTGACCATGATGTCGAGCCCGCCCCAATCCTCGGCCACCTGCACCAAAGCCTCAAGCTGATCGATCTGGCTGACATCGCACTTCACAAACCGCGCCATGCCTGGCGATGCTGTGTTGATTACATCCGCCGTGGGTGGGCCGCCCTCGCGCCCCTCCGCTGACAGGTCTGCCACGACAACCTTGGCGCCCTGTTTTACGAAACCTTCCGCAATCGCTCGGCCATTGCCGCTGGATCCACCGGTGACGATAGCGATCTTGCCCTCTAGCAACATATCTTTCTCCTATCCTACCGCTTCGACCAGCTTCTCCAAGCGCTGGGTTCCAGTGTCGTGTAGCCAACTGCGTAACGCCTTCTCTCCGCCCGCGCCAAAGACGCCAACAGCATCTGACCAGATGGCGCGGCCACACATGAATCCGTTGAAGGGCACACCGGCTTCCACGGCCATTTTCAAGGACGCTTCGAACCGCTCGAACGTCACGCCCGCGCTGAGGTAGACGAGATCAATTCCCTCCGCCGCGTCGCCCGCGGCGCGAAACGCGTTCAAGGCATCGGCGTGGGAAAAAACGGGCGTGCCGAAACCGTCCACGAAGTCGAGATCCACCGGGATTTCGACCTTCAGAACATCGGCCTGAAACCTCTGATCCGCGAACGTCGCCGTTGCGCGGCGCACCAGGTCGGGTTTGGCGCGGGCGTAGCCTTCCGTTCCCGGTTCCAGCGTGGGATGATAGACCAGCGGCTCCATCAGGAATTGCACGCCTGCGTCCCGACAGCGTTGACCGATATCTGCCACCATATCCTGCTTGCGAATGTTTAGGGCGTGCTCGTCGTCAGGGGCATAGTAGATGAAGAATTTCAGCAACCCGACATCCATCGCCGGATAGTCGGAAACCTGCAAATTTTCCGGCAGAACCGTGATCCTGTCCGCGTCCGAAATGTGGTAAACGTCGGCCTCGAACGCGACCATGCGCGCGCATCCTTCAGGGTAGCTCTGTAGTAAGTCGGGGCCACACGTCGCGTCCACAAGAACAGTGCTCGCGTCCGGCCCCAGCTCCTCGAGTACCGCGCGCTTGAAGGTCAGCAGATCGTCGTCCCGCGCTGCTGCACCCCGCGCGTCCGCCAGCGCGGCGGCAAGGCCACTGCCTGCATCCACCGCCACCCCGTGAAACGCGCGCTGCATGGCTATCCTCCCTGCCGGTCGATGTGAGGAAATTGCGGCGCAGCGTGCGGTGCCAGCCAGAACTCGGCCATCTGGGCCGTTGGTGTGAACAGCGAGATTGAAAACCCGCCCATCTCCTGGGTCGTGGAATAGCTTCCGATCATCGGCGCGGTGGGCGTGATCCGGTGGGTTGCAAGATGGGCCGTGACCTCACGGTAGATCGTCAGCAGCTCCATCATCGTGGTTCCCCCGCTGCCGTTGATCAGCGCGATGGTGGGTGTGCCGGAGGCGATGGGGCGATCCTCCAGGAGCTCAGCGACCATGAAGCGCACGAGATCCTTCGCAGGGCCAACCTTGCGGCGGCCCACGCCTGGCTCTCCATGGACCCCCATACCGATGAAGACCTCATCGTTGGGCAGGGTGAACATCAATTCGCCGCTCAGCGGGGACACGCCGGGGGAAACGGCAACGCCCAGGGTCCGTGTGGCGGCGCGCACCTCTTCGCCGAGTGTCATGAGGTCGTCGAGGCCCATCCCCGACTCTGCGGCCGCGCCGAGAATCTTATAGATGAACATCGTGCCCGCGGCGCCGCGACGCTCGTCCTCTTGGCCCTTGGGGGCGGAAGATATGTCGTCATACATCAGCAGGGGCCGTACGTTCAGCCCGTCCTCCTGCGCCATCATGGCTGCTGCATTGCCGTTGATAACGTCACCCTCATGGCGAGAGATCAGAAGGATCGCGCCTGCGTCGCCAGTCACTTCCTCGATCCCCTCAAGGATCATGTCGGGGGACGGCGCGGCGAAGACATCGCCCACGACATTGGCATCCAGCAGGCCTTGGCCCACGAAGCCCATGGCAATCGGTTCATGCCCGCAGCCATTGCCGATCAACAGAGCGACCTTCCCGTCTTTCGTCCGCAGGATTTTGCGGCGCACCACGCGCGGGTTGTCGCCGCGCGCCACGATGCCGGGATAGGCCGCAATGAACCCGTCAATCATGTCGTCGGGCATCCGATCTTTGGAGTTAAACAGCTTCTTCATGTCGCCCGTTCCTGAAAGGCCGCCAGTATCTCCGCGACGGAGGTTGCACCCGCATCCACATGGCCCACGCCTGCGCCTTCGACGTATTTCGCACGGCCGCGTTTGGCGGCCATATCGCGTGTTGCGTCCCGGCCGTCTGCGGCAGCCTTGGCCGGGTCGTCAGAGACGGAGGCCGGGATCAGTGCATCTAGCATCGTCTTGTCGCCCGCTTTCGCCTGCCCCAGAATCGCGACCTTGTCCGCGGCCTCCGCCAATGCCTCGCTCAATGGTGTCCCCGAGTCCGCCTTGCCCAAAGCCGCGATCAGCACTGCAAAGAGAGAGCCGCTGGCGCCACCCGCCGCCCGGCGAAAGGCCTTTTCGGGCGCCTCGTCCGTGCCTGCTGCCGCACGCAGGCCTTTCAGAATCGTCGTACCGTGGTCGCCGTCGCCCGTTGCCGCATCCAGCGCGTTCAGACTGTCCTCCAGCGCCTCGAAACGGGTCGCCACATCTGCCCAGAACGCCTTCATCCGAATGTCTTCCGCATGAAGGCCAGCGCACGACGCGCGGCATCTGTCGGCTGGGGTTCGATGTTGCGCCAGATGTTAAGATCTGCACTGGCCGGGTTGCCCGCGATCACGAACATCTCCGCCACGATCCAACCGTCATATCCCGCCGCATCCAACCCCGCCTTCACACTGTCCCACGGCAAATGCCCGGACCCAGGCACGCCCCGGTCGTTGTCGGAGACGTGGAAATGCACCAGTTTGTCCGACGCGCCCGCAATTGCCGCCGCCATGTCCTTTTCTTCCATGTTCAGGTGGAAGGTATCCAACAGCGCGCCAACCCGATCCGAACCGGACGCGCGCGCAATCGCGCAAGCCTCATCTGCGGTGTTCACAAGATCCGTCTCGAACCGATTCAGCGCTTCGATGCCGAGGGTTACGTCATGGTCCTCCAGCGTGGCGTGCAACTGGCCCAGACATTCCGCCGACCGTGCCGCGCGTGCGGGCTTGTTGAGCGGGTCGAATACACCCCAGGGTGCGAAGACAACCCCCGCGAGGCCGCGCGAGCCAATACGTGCCGTCGTCTCGATCGCCCATTTCAGATAGTGCACGCCAGCCGCGCGGACGTCTGCGTCCTCTGACGTGATGTCCTTGTCCGGCGCCAACCCGTCCGAGCAGGTGACGCCTAGCCCATGGTCCCGCACGGCGCGGCCCAAAGCTTCTGCCTTTTCATCGCTCATGCCGAGGAGCGAGACCTCCACACCGTCAAAGCCAAGATCGGCAATTGTTTTCAGGATCGGTGTGATTTCGTCCGTCCAGCGGGCCTGCCACAGCCCTGCGTGAATGCCGTACTTCATGAGATCACCCATAATGTTTGCGGGGGCAGGTGGATCGGAACGATGTCGCCGGGCTTGAACCCTTCCACTTCATTGGGGTTCACCACCGCGTCGATTTCCGTCTCACCGACGCGCAACTTCAGACGGGTCTGCGTGCCAAGGTAGATGACGTCGGCAACCCGTGCCGATAGGTTGTTGCCGTCTCCTTGGCCCACCCGCACATTCTCGGGTCGAAAGGTCAGCTTGCCTGCGCCTTCAACCGCACCATCGGCCAGGGTTAGCTGCCCCAACGGGCCATCGAATGTGCCGCCTACAGACTTGCCGGGGATGAAGTTGTGGCCACCGAAGAAGCGCGCCGTCGCTTCGTCGACGGGGCGTTTATAGAAAGCGTCCGCGCGGTCGTATTGCTTCATCTGCCCGTCGAGGATCAGCGCCACGCGGTCGGCCAGCACCACGGCCTCTTCCTGGTCGTGGGTCACGAAGATCGTGGTGATCCCCATTTCCTGCTGCAACGACCGGATCAGGTCGCGCATCTCGAACCGCAAATGGGCGTCGAGGTTCGATAGCGGCTCATCCAGCAGCAGGACCTCTGGTTGAACGATCAGCGCGCGGGCCAAGGCAATGCGCTGCTGCTGGCCGCCGGACAGGGCGCTTGGCCGACGGTCGCCCACATCGGGCAGTTTCACCAGATCCAGCATCTCGCTCACGCGGCGCTTGATCTCGGTCGGGTCCGTCTTGCGCATTTTGAGGCCAAACCCAACATTGTCGGCCACGGACATGTAGGGGAACAACAGGTAGTTCTGAAACACCATCACGACGCCCCGATGCTCGGGCTTGTCGCGCAGGATGGAGCGGTCGTCGAACCGCACATCGCCCGATGTCGGCTCCAGCAGGCCCGCGATCATCTTCATCGTCGTGGTCTTGCCACAGCCCGACGGACCCAGAAGCGCGGTCAACTCGCCCGATGCGATTTCAAGGCTGAGACGGTCCAGCGCAGGGGTATCGGCCCCGGGGTAGACTTTGGTCAGCTCTTGGATGGAAACATGCGTCATATGCGGCCAAAGCCTCCGACAGCGCCGGAGCGGCCCGAAAGCTGTTTGGCGGTGAGTGTCAGGATCAGGATGCCAGGCAGGATGTAGATCATGCCGATGGCTCCGGTGATGTCATTGCGCCCGGATGTGGCGAAGTTGAACAGCAGCAGCGGCAGGGTCACGACGCGACCACCGCCGACCAGGAGCGTCAGGATGTATTGGCTCCACGAGACGAGGAACGCAAAGAGGCCGCCGACAATGATGCCGGGCATGATCGCGGGCAGCGTGACGTACCAGAAGGTTTTGAGCGGTGACGCCCCGAGCGAGCGTGCCTGCGCCTCGAATGCCGGGTCGTAATTGGAAAAGATGCCCGCCATCACCAGTGTCATATAGGGCAGCGTCGGGATCAGGTGGACAAGGATCACACCGTGGACGGTGTTGGTCAGGCCCAGATAGATGAAGACGGTATGGACGCCGAGGACCACGGCAATCCCCGGCACGATGGTGGGGGCAAGGATCATCAACTCGATCACTTCCTTGCCCTTGAACTTGTACATGCCCAGCGCGCGGCCAGCGGGCACGCCCACCAGGATAGACAGCACGGTTGCTGCGAGCGATATCCCGATTGTCAGCCAAAGCGCGTCCAGCACACCGGATGTGTCCGAAAGCGCATAGCGCCAGGCGTCCAACGTCCACATGCGCGGCAAGATGTCGGGGAAGAACCACCCCCGTGCCACTGACCAGATCGCCAGCGGGATCAACGGCAGCACCAGCCAGGTCACCAGCAACAGGCAGGTGATGTAGCGGAAGGTTTTGGTCCACAGACCGTCTTGGCCGATCATCTCAGCTCCTCACCCGTTTGCGAGAATAGCGAATGTAGATGAAGATCATCACCGCGCTCAGGATCGCGATGATGATGGCGAGCGCCATCGCCTCGGGGCGCGCGGCAAGATCCACGTCGGTGTAGCTACGGTATGCCAGAACCGGCAGGGCGGCGGGGTAGTTGGCCCCTAAAAGCGCCGGGATTTCGTAGGCGCCAAAGGTGAACGCGAACACGATGACCGAGGCCGACAGGATCCCCGGAAAGATCAGCGGCAACAACACGTGGCGAAAAGTCTGCCACTTGGAAGCGCCAAGCGATCGCGCGACGCTCTCGTAGTTTTCGCCCAGGGCCTGCATGTTGGCCAGCACAATGACCCCGATGAACGGCACCTCTTTCCAGACATATTGCAAGATGATGCCGATGGCGAAGGGGTCGAAGACCATGGCCGGGAAATCGGCGGGCCGCTGGATCAGATCGACCTCCGCCGCGAGGCGGGCGAAGACGCCCGATTGCGAGAAGAGGTAAAGGATGCCGATCGCACCCACGAGGTGGGGAACCGTCAGGTTGAGCTGAAACAGGAAGTTGATCACCGCGCGCCCGATGAAAGCGCGTCTAAGTAGTAGCGCCGCACCGACAGCGAGGATGCAGGAGATCAGCGTGGAAGTGAACGAGATGTGGAAGCTCAGCAGGAAGGACCAGTAGAATTCCTCGTCCGTGAAAACGTTGATATAGGCCTGCAAGTTCGGTTCGGTCAGGCCGATGACCGGCATGTAATTGAAACTGCGCATCAACCCGATCAGCAGGCCGCCGAAGAACAGCAGCACGATGACTGACATCGCGGGCAGCAGCAGCAGGATGATCTTGAGACGGTCGGACAAGGGGCGGAGTCTTCTCTGCGGAGTGTTGTTCCCCCGCGACCCGCTGCGAGCCGCGAGGGATGGGAGAGGCTTTAATTGCCGACGTTTTCGATCCAGCCCTGCTCAATCGCGGAAATCCACGAGGCTTGCAGCTCGGGGAGCGCCGTCGCCGCCAGATCCTCAGCAGGGACCACATTCGGATGACGTTCGATGGCATCGAAGATCTCGCGGATTTCCCCCTCGACGCGGGTCATGTCGATACCGGGCTGGGTACCCCAGACATCAGGCTGTGCCTTTTCGACCTGCGCCTCAGCCGACAGAAGCACATTCTGCAACACCAACGCGGCGGCCTTGTTGGGGGAATTGAACGGGATCAGCGTGTAGTTCGTGTTGCCGATAGTCCCATCTGTCATCGCATAACCTTGCGTGGTCGGTGGGAAGGTCCCGTTCTCGATATTGATGCCGACGCCCGCCGGCTCGTAGTTGAAGACGATGCCGACTTCCTGGTTGGCATAAAGCTGCTCCAACGCGGCGATGGTGGTCGGGTAGGTCTCGCCCTCGCGCCAGAGATAGGGCTCGATATCGTTGAGGATCTGCCACGTTGCCGCCGCCGCCTCGTCATACCGTTCCTGATCGAACTCACCCAACAGGTTCTCCACGCCACCGGCGGCGTGGTAGAAGACGTGCCGCACGAAGACGGAGCCGTTGAAATCGGGCGGCGCGGGGTAGGTGAATTGGCCCGGATTGGCCTCGATCCATTCCAGCAATTCGGGGATGGACGTGGGCGGCGCATCGTAGAGCGCGGTGTTGTATGCAAAGGCAAATTGCGCCGTGGACCACGGCACCTCGCACCCGTTGACGGGCACGCCGAAATCGTTGGCAATCGCCGGATTGTCCCAGTCGACCAACACATTGTTCGGCAACACATCGGTGTAGCCGCAGTAGGCCAGATCGGCCTGCTGCATGGTGCGGAAGTTCTCGCCGTTGATCCAGATCATGTCGACGGAGCCTTCGTCCATGACGCCGGCTTCCCGCTCGCCCAAGACGATGTTGACCACGGAGGCCGTGTCGGAAACGCCCACGCGGTTGAGCGTGATGTCATACTCCTCCTC
Source organism: uncultured Roseicyclus sp. (assembly GCA_947491935.1). Classification (GTDB taxonomy): domain Bacteria; phylum Pseudomonadota; class Alphaproteobacteria; order Rhodobacterales; family Rhodobacteraceae; genus Gymnodinialimonas. The sequence goes on from CANLLF010000002.1 coordinate 92,742, forward strand.
AAGGATACCTCCGATGTATTCCGAGACGTATTGGTTGATCGTGTCCGACCCGCCCCACATCAACCAGTTTACTTCGCCGCCGCGCGCAAGCTCGACAATTTCGTCCCACTCCATGTTGTTGAGGGCTTCACCGTCAGCGGTGTCAGCCATCGCCGTGAAAGGCAGCATCGCCGCTGTCGCCGCGAGCGCGGCCCATTTCGATAAATGTCTCATCTTTCCTCCCAAAGGTTGATGTCAGGTCTATGTCGCGCTCGCCGCCTCCACGACGTGTAGGGCCACATCGAAGACAATCTCGTTGGATCGTTTCAATCTTGCAGCATCGTCCGGTTCCAAGGAGTCCATGAAGGTCCGCCCGAGGGGCAGGGCATCCCAGACCGACAGCATGGATAGCGTCCTGGCACCGTATTTGTTGCCCGCGGCAATCACGGCGGACGTTTCCATATCAATCGAGACCAGCCCCTCTGCCGTCCAGCTTGCACACATCTCATCGGATTGGGCAAAAAGGGACGGCCATGTCAGGTGTTTGGTGCGGGTTGTGCCGACGTCCCGGGCGCCGAGGGCCGTTTCGGCCACATCCACCAGCTCGGGCGCGGTGTAGACCGTCTCGCTCGCACCATAATATTGCGACACGCCATCGCGGGCAGCACAGCTTCCCGGCAAGGCGACCATACCTGTTGATACGTCCACATCCAACGTCCCGCAGGTGCCGATCTGGATCAGCAGGGGCGTCCCCATCTGCGCGAAGATATGCGCAGGCTCCACGGCGCGCGCGGCCCCGTAGGCGCAACAATAGGCGACGCTTAGGCCATTCCAGGTGCCCACAAACATATCCGGAAAGGGCAGTTCGCGCACGTGGTCGAGTTTGCCCAACCGCGCTTTCGTCGCCGTACCGCGCCACCAGGTCCCCTCGAGGATCAGGGCATCCGGCTCCTGACCTTGAGGCATCTCAAGGGCGTCTCGCCATATCTGGGCAGAGTAATCCAAGATCGCCATGACGCAGCGGCCCCCAGTCGGTCGACAATCATATTTGTATCTACAACTTGATAGGAACAAGTTTGATCCGTCAAGCAGTACCTTTACGTGGTGCCTTGGTGCTGAGCTGGAGCATAATTGGTTGAGGCTCTAACAGGCTCGCGTCCCGGTCCGCTCCGCAAGGTAAACTCACGTCCGTCAACTGGTGATGTTATCAACCTCACGTGGCTGCTCTCGCTCCATTAAACCCTGCCTCGGTCATTCGAAACGCAAAGCGCACCGGTCCGAAGCGATACATCCAAACCAACGGAGTATCCCATTCTCTGTCTCCCATTCTAACGGCTATAGGGAGCTCGAATTCAGAGATGGGGCAGCCCAACTACGCATACCTTGAGCCCAAGTTACTAGCTTGTTTGGAGGATGATCATCGTACAAATGTCGGTAATCGGTGGTAAATAGGCCGTCGCCAAAGAGCAGAGAACAGGCGATGATGGGAAGGTTCTGGCTTGCGGGTCTATCCCCACAAACTAGGCGTACTAAACATGGGAGACCGGTCGGCTTACGCCGTACTGGAACCAAAGTAGTACAATTTGAATACTGGTAGCGGAGGAGGGACTTGAACCCCCGACACGCGGATTATGATTCCGCTGCTCTAACCAACTGAGCTACTCCGCCACAACAGCGCGGTGGGTATGACAGCGCGCGCGTTGCGTCAACACGAAAAATCGCCGCCGCGGTGCCCTAATCGGTCCTGAGCCCCGCACCCTCCACCGCGAGTTTCAGGACCTGACGGGCGATCGCCTCGCCAGCTGCGTTCCGTGCTGTGAACGTCACGCGGAGGAGCGCGGTGTGCCGATCAACGGACAGGGCGACCGATTGCGCCATATCTGTCATCTCGGCCTGAACGCGCGTGGTGATCTTGGCAGGCATCAGGCCGTGTGCCTCAAGCAGTTCGGAAAAGTCGCTTGGTGCCATTTCGTCGAATGCAGGTATGGAGGCTTCGGGAGCTGTGATCTCGTCCATGGCGGCGCGATTGCCTTTCCATTTCAAGGTGCGCTCCAACGTGGCAAGGCGGGCAGTGCCGAAAAGGTCGGCTTCCTCGGCAGTGGCGCCGCGTGTCCCGGCGCGGGCCCGAAACGGTTCGAGCACAAGGGGCTGGCCGGCTGACCCCTCCAGACGCGGGACCGCCACGGAGCCGGAAGAACTGTCGACCGGTGCGTTTGCCGCAACCAATGTGCCGCGGCCCGGCTTGCGGTTCAGGTAGCCCATCCCTTCCAGCGAGATAAGTGCGCGCCGCATGGTGCCCTGGCTGACGCCGAATTCCTCGGCCAGCTCAAACTCGTTAGGGAGGCGGCGGCCAACCTCCCAATCGCCGCGTCCGATGCGGGCAATCATCTCGGTCTCGGCGGTCTTGTAGAGCGGTGTGCGCGCCATGATTTCTGGCTCCGTTGGGTACTATACGAATTATGCCGCGGCGCAGCATTGACCGCAATCGCTGTCTTGTCGCAGGCTCAGTTCAAATGCTCGATCAGGCGCTTGTGCCGGTCAAATCCGGCAATCAGGGTGGACAATGTGTTGATCTCGATACCGGCGAGCATCGGGATCATCCGCGCCATGGCCTCTGCCGTCCCAATCGCGTCGCCAAGGGCCGTGTGCCGTTCCGCTTCGGGAATGACGATGCTGAGCCGATCGCAAAGCGCGTCGAGCGTGTGTTCGGCCGACTGGCCGTAAAGGATTGCAGAGCAGAGGACTGTGTCGAGGATCGGTTGGTCGAACCTCGCGCCGATCTCAGCCTCCCGCCGACGCAGGAAAGCCATGTCAAAGGGCGCATTATGGGCCACGAGAACCGCGCCTTGCGCAAATGTGTGAAACCGCTTCAAGGCCTCACCAACGGAAGCAGCGTCCGCGACCATCTCATCGGTGATATGATGCACCGCGGTGGAGGCGGCGGGGATCGGACGATCGGGGTTCACGAGCATGTCGAACCGCTCCTCTGCGCGCATCTTGCCATTCACGATCCGTACGGCAGCGATCTGGCAGATTTCATCCGCGGCGGGATTCAGGCCGGTGGTCTCGGTGTCGAAGACAACGTAGCTAAGGGCGGGCAGGGCGGCGTCCGCCAAGCGTTCGGGCAGGGCTGCATTCAACAGATCGAAATCATACAGGACCTCTCGCATCGGGCCTTTGGTTTTCGGTTCAGCCCGTGGCAGAGATAAGCGTAGCGCCGCGCGCCCTTCGCCGGCGGGCTCCGGGCTGAGCGTGGTGCCGTGGCAGACCAGAACATCGCGTCCGGCAAACCCCGACAGTCCGGGGGACAAGGGCGTTTCCAACCAAGCGGGCCACCCCCCCGGCAGGTCGCCATCTGCTTCGAGGCTCAGGATCAGCGCCTCTGGCGTTTCCGAGGCAAGGGTCAGGCGCATCCCCGTGGCGCCCCGGTTCGACCAATCCAATGCCAACCGCTCCAGAAGACGTGTCACCGCGAAGCCGTCGCACCGCAGAGCATCGGGCCCGAGGCTGCAATCCAGAGGCACGCCTTTACGGGACATTCTTGCCGACAAGGCCGCGCCCAGATCGCTCGCGGCCAGCACCTCCATCGGCCACCATTTGGTATCTGTGGCGGCTTTACGCGCGGCAATATCATCGGCGAGCTTAATCAACCCGCCCGCCCGCGCGCCATTCAAGAGTTCTTCCAGCAAATGCGCGCGTTCTGCCAGCACCGGCAGGTCGCCCGACACGTCGCGGAGCGCCAGAATATAGCCTGGACGATCCGTTTCCTGCCCCTCCAGCCGCAAGAGACGCATCCGCGCCTCCAGCAGCCGGGCGCCGGCCCGTGTGGTCACCAGAATATCGGCCCCCTGATCTTCGCCCGCTGCGATCAGGCGTTCGTATGCCATCTTCACCGGCCCGATCCGCAAGAGGCCTGACAGGGGCCGGTTCAGGCCCAAGGCCTCGGAGGTACCGAGGATCTCCCGCACCCGCCCGTTGTAAAGCGCTAGACCGTGATCCGGGGTGCAGAACAGAACGCCGTCCGGTATCTCGCTGAGCAGCGCTTCCAACCGCGCGGTTTCGGTCGCCATCCGGGCGGTTTCGCGGGCGACGGCCATCGCCATCGCGTTGCGCGTCTCATTGAGATTCTGCGTCACGGCCGCCGCGGCCGGGCCGAGGTCGCCCAGATGTTGCGCGGCACCTTCGTCGAGATCCTGATCCACCCCGCCATGGGCGCGGGCGCGCATTTCTGCGGCCAGCCGTTCCACCGGTTTGGCGACGTTTTCATCAAACATAACCCAGACCCAAGTGGTCAGGGCGAAGATCGCAAAGATGCCGATAACGCCGGAAATCACAAAGGCCGACAGCGCGTGCGCCTCGCCCAGACGCATATAGCCCAACGTCAGGCCCGCAATCGCCAAGACGCTGGTGGCGGCGGCCAGAAACGCGAAGAACAGGAAAATGCGCAGACGCAACGATAGGTGTTGGAACATATCTCGGGGCCTCCTCCTTGCCCCAAATCCCAAGGCCCCGACGGTCGCGCAGCGCCGGGGCAGGGGTCAGCTTGCCGGCGGCTCCCCCCCGCAGACGGTCGCAATGATGGTGTCGTTCTCTCCCTCGCCGGACCATCGCACCTCGTCAGGTTGGCCCTGATCATTGAAGGTGGTTCCAGGCAGGATGTCGCCGCGCAGCGCTTGCGTGCAATCGATCAGCACGGGCCGGATCATCGCAGGCTGCCAGCGCTCGCGGATATGGGCCTGAATGACGAAGATGCCGGAGTTATCCGCCGTCTCTACCGTTTCTTCAGGCGAATAGGCGATGAAGCCGCGCACCCAGGGGCGGATAAAGGTCCACGGTTGGTAGATCGCTTGTTGTTCACGTTCCGACAGAACCACGGCATCCCCCGGCAGATCGTCCAGATTGTTGGGATACCACGCATATTCCTGACCGACGGTCGCTACGATCATCATGACACCGGCCATGACCGGAATGATGCCTTTGGGCAGCCGATCACCTGTCAGCTTGCGCAGGCCCATGCCGATCCCGGCCCCGGCGAGGCCCGCGAAAACGGCGGCGATAAGGGTCCAGAACATCTCAGCTCCTAGCTCAGATATCCGCGGCCCGAGGCGGCGGCGGATTGCATGGTTTTCACAACAACGAACGCGTCACGCAGGTGGCTGCGCTCAAAATCCGAAAGGCTGGCGGGGGCCATGAAATTGCTCGGTGCCTCACCACGTTTGATCTGGGCGGCCTGATGCTCCAGCCGCATCTCGGCAATCAGGTCATAGGCGTCCAGAAGGTCACGGCCGCCCGGGCCGGACACGGCGCCGGCCTCAATCCCACCTACAATCCGCGCCCGCGTATTGGCCTGTGCCAACTTGCCGGTCAGGGCGTAGATGCGCCCCAGATCGACAACAGGAACCACGCCTGCATGTTTCATATCGACGGTATTCTTATGCTCGCCCGATCGCGCCGTTGCGAAGCCCCGAAAAAGACCCAGGGGCGGCTGATGCTTAAGCGAATTGCTCACCATGTGGGCCACGAAGATGGAGTTCTTCGCCGCGGCCTCCAACGTGTTTGCCTGAAGGCCATCGAACAGGCGCGCATCGCCACCGATGGGGCGCAGGTCGAACATGACGGAGGCCAGCATCTGCGCCTCGGGATCGGGCCGTGCGATCCAGCCCGCGAAGTATTCCCGCCAGATGTGCAAGGGTTGCCGCCATTTCGGGTTCGTCGCCATCATGTCGCCTGGGCAGTAGAAGTACCCGACCACGTCCAGCCCGTCGCTGACATATTTGGCCAATGCGGCGAAATAGGCATCGTGCTCCGGCGCAAAATCATCTGACAGCATCAGGCAGTTATCCTGGTCGGACACACCTGTCTGCTCCTGTCGGCCTTGCGATCCGCAGGCGAGCCACAGATACGGCACAGGTGGTGCACCAAGCTCTGCCTCGGCCAAGGTCAGCAGGCGCCGCGTGGCCGCGTCTCCGATATCTGTGATGAGGCGGGTGACAACTTGATGCGGGTTCTGAGCGCCGACCAGTTGCACCAGAAGTTCCGGGATTTTTGCAGTCACTTTGGCAATCGCGGCGGCGTCAGGGGCGCGAGCGATCTCCTGGATCAGCGCGGCGGACGATGTCGCCTGAAACCGCGTCAGATCGGTCTGGGTCAGGATTCCCACCAGCTTGCCCGCTTCGACAACAGGCATGTGGGTGATCCCACGCTCAACCATCGTATGAAGAACGTCCGCCACCAACGCCGTCGGTGGCAAGGTGATCGGATCTGCCGTCATGATCTGGGCCACGGGCGTTTCGGGGGATAGCCCCTCGGCCACCGCGCGCGATGTGATGTCACCGGTGGTTAGGATGCCGCGCACCACGTCATCGTCGGCGACAATGATGCAAGACACGTGTTTTTCGCGCATCGCCCGGGCGGCGTCGATCAGCGGTGTCGCCGGCGGGCATGTCATCGGGTTGGGCGTCATCAGATCGGCCAGCGCCATCGTGGTAATGTCCTGCCGCCGCGCCGTCTGGGGGCGGCTGCGATCAAAGAACCGACGGGCAACGGGATGGTCAGCGATGAGGGTCTGAAACGCCTCCGCCGGGATCGTGACGACACGCGCGGCCTCCACGGCGACGGCATTGACCGGGGCGATGCCATCGCGCATCAGGCCGCGTTCGCCGAAAGAGTTTCCCGGCCCTAGCATCGACAGGATCTCGCCGTGCTCGTCCGTGATGTCCACACGCCCGCTTTCGATCAGGCAAAGCGCGGTGACGGGGGTGCCGAGCCGGTAGATCACGGCACCAGCCTCGTAGTCCGACACCGTTGCCGCTTGCGCCACAGCCTGCCGGTCGGCCTCGGGCAGAGCATCATAGGGATGCGTCTGGGCCAGAAGGGCGTCGATGGGCGAGTTCGGCATGGATCAATGTCCGTTCGTGAAAAGGCGCACCCCGAGGGTGTCGGGATGCGCCGGAGGGTTCAAGTGGGCCGAGTGATGCACCCGGCCCGACAAGATCACTTGGCCAATGCGCCGCCGGCACCACGCGGGATGCGAACGGATTCGACCAGGTCCTGGATTTCCTGCGGCGGCTCTGCCGTTGCGCGGGAGACAAGGAACGCCACACCGAAGTTGAACAGCGCGCCGATCGGGCCGAAATGCGTCGGCGGGATGCCGAACAGATACTGGCTCGAGTCGAGCATGTTCGTGCCCGGCACAAAGAACCAACCCAGATAGAGGAACAGGTACAAGCAGGTCGAGATCAGACCGGCCAGCATACCCGCGATCGCCCCGGCGGAGTTCATCCGCTTGGAGAAGATCCCCATCATCAGCGTCGGGAACAGCGTTGCCGCCGCCAGACCGAAGGCCAGCGCCACAACCTGTGCCGCGAAGCCCGGCGGGTTCAGACCCAGATAGACCGCCACGACGATTGCACCGGCCATCGAGATTCGGGCGGCCAGAAGCTCGCCTTTCTCTGAAATGCCCGGGTTCATCACCGATTTGATCAGGTCATGGGAGATCGCAGAGGAGATTGCCAGAAGCAGACCCGCCGCAGTGGACAGGGCAGCTGCAATACCACCGGCAGCGATCAGGGCGATCACCCAGCCCGGCAGGTTTGCAATCTCGGGGTTGGCCAGCACCAGGATGTCACGGTTGAACGTGACAAGCTCGTTGCCTTCCAGACCGTTGGCTTCGGCAAACGCCTGACCTTCGGCGGACCCTTCGTTGTAGTACTGGATGCGACCATCACCGTTCAGGTCCTCGGTACCAAGAAGGCCGGTAACCTCCCAGGTGTTGAACCAATCCGGCAGGTCTTCCTGCGCCACAGCTTCGCCCTGCGTGCCTTCCGGCCACATCGTGGTGATGATATTCAGGCGCGCCATTGCGCCCACGGCCGGAGCCGTCAGGTACAGCAGAGCGATGAACACCAGGGCCCAACCGGCGGACCAGCGGGCATCGGCAACCTTAGGCACCGTGAAGAAGCGGATGATCACGTGGGGCAGGCCCGCGGTACCGATCATCAGCGACAGGGTGTAAAGCGCCATCAGCCAAGGGTTCGTGGTGGCCGTGTACTCGTTGAAGCCCAGATCGGTCAGCAGACCATCCAACGTCGTCAGAAGCGGAACGCCCGCTTCCACACCGCCAGCCACACCTTCGTTCATCGAGCTGAAGAGGCCCAGGCCCGGGATCGGGTTACCGGTCAGCTGCAGCGAGATGAAGATTGCAGGGATGGTGTAGGCGATGATGAGCACGCAATACTGTGCCACCTGGGTGTAGGTGATGCCCTTCATGCCGCCCAGAACTGCGTAGACAAACACGACCGCGCCCGCGATGTAGAGGCCGGTATCCCGGTCCACTTCGAGGAAACGTGCGAACGCAACGCCGGCACCCGACATCTGGCCGATCACGTAGGTCACCGAGATGACGATCAGGCAGATAACGGCCACGACGCGTGCAGTGTTCGAATAGTAACGGTCGCCCACGAATTCGGGCACGGTGTATTTGCCGAACTTCCGCAGATAGGGAGCAAGCAGCATCGCCATCAGAACGTAGCCACCGGTCCAACCCATCAAGAAGAGCGAGTTGTTGTAGCCCACAAAGGCAATCAGGCCCGCCATCGAAATGAACGAGGCCGCCGACATCCAGTCAGCCGCCGTTGCCATCCCGTTGACGACAGGGTTAACGCCGCGACCCGCAGCGTAGAATTCCGCGGTCGAGCCCGCACGGGCCCAGATCGCGATCCCGAAGTAGAGCGCGAATGACAGCCCCACCACGATGAAATTGAGTGTTGTCTGATCCATGGTTCCCAGCGCCCCTTATTCGTCTACGCCGTGATCCCGATCAATCTTGTTCATGCGCCAGGCATAAAAGAAGATCAGGAACAGGAAGACGAGGATGGATCCTTGCTGGGCAAACCAGAAGCCCAGATCGGTGCCGCCGACTTCGATGCCGCTGATCAGCGGCCGAAGCAGGATGGCGAAGCCGTACGAGGCAAGCGCCCAGATCACCAAACAAATGGTCACCAGGCGCAGGTTCGCAGACCAATACGCATTGTTTTCCGACATTTATTGTTCTCCCTTCGAGGTTTTCGCCCATCCGATCCCTCCTGGCCCGGTCAGGCGTTATCGCCGCCGCCCGATGTCGTATCCGGACGGCGGAGGTTTGGTGCCGCGGCGGCGTCAGACGTCGGCGCGGTTGGCGATCAGATCATCGACGACCGATGGGTCGGCGAGCGTGGAGGTATCCCCCAGCGATCCGTAATCGTTCTCGGCGATCTTGCGCAGGATGCGGCGCATGATCTTGCCCGAGCGTGTCTTGGGCAGGCCCGGCGCCCACTGGATAACGTCGGGTTTGGCGATCGGCCCGATCTCGGTCCGGACCCAATTGCTGAGCGTTGTCTTCAGCTCATCAGACGGCTCTTCGTCACTCATCAGCGTGACGTAGCAATAGATGCCCTGGCCTTTGACCGGGTGGGGGTAGCCGACAACGGCGGCCTCGCTGACGGTCTCATGGGCCACAAGCGCGCTTTCGATTTCCGGCGTGCCCATGCGGTGGCCGGAGACGTTGATCACGTCGTCCACCCGGCCGGTGATCCAGTATTCGCCATCGGCGTCGCGGCGGCACCCGTCGCCCGAGAAGTAGTAGCCTTTATAGTCGCTGAAATAGGTGGCCACGAAGCGGTCATGATCGCCCCAGACTGTGCGCATCTGGCCGGGCCAGCTGTCGGCGATCACCAGAACACCTTCGACGTCATTGCCTTCGATCACCTCACCCGTGGTCGGGTCGAGGACGAGGGGCTTCACGCCAAAGAACGGCTTTTGCGCCGATCCGGGCTTGAGTTTGTGGGCGCCGGGCAGGGGCGTCATCATGTGACCGCCAGTCTCGGTCTGCCACCAGGTATCGACGATCGGGCATTTCCCTTTGCCGACATTCTCGTTGTACCAGTTCCACGCCTCAGGGTTGATGTTCTCCCCCACCGTTCCCAGAAGCTTCAGGCTCGACAGGTCGTATTTCTCAACGAAGGATGTGCCCTTGCCCATCAGCGCGCGGATCGCGGTGGGGGCGGTGTAGAACTGGTTGACCTTGTGCTTTTCACAGACTTCCCAGAACCGACCCGCATCGGGGTAGGTCGGCACGCCTTCGAACATCAGCGTGGTGCCGCCATTGGCCAGCGGGCCATAGACGATGTAGCTGTGGCCGGTGACCCAGCCGACATCGGCCGTACACCAGAACACATCGCCCTCCTTGTAGTCGAACGTGTATTCGTGGGTCATCGAGGCATAGACGAGGTAGCCACCTGTCGTATGCACCACGCCCTTGGGCTGTCCGGTGGAGCCCGACGTATAGAGGATGAAGAGGGGATCCTCGGCATTCATCTCCTCGGGTGGGCAGTCGGCGGACACGTCTGCGGCCAGATCGTGATACCAGTGGTCGCGGTCCTGGATCCAAGCAACCTGATCGCCGGTGCGCCGCACGACGAGGCACTTCACATTGTCCGAGCAATGCAGCAGCGCCTTGTTGACGTTGTCTTTCAGCTCGGTCACGCGCCCTCCGCGCGGTGCTCCGTCCGACGTGATGACAACCTTCGCGTCCGAGCCGTTGATCCTCGCCGCAAGAGCGTCGGGTGAGAAGCCCGCGAATACGATCGAATGCACCGCACCGATGCGGGTGCATGCCAGCATCGCGTAGGCAGCCTCCGGGATCATCGGCATATACAGCACAACCCGGTCGCCGCGCTCCACGCCAAGGCCTTTCAGGACATTGGCGAATTTACAGACGTTCTCGTGGAGCTGCTTGTACGTGATATGTTGGGCGGGATCGGTCGGCTCATCGGGTTCGAACAGGATCGCGGTCTGATCGCCGCGGGTGTCCAGGTGGCGGTCGATGCAATTGGCGCTGACATTCAGCGTGCCGTCTTCGAACCATTTCACATGGACATCGTCATGGGCGAAGGAGGTGTTCTTGACCTTGGTATAGGGCTTGATCCAGTCGATCCGTTTGCCATGCTCGCCCCAGAACGCATCGGGATCGGCCATGGAGGCGGCGTACATCTCGTCATAGCGGGTTTCGTCGATATGCGCGTTGGCCAGAAGGGCGGGGGCAGTGTCGTTTGGCACGGGTGTCTCTCCTAATTCTCGCTGTGGACGGCATGCGTGCGGGAAGGACACTGAAGTGCCGTCCGTGAGGGGGCGCGGCCCGCCTCGCGTGTCCTACCTTGTGATCCTTGGCGGGCGCACCCACCGATCTCGGCTTGCTTTGCTGGTCAAATCTGCAGGTCGGCCTCCACCCCGATCCTCCATGCGCCTCCTCCGAAGCGGTCCGTATTGCCGCGCCCGATCCGGGGGGCTGCAACGGTCGCTCATGGCACCTGCGGCGATCTCCCGAGCCGCTTGATGCGCACGTTAACCATGACAGCAGGCGCATGGATCGTCCCCAACAAGTTGGCGGGTGATCGGCATTCTGTAAGGAGACTTCACAACTGTGACTGCAGGATGTAAAAATATTTACATGACAGGGTAGCGAGCAGGGTAAGATGAGTTTGTCTGGTTGGCTTCAGCGCTTCCCAAGCGTTTCCAGCACGTCCACACCCATCTGTGACAAAAGGTCGATGTAGTCGAGAAGCACCCAATTCTCGGCGATGAGCTCGCCGTCACAGCGATAAAAGTCCATGACCCTCAGGGTCAGGTTTCGGTTGGTGGCGGGCACGCCAAGGTATGTATCGCGATGAGTCATCGTCATGGATGGCCAGCCCGAGACAGCCGCGTAGTTTCCATCGCCGATCCGGCAATAATGGTTGCCACCCTTGCGGTCTGGGAAGGCGCGCAGAAAGGGCGCGCGGTGGTGGTCCACAAACCCCTCCCAGGCGACCGTCGATCCGATCCCACCCGGGCCATACCAGCCAAAATCGGGTGTCCACGTGCCGCCTGCGCCGACCTGACCGTCGGAGCCATAAGTGTCAGGGTTGTAGACGTGGAGCGCGGACAGCATCGCTTCGACCACGTCGAGCGCGGCGGCACCGTCGGCGCGGTTGGCCGGACATAAGCCGTCCTGGGTGACTGGGGCGGGGAAGAGCGTCGGGCTGCCGTAGTGGGTGTCGGCAAGCGGCCAGATGCCGGTCTGGTGGAGCAGATCGAGCAGATCCACGATCACCCGGCCCTCCACGATGCGGCCATCTTCGACGCGCCAGAACTCCCCCATCCGCAGGTAGACCAGCTTGCCATGGGGCGGGATGCCCCAGAGCGGTTCCGTGAAGAGCCCCGTCAGATGAGTGAGCGACACCACCCATTGCCCGCCATAGTCGCGGCGATTCTCTCCTCCGATCACCATCAGATCCCGCCGCCGCGCCGGCTTCAGCGCTGCCCGCAGCGGCGCCACCAAGCCCTCGACGATCTCATCCGAGCCGGTCAGGGTGCCGATCGGTGTGGAGAAATCGATCTGAGCATCTGCTGCAAATCCCTTTGACGCAAAGGCTGAAAGCTCTGCGGGATCAACAGTGTAAAGGCCAGCCAGAAAGGTTTGGATATCTCGGCGGGGGTCGGTCATGCTGAGCCTCGTGATGATGGACGCCACAAAGGCTTGCCAGAACGCCGCCTGCCGCACTAGCGTATTCTTGCAAACCTATGCAAATTCGGCAGACTGGACCTGAGACAGGCCGGTTCATGGCCCGAACGCCAACAAACAAGTGGGGATCCGGCCCTCCAAGCCGGACGCCGAAAGATACACAGGGAGAGACCTTAATGTTTGTCAAACGCCTTGCCCTTGCGGGTGCGGTCAGCCTCGCGGCCACGACCGCCTATGCCGATGGCCACGCAACCTGCAGCTTTGAAAACGAAACCGAAGTCACGATGCTGAGCGCTGCGTTCGAGGCCTGGGTTGCCGTCACGGACGCCATGGTTGCCTGCGGGAACTTCGAGCCCGAGCTGGATCAGGAATTCCGCACCAAGCAGCCCGAAGGCTTTGCAGCCAACCCGTCGCTTTATCAGCTGGGTGGTGTGTCCAACGGCACGATCACGCCGCTGCTAAATGCCGGCACCATCCGCCCGCTTGATGATCTGATCGAAGCCTATGGCGAAAACCTGACGCCCAACCAGCTGATCCAGATCGACGGACAGACCATGGCCGTCGCCATGATGGTGAACACGCAGCACATGATGTACCGCTCCGATATCTTTGCGGATCTGGGCCTCGAAGTACCCACCGCCTGGGAAGACGTGCTGGCGGCCGCCGCCGCGATCCAAGAGGCCGGCGTGGTCGATTATCCGTTGGGTGCCACGATGGCGTCGGGCTGGAACCTCGCGCAGGACTTCAACAACATGTTCGTGGGCTTCGGCGGCACGTTCGTGAACGATGACAATACGCCGAATGTGAATTCGGAGGCCGGTCTTGCCGCCCTCGATATGATGATGCGTATGACCGAGTACATGGATCCGGAATTCCTGGTTTCTGACTCTACCTATGTGCAGCAACAGTTCCAGCAGGGCCGTATTGCCATGGCAAACCTCTGGGCCAGCCGTGCCGCGGCCATGAACAATGCCGAAGAAAGCCAAGTGGTGGGCCTGATCGCCACATCGGCCGCTCCGCTTGCGATGGAGGGCGGCGCGCCGGCCACCACGCTGTGGTGGGATGGCATCGTCGTGGCGGCCAATATCTCGGATGCGGAGGCAGAAAATGCGTTCCGGCTTGCGATGGAAGGGATCAACCCCGCCACCGTCGAAGCGGCACCGGATGCGGCGATCTGGCTGATCCCGGGATATGAGCCGAACGACATGTCGGCGGGCGCGATCGCGACGGCCACGGCCGACCCCGCGCCTCCCTCCTATCCGTCCACCACGCAGATGGGCCTGATGCACACGGCTCTCGGCAATGAACTGGCGGCTTTCTTCACCGGCGACGTGTCGGCCGAAGAGGCCTTGGCAGCGGTGGAGGCCTCCTACACGGTCGCCGCTCAGGAAGCAGGCCTGCTGGAGTAATCCAATGCGTCACCGGGCGCCGAGAGGCTCCGGTGACGCGTTCGAGACCCGCCGGGGCCGCTAATGTGGCCCCGGCACCACGGTGACCGGGGGGGCATATCCATGAAGTTCAAGACATTCATCTGGTTTGTGGGGCCCTCGCTGTTCCTGATGCTGCTGTTCATCGCCGCCCCGCTGGTGTCGGTGTTCCTCGACAGCTTCCGCATCACTCAACCCGTCGTCCAAACGGTCGAAACCGAGACCTGCAGTGCGGGTTTCCTGCAACAGACCTGCACCACCACGATCAACACTGTCCCTGTTATCGACGAGGAAACGGGCCGCGTGGTGACGACCACCGAATGGGTCGGCTGGCTGTCCTACGAACGGGTGCTCGAACCCCGGCGGGCCTGGGACGCGATCCGCTCCTTCGACTATAACGGGCTGATGCAGATCGACTTCTGGGCCGCACTGCGCTTTACCGTGATGTTCACGCTGGTCACCCTGCCGCTTGTGATCGGCGTCGGTCTCGCCATCGCGCTGGCCGTTAACAACGCTGCCAAGAGCTTGCGTGGCCCGATTATCTTCGTTTCGCTTCTGCCATTCATCATCACGCCCGTCATCGGCTCTTTGTCGATCTACTGGCTGTTCGTGGGCGACGGCATTCTGACCCGCGGGCTGGAGGCCTGGTTGGATCGCGACATCGCCATGTTCGCTCAGGCCTGGACGATCGAGCTATTGATGCTGTTCTACCGGGTCTGGCACGTGGCGCCCTTTGCTTTCGTTATCTTCTACGCCGGCCTGCAAACGGTGAATCAGGACACGCTGGAATCCGCCATCATCGACGGCGCCTCGCGGTGGGACCGCCTGCGCTACGTCATCATCCCGCACCTGATGCCGCTCATTGTCTTCATCGCCTTGATCCACCTGATGGACAGCTACCGGGTCTTTGACGAAATCGTCGGTTTCCGCGCTCAGGCATACGTGATTTCCCTGCAATGGCTCACGTTCGATTTTCTGGCTGCCGACGATGCGGGCAATCGCGCGTTCAGCCGCGCCTCCGCCTCGGCCATGCTGACGATGATCGGGATCGTGATCCTTCTGATCCCGCTCCTGCGCCGCACGTGGCGCGATCACAAGGGAGGGTCGCACTGATGGCCGACAATAAGGAGCCACAGCATGAGTGATATCCCCCGCGCCATGCGGCAGCCCTTCGCACTGAAATTCGGCTCTGCCGCGTTTCTGGCCTTCTGGTGCCTTCTGGCGGCCTTCCCGATCTTCTGGATCGCGGTGATGAGCTTCAAGTCACCGGTGGATGCCTTCGCGGCCAGCCCTTTCGACGTCATCTTCGGGCCCGCCACCCGCGCGGCGGGCGACGGCCTGTCGATCCTCGATATCGTAGTTGGCGTCGTGGTGCTCTTCTATACCGTCAAGCTGGCGTTGGGCTGGCTGCCCCGCAAGGTCGTCGAATGGGCGCCCGGCGGTCAGGTCTGGGCCGGCTGGATCATCGGCGTAATCGGCTATGCGCTCGGCTTCGTGCTGTTCTTCTTCTTTGTTTTGCCCGCTGTTCTGGGTGTTTTGAACCCGATCCTCGGACCCCTTGGAAATCCGGTCTTGGGTCTCACCACCATCCATTACCAAAGCGTCTGGGTCGACAATCAGTTTTATCAGAACTTCCTGAACTCGCTTCTTGTCACCGGCGGCGTTGTCACGGTCTCGCTGACAGTCGGCACCCTTGCGGGCTATGGCCTTGCGCGATCCGGTTCCAACATCGCGTTCTGGCTCTTGATCATCGCGCTGATTTTCCGGGCCCTGCCGCATTCCGTTCTGGTGGCGGGCTACTTGCCGGTCTTTATCAACTCGGCCGAAATCCTGCGGCCGATCCTTGGTGAGAACGCCCCGACGCTCTATGGCCAGCCGCTTGCCGTGATTGCCGTGCTGGTGTCGATCAACCAGCCCTTCACCATCTGGATGCTGCGCAGTTTCTTCCAGAACATCCCAAACGAGCTCGACGAGGCCGCGCGCGTGGATGGCTGCACCCATTTCCAGGCATTCCGCTGGGTGATTATGCCGGTCATGTGGCCCGGCGTGATCACCACCGGTCTGTTTTCGTTCCTCTTGGCCTACAACGACTTCCTCGTGACGTCGCTGCTGCTGGACGCCACCAACCAGACGATGGTTCCCGCCATTGCGGGCTATTTCAACCGCGAGACGACGACGACCGATCAGGTGGAGGCCGTGGCCGCCGCGGTTTCCATCACCGCGCCGCTGTTTCTTCTGGTCATGGTCTTCCAGCGTCAGATCGTGTCGGGCTTGACCGCAGGGGCTGTCAAAGGCTGACCTTCTCACGAGTCGGCGGACATCCGTAGGCCCCATGCCGCGTCTTCACCTTGGCGGAAAACTCTCAGGGAGAGTTTGAGAGGGGCCGACAGCCCCTCTCAACAGGAGGTTTGGAGGAAAGCTCCTCCAAGCCCCCGGCGACCGCGAGAGCTGGCGCAATACCTTAGCTCAACACCTGAAAGGAGTTCCCCAACCACGGCATCTGCTCCAGCCCCGGTTCGGCAAAGTGCTCTCCGATCAGCTCTCGTGCCAATTCCGCGATCTGCTCGGGGATCCCACCGGCCCAATCCGTCGTTGCGAACAGAACGATGCGCCGCGACATCGAGACGCCGGGAAGCGGATGGGCGTCGATGCGGCTCGCGAACCGCCCGCCCCGCAGGAGCGACAGCGGCGTGGTGATTGTCCAGCCCTTGCCGCGGGCGACCAGAGCCGAGATCGATTGGTTGGAATCCATCTCGAACCGACGGGCGGGAATGATACCCGACTGGTCCAGATACGCCTCGATCTGCTGCCCCATCACCTGATCCATGTCGCGCCGCAGGAGTGGCAGGCCGCGCAGCCCGGCCAAACCCGCCGACACATCCACATCCTTGGGGACCGCCAGAATGTAGGGATCATTCAGCAGGGGAAGTTCCACAATGCCGTCCGGCGGTGGCTGGACAGCGGCGCAGATCGCGATGTCCAGTTCCCGGGCCCGCACCATCGCGTGGAGCAGATGGCTCGCGCCTGTCTTGAGCACAAAGGCACATTGGCTCATCGCTTCCGCCAAACGGGTCGCCAGAAGGGGCGTTACCTCATTCTCGAAATCCTCGATCACTCCCAGCGACAGACTCGACAAATGGGTCAGGTCGAGGGAGGTCAGGTCCCGCTGTCCGGCGCGCAGGGCCTTTAGGGCGGTGGTCGCCTGATCCAGAAACAAGCGCCCCGCAGGCGTGACAACCATCGGCCGCCGCGAATGATCGACAAGTTCCACCCCAAGCGCCGCTGCCAGGTTCTTCATCTGTTGCGATACTGCGGGCGCGCTCATGCCCAACTCAGCCGCCGTCGCCGCCACCGATCCGGTCCGTGCTAGCGTCTCGAAGACCTCCAGCCCTCGCAACGTCAACCCTTTCAGAAGCGGCGTTGGCATGGATCAGGCGTTCACGATCTGCGCCAGCAGGTCCGGCGCCACGGCAATTCCGCCCGTTGTCTTTCCCGACGTCACCGATGTTTGCGCAAGTAAGTCGCCAATCGCCGTTACCTCGGGATCGAGCGCCGTGAGCCATGCGGTGTGGGCCACCGGCCCGTCCAAGGGCGAATCCGTAACAGGCGGGGCCAGCGACAACAGCGATTCCAGCATTCCCGGTGCGCCGCTTGCCAGTGGTACGATATGTGCATTTCGTGGGCCGATCGCGTAGGTCGACCCGTCCGAGCGCAAGGCAACGGCGGCCAGATCCGCGTTGGCAAAGTCAATCATGGCACCGGCCATGCAGCCCGGATCACTCGCGCGGGTCAGATGGATAAGCCCCATCCCCTCCTTGCGCGCAATATCGGTCAGCAGCTCCTGCGCCCCGGCGATCGCCGGGGCTGCGAAACCGTGTCCCGCATCGATCTGGACGATTGCAGGCGCTGGATGGGTGATCACGGGAGATGCATCCAGATGCAGGCGGCCGTAGCGGATCAGACGAACATCACGGAGCAGCGCGACAAACCCGCTCTCCGCTTCGCCACAGGCTTCGGCGAGCGCCACGTCGCGAGCAACGATGGCCGCCGCAGCTGCCCCAACACCGGCGCGGGTGAGGCAATCGCGGGCGAGCATCTCCAGATCGCTCAAATCATAGATATGGGTCATGTCGCGACTGTTTAGATGCTGAAGGGGAACGTCAATCTCTCAGGGTTTTCGTGCCAAATCCCGGCGATGCCACGCTTGAGATATGTCATCCCTCCAGTACCAGTTCCGGAAAGCGCCGCGCGGTATCCCGGATCGCCGAAGCCAGGCCCTCAAAAGCCGGGGCCGCGCCGGAACTGGCGCGCCAGACCAGCCCGATTGATCGCGAGAACCGCCGCCCGCGGAACGGCCGCACAACCACATCATTGGCCCGCCCCTCGATCTCGGAGCGCACATATAAGGCGGGCAGAAAGGTCAGCCCCATATCCAGCGCCACCATCTGGCGCAACGCGTCGAGCGATGTGCCCTCATAGTCGCGGGACATATGGGCGCCGATCTCGATGCACAGCGCACTGATCTGATCGTGCAACGTGTAGGCCGGAGACAGCGACAGGATGGTCTGCCCCGAGAGCTCCGGCCCCTCCACACCGTCCTTTTGCGTCAGCGCGTGATCCACCGGCATGGCCACGCCCAACGGCTCGCGGAACAGGCGCGCCACGGTCAGGCGGGCGCCGGCGACGGGAAGTTGTGTCAGGATAAGATCATGGGTCCCGTCATTGAGTTCCCGCAGCAGGGTCGCGGGCGCGGCTTCTCGAATATAGAGCCGCAGATCGGGATGGGATTTGTGGAGATCGCCCACGACGTGAGGCATCAGGTAGGGCCCCAACGTGGTTGACGTCCCCATCCGCAACGTGCCGCCAAGGCCCGATTGGAGTGTTGCGGAGAGATCAACAATGCCTTGGCCCGCATCCAGGATGTCACGGGCCCGTCGCGCCACTTCACGCCCGGCCTGCGTCAGGCGCACGGGGCCACGCCCGCGTTCCACTAGCACCAGCCCCAACGCATCCTCCAAGGACTTGATCTGAACCGACAACGAAGGCTGCGAAATCCCGCAGGCCTCGGCGGCTTCGCGGAAATGCCGGGTGTCTTCCAGCGCCGTCAGGTATCTGAGCTGTCTCAGCGTGAAGGGCAGGGAGGCGTTCTGCATGGCGCGATAGCTTTTTCCAATTGAAATCTTGGCAGGTCTGCACTTTTACCTATGCCTGTCGTGGGTTAGATCAAGGCTACCGAGCAATCGGTTCGGAACCGAAGGGGCACGTCTTCGCTTCCGGAGTTATCCTGCTGCGCTGGCGAGTTGTCCCTTATCAGCGCTCGACCGGCAGGATGGCACTCCCGGACGGGGACGGGTGGCTCTTGCCGTCAGCTGCCCCCACCCGTCCGGGGACGCCATACGTTCGATTTCCCACTTGTTTTCCACCTGCGACGCCGCCTCATATCCGGATCGGTACAAGAAGATCAATAGCTATTGGCTATCATAAATATGAAGTCAAAAGGATTGACCTATCAAAGTTTCAACCCTATCTGCCCCAGAACCCGATTACGATGGCAATCCATCACTTCGGGCTGGACCTTTCGGCCTCTCGCGCCAAGTAACGGGCAACGACCGGCCGAAAGAAACGTGGACACGCCGCCCGAAGGGGTGGTGAGTTGAAGGGCGAGGGAACGTGGCAACAGGCGGCGTGGAAGTGCCACGGCTGGCGGGCGGGCCAGCCGGATGGCTGTCGGTCATTATTCCGGCTGTTCTGTTCGCGTGGTTCGCGCAATTCCTGCCTGCGGTGGCCGATGGGCAAACCCCTCTGATCGGCATCGATTGGGTTCCGTCCCTCGATATTCGCCTTGAAATGCTGCTCGATGGGTTGTCGCTAACCTTCGCGCTTCTGATCACAGGCATCGGCACGCTGGTGACGCTCTATTCCACCAAGTATCTGGGTAACCACCCGGAATACCCGCGCTTCGTGCTCTATCTGATGATTTTCATGGTGGGCATGTTGGGCCTTGTCCTGGCCGACAACCTCATCGCGCTCTTCGTGTTCTGGGAAGTCACGACCATCTCGTCTTACCTGCTTATCGGTTTCACGTCCGACAGCGCCAAATCCCGCCGGTCCGCCCTTCAGGCGCTGCTATTGACGGGGACTGGGGGCCTGGCGCTACTGGCGGGTATGATCATGCTCGGGTCTGCGGCAGGCACGTTCAGCCTGATGGAAATCCGCGGGATGGGCGACGCCATTCGGGACCACGAATACTACATTCCGATCCTGATCCTGTTCCTGGCCGGGGCCTTCACTAAATCGGCCCAATTCCCGTTCCACTTCTGGCTGCCCAACGCCATGGCCGCGCCCACACCGGTCAGCGCCTATCTGCATTCTGCCACGATGGTGAAAGGCGGTGTCTACCTGATGGCGCGGATGAATCCGACGCTGGGGGGCACCGAGCCGTGGTTCTGGGCGCTGGTGATCGCGGGCGGCTTCACTACGGTTTTCGCCAGCGTGCTCGCCATCCGCCAGACCGACATCAAACAGGTGCTGGCCTACACCACGTTGATGGCGCTTGGCGCGCTGACGCTGTTTATCGGGGCGGGTAGCTCGCATGCGATCAAGGCGGCGATGCTGTTCCTTGTGGTCCATTCGCTTTACAAGGCGGCTCTCTTCCTGATGATCGGCATCGTGGACCATGAGACCGGCACGCGGGAGGTCGCAGATTTGCGCGGTCTGGCGCGGAAAATGCCGATCACCTTCCTTGCGGGCGCGCTCGCTGCGATCTCCATGGCAGGCATCCCACCGTTCTTCGGCTTCATCGGCAAGGAATTCCTCTACAAGGCGGGCCTTGAGGCTGACGTCGCAGGCCTATGGATCACCGGTTGTATCTTCGCAGCATCCGTTCTGATGTTTATGGCGGCCGGTATCTCGGTGGCGCGCCCGTTCCTTGGCCGGGTGCCGGAGCGGTTTGCCGATGTGCATGAGGGCCCCACGCCGATGTGGATCGGCCCGTTCCTGCTCGGTGCGCTATCGCTCTTTTTCGGGATCTACTCCGACATCCCCGAATTTTGGCTTGTCGGCCCGGCAACGGATGCCGTTTACGGCTCGGATGTATCGGTCGATCTCTACCTCTTCCGGGAGGTCAACGATGCCTTCATCCTGTCGATGATCACCTTTGCCGTGGGCTTCGTCCTTTATCTGGGCCATGGCCGCATCCGAAACGCTCTCGGCCGGATCATCACCGCTAATCCGATCAAGTTCGATCCTGGCTGGGATCGGACGCTCGATGGCCTTAAGGTGCTGGCCGGGTGGCAGACCAACCTTCTGCAATCGGGCATCCTGCAGCGCTACATCTTCATCATCTTCGCCACGCTCGCCATCGGCGTCGGCGTCACCATCTACCTTCAGGATGCCCTTAACTTCCGCATGGACATCGCGGCGGAGCTGGACGGGTTGTTGTTCAAGCACTGGGCGATCCTGACATTCATCACCGCCGGTGCGATCCTGACGGCGCTGACGGGCAGCCGGATGGTCGCGATCGTGGCGCTCGGCGTTGTCGGTATCGGGGTTGCGCTTCTCTTCATCATCTTCTCGGCGCCGGATGTGGCGATCACGCAGTTGCTGGTGGAAACCCTGGTCGTGGTGCTCGTGGCCGTCGCGATGCTGAAACTGCCGCATCTGGGCGTCCGAACCGACGAATCGAACCGTCCCGTCCACGCCATGCTATCCATTTCCGTCGGCGTCATCACGACGCTGGTGCTGGTCGCGGTACTGCAATCCGATCTCGACCTGCGCCTGACCGAGTATTTTGGCGAAACCTCCTGGTCCGAGGCCTTTGGGCGCAACATCGTCAACGTGATCCTCGTCGATTTTCGGGCCCTGGATACATTTGGTGAGATTGCCGTGGTCGTCGTTGCCGCCCTGTCGGCCTATGCGCTTCTGCGCGGAACGCGCTACGGCTCCATTCGCGATGAAGGGGAGGAGAAGTAGATGGTCAATTCCGTCATCCTCAACGCCGCGACGCGCCTTCTTGTGGCGATCCTGCTGCTGTTTTCCGTCTACATGCTGTTGCGCGGCCATAACCTGCCGGGCGGAGGGTTCATCGGTGGGCTGATCGGGTCTACGGGCTTCATCCTTTATGCTATTGCACAGGGCGCGGAGGCGACCCGTGAAGCGCTGCGGGCCGAGCCACAGAACATCGCCATGATCGGCCTTGGCATCGCGCTGGCGTCAGGTGTCTACGCCGTGTTCTTCGGGGATGCGTTCTTTACCGGCCAGTGGTGGTTCATCGGTGACAGGGAAAGTGGCGACTACATCCCAATATCCTCGGTCTTGTTCTTTGATATCGGTGTATATTTGGTGGTCTTCGGCTCGATCCTCACCCTCGTTCTGGCGTTGGAGGAGGAGGTCTGATGGAGCTTCTTGTCGCCATTATGGTTGGTGTCCTCGTCGCAGCATCGGTGCACCTGATGCTGGCCCGCAACGTGTTGCGGTTCCTCTTCGGGCTCGTGCTGATCTCGAATGCGGCCAACCTCACGATCTTTGTGGCAGGGCGGCTTACGCCGGAATCGCCGCCACTGATCCCCTACGACGCCGACGTGCCGGTGGCCGATGTGGCCAACGCCCTGCCGCAGGCGCTGGTGCTGACGGCCATCGTGATCGGTTTCGGCCTCTTTGCCTTTGCGCTGACGTTGGTCTACCGGACCTACCAGAACCTCGGCACACTCAATTCCGACGAAATGCGCCTGGCCGAACCGGAAGACGACACGCACGTCGCGGCGGAGAACAAGACCTATATCGCACGCGAGGCCGGACAATGAGCTGGATCCTCGCCGCCCCGATCATCATCCCCTTCGCCACCGCTGTCTTGGCCTTTCTCTTCCGCCACGGGCCGGAGGGGCGCTGGATCTCGGTCTTGGGCAGCGCGGCGCTGCTGGTCTCGGCGGCGATCCTGATGACGAATGTGCTGGCCGGTGGCGTCGTGGCCGCGCAGATGGGCCAATGGCCTGCGCCGTTCGGTATCACCCTCGTCGCCGATCTCCTATCGGCCGTCATGGTGGTGATCACGGGCATCACCGGCCTTGCGGTTGCGATCTATGCCTTGGCTGACGTGGATGAGCGCAAGGAACAGCTTGGGTATCACGCCCTTTATCAGGTGCTTCTGGCGGGCGTCTGTGGTGCCTTCCTGACCGGTGACCTCTTCAACCTCTACGTCTGGTTCGAGGTGATGTTGATCTCGTCCTTCGGCCTTCTGGTGATGGGCGGCAATCGGCAGCAGCTTGATGGCGGGATCAAGTACGTCACGCTCAATCTGGTTTCGACGATCCTGTTCCTGTCGGGTATCGGCCTTCTTTACGGGATGACCGGGACCCTCAACATGGCGGATCTGCATTCCGCAGTCCAAAATGTGGAAAACCCCGGCCTGCTGGTGGTGGTCGCGGTGATGTTCATGATTGCCTTCGGGGTGAAGGCCGCCGTCTTCCCGCTGTTCTTCTGGCTGCCCGCCAGCTACCACACACCTGCGATTTCCGTCTCGGCGATCTTTGCGGGGCTGCTGACCAAGGTTGGCGTCTACGCGCTCTTCCGGATGTTCACGCTCGTCTTCACCACGGACGTCGCCTACACCCACACGATCCTCCTCTGGGTCGCGGGCTTCACCATGGTGACGGGCGTTCTGGGGGCGGCTGCGATGAATGATTTCCGCCGCATCCTGAGCTTTCATATCGTGAGCCAGATTGGTTATATGATCCTTGGCCTGGCGCTCTTCACGCCGCTCGCGCTGGTCGGTGCGGTATTCTATCTCGTGCACCATATCATCGTGAAGGCGAACCTGTTTCTGGTGGCAGGCGTGGCACGGCGTATCGCCGGCTCCACGGAACTGAGCCAGATCGGCGGACTTTACAAAACCGCGCCTTTATTGGCGCTCCTTTTCCTCATCCCGGCCTTCTCTCTTGCAGGTTTTCCGCCTTTGTCCGGGTTTTGGGCAAAGTACGTTCTGGTCAAAGCCGCGTTGGAAGATGGTGGGTATGTGATTGCCGGTGTGGCCCTCGTCGTGGGGCTTCTGACAATCTATTCGATGACAAAAATCTGGGGCAATGCGTTTTGGAAACCGCACCCGGCAGGTGTTCATCCCACGCTCTCAAGCATCGCACCCAAGGACCTTGCCGCGCTGATCCTGCCGATTGCGGCGCTGGCGACCTTGACATGCATCATTGGCCTTTTCCCGGAACCCTTCATTCAGTTCGCGACCGCGTCCGCCGATCAGCTTCTGAACCCTGAGGCCTATATCCAAGCCGTCCTTGGTGCTGATGCGCCGGGTCTCGCGCTGGCAGAGGTGACGCCATGAATATTTTCGCCCTGAACATTGCGCTGGCCGTCATCTGGGCGGCGTTAACCGGCGAGATCACCCTGATGAACCTGCTCGTGGGCTTTGCCCTTGGCTCCGCGGCGCTCTACGTCACCCGCCCGCTCTTTCCGGGATGTGATCGTTACTTCACCCGCGCCACCCGGTGGATCATGCTGATCGTCACCTTCCTATGGGAGCTTATCGTCTCCTCCATCCAGGTGGTGTGGGATGTTCTTACACCGGCGCACAAGGCGCGGCCCGGCATCATCTCGGTGCCGCTCGATATCCAGGGCGAGATGGAGATCCTCGTGCTCACCAACTATATCTCGCTCACGCCCGGCACGCTGAGCCTTGACGTGACCGAGGATTGCAAGACGCTCTACATCCACGCGATGTTTGCGGATGATCCCGATGAAATCCGGCGGTCGATCAAGGAAGGTGTCGAGCAACGTGTGAAGGAGGCGTTCGAATGAGCCCGGTTCTGACCATCGCCATCGATATCTGCTTCGTCCTTGTCATGCTGGGGGTCGTGGGGGCGTTTGTCCGGTTGGTCCGGGGCCCCAGCCTGCCAGACCGCATTGTTGCGCTGGATATGATGACGATCTTGATCGTCAGCTTCTGCGGCCTCTACGCGATCCAATCCGGCGAGACGGCTTTTGTGGACGTCGCCATCGTATTGGCCCTGATCGGTTTTCTTGCCACCGTCGCGCTCGCTCGCTTCGTCGAGCGCCGCCAGATCCGCGATGATCGTGGCAAACCGCCATCATCTCCAAGCCCTGGGGAGGGCGTGAAATGATCGCCGACTATATCATGGCCGGTTTGATCCTGCTTGGCGGCTTTTTCTGTTTCGTGGCGGGGCTTGGCGTGCTGCGCCTGCCCGATGTGCTGATCCGCATGCATGCGTCCACCAAGGCCGGCACGCTTGGCGCTGGCCTGATCCTTGCTGCCGTCGCGGTCTTTTTCGCGGATACCGCAACCATCACCCGGGCGGTTGCCACCATCGTTTTCCTGCTGATCACAGCCCCGGTTGCGGCCCACATGATCGGGCGCGCCGCGTTCCGGTCCGGCGTGCCGCTCTGGCGCACGAAAATCGAAGAGGGTGCTGAGGAGACGTTGCAGCGTTAGGCCTGTGGGCTCTATTCCAGCACGCCGTCGCCGTTTCAACGCAGCCTAGGTTTGCAAGAAATCGTAGCGCCCATTAGGCCGGATTGCGCAGGCCGTCAGGCGCCCTGTCCGCCACGCTCCCGTATCGGTGGCGATGCGCCCCTCATGGGCCAGCGGCGCGTCCATCTCCGTATGGCCGTGGGCGACCCAAACCCCGTCCGCGCGCGCAGCGCCGTCAAATTCCGGATGCCCCCATAGTAAGACACGGGCCGACTGCTCATCCATGTCATGCCCCGGATCGGCGCCCGCATGAACCGCCCACAGGTTCCCGGATGCCCAACTCAGTGGCAGGTTCTCCAGCCAGGGCACCGTGCCTTTGGGCAGACGGCGGCGCAGGGAATGGGCGGCGGCCGGGAAGGCATCGAATTCCGCGCCATCCTCCAGATCTGCCGTAGCGACCCCGAAGCTGCGCAGAGTCTCCGCCGCGCCCGCGCGCATCCAGCGCGGCCCCCGCGTGGCCGGGTCCGCGAGGAAATCGAGCATCATGCGTTCGTGATTGCCCATCAGGCAGGTGACGTTGTCCGGGTAGCTTTCCTGCAACTCCCGCATCCGGGCCAGAACAACGGCGGAATCGGCGCCCAAATCGATATAGTCGCCCACGAAGACAAGTTGCGGATTGTCCGCTGCCGTCCCGCCAATATGCGCGTCGATCAGTTCCAGCATCAATTCCAGAAGGTCTGCGCGGCCGTGGATGTCGCCTATGATGTAGGTTGCTTGCGCCGGGCACGGCAAATCTTGCGCCTCGGCTGCCGGTCTGTCCGCTGCCGGGTTGGTCTTGGATTTCCGCCCCAGGATGGACCGCATCGCCTTCAACATCATTCATCAGGTGCGCATTCCGGCCGCGATTGGCAAGGGGAAAGGCGCTATTCCCGCGCCCTGAGAACCTGCGCAGGCCGTGCAGCAAGGGGGCGCCACGCAAAGGCGAGGCCCGCGATCAGCGTGGCAAGCGCGCCGCCGATGACGATGGCCAGCGCCGAGATTGGTTCAAACCTGTAATCCGTGTCCATGACAAAGGTCATCACCGCCCACCCACCCAAGGCGCCCGTTGCAATGGCCACGATCCCGGCCGCCGCGCCAAGCATGGCGGCGCGCATGGCGAAGCTGCCCAACACGGTCCCCCGTGAGGCGCCGAGCGTTTTCAGGACGGCCGCCTCGAATACCCGTCGTCGTTCCCCGGCGGCTGCCGCCCCGATCAAGACGATGAAGCCGGTGAGCAGGGTCGCCGCCGCGGCATAGGACGTGGCCGACGCGATGCCGCGGAGCGCTTCGGCCACTTGATCCAGCGCATCCCGCACCCGGATGGCCGTGATGTTGGGCGCGGCGCTGGCCACGTCGCGCAGGATCTGCGCCTCGGCCTCAACCGCCGCGTAGACGGTGGCGATATGGGTATGCGGCGCACCGGCAAGGGCCGCCTCGTTCATGGTCAGGATGAACCCAATCCCGGCATTCTCGAACGATACTTCGCGCAGGGCGGCGATCTCGGCCTCGATGTCGCGCCCTAGAATGTTGACCGTTATCGTGTCGCCAATGCCGAGCCCGATTTCCATCGCTTCTTCCGCCGCGAAGGCCACCAACGGCGGCCCGGTGTAATCATCCGGCCACCATGCGCCCGCGATGATTTCATCATCCGGTGGAGCCCCGGCCATGTAGGTCACGCCCCGATCGCCTTGAATGACCCAATGATCCCCCGCCACATCGGTGGCGCGCTGCCCGTTGATCTGCGTGATGATCCCGCGCAGCATTGGCGCGGTGTCGACCCGGCTGACCATAGGATCGCCATTGACGCGGGCCAGGAAGGGCGCGAGTTGATCGGGCTGGATATCGACGAAGAAGTAGGATGGCGCCACATCGGGTAGGTCACGCTGAATGGCGCTGCGCAGGTTTGTGTCGATCTGCCCGACAGCGGCCAGAACGGCCAATCCCAGCCCGAGAGAGAGCACCACGGAACCGGCTTCGGATCCCGGACCGCCCACCGCCCCAAAGGCCGCGCGCAGGGCCGTGCGGCCCCTTGCCATTCGGCCGCGCGCCAGATGGCGGGCCAGCATCCGGATCGCCCGGGCCGCGATCGCCAATATGGCCAGTGCGCCCATCAGGCCCGCGGCCGTGCCCAAGGCCAATCTCGGAAGGCCCGACAACCAAACTGCCGCCGCCACCAAAATCGTAGCCAGCACTCCGATCAGCAGCACGAACACCGGTTCCGGCCACTGTCTTGCGCCGCCTGATGCATCGCGAAAGAGAGCGGCCGCGCGCACCTGGCGCGTCCGGGCCAGGGGCCACAAGGTGAAGATGAGCGCTGTCAGCGCACCGTAAAGCGCGGCCTCTGCCAGCGGGGCGGGATAGACGCTGATCGCCACCGGCACGGGCAACTGCGCTTGGATCAGCGGGCCGAACAGGATTGGCGCGCCGGCCCCCAGAAGCAGACCGAGGGCAATTCCGACAAGTGTCAGCAAACCAACCTGCGCGAAATAGGCCGTGAAGATTACGCGGGCTTCGGCTCCAAGTGTTTTCAGCGTTGCGATGGTGGCGATCTTTCCATCGAGGTAGGCCCGTACGGCCGACGACACGCCCACCCCGCCCACGGCCAGCCCGGCCAAGCCGACAAGCACCAGAAACGCGCCGATCCGGTCGACGAATTCCGCCACGCCCGGCGCGCCGTTTCGCGCATCGCGCCAACGGGCGCCGCTGGCCTCAAATGCTTGCGCGTCAGCCTCCAGCGCCGCGATGTTGTGTCCGTCGGGCAGGGCCATCCGGTACTGGCTGTCGAAAAGCGTTCCGGGCTGCAAAAGGCCGGAGCCTTCGAGCCCATCCAGAGTGACGATTGTGCGTGGACCCAGCCCGAAGCCCGAGGCCGCCCCGTCGGGTTCGTCCACCAAGGCGGCACGGAGCTCGAATTCCTGCGTTCCAAGGCGGAACCGATCACCGACCTGCAAGGCGAGCCGGTCCATCAGCAAAGGCGCCATGACGGCGCCGGGCAGGTCGCGGGTTTCCAGCGCATCAGCCACAGATATCGGGGGATCAAGGCCGGCTTCGCCATAGAGCGGCCAGTTGTCATCTACGCCACGAACCTGTGTGAGCCCGCGTTCCGGCACCTCTCGGTCCACCACAACCATGGAGCGGAAGTCGACCGTTTCCGACACCGCGACGGCGATGTCCTCCATGAACGCCCGCTCTTCGGGCGCGGCGAAGCGATAAGTGAACGACATCTCGGCATCCCCGCCAAGGATCACCGCACCTTCGCGGGCCAGGCCCTCCTCGATGGAGACGCGCACCGATCCGACCGCCGCAATCGCCGCCACGCCAAGGGCGATGCACGCCAGAAATACGCGGAACCCGCGCAGGCCACCGCGCAGTTCGCGCCGGGCGATGCGCAGCGCAACGCTCATTCTGCTGCGTCCCTCAATGCGCTGTCCAGATGCCCATCGCGCAGGCGCACCTCGCGGTCGCAGCGCGCCGCCAAGTCGGTTGAGTGGGTTACAAGGATCAGGGTCGCGCCGTGCCGGTCGCGTAAATCCATCAGCAGATCCATGATCTGCGTGCCCGTTGCCCCGTCCAGATTGCCGGTTGGTTCATCGGCCAGAAGGATATCGGGGCGTGGCGCAGCGGCGCGGGCCAAGGCAACCCTTTGCTGTTCGCCGCCAGACATCTGCGACGGGTAATGCCCCGCGCGGTGGTCAAGCCCCATGGCTTGCAACTCCTCCTCCGCGCGCTCAAACGCATCGCTGACCCCCGCCAGTTCCAACGGAGTGGCTACGTTTTCTAAGGCTGTCATCGTGGGGATCAGGTGGAAGCTTTGGAATACCACCCCCATATGATCCCTGCGAAACCGGGCCAGTTGATCCTCGGACATCGCGGTCAAGTCGTGGCCGAGTGCCGTGACCGCGCCGCCGGTGGCCCGCTCCAGACCGCCCATCAGCATCAGGAGAGACGACTTGCCAGAACCCGACGGCCCCGTCAGCGCCAGCGTTTCGCCCCGCTCGACCTCCAACGTGATGCCGTGCAGAATATCGACGCGGCCAGCATTGCCGTCGAGCGACAGTTTCGCGTCGGTAAGGGAAAGGATCGCCGCCATGACTAAACGCTTTCGTTCACTTGGTTCACTGGCATATGGGGCCGTGCGCCGATGGGGCAAGGTGGCATGTCTTGCATGTGTGGCCACATCGGCCCTGGCGGAGCCGACCACAATAGCGGCCCTCGGCGATAGCCTGACGCAAGGCTACGGCCTGGTTCAGGAAGAGGGGTTTGTGCCGCAACTGGAAGGTTGGTTGCGGGCGCGAGGCCATGACGTGGTTGTTGTGAATGCGGGCGTGTCCGGAGACACGACAGCGGGCGGCCTGGCCCGCGTGGACTGGACGCTGAGCCCCGAGGTTGACGCCATGATCGTCGCATTGGGCGGCAATGACCTGTTGCGGGGCCTCCCTCCCGAGGCCTCCCGCGCCAATCTCGCAGGCATACTGGACGCGGCGGAGGCGGCGGAGGTTGAAGTATTGCTGGTTGGTCTGAATGCACCGGGGAACTACGGGCCGGACTATCAACAGGCCTTCGACAGCATGTATCCTGAACTGGCCGAAGCCTATGGCGTGTTGCACGCGGAGAGTTTCCTGTCCGGTCTGCAAGATGCGGTCGAGGGCGATCAGGCCGAGGCGGTCCGGCGTTACATCCAGCCCGATGGAATTCATCCGAATGCCGCAGGTGTCTCGGTGATCGTAGAGGCCCTTGGGCCGCGGGTTGAGGCCCTGATCGCGCGCACCCAACCCTGACCGACCATCGGGGCCATCGCGCTCAATTGTGGAGAGGGGACTACATAGCCGCAGAGCGAAGAAAACCGAACAGAAAAATTGACAAAACGAACATGAGGTGAAACTACAATCTCATGGAGGGGCGCAACATGGATAAGCCATACGACCTGTTCGTGATTGGTGGCGGCATCAATGGCTGCGGTATTGCGCGGGATGCGACGGGTCGCGGCCTGAGCGTGTGTCTGGCTGAAATGGGCGATCTGGCAGGTGCCACGTCGTCGGCTTCCACCAAGCTGTTCCACGGCGGGTTACGATACTTGGAGTATTTCGAGTTCAAGTTGGTGCGCCACGCGCTGGAGGAGCGAGAAACCCTGCTGCGGGCAATGCCTCATATTTCTTGGCCGATGCGCTTCGTCCTCCCGCTGAGCCAGGACATGCGGTTCGACAACACGACCCCCACGTCCAAGATACTTGGCACCGTGATGCCGTGGATGAAGGGGAGGCGGCCCAATTGGCTGATCCGGTTGGGTCTGTTCTTGTATGACAATCTGGGCGGTCGAAAGATCCTGCCGGGCACGAAGTCGGTGTCGCTTGATGGCACGCCGGAGGGTGCGCCACTGAAGGATCGGTTCACCAAGGCCTATGAGTATTCGGATTGCTGGGTCGAGGATTCGCGGTTGGTCGTTCTGAACGCGCGGGACGCCGAAAACCGCGGCGCGCGCATCCTTGTCGGAACGAAGGTAGTGAGCGCCGCGCGGGACGGCGACGTCTGGCGCATCGAGTTGGACGGAGACGCCGGGGCGGAGACGGTGTTCGCGCGAGGTCTGGTCAATGCTGGAGGCCCGTGGGTTGCCGACGTGGTGCGGAACGTCGCCCGGCAGAATTCCAGCGAAGGCGTGCGCCTCGTACGCGGCTCCCACATCGTGACCCGGCGGCTCTACGACCATGACAAATGCTATTTCTTTCAGGGTTCTGACGGCCGTATCATCTTTGCGATCCCCTACGAGACGGATTACACCCTGATCGGCACCACGGATGCGGAGCATCTGGAGGATCCGCGCACGGCGAAGTGCACACCCGCCGAACGGGACTACCTGCTTGACTTCGCCAATGAGTATTTCGCCAAGACCCTGACCCTCGAAGATGTGGTCTGGACCTATTCCGGCGTCCGTCCGCTCTACGATGACGGAGCAAAATCCGCGACGGCCGCCACGCGGGATTACGTGTTGTCGCTCGACGATGCTGGTGCGCCGATGCTCAATGTCTTTGGCGGCAAGATCACAACCTATCGTGTGCTGGCCGAGGATGCGTGGGACAAGTTGGCTCGGTTCTACCCCAATGCAGGTGGTCACTGGACCGCGGGCGTGCCCCTTCCCGGGGGCGATTTTGCGGTGGAGGGTGTGTCCGCCTTGATTGCCGATTTGCAATCGTCCTACCCGTTCCTGACCGACCGGTGGGCCAAGCGCCTGATCCGCGCCTATGGCACCGAGGCGCGCATTCTGTTGGGTGACGCGACAACGCTTGCCGATTTGGGCCGCGATTTCGGCGCAAGCCTGACCGAGGCTGAAGTGCGCTGGCTGATGACTCGCGAATATGCCCGTTCGGCGGCCGATGTAGTCTGGCGTCGCTCGAAACTTGGTCTCAAACTGACACCGGATCAGATTGCCGCGCTGGATGAGTACATGGGCGCAGCCGTGGCCCCGGAGGCCGCGCAATAGGGAGGCGAAAAGATGACCCAAATCCTAGCCATCGACCAGGGCACGACTTCATCCCGCGCGATTGTCTTTGATGGCGATCTGCGCCCCACAGCGAGTGCCCAGAAGGAATTCACGCAACATTTTCCCGCCTCCGGCTGGGTCGAACATGACCCGGATGAAATCTGGGATACGGTGCTTGAGACGTGCCGTGGCGCGCTGGACAAGGGCGGCGATGTCGCCGCCATCGGGATCACCAATCAACGCGAAACAGTTGTGTTGTGGGATCGCGAAACGGGCGCACCCGTTCACAATGCCATCGTCTGGCAGGATCGCCGCACGGCGGAGCTTTGCGCGCAGCTAAAGGCCGATGGCCATGAGCCGATGGTGCAGGAAAAGACCGGCCTGCTGCTCGACCCCTATTTCAGCGGCACCAAGCTGGCATGGCTCTTGGATAACGTGGATGGGGCGCGGGCCCGCGCCGAAGCCGGAACCCTTGCCTTCGGCACCATCGACAGCTTCCTGATCTGGCGGCTGACCGGGGGCGAGCGCCACGTGACGGACGCGACCAATGCGGCGCGGACGCTTCTTTACAACATCCGTGACGGGCGATGGGATGACGAGATCCTGTCGATGCTGAACATACCCGCCGCGATCCTGCCCGAGGTGTTGGACAGCGGCGCGGATTTTGGCGAGACGACGCTTTTCGGCGGCGCATTGCCGATCTTGGGCGTGGCGGGTGACCAGCAGGCCGCAACCGTTGGGCAGGCATGTTTCCAGCCGGGCATGCTGAAGTCGACTTACGGAACCGGGTGCTTCGCGTTGTTGAACACGGGTGACACGCTGGTGACGTCACAAAACCGGATGCTGGGGACCATTGCGTACCAGTTCGATGGCAAGCCAACTTATGCGCTGGAGGGCTCCATCTTCATCGCAGGCGCGGTTGTGCAATGGCTGCGTGATGGATTGAAGATCATCGACGATGCCTCACAAAGCGCCGGACTGGCAGAGGCGGCGGACCCCACCCAGGCGCTCTATCTTGTGCCGGCCTTTACCGGTTTGGGGGCACCATATTGGGACCCGGACGCGCGGGGTGCCATTTATGGGCTGACGCGCAACTCCGGCCCGGCCGAGATCGCGCGCGCGGCGTTGGAATCCGTCGGGTTCCAGACGCGGGACCTGTTGGAAGCAATGTTGGCCGACTATGACGGCGGCGATGGCGGCAACGTTCGGGTGGATGGCGGTATGACGGCCAGCGACTGGACCATGCAGTTCCTGTCGGACATCCTCGGTGCGCCCGTGGATCGCCCGCAGGTGCTTGAGACCACGGCGCTTGGGGCGGCATGGATTGCCGGGAACCGCGCCGGGATTTATCCCGATCAGTCGGGGTTCGCCGCCACATGGGCGCTGGACAAGACGTTCGAGCCGCGGATGGATGAGGCGACCCGGGACGCCCGCTATGCCGGGTGGAAAGATGCGATTGCACGGACCTTGAGCGCCCATGGCTGAACAAACGACATTGAAGGTTGCGCTGGCACAGATGTGTTCGGCTGATACCTACGGCCCGAACATAGAAACAGCGCAGGCCGTGACCGTGCAGGCGAAGGGGCAGGGGGCTGACGTGCTGGCGCTTCCCGAAGTGTCGGGCCTGATGAACGCCAACCGCAAAATGGCCCAGACCCAAGTGGGCGAGGCAAAGGATGATCCGTTTATCGCCGCCTGCCGCGATATGGCGGCCAAGCACGGCATATGGATCCATTCCGGGTCCACCCCCGTCTTGGCGCCCGATGGGCGGTTCTGGAACCGGACCAATCTGATCGACCCGACCGGTGCGATCAAAGCGACCTATGACAAGATCCACCTGTTCGACGTAAATATCGAGAACAAGGTCGTGTTCACGGAATCCAAGAGCTTTGCCCCCGGTGAATGTGCTGTCCTGGCCGAGACGCCGTGGGGCGGCTTCGGGTTGTCGATTTGCTACGATCTGCGGTTTCCGTACCTCTACCGCTCCCTGGCGCAGTCGGGCGCCAAGATCCTGTTCATCCCCGCCGCATTCACGGTTCCCACGGGCGAAGCGCACTGGCATGTCCTGATGCGCGCCCGCGCGATCGAGACCGGATCCTATGTGATTGCGCCTGCTCAATCCGGCCACCATTCCGATGGACGCGAGACCTACGGCCACTCCTTGGCCGTGGATCCCTGGGGCACCGTGATTGCGGATCTGGCCGAGGGTGCGCCCAAGTTGCAGGTGGTGGAGCTTGATTTGTCGCGGGTGGCCAAGGCGCGCGCCCAGATCCCCGCCCTGGAGAACGGCCGGGATGTACCGCTGACTCGGGTCTAGCCGCTTGCAAGTAAGGCGGCCTCGTGGGCCTTCAGGCTTAGCCGCGCCGCGCCGTAATTGGAGCGCCCGTCTTCCGTGATCAATTCGGGGAATTCGAACAAAAGCTCCTCGAAAATCTCCTGTGCCTCTTTGTGCTGCAGCATGTCGCCGGGCTGGAAGCTCTCGGTCCAGGCGTCATCGACGCGGATGATTTCATGGGCGTCACACATCAGGTGGATATACGTCACCCTTTCGCAAGCGCTGACCGTCTCGATCCCCGGCAGATGGGTCAGGTGCTTGGCGCGGACCAGAACCTGATCGCTGCCGAACAGAAGCTCGGCCTGAACGCCTTCCGCAAGCATGCGATGCTGTGGCGAAACCTGCATGTCACGGCTTGGCATATTGGGCCCCAAGGCGCCCTTCCGGATCAGGATGGGGCGCAAATGCGGGGCAGCGGCCAAATCGATCTGGCCGAGTGTTTTCCTGCCGATCCAGCGGATCGCCTGCAGGCCATTGTCGCGGGTTTGTATCAGGTCCCCAACGCACAGATCCTCGACCTTGAAGTGCCCGCGCTCGGTGGCAACCCGACTGCCCGGCGTGAAGCAGGGGATGACCGTTTCAATATTGGTGAAGGTCAGCGTCGATCCATCGCTGAACAGCACCGAGCCGTTTTCCGGATTGCCGCCATCATAGGTGATGATCGCCCCGTCATCGCCGAGATAAAGCGTGTCTTCGTCGGTGCCGCCCTCACCGCCATCGACGATATCGCCCGACCCGCCCACGATGTAGTCGGCGTCGTCACCGCCTGTCAGGCTGTCTGCCCCAAGACCCCCTTCGATGGAGTCCGCGCCTGCGCCGCCCAGAACGGTATCGGCTCCGGCGCCGCCAAGGATGGTATCCTCGCCGGACCCGCCCAAAAGGCTATCGGCGCCCGCGCCTCCGTCAAGCACGTCATTGCCGAAATCACCTGACAGCGTGTCGTCGCCCAAGCCCCCCTCAAGGCTGTCCGCGCCGGTGCTGGAAAACACCTGGGTGGAGCCATCCGCAGGAGCTTCGTAGGTTTGAAGAATGTCGCCGGTCGATGGATCCAGCAGGACCCAGTTTGTCTGGGTCGTGGATGCGGCGGTGAAATCGAGGCCCGCCGGAATGGTCAGCACGGGCACCACATTGCCGGTGGCATCGATCTCGGCCAATTGCACCGCGTAAGGAGAGTCATTCTGGAACGTGACAGACGTTGCGGTGCCGCCCGTGCCGGATGGTATCGTCGTGGGATCAATGGCCAGTCGATCGCCGAAAAGCGCATCATCACCCGCGCCGCCGCCGATCGTATCGGCGCCCTGATCGCCGTGCAGGACGTCTTCATCCGTTTCGGTCGCGGTAAAATGCACATCGGTGAGATAGACAATCTGGTCGTCGGTATCGCCGTTTTCGTAGACGATCTCAAAGCGCGTGATTGGCCCCGCGATGTTGACCAGGACCGATCCGCCGACCTGATCGGGTTGATCGTTGCCGGTGGCACCCGTGACCGTTTGGCCGCTGACGCTATCAGTACCCGCAGGTGTCAGTGTGACGGCAACCGGATTGCCGTCTGCGTCGAAGGCGTTGACCGTCAGGATGTCTTGCCAGCCATCGGCATCCACATCGTTGATGCGGAACGACACATCCGTCAGTTCCACATCGGACGCGATCTCAATGGTGGCCACGTCGGGCCCGCCATTGCCGCCGATCAGAAGGCCCGATGTGGTGGCGAACGGCTCCGACCCGCCGGCCGTATACTGGGTGGCGGTGGTGATGTCGGCTTGATCAAGGCCGCCGTCATTTGTGAGGGATACGCTGAGGGTTGCGATGCCAGTGTCTTGCGTGAACCCGCCCGACACATCCACGCCATCGCCTTCCGCCACCCAGCTCAGGTTTTCCGCGGCACTCGTCAGGGAGCCTCCCGGGCCACCTTCGATAACATCGTCGGCTTCCCCGCCATAAACCGTATCGTTGCCAAGCCCGGCTTCAACCACGTCTTCGTCACCGGTGGTGCCAAGCGTACCATCGTTGTTGTCGATTTGCTCCAGGTTCGGATCGACATATGACCCGTCGATCAGGTCGGCGCCCCCGGTACCGTCCACGACGCCGTTCGGGCCGCCGTTTACGGTCAGGATCTCGATGCCTGTAAAGCTTGTGGTGCTGCCGTCGTTGAAAACGACGGTGCCGTTCTCCGAATTGACCGGATCGAAGATAACCTCGGCCACATCATTCACGATGAGCTCATCCGCGGTGTCGGTGCCACCTTCGCCGCCGATCACGACATCGCCGCCCTCGGCCGTGATCGTGTCGTTGCCGTTGCCGCCGTCAAGCGTATCGGCACCCGCGCCGCCGATCAGGATGTCAAACCCGCTGCCGCCCGCTATGCTGTCATCGCCGTCACCGCCGATCAGGGTATCCCGCCCACCATCGCCGATCAGCGTGTCATTTCCGGCACCGCCGTCGATCGAATCCGATCCGCCATCGCCGTCAAGGCTGTCCTGGCCATCACCGCCAAGCAACGTGTCCCTGCCCGAGCCACCCTGCAGCGTATCGTTGCCCGATCCGCCATCCAGAGAGTCGTTGTTGGATCCGCCATCCAGCAGATCGTTCCCAAACCCGCCAAGGATGGTGTCGTTGCCTGCCTGGCCGAACAGCTCATCGTCATCGGTCGGGACCGCGTCGAATTCCACATCCGTGACGAAAAGAAGCTGGCCGGACGCACCGCCGTTTTCATAGATGATCTCGATCGAGGCGACAGGCCCCGCGATCTCGACAAGGACCGAGCCAAGCGGATCGTCTGCCGACGTACCGCCCGGACCCGCCGTGATCGTGTTGCCAGAAACACCGTCGTTCCCGGCGGGCGTCAGGACGACGGGGACCAGGTTACCCGCGGCATCGTAGGCATTGACGGTAACAATATCCTGCCAGCCGCCCTGATCCACGTCTTGGATGCGGAACGAGACATTCTCGACTTCATCGGCAAAACCCGAACCGCCAACGGCGGAGAAATCAAGATCCACAGTCCAGACGCTTGCGGCTCCGTTGCCGCGCAAGCCAAGACCGGAATTTGCGTTGAACGTCTCCCCCCCGGCCACGTATGTCGTGTCGGTTTCAACTGTGGCCGTGGTGCCGCCGCCATTGTCAGTAAAGCTGACGCCGACATTGATGCCGCCGGTATTTTGGGTGAACCCAAGCGACAGGTCGGCTCCATCGGCACCTTGGGCGTCCCAGTTCAGGTCAAGCGGGGTCGGTGAAAGGGACGGCGCGCCGCCGTCGATGAAATCATTGCCGCCACCGCCCGTGATCGTGTCATTCCCGGCATCGCCGGTGATACTGTCAGCCGCGCCTGTGCCGGAAAGCGAATTGTCCGACGCGTCGCCGTTAATCGTTGCCATCTTAGTCTGCCCACACCCGGTCTATCGCCGGATTTTCAGTTGTGTGGGGATTGTGATCAGGACTTGTGTTGAAACTTTGGCGTGTCGCGGGCGCAACAGTGACCGCGGCAATAATGGATCACTCGTCGCGTCTCGGCTCCGAGCGCTTGCTCCGCTAGGACTCAAACATGCTTTAAATCAAGAGCCTATCGTCTATGCCGTGGCAGCGACGCGCGCATCTTCAAGGATCAGGTCGGACGCTTTTTCTCCGATCATGATCGCCGGTGCATTGGTGTTGCCGGAAACGATTTCCGGCATGATGGAGCAATCGGCGATGCGTAGGCCGGAGACGCCGTGGACCCGCAGACGGTGATCCACCACGGAGTCCTTCCCGTTGCCCATCTTGCAGGTGCCCGTGGGGTGGTAGATCGATGCGGTGTTGCTGCGCGCCCAATCCAGCGTGGCATCGTAATCCTCGATGTCGAGCGATGGATGGGGGCGGAATTCCTCGGAGATTTTCGAGGTCAGCGGCGCATGGCGCGCGATGGTGCGTGCGATGTTCACGCCGGCCACGATGGTTCGGCAGTCCGTTTCGGTCGACAGGTAGTTTGGAATGATCTTCGGATATTCGAGCGGCCT
The DNA here is from genome assembly GCA_947491935.1 of uncultured Roseicyclus sp. Taxonomy (GTDB): domain Bacteria; phylum Pseudomonadota; class Alphaproteobacteria; order Rhodobacterales; family Rhodobacteraceae; genus Gymnodinialimonas. The sequence goes on from CANLLF010000002.1 coordinate 130,958, forward strand.
TGAGGAGTTCAGGCGGATCTCACCGCGGCTTTCCGGGCGGAGCTGGCAGACCGACATCGTGAAGGCCGAGAACTTGTCGGCGCCCTTGCCGGGGTTTTCGGCCGAAAGGGGTTGCACGTGGAATTGGATATCCGGCGTTTCAAGGTCGTCGCGCGTGCGCATGAACCCGGTCGCGAGGCTGGCCGCCATCGTCATCGGACCCGCACGGAACATCAGGTATTTCAACCCGATCCTGGCTTGGCCCATCAAGCTGGAGACCTCATCGTTCAGCGTCGGCTCGTTGCATTTGTAAACAAGCCGCGCTTGCAGATGGTCCTGCATGTTTTTGCCCACGCCGGGAAGGTCACGGACCACCTCGATGCCGTGCTCGGCCAGGTGCTCCGCTTCGCCAAGGCCCGACAGCATCAGGAGTTGTGGCGAATTGATCGCGCCGCCGCACAACACGATCTCGCGGTTCGCTTCAACTGTGTGCCGTGTGCCGCCGCGGTCGGTATAGGTCACGCCGCTCGCCCGGTGGCCGTCCAGCAGGATCTTCTCGACCTGCGCGTGCGTGACGATCTGCAAGTTCTCGCGTTTTTTCACCGGGTTGAGGTAGGCCACGGCAGAACTGCAGCGCCGACCGTTTCGGGACGTGAGTTGAAAGTATCCCACCCCCTCTTGCGTGGCCCCGTTGTAGTCTGAGTTGAACGGATAGCCCGCCGCTTGCGCCGCCGCCACCCAGGCATCGGTAATCGGGCGTTGAATGCGCATGTTGCTGACCGATAGCGGCCCTTGATCGCCATGAAATTCGTCGGCGCCCCGCTCGTTGCGCTCCGCCCGCTTGAACAGGGGCAGCACATCATCCCACCCCCAACCGGCATTGCCCATCTGGCGCCACCGGTCATAATCCTGCGGTTGGCCCCGGACGTAGAGCAGACCGTTCAGTGACGACGAGCCGCCCAACACCTTGCCGCGGGGCCATTCAATCGAACGCCCGTTCAAACCGGGATCGGGCTCGGTCTTGTAGCACCAGTCGACGGACGGGTTGTGGATGGTTTTGAAGTACCCCACGGGAATATGGATCCAGGGGTTCAGGTCACGCCCACCGGCTTCCAGGAGAACGACGGAATTACGCGAATCGGCGGACAGCCGGTTGGCCAAGACACATCCGGCGGAGCCAGCGCCCACAATGATGTAATCCGCTGAAACTTTGGTCATATGTCCGGTCCTTCTGCACAGATTGCACGCTGCAAACAGATTTTCCTTGCCTCGTGAACCATAAGATGACCAATATTGAGACCACAAGTATCATTTTTTCGCATTATTGGGAGGTAATGGAAAATGAAGGCTTCTAAAGTCCTCAATCAGATTTCGCGCCGGGATCTGATGAAGCTGACGGGCACATATGGCATGTCGTCGGTGATAATGGGTGCGGCGACCCTGACCGGGGCGGTCACGCTTCCGTCGTTGGCCCGCGCCGTTGAATCGACCTACGATCGTCGCTACGGCACAGCAGCGCGTTACGAGCTGAAGCTCGGCGCGGCAGGCTTCAACGCACGCAACCTGCTGATCGAACGCGCCGGTGTTCTCGAATTCGCCCGCGATCTCGAAGAACGGACCGATGGTGAGATCCGCATCGAGTTCATCGGTGACAACCAGATCTGCGGTCAGTTGAACTGTCTTGAGCGTGCCCAGTTGGGCGTGGTCGACTTCTACTCCGCCTCCACCCAGAACTCTGCCGGGTCGGCGCCGTATCTGAACGTTCTGGACTACGCGTATATGTTCCGCTCACGCGCGGATCAGTACCATTTCCTTTACAGCCCCGAGTCGATGTCCCTGCTGCGTGAGCCGCTGGAGAGCCGTCATGGCGTGAAGTTCCTGTTCAGCCATGCGGAACTGCGCGGCCTGCAAATGGGCGCATCCTTCGCCGAGCGCGAGACGGTGACGCAACTTGAAGAGCTGTTCGGCACCCGCAACCGGGTAACGGGTACGCAGCTTGGCCGTATCGCCATGAACCTGATGAACCTGAACCCGACGCCCATAGCTTGGGAAGAGACCCTGGATGGTCTGCGTCAGGGTCTGGTCGACGGGGCCGAGACATGGGCGTCGGCCGTGGCCTACGCGAACATGTCGCCGGTCGTCAGCCAGTCTGTCGACCTGAAGTTCTTCTGCGGCACCGAGCATACCGGCATGAATGCCGAGCTGTTCGACAGCATGGAGGGCCATCTGCAAGACGCGATCATGGAATCGGCCTATCTCACGCAGGTTCACGTTCAGGCCGCGAATGAAGCGGCGCTGGTCAACACCGTGGGCTTCACCGATCCACCGATGCCCGGTACGATTTTTGCCGAGAACAACGTGCGCGTTGCAAAACTTGGTGAAGACCAGATCCAGATCGCCCGTGAGATGTGCTCGCCCGAGTACAACCCCGAGCCCTGGGCCGAATGGCGCGAGCGCCTCAACAACTGGCAAGGTGGCGCGGATACCTATCAGGAGATCTTTGACGTTGCGCGTCAGATCCCTGAGGATACGCTGGCCGAGAACGTTGAGCCCCGTCGCTGGTGGCGCGGCTGATCCGGCGTGCCGGATCAAACCTGACCTGATTGCCGGCGGCCCACGGGCCGCCGCTTTCTCCTAAGCGGGGCGGCAAAGCCCCCGCAACCATACTTTCAAACGCCGGGAGGGGCCGATGGGAGAAATCTTTACCGGTATGGGTGAGATACTGGCAGCGTTCGCCGATGGTGACAGCTGGATGATCCGCGAAGCGCTGAACACGAATGCGGCCTGGGTTCTTGGGCTGATCCTGATGTTGGCGGGCGGGTTCATCCTCATGATGATCTATCGCCTTGTGCCGTTCATCGAGCGTCATCTTGAATCCTACGTCATGGTGGTCTCGTATCTCACGATTGGCGGCATAATCTTCTTCGGGGTGATCCAGCGGTTTGTGCCCGGGATGATTGGCCTCGATTTTTCGAATACCCCCCAGTGGCTTCAGCCCTGGCCCTGGACCACGACACTGCCGCCCTTCCTGTTCCTTGTGATGACGTGGGTCGGATGCAGCTACAACGTGAAGCTCCGCACGCACCTCGCGTTCAACGAATTCCGCAGCAATATGCCGCGCGGCGCGCAAATGGTGCTTCTTTCGCTCGATGCGCTGCTGTGGACCGGCTTCTCGTGGGTGGTTGTTGTGACCGGCAGCCGGATCGTCGCCAATGCGGCCTCAAACTTCCAGATCGTGCCGGGCACCAATGACCTGATGCAATGGTGGTTCATCCTCACCGTGCCACTTTCCTTTGTCTTCCTCGTCGCGCGGGTGCTTGAGAACTGGTTAGAGGACCTGCGCAACTTCCGGTCGGGGGATACCCTGATCGAGCAAGCCGTGATCGGGGGCGAGACATGACCGATGGCACCCTCATCACGCTGTTGTCCCTGGGCGTCACCGCTCTGTTCATGCTTGGCGTGCCTGTTTTCCTGGTGATCGGCTATTGGGTCATCGGCATGTCGTTCCTGCTCGGTCTGCCGCTCGACAATATCGCCGCCGCCCTGTCGCGCGTTTTCACCGATGGCTTTGCGCTGCTGGCGATGCCGCTGTTCATTCTGACGGGGGACCTCATCAACCGGTCCGGCATTGCCCGAAGGCTTACCGACTACGCGTATGCCTGCCTCGGATGGATCCGGGGCGGGCTGGCGATGGCCGCGCTTGGTGCGTGTGGCTTGTTCGCGGCGATCTCGGGATCGAATTCGGCCACTACGGCCACGATCGGTTCAATGCTGCATCCAGAAATGGTCAAGGGCGGCTATGACGAACGCTTCTCGGCCGCCACCGCGGCCGCCGGCGGTACCGTGGGCATCATCATCCCGCCGTCGATCATCTTCATCGTCTACGGCTTCCTGATGAACCTGCCGATCTCCGACCTGTTCGTTGCAGGGATCATCCCCGGTACGCTCATGGTTCTGGCGATGATGACCGCCTGTTTCATCGTATGCTTCAAGAACAAATGGGGCCACATCATCAACCTTAACATCATTCGCGTGATGAAAACCGGCGTCGGTGCATGGTTGGGCTTCTTTGCCATAGGTCTTGTGCTCTGGGGCATCTACACCGGCAAGTTTTCCCCGACCGAGGCGGCCGGTGTGACCGTGGGCTTCTGCGTGATCGTGGGCTTCCTTTGCCTGGCCATCACCAAGCTCATCTCCCTCAGTCGGCCGGAATTTGCGGAACGCGAAGAGCGCCCGGTGGATGAGCGCAGCTTCGGGGGCATGTTGGTCGTGAACGGTTTCGGCCCGCTGGAACTGCCGTCCATCACGATGCGTTCCGCCCAGATCACCGGCATTCTTGCGCCGCTGATTGCCGTTTCGGTGGTCATGCAGCAAATCCTTTCGGTTCTGGGGGCGCAGGCGTTCCTGACGGACTTTGTCACCTCGATGGGCGGCTATTATGCGGTGCTGTTTACCGCGATGGCCATCGTGTTCGTTTGCGGCATGGTTCTGGAAAGCTTACCGGTGACAATCATCCTCGCGCCCATTCTTGCGCCGATTGCCCATGATATCGGGGTGGAACCCGTGCAGTTCGCGGTGATCTTCCTGGTCGGCGCCTCGATCGGGTTTATTACACCACCCTACGGCCTCAACCTATATGTGGCGTCGGGTGTGACAGGTGTTCCGTACTTCAAGTTGCTCCGCTACACATGGCCCTATCTGATCGCGCTGATCTCGATCTGGATCATCGTGGCGCTGGTGCCGTCGTTGTCGACGATGCTGCTGCCGGAATAACGAGGAGGCCGTCGATGGACGGGGAGAGTCCGAAAGAGACGATACCCACCAATCTTCGATTGTTGCTTGTCTTGGAAGAAGTGGCCCGGTCCGGTGTGCCGATCACGCCAACCGAGGTGAATGCAAAACTGGAGCTGCCGAAACCGACGATCCATCGCCTTTTCGCCACCTTGGAAGAAGAGGGATTCTTACAGCGCGACATGGACGGGCGGACCTATTCGCCCGGCCCCAGAATGCGTATCCTTGCGGCCAGCACGCTGTCCTCGCTGCGTATCCGAACGGCGCGCCAGGCGATCCTGAAACGGTTGAGTACTGAGATCGGCGAGACCTGCAACATCGCCCTGCCGGACCGGGACGCGATGATCTATCTTGAGCGGGTCGAGACGGAATGGCCGCTGCGTATACAACTCCCGCAAGGCACCCGCGTTCCGCTGCACTGCACGGCAAGCGGCAAGCTCTACCTCAGCACTCTTGCGCCCAATCACCTGCTGCGGTTTCTCAACGCGATCGAGTTGGACCGGCATACCGAGAACACAATTACAGATCGGGATGCCCTGATGGCCGAACTCGACGTGATACAGCAGCAGGGCTATTCGCTGGACCGCGAGGAATTCATGCCCAGTATGATCGCTGTGGCGGTGCCCGTTCTCGATAGCAATGACCGATTGATGGCGACGCTTGCATTTCACGCACCCACCCAACGCTTCGATATCGACCGCGCGCTCGAACATCTGGAGGCGCTGCGCACGGCATCCGGTGAATTGAGCCTGTTGATTTCGAGCGAAGAGGCGCCCGTCTGACGAGGTTGGCGCGATGTGTCAGAGATTTGCCTGGTCTACAGCGCGGGCCTGAACTCAAACATCAAACGATGCGTCGGCCACCCTGCCAGATCGCGGCGCATGTTGGTGCATCCGGCTCTATGTGCAAGACGTCCGCCCGCGCGCCCGGCTTCAAAGTGCCGATTTCATCCGCGACACCTGCCACAGCCGCGGGGTGGCCCGTGGCCATGGCAAGCGCCGTTTCCTCGCTCACATGGCCCCAGCCGCTCAGGTTTCTTGTGGCTTGCAACAGGTCAAGGTCCGCGCCCGCCAGTGTTCCGTCCTCAAGCGTCAACCGCCCCTTGCTGCGCCGGACCGTGCGGCCATTTATCGTGAAGTTATCCTGTTTCGATCCTGCGAGCGCCATTGCGTCGCTCACCAGAAAGATCACGCCGGGGCCGTTCTTCGCGGCCAAAGCGGCGCGGATCGTTGCCGGATGCACATGGATTCCATCGGCGATAAGCCCCGCGGATAAGGATCCATCCGCAAGTGCGGCCCCCACAAGGCCCGGCTCACGGTTGCCCAACTGGCTCATGGCATTGAACAGATGCGTTACGCAACGCGCACCCGCCGTAGAGGCCGCGTAACACGTGGCGTAGTCCGCATCGCTGTGACCGAGCGATACCAGCACACCGGACCTTGCAAGCGTTGCAATCTGATCTGGCGTCACGGTCTCGGCCGCCAGCGTGACCTTCAGAAGCGGCAGCCGGTTCGCCGCGTCGCACAGCAAGTCAAGGTCGCTGTCTTCCATCTTCCGGATCAGGGCGGGATCGTGAGCGCCTTTGCGCGGGATGGATAAATGGGGCCCTTCCAGATGCAACCCGATGATCCCCGGAATGCCGCCTTCAATTGCATCCGCGACCGCGTCGATTGCGGCCTCGACGCGCGCGGGCGTGTCGGTGATCAAGGTCGGCAGGATCGATGTCGCGCCCAATCTCGCATGGGCGGTGGCCATGATTTGCAATGCCGCGACGCTTTGATCGTCGTTGAACATCACGCCGCCGCCGCCATTCACCTGCAGATCCACAAAGCCAGGTGACAGGATTCCGCCGTTCAGGTGGATCACCTCGGCATCGGTGGGGATCTCTTCCTCCGGCACCACAGCCTCGACGCGGGCACCCTCCATGACCAGCGCGCAATCCGAGTGCATGTAGGCCCCGTCGAAGATGCGGGCTCCTGTCAACGCGGTGCCGGTCATACCGTTTCCGTCACCTTCTTGAGGTGTCGGGGCGCGTCGGGGTTGATGCCGCGCTCACCGGCCACCTTCTCGATCATCGCGTAAAACGAGACGATCAGTGCGATGGGGTCGGTTAATCCGTGGCCCGTGCGCACGAAGGGCAACGCCGTGGCGCTCTTCGCCCGAGCAGACGTGATGAAAACATTCGCGCCCTTGGCGGCGATCTGATCCGCGACCTCGACCACGGACGCCTCCGACGCATCACCGCTGGCCAGGCACAGGATCGGAAAGCCGGATCCGACGATGGAGACGGGGCCGTGAAGGACCTCGGCGCTGGAATAGCTTTCAGCGTGAATCTGGCAGGTTTCCTTAAACTTCAACGCCGCCTCGTTCGACATGGCCCATGATGGGCCACGCCCAAGCGTGAACAGCGATGGTGCCGCGCCAATTGCGCTGCGCAGATCCGGCCAATCCAGCGCGGTGGCCTGATTGAGCGTGTCCGGTAAGGCCTGAAGGGCCGCCCGCAACCTGTCGTCGTCCCGCCACTCGGCAAGCAGGATCAAACCCGCCACCGCGGAGGTTACGAACGTTTTCGTCGCCGCAACGCTGCGCTCGGGCCCGGCATGGATGTCGATGGTGCGATGGGCGGCTTCGGCCAACGGAGAGGACGCGTCATTGGTGATCGCGATGGCGAAACTGCCGCCGTCTGCTGCCGCGCGGGTCATCGCCACGATGTCCGGGCTTTTGCCCGACTGGGACACCGACAGGCTGATGGACTGGTCGAGATTCAGCGGCGCCCCGTAGATCGACGCCACCGATGGGCCGATGGACGCTACAGGCAGGCCCAGTTCCAGTTCGAACGCGTATTTCAGGAAGGTGCAGGCGTGATCTGAGGAGCCGCGCGCCACCGTCACCGCAAAGCGCGGTTCCGTTTCACGTGCGGCTGTTGCGATTTCGCTGATAGCGGCGGCCCCCCGTGTCAGGAGCCGGTCAACCGCGCCGGGGATTTCGAGAACCTCCTGGCGCATCTGTGTCGGGGTGTCGGTCATGGCAGGCAGCCTTTCTAAAGGCGCAGTTCAGCTACGAAATCGTAGGCGTCACCGCGATAGATGGATTTGACGAATTCGATCACCCGGCCCGAGGCTAGGTGTGACAGGCGTTCGATTTTCAGGCCGGCCGCCCCTTCCGGAACGCCAAGAAGGGCTGCGTCGTCTTCGCCCAGATTGATTGCAGAGATCTTTTGAACTGCCGACACAGGCCGATTTCCCGCGCGCTCCAACACGTCGTAGAGCGACGACGTCACCTCCAGCGGATTGGGCAGGATATCGGTCGGCAGCGAGGCGCGCTCGATGGCCAAGGGTCGGCCATCGGCCATCCGCAAACGGGCCAGGCGTGAAACGGACGCGCCGGGCGCGAGGGTAAGGGTCTCGACCTCATCGGCGGAGGGAAGGCACACGCTTTGCTCAAGCATCCGGACCTCGGTGGTCATGCCGCGCCGGGCCATATCTTCGGAGAACGACGTCAGCTGCGACAGGCTTTGTTGCAGCCGCTCGGCCTTTTCGGTGACGAAGGACCCTGAGCCTTGGCGCTGGACAATATCGCCGCTGTCGACCAACGCCTGAATGGCCTTGCGCACGGTCACGCGGGACAGATCGGTCAGATGTCCCAATTCCCGTTCAGAAGGGAGGGCACTTCCCGGCGCAAGGATGCCGGATTCGATTGCCGCGCTGAGCCGTTCGCGGAGTTGCAGGTAGCGCGGGCCGGATCCGGATTCGATGGGCGGCCCGTCTTTCAGGAAGTCGGTGATGGTCATGCCAGTTCCCCTGTTTGGGCGAAGTCAGCCGCGAGCATCAACGCGCCATCCAGTGCGGAGCCTTTAGGGGGCGTGAGATAGTCGGCGATCTCGCGCGGAAGGAACGGCGCATAATGCGGGGCGAGGCCACCGATGGGGCAGATCGGCTCGCCCGCGCGCCAGCCAAGATGGTCGAGATGTTCCGAGATGACGGCGGCGCCGCTTTGCATTAGGGCCGTCCCTTGGGCGTCACCGGCCGCGGCCGCTGCGACGATACGCGGCGCGAAGGCGGCAAAATCGGCGGGTGCCGCAGTCTTTGCGAAAGCTACGATGCCTCGTGCGCCCCTCAAGTCTGACAGGGTGGCGTCGGTCAAGGTAGAGGGTTCGGCAAGGCCATCTTGCGTGGATAGGGTGCGCCTGAGAAGCGCGCGCCCGAGCCATGCGCCGGAGGCTTCGTCGGCCAGTTCAAACCCCCATCCGCCGATCAGGCGGGTGTACCCGTTGGCGTGTCGTCCGAAAAAGGAACCGGTGCCAAGGCCGACAACGCAGCCGTCAGCGGCCCCCAACGCGCCCACAAGGGCGGTCCGCCGATCATCCTCGACCCGCGCCTGATCGAGCGGGAGGGCAGAGGCGATGTCGCGTGCGTCGTCAGTGTCCACCACGCCGGCTAGGCCAAGGAAGGTCGGGCAATCTTGCAAGCCGTCTGGAGCCAATCCCGTTTTGCTCCACAGCGCTGCGAGCCCTTCGGTCAAGGTGGCCAGCGCCCCGGCGCGATCCGACGCCACATTGGCGCTTCCGCGCTCAATTTCGACCCGGCCGGATGGGCCGAGCAGGGCAAAGCGGCACCGGGTGCCGCCCCCGTCTACGCCGATCACGGATTGTCTTGGTGCGTGTGTCATGATGTGACCAATACAATACCAGTAAGAAGATTGCCAGACAAAATCTCATCTTTATGGTCCAATTATGCTCCAAAACTGCCAAATGACGAGCGATGAAAGAAAAGACTTGGCAGAAAGGTATTAGAAAGGTATCTAAATTGAAACCAAGGGGGATTCGCATGACACAACGCCGGACAGAGCAACTGCACGAGGCCGCGATAGGTCTTGATGCTTTGCCGTCGGGTGAGGTGGCTGCGACGCTCGCCCGAGGGCAGATTGACGGGCTGGCTGTCATTGGCGGCGCCACGGCAGACCTGGCGGAGGCGGGCGAGCAGATGGCGCACAGCCTGCAAGCTGGCGGGCGGTTGCACTACGTTGCTGCGGGATCATCGGGCTTGATGGCGATGGCAGATGCCTGCGAGCTGGCCGGAACGTTCGGGATCGAGCCCGCCCAAGTTGCGATTCATATGGCAGGTGGCATCCCGACGGATGCCTCCATGCCCGGCGACACCGAAGATGCTACCGCGGATGCCGCCAAGGCCGTTGATGCGATGGTGGCAGGGGACACCGCTATTTTGCTCAGTGCATCCGGCTCAACGCCGTTTGTTGTGGAGGTCGCTGAATTGGCCCGCAAAAGGGGTGTGGCGCTTCTCTGTATCGCGAACACGCCCGGCGCGCCGCTTCTCGAGTTGGCCGATGTGGCGATCTGCCTGCCGACGCCGCCTGAGGTTTTGGCGGGGTCGACCCGGATGGGCGCAGGCACCGCGCAAAAGGCGGCACTGAACATCATGTCGACCATCATGGGGATGGTGATGGGCCACGTGCACGATGGCATGATGGTCAACGTCAAAGCCGACAATGCCAAACTGCGCGCGCGCGCCGCCGGGATGGTGGCGACCATCGCAAAGGTCGACGCCACCACGGCAGAAACATGCCTTGAAGCCGCCAATGGCGCGGTGAAGCCCGCCGTTCTGATGGCGGTCGGGGCCCAGGATTTGAACGACGCCACCGCCCGCCTTTCGCGGGCTGATGGCCGCCTTCGTGCCGCGCTTGCGGCCATGACCCGGACCTAAGGGAGGAAACCGAATGTCCAGAACCAAACTCACCGCTGGCCTGTTGGCCACCACAATGCTGGTTGGCACTGCTGCATCCGCGCAGGATGTGACGCTGACGATCGAAAGCTGGCGCAATGACGACCTGACGCTGTGGCAGGACGTGATTATCCCGGCCTTCGAGGCCGAACATCCCGGCATTTCGGTGCAATTCACCCCCTCTGCCCCGGCGGAATACAACGCGGTGCTGAACTCAAAGCTAGATGCGGGCTCCGCCGGTGATCTGATCACATGCCGTCCGTTTGACGCCTCGCTGGCTCTCTACGAAGCTGGCCATCTGACGGATCTCAGTGATCTGGATGCGATGGCCAACTTCTCGGACGTGGCGCAATCGGCCTGGCAAACCGATGATGGCTCGGCCACCTTCTGCATGCCGATGGCTTCGGTCATCCACGGCTTCATCTACAACGCTGACGCCTTCGCGGAGCTTGGCCTGGAAGAGCCGACAACCGTTGACGAATTTTTCGCCGTGCTCGACGCGATCGAGGAAGATGGCAACTACATCCCCATGGCGATGGGCACCGCCGACCAATGGGAAGCGGCCACCATGGGCTACAACAACATCGGTCCGAACTACTGGCGTGGTGAGGAAGGCCGCCTGGCCCTGATCGCAGGTGAGCAAAGCCTAACGGACCCCGAGTGGGTCGGTCCGCTGGAGCAACTGGCCCGTTGGGGTGACTATCTGGGCCGTGGCTACGAGGCGCAGACCTATCCTGACAGCCAGAACCTGTTCACCCTTGGTCGCGCGGCCATCTATCCCGCTGGCAGCTGGGAGATTACCGGCTTCAACGCCCAGGCTGATTTCGCCATGGGCGCGTTTGCCCCTCCGGTTCCGAATGCGGGCGACGAGTGCTACATCTCGGATCACACCGACATCGCCATCGGCCTGAACGCGGCCTCGTCCAATGCGGATGCGGCGCGCACTTTCCTGAACTGGGTGGGTTCGGCGGAATTTGCCGAAATCTACGCCAACGCCTTGCCCGGCTTCTTCCCGCTCAGCAATGCGGAGGTGACGCTTGAGGATCCGCTGGCGCAGGAGATGATTTCCTGGCGCGCAGAGTGTAACAGCTCGATCCGGTCCACATACCAGATCCTGTCACGCGGCACTCCGAACCTTGAAAACGAGACGTGGAACGCGTCGGCCCAGGTGATCCGCGGTGCTGAGGCTCCGGCTGACGCTGCCGCCCGCCTGCAGGAAGGCCTCGCCTCCTGGTACGAACCACAGCAGTAACCCTCCATTTACTGCGATCGTGATCCGGGCGGCAACGTTCGCCCGGATCACCACTAAACTCACCTGAACCTGATCCGGAGGCTGTCATGCGCCAATCGCGTATCAAATGGCATATCATCGTGTTCCTGGCGCCCGCGGTGCTTGTCTACACGGCGATCATGATCGTGCCGCTCTTCAACACGCTCCGCCTGTCTCTCTTCACCGAGGTTGATCAGGAACGCGTCTATGTGGGCTTGGAAAACTTCCGCACCCTCTTTGGCGACCCTCGCTGGTCTGAAAGCTTCTGGAACGCACTGGGAAACAACTTCTGGTTCTTCTTCATCCATATGCTGGTGCAGAACCCCATCGGGATCTTGCTGGCCGCCCTTCTCAGCAACCCGCGCCTGCGCTTCAGCGCGCTTTACCGCACCGCCATTTTTGTGCCCACGATCCTCAGCTTCGTGATCGTTGGCTTTGCCTGGAAACTGATCCTGTCCCCGATCTGGGGCATCGCACCCGAGATGTTGGACGCCGTGGGTCTTGGCTTTCTCTACCAACCTTGGTTGGGGTTGGAGGAAACGTCGCTGACGACCCTCGCTCTGATCTCCGTCTGGCAATTCGTCGGTATCCCGATGATGCTGATCTACGCGGCGCTTCTCTCGATCCCCGATGAAATCTTGGAAGCGGGCGAATGTGACGGCATCACCGGCATGTCTGCCTTCTGGAAGATCAAGCTGCCGCTGATCCTGCCCTCCATCGGGATCATCTCGATCCTGACCTTTGTCGGCAACTTCAATGCCTTCGACCTGATCTATGCCGCTCAAGGCGCGCTGGCCGGGCCGAACTTCGCAACAGATATCCTCGGCACCTTCATGTACCGCACCTTTTTCGGCTTCCAGTTGCAACTGGGCGATCCGCATATGGGCTCCGCCATCGCGTCGGCCATGTTCGTCATCATCCTGATCGGGGTCTGTTTCTACCTGTTCGCCATCCAATCCCGGATGCGCCGGTATCAATTCTGAGGAGTGGACAGATGAACAAAGCCCGCCGCAATCCGTTCAACCTCGCCGCAGCGCACGGTATCCTGATCGTGTACACGATCATCGCGCTGTTCCCGGTCTTCGTGATCCTCATCAACAGCTTCAAAGAGCGTCGGTCGATCTTTCGCGAACCATTGGCCCTGCCGCATTCTGAGAGCTTCTCGACCGTCGGCTATGAGACGGTCTTCAACCAGGGCGACTTCTTCCTCTACTTTCAGAACTCCCTGATCGTCACCGTTGCGTCCCTGTTCTTCGTGCTGCTCTTCGGCGCCATGGCCGCCTTCGCGCTGGCCGAATACAAGTTCAAAGGCAACACGCTGATGGGCCTTTACCTGGCCCTTGGTATCATGATCCCGATCCGCATCGGCACCGTGGCGATCCTTGAGATGATGGTGTCGACCGGTCTTGTGAACACGTTGTGGGCGCTGATCCTTGTCTATACCGCGCAGGGCCTGCCATTGGCGGTCTTCATCCTCAGCGAGTTCATGCGGCAGGTCAGTGACGACCTGAAAAACGCGGGCCGGATCGACGGGCTGAGCGAATACACGATCTTCTTTCGACTTGTCCTGCCGCTGGTGCGTCCCGCCATGGCCACTGTCGCCGTGTTCAACATGATCCCGATCTGGAACGACCTGTGGTTCCCCCTAATCCTGGCCCCGGCGGAGGAAACCAAGACGCTGACACTTGGCTCTCAGGTCTTCATCGGCCAATTCGTGACCGATTGGAACGCGGTCCTCTCCGCACTCTCCATGGCGATCCTGCCGGTAATGGTCCTCTACGTCATCTTCTCACGCCAACTCATCCGCGGCATCACATCCGGCGCGGTGAAATGAGCCCTGTCCTTTTCCTTGGGAGTGTCCCGACATGACTGCTCTGACCCTCAAAAACGTCAATAAGTCCTTTGGCAAGGTGCAGGTGCTGCACGATATCAATCTGGAGGTCGAGGACGGCGAATTTGTTGTCTTCATCGGCCCCTCCGGCTGTGGGAAATCCACTCTGCTGCGGGTCATTTCCGGCCTTGAGGATGCGACAAGCGGAGAGATCACCATTGGCGGCGATGTCGTCAACTCCGTCCCGCCCGCCAAACGTGGCATTGCTATGGTGTTCCAATCCTACGCACTTTACCCGCATCTTACGGTGAAGGCGAACATGGCCCTTGGCCTGAAGCAGGAACGCCGGCCCAAGGATGAGATCGAGGCGCGTGTGGCGGAGGCCGCGCGGATGCTGTCGCTTGGCGATTACCTTGATCGGCGTCCGTCCGAATTGTCTGGCGGTCAGCGTCAGCGTGTCGCCATTGGGCGCGCCGTGGTGCGCCAACCCAAGTTATTCCTCTTTGACGAGCCGCTATCGAACCTCGACGCCGCGCTTCGTATGAACACCCGCATCGAGATCGCGCGCCTGCACCGCACGCTCGACGCCTCTATGGTCTACGTTACTCACGACCAGACCGAGGCGATGACGCTGGCCGACAAGATCGTCGTGTTGCGCGATGGCCGGGTGGAACAGGTCGGCTCACCCATGGAGCTTTACAACAACCCCGCCAACCAGTTCGTCGCCGGATTCCTGGGCGCTCCATCGATGAATTTCCTTCCCGCCGAGCTTGTCGGTGGATCGGCAGGCACAAAGATCGGTATCCGCCCGGAACACATGCGTCTTGGTGCTGATGGGCCCATCAAGGCTGTTGTCAGCCATGTCGAGAATCTTGGTGGTGACACCAACGTCTTGGCTGAACTATCGGACGGGACGCAGGTGACGGTGCGCCTTTTCGGGCAACACCAGATTGCGCCGGATCAGGCCACCACGATCGTGTATGACGAGGCCGACTCGTTTCTGTTCGACCGGGACGGCCACCGTATTCGCGACGGAGCGCCCGTTGTGGCATCGGTTTGACAACGCAATAGGATCTTTAGGGCAGCTACCGGGCCGAATGCCGGGTCGCAGTGGCGTGCCCGACGCCGCCGCGCGTCGATGCGAGCCCGGATCTGCGGAAAGACGTGGCTGGGGTGGTAGGATTCGAACCTACGGTACACGGTACCAAAAACCGCTGCCTTACCGCTTGGCTACACCCCAACTGTGCCGGGGGAGATACGACGCTCCGCGGGCGGGATCAAGACCTAGAACGCGTTTTCTGGTTATGGATTTCCGCTATTCCTGCGGCGCTTCCTTACGGAGCAGGTCATCATCGGGCAGCGCCTCGCGCTCTGCCTCGATGATCTCGTCCAGGGCGGCGGCCTCGTCGGTTCCCACTGGCTGCGCCTCGACCTGAACCGGTGGGGCGATTGTGCGCCCCTCATTTGCCGGCTGCGGCTGCGCGGGGGCCGCCCCCAGAAGCCGGTATGTCGGTTCGGGCAGGGATATGCCAGCCTCCTCCAGGCGCGCCTTGACCACACGGATCGCCTCACCCTTGGCCATTCCGATCCCGGTTTCATGTTGCTTGATCCAGCCCGCGGCCGTGATGTCGATAGTGGAGGGGCCAAGGCCCTCGACCCATACGCCGGGCCCGGGCGCGTCCAGAACAAACGGCAATTCTTCCAAGGCAGCCAGCATGATCCGCTGCACCTCCGCGATGTCGGAGGCCGGGTCGACGCCGACCAGAAATGTGAACCGTCGCTCATCGTTGCGGGTGTAGTTGACGATCTTGGCCTTGAAGACCGTCGAATTGGGGATGCGAATATGGTTGCCGTCGAGGCTCAGCAGGATCGTTGCACGGCTCGTCAGGCGGATCACCTGGCCCATATCGCCTTCGATCTCCACAAGGTCCTTTGGCCGGAATGGTTGCCGGATCGACAGCATGATCGACGAAATGAAGTTCTCCACCGTGTCGCGCACGGCAAACCCGATGGCGAGGCCGACGATGCCGGCCGCGCCAAGGATCGTGCCCAGAAGCGCCGTGGCGTTCATCAGGTCGAGCGCCAGAACAACCCCGAGCACCACGAAGGATAGCCGGACAAGCTGCCGGTAGATATCGGCGATGAAGGCGTTGGGAGCAATCCGGTCCCACGGCCAGCGGCGCCGCGCCAGCCAGAGCCCGAAGAGGATCATCAGGAGACCCGCCGTCGCGGCCACGAGGATCAGGGGCGAAAAGGCCACGAATTGTTCGAGCCGAGCCTGCATCCGTTCAACCGCAGGATTGAGGCGCTCCACGACATCGGTGCTCTCACGGACCTGGTTTTCGATCGCCACCACACCTTCAACGCGGGCCACAAGATCGTTCACCGCTTCGATCCGGGCTGCGTCCAGCGCAGTACCGCGCAAAGTAACAATCCCATCTGCAACCGACACCGACACGCCCCGGTATCCTTCCAATTGGCGCAAGATGTCGCGGATCCGGTCTGCGATTGCCGCGTCCTGTTGCAGATCACTTTCGACCGCAATGGCGCCATTTGGTTGGCTGCCTTCGGTCTGGGCTTGGGCGGCGAGTGGGAAAAGGCAGAGAAAAAGACAAACAGGAAAAATCAGGCGCATGGGTCTTACAATCGAATGGGGTTGGCTTTTGCAACGGAATCCAGCGCCATGAGCGTTGCGATGACACCGGCCATATCGTCCAGCCGGATCATGTTGGGTCCGTCGGACGGTGCGTTGTCGGGGTCTTGATGCGTTTCCAGAAACACGCCGCCAATGCCAAGCGCGACGGCGGATCGCGCGATGACGGGTGCAAATTCCCGTTGCCCGCCAGACGATCCGCCAAGCCCGCCAGGCTGCGCAACCGCATGGGTGGCATCCATGATCACCGGATAGCCCGTCTTCGCCATTTCGGGCAGGGACCGCATATCGGCCACCAGCGCGTTGTAACCAAAAGAGACGCCCCGTTCCGTGAGCAGGAGGCGCGTGTTTTCGGTGCTTTCCACCTTTGTGACCACATTCGCCATATCCCATGGCGCCAGGAACTGGCCCTTCTTGATATTGATTGCGGCGCCGGTTTCGCCGGCGGCCAGAAGAAGGTCCGTTTGGCGGCACAGGAAAGCGGGGATCTGCAGGATATCCACGGCCTGCGCCACCGGCGCGCATTGGTCGGGGGTATGAACATCCGTCAAGACTGGGCAGCCAAATTCATCCCGGATGGCTTGCAGGATCGACAGACCGGCCTCCATTCCGAGGCCCCGCTGTCCTCCCAGGGATGTGCGGTTCGCCTTGTCATAGCTGCCCTTGAAGACAAATTGCGCGCCGGTTTCATCGCAGATCTGCGCCATTTGGCCGGCAATCATGCGCGCGTGGTCGAGGCTTTCGAGCTGACAGGGCCCCGCGATCACCGTCAGAGCCGCGTCGTTGCCGACGCGAAGTGGGCCGATCTCTACCGTTTTCATATCCGTCCCCGGGGCCTAGGCCCCGGTCGACGCGTGTCAGGAACTGACCTGTTCACGCAGGATCGAGGCGGTCATCGATACCAACAGGTAGATGCCAGAAAAGACCACAAGTGCAAGAAGCGTATTTTCGAACGCCTTGGGATAGGCTGCCTCATCGGGGGCCACCGGGAAAACCCCCATGGAAATGTACAGTGTTTGCCGGTTGGCTTCCGTCCGCGCGCCTTCCATCGCCTGCAAGGCCTCGGTCAGCATCAATTGGCGGGTTTCCAGATCCGCTTGGGCAATGACCAGCTCGGACTGGATCCGCGCCAGCGAGACTTCTCCCTGCGCCTCTTCGGTCAGCGAACCGCGCAGATCGGAAATGACGGATTCCAATCGGGCGATATTGCTCTCTGCCACCTCAACCCGGGTGGCGTTCGGGCGATTGGCGGCCGTAATCTCGGCCAGGCGCAACCGTTCCTCGGCCAATTGCATCTCGAATGTCGCGATCTGGCTGAAGACCTGGCTGACTTCTGCCTCGGCCGACAGAACACCACGTTGCTCCTGCAATTGCAGAACGCGCATCTGCGCCGCCAGGGATCGCTCCTCGGCCTCTTCAAAGCTTTCGCGTGCGCCGGACATCTGATCTTCGCGCAAACGCGATGACATCTGGTCCACACGCTCTTCCGCGTACCCGATCAGCGCCTCGGAAAAGGCCTGGCTGGTTTCGGGATCGGCGGCCAGAACCTCCATACGGACAAGGCCCTCGGTCGGGTCATAGCCGATCGTGAGGCTGCGCAGATAGGCGCTGTACATCTGCTCCACTGACGCATCGGCGTCGAGCCGGTTCAACGGATCCATGTTCTCCGACGAAAAGTGCCCCCGGAAATCAAGCTCCTCATCCAGGCGCAACATTGCCTCGCGGCTTTCAAGGTAGCTTTGGACGGTCACGGATTCCTGCACCGTCGCAAAGCTCGTCCCCCCGAGTAATCCGCCAAGCCCACCGCCCCCGGCGCCACCACCTTCAGCCTTCTGAATGACGAATTCCGTGTGGGTCGCGTAAAGCGGTGTTGCCACGGCATAGTAGTAATAGCTGACCAGAATTGTCGGCAGCAGAACGAAGAGAGATAGGCGCGTGGCCAGTTGGACAAGTTTGCGTCGGCGGCGCCGGGCAATGTCGCGCTGAACGTTGATGATCTCCGCAGCGCGGCTTTCGGCACTGTGCGCGCCGCCCGGTGGCGCAACGGGTGCGGCGACGGCAGGCATCCGGCCCGTTGCGGCGCTGGCCGGTAATTGGGCCTTGGCCGCTACGGCGCCTGCTGTTGCATCCGTGGCGTTAGGGTCGTTGACCACCAGTTCCAGCATGCTGGATTGGCCAAACGGATCGATGCCGCGCTTGCGCAGCAACCGGACGGCATCAAAGTCTGACGAGGCCTGCAGCCCGTGCTTTTGCGCGGTGCGGCGGGCCATGCGCAATTGGCGGCCGGTCAAACCTTCGGTGCGGATAGCGGCCAGTTCCTCTTCCACACCAGTTCCCGGGTTTGACGTAGCCTCGGCCTGTTCGAAGGCCGCAGAGCCCGGGAATGCCATGTTGCCGAAGCCATCCTCCGTCACGTTCGGCAGGGCGTTGTCGTCGGCCGGTGCAGTCGGCTCAACGCGCTCTGCCGCACCCGGTGGCGGGGGCGTCACGTCGACGGGTGCGTCTTGTTCGGCCGCCGCTTCCGCTCGGCGGGTTTCGCCGGTGGGCGCAACAGCATCGCTTCGTCGAATGCGAAACTTTCTAGCTTTGGGTTTCGTAGTCATATAACTGCTTCGCCTCTTCCAGCGTGTCGAACTCATAGAGCTTGCCGTCCCGAAGGACAGCAGCACGACGCGCGAATTTCTCCAGCGTTTCGGCCTGATGCGATACGATAACGACCGTCGCATTCTTGAGCCGCTCTGCCAGAATGTTGCCCGCGCGCCGATTGAACTCGGCATCTGTGGATGCGGGCATCCCTTCATCAATCAGATAGATATCAAATTCCAGCGCCAAGAGGAGCGAGAAGTTGAAGCGGCTGCGCATACCGCTGGAATAGGTTCCAAGCGGCATGTCGAAATATTCTTCGATGCCGCACACCCAGCGGCAGAACGCCTCCACGTAGTCGGGATCAAGGCCGTAGAGCTGCGCGATATAGCGACAGTTTTCCATGGCCGACAGCTTGGGGATCAGTCCACCCATAAAACCGAGCGGAAAGGAAATCCGGGCGTTGCGCGTGATTTCCCCTTCGTCGGGTTTTTCCAGCCCGCACATCATCTTGATCAGGGTGGTTTTTCCAGTTCCGTTGGGGGCAAGAATGCCCATAGAATAGCCGATATCCACGCGAAACGAAGCACGGTCGAGGATCACCTTACGGCGCTCACCGGTCCAGAAGGATTTGGAAACCCCCGAAAACTCCAACATCGTTTAGCCGCCCAAATATGCCTGCCAGCGCGCGCTCTCTGAGTATGGCACGTCACCGATCCTGGAAACATAATGCCCCATTTTGGCGGTATTATGTCCGGAAATCCGGCCAATTCACAGGGAAAATTGCCTCAAATGAGGCAAGAATGCGGCGGGCCGCCTATGCGACACGGCCCGCATATGACCATGTCTCAGGTCCCAAGATCCGAGGCGGGATGCCTCCGCCCCGCAGGCACCGGATCTCCAACGCTCACGCGATCAGGTTCCAAACCAGGCCCGCGATGATCGCGCCGGTCAGTGCCAGCCCAAGATAGGCCACGAACACGCGCGGCTTGACCAGCGCCCAGACCGCGACGGCGGCGGGAATGCAGCTGACGCCGCCCGCGATCACGAAGGCCATGGCCGCTCCGGGGCTCATCCCCTGTTCCATCAGTCCGGCGACCAACGGCACGGCCGCGTAGCCGTTCAGATAGGCGGGCGCGCCGACAAGAGCGCCGAGAAAGATTGGCCCGATGCCGTCGCCGCCGATGACCTGCGCGATAAATTCCGCGGGAACATAGGCGATCAGGAGCGATTGCAGGAGATAGGCAAACAGAAGCCATTTGCCGAGGAACAGGAGATTGTCCCAACTGGTCCGGCCAAAAACGCTGCGCCGCTCGCTTTCTTGCCAGAACCGCCAGTTCAGGGTCAGTTTCTTGGCGCTGCAACACCCGCCCGCGGTCGGCTGTGCCCGCAACGGGTCGGCAAAGACGGGGCTGTTGGCCAGCAATTTCACCGCGACCCCGCCCATGATCCCGAGGCCCACGGCGGCGACCGTTTTGGCGACGGCAAAGTCGACACCGATCCCGCCGGCGGTGATGGAGAACATGGCAGGATCCATCAGGGGGGAGGCCAACCAGAACGCCATGACTGCGCTCAACGGGGCGCCTGCCGCCAGAAGTGCCGCCACGAAGGGGATCACCTGGCACGAACAAAAGGGCGAGAGGCCGCCCACCAAAGCACCCATGAGGATCATCCGCGTCTCGCGCCCCTGAAACGCACCGTCCAGCAACCGTTCGGACCCGGTCGCTTTCATGTAACCGATGGCGAGCACGGCAATTACGATGAAGGGCAGCGTCCCCCAGAAATGCTCAAGCGTTTCTTCGATGGTGGGGATCATGGCGGGGCGGTCGAAAAAGGCCAATACGCCAAGGATCAGAACCCCCGTCAGGGCGACCTTGTCGATCCGCTCCCACAGATGCGGCAACGGGCGGGGGGCAAGGGTCTGGTCAGCCATTTCGGGCTCCATGTGCATGATGATCGTGTCCACCGGCATCAGCGCAGCATTCGGCGATCAGGAAGGTCGAGAGGGCCTCGATCGCGGGATGATCGACGCGGGACAGGATGCGGCGGCCATCTTTTTGCTGCGCGACAAGCCCGGCTGACACCAATTGTTTCAGATGATGGGTCAAAACCGATCCGGTCACGCCAACCGCCTCGCCCAGTTCTCCCATCGGAAGGCCCGATGGCCCTGCCCGCACAAGGCGGCGCACGATGGCAAGCCGTTGTTCCGAGCCAAGCGCGGCAAAGGCGGTGGCGGCAAGAGTCAGTTCGGGTGGGGAGAGGGGCGTATGTTCCATGATTCTATAATTATAGAAATAACGAAATGAAATCCACCCCTTTTCGCTGCAGCATACACCGTTAAGTTCTGGCCATGTCAGATGCCGATGCCCTCGCCCGGGATTTGCGCGCGTGCCGCATGTGCGTGGACCGTTTCGCGACGACCCACACGGCCCATGCCCCGCGTCCGGTCGTGTGGTTTCTCCCCGAGGCGCGCATCCTGATCGCAGGGCAGGCGCCGGGTATGAAGGTGCATCACTCGGGCCAGCCCTTTACCGACCCGTCGGGGGACCGTCTGCGGGACTGGATGGGTGTGGATAAGAGGACGTTCTATGACAAGGATCGGGTTGCCATCCTGCCGATGGCGTTTTGCTTTCCCGGTTATGACGCCAAGGGGTCCGACCTGCCGCCGCCCAAGATCTGTGCCAAGACCTGGCGCACGCCTTTGCTGGACGCGTTGGGGGAGGTGCGGCTGACCCTTCTGGTGGGTGGCTATGCGCAAGCCTGGCATCTGGGCGACAAAGCCAGTGTAACCGCCCGCGTGACCCGGTGGCGCGACCATGCGCCCGAGACCTTCCCCTTGCCCCACCCGTCGTGGCGCAATACGGCGTGGCTGAAACGCAATCCGTGGTTCGAGGCCGAGCTATTGCCGGTCCTGCGTGCCCGAGTGGCTGAGGTGCTTGCCGAATGACACCCCTCGATATCGCCCATGCCGCCATGGACGCGAACCCCGACAGCACGGAAATGCGGCTGGCCTGGTTTGACCGGCTGGCCGGGTCCGAGATGTTCCTCCTTTTGGAGACAGAGGCGGGCGAAGACAGCGTGACGCCCAAGGTTTTTTCGGTCGACGGGGCCGATCTTGTCGTTGCATTTGATCGCGAGGAACGCCTGTCCGATTTCGCCGGAGAAGCTGCGCCTTATGTGGCGCTTTCTGGCCGGGTTCTGACGGGGATGCTGGCCAATGCGGGGCTGGGATTGGCCGTCAACCTCGGGACGGAGGCCGAAACCGTGCTTGAAGGGGATGCCGTTGGATGGCTTGCTGGCACCCTGTCGCAAGAGCCGGAACGGGTAGAAGATCGCCCCGACGAGGTCCTGCCCCCCGACGGCCTGCCCGATACACTGCTGACCGCGCTCGACGCCCGGCTGGCAGCTGCGGAGGGTCGCGCGAAACTTGCCTATATGGTCACGACGCGGTTCGACACTGGCAGGCGGGGGCATTTGCTTGCCTTTGTCGGGGCGGTGCCCGGCGCGGAAGGGGCGTTGGCCCAGCTGGTGGGTGAGGCGCTCAGCTTTTCGGGGCTGGAAGCCGCCAGCCTTGATGTCGGCTTTTTCGCCGCCAGTGATCCGATCTGTGCGCGGCTGGCCAAGGTCGGCCTGCGGTTCGACCTGCCGGAGCCGTTCCTGCCGGACGCGCCAGCGCCCGCTGCTCCGGGGAGCGACCCCGATCGCCCACCGCGTCTGCGTTGAGGTTTCAGTAGCCGAGGTCGCGATCCACCAGATGCAGGAACGGCTCGCCCGCCTCCCCCCGGCGAATGTTCTCCGCGATCATGCGAGACGCGGACGAAGGACGTGTTTCCGAGGCGATGTGCGGCGTGACCGTCACGTCAGGATGCGCCCAGAACGGATGGTCGGGCGGCAATGGTTCCTCCCGAAACACATCCAGCGTCGCGTGGGCGATGTGCCCGGCATCAAGCGCGTCCAGCAACGCCTGGTCATCGATCAGTGGCCCGCGCCCGGGATTGATGATCACAGCCCCTTTCGGCATCAACGCGAGGCGTTCAGCGTTGAGCGTGTTCTCCGTTGCCGGTGTGTCCGGCAGCAGCAGAACCGCGATGTCGCTGGTTGCCAAGATCTCCGACAAGCCCGCCGCGCCATGATGGGTGATAACGCCCGCCACCTCTTTCGGGGACCGTGACCAGCCCGACACCTGAAATCCGAACGGCATCAGGGCCGTCGCAACCGCGCGCCCCAACGCGCCCAGTCCCAGAACGCCCACGCGCCGGTCCTGGGCGAGCGGTGGCACCTCGCCGCTCCGCCAGATGCCGTCTTGTCCGTGGATGTGGGCATCCATGCCCAGATGATGCCGCAGCACGTGGCCCACGCACCATTCCACCATGCCGTTTGTCATGCCCTCATCGACCATCCGGGCAAGTGGAACGGTGAGCGTTGTGTTGCCAACCACGTCCTCGACACCGGCCCACAGGTTCAACACCGCCTTCAAGCGCGTGAATGGCGTGAAATCCTGCACGGTGGAATTGGGCGCATAGACCATGTAGTCGACGTCTTGCGGATCGGCCTCCGTCACCAGCCTGGCATCGGGCAAACCGGCTTCGGCCAGGGCCGCGCGCAGATGCGGCGCGTAGATGTTCCACCGCTCGGGGCGGGCCGCGAATAGGATCGTGGGCATATCAGGAGCTTTCGTGCAGGGCCTATCGAGCGCGGTGGATATGGGCGGATTGGACCAGCCCGAAGGCCACCATCAGGACTAGCATGGCCGACCCCCCATAGCTGACCAGCGGCAGTGGTACTCCGACCACCGGGGCCAGGCCCATGACCATCGCCATGTTGACGGCGAAGTAGAGGAAAAACGTGACGGCAATGCCCATGACAAGCAGTGACGCAAACCGGTCTCGCGCCATCAGGGCCGTAGCGATGCAGAAGATCAGGATCAGCACGTAAAGCAGCAACAGAGACGCCGCACCGACAAACCCGAATTCCTCGGCCAGAGTCGGGAAGATGAAGTCCGTGTGGCTTTCGGGCAGGAAATCGCCCCGGATCTGCGTGCCTTGCATGAAGCCCCGCCCGGTCCAGCCGCCGGAGCCGAGGGCGATCTGGCTTTGGGTAATGTGATATCCCGCGCCAAGCGGATCGGATGACGGGTCAAGAAACGTGTCGATCCGCGCATATTGGTAATCGGCCAGCAGCGCCCAATCGGTGCCTCGGCTGGAGAAGACGGCCGTCACCGCGCCGACCCCAAGAGCGATCACACTGGCAAAATAGAGCCAATGGACCCCGGCCATGAAAAGCACGGCGCCGCCGCCCATCAGGATCAGGAGCGAGGTGCCGAGATCGGGCTGAATGAAGGTCAGCCCCACCGGCACGCCGATGATCAGAAGCGGAATCGCGACGAAAAGCGGGTGGGACACTTTGCCAAGATCCAGCCAGTCGTAATAGGCCGCCAACATCATCACCACGGTGATCTTCGCCATCTCCGACGGCTGCAAGCGCATGAACCCCAGGTCGATCCATCGCTGCGCGCCGCCGCCTGTCGCCCCGAAGAATTCCACATAAAGCAGCAATAAAAGGGACACGACGTAAGCCAGCACGGACATGTTGCGCCAGAACCAGATCGGGACCATGGCCACGATCAACATCGCAAAAAACCCCAGCGCAAAGCGTTGCATCTGTGTCTCGGCCCACGGGCTGAAAGAGCCGCCGGCCACGGAATAGAGCATCAGGAATCCGACGCTTGCGACGCTGACCAGCAAAAGCGCCAGCGCCCAGTTCAGGTGCAGGATCTTGCGCCAGCCCGTCGGCGTGGATTTGACGTTATATTCCAGAAAACTCATGCGCCCCGTCCCGTCATGCGCGCGTCAATTCGCGGCCCGAGGGCACGGGTGGGGTCTCAAAAATCGGCAGGCTGTCATGCATCGCCTCGATCTCGCGGCGCTGCCCCACGGGGTACAGCTCCGGCGGGGGTACATCGCCCACCTGCGCGCGCAACAAGATGTCCCGCCCGATCGGCGCCGCCGCGGTGGAGCCGCCGCCACCATGTTCCACCAGGACGGACACCGCGTAGCGCGGATTATCGAAGGGCGCGAAGCCCACGAAAAGCGCATGATCGCGCCGTTCCCATGGCAGATCCTCGTTCCGGATGACGCCCGCTGCACGTTCCGCGGCAGTGATGTTCCGAACCTGACTGGTGCCTGTTTTCCCGGCAATCGCGTAGGCGTCGCCCATGATGCGGCTGCGATACGCCGTGCCCCGGGGATCATTGCTCACCTGCCACATGCCCCGATGGACCAGCGCCAGATGGGCCGGGTCGATGCCCAGACCGGGCGCCTCCTCGCCGCCTTGCCGCACCCCGTCGATGGAGCGGATCAACGACGGCTCCAACGCGCGGCCCGAGGCGATGCGCGCCGTCATCACCGCCAGATGCAGGGGCGAGGACAACACGAAGCCCTGCCCGATGGAGGCGTTGAGTGTATCGCCCACAACCCAGTCTTCGTTAAAGCGGCGGCGCTTCCAATCCATCGTGGGGGCAAGGCCCTCAGCAATGCCCGACAGTGGCAGATCATGGCGCATGCCGCAGCCAAGCCGCCGCGCCATGGCCGAGATATTCTCGATCCCGACGCGCTGTGCCAATTCGTAATAGTAGACGTCACAGGATTGGCTGAGGCTCTCCAGCAGGTTCATCCGCCCATGTCCGCCCCGTCGCCAGCAATGGAACCGGCGATTGCCGACCTCGATAGATCCGGCACAGGGAATGGTCTCGTTCGCCGTGATGAAGCCACCTTCCAGCGCGGCAAGGGCCACGACCATCTTGTAGGTGGAGCCCGGCGGATAGAGGCCCTGCGTCGCCTTGTTGGCAAGGGGGCGATAGGGATCCTCGTTCAACCCCGCCCATTGCGTGGTCGAGATACCGCGCACGAAAAGATTTGGATCGAAGGTGGGCGCGGAGGCGATGGCCAACACCTCGCCGCTCACGCAATCCATCACCACGGCCCCGGCGCTTTCGCCGCTCATCCGTGCCTCAACGTAGTTTTGCAGGCCTGCATCGACAGTCAGTTGCACATCCCCGCCGGGTGTGGCGGGATCGCGGTCCACTTCGCGCATCACCCGGCCCGACGCATTCACTTCCACGCGGCTCGTACCCGCTCGCCCGCGCAAGACGTCTTCCACCTTGTCTTCTACGTTGTAGCGCCCAACCTGGAAATCAGGGATCTGCAGCACCGGATCGGTATCGCCGGTCTGTTCCAGATACCAATCCGACACCGGCCCCACATACCCCACCACATGGGCGAAATCCGCCCCAAGCGGGTAGGCGCGGCTCAACCCCACCTCGGGGTTCACGCCGGGCAGGGCAGGGGCGTTGACCGCAACCGATGACATCTCTTCCCAGCTCAGCCTGTCGGCGATGGTGACAGGTACAAATCCGGGGCGGCGGCGGATCTCCTCGCGGGCGCGCTCCAGCGCGCGCAGATCCATGTTCACCAGACGCGCGACCTCATCGAGCACAGCATCCACATCGCCCGCATCCTCCCGCACCAGCGTGATGCGGTAGTTTTGCTCATTGCCCGCCAGAAGCACGCCCGAGCGGTCAAAGATCAGGCCCCGCTCCGGCGGCAGGAGCCGCAGGTTGATCCGGTTTTCCTCGGCCAACAGGCGGAAATCATCGGCGCGCTCTACCTGCAGATATCGCATCCGCCCGGCTAGAACCGCCCCGGTTCCCACAAAGACGCCGCCCACGATCAGGCTCCGACGGCCGATCGTGCGTGCGCTGTCCTCAATCTCTTTCTGGGTTTTCTTCATGGGGTGATCAGATTCTCAAAACGCCTCGAGCTCGGCCGGGCCGAGTTTACGCAAACCAAACACATATTTCGAGATGGCCACGACCGCCGGATAAACAAGGATCGTCACGATGCCTTGGGCCAAGGTAAGCCCCAGCGGATCAACATCCACCAGCAGGATCCAAAGCGCCATGCGGTTGAGCAAGACCATGCCGATCACGGCCCCGGTCACCGCCCCCCATTCCACGAGGAAGGGAAACTCCGTCATCGTCAGCCGCCGCCGCCGCACGCTTTCGCAGGCAAGGATCACCAGAAGGGTCCAGAGCCCCGGCGGGCGCAGGAACAGGAAATCGGCCAGCAGAAACACGATCAGGACGAGGCCAAGAGGCACGACGGCGGGTTGGCGCACGAGCCAGGCGAATGTCAGCAAAACCAGCAGATCCGGCCCCGGAACGCCGCTTGACGCCAGGTTCAGGGGCAGGAGCTTCATGGTGATCAGAAACAGAGCAACGACCAGAAACAGCATCCGGTAGGTCCAGACATGGCGGGTGGACACGGCGCTCATTGGGTGGCCTCCGCTTCGGCACGGGCCGCACCGGCCGGAACCAGCGTATCGTCTTCCCCAATTTCCATACCGGGGGGCGGCCAGGGCGGGCCGATCAGGCTTCCGGGGTCATCCAGCGTGGTGCCCGGATGGCTCCGCATCACGCGCATGAAGTTCAGCCGCTGCAAGTCGGCGGACAGGCGCGCGCGCAGGCGTCCGTCGGAGGTGAATACCACTTGGCCAACAAGCAGGCCGGGCGGGAACAGCCCGCCATCCCCGGAGGTCACGATCCGGTCGCCCGCGGCCACATCGGCCGGATCTTCCACGAAATCGAGGGTTGGCGTGGAGGTGTTGTCCCCCATCAGAAGCGCTTGCTGGCCCGACGGCTGGATCGTCACGGGGATGCGGCTCGCGGCATCGGTCAGCAGCAAGACGCGGCTGGTCCGCTCGCCCACGCCGGAGATCCGGCCGACCACGCCCAGGCCATCCATCGTGGCCCACCCGTCGAGAATGCCATCCCGTGCACCTACATTCAGCAGCACCGAACGTCGGAACGGTGATCCACTATCGGCCAGCACGATACCGGTTACAAAGGTCAGTTCCGGGTCGAGCTGTACGCGGTTCAGATCCAGCAGCCGCGCGTTTTCCTGCTCCAGCTGCAACGCCGCTTCGCGCCACGCGCGCATCTGTTGCAACTCCCGGCGAAGTTCTTGATTTTGTTCAAACAACCGTGCGTAGCTTTGGAAATCTTCCGCCATCCGCGCGATACCCGTCACCGGCGCCATGACCCATTCCATATTCGGCACATAGCGGTCGATGATAGCGGCGCGAATGCGTTCCACGCGCGGGTTATCGATCCGCCATAACAGGACAAGCGACAGCAAGAACAGCACCAGCACCGCCAGCAGCAAGCGCCGGACGGGGCGGGAATAGGAATCGTCATAGCTGTCCCGGGCCATCGGTCGCCTTTCGGGTCGTCAGACGGTTTGGAGCGCAAGCCGAAAAGTGTAAGGCGGTTTTCGGATCAACTTGCGCGACGCTTAGCTGTCGTAATCTATC
This sequence comes from uncultured Roseicyclus sp., assembly GCA_947491935.1. GTDB lineage: Bacteria > Pseudomonadota > Alphaproteobacteria > Rhodobacterales > Rhodobacteraceae > Gymnodinialimonas. The sequence goes on from CANLLF010000002.1 coordinate 159,172, forward strand.
GCATGGCGCAGGAGATTCTCATACTCCAATGCCTTGCCCGTGCCCAAGGCCACGCAGTTCAGGCTTTCATCCGCCACGCTGATTGCAAGCCCGGTTTGCTCCCGAAGCGCCAGGTCCAGCTCGCCCAGTAGGGCCCCACCGCCCGTCAGCATCACACCGCGATCCACGATATCCGCCGCCAGATCCGGCGGGGTCGCCTCCAACGCGCCCATGACGGCTTCGCAGATCTGTTGCACCGGCTCGGCAAGCGCTTCGGCGACCTGCGCCTGGGAAATCTCGGTTTCCTTGGGCACACCGTTGAGAAGGTCCCGCCCGCGAATGCGCATCGAGGCGCCCCGCCCATCGTCCGGCATCCGCGCCGTTCCGATGGATGTCTTGATCCGCTCCGCCGTGGCTTCCCCGATCAACAGGTTATGCTGGCGGCGCAGATAGCTGATGATCGCCTCATCCATCCGGTCCCCACCGACACGGACCGAGCGCGCATATACGATGTCGGCCAGCGACAAAACCGCCACCTCGGTTGTCCCGCCGCCGATATCCACAACCATGGAGCCTGTCGGGTCCGTAATCGGCATACCGGCACCAATCGCCGCTGCAATCGGTTCCGCGATCAGGCCCGCCTTGCGCGCGCCTGCGCCCAGAACCGACTGGCGAATGGCGCGTTTTTCCACGGGCGTCGCCCCATGGGGCACACAAACGATGATCTTCGGCTTGCTGAATGTCGTGCGCTTGTGGACCTTGCGGATGAAGTGCTTGATCATCTCTTCGGCTACGTCGAAATCCGCGATCACCCCGTCGCGCATCGGACGGATCGCCTGAATGCTCCCGGGCGTCCGCCCCAGCATCAGCTTGGCATCCTCGCCAAAGGCCAGCGCTTTCTTGACCCCGTCCTTGACCTGATAAGCCACCACCGACGGCTCGTTCAGGATAACGCCACGGCCCCGCACATAGACCAGCGTATTCGCGGTCCCAAGGTCGATCGCCATGTCAGACGAGAAGAGGTTGCCAAGAAATCCAGCCATTAGGCGTCGTCCGTTCCGTCAATTCATAAAGGGGCGCCCCCTTGACGAGGACGCCCACCACAGACTCGGCATATAGACGTTAGGCCCCCTCGGCGGCAAGGGGTGCGGGGTAAGGCGATCGGCGCGGGTTTGCCGTTGGGGAGGGCCGAGCCTTCGAGGGCTCGGCGTGAGGCTTTAGCAAATCGCCTCGCGTCCAACCTCATCCAACATCTTTGTAGCTGACCTCTTTCACATCCCCGCCGGTCTTCTCGCGCCGCACGATCAGCCTATTGAGTGCATTCACATAGGCCTTCACGCTTGCCACCACCGTATCGGTATCCGCCGACTGGCCCGTCGCGATGCGTCCGTCTTCCTCGATCCGCACGGTCACGGTCGCTTGTGCATCCATGCCCTCGGTCACGGCGCTCACCTGATACAGCTGTAACGAGGCCTCGTTGGGGTAGATGGCCTTGACCGCGTTGAACGCGGCATCCACCGGGCCGTCGCCCTGGGCCGTGGCCTGATGGTCCTTGTCGCCAACACGCAAGGTGATGTCGGCGGATTGTGGGGCCTGAGTGCCGCAGACGACCCTCAGAAACTTGACCTCCAGATGGCCTTCCCCGTCGCTGCCCGCATCCGTCACCAGCGCGATCAGGTCGTCGTCGAAGACCTCTTTCTTGCGATCCGCCAGCGCCTTGAACCGCACGAACAGGTCGTTGAGTTGGTTGTCGGCCATGTCGAAGCCCAGATCCTTGAGCTTGGAGCGCAAGGCGGCGCGGCCTGAATGCTTGCCCATGACGATGTTGGTCTCGGCCAGGCCAACATCCTCGGGGCGCATGATCTCGAACGTATCGGCGCTTTTCAGCATGCCGTCCTGGTGGATCCCGCTCTCGTGCGCGAAAGCATTCTTACCGACAATCGCCTTGTTGGGCTGCACGTTGAAGCCCGAGACGGTGGCGACCCGGCGGCTCAGATGCATGATCTTGGTCGAGTCGATACCGGTCGTATACGGCATGATGTCGTGGCGCACCTTCATGGCCATCACAACCTCTTCCAACGCGGTGTTGCCCGCGCGCTCCCCCAGTCCGTTGATCGTGCATTCGATCTGCCGCGCACCGCCCGCCACGGCGGCTAGCGAGTTCGCCGTCGCCATGCCCAGATCGTTGTGGCAATGGGTGGCGAATATGATCTCGTCTGCACCCGGCACTTCTGCGATCAACCGCTGGATCAGGTCCGCACTTTCCACCGGGGCCGTATAGCCGCAGGTGTCGGGAATGTTGATCGTGGTGGCGCCTGCCTTGATCGCGATCTCGACCACGCGGGCCAGATAATCCCACTCTGTCCGGGTGGCATCCATCGGCGACCATTGTACGTTCTCACACAGGTTGCGGGCGTGGGTGACGGTCTCGTGGATCCGGTCCGCCATTTCATCCATCGTCAGGTTCGGGATCGCCCGGTGTTGCGGAGATGTCCCGATAAACGTGTGGATACGGGGGGATTTCGCGTGTTTCACGGCCTCCCACGCGCGGTCGATATCCTTAAAGTTCGCGCGCGCCAGCCCGCAGATCGTCGAATTCACGGCATTCTTGGCAATCTCCGACACGGCGGCAAAGTCGCCCTCGCTCGCAATCGGAAAGCCCGCTTCGATGATATCGACGCCCATCTCGTCCAGCAGGGCGGCGATCTCCAGCTTCTCGTCGTGGCTCATCGTTGCGCCGGGGCTTTGCTCCCCATCGCGCAGGGTGGTGTCAAAAATCAGGACTCGGCTGTCATTGGTCATATCGTGTTCCTTAGCGGTGTATTGAGGTGTCTCCGGCGCTGTCCCTCCCCTGAGCGGTCGCGCCGAAAGGCACGCTCAGAGGCGGCTAAGGAGGAGGAGACCAAGCAGCGCACGCGCGGCGGGGGCCGCGGCAGGTGTGATATGAATACGCTTGGTCATGTCTATGAAATGACCGATCCGGCCCCTTTTGAAAACCCCTAATCGGGTCAGTGTGGTTGACCGTTGCCGCGCCACCCCTACCTCGCCTTGTCATGATTGATGCATTAGTGATCGGGGCGTCCGGCGGGATCGGGCAGGCCATGGCCGCGGAAATGGGCGCGCGTGGCGGCCACGTCACCGGTCTCTCGCGGTCGGTGGACGGGTTTGATGTGACAGATGCGGCACGGGTGGACGAGGTGTTGGGCGCGCTCGACGGGCCATTTCAGACAATCTTCGTGGCCACCGGTATCCTCGCGCCCAAGGGCGGCGCGCCGGAGAAGCAGCTCGCCGCGATGGATGCGTCTGCCATGGCCGAGGTGTTTGCCGTGAACACGATGGGTGTGGCCAATATCCTGCGTCATCTTCCGCGCCTGCTGCCGAAGAAAACCCCATCCGTGACCAGCATTCTGACGGCTCGGGTCGGGTCTATCGGGGATAATCGCATCGGCGGCTGGCATTCCTACCGCGCGTCCAAGGCGGCGGCGAACATGCTGGTCCGCGGCGCGGCAATCGAGCTTGGCCGAACCCACCGCGATGCGATCGTCGTGTCCCTGCACCCCGGCACCGTTGCCACGCCATTCACCGCCGACTACGCGGCCACCAACAAAACCGTGCCCGCAGATGAGACCGCCCGGATGCTGTGCGACGTGATGGAGCGGCTTCGCCCCGATCAGACCGGCGGCTTCTTCGATTATTCAGGGGCCGAGATCCCATGGTAGGGCGTCTTGTCCTGATCCTCGGCGATCAGTTGACCGACCAGATCTCCGCCTTGCGGGAAGCCGACAAAGGCAGCGATATCGTCGTGATGGCCGAGGTCGCCGATGAGGCCGCCTACGTGCCCCATCACCCCAAGAAGATCGCGTTCCTGTTCGCGGCGATGCGCAAATTCGCGGCGTCGCTGTCCGATGACGGCTGGCAGGTGCGCTATACCAGGCTGGACGATCCCGACAATGCAAGCTCCATCCCCGGCGAGTTGCTGCGCCGGGCCGAGGAGACTGGCACCAAGGAGGTGATCGCGACAGAACCCGGGGAATTCCGCCTGATCGCGGCGCTGGAGGAATGCCCGGTGCCGGTGCACCTGTTTCCCGATGATCGGTTCTTGTGCTCCCACGCGGAATTCGAGGCCTGGGCCGACGGCCGGAAAGAGCTGCGGATGGAGTATTTCTACCGCGAGATGCGCCGCAAGACGGGCCTTTTGATGGATGGCGACAAACCCGAAGGCGGCAAGTGGAACTACGACCACGACAATCGCAAGCCCCCGCCCGGCAGCGTTGACGCAGCGCCCATGCAATTCACCCCCGATGCCGGGGTGGAGGAGGTCCTGGATCTGGTCGAGGCCCGGTTCGGCGACAATTTCGGCACCCTGCGCCCGTTCTGGTTTGCGACCGAGACCGGGCAGGCGCGCCGCGCACTGACCCATTTCATCAAGACCGCCCTTCCGCGCTTCGGGGATTTTCAGGATGCCATGATGGCGGACGAAAAATTCCTCTACCATTCGATCCTCTCGACGTATCTCAACGCGGGCCTTCTGGGCTGGCGCGAGATCTGCGATGCCGCGCAGCAGGCCTACCGGGAGGGCCACGCGCCGCTGAATGCCGTTGAGGGCTTCATCCGCCAGATCATCGGGTGGCGCGAATACATGCGCGGCATCTATTTCCGCGAGGGCCCCGGCTACACCACCCGCAACGCGCTCAATCATCAACGCGGGCTGCCGGGCTTCTACTGGGATGCCGAAACCGATATGGCGTGCCTCTCCGCCGCGATCGCGCAAACGCGCGATGAGGCCTACGCCCACCACATCCAGCGCCTGATGGTGACGGGCAATTTTGCGCTTCTGGCCGGGATCGACCCCCACGAGGTGCACGAATGGTATCTTGCGGTTTACGCCGACGCTTACGAGTGGGTCGAAGCGCCGAACGTGATCGGGATGAGCCAGTTTGGCGATGGCGGGATCGTCGGTTCCAAACCCTATGTGTCGGGCGGCAATTACATCAACAAGATGTCCGATTACTGCAAAGGCTGCGCCTATGACGTGAAGGTCAAACGCGGCGAGGGGGCTTGCCCGTTCAACTACCTCTACTGGGCGTTTCTGGACCGCCACAAGGACCGGTTCGGCAAGAACCCCCGCATGGCCCAGATGTATCGGACCTGGATGCGGATGTCCGATGAGAACCGCGCGGAAACACTGGAAAGCGCCGAGGGTTTTCTTGCGAAATTGGGGCGCGGCGAACGGGTCTGAGATGTGGTAACGTGCCGCAAATCGATGCGGAGGACACCAGATGGCCCAAGCCCAGAACAAGACCCAAGCCACCGATTCCGATGTCACTGGTTTCCTGGAGGCTGTGGAGCATCCGACGCGGCGCGCCGATGGGCTGGCGCTTGATCAGGTGTTCCGCAAGGTCACCGGCTTCACCCCCCGCATGTGGGGGCCGTCGCTGGTGGGGTATGGCAGCTACCACTACGTCTATGACAGCGGTCGGGAGGGCGATTTTCTCGCCACGGGCTTCGCGCCGCGCAAGGCGAACCTGTCGATCCATATCATGCCAGGTTATCAGGATTATTCGGAAATCCTGTCCCGGCTGGGCAAGCACAAGATCGGGAAATCGTGCCTCTACGTGAACAAGTTGGCCGATATCGACGTCAACGTTCTGGAAGAGCTGATCGGGGCAGGGCTCCGTGATCTCGCGGGGTACTGGCCGGTTCGAGCGACCTGAACCGACGGGCTCTATCCCCGATCAGGCAACGCGCCCCTTCTGCGCCCGTGTTCCACTCGAAAGGTCACGCAAGTTTCCTGGCCTGTTCGGGTGCGTGTGACGGTCCTGATTGTTCGCCGCCGCCGATCCGCCCCGGCAGGATCATCCTGAAGCGCGCGCCGGGCAGCTCCGCCTGCGCGACATCGTGCACCACCTCGAACGCACCCCCGCGGCTGCCCAGAAGCTGCGCGATGGAGGCAAGGCCGAACCCGTGGCTACCCTCGCGTTTATGGCCACGTCGCGTCAGCTCGGCCAGTGTCATGCCCTCGGGCAGGCCCGGCCCGTCATCGGCGACATCGACGATCAATTGCCCCCGCTGTCGATCCTCCGACGCTTCAACCGAGATCCGCGAGCGGCAATACCGGGCCGCGTTCGACATCAGGTTCCGGATCCCCATTTGCACGACAACTTCATCACAATGGACGTGCAGGTCCGGGATGGTGATGTCCATGTTCATTTCCGGATCGACCATCGCGGCGATGTCGGCGCAAAGGCGCCCCAGATCGATGTCGGTTTCGGGGCGTGAGCCCTGCTGCATGCTACGCCCCCGTTCGAGGGTCGAGGTGATCTGCGTCAACGCCTCATCGACCGTCTGCGAACACAGGCGCAGGAGTTCGGTCTTGCCGTCTCCCATGTCCTCGAACTGATCGAGCACAAGGTCGATCAGGCTGGATACCGTGGCCAGCGGGCTGCGCGCATCATGGGCTGCCATGGTGGAGAATAATCGCAACTCGTCGAATTGGGCGGTCAATTCGGCCATCGCCTCGGCCGACGCGAATTCGCGGTTCTTGCGGTCGGTGATGGCAATGGCAACTCCCAGGATCACCTGGCCCGAAAACCCGGCCGGTTTCGACAAGGTGGTTTCCCACCACGTATCGACCCCGTCGAGCAGCAGGCATTCCTCATACGATACGGGCTCCGTCTGGTTCAGGCATTGCCGGTAATTGCCCTCCAACCGGGCCGCCGCGCGCGCCGGAAACACCTCGGCCGCCGTCCGCCCGGCCAGAACCGATGACGTCAGCCCCGTGACCCGCCCCAAGGCGGCATTGGAATGGACGAATTCGAGGCGGTCATTTTCAAGAGTTTGCAACACGAACATGGGCAAATCGATCCCGTCGACCCATGTCAGCAGACGGGCCATGGCCAATTCATCGGATTGTCCGTGTCTCATATTCATCTCGACATACTACGCTGCCATGCCTCTGGCTTCGGTGTTAGAGGATTTGCCTTAACGGAAGGTTTCGCGTCGCGAGCAACGAACCCGCCAGAACCAAAACCGCTATTCCCACCATTGATCGATCCGGGCGATGTCGTCATCGGACCAGCCGAAGTGATGTGCCAGTTCGTGGATGAACACGTGGCTGACCAATTCGGCAAGGGTCACGTTCCCGCGGTCCACCCATTCATCCAGGATCGCGCGCCGGAAAAGCCAGATCGTGTCGGGGCCTTCGGGCTGATCCATGGTGGATTTCAACGGCAGCGGGATACCGTCATAAAGCCCCGTCAGCTCGAACGGGCTTTCAAGGGCCACCTCCTGCAACATCGCTGGATCCGCAAAATCCTCCACCCGGATGACCACCTCTGCCGCGGGCCCGGCCCAGGGCGCGGCCAGGGCGGCACGCGCGGCATGGGCCAGCTCTTCGATCGTGGCCAGATCCGGGGCGGTTTGGTGGGCGGTCTCCATGGGCCCGATATGGACAAAACGGGGGTGACATGAAAGAGGAAGGCCCGCATTCCACGAAAGGTCGCGCCCCCATGTCCGTCGTTACCCGTTTTGCGCCATCGCCCACCGGTTACCTTCACATCGGCAACCTGCGGGCCGCGCTGTTCAATTACCTGATCGCGAAGAAGGCGGGCGGGGAGTTTATCTTGCGCCTCGACGATACCGACCCGGAACGCTCGACCCAGGCGTTTGCCGATGCGATCAAGGAGGATCTGGAATGGCTCGGCATGGGCTGGGACAGGCTGGAGCGTCAATCGGACCGGCTGGATCTCTATGCCGCTGCGGCCGATACGCTGCGAGACAAAGGCCGGTTCTACGAGGCGTGGGAAACGCCGACGGAACTGGACCTCAAGCGCAAGAAGCAACTGAACATGGGCTTGCCGCCGGTCTATGACCGGGCGGCGCTGGCGCTTACGGATGCGGAGAAAGAGGCGTTGCGGGCCGAGCGGGGGCAGGGCGTGTGGCGCTTCAAGCTCGACCATGAACGGATCGAATGGACCGATGGCATCCTCGGGGATCTGTCGATTGATGCGGCCTCCGTCTCCGATCCGGTGCTGATCCGCGCCGATGGTCAGGTGCTCTACACGATCGCATCAGTGGTCGATGACACCGATATGGGTGTCACCCACGTGGTGCGCGGGTCCGACCATGTGACGAACACGGCCACTCAGATCCAGATCATGGCAGCACTTGGCCACCCGGCCCCGGCCTTCGCCCACCATTCGCTGTTGACCGGTCCCCAGGGCGAGGCTCTGTCGAAACGCCTTGGCACGCTGGCGCTGCGTGACCTCCGCGAGGCCGGCATGGAGCCCATGGCCCTGCTGTCGCATATGGCGCGGATCGGGTCGTCGCAGCCTGTGGATCTGGTGGGGTCGGTGGATGAGCTCGCCGAGGGGTTCGATCTGGCCCATTTCGGATCGGCACCGACCAAGTTTGACGTGGAGGATCTGTGGCCACTGACCGCGCGGGTGCTCCATGAAACACCCTATGATGAGGTGTCGGGTGAGATCGCCACGCTGGGTGTGCCCGACGAGATCGCGCCGGCCTTCTGGGACGTGGCGCGGGCCAATATCAGCACACGGGCCGAGATTGCGGAATGGTGGGCGCTGTTCCGCGACGGGGCAACACCGATGGTCGCGGAGGAGGACAAGGCCTTCGTCGAACAGGCCTTCGCGATGCTGCCGGACCTGCCCTATGACGCCGAGACCTGGAGCACCTGGACCAGCGCCGTGAAAGAAGCCACGGGGCGCAAAGGCAAGGGGCTGTTCATGCCATTGCGCAAGGCCGTGACGGGGCTGGAACGCGGGCCGGAAATGGCCGATGTGATGCGGCTGCTGCAGGTGAAGCCCACCCTCTGAGCCGACATCGCGCGGCGGGCCTGCTCAGGCTTTTCGCGCGACTGGCGTCTTTTCCGAACGGCACTGCCGCGCTACGTGGATCATCGAGGCCATCTACCGGAGCGCAGATCCATGCTTGCCGTCGAAAACGTTCAGGACTACCCCCGTCCGCCGGATCTTCAACCTGCCGGCACGCGCCTGCGCGCGGAGTTTGCTGGGGTCCCCGTGGCCGACAGCATGGACGGCCTGCGGGTGTTGGAGACCCATCACGCGCCAAGCTACTACATTCCGCCCACCGATGTGGTGATGTCGGCCCTTGTCCCCACCTCGCGCGAGACGTTTTGTGAGTGGAAGGGGCGCGCGGTCTATTACGACCTGATCGTGAATGGCCGCCGGTCCCCCAATGCGGCCTGGAGCTATCCGGCCCCCACAACCCGGTTCGCGGCCTTGCGGGACTACGTGGCGTTCTACGCGACATCTCTGGATGCCGCCTATGTGGGGGAGATCAAGGTCCAGCCGCAGCCGGGCGACTTCTACGGGGGCTGGGTGACGCCGAACCTCACCGGCCGGATCAAGGGGGCCGTCGGCACGCTGCATTGGTAGCGGGCCTGTCGCCTAGCTGGCCGCGACTGTGGCGTGAAAGAGATCGGCGGCGATGTAACGGGTGATCTCCGTCCAGTTGTCCGGATCCAGAAGCGCCAGCACACCGTCATCCACCGCGTAGCCGTAGCGCAGGACGTCCCCGGTTGCGAGGTGGAAGGTCAGGTGGGCGCCGTCCGCCTCAAGGTCTGCGTGTTTCTCGCGGACCCACAGGCTGTGGCCGTGATTGCGCAACGCCCAGATGCCGATGAAGGTCTGCGGTGCAACCGGATTGGCCGTCAGGATGGTCAGGCCGTGATCCTCGGTGAAATCCCAGCCGTCGCCTGTCGCGTCTTCGCGCCACGTGCCAACCGGTGTCTCACCCGCACCCTGCGCCCGCGAAAACCGGCGGCCACCCCAGATCATCGCCGCACCACCCTCCTCGAACCGGACCGGCTCGTCCGGATCGGCAATGTGATAGCTGCCATCACCCTCGACCTCATAGGTCTGGGGCTCACCGGGCAAAAGCCAGATGCCGATAAGGTCCGGATCGATGGGGAGGTCGCTCATATGCATAACATGGCATGGATTGAGGGGTCTGTTAATGCAGGTGCCGTGCGCTTGCGGCGGAGTGAGTCCGTTAGGTCACAAGGTCGGCCGGGATCAGCCGAAAGGCCTTGCCGAACCCGCCATTGAGAAGCGCCGATGTGGGGCGGAACCGAACCAATCGGAAATCGCCGAAATCGTAATAAAGCTGAGCCTTGGGATAAAGACCCAGGTAATGCGCCCGCAGTGCCGCCTTGTCCGCGGTTTCGGCCCTGGCCTGAAGGGTCAGCCGGGGATGGGTCAGCGGATCCCCCTTCGCGCCCGGCTCCCCGATCAGAACGGAACAGGCGGGGTTGGCGTCCAGCGCGGCGGTATGGGTCGACAGGGTCGAAATCAACGTCAGCGGCACGTGGTCGGGCCCGGGAACAAGGGCGATCCGGGTCACGACCGGAGTCCCGGTTTCCGGGTCGAGAACGCCGAGGGCGGCAAAGCGCGCGTTCGCGATCAGATCGCGCGCCAGCGCACGGGCCGCGTCATCGGTGGGGCGAACGGGATCTGCGGGGCGCTCGGACATGGCGCTAGGCTATCAGGCGGCGGGCAGGGTGGCGAGGCACCGCACGCGCCCGGCCGTCGTCAGAATTCGTGCCACAGCGCAAGCGAAACACCGACGCTGTCGCTGCCTTCCAACGCGGCGCGCGCGCCAAGGCGGACGGAGGTGCCGGGCCGGATTTCGAAAATCACCGATGGCGATGCCGTGACCAGCAGATCGGCCCCCGGCCATTCCTCGGCCTTGAGCGAGAAGGTGCCCGCCAGACGATCCGACAGCCGCAGACCGACCGTGCCCTCAAGCTGCCAGATCGTATCCTGATCCTCGGTGTCGTAGAGCGCCACCGCATCCAGAACCATCCAGCCGCCTTCATGTTCGAACGGCATATACCACACGCCGCCACCGCCATCGCCGAAGCCGCGCCCGATGGACGCGCCAATGCGGACCAGCGCGTGGGGATCATCCTCACCCACCTCGCGCGCCCCGAACCCGCCGTCGATAGCCATCTGCCAGGTCGCGTCCGGCGGCGTGATCGTGTAGCGCAGGAAGGCGACGGCCTGCCGGCTGATCTCGCCGCTACCAATGTCGGCACCAAGGGTCAGGCGGCGGCCAAGGCCCACCTCGCCATAGGCGCTGACATAGGTTTCAGGCTCCCACAATCCGACGGCGATGTCCGATGGCGCCTCCTCCGCGGATATCCGCAGCGAGACGAATACATCGCCCGCCTCACGTGCCCACGGCCCGGCGGATGCGGGCGCGCATAACAGCACACCCGACAGGCTCAGACCCAAAACCGTGACCCCTGCGCAACGCATGGAAGCGATTAGGGGGGCCGATGGTTAACAAATCCCTAACGCGCCTTGCTTGGCCCGCAGCGGGCCGGGCAGTGTGACGGCCAAGCCGCATGCCGTGTCTGGGGGATTCGCGTGTCTGGTGTCATTTTTTAACTGATGCTTTGGTTTTCCCCGTTACGCGTCTGCGCCTGCGGAGGATGTTTAACCAGTGAGCGAGTTGATTGGAGCGATCCGTTCGGCCCTGTCGGAGACCGAAGCGCTCCCGGCCCAGAGCAATCATTTCGGCGTCACGTTTCGCCCCACATCCGGTATTCTAGCCGGCCATCTGGTGACGGCCTATCGCAGTGGTCGCGATCCGGACGTGCAGGAATTGCTGGCGCGCCGTCACGACGCCTATATCGATTGCCTGCGCCTGGCCGGTATCCGCGTGCCCGATACTGCGTTCCGGCTTCTGGACGAGGCCGGATCGCAGAGGGCCGTGACTGTTCAACAGGCGGTCGATCATGACCGGATGCTTGTCACCATGATGCGCCGCTCAAGTGCCGAGGCCGCGCTTGGTCTGCTGGATCAGGTGGCGGCCGAGGTGGTGGAATTCTGGCGCCGGGTGGCGCAGCGCCCCGAACGGATCGGGTTCAACGCGCGCGTCGAGCGGTTCGCGATGGACGCGGACGGGCCGGTCTTTCTCGATACGTTCCCGCCGCTGATCTCCTACAATCGCGACGAGATCGGGCAGTTGATCCAGCGCTTCGCCGATAGCGGCCTGATCCGCGGGTTGGGGAAAATCCTGCCCGGCCGGGTGCGCGATTTTCAGGATCGCTGGTACACGCCCGCGGGGTCCCTCTCCACGCTGATCGACGGCGCTTTGCGCGTCCGGCCCAACGATCAGGGCCTGATCCTCGACTGGGCGGATGATTTTGCGTCGCGGCGCCTCGAAGGGCCGTGGCGCAATGCGGTGCAGGCCAATCTCGCCCGGCAGGAACGGCGCCTGCGCGCCGGTCCGCGCGGGTGGAGTGCGCTTGTCGGTGGCCGTGATCACCCCCATGCCTGACGGGTCGGCCCCGACAGAGACCATGAAAATCGTGCTGGTGCACCCGGAGATCCCGGGCAATACGGGCACGATCGGGCGCACCTGCGTGGCGCTCGATCTGGAACTCATCCTGATCCACCCGTTGGGCTTCGACTTGTCGGAAAAGGCCGTGCGGCGCGCCGGGCTGGATTACTGGCAACATGTCCGGCTCAGCGAATACGAAAGCTGGTCCGCCTTCCTCGCCGATCGCGCGCCGCCGGACGACCACTTGTTCCTGTTCGAACAAGACGGCGCGGGGGGCACCGTTTATGCCCCGGATTATCCGCCCGAAGCCTATCTGATCTTCGGCAGGGAGACCAAGGGCCTGCCCGCCGAGATACTGGAGGGCCGGGCGGCACAAACCTTTCACCTGCCCATGCGCTCCCCCCATATCCGGTCGCTGAACCTCGCAAATGCCGCCACGGCTGTGATCTACCAGGCGATGCGGGCATATCTGGAGTAGCCCAATGCAAAGGCGCGCATGGTTTTCGAGGTGCCGGATCAACCGGGCTGAACCCCATCCCATGTCGTGCTAGCGTGCGGGGAAACCTGCGCTCGCGCACAAGGGGATGGACAAGACGTGCCAGACGAACAGAAGACGGAATCGGCCCAGTCCGACAGGGATGCCCTGGCCGCAGAGGTGCGCGCGCTGCATCAGGAGCTCACCTTTCTGCGCAAACACAAGATGTTCCGCATCTATCAATCGGTGCCCCGGGCGATGTTTTTCAAACTCGCTTCCGGCATGGCCGTCGGGCTGGGAACGGTGATCGGGGCCACGTTCCTGTTGTCGATCATCGTCTGGGGGCTGAGCCAGATCGAGTTCCTGCCGATCATCGGCGAATGGGCGTCCCAGATTGCGCGTGAGATCGAGGCGACACTCAATCCGGGCGAATAGGTCGCGGCTGCTTGTGACGCGGGTCAATGCCCCTACATGAAACGGGAGCCCACACCCAATCCAAGTTGAGGAGAGCCGCCATGCAATGTCCCGTCGATGGAACCACCCTTGTGATGACCGACCGCCAGGGGGTCGAGATCGATTATTGCCCGCAATGCCGGGGCGTCTGGCTGGATCGGGGCGAGTTGGACAAGATCGTCGAGCGCTCGGCCCCCGAAGCGCCGCGCGCGGCGGCTCCGGCCCCGCAATCCCGTGGCGGCTATGACGAGGGCCACGCCCCGCGCAAGAAACGCCGCGGATCGTTCCTGGACGATATCTTCGACTTCTAGGACACGGCTGGCGGGCCCTGCGCCCGCGGCCCTACCGATCCCGCAATAGCCGTTCGAACAGCGCAAAATATTGTGCGCCGATCCGGTCCCACCGGTAATTTGCCTGCGCGATCCCCTGCATCTTCGCCCCTGCATGCTCCGGCAACGGCCCGCGCAGGAGGTGCGCCAAATCGGCACCATCACCGAAGTAAGCGGCCGCATCGCGCGTCGTCTGGCGGTTGAAGACACAATCGAAGGCCAGGATCGGCAGGCCCAGATGCATCATCTCGACAAGCGCGGGGTTGGTGCCGCCCGCGGAATGGCCGTGCACATAGGCCCGCGCCCCGCGGCGGATCGCGTATCGCAGGTCCGGCGCGTGGACGGGATCCAGCAAACGAAGATGCGGACGGTCCGCGAACCGCGCGCGCAACTTGCGGCCAAAGCGGCTGTCGCTCCAGTTACCAACGAAAACAAGCGGGCTTTGGCAGGCATCGAACGCCTGAAGAATCATCTCGGGATTGTTCTCCGGAACGATCCGGCAAAGCGCCAGGGCATAGTTTTCCGGCAACCCCTCCGTTAGCGCGCTGGCTCCCACCGGCGCTTGCGTCGCGTGGTCGCCGCCATAGGCGATAATCTCCGGCGTCACGCCATGGGCCTGCGACAGGTACTCGGCGATGGCGGGGTGATCGGCAATCACCGCATCGGAATGGCGGACGGCCAGCGCCTCCAACCGCTTCAGGATCGCCTTGGCCGGGCCTGACCACTTACCGCGCCGCCATTCCAGACCATCCATATGGGTCACGATCTTGGTGCGCCCGCGCGGCAGAAACGGGAACGCCATGGCCCCGGATACACCCAGCATCAGGGCAAGATCGACCTTCCGTCGGATCGCCTGGCGCAGCGTCGACGCATCATACAGCACGCTTGATGCACCATTGGCGCGGAGCGGCGAATAGATCAGATCGGCGGTCTCGAACCGGCGCGGATGGGTGCCATATGCCGGGCCGCTGCAAAAGACCGACAGACGTTCCGGCCGGCCTGCGGCGGCATGGTAGCGGACAAGATGCTCAGCAAGTGTTTCAAATCCTCCGTAATTCGCCGGTACGCCGACCGAGCCAAGAATGGCGATATGTGCCCGGTTTTCTTCCGTCATTTCAGATCTTTACATGCTTTCTCGACGTTTTTCCGGGGTCAGGGACCGCGAAGAAGCTCAAAACAATGCGGCCATTCGGGGGCCAATAGCGAAAACTAGCGCAAATCCTCTTTGCGAGGGGTTAACCAGATGTTCAGCGCGCCCCGATTACGAAATCGGCCTGTCAGATCGAGCATCGGAGTGCGCGGCTGATGCGAAACCCCGCCCGTGACCGGTCGGGGCACTGGCTTGGGGAATACCATGACGATTGTGCCTGATTTTGATCAGACCATCGCGCGTCCGGTCCGATGGACGAACCGGCGCCGGGATACGGTTGGCGGCTCAGGGTTCTATTGGCGGGCCAAGCCGATAATCGACGTGATCGGCGCCCTGGTTCTTCTGCCCGCCGTGGCCAGTCTGGCGGCTCTGCTTTGCGTGCTCAACCCGCTCTTCAATCGAGGGCCGGTGTTCTACCGGCAGGAGCGGATGGGCCAAAACCGGGCCCCGTTCACAGCGCTCAAGTTCCGAACCATGGCCGTCACGGCCCATGAACGCGGCCCCCGCGACCTTGTGGAAGCGGACCGCATCACGGCGCTTGGTGGGCTGCTGCGCCGGACCGGGCTCGATGAACTCCCGCAGGCGATCAACATCCTGCGCGGCGAGATGAGCCTGATCGGCCCGCGCCCGGATTGCCTGCACCACGCCCAAATCTACCTCAACGAAATTCCCGATTACCGCCATCGCCTCCACGTCCGTCCGGGGCTCAGCGGGCTGGCGCAGGTCAAGCTCGGCTATGCAGTTGGTGTGGAGGCGACGCGGGCAAAGGCGCAGGTGGATCTGGAATACATCGCCAAGGCGGGCTTCGCCCTCGACGCCTACGTGGCGTGGTGGACTTTCGTGACGGTGATCACGGGCGGTGGGGATTAGGCGGATGCCCTGATCACCCGGCGCGGGCGAGCCTCATGCGCTGAAGAACGTGCACGTCCCATCGGGATCGACGCGAGCTGCCGTCAATCGGCCACCATAGACGGCGCCGGTATCCACCGCGATCCGACCGACCTCGGCAAAGGGGGCGTCAAACGGCTGATGCCCGAAGGCCACCCATTGCCCGTCGCGGCGCTGCTTTTTCAGGAACCGTTCGGCCCCCCAGACAAGCGCCAGATCGTCCTGGGCATCCATGGCCACAGCCGGATCAGCCCCCGCATGGACAACCCAAAGCGTGCCGGATTGCCACGATGTCGCCAGCCCCGCGACCCAGTCCACGAGTTCCTGCCCCATCGCGTCGCGCAAGTCCGCGGCCAGCGCCAGAAGCTCGTCGGAGGAGGTAAGATCAACCGTCGAGGCGTTCGGCACATCGAAACTCGTCAGCGTCTGCAACCCGCCATGATGCAGCCAGCGTTTGGCCCGTCCGGTCGGGTTCTCAAGGAAATCAAGCATCATCCGCTCATGGTTGCCCATCAGCGCGCCGACCAAATCCGGATGGTTCCGGTTCGCCTGCGCCACGAAGCGCAGAACATCGGCACTGGCGGCGCCGCGATCAACGTAATCCCCCACAAACACAATCCGACACGCCACATCCGTCGCGGCTGCAATATCGTCATCGATCTGCCGCAGGAGCGCGCCAAGCTGTTCGATGCAACCGTGGATATCGCCGACCACGTAGACCCGGTCTTTCGGTGCAGGTGGCTGCCAGCGCGGCATGATTCTCTTCCTTCAAATACGCAACTCTCCCTAACCCGCGCCCGGTCGGATTGCATCTGCCGCTTGAAGCGCGCCGCTACTATTGTTGCGTCTGGTGAACACCCCATGAACGTGTCTTTATGCACGCGGTCGGCGGGTCAACACGGCCGCAGCCTGACGCGATGCTCCGCACGCATCAGCAGGGCGGGCCGACCGCTACATCATTTCGCAAGGCAGGTGGGCCGATGCCGGCAGGGCCGCGTAGGTGACGCCGCCGATATCATGGCGTCCGGTCGCTTTCGCGTGGGCGTCAATCGCCCGCCGCAGGGCGTCTTCACCCAGATACGGGCGCAGGGCCTCCAGATCCAGAAGCGCGCGGCAAGCCGAAACCGCCTGTATCGGGCCGCCCGATGCCGCATCTGCCCCATGGGGCACAATCCCGTAATCCGCCCTATCCCCCGGATCCGCGCGCAGGAGGGCACAGGACAGCGCCGCGCGCGCCTCCCGCAGCCGGGCTTCATTGGGCGCGAATTGCGCTTCCGCCACGGCCAAATCCTGCGTCAACGCCTGCACCTCCCGTTGACGTCCGATGCTCAAGTCGGCTTGCAGATTGGCCAGATGATCCAGCGCGTCGGCGGCCTGGCCCATTGTCAGTGACGGATAGTCCGCCAACGCCGTCGCCCGCGCCACATATCGTTCGGTCCGCAGGGCCAGAAGGGCGGGAGAGGCGTCAGTTGCAGGCGTATTGGACAAATCGTTGGGCATGTCCCGACACTCCGGCGATTCCGGTTAACGGTCGGTTACCGGAGCCCATCAAACTGTCGGTGTCGCACCGCAATTGCGGAAGGCCTCAACGGCCGGGGCGGCGCCATCCAGCGACACGCTCAGCGCCGCTTCGCCGCTGAATCCGGTGGCCGTCTCGTTCCGGGCAAGCCCGTTCAGAACGTTACCAAACCCCCGATCCGACACGCTCAGCGATTGCCGGTCGGGGCTCAGCACATGGCGATCGGTGGTGATGGTATTGGGGGCCTCGCCGCTGAACAAGATCCCGAAACTCCCCGCAACGGGCCATGGATCGGGCCCCGTCAGGGTGATCGTGTAAAGCGGCACCGCCGGATCGAAGGTCAGCCGGACGGCCACATCTCCCTCGCTATGGGTCAGGATACACAGCGGGCCGTCGACCTGCACATCCCAAGCCCATGCCATCGACGGGATGGCAACAAGCGCGGCGGCGATGGTCGATAGGCGGTACGATCTCATTCCCGGCTCCCCTTTAGGCTTGGGGAAAGACTAGGGCGTGCGCCGCTATCGGCCAATACCGCGTGCGACTGCGCCGGTCTGGTCAGGTCTCGCCCAGATATTCCAGCTCATCGTCGTCAAAGGCGTCCTCGAACACGTCATCGGTCCGGTCATCCGGGACAATCGTCTGCATCTCGCGGCGGGCGCTTGGCTCGCGCCAGGCCAAGCCACCGGGGAAGATCAGGATCATCGTCGCGATCAGCGCGAGGGCCGAGGCGATGGGCCAGAACAGGCCCGAAACATCCTGCGCCAGCACGCCGTCCAGCGCCGCACCGGCCAGGAACAGCCCGCCGATCACGGCAAGGCACCACGCGCCGCCGATGATCTGGAACGGCACGCGCAGGACGGTTGGCACCGTGCGATGCATCATCCGGTCATGGTATTGCGGCAGCAGGAAGAACAGCGTCATCGTCAGGCAGAACAGGGCCGATCCCGCGCCGAATTGTGCCGCCGGTCCAAGACCCGGCCAGCCGACGCTGATCCCCGCGATCCACGCGACGGACGCGATCAGGCCCAACACGCCGACAACGCGCGCCAGCAGGTCGCTCAGAAGCAGGCTCCAATTCATCACACACCTCGATACAGCCGCAGATCACCGGTGTATCGCACGGCTTTTTGGCATTTTTTGGGCGGCACGACGCGGGCCCGGCGTGGCCTTGCGATCCGGCCTGCCGTGGGCAAGGGTGCCTTCATGACGCGCGATGACTTCAACACGTTCTGCGGCAGCCTCAAGGCGACGTCCCATGTGGTGCAATGGGGCAAT
This sequence comes from uncultured Roseicyclus sp., assembly GCA_947491935.1. Lineage (GTDB taxonomy): Bacteria > Pseudomonadota > Alphaproteobacteria > Rhodobacterales > Rhodobacteraceae > Gymnodinialimonas. The sequence continues at coordinate 177,573 of CANLLF010000002.1, forward strand.
TCTGATGTCTGGAAGGTGGGCGGCAAGCTCTTTGCGGTCGGCGGGTGGAACGACGGGAAGGACGCCTTCACCTTCAAGGTGGGGGATGTGGCGTTCGAAGTGCTGCCCGAGCAGCCGGGGATCCGGCCCGCGCCGTATCTGGCCTCGAGGGGGATGAAATGGGTGCAGGTTTATGAGCCGGGCGCCATGAGCGAGGCGAGCCTGCGGGAGCATATCGAGGCGAGCTACGATATGGCGGTGGGCAAGCTGACCAAGAAGCTGAGGGCGGAACTGGGGGTCTGAGCGATCTTGTGCAAGCTTGCACAAAGGATCCAAGTATCTGAATATGAGCGAAAAATAGATTTTCGTTTACCTTTGGTTAAGCATGCATAGTGGCTTGGCAGGATAGTCACCGCTCATGATGCCTGTGGGGGAGACACCTTAACCCCGCCAATGCGACCCGATAGGCCGGCCTGATGTCAAACCTGTCCGATACCGCCATTCTTGCCGTTGCGGGCCTATGCTTCGCGGTGCTGCTCCTGGTCCTTGTCCTCCGCAGGCGCAAGGGGCGGGGCAGGCCAGTGGTTATCGACGGCTCCAACGTCATGCATTGGGACGGGGAGGAGCCGAAACTCCGCACCGTTCAAACTGTCGTTGAGGCCCTCAAGTCGATGGGGTTTGAGCCCGGTGTCGTGTTCGATGCCAACGCGGGCTACAAGCTGGTGGGGCGCTATCTCGACGACCGGCACTTCGCCAGACTTTTGAACTTGCCCGCTGATCGCGTGTTGGTGGTGCCGAAAGGACAGCCCGCCGACCCCACGATCCTGGCCGCCGCGCGGGATGTGGGCGGGAAGGTTGTGACGAATGACCGGTTCCTAGATTGGGCGGGGGATTTCCCGGAGGTAGCGGAGCAGGGGCACCTGGTGCGGGGCGGGTATCGGGATGGGGAGGTGTGGCTGGATGATGATTAGATTCAGCCGAGGGCCGGATCCACGATCCACCCAAAGCAATGCTGCCTTCACCGCACGATCCGCACTTGTTCGAAGGTGTGGCCATAGTCGCTGAGCGGGCCAGTAGCTTCGATGACTTCGCCGGGGCGCAAGTCGCGGACTAATTCGCCTGAAACGTTGCAGACGAACATTTGACGCTCCGGGTCGCCTACGATCTGGATTTGTGCGCAATCGCGCAGGCGTCGCGCGTCCAATACATCCAGGACCTCGTATTGAATGGTGCCAATTTCCGCATCGTCTAACATATTCCATGCTGATGGGACGACGTCGTATCCGCCGCCGACAAAGGCAAGGAACCCGAATGCCAAGGCAAATGGAGGGCCAATGATCCATGCCAGCCAAGTCGGAAGAGTTGCTTTTGGATTGTGCGGTGCGCCACGGATGAGGGTATGAAGGCACGCCGGGCCAAACAACAACGCAGTTGCGATGAGCGTTCCAACCACCCACATTCCGTCCAGTTGCGCGTCAAGGGCGGCGGTTTGCACAGTCGTATCAAACTTGAACGCATATATGATTGCAGCGAACGCGATCAGGTAAGGGGCTGATACGATCTTATCCATTAGGTCAGCCGGTCGCCGAGTCGGAGGCAGTGGAGTCGCGGAGCTGCCCAGTTCGCTTCCTACGATCTGGGATTTGTTTCGTCTTTCAGTCTCCGTAGCCGCAGCGGCAATCGCTTTTTGTTCCATCCTCAAGGCGTGCTCCCGCCTTGGCTCACGCCAAGCGAGGGCAAAAGGCGCAACCAAGAGGACATAGCCTAAGCAAAGTAGCCCCGCCATCGTTGCAATTACATAGGTTGTGACCGGCGGTGCATCGAGCATTCGGGACAGCAGGTACTGATCGCGCAAGCCGAAGATGGCAACAATGACCCAAGCCAACGCAACGATGACGATCAGAAATCTGAGGAAGCCCGGGCGCGTGATCCGAACGAACCTATCGTGGACGTTTGGCAAAAGGAATAGAAGCGACAAGGTCACCAGAAAGGCAGAAATCCCAATCGCGAAATTGCTCTCAATCGGCATGCCCGAGAATTTCACTTGGGTGAAGCAATATACGATCCATGGCATCGCGGCCACAAGGCCGACAGCGCCGATGAAGCGCGCGAAGATATCGCTGACGAAAAGGTCCCACTTCATGGCGGTGCCCCTGAATTTACCCGTTCCCTTCAGGAAACGCGTGAATTCGGGCAGGGCGATGGCAGCAAAGCGCAGATTTCTTGAAACCTACCGCCCCCGCCGCTTCACATTCCCCCCGCGCTGCCCCGGCCGTCCCGCCGTGGACCGCCCAGACGCCTTCTGCGCGCCTTCGACCGCCTGTTCCACCGCCGCCTGCCGCGCCAGGGGGTCGTCGGCAATTGCCAGCTCCACCGTTTCCAGCCGCTTCACCTCATCGCGCAGGCGCGCGGCTTCCTCGAATTCCAGGTTCTCCGCCGCCTTGCGCATCTGGTCGCGCAGCCCGTCCAGATGGGCTTGCAGGTTCGCGCCCACCAGCGGTTTGTCGACCTTCGCCGTCACGCGGTTCAGGTCCACGTCGCCCTTGTAGACGCCCATCAGGATGTCATCGACGTTCTTCTTGATCGTCGCGGGCGTGATGCCGTGTTCCTCGTTATAGGCGATCTGTTTGGCCCGCCTGCGGTCGGTCTCGCGCATGGCGCGTTCCATGGAGCCGGTGATGCGGTCGGCATACATGATCACGCGGCCATCGGCGTTGCGGGCGGCGCGGCCGATGGTCTGGACGAGGGATGTTTCGGAGCGCAAGAACCCTTCCTTGTCGGCGTCCAGAATGGCGACCAGCCCGCATTCTGGAATGTCGAGCCCCTCGCGCAACAGGTTGATGCCGATCAGCACGTCGAATGCGCCCAGGCGCAGGTCACGCAGGATCTCGATCCGTTCCAGCGTGTCGATGTCGGAATGCATGTAGCGCACGCGGATGCCCTGTTCGTGCATGTATTCCGTCAGGTCCTCAGCCATGCGTTTGGTCAGCGTGGTCACGAGCGTGCGGAAGCCGTCGGCGGCGACCTTGCGGACTTCGTCGAGGAGGTCATCGACCTGCATCTCCACGGGGCGGATCTCGATCTGCGGGTCGATCAGGCCAGTGGGGCGGATGACCTGTTCGGTGAAGACGCCGCCGGCCTGCTCCAACTCCCAGGCCTGGGGCGTGGCGGAGACGAAGACGGATTGCGGGCGCATCGCGTCCCATTCCTCGAATTTCAGCGGGCGGTTGTCCATGCACGATGGCAGGCGGAAGCCGTGTTCGGCGAGCGTGAACTTGCGCCGGTAGTCGCCGCGATACATGCCGCCGATCTGGGGCACGGAAACGTGGGATTCGTCGGCGAAGACAAGCGCGTTATCGGGGATGTATTCGAAGAGCGTGGGGGGCGGTTCACCCGGGGCGCGGCCGGTGAGATAGCGGGAGTAGTTCTCGATCCCGTTGCAGACGCCGGTCGCCTCCAGCATCTCCAGATCGAAATTCGTGCGCTGTTCGAGGCGCTGGGCTTCCAGCAACTTACCTTCGCCGATCATCTGGTCGAGCCGCATCTGCAGCTCGGCTTTGATCCCCTTCATCGCCTGCTGCATCGTGGGCCGCGGCGTGACGTAGTGGGAATTGGCGTAGACGCGGATCTTCTCGAACGTGTCGGTTTTCTGGCCGGTGAGCGGGTCGAACTCGGTGATGGTTTCCAGCTCCTCGCCGAAGAAGCTCAACTTCCAGGCGCGGTCTTCAAGGTGGGCGGGCCAGATCTCGAGGCTGTCGCCCCGCACCCGGAACGTGCCGCGCTGGAAGGCCTGATCGTTGCGGCGGTATTGCTGGGCCACCAGATCGGCGATCACCTTGCGCTGGTCATACTCGCGCCCGGCGAAGAGATCTTGCGTCATGGCGCCGTAGGTTTCCACGGAGCCAATGCCGTAGATGCACGAGACCGACGCCACGATGATCACGTCGTCGCGTTCCAGAAGCGCGCGGGTGGCGGAGTGGCGCATCCGGTCGATCTGTTCGTTGATCTGGGATTCTTTTTCTATGTAGGTGTCCGACCGCGCGACGTAGGCTTCGGGCTGGTAGTAGTCGTAGTAGCTGACGAAATACTCGACCGCGTTTTCGGGGAAGAAGCTCTTGAACTCCCCGTAAAGCTGGGCCGCGAGCGTCTTGTTGGGGGCCAGGATGATGGCGGGGCGCTGGGTTTCCTCGATCACCTTGGCCATGGTGAAGGTCTTGCCGGTGCCCGTCGCGCCCAGAAGCACCTGGTCCTGTTCGCCGTCCTGCACGCCCTGGCTCAGTTCCCGGATCGCGGTGGGCTGGTCGCCCGCCGGTTCGAAATCGGAATGCATGATGAATCGCTTGCCGCCCTCCATCTTCAGATGGGCGCGGATGGCATCGACGGCGCGCCCGGTCTCGGGCATCTGTTCGGGCGAATTGTTGTGCATGGGGCTCTCTCTTGCGGAGGTCTATAGAATGGAGCCTCTGGCGCTGCCTGCAAGGGGGCAAACTGTCAGCTGGTGACAGCATGGTGTCAGGAGGCTGGCGCGGGCGTTAACGATTTGCCCATGAATATGGCCCAAAAGGTTAACAAAATAAGGGGAATTTTGCCGACTAAACCTTTGCGTTGTGGGAGGCAGAGGCGTAGACCTGAGGGGCAAGCAGCAGAAGCGGTTGCCGGCCCTTGGCCGTACCCACCCACCCCTCGCTCCCACGGCCAGGGCTGGCAACCAACTCTCCCCCACACATCGCTGATCCGACCTGATGCATCGCCCATCCAAATCGGGGCAATCTGTGCTAGGCCTTTGCGTGTCTTGTGCAATGCGAAGAATATGATGCGTCTGATCCTGCCCTGTCTCGCCGCTCTGGCGCTCCCCGGACTCGCCTGTGCCGATGCCGATCCACCCCGCCCCTTGGATACCGGTGGCCCGCTGCAGATCAGCGGCCCGACGGAGGTTGTGTTCGACTGGACCACCGACCGGTGCGCCGATCACCATTTCGCCGATCTGCCCGTGCGCGCCTTCGTGGGCACGGACGACCAGATCAACCTGATCCTCGGCCATGACGTGACGCGGCGAATGGTCGGCCCGGATTTCGACAGCCTGACCGTCGCATGTGACATCCTGCTCACCTCCACCCGCGCGCCGGAGCCCGACCGGTTCGCCAATACCGAATGGATCGCCGCGACCTATGCCGACGGCGACACAATCCACGCGCTTCTGCACAATGAATACCAGGGCAACCGATATCCGGATTGCCGAACCGCCGATTATTTCAGCTGCTGGTACAATTCGATCACCTATGCCCGCTCCGACGATGGCGGGGCCACGTTCGGCTACCCGATCGCGCCGCCCGCCCATCTTGTCGCTTCCATCCCGGAACCCTACGCGCCCGATGAAGGCATCTTCGGCGCGTTCAGCCCGTCCAACATTCTCGCCCATGACGGGCACTACTACGCCTTCCTCAAGATCCAGACCTATCCCCTTGGCACACAGCACACCTGCCTGATGCGAACCGAGACGCTCGGCGATCCGGACAGCTGGCGCTATTGGGACGGGGTCGGGTTCAACGGCCGTTTCGCCGATCCCTATCGCGATGACCTGCGCGCCATGCGCGCCACCACCTGCACCCCCGTCGCGCTCCCCGAGATTGCGCAGATGTATGAAGGGGTGACGTGGAACACCGAGTTGCAGCAATTCATCCTGATCGGCACAAGCTCCGATCCGTCGCGCAATCCCAACCCGTTCGGGTTCTACTACGCGCTGTCCGACGACCTGATCACCTGGTCGATGCGCCAACCGCTTCTGGAGGTGCGCCTGCCCTGGCGGGCGACGGGGCGCGAAACCGTCTATCTCTACCCCACGCTGATCGACCATGGCAGCGCCAGCCCGAATTTCGAGACCACCGGCGCGGCGGCCTACCTCTACTTCACCCGCCTCAATTTCGGCTCTGGCGATCTGGACCGGGACCTGATGCGCATCCCGGTGCGGATCGGGGCGGGGGAATAGGCGTAAAAGGTCGGCTGTGAGCCAGTCCAGCCAAGGTTGCGACGTGGACGAATAGCCGCTTGAACGGACTGAACGATGCCCAAGGCCCGATGGTCCGTAAGGCTTCATGCTGTCCTTCGAGTGTGTTCCGAAAGCCTGTGGCGGGCCCAAGTGCCACGGCACAAGTGTTTCACCGCACCGTTACGCAACGCCTTATTCTATTGCGCCAGCACCATACGCTGAAGCTGTTCCATGTCAGCCAGACGTTGTTCCACGGGGGCCGGTGCGATGCCGGTGTAAAAGCCAAGCCAGGCCAGGTAGGCGAGGCGCGCCCGCGCCGTGGCTTCATGCTCTGGCGCGCCCGCTTCGCGAGCAAGTTCGGCCATGTAGCCGATCCTGCGCTCGTCCATTTTGCGCACGATCTCCAGCGCGTCCGGGTCCCCCGTCGCCCATTCCCGGACGCCAACTTCCAGTCGCCCATCGTCGGAGGCGCACGTCTTTAAAAGACGCAGAAGTCGTTTGGCGGCCTCCCCACCTTCATCTTCATTCGCAGCGATCGTGCGCTCCGTCTCCTGCTCGACCCAACGATCAAGCACGGCACGCAGCAATGCGGCCCGATCCTTGAAGTGCCAGTAGAAGCTGCCCCGCGTGATGTTGAGACGTTTGGCGAGGGGGTCAATGCGCACAGCGTTTACACCGCCTTCCTCGAACATCGCGTAGGCAGCCGCGAGCCAGGTATCGGGGCCAAGACGATCTGCAGAAGGCTTCTCCATACATAGTGTATTGACACGGGCGCGGTGGGTCGGCAAGTTTTCTCTCCAAACACCCTGTATGGAGAAGGCCAATGACCTATCGAGACACTCGGATCGCGCGCGCCACCCCCGATGCTGGAAAAGCGATTGCCAGCCCCGGCAATCGTCCAACGCCGGATCGCACTGCGACCGAAGAGGCCAACGTGCAGACTGTCTTGCGCATGGTCAGCGAAGGTTGGGGTGCGAATGAGGGCTGGGATGCTGTCTGGCGTGATTGCCTGTTGCCCAGTTTCCGGTCCTACTTCCATTCCCATCCCCCGATCGAGGGGGTCGAACCAGCGATTGCGTTCAACCGGGAACTCTTTGTCGGCTTTCCCGAGCTACAGATGACGGTTGAGCATGTCGTGGCCGAGGGTGACGACGTGGTCGTGCGGGGGCAATTGAGCGGCCGCAACGACGGGTCGTTCCTGGGTGCGCCGGCCTCCGGCGCCGATGTTCGTGTTCCAGACGTCACGTTGTTTCGGTTCGACAAAGGCGGCATTGCCGAGATGCGGTACTTCACCGACCTGCTCGCCGTGATGACGACGATCGGAGCGGTTGAAGGGGGCGGCTGAGGTATTGGCCGGCACGACGCATCGGCCAGGTCTGGCGGGGCAGACCGTCCTGCCGACCGCCTCGAACGGCCCCTTCTGCCGCGCACCCGGCGCCGCCCCCGCGACACCATTCCCGTTGCCAACGGGGCGCGCCTTGCCCATAAGATCGCCCAAGCTCGATCCGGAGGTCACCCCATGCGCGCACGTATCTACAAACCTGCGAAAACCGCCATGTCTTCGGGCACGGCGAAGACCAGGGAATGGGTGCTGGAATTCACCCCCGCCGCGGCGCGGGGGATCGATCCGCTGATGGGGTGGACGTCGTCATCCGACATGAATTCCCAGGTGCGCCTGCGTTTCGAGACGGCCGAGGCCGCCCGAGATTACGCCCGGCACCATGGCATTGACGCGCTGGTGATGAAGCCCAAATCGCGCAAACCCAATATCCGCGCCGGTGGGTATGGCGAGAATTTTGCCACCAACCGCCGGGGCGCCTGGACCCATTGAACCCTGTTCGGGTGTCCGAGGTCGCCCCGGCCGATCCGGCTGTTTTGCCCCTGATCGAGGCGCATAATACCCATTCCCGCGGGGCTTCGCCCGCGACAAGCAACCATACTCTGGATGCCGCCGATATGGCGGCGGAGCCCGGGCTGCGGATGTGGCTGGCGACGCGCGATGGGGATCCCATCGGATGTGGCGCGATGAAACCCCCGGGCGACGGCACGGCCGAGGTGAAATCGGTTCACGTGCTGGAGGCCGGGCGCGGCAGTGGTGCGGGCCGCGCGATCATGGCGGCGATCATCGACGCCGCGCGCGCCGCCGGGCATACCGGGCTGTACCTGGAAACCGGGCCCGAGGCCTTGCCCGCCTACGACGCCGCCCGCGCGCTGTATGAGCGGGTTGGATTTGGCTATTGCGGCCCGTTTGTCGGCTATGGCCCGGACCCCAACAGCGCCTTCATGTACCGCGATCTGTAAGCGCCAGCTGTGCAGGGCGCGTGTACGGATTGGGCCGCCCGGATAGCGCCGCGGGATATACCGAAGATATCTGTCAGATATACCGGTTCTATCCGCGCCGATCTGGTCATGGACGGACCGCGCCCGGCCCGCTAAACCGGCGGTCAGCGGGCCCATAGCTCAACTGGATAGAGCAGCCGACTTCTAATCGGCAGGTTGAGGGTTCGAGTCCTTCTGGGCCCGCCACGCCGCCCCGAATCGGAGGTGTGTGCAGGGCCCGATTGCAGCGGGCCGAAGGTGCATGATCTTGCATCCGGGGCGAAATCCCGCTTGGAAACAGGCATTTGGCGGCTCAGATGGCGCGAAAAAGTCGGCTTTGGAGTGTTCACAGCTTCGCGATATGCCTATACTGAGGAACAGTGGGCACGAAGGTGCCGAGCCAGATCCTGGGGGATGATCGATGATACGCTCCGAGCTGATCCAAAAGCTTTCAGACGAAAACCCGCATCTTTATCAGCGTGACGTCGAGCGGATCGTAAACGCGATTTTCGAAGAGATTATTGACGCGCTTGCGACCGGAAACCGCGTCGAATTGCGCGGCTTTGGTGCGTTTTCTGTGAAACAACGGGATGCGCGTGTTGGCCGCAATCCGCGGACCGGCGAAAGCGTGGCGGTGGAAGAGAAGCACGTGCCTTTCTTCAAGGCCGGGAAGCTGCTACGCGACAGGCTGAACGGCCAGTAGGGCGGAGCCTCGCGGTCCTCTGGGGGGCCGATATGGCCTAGGAGGATGCGATGAAAATTCTGCGCTTGTTGAAGATCCTGTTCCTCGTCGTGGTTGCGCTGGCGCTGGTCCTGCTGTTTTTCGCGAACAACGAGCCCGTCACCCTGAACCTGCTTCCCGATGCGATGGGAGAGGCGCTGGGGATTCAGAACGCGTTCACCACCTCGCTCTTTATCGTTGTGGTTGCGGCGCTTCTGGTGGGCATCGTGGTAGGCTTCGTCTGGGAATGGCTGCGCGAGCATCGCCATCGGGCCGAGGCCAAGACCCAGCGCCGCGAGGCCAACCGGTTGAGCCAGGAAGTTGCGACGATGAAAAACCGGTCGTCCGACACGCAGGACGATATCCTGGCCATCATCGACGACGCCAACGCGGCCCGCTGAGCCTTGCCGGACATTGCGATCAAATTCTGCGGCTTAAGCCGCCCCGAAGACGTGGTGGCCGCCGCCGAGGCAGGCGCGCGTTACGTTGGCTTTGTTTTCTTTGCGAAATCACCCCGCAATGTGTCGGTGGAGCAGGCCCGTGCCCTCGCGCTGGAGGTGCCGATGGGCATCGCCAAGGTCGCGCTGGTCGTCAACGCTGACAACGCAACGCTCGACGCGATCACGGCGCATGTGCCCCTTGATATGCTGCAACTTCATGGCTCGGAAACGCCGGACCGGGTGGCCGAGATCCGGGCGCGCTACGGCCTGCCGGTGATGAAGGCCGTGGGCGTGGCGGATGCTGCGGATCTGGCGGCGATCGATGCCTATTCCGAAGTTGCCGATCAGCTTTTGATCGATGCCAAACCACCCAAGGAGGCCGATCTGCCGGGCGGCAACGGGCTGGCATTTGATTGGCAGCTTCTGGCGGGCCGGAAATACTGGACGGTGCCGTGGATGCTGGCCGGTGGCCTGACGCCGGACAACGTGGCCGAGGCCGTGCGGCTGACCGGCGCGACACAAGTGGATGTGAGTTCCGGCGTGGAAGCGTCGCCCGGGGTGAAGGATGCGGATCGTATTGCCGCCTTCGCGGCGGCCCTGTCGTGAGTCCGGGCGTTTCGTTTCGCCCGGCCGTCGCCTTGGACGTGCCCGCCATTATTGCCATGCTCCGCGAAGATCGCCTGGGCGCAGCGCGTGAGACCGCCCCGATTGAGACCTATGCCGCGGCCTTCACCAATCTGACGACCCAGCCGCAAACCCGCATGATCGTGGGCGAAAATGAGGGGAACGTGATCGCTTTCTACCAGCTCACGATTCTTGATGGCCTGTCCCACCGGGCCATGCGGCGCGGCAATATCGAGGATGTTCGCGTGGCGGAGCGGCTGCGCGGGCAGGGCATCGGGCACGCCATGATGAACGACGCCGCCACCCGCGCCCGCGCGTTGGGCTGCGGCATGTTGCAGCTTGTGGCCCATGAAACGCGACAGGCGACGCATCGGTTCTATCTGTCTGCTGGCTTTACGGCGAGCCATGTGGGTTTTAAACGCTCTCTGTCCGACCCGGAGGAAACGCAATGAACGAGCTTTTCAACAGCTTCATGACTGGCCCCGATGAAAAGGGCCGTTTTGGTGATTTTGGCGGGCGGTTCGTGTCCGAAACGCTGATGCCGCTGATCCTTGAGCTGGAGACGCAATACGAGCACGCGAAAACCGACGACAGTTTCTGGGCCGAGATGCATGATCTATGGACGCATTATGTGGGCCGCCCCTCACCGCTCTACTATGCGGAGCGTCTGACAGAACGGCTGGGCGGGGCGAAAATCTACCTCAAGCGCGATGAGCTGAACCATACCGGCGCGCACAAGATCAACAACGTGCTGGGGCAGATCATCCTTGCCCGGCGCATGGGCAAGACGCGGATCATCGCGGAAACCGGTGCGGGCCAGCACGGGGTTGCGACCGCGACGGTCTGCGCAAAGTTCGGCTTGAAGTGCATCGTCTATATGGGCGCGACGGATGTGGAGCGGCAGGCGCCGAACGTGTTCCGCATGAAGCTGCTGGGCGCGGAAGTTGTCCCGGTGACGTCCGGGCGCGGCACCCTGAAGGACGCGATGAACGACGCGCTGCGCGATTGGGTCACCAATGTACGCGACACGTTCTATTGCATCGGCACGGTTGCGGGACCGCATCCGTACCCGGCGATGGTCCGCGATTTTCAGGCGATCATCGGCAAGGAAGCCAAGGAGCAGATGATGGCGGCAGAGGGCCGTCTGCCCGATACCCTGATCGCCGCCATCGGTGGTGGCTCCAACGCGATGGGCCTGTTTTACCCGTTCCTTGATGACAAGGACGTGGCGATCATCGGCGTTGAGGCCGGGGGCCATGGCGTGAACGAGAAGATGGAGCATTGTGCCAGCCTGACGGGCGGGCGGCCGGGCGTGTTGCACGGGAACCGGACCTATCTTCTACAAGATAGCGATGGTCAGATCCTGGAAGGCCATTCGATCAGCGCGGGGCTCGATTACCCCGGCATCGGCCCGGAACATGCCTGGCTCCACGAGATCGGGCGGGCGCAATATGTCTCCATCACCGATACCGAGGCGCTGGAGGCGTTCCAGCTCAGCTGCGAGACCGAGGGTATCATTCCCGCGCTGGAGCCATCCCACGCGCTGGCCCATGTGGCCAAGATCGCGCCGGACCTGCCGAAAGACCACCTGATCTGCATGAACATGTGTGGACGCGGTGACAAGGATATCTTCACCGTCGCCCGTGCCCTGGGCTGGGAGATGGTGGGCGCCTGACGTCCCGGGCCGAAACCGCATAAACCAACGAAACAAGGCGCCTAAACCGAAAGTCTAGGCGCCTTTTTCTCGGGTTTATGGTGGCCATGCTAAACCCCGTGCCAATATCCCGGTGTCCGCCAGCCGACCATCCTTGTGTCAGGCGGCGCCAATGGGGCCCGCCGGACATACGGGAGACAGACCCATGACCAAGACCGCAAACCTGATGACCGCCTCCGCCGCTGCTCTGATCGCCGGTGCCTCCGCGTCCTTCGCCGTCCCGCAATCCGTGATCGACGCCATCGTGTCCGACCTCGCCGATCAGGGTTTCGCGCGGATCGAAATCGAGATCGAACGCGATGAGATCGACGTTGAGGCCTTCGGCGCCGGGATCGAGGGTGATTTCACCTATTCGCTCGCGGGCCTGCTGCTGGAAAGCGATGTCGATGACGACGATGATGGCTATGACGACGACGATGGCGATGATCGCTATGATGATGACCACGAGCACGATGATGACCGCGACGATGATGATCGCGACGACGACGATGATGACGACGGTGACGATGATGAAGACGACGACGGTGACGATGGCGATGACGACGACGGTGACAACGACGATGACGACAGCGATGACGATTGATGACGCCTAGCCGCGTCGCATCGCCGGACGCGCGAGCGATCGGCCCCCGCCTGATCTGTCGGGCGGGGGCCTCTTGGGGACCAGGAACATGAAGACGAACAGGCGTTTCTTTTTGCTGGCCGGGCTGGCCACCATGGCCAGCGGCCCGGCCTGGGCTCAGCAGGAGTCCATCATCGACAATGTGCTGGCCCAGATCCGGCAGCAGGGGTTCGAGATCATCGAAGTCCGGCGCACGCTGTTGGGCCGCATTCGGGTGCTTGCCCGGCGTGGCAATCAGACCCGAGAGGTGGTGTTCGATCCGCGCAACGGCGTGATCCTGCGCGATTTCACCAGGGGTTCAGCGGGATCGGACGACGATGGTGACGGTGGCGGCACATCCGGGCCCGGATCCGGCGAACGCGGCGATGACGATGATGATGATGACGACGACGATGACGGCGGGGGCGATGATGGGGGCGGAGATGATGACGGCGATGACGATTGATCGCGCCACATCCCGGTTTTCCCGATGATGCGGCGCCCGTGGGTTTTCGTGCTGATCCTGCTGGTGCAGGCGCTCTGCGCGATCTTCTTCGTGGCGGAGATCCTGTTGGCGGTTCTGGGGGTTCCCATCGCGCCGATCCCGTGGCTCTACCACGAATTGATCGAGATCGGGGCCGCGCTCGGCCTGATCCTGGGCGTCGTTCTGGGGGCGCTCATGCTCAGATCCGCGTTGCGGCGCACCCGCAAGGTGGAGGTTGCGTTACAGGCGGCCTCGGGGGCGTTCATGGATCTGGTGCAGCAGCGGTTTGACGAATGGGGGCTGACGCCCGCCGAAAAGGACGTGGCACTTTTCGCGTTGAAGGGAATGTCGCTGGCGGAAATCGCCGGGCTGCGGGAAACGTCGCAAGGCACGGTCAAGGCGCAGACCAATGCCATCTATCGCAAGGCCGGTGTCACGGGGCGCCCGCAATTGCTCAGCGTGTTCGTGGAGGATCTGATGGGTGGCCCGGTGCGCCCGTCCGCCGATGCAGCGTGATCTCAGGTGTTGGGCACCACGGCGTGGGCTTCCAGAAGCTCCATCGGGATCACGTCCAGCGCCCGTCTGTGGGTGGCGGCGAGGTTCACGGGCGGGGCCACGCCTTCTTCGGCGGCTTGCAGCCACCGGCTGGCGCACAGGCACCAGGCATCGCCGGGTGTCAGACCGTTGAACTGGTATTCCGGCCGAGGCGTCGACAGATCATTGCCGACATATTTGGAGAAGGCGAGAAACTCCGCTGTCATGATGGAACAGACCGTGTGGGAGCCGCGATCTTCGGCGCAGGTTTCGCAGGCCCCGTCGCGGAAGAAGCCTGTCAGCGGATCTGATGAACACGACTCGAGCGCCTCACCGAACACGTTGAGCGATGGAGCTTTCTTGAAACCCATGGTCTGGCACCTCCTGCGTGCAGGCAGGTCGTTCAGGGCAGTTTCTATCGCAAAGGTTGCGGATCGAAAAGCGCATTCAGCCAATGAATCCAACGGCCGTGAAAATCGACACGTGCAAGCATTTTCCGGCGCGGCGCGCCACCGGCCCACAGGTGGGCCATCAACCCGGCGCCCGGCGTTTCGTCATCCGTCTCCATGGCCAGATGCAGAAGCGGGGCGTCGGAACCGGCCGCGCGCCCGGCATCGTGAAGGTCACGGTTGATCGTGTCGCGGGTTGCGAGCGGGAAGTATTGTGCGGCGATTGTCGAATACACCACATGCAGCGCGCCGGGATGCCGGTGGGACAGGCGCGCCGTGAGCCATGGCGCGGCGTCCCCCTGATCCGGCGGCCCGCCGGAGAGCGCGATGGCGGCGCGGGTGCGGTCCATGCGCTCGGGTTGATCGGGCCAGATATAGGCCAGCAGCCGCAGGGCATCCGAGGGCGCGGTGGGATCCAGGGGCGTCAGGTCCACCCCCGCGCGGTCGATGACATGGATCGGGTGAGGCGTTGGCATCGGGCCGGACCAGTCCGGGGAAAGACGCACTTCACTGGTCGGATGCACATGCAGCCCACGGCCCATCGACAGGGCAAACCGATCCAGCGACAGGTTCAGCCCGGCGCTGGCGCCCAGTTCGGACAGCACGACGGGGCGATCGCCAACCTCCCCCAAGGCCCACCAGATGCCCGCGATCACCGCCGCGGCCCGGCGCACTTCGTTGGTTTGCGGCGGGCGGTCGAGCCACGCCATGATCCGCGCTTCATGGGTGATCAACGCGGCCTGGACGGCCGACCAGAGTGCATCGTTGGGAACGTCATTCGGCGGGTAGGCCGCGATCAGGCCCGCATCGGTGCCGTCCAAGACCAGACCATGCAGCGCCCCGGCCAAACGCAATGGCACGGATTGCCCGGCGGCGCTCACGTCGCCATCCCACGCAAGGCACCGGGCGCCGACGGCCGTTTGATCGTAGAGCCGCGTTCCGATCAACGGCATCAGCCGGGCCATGAACGGAGAGCCGAGACTTGCCGTTGTCTCGCCTTGCCGGGCAAAGGCGGCGCGCAGGCGGTCGCTCACCGGAACCGGTCCACCAGCTTTTGCAGGGGGTTGCGGGTATCTTCGTCCGGTTGCGTCTGCGGTTCGGCGGGCACCGTCTTAGGCTCGGCTTTGGGCTTCGGTGCCGTGGTCGACGACCGTGGAGGGGCGACCCGCAGGGCCACGGCGTTCAGGAACTTGCCGCTGTCGCCCTTGGCCAGATGCGGCGCTCCATCGGATACGCCACGCAGAACGTCATCGAGCCAGTCCTGATCGGCCTTGGCAAAATCGCTCAGCACGTAGCCCGGCACGCGATCCTTGTGGCCGGGATGGCCGACACCCAGACGGACACGGTCATAATGGGGGCCAATATGCTGGTGGATCGAGCGGAGCCCGTTATGCCCCGCATGGCCGCCGCCTGCCTTCACGCGCACCTTGGCAGGCGCCAGATCGATCTCATCATGCCAAACCGTGACATCGGTGGAGTCGAGCTTGTAGAACCGCATCGCCTCGCCCACCGACTGGCCGGACAGGTTCATGAACGTCTCGGGCTTGAGCAGCAGCACCTTTTCGCCATCAAGATTGCCTTCGCTGATCTGGCCCTGAAACTTAGACCGCCACGGCGCGAAGCCGTGATCCTCCGCGATCCGCTCCACGGCCATCCAGCCGATATTGTGCCGGTTGCCCGCATATTTGGCCCCCGGATTTCCGAGGCCGACCCATAATTGCATGGTTCCGCTCCTTATCGCTTGTCTGCCTGATATGGGGCCAATCGCCGTTTGCCAAGCCGCGCGGGCCCGTGGCAGGTTGCTGAGGCAAACACCCCAGGGGAGCGCAGGTATGGACGAATTGCCGGAAAACATGCGGGCCCTGGTGCTGCATGAGGCGGGCAAGCCCCTGTCGTTTGAGGAGATGCCGCGCCCCCGGGTGGGGGCGGGGCAGGTGCTTGTCCGCGTGGCGGCGTCGCCGATCAACCCGTCGGATCTGGCGATGCTGCGCGGCGAATACGGGCTTGGTTGGCCCTACCCGCTGATCCCCGGCCTGGAAGGCTCGGGGCAGGTGGTGGAGGCGGGGCCGGGCCTGATGGGGCGGTTCCTGCGCGGCAAGAACGTGGCGCTTGCGGCGGATAAGCAGGGCCTGTGGGCGGAGTATGCCGTCATTCCGGCCAGCCGCGCCCTGCCGCTGCCGCCGGATATGCCGCTGGCCGCGGGGGCCAGTTCTTTCGTCAATCCGCTGACGGCCATGGCACTGGTGGCGGAGGTGCGGCGAGCCGGGCAATGGTGCGCGATGTCCACGGCGGCCGGCGGGGCGTTGGGCGGGATGATCCGCAGGCGCGCCAAGCAAAAGGGCGTCAAGATCATCAACATCGTGCGGCGGCAGGATCAGGTGGATGCCCTGCGCGCGGATGGCGCGCGCTATGTGCTGAATGAAACCGATCCCGCTTTCGACACGGATCTGGCCGCGATGTGCAAGGACCTGCGGTGCAAGATGGCGTTTGATGCGGTTGGCGGCGCGCTGACCTTCCGGATGGCCGAGGCGCTGCGCGGACAGGGGCAGATCCTGGTTTATGGCGGGTTGTCGGGCAAAGCGATCAGCCTTCACCCCGGCACGATGATCTTCAAGGGCCTGACGGTGCGCGGCTTCTGGCTGTCGAAATGGCTGGCCGCGAAATCCGCGCCGCAGATGCTGTTGCTGACCCGCGAGGTGACCAAGAGCCTGCAGGGCGGGTTTGCCGAGACCCAGATCGCCCGTGTGGTTCCGCTGGAACAGGGCGCGTCGGCCCCTGCCGCGTACGAAAACGCGATGAGTGCGGGGAAGATCCTGATGTCGACCGGGGCCTACAAGCTGGGCCTGCCCGAATTCCAACCGGGCAGCCCTTGAGCCGCGACGCCTGACCCCTTCCTTGTGCGAGACCGATTGCCGATGCCCGAACCCCAAGCTGCCGATGCCGTCTATCGCCTGAACGGGATCGACCTGGCGGTGCCCTCGGGCCTTGCCAGTGACGGTATCGTGGAGAAGTTGGCCGATGGCACCTATGAGGCCGATGAGGCCCGTGCCGTGGATCGCTGCGTGCGCCCGGGCTTGCGGGTGTTGGAGCTTGGGGCCGGTCTTGGCTATGTGGGCGCGCTGGCGGCCAGGCAGACGGAACCGGCCAACGTCCTGTCGCTGGAGGCGAACCCCGACCTCCTGCCGGTGATTGCGGCCAATCACGCCCGCAACGGCGTGTCTGAGATCAGCACAATTCACGCGGCGGTTGTGGGCCATGCGGCGGACGGGGCGACGGCCAAGTTCCATATCGCGGACGGCTTCACCGGATCGCGCCTTGGGGCAAAAGGCGGCCGCCAGGTTGAAGTGCCGCTTGTCGGGTTCCACGATCTGCTGCGCGCGCATCGCCCGCATGTGGTGCTGATGGATGTGGAAGGGGCCGAAGCGGGGTATTTCGACCGGCCCTGGACATGCCCGTTGCGGTTTTGCGTCATGGAAATCCACCCCAAGCGCTACGGCGCGGATGTGATTAAGAAGATCGTCGACCGGATGAGCGCGATGGACATGACGTACGATCCTGCCACCTCGCGCGGCAAGGTGCTTGGGTTCCGACGGGTCTGGAGCGAGGGGGCCTAGGCCCGCTCGATCAGCCCAGCATAACACCCGTGGCCCGCATTGTGCGCGTGGATGTAGCGGATCGCCGGATTGGCCAGCATCTCGCGGATAACGGGCTCCGCCGCATCACCAGCCACAACCCGGCCATCGGCGATCTTGTCGCGCGCATCGAAGCCCCTGAGCGACAGCAGGCGGTGGGCCATCACGGCGGGGATCTCATCCACCGCATCATAGGTTCGGGTCGCCCCTTCGATCACATAGATCGCGTGGCTGGACCGGTAGGGGGAGTGTGCCGGTTGATGCATGTGGTTGAGCAACAGCAGGGTCTCGCCCACCTCCGCGTCGCGCATCTCGATCCGGTCGGGGTAACAATTGGGTTCGGTCGCGGTGACCCGCTCGGCGCCGTGCGCCGCCAGCGCGTCATCGGGCAAACCGAAGAGATGCGCGAAGGGTTCGGGCGACAGACCGCGGATTCGATAGGACATTGAGGTGGCTCCGGTTTGGGGATGATGCCGGAAAGATGTGGCCAGACGCCGCGCAACGCGACCCGGATGCTGCGCATTTTGAGTGGCGCCTCATTGATCCGGCTTAGGCAGGCAGGACGCATCGACCAGCGCGGCGATGAGCCCGCGCCGCGCATACGCGCCGCCTTCGACATCCAACGGGATGTCTTCGAGCACCACACATGCCGCAGGTTTGTAGGTGCCGACCCACACCACGGGTCCGGTGGCATTCTGCGGCGGCTGATACATCTGATCGAAGAAATGGCGGGGCGGGCCGGTTGGCCTGGCGCTGTAGACCGGAAGGGCATTATCGCGCCCGGTATACAGCAGATCGGCCACAACATCGCGATGATCCACGGCAATGGCCTCGGCCCGCGTCCGGTCCGCTGCATCGAGGATCTGGTACGACAGGTCCGCCCGGCCCAGATGGCGCGCCATCACGGGCCGGTCCCGATAGGTGATCACCTCCGGGGCCATGTAGAGCGTGACAACGCCGATCGCGGCCACACCATTGAGCGCGGTGGCGGCGATCAGAATCCAGCTCCGCCTCCATTGGCAGAGCCATCCGACGATCAGTGGCGTGGCCGCGAGAAAGGCGGGAAAGGCCCAATTTGCGAAGGCACCTGACACAAGCGCCTGCGCGCTGACCAGGGCGAGGATCGAGAGGGCAAAGGCCAGAAGGATCCGGTCATCGGGCTGCTTTGGCCGGATCGTGAGCCAGATCAGACCAGCGGCCAGAAATGGACCGATTGCCAGAACCTGGCTCACCAGAAACGTCCCGAGATTGACGAGGCTGATCCCCGCCATTGGTGCCGTTTCAGTCATCCAACCAGCGTTCTGTCCGAGATGGCGGATGGTCACCAGCTCATTGCCGAGGTTCCACAGGAGGTTCGGGGCAAGCACGCACAGCGATGCTCCGATCATCAGCCCCGTCTTGCGCCACCCAAGGCGCGCCGCCGGCTGAACCCATGCCGCCATGGCGAGGCCCAGATAGAAGTAGAGCCCGGCATATTTCGCCATCGCGGCCATCCCGACGAGAGCACCGATCGCCACCGCGCGCGCGACGGTGATCTTTCGCCACGACGTGACGTAGAGCGCCAGCGCCGCCGCATAGAACGGCGCCGCGACCGTGTCGGTTGAGATCATGTAGCTGCCAACGGCAACAATGGGCAGCGTCAGATAGGCCAGCGCGGTCCAGAAGGCTGCGGCGGCGCCATAGAGCCGCGCGGCAATCTGAACGAGGATTGCCGCGGTGATACCATGCAAGATGGGCGCGGAGACCCGGATCCAGAACGTTGTGTCCTGACCGGCCAGATCGGTGACACCGCGCAGCAGGTAGGCAATCAGCGGCGGTTTGGAAAAATACCCGAATTCAAGATCCTGTCCCCAAAGCCAGTATTGCGCCTCGTCCACGAAAAGATCGGTCTGGTCAAAAGCAAGCGTCAGGATTCGCAACGCCGTGATCAGGGCGATCACGCCATAGGCAAGCCAAGCCCTGCCGAGGGCAGGGCGGCTCAATACGGCGAAATGTTCAAGCGCGTAAGCCAAGATCGTGTCATCTGTGCATCCCACATCGTGCCGGCCAAAGGCCGTCAGACGAGCATCGAGGGGAACGCACATTTTTAATTGAAGCGTGCAATGTGCATTCCAACGAAAGCGGTGCCGCTGTCAACCAAGACGAGTGATATCAGGTGCCATGTCGCTGAAACCCGCCGCATCGTCGCCCTATGAGACGAAAAAATCGCGCAGGGCGGCACCCTGCGCGATCAAAAATCAAGCGGATGTTCTGCCGATTACTCCTCGGCAGATTCCTCTTCGGCGGGGGCGTCTTCACCCTCGGTCGCCTCGGCGTCGCCGTCTGCGTCATCTGCATCGTCTTCCGCGGACAGCAGGGCCGACGGAGCCGTGAGATTGGCAATCACGAAATCGCGGTCAATCGTGGGCGTCGCGCCAGCGGGCAAATCGACAGAGCTGATGGTGACGGTGTCGCCAATGTCCAACCCGGTCAGGTCGATCACGATGGATTCCGGAATGTCAGCCGCGGTCACGCGCAGCTCGACCTCGGGGCGGACCATCGTCAACACGCCGCCTTTCTTGAGAGCGGGGCATGCATCTTCGCCAATCACGTCAACGGCAATGAAGAGGTTTACCTTCGAGGTCCGGCGCAGGCGCATGAAATCGACATGCGTGGGCAGGTCTTTCACGACGTCGCGCTGCACATTGCGGCAGATCACGCGGACATCTTCTTCGCCCTCGACCTTCATGTTGAACAGCGTCGACAGGAAACGACCCGCCTTGAGATTCTTCAGAAGCACGTTGAAGGGGATCTGGATCGGCATCGGGTCAACCCCGCCGCCATATACGATACCGGGCACCTTGCCTTCACGGCGTGCTTGACGAGCGGCCCCCTTGCCTGTCCCCGTCCGTGCCTCGGCGATAAGATCAGGAATCTCACCAGCCATAGTTGTTCTCCTAGATTATGAGCCGCCTCCAAGGGTGTCGGCTCCGGTTCAGAAGTCGCGCGTATAGGGCAGGGACGCCGAATTGAAAAGCCCCCACTTGCGCAGATCGTCCGCCCGTGTCAGCCGTGGGCGATGAGTATCCTGTCCGCCCTGTCCGTTTCCCGCCGCCCGGTGATGGCCTTCATGATCGTTGGCCTGTTCTGGGGCAGTTTTGCCGCGCAGGTGCCGGTGCTCAAGGCGGGCATCGGGGCGGATGATACACTTTTTGGTGTGATTTTGCTGGGCACATCTATCGGTCTGGCCACCACGATGTGGCTTGCTCCGATCTTTGATCGCAGGTTCGGGCGGCTGGCGATGCCGATTGCGGGGCTGATCTTTGCGGCCGCCGCGATGGGCCCGGCGCTGGCATCTTCACCGCTGATGTTCTTCTTCGCGATGGTCATGGCGGGCTATTGCTCGGGCATGTTGGATGTTGTGATGAACGCGCGCGTGTCCGAGTTGGAGGCGCGCCAGGGCCGGTCCCTGATGAACGCCAACCACGCCATGTTCTCCGTCGCCTACGCCATCAGCGCTCTGATGACCGGCTTCGCGCGGGAGGCCGGGTGGGACCCGGTGCAGATCTTTGCGGCCATCGCGGTTGTTATCGTCGGCCTGGCGCTGTGCCTCCGGATGGAGGTGGAGCCGATCGATGAAGAGGCGCGCCGGACGAACCGGTTCCCATGGGCGACGGTCCTTTTGTGTGGCGCCATTGTCCTGATCGCGTTCTTCGTGGAGGCCACGGTGGAAGCATGGTCGGCGCTCCATATCGAACGGACGCTTGGCGGGCGCGCGGCAGAGGGCGCGTTGGGCCCGGCCATCCTGGGCCTGACCATGGCGGTTGGCCGGTTCTCGGGCCAGGCCCTGACGGAGCGGTTTTCGGAAACCGCGATCATCGTGATCGGGACGGGCATGTCGTGCTGCGGCGCGCTGATTGCGGCCACCGCGCCGTCACCGCTCATTGCCTATCTGGGCTTTGGCGCCATGGGATTGGGGATCGCGGCGGTGGGCCCGGTGGGGCTTGCCATCGTCGGCCGGATGGTGCGGCCTGAGCACCGCACGGCGGCCGTTGCGCGGGCGGCGGTGATCGGCTTCATGGGCTTCGTGCTGGCGCCGTCCCTGATGGGGTTCGTGTCCGGCGCGTTCGGGCTGCGGATCGCGTTTGCAACCGTTGCACTGGTTGCGGTGATCGCACCGTTACTGGCGCTCTATCTCCGCGCCAATACGGCGCGCTATTCCCATTCCGTGTGAAAGTCTTTCGGCATCAACAGGTTGTGGCGGCCCAGATCGGCGATGTTCCGTTCGCCGCATAGGGCCATCGACGTATCCAGCTCCTTGTGGATGACCTGCAACGCCTCCGTCACGCCCTGCTGCCCCCGGGCGCCGAGACCGTAGACAAACGCGCGCCCGATCATCGTGCCCTTGGCCCCCAGCGCGATGGCCTTCAGGACATCCTGGCCCGTGCGGATCCCGCTGTCGAGATGGACCTCCATCTTGTCGCCGACAACATCCATGATGCGCGGCAACATGCGGATCGAGCTGAGCGCGCCGTCCAGCTGACGGCCGCCATGGTTGGACACCACAATCGCATCTGCACCCACATTCATCGCCTCGCGAGCATCGTCTTCATCGAGGATGCCTTTGAGGATAACCGGGCCATCCCACCACGACCGGAACTCCTTGATCCGCTCCCAATTCAGGCTCGGATCGAAGGCCTCCGCCGTCCATGAGCTTAGCGAGCCGGGATCGGTAACGCCCTTGGCATGGCCGACGATATTGCCGAAGAACCGCCGCTTGGTGCCCAACATCTCAAGGCCCCACGGGATCTTCGTCATCATATTCGCGATCGAGGCGGGGGTGAGTTTGGGAGGAGCCGACAGCCCGTTTTTGATATCCTTGTGGCGTTGGCCCATGATCTGAAGGTCGACCGTAATCACCAGCGCAGAGCAATGGGCGTCCTGCGCGCGGGCGAAGAGCCGCTTCATGAACTCGTCGTCCTTAAGGGTATAAACCTGAAACCAGAACGGCTTCTGCGTATGCTCTGCCACATCTTCGATGGAACAGATCGACATGGTCGACAGGGTGAAGGGGACACCGAACCGCTCAGCGGCGCGGGCGGCTTTGATTTCGCCGTCGGCGGCCTGCATTCCGGTCAGGCCAACGGGGGCAAGGGCCACCGGCATCGTCACATCCTGGCCGACCATCTGGCTGGCGGTCGTGCGCCCGGCCATGTCGCGCGCAATGCGTTGGCGCAGGCGGATCAGATTGAAATCGCTGACGTTTTCGCGAAATGTCTGCTCCG
This sequence comes from uncultured Roseicyclus sp., assembly GCA_947491935.1. GTDB lineage: Bacteria > Pseudomonadota > Alphaproteobacteria > Rhodobacterales > Rhodobacteraceae > Gymnodinialimonas. Next base: position 200,320 of record CANLLF010000002.1, read on the forward strand.
TCCAACTGCCGGATTCCGCGTAATCGTAGAACATCTTCGGCACGCGCCGTTTGTAGATGCGTTTCAGGTCCTCAATCTCGGTGATGACAACCATTTGGGCCCCCTTCCGTCTGGTAAGATTTCCTTACCAATTCTACATCGCGGAGTCTATCTACGGATTACCGCTTGATTATAATACGATATCGCACTAAATATACTGCGATATCGTATTATAATGGAGATCAGACATGACCCTCTCTCGCCGGAAGACACTCGCCCTCATCGGTGGCGGGTCCATCGTCGCCGCAACCGCCGCGGCGGGGTATGACATCACCCGGTTCCCCCATGCCGCCACCGCGCCATGGAGCGCGGCCGGGGGATACGACGATCCGCGGATGCGCGCGTTGAGTTGGGCGATCCTGGCCCCCAATCCCCACAACAGGCAGCCGTGGATGGTGGATTTGTCACAGGCTGACACCGCGGTCCTGTTTGTGGATACGGATCGGCTCTTGCCGGAGACGGACCCGTTCAATCGTCAGATCACCATTGGGCTGGGGTGTTTCCTGGAAATCATGCGGCTGGCTGCGCTGCAGGACGGGCTTGCGGTTGAATTCGATCTTTTCCCGGGCGGCAGCGATCCGCGCGGGCTGGATGGGCGGCCCGTGGCGGCCTGCCGGTTTTCGCCCACGGATGCGGCCCCGGACCCGTTATTCGCGCTGGTTCCGTTCCGCCGCTCCAACAAGGAGCCCTATGATACCAGCCGCCCCGTTCCGGTGGAGGCGCTGGAGCGGATTGCAACGGCGCCGATGTATTTCGGCATGGACTTCACCGCGGTGCCCGAGCGTGTGGCGCTGTTGCGGGATCTGTCGACGGACGCACTGCGCATCGAATTCGCCACGGAGCGGACATTACGCGAATCCGTGGATCTGTTCCGCATCGGTCATCGTGAGGTGGCCGCGAATCCCGACGGGATCGATTTTACCGGCCCCGGGTTCGAAACGCTCCGGATGACGCGGTTGTTCACCCGGGAAGCCTCCATGAACATGGATGGCTTTGTTGCCCGCTCGGCCGATGCGGCCTTCGTGGAAAACATGCAATCGGCTATGGCGCATCTGTGGCAGGTTACCCCGGACAACAGCCGTGAGGCCCAGATCCGCGCGGGCCAGGATTGGGTGCGCATCAACCTTGCCGCAACAGCCGAGGGGCTGGGGCTGCAACCGCTCAGCCAGGCCTTGCAGGAATTCGAGGAGATGCAGGCACTCTACGGCCAGGTTCACGCGGAACTGGCGCCTGGGGGCGGCACCGTGCAAATGTGGGCCCGCGTGGGATACGGGCCTGAGGTTGGCGAAAGCCCGCGCTGGCCTTTGGAGGAAAAGATTGTCAGCGGACCCTGATCTGAGGCTCTATTTCGAGCTGTTCAACGAGATCGGCATTGTCGAGCAACTCAGCCGCGCCGCGTTCGAGGCGCGGTTGCCCAAGGGCGTTCTGGTCTCGCACTTCACCGTGTTGAACCACCTGATCCGGGTGGGGGACGGGCCCACGCCGCTGGCCCTTGCCACGGCCTTTCAGGTTCCCAAGACGACGCTCAGCCACACGTTGGCCCTTCTGGATAAACGCGGTTGGATCGAGATGCGCCCGAACCCGGCCGATGCGCGGTCAAAATGCGTCTGGATCACCGATGCCGGCCGTGCCTTTCGGGAGGAGGCGATTATCGCGATGACGCCGGATCTTGCGGATGTTGCAAGGGCGTTTTCGCCAGAGGCTGTGGCAAGCATTCTGCCGCATCTCAAGGCCCTGCGCGAATTCCTCGACCGTCGACGTGACACGCCCGAGGCGGCCACCCGGCAGGGTGATCAGAGCGAACCGTTGGCGTCGTAGATCGTGTGCAACTCGCCGTAGGTCATGTTGTCGCCGGTTTCGAGCGTGACGCCGTTTTCAGCGGCCAGCGCCTCGAATGCGCCGAGATCATCGATGGATTCACCGTCAGCGTAGGTCATATCAAGCGCCTGTTGGTACAGCTGATCGTAGGCCGCCTGATAATCACCGCCATTGCTCGCCAGGATCGCGGCGACGTAGGATTCGGCCTGTTCCGCCGATTGACGCGGCGAGAAGATCTCAAGATCACCCCAAGCGCCAAAGGCCGGGGCCGTGTTGGCCCCCCAGTCAAAGAGCGCGCCGGGGTCGATGCTCACCAGTTCCATCTGGATTTCGCCGGAGAGATCTTCAATGCCACCGGAAACAACCGCCATGGCCGCGAGGCCCAGGCCGACGGCAGCGGCGGTCAGCACGACCCAATCCACCACCACCGCGCCATCTTCAGATTGCAAGAAGTGTTGGAAGGGCATCGAGAAAACTCCGCACTGGTCAATCACATTTGACAGAAACTTTGCGGATCAGGTCGGCATGACAATGGCGTAATGCCGGTTTCACCGCGGCTGAAATGGGCCGAATCCGGGCGGGAATCTCGTCAGAAATGTGATGGCCGGGGTGTGCCAGGAACCGGGAACGCTCGGGATTTCCACTACAATGCCGGACCGATCAGGCGCGGTGGGCCCCGTCGGCGAGGGATTTCACAAAGCTCAGCACCTCATCAACGGACTTGCCCGCCGCAATCTCGGAGACGATAGCGGAACCGACAACACAGCCATCCGCCACGTAGGCGATGGCCTCGGAGGCCTCGGGCGTCTTGATGCCGAAGCCGACGATGACCGGCAGATCGGTCTGCGACTTGATCCGCGCGACCTCGGGGGCGACATCTTTGGCCTGAGCCTCCGCCGCGCCGGTGATGCCGGTGATGGAGACGTAGTAGACGAAGCCGGACGTGTTGGTCAGCACCTTGGGCAGGCGGGCATCGTCGGTTGTGGGGGTGGCAAGGCGGATGAAGTTCAGGCCCGCATTTTGTGCGGGGATGCAGAGCTCGTCATCTTCTTCGGGCGGCAGATCAACGACGATGAGGCCATCGATCCCCGCCTCTTTCGCGTCGCCCAGAAAGGCCTCGACTCCGCGCGAATAGATCGGGTTGTAATAGCCCATGAGCACGATGGGGGTCGTGTCGTCCCCCTCCCGGAACGTGCGCACCATCTGGAGAGTCTTTTCCAGCGTCATGCCACCGTCGAGGGCGCGCTGACCGGCCAGCTGGATCGTCGGGCCGTCGGCCATGGGGTCGGTGAAGGGCAGGCCCAGTTCGATGATATCAACGCCCGCCTCTGGCAGGCCCTGCATCACGGCAAGCGCGGTATCGTAATCCGGATCACCGGCCATGATATAGGAAACAAAGGCTTTCTTCCCCTCGGCCCGCAGCCGGGTGAATGTGTCGTCGATACGGGTCATGGTCGGGGCCTCTGATAGAATTCGTCCGGGGATCGTTTGCGGCAGGATGCGGCGGAAATCAATGGGCAGGCCGATCGCGGGGAAAGCGGGGGCGGGTTTCCCTGTGGGTCTGGAACCTTTTGGGGGGCGTGCCCATTTACTTGCTATGAATTATATTCTCGCCCTGCTGCTCCCGCCGCTTTCCATCTTTCTGGCCGGCCGCCCGATCCTCGGGCTTCTGATTGCGCCGGTTTGGGTGCTCGCCCTGTTCTTCTCGGGCGGGCTGACCCATCCGATGTTCATCCTGCTGGCCTGGTTCGTGATCTTTGAACGACGCGAGCGGCGCAGCTAGGCTGTCATCCGCCAGAACCGCCAGGGCAAGGCAATCGCGGCCACGAAAATCCCCAGCGTGTAGCCAAGCCAGAGGCCCTGCGCCCCGAGATCGAAGATGAAGCCCAGAACATACGCCACCGGAAGCGCAAGGATCCAATAGGCGACCAGCGTGATCACGGTGGGCATGTTCATATCCGACATGCCCCGAAGCGCGCCAAGGGCTGTGCCCTGCACGCCATCGGCAATCTGCAACAGCGCCATGATGATGAAGAGCGTCACCGCCAGCTCGATCACGGCGGGGTCGGCCGACATCGTTTCAGCCATCGGACGGCCGCCAAAGACGAAGGCCATGGCCGCAATGGCTTGCCACAGGATCACCATCACGAACGATGCTTTCAGGATCGGGCGCAGACGCCGCGTGCTGGTGGCGCCCACGGCCCGCCCGATGCGGATCGACACCGCGCCGGCCATGCCAAGGGGGATCACATAGGCCATGCCCGCCAGCGCGTTGACGATCTGATGTGCCGCCAGGGCCTCTGCCCCTAACCAGCCCATCATCAGCCCCACAAACGCATAGGCCGCGCCTTCGCCCGCATAGCCGATGCACAGCGGAATGGCATCCTTGGTTTGCGCCCAGACATCCGACCAGGCGACGCTTACCTTCTGACGGAATGCGGCCAGGCCCGGCGCGCGGCTGAGCACGATCCATGCGGCCAGGAGCGACACGCATTGCGACAGGATGGAGGCGAGCCCGGCCCCAAGAATGCCCAGGCCAAGGATATGGATGAAGGTGTAATTGGCGGGAATGTTGAAGAGCACCCCGAGATAGGAGAGGCCCACGGCCGTCCAGGGCCGGTCCACCGCGTCGAACAGGGCTTTCAGCCCGAAGAACAGCGTGAAGGGCACGATCCAGATCGCCATCGAGACCCAATAGGGCAGGAGGATGGCCAGAACCTCCTCGGGCTGACCAAGGGGGCCGAGAAACGGGTAGACGGCGAGCATCAAAAGCGTGGACGCGCCGCCCCCCAGAAGGCACAGCAACAGCCCCGAGCGCAGCGCGACGGCGACGCGAGCGGGGTCTTTCGCGCCCTCCGCCTGGCTGATCTGAACGGAGATCACGGTGATCACGCCCCAAAGTGCGGAGATCAGGATGATGAGAACCGCCGTCGTCACGCCCGCAGCGGCCAAGGGCACGGTGCCGAGGGGTGAGATCATCGCGGTATCCACCACGCCGATCATCAGCGCGGCCATCAGGCCAACCATCAGCGGTACGGCCAGCCGGATCAGGGGCCAGATCTCAGCGCGCGTGGACGCCGGTTGGGGAAGAGTTTGGTCTGTCATGGATCACCGTCCGGGCGGGCCCGGCATCGAAAGTCGCGTGGCGGAGCGGTGGGCTCCGCAGGTTCAGGAGGCGTTCAGCCTCGCGACGGCCGATCCATGGGTCAGATCCTTTCGTGGACGGATAACATGCTCTGCATATGAGATATGTATCCGCAAGTCGAGAGGTACCCGTGACTTGAGGACGCCGCGCCCATCCGGTTCTGCGCGGCCCGGGCAAGCTGTCGCGGCGCAACTACTGGTTGCCTTGCCACCGTTCCTGCACCGCCTTAGAAGGCGGCGAGTTTGTATAGGAGCGCGCGCATGGGGTTCAAGATGGGTATCGTAGGGTTGCCGAATGTCGGCAAGTCGACCCTGTTCAACGCGCTGACAAAGACGGCGGCGGCGCAGGCCGCGAACTTTCCGTTCTGCACGATTGAGCCAAATGTGGGCGACGTCGCGGTTCCCGATGCGCGGCTCGACAAGCTGGCGGCGATTGCGTCGTCCAAGCAGGTGGTCCCGACACGCATGACCTTTGTGGACATTGCGGGCCTTGTGAAAGGCGCGTCGAAAGGGGAGGGGCTTGGCAACCAGTTTCTGGCCAATATCCGCGAAACCGATGCCATCGCCCACGTGCTGCGCTGTTTTGAAGATGGCGATGTGACCCATGTGGATGGCCGCGTGGACCCGATTGCCGATGCGGAGACGATCGAGACCGAGCTGATGCTGGCCGATCTGGAAAGCATCGAGAAGCGATTGCAGAATATCGTGCGCAAGGTGCGCGGTGGCGACAAGGAGGCGGTGCAGAGCCAGCGCCTGATGGAGGCTGCGAAGGCCGCGCTGGAGCACGGGCGCCCGGCACGAACGGTCGAGGTGGATGCCGAGGACGCGAAGGCGTGGGGCATGTTGCAGCTGCTGACGGCCAAACCGGTTCTGTATGTCTGCAATGTCGAGGAAGAGAGTGCGGGGACGGGCAATTCCCAGTCGGCGCGTGTGGCGGACATGGCGGCGGCGCAGGGCAACAGCCACGTCGTGATCTCGGCCAAGATCGAAGAAGAAATCGCGCAATTGTCCGCGGAAGATGCGGAGATGTTCCTTGAGGAGTTGGGGTTGGAAGAGGCTGGCCTCGACCGCCTGATCCGCGCGGGCTATGCGCTGCTGAACCTGCAGACCTATTTCACCGTCGGTCCGAAAGAGGCGCGCGCCTGGACCATCAGGGAGGGCACGCTGGCCCCTGCGGCGGCCGGTGTGATCCACGGGGATTTCGAGGCGAAGTTCATCCGCGCAGAAACGATTGCCTATGATGATTTCGTGGCTCTTGGTGGCGAAAACGCGGCCAAGGAGGCGGGCAAGATGCGGGCCGAGGGCAAGGGGTATGTCGTCAAGGACGGAGACGTCCTGCATATTCTGCATTCCGGTTGAGACCGGCGCGCCACATGGGGGCTAGCCCCCGTCGCCAGAGGCGACTCCCCCAGAGTTTTTCGGCCAGGATGAAAGAGCGCGACCCGCATTGAGAACAGGGAAACTCCCATGGACCATCTCGATCCTTTCCGACCCCGTCCGGTGCGGGCCTTGCAGCCGGTAGAGCGGCAGGGCTGGCGTTTGAAGCAATATGCGATTGTGTCGGACGAGCGGGCTTTTGACGCCATCGTCGCGGAGGCGGCATGTGCCGAGGCGTTGCAACGGTTGCCCGTGGCGGGCGCCTTGAGCGATGACTTGGGCAATCACGGGGTGGGTTTTCAGATCGTGCATTTTGCGCAGGTCGCGGTGGTGTCACCGGTGTTCTATTGGCAATGGGGCAGCGTCTTGGCGAACCTGCCGCAACTGCGCGCGCAATGGGACAGGCCCGATGTGTTCAAGACCGGCGTCGCGGAGGTTGTCGGATGCGTCTGGGAGATGCAGGTCGTCGCGTTCGAGGTGGATCTGTGGAAGCGGACGATGCTTACGGCGGCGGGCGCCCCGGAAGAGCGGCTGGCGCAGTACCTGGACGAAATGCTGGCGTAACAGCCCCGCGTTCAATGACGCGGCCCCGCGCCTGATAGCGCGAGGCCTGTTCGGTTCACCGACCGTGGGCCGTCACCAGCGCCTGGGGGCCGGGGTTGACGATGGTCTGGTAGCGGAACCGGATCTCGTCGATATTGCGGACCGGGCCGCGCAGGTTGAACCAGCCGGTGCAATTGCCGGGCGTCACGATGCGGCGCACGTTGAGGTCCTGGCTGCCGCCAAGCGCGAAGCTCACATCGACGTCGCCGAAATGCACGGTGCGGTTCGCGACACAGAAGCGGACCTCGCGGAACAGCGCCGGGCCGGGGACGCTGATCACATCGACATCGCTGGTATCGGCGGCCACACGGGCGCCGAGGAAGGTGCTGGCGGAGGCAGGCAGTGCGGCGGAGGCGGTGAGGGCAACAAGGGCGAGGGTTTTGATAGTCAGTTTCATGGATCAATTCCTTTGGTTTTAAAAATGTGTGTCGAAAAATGATGTCGACAGGGAGTGATACGCGAAGCGACGAAAATTCCGTCGCAGTGAGCGGGCATTTTTTCCCGGCGAAGCGTGGAAACTCGCCCAAGATACTGACACGAAGCGGGTTTTTTCTTGAAGCCCGATATCGTCTGTCACCGCGTGCCGACCGGTTTCAGCTGTCGTGATTTGATGGATCACATTTGTTGATTTGCCATTTGGCGGCAGGTGCGGTCGGTTGCAACGTCCAGCTTCGGGCAAGAAGGAACGCCCGCATGAGGACGCCACAGGCCGATGACACCGCCGCGGGCTTTGCGTATGCCATATCGGCGTATCTTCTGTGGGGTGCGGTCCTGCCGCTCTACCTGAAGGCCGTCTCCCACATCCCTGCGGGCGAGATCGTGGCGCACCGGATCATCTGGTCTGTGCCGATCATCGGCGCACTGATCCTTGTGACCCGGCGCACAGCAGATCTTCGCGCGGCATTGCGAAGCCTGAAGATGATCGCGATGGCGGCGCTGATGGCGTTCTTCGTCTCGATCAATTGGGGCGTTTATGTCTGGGCGATCTCGAACAACCAGGCTTTGGACGGGGCCCTTGGATATTACATCAACCCGCTTTTCTCGGTCTTCCTCGGGGCCGTGTTGCTCCGCGAGCGGCTGTCCCGGTTGCAATGGGCCGCCGTCGCATTGGCAGGGTTGGCGGTGGTTGTGTTGACCGTCGAAGAGGGGCGCATGCCGTGGGTCGCGCTGGCATTGACCTTCAGTTGGGGCGCTTACGCGTTTTGCAAACGCAAATTGCCCGTGGGGCCGAACCAGGGCTTCTTTCTGGAAGTGACGATCCTGAGCATACCCGCGATCATCTGGATAGGCTGGCTTGGCGCCACCGGTGAGGGCAGGTTCCTCACCGGTGTGCCGCTCGACACCTGGCTCTTGGTCGGGTGCGGCGTGGTGACAGCCGTGCCTCTAATCCTTTATGCCAACGGCGCGAAGCTCCTGCGCCTGAGCACCATCGGTATCCTGCAATACATTGCACCGACCTTGATTTTCCTCGTTGCCGTGTTCTTGTTCAAAGAGCCTTTCGGCTCCGCCCGCATGATTGCCTTCCCGACGATCTGGGCGGCTTTGGGGCTCTATTCGGTTGCGTTGTTCCGCCAGGCAAAGGTAGCCAGCGGACCCGCGAATGCGGCAGCCAATTGAACCTTGTTTTCCCCGGTCACCGATTATAGACGGGTCAGCGGAGACGTGGCCGAGTGGTCGAAGGCGCTCCCCTGCTAAGGGAGTAGGCGGGAAACCGTCTCGAGGGTTCGAATCCCTTCGTCTCCGCCATTTTCCTCAAGATCTCCATCTCATAACCTCATGATAGTAGGGCGAAATTCGGCGCTTTCGCGATTACGGCGTCTCTCGGTCCGCTTGAGTTGCTGCACATTTTGCTACACAATTTGCTGCACAAACATGGGATTTCTCCGTCATGAGCATCGCGAAAAGAGGTCGTCTCTACCACCTCCGCCGCCGCGTGCCGCGCCGGTATCGAGGGGTTGAGCTGCGAGAAACCGTCTGGATCAGCCTACATACCGATTCTGAGACGGTAGCGCACAGCAAGGCGGATCGGGCCTGGTCTCAGATGATCGAGGCTTGGGAAGCGCGCTTGTGTGCAGAAGAGGTCCAATTCGGCCCGCTTAACCGACGCCAACTTCGAGCCCAGATTAACCGATACCGCAGTGTTCACAAATGACAGCTTTCACAGCTTTACCTTCCCCACAGGCGGTTCAGTGTCGGCGCCATACGAATCGATGGAACATGCGGGTGATCCAGATGGGGTTTGTTGAAATCTGCGGACCTTTCGTGAGGATTGAGGCGGAATATAAGGGGGAATTGCCCTGCAAAGAGGGCGCTCCGATAGGCCATCGGCACGCTTCAATCGCCGTGGCGAAGACGCACTCTACGTGAGTCCAGATACAGAAAGCGCTTCTGTTGCGATCGGTGGTGATGTCGTTGACAGGGAGCCGGCACGTGTATTGGTCCGGTACGATGTCGAGCGTTGTCGACTCGTGGATCTCAGGAGTCGAGGGTCGGCTGACCTGTATGAGTTGGCGCGACAGCTATGGCGCTCTGTGCTCGAAGCCCGCGATGTTCCACCATCATGGTCCGCCGCGGACGTGGTAAGGGCGTCGAGCGAAGTTGGCCTTGTAGATCCGTCACGGCGGCTGCCCGGTTTTTGGCATGGGACGGTGTTTCGATGGAATGAGCCAGGTGCTCCAACCGTCAGCTTTGAAGCGACACCGGAGCCCATCAGGGCAGCGGCAGGATATCGGTAGCCACCTTTTCACTTCTCCGTTGGCAAGCCTTAAGAGATGACGCTCGGGTCTGCGGATGAGATGCCGACTTCGTCCCGCGGAGCGTGAGTTTGAGCTGCCTTAGACTTCACGAACGCAGCGAATGTTCGATAAGTGGGATACGCCCACGGCATTCGGAGATCGTGCTCAACGTCCGCTTTGAGCCGGTAAAGTTGGATAGGTAATAACGTTCCCATTCAAAAACCCACCATAGCCTTTCACCTATTCGTCAAAGTAGGCTTTGTGGGTCGTGTAAATGGCCGCAATTGTCGGGGTAAGACGGTCCAGATGCGTTCGAAGGACGTCATCAGCCGTTTGCACGTCACCACTGAAGAGGGCAGTCAAAAGCGATTGATGGTCCAAGTACAAAACGTCCATCGCGTCCTTGCTGGTCAACGCCAACATGCAAAGGCGATCCACCTGTGCCTTGTTCTCGGCGATGATGTCGAAGGCGAATGCCTGTTTCGCGGATGCACAGAGCAGTTTGTGAAACTCGTAGTCCAGTTCATGGAAGTGTTTCACATCTTCCGCCGCAATTGCGCCTGCCTGTTCACGCAGATTAGCCTTCAGATCCGTATCTACCGACATATCTCTGTCCATGGTCGCCGCCCGGACAACCTCCAATTCAACTGCTGCGCGCACAAAGCGGGCATTTGATATCAGCTGCCGCGAGAACGGTCGCACGACCGTTGCACGTTGCGGACGGACAAGAAGAAGGTTGAGGTTTGCAAGGCGGGTAAATGCCTCCCGCACGGGCTGGCGAGAGAACCCAAAAGACTTCGCGACCTCTGACTCTGAAATCTTGGTGCCAGGGAGCAGGTCCAGTCGCGTGATCCGTTCATAGAGTTCGTCAAACACCACATCACTGCTTGTCGTGCGTTCAAGGGCTCCGAGTGCTGTCATTTCCTGCATGTCCAACGGTTGTTTCCCTCAGTCTGGCAGGGTTTTGCAAAAAAGAACAGGGCAAACTTGGATACTAGACAGAGGCAAAGCCTTTGATTTGAGGCGGAAATTGCATTCTTCAGGCGTTACAACATATATTTCATGTTGACTAGTATCCCAGTTTACATGTTGAGTGGCGCCATGAACGACGGCGGGGCGGCGATGCGTGCCAGGGTAGGCGGGGAGAACTCAACTTAGGGTTTTCCATGATCCGGCACCCAAGCCCGCAGAGTTTCGGACACGAGACCCGGTCATCTTCTGGCGGGAAAAGATAACGAATTGAATCGCATCTGGGAGGAACGAATGTTCAATTATTCAACGAAAGCGATGGCCGTAACCGCCATCCTGCTGAGTGGTGTTTCAACTGCGCAGGCCGACATCACGCTGCGTGGTGCAAGTATGTTCGACGAGGACCATGCATTCACTCAGACCTTGCGCGAGTTCGAGCGCCAGGTCGCCGAGAACTACGATGGCGATGTCAGCTTTGATCTGCGTCTGAACGGCGAACTTGGCGTCGAGTCTGACTATGTCACATATCTCAACCAAGGGGTTGCGGTGGATTACACAATCCTCGCGCCGTCCAACATGGCAGTCTTCTCAGAATCCATTCCGCTGATGGATATGCCATTCCTGTTCCGCGATCTGGAGCATTGGGACGCCGTGCTATCCTCCGACGTTCTGGCTCCGCTTGAAGAGGACCTCCGCGAGGCCGCTGGCATCGTGATCGTCGGCTACCATGGTGGCGGTGTGCGCAATCTTGCCTCGGCTGAGCCAATCACCAGCATGGAGGAATTGGCCGGACACCGTATGCGAGTGATGGGGGCGCCGATTCAGGCGCAGACCTTCGATGCTGTCGGGGCCGCACCGTCAGCCATCGCCTATAACGAGGTCTATAACGCGATCCAGACGGGCGTGATTGCCGGGTTTGAAAACGAAGCCGCCTCGATCCAGAACCTGAACTTTTACGAAGTGGCCCCCCATATCTCGCTGACGCAGCACACAATCACCGTGCGTCCGATTGTGATGTCGGCGGCAACTTTCGACAATCTGCCCGAGGATCTGCAGGCGGCCGTCATGCAGGCTGGTGCTGAAGCGGGTGCCTTCGGTCGCGCGTTGGAAAGCGGCGCCGACGGCGAGATCCTTCAGGAAATGCTCGATGCAGGCCAGATCGAAGTGCACGAATTCGAAGGACGCGAGCAGATGCTCGAACTGGTTCAGCCTGTGCAGGACGCTTATGCAGCGGAGCTTGGCGCGACCGAGCTGCTCGAAAGCATTCGCGGAATGTGATGACCTTCTGATCGACGGGCGGTGCAGGCTGACTGCGCCGCCCGTCTGCTCACCGGTTAACGACGCGCGGTCAGAGACCTTCGATAAGGACACAACATGTTTGGAACACTCATTGACCGCCTGTGCGCCGGCCTTCGGATCGCGCTTGGCGTGTTGATGGGCGCGCTGGCCGTGCCGGTCGCGATGCAGGTTCTATCGCGTTATACCGGGATCATCCCCACGTATCTCTGGACGGAAGAACTGGCGACGTTCCTCTTCGTCTGGATCGTGATGATCGGATCAATCGTGGCCGTCTGGGACGGTACACATTTCGATGTGCGGATCACCCGAGACGCCAAACGCCCTTTCTTTCGCCTTCTGCAGAACGGCATCGTGCACTTCGCCATCATGGTGTTTGGCGCGCTGTTCCTGATCTACGGCATCGAATACACCGAATTTGGCGGCAATCAGCGTTCCGTCATGATGCGCGCCAACCTTGCCATGACCCACGTCTCCGTGCCGATTGCCGGTGGCCTTTGGATGCTGCTAGCAGGCTATCGCCTGATGGAAGATGTGGTGCAATTCCTCAACAGAGAAAACGTGCAGACATGATCCTGGATACCGCCACCGCGGCCACGATGCTGATTGCTACGTTCCTGGCGCTGATCTTCATCCGCATCCCCGTGGCCTTTGCCCTGGGCCTTGCGACGATACCAGTGGTTTTGCTTGAGCTGCGGTTGACACCCTTCATCGTACTTGACCGGATGTTCCAATCCTACAATTCGTTCATCTTGCTGGCGGTGCCGTTCTTTCTTTTGGCCGCCAACCTGATGAATTCCGGTAAGGTCACCGACCGTCTGATCGAATTGGCGCGCGTTCTGACCGGGTGGATGCCCGGCGGCCTTGGCCATGTGAATGTCGCTGTGTCGATGTTGTTTGCGGGCATCTCGGGCTCGTCCACTGCCGATGCGGCGGGTATCGGCAAGATCCTGATCCCCGCGATGCAGAGGGAAGGCTATGACACCCGCTTTGCCGTGGCGATCACGGCGTGCTCGTCGGTCATGGGGGTCATCATCCCGCCGTCGATCCTCATGATCGTCTGGGGCGGTGTCATGCAGGTCTCGGTCGGAGCCCTGTTTCTGGGCGGCGCGATCCCGGGTCTGATGATCGGTCTTGCCTTGATGGGTACGGTCTATGCCTTTGCCAAGGCGCGCAACTACCCGGTCATCGCCACGCCGAATTGGTCGGAATTCTGGGCAGCCTGGCGCGGCGCGGCGCTCGCGCTGCTGACCCCGGTTTTCGTGATTGGCGGGATCGTTGGTGGCCTCGTCACCCCCACGGAAAGCGCCATCATCGCGGCTGGATACGCCCTGATCCTCGGCATGTTCGTGTATCGGACGGTCACACCAGCGGACCTTGGCCATATCCTCTACGATACCGCTCGCTTTGCCGCCATTTCGCTCTTCGCGATTGGAACGGCGTCTGCGTTTGGGTGGCTGCTGTCGTTTTACAACGCGCCGCGTCTGATGGTCAGCGTCCTGACAGCATGGGAATTCGGGCCGTTTGGAACGGCTCTGCTGATCGCGCTTCTGTTCCTGCTGTTCGGGCTTTTCATCGATGCCATTCCGACGATCATCATCCTCGGCACGGTCCTGATGCCCGTCGCGCAGGCCGGTGGTGTCGATCCGATTGCCTTCGCGATCATCGGGATCGTGTCGCTCGCCTTCGGGCTGGTCACGCCGCCCTACGGATTGTGTTTGTTGATCTCCGCGGCGATTGGCGGCCTCAACGTCATTCAGGTCCTCCGTGAGGTTGTGTTCATCCTGGCCCCGATGCTGCTCATCCTGATCCTGCTGGCGGCGTTTCCCGAAATCATCCTGTGGCTGCCCAAAGCCCTGATGCCCGGCGCGTTCCCGGACTGATCCTGCGCTTCCCCAGTCTCTCACACACGCGAAACCTGCATTTCGCAAAAGGAAGGACCGACATGAAACTTGAAGGTAGAACCGCCATCGTGACCGGAGGGGGGCGTGACATTGGCCGCGCCGTTGCCGTCAAGCTTGCCTCGGAGGGCGCGCAGGTCGCAGTAAATTACTACTCCAGTTCGACGGGGGCGGAGGAGACGGTTGCCGTGATCGAGGCTGCCGGCGGCAAGGCGTTTGCCATGCAGGGCGACCTGAACAAGAAGGCGGATGTCGATGCGCTGGTCTTGCTCACGGTTGAGACCTTTGGTGGCGTCGACATTCTGGTGAACAACGCCGGTGGCCTCATCGCCCGCAAAACGATTTCCGAGATGCCGCCGGAGCATTGGGAGGCGGTCATGAGCCTGAACCTCACCAGTACTTTCCTGATGACGCAGGCATGCCTGGCCAAGATGACGTCCGGCGCCATCGTCAATCTCGCAAGCCAGGCCGGTCGTGACGGCGGCGGGCCAGGCGCCGTTGCCTACGCCACTGCAAAAGGCGCCGTCATGACGATGACGCGCGGCCTGGCGAAGGAGGTCGGCCCGAGAATCCGCGTCAACGCGCTGTGCCCCGGCATGATCGACACGGATTTTCACAATGTGCACACGCCCGATGCCGGCCGCCGTGGGTTTGAAGCAAACGCGCCATTGAAACGACAGGGCCACGTGGAGGATGCCGCAAACCTGGTGCTCTTTCTGGCCAGCGACGACAGTGCGTTCATTACGGGGGCCAACATCGACATCAATGGCGGCATGCTGTTTTCATAGAACGAAGGAGTTCGTCTATGTCCGATTTCCCCATCGTCTCGACTGCGCAACATGTCACGCGGCAAGTTCTGTCAGACCATCCGGACCTTATGGTTGTCGCGTTCAGGTTTGATGCGCCCGGCGCCTTAGGGGCCTTGCACGATCACCCGCATGTGCAATCGACCTATGTTGAAAGCGGGCGGTTTCGGTTCACGTTGGGCGACCACGAACAGGAGGTCGGTCCGGGAGACAGTTTCGTCGTTCCGTCCGGTCAGACCCACGGCTGCGTCTGCTTGGAGCCTGGAACACTGGTGGATTGCTTCACGCCGCGCCGCGCCGATTTCCGCTGAGTGCGATGCGATTTCTGGCGATCAGCGGCTGCATTGCGGAATCCGCGCCATCTGATCGAGCCGGCGCATTCACGATTGGCTTCGAAAGGGATAGGTTCAACACGACCTGGTATCCGGCCCAAATCGGATCGTCCTTCGATGAGGAGGCCGGGTGGCTCGGCGATGCCAGCCCGGACGGGACACTCGATCGCGATCCACAAATGGGGTCGGCCGCGTTGTTGTTAAGAACGGAGAGCATAGCGTTGGGTATCAGGACAGGGTCGTCCGCCGCCGAAGGTCGCGACGCCGCGGCCGCAGGCGACGGTTCCAATGTGGGCGTTCTGGCGGGAATTGCGGAGGAACCGTATTTGACAACAGGAATTGCGTGCGGCTGCCGTGTGGCACGCCATGTCGTCCAACGACAAGGGCCCTTAGTCTCCGTTGCGCGGGATTTGGTGCAATGAGACTCTCACCTATGTGTCAGGCAACCCAAGCGGGCGGGCGAATATGAAACAAACCTGGCGATGGTTCGGTCCCACCGATCCTGTTTCCATTCCTGATGTCCGACAGACCGGCGCTTCGGGCATCGTTTCGGCCCTCCACCATGTGCCCAATGGGCAGGTCTGGACGCACGCGGAGATCAGGAAACGCCAACGGGAAATCGAAATGCCCGAAGGTGATCCGTCTGGTCTGACGTGGGATGTTGTCGAAAGCCTTCCGGTCTCGGAGGCGATCAAGTCGCAAAAGGGCCCTGTAAAGGAACATATTGAGGCGTACAGGCAAAGCCTTTCGAACCTGGCGGAATGCGGCGTGCGCACGGTCTGCTACAACTTCATGCCGGTATTGGACTGGACACGAACGGATTTGCACCACCCGTTGCCCCATGGCGGCCATGCCATGCGGTTTGATCTTGTGGATTTCATCGCGTTTGACTGCTTTATCCTCGAAAGGCCCGGTGCGGTGCACGACTATTCGGCCGAGATCGTTGAGACAGCCCAGGCGCAGTTTTCGGATCTTGGCGGCAAGGGCTGTCGAAGGCTTATGGATAACATCGTTGCGGGCTTGCCGGGCGCCAACAATGCCTGGAGCCTTGATGATGTAAGGGAGTGCCTTGAGGCCTACCGTGGCACAACCCACGAAAGGCTTCGATCCAATCTCATCGATTTCCTGTCGGACGTTGTTCCAACAGCCGAACGGCTCGGCATCCGACTTTGCTGCCATCCGGACGATCCGCCCTTTCCTCTGCTGGGTTTACCTCGGGTTCTGTCGACCGAACAGGACTACGCAGCCGTCCTGGGGGCCGTGGACAGCCCCTCAAACGGCGCCACGTTTTGCACCGGGTCACTGGGTGTTGCAGAAAAGTTCGACCCTGTGGCGTTCATCGCCCGGCTTGGCCATCGCATTCATTTTGTTCATTTGCGCAATACGGCGCGCTCCGGTGCCTGCGATGGTCAGCGTCACAGCTTCACGGAGGCCGAACACCTAGGCGGCGACACGGATATGGTCGTGACCATTCGAGCGCTTCTGGCGGAAGAAGGTCGGCGCCGTGAAACCGGTCGGGCCGATTGCGAGATTCCCATGCGACCCGACCACGGCCACGCATTGCTGAGTGATCTCGAGCGTCCCGGGCAACCGGGCTATCCACTCATTGGACGGATGCGCGGGCTTGCTGAGCTTCGTGGCGTCATGCTTGGCTGCTCCTAGAGCACGGTAAGCGGAGCGCCCAAGCGTGATCGGTCTACCTTCGTCTGATGGTCGATCCATAGGCGGCGCCCAAGCGTCGGCTTGGGGCTGGTCTTTCGAGCAAGAAAAGTCGCAGTAAGAATGTTGCCAGACCACAAGGCCTGCCGCGTAAGCCCTTACCCGCAAAAGCATAGAGAGCTTCGGCTTCGCGACATACGTCACCTATCAGAATAGCCCAGAAGCATTTGGGTGAACCAACGTCCATTTCGGTAGGCAACGTCGCCGCATATTGGACCAGCGCAACAACAGCAGGCCACACAACTTTAACGGTCATTGGGTGGCTTCTTTCCTGGCAGTCGACGACAACTGCACCTTAACTGCACCTTAACTGCGCCTTGGCACGTTCGATGCCGGTGGGGCAGGAGCCATTCCCCTCATCCGCTAGTGGCCGCTCTGACACACGGGGAGTATTCCGAAACCACTCAACGCAATATTGTCTCTGCGATGGGTTGCGCGATGGGGATGAGGTGATTGTCAAAAGACCTTGGGTGGCTCCGCAGGAGTAGGGCTTGCGCAATGGCGCTCCAGCATCCAACGTCGCCGTCACCATTGGTAAAATAGAATCCAGATCCGAATTGACTGCTTAAACCACAGACATCAGGGGCAGCAATTGAGTGCACGAAAGCCCCGCTGGTCGTATTGAAAACCTGAACCACTCCACCTCTTGGCGAGCTGATGCCGACCAGTTGGGTGTCGTTTGAAAAGGCGATACTGCCTGCATATCCCCTGAGCTCCAAATGATCTGCGTTGTCTGCTGCCAAGGGGGTGATGGGACCGCCGCTCTGATGCAGCCCAAGCAGCGCAGGGGCATCAAGTGGATCACCTTGCCACTGCATGGCCACGGCCACCGTCCCATCGGGTGCGACATCAAGATGGCGGATCGAGTTCATGCGGTAATCGGCGCCCAACTCCAACTGCTCCAACACTGCCCCGTCCGGAGACACGTAGCTGAGATTGGGGCGCATCGTCGGAAGGTTCAGCTTGGCCCTTCCGCTATCGGGGTGGGTTTCGATCCCGCCATTGGCAACGACGAGAGTGTCCGTGCCGGGGAGTCGAAGGATGTCGTGGGGACCGATGCCACCCGATGCGATCTCACCAACACGGGTGTAGCCACGTTCGGCGTCCCAAATCCCGATAACACCGCGGGCGGCGTCAAAGTCATTCTCGGTCGTGTAAAGCCTCGATCCGTCGGCGGAGAAGGTGCCGTGCCCGTAGAAGTGGCGCCCTTCCGGTGCAGTGATGCGGGCAATCTCCGCTCCCGTGCTGCAATCGATCGCCAGGGCGAACGTTCCGGGTCTGCGGGCGAAGGCGATGACCTGGGGGCGGATCGGATGGGCCGCGGCGGCGTGGCCCCGGGCGGGAAGGTCGACCTCGAATGTGATCTGCCCGGCCGTGCCGAGGCCACACAATGTGTAGACCCCATCGGGGCGGAGGGCGGCGGTGACGTAGGCCGGGTTTCCCGCATCGGCCCAGGTGGCTTTGGGCGCGAGGCCGGTGGCAAGAAGGCCAGCCAGGACGGCACGACGGGCAACCATCAGTCACCATCCAGTGAGTTGAAGCCAGCCGAGACTCCAAGGCTTGGGCCCATCTGAGTCAGGATAAGCTGGCGCAACTCGTTGATCCGCTGCTGGATCACTTCGACACGGAACCGGCCTTGGGGGTCTGCCACGCTGGCCAAGGTCGGATCTTCCAGCCGCTCCAACCCCGAGATCACCGCGTCAAGGCCCGCGCGGACGTCAGCGTCAGGTGCTCCGACCATCAGAGCGTCTGCCAGTTCTGCCAAACCCTGCATAGAGACGATCAGGTTCTGGACAGACCGCTCAGACCTGCGGGCCTCCGCTCGGTTGGGACGGGGGCGGTCGAAGGTGCCAAGGGGGCGGCCAAGGCGGACATCCGCGTTGAACTCCAACCCGGTGGTCAGGGCGTTGAACAGGGCCCGCATCGCCTCTGCTTGCGATTGATAGCGGTCGTTGCTGCCCGCCATGCGCATCAGATCGGCGTGGGTTTGGGTCCAATCCCGCTCCATTTCGGCGGTCGTCGTGGCGATGTCAGCAGCCATGACCCGAACAAGATCACAACGGTAAATGGCGTCCCCTCTGGAGGAGATTTCGGGGTCGAACAGCAGGAATTCCATGGCGTAATACCCCCGCGCCGCGACGGAGACGCTGGCATAGTCCGAGGCGATCACAGGATCCCTGTCGTCGATCAATTGCGTCAACGCCCTGGGCGTCGCCCCTCGGCTGTCGGGCCAGAATGCCAAAGCAAAAGCCCGGTTGTCCGCCTCGAATGGTCCAAACCGCAGGTGGCTGACGTGGACCCAGGCATCGAAAGCTTCGTGGTAAGCCGCGACAAGCGCCGGGGACGTGCAATCCTCCGCCGCCAGTGCGAGGGCTTGGCTGGCTTCTGCAAGCTGCGTCACCCCTGGCAGGACATGGCTGTTGAGGGCTGCATCGATAGCGATTTGGTGGTTCTGAGCGGTGGCTGCGGACGGCAGGGCGGCGATCAGGGCGAAGGTTGCAAATCGCATGTCAGAGGCTTTCGAGGAAGGTGATCAGGGCGGCGCGATCAGCGGGCGGCATGGCAATCACGGCCTCGCGGGAGGCCTCGGCCTCTCCACCGTGCCAGAGAATGGCTTCCAATAGGTTGCGCGCGCGGCCATCGTGCAGGAAGTAGGTATGGCCGCTCACGGTTTCCGTCATGCCGATCCCCCAAAGCGGAGCGGTGCGCCATTCGCGACCCGTGGCGCGGCCCTCGGGGCGATTGTCGGCCAAGCCTTCGCCCATGTCGTGCAAGAGAAGGTCGGTGTAGGGCCAGATCAACTGGAAGCTGGTGGCCGGATCGCCTTCCTGCCTGTGGGTCACGAAAGCGGGGGTGTGGCAGGCGGCGCATTGGACGGTGTGGAAGATTTCACGCCCCCGCAGGACGGTCGGGTCATCGACATCGCGGCGAGCGGGTACGCCGAGGTGCTGGCTGTAGAACGTCACCAGGTCGAGGCCGATATCATCGATCTCAAGCCCCTCCTGTTCGGGGTCGCCGCCATGCGCAGCACCCACACAATCAATCTGCGCGGCGGTGCATTCACCCCAGCCGTTTGGATGCAGCGGATTGGAGATGCCGATATCACCGGCAAAGGCCCCGGCACTTTGTTCACGGATCGTGGGGTTGCCTGCCTTGTGGCCGAAGCGTCCCAACATCGGTTGGTCGTATTCGAGCGACCAGACGATCTGCGGCCGCCCTGAAATCCCGTCCCCGTCCAGGTCATCCGGATCGGCATTGGCGAGGATGTCTTCAACGGGGATCGCTTCCAACAGGCCAAGGCCAATCATCTGGTTGGCGATACGGGGGCTGAGCATGGCGTCGGGGTGGAGGGGGCCGTAGCCGAGGGTCCCAGCAGTGTAGGTGGGGCGGCGGAGCGTTGCCATTTCGCCGCCGGACAGGGCAACCTCGACCTCTTCATATTCGATTTCGAGCGTGTATTCCGAGGCAAAGCCGGGAAGGCTGAAATCCTGCAACTGGGTGCCGTAATTCGGATCGCCCTGGGTGGCGATGTAGTCCGCGATCTCGGACAAGGGGCCTGCGGTGATGGTCGGGGCCGGGATCGAAATCCGCAGGAACATCGACACGGAACCATCGTCTGGCCCTTCCGGCGGATGGCCCCGCCCGTCCTTGAGGTGGCATCGCTGGCAGGACCGTGCATTGTAGAGCGGGCCGAGGCCGTCACTCGCCAGGGTCGAGGCCGGGGCTGTCACCCAGAGCCTGCGGAACAGCCCGTTGCCCACGCGGAAGTTCAACTCATCCTCGAAGCTGAGGTTGTCCATGGGTTGAGAGAAGGCGTCCGCATTTTGACGGGGTCTGACCGTTCCCGCCCCGCCGGCATTTTCCTCAAACGGCAAGGCGACCGTAAAATCCACAGGCGGAGCTGTCACCGCCGCGATCCGGGCTCGTTCTTCATCGGTCCGTGGGATGACATCCAGATGCACGTCGGCCAGCTCGTCCCACGCGGACACCGGAAGGGTGGTATCGCTATGGGCGGTCAGGGCAACGCCGAGGGCAATGGAGGCGGCGAGAAGGGGGGCGGCTCGGTTCATCTTGGCAATCTGGTGGGGTGAAACGACAAGTTTCGCCGCTTCACCCTGCATTGAGGGTTACTCGAAAACGGCGGACGGATTATCGAGGCTGTCGGAGCCCTCGAACGCAATCTCGCCAAGATCGAGCGCTGCCACGATGCGTTCAATGGTCTGGGTCTGCGCAATGAAGCCGTTCACACCCCCCATGATTAGGGCTTCACCGGCCTCATTGCCGCGTTCCAGCATCTGGTCGTAGGCAAAGCCCGCTTCCGCGGCGAGGACGATCTGGCCAAGCTCGCGCATCGTCTCGGACAGGCGGCTGCGCATTTCCATGTCGAGCGCCGGATCGATGGCGGCAACCAGATCGGAGAGCGACGGCCCGCTGACCACAGTGCCGTCGGCCCGGACGTATTCGCCCAAGTAGACATTCTGCACGCCGAGGCCATCAAGGTAGTGGTCGTTGTGGGTGTTGTCGGCGAAACAGGAATGCTCCTCCTCCGGGTCATTGAGCATGACGCCCAGGCGCATCCGCTCACCCGCGACTTCCCCATAGGAGAGCGACCCCATGCCGGTCAGCATCGCGCTGATCCCGGCGTCCGGATCGGCCACCACGGCAGCGCGCGCATCGCCGCCTTCGACCCATTGGGCCGCCATCCATTCCAGATCGCTGACCAGAAGCTCGGTCGCTGCGACAAGGTATTCCGCGCGGCGGTCGCAGTTGCCGCCGGTACAATCCTCGCCCTGTGCAAAGTCCGTCCAGGGACGGTTGCCCGCACCGGGGGCGTGGCCGTTCAGGTCCTGACCCCAGAGCAGGAACTCGATAGCGTGGTAGCCCGTGGCCACGTTGGCCTCGATCCCGTCGGCTTCGTGCAGCGTTTCTTCCAGCAGCGCTGGTGTAATCATGCTGGCGTCGATCTCTGTCCCTGACAGCGTGAAGGAGACGTTGGCGATGACGTTGAGCGCGGCGAATTCGTTTTCGTCGCTCGGGCCACCATAGCCACCGTCCACATAGTCGATCAGGCCTTCGTCCAGCGGCCATGCGTTCACCCGGCCTTCCCAGTCATCGACGATGGCATTGCCGAAGCGATACACTTCCGTTTGCTGGTAGGGCACCCGTGCGGCCAACCACGCGGCGCGCGCAGCGGTCAGTGCCTCAGCCGAGGGGGCCGCGACCAGTTCCGCAACGGCGTCTTCCAGCGCTTCGGCCGTGATCAGGCTGTCCTCATAGCCCGCTGCCGCGATATCGGCGTAGGTGGCCAAGACGTCGGCGGCGTCTTGTGCCGTCGCCGGTGCGGCCAGCAATGTGGCCAAGGCCGTTGTCGTGAGGATGGTTCTTTTCATTGCGCAGTGTCCCTTTTGGTGCGGTCGGTTGGATCGACTGGCTGACGCATAGGCACTGGCTGGGTCGAAGTGAGTGTGTCGGTCAGGAATTCGAAGGACGGCGATGCATCCGTGTCGGAGCACATGCATTCCAACAGAAGCGCGCGCCGTCTGTTGCAGCATTGGTCCGAGTCCCGGTCCGCCATCCTCGAATTCCCTACAAGCGAGAGGGCTGACTCGCCCTATGCGGGCAATCCTGACTTGTTTAGTCGGATAATGCAAAGCGAGATTGAGGGACGCGGGCAACATGTCGCGATATGACCGAATTTGGGCGCTGGCCCGCTAACCGGCTTCTAGTTCCTCAAAGAGCGCCCTGAAGGCCGTTCTCGCCCGCCCACGTTGCCTGACCGCGCGGGCGGCATCGAGGTTTGACAGCTCATTGCCGACGACGATCAAGCCCGCCATCCCAACCTCGTAGTGCGGTGTGCAGACATAGCCGTAAATCCCCGGAACACTCATCTCCAGCGTCAATTCTTCATCGACACCGCCGTTCCAAGGCTCGGCCCCCTCGGGGATCATCCCGCGCCGGGACGCGGCGTTGTGGCCTGCGTCGGTGGGAAGGAATGTCACCACATCGCCGAGGGCCACGTGCAGGATGGGTGGCTCGAACACGTTGATGTTCTGGTCATCCGAGCAAGCTGCGTTCAGCATCATGATTGTGCGATGTCCGGGCGGCATGTCGGGCATGGTGTTGGCAAGGCCCAGGCCCGTGACGCCCGCAAAAGAACCAGCGGAGATGATGAAAAGGCGGCGGCTCGGATTAGTAGGCATGGACAAGCAAATCCCTCCGGGGGCCTTCGGTCACTTCGATTTCCACCCCATACGTACGGGCAATCGCGTCACTGCGAAGGACAGTGTCGGGCGGCCCTTCGGCCAGGATGCGCCCTTCACCCAGGAGGATCAGGTGATCGGCGAACCGGGCCGCGAGGTTGAGGTCATGGAGTGCGACTAGCCCCGTGACCTGCCGGTCCGCGATGGCATCCCGAATGCGGCCTAGAACGTCCAATTGGTGCCGCAGATCGAGGGCGGATGTCGGTTCATCAAACAGGTAAACGTCAGAGCGGCGGACGAGGGCCTGGACGACCGAGATCATCTGGGATTGGCCGCCAGACAACTCACTCACGTAAGCTTCCGACAGGTGCCCGATGCCGCCCCGGTGCAGCGCCTCCGCCACCGCGTCGATATCCGCGCTGCTGACCTTCCACCCACGAAGCTGCTTTTGGGCCATCATCACCACGTCGAACACTGTGAGCGCCGCGTTTGCCGTGAAGAATTGCGGCATGAAGCACACCTGTTGCAGACGCTTTCGGGTGGATAATTTGGCAAGGTCCTGATCGCCAAGGTGAACCTGCCCGCCGTTTGGCTTCAAGAGCCCGGCAATCAAGCGGAACAGCGTGGACTTGCCGGACGCATTGGGACCGATCAAGGCGGTCAATTTGCCTGTGGGCAGTGGCGCGAAGCCCACGCCTTTCAGGATGGGCCGGGACCCATAGGCGAAATCCAGACCCGTGACATGTAGACCGCTCATTGCCAGTGTCTTTTGCGTTGGGTGAGGATGAGAGAGATGAAGAACGGGATGCCGATCAGCGACGTGATCATACCGATTGGATAGACGACGCCCGGCGTGATGGACTTCGACGCGATAGAGGTGCCGGACAGGATCAGTGCCCCGCATAGCGCTGAGAGCGGCAGGAAGCCGCGTTGATCTTCGCCCACGATCATCCGGGCGATATGCGGTCCCACAAGGCCCACGAAGGCAATCGCGCCGACGAAGGACACCGCGACCGCCGAGAGCAGCGAGACCCCGGCAAGAACAGCAAGGCGCAGCCCGCTGACATTGACGCCCAGGGCTGCAGCCTTGTCCTCCCCCATCCTGAGCGCCGTCAGGGCCCAAGATTTGTAGACAAAGTAAGGTAGCACAACTGCCAAGAGGGCGACGCAGATGCCGACCTTCTCCCACGTGGCCCGGGCAAGTGAGCCCATCTGCCAGAAGATAAGCTGAGCCAGTTGAATCTCTGACGCACCGTATTGCAGGAACATCAACAGCGCGTTGAAGGTGAACAGCATGGCGATGCCAACAAGGATCATCGCCTCGGGCGACACCCCGCGCAGACGGGTGAACGCGAACAGGCCGAGCGAGGTCAGCATCGCCACGACGAACGCATTCACCGTCACGAACAGACCACCCACACCGGGGATCAGCGACCAGCCCAGAACGATGGCAAGGGCGGCCCCGAAACTGGCGGCGGACGAAAGCCCAAGCGTGAACGGGTCCGCCAGCGGGTTGTTGAGGATCGTCTGCATCTCGGCCCCAGCCACGCCAAGCATGGCGCCAACGGCAACAGCCATCAGGGCGACTGGCAGGCGAAGGTCCCAGATCACGACTGCTTCGTTTGTGGTGGCGACGGTGGGTTGCAGGATCACTTGGATCACGCGCCCGATGCTCGCGTCAAACGGACCGGAGACGATATCCAGCAGAACGGTAAGGCAGAGGACCGCGATGGCTGAGCCGACGATCAGGATGCGTTTTGTGATGGACTTTCGGTAGCCGGTCGCGATGTCGGACGCACTTGGTCCGAGCAAAGGTGTATCTGGCATGGGTTTGATCCTGATGGAGAGATTGGCGGCGACCCAAGACGCGCTCGGCCCGCCGCTATGGTCCGCTCGTCAGTTGGACAAGCTGACCCAGAACTGGCCTTCATGGTCATACGGCAGGAACCGATCATGAAGGCGGGCCATCGTCTCTTCCGGATCAAGATCCGGGAACTCTTCAGGGTGCAGCCATTGCGCGATCTGCTGAATGGCAACGAAGTGGAACGGAGAGTTGTAGAACTGGTGGTAGATGGAATGCATCCGGCCTTCCTCTACGGCCCGCAGTGTCTGGAAACCGGGACGCGCGGCCAGGGCCTGCAGGCGCTCCTGATTGACGGCCTCAGACCCCTCATACCCCAGAAGGGTTGCGGTGACTTCGGGACGCGCCTCCGACCAATTGGCACCGGTGCTCAGCATCACGTCCGGATCGGCAGCGATGATACCTTCGAGGGTGATCTCCACACTGTAGGCGTTCGCCAAAGTGGAGCCATAGTTCACGCCCCCGGCAAGCTCGATGAACCGGCCATAATTGTAGCTGCCGAACGTGTTGCAGCAGAAATCCGGGTTCCAACCTGCGGCGTTCTCCATCACGACAAGGGGCCGTTCTTCCGCCGGAATGCCATCGATCACGTTGGTCACGCGGCGCATCTCGGAGATGTAGAAGTCGATGAATTCGGCCGCGTTGGCCTCTTCGCCCAACAAACGCCCGAGGATCAGCAGGGACGGGACGGTGTTCTCGGTCGCGTTTCGGCGAAAGTCGATGAAGACAACGGGCACGCCTGCTTCGTCTAGACGCTCAATAAGGCCGGTTTCCTCGGCGTTGAACAATCCGCCAAGGTCCAGCAGGACCAAGTCGGCCTCGTTTTGCAACACCGTCTCGATGCTGAAATCCCCGGAATAGGGATTGCCAAAGTTGATCAGCCGATCCGTGTCCTCGGGAAACGCGGCCTCAAACCGGCGGAAGGCGTCGGGGTCGTAAAGGATAAGGTCGTCCTTCCACCCGATGATGTTGTCGAATGGGTTGCCGTCCTCGATGGCGGCGATGGAATACATCATCCGACCCTCGCCCAGAACGATGCGGGTGGGATGATCGGGCAACGTCACTTCGCGGCCTGCAATATCGGTGAGGGTGAAGGCTTCTGCTTGAGCATCAGGGGCGGACGCGACCACAAGGGTTGCGCTGGCTGCTATAGCACCAAGGAAGCCGCTGAAACGTGTCTGGAACGACATGAGCGGTCTCCGGTTTATGGTGTGCCTGAGTGCTAGTGCTGGTCTCCCCTAATGTCGAGTCTTTTTGTCGGAATAGATGTTCGCATCCGAAAGGCACCATGGATAGCATGACCGTTTTCGAGGAATAGGATTGAGCGCCAACCAATCAATGCGAGTTGCAAACAGCTCATCTCCAGTCGTGCCCTATCAGAGAGAGACGTCTCCCGGACCTAGCTGCTCCCCAGAAGTCTGCTCTCGGGCCGGTGACAAGCCTCGGTCATCTTTGTGCGATTTAGCACGACGGTGTCTTCGCCAATATCGTCCGATAAAAGACGCATCATCTTTCGAGCGCGGTGGGGTTCTTGGCAATGAAGTAGACGACCTATGAATCCGTCATGCCATGTGACGCCTGTGGTGATCCTTCTCACGTAGGCCGCGTCGACAGTTGGCGGAGAAGCGAATTCAATTCCCGCTCTTTGGCGCGGTATTGGACAACAAAAAGCGCTGGGCAGCCGGTTGTCAGCGATCCGCCTCGCCATCGGGGGGATCATCGTAGATGGACCAGCCGAAGTCGCGATCGCTCGGGGGAAGCTCATCCTGGCGCGTGTTGCGGGCGAGGTAGGCCTTTGCAATGAAGTTCGCGGTGATCGGCGCCGTGAGGAACAGGAACAGAGAGATCAGGAGTTCGTGCACCGACACGTGCCCGGTATCGACGTAGAAAAAGATGATGGAGGCCAGCAGGACGCCACCGACCCCGAGTGTTGTGGCTTTGGTCGGCGCATGCAGGCGCTGGAGCGTGTTTTTCAACTTCACAAGCCCGTAGGAGCCGACGAAGCCGAAGATGCCGCTGATAACAAGGAAGACCGAGATGAGCAGTTCAGCCGCGAAGTCCATAGGTCTACCTCACTCGATGATGTCGCCGCGCAAGAGAAAGCGGCAATAGGCGACGGTGGAGACGAAACCGACCATGGCGACCAGCATGGCCGCCTCGAAATAGATCGCTGTGCCGCGCCAGACGCCATAGAGCACCAGCAGCGCGATCACGTTGATCACCATCGTATCGAGCGCCAGGATCCGGTCGGCGGCATCGGGGCCCACGGCGATACGCCAGAGGTCCAGCAGGAGCGCCACGCCGTAGCAGCCAGCGGCGAACATCAGGGCGTATTCGATCATGGAAAGATCTCCTTCAGGCGGCGTTCGTAGCGCGATTTGATTTCATCCCGTACGCTATCGGGGTCGTCGGTGTGCAGGCAATGGACAAGGATCGCGCCGCCATCAGCGGCCAGCATGGCCGAGACCGTACCCGGCGTCATGGTGATCGTGCCCGCCAAAACCGTGATCGCCTCCGCCGATTTGAGGTCCAGCGGAATCGGGATCCAGTGGGAGCGGATATCGGGCTCGCGACGGAACAGGATGATCATCGCGACCTGAACGTTCGCGACGATGATGTCCCACAGCACAACCAGGACGTATTCGATGATCTTGAACGGCCGGGCGAGCTTGGGGCGGTTGGGCCAGTAAGCGGCGGTAACCATCGGGATGATCAGCCCGAACAGCGTTCCAAGGATGAGGTTACCCAAGGTGAACGTGTTCACCAAGCCGAGCCATACCAGAACGAGGGTCAGGCTGAGGAGGGGGTGGGGCACAAGGCGTGTCAGCATGGTTCAGCCCTCCTCGCCGGGATCAATGACTGCGGCGACGTACCCATCGCGATCGAAAAGCTGCTCGGAAGTGTCTCCCAGATAAGCCGAGACAGGGCCCGCGAAAGCGGCAAGCCCGGCCAGCACGGCCAAGGCCGCCATGGTGGGTGCGATCTGCAACGCCGTTGCTTTGGGCTGAGGTGGGGGTGCTGCGTGAACGGTGATCTCGTCGGGGTTCAGAGTCGGTTCGGGCTCGGGCGTCGCGGTGGATTTCCAGAACAGCGCAGAGCCCGCGCGGGCGAACCCGACGATGGTGAGAAGTGATCCCGCCAGGATAGCGGACCAGGCCCAGGCCATTGAGCCAGGCTCCCGCAGCGCGTCTAGGACGAGGAGTTTGCCGAGAAACCCGCTGAGTGGTGGCATCCCTGCCATGCCAATAGCGGCGGCGAAAAAGAGTGCGGCGAAAAGGCCGTTCTGAACGGTCGCGGGGGCTGGCGTTAGCGTGTCTGCAGCGCGTTGTGTGACCACCAGATCGGCGATCAGGAACAGGCAGGCGGCGGCGAAGGTGGAATGCACCATGTAGTAGAGCGCGGCGGAGGTTGCGATTGGTGAAAACGCTGCGACGGCCACCAGAAGGGTTCCCATCGAGCCCACAACCGAAAAGGCGATTAGCGGCATGAGGCGCCGTGCGGCGAGCACGCCGAAGGCGCCGATTGCGATGGTCACGATGGCGGCGGGGAAGAGCCATGTGGCGGCCAGCCCTTCTGTCCCCGGAATGCCCGGGCCAAAGGCCGTCGTATGGACGCGCAAAATGGCGTAGGCGCCGACTTTCGTCATGATCGCGAAGAGCGCCGCCACGGGCGCGGGCGCGTTGGCATAGGTGGCGGGCAACCAGAATTGCACCGGGAAGAGGGCCGCCTTCACCGCGAAGACGATCATCAGAAGGATCACAGCGACCCGGACAAGAGCGGCCTCTTCGGCGGGAATCTCGGCCACGCGCACCGCGAGATCGGCGATGTTCAGGGTGCCGGTCGAGGCATAGAGCGTGCCGAGCGCGAACAGGAACAGGGTGGAGCCAGCAAGGTTCATGACCACGTATTGCAGACCCGCGCGCATGCGTTCGCGCCCGCCGGAATGGATCATCAGACCGTAGGATGCGATCAGCAGCACCTCGAAAAACACGAACAGGTTGAAGACGTCACCGGTCAGGAACGCGCCGCAGATCCCCATCAGTTGAAACTGGAACAGCGCATGGAAATGCCGCCCGCGGGCGTCCCAGCCGGTTGCGATGGCGTGGATCAGAACAATCAGCGCAAGCGTGGCCGTCAGCAGCACCATGAGCGCCGACAGGCGGTCGAGCACCAGGACAATCCCGAAGGGGGCGGGCCAATCGCCGAGGCGATAGACGTGGGTGGTGCCATCCGCGGCAAGGGTGGTCAGCCCGATGGCAATGGCAAAAAGCGCCAGCGTGCCCGCCAGTGATGCGGTCCGCGCCAGCGGCATGTCGTAGCGCATGACAAAACCGATCAGCGGCGCAAGGATGGCCGGGAGGAAGACCGGCAGAATGATCCAATGCATCATGCCTGCGGACCCTTCTCGTCATCTTGCTGCTCGATATCGATCTGGTCGGTCTCGGCTTCAAGAAACGCGCCAAGCCCGATCATCACCAGAACCGCCGTCATCCCGAAGGAGATCACGATCGCCGTCAGGACAAGGGCCTGGGGCAGGGGGTCGGTGTAGGTTGCCTCGCCATAGCGCGACAGGATCGGCGATTGGTCGATGGCCAGGCGCCCGCTCGCGAACAGAAACACGTTCACGGCGTAGGACAGGAGCGCGAGGCCGAGGATCACTGGAAACGTCCTCAGCCGCAGCAGGAGGTAGACCCCTCCGGCCGTGAGGACGGCAATCGTGCTGGCGACGATCATTTCCATCTCAGGTCTCCGTCTTGGCGTCAGTGACCTGTTCGCCGGGGTCGTAATCCATGGGCTCGACATTCACTGTCGCCCCCGCAAAGCGCGCGATCCGCGACAGGCTGTAAAGCATCAGCATGACCGCCCCGAGGACCGTCAGGAACACGCCGAGATCGAAGAGCATGGCCGTGGCAAGCTCGAATTCCTCGATAGGGGGCAGGTGCACATAGGTGTAGGCGCTGGTCAGGAACGGTTGGCCCGCAAGCCATGCACCGGCCCCCGTCAGCCCCGCGATGACGACGCCGAGGCCGATCATCGTGTGGTATTCGATCTTCTTGCGTTCCTGTGTCCAGGCAAAGCCGGACGCCATGTATTGCATCAGAAGCGCGATGGCGATCACTAGGCCCGCAACGAAGCCGCCCCCGGGCTCGTTATGGCCGCGCAGGAAGATGTAGATGCCCACGACAACGACGATCGGCATCAGCACGCGGGTCACGACGACCATCATCAGCGGGTGCCTGTCACGCGACCGGTCCTGCGAATAGTCCATGTTCCGCAGCCGCCGTGCCGCCGGTCCATCCAGAAGGGCGTGCATCAGCGCGTAGATCACGAGGCCCGCGATCCCAAGGACGATGATCTCGCCATAGGTGTCATAGCCCCGGAAATCGACGAGGATCACGTTGACCACATTGGTGCCGCCGCCACCCTCATAGCTGTTTTCGATGTGGTAATCCGAGATCGTCTCGATGTCCCGCATCAGGAAGGCATAGGCCAGCGCACCCACACCGCTGCCCGCCGTCAGCGCGATAAACCCGTCACGTAGTTTGAGGCCGATCGGGCTTTCCCTGGGCGTGATCTTCGGCATGAAATGCAGCGCCAGAAGGAGCAGCATGATCGTGACCGTCTCAACGGAGATCTGCGTCAGCGCCAGATCAGGGGCGGAGAGGTAGGCAAAGCCCGCCGAGATGGACAGGCCGATGATCCCGATCAGAACCAGCGCCCGGAACCGATGATGATGCATGATCACGACCGAAGCGGTTGCCACGATCAGCATCACCCAGACCACGGCGATGACCGGCGGCACGGGAAGGAGCCCTCGGGTGGGGGCCGATAGCCCGCTGCCGGAATAGGCGATCCATCCCAGCACGACGGACGTTACGGTGAGAATCGCGAGGTAGCGGCTTATCGCGCCGTTATGGCTGGTCTCGGTGATCCCGCGCGCCAAGGAGGCAAGAGCCGCTACCAACCGGTCAAAGATCGCCTTCGCCTCCGGGCGCGGAGCCACGTTCCAGACACGCGCGAGCGGGCCGTGCAGCGACAACAGGACAGCGCCGCCAACCACCGCGATGATGGACATCCAGAGCGCGGGGGTAACACCGTGCCAGAGCTTCAGATGCGGGTGCAGGTCCGCCCCGGTCACAGCATTCGCGGCGGCAGTCACAAGACCCTCCGCCAGGAACGGCGCGACGCCAATCACCACGACGAGCACGACCAGAAGCGCAGGTGCGGCCCACATGCCGAACGGCGGGTCATGGGGGGCAGCGGGGTAATCGTCACGCTTGGGGCCAAAGAAGACATGAACCACGAAGCGGAAGGAATAGGCCACCGACAGGAGCGCGCCGATTGTAGCGGCAACGGGGACGGCGTAGTGGCTCCCGAGCCAGTCGGTATGGGAGGCCTCCTCCAGCATCATTTCCTTGGACAGGAACCCGTTGAGTAACGGGATGCCCGCCATCGACAAGGCCGCCAGCGTTCCGATCGCGAAGGTGATCGGCATCAGGTGCCGGAGCCCGCCGAGCCGTTTGATGTCCCTCGTGTGGGTCTCGTGATCCACGATGCCTGCAGTCATGAAGAGCGCGGCTTTGAACGTCAGGTGGTTGATGATGTGGAAAATGGCCGCCACCGCGGCGGCCGTGGTGCCAAAGCCCAGAAGCATTGTCAGAAGGCCCAGATGGCTGACCGTTGAAAAGGCCAGAAGCGCCTTCAGGTCATCCTTGAAAAGCGCGATCAGCGCACCGAGCACCATGGTTACGAGGCCGGTTGTGGTCACGATGTAGAACCACGCATCCGTACCTGCCAGAACCGGCCACATCCGCGCCATCAGGAACACGCCCGCTTTCACCATCGTGGCCGAATGCAGATAGGCGCTGACCGGCGTCGGCGCGGCCATGGCGTGGGGCAGCCAGAAGTGAAACGGGAACTGCGCCGATTTCGTGAACGCGCCCAGAAGGATCAGGATCAGCGCGGGCAGATACCATTCGGACGCCCGGATCGCGTCGCCCGCTTGCAAGATATCGGTCAGGTTATAGCTGCCCACGATGTTGCCGAGGATCAGCATGCCGCCGATCATCGCCAGCCCGCCGGAGCCTGTCACCGCAAGCGCCATGCGCGCGCCCTGGCGGCCCTCCGGCAAGTGCTTCCAATAGCCGATCAGCAGGAAGGAGGACAGCGACGTCAGCTCCCAGAACACCAGCAAAAGCAAGATGTTGTCGGAGATGACAATCCCAAGCATCGCACCCTGGAACATCAACAGATAGGTATAGAACTGCCCCATCGGATCCTCGCCCGAGAGGTAGAACCGGGCGTAGAGCGTGATCAGGAGGCCGACGCCGAGGATCATACCCGCGAACAAAAACCCCAGCCCGTCGAGGAAGAAAGACGCCGACAGGCCCAGTTGCGGCAGCCAGTCAACCTCTGCCTGGATCACCTCGCCGCGCAGGACTGCGGGTGCGAGTGTCATTAACAGGATAAGGGCCAGAATGGTCGGAACGGCGGTGAAGATCGCGCAGGCATTCCGCCCGGCCCGGATCATCAGCCCGGGCAAGAGCGCGCCCACAAACGGAAGCAGCGCAATATAGAAAAGCAGGTGGCCCCCGTCGGTCATTGTCCGTCCCTGTGACACGTTTGTTGCACATGGATAACGACAGGGGCGCAAGCTGTAAAACACAGCCTTGTCCGTCATGTAGGACCGTTTGACGCGCAATGCCCCCGAATGGACGTTTCCCAGGGTGATTGCGGAGCATCGGCAGGGCTGGCGGGTGGGATCGCGCACCCGGGATACGTCGGCAAGAATTCAACAAACTCCGTGCAAAACGAAATCGACGCTTTGGCTGTTACACAACGGTGCTAGGCTCATTCGAGTCACCAGGGGAGTTCACACCATGCCAATCCTTCTTGATCGCCGCGGCTTTCTTGCCGCTTCTGCGGGCGCGAGCCTGATCGCGCTGCACCCGTTCTCCGCCCGCGCGCAGGCCGGGCAGGCCCACCTGCGCATCATGGAAACGACGGATGTGCATGTGCATGTCTTCCCCTACGATTATTACGGGGATCGGCCCGTCGATACCGTGGGCCTCGCGCGGACAGCCAGCCTGATTCAGGGCGTGCGGGATGAGGCGACAAATTCGCTGCTGCTCGACAACGGCGATTTCCTACAGGGCAATCCGATGGGCGACTACATGGCCTATGAGCGCGGTATGTCCGAGGGTGACAGCCACCCGATCATCGCCGCGATGAATACCCTGGGGTTCGATGCCTCGACCGTTGGCAATCATGAATTCAACTACGGCCTCGATTTCCTGATGAACTCGCTCGCCGGGTCCGGGTTTCCGGTGGTCTGCGCAAACGTGGCGCGTGAGATGGGCGCGTCTCCGACCGAAGATACGACGCTGCTGCCGCCCTACGTGATCCTCGAACGGGAGATCACCGATGGCGCGGGCGACACGCATCCGATCCGTATCGGCATCATCGGCTTTGTGCCGCCCCAGATCATGACATGGGATCGCCGCCACCTTGAGGGCAACGTGATGGCCCGCGATATCGTGGAGACGGCGCGGGCCTATGTTCCGCAGATGCGGGAGGAGGGCGCGGAGTTGATCATCGCGCTTTCGCATTCCGGCATCGGGGCCGCCGATCATGTTGACGGTATGGAAAACGCCTCCGTTCCGCTGGCGGCCCTGGACGGGATCGATGCCATCCTGACGGGCCACCATCACCTCGTTTTCCCGGGGCCGGATTACGCCGGGACGCCCGGCGTGGATGTGGAGGCCGGGACGATCATGGGCACGCCCGCCGTCATGGCCGGGTTCTGGGGCAGCCATATGGGCCTCGTCGACCTGATGCTGGAGCGCGACGGCAACAGTTGGCGCATCGCCAGCCATATGTCCGAGGCGCGGCCGATTGCCCGCCGCGAGGAAGATCGCTCCGTCACAGCGCTGGTCGAGAGCGCGCCGGACGTGCTGGCCTCGGTTCAGGAGGAGCACGACGCGACGCTGGATTACGTGCGCCGCGCGGTGGGGGAGACAGATGCGCCACTCCATAGCTACTTCGCTCTGGTGGCCGATGACCCGTCGGTCCAGATCGTCTCGAACGCGCAGACTTGGTATATCGAGCAGATGATGGCCGGCACCGCGAACGAGGGCTTGCCGATCCTGTCGGCGGCGGCACCGTTCAAGGCAGGCGGCCGCGGTGGCCCGGAATACTTCACCGATGTTCCCGCGGGCGATGTGGCGATCCGCAACGTAGCCGACCTCTACCTCTATCCCAACACCGTAAGGGCCGTGCGGATCACCGGCGCGGATGTGCGCGAATGGCTGGAGCGCAGCGCAGGCATGTTCAACCAGATCACGCCCGGTGAGGCCGATCAGGTGCTCTTGAACCCCGATTTCCCGTCTTACAATTTCGACGTGATCGACGGCGTCAGCTACCAGATCGATCTGAGTCAGCCGTCGCGTTACAACAACGATGGCGAGGTGGTGAACGCGGACGCCCACCGGATCGTCAATCTGACTTATGGTGGCGCACCGATTGATCCGGATCAGGAATTCATCGTGGCCACCAACAATTACCGCGCAGGCGGCGGGGGCAATTTCCCCGGCGCATCCCCGGATACCGTGATTTTCGAGGGGCCCGATACCAACCGCGACGTCATCGTGCGCTACATCGTCGATCGGGGCACGATCAGTCCCTCGGCCGATGCCAACTGGACCTTCGCACCGATGGCCGACACTACCGTCCTTTTCGATACCGGACCGGCGGCCGAGGCGTTTATCGATTCCGTTGAAGGCGTCAGCATCGAGCCCGCCGGCGATGGCCCAGACGGTTTCGCCCGCTATCGCATCACGCTGTAAGCAGGCGCGCCAATCGGAAACCATCAAGGGAAAGCCGGAGAACGGCTTTCCCTAAAAACGGTTCGGGTGTGGATCAGATCAGGATTGCGCGGGGCCGAGGGGGCGAGCCGTCAGGACGCTCGACTACATCTCCGACGCCTACGACCGCAGGAGCGTGAAACCCGGATCGTAGGGTGACGGCGGGATGACCCGTGCAGGCACCAGCGCGCCGCACAGATCCAATTGCATCGTTGAGCCAATATCAGCGGCGCCATTATCCACAAAGGCATAGGCCAGGTTCTTGCCGACGCGATGCCCCCATTCGCCCGACGTGATCGTGCCGACAACCCGCCTGTCCCGCATCAGGGAAGCGCCGCCATGGGCCGGCGCGTGGGTCGCCTCGATTTCGAGGGTGACAAGGCGTTTTCTGGGCCTGGCTTCCCGGCGCTCACGCAAGACATCGCGGCCGATGAACGGGCCCTTGTCCAGTTTCACGAAACGGCCCAATCCGGTCTCGAACGGGTCGTATTCCGTGATCAGGTCGGCCTTCCAATGCAGGAAGCCTTTCTCCATCCGCATCGAGTCCACCGCCCGCGCCCCGAAGAGTTGCAGGTCGTGGGCGCGGCCCGCCTCGCGCAGCGCCAGATAGGCGGCATGAAGCGATGCGTTCGGGACGTGGAGTTCATAGGCCAGTTCGCCGGAGAAGCTCACGCCCATCACCGTTGCAGGTGCAAAACCGAAGAAGCATTCGCGGACCGACAGCCATGGGAATGCATCCTTTGACCAATCGCCCCGCGCGCAGGCCGACAGAACGTCGCGGGACTTCGGCCCGGCCAGCACGAGGATTGTCTGATCGTTTGTCAGGCTGCGGAATTGCACATCCTCGCCGTCCCTAAGATGCGCCGAAAGCCAGTCCATGTCGTGCAATTCGGAGGTCGCCGCAGAGCCGTACCAGATGCGCGCCGGGCCGCGATCGGAGGCGGGCAGGTTGGCGATTGTCGCCTCGCCCTTCACCATACCTTGGTGGTTCAGCAGGTAGCCAAGGCCGACGCGCCCATCACGCCTCGTCACCGTGCCGCAAAACATCCGGTCGAGAAACTCATGCCTGTCCGCCCCGGTGATCTCGATGCGGTTGAATCCGTTGACCTCACACAGGCCGACATTCTTCTGCACATTGCGCACCTCTGCGGCCACCAGATCGAACGTCTCGTCAAAATCGAAACCGAGTGTCGGATGAAACTCTGGTGCGGGCTTGATGTAATCCACCCGTTCCCATCCATTCACCACGGTAAACTCCGCCCCCTCGGCGGCAAGGATCGGCGTCAGGGGTGTGGTTTTCGCGGGGCGCCCGGCGGGGCGATGTTCGTGGGGGAAATGGAAGCGGAATTCGTTCTGGTAATCTTCGATGGCCTTGAGCGCGGTCAGTTCGACATTGGCATGCCCGGTAAAGCGGCGCGGATCGAGGCACCAGGTATCATAGCAGGCCTCGCCATGGACGATCTGCTGCGCCAGAAGCCAGCCGTGGCCGCCCCCTTCGCCCACACCAGCCCGCAGGCCGATGATGCAATAGGCATTGCGCTTGCCGGGGACGGGTCCCACCAGTGGTGCGCCGTCAATCGTGTAGGTGATCGGGCCGTTGACGATCCGCTTGATGCCGGCCTCGGCCAATACCGGCATTCGCGCGAACGCGCCGTCCAGCACATCCATCACGCGGTCCAGATCGTCCGGGCAGAGATCGTTGGCGAAACTCGGGCTGATCCCATCCAGCCCCCAGGTCTTGCAATGCTGTTCGTAGAACCCGACCAGAAGGCCATTCTTTTCCTGACGCGCGTAATAGTCCGAGATCGGGCAGCGCAGCAGTGGGATCCGATGCCCGGCCTCGGCAATGGCGGGGATGTCGTCGGTGATGAAATACTGGTGTTCCATCGAGGCAACGGGGTGGTGCACATTCATCATCGCGCCCACTTCGTTCACCCGGTAGCCGCCGGCGTTCACAACGATGTCCGCGTCGACGGAGCCCTTGTCCGTCTCCACCGTCCAGGTGTCATCGCGGTGCTGTTTCAGGGCAGTGACATTCGTGTGGCGGTAAACCTCCGCCCCGGCCTTGCGGGCGTGGAAGGCGAGCGCCTGGCACAGTTGCGCGGGATCGATATCGCCGTCCTCGCCGTCCCAAAGCCCGCCCAAAAGGTTGTCGGTCGAGATCAACGGATGCCGCCGGGCGCATTCCTCGGCGTCGAGGATCTCGAAGTCCACATCCATCCCCCGCGCCATGGAGGCGAAGTGGCGATAGCCTTGCATCTGCGCCTCCGTGTTGGCCAGCCGGATCCCGCCATCGCCGTGGTGGTAGCCCACCGGATAATCAGGATCATCGCGCAGCTTCTTGTAGAGGGAGATGGAATGGCTTTTCAGGCCCACCATCGTCTGATTCATGCCGAAGTTCGTCACCTGCGCGGCGGAGTGCCATGTGGTCCCCGACGTCAGCTCGTCCCGCTCGATCAGGACCACATCCGACCAGCCTTCTTCCGTCAGGTGGTAGAGGGTGGAACACCCGGCAATACCGCCCCCAATGACGGCAACTTTCGTGCGTGATTTCATGTGTGTTCCAATCAACCTGGCCAGCGAGTCGATCCCGACGTTCCAAGCACATTCCAATGTCAGCGTACGAAAATCATCGCGCGTCTCGTCATTCTTCAAAGAAGGGGGAGCGGGTAACCCACGTCAAGGCCGGGTTAGGCCTTGGCTTCCGGCGACATCTCGAAGGTCAGGAGGGCCGGAAGCAAAAGGCGATCAATATGGGCGAGGCGGGCAGCGGAATAATAGCCGGCGCTGTCCAGCATGTTGACCGTTCCAATGAAGCTTCCCCGCAGGAACAGAGGCAGGTTAACCACGGATCCAAGGCCGAGTGACGCGATCAAGTCGTGGTCCGGAAACACATCGGAGAATCCGTCCACCGAATTGGCGACGAATATCTTGCGTTGCGAGATCACCCGGTCGGTCCAGCGGTTCGGGATGATCTCCTTCAAGCCGGATAGCGGGTAATTCTTCGGGTCATTCGTATAGATCCGGGCGGCGACGCCGCTTTCGGCCCGATCCATCCGAAAAATCGAGCACGAGAACAACTTGTGCCCGATGCTGGCGCGGCACAGCTCCTCCAACGCGGGAAACAGACTGGTCCAGCGCGTCGTGCGGACGGTTTCCTCGAAGCTTTGTAGGGGGGCCAGGTCATCACTCAAGGATCATCAGCTCCCTGTTGAATTGGGTCAGGCACTCATGCCCGGTGTCGGTGACAACGACGTTGTCTTCGATGCGGACGCCGATGTCGTTTTGGCTGTAAAGGCCGGGCTCCACCGTAAACACCATCCCCGCGCGCTGGGGATCGTGATTGGTGTGGACGACAACGGGGGCCTCGTGGACCTCGCGGCCAAGGCCATGCCCTGTTTTGTGGAGGATCTTGTCGGCGAAGGGCGACGCCTTCAGCACGTCGGTCGCGGCAGCGTCGACTGCGCCGATTGGGGCGCCCGCACGGACGGCGGCGCGGCCCTTTCGGTTGGCTTCAAGAACGGTCCCATAGACGTGCGCGTGTATGTCTGTCGCGTGTCGGCAAAACACGGTGCGGGTGATGTCGGCGTGCATATCGCCAAAACTGGCCCCGAAATCGATCAGGAGCACGTCGCCCGCGCCCACGACGCGCTCGGACGCGTCGCCATGGGGGTTGGCCGCCGCACCACCGCTCAGAACAATCGGATCAAATGCGAAACCGGTCGCACCGTGGGACAGCATGGCGGCCTTGAGGCGTGCTGCGATCTGCCGTTCGCTCTGGCCAAAAATCCCGGCATCGTAGGTTTCGCCCAAGGCCGCTTCGCTGATTTCGATGGCCCGGCGCAGATCGTCGATTTCTGAGGCATCTTTCAGCAGGCGCAATTCCGCGAGGACCGTGTCCGCATCCTGCAAGGCGTCAGCGCCGAGTAGCTTGGACAGCGTGCGATATTCGGCGGCCCGCATCCGCAGCCCTTCGACCCCGCAGGGGCCGTCGATTTCCATATGTTTGGTCAGTTCGGCAAAGGCAGCGACCGGGCCTTCGACATCGGTCCAGTAGAACGTCTGAACGTCCGGCATGCTCTCGCCCCATTTCTGCCGCTCCAGCGCAGGCATAAGAGCAAAGGCCTGCCCATCCGCACGCAGAACGTAGAAGGTCGGGCGCTCCATCAAATGCAGGTGCACGCCTGTCAGATAGGCGAAATTTGGCCCCGGCACGAACGCGGCCGCCCCGAGCCCTGCCGCGCGCAGAAGCGCCGTGGCCCGGGCGCGCCGTTTTTCGAAGTCGCTCATGGATTACCCTCCGGATCCAGTGTCATGCGATGCCCAAAACGCGGCCCAAGCCCCCGTTGGATCACCTGTGTCTCGAACAGGATCGAGGCGCTTACGGCGGCGTCCCCGGCATCCGCATCCCCCGCGGCCATGGCATCAACAACGGCCCGCAGGCGGGTGACGGCTTGGTCGCGATCCTCCGCAGTCACATGGGGGAAGAAATAGAGCAGCTTCATCCGGACCGAGGCATCCTGAGCCTCAAGGAAGTATTTCGCGAGAAACCGGTTGCGTGCGTGATCCGCGATATGACGATAGAGCCCCAACTGCGCACGTAGGGCCGCTTCAATGTCGCCGGTGTCCAGCCCGCCGGCGTAATCCTCCACAAAGGCCGAGAGTTCGCCGGGAGCGACTGGGCCGTGCCCGGCCGCTGCGCGGATCAGACCGCGTGACAACAACATGAAGGTGTCCAGGAAGGCCGCCTGGTTGTGCAGCGACAACGGCGCGACGATGGACGTCCTGTTTTGCAGGAATTGAACGAAGCCCTCATTGGCCAGCAGCAACAGCGCTTCGCGGATCGGCGTGCGTGAGACGTCGTAGGTCGAGGCCAGGGCGACCTCGTCCAGCGCCGACCCCGGCTCAACCCGCAGCCATTGAATATCGTCGCGGAGTTTTTCGTAAACCATCAATGCGCCGCGTTTCTTGCGCAGGGCCGGTTCTGGTTTTCGGTTTATGTCGTTGCGAATACTGTTCATGAAATTATTGTTGCATTAAGTTTGCATAATGTGCAACGTCAAAGCATCACGGAACGAAGAATTATTAGGGAGGGCGACCCATGGGGATGCTCAAAAAGGTGCTTCTGGCCGGAACGGCATTGGTGGGAACAGCCGGGTTTGCGGCCTCGGAAGGGACGATCGCGTATTTTGCGGCCTCCTCGCAAAACGGTTTCAATCAGGCGACTTATGAGGGTGTTCAGGAGATGGCCGCCGCGCGCGGCTACGAGACCGAGATCCTCGATGGCCAGTTCGACGCAGCCCTGCAATACAGCCAGATCGAGGATGCGCTGGCCTCCGGGCGATACGTGGGCATGATCGTTGCGCCGAACGATTCGGTCGGGATCGCAGGCGCGTTTGAACAGGTGGTGGCCGAAGGTATCCCGATCGGCACGGTCCTGTTTCCGGTGGGGCCCGATCTGAATTCACTGGAGCCGCAGGTCGAGGGGATCACGGTGACGGCGGCGTCGCCGCCGGTGGCGGGGGCCACGGTTCAGGCCGATGCCGTGGTCGAATATTGCGCCGAGATTGACCCGTGCAATGTGGTGATCATCATCGGCGCTCAGATCTTCCCCTTCGACAACCTGCGCCTGGAAACCTACCAGGCGGTTCTGGGCGAACACGACAATATCGACGTGGTTGCGGTGGGCGAGGGATACTACTCTCCCGACCCGAGCTTGCAGGCGATGACGGATATCCTGCAGGCCAATCCGGAGGTGGACGTGGTTCTGTCCAATGCCGATCAGCATCTGGTGGGTGTGGAGATCGCGCTTGAGGCTGCCGGGATGAATCCCGCCGATCTGTACCTGAGCGGTGGCGGTGCCGCCGGGATTGCAATCGAGGCGATCCGGGAAGGGCGCTGGGACGCAACGCTGGCCTATTTTCCGCGCACCATGGGCGCGCTGGCGATGGAGCAGATTGCCAATGCGCTTGAAGGCGAACCGGTGACCCAGGCGATCAACATGGACGAGGCGGGCCCGATCGAGGCGATGATCGATGCCGCCGTCCTTGAGGCCAATCCCGACTTCGCCGGTGAGTGGGAACAGTAATCTCAAATCAAGCGGCGGCGCGCCCTCCCGTGCGCCGCCCGGAACCGAGGGATTGAACATCGTGACAACCAGCTATCGTGTGTCCGCGGATATCGGCGGCACTTTCACAGATATTGTCTACCAGGACGTGAAAACCGGCCAATGCGGCGCGGCCAAGGTGCTCTCCACACCGGACAACCCGGCGCTGGCGGTCTTGCAGGGCATCGATCAGGTCCTGGGCGACGACGGCAAGCTGGAGTTTTTCGTCCATGGCACCACGGTGGGCCTGAACGCCTTGCTGACGCGGCGAGGCTCCAAAGTGGCCCTCGTGACCAACGAGAATTTCCGCGACATCTACACCATTCAGGGCAACGATCGCGGTGAGATCTTTTCGATCCGCTGGAACAAGCCCGAACCCCTTGTTCCGTTGGAGCATACGTTCACGGTGGCCGGACGCATCGCGGCGGATGGCACGGAATTGGCGCCGTTGCGCCTGACGGACCTGGATGCCTTAGTCACGGCCTGCCAACAGGAGCGCTACGAGGCAATTGCGATTTCGCTTTTGTTTTCCTTCAACAATCCTGCCCACGAAATCGCCGTGCGCGACTATCTTGCCGAGCGTCTGCCGGACGTGCAGATCGTGTTATCGCATCAGGTTTCGCCCGAGTGGCGGGAGTTTGAACGCACGTCGACCACGGTGACAGATGCGTATCTGGCCCCGGTTGTGCGCCGCTATATCTCGACCCTGCAAAATGAGATGGGGGATCGCCTGCCAGAAGGCGGTGCGCTGCATGTGATGGAATCCAATGGCGGTGTGATGACCGCCGCCGCCGCATCCGAGACACCGCTGCAGACCCTGCTCTCCGGCCCGGTTGGCGGAGCGATTGGCGGCAAAGCCCTGTCGGCCACAACGGGGCGCGGCAACCTGATCTGCATCGACATGGGCGGCACGTCGTTTGACGCGTCTTTGGTGATCGACGGGCTGCCATCGGCGTCGAACGAGGCGATGTTAGAGGGCCTGCCGATCCAGATGTCGGTGGTTGATATCCACGTGATCGGCGCGGGCGGTGGCTCCATCGCATGGAAAGAGGCGGGTGCGGTCCGCGTCGGGCCACAATCGGCGGGGTCGAAGCCCGGGCCGGTTTGTTACGGGCTCGGCGGAACCGAGCCAGCGGTCTCGGATGCCAACCTCGTTCTTGGCCGCCTTGATGGCGCGAATTTCTCGGGCGGGGATATGTCGCTCAATCGTGACGCCGCGGCCCATGTGCTGGCGGATCTCGGCAAGGATTTCGGCATGAACGGCGAAGAGATGGCCCAGGGTGTCATCGATATCGTCAACGCCAAGATGGCCGACGCGATCCGCACGATCACCATTCAGCGCGGGATCGATCCGCGGGAATTCTCGCTTGTGGCCTTCGGTGGCGCCGGGCCCGCGCAGGCCGCGGCCCTGGCCGAAGAGTTGGAAATCTCCGAGGTCATAATCCCGGTCCATCCGGGCGCTTTTTCCGCCTGGGGCATGTTGCAAACGGATGTGCGCCACGACTTCAAGGAAACGCTCTACAGCTTCTGGGACCTCATCGACGCGCCGACAATCGAGACGGCATTTGCCGGGCTGGAGAAGAAGGGCCACACCTTCCTTGCCGATGAAGGCATCACCGGGGATCGTGTGCATTTCGAGCGGGCCATCGATTTCCGCTATCACGGTCAGGAATACGTCCTGACGATCCCGCTGGCTGATGGCCCCATAGACAAGGAAAAGGTGCGGGCCGATTTCGATGCTGCCTATGAACGGCAATACGGCCATAACAGCCCGGAAAATCGCGTGGAGATGGCCAATGTCCGGCTGGCCGCCCTTGGTCAGCTTGAGCGGCCCGAAAACGCCCCGCCCGAGCGCGAGGCGCCACGACCCGCACAGGATCGTGACGTCTGGTTCGCGGGGCAGCCCCGGAATACCGCCATCATCGACCGCAACAGCATCCACGACGGCGATGTCGTGGAAGGGCCAGCCATCATCGAAGAGATTACCTCGACCACGCTTTTGCCGCCCGGCTGGACGGCCAAGTTGATCGAGGGCGGCCATATGAGCCTGACCAAGGAGGACGCGGCATGAGCAGCGCAGATCCGATCACCACCGAAGTCGTCCGCAATTTCGTGATTTCCTGCGCCGAGGATATGAACGCCTCGCTTTGGCGGTCCGCCCATTCGGCCATCATCTACGAGGGCAAGGACAGTGCCGTGGCGCTGATGGACGAGCATGGCAACATGCTGGGGCAATCCACCGGCGTACCGCTCTTTATCGGCGCCATCGACGTCTGCGTCCGCCACGTGAAGGACTACTACGGCGATGATATCCACCAGGGTGACATCTTCATCATGAACGACAGCTACATGCAGGGCACGCACCTGCATGATGTCACGGCCATCGGCCCGATTTTTCACGAAGGCGAATTGGTCGGCTTCGGCGCGGCGCGCGCCCATTGGAACGATATCGGCGCGATTGATCCCGGCTCCACTATGTCGTCGACCAATATCTATCAGGAGGGCCTGCGCCTTGGGCCCACACGGATCGTCGCCCAGGGCAAGCCGATCCGCGAATGGTACGACCACCTGAAACTGAATACGCGTCTGGAGGGGGCGACGATCGGTGATCTGGGGGCACAGATCGCGGCCATCCGG
The DNA here is from genome assembly GCA_947491935.1 of uncultured Roseicyclus sp. Taxonomy (GTDB): domain Bacteria; phylum Pseudomonadota; class Alphaproteobacteria; order Rhodobacterales; family Rhodobacteraceae; genus Gymnodinialimonas. The sequence continues at coordinate 243,726 of CANLLF010000002.1, forward strand.
ACAGGTGAGCGGCGTCTGGGCCAGCTCTTGGGCAAGATCGGCACCGGCACCTACCGCGCGGCCTGTCAGAACATCTTCGAACAGGCCCGCAAGATGGACCGGGAGGCCATCGCAGCCATCAAGGACGGGACGTGGAGCCGCGAGGGGCAACTGGATAATGACGGCGTCGGCGATGAGCCGGTCAAGGTGGCCCTGACGCTAACGGTGAAAGGCGAGGAGCTTATCGTGGACCTGACCGGCACGTCCGGCCCGGTTGCGGGATCCGTCAATTGCGGGGCAAGCCAAACGGAATCGCTCTTGCGACTGGCCTACAAGACCATGATTTCCCCCGACCGCGCGATCACGGGCGGGTCGTTTGAGACGATGTCGGTCATTCTGCCGGACGAATGCATGTTCAACGCCGGCGAACCGGCGGCCTGCGAATGGTACTTTACCGGGCTTGGCCTGTTGGCGGACCTGTTCATCTCATGCCTGTCCGAAGCGATGCCGGAGCGCTCCACGGCGGCGCATTATGGGGATTCGATGGTTGTGGGCTTCTTCTCGGTCGATCCCAAGCGGGGGCAGTGGATTTCCATCGAGCCCACGGCGGGCGGCTGGGGCGGGCGCGCCGACAGCGACGGGGAAAACGCGCTGATCAACCTCGTGAACGGTGGCTTCCGCAATATCCCGGCCGAGGTGATGGAGACGAAATTCCCGGTTCGGCTTGAGGAATTCTCGATCCGTCCCGACAGCGCGGGGCCGGGAGAACATCGGGGCGGGTGTGGTGTGGTGCGACGGTATCGGACATTGGAGGATTGCTTCGGCGCGATCTGGTTCGAGCGCTCCAAGACGCCGGCCTGGGGCCTGAATGGGGGCGGAGAGGGGCAGGGGCCCGAAGTGACGATCAGCTTCCCCGATGGGTCGGTCGAGGACCCGCTGAAGATGCGGGCCCGCGCGCTGGTGGCCGATACAGTGGTGGAGACCAAGACGGGCGGCGGCGGTGGCAATGGCGATCCGATGAAACGCGCCTTTGCCTCGGTCGCGCGTGACGTGTCGCGTGGTCTTGTCAGCCGCGAGGCCGCCCTGCGGGACTATGGCGTTGCCATTGCCGCGGATGGCAGCGTGGATCAGTCTGCCTCCGTCGCGCGATGAGCGCCGCGCCGCTTCTTTCGGTTCGCGGTATCGGCGTGCGGTTCGGTGATGTGGATGTGCTCTCCGGCATTGATCTCGATATCCGCCCCGGGGAGGTCCATGGCCTGATCGGTGAAAACGGCGCCGGGAAGTCAAGCCTGGGCAAGGTTCTCGGCGGCTATTACCGGGCCTCGAACGGCGAGATCAGCGTAGATGGACGCCCCCAAAACCGTTGGGATACGCCCGCCGCGCTCGATGCAGGCGTCGCGATCATGCACCAGGAATTGCAACTGGTACCCGCGCTGACCGTGGCGCAAAACGTGTTCCTTGGTCTGGAGGAGCACCGCCACGGGATCTTGCGCGGAACGGAAGCCGCCCGTCTCGATGTCTTGATGGGCCAAAGCGGGTTGCGCCTCGATCCCCATGCCAAGGCCGCGAGCCTGACGATCGCCGAACAGCAGAAGATCGAGATTCTGCGCGCCCTGGCGCGCCAGGCGCGGGTGATCGTGATGGATGAGCCCACCGCGGCCCTGTCGAAATCGGAAATCGTTCAACTGCACCGGATCATGCGGGCGCTGCGCGATGAGGGCCGTTCGGTCATCTACGTGACCCACTTCCTCAACGACGTCCTAGATGTGGCAGACCGGATCACGGTGCTGCGCAATGGGAAGAAGGTGCGGACCGGCGACACGGCTGATGAGACAAGGGAAACGCTTGTCTCGGCGATGTTGGGCAGCACGAAGACCGACACGCTTTATCCGCCGAAATCGCGGGATCATGGCGAGGTTGTGCTGTCGGTGCAGGATCTGACGTCGCCCACTGGCACGGCGGTTCAACGGCTCGAAATCCGCGCGGGAGAGGTGGTCGGGTTTGCCGGGCTCATGGGCGCGGGACGGTCGGAAATTGCCCGCGCCATCATCGGGGCGGACCCAGCAAGTGGCGAGGTGGCGGTGGCAGGTCGGGCTTTGACGGACCGATCCATTGCCGCCGCGACGGAGGCCGGCATCGTCATGGTGCCGGAAGATCGCCGGGGTCAGGGCCTTGTGATGTCGTCGCCGGTGCGCGCCAATATTTCGCTGCCGCATCTGGGTGCGATTTCAGCGCGCGGGATCATGGCAAATGCCCGCGAACGGGCACTGGCGCTGGGGTTGATCGATCAACTCGATATCCGCCCCGCCATGGTCGATGGCGATGTGTCGAACTATTCCGGCGGCAACCAGCAAAAGGTGCTGTTGGGGAAATGGCTGGCGGGTAACCCCAAGGTGCTGATCCTCGATGAGCCGTCCCGCGGCGTCGATGTGGGCGCGCGGGAGACGATCCACCGGGAGATCGGGCGACTGGCCAGCGAGGGCGTCGCGATCCTGGTCATCTCCAGCGAGATCGACGAGGTCCTCGGGCTTGCAACGCGCGTGTTTCTTGTGGACCGGGGCCGCCTCGTCGACGAGATCGACCCCGATGAGGTCGGCGAGGCCGAGGTTCTGGCCGCGCTTTTCAATCACCAAAGTGTGGGAGAGACCGCCGCATGACCCGGGCGAAGGTGTTTTACTTCCTGCAGACCTACGCGGTCCTGATCCTGATCGCGATGCTGATGCTTGCCCTCTCGCTGTTGTCCGACAGCTTCCTGACCGGCCGCAACCTGCTCAATATCCTTAACCAGAATGCGCCCTTGGCGATCATGGCATCGGCCATGACGCTCGTGATCATCGTCGGCGGCTTCGATCTGTCGGTGGGCGCAATCTTTGCCATGGGCTCCGTGGCCTCTGCGTGGCTCGCCGTGAATGTCGACCCGTATCTTGGCCTGTTGCTTGCGCCGTTCGTCGGGTTGGCACTCGGCTTTGCCAACGGCCTCGCCATCACGACCCTGCGCGTGCACTCCTTTCTTGCCACCATCGCAACGGCCCTGATCTTCAAGGGCATCGCGGTCGCGCTCTCCGATGGGCGGCTGATTTCGGTGCGGCTCGACGATTTCACATGGCTGGGGCGCGGGCGGTTTCTGGGTGTCTTCAACTCGGTTTGGCTGATGGTGGCCTTCGCGCTGATCCTCACCTTTCTGCTGACCCGCACCACCTTCGGGCGCCGCGTCTTCTCGGTCGGTGGCAATGAAGAGGCCGCGATCTTGTCGGGGATCCGCACCAACCGGATCAAGATCGCCGCCTTCGCAATTGCCGGTTTTGCGGCCGGTCTGGCCTCGATCATCACCACGTCACGCGTGGCCGTGGGGCAGGCGACGGCGGGGGACGGGCTGGAACTGCAGGCCATCGCGGCCGTCATCCTCGGCGGCACAAGCATCTATGGCGGGCAGGGTGCGGTTTGGCGGTCGCTGGCGGGCGTGTTCCTTCTGGCGCTCGTCAATAACGGGTTCAACATCCTGAGCATCGATCCCTTCTTCCGTGACCTGACCATGGGTCTGATCATCCTCGCCGCGGTGGGTCTGTCTGCTGTGGGGCAACGGCGCTGACTGGCTGGCCCGACCGGGCGGCAACACGACCAGACGCCATATTCAGGGACACGACATCAATGCCGACAGAAAATCGCGAATGGGTCATCACGGAATATTCCGGAATTTCCGGGCTCGATCTGAGATCATACATGCCGGCCGATGCAGGCCCGGGCGAGGTCCGCCTGAAGGTCGAGGCCTTCGCGCTCAACTGGGGGGACATGGATCTCATGCAGGGGCGCTACTCCTTCAATTTCAGCGCGCTTCCGGCACGCGTGGGATGTGAAGCGGTCGGTGTCGTCGATCAGGTCGGCGACGGCGTCACCGGGATCAAGCCGGGTGAGCGTTACTGCACGTTGCCCTATTTCTACGACATGAAGGGCGTGAGCGGGGACACCGTCATCATCGACGCGCGGTATCTCACGAAGGCGCCCGACGGTATGGACGCGGTCGAGGCGGGGTCCATCTGGATGCAATTCATGACGGCCTATTACCCGATCGCCGAACTGGCCGCTGCCGCCCCGGGTGTGAACATTCTGGTCACCGCCGCGACCAGTACGGCAGGCCGCGCCGCGCTTGAGATCGGCCGCCTTAAAGGCGCGACCATGATCGGAACCTCGCGGTTTGACTACAACCGCGACTACCTGATGCAGGCCGGTGCCAGTCACACCTATTTCGGGGATGGGGTCGGATTGGCCGAAACGGTACGGGAGGCCACCGATGGTGTGGGCGTTCACGCGGTGTTCGATTCAGTCGGCGCCGGGATGATCGCCCATTACAGTCAGGCCCTGGCCAAAGACGCGCAGATTTTCTTCTACGGCACGTTGGACGAAAAACTGCCGGAGCTGCCCATGATGTACCTCTATCAGGCCAATGCCACGTTCAAACCCTACTCGTTGTTTCACTACATCGAAGACGCGGATTGGAAGTGGAAAGGCCTCGATTTCGTGTACGGGGCGTTGGCCTCCGGACGGCTGCAGCCCAACATCGATCGGGTGTTCCCGATGGAGGAGCTGCAGCAGGCTTGGGAATACCTGCGCGCCCCGCGCCAGAGCCACGGGAAGGTCATGATCAAGGTTTAATTGTCCATTCCAATGGTTGTGGCCAGTGGAGAGGCTTGTGAGCCATCCCATCCGGCAAGTTGTCCTGACGCGTGCAGTGCCCGAACGGTCACAACTCTGCCCCGCTTCACACCTGCCGGGCGGTTCTGCATCCTCCACTCTTTCAATCGCCTATCCGACGGCTAGAGTGGCTTGAATTGGGGGGCAGGCACATGAACGAATGGTGGCGCAGCGCGGTGATCTATCAGGTCTATCCGCGCTCATTTCAGGACGATAACGGCGACGGTGTCGGGGATCTGCGTGGTATAACCCGCCGCCTCGATCACATCGTTGAGCTTGGCGTGGATTGCATCTGGTTGTCTCCGATCTTCGCCTCGCCGCAGGCGGATATGGGCTATGACGTGTCGGATTACCGGGCGGTGGACCCGCTGTTCGGGGATGACGCGGCCTTTGATGAATTGATCGACGCCGCCCACGCGAAGGGCTTGAAGATCATCGTGGATCAGGTGCTGTCCCACACCTCGGATCAACACGAGTGGTTCAAGCAATCCCGCATCAGCCGCGACAACGACAAGGCGGATTGGTATGTCTGGGCCGACCCGCTGCCCGATGGCGCGCCGCCGACGAATTGGCACAGCCATTTCGGCGGCCCGGCCTGGGAGTTCGACCCCGGGCGCGGGCAATACTACCTGCACAACTTTCTCGCATCGCAGCCCGATCTCAACTTCCACAATCCCGATGTGATCGATGCGATCCTGGAGACCTGCAAATTCTGGCTGGATCGCGGGCTCGACGGCTTCCGCCTGGATACGGTGAACTACTATTTCCACGATCAGTCGTTGCGCTCCAACCCGCCGGCGCAGGCAAAGCCGCAGGTGATGGCGACCGATCTCTACGGCATGCAGGACAATATCTATAACAAGACGCGGCCCGAAAACCTTGCGTTTCTGGAGCGGCTGCGCGCCCTGACGGACCAGTATTCCGAGATCATGATGGTCGGCGAAGTGGGCGAGATGGGGCACAAATCCATCGAGATCATGGGGGACTACACCAAGGGCACGACGCGTCTGCACATGGCCTACAGCTTCGCCATGCTTGGCCCCGATTTCACGGCGGAGCATTTCCAGACCTGTATCGAGGGTTTTCAGCGCGGCGCGCCGGACGGCCATCCATATTGGTCGTTCAGCAACCACGATGTCACGCGCCATGTCAGCCGGTGGGCCAAATACGCGGTGTCCGAGGACGCCATGGCGCGGCTGACCTGCGCGATGTTGATGGCGTTTGAGGGGACGATCGGGATCTATCAGGGCGAGGAACTGGGCCAGACCGAAACGGAGATGACGTTCGAAGAGCTCACCGATCCACCCGCCATCCGTTTCTGGCCCGCCGTGAAGGGCCGCGACGGATGCCGCACGCCCATGGTGTGGGAGAAGGACGCGCCCCATGCAGGGTTTTCCACGGCCAAGCCTTGGCTTCCTGTCAAGCCGCCGCAGGCCGCAAACGCCGTTGATCAGCAGGGGTCGGACGGCATCCTGGCCTTCTACAAGGATATGATTGCGCGGCGGAAGGGCAGCCCGGCCCTGGCCCGCGGAACGACGACATTCCTGCCGCTACCCGAACCCGTTCTCGGGTTTACACGGGCGGCGAAGGAAGAGACGCTGACCTGCCTGTTCAACCTGTCGCCAGAGCTGAAAACCTTTGCGATAAGCGGTGGTGCGGGGATCGATTTCTCGAACGGAGCGGATCTGGCCGGGGGCGTTCTGACCCTACGGGGCAACGGGTTTGCCTACCTGTCACATGGCCTGGGTTTTGAAATCAAACCCGGCTAGGTCAGGCTCTCGGCGCCCCAGATATCGGCCATATAGCCCTTGATGGTCCGGTCCGACGAGAAATGGCCCGACCCCGCGATGTTGCGCAGGGCCAGCCTGTTCCAATGGTCCCGGTCCGCGTAGGCCCGCTCGACTTCGGCCTGACACGTGACGTAACTGTCGAAATCCGATGCCACCAAGAATGGATCGTGAGTCCAGGTGGCATCCACCAATCCGTTGTGGCGATCCGTGTCATCGCGGCTGAACCGCCCCTCGACGATCAATTGCAGGATGTCCTGAAGCGGCTGGCTGGCAAGGATCGCTTCACGCGCATGATCCTCCACCCGGTAGCGGGCCTGCACCTCATCGGCATCCATCCCGAACAGGAAGAAGTTGTCGGGCCCCACATGCTCCCGGATTTCGACATTCGCGCCGTCCAGCGTTCCAATGGTCAGCGCGCCGTTCATCGTGAACTTCATGTTGCCGGTGCCAGACGCTTCCTTGCCGGCAGTCGAGATCTGTTCGGACAGATCCGTGGCGGGGATCAGGCGCTGCGCCATCGAAACGTTGTAATTGGCCGGATAGATCACCTTCAGCAGATCGCCCGTGACGGGATCGGAATTGATCGTGCGCGCCACGTCATTGATGAAGTGGATGATGCCTTTGGCGGTAAAATATCCCGGGGCCGCCTTGCCCCCGAAAATCTTTACGCGCGGTGCCCAGTCGCCGTTCGGGTTGTCACGGATCGCCGACCAGCGCGCGATGGTTTCGAAGACATTCAGAAGCTGCCGCTTGTATTCATGCATGCGCTTGATCTGCACATCGAACATCGCATCGGGATCGAGCGATAAACCCAGTTGGTCCGCCGCCCAGTTCGACAGGGCCACCTTGTTCTGGCGCTTGGCGGCCCCGATCGCATCGCGCACGCCGTTGTCGGCTTCATGGGACGCAAGAGCCGACAGGCGGCTCAGATCGCGCTCCCACCCGGTGCCAATCGTGTCGGTCAGCACCTGCGACAGGGCCGGGTTCGACAGGCGGAGCCACCGTCGCGGGGTGACGCCATTGGTCTGGTTCACGATCCGGCCGGGATAGGCCGCGTTCAGCCCGGCAAACACGGTGTCCTGCATCAGGTGCGTGTGCAGCGCCGAGACGCCGTTGACGTGGGACGCCATCACGAAGGCCAGCGTGCCCATATGGACCTGATCATTGTGGACAATGGCCAACTCGGCCCCGCAACCGGTCGCCGCCTGATGCTCCGCGTCGATCCGCTCGATGATCTGCATATGGCGCGGCAGGATGCGCCCCACGAGCCACGTCGACCACGCCTCGAGCGCCTCGGGGAGCAGCGTGTGATTGGTGTAGTTCAAGCAGCCACGCGCAATGCGTTTGGCCTCGTCCCACGGCAACCCGCGGTCATCCATCAGCAGCCGGATCAATTCCGGGCCTGCCAGGGCGGGATGCGTATCGTTCATCTGAATCGCGACCTTCTCCGGCAGAAGCGCAAGGTCGTCATATTCGCTTAGGAACCGGCGCAGGATGTCCTGCAACGCGGCGGAGGTCAGGAAAAACTCCTGCTTCAGGCGCAGTTCCTTGCCGCTGTCCGTCGTGTCCTCCGGGTAGAGAACCCGCGACAGGGTGCGGGCGAGCGCTTCAGGCGCCGCGGCAGCGGTGTGATCGCCCGAATTGAACTGCTCAAGGTCGAAAAGCTCCGTCGGATGGGCGCCCCAAAGGCGCAGAGTGTTGGCCCAATGGCCCTCCCAGCCCACAACCGGCATGTCGTAGGCGCGGGCGTAGACGGTCTCCGCCGGGTGCCAGGTGGCGTGCCCCTCGGCCTCGGTCACGTGGCCTTTGAAACCGATGGAATAGCGCGCCTCGGGGCGCTCGAATTCCCATGGATGCGGCTGGTTCAGCCAATCTTCGGGATGCTCCACCTGACGGCCACCCTCGAAGCGCTGGCGGAACAGGCCATGTTCGTACCGGATGCCGTAGCCATAGGCCGGGCATTGCAGGGTTGACATGCTTTCCAGGAAACACGCGGCCAACCGGCCCAAACCGCCATTGCCAAGCGCGGCATCGGGTTCATCCTCGATCACATCGGCAAGGCTGATCCCTTCGGCGTCGAGCACCTCGCGGACGGTGTCGAACAGGCCCAGATTCATCATCGCGTCGGCCAGAACACGGCCGATCAGGAACTCCATCGACAGGTAGTAGACGCGCTTGCCCTGCGCCTCATAGGTGCGCCGGGTGGCGGCGAACCAAGGCTCGATGATGATGTCGCGCACGCCATAGCTGACGGCCATACGCCAATCATACAGGCTGGCATGGGATTTGTCCTTGCCGAGCGTATAGGTCAGATGCTGCGAGATGCGGGCACGCAGCGCCTCGGCCGACAGATCATTCATCACGTTCATCGACATCCCCTGTCGCGTCTCTCATGCGCGCAGGCGTGATGTCAGGTAACAACGTCGGGATCAACCCGGCCCGTCTTTGCCGTCAGGTCCGATAGCGCGCGCGCCGCATTCTGTACCTGGGCCAGCGCGTCTTCCGGGTTCAGTTGGAGCTTATCGGCATCCGTTTCCAGCTTTTCAAGGTAGATGCGGATCGTGGCCCCTTCGGTTCCGGTCCCTGACAGGCGGAAGACGGCGCGCGCCCCGCCCTCGAAGGTGATCCGGATGCCTTGCCCTGTGGCGCGGGAGCCATCCACGGGGTCGTCATATGCGAATTCGTCGGCCGCCTCGACAACGAGGTTTCCCACCGACCCGCCCGGCAGCGCCGACAATTGTGCGCGTAGGCCATCCATCACCGCATTGGCCTTGTCGCTGTCGACGGCCTCGTAATCGTGCCGGGAATAGTAGCACCGCCCGTACTCGGCCCAGAAATCCGCCATCAGCTCAGCCACCGATTGGCCGGTTTCCGCAAGGATGTTGAGCCATAGCAGCACCGCCCAGAGCCCGTCCTTCTCGCGCACATGATCCGAACCTGTCCCGGCGCTTTCTTCGCCGCAGAGCGTGGCCTTTCCCGCATCGAGCAGATTGCCGAAGAACTTCCACCCCGTGGGCGTCTCGTAGCACGCGATGCCAAGGACCTCGGCCACCCGATCCACGGCGCGGGAGGTCGGCATGGAGCGCGCCACACCGGCCAGCCCATCGTGATAGCCGGGCGCGAGATGGGCCTTGGCCGTCAGAACCGCGAGGCTGTCGGATGGCGTGACGTAAGTGTTGCGCCCGACGATCATGTTCCGGTCGCCGTCGCCATCCGACGCCGCGCCGAAATCGGGGGCGGCTGGCCCATGCATCACATCCATCAGGTCCTTGGCCCAGATCGGGTTCGGGTCCGGATGGCCGCCGCCGAAATCCGGGCTCGGCGTGCCGTTGAGCACGCTCCCTGCTTCCGCACCCAGGCGGTCTTCAAGGATCGCATGGGCATAGGGGCCGGTCACGGCATGCATGGCATCGAAGCGCATCGTGAAGCCGCCTGCGAAGAGCGCCCGGATCTTGTCGAAGTCAAACAGCGTTTCCATCAGGGCGGCGTAATCCTCGACGGGGTCGACGATCTCCACCTTCATCCCCTGATGTTCGCGGATGCCAAGCATGTCGATATCCACGCCGGTGGAGGCGGTGATCTTGTAGATGTCGATGTCCTGGGTGCGCGCGAAAATCCTGTCGGTCACGCCTTCGGTGGCCGGGCCGCCATTGGGCCCGTTATATTTCAGACCGAAATCCGCGTCAGGCCCGCCGGGATTGTGACTGGCCGAAAGGATCAGGCCGCCATTGGCGCCGCGCTTTCGGATCAGGTGCGACACGGCGGGCGTGGACAGGATGCCACCCTGCCCGACGATGCATTTGGCCGCACCATTGGCGGCAGCCATACGCAGGATAATCTGGATCGCATCATCGTTGAAAAACCGGCCATCGCCGCCGACCACAAGCACCTTGTCCTGTACGCCGCCGATCCCGTCGAAGATGGATTGGACGTAGTTTTCGAGGAAATGCGGCCGCTTGAAGACAGCGGTTTTCTTGCGCAACCCGCTGGTGCCAGGTTTCTGACCTTCGATCGGACGTGTCCGGACGGTTTGCATTGGCATTGGCTGTCCTCCCCTTCGTTCAAGTCTATGGCCGCGTGTCCTACCGCGCTAGTGTGGCGTCTCGTGCGAAAAAACGACCACCGCGTCGGCGGCGACGTGCATGCCCTGCGTCACGCGGATTGCATCGTCCTGGCTGGTGTCGAACCGCCGCACCCAGGCTTCGCCCTCCGGCAGGTCAGGCGGTCTGATCTCAACGGCCTTCCCCCGGTTCAACACGATCAGCAATGCGCCTTGGCGTTGCACATATTCCGGGGTGCCGGAGGCCATGCGCATTTCGGCGACCAGCGTGTCGAGGTTGGGGTTGTCCCAATCCTCCTGCCGCATCGCTTCGCCATTGGCGCGGCGCCAGAACAGATCCGGTTCGCCATCGATCACCCGCTGGCGGGAATGCAGAAACCGGCGCTGCCGCAGGAGCGGATGCATCCGGCGAAACGCGATGGCCTGTTGGCAGAAGGTAAAAAACGGGTCGTCTTGCTCCGGCCAGTTCACCCATCCGATTTCGTTGTCCTGGCAATAGGCGTTGTTGTTGCCGCCCTGCGAATTGCTCAGCTCATCACCGGCCAGGATCATCGGCGTGCCCTGGGACAGCATCAGCGTCGCCACGAGGTTGCGCTTGCGCCGGGTGCGCGCGGCGATGATCGCCGGCTCATCCGACGGCCCCTCAACCCCCATATTGTCGGAATGGTTGTTGGAGTGGCCGTCGCGATTGTCCTCGCCATTGGCCAGGTTGTGCTTGGTCGAATAGCTGACGGTATCTTGTAAGGTGAACCCGTCATGGGCGGTCAGGAAGTTCAGGGACGAGGTCGCCGCTCGGCCGTCATGGTCGAAGAATTGCGCGGAGCCCGACAGCCGCGCGGCGAGGTCGGCCACCTTGCCCGGATCCCCGCGCCAGAACTCCCGCACGTTGTCGCGGTACTTGTCGTTCCATTCGGCAAACGGGGCGGGATAGGCCCCCAGCTGGTACCCGCCGGGGCCAATGTCCCATGGCTCGGCGATCAGTTTGACGCGGTTGAGCACCGGATCCTGCCCGATGGCCCGAAAGAACGGGCCGTTGCGGTCAAAACCCGTGCGGGTCCGGCCAAGCGTGGTGCACAGGTCGAACCGGAAGCCATCCACATGCATAAGCTCGACCCAGTAGCGCAGGCTATCCATCATCAGCCGCATCACGAACGGGTTCTCGAAATCAAGCGTGTTGCCGCAGCCCGCATCGTCAAGATAATAGCGCCGGTCATCGGCCAGCCGGTAGTAGCTGGCATTATCAAGCCCCCTGAACATCAATGTCGGCCCCATCTCCGAGCCTTCGGCGGTGTGGTTGTAGACGACGTCGAGGATCACCTCGATCCCGGCGCTGTGGAACCGCGCGACCATCTGCCGGAACTCCGCAATGTCGCCACCCGTCAGGTAGCGCGGATCGGGCGCGAAGAAGCCGTGGGTCATGTAACCCCAGTAATTCGTCAGCCCCCGGTCGATCAGGAATTTCTCGTTCAGGAAGGCCTGCACAGGCAGAAGCTCGATCGCCGTGACGCCGAGATTGTTCAAGTGCTCCAAGATCGGGTCCGACGCCATGGCAAGGAACGTGCCCCGATTGGGAATATCCGCCCGGCCTGCGGTCAGGCCCTTCACATGGGCCTCGTAGATCACCGTGCTTTCGAGGGCGTGGTTGGGTCGGGCTAGCGCGCCATGTACGTCTGGCATCGGATGGACGACGACACAGCGCGGCATGTAGGGCGCGCTGTCGGTCTTGTCGAAGCTGCGGTCCTTGTCCTTGTGCCCGACCTTGTAGCCGTAAAGCGACGGATGCCATGCCGGGTGCCCGGTCAATTGCTTGGCGTAGGGATCGATCAACAGCTTGTAGGGGTTGAACCTGTGGCCGTCTTGGGGCCGATAGGGGCCGTCCATCCGATAACCGTATTGCTGGCCCGCCTTCATGCCCGGGAAGTAACCGTGCCAGATATGGCCCTCGCGCTCGGGCAGGGGCACCACCTGATGTTCGGCACCGTTTTCATCGAACAGGCACAGCATCACCCGCGTCGCATGGCGGGAGAACACGGCAAAATTCACACCGTCGCCGTCAACGCTCGCCCCCAGCGGAAACGGGCGGCCCGGGCGAATGGGAAAGGCCCCTGCCGTCACGAAGGCGCCCCGGCGAGAGAGGCGTAAATCTCGTGGTACTCGGCGGCCGATGTTTCCCAGCCGACGGGTTGCGCCATCGCATTGCGCTGCGCCTTCCGCCACCCTTTCGGCTGCGCGTAGAGGTCGCAAAGCCGCACGAAACTATTCGACAGAGCCTGCGCCGTCACCGGGAAGAACTGGAAGCCGGTGGCCACGCCGCTGGCCAACGCGGCGGGGGAGGCATTGATGACCGTATCGGCAAGGCCACCTGTCAGGGCGACAAGCGGAAGTGTGCCGTAGCGCAGACCATAAAGCTGCGTCAGACCGCAGGGCTCGAACCGCGACGGGACCAGCACAACATCGCCCCCCGCCATCATCAGATGCGACAGCGCCTCATCATAGCCGATCTTTACCGACACGTTCGGATGCCGCGCCGCGGCCTCGTGAAGGGCCACTTCCAGACGCGGATCGCCCGAGCCCAGAAGCGCCAATTGGCCGCCTCGGTCAAGCAGCGCCGGAAGTGCCTCAAGCAGCAGGTCGATCCCCTTCTGTTCGGTCAGCCGGGAGACCAGAACGCATAGCGGACCATTTGCCTTACCCAGCCCGAAGGCGGCCTGCACCGCTGTCTTGTTCGCGGATTTGCCAGCCGCCGTTTTGTAAGGCGTGATGTTCGGATCGGTTTCGGGGCTCCAGGCATCAAGGTCGATGCCGTTGACGATCCCCACAAGGTCGCCCTGACGGTGACGCAGGACGCCCTCCATCCCCATGCCGAAATCCGGTGTCAGCAGCTCTTCCGCATATGTGCGGGACACGGTGGTGATCTTGGTCGCCCCCATAAGCCCCGCCTTCAGGGCCGAAATCTGCCCCCAGAATTCGAAGTGATCCGCGTCGAACCGCCCATAATCAAGGCCCAACGTGTCGAGGCGCTCGCCCGCGACATTGCCGTGAAAGGCAATGTTGTGGATCGTGAAGACGAAGGGCACATCACAGCCAAGATCATGCATGTATTCCGGCGTGAGGCCCGCCTGCCAATCGTGCCCATGGACGATACCGGGCCTCCAGCCATCGACGCCCGCATCCGCGATCATCGCGCCCGCTTTGCACAGGGCCGCGAAACGTTCCGGGTTGTCGTCCCAATCCTTGCCGGTTTCGTCGCCGTAAATGCCGCCATCTCGGTCATAGAGATGCGGCGCGTCAAGGATCAGCAGGTCGAGGCCCGCAACTTTGCAGGCCAGAAGCCGTGCCTCTCCACCGAACAGATCGGGCAATTTCTGCGTGGTGGTGGTCTTGCCGAGCTTGTCCAGAACCGCGCGATAGCCCGGCAGCAGCACACGCACCTCATCGCCGTGATCCGCAAGCGCGTGCGGCAACGCGCCCGCCACATCCGCCAGCCCCCCCGTCTTGATCAACGGGGCGCATTCCGACACGACAAACAGGACGTTGGTCATGAAGCGGCGGCCCGTTTATCCAACATATCTTGCGTGATCAGGGTCGTGCCACGATCCGTCACGCGGAACCACTTGGCGTCATCTTTCGGATCTTCGCCCACCACGAGGCCTTCGGGAATGACCACCTTCGAATCGATCACAACCTGGCGCAGCCTGGCGGATCGATGGATCGTCACGTTGGGCAGAACAACCGCATGGTCCAGCACGGCGTAGGAATTGGTGTGGACGCCCGTGAAGAGACACGAGTTACGCACCTCCGTCCCCGACACGATGCACCCACCTGACACCATGGAAGAGATCGCCATGCCACGCCTGTCGCGCTCATCATGGATGAATTTCGCCGGTGGAACGCTTTCGTTATAGGTCCAGATCGGCCAATCGCGGTCCCACAGATCCAGTTCAGGCGTGAAATTCGTCAGGTCGATATGCGCCTGCCAGAACGCATCGACGGTGCCCACGTCTTTCCAGTAGGCCGGGGCGTCATCGCCGCGCACGCAGCTTTCGTCAAAGCGATGCGCCATCGCCTTGCCGTTCTTGACGATGTCAGGAATCAGATCATTGCCGAAATCGTGCGAGGAATTCGGATCGGCCGCATCGACCATCAGCAGGTCACGCAGATATTTCCAGTTGAAGACGTAGATCCCCATGGAGGCCAACGCCACGTCGGGGTCATCGGGTGTGCCAGGGGGATCGGCGGGTTTTTCAAGGAAGCTGGTGATCTGGCCGGTCTTGTCGGTCGCCATGACGCCAAACGCCGTGGCCTCCATCCGGGGCACGGTCAGGCAGCCGACGGTCACATCCGCCTCCGTTTCCACGTGCTGGCGCAGCATGATCTCGTAGTCCATCTTGTAGATGTGATCGCCCGCCAGAATGATCACGTGGTCGATGCCGTAGCTGTCCACGATGTCGATGTTCTGCGTCACCGCATCGGCGGTGCCCTTGTACCAGCTTTCGGTGCCGCCACGCTGCGAGGCCGGCAGGACATCGAGAAACTCGTTGCGCTCGGCGCCGAAGAAGTTCCAGCCCCGCTGCACGTGGCGGATCAGGCTGTGGGCCTTGTACTGTGTTGCGATCGCCATCTTGCGGATGCCAGAATTCATCGCGTTCGAAAGGGCGAAATCAATGATACGCGCCTTGCCGCCGAACGGCACGGCTGGCTTCACCCGGCGGTCTGTCAGTTCCTTCAGACGAGAGCCGCGTCCACCGGCGAGTACGAAGACCATGGATCTCTGTGTCAGGCGTTTCGTCGGCATATCAGTCTCTCCATCCCTTTGTTGTTCTCAGGTCGCGCGGCGGTGTCGCAAGACCAATACGGACAGGGGCGGCAATGTCAGTGTCACTGATTGCGCCTGTCCATCTGCGGCAATATCGGTGGCCGTCACGCCACCTAGATTGCCCCGGTTTCCGCCGCCATAGATCTCGGCGTCGGTGTTGAGGGCTTCCTCCCAGTCGCCCCCGCATGGCACGCCCAATCGGAACTCAACGCGTTCGACGGGCGTGAAGTTGCACATGACCACGACGGGCGCGTCATCTGGTCCGCCATACCGGGCGAACCCTATGGTCGATTGGGCGGGATCATTGCTCAGCCAGGCAAACCCCTCGTGGACGCAATCGCCCACATGCAAGGCCGGGGTATCCCGGTACAGCGCGTTCAGGTCGCGCACCAGACGCTGCACGCCATTGTTGGCGGGCTGATCGGCGGCTCCCCAGTTCAACTCGGCGTTGTGGTTCCATTCCTCGAGCTGCGCGAATTCGCATCCCATGAACAACAGTTTCTTGCCCGGATGGGTCCACATGAACCCGTAATAGGCACGCAGATTGGCGAACTTCTCCCAGTCGGTGCCCGGCATCTTGTCGATCATGGAGCCTTTGCCGTGGACCACCTCATCGTGGCTGATCGGCAGGATGAAGTTCTCGGTGAAGGCCCAGTCGATGGGAAAGGTCATCAGGTGATGGTCGTGCTGGCGGTAGATCGGGTCCTTCTCCATGTAACGCAGGGTGTCGTTCATCCAGCCCATGTTCCACTTGTAGCCGAAGCCGAGGCCGCCGCTATGGACGGGCTGCGAGACAGCGGGAAACGACGTGCTTTCCTCGGCCACGGTCATCACGGACGGGTCGGCGCCGTAAACGGCGATATTCATCTCCTGCAGGAAGGCGATGGCCTCGTAGTTCTCGCGCCCGCCATCCTTGTTGGGGACCCATTGGCCGTCGTCCCGCGAGTAATCGCGGTAAAGCATGGAGGCCACCGCATCCACGCGCAGCCCGTCGAGGTGATATTCCTCCATCCAGTAAAGCGCGTTGGACACGAGGTAATTCTTCACCTCGGTGCGGCCATAGTTGTAGATCAGCGTGTTCCAATCCTGGTGGAACCCCTCGCGCGGGTCGGCATGCTCATAAAGCGCCGTGCCGTCGAACCGCGCCAACCCGTGGTCATCGGCGGGGAAGTGCCCTGGCACCCAGTCCAGTAGCACGCCGATCCCGGCGGCATGGGCGGCTTCGACAAGATCGCGGAATTCGTGGGGCGGGCCGAAGCGGATGGTGGGCGCGTATAGGCCCACCGGCTGATATCCCCAGGATCCGTCGAATGGAAATTCCGAGACCGGCAGCAACTCGATATGGGTGAAGCCCATATGCTTGACGTAGTTGATCAGGTCGCGGGCCAGTTCCTTGTAGCTGAGCGGTCGGCCGCCATCATCGTAGCGCCTGCGCCACGACCCTAAATGCACCTCGTAGATGGAAATCGGGCTGGCCCGGTCCGACCGCGCCGCGCGGCTTTCCATCCATTCGGCATCTTTCCAGCCATAGCCGCTGATGTCGCGTACAATGCTGGCCTTTTCGGGTGGATGCTGAGAGCCGAAGCCGACAGGGTCGGCCTTCAGGGCCAGAGTGCCGTCTGCGCCTGCAACCTCGTACTTGTAGAGCGCGCCGTCGCCCACCTGTGGCAGGAACATCTCCCAAACGCCGGTCTGCCCCGCGGGCCGCATCGGGTGGCGGCGCCCGTCCCAGCCGTTGAAATCCCCCACGACGCTGACGCGGGTGGCGTTGGGCGCCCAGACGGCGAAATGCGTGCCAGTCACGCCCTGATGTGTGGTGACATGGGCGCCAAGGACGCGCCAAAGCTCCTTGTGGGTTCCTTCGCCCAACAGATATTGGTCGAAATCCGACAAGACGGGATCAAAGGCAAACGGGTCAGGGCTCGTGTATTCGGCCCCATCGGCGTACCGCGCGATCAACGTGTAGGCTTTGCCCGCAACCGGGCCGCCGAACACCGCGCCCTCCAGCCGCGGCAAATCGATGACCTTGTCCGCTACCTTGGCGCTCACTGAAACCGCGTCTGGCTGAAACGTGACGATCCAGCGCCGCCCACCACTTTTGTGCGGGCCAAGAACCTCAAACGGCGCGGGATGCGTGCCGTTGTTCAGGGCGACAAGCGCATCGGGCGTCAGAAAGTCGGGCAGATGGCGCGCCTGGTTTGGCCCAGTGTCGGTCTCTGGCATCAACAACCTCCGATCAAATCTGGGCCGAACGTGTCACCTGCGCCTTGCCATCAGGCGAAAAGTGAAACACGCGGGCTTGGCCCGCGTCAACCGAAGGGCTGTATCGGGCAAAAATGAAGCCGCACGCGCGCAGAGGGCGGCTGGATGTCCCACCGCCCCCGCAGCATCTCGGTTGCCTTGTCTTCAGTCGTCGCCCTTGGCCGCTGCCGCCGCGCCGCCCTTGCCCAATTCGACCGTGCCGAAGGGCCCGCCATGGACCATCTGGGCCACATCCTTGGGATCGCCTGCACCTTCCTGGGCAAGGATTTCGGCTGCAAATTGTTCGGCATTGTCGCGCGGCCGATAGCCCAGAAACGCTGCCTTCGAATTGTCCACCGGTGCCCTGTCATTGTCGGAGACGCCGTAGATCACCGCGAACCCCGTGGTCGGCGTGTCAATCGCGCGTTCCACCAGATGCACCAGATCGCCATCGCTCAGCCACGTGCCCAAGGCCCGCGCATTCTTGACAGGCGCGCAGCTCAGGATGCGCAGATGCACCGATTCCAGCCCGCGTTTTTCCCAATACATTCGGCCCAGATCCTCGGTGAAGCACTTGGCCAGGCCATAGAAGCTGTCGGGCCGATGCGCGGCGTCGATCCCGACAAAGGATTGGCGCGGATGCATGCCGACGACATGTATGGAGGAGGCATAGATAATCCGCCGAGCACCGGCCTTCTGGGCGCTGTCCCAGACATTGTAGGACCCGATGAAGTTGGGCCCAAGAAGCTGTTCAAACGGGCCTTCATCCACAATGGCGCCGAAATGACAGACCATCTCGACCCCGTCCATCAACCCGGCAACCGACGCATAATCGGCAATATCGGCCCGCACATAGGTCTCGTTCGGGGCCAGATCGGTCAGGCTCTCGACGATGTCGGAACTGACCAACTCATCGCACATCTTGGCCAGCGCAGGCCGAAGGATGGAGCCACAGCGCCCCGCAGCCCCGGTCAGAACGATTTTCTTCAGCATAGGTCGGGCCCCTTAGATTATGGCGGTTTCTCGGATGGGATCGTTGCGCACGATCCGGTCATAGGCAAACGGGCTCAGGTCAAGCGAACGATATTCGCCATAGGTCAGCCATTCGGCGGTGCCGCGGCCCATGGCCGGGCTTTGTTGCAGCCCGTGGCCGGAGAAGCCATTGAGGAAGATGAAGTTCGGCACGTCCGGATGCGGCCCGAGGATCGCGTTGTGATCGAGCGTGTTCATGGCGTAATGGCCGGTCCATTCGGCCTGGATCTTCACGGCCTCGAACGCCGGAATGCGCGTGGCCAGCACGGGCCAGATATGGTTCTCCCACAACCCGTGATCCATCCCGAAATCATCGTAATCCGCCGCCGGATCAATCTCCGCGTGACCACCGGCCTGATAGGTGCCACCGCCGTTTTCCCGGCAATGTACGCCCGAGGGATCGATTGTCAGCGGCAGGTCGCGGTCCAGCGGGGTTTCGGCCCTGAACACCCAGGAATAGCGCTTGCGTGGCTCGACTGGCACGGTGATCCCGGCCATGGCCGCCGTGCGCGCCGCACGTGGGCCCGATGCATTGACCACATGGCCGCAGGTGATGACTTCGCCAGTCTTCAGGGTGAAGGATTCAATGCCGCGGGCCGAGCGAGCCATCTCGACCACCTCATTGGCGATGTACTCCACGCCCCGTTCGCGGGCCTGGCGCTTCCACCAATCAAACACCGCGGCGCCATCCCAATAGCCCTCGTTTACCGTATTGATGGAGCCCAGAAGGATGTCATCGACATTGTAAAACGGGTAGGCGGCCAGGATCTCATCCGGCGTCATCAATTGGGTCTGGGCGCCCGCGGCATGCTGGATTTTCTGGTTCGCGCGCAGGGTATCGGCGAAGGCTTCGGTATCGGCGAGGTAGAGGTACCCGAAGGACCGGATCGGAAGGTCCGGGATGCGATCATCGCCGCCCATATATTCACGGATATTGGTGACAAAATCGGCCGCGAACTGGCTGATGCGGACATTGAGCTCGGTTGAAAACTGCTGCCGCATGCACGAATTGGTGTGGGCGGTCGAGCACATCTCATAGGTCGGATCGCGCTCCACCACCAGCACGCTTCCGTCAAAATCCGGATTGTCCGTCAGAAACCACGCCGTCGACGATCCCATGATCGCGCCGCCGATGATGACTACATCGTAGCTGTCCCGCATGGGGGTGTGGTCGAACGTAGCCTTGGCCATTCATCCCTCCCGTCCGGCTGTGATCGCCGGTTCGCGCGATAGGTTGCGCGACTTTGCGGCGAAGGCAAGCTCTGTGATCAGGCGGGTCCGGTTTCGTCCTTCACGGTCTCCATTGATACATGGGTGGACGTGGCCTCCACATGGGGCAGGCGAGTGATGACTTCGCCCAGGACCCGCCGGTAATCCGTGATATCGACCGACCGAACCTTCAGAAGGTAGTCGAACGCGCCCGCGATCATGTGGCATTGCTCGATCTCCGGCACCGCGCGGGCCGCGTCGTTGAAAGCGCGGAGTGCCGCCTCCCGCGTGTCGCTCAGTTTCACTTCGACGAAGGCCACATGCGCCAGGCCAAGCCGGGCCGAGTCCAGCACGGCGCGAAATCCGCGGATGTAGCCGTCGGCCTGAAGGCGTTTCATCCGCGTCTGGCACGGCGTCTTCGACAGGCCGACCTGTTTGGCGAGTTCCGTGACCGGGATTCGCCCGTCGCGCGCCAGAACCGCAAGGATGCGCCTGTCAGCCGGGTCAAGTTGATTGGTTGGCGGGGTACTCATGGGCGTCTTGTCCAAAATGAGGGGCAATATCAGCACGATTGTCAGAATGTGAAGCCATCATTAGGCAGATTGACCTCTGAAGTCGGTATAGAATGCGTTATCGTTTCTGCAAGGGTCCTGCCATCATGTCCGATCTTGCCGCCCATCGCCGCGCCATCGCTTCCGCTTACCTAGAGCCCGAGGATCAGGCGATTGACCGCCTTATGAAAGCGTACCCTGTCGCGCCCGACGTCCGCGCCGATGCCTCTGCGCGGGCGGCCCGCATGGTGGCCGATATCCGCGCCGAGGATCGGGGCGGGTTGATGGAGGTGTTCCTGGCCGAATACGGGTTGTCGACCGCTGAAGGCCTTGCCCTCATGCGGTTGGCCGAAGCGCTGCTGCGCGTGCCCGATGACGACACCGTCGATGCGTTGATCGAAGACAAGATCGTGCCCGCCGAATGGTCGGCCCATCGGGGCAAGTCCAGATCCAACCTTGTGAATGCGTCGACCCTCGCCCTGATGCTGACGGGCCGCGTGTTGTCAGATGAGGATGGCGAGGGGATGGCGGGCCCCCTGCGCGGGGCCGTCAAGCGCCTGGGGGAGCCGGTGATCCGCGCTGCGACCCGGCGGGCCATGAAGGAGATGGGCAACCAGTTTGTGCTGGGGGAGACCATACAGCAAGCAGTGAAGCGGGGCCGCGATCGGGCCGCGCAGGGCTACACGTTTTCCTATGACATGTTGGGGGAGGCGGCCGTGACGGAGGGCGAGGCAAAGGCGTTTTTCGACGCCTACGCCGCGTCGATTGCGTATCTCGCCAAGCAGGCCACCCGCGATGATATCCGCGAAAACCCAGGCATCTCCATCAAGCTGTCCGCGTTGCACCCCCGGTATGAAGAGCCGCAACGCGCCCGGGTCATGGCCGAGCTTGTGCCGCGTGCGCTGGAGCTCTGCCAAGCCGCCCGTGACGCGCGAATGGGCCTGAACATCGATGCGGAGGAGGCCGACCGGCTGGAGATCTCGCTCGATGTCATCGAAGCGGTGCTGTCGGATCCGTCGCTTGCGGGCTGGGACGGATTTGGCGTTGTGGTGCAGGCCTATGGCAAACGCGCGGCGCCTGTCATCGACTGGCTGCACGCATTGGCCGAACGCCTGGACCGGCGCATCATGGTGCGGCTTGTCAAAGGCGCCTATTGGGACACCGAGATCAAGCGCGCCCAGGTGGCGGGCTTGCCCGGGTTCCCGGTCTACACCGCCAAGGCCGCCACCGATGTCAGCTACCTCAGCTGCGCGCGGCAGCTTCTGGATCGAACCGACCGGATCTATCCGCAATTCGCCACCCACAACGCCCATTCCGTTGCCGCCATCCTTGAGATGGCAGACGATCCCACCGCCTTCGAATTCCAGCGCCTGCACGGTATGGGAGAGGCGCTGCACGATCAGGTGCACAAGGGCAACATGACCCGCTGCCGGATCTACGCCCCGGTGGGCGCGCACCGCGATCTGCTGGCCTATCTGGTGCGGCGATTGCTGGAAAACGGTGCGAATTCCTCCTTCGTGCATCAGATCATGGATGAGGATGTTCCGCCGGAAGACGTCGCCGCTGATCCGTTCGAGGCCGTCAAACACCCGGCAATGCCGGTCACGGCGCCGATGGATCTTTACGCGCCGGAGCGCCCGAATTCCGAAGGGCTGGATCTGCATGATCCCCATGCGATGGCGCGGCTCGACGCGGCCCGCGCCCCGTTTCGCGAAAGGACTAGGCAGGCCGGGCCGATGGGCGCTGCCGTGATGGAGGGCGGCGCGCTTGTCGACATCCGAAATCCTGCGCGCCCCACCGACAAGGTGGGCGAGGTTCGCCTGGCCACGCGTGCCGATACGGATGCCGCAATCTCCGCGGCGCAGCCGTGGAATGCCCTGGACCGCGCCGCCGTTCTGAACCGCGCGGCAGATCTCTACGAGGCCAACGCGCCGGAGCTGTTCGCCCTTCTGGCCCGCGAGGCCGGGAAGACCCTGCTTGATTGTGAGGGGGAGTTGCGCGAAGCCGTCGACTTCCTGCGCTACTACGCCGCCCGCATCGCCGACCTTACCGATCCGCCCCTGGGCCGCGTCACCTGCATCAGCCCGTGGAATTTCCCGCTGGCGATCTTCACCGGCCAGATCTCCGCCGCGCTGGCGGCGGGCAATGCGGTGCTGGCCAAACCAGCCGAAGCCACCCCGCTGATCGCCGCCCGTGCCGTTGCCTTGCTGCATGAGGCGGGCGTACCGCTCTCGGCGTTGTATCTCTTGCCGGGGGAAGGCGCCGATGTGGGCACGGCCCTCACCTCTGATCCGCGCATCGACGGCGTGGCCTTCACCGGATCCACGGCCACTGCGCAGGCCATCCACCGGGCGATGGCCGCCAACCTCTCGCCCGCCGCCCCGTTGATCGCCGAGACGGGTGGATTGAACGCCATGATCGTGGACAGTACCGCGCTGCCCGAACAGGCCGTGAAGGATGTCGTTGCGTCGGCCTTCCAATCGGCGGGGCAGCGATGCTCGGCGCTGCGCTGTCTCTATCTGCAGGAGGATGTCGCCAAACCGTTCCTCACCGCGCTGTATGGGGCGATGGATCAACTCGCCATCGGCGATCCGTGGGACCAGTCCACCGATGTCGGCCCAGTCATCGATCAACGCGCCGAAACCGGCATCAAGGACCATATCGCCAAGGCAAACGCCGAAGGCCGGGTGTTGAAGGACGCCGAGGTGCCGGGGCAGGGCACGTTCGTTGCGCCCACGCTCATCCGCTTGAACGCGATTGGAGATATCGGCAAGGAGGTCTTCGGGCCGGTGCTGCACGTGGCGACGTTCAAGGCCAACCAGATCGACAAGGTGGTCGATCAGATCAACGGCACCGGTTTTGGTCTGACCTTTGGCCTCCACACCCGGATCGATGATCGGATCGGAGAGGTGGCGGGCCGAGTTAAGGCTGGCAATCTCTACGTGAACCGCAACCAGATCGGTGCGATTGTCGGCAGCCAGCCCTTTGGTGGGCAGGGCCTGTCCGGAACCGGGCCCAAGGCGGGCGGGCCGTCCTACGTGCCACGTTTCACCCGCGCGGCCCGAGGGACCGGCACGGAGGGGCCGCCCTCCGACGTCGGGGCAGTGGCCTATGATCTGCGTGTCGCCGTCGCGGCCGACCGCACGCTGTCGCAGGTCGACCTGCCCGGCCCGACCGGCGAGACCAACCGGCTGACAACCCATCCAAGGGGCCGCGTGCTGTGCCTGGGGCCCGGCCAGGCGGCGGCCGAGGCGCAGGCCCGCGCGGCCACTTCCGTCGGCTGCGCCCCGGCACTGGCCCCTGATCTTCCGCCCGAGGCGCTCGCTGAATTGCCCCCGTTCGAGGCTGCGATCTATTGGGGTGAGGAGGCGTCAGCCCGCGCCTACCGGATGGCTCTGGCGGCCATGGACGGCCCGATCCTGCCGCTAATCACCGAAGCGGACCCGACGCCGCGCCTGATCCTGGAGCGGCATACCTGCATCGACACGACAGCTGCGGGCGGGAACGCGGCGCTACTGGCTGCCGTCGCCTGAAAACCACGCGATGGCGGCGTCAGCGGCGTCGCCATGGCCCACCGCATCCATCACCATAGTGCCCTCCAGCACGGTCAGAAGCGCGCGCGCGGCGCGGTCTGGGTTCTGCTCACCCTCCGGCAGGCGGGCCGCGACCCAGGCGACGAATCCATCAATGATCGCGCCCCCGGTTTGCGCATAGGCAATTTCCCCGCGGGCGGAGGCGGCCACGATATCCAGCCACACTCGCGCATATCCCGCCGCAATGGGGGACCGCATCACGGTAACAACGGCTGCCAGCAATGCACCTTTCGTCGCAAATCGCTCTTCCGGGATCGCCATGTCGAGCCCGCTGACGAACCCGGCCGCCAGATATTCCAGAAGCGCACCGATCACGCCGTCCTTGTCCCCGAAATGGTAGATCAGCATCCGGTCCGACGTGCCCGCCGCCTTGGCCAGCGGGCGAAGGGAGGCCGTCGTTAGACCATGCTCCAACACATGGGCCGCCATGGCCGCCAACACCTTTTCCTGTTTAGCGCTGATTTCGTTCATTTCTTTCTTCTTGTAGCGAGTGCTACATTTCCGATAATGTAGCACTCGCTACACAAACGCAATCATGGGAGCCCATCAGATGACCCTGTTTCAAATCCTTCCTGCCATCGCCTTTGCCGCGGCCGCAATCTTTGTTCTCACCCGCACCGGGGAAACGGCGCCAAAATCCGGCCTCTGGCGCATTCCGGCAGCATTAAGCGCGCTTTTCGTGGCGTGGACGGCCTATACCATCGCGACCGAAGGCGTGTTGCTGGTCTGGACCAATCATTCCACCAACGCGTGGGGCAATCAGGTGTGGTTTGACCTGCTTCTCGCGGTTTCAATCTCTTTCGCGGCGCTTGCCCCCATGGCCAAACGGCAGGGCATGGCGCTTCTGCCCTGGGCGCTCTTCGTGATCTCCACGGCCAGTATTGGGCTTCTCGCCATGCTGGCGCGGATCCTGTACCTTGAGGAAAACCAGCCCGCCGCCCAGATGGCGTGAGGGCTATTGCTGAACCATCGCGGCATTCCATGCCTCCAGAAAGCTCTCCCGGTTCAGGCGGTCGAGATAGACCATCAAGGCCGGGCCAAGGCGGATCGGGCCGAAGGGCAGCTGATCCGCCTCGCCGCGCGTTTGTAGCGGAGGCAGCACCGGCTCCGCCGTCCCTTGCCCCATCCCCTCCCGCAATAGCGCATCAAGCATGGTGGCTGCGGCGTCCACTTCTATGGCGGTTACGGGGATCAGGGCGGTGCGGAGCATCACATTGGCGAAATCCTCCAGCGGCAGAATGGCCAGTCCGGCATCTTCATCCAGCCGCTGTTCGGCGTAGGACCCAAGCACGTTATAGGCCAGCGCCAGATCCCCCGAGGCCACATCGTCGATCATCTGCGACGAGCAGCAATAGAGCCGGGCGTTCAGGCGCCCCATCACCTCGGTCAGGCGCCAATAGGCGTCGGACGAGCGCGCCTCCTGCGTTGCGAACAGGTAACCGAGGCCGGATACGCGCAAATCGTAGGTGCCGACGCTCCCGGCAAATCGGTCGGGATTGTCGCGCAACATGGTGACAAGCTCCGCCCGGGTGCGGGGCAGCGGCAGGCCCGAAAAGCGCGCCTCGTTGATGACGATCACGGCCGGCTCTGCCGTGAAGGCAAAGAGCTGATCGCGCCAGCGCGCCCAGTCGGGCAGCGCGTCGGTCACGCCGCTGCGATAGCTTTGGGCAAAGCCGTCATTGGCCAGCGTGAATTGCAGATCCATGGCCGAGGACAGGGCCAGATCGAATTCCGCGCCGCCCCGTATCGCGCGGTTCAATTCCGACGAGGACGCGACCACATAATCGACGCCAACCTCCGGATTGGCGGCCTGGAACCGCAGGAGGAACGGCTCGATCACGTCCAGATCGGCGGTCGAGATCACGCGCAGCGTTGCGCTACCGGTGCCGGGATATGTGCGGCGATCTTCAATCTCGAACTCCTGTGCGCAGGCAAGGCCCGAGATCGTCATCAGTGCCGCGGCGGCGATCACGCGGCGGGCAAGATCAAGGACACGCATGCACCACCCCCTTCCACGTTGCGGCCCAGTTCCAGCCGTCCGCCATGGGCGCTGAGCGCCTCTTCTGCGATGGTGAGCCCAAGGCCCGAGCCAACCACGCCCTCCACCTTGTCACCGCGCTTGAAGCGTTCCATCAGGTGCGCCGCGGGCTCTTCCCCAAAGCCCGGGCCCTCGTCGGAGACCGCGATCCGCGCTTCCCCGCCGCCATTGCCAACGCTGACCCTGACAATGGTTTCGGCGGGCGAGTATTTGATCGCATTGTCGAGCACGTTTCTGAGCGCGTTCTGGATCAGGATCGCGTCCCCTTCGACCTCCGCCGGAGAGATCGCCAGCGCGATATCGATATCTTTCATCTCCGCCGTCGGGCGAAGCGCATCGGCCACACCTTCGGCAAGGGCGGGCAAATCCACCCGCTCCCGCGCAAGATCATCGGCACGGAAGGAGACCATGGCGTGATCCAGAAGCTGGCTTGCAGAGCGGGAGCTGTCATCGACCGCCCGGATCACCCGGCGCAGGGTTTGCTTCTGGGCCTCTTCCTCCACGGAATGCAGTGCAATCTCGGCCTGGGTGCGCACGATGGCCAAGGGCGTTCGCACCCGGTGCGCCGCTTCTGCAATGAAATCCTCGGACCGCTTTATCGACCCCCCCAGCCTGTCCATCAGCCGGTTCAGTGCCCGGACCAGCGGCATGAGCTCCGGCGGGCCGCGCCGCCGCAACGGGCGCAGATCCGATGGGCCGCGGGTGGAGACATGCTGCGCCATGGTGTTGAGCGGGCGCAGGGACGAGCGCACGGCAAAGGCCGACATCCCCACCGCCAGCAGAAACACAGCCACCGACAGGTAGGCTGCCTGCCGCGACAGCCCCGCCGCGATGCCCCGCACCCCGCCCCGGGTCTGCGCCAGCGTCACGGTAATCGGAACCGCCTCGCCATCCGCAAGGATCACGCGCATCACACTGACGGCCCGCACATTCATGTCACGATAGGGCAGGGTGCCAAAACTGGGCTCCCCCGGCGTAACGTCGGGGCCCTCCAGATCGGCATATCCCGTCAGAACGTCATCGCCCGCGGCAACGCGGTAAAACACACGATCTTCGCTGATTGCCCCCAACATCGAAAACGCGGCGTAAGGCAGTTCGAGCCGCACCTGTCCGCCTTCGGATCGCAGCGTTTCGGCGATGGAGGTGGCGGAGGCCGCAAGGATGTTGTCCTGCGTCCGCCCCGCCGCCTCGCGGGCGAAGCTCGTCACCATGCCCCAGCTGACCAGCGCGAGAAGGGCGACGATGGCCGCCAGAAACAACGTCAGCTTCCGCGCGATGGGCCAGGACGGCCGGACGCCCCGCGCCGCATCGGAGGCGCCCTGCCGTGTCACAGGCTCATCCTGTAGCCGAGGCCCCGCACCGTTTCGATCCGCACACCCGCCCCGTCGAGCTTCTTGCGCAACCGGCCGACATAGACCTCGATTGCGTTCTCGGTCACGTCCGCATCTTGGCTGAACAGCCGGTCCAGAAGTTGCGATTTCGACAGGATCTGGCCCGGATTTCGCGCGAACACCTCCAGCAGGCGAATTTCGCGGTTGCGCAGATCCATGACCGCATCGCCATGCCGTAAGGTGCCGGCGTTCGGCTCAAAGACAGCCGCGCCCAGGGTAATCTCATTTCTCGCCAGGCCGCCGCGCCGCCGCAGAACTGCGCGGCAGCGCGCCTCCAACTCGCTGAAGTCGAACGGTTTGGTGATGTAGTCATCCGCCCCCTGATCCAGCGCGCCCACGCGGTCGCTGATCTGGCTGCGCGCGGTCAGGACGATCACCGGCGTGTTGATCCGGTCCCTCGACCGGGCCAGGAAATCGCGCCCGTCGCCGTCGGGCAACATAACGTCGAGCAGAATCAGGTCATAATCGGCCACTTCAAGATGCGCTTCAGCGTCGGAAAGCGTGGCGGCGTGGTCGACGGCATGGCCATCCAGCCCCAATCGCTGCACCACGGAATCCGCCAATTCTGCATTATCTTCAACAAGTAAGAAGCGCATCGGCGGCAAATTCCTTCCATGTCAGGCTTTTGTCAGCTTCGGGTGACAGTCTGAAACCATGGGCGGCGGACGACCGCCTGTCAAACGGGAGGAAAATCCATGAAATTCACGCGTCGGGTCATGATGACCGCGGCCGCCGCAATGGTGGCCTTTTCTGGTGCGGCACAGGCCGATGGGCACCAGGTTCTTGATGAAATCCACTTCCTGATCCCCGGCGGCGCCGGTGGTGGCTGGGACGGCACCGCGCGCGGCACCGGTGAGGCGCTGACGGAAAGCGGTATCGTGGGCACTGCATCCTACGAAAACATGTCGGGCGGCGGTGGCGGTGTGGCAATTGCCCACCTGATCGAAAACGCCGAGAGCATGGGCAACACGATGATGGTGAACTCCACCCCCATCGTGATCCGCTCGCTCACGGGCGTGTTCCCGCAGAGCTTCCGTGATCTCACGCTTGTGGCCGGGACCATCGGTGACTACGCGGCGCTTGTTGTGCCCGCCGATAGCGAGATTGCCGATATGAACGGCCTGCTGGAGGCCTATCGCACCGATGCATCCTCCTTTGCCATCGGCGGCGGCTCGGTGCCCGGCGGCATGGATCACCTTGTTGCGGCCATGGCGATGGAAGCGGCTGGCGAAGATCCCACGGGCTTCAACTACATCCCCTACGATGCAGGCGGTGCTGCCATGGCGGGCCTTCTGTCCGGCGAGATCCAGGCGCTGTCCACCGGTTTCTCCGAGGCCGTGGCTCTGGCCGATCAGGGCGAGGTGCGCATCCTTGGCGTGACCGCACCCGAGCGGATCGAAGGCTCCGACGCACCGACCATGATGGAACAGGGTGTGGACGTGGAATTCGTCAATTGGCGCGGGTTCTTTGCCGCTCCGGGCCTTGATGACGCAACGGTCGAGAACATGCGCGCCGCGATTGCCGCCATGTACGAGACCGAGGAATGGGAAGCAGTGCGCGCGCGCAACGGCTGGGTCAACATCCATAACCCCGGTTCCGATTTCGAGACCTTCCTGGAGGAGCAGGAAACTCAGATCGGTGACCTGATGCGCACGTTGGGCTTCCTCTAAGGGCCTCTGACGCGTCGGTTTCGGCGTTGAGAAGATAACGGGTGCGGCGGCGGATATGCCGCCGCGCCGACACTGGTAAAGGGGAGGGGACGCCATGGCGCTTGATCGTTGGATCGCGCTGATCTTCGTGGCGATGTGCTGCATCTACGGCTACGCCGCGTTTTTTACGATGGACCAGTTGCTGCCGCCATTCATGCAGCGCAATCCGGTCTGGCCGTCGACCTTCCCCAAGCTGCTCAGCATCGCGGGCGCCCTTGTGGGCCTTGTGGTTCTGCTGGGGCTGGAGAAGCAGACCGGCGAAAAAGAGCCCTCTGCCACAGACATCAATTACCGCAATCTCGGGCAGTACCATACCGGTCAGGCCATCGGACTTCTGGCGGCGATGGTGGTCTATGCACTGTGCCTGCGCCCCATCGGGTTCATCGCCGCCACGATCCTGTTCCTGACCGCCGGGGCCACTATCCTGGGCGAACGCAAATTCTACATCCTGATCCCCGTCGCGGCCATCGCGACCTTCATCGTCTGGTATCTGGTGCAGCAGGTCCTCGGCATTTTCCTGCGGCCCTGGCCCACATTCCTGGTCGATTGAGGAGGCGTTTCAATGCTTGAAGGCTTAATGATCGGCCTGCAAACGGCCATCAACCCGTTCAACCTCGGGATGGTTGTGTTCGGGTGCATCATCGGAACGTTTATCGGGATGCTCCCGGGCCTCGGGCCGATGTCAATCATCGCGATCATGATCCCGGTGGCCATTACGCTCGGCGATCCGACGGCCGCCCTGATCCTGCTGGCGGGTGTCTATTATGGCGCCATCTTCGGGGGCTCAACCTCATCCATCTTGCTGAACGCGCCGGGGGTCGCTGGGACGGTTGCCACCAGTTTCGATGGCTACCCGATGGCCCGAAAGGGCCTGGCGGGAAAGGCGCTGACCATCGCCGCGATCTCCAGCTTTGCGGGCGGCACGATCGGCGCAATCCTTCTGATGATCTTCGCACCGATGCTCAGCTCGGTCGCGCTCCTCTTCCACTCCGCCGAATACTTCGCGCTGATGGTTGTGGGTCTCTCGGCCATCGCCGCCTTCGCGGGCACCGGGCAGGTGGGCAAGGCGCTGATGATGACGATCCTCGGCCTTATCATGGCCACCGTCGGCGAAGGCGCGCTCTTCAACATGCCGCGCTTCACCATGGGCCTGATGGACCTGCAGTCGGGCTTCTCCTTCATTACGCTGGCCATGGCGATGTTCGCCCTGCCGGAGGCGATCTTCCTGGTGATGAACCCGGCGCGCTCGGCGCAGGGCGGCGAGGGCGACAGCTCCGGCAAGATCACCGGGCTGCGCATCACGAAGGAGGAGGGCCGTGCTATCGCGCCGGTGATCGGGCGGCAATCGGTGCAGGGCTTCTTCATCGGCGTCCTGCCCGGGGCGGGGGCGACCATTGCGTCGTTCCTTGGCTACGCGGTCGAACGGAACCTCGCCACCAAGGAAGAACAGGCGCAGTTTGGCAAAGGCTCGATCAAGGGGCTGTCCGCCCCCGAAACCGCGAACAACGCCGCCTGCACTGGCTCCTTCGTGCCGCTTCTGACGCTCGGCATCCCCGGCTCCGGCACCACGGCGATCCTTCTTGGCGCCCTGATCGCGCTCAACGTCACGCCCGGCCCCCGCCTGATGGTGGATGAGCCGCAGGTGTTCTGGGCGGTCATCATCTCGATGTATATCGGCAATCTGGTTCTGCTGATCCTGAACCTGCCGCTGATCCCCTATATCGCGAAAATTCTGGCGATCCCGCGCAACTACCTGATCCCCTTCATTTTGTTCTTTACCCTGATGGGGGCCTATATCGGCCAGAACAACGCGACGGAGTTGCTGATCCTGGTGGGCTTCGGCGTGGTGGCGACGATCCTGCGGTTCGCGGATTACCCCCTCGCACCGCTCCTGATCGGGTTCATTCTCGGCACCATGCTGGAGGACAATTTCTCCCGCTCGATGCAGCTCTATCGCGGCCTTGGCTTCATCTTGGAACGCCCGATGACTCTGGGTCTGTTGGTGCTGGCGGTGGTGCTGGTTCTGTTGCCGAGCTACCGGGCCATGCGGGCGCGCAAACGGGCGCAGGGCGTGGCGGATGGCGACTAACCTGCCTGCATGATGCACAGGGACCGGAATCAAGCGCGCAGCGCGCCGGGCCATCGCCATCCCGCCCCCCGGGGTGGCGATTTGGTGAGGTTGGACGCTTCGTGTCTTCGATGCGAAGACGTGGCAACCATAAAGCGCTACGGCCATTCCGTCGGATCGCCACCCCGCGTGACGGCGGTGGCCCGGCTCACCGTGAATCCATGACCCGCCCGCTCGCCGATATCCGCGTTCTTGACCTCACGAACGTCCTCGCAGGCCCCTTTGCCTGCCACCAACTCGCGCATCTGGGGGCAGAAGTCATCAAGGTCGAAACGCCCGGTCGCGGCGACCTTGCCCGGAACCTCGGCGCCTCCCCCGACCTCAGCGCGCAGGGCATGGGCATCTCCTTCCTCGCCCAAAACGCGGGCAAGCAATCCATCACGCTCAACCTCAAACATGGCTCCGGCAAGGACGTCCTCAAGCGCCTCGTGGAGACCGCTGACGTCCTTGTCGAAAACTTCCGCCCCGGTGTGATGGAGCGACTCGGCCTCGGCTACAAGACCCTGCGCGAGACCAACCCGAACCTCATCTACTGCGCCATCTCCGGCTTCGGGCAGGACGGTCCGATGGCCAAACAGCCCGCCTATGACCAGATCATCCAGGGCGCGTCCGGTGTCATGTCCATCACGGGTCACGGAACCCCAACCCGTGTCGGCTACCCCCTCTCCGACACAATCGGCGGCCTCACCGCCGCCATGGCCATCACCGCTGCCCTCAACGCGCCCACCCGCGGCACCTTCATCGACGTCTCCATGCTGGAGGCCACGCTCGCCACGATGGGCTGGGTCGTCTCCAACCACCTGATCGGCGGGGCAGCGCCACAGGCCCATGGCAATGAAAACCCCACTTCCGCGCCCTCCGGTACGTTCCAGGCCGCCGACGCGCCGCTGAACATCGCCGCCAACAAGGATGAGCAATGGGAGGCGCTCGCCGCTCTCCTTAGTCGTCCCGACCTTCTGTCCGACCCGCGCTTCACGACGCGCGAAGACCGCAAGGCCAACCGTCACGCGCTGCGGGCGGAGCTTGAAACCGTGCTCACCTCCAAACCCGCCGTCCATTGGGTTCAGGCGCTGAACGCCGAAGGCATCCCCGCCGGCCCCGTCCTGACCGTCCCGCAGATCCTCGCCCATCCCCAGATCGCGGATCGCGGCCTGATCGCCCGGTTCGACCCGCCGTCGCTTGACCACAGCATCGACGTCGTCACCACCGGTTTCCGCATGGATTGCAACCGCCCTGCGGTCGAGACGCCCCCGCCCGTGCTTGGCGAGCACACACACGACATCCTCCGAGAACTGGGCTACTGCGAGTACGACATCCAGAGGATGACCGAGGAGTGTGCGATATGAGTGATGACGTTTCCGACTGGTGGCGCACCAAGATCATCGACATGGAGCCGGGCCGGATCGAGTTGCGGGGCCACAAGGTGGAAGACCTGATCGGCCACCGCGGTTTCGCCCAGATGATCTGGCTGATGGTGATGGGGGAAGAGATCACCGGGCCGCGGGCCGCTCTGTTCGAGGCCGCGCTGGTTGCAGCCGTGGATCACGGGCCACAGGCGCCATCGATTGCCGCGGCGCGGATGGCGGTGACGTGTGGCGTGGGCCTGAACAATGCCATGGCCAATGGTGTGAACATGTTGGGCGATGTCCATGGCGGCGCTGGCGAGCAGGCCGTGGCGCTCTACCACCATGTGGAGCGCGCGGGGCCCGAGGGGCTGTCTGGCGCGCTCGGCACGTGGCGGGCCGAACATGGGCCATATCTGCCCGGGTTCGGCCATCGGTTTCACAAGCCCACCGATCCCCGCGCGCCGCGCCTGCTGGGGCTTGTGGATGAGGTCGCGGAAACCGGCGGCGTGCCGGGGGCCTATGCCCAGATCGGGCGATCGATAGAGGCCTTTCTGGCCGATGAGCGCGGCAAGCCCGTACCGATGAACATCGATGGCGCGACAGCCGTCATCTATGCCGAGCTTGGCTGCCCCGCCCCGCTGGCGCGGGGGTTCTTCTGCCTCAGCCGCTCTGTCGGAATCCTTGCTCATGCCTGGGAACAGATGGAGCAGGGCGGGCGCAACAAAGGTCCGACACCGCCCGGCTATCGCTGGACCTTTGACGGTTAAACAGGCTGGCCGTTTCCCTGTGGTCAAATCTTAATATTGGGTTAACAGGAACAAGACTGTGGTTTGAGGTCAAAGACTAAAGTGCGGTTATCAACCTTGATAACCCGGCCCGACTTCCTCAAAATGGCACATCCGCCAGCGGCCCCCGATCCAGCCGCACGATATGCGCGGCGGGGCATTCGGGAAACAGGTCGCGGACCAGCGGGTCATGCCCCGGCACGATCAGCCGCTTCTCACTCGCCAGCCCTTCGAGCCGGACAAACCCGTCCAGCATCTCCTGCACGTCCACCACAATCGGGAACGGCTTCCGGAGCCACAGATTTTCGTAGAAATGCGATGCGTCCGAGGCCAGGACCAGCCACCCCGCTTCTGTCCGCACGCGGACCGCCTGCAAGCCGCGCGAATGGCCGCCGATGCAATGAACGCTCACGCCATCCGCCACCTCTCCATCGCCATCCCAGAACCGGACCTTGCCGGAATAGAGCCTCCGGATCGCTTCACAGACATGGCCTGCGGTGAACGGCATCCGCAGCGTGTCGTGGCACATGCAGGGACCGGTCGCGAAGGCCATTTCGGCGGCTTGCAGATGCAGTTTCGCGTTGGGAAACAGCGCCAGACCCCCCGCATGATCGTAATGCAGATGGGTGACGATCACCTCATCCACGTCCTCAGCCGCGATCCCTAACGGTCTCAAGGCCTCGCGGGGATCCAAGGCAATCGGCCGGCCTCGCGCGGCGCCCTCCTCGGCGTCATAACCCGTGTCCACAAGGATCACCCGGTCGCCCTGCCGCAGGACCCAGATGAAGTAATCCATCGCGTGGGGCGCATCGTGGTTGTCGTCAAAGATGAACGAATCCGCGCGGGTCCGGGCATTGCGATCCGCGTACTTGACGGCAAAAACCTCCCAGCTCACTGGTCGACGCTTTCAAAGCAGCGCAAATCCATTCCCTCGATCATCGGCTGGACCCGCTCCCGAAAGCTCAGGAAATGTGGGGCCTCAAGATGCGCATCGAACCCGGCGCGGTCATCGTAGAGCTCGTAGAGAAACACCTCGCTCGGCCGGTCCGGCTCGGTGCAGACATCGAATTGACGGCAGGCGGGCTCGCTACGCGACGCGGCCGCGTTGTCCAGCATCCGGCGCATGAAAATCGCCATCTGCCCCGGCTTGATCGTGAACGTCACGGTCACGGCATACATTTGCGCGCCTCCTGTCATCGGCGTATACGCAATCATGGCGGCCAGGGGACCCAAGGGGAAGGGCAAATCATCCCATGCCTAGACACGGCCCCGTGCCCTGCTAGGTTCCGCCCGAACCTATTCTCAGGAGGAACCGATGGCGAAACTGGCATTTCTCGGGCTTGGCGTGATGGGCTATCCGATGGCCGCACACCTGCAAAATGCGGGCCATCAGGTCACGGTTTACAATCGCACGACGGAAAAGGCCGAAAAATGGGCCGCGGATATCGGAGGATCATTTGCCGCCACGCCGCGGGAAGCCGTGTACGGAGCGGATTTCGTCATGGCTTGCGTGGGCAATGACGATGATCTGCGATCGGTTGTTCTTGGTGAGGATGGGGCGTTCGCTGGCATGAAGGACGGTGCGATCTTTGTCGATCACACCACGGTGTCGGCCATCATCACACGTGAATTGGCGGGTGTCGGCGCGGAGAAGGGTTTTGGCTGGGTCGATGCCCCGGTCTCCGGTGGACAGGCCGGCGCCGAAAACGGGCAGTTGGCCATCATGTGCGGCGGGGATGAGGCGCATTTTGAGGCCGCAAAACCCGTGATCGCCGCATATTCCAAAGCCAGCGTCCATTTCGGGGATGTCGGCGCGGGGCAGCTGACGAAGATGGTCAACCAGGTCTGTATCGCAGGCGCGATCCAGTCGATCTCCGAAGGCCTCTACATGGCGATGAAGGCGGGCCTTGATGCCAAGAAGGTGGCCGATCTGGTCAGTCAGGGCGCGGGCGGATCTTGGCAACTGGCCAATCGTGCGGGCACGATGGTGGACAACGAGTTCGACCACGGGTTCGCCGTTGACTGGATGCGCAAAGATCTTGGGATCGCGCTGGGTCAGGGAAAAGAGATGGGCCTGTCGATGCCCGTCACGGCGATGGTTGATCAATTTTATGCGGAAGTGCAGCAGATGGGCGGCGGGCGGTGGGATACGTCCAGCCTGATCCAGCGCTTCCGCAAGATGAATGATGACGGGTTCTGAGTGACCTATACCCTGACCAATCTGCCTGAGCTACAGGCGGAGGGCTTTGACACCATCATCGATGTCCGATCCCCGGCGGAATTCGCCGAAGATCACGTGCCCGGTGCGGTCTCCATACCGGTCCTGTCGAACGAAGAACGCGCGCGTGTCGGTACGATCTATACGCAAGACAGCCCGTTCAAGGCCCGCAAGATCGGCGCCGCCCTAGTCGCGCGGAATGCGGCCACCGCGATTGAGCAGCACCTGATGGACAGGGATGGGGGCTGGCGGCCGCTTGTCTATTGCTGGCGCGGAGGGCAGCGGTCGGGCAGCTTCACCTCCATCCTGCGGCAGATCGGCTGGCGCGCGGAGGTTCTTGAGGGCGGTTACCAATCCTGGCGCAGACATGTTGTGGCGACGCTGTATGACAGTGAATTGCCGTTCGATGTCCTGCGGGTCGAGGGTCTGACCGGCACCGCTAAGACAGATATTCTCCACCGGGTCCGCGATCTGGGCGCGCAGGTGCTCGACCTGGAAGGGTTGGCACGCCATCGCGGCTCCGTCCTCGGCGATGTGCAGGGTGAGCAGCCCGCGCAGAAGGGATTTGAGAGCCGGATCCTGTCGGTCCTGTCAGAGTTTTCACCCAGCCGCCGCCTGATCGTGGAAGCCGAGAGCGCGCGCATCGGCGATCTTCGCATTCCGCCGTCGCTTTGGAGCGCCATGAAGGCAAGCGACCGCGTGGCCATTACCGCCGCGCCGGCCTGTCGGGCGCGCTATCTGGCCGGGCAATATGCCGATCTCGCGGCAGACGTCCCCGCCCTGACGGCCCGGCTTGATCACCTGCGCCCCATCGCGGGCCACGCCATCGTGGACGGGTGGCTCGAACTGCTGACGGCCAGTCGAACCGAGGACCTCGCCCATGCCTTGATCACCGAGCATTACGATCCGGCCTATACCCGCGCCAAACGCGGCGATGAGGGGCGGTTGCTGTCCTCCATCGATATCGGGGAGATGTCGGGTGAGGATCTGGACAGCGCCGCGCGCGCCGTGGCCCAATTCGACCTCAAACGCGACCGCACGCCTGCCGTCCCCGCCGACTAGACGCCGCAACAATCCGGGCCGCTTGTCGACCGTGCCCCTTTCCCTTCCGCCGCCCTTCCGCTACCTCACCCTTCGACCGCAGACGGGATGAGATCCATGGACAAATCATTCAACGCCGCCGGGGCCGAAGCCCGCATTTCCGCCGCCTGGGAGGCCAGTGACGCCTTCAAGGCCGGTGCCAATGCCAAGCCGGGGGCGGAGCCGTTTTCCATCATGATCCCGCCGCCCAACGTGACGGGTGTTTTGCATGTGGGTCACGCCTTCAACAACACGTTGCAAGATGTCCTGACGCGCTGGCACCGGATGCGCGGCTTCGACACGCTGTGGCAGCCGGGCACCGACCATGCGGGCATCGCCACGCAGATGGTGGTTGAGCGCGAACTGGCCAAGTCGCAGATCCAGCGCAAGAATCTGACCCGGGAGGAATTCCTGGCTCATGTCTGGGAGTGGAAGGCCAAATCCGGCGGCACGATCCGCGAACAACTCAAGCGCCTCGGTGCGTCCTGCGATTGGTCCCGCGAGGCCTTCACGATGTCGGGTGCGCCGGGGGCACCCGAGGGTGAGGAGGGCAATTTCCACGATGCCGTCATCAAGGTCTTCGTGGAGATGTACAACAAGGGCTACATCTACCGCGGCAAGCGCCTGGTGAATTGGGATCCGCATTTCGAGACGGCAATCTCTGATCTTGAGGTCGAGAATACCGACGTTCAGGGCCACATGTGGCACTTCAAATACCCGCTCGCCGGTGGCGCGACATACGAGTATCTGGAGAAAGACGAGGACGGAAATGTCACCCTGCGCGAGACGCGTGATTACATCTCAATCGCCACGACGCGGCCCGAAACGATGCTTGGCGATGGCGCGGTCGCGGTCCATCCGGATGACGCACGCTACGCGCCCATTGTCGGCCAGCTCTGCGAAATTCCGGTTGGGCCGAAAGAACATCGCCGCCTGATCCCGATCATCACCGACGAATACCCCGACCCCGATTTCGGCTCGGGCGCGGTGAAGATCACCGGTGCCCATGACATGAACGATTACGGTGTTGCCAAGCGCGGCAACATCCCCTGCTACCGCCTGATGGATACCAGGGCGCACCTGCGCGACGACGGCGCGCTTTACGCCGAGGCGGCCGCGATTGCACAGGCCGTCGCGAACGGCGAGCGGGACTTGGGCGAGATGGAAATCGATGCCCTCAACCTCGTGCCGGACCATTTGCGGGGCCTCGACCGGTTTGAAGCGCGCGAGAAGGTCGTGGCCGAGATCACGGCGGAGGGGCTGGCCGTCATGACCACCTCCGACGACCCGCGCCTTGGCGCGAAGAAAAAGAAGGGCGACGAGGACGAGGAGGTCACGCAGGTTCCACTGGTCGAGGCCAAGCTCATCACCCAACCCTTCGGCGACCGCTCCAAGGTTGTGATCGAGCCAATGCTGACCGACCAATGGTTCGTCGATACGGCGAAAATCGTGGGGCCTGCGCTGGACGCGGTGCGGTCTGGCCGCACCCGGATCATCCCGGAACAGCATCGGAAGGTGTATTTCCACTGGCTGGAGAATATCGAGCCGTGGACCATCTCGCGGCAGCTCTGGTGGGGGCACCAGATCCCGGTTTGGTATGGGTTTGATCTGGGCACGCATGGCTTTGTCGATGATGAAGGCGATGGCCAGATCGACATTGTCGAGATGCTTGGGCTCTTGTCGGCACAAACCCTTCTGAAAGGGGACGAGCGCCACCATGCTGCCCCTGATTTTGCGTCCGTTTCTGAGCAATTCACCGATGTTCTTGCCGCGCTCCCGTCGCCGCTGAACCATGCGCAGGTTGTCGAAGTCGCCAATCGGGACGAAGCCGCCCATGCATTCGCGGCAAGCCTTGCCGAATACAATATCTCCGAAGATCCCACCCATCTGGTCTATCCAATCTGGCGCGACCCTGACGTCCTCGATACCTGGTTCTCGTCGGGCCTCTGGCCCATCGGCACGCTCGGCTGGCCCGAGGACACACCGGAACTCCAGCGTTATCTCCCAACCTCGACGCTCATCTCGGGCTTCGACATCATTTTCTTCTGGGTCGCCCGGATGATGATGATGCAGCTCGCCGTGGTGGATGACGTGCCCTTCCGCGACGTCTACGTTCACGCCCTCGTCCGGGATGAGAAGGGGCGCAAGATGTCGAAGTCCATCGGCAACGTGCTGGATCCGCTGGAGCTGATCGATGAATTCGGCGCCGATGCGGTTCGCTTCACGCTGACGTCGATGGCGGCGATGGGTCGCGACCTGAAGCTCAGCAAGGACCGTATCCAAGGCTACCGCAACTTCGGCACCAAGCTGTGGAATGCCGCGCGGTTTGCGGAGATGAACGAATGCGTTCCCGACCCGTCCTTCGATCCATCGACCGTTACGCAGACCGTGAACAAGTGGATCGTCGGCGAAACCGCTCGCGCGCGGCTGGCCCATGACGAGGCGCTGGAAGGTTACCGATTCAACGACGCCGCGGGCGGGCTGTATCAATTCGTTTGGGGCAAGGTCTGCGACTGGTATCTGGAATTCGCCAAGCCGCTTTTTGCCTCGGGTGATGACGCCGTCATCTCGGAAACCCGCGCCACGATGGCTTGGGTGATCGATCAGTGCCTTATCCTTCTGCACCCCACCATGCCGTTCATCACCGAGGAGCTTTGGGGTGAGATCACGGATCGGTCCAAGATGCTTGTCCATGCTGATTGGCCCACCTACGGCGCCGAACTGATTGACGACAGCGCGGATCGGGAGATGTCCTGGGTGATCCACCTGATTGAATCCATCCGCTCCGCCCGGCAGCAGATGCATGTGCCCGCGGGCCTCAAATGCCAGTTGCTGCAAGCCGATCTGGATGAGGCCGGGCAGGGCGCATTTGCGCGCAACGCCGCGATGATCGAACGCCTCGCGCGCCTGTCTGACGTCACGCCCACGGCAACCTTCCCGAAAGGCACGGTCACCATCGCGGTGGAGGGCGGCACCTTCGGCCTGCCCATCGCCGATCTGATCGATGTGGATGAGGAAAAGGCGCGGCTCGAAAAGACGCTTGGAAAATTGGCCAAGGAATTGGGGGGGCTCCGGGGCCGCCTGAACAACCCGAAATTCGCCGAAAGCGCGCCGCCGGACGTGGTGGAAGAGACCCGCGAAAACCTGGCCGCGCGCGAGGAGGAAGAGGCGCGGATCAAGCAGGCTTTGGCGCGGTTGGCCGAGGTGGGCTAGGCCCCGATGCGCGGCATCTGGATCTGGATCAGCCGCGCCATCGGGATCATCCTGTGCGCCACCGCGTGGTTGGTTGCGATGGGGCTCTACAGCCTTGGGACCGAGTGGTTTGTTGACAATGTCGGCCTCCATTCGCTGGAGGATCTGCTGATCCACGGCATCGTTCGGATCCTTGGGCAAACCGGCGGTGCGCTGTTCTTCTTCGGCGGTGGCGTATTTCTGCTCTGGGCGTTTTGGCGACGCTACCCGGCCTGAACGCGGGTTTTCCTCCATAGGATGTGATGGCTGCATCCGGCGATAAGGGGCGTATGGACACGCTCAGTTCCCTCATGATCCGACATCTGTTCGCCCCGAGACTGCGATGCGGACCAACCGGTGTTTTCACAAGCATCGCGGCCGCTATTGCAGCCTGCGAGGTGCGCACGATGGGGATGGGCCTGCATCGCTCGGACGGGCGGAATGCGGGCCTCTTCGACTCCACCCTCGCGCAGCTTGGGCAAATGGTCGAGGCGGCTTTGCCGATCCTGGCCTAGGGCGCTGCGGGAAACCCTCCATTGCCGGAAACCGGTTTGCGGGGCAGACTTTTCGGGGAAACGCCCCTTCTGAAGGATTCCAAGCCGATGAAATCTCTCTTTGTCAAACTCGCCCTGATCGCGACGCTGTTTGCCGCTGTCGCACCTGCTGCCAATGCCACGGCCGATGGCCCGGATGCCTGGCGCGTTCACAACGTGGCGTCCTACGACGTGCTGAACGTGCGTGTCGGACCCGGAACAGACTATTTCGTGATCGACGCGCTGCCCCACAACGCGCGGGCGGTTCAGGTCTCGTTCTGCACGCCCACCGTCACGCAGCAACAATATTACGCGCTGACCTATCAGCAGCAGCATCAGCTGAACCAATACGCGACTTGGTGCCTTGTGACGTGGAATGGTTACCAGCGTGGCTGGGTCAACCGCCGGTTCCTGACGGAAGACGGCTACTGATTGCCGTGCGCGGTCTTATGGTATGAGCCGGTCCACGGCGCGCATCATCCCCAGCGCC
This sequence comes from uncultured Roseicyclus sp., assembly GCA_947491935.1. Lineage (GTDB taxonomy): Bacteria > Pseudomonadota > Alphaproteobacteria > Rhodobacterales > Rhodobacteraceae > Gymnodinialimonas. The sequence continues at coordinate 284,635 of CANLLF010000002.1, forward strand.
TTGACATAGATCAAGGTTAACACGCGCCGCCCCGACGGAGATCGGGCGGCGCGTGTTCCTATGGTGGGCGCAAGGCGTGCGGCCCCGGCGGCTGAGGCGCTGATGATCAGGAAATGGCGGCGGTTCAACTGGCTCATGCAGATCATATGGCACCGACTTTCCCTTGCGGGGCGGGGAAAAATCCGCAAACGGTGACGCCATGACCCATCCACGCTATACCCCGCTTGTCCAAACCCTGCCCGCCGCCGTTCCTTTCGTGGGCCCCGAAACGCAGGAGCGCGCGCGGGGCGGTGCGTTCAGCGCCAGATTGGGCGCGAATGAGAGCGTCTTCGGCCCATCGCCCCGCGCGATTCAGGCAATAGCCGATGCCGCCAGCGACGCGTGGATGTATGGCGACCCGGAGGTGCACGATCTGCGATCGGCTCTGGCCGCGCATCACGGTATTGCCCCCGAAAGCATTGTGGTGGGGGAGGGCATAGACGGGCTTTTGGGGTATCTCGTGCGCCTGCTGGTGGGCGAGGGGGATGCCGTTGTCACGTCCGACGGGGCTTATCCCACGTTCAATTACCATGTGCAGGGGTTTGGGGGCGTTCTCCACAAGGTGTCGTATCGCGGCGATCATGAGGATCCCGATGCCTTGGTCGCGAAGGCGGCGGAGGTCGACGCAAAGCTGATCTACATCGCGAACCCGGACAACCCGATGGGCTCATGGCACGAGGCCGGGACGATTGAGCGCATGATCTCGCAATTGCCGGACGGTTGTGTGCTGGCGCTTGATGAGGCCTATGCGGATACCGCCCCGGCCGGAGTGATCCCGCCTCTGGACCTGAGCCATCCGCGCGTGATCCGGTTTCGCACGTTTTCCAAAGCCTATGGTCTGGCCGGGCTGCGGGTGGGCTATGGCCTGGCGCATCCGGATTTCATCACCGCCTTCAACAAGATCCGCAACCATTTCGGCCTTGGGCGGGTGGCGCAAGCGGCGGCTTTGGCGGCGCTGGCGGATCAGGATTACCTTTCGAAAACCGTCGCCGATATCGCCTTGGCGCGGGATCGGATCGGAGAGATCGCCAACGCAAATGGCCTCACCCCGCTGCCATCTGCCACGAACTTCGTCACGATTGATTGCGGACGCGATGGCGACTTCGCCCGTGCGGTGTTGGCCCAACTCGTGGCGCAGGGGGTCTTCGTGAGGATGCCCTTTACCTCGCCTCAGGATCGCTGCATTCGCCTATCCTGCGCGCCTGACCTAGTGCTCGACGCCTTTGCCGAGGCGCTGCCCGACGCGCTGAAAGACGCTGCGGGTTAAGCAGCCTCGGCGATCACCTTCATGGCCGCTTCCAGCCCGGTGGGGCCGTGCGGGATCTGAAGAGCGGACATGCCGGCCTGAAGCCCCGCAAGCACACCCATCACCATCTGGCCGTTGACATGGCCCATATGGCCGATGCGCAGAAAATCATCGAGCGTGGTCCCCGGCCCATCAACCCCATCCAGCGGTATCCCAAGTGTCACGCCGTAGGAATGCTCCATCCATTCGCGCAGGCGCAGCCCGTTGCCGGGCCCGAAATTCACCAAAGTCACCGCGTTTGAGCGCTTCACCCGTTCGGCGATATTGGCGCGGACGGGGCCCGCCTGGCCCCAGACTTCCAACGCCGCCCAGATCGCTTCGGCCAGCACCGCGTGGCGGCGCCAGACGGCTGGGATGCCTTCCTCATGCACGATCATGTCGAGCGCCGTGCGCAGGCCATAGAGGTGATGCGTGGGTGCCGTGCCGCAGAAATAGCGGTAGAAATAGTCCGGATCGATGCGCGGGCGCCAATCCCAATAGGGCGTCACTAGATCGGCGGTGGCGCGGGCTTCATTGGCCTTGTCGTTGAAATAGACAAAGGCCATGCCGGGCGGTGTCATCAGGCCCTTTTGGGAGCCTGTGATCATCACGTCGACGCCCCAATCGTCCATATGAAACTCATCACAACCCAGGCAGGCGATGTTGTCCGACAGAAGCAGTGCGGGATGTGCCGCGTCATCCAGGCACCCACGGATGCCCTTGATGTCGTTCTTGACGGAGGTCGAGGTATCGACCTGCACCGCAAGCACGCCTTTGATCCGGTGCTCCGTGTCGGCCTCCAGCGCCTCGGACACCACCGCCAGGTCGACATCGGATCGGGATCCGAAATCCAGAAGCTGCACATCCAGCCCCAGAGCGCCCGCCATCTCTCCCCAGTTGAGGCCGAAGCGACCCGTGCCAAGGACCAGCACCTTGTCACCGCGGCTGAAGCAATTGGTCAAAGCCGCTTCCCACGACCCGTGACCGTTACAGATATACATCGCCACGTTGTGCCGGGTGCCGCCCACGGTTTTGAGATCCGGGACGATCGTTTCGACCATATCCACCAATTCGCCGCGATAAATGTTGGGCGCGGGGCGGTGCATCGCCTGCAAAACACGGTCGGGCATGACAGAGGGGCCTGGGATGGCGAGGTAGTGGCGACCATTGGCAAGGGTCATGGACGGCTCCGGAAGTTACGTGCGATGAGGCCAGAGGTATCGCGGCCCCCATAGGCGGTCAACGTTGCGCAGGGCGCAGGTGATGATTAGCTGTGATGTCTCAAATCACCGGAGGTGAACATGCAAGGCGAACGGGCAGAGGATCGGGTGGTCCTGCGGATTGGCGGGGCCGATGCGCACAGCTTTGTGCACGGGCTGGTCACGCATGATCCGGGTGACGGGCTGACCTACTCCGCGCTGCTGACGCCGCAGGGCAAGTACCTTGCCGATTTCTTCTTGCTGGATCGTGGTGACGATCTGCTTGTGGACGTGAAGGACGTGTTGGCGCCGGGTTTGGTGCAGCGTCTGTCGATGTACCGCCTGCGCGCCGATGTCGTGATTGAAGAGGCTGATCTTGGTGTTGTCCGGGGCGTTGGCAATGCGCCCGACGGTGCCTATGCGGATCCGCGCAGCCCGTCTTTGGGCTGGCGCGCCTACGGCGTCGAGGGGGGCGATCCGACCATAGATTGGGATGCCATTCGCGTGGCCAAGTGTGTGCCGGAAACCGGTGTGGAGCTGATCCCGAACGAGACCTACATTCTGGAAGCAGGCTTTGACCGGTTGTCGGGCGTCGACCATCGCAAGGGGTGCTATGTCGGGCAGGAAGTCACGGCGCGGATGAAGCACAAGACGGAGTTGAAAAAGGGCTTCGTCACCGTCGATGTCGAAGGTACCGCGCCTGTTGGCACCGAGATCACGGCAGGCGGAAAAGTGGCCGGGGCGCTCTACACCCAGGCCGATGGCAAGGGGATCGCCTATCTGCGGTTTGACCGGGCGAAGGGGCCGATGGAGGCCGGAGAGGCGCGCGTCAGCTGGTCCGGCACTGTTGTGTAAGCATGTGGAGAAAAGCGGGCACAGGTCGCGTTTATTCTATCCCGCGCCTAAATCAGTAGCCCCGCAGCGCCTTCATGTCGCAAAAGCCATACCTTTGTTTCCACACCTCCCGGTGCCGAAAAACCGCCAAGGCCGCTGGCTGACAGGACCCTGTGGCACGGGATGAGGATCGGGATCCGGTTCGCCCCGCACGCTTGCCCCACGGCTTGCGCGGGTAACCCGACCTCCCGTGCAATGTCGCCATATTGGCGTGTTTCGCCCATCGGGATGGCGGACATCGCGTCGAGCACCTTGCCGGTGGCATCGCCGCGTCCGTGGCGGATGGGCACGCTGAAGCGGTTCAAGCGACCATCGAAATATGCCGTCAGTTCCTCGGCCGCCGCGCGCAGAAGCGGGCTGTCGCCGGGCGCATCGACGGCAGCCCACCCGGCCCGGGTGATGGCGCCATCGTGCTCTTCCACATAGACAGGCCCGATGGGGGTGTTGATCGAAATCCGCTGCGTCATTGCCAAAGTCTGCGCGCGTGGGTCCATCACATCAACCCGGATCCTGCGCCAAGCGGATCGGCCCCCGCGCCACAACCGGATCGACCGGAACGCCGCCTTGGGTGGCGATCAGCGGCAGGCCCGCCGCCACGCGCCGCACGTCCGGCATCAGGGCGCGCCAATCCTCCGACAGGGCGCGCGCGGCCTCGGACGGGCAAAATGTCTTGCCCGCCCCGCGGGCCGCCGCCAATTCCATCAAGACGGCCGCGATGGCATCGTCGCTGACCTCAGCCAATCTTGTCTTGTGTGCGCAATTCGAAGTCGCTGGCATCATGGCGTTCCAACAATTGCTCGTGCGGCTCCCCGGAGGTTCGGTTCACCATACGTCCACGCGCCGCAGCCGGGCGCGCATCGATGCGCTTGGCCCAATCGATGACGTTTTCATATTCGTGGACCGAGAGGAACTCACCCGCATTGTAGGATTCGCCCATCACCGTGCGCCCGTACCATGGCCAGATCGCCATGTCGGCAATGGTGTACTCGCCGCCCGCCATCCATTCGTTTTCCGCCAGATGTTTGTCCAGCACGTCGAGTTGCCGTTTCGTTTCCATGGCGTAGCGGTTGATCGGGTATTCCATCGGATAGGGCGCATAGGCGTAGAAATGGCCGAAGCCACCGCCCAGAAACGGGGCGCTTCCCATCTGCCACATAAGCCAACTCAGCATTTCCGGGCGCGCCTTGGCCGGGCCAAGGAAGGCGTCGAATTTCTCGGCCAGATGCATCAGGATCGCGGCGGATTCAAACACGCGCACGGGCTCGGGCCCGGACCGGTCCCACATCGCCGGGATCTTGGAATTCGGGTTCGCCTCCACGAAGCCCGACCCGAACTGATCGCCGTCGCCGATGCGGATCAGCCATGCGTCATATTCGGCGTCGGAGTACCCGGCCTCCAGCAGCTCTTCGAACAGAACGGTGACCTTCACGCCATTGGGCGTTCCAAGCGAATAGAGCTGGAAGGGGTGTTTTCCGACCGGCAATTCCTTGTCATGGGTCGCGCCGGAGATCGGGCGGTTGAGAGAAGCCCACTCACCGCCGTTTTCCTTATCCCAGGTCCAGACCTTGGGCGGCGTGTATTCTTCCTGACGGCTCATGCGCGGCCTCCGTTGTTGCGTTGTGATGCAAGCTAGGGCTGTCCGGCGCAAAACCCAAGGCGCAGGGGTATGTGCGTTGGCGAAGGGTCAGCCGCCCGCGACCTGGCGCGCATAGTCATCGGCGTCGAACCACCCGCGCGAGGCCTGCACCTTGCCGTCCTCGGCCAGGTCCCATTCCTCCCATCCGCTGATGTTCAGAGCGTTTTTCGTACCCGCATCGTGGCCGGTAAAGGTCCACACGAAAATGGCATGTGTCCCCGCGACCCTGATGTCATCGCATGTCAGCGAGAGATCCGGCACATCGGCATAGAACCCCGCCGCCATATCGGCCACCCGCGGGCGCCCGGCCCAAGGATCGCCGCGGTTGATGATGATTTCGCCGTCTTCCGCATAAAACGAGGCAACCGCGCTGGGATCACCGGAGTTCCAGGCGGCGGTATAGGCGCGGGCAATATCGGCGATGGCGGGCGCTGGCAGGGGCATGGGGCTTCCTTTGGTTGACGCATGGGCAGCTTTGTCAATCAACCGGGTGCTGTCCACGAAAAAGGGCGCGCCGTGGCACGCCCTTTCAGGATTGCTGCAATGGGCCGCCTCAGCCCAGGGCGCTGTTGCATCGTCCGCAGACGCCGGGGTGGCCGTGTGCGCCGACATCCGGCAGGATTTTCCAGCAGCGTTGGCATTTTTCGCCCTCGGCCCGTTCGAAGACGACACCTACCGCAGCAACCTCGGGCAGGCGGAACGCCTCCGCCGGGCTGGGATCAGCGCTCAGGAAGATGCCCGACGTGATGGCGACATCCTCGAAGTCCACGCTTTTAAGGGCGTCCAGCATCGCCGCGTCTTCGACGTGGACCATGGGCGCTGCTTCCAGAGATGCGCCGATCACCTTGTCGCGACGCTGGATCTCCAGTGCGGCCGTTACCACCCGGCGCGCCGTTCGAACGCGGGCCCATTTCGCCGCAAGCTCGGCGGTTTTCCAATCCGCCGGTGTCTCGGGGATGTCGACCAGATGAACCGACGACTCGTCACCCGGGAACCGCTCCAGCCAGACCTCTTCCATCGTGAAGACCAGCACCGGCGCAAGCCAGGTGGTGAGCCGGTGGAACAGGAGATCGAGCACGGTGCGGGCCGCCCGGCGGCGTGGCGTGTCACCGTCGCAATAGAGCGCGTCCTTGCGAATGTCGAAATAGAAGGCGCTCAGATCCGTAGTGGCGAAGGTGAAGACTGCCTGGAACACGCCCTGAAAGTCATACTTCGCGTAGCCATCCCGCACGACCTCATCAAGCTCGGCGACGCGGTGCAGCACCCAGCGCTCCAGCTCCGGCATATCCGCCGGCTCAACCCGGTCTGCCTCACTGAAATCGGCCAGGGAGCCCAACATGAACCGCATCGTGTTGCGCAGGCGGCGATAGCTGTCGGCAACGCCCTTGAGGATCTCCGGCCCGATCCGCTGATCCGCGGTGTAGTCGGTCTGGGCCACCCAAAGCCGCAGGATATCGGCGCCGTATTGGTCCACGATCTCTTGCGGCGCGATGATGTTGCCGACGGATTTGGACATCTTCATGCCCTTCTCGTCGAGCGTGAAGCCGTGGGTAAGCACTCCGCGATAGGGCGCGCGGCCCTGGGTCCCGCAGGATTGCAGGAGGGAGGATTGGAACCAGCCCCGGTGCTGATCGGTGCCTTCAAGGTAGAGGTCAGCCAACCCGTCTTCGGACCCGTCCTCGCGGTCGCGCAGCACGAACGCGTGGGTGGATCCGCTGTCGAACCACACGTCGAGCACGTCAAACACCTGCTCATAGGCATCGTGATCATGGTCATTGCCCAGGAAGCGTGTCTTGGCATCGGCCGCGTACCAGGCATCGGCCCCCTCGGCCTCGAACGCTTCAAGGATGCGGGCGTTGACGGCCGGATCGCGCAGCAGGAAATCCTCATCCCCCGGCTCCGCGCCGACCTTTACGAAGCATGTCAGCGGCACGCCCCAGGCGCGCTGGCGGCTGAGATTCCAATCGGGGCGGTTCTCCACCATGGAATAGAGGCGGTTTCGCCCGGTCTGCGGCGTCCACGTGACCAACTCGTCGATGGAGCGCAACGCACGTTCCCGGATCGTCGTGCCATAGGTGTCGTCGCCGCCCACGGCCTTGTCGATCGCCGCGAACCATTGCGGGCGGTTGAGGCGGATGACCGGGGCCTTCGAACGCCACGAATGCGCGTCGGAGATCGTGATCCGCTTGCGCGCCAGAAGGCGGCCAAGCGAGACCAGCTTGTCGATGACAGCCTTGTTCGCCCCGCCGGGTTTGCCGTTCGGCTTGACGATAACCTCACCGCCGAAAAACGGCAGATCGTCGCGGAACGAGCTGTCGTCGAGGATGTTGTAGGTCATCTCCAGCTTGTGGGTCAGGCCGATCTGGTAATCGTCCTCACCATGGCTGGGGGCGGTATGCACAAAACCCGTGCCTGCATCGTCGGTAACGTGATCGCCGGGCAGAAGGGGCACGTCGTAGTCCCATTCACCGCTGGCCCCGTCCGTCCCCCGCAACGGGTGCGCGCAGGCCATGCTGCCAAGCTCATCCGCCGTCACATCGCGCTGGCGGGTCCACTGGCCCGCTTCCAACCGCATCGCGGCAAAGGCGTCTTCGGCCAGCGCATCGGCGATCAGGTAGCGGTCACCCGTTTTGGCCCAACATTCATCCGGCGTACCCGTCACGTCATAAAGGCCATAGCTGATCGACGGACCGAAGCAGATCGCCCGGTTCTGGGGCAAGGTCCAGGGGGTGGTCGTCCAGATGATGACATGGGCACCCGACAGATCGCCTATGGCGGCGACCTTGCCCTCGCCCGTAGAAACAGCGTCGGTTTCGGACAGAAGCGGAAACGGCACCCAGACCGCGTCGGTCTGGCGGTCGTGATACTCCACCTCCGCCTCGGCCAGCGCAGTCTTCTCCACGGGCGACCACATCACCGGCATCGAGCCACGATAGAGCGCGCCGTTCATAAGAAACTTCATGAACTCTTCCGCGATCACCCGCTCGGCGTGGTAATCCATTGTCAGGTAGGGTTTGTCCCACGTGCCTTCGACGCCCAGGCGTTTGAACTCATCGCGCTGCACATCGATCCAGCCTTCGGCAAAGGCGCGGCATTCGCGGCGGAATTCGACCACGTCAACCGCATCCTTGTCGCGCCCCTTCTGACGGTATTGCTCCTCGATCTTCCATTCGATGGGCAGACCGTGGCAATCCCAGCCGGGGATGTAACGCGCATCATGGCCCAACATCTGCTGGGAGCGGACGACCATATCCTTGAGGATTTTGTTGAGCGCGTGGCCGATATGCAGGTGCCCGTTGGCATAGGGCGGGCCATCGTGGAGGGTGAAGGGCGGGCGGCCGGTCTTGGCACGCAGCTGGCCGTAGATATCCATCTTGTCCCACCGCGCCAGCCACTCGGGCTCGCGTTTGGGCAGGCCAGCGCGCATCGGGAAATCGGTTTTCGGCAGGTTCAGCGTTGATTTGTAATCCACCGCAGGTGTCTCAGCGCACATCTGGGCGCTCCTCATATTCGAATGTCATGTGGGGTGTAGCAGGGCGGTGCGGAGGCTCAAGCCCCGCGCAGCAGAATTCCCGGCGTCTCAGAGATCAGAGCGCCGGGGTGCTAATTCGAATGGAGGTGTCGAAATGCTGTGCCATGGCCGCGGTATAGTCTCGCGCGCCCGGAACGTCAAAGGGACTTGCGCTGCCCGGCGGTGCATGCGCTGTTCAGCACGGGCCGCCGATGATCCCGAGGCCCACCAGCACGTGGAAAATGCCCAAAAGCGATGCGCCGCCGGAGGCCAGAAGATTGGGAATGCGCGCGGCAGACATGCGGAGCGCCGAGACTTCACCCAATCCTCCAACCATGATCGCAAGGCCGCCGAAGATGATCTTGCCGTAATCGACGAAGCTGCAATCGGTCACGCCGTTGACCGAGCTGGTGTTCAGCGTCGTGAAACTGAACAGGAAACCCGCAATGGCAAGGCCGATGGCCATTTTGGACAGCAGCGTCAGGTCGGAGAATTTCATCAGGTGTCTTTCGCAAAGGGTGCACGCGCAGATCACCATGCCGCCCGAACCCAGCGCAATAGGCGTTTCCCTTAAACGTGCGCCGCATGCCGCATGGGCGTGTGGCGCGGGACCGCTAAAGTGCTCAACATGAAACTGAATATCGCAATTGCAGGCGCCGGGATCGGTGGGTTGGCGGCGGCGGCCCTGCTGGCGCGGGACGGCCACAAGGTACGGGTCTTCGACAAGTTCGATGCGCCCCGCCCGGTAGGCTCCGGGCTGGTGATGCAGCCGGTGGGTCTGGATGTGCTGCGCGCGGCCGATGCGGCGGAGGAGGTGATGGCCCGCGGCGCGCCGATCACGCGGATGTTCGGGGATGAGGTGGACCGGAACCGGGAAGTGCTTTCGGTGAGGTACGGGGCGAGCCACGACCGGCAGGGGCTTGGCATTCACCGTTCTGCGCTGTTCCAAGCGCTCTATGACGCGGCGGGCCGGACCGGGGTGATAGTTGAGGCATCAAGCCCCGTCGACGGACGGGACGGCGCGTATCTGTCGGTCGCCGGGCGGCGTGTGGGGCCGTTTGACCTGATCGTCGATGCGCTCGGGGCGTCATCGACCCTCTCGCCACTGCGGTCCCGCCCGCTGCCTTACGGGGCGGTTTGGGCAACGGTTCCATGGCCTGACGCGGCGCCCTTCGCGCCGGACCAGTTGACGCAGCGTTATCGCAAGGCGGATCGGATGCTGGGTGTCCTGCCCGTGGGAACGAGGCACGACACGCCGGACCGGCCCCTGGCGGCGATATTCTATTCCCTGAAATCGGATGCGATCGACGCTCATTTCGCCCGTCCCTTCGCGGAGTGGGCCGCCGAGGCGCGGGCGCTTTGGCCTGAATTCTCGGCCTTCCTGCCAGATGGCCTCAGCCATGGGGATTTCACCGCGGCGCGGTACACCCATGGATCGCTGCGGCGGCCCTATGGTGATGGGATCGCGCATATCGGCGATGCGGCCCACCGCGCATCGCCGCAACTGGGGCAGGGGGCGAATATGGCCCTTCTGGATGCGCGGGCCTTGCAACTGGCGCTGCGGCGGGCCCGTGGGGAAGAGGCGCTGCGCCTCTATTCCGGGGCGCGGCGGTGGCATGTGGCCGCCTATCAGGCCCTCAGCGCATCCTTCACGCCGCAATATCAATCCGACAGCACCGTTCTGCCGATACTCCGTGATACGGTGCTCGCCCCGCTGAGCCGGACATGGCCGGTGCCACGGATCCTGACGCGTCTGGTTTGCGGCGATCTGGTGCCGCCGATGCCCGCACTTACGCCGCGGGTGGCGCGGCGGCGCGGCTGACGGCCCGTTCGCGCAGCACGATGTAGACCCCTGCGGCAATCGTCACCGCGATCCCGGCAGCCGCAAGGCCATTGGGCAGGTCGCGAAACATCACGAAGCCCACAAGCGTCGCCATCGGGATCTCGAGATACTGCATCGGTGCAAGGGTGGCCGACGGCGCGAACCGCAAGGACCACGTCATCAGTAGATGGCCGATGGACCCGAAGATGCCCAGGGCGACGAACAACCAGATTTCCGGCCCGGCGGGCGCCAACCAGCCGACCAGCGGCGCGATATCGGCCACCGGCAGGGCGGCCAGCGGTGCGATCAGCGGCAGTGCAAGAAGGCCCGACGCACCCTGAAGAGCGAGGGGGTCGATCTCCTTGGCCATGGCGCGAGTGACCAGCATGAAGAAGGCAAAGACGAAGGCTACGCCAACCGGCAGCAACGCAGCCCATCCGACGGCCACGAAGCTGGGTTGCACCACCATCAACGTGCCGATGAAGCCAACGGCGCAGGCCATCAGGCGGCGGGGGCCGACCTCTTCATCGAGGAAGAACCGCCCGAGCAGAAGCATGAGAAACGGCATCACGAAGGCGATGGCGATGGCATCCGCAAGCGGCAGAACGCGCAGGGCGGCGAACATCATAAGGAGCCCGGCAACCTGCAAGAGGGCCCGCAGCAACGTCAGGCCCACCACCCGGCGGGAGGGGAACAGGACGGCGCCCGCCCAGAGCGCCAGCGGCACGAACAGGATCGCTTGCGTGGCAAACCGGACCAGCACCAGTTGCATCAGGGGAAAGTCCTCCCCCAGGAGCTTGGCCAGCGCGTCGGCAAACGGGATGATTGTGCAAAAGCCAAACATCAGAAGGATGCCGAGGAGGGGCCGGTCGGTGGAAGTGTCGCGTGTCATCCCAAACCCATGGCACGGTCTGCCGGGATTGTCAGCGCCGCCCGTGCAGGACAGGCCAGGTCCATGTGACCCTCGCCGCGCGATTAACGGGCTGCACCGACCGGGGCTCGATCCGGTCGATGCAGATCATGCCATTGGAGTTGGCCAGCGACAGAGGCTCCTCCACCGGGTTTGACCAGATCGGGCGGTCGTTCGGCACCCCTCCGTGGCGCAACACGAAAATCAGGCGTCCCCGCGCTGCCACGGCCCCGGCCAGTCGCGCCAAAGCGGCAGGGCGATCAATTGGCGGGATGTGCTGCCACATACCCAGAACAAGAATGGCGTCGAACACCCCGTTGATGCCATCCAGCTCGGGCAGTCTGGCGTTGACCCATGCCGGGCCGGCGACTCCGTGAAAGGCGGCAACCGGCTCGCCGGCCACCACGTCATGGCCCAGAAGGCTCAGATGTCGGGCAATCTGCCCGGTTCCGGCGCCGACATCGAGAATGCGGGCGGGAGGAGTGGGAAGATGCCCGCGAACCGGTGCCAGCAATGCGGCCGGATCAAGCCCCCGCCATGCGGCCCACAACCGTCGGCATGCTCCGCCTAATACGCAATAGCGTCGTCGGTCACGCCTGAGCTTGCAGGAAATCCCAGACGCGGCTGATCACAACGGAGCCTTCGCCGACGGCACTTGCGACCCGTTTCACGCTGCCGGCCCGCACGTCGCCCACGGCGAAGATCCCCGGGCAGGAGGTGGAATAGGCGCTTGGCGCGCCGACGTTTTCGCCCGTTTTGACAAAGCCCTGTTCGTCCAGATCCACAAGGCCCGAAAGCCAAGCCGTGTTCGGGGCGGCCCCCACCATGACAAAGACGGCGCGGGTGTTGATCCGCCAGGATTGCCCCGCCGCTTTCTCGCGGATCGTGATCGCTTCCAGTTCATCCTCGCCGTGCAGGTCCTCCATCTGGGTGCCGTAGTGGATCGTGATGCGGGGATGCGCCTCCAGCCGGTCGGTTAGGTAATGGGACATGGAGGCGGCCAGTGACGTGCCGCGCACCAGCAGGTGCACGTGCCGCGCGGTGCGGCTGAGAAACATGGCGGCCTGGCCTGCCGAATTGCCACCGCCGATCACCACGACCTCGGTATCGCGGCAATAGCGCGCCTCCACATCCGTCGCCGCATAATAGACGCCCGCGCTTTCGAACTCCTCCAGCCGTTCGATGGGCAGGCGACGATACTGCACGCCCGTGGCCACAACAAGCGCGCGGGCGCAGGTTTCGGCCCCATCCTCAAGCACGATGTGGAATGTGCCGTCGTCCTTGCGGGTCAGGGCCGTGGCGCGGCGCGGTACGGCAAACCGTGTGCCGAATTTCATCGCCTGCACTTCCCCGCGCCAGCAGAGATCCGCGCCGGAGATGCCTGTGGGAAAGCCCATGTAATTCTCGATCCGGCTGGATGTGCCGGCCTGCCCGCCAATGGCCAGATCCTCCAGCACCAGCGCCTTGAGGCCTTCGGATCCGGCATAAACCGCGGCCGCCACGCCTGCCGGGCCGCCGCCCACGATCAGGACGTCATGCAATTCGTCGGCATCGAAGTTCAGATCCAGCCCAAGGCGCGCCGCAATCTTGCGCGGAGTCGGATCCGGGATGACCTCCCCCTTGCCGAAGATCACCGCCGGTTCGCGCGGCGCGATGGAGCAGGCATGGGCAACCGCCTCGGCCTCGGCCTCATCCAGGGTCAGCATCCGGACGGGGATCTTGTTGCGCCCGGCAAAACCCGCGATTTCCCGGATCGTCCGGTCGATCTCTGCCCCGATCAGGGTGAGGCTGGAGGCGCCGCGGTCCAGCTGCCCCCGGCGGCGGGCGGCGAGAACCGTGATGACGATATCCGACATTTCCGGGATCCGGGCCATCAGATCGAGCATCTGTTCCCGGCTCAGGCACAGCAGGCGGGTATCCTGCACGGCGCGCAGGCCGAATTGCACCGCGCCCCCGGACAGCAGGCTGATATCGCCGGTGAATTGCGTGGGCCCGAGCGTGGCGCCATCGCCATACCGGTCGCCCGTGGTCGGATCGATGGCCTCAATCTCTCCATCGAGCAGGTAGCAGAATCGATCCGCCGGATCGCCCGGGCGGAACAGGTAATCGCCCTTGGGCAGCACCTCTTCGGTTCCGGCTTTCCGCATCGCGGTCACGTGCGCCTCTTCAAGCGGCGTGCGCGCCATGGTGCGCAGATCGGCGGCCAGTGTTTCCATATCCTAAGGCTCCCGTTGTCCAAACAATCCCGTCAAGGCGCGCCGGATCATGCCGGTCACGCTTGGCCGTGTGGCCAGCCCGAAGGGCAGCGGGCGGCACACTTCCATAGTGGCGACGCCCACACGCGCGGTCAGCGCGCCGTTGACGACGCCTTCGCCAAAACGGCGCGAGACCTTCGACAGGACGGAACCGCCAAGCGCGGACCCCAAAAGATCATCCCCGATCGCCACCGCGCCCGTGGCCACCAGATGCGTCATCACCGCGCGTGTCAAACGCCAGGACCCAAGCGTGCCGGCCCGGCCGCCATAGATCTCGGCGATGCGCCGGATCATGCGCAGGTTCGCGGTCAGCGCGGTGAAGACATCGGCCAGCGCCAGCGGCACCAGGGCCGTGACCGTCGCGACCTGCCGGGCGGCGGCCTCAACTTCCCGCTCTGCGGCGCGGTCCAATGGGGCCATCAGTTGCGCCTCAGCCAGCGCGAAGAGGCTTGCCGGCTCGAACATCTCATCGCGCTGCTGATCGAGCGCCTCGCGGCCCGCCCGTAGGTCCGCGCGCCCTGCATAGAGCGTCGAAATCTGCCTCACGACGTCACGTGCGGCCTTCAGGTCGCCCGCAGCTAAGGCCGCCTCCGCCGCCTGATGCACCCGATCCAGCCGCCCTAGACGAGAGAACGCCGCCAATTCGCGCAGGCAGATCAGGATCAGCGCAAGGATGACCGCGCCAATCAGGCCGGTGGCGATCCATCCCAGAACCGGGTTGTCCTCCAGCAGGCCCGTCACGAAATTCCATGCGGCAAGCGAGGCGACGAAGCCCACCAACCCCAGTAGCGCAGACCAGAAAAACCGCCCCAACCGCGAGGCCCGCCGCGCGCCGAGCGTGGCCACAACCTGCATCGCGCGCCCTTCGGGTTGGGTGAGGCCGGGATCGGGCACCGGCGCGGCCTCTTCCGGCCCCAGCTCGGGTGCTTCGTCCAGCTCGATCAGGACCGGGCCCTTACGCTCGCTCATATCGGTCTCCACCCAAGTCATATCCGGCCATGTTACGTGGTCCGGTGTCCCGTCGGACCTCAGGGCGCGTGCCACCACAATCGTGGCCTGGGCCAAAGGCGTAACCCGCAATCATCGCAACTTGTCCCCGATCAGGAATTCCGCCGCCCGGTCGAGCCTGATATGGGGCGGGCCCTCGCCCCGGCGCAGGGACAGCGGCGCGGGGGCAAACCGCATGATGCCGAAATCCCCGTCCAGCCAATCCCGCGCCCCGTCGCGGGCAGGCGACAGAAGCGCGCCGGGATCCTGGGGCAGATCGCCGGGATGCAGGGCGGCTTGTCGTCCGTCTTCCAGCAGCTTGCCCCGCACCACGCCCAGATCCGCACCGTTAATGCGCCGTGTTTCTTCCACCGTGGCACGGAGCGAGGCCAGAGCCATCGCGCCGGTCTGTGCGCCGGAAAAATCGGCACGCCGTTGCGCGTCGGCCACCAGCGCCTCGATGATGGCCTGAAGGCGCGCATGTTGGTCGTGGTGCAGATGATCGGCCTTGGTTGCCGCGAATAGGATCTTGTCCACCCGTCGCCCGAGGATCGATGTGAGGAAGCTGTTCCTGCCGGGTCGAAACGCGCCGAGGATGCCGGTCAGGGCCTGGCGCAGATCCTCCAGCGCGGGCGGCCCGGCATGGATCGCGCCAAGAGCGTCCACCAACACCACCTGTCGGTCAATCCGCGCAAAATGGGACCGGAAGAATGGCTTCACGACCTGGGATTTGTACGCCTCGAACCGGCGTGCGAACTCACGGGCGAGGGAGCCGCGGGGTGCCGTGCCGGGCGGCAGGGGCGCGAACGTGAGCGCCGGGGAGCCTTCCAGATCACCGGGCAGAAGGAACCGCCCGGGCGTGCAGTCGGAATACCCGGCCGCGCGGGCCGCGCGCAAATAGGCCGTCCAACCCTCGGCCAGCGCCTTGGCGGTGACATCATCGAGTTTCTCGCCCGGCTCGGATCCCCGGACCTGCGCGACATAAGCCGCACCTTCTGCGCGCGCTTCAGCGCGTGCCAGCGCCCGGGCGGACCACGTGGTGAAATCCATGTCGAGAAGCGCCAGATCCAGCAGCCATTCGCCTGGGTAATCCACGATATCCAGATGAACGGTCCGTGGCCCCGACAGGCCGGACAGAAGCCCCTTGGGGCGCACCCGCAATGACAGGCGCAGTTCCGAGACCGACCGGGTGGAGTCCGGCCAATGAGGCTCCGCCCCGGTCATCGCAGCCAGATGGCTTTCGAAGTCAAACCGCGGCACAGTATCGTCGGGTTGCGGCTGCAAAAACGCGGCTTCTATCCGGCCCGACGCCGCCGCCTCCAGCCCCGCCATGCGGCCCCGATCCATCAGGTTTGCGACCAGCGACGTGATGAACACCGTCTTGCCCGACCGTGCAAGGCCCGTCACGCCCAACCGGATGACGGGTTCAAAGAACGTCTCCGACACGGCGCCCGACACGCCTTCAATGCCCCGGCCCAGGGTGTCTGCAATGGCTCCGATCACCAAGGGGGGCATCCTCTCGCGCTTGTGACCGTGTTAGAATAGGCATTCCGTCCAAAGGTTTCGAGGGCCGATGGACGCCGATGCGATCATGCGGTAGCCCCGTGCCATGCCTCGCTACGCGTTCAAGATCGAATATGACGGCCTGCCGTTTGCCGGATGGCAGCGCCAGACCGATCAAACCACTGTTCAGGGATGCGTCGAGGCGGCGCTGGCCGGGCTGCAGCCCGACGCGCCGGGCGTCGTGGCCGCCGGGCGCACCGATACTGGTGTTCACGCCCTAGGTCAGGTGGTCAGCGTTGATCTGGAGCGGGATTGGGATCCGTTTCGCCTGGCCGAGGCGCTCAACTGGCACCTCAGGCCCGACCCCGTGGCGATTGTGGCCTGCGCGCAGGTGGAGGACGAGTTTCACGCCCGGTTTTCCGCGCTCAGCCGCAGCTATACCTATCGCCTGATCTGCCGCCGCGCACCCTTGGTGCACGGGGCGGGCCAGGCCTGGGCGGTGAAGGGTGATCTGGACGTCGGGGCCATGACAGAGGCCGCGCGCCACCTTGTCGGTAAGCATGATTTCACCACCTTCCGGGCCGTCCATTGCCAGGCGAAATCACCGATCAAGACGCTTGATGAGCTGCGAGTGGAGGAGGTGCACCTGCCAGCCGGGCGCGAGATCCGGTTTCATCTGCACGCGCGGTCTTTCCTTCATAATCAGGTCCGCTCCATCGTCGGGTCGCTGGAGCGGGTCGGCGCGGGATCCTGGGTGCCGGATGACATGCGGACGGCCTTGGAGGCCCGCAACCGCGCCGCGTGTGGGCCTGTTGCGCCGCCCGACGGGCTTTACCTGACATCCGTGGGTTATCCGCAAGATCCGTTCCGTCAAGGTTGGCGAGAGGCGGGCCTTCCGCCTGCGGCCATGCCAGTCTCGGACCAGAGTTGAGATAGGGAGGGGGCGGGTCTTTGGAGCGCGGCGTGCCGATTGTGAAGGAGCTGGTGTTTCTGGGCGGGGGGCATACCCACGCGCTGGTGCTGCGCAAATGGGGCATGCGACCGGTGCCCGGGGTGCGCGTGACATTGGTGAACCCCGGGGCCACCGCGCCCTATTCCGGCATGTTGCCAGGCCACATAGCAGGCCATTACGAGCGCTCGGCGCTTGATATCGACTTGGTGCGGCTGGCGCGGTTTGCGGGTGCGCGGTTGATTGTGGACCGCGCCGTTGCGCTTGATCCGGCGGTCAAGTGCGTCACCCTCGGCTCCGGGCGGGTGCTGCCGTACGATTTGCTGTCGCTTGATATCGGGATCACGTCCGAGATGCCGCTGCTGCCCGGATTTGCACAGCATGGCGTAGCCGCCAAGCCACTGGGCCGGTTCGCCGATTTGTGGGCCGAGACCTGCAAGGGCACCGGGCCGATCCGGATTGCAATTCTGGGCGGCGGCGTGGCCGGATGCGAGGTGGCCATGGCAGCGGTGCACCGGATGCAATCGCTGGGGCGCGACGTATCGGCCTGCGTGATCGATCGGGGCGAGGTTCTGTCCAACGTCGTGCCCGCCGCTCGCCGGAAGCTCATGTCGGCGCTGGCCGATCACCGCGTTGAGCTGATCGAACATGCCACGCCGGTTGAGATCGTGGTGGATGCCGTTGTGCTGGAAGGCGGGCGGCGGGTGCCCTCGGATCTGACCATCGGCACCGCCGGTGCGACGCCGCAGCTCTGGGTGGCTGAAACCGGGCTGCCGTGCCGTGATGGGTATCTGGAGGTTGATGAATACCTCCGCTCCACTGCCGACAAGACGGTGTTCGCGGCGGGCGATTGCGCCCATATCGCCCATGATCCGCGCCCAAAGGCCGGGGTCTACGCGGTGCGCGCGGCCCCGGTTCTGGCGCACAACTTGCGGGCCGATCTGGTGGGCCTGCAGCGCAAGGCGTTTCGCCCGCAGAAGGATTTCCTGAAGCTGATTTCGCTCGGCGATCAGGTAGCCGTGGCCGAGAAGGCGGGGCTGGCCCTGTCCGGCCCGCGCCTGTGGTGGCTGAAGGACCGCATCGATCAGAAATTCATGGACCGGTTCCGCACATTGCCCGCGATGCCCGCCCCGGCGGTGCCCGCAGGCGCCGCCAAGGGTGTTGCGGCTGAGATGGCGGGCCCGGCCCCCTGTGGCGGCTGCGGCGCAAAGCTGTCTTCGGGCGCGTTGGGCGGCGTCATCGATACCGCACCGGGGGCCACCCGCAAGGATGTGGAGGCTGTGCCGGGTGATGATGCGGCAGTCCTCAAGATGGGTAAGACGCGGCAAGTGATCAGCACGGACCATTTGCGCGGTTTTGCGCTTGATCCGGCCCTCGTGGCCCGGGTCGCCGCGGTGCACGCATTGGGGGATATCTGGGCCATGGGCGCGGAGCCACAGGCGGCGCTGGCACAGGTGATCCTGCCGCACGCCGCCGCGCGATTGCAGCGGGCGCAGTTGGACGAGGTGATGGAGGCCGCCGGTGAGATCTTTGCAGCCGAAGGCGTTGCGGTGGTGGGCGGACATTCGACGGCCGGGGCCGAATTGACGATCGGTTTCACCGTCACGGGCCTCCTGGATCGCGCGCTGATCACCCTGGCAGGTGCCAATGCGGGGGACGCGATCATCGTCACCAAGCCGATCGGGACCGGCGTGATCCTGGCCGCCGAAATGCAGGCTGTGGCCGACGGTGAGGATGTGCTGGCCTGCTGGACGTCGATGACAACTCCGTCCGGCGACGCCACCCGGGCGCTGGCCCCGCTGGCCCATGCGATGACGGACCTCACCGGGTTTGGGCTGGCCGGTCATCTCGGCAACATATGCTCGGCCTCGGGCGTCGGGGCCGAGGTCACCCTGGAGGCGGTCCCAGTGCTGCGCGGCGCGGACAACCTGGCCGCTGCTGGCATCAAATCTTCCCTCTGGGCGCAGAACCGCGCGGCGCAAGCGGTCGATGTACCGGACACTCCGCGCGGCGATCTGATGTTCGATCCACAAACGGCCGGTGGCCTTTTGGCAATCGTGCCGCAATCCCGGCTGCACGAGGCGCTGACCGATTGTCCGGGCGCGGTCCTGATCGGCCAAATCACCCGGCAAAAGGGCGTGGTGTTCCGGTAGAGCTCGCGGCCACTGGACACTGCCGCCCGCACGCCTAGTGTCGCCCCTATCCCGATAGCCCATGCGAAAGGTGCGCGAGATGTCGAAATTCGGTTCCAGCCAGTCCGTGGCCCGCTTTGAAGATACCCGCTTTCTGACGGGCCGGGGCGCTTATGTGGACGATCTGGCCCCGGCCGATGCGCTCCACGGCTATGTCCTGCGCGCTCCGATGGCCCATGGCGTCATTACTGATCTGGATGTCAGCGAGGCCCATGATGCGCCGGGCGTACACGCCGTCTATACGGCTGCGGATCTGAAAGACGCGGGCCTGAAAAACGCGATGCGGTTTTCGACGGTCAAGAATCGTGATGGCTCCAACGGCAACCGCGCCCCACGCCCGATCCTTGCGGACGGGCGCGTGCGGTTCGTGGGCGACGCGGTGGCCTTTGTCGTGGCCGAGACGCTGGTGCAGGCCAAGGACGCAGCTGAATTGATCGTGCTGGATGTCGACGACCTTCCGGTGAAGCTGGATCTGCAACCGGGCGGCCCGGTGATCCACGAGGACGCGCCCGATAATGTTGTCTACGATTTCGGGGTGGGGGACGACGCGGAAACCGATGCGGCGCTGGCCAAGGCTACCCATACCGTCACGCTCACCACCTACGACAACCGCGTCATCGTCAACTCCATGGAGCCGCGTGGATGCTATGCCGAGATGGAGGGGGATCGCATCCATGTCTCCGTCAACGGGCAGGGTGTCTGGGGCACAAAGAAGGATGTTGCCAAATTCCTTGGCATCGACGCGGAACGCGTGCGTGTGACAACGCCCGATGTTGGCGGCGGCTTCGGCATGAAGGCGATGGGCTATCCGGAATACCTTTTGGTGGCGCTCGCTACGAAACAGACGGGTCGGTCGGTGCGCTGGATCGGCGAACGCACAGAATCCATGTTGTCCGATAATTCCGGGCGCGACCTGAACGTGACCTGTACCCTTGGTTTCGACGCCGATCACAAGATCATCGCCTATAAGGTCGACAGCCTGTCAAATATGGGGGCCTACAATTCCGAGTTCGGGCAAGGCATCCAATCGAGCCTTTTCTCCAAGGTCCTGACCGGCCCCTACGACATCCAGACCACCTCCTTCCGCAATCGCGGCATCTTCACCAATACGACCCAGGTCGATGCCTATCGCGGCGCCGGGCGGCCCGAGGCGATCTATGCGCTGGAACGCGTCATGGATTTCGCGGCGCGGGAGCTTGGCGTCGATCCGGTGGAGCTGCGGCGCAAGAACTTCATCACGCCCGGTGCCTTCCCCTACAGGTCGGCCACCGGTGAGCTTTATGACGTGGGCGAGTTTGACCGGGTGCTCACCCGAGCGGAGGCGGAGGCCGACCTTGCAGGGTTCCCCGCCCGTCGCGCCAGCGCGGAGGCGGAGGGCAAACTGCGCGGCCTTGGTATCGCCTATTACATCGAGAGTATCCTTGGATCGCCCGAGGAAACGGCAACGGTTGAGCTGACGGAAACCGGCGCCACCCTCTATGTCGGGACCCAATCCAACGGGCAGGGCCATGAGACGGTGTACCGCCAGATCCTCCACGATCAGACGGGACTGCCCTTCGACAAGATCACCGTGGTTCAGGGCGACAGCGACCGTATCGCCAATGGCGGCGGCACGGGCGGATCACGCTCGGTCACAGTTCAGGGAACCGCGATGCGCGCCACGGCGGATGTGTTAATCTCGCAGCTAACCGCATTTCTGGAACGCGATATGGACGCCACCGATATGACATTCGACGCCGAGGAGGGCGTGTTCCGCGCCCCCGGCTCGAACGTCGTGATCACGCTTCTGGAGGCGGCAGGCCGTGCCAAAGCGGCGGGGCAGGCGGAGCTGGCGCGGGCATCCGAGACCACAACGCTTCCGGGTCGCTCTTACCCCAATGGATGCCACATCGCCGAGGTGGAGATTGACCGCGACACCGGCGTGACGCGCGTGGATCGCTACACGGTGGTTGATGATTTCGGGATCCTGATGAACCCGATGTTAGCCGAAGGGCAGGTTCACGGCGGTGTGGCGCAAGGCATCGGGCAGGCGATCACCGAGCACACGATGTTCGATGCCGATGGTCAGCTTCTGACGGCCACCTTCATGGATTACGGGATGCCGCGCGCCGATGACATGCCGTTCGTGGCCTTCTATACTGAAGAGGTGCCGTCAACGGCCAACCCGCTTGGCATGAAGGGCTGCGGGGAGGCGGGAACCGTCGGTGCGCTTGGGGCCGTGGCCAATGCCGTGCAGGATGCGCTCTGGCCCCTCGGGATCAGACAGGTGGACATGCCGTTCACCCCGTCGCGGGTTTGGGCGATGTTGGAGGAAGCGAGGGCGATTGCAGCGGAATAAGGGCATATGGGCCCGGCTTCTGGGCTTCCGTAACGCTGAGCCGCCATCGCCTGAGCTGCAAAAGAGCTGCACCCATGTGATCCTTCTGGATGGGACAATGTCCTCCCTGACCCCGGGTTGTGAGACGAATATCGGGCTGACCTATCGGCTGTTGATGGAGGCCGACCGTAGCTCCGGTCTGCGCCTTTATTACGAGCCGGGCATCCAGTGGCGGGGTCTGTCACGCGCCCATGAAGTGATGGCAGGTATCGGCATCAACCGGCAGATCCGCCGCGCCTATGTCTGGCTGTCCCACGCCTATCGTCCCGGCGACAAGGTGATCCTTCTGGGCTATTCGCGGGGGGCCTATGCGGTGCGTTCCCTTGGGGGGTTGATCGACCGTATGGGCCTGATGAAGCGCGAGGCGCTCAGCCAGGAACGGGTTGAGGCGCTTTATGAGCTTTATCGCGCCGCACCCAACAGCGTGGCCGCCGAAGCCATGCGCGCCCAATATTGCGGCCCGTCGATCCCGATCACGTTTCTGGGTGTGTTCGACACGGTCCGCGCCCTTGGCATTCGCTGGCCCCTTGTCTGGCGGATGTTGCCCCTGCCGCACCCCTACCACAACCATACGTTGGGGCCCCATGTTGAGGTCGCGCGCCACGCGCTGGCGCTGGATGAAACCCGCGTGGCTTATGATCCGATCTTGTGGGACACGGATCGGGAGATGTCGGGCCAAAGCGTGGTTCAGATGTGGTTTCGCGGCAGTCATGGCGATATCGGCGGCCAGTTGAATGGGCGCGCCACGGCGCGCCCGCGGTCGAACATCGCGTTGAACTGGATGTTGGCCGAAGCAGGAGCCGCTGGCCTGCCCCTCCCCGACGGGTGGAAGACGCGATTTCCGACGGATGCCAACGCGCCATCGGTGGGCACGTTTGGCGGGTTTGGGAAACTCCTATGGATGCGCAGGCGTCGGATCGTCGGGCGCGATCCATCGGAACGCGTCCATCCAAGCGCCAAGGATTGGGCCAGTGCCAAGGGCTTGGATCTGGGGGACGCCACGGAAGATGTGGATCCCGATACGGCTGTGCCCGGCTAGCGCCCGCGCGGTTTGGCGCGCAGCGTGGGATCCGCCTCACGCGGGTTCTCCGGCCAAGGATGCCTGGGGTATTTAGCGCGCATATCCTTGCGGACATCGGCGTAGGACCCGTCCCAGAACCCCGGCAGATCGGTGGTGACTTGCACGGGCCGTTGTGCAGGGGACAGAAGCACCATTCGAAGCGGTAGGTTGTCCGGCCCCACGCGGGGGTGCGAGGTGGTCCCAAAGACCTCCTGCAGGCGCAGGGACACTTCGGGCGTATCCCCCGCATAATCAATTGGTGTCCTGCGCCCCAGCGGCGTGGTCCACGCCTCGGGCGCCAATGCGTTGACCTTTTGCAGCGCGTCCCAGCCGAGCCATGCTTCCAGCGCCTGGGCCGGATCGAAGCGGGCAAGGTCCTCCGCCGTTTTCAGGCCGTCCAGATACGGCGCAGCCCAGTCCGGCAGGGCGTTCAGAAGGGCATCGTCCGACATATCGGCAACGCCGGAAAATCCAACCCGCGCGCGCAGAAGGCGGGCCCGTTTCGACCAGCCAAGCGCCCCAAGCCCCAGATCGCGAATGCCGTCCAGAAGCGCGTCGGCCATCGCCTCCGCTGGCGCGTCCCGCCAGATCCGGTCATCCAGGACCAGCGCACCAAGCCGCTCCTGCTGCCGCGCTTCGACCCGTTTGTGGCGCTTCGACCAGCGACACACATTCTGCCACGTGATCTGATCGGCAAAAACCTCGCGGATCTCAGCCTCCGACACCTCCACGGCCAAGCGAATGCGCGCCTCGCGTGGGTTGCCGTCCAGATCGGTCGCGATGATAAGGCGCGATCCCTGCAATGTGTCGCCGTCCGGCAAAACCGCCCCCTTGCCACCGGACAGGACATAGCGGGGCTGCTCTCCCGGGCGGCGCAACCCGATCCGGTCGGGATAGGCCAAGGCGGCCTGCGCACCGGTACTTCGACGGGGCCCTTTTTCGAATCGGGTCAGGCGTTTGGCCTCGGTCCGGATGCGCGCAATTGTGCCGGGATCCGCCCCGAATTCCTGCGGTCGATCCAACGCCCGCAGACGGCGCATGATGTCCACCCCTTGCCCCCGGAGCCGGTCGCGTTCCGACATCAACGCGGCCAGTCTCGCGCTGCCCGGCCCGCCCAGGGTCAGCATATGCCCGAGGCGTGGATGCAGCGGCAGACGCGCCAGGCGCCGCCCATGCTCAGTGATGCGGCCCTGCCCATCCAATGCGCCCAAACCCGTCAAAAGCGCCCGCGCCTCCGCCATGGCGCCGTCGGGCGGCGGCGTCAGAAAGGCCAGCCCCGCATCCGCGCCCCACACCGCCAGCTCCAGCGCAAGGTTCGACAGATCCGCCGCTTCAATCTCGGCCGGGGGAAAGGCGGGCAGCGCTCCTTCCGCCCCTTTTGTCCACATCCTGTAACACGTGCCTTCCGCAACCCGCCCCGCGCGGCCCCGCCGTTGATCGGCCTCTGCTCGGCTCACCGGTTCCGTCACCAGCCGCGTCATCCCCGAACCGGGATCAAACCGCGCCCGTCTGGCGCGCCCGGCATCCACCACGATGCGAATGTCTTCGATGGTGAGCGACGTTTCCGCGATGGCCGTGGCAAGGACCAGCTTGCGGCCCTGCGCTTCGGGGCGGATCGCGGCGCGCTGGTCGGCCAGCTTCATGGCCCCGAAAAGGGGCCGCACATGCACATCCTCGGGAAGCCGACCGTTGAGGGCAGCCGCCGTCCGGCGGATCTCCCCCTCACCCGGCAGGAAGACAAGGCACCCGCCCTCAACGTCCTCCAGGGCACGAAGAATTGTGTCTGCTGTGGCATGTTCCAGCCAGACGCCTGCGGGCAAGGGGCTTTCAAGCCACCGTGTCTCCACCGGAAACGCGCGCCCGTCCGAGGAGATCAACGGCGCATGATCCAGCAGGGTGGCAACCGGCCCCGCATCCAACGTTGCCGACATCACCACCAGCCATAGATCCGGGCGCAGCGCGCCGCGCACCTCCCATGTCAGGGCAAGGCCCAGATCGGCATTGAGCGAGCGTTCATGGAATTCGTCGAAAATGACCGCGCCAATGCCCGGCAATTCCGGATTATCCTGCAACATCCGCGTCAGGATACCTTCCGTCACAACCTCGATGCGCGTGCCTTTGCCCACTGCGCTGTCGCCACGAATGCGATAGCCGACCGTGCCGCCCACCTCCTCGCCCAATGTTTTCGCCATACGGTCCGCCGCCGCGCGGGCGGCCAGGCGGCGCGGTTCAAGCATCACGATCCGCCCCCGCACCTCCCGCAATAGGGCCAGCGGCACACGGGTGGTTTTGCCCGCGCCCGGCGGCGCCTGGAGCACGGCGCGGCCCTCGGCGCGCAGGGCGTCTAGAAGCTCCGGAAGGATGGCATCAATCGGCAAGTCCATGGCCAATCGCGATAGGCGGCTGTCTTGCGGGCGTCAACGGCTGGACAGCCGCGCCTTGGCCGGGTCAAGTGGCGCTGACAGCGGCGGAGGGCACATGGACGACGATTTGGCAGATCGGATTGCGGCGGGGGACCGGCGCGCCCTGGCCCGCGCCGTGACGTTGGTGGAAAGCACCCGCGCCGATCACCGCGCGCAGGCCGCCGCCTTGCTGGATCACCTGCGGGGCCTGGGGCGGCAGGCCCTGCGCATCGGCCTGTCGGGCACGCCGGGCGTGGGCAAATCCACTTTCATCGAGGCCTTCGGGATGAAGCTGACCGGCGCGGGCCTGAAGGTGGCCGTGCTCGCCGTAGATCCATCCTCCACCCGCTCCGGCGGGTCCATCCTGGGCGACAAGACCCGGATGGAGCGGTTGAGCCGCGAGAAGAACGCCTTTATCCGCCCCTCGCCCTCCGCCGCCGCCTTGGGCGGTGTGGCCCGGCGCACCCGTGAGGCGATCAGCCTTTGCGAAGCGGCGGGGTTCGACGTGGTCCTGATCGAAACCGTCGGTGTCGGCCAATCCGAAACGATGGTGGCTCAGATGTGCGATCTCTTCGTGCTGCTTCTGGCCCCGGCCGGTGGCGACGAATTACAGGGTGTCAAACGCGGGATCATGGAAATGGCCGACATGATCCTGATCAACAAGGCCGATGGTGAGTTGAAATCCACGGCGATCCGCACCGTCTCGGACTATGCCGGTGCACTGCGCCTGTTGCGCAAACGCCCGCAGGACCCCGACGACTTCCCCAAGGCCCTGGCCGTTTCCGCGGTGGAGGGGGCGGGGTTGCAGACCGCCTGGGACGAGATGCAGGCCCTGGCCGAATGGCGGCGTGACCACGGGTTTTGGGATCGCACGCGCGCCGAACAAGCGGCGCATTGGTTCGAGTTCGAGGTGCGCGAAGGCCTGTTGGCGCGTCTGCGCGAGGATCAGACCCTGCGCTCGGCGATGACCGATCTGGCGCAATCGGTGGCGGCCGGTGAGGTAACGCCGACGGCGGCGGCCCGGCAGATCCTCGAGCAGATGGGCGGCTAGGCCCGTACGACCGGTCGGCCATACCGCCCGCAATCATTAACTTCGGTTAACCTCGCGTTAACCATAGCCACGGCAGGATGGATATCGGGCCGATTTTTTGCGGCCTGCAAGAGAACATATTTGCCATGGCCACCAACGATAGCACCCCGATGTCGGCACGCGGATTTTCCGAAGACGCGATGCGAGGGCTTGAGGATCTGGACGCGCGGCTGCCGCCGCCGGGCGCCTCCACCAAGCCCGCCTTCACCCGCAGCTTTCGCAAGACCGACCGCCTGTCCAAGGACATGGCGGCGGGCGGCGGGCTGATCACCGGCAAGGATGGTGAGAAACGGCCACATTATTGGGGTCACCGCGAGCGGTTACGCACGCGGTTCCTGTCGGGCGGGCACCAGCCGATGCCGGATTACGAGGTGCTTGAGCTGATGTTGTTCAACGCTATTCCGAAGATCGACGTGAAGCCGCTGGCGAAGCGGTTGTTGTCGGCCTTCGGCGATCTCAACGGCGTTGTCGCCGCGTCCGAGCACCGGGTGCTGCAGATCGAAGGCGCTAACCGCAAGGTCTATCTCCAACTGCGCATCGTGGAGGCCTTTGCCCACCGTATGGCGCAGGCCAGCATCCTACACCGGGAGGTGGTGTCGAGCTGGGACGCGCTGATTTCCTATTGCCGCACCGCCATGGCCCATCGCGAAACCGAGCAGTTCCGGGTTCTGTTCCTGGATCGCAAGAATGTGCTGATCGCCGATGAAGAGCAGGCGCGGGGGACGGTCGACCACGTTCCGGTCTATCCGCGTGAAGTGGTGAAGCGCGCGTTGGAATTGTCAGCAACGGCGATTATTCTGGTGCATAATCACCCGTCGGGCGATCCGACGCCGAGCCAATCCGACATCGAGATGACCGACAAGATTGCCGAGGTTTGTGGCGTGCTGGATATCACGGTCCACGATCACGTCATTATCGGGAAGGCCGATGAGTTGAGTTTCCGCTCTGCAGGGCTGCTCTGACAACGCCGCGTGGTCGCCGTTATTCCGGGCCGGACAGGACGCCCTGATACCGGATGATCAGCCCAATGGCGCGGACACGCGCGTGGACGTCAAACGTGATGTCACCGTCCTCGGTCACGGTTTCCACCCCCTCGCAACTGGCCAAGACACCACTCGGCAGCGGCAGGCCAAAGCCGCGCAGGCTTATGATCGGAATGTAGAGGTCGGATCCGCGCATCTGCGGCTGCATCAGGAATTCGCTTGTCCCGACACGCTCTGCGATCACGCCGGGCCGGAGCAATCTTTGGGTGGAGCGTGTAATGTGGCCGTCGAAGTTGCGCTCCCAGATCTCTTCCTCTCCGTCCCGCGTCGCGCGGAAGGTGAAGGGCATCCGGCCGGAGGTCGTCGGCATCCCACCGGCCTTGGCGATCCTCCGCCCCAACGCGCTGCCATGGGTTACCGTGACATGGCCGCGATAAAGCGTGCTGTCGGCCACGCTGTGGAAGGCCTGCAGCGCCTCGGGCAGATCATCGAATGCAGCGCCCATGGCGCGCGGATACAGCATCAGGCCGCCCCCGTGTCGCGGTCAATGAACCGGGCCATCACGGCGGGATCGGGCATCATGCAGGTGTCGTACCGCCCGAACAGCCTGTAGCGGTTTCTGGCGATGCGGTTGTAGACGAATCCTTTCAGCGGCTCGGGTATATACCGCACGACGGCCAACGCCCGGTACGGCCAGCCGACCGCGCGCATGGCGGCGGCGAAGCTGTCGAGCTTGGTGTAGATCGTGCCGTCCACGATGATCAGGTTGGTCTCGAACTCCGTCTCATCCATGCCAAGTGCCCGATAGAGCGCCGCGCCAAGCTCTGATTGGGCGTGGGCAAAGGCGAAGCGCTGGGTCGTGTCGATGCGAGTGATGAGCCGGAAGAAGCCGGAGCACAGCACGCATTCGCCGTCGAAGACAATCAGATCGCGCGCGCCGATGCGGGCCTGGAGCGCCGCGGGAAGGGTTGAGACCGGTATCATGGCCGCACCATACGCGCGGATGGGCGCAAACGGATGTGGCGGGGTGCCGCTGGTGGGTTATCGGAAGATCGTTTCACCCTGCTGATCGATCAGCAACTTGGCCTTCAGGATTGAGGTTGTCTTCGCCTCCTCCGCCGACTGGCAGACATCGGCGCGGATCATCTGGTGGGTTTTCATCTCCCCGTTGATCTCTTTCTCGATCCGGGCGGCGACCCGAAAGCCACCGCTGTCCGATTGGGGCTCGGCGAAAATACGGAACCCGTCATGCTCTTCGGCCTGGGGCTCCGGCTTCGATCCGCCTCCGAAGAGTTTCGAGAGAATGGACATGGGGCTGCTCCGGGTCGTTTTTGGGTCGGGGCAGAAGGTAGCGCGATGGGGTGGGGAGGGGAAGGCGGGGCGTTTGTGCACGCTTGCACAAGTAGGCCAAGCTTCTGAAATAATTGAAAAAACGGTTTTTCGTTTACCGTTGATTAACCACGTTTATGGCTGCTCACGGCGTGCCATCGAGATGGTCCAGGTCGTTGGCCACGCAATCCTGCACCCGGCGGAAGCGGTCGCCGCCCAGATGGATGCCGCCGAACCAGCGGGTGACGATAATGAGGTGGTTTTGCAGGTCCGCGCGTTTGAGCATGCGGACAATCACCATGCCTGCGCCGGCCTCGCCGTTATCGTTCTTCAGCGGGCCGTCGGGGGGAGGGAGTGCCCATGTGTTGTGGGTGGCACGCGCGAATTTCTTGTGGCGTTTGAGGGATTTGAGGAGGGTCTCGGCCTTGTTTGTCGCGGGTCCGCCGGAGACGGCCTATTTCGAGCTGCGGTCGGTGAGGATGGTGTCGTCGATGGTGAGCATGTGATTGTCGTTGGGGTGGAGGGTTTCACCCACCCTACGGGGAGGGTGGGCGAAGTCCCGTCCTGCAAGTCGCTTGATACAGTTTCGCCGCACACCGCCATAACGGCATTCCATGTTGTCTCCACCAAGTACTATTTTGAAAGGGAAGATGATGAATGGCTTTGCATTTGGAGGTGTGGCTTTCTGCGAGGTGACCAAGGTCTGGCGCGTGGGCGGATGCCGCCCCTGGGGCATCAACGACTTCGTCGAGGACTCCGGCATACCGCTCGGGTCTGGCATTGTTCTCGAAGTGCTCAGGCGGAGCAAGACCGAGGAGGGCGGCTACGAATTCTCGTACCGCATTGCTCAGTACTGAGCATTGTTGTCCGACCGGAAGCCGCGCCAGCGTCGGGCCTCGGACTGGCGATCCCGACGGGTGTTGTTTGGCACTTTATGGCGGCCAAGTCGGGCTGACCTAAGGGGCGGAGCACCAAGCGGCAGCCAAATCGCCGGGCCGTGGGGAGGCCCGACCCCTTTCAGCAGACTTTGCGGGGCCAAGTCGCTTGCCGGGCAATGGATGGCGGGGCGGGCTTTGCCCGCTGCTAACCGGCCTCGGAATATTGCCCCGAGCCCGGTGCGCGCCTTTCCGTGGAGTGGCGCAGCACAATACGAGCGATGCACGATGGCAGCCAAGTTATTGCAAAATTTGAACTGTGCGCGCATGTTCCGAGGCGCTAGCCCGTCCCGCGACTGGCAGGCCCCCCCCGGGCGGCCTTGTTCCGGGGCGCCAATGCCTCAACGATACGACGACGGTCATCAAATGGCAGGATGCTTAGCCACGTAGCTCAAGACCTGGTTGGCTTGTTGAACATTCCAGATACGCAGGGTTGCTTCAGTCTTCGTTGGGTCTTTTCGCTTCGGGACGATTAACTCGGGAAATTGCTTCCTGAGGTCCGGCAGTTTGAACATGCCAAGGCGAAAGCCTGGATATCGGAAGTACCACAGAAGCCAAGAATTGTTCGCGATGACAGCGAAGTAGCTGGCGCGCCCGGACGAGAAGTGGATGGCCTTTTTTTGGCCGTTCACGTTCGGGCGCAACTCGAACGCGCCAAGATTCTGCATCCCAGAGATAAGTGCGTCGAATGCGGTGCGGGCCGACGCGTCGACGATCCGCCCCGTCAACTCATTGTATGCGTATCGACCGAGGCCCGACGTCACTGATCCAAGAAACTCCGCAACTTCCGTGACCGGCTCGGATGCTTCAGCTTGCGCAGCGCCTTGGCCTCGATCTGGCGGATCCGCTCCCGCGTCACGCTGAACTGCTGGCCGACTTCTTCCAGCGTGTGGTCGGTGTTCATGCCGATGCCGAAGCGCATGCGCAGCACCCGTTCTTCACGCGGCGTGAGGGAGGCCAGAACCCGGGTCGTCGTTTCTTTCAGATTCTCCTGAATGGCGCTGTCCAGCGGCAGAACGGCGTTCTTGTCCTCGATGAAATCGCCGAGCTGGCTGTCTTCCTCATCACCAATCGGCGTTTCCAGCGAAATCGGCTCCTTGGCGATCTTCATCACCTTGCGGACCTTTTCGAGCGGCATTTGCAGCTTCTCGGCCAGTTCCTCGGGCGTCGGTTCGCGGCCAATCTCATGCAGCATCTGGCGACCGGTGCGGACCAGCTTGTTGATCGTCTCGATCATATGGACCGGGATGCGGATCGTGCGGGCCTGGTCGGCGATGGACCGCGTGATCGCCTGCCGGATCCACCACGTGGCGTAGGTGGAGAATTTGTAGCCGCGGCGGTATTCGAATTTGTCGACGGCCTTCATCAGGCCGATATTGCCTTCCTGAATGAGATCAAGGAATTGCAACCCGCGATTGGTGTATTTCTTGGCGATGGAAATCACGAGACGCAGGTTGGCCTCGACCATTTCCTTCTTGGCCTGACGGGCTTCCTTCTCACCCTTCTGGACCTGGTTCACGATGCGGCGGAATTCGGGGATGTCGAGGCCGACATATTGGCCGACCTGGGCCATGTCGCCGCGCAACTCCTCGATCTTGCCGCTTGAACGCTCCATGAGCGCGGTCCAGCCGCGCCCGGACTTCTGGGTCATCCGCTCCATCCAGGTGGGATCAAGCTCCTGACCGCGATATTCCTCGATGAATTCGCGGCGATTGATGCGGGCCTGGTCGGCCAGCTTCACCATGGACGAGTCGATGGACATGATCCGGCGGTTGATGCCGTAAAGCTGATCGACCAGCGCCTCGATCCGGTTGTTGTGCAGATGCAGCTCATTGACCAGTTCGACGATTTCGGAACGGAGTTTTTGGTAGGTTTTCTCTTCTTTGGCGGAAAAGCTGCCATCTTCGTTCAGGGTGGCCGAAATCCGGCTGTCCTGCATTTCGGACAATTGCACGTAATCGGCGGCGATCCGGTCGAGCGTGGCCAGAACCTGCGGCTTCAGTGCGGCCTCCATCGCGGCAAGCGACATGTTGGCGGCTTCATCCTCGTCCTCATCGTCATCCTTGGCGATGGGGTTGCCGTCGGCATCCAGCTCCTGCTCGGGCTCGTCCTTCTTGGCCTCGGCGCCTGCGGCGGGAGCGGCGGCGGGGGTGACGCCCGGCTGAACCACCGGCGTGTCGCTGTCTTCGCCCATCTGGCGCCCGAAGGTGGTATCGAGGTCGATCACGTCGCGCAGCAAGATGTCTTCGTCGAGAAGTTCGTCGCGCCAGATCGTGATGGCCTGGAAGGTCAGCGGGCTTTCGCACAGGCCGGAAATCATCGTGTTGCGCCCGGCCTCGATGCGCTTGGCAATCGCGATCTCACCCTCGCGGGAAAGCAGCTCCACGCTGCCCATTTCGCGCAGATACATGCGCACCGGGTCATCGGTGCGGTCGAGTTTTTCCGTCTCGGTGGCGGCGACGGCCACTTCGCGGGAGCCGGAGGTTTCGACAACATCCGTGCCGGCCTGCTTGTCGTCGCTCTCTTCGGCTTCCTCGTCCTCGATCACGTTGATGCCCATCTCGGAGAGCATCGACATGACGTCTTCGATCTGTTCGGAGCTGACCTGCTCGGGCGGCAGAACCGTGTTGAGCTGATCATAGGTGATGTACCCTTTGACCCGCGCATCGGCGATCATTTTCTTGACGGCGGTTTGGCTCATATCGAGGCCAAGTTCCTGCTCTTCTCCGTCCTGCTTTCGATCGTCCGTATCTTTGGCCATTCGGTATATCCTTTGGGCTTGAGTCGATTCGGGTGAGTCGAACCCTTGCGTCTGCAATCGATCCTAGCGCGAATCAGTGATTCGGACAGGTCTATTTGCTTGTTTTCTTGCCCTGACCCGCGGTCGAGAGCAACTGGTGGAAGGCCGAACGCGCTTCGGCCGTCTCTCCGAATTGTTCTTCGTTATCATCCCCCTTCGGATGAAGGGCCGCATGTTTGCCGCGCACGGCTTCGTTCAGGCGGAAGGCAAGTGTGTGGTCCTCGGCGTCGGTGACGGCCCCCAAGTCCTGGGTGGCCTCAACCATCTCATCCTCGATGGCGCGGGCGGCATTCAGCTTGGTGAACTCCTCGGCCAGACAATCGGCCGCGCGGACGGCGTCGCCATCGCCAATAAGGAACGGTGTAATCGCCAAGTGGGAAAGGCCCAGAAGGCTTTCAAGGGCGGGGCGCAGGGAAGATGCGGAAATTTCTTCGGTCAGGGCGGCGGCGTTGCGGATCTGGGTGCGCAGGAGGTGCGCGATCAGCGCCGCATGATCGGGATCGCGGGGGGCAAGGCGCTCAAGCTGATCCTCGAAGGCGTCGATCAGGTCGGGGAAGCGGAGCAGCGTGGCGAGGATGAGCCCGGTTTTCAGGACATCGCCGTTGAGCGAGACGGCCTTGGCCCGCGTGCTGGCGAGCGGGGACTGGGCCTCGGCAAACCCGCGGGTCCGGCCCCCGGATTTCCCGCCGGGCCGCCATGGCCTGGGGTTCCATTGCGGGCGGAACAGGGCGCGGCGCAGCTCTGCGATGGCGTCACCGTAATGGCGGCGGAGGCCCTGATCGGCGATCCGCTTGAGCGCCTCGCGCAGCCTCAGGTCCAAGGCCGACCGGCGCTCGGGGCTGTCGAAGATCTGCCCCTCGGTCTCGCGGCGCCACAGCAGCGTGACCATCGGTTCGGCCTTGTCCAGAAGCGCCTGCATCGCGCCGGGCCCCTGCGCGCGTAGCAGATCGTCGGGGTCCTGCCCCTCGGGCAAGATGACGAAGCGCAGGCTCTTGCCGCCGTCCAGCATCGGCAGGGCCAGATCGATCAGCCGCATCGCGGCGCGCAGGCCGGCCTTGTCGCCATCAAGCGCGACGATGGGTTCATCGGAAATGCGCCAGAGCAGCCGCAGCTGATCCTCGGTGATCGCGGTTCCGAGGGGGGCGACGGCGGCCTCGAACCCGGCTTTCACCAGCGCGATGACATCCATATAGCCTTCGGCCACGATCAACGGCTGGCCTTTGCCCGCCGCCTCGCGCGCGGGGCCGTGATTGTAGAGCGCGCGGCCCTTGTCAAAGAGCGGGGTTTCGCGGCTGTTCAGGTATTTGGCGCGCGCGTTCGGGTCCATGGCCCGGCCACCGAACCCGACGCAGCGCCCGCGGGGATCACGGATCGGGAAGATGATCCGGTCGCGGAACGCATCATAGGGCGCGCCACCATCGTCGGGTTGGGCGGCGATATTCGCCTCGACCAGATGCTCGGCGTTGAGGCCCTTGCCCGTCAGGGCCTGAAAGGTGGCGTCGCGGGCATTGGGGGCGAAGCCGATCTCGAACCGGTCCAGCACCGCCTGATCCAGACCGCGCCGCTCCAGATAGGCGCGGGCCTCTGCGGCGGCCTGTGTCTTGAGCTGCAGGCGGAAATGGGACACGGCCGCGTCGGTGACCTTGGCCAGTTCCGTATTCCGGTCGGCCTTCTCCTGTGCCCTGGGGTCACGCTCGGGCATCGGCATCCCGGCCTCGTTGGCGAGCAGTTGCACCGCCTCCATGAAGCCGACATTTTCCGTTTCCTGAACGAATTTGAACATGTCGCCTTTGGCGTGGCAGCCGAAGCAATAATAGAAGCCCTTGCGGTCCTCCACATGGAAGCTGGCGGTCTTTTCCTGGTGGAACGGGCAGGGCGCCCACATGTCGCCCTTGGCCTGGTTGGATTTACGATTGTCCCAGATGACCTTGCGCCCGACGACCTGCGCCAGCGAGGTGCGGTTTCGAAGCTCATCAAGGAATCCGGGGGGCAGGCTCATAGGCCCAATATCGGGCCGCGCAGGGGGAGTGTCCAGATGGCGAAACGGGCGTTTGGTTAACCGGTTGGACGGGTTGGAGAATTGGGTGTGTGTCGTGGGAGCCCCGCTATCGACGGGCCGGGGACTGTCGATCCAACGCCGGTTCGGAGCACTTTATCCCAGCCAAGCCCCTCCACCCAACGAAGGATGCATCAAGCGCACCCAAACGACAGGCCGCCGGACGGCCCGTCGATAGCGGGGCGGCTGCGCCGCCGTTCACCTGCTTTGGCGCTCTGCCTGGAGGTCGGTGCTCAGGCGTCCGCCCGCGCCACCACCATCCGCATCGCGCGCGCGATCTCGTGGGCGCAGGTGGATGCCATGGACCGGAACACCATGATCTCATAGCGCGCCACGCCCGTGCGCATCAGGACGCAGTTCATGTGTCCGAGAACCGTCCGCGCGGCATGGCCGACGGCGAAGGTGTCGTCGCGCAGGTCGATCGGCACCAGGCGCGCCAGGACCTCCGCCGCGTGATCCCCTTCGAGGGCGCAGGCGGCCCAGGCGCTGGTCTGATCCGCCATCGCGGCCCCGGTGATGGGTTTGAGCGGCTTGCCGAGGACGAAGGCCTGGTCCGGCCCGGTCCAGACCGCCCGCGCGTCATCGCTGCCCGTCATGCGGTTCGGCCCGGGTAAGGCGGCGCCGATCTGCTTGTCCAACGCCTTGGAGACGGCGGCGGCCTTGCCCTTGCAGGGCGCGACCCAGGTGATGGTATCGACGGTGATTTCGCTCAGCGTCACATCGCCTTTCGTGATCGGCAGCAGCCCGTCAAAGGCGGTTTTTTTGGTCAGATTAGCCACGGGCGCGTCCCCCTTCGGGATCGAAGAACACCGGATCGCAGATTTCAACCTCCGCCGTCACGCTGCGCAGATGGTCGACCATTTTCATGTGATGCCCGATGCGGCTTGGCCCGTCGCGCAGGAATCCCAGGCCGATGAAATGGCCCAGGGTCGGCGAGTAGCCAACGGAGGTGATGTAGCCCAGATCGTTGACGCGCGTGGCCTCGGCGTCCGGTTCGAACAGATGCGCCCCGGCGGTGAGTTCCTTGACGGACCCCACCGGTTTCAGGCCCACCAGCCGCTCGCGATCCTCCTCCAGCAGGCCGGGGCGGGTGGCCGCCGCCTTGCCGATGAAATCCTTCTTCTTCGACAGCATACCCTGCATCCCGACATCGAAGGCCGTCACCCGCCCGTGGATTTCGGAATGGGTGATGAAGCCCTTCTCGATCCTGAGAATATTCAGCGCCTCCATCCCATAGCCGCCGCCGCCAAGCGCCTCGGCCCGGGCGACCAGATCGCGGTAGAGCGCGTCGCCATAGGTGCTTGGCACCGCGATCTCATAGGCATGTTCGCCGGAGAAGGAGATGCGGAAAAGGCGGCCGTCGATGCCATGGATACGGGCGGTGCCGCATTGCATGAAGGGGAAGGTGTCATTGTCGATGGGCGTGTCGAGTATACCGTTCAGGAGGTCCCGCGCGCGGGGCCCGGCGACGGAGAATTGCGCCCATTGCTCTGTCACTGACACAAACCGCACGTCCCAATCGGGGCGCAGGACCTGCGAGACGAATTCCATATGCGCCATGACCTGCCCGGCGGCGGCGGTGGTCGTGGTCATCACGTAGTGGCCCTCGCCGAGGCAGG
This sequence comes from uncultured Roseicyclus sp., assembly GCA_947491935.1. Taxonomy (GTDB): domain Bacteria; phylum Pseudomonadota; class Alphaproteobacteria; order Rhodobacterales; family Rhodobacteraceae; genus Gymnodinialimonas. The sequence goes on from CANLLF010000002.1 coordinate 320,468, forward strand.
CCGTGGTGCCGTCATCCATCACGTGCCCGTCTTCGCGGAGCATCAGGCCGTAGCGGACGCGGCCCGGCTTCAGGGTGGAGAACATGTTCGTATATAAGAAGTCGAGGAAGGCCCCGGCATCCTTGCCCATGATCTCGATCTTGCCGAGGGTCGAAACATCGACCACGCCCACGGCGTTGCGGACCATGTTGACCTCGCGATCACAGCTTTGGCGCCAGTGGGATTCGCCCGGCGCGGGCAGATAGGAGGGGCGATACCACAGGCCCGCCTCGATCATCGGCGCGCCGCGCGCGGTGACGGCCTTGTGGGAGGTGGTGAAGCGTTCGGGCGCAAAGCCCTTGCCCTGCGCGCCCGCCGCCATGGTGCCAAGCGCCAGAGGCGTGAAGGGCGGGCGGTAGGTGGTGGTTCCGGTCTCGGGGATACCGCGGCCGGTGGCATCGGCCAGCACCGCCAGCGCGCCGATATTGGAGCTTTTGCCCTGGTCCGGCGCCATGCCCTGCGTGGTGTAGCGCTTCATATGTTCGACGGATTTGAAGCCTTCGCGGGCGGATTGCCTGACGTCCTTGGTGGTGACGTCATTGGCGAAATCGAGCCAGGCGCGGCCCTTGCCCTCGACGCTCCAGAGCGCGGAGGTGGTGCCTGCATCTGTGCTGGCTTTGGGGATGTCCGGTTTGCGGATGCGTTTGCCGAGGGTTTTGAGGGCCGCGCTGGCGGCCTCCACGCCTTGCGTCAGGGCGTCGGTGGTGGAGAACGCGCCGGTGCAGGCGCCCGCCACATGCAGGCCCCTGATCGCGTTATTTGCCGGGACGAAGGCGTGGATCGCCTCGTCCCAGACAGGCCGCGCGCCCTTGTGGCAGGTCAGGTGCACCGACGGGTTCCAGCCGCCAGACATGCCGAGGCAATCTGTTTCGAGCTTATGGGTGCCGGAGGCGGTGCGGTAGGTGATCTCGGAGAGCGCGCGGCGGCCCTGGGTGCCGATCACCTGCGCGCCGTCGATCACGCGGTAATCGCCGTGCGGCGACACATTCGGGCGGCTGTCGAGGACGGTTGCCTTGATCCCGGCATCGACCAGCTCCAGCGCCGTTTTGTGGGCGTCGTCGTTGGTGGTGAAGAGCGTCACGTTTTCGCCGGGTGTGACGCCGTAGCGGTTCACATAGGTCCGGATGGCGGAGGCGAGCATGATGCCGGGGCGGTCGTTCATCGGGAAGGCGATGGGGCGCTCCAATGCGCCAGCGGCCAGCACGGCCTGACCCGCCCGGATGCGCCAGAAGCATTCTTGTGGAAGATCTTGCGCGCGCGGCAGGTGGTTGCCGACCCGCTCCACAGCGCCGAAGGTGAGGCCGTCATAGATGCCCGTGGCCGTGGTGCGGGTCATGATGCGGACACGGCCGGTCTCTTCCAAGGCGTCGCGAATCTCCTGAACCCATATTGGGCCGGGTAGTCCTTCGACATCTTCGCCGTCGGACAGGAGCCGCCCGCCCAGATCGGCGCTTTCCTCCAGCACGATCACATCTGCGCCGGAGCGGGCGGCGGTGAGCGCCGCCATCAGGCCCGCCGGGCCACCGCCGATCACCAGCACGTCGCAAAACGCGAAGGCGCGCTCGCTTTCTTCGGGGGAGGCGCCCTTCGTCATCCGGCCAAGGCCCGCGGCGCGGCGGATCGTCGGTTCATAGACCTTTTCCCAGAAGGCGCGGGGCCACATGAACGTCTTGTAATAGAAGCCTGCGCCGAGCCAGGGCCAGAGCAGGTCATTCACGCTCATCAGATCGCGGTCGAGGGGGCCGACGCGGTTCTGGCTGCGCGTTTCAAGACCGGTGAAGATCTCCTGCACCGTCGCACGGACATTGGGCAACATCGCGTCGCCCGTGCCGGTCTGGATCAGCGCGTTGGGTTCTTCGGATCCGGCGGTCATCACACCGCGGGGGCGGTGATACTTGAACGAGCGGCCCATCAGCTTGACGCCATTGGCCAGCAGGGCGGAGGCGACGGTATCACCCTTGAAGCCTTCGTAGGCCTTGCCGTCGAAGTGGAACCGGACGGGCGTGTCACGGTCGATCAGGCCCTTGCCATCGAGCCTCATTGCCCGCCCTCCGAGGCGAGGCGCGCGCCGAACACCTCATGAGTGACCGTGTCGCGGTCGACGATCAGCCATGCAGAGCAGCCGCCGCCGTGAAACCACAACTCCTCCGTCCGGCCAGCGGGGTTGTCGCGGTTGTGGATGAAGTCATCCCAGTCGACGCTCCATGTCTCGCCCTCGGGCCGTTTGGCGCCGAGGGCATGGCCGCGGACGGAAAACTCGCGGAGATCGCGGGGGCCGCAAAGGGGGCAGGGAATTTGCATATCTCGCGTCCCTCAGTGCAGGTTGTGCTGGCTGCCGGTGGCCTCTTCATCCATCAGGCCGCGGCCCGTGGTGAAGCGATCCAATCGGTGCTTGGTGGCGGCCTCGTGCGGGCGGTCGGTGGCCATCAGATGCGCCATGCAATGGCCCGATCCCGGCACCGCCTTGAACCCGCCATAACACCAGCCGCCGTTGAAATAGAGGCCGTCGATATGGGTTTTGTCGATGATCGGGGAGCCGTCGGAAGACATGTCCATGATCCCGCCCCAACTGCGCAGCATCCTGGCCTTTCCGATCATCGGCATCAGGGTCATTCCCGCTTCGACCACATGTTCGGCCATGGGCAGGTTGCCCCGCGCGGCGTAGGAGGCGTAGAAATCCAGATCGCCGCCGAACACCAGCCCGCCCTTGTCGGACTGGCTGATGTAGAAATGGCCCATGCCATAGGTCACGACATGGTCGATGACGGGCTTCAAGCCCTCGGTCACGAAGGCCTGCAGGACGTGGCTTTCAATCGGCAGGCGCATTCCGGCCATCGCGGCCACCTGTGACGAGCGGCCCGCCACGATGATCCCCACCTTCTTCGCGCGGATCGCCCCGCGCGTCGTTTGCACCCCGCGCACCGCGCCGCCTTCGATATCGATCCCTGTCACTTCGCAATTCTGGATCAGGTCCACGCCGCGCCGATCCGCGCCGCGCGCGAAGCCCCAGGCCACGGCGTCGTGCCGGGCGGAGCCGCCGCGCGGATGATATAGGCCGCCATAGATCGGGAAGCGCGTCTGTTCGTAATCGAGATAGGGCAGCATCTTCCGCACGCCCGCGCGGTCCAGCAAGATCGCATCGTCGCCCTGGTTTATCATCGCATTGCCGCGCCGGGCAAAGGCATCGCGCTGGCCGTCGGAATGGAACAGGTTGATGATACCGCGCTGGGAATGCATCACGTTGTAGTTCAATTCCTGCTCCAGCCCTTCCCACAGCTTGAGGGAATGGGAGTAGAATTCGGAATTGCCGGGCAGCCCGTAATTGGCGCGCACGATGGTGGTGTTCCGGCCGACATTGCCGCCGCCGAGATACCCCTTTTCGAGGACGGCGACGTTGGTCAGGCCGTGCTCGGCCGCCAGGTAATAGGCGGTCGCCAGACCATGCCCGCCGCCGCCGATGATGACGATATCGTATTCGGATTTGGGATCCGGATCACGCCATGCGGGGCCCCACCCCCTGTTGCCGGTCAGGCCTTGCCACAGCACCTGAAGCCCTGAATATCGCATCCATCCCTCATGACGTCGTCAACGGCCTGGATCAGGCCGGTCATGCAGAGCGTAGGAGGAGTGGGATGCGAGGGAAACCCCGCCCGCGACATCGCACGGGCAGGCTGCGACCGGGCCGTCTCAGGTGGCCCCGTCGTCGTGATCCGTGCCATGCACCGTCGTGCCATCGTCGAACAGCACCTGGGTGGTGGAATTCCGCGGGCGCGTCAGAATGAAGTTGTCGAACGTCAGATCATTGAGCCCGACATCAAAGGTCGGAGCATAGTCGATATAGCTTTCGACAAGGATCACACGCTCACCCGCGGCCATGGCAGGCAGGCGATCTTCCAACGGCACAAGGTTCGGTGTTGCCAATTCAGCAAGCGAGCCGGTGGCAAAGGATCCATCGACCCGGTAATCGTCATCCGTGCTTCGCAGGATCTGGGTCACGCGGATCTGCACATCATCGTTGCCGCGGATCATGGAGACCAACATGTTGCGCATGCCGTCGATCTCGTCCTGGTCGATCTCTTCCTGGCGGGAGATGAGGTCGGCGATCGTGTAGGTTGCCTTCACCGACGTATTATAGGTGCGATAGGCGTCGAAGAACGCGAAGGAGCCGATCCAGGCAAGTGCCAGGACGGGGAACAGAATCACGGCTTCGAAGGCCACCGCGGCAGAGGTTTCGGACCAGAAACGGGTTATCAGACGTTTCATCTAAGGCGCCTTTCTCAGGTCGGTTCAACGACGAAAATCGTCGAAGCAATCATGTGCAGCCCGCCGCTGTCGTCCCGTGCCAAGTTCAGGCCGAAGCCGGAAATGGGCAGGATCCGATCCACCACCATACAGGTGCGGATCAGCAGGAAGTCGTTGTTTGCGTCGTTCAGATTGTCGTCGCCGAATTGAAAAGCATTGGCGGGGCGCACGATCATGTCGTTGCCCCGTTGGGCGCAAATCTGGTCGTCCGACGGCAATTCATATGTACTGCGATCGACGATCTGCAGATCGATCTCGAGCAGGTCCTCGCAATTGGGCAGCAGAGAGGTGTTGGCACACATCGTGGCGCGCACTTCATCCGCGTTGGTAATGACACCCTGGGCGAGGCGCAGGACCCGCACCGACATGTCGAGCGTCCGCTCCAACATGACCTGACGCGTCAGGATCATGGCCGATTCGAAGGCTGCGATGAACAGCAGGATCAGCAGCGGGAAGACGATCACCAGCTCCATGGAGGCGGTCGCGGCTTCGTCGTCCCGAAACTGACGCAGCTTGTGTTTGAGGGTGAACATGACAATCACTGAATAAGCCGGAGCTGGTTGATGGAGCGGGCGATCGAGGCGAATGCCTCACTGATCTCGACCCCCTCCACATCATAGTAGTGGGCCGCCGTGGAGGCGCAGTGGCGCATCACGGCCTGACCGTCGGCGGGCGCTTCGAAGCCGATGGCGAACACCACGATGCCAGCTTCATTGGCGCGGTCACAGATCGCACGCAGGTTGGCATCCGCTTCGGCCTGAGCTGCGTAGCGATAGTTGGAATTGTCGGCCACATCGTTGTGGTAATCCCAGATCCCCGACGCGCGGGCCGGTTCCTCGAACCATTCCTCGGCGATAAATTCGGCGGTATAGGTGGCCCAGAGATCGGGCCAGTACAGAACGGTACCGCCAGCAGATCCTGTAGGATCGAAGGCGTTCGGACCATCGGCCGCGAATTCCGTGCTGGTGATACCGTAGTGACCCCATCCACCATGGGGTTCGGCTTCCCACGAGCCGCTTGCATCGCGTGGATCGCCAGCAGGCAGCCAGAATTGTCCCTGGTCTTCCCACCAGACCGAGTATTGGTCGTCACCGGGGTGATAGAAGATCGGTGCGTAGCCGGTCCGATACCGATCGCGCAGGTCATATTGATTGGTGTTGGCGCCATCGGTCATCAGCACCACGACCTTGATGGTTTCGTCGTCCAGCTGGGTGGACTGATCGCCATCGACGAAGGGAGCCGGACGCAGGCCGAAATCGGCATGCACATTGCCCGATGCGATCAAGCCCTGCACGGCCGGGGCCGCAGCGGGATCGAGAAGACCGACGCCCCAGTTCATGCCCAGGTCGATGGCGGTCCAGCCGCCGGTGCCCAGGCTGTTGATGTGGTTGTGCAGCGCCGTTTCATCATGTTGCCACGGCAGGATCGCGCCGTATTGGTCGGTCTGACAATGGGGCGTTTCGAACAATTGGTCGTCGTCATCGTTGACACGGTCAAAGTGCGAAATGCGCCGGATCGGCACAGCCGGATCGATGGCCGTGGTCTGGAAATCCGCGGCGCTGAAGCGTGCGCAGTTGGAGGCGTTGTGCACGTCGTCGAACGTGAAGACGCTGTCGATCAGGGCGCCGCCATTCACGCGCCCATTGTAGGGCACGATGGAGATGGAGACGAAGTTTTCGCTGGCCAGTTCGCCGTTGACGTCCAGAACCTCGGTGACGAATTCCCGGGCCGCGGGGCGCAGGTTCACCATCCGGTTGTTGGATCCCATGGAGCCCGAGATATCGAGAACCATCGACACTTCGATGTTGTTCACGCGCTCCTCTGCGGCGCCGAGTGCCGGTGAGGTCATCAGGCGCACCCCGAAGAGCTGCATGAAGAGCGAGCGGATTTCCAGCTCGGCATAAGCGTGGACGCGGCGGAAGTTCAGGCCCTGCTCCACGCGGATGTCGAGGCGATAGTTGGTCAGCCCGGAAATCTCGAAATAGTCGCGAACAACCCCTTCCGGGTTGTAAGGCTGCGTCAGCGAGGCCGCGGCCAGGATGGCGCGGTCCAACGTGTATTGCAGCTGAGCGCGCTGGGTTTCGTAGCGCATCACGTCAATTGCGATGCCCCCCGCGCCAATCATGAGAACAAACATAAACATCGCGAAGGCGGTGACAGTCCCGTCTTCGCGGTTCTTGAAACGTGTCGGCGAAAGGCGCGCAGACATTGCGCGTGCCGAACTTGCCATTTTGCCAAAGAGGCCCGTCATGGCCTTCACTCCACAAATAATACCCTCTGGGCGCAGCTTCCCCGACAGACCGCACCAAGGATCGTTGTCCCCTGCAAGGAAGGCAAAAATGAGGCAGAGCCGTGATCGAATATGGCCACTTTTACCCTTCGCGCCGGTTACGCGCGGTGCAGCGGCCCATGTGAAGGTTGCGAAAACAGGCGTCCTGTGCCCTTCTGACCGAGGGCGCCCGCGGCCCCGCGGCGCCTCCGCCTCGTATGAGGTAACGGCGATAAGGGAGGAGCGCCATGACCACTGACAGGGCAGAGCCCAGTTTCCGACAATCCGTGGATCTGATGTTCAACCGCGCGGCCGCGCTGTTGGATCTGCCGCCTGGTCTGGAAGAGAAAATCCGTGTCTGCAACTCGACTTACACGGTGCGCTTCGGTGTGAAACTGCGCGGCAAAGTGCACACGTTCACCGGTTATCGGTCGGTACATTCCGAGCACACCGAACCGGTCAAGGGCGGCATCCGCTATGCAATGGGCGTGAACCAGGATGAGGTCGAGGCGCTTGCTGCGCTGATGACGTACAAATGCGCGCTGGTCGAGGCGCCGTTCGGCGGCTCCAAGGGCGGATTGCGGATCGATCCGCGCGAATGGGATCAAGACGAGTTGGAGAAAATCACCCGCCGCTTCGCCTATGAGCTGATCAAACGCGACCTGATCGACCCGGCCCAGAACGTGCCGGCCCCCGATATGGGAACGGGCGAGAAGGAAATGGCCATCATGGCCGATCAATATGCCCGGATGAACACGACCGATATCAACGCGCGCGCCTGCGTCACCGGCAAGCCGCCCCATGCGGGTGGCATTCAGGGCCGCGTGGAAGCGACGGGGCGCGGCGTGCAATACGCGTTGCAGGAATTCTTCCGCCACCCCGAGGACATCGCCCATGCCGGCATGACTGGCAGCCTCGATGGCAAGCGGGTGATCGTGCAGGGCCTCGGCAATGTGGGCTACCACGCCGCGAAGTTCCTGAGCGAGGAAGACGGCAGCATCGTCACCCATGTGATCGAACGGGACGGGGCGATTGCCGACGAGCACGGCATCGACGTGGATGCCCTGCACCGCTGGATCGGCGAACATGGCGGTGTGAAAGGCTATCCGAACGGCCAGTATGTCGAGAACGGGAATGCGGTTCTGGAGGAGGAATGCGACATCCTGATCCCGGCGGCGCTGGAAGGGGTGATCAACCTGTCGAACGCGGCCGACGTGAAGGCCTCCCTGATCATCGAAGCCGCGAACGGCCCGATCACGGCCGGGGCCAATGACATCCTGATGGAGAAAGGCACGGTCATCATTCCGGACCTCTACGCCAATGCGGGCGGTGTGACGGTGTCCTACTTCGAGTGGGTCAAGAACCTGAGCCATATCCGGTTTGGCCGGATGCAGCGCCGCCAGGAGGAATCGCGCCACCAGCTGATTGTCGATGAGATGGAACGGATCAGTAAGGACAGCTCGATCAACTGGACGCTGTCGCCGGGCTTCAAGCAGAAGTACCTGCGCGGGGCCGGGGAGTTGGAGCTTGTCCGCTCGGGCCTCGATGACACGATGCGCGAAGCTTATGCCGCCATGCGCGAGGTCTGGCATTCCCGCGAGGATGTGCACGATCTGCGGACGGCCGGTTTCCTTGTGTCGATCAGCCGCGTCGCGGCCAGCTATCAGGCCAAGGGAATCTGAGAGATCGCGGCGGGATCAGCCAGCCTGGTCCCGCTGCACCAACAGCACGATCATCAGGTCGGCGATTTCCTTGCCTTCGCGCCGGGCCGAGACGCCGCCTACCGCGAGCGTGCGCCCCGCGCGCCACCAACTGCCCGGCGCATAGACCCGGCCCACCGGCTCCTTCAGGCGGACCAGAAATCCGCCCGCGGGTTTGAACGCGAACATTCCGCGGTCGACCCTGGCCACATTGTCGATGGTGCAGAGTACGCGGCCATCCGGCCCGACTTCCCGCAACTCCGACCGGGTCAGCTCGATCTCGCGGCCCGTTGCCTGCCACATCGCCCAAGCGAGCCAGAGGCAGAGCGCCCCGAAGAAGACGAGGAACAGCATCCACCCGAAGATCGCTGGCGGGCTGCTGACAGCCACGCTCAGCACGATCAGGCCCAGGATCACGAGCATGCCGACGGCCACGACGCGGCGGGGCTGTTTGGGCGTGATCGTTGCCAGCACTTCGTTGGGGTCGATCTTTGTCTTACGCGCCATCGCACACCTTCCGTGCCGCCGCGCGGAATGGACGGCAGGCTGGGCCCGTCCTACCTAGAGCGCCAACACCCCGCAAGGAGGCAACAGACATGTCCATTCGTCCCATCCTCGAAACCCGTCCCGCCCTGCCGACCATGGAGGGCGCCGGTGTGCACCTGCACCGGGCCTTCGGGTTTCAGGACCCGTCGGAGCTTGATCCCTTCTTGCTGTTCGACGATTTCCGCAACGATGACCCGGCCTTCTATGCCAAGGGCTTCCCCTGGCATCCCCATCGCGGGATCGAGACGATCACCTATGTGCTGGAAGGCACGGTGGAGCATTCCGACAGCCTGGGGAATACCGGCAAACTCGGGCCCGGATCGGTGCAATGGATGACGGCCGGATCGGGTATCCTGCATCAGGAGATGCCGCTTGGAAACGCGAAGGGGCAGATGCATGGCTTCCAGCTTTGGGGCAATCTCCCGTCGAGCCAGAAGATGACGGCCCCGCGCTACCAGGACATTCAAGGCGCGGATATTCCGGAGGTTGTGGACGATGACGGCACCCGCGTGCGCGTGATCACCGGGGAATTCTGGGGCCAGCGCGGCCCGGTCGATGGCATTGCGGCCGATCCGCAATATCTGGATGTGACGGTGCCCGCCGGTGTGACAAAGACCTTCCGCATCGACACCTATCGCCGCGCCTTCGCCTATGTGTTCGAGGGCGCCGCTGCCTTTGCCGACGCCTCCGCGCCGCAAGGTGTGCTGCTGGAAAAGGAGGTGAGGGGCGAGGAGGTGAACATCCGCGATCTGTCTGGCAACCGGACCCTGATCCGGTTCGGTAGCGGCGATGAAGTGACGGTTCAGGCCGGTGCGGAAGGTGTTCGGTTCCTGTTGATCTCAGGTGCTCCGATCGAGGAGCCCGTCGCATGGCATGGGCCGATCGTGATGAACACGCAGGCCGAGTTGCAGCAGGCGATGCGGGATCTGCAGAACGGGACGTTCATCAAGCCCGCCCATTGAGGGGCCTAGACCGGGCTTTGCCATTGAAGGATGGCAAGGCCTGCGCCGATGACGACGAGGGCGCGAAAGCCGATCTCGGCCATCAGGAGGCTGCGCTGCCGGCTGGCGCGAGCGCCGGGGCGATAGGCTTTCAGGGTTGCGCGGAGTGTTTCGGCGGCGCGGGCCGCATGGGCGGGGTCCGTGCGGGCGGCGAGTTTGGGATGCGCGAGGCGCTGTTCGAGTTCGATCAGCTCGTCCGCCGCGGCGCGGGCATTTGCAGGCAGGAGACGTCCGGCCTTGCGCACGGCGCCGGGGAAGGTGCGGGCGCGGATCGAGAGGCGGTCGGCCATGAGGGCGCGGAGATCTTCCGTCATGTCCGTGTAGCGCGCATGATCCATGGATTCGGCCCTCAGCCCTTCAACCACGCCAGGATACCGGGGAGGTGCGTGCGGCTCAACCCATTGGTATCGGGCGGATTTCAGCATAGGGTGGAGCGATGTTGAACGTGGTGGAATACGGCGCGGGCGCGCCTTTGGTGATCGTGCACGGCCTCTTCGGGTCGGCACGTAACTGGGGGGTGATCGCGAAGCGGTTGGGCGAGACGCGGCAGGTGATCGCCGTGGATATGCGCAATCACGGGTTCAGCGACTGGGCCGCACCCCATGATTACCCGGCGATGGCGAGCGATCTGGCGGAGGTGATTGACGCCTACGGGGGCCGCGCGGATGTGATCGGGCATTCGATGGGCGGCAAGGCGGCGATGCTGCTGGCGCTAATATTTCCCAACGTTGTCAATCGGTTGATCGTGGCGGATATCGCGCCGGTTGGGTATGCGCACACCCAGACCGGGATGATCGACGCGATGCGCGCGGTGGATCTGGCGCGGGTCGAGACGCGGGGGGATGCGGACCGGCAACTGGCCGGGATCATCGAGGAGGCGGGCGTGCGGGCCTTCTTGCTGCAATCGCTGGACGTGAAGGCGAAACGCTGGCGGCTGAACCTTGATCAGCTTGAGGCGGATATGCCTGATATCATTGGCTTTCCCGAGGCCTCCGGCCCCTTCGACGGGCCTGTCTTCATGCTCTCGGGCGCCGAATCCGACTACGTTCTGCCCGCGCATCGCGAGACGATAAAGGGCCTGTTCCCGGCGGCGCGGTTTGCGAAAATTCCCGGCGCGGGGCACTGGCTCCACGCCGAAAAACCGCGCGAATTCGAAGCGGCGTGCCGGGCGTTTCTAGACGCGTAGAACAGGCCGATCCGCCCCCGCAGAGCCCGTGCACAGGCTGTACACCGCCGGGCCGGGCGCGGAGGGGCGGTAGGGCGCGGGAACCCGATGGCCGGGCCGCGCGTTGTCTGACCAGACATTGTCCTGAAGGAGACCATCATGATCCGTATCGCATTGATGCTGACCGCCATCCTTGGCCTTGCCGCGTGCGAGACCGTCGGCGGCTTTGGCGAAGACGTCAGCACCGCCGGACAAGGCATCACCGCCGTTGCCCAGGATGTGGAAGACGAACTGGACTGAAGAGGCCCGGTTTGACGACGCCGAACGCTCCCGGCGAGGGGGGCGTTTTTGTGTCTGGGGGGCGGCCGTTGATACGACCGCCCCCCAGATCTCACCATAACCGGGGTTCAGACGATCCGTTTTGCGCGCAGGACGCCCAAGGCGCCTAGCCCTGCGAGCAACAGGACCATGGATGCCGGAAGCGGCACCGGGGCGACGGAGGCACCGTCGACCGAAATGGAAAGGGTGCTGGGAGAATTCGTTCCGTAGAATCGTGCGAAGCCGTAAAGCGGGCCCTGAAAGCCATCGGGCAGGAGAAAAGAATAGGTGTCGGTCGGCGCCCATTGGTTCGCGTAAAGCTCCCGCGCCTGCATGTTGCCCGCATCCAGTTCGGAAATGCGCCAATCCCATTCGGCCATGGTGAACGGCGTGGAGGACAGACGGATCAGCATGTTGCTGCCGGCTCCGAAATTGCTCAGCGTGAAATCAATGCGGGTCGTGTCGGGGGACACGGCGTTGAACACGAAATATTCGAAATCCTGCAATCCGTTCGAGGCGGCAAAGATCTGCGAATAGCCGGTGAAATCGGACGGTTGCGAATAGACATCCCCGAACTCGCCAAAATCGGCTTCGTGCAGGGTCGTGGCCTGGGCGGCGGGCAGGGCCATGAATGTGGCCAGAGCAGCGGCAATGATCGTGCGAAACATGGGGAAACTCCAAAAGCCCGGTATCGAGTCGGGCGATATGCCGTGCATCTAGGCTTGCTTGACGTGAACGTAAAGCAAGGAAAATTGTGACGTAGCGGCATTAACGTCTGGACGCGGTCAACGGCACCTCGGACCCGGCCCGGCGGCCTGTTGCAGCTGGGGATGGGTGGGGTGTTAGCGGCTTGTATTGGAGCGCGGAGGGGGGCGACAGGCATCCGCCCCCGGATCAGGCCAGGGGCGGCCCGGACGCCGCCTAGCGCAGGTTGCGGATCTGGCGGGTGGCGAAGAGCGTGACCGGGATGGCCACCAGCGCGCCGAGCGCCGCGGCGACCACGATGGGCTGCCAGCCGTCATACCCGGCGGCCAGAACGCCGGTGATCGCGGCACCGGCAAGGGCGGTGGATGACATGATGAAAACGAGAAGCGGCAGGCCGAGGCGCATGGGGGATCTCCCGATGAAGGTTGCGTGCGGCGGGAGTGTATCGCGGGGTGGGGTGGGCTGCGTTGATGTGGGTCAAAATAGGGGGTACCCGAGATGGTCCACTTCATACGCGGGCAGGGAAGGAGGCGCCGCCGCACGCTGAACAGTGCGATCTGGCCGAGGAATTCGTGGCAGAAAGAAGCGTTTGTAGATAGGCTTTTCGATGGGCTCGGAAGAAGGTTCTGAGGTCCCGTAGGATGTCGAATTGACGGATAATTCACGCCAAGAACGCCTTCAGTTGGTTTATAAGTATTGGGCAAATCTCGCCTATCGTCGCAAATTGAAAGGAACTAGAAATGCTACGACTTAATGCTGCGGTCTGTCTGAGCGGTCTCTTACTGCCCCTCACAGCCTTACCTGCTCTCGCCCATAGCGTCGTGAGCGATACTTTCCAGATTCCCTCGATGCGCCCCGCAAATACAGGTGACACAGCCCTCGTCACCATCGAATGCCCTCATGGCCACTATGTTGTCGCAGGTGGCTACCGCGATCTGGATCAATTGAACGGGTCCGTCGGCCCGTTGGAGGTTATCGCAAGTTTTCCAAGCTCGACGCGCAGCTGGTCCATTGAGCTGGTCAATGCCAGCGGCCGCCTGACGGGGGCGCAGGAAGCTTCTGTCACGATGTACGTAGTATGTGACCACCACCGGTAAACGGTGAAACTCGGACACCTCCGAACGCGGTGGAGATCAGCGCGTTTGGGTTGCACTGGGAGGCGTTGGACGAGGACGTGTCGGGGTGGGTTTGCTGGAAGGGAAGCGGGGGGCGGAGGCGGCTTGAGGGTTGGTCGGTTTCACCAATCGGTACCCCGTTCTTTTTCTACCTAGAGCTCAACAATCATGAGGCGTGACATGTATACAAATCCTAACGAAGAAACCAACCAAACCGTTGAGAACCGTCGAAGGTCTCGATCTTCAAGCTCAAAAGCCTTCCTTCCCACCAACGCGTTGACAAAATTTACTAAAACAGATCGAAATTCGTGAATTGAGAGCAGCGAAATCGACGCCATTAATGAGAAAACGCCGCCATTACCAGTAGTAGTCCAGACAAAGGCCATCAGAAAAGCAGAATATAGTCCCTTGAACAAAATTGGTTGGTAGGAAGACGCGATCATCCTAACAAAAAATTCCAGTACAAAAACTCCAAGCACGATGGTTAAACAAAACCCAATACTGCCAAAATCCTCCGGATTTGCCCGAATGCCAAAGCGAGACAATATGTCATAGAAAACGTCGATCATGTTTTGCTAAAAGCACTGTGTTGAGCGAATGGTCGAAACAGTGCGTAGACACCTGTGTATTTCCAGCGTCATCAGATCAATATCCGATGAAATTGCGGAAAGATGTGATATGGTCCCAACGGACGGAGACGCGCTGCTGCACATCACACTACCAAGTCTAGCGCCATTTACAACGGCTACAAGGGTCGGGTTCTCCACACAGAATTGCTCCTGAAATTCGGACAGTAGTTCGATCATCAGAAATACCTGTCCTGTCTCCGCTTCACAGATTGAAGCAATCCTACGAAGTTGTGGCCGGTTTCGATAGCCTTGGGACACAAGCTGAGAACAACGTGAACCGAATGAAAGAATACTCCAATCGACCGCTCGAACGGTATTCGCAAGATCCGCATTGGCATCGTCAAGCGTTATTTTTTCTAGTCCATGACCACCTGCAGAAATACTCCCCGGTGCAAGAAAAGTTAGAAAAAGAAACGATGATAACAGCCTAATCGTCCATCTTGAGGGCACTGATAAACGCACTCTGAGGAATCTCCACCTTCCCGAACTGCCGCATCTTCTTCTTACCCGCCTTCTGCTTATCCAGCAACTTACGCTTCCGGGTGGCATCGCCGCCGTAGCACTTTGCCGTCACGTCCTTGCGCATGGCCGAGAGGGTCTCGCGGGCGATCACGCGGCCGCCGATGGCCGCCTGGATCGGGATCTTGAACATGTGGCGGGGGATGAGGTCCTTGAGCTTCTCGCACATCGCGCGGCCCCGGCCTTCGGCGCGGTCGCGGTGGACCATCATCGAGAGCGCGTCGACGGGCTCATCATTCACCAGCACCTGCATCTTCACGAGGAAATCCTCGCGGTAGCCGATCATCTGGTAGTCGAAGCTGGCATAGCCTTTGGTGACGGATTTCAGGCGGTCGTAGAAGTCGAACACCACCTCGTTGAGCGGCAGGTCGTAGACGACCATGGCGCGGGTGCCGGCATAGGTGAGGTCCATCTGGATGCCGCGGCGGTCCTGGCAGAGTTTGAGGACGTCGCCGAGATATTCGTCAGGCACAAGGATGGTGGCCTTGATCCGCGGCTCCTCGATATGGTCGACATGGGTGAGGTCGGGCATGTCGGCGGGGTTGTGAAGCTCCTGCATCGTGCCGTCGCGCATGTGGACGTGGTAGATGACCGAGGGCGCGGTGGTGATGAGGTCGATATCGTATTCGCGCTCAAGCCGGTCGCGGATCACTTCGAGGTGCAGCAGGCCCAGGAAGCCGCAGCGGAAGCCGAAGCCGAGGGCGGCGGAGGTCTCCATCTCGGAGGTGAAGGAGGCGTCGTTGAGGGCGAGTTTCTCGATGGCGTCGCGCATATCCTCGAAATCGTTGGCGTCGACGGGGAAGAGGCCGCAGAAGACGACGGGTTGCGAGGGTTTGAAGCCCGGCAGCGGGTTGGGCGTGGGGTTTTTCTCGTGCGTGATCGTGTCGCCGACGCGGGTGTCGCGGACCTGTTTGATGGAGGCGGTGAGGAAGCCGATTTCGCCGGGGCCAAGCTCCGCGATGTCCTGCATCTTGGGGCGGAAGACGCCGAGCTTGTCGATGCCGTATTTTCCGCCAGTACGCATCATGCGGATCTGGTCGCCCTTGCGGATCTTGCCGTCGATCACGCGGATCAGGACGACGACGCCGAGATAGGGATCGTAGTAGCTGTCGACAAGCATCGCCTTGAGGGGCGCATCCGGATCGCCCTTGGGGGCGGGGAGGCGGGTGACGATGGCCTCCAGCACGTCGGGGATGCCGAGGCCGGTCTTGGCGGAGATTTCGACGGCGTCGTGGGCCTCGATCCCGATGACATCCTCGATCTGCTCACGGACCCGGTCAGGCTCGGCGGCGGGCAGATCGACCTTGTTGAGGACCGGCACGATATCGTGGTCGGCATCGATGGCCTGGTAGACATTGGCCAGCGTCTGTGCCTCGACCCCCTGGGAAGCATCCACGACCAGAAGCGAGCCCTCGACGGCCTGCATGGAGCGGGAGACCTCGTAGGCGAAGTCGACATGGCCGGGCGTGTCGATGAGGTTGAGGATGTAGGTGTGGCCGTCCTTGGCCGGGTACTCGATGCGGACGGTGTTGGCCTTGATGGTGATGCCCCGCTCGCGCTCGATATCCATGGAATCCAGCATCTGCTCCTGCATGTCCCGCTCGGCCACGGTGCCGGTGAGCTGGATCAGCCGGTCAGCGAGGGTAGATTTCCCGTGGTCGATATGGGCCACGATGGAGAAATTGCGGATGCGGTTGAGGTCGGTCATGGTGGGGATATGATTTGGTTTCGCTTGACGGTCAATGCCATCCTGTTCGCCAGCCGTGCTGCGGCCCTTCGAGACAGAGAATAGTCGACCGTGAGCGAGTTTGCAGAACGGCTGGAGAAACTGGCGCAGGCGGCCGATGAACGGTTGTGGCCGGTTTGGATTGCGCGAGAGTATCTGCGCTCACTTCAGGCGTTTCCTGAGCCCCAGGATTGGGCGAGCCAGCCTAGCCCCGACTGGTTGACTGGTGCCGACTCAACGTTGGCATTGCATTGTTTTCGTTTCGGGATCTGTGCGGTTGTAGAAGCGCATAGTGCTTCTCAGACATTTGACAGCGAGTTCTGGAAAGAGCTTGAATTCCAAAGTCGTGCAATGCTGAGTACCGCCGTCGATGGAAGGGCGCAGGTATTGAGTGAGGCCGAAGCCATGGCGCGGCATTTTGGAGAACGTATTGAGCCTTCCGAGATCATGAAAGCGCTCCTGCCAGCGCCGGACGAGGAAGTTCATGAGGATAGTTACTACGACACAATCAAAGACCTTGCTGCCGGTTCGCCAAGTCGCCTGTGGAGCCAACCCCTTTATCCATCGCAGCAAGCTGATGCATTTTTGGACACCAACTTTAGTTATGTGACGCTCTACTTTACGGAATGTTTGTGTTCGGCAGGCGACACGTGGAGTTTCTGGGACAGATGGTTTGGCGGCTTTCTTGATGGTGAGCCGCTAAATTGGACGCTTCAGAGCGAGGTCGCATTGATCTCTGATCACGTTTGGCAGGCCGGGCCGGAGGCAGTGGCGGGAGCGATTGCGCGGATTGAGGCGGAGTTCGAGCTTCGGGCGCGGATCGAGGCGGTCGAAGCCGATCAGGTCTTGGTGCAACAGCAGCGTCTTGGTATCGGCGGCAATAATCCTCCGGAGGAGATTGACGATCCTGTTGTTGCCGAAAATGCCGTCATCCTTTGGGACAGCATTGCGGGCCTGAAGGAGGAAGTCGACGCGGACGAGCCGGATGCAGCGCGTGTTGCCTATCTGATCGACAGACTTGGGGCCGCCCTAAAAGCAATCATGCTGTGGTGCGGGCGCAAAGCCGATTTAGTGGTCGACACAACGATTAAGTCGGCCATCCCTGCTGGTGGCACAGGATACTTTTACTTCAATCCAGCCAAGGCTGAGGCCGTACTGAAAGCCGCTCAAGCGTGGTTGCCGTTCCTCGCACGGTAGTGCGTGCTCCCAGCGCGTTAACAGCGGCCCACGGGCCGCCGCGCCATCGTCGGGCCGCCCCCCCGGCACGGCGATTTGGTGAGGCTGGGCGCTGCACGTTGAGGGTACGGGATTTGGTGGGGATAAAGTGCCATGGCGGGACCGTCCGGTTCGCCGTACCGCGGCCTGACGATGGCGCGGCTTCGTGTCGTGTGGTGGAGGTGAGAGAGCAGGGCTGCCGGTTTTGCGATTTGGTGAGGTTGGGGCCAGGGCATTTTGTGAGCATGAAGTGCTATTGCGCTGCCGGTTGAGTGCCGCGCTGCGGCCCGTCGGTGGCGCGGCTTTGGGTCGGGCGGTGGCGGTGAGAGAGCGGGGCTGTTGGTGGTGCGGGTTTGTGTTGGGCGATCCCGACGGCGCGTTTTGCCGGGCGTTTGCCACTCACGCGGTGGGCGGCGCGGGCCTTCGCCCGATCGGGTGCATCGTGTCGCGGTGGAACTTCTCGGTTCCGGCGGCACGGAGGGTGAGGTGGGCGATTTTCCAGCCGTCGGGTGTGCGGCGGAACTCATGGTGATATTGGCCCCATAGCTCGCTGTCGGGGCGTCCGTCGCGGTAGCGGTGCCAGGCGTAGAGATAGCACACGGAGTGCGCCGCATCGGGGCCGTCGAACCGGATCGTGACGTTGGAGACATGGTGGCTGGTGGCGGCGAAGAGATTGGCGAGGCCGCCCGCGACCATGGGGCCGATCGTGTCGGTGCCTGTCATCCTGGGCACGTCGGGGCCGTAATCGACGACGGCATCGGGCGTGAAGAGCGCCAGAACCTCCTCCGCCTCGGCCCGGTCGAAATGGAAGCAATAGGCGTGGATCACATCGGTGATCGCGGCCTTGTCGAGGAGGCCGTTGAGGGTGTTGGCGTGATCCATGGCTGTGTCGTGTCCGGTATGAGCGCTGTGGGGTGCAGTGTTTCACGGGGAGGGTGGGGCGGACAAGGCGGGCTGGGGCGCGGGATGCCCCGGGGGCGCCCGTTCACTTCCGCCAAGACAATCGCGATCCTTCCGCGTAGGCTGTGCGCAGCCCTCTCGACGCCCCGGCCGATCCTCGGCCCCGGGGCCGGGCGGCAACCGGGAGAACGGCCATCGCGGATCTCGTTCAACTTATCTATTCCTCGCGCCCGTTCGGGTATGACAGCGCCATGCTGAGCGGCATCCTGGTCGATGCCCGGCGGTGCAACACCCGCGACGGCGTGACCGGCGCGCTGGTGTGCCGCAACGATGTGTTCCTGCAGCTGCTGGAAGGGCCCAGGGCGGCGGTGGAGGCGACATTGGCGCGGATTGCGCGGGACGATCGGCATGTGGATGTGACGGTGCGCGTGTCGAAATCGGTGGCGGCGCGGATGTTCGGCGATTGGGCGATGCTGCATGATCCGGCGACCTCGTGGATCTGGTCGGCGCAGGAGGTTTCCGGCGGGGTGCTCGACCGCGCGGCGCCGGAAGATTACGAGGCGATCTTCGAGACGCTGGCGCGGCAGGCCGCCGCCGGGCGCGCAACGTGATAGGCGGAACCCGGTCCTGCGCCCTGACCCTGTCCCCAGTTTGAAGGTGTCCTGATGCCCAATCCCATCCCGCTGCGCATTGCCGATGTTTATGTGCCCGTCAAACGGGCCAAGACGCTGGAGCCCGAGAAGGTGGAGGCGCTGGCCAATGACATCCTCGAGAACGGCCAGATCACGCCGATCAGCGTGCGGGAGGGCAAGGGGCGCTATGTGCTGATCGAGGGGTATCACCGGCTGGAGGCCCTGCGGGCGTTGGGCGAAGAGCGGGTGGTGGTGTTCGTGGTGCAGGCCCGCCAGCACTGAGCCTGGCGGCCCGGGGTTTTCGAAAGCGTGAATTGATCGCCCGCCCGGGTTCTGGCATATTCGGGCGCAGAGCAGACCCGGGCGCAAAGACCCGATCCCAACCGAGGCGACATTGATGAAACTGATTTATCCGGCGCTTGCGGCCGTATTTCTGGCCGTTCCGACCTCCGCATCTGCAAACCCGATCCAGCGGGCCTGTCTGGCCTCGGACAACAATTCCTCGCGCGCCTTGTGTTCGTGTATCGGCGACGCGGCCGATGCCACCCTGTCGCGCAGCCAGATGCGGGAAGGCGCGCGGTGGTTCGACGATCCGCAGCGGGCGCAGGATGTGCGCCAGTCGGATCGCGCGTCTGACGAGGCGATGTGGCAGGCGTGGCGAACCTTCTCGTCGCTGGCGGAGCAGCGCTGCGGCTGATCGACGGGCGGTCAGGTGGTAAGCGCGCGGGCCCATCCCTCGGCCGCCGCTTCGATCAGGTCCAGCGCCCCGTCGAAATCACCGGTATAGTACGGATCGGGCACGGCCCCGCCGCCGACCGGTGCGCGGAACAGGTCGATCCGCGTGCCCTCCGGCGCCATCCTCATCAGGTCCGACAGGTTCTGCTCATCCATGGCAAGGATCAGGTCGAAGGCGGTGAAATCCGCGGCCGTGACCTGCCGGGCGCGTTGGGTGCTGAGATCGTAGCCGCGGGCGGCGGCGGCGTCGATCGCGGGCGGGTAGGGCGGTTTGCCGATATGCCAATCGCCGGTGCCCGCGCTGTCGATCCGCATCCCGGGCAGCCGCGCGCGCAAGACGGCTTCGGCGGTGGGGGAGCGGCAGATGTTGCCGAGGCAGACGCAGAGGATAGAGTGGGTCATCGCCGAGAGATGACAATCGGAAGGCCCATACGCAATGGCAAAGTTTTGGAATTGGATCGCGGCCTGGATGCTGGCGCTGTGTGGTGCGGCCCAGGCACAGGCGCCGGATTGGGTGACGGCGGGAGAGCAGCTGATCTACCCGTTGCCCGAGGCGGCGGTGCTGATTGGAACGGAAGACACGGGCCGGTTTTTCGAATGGCAATATGTGATGCCGGACCCGGAGGGCGGGGGGCCGCAGGGCGGGTTGCTGATCACGGTCTACGAAATTGTCCCCGGCTCGGCCGAGGCAGAGGCGCTCTTGGTCGAGGCGGCTACGAGTATCGCTGATGCCTGCCCGGCCCTGGAGGTGCACGAAGAGGGGGCGCTGGACGTGGCCGGGCGGCGGGCCGATGGGGCGCTTCTGGCATGCCCCGCCGCGATCCAGTCAGACGAGGTGGTGATCGACACCTATGAGATCCTCGCGGTTCTGCCCGGCGAAGAGCGCATGTTCCTTGTGCTGCGGATTTTGCAGGCCGCGGCATCGGAGCTGTCATTCACCGATCATTTCCAGCGGCTGGGGGACGCCGTGTTATGCGGGTCCGCACATGCCGGGAGGTGCAGCGATGACTGAAACAGGGCCTCGCATCGTGGTGCTGACGGGCGCAGGCGTGTCGGCGGAAAGCGGGCTGGGCACGTTTCGTGACAAGGATGGGCTCTGGACGAAATACGATCTGGCGGAGGTGGCGACGCCGGAGGGGTTTGCCGCCGATCCCGCGAAGGTCCACGCGTTTTACAATGCTCGGCGCAAGAATGCGCGGGCGGCGGAACCGAACGCCGCCCATGGTGCGCTGGCGCGGCTGGAAGCGGCGGGGGCGTTGATCGTGACACAGAACGTTGATGACCTGCATGAACGGGCGGGGGCGGCGGGCGTGGTACATATGCATGGCGAGTTGATGCGGGCGCTGTGTGCGGCCTGCGGCGCGACATGGGAGGCGCCGGACGTCATGGAGGTGGGCGATGCCTGCCCCGATTGCGGCGGCGGGCCGTGCCGCCCGGATATCGTGTGGTTCGGCGAAATCCCCTATCACATGGACCGGATCGCGGAGGCAGTGCAGGGGTGTGACCTGTTCGTGGCCATCGGGACCTCGGGGGAGGTCTACCCGGCGGCGGGGTTTGTGGAGGAGGCGCGGGGCGCGGGGGCGCGGACGGTTGAGATCAATCTGGAGGCGACGGGCGGGCGGTTTGACCAGCGGATCCTGGGCGCGGCCAGCGATGTGGTGCCGGATTGGGTGGAGGGCCTTCTGGCCCGCTGACGATTCTGTGACCGCGCCAGGGCCTCCGGCCGGGCTATACCCTTGCAAACAGACGCAACCGGGGGTGTGGGCGATGAATCATCGGATGAGCGTGGCGGCCATTGGCGCCGTCGCCTGCGCGCTGGCCTCTCCGGCTGCGGCTTGGGTGCTGGGCGGCGAGATCGTGCAGCAAAGCGGGGCGGGCGAGTTCGTGATCCTCGACCCGTCCGAACCCTTTGCGGTGGGGGCGGATACGTTCAACACCGACCACCTATATGCGTTCAACGAGGATCAGAACATCACCCTGATCGAGCCGATCCGCGTGGATATCGGCGGCTGCATGGCCGCGCCCACGGGGCGTGGTGGCGTGATTGCGGCGGGCACCGTCGTGGCGAGCCATTATGTGTTTTTCGACAGCGTGGATGGCATCCATTACGGCTATGTCGATTTCGACGCGCCGATCCTGGGCATCGCGGCGTTTCAGGACAGCATGGCGGCGACGGATTTTCTGGCCAACACCAACGTGACCTATCTGAGCCTTGAACTGCGCGGGCTGGAGCGGGGGGATCAGGTGTGGGTGGATGAGGACGATCCGCACCGCCTCTGGGTCTATTGGGCGGGGTCGAGCCCCGGCGATTACATCCGGGTTTTCACCGCACAAAGCTCTGCCGCGCCGTTGATGTGACGTGTGAGGGCGGGTCGGGATCGGTCGCCGGGCTGGCGCGGCCTAGGGGGCATGCGGCCGACCCATCGGATCGACGGTTGGCCCTCGTCATCCACGGCCTTGATCCTAAAGAACCGTGCGCAGTTGGTGGCCGGGGCCGAACAGCAACCGAACCTTCGTGACGGACGCGGCTCCGTCCCAGGTGAGGCGGTCGATTGCAAACAGGGCGCTGCTGGCAGGGCAGCCCAGGATGGCGGCCTCATCGGGCGTTGCCGAGGTGGCCGAAAAGGCGATTTCGCCGTCGGTGTAGGGGGCGTGGCGGAGCAGCCATTCATTGGCGCTGACGCTGTCGAAGGGCTCCCGCATCGCATCGGGCACCACGTCCGGATTGATCCAGCGATCTTCGAACGCATAGGGCGCATCATCGGCCAGATGCAGGGCGCGGATATGCAGGAGCGGGCGCTGGGCGCTGGTTTTCATCGCCCCGCTGATCGCCAAGGGCGGCACGGCGACGTCCCGTTCGATCCGCTGATATCCGTATTTCTGCCCGCGCTCCTCAACCTCGATGCGGATCACCGAGATATCCAGCGTGGCCTTGGCGACTGGCTGGGCGGCGACGCGGGTGCCGGCCTTGCGGCGCCTGTCCAGCACACCGCTCTCGGCCAGCGACCGCAGGGCGCGGTTGACCGTGGTGCGGGCGCAGCCGAATTCCAGCGCCAGTTCGGATTCATTGGGGATCAGGTCGCCGGGCTTCCACTCGCGTGCATGGATGCGGCGGCGCACTTCCTCCTGCACCGATTGCCAATTCCGGAAGGACGGGCGGTTCATAGGGCATCTTTCAAAGCGTCGATGGTGCGCCGGTAGGCCGCCACGATCCGGGCGCGGGCGATATGTTCGCCGTCCCTTACCATGTGCCGTCCCGCAGACCAAACATCGCGCACCAGCCGATCGTCACCTGCAAAGATCCACGCGTCGAGCGCGGTATCGCCGGTGCGCCCCCACAGGTGGTCGGAGGACGTATCGAGCGCCAGCATGTCCGCCCAATACCCAACCTCCAGCCGCCCGGTCCTGCGCCCCGTGGCCTGCGCGCCGCCTGTCAGGATGCCTTCGAACAGGCGCCGCCCGGTGGATTGATCGGGGGAGGCGAGCGCCGCCCGCGTGCCATCGCGCAGGCGTTGCGAATAGTCGAGCGTGCGCAGCTCTTCGCTCACGGCGATCCGGATGTTGCTGTCCGATCCCACGGCGATGGCGCCGTTGGCCGCCATCCACCGCACCGCGTCGAAAATCCCGTCGCCCAGACTGCTTTCGGTGAGGGGGCACAGCCCGGCCACCGCCCCCGTCCGCGCCAGGCGCTCGGTTTCCTGCGGTTGCATCTGGGTGCAGTGGATCAGGCACCACCGCGCGTTCAGGTCCATGTGGTCCAGGGCCCAGTCGACGGGCCGCGCGCCCCAATGGGCCTGCACCTCGTCGACTTCGGGGCGCTGTTCGGCCAGATGCATATGGATCGGGCCGGACGGAAAGTGCCGGGAATAGGCCGAGAGGTCATCGCGACCCACGGCGCGGAGCGAATGGGGCGCAACGCCGTGGGTTGTGTCCACGGGAAGCGGGGAGAGGGCCACGATGGCGCGATCGTGGAGGGCCTGGAAGCGCTCCAGATCGTTGCCGAACCGGATCTGCCCGGCGGTCAGGGCGCGCCCGTCACATCCGCCGAACTGGTAATGGACCGGCAGCAGACAGAGCCCGATGCCGGTTTGAGCGGCGGCCGCCGCGATACGCGCCGACATCTCGGCGATATCGTCATAGGGGGCCCCGCCGGGCTGATGGTGGAGGTAGTGGAATTCGGCGTTGGTGGCGAAGCCCGCTTCCAGCATTTCCATCTGCACAAGCGCGGCGATTGCCTCGACATGGTCAGGCGTCAGCCGGTCGAGGAAGCGGAACATCAGCTGCCGCCATGTCCAGAAGCTGTCGCTTGCCGTTGGCCCGCGCCGTTCGGTGAGGCCCGCCATCGCGCGCTGGAAAGCGTGGCTGTGAACATTGACAGGCGCGGGCACCAGAAGGGCGGTGCGGGTGCCTGTAGCGGGCGCATTGTGCCGGACGTCCGCAATCCGCCCGTCCGCGTCGATATCGATCCGCACGGACGAGGCCCATCCGGTGGGGAGCAACGCGGTTTCGGCCCAGAATGTGGTCATCATGCGCTCGCTTGACA
The DNA here is from genome assembly GCA_947491935.1 of uncultured Roseicyclus sp. Classification (GTDB taxonomy): domain Bacteria; phylum Pseudomonadota; class Alphaproteobacteria; order Rhodobacterales; family Rhodobacteraceae; genus Gymnodinialimonas. Next base: position 344,527 of record CANLLF010000002.1, read on the forward strand.
GATAATTATGTATGCACATAACATCATTAAACACATCTTATTGCAAGCGAGTCGATCCGATGCTGTTGACCAACGCCAAGATCGCGACGCTCCGAACCGATGACGATTTCGGGATCATCGAGGCGGGGGCGATCGCACTGGAGGGCGCGCAGATCGCATGGGTCGGCGCGGCGGGGGAGGTTCCGGGCGAGTATCAGGCGCGGGAGACGCAGGATCTTGACGGCGGCCTTGTCACGCCCGCGCTGATCGATTGCCACACCCATGTGGTGTTTGGCGGCAACCGGGCGGCGGAATTCGAGTTGCGCCTGAATGGCGCGAGTTATGAGGAGCTGGCCAAGGCGGGCGGGGGGATTGCGTCGACCGTTGCCGCGACGCGGGCCGCGTCCGACGCGGAGCTGCTGGCCGACGCGCTTCCCCGGGTGGATGCGATGATCGCCGAGGGCGTCACCCTGATTGAGGTGAAATCCGGCTATGGGCTGGATCGCGAGACGGAGCTGAAGATGCTCCGGGTTGCGCGGCAATTGGCACAGAGGCGGCCCATCGAGGTCCGCACCAGCTTCCTGGGCGCCCATGCGGTGCCGCCGGACCATACCGGCAATGCGGATGCCTATATCGACGAGGTCTGCATTCCCACCCTGCGCGCCGCCCATGGCGAGGGCCTTGTCGATGCGGTTGACGGGTTTTGTGAGGGCATCGCCTTTGACACGGCGCAGGTGGCGCGGGTGTTTGTGGTGGCCCATGAGCTTGGCCTTCCGGTCAAACTCCATGCCGAGCAATTGTCCCATATCGGCGGCACCCGGCTGGCCGCCGCGCATGGTGCGCTGAGCGCGGATCATGTGGAATACGCCACCGAGGCGGATGCGCGGGCGCTGGCCGCGGCGGGTACCACCGCCGTCCTGCTGCCCGGCGCGTTCTATACCCTGTGCGAGACGCAGGCGCCGCCGATCCAGGCGTTCCGTGACCATGGGGTGTCGATGGCGCTGGCGACCGATTGCAACCCCGGATCGTCCCCGCTCACCTCGCCCCTGCTTGCCATGAACATGGCCTGCACGCTGTTTCGCCTGACCCCGTTGGAGGCGCTGTTGGGGATGACGGCCCATGGGGCCAAGGCGCTGGGGGACGCAAACCGGGGCCGGATCGTGCCGGGTGCCATCGCGGATCTTTGCGTCTGGGATGCCGCACATCCCGCGGAGCTCGCCTATCGTATCGGGTTCAACCCGCTCCGCTCTCGCATTTTCGGGGGCGCGCTATGACCATCACGCTCACGCCCGGCGCCGCGACCCTGGGGCAGTTGCACGACATCTGGGCCAACGGCCATGCCGTCGCGCTCGACCCAGCCGCCCACGCGGGCATCCAGGCCGCGCAGGCGCTGGTGGCGCAGGCGGCGGGGGGTGAGGCGGCCGTTTACGGCGTCAATACCGGCTTTGGCAAATTGGCGAGCGTGAAGATCGCCGCCAGGGACGTGGCGACGTTACAGCGCAACCTGATCCTGTCCCATTGCTGCGGCGTGGGGGAGCCATTGGACACGGCCACAACGCGGCTGATGATGGTGCTGAAATTGCTGTCACTGGGGCGCGGGGCCTCGGGCGTTGCACGGCAGACCGTGGCCCTGATCGAAGCCATGTTGGAACATGACGTGATCCCGGTGATCCCGTCACAGGGCTCGGTCGGGGCGTCGGGTGATCTGGCACCCTTGGCGCATATGGCCGCCGCGATGATCGGTGAGGGAGAGGCCATCTGGGCTGGCGACCGGATGCCTGCCGACGCGGCGCTTGCCTTGACGGGCCTGTCGCCGGTGGTGCTCGGGCCGAAAGAGGGGCTGGCGCTGATCAACGGGACGCAATTTTCCACCGCCTGTGCGCTGGTGGGGCTGTGGGGGGCGTGGCGGAATGCGGCGACCTGTGTGCTGACTTGTGCGCTCTCCACCGATGCGATCATGGGCTCCACCGCGCCCTTGCAGGACGCGATCCACACGTTGCGCGGCCATGCCGGGCAAATCGCCGTGGCCCGTGCGCAGCGGGCGCTGATGGAGGGCAGCCAGATCCGGGACAGCCACCGCGACGGAGATACCCGCGTGCAGGATCCCTATTGCATCCGCTGCCAGCCGCAGGTGACGGGTGCGGCGATGGACCTGCTGCATTTCGCGGGCCGCACGCTGGAGGTGGAGGCCAATGCGGTGACGGATAATCCGCTGGTGCTGGTCGAGGACGGGTTGATCGTGTCGGGCGGGAACTTCCACGCGGAACCCGTGGGCTTCGCGGCGGACCAGATCGCCGTGGCCATTTCCGAGATCGGGGCCATTGCGCAAAGGCGCGTGGCGCTGATGGTGGACCCGACGCTGAGCTTCGATCTGCCGCCGTTCCTGACGCCCGATCCGGGCCTGAATTCCGGCCTGATGATCGCCGAGGTCACGACGGCGGCGCTGATGAGTGAGAACAAGCATCTGGCCAATCCCTGCACGACGGACAGCACGCCGACATCGGCCAATCAGGAGGATCACGTGAGCATGGCCGCCCATGCCGCGCGGCGGCTGGAGCGGATGAATGCGAACCTCAACGTCATCCTTGGGGTGGAGGCATTGTGCGGCGCACAGGGCATCGAGTTTCGCGCGCCGTTGCAGACCAGCGCGCCGCTGAAAGCCGCGATGGCGGTGCTGCGCGCCGAGGTTCCCGCGATTGCGGAGGATCGCTATATGGCGCCGTCGATCGAGGCCGCCAGCACGCTGGTGCGCAGCGGCGCGCTGGCGGGGTCCGTGGACCTGCCCGGCTTTGTGAAGGGGCACGCAGCATGAACCCGGTCAGTGTTGTACAAGGCAGTGGCCCCGTCGTTCTGGGCCTGCCCCATACCGGCACCGATGTGCACGGCGACATTGCCGCGCGGCTGAATGAGAACGGGCGCAAGCTGGCGGATACGGATTGGCATATCGACCGGCTCTATGCCGGGTTGCACCCGGACGTGACCACCGTGCGCGCCAACTTCCACCGCTATGTGATTGACGCCAATCGCGATCCTGCGGGCGAAAGCCTCTACCCGGGGCAGAACACCACCACGCTGGTGCCGCTCACGGATTTCGACGGGGTGGAGATTTGGGACGACCCGCCCGATGCGGCGGAGATCGACGCCCGCCGCCGTGAGTTCCACGCGCCGTATCATGCAGCGTTGGGGGCCGAATTGGCCCGCGTGCGGGACCTGCACGGGGTGGCGATCCTCTACGATTGCCACTCGATCCGGTCGCATATCCCGTTCCTGTTCGAGGGCACCTTGCCGGATTTCAATGTGGGCACGAATGACGGCACCAGCTGTGCGCCCGAGATCGAGGCCGCCACCGTCGCGATCTGCGCCGCCGCGCCCTACACGTCGGTGCTGAACGGGCGGTTCAAGGGCGGCTGGACCACGCGCCACTACGGGCGGCCCGCCGAGAACATCCACGCCATCCAGATGGAACTGGCGCAATCCACCTACCTCACGGACGAGGCCACGCCGTGGACCTATGACGCCGCCAAATCGGCCGCTCTGCGCTCGTATCTGACATCCATCCTGACCGAACTGGCCGCTCTGGCCCCGTCCCTAGGAGGCTCCCGATGAACACCCCCCGCCACAACCTGCGCGACGTCTTCCCCCCAACCGGCCCCGAGATCACCGCGAAGTCATGGCTGACCGAAGCGCCGATGCGGATGCTGATGAACAACCTGCATCCCGACGTGGCCGAGAACCCCCATGAGCTGGTTGTCTATGGCGGCATCGGGCGCGCGGCGCGGACATGGGAGGATTTCGACGCGATCGTGGCGGCGCTGCAGGAACTGGAGGACACGCAGACCCTTCTGGTGCAATCGGGCAAGCCCGTGGGCGTGTTCAACACCCACAAGGATGCGCCGCGCGTGCTGATCGCGAACTCCAATCTCGTGCCCCATTGGGCGACTTGGGATCACTTCAACGAGTTGGATAAACGTGGCCTCGCGATGTACGGCCAGATGACGGCGGGCTCGTGGATCTACATCGGCACGCAGGGCATCGTTCAGGGCACTTATGAGACCTTCATGGAAGCCGGACGGCAGCACTACGACGGCAACCTCAAGGGCCGCTGGATCCTGACCGGCGGCCTTGGCGGCATGGGCGGTGCGCAGCCTTTGGCGGCTGTGATGGCGGGGGCCTGTTGCCTTGCCGTGGAGTGCGATGAGACCCGCGCCGATTTCCGGCTGCGCACGCGCTATGTGGATGAGAAGACGCATTCGCTGGACGAGGCTTTGGCGATGATTGACCGCTGGACGACGGCGGGTGAAGCGAAATCCGTCGCCCTGATCGGTAACGCGGCGGATGTGTTCCCTGAACTTGTGAAACGGGGTGTGAAGCCCGACATGGTGACGGACCAGACCTCTGCACATGACCCGATCCACGGTTATCTGCCGCAAGGTTGGAGCGTGGCCGAGTGGCGCGAGAAGCAGGAGAGCGACCCGAAAGCGGTGGAGAAAGCCGCGCGCGCGTCGATGAAGGTGCAGGTCGCGGCGATGGTGGACTTCTGGAACGCAGGCGTGCCGACGCTCGATTACGGCAACAATATCAGGCAGGTGGCGCAGGAGGAGGGGCTGGAGAATGCCTTTGCCTTCCCCGGTTTCGTGCCTGCTTATATCCGCCCGCTCTTTTGCCGGGGCATCGGGCCCTTCCGCTGGTGTGCGCTCTCCGGCGACCCGGAGGATATCTACAAGACCGACGCCAAGGTGAAGGAGCTAATCGACGACCCGCACCTGCACAATTGGCTCGACATGGCGCGCGAGCGGATCGAATTTCAGGGGCTGCCCGCGCGGATCTGCTGGGTGGGTCTGGGCCAGCGGGACAAGCTCGGGCTGGCGTTTAACGAGATGGTGCGCAATGGGGAATTGTCGGCACCTGTCGTGATCGGGCGCGACCACCTCGACAGCGGCTCCGTCGCCTCGCCCAACCGCGAGACGGAGACGATGAAGGACGGCTCGGATGCGGTGTCGGACTGGCCGCTGCTCAACGCGATGCTGAACGTTGCGGGGGGCGCCACCTGGGTGTCGCTGCACCATGGCGGCGGCGTTGGCATGGGGTTTTCGCAGCATTCCGGCATGGTGATCTGCTGTGACGGCACCGAGGATGCCGACCGCCGCATCGCAAACGTCTTGTGGAACGACCCGGCCACCGGCGTGATGCGCCATGCCGATGCGGGCTACGAGGATGCGCTGAAATGCGCGCGCGAGAAGGGGCTGAATTTGCCCGGCATTCTGGGGCGGTAGGCCCGCGGTTTTGCAGGACGCCTAGCGGGTCGCGGCGGGGGATCACGGCGACGCGGGATCTGTGGAAGACCGGTGTGTTTGGCGGGGCGGTCTGCTTGTCTTGTACCAGCCGGGGGCAGGTTGGCCTTACCCCGACCGTCGCCGATCCGCCGTGCTGAGACCAGCCCTGCCCCGCAATTCGGGGGCGGAGCCGGTCCTGTCAGGCCTCAACCGTCAGTGCCGTGGCCGGATTGGTCATCGCCGTGACTATCCGCGTCGCCGTCCATCTCCATCTCGCCGTGACCGGCCAATGCATTGGCCGCCTCGTTATCTACGGTCACGGTAACGGTGACCGGGATCCAGACGTCGAAGAACATCAGCAGTTCGAACGTGTCGCCCTGTTCCAGCGGTTCGGTCAGGCCCAGAAGCATGATGTGATCGCCGCCCGGCGCCAGTTGGTGACTGGCGCCGCTGGCGATGGTGATGCCGTCTTCCAACTCGACCATGCGCATGACGCCGTCATCGGTCTGGATGTTGGTATGGATCTCCACCCGGTCCGCCACGTCGCTTTCGACGCGGAACAGGCGATCATCCTCGTCGGAATGGTTGCGGATCGACATGTAGATTGCGGCGGTCTGGGCCAGCGGGCCGGCGACGCGGGCGACGGCGCCCTCGATCTCGACATGGGCGGCGGCAAGGGCGGGCAGCGCCGCGATGGCGGCGGCAAGGACGGTGGTTCTGAGGGTCATTTTGGTTTCTCTCGAAGGATCAGGTTGGGGTTTGCTCAGGCGCGCATCCGGGCCGGGGGCGCGCGGGCACTCCGGTCGATCCGGGTTTCGAGAGCAGAGAGGGTGGGTAGGGGACCCGCGGGGGCGTTGAAAACAAGACGGTGTGGTGCCGTTGGCGCGGCTAACGCCGAACCATCCAGCGCGGGGGCAAGGGTACAGATCGGGCAATCGAACCCGGCCACGGCCTGCCCGTCGCCATCGACCTGTGGCAGGCCCGCCGCGTCCAGCAAGATGTCCGGCGCGGCGGCGCCGCAAAATCCGCCCGCCGCGGCCATCCGCGTGTCCGCCACCACGGCGGCGGTGCCGGTCAGCACAAGGCTGAGCGCAAGGAGCGTGGAGAGGAGCGCGCGGCGGATCATGGCGCGGTAATAGCGCGGGTCACGCCCATGGGCGCTGCGACAAATGCGTAGGGCGCACACGAAAACGCCCCACGCGGGAAAATCCCGGCGGGGCGCAGATCCGCGACGCGATTGGATCAGGCCTGAGCAGCCTGGGCCTTCGCGATCTCTTTCTTGATCTTGAGCGCCTTGGGGCTCAGCTCATCATCCTTGGCTTTCGCCATGAACGAATCCAGCCCGCCGCGGTGGTCGACGGTGCGCAGGGCCGCATTCGAGATGCGCAGCTTGAACCGGCGATCCAGAATGTCCGAGCCGAGCGTCACTTCGCTCAGATTCGGCAAGAAGCGGCGCTTCGTCTTGTTGTTGGCGTGGCTTACGTTGTTGCCCGTCATCGGGCCCTTGCCGGTCAGTTCGCAGACGCGCGACATGGGGTGTCCTCTCAATTCACATCCGGGGCGCGAGCGAGGGTGCCTGCGGGGCCCGAAACCAAAAGGGCGCGGAGAACGGCTCCACGCCCGGAAATCTGCGCAGGCATTACGAAGGCGGGGGCGGGGTGTCAAGCCGGGAATCGGGCCTTTCGTGGGGGATTCACGGGGGGCACGTTTGTGCGTAGGCTGCGCGGCAATGCGTGAGAGTGATCTATATCCGCCGGTCAAAGCGTTTTTGCAGGCCCAGGGCTATGAGGTGAAGGGCGAGATCGGCCCGGCGGATGTGGTGGGTGTCCGAGATGAAGATGACATGGTGGTGGTGGAGCTGAAGCGCGGATTTTCGCTGGCCCTGTTCCACCAGGGGATCGCGCGACTGTCGGTTTGCGATTGCGTCTATGTGGCGGTGGCGCGCGGCAAGGGACGGCCCTGGATGAAGGCGTTGCGCGAGAATAGGAAGCTGGCGCGGCGGCTGGGATTGGGCCTGATGAGTGTGCGGATGGAGACCGGCGCGGTGGAGGTGCATTGCGATCCCGGGCCCTATGCGCCGCGCAAGGTGGCCCGGCGCAAGCGCGCGATGCTGGGCGAGTTCGAGCGGCGCGAGGGCGATCCGAACCTGGGCGGAATTCGCGGCGCGCGGGTGACAGCATATCGGCAGGAGGCGGTTCTGTGCGCCGAGTTCCTGGCGCTGGCGGGCGAGGCCAGGGGCGCGGAGGTGGCGCGCTCGACCGGAGTGAAACGGGCGACGACGATCATGCGGGACAATCATTATGGCTGGTTCGAGAAGATCTCCGTCGGGGTGTACCGGCTGAGTGAGGCCGGTCGGGGCGCAATCTGAAGGCGCGCCTTGCGGCGCATGTCCTTGCCTCGCACCCCCCCGGTTGGGGGCCGCTCAGGCGGGGCCCGGCCGCAGGTGTTCGGATCGCGTCATGGGCGTTGGCCGGGGCGGAGAGGTTGGGATGTGCATGTTCAAGGAACAAAGAAGGGGGGCGGGGTGCAAAAAGAGATCGTGATCGAGACACGGGGGCCGGGCTTGTATGAGTTCACAGGAGCGGTAGCCGATTGGGTGACGGGCGATGGTTTGGTGACCCTGTTGGTGCAGCACACCTCCGCATCGCTCCTGATCCAGGAGAATGCCGATCCGGATGTGAAGGTGGACCTGATGGGGTTCTTCGGGCGGTTGGTGCCGCGGGGGGACGACCCGTCGATGACCTGGATGCGCCATGTGATGGAGGGCCCCGATGATATGCCGGCGCATATCAAGGCGGCGCTGCTGCCGGTGTCTTTGCAGATCCCCGTGGCCGATGGGCGGCTGAGGCTTGGCACGTGGCAGGGGATTTACCTGGTGGAGCATCGCGACGCCCCCCATCGGCGGCGCGTGGCGGCGCAGTTTTTGCGCGCGTAACGGCGGGACGCGGCGTTGGCGCAACACCTAGATGCTGTGGTGTCTATTTGACTCTACCCAATCCTCAGGTGCATCCGTATAGTGCCTGTGGATAAGCGGGCATAAGCCCCAAGGACGAGGCAGGCGCGGCGGGTTGCCTTCGCGCGACCAGGGACAGGAGGGAGCGGCCATGCGCTGCCCATTTTGCGGAAATGTCGACACTCAGGTGAAGGATTCGCGCCCCGCGGAGGATCACGTGGCGATCCGGCGGCGGCGGTTTTGCCCCGCCTGTGCCGGACGATTCACGACCTATGAGCGCGTGCAGCTGCGCGATCTGGTGGTGATCAAATCGAGCGGCAAGCGCGAGGATTTCGACCGTGACAAGCTGGAACGGTCGATCCGGATCGCGTTGCAGAAGCGCCCGGTGGATCCCGACCGGGTGGATCAGATGATCTCGGGTATGGTGCGCCGGTTGGAATCGTTGGGTGAGACGGATATCCAGTCGAAGGTCATCGGCGAGATCGTGATGGAGCGCCTCGCGGCGATCGATACGGTCGCCTATGTGCGGTTTGCGAGCGTCTATAAGAACTTCCAGGCGACCGGCGATTTCGAGGATTTCCTGTCGGAGTTGCGGCCCCCGACCACCCCCGAGAGCTGACATGGACGATGTGCGCTGGATGCGTCTGGCGCTGTCGCTTGGGCGGCGTGGATTGGGCCGGGTGTGGCCCAATCCAGCAGTGGGATGTGTTCTGGCGCGCGGTGGCCGCGTGGTCGGGCGCGGATGGACGGCGCCGGGCGGGCGACCCCATGCGGAAGTGCTGGCGCTGGGGCAGGCCGGTGATTTGGCGCGCGGGGCTTGCGCCTATGTCTCACTGGAACCCTGCAATCATCACGGACAGACCGGGCCATGCGCCCAGGCTTTGATCGACGCCGGTGTGTCGCGGGTCGTCGTGGCATGTGAGGACCCGGACCCCCGCGTGGCCGGTGGCGGGATCGCCCGGATGCGGGCGGCGGGGATCGAGGTTGTGACGGGTATCGGCGCGGTGGAGGCGGCGGCGGATCATGCGGGCTTCTTCGGCCGCGTGCGATCCGGGCGGCCGATGCTGACGCTGAAGCTGGCGATGTCGCTGGATGGACGGATTGCGACGGCGAGTGGCGAAAGCCAGTGGATCACGGGGCCGGAGGCGCGGCGGCACGTCCATGGGATGCGCGCCAATCACGATGCGGTTCTGGTTGGCGCGGGAACGGGGCGGGCCGATGATCCGTCGCTGACGGTGCGGGGCCTTGGCATGGCGCATCAGCCGGTGCGGGTGGTGATCTCACGGCGGTTGGATTTGCCGGTTGCCTCGGTGCTGGGGCGCAGTGCGCGGGACGTTCCGGTCTGGCTGATTCACGGAGAGGATGCCCCCGATACGGCCCGTGCCGCGTGGCGGGAGGCCGGCGCGCGATTGCTGGAGGTGGAGACCGGACCGGGCGGTCAGGTAGACCCCGCCGCGGCATTCGCGGCCCTGGGTGACGCAGGGCTGACGCGGGTGTTCTGCGAAGGCGGCGGGGCGCTTGGCGCATCGCTTTTGGCGGCGGATCTGGTGGATGAACTGGCCGTGTTCAATGGCGGCCTGATCTTGGGTGCAGAGGGCACACCGGGGATTGGGGCCCTGGGTATTGCCGCGCTGGGTGAGGCGCTGCGCTGGCGGCTGGATCGGGTCGAACGGGCGGGCGAAGATACTCTCAGCCGTTGGCGGCGGGATCGATAGCAGATCGCGCTCACGTTGTTTTTCTGGGGATAAAGCGGTGGATAACCCGGTTCCGTGTCGCGTAATCGATAGTCACCGCCGCCAGATCCAGCTTTGCCCCGCAAACCAGCCCTGTAGTTTTGCGAGCCCGCGAAGGGCTGGCTTTTGCGCCAGCCCTTCCCCGGAGACGAGGCGCGCCACCGCCACCTCCACCGCGCAGGGCAGGCCCGTGGCCGGGTCCATGTAGCGCGGGTAAGTGATCAGCGCCGCGTGAATCAGGGCGGCGAGGGATGGCCGCGCCGTGCGCCTGTCCGGCAACGGCCCCAGATCGCTGGTGAGGCCCCATCCCGCGTAGAACGGCGCGCCGAGCGTGGTGACGGGAATGCCGCGGATCAGGGCCTCGAACCCCATCGCCGATGTCATGGTGACGACCCTGTCGGAGATCGCGAGCAGTGCCTCGGCGCTGGTGGTTCGCGCGATGTGATCGGCGAGGCCCTGCGCAGCGTCTGGCAGGACGCCGGACCGCAGACCCGCCTCCACATCGGGGTGGGGTTTGTAGATCACGAAAGCCTGCGGGTTGAGGCGGCGGGCGGTGCGCAGCAGCTCGTCGTTGGTGTTCACGTCACCGGCGCCGAGGCGGATGGAGGCGTCATCCTCCACCTGCCCGGGCACGAGGATCACGGGCCGGTCATCGGGCACATGCGGGGCCGGATCGCCCGGGAGATTGTACTTGGTCAACCCCGCGCGGCGCAGCGATTGGATCAGGCGCTCTGCCCGCTCCAGCCGCGCAACCGGCAGGGCGGCGGCCTCGGCAATCAGATGTTCAAGGCGGCTCTCGCGGGTCGGATCGTAGTAGATCCCGAGGTCGTCCAGCACGAGGGAGAGCGGGGCGATCAACTCGGCCCCGAGCCCGCGGGACCGAAGGAACCCGTCCTCGACACGGTAGAGCGGCACATCGGCACAGGCCTGACGGATCGCCTCTGTTTCGCGCCCGGCCCAGACGAGGACGGGGCGGCCATCCGTTCCGGCGCGCGGCGCATCCTCCTCGAAATCAAGCTGTCCGTGGCGGCCGAAAGCTGCGCGCAGATGGCCCTTTTTCCAGCTCCGCATCCCCAACGCCACATAGCCGTGCCGATCCTCGCGCCAGGACCGGGCCTGCGCCTCCAGGGCGCCGAGTACGTCTTCGACCTCACCCAAAGCATCGGAATGGGGATCATACCATGTGGGGTAAAGCACCAATGCGCCTGCGATCAGTTGCGCGCGGGTCAGGTGGCGTTGACGACGGGCGGGTGTAGGGCGGCGATCATCGGTCAGGCCCCAGCCGGCGTAGAACGGCACGCCGAAGGTGACGGGTTTGTGGCCCGCAAGGATCGCCTCGAACCCGCCCTGGGAGGTCACGGTGTAGACGGCGCGGGCATGGTCGAACATCCGCCAGAGCGAGATCGGGCGGTCATCCAGCGTGACATTGGGCGGCAGGGTGTCGGGCTCGAAATGGCCGGGGCGATGGCCGTGCTGCGTTTCGGGGTGGGTTTTGATGACGATCTGCGCGTCGGGGTGATCTTCGCGGGCCCAGGTCAACGCCTCGGCGAAATTATCAGGCGTGGCCTGCCCGAGCGCGATGGAGGCATCTTCGCGGGTCTGATCGAGCAGCAGGACGTAGCCGGGGGCGGGCGGCTCAAGGCCGGGGTCGCTGGCGGAATACTTGGACAGATGCGCCTCGGCCATGCGCGCCATCACATCGCGGGCGCGGTTCAGAAGCGCCGTATCGTCAAGGGGATGGGTTGAGAGGAGCCGCTCCAGATCCGAGGGCTGACTGGCATCGAAATGGATCCCCTGCCGGTCGATCACGAGGCCAAGCGGGGGCTCGCCGGATCGACCCGGGAAGAGCGAGCGCAGGAAGGCATCCTCGACCCGGACAAGGTGCGCCCCGGTCGCCTTGGCCACAGCTTCGCCGCGCGGGGCATAGGGCGAGTGGCCCCAAACGACGACATCATCATCGGCGCCCGGTTTGCCGAGCTTGAGGTCATAGCCCGCGAGGCTCAGGATGCGCCGAACGCGGGCATTTGTGAGGAATCCGGCGTTGTAGTGAAAGGCCCGGCGACGGGGGGCGTTGGCCCCCGCGTCTCTATCGCCGGGCGGTTCCATGGCTCACTCGAGCGCGTCGCTGACGCCGCCGACCGAGCTGAGCGTACCTGTCAGCGCCGAAATCGCAGTGTTGAACTGGGTGATCGGCGCAGACGTGACATAGACGGTGTCGCCATCGCGGATCACGAAATCACGGGCATCGAACATGCCGGTCGGGGCCGTCAGATCAAGCACGTAGATCATCCGCTGGGTGCCGGTCAGATCATCCCGGCCCAAAACCAGCTCGGCCAGTTCCTCGGGCTCGTTGCGCAGCACGAACACGCCGGTCGGGTCGGCCTGTCGGGGGTTGAGGCCGCCGACAGAGGCAATCGCATCGATGGCCGAGATCACCGGATTGTCGAACGGAACAACGGTTTGCGCCCCGGTTGCGCCGAGCGCCGTGAACTGGCGGCTGTCTTCCTCCACCAGGATACGGTCATCGGCGCGCAGGGCGATGTCGATGCCCGGATCGCGGAAGATGTCCTGATACCAGACAGTGCCGGTATGGGCGCCACGCACCACGGTGACGCGGGTGATATCGGGGTTCACGCTGGACCCGCCGGCGGCGGCCAACATACCCGAAAGGGTGCGGGTCGGGCGCTCGATCGGGTAGATGCCGGTGGCTGCGATATCGCCGCTGATCACCACGGTAGACCCGTTTCCGGGCTCGCGCGCGACGATCACCTGCGGGTCGGGCGTTTGCTCATCGAGGTTGCGGGTGATGAGGTCGCGCAATTGTTCCGGCGTGTTGCCGGCGGCGCGGATGCGGCCCGCATAGGGAATGAAGATAAAGCCCGCCGCGTCGACCTGAAGCGTCGTCAGCTGCGCGGCATTGGCGCCTTCCCCGGCCAGAAGCCCGTCGGTCACGTTCTCGTATACCGTGAGGGTCAGGGCATCGCCGGGATTGATTACATCGGTATTGGAGACGCCCGCATTCAGCAGGCCTGGCGGGAAGCCGAGGGCGGGGACCAGCGATGTTGCAGCCGTCACGCGTTGGTTGACCTCGACCACAAACGCATCGCCTTCGCGCTGGACCGATCCGGCGAAGAGTTGGTTTCGGGTGGGGCCTGCGGACGGGAGAACGCGGGTCAGCACGTCACATGCAGGCACTGCCACCACACAGGTGCACAGCGCGGCAATGCGCGCGAAACGGGGAACCGTCGATGACACGGGGATGGCTCCTTTAGCCTGAAACTGCCTCAGTATGTTTTTTATCTCGTTTTGACGCAGGTTAGCGAAAAAGCGAGGGTCGGGGAAGCCCCCCGAATCATTTCACCAGTGACAAGTGTTGCCGTGGTGCCGGTCGGCCTGCATCGAGCGCATCATAGGGGTCTTCGAGGGACAACATCATGTCCACGACCTGGCGCAGAAGCTGCCTGCGGCCCCGTGCGGAATAGAAGCTGCCGGAGATTTGCGAGGTTTCCAGCAGATAGTGGCGATAATCGCGGTATGCGCGACTATCGGGGCGGGTGGGGTTCTGGAAGAACGCGCCCATCGGCTGATCCGAGACGAATTCGGGTTTCAGGTAGACGGCCTGCCCAAAGGCCTTGAGCGGAAGTCCGCGCCAGAGCGCCTGCTGCGCGGCAGTGGAGTTCACCGTCACAGCGGAACGGGCATCGTTAAGGAGCGGGGCGAGTTTGCCGCCGCGCACGTAATGCACACGATCGCTGACGCCGTGATGGGCGGCGATCCGGCGGATATCGGCGCGGATCGGGGTGCGGCCATCCTCCAGCGGGTGGGATTTGAACACCAGGTGGTGGTGGGACGGCGCGCCCTCGGCAAAGCCTGCGATGAGGACCTCGAGAAAATCGGCCAGGGTCTCGAACGGGCCATGGTCGCGGAAGCTGGCATCATGGGCCAGCTGCAGAAGCGCCAGGTGATAGGGAAAGCCGCCGGTTTTGATGCGGTAGGTGGCCTGCACCCGGTCGAGCCACAAAAGCGGCATCAGAGCGAGACGGCGCAGGTAGAGGCGGAATTCCTGCCGCACTGTCAGGGTACGGTGCGGGCGAAACGCGGCATAGGCCCTGTTCGCCAACAGGACAAAGCCGTGATAGGCGGCGCCGTAGAACACATGCTGACGCATATCGCCCCATTTTGCTGGCGTGTCGGGCAGGTCGAGATCCAGATCCTTCAGCGCGGCGCGCATCTGCGCAACGGAGGTCTCCATCAGGCGGGAATGGCCATTGGCGCCGCCGCGTTCGTACGTCACCCAATAGGGGCGCAGATAGCCCTCCTCGAACACGTGGACCCTCAGGCCACGGGCCTCTGCCTGGGCGATGGCCTCGGCGTGGATCGGGCGGGTATCGCCATAAAGGACCAGATCGGTCACGCCCTTGCCGTCAAGCAGATCGGCCACGCGGGCAGCCCATTGGTCGGCCTCGTCCGTGAAGGGCAGGTAGGTGTCGCGGTCGGACCAATAGGCCTGATCGCCGCGATTGAACCCGACGCGCCAGACCCCGGCCCCGGCATTGGCCAGCATCTCCGCCAATTGGCGAAAGAACGGCCCGTGGGGGCCTTGCAGGAACAGGAAAGTGCGATCGTCGTGGCTCTGCGCCATGGGCCATCATCCGCTGGGTCTGGGCGCGATTTAGCGGCATTTTCCTAAGAGGATCAAAACACTTGGCGCGTTCGGGGCACATTTAGGCGCAGAGCGTGGCACATGCGCCGACTGGACGGCCCTTGGCACCCCGCGGTAGGAGGGGCGGACGAGCTTCGGAGGGCGCGATATGTTCACAGGTATCATCACCGATCTGGGCGAGGTGCGGGCGCTGGAGCATCGCGGCGATCTGCGGGCGCGCATCGGCACCGGCTATGACATGGGCAGCGTCGATCTGGGTGCGTCGATTGCGTGTGATGGCGTTTGCCTGACGGTCGTGGCGATGGGGGACGATTGGTTCGACGTGGATATCTCGGCCGAGAGCGTGTCGAAAACGAATGTGGGCTGTTGGGTTGAAGGCGCCCGGCTGAACTTGGAGCGCGCGTTGAAGGTGGGCGACGAATTGGGCGGACATATCGTATCGGGCCATGTGGATGGCGTGGCGGAGATCATCGCGATGGAGGACGAGGGCGACAGCACCCGGTTCACCTTCCGTGCGCCCGACGATCTGGCACGGTTCGTGGCGCCCAAGGGCTCGGTTGCGCTGAACGGGACGTCCCTGACCGTGAATGAGGTTGAGGGGGCGAAGTTCGGGGTGAATATCATTCCCCACACGAAAAGCGTAACAACCTGGGGTGCGGCCGCTTTCGGGGATCCGGTGAATATGGAGATCGATACCCTGGCGCGCTATGTCGCGCGTCTGGCAGATTGGCAGGGGTAGAGGCCGGGCAGCCGTCGCCCACCCACCCGCCCCGCCGTCTGCCCGGCCTCGTCCCATCGGACGTGGCGCGGTGGATTGGAGGGGGGATTTGGGTATTTTGGACCAGTGGAAGGGGTAGTTTGATGAAGCCGTTGGTGGTGCGGTCCATTGAAGACTGGTCCGGCCAGCGATGCGTGGATGTGCGGCGGGAGGCGGATGGGCTGTTTTCCTGGGCAGAATGCAGACGTGATCCGGAGGATGGCCATGGCTGGCGGTTTCTGGGGCTTGGCGCAGGCGGGTTTTCGGACGAGGCTGCGGCCTTGGACGATGCGCGCCGCGCGGTTGGATGGATGGAGGATGTATGATGGCGGAGATCGGGCATAATGGTGGGCCGTCCATAGAGCGGGGCGCGGGGTTCCGGAAAGTGGCCTGGGGCAAGGCGAGGACGGCGTTGATGCCGACCTTGCCTTTGGAGGTTGTGCGGCTGCGCGTAAAGCGGGCGGAGCGGCTGGGCCTGCCCTACAAGGCTTATGCCACGATCCGGGCGGTGAGCGGGCGGGATATCGTGGGGTTTTTGTTTTCCGACAACGGGTTGGATATGGGCCGGGGCGGATCGGTCCCCGCTCATGTCGTGGATCGGTTGCAGGGGCTGGAGGGGGCGGCCGCGCGTTTGGGTGCGATCCATTTGCCCCGCGATCCGGCGGCAATTGCGGCCATGGCCGGGCTGGAGGCCGCGATCCGCGCGCCGGACCTGATGACGCCCTGGCGGGGGATGCGTGATACGTTGCTTGGCCTGGCGCGAGACGCCGCCGTGCCGCCCGACGGGCTGGTTGTGGTGGCCGCCCATGCGCTGGAGCGGGAATGGTGTGGAGCGGCCGATCTGGCTGGCATCATACCCCGCGAGGTGTTCTTCGGCCGCTGACCTTTTGCCTACGTGGCGCTGCGTCGCGCGTGGCGCTCTCTGGCCAATCGGGCGGGCATGGATTATCTGCGCCTCAAGTGCTGCGCGAAAGGGATGCCTGCCATGAACCAACCCTTCGAGGAACCGGGCCCCGTGGAACGGGATTGGTCCGACGCGATCTCTTCGGTTGAGGAGATCCTGGAGGATGCGCAAAACGGGCGGATGTTCATTCTGGTGGACCATGAGGATCGCGAGAATGAAGGCGATCTGGTGATCCCGGCGCAATGGGCGACGCCCGATGTGATCAACTTCATGGCGACCCATGGGCGCGGTCTGATTTGCCTGTCGATGACGTCGGACCGGATCGATCAGCTTGGCCTGCAGCTGATGTCGACGAACAATTCATCGCGCCACGAGACGGCCTTCACGATCTCCATAGAGGCGCGCGAAGGGGTGACCACGGGCATTTCGGCCGCTGACCGCGCCAAGACGGTTCAGGTGGCCATCGACGCCTCCAAGGGGGCCGCGGATATCGCGACGCCGGGTCATGTGTTCCCGCTGCGGGCGCGGGACGGGGGGGTGTTGGTGCGGGCGGGCCATACGGAGGCCGCAGTCGACATCGCGCGGCTGGCGGGGCTTACGCCTGCGGGTGTGATTTGCGAGATCATGAACGAGGACGGGTCGATGTCCCGTCTGCCGGACCTGATCGCCTTTGCGCAACGGCACAACCTCAAGATCGGCACGATCAGTGACCTGATCTCCTACCGGCGGCGCCACGACAACCTGGTGAAGGTGAAGCAGGAAGAAGTCATCGACAGCGAATTCGGCGGCGCGTGGAATATGCGGATTTACACCGATGAAACGCAAGGCGCCGAGCATATCGTGCTGATCAAGGGCGATCTGTCGGGGCCGGAGCCGGTGCTGGTGCGGATGCATGCGATGGATCCGCTCCTGGACGTTGTTGGCACGGGTCCGCGCGGGCGGGCGGCGGAGTTCGGCGATGCCATGCAGCTGATCGCCGAGGAAGGGCGCGGTGTGCTGGTGCTGCTCCGGGACTTGACGATGAAGCTGGTGGTGGGCGATGAGGTCTCGCCCCAGACTTTGCGACAATATGGATTGGGGGCGCAGATCCTCAGTTCGCTCGGGATCAGCGACATGATCCTTCTGACAAATTCTCCCCAGCCCAAAGTGGTGGGGCTGGACGCCTACGGGTTGTCCATCACGGGCACGCGCAAAATCTCGGAGCTGGGATAATGGCTGGACATTCTGACAACGATCTGGGGCTGCCAGACTTCGACAAGCCGGTGAAAGTGGCGATTGTGATCGCGCCCTACTACACGTCGATTTCCGAGGCGCAGCTGACCGCCGCGCGGGGCGTGCTGGACAAAGCCGGTGTGACCCATGAGACGATCGAAGTGCCCGGATCGCTGGAAGTGCCCACGGCCATCGGCATCTCCCATCGGTTGAGCAATTTCGATGGTTACGTGGCGCTCGGCTGCGTGATCCGGGGGGCGACGTCCCACTATGACGTGGTGGTCAATGAAAGCTCGCGGGCTCTGACGATGCTGGGGTTGCAGGGCCTGTGCATCGGGAACGGGATTATCACGGTGGAGACCCGGGAACAGGCCGAGGAGCGCGCCGACGGGGCGCGGCTCAACACGGCGGGCGGCGCGGCGGAAGCCGCGCTGCACCTGATCGCGCTCACCCGCAAATACGGAAAGCCGACGGGCAATCTCGGCTTCAAGCCCCGCGGCACGATCGAGATCGCAGATGGGTCGGCAGGCGCATGAGTGAGGCGAAACCCAAGGGCCCGTCCCGCGACGAGAAACGCCAGATGAAATCGGCGTCGCGGCTATATGCCGTGCAAGCTTTATTCCAGATGGAGCATTCCAACCAGACGCTCGATGCCGTGCGCGGTGAGTTTGAAACGCATCGGTTCGGCGCGGTCTATGAGGGCGAAGAAATGGCCGAGGGGAACCCCGACGTCTTCCGCGCGCTTCTCGAAGGGGCCGTCGAAAGCCAGGCGAAGATCGACCAGATGACCGACCGGGCGCTGGTGGCCAAATGGCCGATTAACCGGATCGACCCGACCCTGCGGGCGCTGTTCCGGGCGGCGGGCGCCGAGATGATTGCAGGCGAGACGCCGCCGAAGGTGGTGATCACGGAATTCGTCGATGTGGCGCGTGCGTTCTTTCCTGACGGCAAAGAGGCGAAGTTCGTCAATGCCGTGCTCGATCACATGGCGCGGGAGACCCGGCCCGAGGCGTTTTGAAAGCCTCAGATATCGCGTCTCGCATCCGGGACGTGATGGAAGCTGATCGCCAGCCTGTTCCACGCATTCATCTGCGAGATGATCAGGGTCAGATCCACGATTTCCTCGTCCGAAAAATAAGTACCCAGATCGTCGTAAAGCGCCTGTGGTGCGCCGTTGGTGGCGATATGGGTAACGCTTTCCGCCCATGCCAGCGCGGCCTTTTCGGCGGCGGTGAAAAACGGCACTTCCCGCCAGACGATCAGGCAATCGAGCCGCTGCTGTGTCTCACCCGCCTGTCGGGCTTCGGTCGTGTGCAGGTCAACGCAATAGGCGCATCCATTGATTTGCGAGACGCGGAGTTCCAGCAGGGCCCTTAGGGCAGGCGGAATGGATGCCATGTTGTTCTTGGCCTTCACCATGTTTTTGATGGCTTGGGGATTTACGGAAACGCAATCCAGACGCTCACTCAAATCAGGATCCTCCTTTTTTGGGCGACCATGACAGGCGTGCCTCACCTTGGCCAGATTCCGGCGCTGGCCGGACGGGAATTTTCGTTCCCTCTTTGCCCTCAGCATCTTTTGGCATCCGGCGTGGGTATCGAGTTCACTCTGGGCTCAACGCCAAGAATAATCAGCAATCGGGGCGATGTTTCAGCGGAGCATTAAGGTAAGAAATAGACAGATATGCCATCGGCGGTTGGGCCGGCGAGGACGGCACCTTGAACGGTACTCATCAAGACGGGCGATCCCGTAAGGATTTGATTTGCGATTGCAAAGTGATCAGCAACGGGATCCGTATCATCGATGATCACGCCACGTCCGCGCGTCCAGTGGGTCGGTGAGCAGGCTTTCGGATAATCTGTCGTAACAAACCGTGTCGCGCAAAATGTACCGGTTGAACCTGTCTGGCAAATGGTGGTGGATCGATAAACCAACATAGTCTGACCGTGTGCCACGGTATCCATTTCAGATTGCTCAATTGTTTCCATGCAGTTGGCTTCAAAGATCTCCGTTGCAGCGGCTTGAACATCGCGAAATGTAAGCCCAGGGACTGTGGCCCATGAGACATTGGCAATTGTTGCAACGGCCACGGCACAGGAGATGAAAGCTGGAATCCGCATGGAAGCACCATAAGCAGGCGAGCAAGGTGTTCAAGCGATAGAACGGGCGCGAAGTACAGGTCAACACGACAGAGTTGCGGCCATATCGCGCTTCTATCGGTGGCAGCACATCGCCGTGGTGTCTGGTCGTGTTCAGTTGCGAGCATTTGGTTGCTTCCGTCACTCTTCCACCTGCTCCACTTCCCCTTCAAACACCATCTGATACTCCTCAAGCTCCTCGGGCAGCAGCACGTAGATCGCGTCCGGCGGCGTGCTGAGCGCGTGCTGCATAAGGCGGACGTCCACGCCCATGGCGTCGAGATGCGCCATCACCTTGCCCTGACCGTATTGGATATCCTCGATGGCCAGAAACGCGGGCAGGGCCGTGTTTTCGCCGAAATAATGCTGATGCACGCCCACCATGGCATCGTCCGCGATCAGGCGCGTGGTGCCGCCCGCCAGGATGTAGGGGCAGGCCGAGAGGCAGATGTCGCCGGGCTCCATCAGCGTGCCGAGTTCCGCCTCGCGGATCGCGGCGCCGATGGCCAGCGCGTCGTGGACGGAGCCACCCGGCGAATGCAGGCGGATCGTGTCGAAGGCGGCGTCGGCGCCGAGCCATTCGGTGAAGCGGCTGGCGTCGCCCGGTGCGATCTGTCCTGTGACAAGCGCCGTGCCGCCCTCGGTGGTGAAGCGCAGGCGGGTGGGCATGTCGCCGGGATCGGGGATCGCCGTCTGCCGGTCACTGTCACGTGGGGCGCGGTCCGGCAGGTCGCCGGGGCGATAGCGGCGGACCTGGTCGCCGGGGGCCACGGGCGCGTCGAGATTGGGCGCTGAGGTGCCGGTGAAGAGCCGCGGGATCGCGCCGAGCAGGTCGGAGCCCGCCAGTACGACCGCCATCGCTATCTGAACCGCGAGGATCGCCAGGATCGCGCGGCGGACCATGCCGCCCTTGGGCGCGGGGATGTCAGTCATTGGAGCGGGCGGGCGATTGCGGCAGTGGACTCACGTTTTCCGGCGTCACCGGGGCGGGCGGGCGCACCCGGCTGCCAGCCTGTTCAACCTGCACCTGATCGGCACGGTCAAGGGCCTCCATCTCTCGCATCGCGTGCAGGGCAGAGCGCAGTTCGGCCAGCGTCAGCGTGTCTTCCGCCGGAAGGTCGCCCCGCCCGGCGCGGATCGCGCTTTGCGTGACCATCAGGATCAGGACCAGCACGGCGGGCAGCAGGTCGATCGCGATGGCCCCGGCCCAGGATGGCACGAAATTGCCCGCATAAAGGATCACCGCATCGGCGGAGGAGACGGGCGTGTAGGTGACCTGCGGCGTGGCCGGACGCGCCAGCACCTGTTCGGCCGCGTCTTCCAGCGACTGCGCGCGCAGGGCGAGGACCTGCAGGACGGAGGTGATCGTCGATTGTTGCGCATTCTGCCCCGCCGCGCCGGACGCATCTAGTTCGGGCAGCACGACTGAGGCCGAGAGGTCCTCCGCCGCGCGGTCCACCAGCGGGGCGACGGACAGTTGGCGCAGGCTGGTGACAAGCCCGGCAAGCCGCACGGCGTCTTCGGAAAACGCAACCGACCGGGCCTCCACGGCGCCGGGCTCCACGATCAGGGCGCGCATCCGGGACAGGATCGCATTGCCTTCCTCGAACGCGGCCTCGATCAGCGGCGATTGCGCCTGGATCTGCACCTCAAGCGCGGCCAGTTCCTCGGCCTTCTGACGCAGCACGCGGAACACGGCCCCACGCCCGGCAAGGCCCGACAGATCGCCTGCCGCTTCTTGCTCGGAGAGATCCTCGAAGCTCTGCCTGACACGGGCCACGTCGCGCTCCAGCGCCTGTGCGCTGACGGCGGTATCATGGGCCTGTTCCAGCGCTTCCTGATATTCCTGCACGGTCTGCGCCAGATGCTGCTCCACCGCCGCGGATCCGGCCAAAGCGGCGGCGTTCAGCCACGATGACATCGCGATAATCGCAAGCGATCCCAACGCCATGGCACCCATCAGTTTCAGCTTCGCGCCCCCCGTCCGCATCGCGGGCAGAAGCCGCATCAGGTAGGACCAGAAGACGAAGATCCCCACGGATACGGCGATGGAATAGGCCGACGCGGCAAAGAACGACAACGCGCCGGTATCGTCCAGAAGCGATGAGACGCCCAGATAAGTGTAAATGCCCGAGGCTGTGGCCAACACCGCCAAGGCCGCGCCCGAAAAGCTGTCGAGCCAGGTCAGATGCCCCTGCAATTCACGGGCATGGGCCAGCCCGTAATCATCGCGGCTTGGTCGTCTTTGGTCGGGCATGTTGGGCTCTCCGCGTCAGGTGTAGCGCCTAATATAGCGATGCGGTGCAAAAGGCCCAAGTCACCCCCTTGTGACGGCGGTTCCGCACCCCATATGCGCAGCGCCGGTTGGATCGCGCGCGGATCGTGCAGCGCGACACCGGGGGAGATGTTCCGCGTGGATTATGTATGGGCCCTGCTGGGGCTGGCGCTTCTGGTGGCCGGGGGTGAGGCGCTGGTGCGTGGCGCGCTGCGCCTGTCGGTGCGGTTGGCGCTGTCGCCTGCGCTGATCGGTGTGGTGGTCATGGGGTTCGGCACCTCGACCCCGGAATTGGCGGCGTCGCTGACCGCGGCGCTGGCGGATGCGCCGGGGATCGCGCTCGGCAACGTGATCGGATCGAACGTGGCCAATATCGGCCTGATCCTGGGCCTCACCGCGCTGGCCAGCCCGATCGTGGCGCGGATCGGCGGTTTGGATGCCGTGGCCCTGGGGGCCGTCACGCTGGCGCTGCTGGTGGTTCTGGCGGTGGGTGGCATCGGCGTGGCCCTAGCGGTGATCTTCCTTCTGGTGCTGACAGCCTATCTTGCGGCCAGCCTCCTCTTTGCCGGGGCCGGGCCGGATGCGCCTGAAGGCGGCGAGACGGGCTCGCTATGGGGTGGGATCGGCTTTGTCCTCCTTGGCCTCGCAATGCTGATTGGCGGCGCGCAGGCCCTGATCGGGGGAGCGATGGGAATCGCCGAATCCTTCAATGTTCCGCCATCGATTATCGGGCTTACGCTGGTCGCCGTCGGCACCTCGCTTCCCGAGCTTGCCGCAAGCCTCGCGGCCGCGTTTCGAGGGCAGGGCGCGCTGGCGCTGGGAAATATCGTGGGCTCCAACATCTTCAACGGCTTTGCCATCCTGGGCATCACGGCGCTGGTCCATCCGATTGCGGTTGTGCCCTCCATCGGCCTGGCCGAAGCCATCGCGCTGGCGGGATTTGCCGCGGGCCTGTTGATCCTTGGCCTTGTGGGGCGCATCGGGCGGTGGGCCGGGGCCGTCGCGCTGGCGGGATATGCCGCCTATGTGGTGGCGATCCTTGGCTGAGGATCGCTGCGGCGTGGGGTCAGGGTGGACCAATGGCCGGGGAATGCTAGACTTGAAACAACAGACAGAGGGGGATCCGTGCCATGCCCGACCATATCAAGTTCATCCTGCGCCATGCGGCCTATGGCGGCGTCATCGCCGTTGTGTTTGTCGGCACCTTGCTGACGCTGAATGTCGCAAACCTGTGGCATCTGGTGACACATACGGCGGAAGGCCCGCTGGCCGCGATTGTGCTGACGATCTTTTGCTGGATCACGTTTGGATCGGTTCAGATCGGCATTCGCATCATGGCGATGGGCGATGGCGGCAAGGGCGGCGGCACACGCTCACCCGAGCGGGTCAAGGCGCCGATGCCGATCCCGGTTCGCGTGAAGGAGCGTTAAGCTCCACCCACACTGAATGGGGAATATGGCGGGGACCACCGCAACCGTAGAGGCGTATATTCCCGAGGACCTGTATGTACAGGTGGGCGCCAGGTAGCAGGACCACGGTCCAGCCAGAGCCAGCTCCCTCGGAATTGCTTAAGGCCACTGGAATGTTGCCACAGGCACGAGAAGGGCAGATCCGCCACCCCGCGACATAAGCCGCGGGGGGCGGTGCGACAAGGGGTGTGGCCTCAATCGGCGACACTTGCCTTGCGCAGACGGACCAGATGATCGTCCCACCCGCCATCGAACGCCGTAAGCAGGCCAAAGGCCTCGGCCCCCGCAGGAATGCCATCATGGAGCAGGTGCAATCGGGTGCCGGCCTCCACGGCGGTAAGCGTCCAGGTGACCTCCGTCATCAATCCGCCCATCGGGCGCGCCGTGAAGCTCATCGACAAACGGCTATGGGCCGTGGCCTCGCGCACGTCCCCCCAAACCAGCGGTTCACCGTCTTCGCCCGGCATGGAATAGGGGCCGGGCTGGGTCAGGGCCGTTTGCGGGCGATGAAACCAGATCTCCAGCTTGTCCGGATCTGTCAGAAAGGCCCAGACATCGGCCGGAGGGGCCGCGAGGATAAGTGTCTTTTCAATCGCGTGGGTGGTCATGTCTTGGTGTCCTTTTCGACGGCGGTTTTGAGGGCGGCCAGTTTGTCCTCCCAGAATTCATCAAAGATGCTGAGCCAGTCGCGCAGCGGCGACAGGGCGGCGGGGTTGAGCCGGTTGATGCGTTCCCGCCCGCGGGCCTGCACCTCGATCAACCCGCCATCGGACAGCATTGTGAGGTGCTTTTTCACCGCGGCGCGGGTCATGTCGAAACCGTCCGCCACCTCGGCGATGGTCATCTCATGGCCCCGCAATTTCAGCAGGATGTCCCTGCGGGTCGGGTCGGCAAGGGCGCGGAAGACAAGTTGCTCGGGCGGGGCAGGGGGCATGGCGGGCTCAATATAATACCGATTGGTTTCAAATTAAATACGATACCAAATAGTATCACGTCAAGGCGAAAATTTCTTGCTATCTGTTCACGTATTGTTCATGTTTGGCGAGATGCGTGATGAGAGCTCAGATCAAACCCTGATGCCCGGCCAGCTTCTTGCGCGGGGCGTCTGCCGCCATTTGCGCGCCCATGATTTCGTGGCGCTAGAGGAGTTTACGCCCGAGCGCGGCAAGCGGCTCGACGTGATGGCGCTGGGGCCGAAGGGTGAATTGTGGGTGATCGAGTGCAAATCCTCCCGCGTGGATTTCACCTCAGATGCGAAGTGGGAGGGGTATCTGGAATGGGGGGACCGGTATTTCTGGGCCGTCGACGAGGATTTCCCGACAGAGCTTCTGCCCGATGACACCGGCCTGATCATCGCCGATGCCTATGACGCCGAGATCCTGCGGGTTGGGCCGGAGACGAAGCTGGCCGGGGCCCGCCGTAAGGCGGTGACCCAGAAATTCGCCCGCCACGCGGCGATGCGCCTCCACGGTTTTCGCGACCCGGCGGCGGTGTTTGAGTATTAAAGCGCTCAAGTAGCGCGAAGCGCGGTAGCGCAAAAAAACTCCGCTCAAGTAGCGCGAAGCGCGTTAGCGCAAAAAGACTCCGCTCAAGGAGCGCGCAGCACAATCGCAGCGGACAATGCCGGCTCCACACCAAACCCGCGTTCTACCGCGTCTTCTTGCCCATCTTGCGCGCGGCGGCGGCGGCGGCGCGCAGTTCCTCGGCGATGTCCTCGGCCTCTTCCGGGTCGAAATCCATGGGCAGATCCACCTCGGGTCCGGCAATATAGATGCGCACCATGCCAAGGGTCGTCGGCCCGATCTGCAGATCGGCGGACATCTCGTTTTCGCTGTTGATCCCCATGGAGCCTCCTGGCGCACCTGATAGACTGGGCGTAGCGCAGGGGCGTGGGCGAAGGCAAGGGAGGGGTGCATGGGTGAGATCGCGTTTCGGGACCTCGCGATTGGCGATGCGGGCTGGCTGATCGGGCAGCACGGGCTGCATTATGCGCGGGAAGAGGGGTTCGATGCGTCGTTCGAGGCGCTGGTGGCCCGGATCCTTGCGGAGTTCATCGACCACCGCGATCCGGCGGTGGAGCGGGCCTGGATCGCCTGGGATGGCGATGAAAGGCTTGGCTCGGTGTTTTGCGTGAAGGGGCCGGAGGCGGATACGGCCAAGCTGCGCCTGTTTTACCTGATGCCCGAAGCGCGGGGGCGTGGGCTGGGGCGGCACTTGCTGGACCTCTGCATCGCCCATGCGCGCGCCAAGGGCTTCGCGCGGCTCAGCCTCTGGACCCATGAGAGCCACCGCGCGGCCTGCGTCCTTTACGCGAGCACAGGCTTTGCCTGTATCGCCTCGCGCCCGGTCACGTCGTTCGGCGTGGATCTGGTCGAACAGGAATTGGTGCTGGATCTGGGTGTTTGAAGGCCTTGCATTTGGATGGGGCCAGCGCTATTCCGCCCCAGTGCACGCGATGCGTGCAGATCGGTTGCCGGCGTAGCTCAGTTGGTTAGAGCGCCTGATTGTGGATCAGGAGGTCCCCCGTTCGAGCCGGGGCGCTGGTACCATTCTTCTTATATTTGTCTTGTCGCCGTCGGTTGCTTGAGGGCGGCTGGCCGTGGGGTCGCCGCGCCTTCGGCCCGTCGACCGGCCGGGGGGCGTTGCCCCCCGGACCCCCCAGGGTATTTGGGACCATTGGAAGGGGTGGTTACTGGCCTGGCGTGAGTTCCTGAACCAGGGTGCGGGTGTCGGAAGCGAAGACGCGGATCACGCCGTCATCGCCGATGATCACGGTGTAGCCGTTGATCACGCTATACCCGACCGTTCCCACGCCGGGCGGGATATCGAAAATCTCGGGATGGACGAGGATCGGGCGCGCCGTGTCATTCAGCCGGATGACAAGGAGCGCCACGATGGTTATCACGCCGAGGATCATCACCGCCGTCAGGACCGTCACCAGCACACGCAGGAAGCGTAAATTGGCGGGCAGAGGGCCGTCATCTTCGGGGTTTTCATCGGCCATGTCAGGCTCCAGACGTATCGTTTCGGTTACCATCGGCCCCGACCCGGAGCCGCGCCTTGATAAGGCACTGGCCCGCGCCGTGCCAGAGGGGGAGGCGTTGAGCCGGTCGCGGTTGATGCGGATGATCGCGGCCGGGGCGGTTGTGGTGAACGATGCCGTGGTGACGGATCCCAAGGCGAAGGTGGCCGAAGGCGACGCGATTGCGATCACGGTGGAGGAGGCCGCCGAGGTGGAGACCCGGCCCGAGGCGATCCCGCTGGAGATCCTGCATGAGGATGACGACCTGATCGTGGTGAACAAGCCCGCGGGGATGGTGGTGCATCCGGCACCCGGCTCGCCCTCTGGCACGTTGGTCAACGCGCTGTTGCACCATTTTGGCGGCGAGTTATCCGGTGTTGGAGGGGAGAAGCGCCCCGGCATCGTCCATCGGATCGACAAGGATACGTCGGGCCTGCTGGTCGTTGCGAAATCCGACCGGGCGCATCACGGGCTGGCCGCGCAATTTGCGGATCATTCGATGGAGCGCGCATATCAGGCCTTGTGTCACGGGGTGCCGGATCCGGCCGATCCGCGCTTGCGCGGCTCGAAAGGCGTCAGTTTCGAGGGGGCGGTGCTCAAGATCACGACGCAATTGGCGCGCCACAAGACGGATCGGCAGCGCCAGGCCGTGGTGTTTACCGGCGGTCGGCACGCGGTAACGCGCGTGAAGGTGCTGGAAGCGTTCGGGAATGTGGCGCTTGTCTCGTGCCGGTTGGAGACGGGCCGCACCCACCAGATCCGGGTCCATATGGCCCATGTGGGCCACGCGCTGATCGGCGATCCGGTCTATGGCGGGCGGCGTAAGGTGGCCGAAAAGGCGCCCGGCGGCGCGGCGATGAACGCGTTTTCGCGTCAGGCGCTCCATGCGGCGACCCTTGGGTTCGTCCACCCGGTCAGCCAGGAATACCTACGGTTCGAGGCGCCTTTACCGGACGATCTGCGCGCTCTGATCTCTGAAATTACGCACCATCACCCGTAAATCTGCACAAATACATCCGATAAATTGTGCACAATTGCACGTGATCGCGCGTTCTTGCCGCTTGCTGTTCGCAGGCGCATAGGGCATACATGGTTCCCGGAATTTTGACCTGAAGACTTGAAACAAAGTTAATCCTATTTACATAAACTTCATCCCGGTATGCGCCACAAGGATGCAGCCGGCCCGAACACAGGGGGACCAGAGATGGCCAACTATGCAAATCTTCCCGCCCCGTCGCCTGAAGGCGGGCTGAACCGTTACCTCCAGGAAATCCGGAAGTTTCCGATGCTGGAGCCGGAAGAAGAATACATGCTCGCCAAACGTTGGGTCGAGCAGGAGGATACCGAGGCCGCCCACAAGATGGTCACCAGCCACCTGCGCCTGGCGGCGAAAATCGCCATGGGCTACCGCGGCTATGGCCTGCCCCAGGCCGAGGTGATTTCCGAGGCGAATGTCGGCCTGATGCAGGCGGTCAAGAAATTCGACCCCGAAAAGGGTTTTCGCCTCGCAACCTATGCGATGTGGTGGATCCGCGCCGCGATCCAGGAATATGTCCTGCGCTCATGGTCGATGGTGAAGCTTGGCACGACCAGCGCCCAGAAGAAGCTGTTCTTCAACCTGCGCAAGGCGAAGGCCCGCATCGGCGCGTTGGAAGAGGGCGATCTGCGCCCGGAAAACGTGGCGCGCATCGCTAACGATCTGGGTGTGACGGAAACCGAAGTGATCTCCATGAACCGGCGGATGTCGGGCGGCGACGCGTCGCTGAACGCCACGATCGGCTCGGACGATGAAGGCTCCGCCCAATGGCAGGATTGGCTTGAGGATGAAGATGCCGATCAGGCTGGCGACTATGCCGAGCGCAACGAATTCGAAAGCCGGATGGCCCTGATGGGCGAGGCGATGGAGGTTCTGAATGATCGGGAGAAAGATATCCTGACCCAGCGCCGCCTGCAGGAAAGCCCGGTGACACTTGAAGACCTTTCGGGCGTCTACAATGTCAGCCGCGAGCGTATTCGCCAGATCGAGGTGCGCGCGTTCGAGAAATTGCAAAAGCGGATGCGTGAGCTGGCGCGTCAGCAGGGGATGCTGGCCAGCGCCTGAACCGCCCGCCCTGCACTTTGAGAATGACGGCCCGTCGGTGACCCCGGCGGGCCGTTTTCTTTGGTTAACGTCGTCGTAACCATGACCCGGTAGGGTTTCCCCGCATCGAAACGGACTCGAGGGGACAATGTGATTCATGCACACGCTTCCCTTTTCATCCCCATCGCCGGAACCGCCGACATGATACTACAATCCTTCCATTGGACCTTTGTCACCCGATCGCGCCGTACCCACCGTTCGGGCGGGTTTCGCCTGTTCCGGTCCCGCGGATAGGCGCTAGGCGGTGCAGGGGGCCGGGTAAGGGTTTCCATGCCTTTCGGCCCGCCCCCATTCAGCCACATGATAGCTCAAGACCCCTGAATCGCTTCCGAAGGCCCTCACCATGACCCTAACTGCCGATCATACCGCTCGCTTTCGCACCGCCTGTTCAGCGCGGGTTCCGTCTCTCGGGCTGCGTCCGCCCCTTCGCAGCCATTGGATGGCCCTTGTGGCTGGGGTGACGGATGCCGCCAATGGCCGGGCCGACAGCAACCCAAAGCTTGCCCATAATTTGCGTGACCTGGGCGCGCGCCCGGCGGATTTTCTTGCGCTGCATCAGGCGTTTGACGGGGTGCTGGCCGATATGGATCTTGAGGCCGCGTCTCTCTCTGCCCTCGAAGCCGCCGTTGATGCCACGCTGACCGGCCTGCTGGTTGAGGCTTATGGGTTCCGCGCCCACAAACAGCCGATGGCGGCCTGACGGTTTCGACACGTCCCGTGCTATGCCCGGCTGGCGCCCCACCGCCTGACCCGATAGACTTGTGCTGATCCTACCGGCGGAGGAAGCCATGGAGCGCAACGACGACGCAAATATCGACGGTCGCCTGAATGGCGAACAGCCGGAGGCCGAGCGGGAAACGCTTGTCCTGCGCCTTGTCCACATTCTTCTGATCGCGCTGATGCTGAGCCTGGCCAATACCGTGCTGACGGCGGTGACGGTGATCCAGTTCATCGTGATGCTGGTCTCCAAGGGCGAGCCGAATGAGCGTTTGGCAGATTTCGGAACCGATCTGGGCATCTGGATCGCCAAGGCCGCGCGGTATCAGAGTGCGGCCTCCGAGGTGAAGCCCTGGCCCTGGACGGACCTCGACTAGGCACGAACGTCACGATTGGATGTCCGGCTCCCGCCGCGGCGGCCAAACGCGCGCGCCTTCGGGCGCCCGAAATGGGCGCCACTCAGCCCCCCGCAGCTGCCGCGGCCAAGTCGCGACGCTTTGAACAGAGCCACGGCAGGCGGACCGGCGACAGTGAGGGCAACCCGTCAGCGCAGCCGGGCGCGCAGGACGCGGATCAGGTTCTCCCCCATGACCGCACGGATTTCATCCTCTGTCGCGCCCGCGCGCAACAGGGCATCGGTCAGCGCCGCCAATTCCGACGTGTCAAAGCCAACGGTCACTGAGCCGTCGTAATCCGAGCCGAGTGACACATGCGCGGCGCCAAGCGTCTCAATCGCGGCCATGATCACCCGCGCGACGCCGTCGGGGCTGTCGTCGCAGGTCACATCGGCCCAGTATCCGATTCCGATCACGCCGCCGCCCTGATCCGCGCCGTTGGCCACGATGGCGCGCATCAGATCATCGGGAAAATTCCGATGGGCATCGCATGCGGAGCGCAGGCCGGTATGGCTGACGATGAGCGGGATATCCGTCATCTCCACAACTTCGCGGGCCACGGCATAGCTCGAATGCGCGAGGTCCAGCACCATGCCGCGGGCCACCACCTCTTCCACGACCGCGCGACCAAACTCCGTCAGGCCCGCATCCGCCTCGCCGTGGAGCGATCCGCCAAGTTCGTTGTCGAAGAAGTGCTGCAGCCCGATCACGCGATATCCGGCCGCCTCCATCCGGTCGAGATTGGCCATGTCGCCTTCCAGCGCATGGCCCCCCTCGATGCCCAGCATCCCGGCCATTACCTGCGTGCCGCCCCCGCGCGCGTCCAGAACGGCGTCCAGCCCGGCACGGTCGGTCACCACGCGCAACGCGCCGCCGGACGCTTCCGCAAAGCCGTGCAACCGCTCCGCCTGATACAGTGCGCGTTCCGCCAGGCTGCCCCAGGTGCGGCGCGGCCACAGCTGCGCCAGGGCCAGAAGCGTGATGTTGTCGGTCGCGTCGGCCGAATTCTCTTCGTAATTCTGCCCCGCCGGGCTTTTCGTGACCGCCGTGAAGACCTGCACCGCGACATTGCCCTCCAGCAGGCGCGGGAGATCGACATGGCCGCGCGTGCCGCGCTCCGTCAGGTCACGGTTCCACAGCAGACTGTCGGCATGCCAGTCCCCGATCACCAGATCGGCATGGAGCGCGGCCGCCTCGTCCGATACCGGGTAGGGGCCCTGCCAGTTCACCGTGTTCCGATCGGCCTCCACATAACCGGGGCCGAAATAGAGGGCTGCGATGACGGCCAGAACGGCCACCAGAAGGATACGCCCGAGCCATTTTCCGAAGGTCTGCATTCTTGATCCCTCCCACTACTGCACCCACGTTAAGCGGGTGTCGAACAGGCGCAAGGGCGACGTTGCGGGAGAGAGGCCATGGCAGGCGGATGGGCAAAAGACGGTGCTGTCAGTGAACAGATCGAAGCTTCGATCTCGGACGAACTGGCCCGGATGCGTTCGCGCAAACGACCGCAAGGCGACAGCCTGACCCATTGCGCCGATTGCGAAGAGCCGATCCCCGAAGCCAGGCGGATTGCGATCCCTGGCGTGAAGCTGTGCATTGATTGTGCCTCCGACCGGGACGCCCGCCCCGATATGCGCGGTGGCATCAATCGGCGCGGATCGAAGGATTCTCAGTTGAAGTAGGTGTCACAGCCCCGCCTGGCGCGTGACATCTGCAATCACCATCCGCGTGGCCTGGCCTAGCCGGTCGAAGTCGATCACCTCAGGGACGCCGCGGCGCTTGCCCGCCGGGAAACGGCCCCATACCCTTTGATCGGGACAAGGGTGAGGTGCAACGTGGTCCGACGGGTGGCGCAGGAAGAGACGTTTCATGGCACCGCCGCGGGGCAGGCGCCCAATGTCGTGGCCCTGGCCGAAGCCTTCGGATTGTCCGAACGTCAGGCGCAATGCATGGCGCTTCTGCGGATGGGCTCCTCGGCGCCCGCCATTGCCGAGGTTTTGTCGATCTCCCCCTCAACGCTCGAAACCCACCTGGCGGATCTGCGCCGCAAGTTTGGCTGCGCCACCACGCCCAAGCTGGTGGCGCATCTGCGTGATCTGATCGCAGAGGAGGAGCTGGACGCCTTCCATTGCTGGCCCTCGCAGACCAATGCGCCCCTGGATGGCACAGCCCTTCCCGCCGAAATCGGCGATCGCCTGCGCCGGGCGACAAGCCTCGATCAGGCGTTGGGCGTGCTGCAGGACGCCCTCGCGCCGCTTGGCCCGCAGCACCTCTATTACTGTTTCCTGCCGCATTCGGTTCAGGGGTTCTTGCGCGGCGACATCGTGGACGCGTTTCGCGCCCCGCCCCAGATCGAACGCGCCTTTCACGCCAATGGCGGGCTGATGGGCCAACCCATCGCGCTGTCGCTCTTCGATGCGCCGACCAGCGTGCCGGTGATGCCGCTCGATGGCGTGGCGCAGCCCAAGGGCCTCGCGGCGTTCTGCGATGCATGCCGGGCGGATGGGGCGAGCCATCTCATGGCGTTGGGGTTTCCGGCAGGCCCCGGCTTCGTCGGCATGGCCATCACCTTCGCGCCCCGCGGCGATGCCATCGAATTGGTGCAACGGGGCGCCGACCGCATCCGCGCCACCGCCATGGCGCTTCACGCCTCGGTCCTGACGAACGGCACGCTGGCCGCGCGGTTTCGTCTGACGATCCGCGAGCGCGATGCGCTTAGTGCCCTCGCGCTCGGCAAACGCGCCAACGAGGCCGCGGCGCAGATGAAGATCAGCGAACGGGCCTTTTCCAAGCTGCTGGCCTCGGCGCGGAGCAAGCTGAACGCGCGCACCAATGCCGAAGCCGTTGGAAAGGCGGCGATCGTCAACGCGCTGGTGTTTTTGTGAGAAAACCGCCCATCCTCTGAAAATCGTGCGAAATGCTGAACCAAACCGGCGGGTTGGTGCGATTGCCGGGGCCCGTCGCGCCCCCTTACCGTTGCGTCAGGTGTCACGGATACCTGCATTTTCATCCGGTAAGGACGCATATTATGAAATCTGTTCTCTCACTCGTTGTCGCCGCGGGCTTGGCCTGCGCCACGCCGACTTTGGCAAGTCTTGTCGATCTGGAATACACGCTGACCCGCAATGATCCCACGGATGGCGGGGCGGCGACGTTCTCCTACGATTTTCAACTGATCGTCGATCTCGACGATCCCGATTATGTCGACGGCATGGGGTTTGAGCGCATTCTTGTGGGCGGTGCCTTTATCGGTGATCCCCGCCCGTTCGAATCCACGTGGCTCACTCCGCCTGGCGGCTGGGGCACAAATGTACAGGTCGGGCGGCTCAGCGGCACGTTCCTGCAGTTCGGCGATGATATTGCCGCGCCCTATTGGGTGCCCGATGCGGGGGATCGCAGCCTGCGATTCTCGGGCCTGACGGAAAACGCCGATCCCGGCCCGATTCTGTGGAGCTATGTCGGTTACACCGATGTCGACGATCCCCGCAGCATCTTCCTGTTCCTGGACCCTTTCGTGGCCCGGCAGGTCTCGGCGCTGACGGATCTGGATCCGACCGATCCCGGCCCGTCACCCGTGCCGCTTCCGGCGGGATTGCCCTTGCTGCTGGCGGGTCTTGCGGCCTTTGCCGGATGCCGCAGGCTGTCGGCCCGGCGCGCTACCTAGGCCCCGAAGCATCTTGAATTCATCCCCCCGGTGTCCAATCCGGGGGACATCACCCGCGACTGCCCGCTGTACCTGAAAAGACTGTCCGCCCGATCAGGCCCCAAGGCCCGCCGCATCCGCGGCAATCGCAAGGGCCAGCCGTGTCGCCTGTTCAAGTCGCCCGAAGTCAACGCGGTCCGGCGTGTCGGTCGAGGAATGGTAATGCGGGCTCTCCACGCCGCCATCATAGAGCCCGATCGCGGGAAAGCCCTGCGCCTCGAAGGGCATGTAATCGCTGCCCCAGATATCGGTATGGGTCGTTGCCAGCGTCGTATGCTGCGCCGCAAGTTCCGCTGCGCGCAGGCCGAAGGTGCGGGCGGCCGCATCGTTGGTGGCAATCACGTTGCCCTGATCAAACTCGATCACCATCGGCGCATCGGGCCGGGCCGGACGAACCCCCAGCATGTCGAGGTTGAGCATCAGTGCGATGAGCCAGCCGTCGCGCGCCGCGATCTCGGCACAGGCCAGCGACCCGCGCAGGTCCTGCTCCTCCCCAGCGAAGGCCACGCTGACGATCTCTCGATCCAGTTCCAGCGCCGCCAGGATCCGGTGCACCTCCAGCAGTGCCGCGATGCCCGTGGCATTGTCATTGGCCCCGGGCGCCAGCCGCAGCGGATCTTCCGAGGTGGAATCGAAATGCGCCCCGATCAGGATGATCTCACGCCCGCTCTCAAGGTTGCCCGCCACGATATTGTGCCGGGTCTTGCCCGTCGGCATGGTGAAGGGCATCGGCCTTGGCTCCGCGCCGATGGCCTCAAAGGCGTCGACCATCCACTGCTCGACCGCCGGGAAATTCGGATGATCCGTCGATCGCGTCGGAAACGCGCTGAGGGTGAAGACGGTCTGCCGCAATGCCCCCGCATCGATCCGGTCCAGCGCCGCCACCAGCGGATCGCCCTGCGCCCGCAACATCCCCGGCGTCAGAAGGGCCAGCCAACCGGCCAGCATATCGCGGCGATGCAACATCACGTCGCCCGCCGCAGGGCCAGGTGTTGCAACAGGAAACAGGTTTTCGCGTCGCTGATCTCTCCGGCGGCCATCATCGCCATCGCGTCGTCCACGGGCAGGTGCAGCACCTCGATATCCTCGCCCTCATCGGCATGCCCGCCGCCCTTTGCCACCGCATCGCCCCGGCGATAGGTGCCGATGAAACAGGCGAGGTATTCCGTGACCGATCCGGGCGACATGATCAGGTCGATCACATGGTCCAGCGGCCCGACCTCATAGCCCGTCTCCTCGATCATCTCGGCGCGGATCCGCTCCGCCGGGTCCGCGCCTTCCAGAAGGCCCGCGGGCACTTCGATGACAAAGGGCTGTTGCCCGCTGACCAACATGGGCAGGCGAAACTGCCGCACCAGAAGGACGGTATCTGCCTCCGGATCGTGGAGTAGGCAGGCCGCCCCATGGCCCCGGTCATAGACCTCGCGCACCTGCGCCTGCCACGATCCGTCCGAGCGTCGGAAGTCGTAGGAATACCGCGTCAGCCTGCCCCAATTGGACGATAACAGGGTGGGGGACAGCGCCCGAACCCGATCATCGGGGTCGCTCACTCCATCGCCTCAAGCTGGTCGATGAAGCCTTCGATCATGCTCAGGCCCTTGTCCCAGAAGGCCGGGTCGCTCGCATCGAGCCCGAACGGTGCCAGCAACTCCTTGTGGTGCTTCGATCCGCCCGCCTTGAGCATGTCGAAATACTTCTCCTCGAACCCGGTTTCGCCCTTCGCCGCGCCTTCCTCATAGACGGCATAAAGCGCGTTCACGAGGCCGTCGCCGAACGCGTAGGCGTAGACATAGAAGGGCGAATGCACGAAATGCGGGATATAGGCCCAGAAGGTCTCGTATCCCTCCATGTAGGTGAAGACAGGGCCCAGGCTTTCGGCCTGTACCGACATCCACAGCGCGTTGATATCGTCCGTCGTCAGCTCGCCGTTGCGCCGCGCGTCATGGAGCTTGCACTCGAAATCGTAGAACGCGATCTGGCGCACGACGGTGTTGATCATGTCCTCGACCTTGCCCGCCAGCATCACCTTGCGCGCGGCGTCGTCCTTCGCCTCGGCCAGCATCTTGCGGAAGGTCAGCATCTCGCCAAACACGCTTGCTGTTTCGGCCAATGTCAGGGGGGTGGACGATAGCAATTCGCCTTGCCCCGCAGCCAGCCGCTGATGCACACCATGGCCCAACTCGTGGGCCAGCGTCATCACGTCGCGCGGTTTGCCCAGATAGTTGAGCATCACGTAGGGGTGCACGTCCGACACGGTGGGATGTGCGAAGGCGCCGGGCGCCTTGCCCTCCTTCACACCGGCATCGATCCAGCCATCGGTGAAGAACGGCCGCGCCAGCTCCTCCATCCGCGGGTCGAAATCCGCATAGGCGTCCGAGACCACCCGGCGCGCCTCGTCCCAGCCCACGATGCGGTCCTCCTGCATCGGCAAGGGCGCGTTGCGGTCCCAGACCTCCATTGTGTCCAGACCCATCCACTTTGCCTTCAGCTTGTAATAGCGGTGCGACAGGCGCGGATAGGCGGCCACAACCGCATTGCGCAGCGCCTCCACCACCTCCGGCTCCACATGGTTCGACAGGTGCCGGCCCATCTGCGGCGTCGGCAATCCGCGCCAGCGATCGTGGATCTCCTTTTCCTTGGCGAGCGTGTTGTGCACCCGCGCGAACAACGGCAAGCGTTCGCCAAACGTCGCGGCGAGCGCCCGCGCGCCCGCTTCGCGCCGGTCGCGATCCGCATCGGTCATCAGGTTCAGCGTCGCCTCGATCCCAAGCGGCTCCCCCTCCACGTCAAAGCTCAGCCCGGCAATCGTCTCGTCAAACAGCTTGTTCCACGCCGAGGCCCCCACAACCGATTTGTCGTGCAGGAACTTCTCCAACTCGTCCGACAGCTGGTAGGGCTTCATCGCGCGCATCCGGTCGAAAACCGGCTGATACCGCGCCAGATCGGCATTTTCCGCCATCATCGCATCGTAATGCGCATCCTCGATCCGGTTGAATTCCAGCGAGAAGAAGACCAGCGGCGTGGTATATGTCGTGATCTTGTCCTGCATGTCCGACATGAACTTCGCGCGCTCACCATCGGTTGTTTTCTGGTAATAGCGCAGGCCCGCAAAAGACATGATGCGCCCGGCCACCACATCGATCTTCTCGTAGCGCAAGGTGCAGTCCAACAGGCCCGCCGCATCCAGATCGGCCAGCTTGCCCTCGTAATCCTCGGCAAAACTGCGGCAGGCCTCTTCCAGCCAATCCAGATCCCGCTTCAGCTCCGCCGCATCCTCCCCCGAATACAGATCGCTCAGATCCCATTCCGGCAGATCGCCCAGCGGCGCGCCCCCCGCTTCGGTTACGGCATCACGGAAGGGGGCGGGGAAAGTCAGGCGCATCGGAGGTCCTCGTGTCATTGGGTGTCGCCACAGATATGCGCGCCCGGGGCAGCAGGCTCAACCCACAGCCCCTTCATCTTGGCGGAAAAACTCCGGGGGTCAGCGTCCTTTTCCCTTGGGAAAAGGCGCGAAGGGGGCAGCGCCCTCTCCAAACCTCGCCTCAAACCGCATCCCGCACCCGACTGGCACTGCCGCGCCCGAGCCGCAGGCGAGGGCGCGCGACCTGCGGCGATTTGCGCAGCAAAGCGCCATTCCTCAAAACGCAGATCGGGGCCTACAGTTCCACCTCACCCCCGTCGGGCTCGAAGGGCGGCGCATCGGGCGACCGGCGGATGATGATATCGCCATTGGGCAACCGCTCGGGTAGCTCGTAAGATGTCACATCGTCCATCAGCTCGCCCATCCGGTTCAGGAACGGCAGCACCTCATCCTCGAAATACGGCCGCGCCTCTTCCAGCATCGGCCGCATCTCCTCCATCAGCTCGTCAAGGATCATCCGCGCGCCCTCGCCCAGAAGGCCAAGGCCCTCGCTCAGCTCCCCGTCGCTCTCGCGGTCCTGGGCCGACACAGGCGCCGCAATCGCCAGCGCCCCGGCCACCACTATCGTCGAAATTGCATGTTTCATGGGGTAAATATGGGGGTGCGGCTCAGGTCAGATCAAGGGAGACCGGAAAATGATCGGACGCAGTCAGCAAGGCATCGCGCAAGGCGGGATCGCCCCAGCAGGCCGGATCATCGAACGGGTGCCAGATATGCCAGCTCCCTGCCCGCGCCCGCAGATCCGGTGACACCATCACGTAATCCAGCAAGGCCTGCAAAAACCGCCCCTCATGGCGCAGGAAGAACCGCGCCGTGGTGGGGGCGGCCGAGACCCGCGACTGCAAGGCACGCGCCGCATGGGGATCGTAAAGCCGCAAAGCGGGCTCTGCCTCGGAGCCAAGCACGATTTCCAGGCCCGAACGCCCGAACAACGCCTCGTATTCATCCAGGCCCGGCCCGTCATTCAGGTCGCCTGCCACGATCATCGGCGTGCCTTCGGCCAGATGTGCCTCGATCCGGCGGCGCAGCCAGATGCATTGCGCCAGTTGCTTGCGCCGGTTGGCAATTGCCAGCCGCATCGCGTGGGCCTCATCGCGGGCGCCGTGGGGGGCCTTGGATTTCACATGGGCCCCAATCAAGCGCAGATCGCCGATGGGCGTCGACAGCGCCACTTCGAGCGGCGGCTTGGAAAACCGCACCACGTCCTCGGTGGCGTCGATATCCAGATCGATCCGGAACTCCGTGTTGAACAGCGGCACACCCAGCGCGGTCGGATCGTGGCGCGCGGTGATCACATCGGGGTCGTAGAGCAGCATGATCTCCTGCTGGGTGTCGTTCTCGAACCCCATGCAAACCGCGCGGGCGCGCAGGCCGGCATGGGCGGCAAAGCCCGTCAGGGCCGCCACGCCGTCGCGCCCGCGGCTGCAATCCGGCGCCTCCACCACCAGCACGGCATCGGCGTCGAGCGCCTGGAACACGCGAACCAGCGCGTCGATCTGCATCGCCCGGGTCACGTCCCGGCGGGCCGACCAGCCATCATCGTGCAACAACCCGCCCGCATCATCGAAGAGCGTGTGAAACCATTCCACGTTGTAGGTGGCGATGCGCATCGGCTCAGGCGTGGGCCCGGCGCGCGGCCTGGATCTCGTCCCAGGCGCGGTTGATCGCCTGCATCCGCCGCTCGGCCAGGCGCACGGCCTCTTCCGGCACGCCGCGGGCGATCATGCGGTCGGGATGGGTGTCGCGCACCTCGGCCCGCCAGGCGGCGCGGATGTCATCGAGATCGGCCTCGGGCGAGACGCCCAGAACGCTATATGGGTCCGGTGCATGGTCCGGCACGTGGCGCGCGCGCATCCGCTGAAAGGCGTGCTCCTCCATCCCGAAGATCTCCGCCACCCGCGCCAGAAACGCGTCTTCGCCGGGGTGGTATTCCCCATCGGCGGTCGAAATGTGGAACAGCCCCTCCATCAGGTCGCACAGCACTGAATCCGCGCCGCAGGGTTTGCCGTCCACCTTGAACATCCGCGCGATGCTGCTTGCGTATTCCTCAAATCCCGCGACGTCCTCGCGCGCCATATTGAACACCCGTGCGGCGGCGGGCTCATCGGCTTCGGGGATCTGGAAGACCTGCCGGAACGCGGTGACCTCATCGCGTGTCACCCGCCCATCGGCTTTGGCCATCTTGGCCGACAGCGCGATCACCGCGATGGTGAATGCCACCGTCCGTTCGGGCGGCGTGCGCAGGCGCTCGAATACGGCAGATAGGCTTTCCCCCTGCCTCAGCGCGGCCAGCGCGTCGTTGATGCGGCTCCAAAGTGACATGGGGCAAGTTTAGCCCGGCCGGGCAGGGGCCGTCATGGGGAAACCGCACCCCTGCGGCGTCAAAGCGGTTTCTGCATCAGGACAAGGTCGAGGAACCGCTCGAATTTGCGGCCCGCCTCCGGGATCCGGCCAACAGGGGCAAAACCCATCGCGGCATGAAACGCGATGCCGCCTTCGTTTTCGCCCGAAATCCCGGCAATCAGCGAATGTGCCCCGTCCCCGCGGGCGCTGTTTTCCACCGCGGTCAGCAACGCGCGGCCCAATCCCCGGCCCCGCGCCGCGCCACTCAGGTAGATCGCGTGTTCCATCGTATGGGCATAGCCATCGCCGCCGCGAAACTGGCCATAGGTGGCAAAGCCAAGGCATATGCCCCTGTCGCGCGCCACGAAAACCGGCTGGCTCTCGATCAATTCGGCAATGGCGGCCTCGGTCTTGGGGGTTGTGGTGAAGGTGATCGTCGTCTCGCGGATCACCTCGTTCCACAGCTCGGTCACCGCCCGCGCGTCGTTCGCCTCCGCCCGCTCGATCACAGCGTCACATCGCCGTTCGGCGTGCTCAATACCGCCTCGATCCGGGCCGCTTCGGCGGCAAGGATCGTCACCCTTGGATCATCGATCAACGGCGCCAGCACCGCGCGCAGGGTGTCGGCTTCGGGCGAAAACAGCCGCAGCGCCTTCAACCGCACGCCACCATCGTCCAATCGCGGGGCCGGATGGGCCGCGCCCTTCCATTCGATCAGCGCCGGGAAAAGCCCGTCAAAGGGCAGCTTTCCGTCGCGCGGGATCGCCATGCGCCAGCGCAAATCGCTGCGTTCCAGATCCCAGGGCACACCTGCCCCGTCGGGGGCCAGCGCCAGCGCCGCGTCGAGATCCCGGCAGCGGCAGATCCAGTTCGTCACCCGTGTGGCGCCGTGGAAATTGTCCAGATCGAACCAGCGCGGCTGATCCGGGCCGGGGGCGCCGGGATTGATCGCGATCAGTTCGAAATACTCCTCCGGCCCCAGCGACAGGAGGCGGTTGTGGGTGCCCATGGCCGGGTGCTCCCCGCCGGGCAGAAGTGGCAGGCCCAGGGCGGCTTCCACATCGGCAACTCCAAGAGACAGTGGGATCGAGGAAACGGCGATATGATCGAAACTCAGCATGGCCCTGTCGTAACTGAAGCTCGCGCGGTCGGAAAGCATCTTGCGCCCGCGCCGCCCCTGCCGCCCTATGCCGGGCATGAGTGACGATCCCAAAGCCCGTGCCCGCAAAACCGCCTTCGCCGCCCGCAAGGCCGCCTTTGCCGAGGCCGCCGCGAAAACCCCGCCCGCAACCGCGCATCTTCTGGCTGCCATCGGCCCCGCCGCCGGGCGCATCATCGCGGGCTATATGCCGATCCGGACGGAGATCGATCCGCGCCCGGCCATGGCGCAACTCCACGGCGACGGCGCGCGGATCTGCGTGCCGGTGATCAAGGCCGCGGGTCAGCCGCTCGAGTTCCGCGAATGGCATCCCGGTGCCCCGCTGATCGACGGCCCCTTCGGCGCGCGCATCCCGGCGGAGGGCGATTGGCTGATACCCGACACGCTCATCGTGCCGCTGGTGGCCTTCGATGCCCGGCTGAACCGTCTGGGCTATGGTGGCGGCTTTTATGACCGCACTCTGGAGCGGTTGCGCGCCGCCGCGCCGACCCGGGCCATTGGCTTCGCCTTCGCCGCGCAGGAACTGCCCGACGTCCCGCAAGAGCCCACCGATCAGCCGCTCGATGCGCTGATCACCGAACGCGGCCCCCTTGCCGCCGCCCCAAACCCCGCCTAAGCCAGCACGA
Organism: uncultured Roseicyclus sp.; assembly: GCA_947491935.1. Lineage (GTDB taxonomy): Bacteria > Pseudomonadota > Alphaproteobacteria > Rhodobacterales > Rhodobacteraceae > Gymnodinialimonas. The sequence goes on from CANLLF010000002.1 coordinate 385,412, forward strand.
TGCGTATTCTGTTTCTTGGCGATGTCATGGGCCGTGCGGGGCGGGCGGCCATCACCCAACGGTTGGCGGGTCTGCGGGAGGCATGGCGGCTCGATTTCGTGGTGGTGAATGCCGAAAACGCAACCTCTGGCGCAGGGCTGACCGGAGCCCATGCCAAGGCGCTTCTCGATGCAGGTGCCGATTGCCTGACGCTCGGCGATCACGCCTTCGATCAAAAAGAGATGCTGCAATTCATCGAGACTGAGCCGCGCATCCTGCGCCCGCTCAACTATTCCAAATCCGCGCCCGGTAAAGGGGCGCGGCTGTTCGACGTGAAAGGCCGCAAGATCCTCGTGGCCCAGGCCCTTGGGCAGGTTTTCATGAAACGCCCCTTCGATGATCCGTTCTCGGCGCTTGACGGCGCGCTCAAGACGCTCGGGGGCCGGGCCGCCGCCCGGATCGTGGATGTCCATGCCGAGGCGACCTCGGAAAAGATGGCGATGGGCCATTTCCTGGATGGCCGCGCGTCCCTCGTTGTCGGCACCCACACCCATGTGCCCACCGGCGACGCGATGATCCTGCCCGGCGGGACCGGCTACCTGACCGATGCGGGCATGTGCGGCGATTACCATTCCGTCATCGGCATGGAAAAAACCGAACCCCTGCGCCGCTTCATCACCGGCATGCCCAAGGATCGCTTCACCCCCGCAACCGGGGAGGCGACACTATCGGGCGTGATGATCGAGACCGATCCGGCTGGCAAAGCCACCTCCATCACGCCGATCCGCGAGGGCGGACGCCTGCAAAGCGCCACGCCGTGACACGTGACCGGCTGTTGCCGCTGGTCCTGCTGGTGGGTATGGGCGCGCTCTGGGGGATCACGCAGCCCCTGTCGAAAATCGCCGTCACCGCAGGCTACCGCGACATCGGCATCATCTTCTGGCAATTCGCATTCGGCACCGTGCTTCTGGGCGGCCTGACCCTCCTTCAGGGCAAGCGCCTGCCGCTCGGGCCCGGCCCGCTGGCCGTCTACCTGATGATCGCGATGATCGGAACGATCCTGCCCAACTGGGCGAGCTTCACCGCCGCCGTCCACTTGCCGTCCGGTATCCTCTCCATCGTGATCGCAACGGTGCCGATGATGGCCTTTCCCATCGCGCTGCTGCTGGGGATGGACCGGTTTTCCACCATCCGCCTGCTGGGCCTCGTGCTCGGCCTGTCCGCGATCATCATGATCGCCGCCCCCGAGAGCAGCCTGCCGGATCCGGCCATGGCCATCTGGCTGCCCGTCGCCCTGATCGCGCCGTTCTTCTACGCGGTGGAGGGCAACGTGGTGGCGAAATGGGGTACGGCAGGCGTGGACGCGGTGCAGGTCCTGCTCGGCGCGTCCATCATCGGCGCCGTGTTGTCCCTGCCGCTCGCCCTGATAACTGACGAATGGATCAGCCCGCTGCCGCCCTGGGGCATCGCCGATCTGGCGATTGTCGGCATCGCACTGGCCCATACCAGCGCCTACGCGACCTATGTCTGGCTGGTGCGCCGCACCGGCGCGGTCTTCGCGTCGCAGGTCGGCTACCTCGTCACCGGCTTCGGCGTCCTCTGGGCCAAGCTGATCCTGGGCGAAAGCTACTCGCCTTGGGTCTGGGCCGCGCTGGCATTGATGCTGCTCGGCGTTGCGCTGGTACAGCCCAGACGGGGCGCGGTGCAAGCGGCTTGACCAAAGGGCGTGCCCCTCGATCCCGGGATTCGTCCTGAACAGCATGCCCGGGGTGCTCTTCCAGACCGGACTCAAGCCGTAGGCGCCGGGCCATCGCCGACCCGCCCCCCCGGGGCCGCGATTTGGTTGAGCTTGGCACGGCGAATGCGGCGAGGACGGATTCGGCCACCATAAAGTGCCACGAACACCGGTCCGGCTCGCCACCCCGCGGGTCGGCGATGGCCCGGCAATCCGAAACTCCGGCACCTCGGCCCCGCCCGTACGCGGCTTGAATGCTGCACGGGCGTTGTGATCGGGCAATGGGCCGCACCGCTACGCCTGCGCGGCTCAGCAATGGGGGGCGTGTCGGCCCATGCTCTGCCGGTCAGCGCGCCATCGCGAAGCCCGCTTGCCGCCCGCATCCCGCTGCCCCATGATCCGTGGACGATGATCGATCTACCACTCACCCAAGCCGGAGAGGGCATCCTCGCCCTCGCGATCCTGCTGATCATGTTCGGCCTGTTCCTGTGGGAGCGCTGGCCGACGGAGGTCGTCGCCATCGGCGGCTGCGCGGTGCTGCTGATCCTCGGCCTTCTGCCCTATGACGACGCGATTGACGTCCTGTCGAACCCCGCGCCCTGGACCATCGCGGCGATGTTCATCGTGATGGGCGCGCTGGTGCGCACCGGCTCGCTCGACCGGCTGACCAAATTCGCCGAAGCCAATGCCAAGGCCCGCCCGGCCCTGGCCGTCGCCTCGCTTCTGGCCTTCGTGGCCGTGGCCTCGGCCTTCATGAACAACACGCCCATCGTCGTCATCATGATCCCGGTCTTCGTGCAGATCGCCGGTATCCTGGGGCAGGCCCCGTCGAAATTCCTCATCCCGCTCAGCTATGCCGCGATCATGGGCGGCACGCTCACGCTGATCGGCACCTCCACCAACCTGCTGGTCGATGGCGTCGCCCGCGCGCAGGGGTTGGAGCCGTTTACCATCTTCGAGGTCACACCCATCGGCCTCGTTGTCGTGGCCTGGGGGATGATCTATCTGCTCCTCTTCGGCCGTCGCCTGTTGCCCGAGCGATCGTCCATGGCGGCCCTTCTGGGCGGCAACCGCGCCAAGCCGAAATTCTTCACCGAGGTCGCCATCCCCGAAGGCTCCGCCCTGATCGGGCAGGAGGCGCAGGCGGTGGATCTGTTCAAACGCGGCGGCGTACGCCTGATCGACGTGCTGCGCGGCGATGCCTCGCTCCGGCGAGAAATGACCGGTGTTGTGCTGGAGGAGGGGGACCGGATCGTCCTGCGAACCGACATGACCGAAGTGCTCGGGCTCCAGCAATCCAAGGAGCTTCGGACCGTCGACAAGCTCAGCTCCGTCGCCACGGCGACGGTGGAGGTGCTGATCACCCCTGGCTGTCGGATGATCGGGCGCTCGCTGGGTAATCTACGTCTGCGACGGCGGTACGGTGTCTACCCGCTGGCGGTGCACCGGCGGAACCAGAATATCGGTCAGAAGCTCGACGATCTGGTCGTGCGCGTGGGCGACACTCTTCTGCTGGAAGGCGCTCCGGCCGATATCCAGCGGCTGGCCGCCGATATGGATCTGGTCGACGTCGCCCGCCCGTCCGAACGCGCCTACCGCCGCGCGAAATCCCCCATCGCGATTGCCGCGATGGCAGGCATCGTGGTGCTGGCCGCGTTTAACATCGCGCCGATCCTGGCGCTGGCTGTCGTCGCCGTGGCCATTGTCCTGCTCACGGGCTGCATCGATGCCGAAGAGGCGTTCGGGTTTGTCGAGGGTCGGCTTCTGGCGCTGATCTTCGCCATGCTCGCGGTGGGCGCAGCTTTGCAACATACCGGCGCGATTGCCCTGATCGTCGACAGTATCGCGCCCGCGTTGGAGGGGATGCCGAACTGGGTCCTGCTCTTTGCGGTCTACTACATCACCACGATCCTGACGGAGCTGGTCTCCAACAACGCCATCGCGGTCATCATGGCGCCCATCGCCATTGCGTTGGCCGCGGCCACAGGCGTCGATCCGCGACCCCTCGTGATTGCCGTGATGATCGCGGCCTCGGCCTGCTTCGCCACGCCCATCGGCTACCAGACCAACATGCTGGTCTACGGCCCCGGCGGTTACGCCTTCACCGACTTCCTGCGCGTTGGCGTGCCCCTGAACCTGAGCCTCGGGGTCGTGGTCTGCCTGACGATCCCCCTGATCTGGCCGCTGACCTGACGGGCGGCGGTGCCTGACATTTGCAACAAAGGAACATCCCATGCGCGCTCTGAACGTCCTTTTGCTTCCCCTTGCGGGTCTCGCCCTGGCCGGATGCGTCGGCACACCGCCAAGCCCGCAAAGCGTCGATGTCTCCGAAACCGCGATCGAGGTGGCCATGTCCGACCGATCCACCTGCATTGGCACCGCGCCAAATCCGGGCGTGAGCTGGTCCGGCGTCCTGTCCGGCTGCAGCAGCCCCTATCCCTATCGCGTGATCTTCGATACGCGGACCAATCCGCTCCGCGAGGGGCTGGATGTGGTCTTCGATGCCGTCGGGCTGGACCTCGCGCCGGTTGCCACCGTCGAGATCGATGGGCCGGCGGGCAATACCTGGACCTTCACCTCCCCGCCACCCGACCCCGACGATTGAGCCCGCGCCGCGCACCGGGGAAAGGAACACCCGGGCTGGCCTCAGCCATTCCTCCCGGGTGCCCTTCCACTGGTGCGGTCATCGGCTCCCCAGCCTGTACCGCGGGGAGAGGCTCGCGCGATTCTGGTTAGCAATTCGTAAAGGGCCCCTTCCACTGGTTCCAAATACCCGCGCCGCAGGCATCTTTCCTCCTATGCGCGCGGCAGGCCGAAACGCGCCGCGTCGCGCCCCCTGCGGGAGCCCTCCGCGACCCGTGTTGCCACGGACGCGGTGCGAGTGCTCCGCGGATGTTTGTCCGGGTCTATCGGTGGCTGATGGGGTGTGGGTATTTGGGACCAATGGAAGGATCAGAGGGGCCAGACGACGAGGATCGTGGGGATCGAGACGGCGATCACGATGATCTCGAGCGGCAGGCCCATGCGCCAGTAATCGCCGAAGCGGTAGCCGCCGGGCCCGAGGATCAGGGTGTTGTTCTTGTGGCCGATGGGCGTGAGGAAGGCGGCGGAGGCGGCAACGGCGACGGCCATCAGGAACGGGTCGGGGGAGACGCCGAGCGATTGGGCCATGGTGATGCCGACCGGCGCGGCCACGATGGCCGTGGCGGTGTTATTGAGGACGTCTGACATCGTCATCGTCACCACCATCAGGACCGTCAGGATCGCCCAGGGCGGCAGCCCGCCGGTGAGGTCCACGAGGGTTCCGGCGATCAGTTCGGTGCCGCCGGAGGTCTCAAGCGCCGCACCAAGCGGGATCATCGAGCCCAGCAGCACCACGACCGGCCATTCGATATGGTCGTAGATCTCGGCCAGGGGCAGGATCTTCAGGAGCACGTAGCCCACCGCCACGATCCCCAGCGCAATCGGCAGGTAGATGATGCCGAGCGAGGCGGCGATCACGGCCACGGCGAACAGGCCGATCGCGGCCCAGGTCTTGCTGTTGTTGGTCACCGTCAGGCCCCGATCGGCCAGGGTCAGCCCGCCGAGCCAACTCACGACATCGTCAGAGCGGTCCGACGGGGCGAGGAGGAGCAGAATATCGCCCGGCTGCACCACCGTCTTGCGCAGGCGTTTGGTGATCCGCGTGCCCTTGCGCGCGATCCCCATCAGCGTGGTCCGCTGCCGCCAGGCGAGGCCGACGCTTTCGGCTGTCTTGCCTGCGATCCGCGCGCCCTCTGGCACCACCATCTCGATAAAGCTGACCCCATCGCCCACTGCGTCCGAGGTAGCATTGCCGGCTTCCGCCGTCTCCAGGTTCTGGCCGACGCGGAATTCGTCCAGCGCCTCCGGGGCGGCTTCCAGCACCAGCACGTCCCCGTCGCGGAGCGTCAGGTTGCGGCCGGTGCCGAAGCGCCGCTTGCCGTCGCGCATGATCCCAAGAAGGCCCACATCGGCCTCCGCCGCCGGTCCCTCCAGATCGCGCAGGCGGGTTCCGGCCAGCTTACTGCCCTCGGGCAGGCGCAGCTCCGCGATATAAGGCGCCAGTTCGGCCAGCTGGTCACCGCCCACGCCGCTGTCGCGGTTCGGGATCAGGCGCCAGCCGATCAGCGCCACGAAGATCAGGCCCGCGATCGCCGCGACACCGCCCACGGGGGCGAAATCGAACATGCGGAACGGCTCCCCCAGGCTGTCCTGGCGAATCGTGGCGATGATGATGTTGGGCGGCGTCCCGATCAGCGTGGCCATACCGCCCAGGATCGTCGCGAAGCTCAGCGGCATCAACGACACGCCGGGGCTGCGTCCGGCCTTGCGCGCCGTCGCGATATCCACCGGCATCAGGAGCGCCAGCGCGGCCACGTTGTTCATGAAGGCTGACAGCACACCGCCGATCCCGCCCATGATGGCGATATGCGCTCCCAGGCCGCGCGAGGCATCCACCAGCGTGCGCGTGATCAGGAAGACCGCGCCCGAGCGCACCAGCCCCGCCGACACCACCAGCACCAGCGCCACCACCAGCGTGGCCGGATGCCCAAAGCCCGCAAACGCGTCGGAGGCGGGCACGACGCCCAGAACCGCGCCCGCCATCAGGGCGCTGAACGCGACAAGGTCGTAGCGGAACCGCCCCCAGAGCAGCAGGCCGAAAACGATGCCGAAAAGCGAAAACAGGATGATCTGGTCTTGCGTCATGGCGCGACCCTAACGTGGGGCGGGCAGGGCCGGTAGCGTCGATTTTCACGGCGACGGAATGCCGTCCCCGATCCGTGTTATACTGCAGAACGAACCGGAGAGGACCATGATGAAATTGTCCCTGATCGTGATCGCGGGTGTGCTGAGCCTGTCGACGCTGCCGTTTTTCGGGTAGCGGCACCGGCCGATCTCACGGGGGCGTGACGGGGTCTCACGCGCCTGTGTTCCAAAGGTAAGGACAGCCTCCATGCCGTTGCTGGCGGGGCTGCGCCATAGTCAGGGCATACACGAAAACCAACCCCGGCAACCCCATCTGAAGGACCTCCGCCCATGACCCGCAAGACCGTATTCACATTCACCCTCGCCCTCTCCGCCGCGCTGATCGGCACCATGGTTCTGGGCACCGGCGAGGCGATGGCCGATTGCTACTGGCCGGTCTACCGCAGCTGGTAAGCCCCTCCCCAAATCCCCTTCAACGCACGCGCGGGCCGTCCCCTCCGGCCCGCGCTTTTTGTTGGGTTCGCGCGGCGCGGCCGGTTGCTCTATCCTGGGTTCATGTCGGATGATCTGCTCACCCGTTTCAAAACCGTGGCCGAGGCCCATGACGGCATTCGGGTGAAGGGCAAGAAGATGCCCTACACCGCGATCAACGGGAACATGTTTGCGTTTCTATCACCCGAGGGCGAGCTGTGTTTGCGGTTTGGCGAGGCGCGGCGGGCTGAGCTTGCGGCGCATCATGATGTCGGGCCGGTGCTGCAATACGGAGCGGTCATGCGGGGCTATGTGGCGATCCCGGTTGCGGACGACGCTGATCTGGCCCCGCTATTTGACGAGAGCCTCGCTTTCGCGCAGACCCTCAAGCCCAAACCCACAAAAAAGGCCTAACGCCAGTTGATCTCGAACCGGCAGGACGAGACACCTTGGGCGCCGCAGCGGATTTCACTTGCCTGCGCGCGCCGGTGCACAAGGCTTGAATAGAGCCGTTCGAACACCGCCGCATGCCAGTGGCAGAGCGGCCTGTCCGACGTCTCACCCCGCACAAACGGGTTGTCGCGGATCTCGAACGTGGTTGGATGCCCGGCCTCAGCCGTGACCGTGCCCGAGCCGCAAAACGTCCAGGCATGGGACAGGATCGCCCTGCTCAGGATCCGCGTGGAGAGGCCAGCGGGCAGGGTGCGCAGCAGGGCCTGCGCGGTGCGGGGAATGCGATGCGCCAAGATGTAGTCACCGACTGCCAGCCCCGCCGCGCGGGCCATGGGCCGAGCCGTGTCGGGAAATCGCGCCCGCATCGCCTGGTGGATGGCGGCGACCGGGCCTTCCTCGATCATCTCAGAGCCGTCCGGCACGTCCACCACGCCGTTTTCCAGAAACAGCGCCCGCCGCGCCGCAACGCCATGGGTGGCGTCGAGGATGGGGGCCAGCTGGATCAGCGCATTGGGGCCAATGCGCGCCTGCCGGGCCCCGGCGCCGTCAGCCATCGGGCCGGGCGCCGACGGCGTCCATCTCGGCCTCGGTCATCTGGTCTTCACCGCCGCCGCAGGCCTTCACCTCCGCCCCGTTCGGCATCTTGAACGACACGGATCGTTCGGCGGCGCGGTCCTTCATCTGGGCCTTCACCGCCTCCCGGCGCTCCGCGGCCCTTGCGGCGCGGTCGGCGGCGGCCTCCCAATCCTCCATCTGCGCCTCGGCGATCGTGCGGGTCTCGTCGAAATCGAACTGCACCTTGTCCTTGGTCTGCGGGCCCCAATAGCCCGCCTTGCCGAGGTCATAGAAGGTGCGGCTGACACCGGCCTTCAGGAACGCCTTCAGGCATCCCAGCAGGTAGCGCCGCCGATAGCCCGTGCCGCGCCACGGATAATGGAACAGCGCCTTGCGCATGTAGAAGCGGCGGTAATTCTTCATCACGCCGTCCAGCAACTCGCCCCGCGTCATCGCCTCCGGCTTCATGATCGGCGTCACGAAATTGTATTTCGAGAAGTCGTAGATCTCGACCTGGTCCTTCAGCTCCTGGAACAAAGGCGTGAAGGGCCAGGGCGTGTACATGGACCAATTGGCCAGATCGGGCTGCCAGTCCCACGCCATCTGGAAGGTCTCTTCCAGCGTCTCCTCGGTCTCGTTGTCGAGGCCCACGATGAACTGCGCCTCGGTGAAGATATCGGCCTCCCGCAGCAGGCGGATCGCCTCCTTGTTCTCCTCGACCTTGGTTTCCTTGTTGAACTGGTCGAGCTTCATCTGCGCCGCCGCCTCGGTGCCCAGGCTCACATGCACCAACCCCGCCTTGCGGTAGAATTTCAGCAAATCCTTATCGCGGTAGATGTCGGTGACCCGCGTGTTGATCCCCCATTGCACGCGCCGGGGCAGGTCGCGACGGATCAGCTCCTCGCAAAAGGCCAAGAATTTCTTCTTGTTGATGGTCGGTTCCTCGTCGGCAAGGATGAAGAAGCCGACGCCGTGATTGTCTACAAGATCCTCGATCTCATCGACCACGCGGATCGGGTCCCGTACGCGGTAATCGCGCCAGAATTTCCATTGTGAGCAGAACGAGCACGTGAACGGGCAGCCCCGCGCCAGGTTCGGGATCGCCACCTTCTTGTTCAGCGGGATGTAGATGTACTTGTCCCATTCCAGAAGCGACCAATCGGGGTTGATGCTGTCGAGATCCTTCACCGTCGCGGCGGCTTGCGTGGCGACGATCTGATCCCCTTCGCGGAAGGCCAGCCCCTTGATCGTCTTGCGGTCGGCGGGCCAGCGCCCGGCATGGATCGACTCGATGAGGTTGAGGAAAATCTCCTCCCCCTCGCCGCGCACGATCACGTCGATCCAGGGCGCCTCGCTCAGCACCTGCTTGTACATGAACGTGGCATGGACCCCGCCCAACACCCGCACCGCGCGGGGCACGACATCCTGCGCAATCTTCAGGACCTCCTCGGCCTTGTAGATCGACGGCGTAATCGCGGTGCAGCCCACAACGTCCGGGTCCAGTTCGCGCAACCGGCGGGCCAGCGTCTCGTCTTCCAGATGGTTGGTCATCGCATCCAGAAACGTCACATCCGTATATCCCGCATCGCGCAGGTGCCCGGCCAGATAGGCAACCCAGGCCGGCGGCCAGTTCCCGGCAATCTCGGCGCCGCCGGAGTGATAATTCGGGTGGATAAGGACGATTTTCATGGCGGCATGACTCCCTGACTGTCACGTCAAGTTTACACATCACCTGAAAATACGGTTTGACTCAGATCAAGCGGAATTCGGACCCGCGGCACCCGGACGCCTCATGGAAACCGGCCCCCCTCCCGGCCGACACCGCCCCGCGTCTTGTCGCCCCGGGGCACAATCCGTATACACCGGCAAAACCCGCCACAACAGACCGGGAGGCGCGCATGGCCGGCCATTCAAAATGGGCAAATATCCAGCACCGCAAGGGGCGGCAGGACAAGCTGCGCTCCAAGCTGTTTTCCAAACTTGCCAAGGAAATCACTGTGGCCGCCAAGATGGGCGACCCCGACCCCGACAAGAACCCCCGCCTGCGCCTTGCGGTGAAGGAGGCGAAGTCAAACTCGGTGCCCAAAGACGTGATCGACCGCGCGATCAACAAGGCCACCGGCGGCGATGCCGAGAATTACGACGAGATCCGCTATGAGGGCTACGGCCCCAACGGCGTGGCGGTGATTGTCGAGGCGATGACCGACAACAAGAACCGCACCGCGTCGACCGTGCGCTCCACCTTCTCCAAGAATGGCGGAAATCTCGGTGAAACCGGCTCCGTCGGCTTCATGTTCGAGCGCAAGGGGCAGGTGACCTATCCGCTCTCCGCCGGTGACGCCGACACGATCATGATGGCCGCGATCGAGGCCGGCGCCGAAGATGTGGAGACCAACGAGGGCGACGGCGACGAAGATCCCGGCGGCCACCTGATCTGGTGTGCGGATACCGACCTGAACGACGTCTCCAACGCCCTGGAAGCAGAGCTTGGCGAAAGCGAATCCACCAAGCTCGTCTGGCGCCCGACCACCACCACCGAACTGGATCTGGAAAACGCGCAGAAGCTGATGAAGCTCATCGAAGCGCTGGAAGATGACGACGACATCCAGACCGTCACCGCGAATTTCGAAATCTCCGACGAGGTGATGGCGCAGCTGGGCGCGGAGTAGGGGGGTATCTGTTGGGGCGGTCGAATGGTCTCACCGCCAACCCCACCGCCTGCTCCACGCGATTATTCGTTTGCCGCCAAAATCGCGCCACATCCCCGTGCCACGCTTACGCCTGACACGCAGACACGGGGATCACCATGCTCAACCGCCTCAAGGCTCTCCTGACGCCGCAGCGCTTGCCTGCGGTGGACGGCCCCGATTATCGCCCCCTCGCGCAGCACCCGCATTTCAAAACCTACGTCACGCTGGAACCCCACATCCCCGAAGACGGCCCGGAGGCCATCCGGTCGTGGTTCGGCGGCAAGCCCCAGATGCCTGCCGACACGGCTTGGCCCAAAGATGACGGCGGCAGACCCTGCCTGTTCCTCGCGCAAATCTGCTGCGCCGACCTGCCGCCCGACCTCTGGGGCGGCGTCGGCCCCATCGACGGTTGGCTCCTGTTCTTCATCGCGGCACAGGCGTTTGAGCCACGCGTAATTCACATCGCTCAACTTGGCCCCGAGCGGCACGAGGAGAGCGGAGTGGCGCGCACCTACTGGGAATGGAACACGCGGGCAGGTCATGAAAACGGCACCCCCCGGTTCCGCAAGTTTCCGGTTCGGCCTGTGGCGCAAACCATGCCCTCCGATCTCGCATTGCCCAAGCGCGAACAGCCCAAAGCGCCGCCCCTGCGTCCCCGCACATGGGGCCAACTCGACACGATCCTGACATCGCTGGAGGAGGAGTTTGCCCCGCCCAAGCCACTGACCCCCGAACAGGAAGAGATCAACCGCATCAACCGTGAAAAGATGCAGGCAGACTTCGATATGGAGCCGGAAGATCGTCGCAGGCGCCGGGCCGAGGCTTTTGAGAAATCCGAAAAGGCGGGGGCGGCCTTTCGCGCCGCCAAGGCTGAGGTGTTCGAGGCGCTCCGCCTGTGGTTGTCAAAAAGCATGTCCCACGGCCCGGATGAAATGTTGACCGACGCCGATTGGGCGGACTTCGCAAAATGGGCGGAGCACGTCAAACGACCATCTCTCAAGCGCGAGGTGATCGCGCCCGAGGTCCGGCCAGGCGTTGAAAAACTCGAAGCCCCGTATTGCCTGTGGTGGCATCCTTTTTCGACCAAGGCTGAGTTTCAGGCACAGGTGATGGCTGTTGCCGGATACGCCAGCAAGCACGAATTCTCCGGCAATGACACGATAAAAAAGAGGCTTCAGGCCGACAATGCCGCATATGGTGGTGCAGTCATTAACATGCTCCAGCTCGTGGACAGCCTAAAAGACAGCGACCGGATAGATACGAAGCAGAAGCAGGCCTTTCTCGACAAGTCACGCAGTAACGTCCAATGCGCCCAATGGTTTGGAGAAACGATTGGAAGGCGCTTGTTGCCTATCGTGGAGAATTCCCTCGCCTACGATGCCCCGCTCGTCTCTGGCCTCGTGGCCGAGGGGCTTACGCCAACGAAACAAACGAAGACGCTCTACACGGCCATGGGCCAATCCCAACTCGACGGCTACCTCGCCGGAACCCTCCCGCCCGACGCCGTCTCCCAGGCTCGCGCCTATGCCGAACATGTCCACAAGCCCGGCCGCACCATGGGCGGACTACCCTTCTTCGGCCACGATCCAAACGTCATGGATCTGCAAGCCTATGCCAGCCCAAAACAGCGCGCAGCACTGGACGACCCGATGAGCCGCGCGGTCTATGGCGACATCGAACGGATGGAGCCGCAATGCCTGCTCCTGAACCTCGGCTCCCATGATCCTGTCGGCTGGCTCTGGGGCGATTGCTACACGCTCACCATCCACATGCCGCGCGCCGATCTGGAGGCTGGGCGTTTCGATCGTGTGACCGGCTATATCGACAACGGCTGACTGGCCCGAACCGTGGGGCGGGACTTGTCCCGCCGCCACGCCGCCGCTGTCGCATCCCGTAGACCGGGCCTCGGCCCGGGACGGTCGCCCGAACCGTAGGGTGGGCGCAACCCACCAACTCCCGACCAAACCGTTAAAATTCCCTTAACAAAAACCTCTTTCCCTATCGTTTACAAGGGCTTAACCCCTTTGTGCACGCGTGCACAAACCCCCAAATCCCCCTCGACACGGCCGCCGCCAGTCGCTAGGCAGGCTCTTCCCGACCCACCCGCAAGAGCGGCCCCATGCTCCCCACCTTCACCGCAGGCTTCGCGCTTTCCTTCTCGCTGATCCTCGCCATCGGCGCGCAGAATGCCTTCGTCCTGCGCCAGGGCCTCCGTCGCCTGCACGTCGCCCCCGTCGTCGCGGTCTGCTGCCTGTCCGAAGCGGTGCTGATTTTCGCAGGCGTCGCAGGCTTCGGCGTGGTCGCCGAACGCGCGCCCTGGGCGCTGGAGGCGATGCGCTGGGGTGGGGCCCTGTTCCTGTTGGTCTACGGTCTGCGCTCGCTCTACGCCGCCTGGACATCGACCGACGCGCTGCAGACCGATGGCGCGGCCACGCAGAGCCTGTCGGCCGCCATCGGCACGGCGCTGATCCTGACATGGGCCAATCCGCACGTCTATCTCGATACGGTCGGCCTGATCGGCGCAGTGGCGGCCACCTATGCCGAGGCGCGCTGGGCCTTCGGCGCGGGCGCGCTGGCGGCGTCCTGCGTCTTTTTCCTGATCCTCGGCTATGGCGCGCGCGGGCTGGCGCCGATCTTTGCCAGGCCGCGGGCCTGGGCGGTGCTGGACGGGATCGTGGGCGTGACCATGCTGGCGCTTGCAGCGAAACTGGCGCTCAGCCCCTGAACGCGCCTTGCCCCTGCCGCGCCCCGGTGATCTGCTGGGCGCAGATGGACACGCCCGACACCCCAACCACGGCGATTTCTGCGCCGGCCTCCCGCCCGGGCATGGGCATCTTCTGGATGCTGGTGACCGGCATCTGTTTTGTCACCGTGACGGCGAGCGTGAAGATGGTGGGCGAGGCCGTGCCGTCGACCCAGGCCGGGTTCCTGCGGTATGCGCTGGGCCTGATCTTCCTGATCCCGATGCTGCCCGCGGTGCGCCGGGTGCGGATCGGCTGGCCCCTTGGCGGCCTGTTCCTGGCCCGGGGCACGGCCCATGCGGTGGCGGTCTCGCTGTGGTTCTTCGCCATGGCGCGCATCCCCATTGCCGATGTGACGGCGCTCAATTACCTCAATCCCGTCTATGTGATCTTGTTGGCAGTGGTCTTTCTCGGCGAACGTCTGGGGCCGTGGCGGATCGCGGCGGTTGCGATCGCCTTCCTCGGCACCTTCGTGATCATCCGCCCCGGATTTCGGGAGATCGATACCGGCCATATCGTGATGCTCTTTGCCGCCGTCGCGATGGCCGCGAGCTACTTTCTGGCGAAACTCCTGTCGCAGCGGGTCGCCGCGGAGGTGGTGGTGTTCTACCTGTCGATCATCGTGCCGGTGGTTCTCCTGCCCTTCGTGCTGCCGGTCTGGGTGCCGGTGGGCTGGGTTGATCTGGGCTGGCTCTTCGTTTGCGCCGCGTTCGCGACGGCGGGCCATTACACGATGACGCTGGCGTTCCGCTCCGCGCCGCTGACGGTGACGCAGCCGGTGGCGTTCCTGCAACTGGTCTGGGCCACACTTCTGGGCGTGCTCGTCTTCTCGGAGCCGGTCGATGGCTTCGTTCTCCTGGGCGGGGGCATGATCATCGCGGCCGTCAGTTTCATCACCTGGCGCGAGGCGATGCGGGGCCGCAGCCCCGGCCCGGCGGAGCTTCCCAAACTGCCCTGAAATTGAGCAGCGGGCGCGACGTTCGCCCATGGCGATACCAATTCGTCACGCTGCAGCGCCGCAAATCAGCGCCGCGGCCTTGAGCCTTTCGCCTTCTGGATCTTGATGGACGTCCCAGATGCGAGGTGCTCCGAATGACCCTTGAGGCCCTGATTTTTGGCGGGATCGGCACGTTGGCGGAATGTGCGGAGATCGACCGCAAGGCGTGGAACAGCGCGTTCCGGGCCCATGATGTGGATTGGCACTGGTCGTGGCATACTTACGCGGAATTGATGCGGGCGGGCGGGGACCGGCAACTGGCCTCACGCTACGTGGCGCGGACGGGCCAGGCCTGCGGCGTGCCGGCGGAGGTGCTGGACGCGACCCATCAAAACATCTTCGCCTCGTGCCTGACCCACGAGATGCCGCTGCGCCCGGGTGTGGCGCGGGTGCTGTCGTGGTCGATGCGCGCGGGGCTGCGCCTGGCGCTGGTGACGCGGGCCGAGGCCCTGCCGGTGCGCGCGCTGTTGCAGGCCACGGCGCGCTCACGTTCGGGGATCGAGTTCGACGTGGCCGTCCTGCGCGGGGACGTGCCGCATATGGCACCGCATCCTGACGCGATGGAGTATGCGTTGCGCCATCTTGCGGTGGGCCGCGGCCGGGTGGCAGTGGTGACCGACACGCCCGCCATGGCGCTGGCAGCGCAGGAGGCCGGGCTGCCCGTGCTGGCCTTCCCCGGGCAATTGGCGGCGGTGGAGCCCGATGATTTCGGGGCGTTGCCGCAAGCGAGTATCCTGAGCGCGGAGGCGGTAACCGGCGCCTGGATGGGCTGGCAGGACACCGCAGCCCAGTAGGGGCGTATTTGACCTAGCGCAAAGCGCGGCCGGCACCGCGGCGGCAGAGTGGGCCGAACAGATTGCCAGAGGAGGCCCGCCATGTCCCATACCCCCCATGAATTGCATGAAGAATTCCCCGGTCAGGTGGAGGACATCCACGCGTTGAAGGAGAGCAATGCCCATTTCGCGAAGCTGACCGACGCCTATCACGAGATCAACCGCGCGGTGCACCGGGCCGAGACCGGGGTGGAGCCGGTGGAGGATCTGGAGGAGACCCGGATGCGCAAGGAGCGGATGCGTTTGAAAGACGAGATTGCGGGGATGCTGGCCAAGGCCTGATCCGAAAGGCGCGGCTGCGCCGCATGTCTTTTGCCTCGCGTCGGCGCTGGCGCGCCTTGGGCTCAGGTGCCGGGGGAAATCCCCCGGACCCCCTTTTTGGGTATTTCGGACCAGTGGAAGAGGTTAGGCGGTTTCGTCTGATGGGCCTTCGAGATGGGCCTGGAAGCGTTCGAAGAACTGATCCGCCATCTTGGTGGCGAAGCTGTCGACGAGGCGGGAGCCCAGTTGCGCCAGCTTGCCGCCCACCTTGGCGTCGACGTCGTAGCGCAATTCGGTGCCGCCGTCGGGATGGTCGGAGAGGTGCACCTCGGCCGCGCCCTTGGCGAAGCCCGCGACGCCGCCTTTGCCTTCGCCGGAGATCGTGTAGCGTTCGCCCGGGACCACATCGGAGAGAGTCACCGCGCCTTTGAACGTGGCTTTGACCGGGCCGACCTTCTGTTTGACCACGGCCTCGAACCCCTCTTCGGGGGAGCCGGTCAATTCCTCGCATCCCGGGATGCAGGCCTTCAGGACCTCGGCCTCATTCAGGGCGGCCCAGACGCTTTGGCGGTCGGCGGCGATGTGGCGGCTGGCATGCAGTTCCATGGGCGGGTTCCTTCAGTGGCGTCAGACAGGGGTAGCGGGGCCGGGCGGGCGGCGTCAATGCGCTAGGGCGCAACCTCGTAGGGCAAGGTGCCCCGGCGGTTGGGGTCGACGCTGAGCCGACGTTCCAGCGGTGGGACGGCGCGTTGATGGCAATTGGCGCGTTCGCAGATCCGGCACGAGATCCCGATGGGCTGAAAGGCGCTTTCGCGTTTCAGATCGAGGCCGTCGGCATAGACCAGGGCCGCAGCGTGGCGCACTTCGCAGCCGAGCGAGATGGCGTAACGGCGTGTCGGGCTTCCCCAGGCGCCGCCGGATTTCGAGACGTCGCGGGCCAGGATCACGTAGCGTGCGCCGTCGGGCGTTTCGGCCAGTTGGCGCAGGAAGCGGCCCGGCGTCTCGAAGGCCTGATGCACGTTCCAGAGTGGGCAGGCCCCTCCGAACCGCGCGAATTGCAGGAGTGTGGCGGAGTGGCGTTTGGTGACGGTCCCGGCCTGATCGACCCGGGCGAAGAAGAACGGGATCCCCTTGGCCTGTGGGCGCTGCAAGGTGCTGAGCCGGTGGGCGATCTGTTCGATCGAGGCCTCGAACGCAATCGCCAGGCGCTCCAGATCGTGGCGGGTCTCCTGGGCGGCTTCGGCGAAGCGCGTATAGGGCATCAGGCAGGCGCCCGCGAAGTAATTGGCCATGCCGATCCGCGCGATCTCGCGCGCGGTGTCGGATTGGAAGCGGGCCAGATCGAGCGTGGCTTCGATCAGATCGTGCTGACCCAGAAGGGCGTATTGGTGCAGCAGCTGGAAGCGCTGGGTTTCGGGCGCGGCGCGGGGCGAGAGGGTGAGGGTCTTGCTGGCCGGGTCGTAGTGGCGCACGCCTTCACCGGCGGCGTGGCGGAGCGTGACGCCGCGATCGGCCAGCACGCTTTGGGCATGGGCGGCGAGATCGCCGCTGGCCCGCGCTGCAAACCGTTCGGCGGCGCGGTCCACGGCATCAATGTAATTGTCGGTGTAGTGAAAGAAATCGCGCACCTCTTCCCAAGGGCTGGCCGTCGCGGAGGTTTGCTGGCCCAGCGCTTCGTCAAGGGAGGCGAGGCGTTCATGGGTCTGGCGGTAGGCGCGGTGCAGTTCCAGAAAGGCGCGGGCGAGCGTGGGCGCGTTGGAGGCGGCGAGGCGCAGATCGGCCAGCGCAGGCGCGGCATCGGCGAAGATTGGATCGGCCAGCGCTTCACGCATATCCGACAGGAGCCGATCGGTATCGGAGGCGGCAAACTCGGTGACATCGGCGCCGAAATCCTGCGCCAAGCCCAGAAGAACGGCCGTGGAGAGCGGGCGGTTGTTGTTCTCCATCTGGTTGAGATAGGGCAGGGAGATGCCGAGCTTGGCGGCAAAATCCTTCTGCGTCAGGCCGACCTTAGTGCGCAGGGAGCGGAGCTTGGCACCGGCATAGAGTTTCTGGGCTGGCATGGCGCACCTCGGACTTTGCTAAACCCGGTTTGCCGGTTTGCAAAGCGGCGTGCAAGCCTCAGCCGGTGACTTGCGCCTCACGTCGGATCACGTAGAGGATCGCGATTACCGCGAGGATGGAGGTGGTGAGCATGATCAGGATCAGCGGATAGGCTCCGTCGCCCCGGGTCAGGAGCGCACCGGCGCCGGCCGACAGGGTGGCCCCACCGCCGAGCATGATCGCGCCACCAAGCCCGCTGGCCGTGCCCGCCAAGTGCGGGCGCACGGACAACATGCCCGACGTCGCATTGGGCAGGACCATGCCATTGCCGAGGCCCACGAAGGTCATGAACCCGAAAAACACCAGCGCCGTTTTCAGCCCGGCGAGGAAGAACAGCAGCGACAGCGTCAGGCCCGCCGCCGACACGACGCAGCCCCACAGCACCATCGTGTTGATGCCGTAGCGCATCGAGTAGCGCCCCGAGATGCCGTTGCCGAAGAAGTACCCCAGGGCGGGCGCGCCGAAATAGAGGCCGACCTCGGTCGCCGACAGGCCGAACACCTCGGAGCCGACATAGGGCGCGCCGCCGAGATAGGCGAAGAACGCGCCCGAGGCGAAGCCCGCGGACAGGCAATAGCCCCAGAACCGGCGGGCCGTCAAAAGCTCGGGATATTCGCGGAATTGCTCGGCGAAGCTGGCGGACTTGGCCTGCGCAGTTTCGCCCAAATCCAGCCAGATCAGCGTAAGCACCAGCACACCCAGCGCCAACAGCATCCAGAAATTCGCCTGCCACCCCAGCGTCTCGTCAAGCACGCCGCCGATGGCGGGGCCGATCATCGGCACCACGGCCATGCCCATCGTCACATAGCCGATCTGGCTGGCGGCCTGGGCCTCGTCATACATGTCGCGCACCACGGCGCGGCCGAGCACGAGGCCCACGACCACCACGGCCTGCATCATCCGGAAGAACAGGAATACCTCGATGGAACGCGCCAGCAGGCAGCCGATCGTGGCGAGAAGAAACAGGATCAGCCCGCCGATCAAAACCGGCCTGCGCCCGAACCGGTCGGAGATTGGTCCGATCACCACCTGCAACACGGCATTCACCGCCAAGTAGAGCGACACCGAGAGCTGCATCACCCGGTAATCGGTCTCGAAATAGGTGGTCATCGCGGGCAGCGAGGGCAGAAAGATGTTCATCGACAGCGCGCCAAGGCCCGTCAACACGATCAGTGTGAAAATATGTGGAGGGCTGGTGCGGCTCAAAAACTGCACCGGTAACGGCGTGCTCATGGCCGACGAAGTAAAGGGCCGCGGCGGGGGCGTCCAGTGCGCGGGCGCACAGAATGGGCAGGTGGTCCGCGGATTTGCAGTTTCGCAAAATATGCGTTCGCTTTGCAAAATGATTTGCAAATATGCGAAATCGTAGTGGCGCGCCGGAAAGGCGTTGCCTAGATTGCGCCAACTCACAAAGGGAGACCACGCCATGGCCGACATTCTGGCAGAGCTAGAAACGCGCCGCGCCGATGCCCGCGCCGGTGGTGGGGAAAAGCGCGTCACCGCTCAACATGCCAAGGGCAAACTCACGGCCCGCGAGCGGATCGAGCTGTTGCTGGATGAGGGGAGTTTCGAGGAATACGACATGTTCGTGACCCACCGGGCAACCGAGTTCGGGATGGCCAATAACCGCCCGTCCGGCGACGGCGTGGTGACGGGTTGGGGCACGGTCAATGGCCGTCAGGTCTATGTCTACAGCCAGGATTTCACCGTTCTGGGCGGGTCGGTGTCGGAAACCCACGGCCAGAAGATCTGCAAGATCATGGACATGGCGATGCAGAACGGTGCGCCGGTTGTGGGCATCAACGATTCAGGCGGGGCGCGCATTCAGGAAGGTGTCGACAGCCTCGCGGCTTACGGCGAGGTGTTCCAGCGCAATATCGAGGCCTCCGGCGTGGTTCCCCAGATCTCCATGATCATGGGGCCCTGCGCGGGTGGTGCCGTTTACAGCCCGGCGATGACCGATTTCATCTTCATGGTGAAGGATTCGTCCTACATGTTCGTAACCGGCCCGGACGTGGTGAAGACCGTCACAAATGAAGTTGTGACGGCCGAGGAGCTTGGGGGCGCCTCCACACACACGCGCAAATCCTCCGTCGCCGATGGCGCGTTTGAAAATGACGTTGAGGCGCTCAACGAGGTGCGCCGCCTGATCGACTTCCTGCCGCTGTCCAACCGCGACAAGCCGCCGGTGCGTCCGTTCTTCGACAGCCCTGACCGCATCGAGGACAGCCTTGATACGCTGGTGCCGGACAATCCGAACCAGCCCTACGATATGCATGAGCTGATCACGAAAATCGCCGATGAGGGTGATTTCTACGAGATTCAGGCGGAGTTTGCGAAAAACATCCTCACCGGGTTCATCCGGCTGGAAGGGCAGACCGTGGGCGTGGTCGCCAATCAGCCGATGGTGCTGGCCGGTGTGCTGGATATCGACAGCGCCCGCAAGGCGGCGCGGTTCGTGCGCTTCTGCGATTGCTTCGAGATACCGATCCTATCGCTGGTCGATGTGCCCGGCTTCCTGCCCGGCACGGCGCAGGAATACGACGGCGTGATCAAGCACGGCGCGAAACTGCTCTTCGCCTATGGCGAGGCGACGGTGCCGAAGGTGACGGTGATCACGCGCAAGGCCTATGGCGGGGCCTATGTGGTGATGGCGTCCAAACACTTGAGGGCGGATATGAACTACGCCTGGCCGACCAGCGAGATCGCGGTGATGGGTGCCAAGGGGGCGGTGGAGATCCTGCACCGCTCTGATCTGGGCGACCCCGACAAGATCGCCGCCCACACCAAGGAATACGAGGACCGCTTCGCCAACCCGTTTGTCGCCGCCGAACGGGGCTTTGTGGACGAGGTGATTCAGCCCCATTCCACCCGCCGCCGCGTCTGCCGCGCCTTCGCGGCCCTCCGCCGGAAGGAGCAGAAGCGGCCGTGGAAGAAGCACGATAACATTCCGCTCTGATGGCCCGCGACGCATGGCATATCACGCGCGATGAGCGCACCTTGACCCTGTCGCGCACCCGCGACGTGCGGTTCGACCTGGCGCAGTTGAGCTTCATCCCCGGGGAGGGGTTGAGCCGGTCGCGCCTGGCCCACCAGATCCGGCAGGACATGTGGCGCAAGTTGCAACGCTTGCGGGGCTTTTCCCCGGCGGTGCGCATCACAGTGCAGGATGGCGGCATGGCCGTGCTGGCCGGTGGCGCGGTCAACGGCCCGGTGACGCGCCGCGCGGCAGAGACGATTGCCGATATGCTGGACGATCCCGACCTGCGGGCACGCTGGATCAAACATGCGCGGAGGCGGACATGATCCAGACTGATGGCCTCCCCCACGGCGCTTTTTCTGATCGCGCCTGCCAGCCTGTCTCCGGAACCACCCGGCGCCCCGGCGCGTTCGGGTGGAAAGGAGAATGCCATGACCAAGGATCACGGACCGTCCATCAAGGACGACGACACCTACGAAGCCCTGCGCGAAGACGGTGCGTCCAAGGAGAAGGCCGCGCGGATTGCCAATGCGCAGGCCTCGGCTTCGCAATCGCCCTCGGAAAAAGGCGGCAAGGCGCGGGCCTACGAGGAATGGACAAAGGACGCGCTTTACGAGCGGGCACAGGAACTGGAGATCGACGGGCGGTCCGACATGTCCAAGGACGCGTTGATCGAGGCGTTGCGCAAAAATTGAGGGCACGCGCGCCCTGGATGGGCGCGGCATGACCCAATCCTTCACCATCACCCATGCCGATGATCGCCCGTTCAAGGGCGAGGGCCTGCGGGCGTTTTTTGAATACGCGGATCTTAAGGTTTCCGATGCGACGGGAGGAGCGTTCGGGGCCCATGTGATCCGCGCCGTGCCGGGGCAGGAGAGCCCCGGCACCTGGCATTCGCACGATCTGACCTTCCAGTTGGTGTATGTGACGAGAGGTTGGGTTGTCTTCGAATATGAGGGCGAGGGGGAGCATATACTGCGCGCGGGATCGTGCGTGTTGCAGCCCCCCGGTATCCGCCACCGGGAGGTTCGCCATTCCGACGATATGGAACTGATCGAGATTACGTCACCCGCCGCGTTCGAGACCACGCCAGAGGAGGCGCCGTCGTGATGGGAAACGTAACGCTCATCAAGGTGGCGGTGGGGCTGGCGGGGTTGGTCGTGTTGGGGCTTGCGATCCTGTTCCTCACTTCGCAATCGCCTGGCACGGGGAATGACGAGGTGGTCTGCACGTCAACGGAGACCGGCATCGCGCCGTCCGGACGGACAGTATCGCTGTGCGAGATAATCTATGAGGCACAACCCTCCGGCTCGTCTTGGGCCGTGGTGCGGGTGCTGGACCCGGCCCTGTCCGACGACGCGCTTGGGCAGGACCATGCGGATCATGATTGGGCGTGTGAGACATGGGGCCCGACCGCCGTCGAGGCGGAGCCGCGCCCCGAGCGGATTGTGGTGCAGGTGATGGCGTCGCCATTCGTCCGTGGCGAGCCCGCGCAGGGGATAACTCAATCCATCGAGGCCTATTCGGTCGA
This sequence comes from uncultured Roseicyclus sp., assembly GCA_947491935.1. GTDB lineage: Bacteria > Pseudomonadota > Alphaproteobacteria > Rhodobacterales > Rhodobacteraceae > Gymnodinialimonas. Next base: position 407,469 of record CANLLF010000002.1, read on the forward strand.
AAACGGTACCTGCATATGGGAGTTGTTGTGATGTTTGATCAACATGTTGCGCCCCGTTCTTCATGCCACAGGCCATGTGATGCAATCGAGTCACAGGGTGGTCATTCTTGTGGAAAGACCTGTGGAGAACGCGGCCCATTGTGTAACGTCCGCCCTAGCTGCACACATGCAGCTGTACCTCGGACCGTGGCCGGGTCCATGGGCATCAGCCCTTTAGGCCCGGTCACACCGCGAGGCAAAAAGAAGAAGAAAACGGCCCGCGCGGAATTGCAGACGCCGCTTGCGCCGATACGGCAGGTCCTAAGGCACCATCCCCCAGTGTGCCGGAGCAGGACATTCCTTCTGACCGGACGGGGTCTCGGCCTCGTCCGGTATATTCCTGCCGCGGTGGCATCATGCTGAAACACCGTGGGTTTCCCTCCCGTCTGCCAAGCAGCGATTACCAATTCACCATCCGGCGCGACAACAAGGGCGGTGCGACGAAGCTGATCATGCGCGAGCGCTACGCGGATCGAAAACCCGCCGATCGTCGCGCCGATGCCGCGTTCATGGAGGCGCTGTGGCTGTTCTTCGGGGATCAGCCGTTCGAACGCGGAAATCTTGATGCCGGACGGCTGAGCTGGCTGTTCAAACGCGAGGTTGTGCCCGCCGAAGACCCGTTCGATCCCGAGAGTTACGAGGCGCTGTTGCGTATCGACGAAGGCCGTGCGCGGGCGGCGTTTCCCGAAGCCTTTGACGGCAGCGGGATCTGGGACGGGGGATCGGCATGATTTCGCCCGGCATTAACCTTTATGAGCGATTCACTGCGCACAAACCGGCCATGGTGCAAACGCCCCTTTCGGCCCCGCAGGAACCTGCCATGGTCGTTCTGTCGGCCACTGTCCCCAGTTGTAAATACCCGGCCGACACCCACAAGACGTGTTACCCTTCCCCTTCAAAGCGGTCGGCCGGATCCCCGCGCCGACCGCTCTTTTTTTCTTTTTTCGACAGGCAGGGAAACCGGACTACTCCAAATGCGCGATTTCGTGTAGGAAGACGCATACGAGGATTATCGACAGGAGACGCACCACAATGCGCACGAAACTTACCCTTACTGCCCTCTTTGCCGCTGCCATGGCGGTTTCCGGATGTGTCGCATCCGATCTTGAACGCGCCGGTGTTGGCGCCGTTGTCGGCGGTGTCGGCACGGCCGCGCTTGGCGGGTCGGTCGCGACCGGCGTTGTTGCGGGTGCCGCCGCGGGCGCACTTTGCGACGACGTCAACCTCTGCTGAGGGCATAGGCGCGGGGCATACCCGCACCAGATCTGAGAATTCGGACCATCGGAGCCTCGCGGCCCCGGTGGTCTTTTTTGTTGTGCGGGCGGCCAAGACCCGCGGGGAAGGGACAGAGAGATGTTCAAGAAAATTCTGATCGCCAACCGGGGTGAAATCGCCTGCCGCGTGATCAAGACGGCCAAGCGCATGGGAATCCCCACGGTCGCCGTCTATTCCGACGCGGATCGCAATGCCCTGCATGTGAAGATGGCCGATGAGGCCGTGCATATCGGCCCGCCGCCCGCCGCCGAAAGCTACATCGTGATCGACAAGATCATGGAGGCGATCCGCAGCACGGGCGCCGATGCGGTGCATCCGGGATACGGGTTCCTGAGCGAAAACAGGATGTTCGCCGAGGCATTGGAGGCGGAAGGCGTGGCCTTTATCGGGCCGCCGGCCTCGGCCATCGAGCAGATGGGCGACAAGATCACCTCCAAGAAAATCGCGGCCGAAGCGGGCGTCAGCACAGTGCCGGGCCATATGGGCCTGATTGCCGACGCCGCAGAGGCGATCAAGATTTCCGGCGAGATCGGCTATCCCGTAATGCTGAAGGCCAGCGCGGGCGGCGGCGGCAAGGGGATGCGCATCGCGTGGTCCGAGGATGAGGTGGCCGAGGGCTTTCAGGCCTCCAAGAACGAGGCCGCGTCCAGCTTTGGCGATGACCGCATGTTCATCGAGAAATTCGTGACCCAGCCGCGCCATATCGAGATTCAGGTGCTTGCCGACCAGCACGGCAACGCGATCTATCTGGGCGAGCGCGAATGCTCAATCCAGCGCCGCAACCAGAAGGTGATCGAAGAGGCCCCGTCGCCGTTTCTGGATGAGGCGACGCGCAAGGCCATGGGCGAACAGGCCGTGAGCCTGGCCCAGGCTGTGGGATATACCAGCGCGGGCACGGTCGAATTCATCGTGGACGGGGAGCGGAACTTCTACTTCCTTGAGATGAACACGCGCCTTCAGGTGGAGCATCCGGTGACGGAGCTGATCACCGGCGTCGATCTGGTGGAGCAGATGATTCGCGTCGCGGCGGGCCAGCCGCTGGAGATGGCGCAATCGGATGTGACGTTGACCGGATGGGCGATCGAAAGTCGCCTTTACGCCGAGGATCCGTATCGCGGCTTTCTGCCGTCGATCGGGCGACTTACCCGGTATCGGCCGCCCGAAGAGGGGCATTGGGAGACCCACTGCGTGCGCAACGATACCGGCGTTTTCGAGGGTGGCGAGATCTCCATGTATTACGACCCGATGATCGCCAAGCTGTGCACCTGGGGCCCCGACCGGCCCACGGCGCTGGAGGCGATGCGCGTGGCGCTGGACAGTTTTGAAGTGGAGGGGATCGGCCATAACCTGCCCTTCCTGAGCGCGGTGATGGATCACCCGAAATTCGCATCGGGCGACATGACAACCGCGTTTATCGCCGAAGAATACCCGGACGGCTTCGAAGGTGTGGACCTGCCGGACGGCGAAAAGCGCCGTATCGCGGCGGCTGCCGCCGCCATGCACCGGGTGGCCGAAATCCGGCGCACGCGGGTGTCGGGCCGGATGGATAACCACGAGCGCCACGTGGGCAGCGATTGGGTTGTCGTGATGGGCGGCGAGGTGCCCTGGCCGCTGATCGTCGAGGGTGACAGGGGTGGGGCGACGATCCGCTTCGAGGACGGGATCGAGATGCGGGTAGAGGGCGATTGGACGCCGGGCCAGTCGCTGGCGCGGATGACCGTCGACGGGCGGCCCCTTGTCCTGAAGGTGGGCAAGGTGCCAGGCGGCTTCCGCCTGCGCACGCGCGGGGCGGATGTGAAAGTGCATGTGCGCACCCCGCGTCAGGCCGAGCTTGCCACGCTGATGCCCGAGAAACTGCCGCCCGATACGTCGCGGATGCTGCTCTGCCCGATGCCCGGGCTGGTTGTGAAAATCGACGTGGAGGAGGGCCAGGAGGTTCAGGACGGCCAGGCGTTGTGCACCGTGGAGGCGATGAAGATGGAAAACATCCTGCGTGCCGAGCGCAAGGGCGTGGTGGCCAAGATCAATGCCGCCCCCGGTGACAGCCTTGCCGTCGATGATGTGATCATGGAGTTCGAGTGAGAGGTTCAGGTATCATCCATGCCGTGCCGATGCCCCCCGCGTTGCAGAGCGGGGCGGCTGAGCATTATTGGCCCTGCCGCAATTCTTCTTGCCGCAGCTGGAAGTTGTCGATGGCGCGGATGATCTCACGCACGTCGCGCGGGGCGGGGCGGCGCATGCCCACGGTGCCGTCCTTGGCGACGACAACCACCGAGAACCCGCGTGGCCGCAGCGCCGTCCGGATTGCCGAGCGCGCCGAGGGATCGGTATCGAAGATGATCACCACGTCGCGTTCCAGAAGCGCGTCGGGGCGCCGGGTCAACAGCTCCATCTGTTCGATGAAGCGGGGATCGGCGGGTGTGTCGGCAAAGACGACGATGGGCCGCGCGACCCACAGAAACTCCTCCAGCGTCAGATCGATCGCATCGCGGGGGGTCAGCGGGTCCACCGCCACCATCTCTGTTTCGGGTGCCGTATCGTCCGCCATGACAATCGTCGCGGCGCTTGCATCCTGGGCCAGCGCGGGCATCGGTGCGGTCAGGGCCGCGCTGAGCAAAAAGATCAGGGGAATTCGTCGCATAGGTCCTCCAGTCATCGCAGATATAGGCACCACGCCGAACAAAGCGAAGGCTTTCGCACAGTTCAACGGGATGTTGACCGGATATTCACAAAACCTTGTCCCTGCCGCCCCGCCGACCGCCACGGTCGTGGGACAGGGACGGGGCATGGACGTGGTCCCGCATAGGGGTGCCCACCGCGCAGCACCCGATGGCGCACAGGCGCTGACCGCCGAATACGACGAACACCTGGCATGGCCTGCCCAAGGCCCGGCGGGCTTTGTCGACCCAATCGATGCGCCCCCGGCGGAGACCGGGGAGCGGACAGTTGAAGGAAGAGGATGATCCGATGACGGAGAAGACCGACACCTGGCGCGAGCTGGCGCAAAAGGAGCTGAAGGCGCGCGACCCGAGTGACCTGACGTGGAAGACGCTGGAAGGGATCGACGTGAAACCGCTCTACACGGCGGCGGACACGGCCGAACTGGACCATATGGGCGCGCTGCCCGGCGAGGCCCCGTTCACCCGCGGCGTCAAGGCCACGATGTATGCCGGGCGCCCCTGGACGATCCGGCAATACGCGGGGTTTTCGACGGCGGAGGAAAGCAACGCCTTCTATCGCCAGGGCCTCGCGGCCGGTCAGCAGGGCGTGTCGGTGGCCTTTGATCTGGCCACGCACCGTGGCTATGACAGCGACCATGAGCGGGTGATGGGCGATGTCGGCAAGGCCGGTGTGGCCATCGACAGCGTGGAGGATATGAAGATCCTCTTCGACGGGATCCCGCTGGATCAGGTGTCGGTATCCATGACGATGAATGGGGCCGTCATCCCGATCCTGGCGAATTTCATTGTCGCAGGCGAAGAGCAGGGGCACGACGAGGCCCTGCTGAGCGGGACCATTCAGAACGATATTCTGAAAGAGTTCATGGTACGGAATACCTATATCTATCCGCCCGAACCATCTATGCGGATCATCTCAGACATCATCAGCTATACCTCTGATAACATGCCAAAATTCAACTCCATCTCGATCTCCGGCTACCACATGCAGGAGGCGGGCGCGAACCTGGTGCAGGAACTGGCCTACACCATCGCCGATGGCCGCGAATATGTGCGCGCGGCGATCGAGGCGGGCATGGATGTGGACAAGTTCGCCGGGCGGCTGAGTTTCTTCTTTGCCATCGGCATGAATTTCTTCATGGAAATCGCCAAGCTCCGCGCCGCGCGGACGTTGTGGTACCGGGTGATGAGCGAGTTTGGGGCGAAATCCGAGCGCTCCAAGATGCTGCGCACCCATTGCCAGACCTCGGGCGTGAGCCTGCAGGAGCAGGACCCCTACAACAACGTCGTGCGCACCGCGTTCGAGGCGATGAGCGCCGTTCTGGGTGGCACCCAATCGCTCCATACCAACAGTTTTGACGAAGCGATTGCCCTGCCGACCGAGTTTTCCGCCCGCATCGCGCGCAATACGCAGCTGATCTTGCAGGAAGAAACAGGCATCACAAATGTGGTCGATCCGCTGGCGGGGTCCTACTACATCGAGAGCCTCACCAACGAGTTGATCGAGAAGGCCACCGCACTGATGGACGAGGTGGAGGAGATGGGAGGCATGACCAAGGCCGTCGCCTCCGGCCTGCCGAAGCTGCGGATCGAGGAATCGGCAGCCCGCAGGCAGGCCATGATCGACCGCGGCACCGAGGTGATCGTGGGCGTCAACAAATACCGCAAGCAGAGCGAGGATCCGATCGATATCCGCGATATCGACAACAACGCGGTACGCGAGGCGCAGATTGCGCGCCTGAAACGCATTCGCGACAGCCGCGACGATGCGGCCTGTGCCGCTGCGCTTGCCGGGTTGGAGCGCACGGCCAAGGAGGGCGGAAACCTGTTGGCGGCCGCCGTGGAAGCAGCGCGCGCGCGGGCTACTGTGGGAGAAATCAGCATGTCGATGGAAAAAATGTTCGGCCGCCACCGCGCCGAAGTGAAGACGCTCGCCGGGGTGTATGGGTCGGCCTATGAAGGTGATGAAGATTTTGCCGCGATCCAGACAGAAGTGGAGCACTTTGCCGAGACCGAGGGCCGCAGGCCCCGGATGCTGGTCGTCAAGATGGGGCAAGACGGCCATGACCGCGGCGCCAAGGTGATCGCCACGGCTTTCGCCGATATCGGGTTCGACGTGGATGTCGGCCCGCTGTTCCAGACCCCGGAGGAGGCGGCGCAGGATGCCATCGACAACGACGTACACGTGATCGGCATCTCGTCCCAGGCAGCGGGTCACAAGACGCTGGCGCCGAAGCTGATCGAGGCGCTGAAGGCGGAAGGCGCGGGCGAGATCCTGGTGATCTGCGGCGGGGTGATCCCGCAGCAGGACTACGATTTCCTGAAACAGGCGGGCGTGGCAGCGATTTTCGGGCCGGGAACCCATATTCCGTCCGCAGCGCGCGATATCCTGCGGCTGGTGGGCGAAGCGCGGGGGTAGGACGCGGTCAGCTCTCCGCGCCTGGCTCCTCGATAATGTAGTCTTCCCACTCCTCCTCCGGCACCTCGAATTCGGGCACCGTGATCCCGCGCACAGAGATCCCGGCCTCGTGGACGGAGTTCGGGTTGCCGGAAACAAGAGGATGCCAGTGCTGTAGCGGTTTGCCCTCGTGGAGCAGCCGATAGGCACAGGTCTCGGGCATGAAATACGCCACATCCTTCATCGTGCCCGGCGTCAGCTGGATGCATTCGGGCACGAGCGTCTTGCGAATGTCGTATTGGCCGCATTGGCAGGTTTCATCATCCAGAAGCCGGCAGGCCACGCGGGTCAGCGCGACCTCTTGCGTGTCCTCATCCTCCAGCTTGTTGAGGCAGCATTTCCCGCACCCGTCGCAGAGCGCCTCCCATTCCCGGGCGGTCATCTTGTCCATGGGCACCCGCGCCCAGAATTGATCCCTCATCGGGCCAGCGCCGCCCGGGCGGCGGCGGAATCGACATCCATTTGGGTGATCAGGGCATCAAGGCCATCAAACTTGGCTTCGCCCCGCAGATATTCGACAAGGCCGACGGACAGATGCGTGCCGTATAGATCACCTGCGAAATCAAAGAGATAGCTTTCGAGGTTCGGCGTTTCCCGCTCGAACATGGGCCTGTATCCCAGGTTGGCCACGCCGCCATACTGGCCCGCATGGGGACCATCCCGCACCTCCACCGTCACGGCATAAACGCCGGGTTTCGGCACGTGCAGCCCGTCAAGATCCATGTTCGCCGTGGGATATCCAAGCTCGCGCCCGCGCTTTTCGCCATGCAGCACCGGGCCTGCGATCCGGTGCCAATGGCCCAACATGGCCGCCGCATCCCGGGGCCGCCCCTCGGTCAGAGCCGCGCGGATCGCGGTGGAGGAAACGGCCCCGGCATCACCCTCCAGAAGCTCGGCCACCGTGACGTCGAAACCAAGGTCTGCGCCCATCTCGCGCAGCGTGTCCGCGGTGCCCTTGCGGCCCTTGCCAAAGCAGAAATCCGCCCCGACCACCGCGTGGCTGATGCGCAGGCCCTCCACCAGAACATCGCGCACAAAGGCCTCGGCGCTGAGCCCGGACAGGCGCGCATCAAAGGGCAGTTCCGCCAGAATATCGACGCCAAGCTTGGCCAGCCGGCTGGCGCGGGCTTCTGCATTCATCAGCCGAAAGGCCGGGGCATCGGGCGCAAAGAATTCGCGGGGATGCGGCTCGAACGTGACAACGCCAAGCGGCACGCCCACGCGCTTGGCCAAGGTCAGCACATGTTGATGCCCGCGATGGACCCCATCGAAGTTGCCGATGGCGACGGAGGCGCCGCGATCCTGGGGTTGGGCAAATTGATGATCACGCAAGACTCGCATGGAGCGCAGTTAGGCCAGAGCGCGCGCGGAGGGCAAGGTGGCCGTCAGTCGAACTTGCCCGACGGCGCCAGAACCGTGGCTTCGCCTTTGAGAACGGTGGTTTCGCCGACACGGGCTTCGGTCTTGAGCTGCACGCGGCGGCGGGCGTAGTCGATGGACAAGACCTCGACGATGGCCTCGACCATATCGCCGGGCCGCACCGGCGCCATGAATTTCAGGGTCTGGCCCAGATACACCGTGCCGTGGCCGGGAAGCTGTTCGCCGATCACCGCGGAAATCAGGCCCGCGGTCAGCATACCGTGGGCAATCCGCCCCTCGAAAATCGTATCCTGGGCGTATTGCTCATCCAGATGCACGGGATTGCGGTCGGTCGAGACCTCGGCAAACATCTCAATATCCTGTTCCGTCACGATTTTCTGGAGCGACCGGACCATTCCGACCTCCAGATCCTCGATCACGATCGTCCCGGTTGAGATATTGTCGAGCATCACGTCATCCTCCATGGCCCCCTATAGGACAATTATCGGCCATTCTGCAATGCAGAAAGTAACAAAAGATGAAAATGTGGCGCTGTATCGCAACTTTGTTGCGCGTCCGATCAGCGGAGCATACCGATGGAATAGGTCGGTTCAAGCTGCGCATCGGTCAGAAAACGGGCGAGTTTTGCGGGATCGGGCTGCGTCTCCGTGCCGGTTTCCTCCCGCGCCAGCCCGCCGGTGATGAACAAAGTATCGATGTTCTCGCCGATCCCGCCGGGAATATCGGTCACGATACCGTCGCCGATGGCCAGGATGCGGTCGTCGGAGGTGCCTTTGCCCATCTGCACCAGCCGACGGCGGGCTAGATCGTAGATCGGTGGATGTGGCTTGCCAAAATAGAGGCTTTCGCCCCCCATCTCGGTATAAAGCTGCGCCAGCGCGCCCGCGCACCATTCGCGGCTGTCGCCGCGATCCACCACGATATCGGGGTTGGCGCAGAGCAGTTTCAGCCTGCGGGTCTTGGCCAGCAGGAATTGGGGGCGCATCTCCGCGGGGTCGGCATGGGGGTCGAACGGGCCGGTGCAGACGATGCCCTCGGCCTCGTCCAGGGGCACGCGGGTGATTTCGACGGCGTCCTCGATCAAATTCATCGGGGCGAAGAAGGGCGTGTCGTGCTGCTCGCCGATATGCCAGACCTTGGTGCCGACGGCGCCCGTCAGCATCGCGGCGCGTGCACTGTCGCCCGATGTGGCGATGACATCCCAGCAATCGCGGGGCACGCCCATCCGGTCGAGTTGCGTGGCCACGCTGTCGCGCGGGCGCGGCGCGTTCGTCAGCAGCAGAACCGTGCCGCCGCGCCCCTTGAACGCGCGCAGGGCGTCGACCGCCTCGTTAAAGGGGGACACGCCGTTGTGCACGCAGCCCCAGAGGTCGCAGAACACGGCGTCATACATGTCCGAAATTTCGGCAAGGGTGTTGATGATCCGGGTCATGGGCGCGTTCCTTGGGTCAGTCGCGCGCAGCCTTACGGGATCGGGCCGATAGCTTCTAGCGGAAGATGCAATTGGTGCCGACCCAGACGGCCTGCACCCGGTCCAGGCCCTCGGTCAGCAGGCCGAAATAGTCACCCGCGCTGAATTCCGTGCCAAGGCCGCTTTCGAAGAAGTCCACCTCTCCCGACGCCGGCAGAATATCCGCAGGCGCGCCCACGCGCAGGCCGGTTTCGGTTGTCAGAAGGTCATCGCCGATCAGCATCCATCCGGCCAATTGGTCGTTGCTGAACGTCAGGTTGATCTGGCCGTCGATGGCCGCGATCGCAAGCGGGCCCGCACCACATTCCTGCGGAAACGAGATCTCGAAATCATGGCGGTAGACATTGACCATGATGTGCATCACCTCCTGGAAACCGGATCCGAAGGGCAGCGGATCCCGTGGAACACCCTCTTCGGTGCTGTGCAGCAGCCCTCTGGCGGTGGGCGTGATGATGTCGCCGAATTGCGGCCAATGCCCGTTTGCGTGCACGGGCAGGGCAGTGGCGGCGATCAGGGCGAGGGTCAGGGGCAGGCGCATTGGGGGGCTCCGGGGCAGGCGGTGGGTGGAGTGTGCGCCCGCCGCGACGGAGGAGGCAAGGCGGGAAAACCCGCCTTTGCCGGTTCGGGATCAGACCGCGAGGTTGGGGATGATCTGCTTCTTGCGGCTGACGACGCCGGGCAGGACCAGCGTATCGCCATTGCCGGCCACCGTGGCGAAGCTCTTCTCGGCGACGGTGCGGACCAGATCGTTCGGGACCAGCAAGGTTGCTTCTTCGTTGAGGATGTCGACAACGAAGAGGAGCACCTGGTCGGCGCCGTCATCGGCGGCCACGTTCGGCATCGCCGCCATCAAGGCGTCCTTGCGTGACAGCACGGTGTCGGGTGACGTGGTTTCCAGCACCGACACCCGGAAGGTCTTGCCGCCCACCTCATAGGTTTTGCTGTCCATGCGAAGCAACTCGGCATCCGAGAAGGCGGAGACGTCGGATTTCGCGGCGAACATCTCGGCGGCATAGGCGGGGATGTCCACATCCAGATCCTCGGCCAGGGCATGGGCGATGGCCTTGTCTTCCTGGGTTGTGGTGGGCGAGCGGAATTCCAGCGTGTCCGACAGGATGCAGCTGAGCATGGCGCCCTTGATGGCATTGGGCGCCTGGGCCAGATCGTCGCCGATCATCTTGTGCATGATCGTGGCGGTGCAGGCGAGCGGTTCGATCCGGATGTCGATGGGCGCCTTGGTTTCCAGGCCGCCCACCAGCTTGTGGTGATCGATGATGGCGCGGATATCCGTGGCATTGATATCGGCGGGGAGTTCGCTGGGATTGTTGGTGTCGACGATCACGACGGGCGTATCCGCCGCGACGCTGTTGATGATCCGCGGTTTGTCGAGCGTCCAGTGATCCAGCACGAAGGCGGCTTCGGTATTGGGCTCACCCAACAGCACGGCTTCGGCCGCGACGCCTTTGATCTGGTTAAGATACCACGCCCAAATGATCGGCGAGCCGGTGGAATCGGTGTCGGGGGATTTGTGGCCGAATACCAGGGTGGTCATGGGCGTCGTCCTGCGTCTGAAACGGAAATCGCCGCCCTTCTAGCGGCGGCCACCGGCAATGTCACGCGGGGAGGTTGGCAGGTGCGGCGGATGGCGCTCGATCGGGCCGAGGGATCAGAATCCGTTGAAGGCATCGGTGGGTTCAGGTTGCAGATCGGCGGCACTTGCGGCCCGCGCCGGACGCGATCTGGACGGCATCTTCACCACCGATCGGGGGGACTGCGCGGTGCCGCCCGTGTTCAACTTGAACCGTGCCAGGCGCCCGGTCATGCGTTCGGCCGCGTTCGTCAGGCCCTCGGTCGCGGCGGAGGCTTCTTCTGCCATGACCGCGTTGCGCTGGGTGGCGGCGTCGAGATCGCGTACGCCGGCGTTGATTTCACTGACGCCGACGGATTGCTGCGTCGCCGACACCGCGATGTCCGATACGAGGCCGGCCACCCGGTCAACCCGGGAGATGATGTCATTCAGGGCCTTGCCGGCATCGCGGACAAGGGTGCTGCCGGTTTCGACCTGCTGGCTGGAGGCAGCGATAAGCGACTTTATTTCCTGGGCGGAGGCCGAGGAATGCTGCGCCAGCGCACGCACTTCGGAGGCGACCACCGCAAAGCCGCGCCCGGCCTCGCCTGCGCGCGCGGCTTCGACACCCGCATTCAGCGCCAGGAGGTTGGTCTGGAAGGCGATATCCTCGATGACGGAAATGATCTGCGTGATCTGTTTTGATGAGGCCTCGATCGCTTCCATCGCGGAAATCGCGTTTTCGACCACTTCGCCGGTATGCTTGGCCGCCGTCCGGTTTTCATTGGTCGTGGCCTCGGCATCCGCGGCGTTTTCGGCAGTGGATTGAACGCTTTCGCTCAGTTCCTCAAGCGCTGCGGCCGATTGCTGCAACGTGGCGGCCTGACTTTCGGTGCGGTCGGACAGGTCTGTCGCGGACCCGGCCAGATCGCGCGCCTCGGAGGTGACTTCCTCGGCGCTTGCACTGATATCGGTGATCGAGTCCGACAGGCTGTCGACCAGCGAGTTGAAGGAGGCGCGCAGGCTTTCGTAATCCGCCGGGAAAGGCGCATCCGCCGTGCGGTCTATGCGCGCCGTTAGGTCGAGGTCACTCAGGCGGGCCAACCCGTCCGTCAGGGCATTCACCACAAGCGCCTGTTCGCGCTGCTTGACGGCGTCGCGCTCCAGCCGCTCCGCTTCGGCAGCCTGCAGCTTTTCGGCATCCCGCATCGATTCGCGGAGCACCAGAAGGCCGTTGGAAATCTCGCCGATTTCCTCCTTACGATCCGAATAACGAACCTCGGTGTCCAGGTCCCCCTTGGACAGCGCCACGATTGCCGTGGCCATGTCCCCCAAAGGTGCCAGCATGCGACGGATGATGAACAGCCCGAAGGCCAGCATCGCGGCAAGGACGGGGATCGCGACGGCCAACGCGCCCAGGAAAACTTCGCTGAGCAGCGCCCGGTAATCGTCCGCGGCGCGCCCGACAGCTATCGCGCCGATCACGGATCCGTCGGGCCCGAACACTGGCTGATACCGCGCGAAAATTTCGCGGGTGCGGCCATCGATCAGGTCACTGAAAGCGGTGCCGGCGCGCAGCGCTGCGGCGGCATCGACGTTTGCGAGGTTGGTATCCACCATGCGGTTTTCGTCCGCGTCCCGGGCGGTGGTTGCCATCCTGACGAAATTGCCACTGGCCGGATCGAACCGAAACACGGTTGCATGCATTCCCGTCAGATATCGAATCTGGTCGGTCAGATCGGAATCGAAGGCCGCTGGGAACGCGGCCCAAGTCACATCGGAGATCTCGCCGTCATCGGACAGGTCATAGGTCAGCGTATCGAACCGGTCGGTCAGATGCTGAACCAGAACACGGATGCCGGTGTGATTGTCGTGTTCAACATGGTCCCGGATGGCGCGCTCATATTGCCGATAGCTTGCGACATTTATCGCGCAGGCCAGCACGATCATCATCAACCCCATCGTCAGGATCAGCTTCATGCGAAGACTGACATTTTTATGAATCGTCATTCGGGCCTCCGACCTCGGACACGGCGTCGCGCACAGGTCTTGGCTATCTTCTTTGTCTGAAGGAACAGTTACCGGCACAGATGCTTGACACCTGATTGAGGCCTGCTTATTTCGCTGTCGTTGGCACTCGCACCGGGTGAGTGACAACATCTAAGCATATACTCCGACCCCCGGATAAAGGAGAGGCCAAAGATGGCATTGAAACCGTTGCATGACCGTGTGTTGGTCCGCCGTGTCGAAGGTGACGAAAAGACCGCTGGCGGTCTGATCATCCCCGAAAACGCCAAGGAAAAGCCCGCGGAAGGCGAAGTGATCGCGTGTGGCGATGGCGCCCGCAAGGATTCCGGCGAGTTGATCGAGATGTCGGTCAAGGAAGGCGACCGCATCTTGTTCGGCAAATGGTCCGGCACAGAAGTGACCCTGGACGGGGAAGAGCTTCTGATCATGAAGGAATCGGACATCCTCGGCATCATGGCCTAAGCCTCACGGCCACGCTGATCCGGATCCGAATCCCGACAAAGAAACGCAGACAAGTTTAAGGAGGAGCCAACATGGCTGCCAAAGACGTCCGTTTTGATACCGACGCCCGCAACCGTATGCTGAAGGGCGTCAACACGCTCGCAGATGCCGTGAAAGTCACCCTCGGTCCCAAGGGCCGTAACGTGGTGATCGAAAAGTCCTTCGGCGCCCCGCGCATCACGAAGGACGGTGTCTCCGTCGCCAAAGAGATCGAGCTGGAAGACAAGTTCGAGAACATGGGCGCGCAGATGGTCAAGGAAGTTGCCTCGCGCACTAATGATGAGGCCGGTGACGGCACCACCACCGCGACGGTTCTGGCCCAGTCGATCATCAAGGAAGGCCTCAAGTCGGTTGCCGCCGGCATGAACCCGATGGACCTCAAGCGCGGCATTGATCTGGCCGTGGCCAAGGTGATCGCTGACATCCAGGCCTCGTCCCGCGAAGTCGCCGACAGCGACGAAGTCGCCCAGGTCGGCACCATCTCCGCCAACGGCGAAGCCGAGATCGGCCAGCAGATTGCAGACGCGATGCAGAAGGTCGGCAATGACGGCGTGATCACCGTGGAAGAGAACAAAGGCCTCGAGACCGAGACCGAAGTTGTCGAAGGCATGCAGTTCGACCGCGGCTACTTGAGCCCCTATTTCGTGACCAACCCCGACAAGATGATTGCGGAGCTGGAAGATTGCATGATCCTGCTGCACGAGAAGAAGCTCTCGTCGCTGCAGCCCATGGTTCCGCTGCTTGAATCGGTCATCCAGTCCGGCAAGCCGCTGCTGATCATCGCCGAAGACGTCGAAGGCGAGGCGCTTGCCACGCTGGTCGTCAACAAGCTGCGCGGTGGCCTGAAGATTGCTGCCGTCAAGGCACCGGGCTTCGGCGACCGCCGCAAGGCTATGCTGCAGGACATCGCGATCCTGACCGGCGGCCAGGTGATCTCCGACGACCTGGGCATGAAGCTCGAGAGCGTCACGATGGACATGCTGGGCACCGCTAAGCGCCTGACCATCACCAAGGACGAGACCACCGTGATCGACGGCAATGGCAACAAGGCCGAGATCGAAGCGCGTGTCGCCCAGATCCGTGGCCAGATCGAGGAAACCACCTCGGATTACGACCGTGAGAAACTGCAGGAACGTGTGGCCAAGCTGGCGGGCGGCGTTGCCGTCATCCGCGTCGGCGGTATGACCGAAGTGGAAGTGAAAGAGCGTAAGGACCGCGTCGATGACGCCCTGAACGCGACCCGTGCGGCCGTGCAGGAAGGCATCGTCGTGGGCGGTGGTGTTGCCCTGGTTCAGGGCGGCAAGGCGCTTGCCGGCCTCACCGGTGCAAACTCCGATCAGGACGCTGGCATCGCCATCGTGCGCAAGGCCCTCGAAGCGCCGCTGCGCCAGATCGCCGAGAACTCCGGCGTTGACGGTTCGGTCGTCGCGGGCAAGATCCGCGAATCCGACGACAAGGCGTTCGGCTTCAACGCGCAAACCGAAGAATATGGCGACATGTTCAAGTTCGGCGTGATCGACCCGGCCAAAGTGGTGCGGACCGCGCTGCAGGACGCCGCTTCGGTTGCAGGCCTGCTGATCACCACGGAAGCCATGGTGGCCGACAAGCCCGCCAAAGAAGGCGCAGGCGGTGGCGGCGGCATGCCCGACATGGGCGGCATGGGCGGCATGATGTAAGACACGAATTTCCTTCAGGAAATTCGGTCGTAACCCGACAGGCGGCTTTGCAACGCAAAGTCTGCCGAAAGGGTAAGCCATCCAACCAAAGCAAAGGGGCCTCCGGGCCCCTTTGTCATTCCCCCTTGGCGGCACCCTCTTGCCGTTTCCCTACCCCCCTGCCACACACCACCTCATGTCCGCCCCGCCCCTCTCTCTCCGCTTTGCCGGCGCGCAGATCCTTCTGCACGGGGGGCTGGCGGACACCGATATCAGCATCGCTGACGGGCACATCACCAATCACGCCAGCCGAAACATCGACGCAAGTGGCTACCTGATCCTGCCCGGCATCGTGGATCTGCATGGCGACGGCTTCGAACGGCACCTCGCCCCGCGGCGCGGGGCGCAGACCGATCCGCAAGCGGGCCTGCGCGCGACCGAGGCGGAGCTGGCCGCCAATGGCATCACCACAGCCGTTCTGGCGCAGTTCATGTCGTGGGAGGGCGGGATGCGCGGCCCGGATTTCGCCGAAACGCTGGCCGCCGCTCTGGCAGGTGCGAGCTTCGACACCGACCTGCGCCTGCAACTGCGCCTCGAGATTGCGTATCGCGAGGTCTTTGACCGCGCGCTGGCCCTCGTGGCGGCCCATAACATCCCCTATGTCGTGTTCAACGATCATTTGGCCCATGAGGCCCTGGCGGCCGGAAAGCGCCCGGCACGGCTGGTCGGGCAGGCCCTGAAATCCGGACGATCGCCGGAGGATCATCTGGCCCTGCTGCACCGCCTCCACGGGGAATTCGACGCAGCGATGGCGGCGCTCCCGAGGTTGGCGGCGGCCCTGCGGGCGCGGGATGTTCATCTCGGAAGCCACGATGATGCCAGCGCCGAAGATCGCCGCCGCGCCCGCGCGCTCGGGGCCACGATCGCCGAATTCCCCGAAACGCGTGAAGCCGCCCGGGCCGCGAAAGATGCGGGCGATCCGGTGATCATGGGCGCCCCCAACGTGGTGCGCGGCGGCTCCCATGACGGCAAGATTGCCGCGGAGGGCCTGATTGCCGAGGGGCTCGTGGATGCGCTTGTCTCCGATTACCACTACCCCGCGCCGCACCGCGCGGCGCTGAAATTGTGGCAAGGCGGCATGGATCTGGGCGAGGCCTGGGGCCTGATCTCCGCCGGGCCGGCCCGGATCATGGGGTGGACGGATCGGGGGCGGATCGCGCCGGGGCTGCGTGCCGATCTGGTGATGATGGACGCCGAGAGCCACCAGATCGATGCCGTCTTTTGCGCGGGCCAGGTGACCCATCTGCGCGGGCCGCTGGCGGCGCGGATGATCGGTGGCCACCCATGACGCGCCTTGTCGCCCTGGTCTGCGTGGTGCTTATGGCCTTCGCCTCCAACTCGATCCTCAACCGCATGGCGGTGGGGGGCGGCGAGATCGATGCGATTGCGTTCGCCAATATCCGCGCCGTGGCGGGCGCGGTCATGCTGGCGGGTCTGGTTTTGGGCAGGGGGCGACGCTTGCCGCTGCTGGTGCCCGCCCGGATCGTGGGGGCGGGCAGCCTGACGCTCTATCTCATCGGGTTTTCCATCGCCTACATCCAGATCGATGCGGGCCTGGGCGCGCTGATCCTGTTTGGCGGGGTGCAGATCACGATGTTTGCGGGGAGCCTGATGGGCGGAGAACGCCCCCCGCCGCGTCGCTGGATCGGGGCGGGCATGGCCCTTGCCGGGCTGGCCTGGCTGAGCTGGCCCACGGGTGCCGCGGCCCTGCCGCCGGTGGCGGTTGTGGCGATGCTGCTGGCCGCCCTGGGCTGGGGCATCTACTCGCTGGCGGGCCGGACGGCCACCGATCCGATGGCGGAGACGGGGGCGAATTTCATCTGGTCCGTGCCGCTTCTGGCGGTGATCACCGTGATGCTGCCGGTCCAGATCGACGGGACGGAGATGACCAGCTGGGGCATCAATTTGGCCATCGTGGCGGGCGCGATCACATCGGGGTTGGGCTATGCGCTGTGGTACACGGTTCTGCCGCAACTGGGCGGAACAGTCTCGGCCCTTTTGCAGCTTCTGGTACCGATCATCGCCACCATCGCGGGCGTTGTGTTGCTTGGCGAGGTGGTGACTTGGCGCATGATCGGGGCGGGCGCCGTGACGCTTGGCGGCATCGCCTACGGGTTGGGGGTGTTTCAGCGCAGGATCGGCTCCAACGGATCGTAGAAGATCCCGTTCCCCCAGGCGATCTCGGCCAGCGAATCCGGTTTCACCCGCAGCCCTGCCAGCTGTGCACGGGTCACCAGATGGCGTTCGGTCACCACGCCTTCTGGGTCGATCCAATCCTGCATCAGGGTGCCGGAAATCAACGACACCCGGAAATAGACATCCACCTGATGAAAGCCGCGCGGCTCGTCGTGGAACTCATTCACAAGGCACGGCGCCCTTACGGCGATCTCCAACCCGGTTTCTTCATGGAACTCGCGGATCAGATTGTCGGGAAGCGACGTGTGCGGCTCCACTCCGCCGCCGGGCGCACACAGAAGGTCGGATGTGCCACAGGGCCAGGCATTCACCAGCAGAAGCCGGTTCTCGATCAGCAAAAGGCCGCGGACGGCAAGGCGGACGGGGCGAGACATATCGCGGACAGTGACGTTACGGTGATCGCGCGGCAAGCCCCTCGCGGGATGCCCGCGTATGTCCTATCTTAAATGCATGATGAAACGCCTTCTTGCCGCGCTTGTCCTCTCCGCCCTGGCGGCCACGCCCCTGCGTGCCGATTGCGTGGTGCTGCTGCACGGGCTGGCGCGGTCCGAAACATCGCTGTTTTTGCTGGAGGAGCGTCTGGCGGCGCAGGGCTACACCGTCATCAATGCGGGCTATCCGTCGACGCGCGCGACCATCGCCGAACTGGCCGAGCAATCGATCCCGCCCGCCTTGGCGCGCTGCGGGCTGACGCGCGTGCATTTCGTGACCCATTCCATGGGCGGCATCCTTGTCCGCTATTGGTTGGGCCGCCATGAACCCGCCTTTCTGGGCCGTGTCGTGATGCTGGCCCCGCCCAATGGCGGCTCG
This sequence comes from uncultured Roseicyclus sp., assembly GCA_947491935.1. Classification (GTDB taxonomy): domain Bacteria; phylum Pseudomonadota; class Alphaproteobacteria; order Rhodobacterales; family Rhodobacteraceae; genus Gymnodinialimonas. The sequence goes on from CANLLF010000002.1 coordinate 425,587, forward strand.
GAACTGGTGGATGTGTTCGGGCCGCTGGAACCGTTCGAATGGCTGAACGGCCCGGCAGGGATGCAACTGGGGACGGATCCGGGTGATCTGGTGAACCGCTTGGGCGAGGTGACGTTCGATCTGGGCGTGATTGCAGGAAACCGGTCACTCAACCCGATCTATTCGGCGCTGATCCCCGGGCCGGACGATGGCAAGGTGGGCGTCGACAACACCCGCGTTGCGGGCATGCGCGACCATATCGTGCTGCCGACGACGCACACGTTCATGATGAACAACCCGCTGGTGATCGCGCAGGTGGAGGCCTATCTGGCCAACGGCGCCTTTGACGAGGATCTGGGCGTGATCGAGGCGATTGGCGACCTGATCGAATAGAGCTGCCCGCGCGTTTCGGCTATGCCGGTCCGGTCACGCGGTTGATATGGCCCATTTTCCGCCCGGGGCGGGTTTCGGATTTGCCATACAAGTGGATCTGGACGCCGGGCTCACCGGCCAGGGCCGTCGCGCGCTCCACATCCTCGCCGATCAGGTTCTCCATCGTGACATTTGCGTGGCGCGACCCGTCGCCAAGCGGCCAGCCGGTGATTGCGCGGATATGCTGCTCGAACTGGTCGACGGCGCAGCCCGCCTGCGTCCAATGCCCGGAATTGTGCACGCGCGGGGCGATTTCGTTCACCACGAGGCCCGCCGGCGTCACGAAAAGCTCCACGCCCAGAACACCGACGTAATCGAGCGCCGTCAGAATGCGCGAGGCGACCAGGACGGCATCGGTGCGCAGGGTGGCAGAGATCGCCGCGGGGACCGTCGTGGTGGACAGAATGCCGTCGTGATGAACGTTCTCGCCCGGATCGAAGACGGCAACCGCCCCGTCCTGCCCGCGGGCCGCGATCACGCTGATCTCCCTGGAGAAATCGACAAACCCTTCGGCGATGGCAGGTGCTCCGCTGAGGCTTGCAAAGGCGGCCTCGGCCCCATCGGGGGCCATGATGCGGGCCTGCCCCTTGCCGTCATAGCCAAAGCGCCGCGTCTTGAGGATGGCGGGCGTGCCGGTGGCCGACAACGCGGCGTGCACATCACTGCCCAGGGGTGCGAAGGGGGCGGTGGCCAGGCCCTGATCGCGCAGGAACGCCTTTTCGATCAGGCGATCCTGGCTTGTCTCCAAGGCGCGCCGGTCGGGGAACAGTGGGGTGGTGCCCGAAAGGGCGTCAAGCGCGTCGGCGGGGATGTTCTCGAACTCGAAGGTGATGACATCGCAGGCCTCGGCAAAGGCGCGCAGCGCATCGAGGTCGTCGTATCCCGCCTGCGTCCATCTATGGGCGACATCGGCGGCGGGGGCGCTGCCGGGCTCGAAAACATGGGTCTTGTAGCCCAACCGTGCGGCGGCCATGGCCAGCATGCGGCCCAATTGACCGCCACCCAGGATGCCGATGGTGCTGCCCTGCGCGAGGGGCTCAGTCATCTTGGGGCACCTCGGGGATCGAGGCGCTCAGATCGGCGCGCCATGTGTCCAGACGTGCGGCAAGGTCCGAATCGTCATTGGCAAGGATCGCCGCCGCCATCAGGCCTGCATTCGCCGCCCCGGCGGCCCCGATGGCCATGGTCGCCACGGGATACCCGCGCGGCATCTGCAAGATCGAATAGAGGCTGTCGACACCCGACAGCGCCTTGGTCTGGACCGGGACACCGATCACGGGAATGCGGGTTTTCGAGGCCATCATGCCCGGAAGATGCGCCGCCCCGCCCGCGCCCGCGATGATGACTTTCAGGCCACGACCCACGGCCGATGTGCCAAAATCCCACAGCCGGTCGGGCGTGCGATGGGCCGAGACGATGCGCGCCTCATAGGGCACATCCAGCGCGTCGAGCATCTGGGCGGCCTCGCGCATGGTGGGCCAGTCGGATTGCGAGCCCATGATGATGGCGACCTGAACCATGTGCGGATGTCCCCCTGTTCGGAACCGCGCACTATAGCGGCGCGGGCGACGGCCTCAAGCGATGTTGCGCGCGCGGGGTACAGAAAACCGGCCCGGCTCAGGCGATGATATCGGGCGTCAGTTCATCCTCGATCCGCGCGATCTGATCCTTCAGCGTCAGCTTTCGGGTCTTCAGGCGCTTGAGGGTCAGCTGGTCGGGGTTCACGGCCTCGTGGAGTGCGTCAATCGCCGCGTCCAGATCGCGATGCTCGCGGCGCAGGACCTGCAGCTTCACACGCAGCACATCTTCGTGGGTCATCTCCGAGGGCGCGTTCATGGGCTCTTGTTCCTTGCTCCGGGCCATTAAGATAGCCGCAATCCCGGCCCCGGCAAAGCCTTGCGTGCGCGTCCTCCGCTCCCCATATCAGGAACATGCCCGTCTTGCCGAATGCGGGAGGCTGGCCAGTGCAGATCGCTTTTGAAGGATGTGCGTCTATGACCAAACTGACCCTGGGGTCCACCCCTATCTTCTGGGGTTCGATCAGCTGGAACGGCTGGTGGAGCGGACCGCAAAATCTGGAAATGAGGGCTATCCGCCCTACAATATCGAGCAGCGGGGCGACAGCGCCTATCGCATCACCCTGGCCGTGGCCGGGTTCGCCGATGCCGACCTCTCCATCACGGTGGAGGATCGCCAGCTGGTGATCCGCGGGAAACTGCATGATGGCGACGATGGCCGCGTGTTCCTGCACCGCGGCATTGCCACACGGCAGTTTCAGCGCAGTTTCGTGCTGGCCGATGGTGTCGATGTGGCGGGCGCGACCCTGGAACACGGGCTGCTGCACGTCGATCTGACGCGCGCCATCCCCGACAGCGTGGTGCAGACCATCAAGATCCAGCCCGGAGGAGGCGCGTAATGACCCAGAAACACGATATGACGGCGACGGATCAGCGGATCGTCTATATTCGCAAAGTGGACGTCGCCGACCTCCCCCAAGACGTGCAGGACCGCGCGCATGGGCTGGAGTCGCTCTATGCGATCGGGGCCGAGACGGGCGAGCAGATTGCCCTGGTCAAGGACCGGGAGCTGGCCTTCCTCGTGGCGCGCCAGAACGACCTGAAGCCCGTCAGCGTCCACTAAACCAGCACATCAGCCTGCGTCCGGTTTCGACCGGGCGCCCGCGGCGCGGATTTCGGCGATTTCCACCTTCAATTCCTCCTGGAATTTCGGTCCGATCTCACGCACCCGTGCGAGATATTCTTCGTTCTCATGGGGCGGGACGCCCATTTTGTGCACATCGGCGATCAGCAACATGCTTTCGCGGTCACGGTCGTTGAACGCATCGATCATCGCGGTTGCGGTGTCGCGCTCCACCCCCATCGCCTCGAAGGCCGAACGGCCCATGCGCAGCGTGCTGTCATAGGTCTCGCGGATGATGTCGCGGCAGCCGTGATACCACAGGTCGTAGACATGGTCGCGATCAAGCGCGCGGGCGATCACGTGCAGGCCCGGGAAGGTCTGCGTGGCATAGGACACGATCTGGTTGATCCCCTCGCGGTCATCGATGGCCACGATCAGGATGTCGGCCTCCGAGATGCCCGCAGCATTCAGCAGGTCGGGCCGCCGTGCATCGCCGAAGTAATTCTTCACGCCGAAGCGCTCCATGATCTCCAGCCGTCGGGAATTGTAATCGATCACGGTTGTTTCGTGGCCGCCCGCGCGCAGGATCCGGTCCACCAGGCCGCCCACGCGCCCGGCGCCTGCGATGATGATCTTGGCATCGCCCGGAATATCGTCGGCCTGCCGGGCCTCGGTTTCCGTGTAACGCGGCGCGATCACGCGGTCGTAGAAGATGAACAGCCCCGGCGTCAGCAGCATCGAGAGCGCCACGACCAGCAGCAGGATATCCGAAAGCCCCTGCGGGATCACGCCGTTTGCGACGGTGAACGACAGCAGCACGAAGCCGAATTCGCCCGCCTGCGCCAGCGCCAGCGCCATCAGCCATTTGTCCGCGCCCCGGATCTGGAAGATGCGCGCAAGGATCAGAAGGATCAGCGCCTTGAGCGCCATGAGCCCCACGGTCATGCCCAGAACGGCCAGGATGTTATCGGCCAGAAGGCCGAAATTGATCGATGCGCCCACGGTCATGAAGAACAGCCCCAGAAGGAGGCCGCGGAACGGGTCGATGTCAGATTCCAGCTCGTGACGATAGGCCGAATTGGCCAGCACGACGCCTGCCAGAAACGTGCCAAGCGCGGGCGACAGGCCCACAAGGCTCATCAACAGGGCGATGCCGATCACCAGCATGAGCGCGGCCGCCGTGAACAGCTCCCGCAGGTTGGCCGCCGCGATGAACCGGAAGAGGGGGCCCGTCAGGAGCGAGCCGCCCACGATGACCGCACCAATCGCGCCCAGGTTCACCAGCGCGGTCTGCCACCCGTTCAGGCCCGCCACCAGGCTCATGGAGGCGCCGTGATCGCCCCCGTCACCGTGGTCATCCACCGCGCCATGGCCCGCATCCGCGCCGTGGCCGGCATCGGCCCCATGACCCGCCGCATCGACGCCCAGATCCATCATCTCCGGCATCGCCAGAAGCGGCAGGAACGCCAGCATCGGGATCACGGCAATGTCCTGGGTCAACAGGACGGAGAAGCTGCCTTGCCCGCCATCGGACTTCAAAAGCCCCTTCTCGCCAAGCGTTTGCAAGACGATAGCCGTGGAGGACAGGGCGAAAACCATGCCCACGGCAAGCGCGATCTGCCACGGCTGCCCCAGCGCGATGCACACCCCCATCACCGCCAGCGTCGTCAGCGCCACTTGCCCCCCCCCCAGCCCGATCAACTGCCCCCGCATGTCCCACAGGGATTTCGGCTGTAGCTCAAGACCCACCAGAAACAGCATCATCACCACGCCGAATTCCGCGAAATGCTGGATCGAGATAACATCGACCCCCAGCACACCCAGAAGCGGCGAAATCACGATCCCCGCGATCAGATAGCCAAGAACCGAGCCGAGGCCGAGGCGGCTGGCAATCGGCACCGCGATTACGCCTGCGATCAGGAAGATGGTGGCGAGGAGAAGGAAATCAGTCATGGCACGGCCCCGGAGCTAGATCGTCTCACCAAACGTGCTGAGGCCCGGAATGGCAATATGTCTCGGTTTTGGTCCGGGGTCGGGTGGAGGGAGAGATGTGGTGCGCTCATGGTCGCCGCGCGGGACAAAGCCGCGGCTCACCGCCGCGTCGTCGACGTCATTCAATCGATCGGGATCACCTCGAACTCAACCAGGTCGCTCCAGCTCAGAAACCACTGATCAAAAAGCTCCGGCGAGTCTGTTTCCATGAGCTGGTAGCAAATTGAGCGGTCCTTGTTTGCCCAGGAATTCAGATAGTTAAGTCCGTCCGGAAGCAATCGGCCTTTGCTGTGATATCTTTCATAGGCCGCATCCCAGCAATCCGCTTTGAACCGCTCGATCACCATGTATATCTGCATGTCTACCCCACCTATCACCGCACGGCAAAGCCAAGCGCCTCAGCCCTGCCCATTGTCGCGCCAGCGGTTCACGATCGGGTAGCGCCGGTCGAGCCAGAAGGCGCGGGGGGTCAGCCGGGCGCCGGGCGCGGACTGGAAACGCTTGTATTCGCTGACATAAATCAGCCCCTCAACCTTCTTGACCCATTCGCGGTCATACCCCATCGCCACCACGTCGGCGACGGAGGCCTCCTTGTCGATCAGCATTTCCAGCATCACGTCGAGGTCGGAATAGGGCGGCAGCGAATCCTCGTCCTTCTGATCCTCTCGCAACTCTGCCGTCGGCGGCTTGTCGATCACGCGTGGCGGGATCACCTCGCCCGCGGGGGCCAGCATCCAGTCGCGATGCTCGCGGTTGCGCCAGCGGCAGGTCTCGAACACGCGGGTCTTGTAGAGGTCCTTGATCGGGTTATAGCCGCCCGCCATGTCGCCGTAGATCGTGGCATAGCCCACCGCCACCTCGGACTTGTTGCCCGTGGTCAGCAGCATGGAGCCGAACTTGTTGCTCAGCGCCATCAGCATCACGCCGCGCAGGCGGGATTGGATATTCTCCTCGGTCACGTCGGCCTCCAGCCCGTCGAACAGGGGGGCGAGCGCCTCGGTCACGGCCTCCCGCGCGGGCGTGATCGGCACGGTATCGAGCCGACAGCCAAGGCGCGTGGCCACGTCGGTGGCATCGTCGAGCGAGATCTGCGACGTGTAGCGCGATGGCAGCATCACACAATGCACGTTCTCCGGGCCGATCGCATCGGAGGCGATCGTGGCCACCAGCGCGGAATCGATCCCGCCGGACAGGCCCAGAACAACCTGCTTGAACCCGGTCTTGCGCAGGTAATCGCGCAGGGCCTCCACCATCACGCGGTAATCGGCCTCCCACGCATCGGGCAAGGCGGCCTTGTCCCCGGGCAGGGCCACCCAACCGTCATCCGTCCGCTCGAAATCCACGTGTTCCACCGCGGCTTCAAATTGCGGCATCTGGTGGGTTAGCACGCCATGGGGGTTCAGCACGAAGGACGCGCCATCGAACACCTGGTCGTCCTGCCCGCCCAGAAGGTTCAGATAAGCGGCAGGCAGCCCGGTTTCGATCACCCGCGAGACCACGATGGATTGCCGCAGCTCCACCTTGTTGCGGTGATAGGGGGAGCCGTTGGGGATCAGCAGGATTTCGGCGCCGGATTCCTGCAACGTCTCGCAGACATCCTCGAACCACGCATCCTCGCAAACCGGAATGCCGACGCGCACGCCATTGATCGAGACCGGCCCCTGCGGATTGGCGGAATGGTAATACCGCACCTCGTCGAAGACCTGATAGTTGGGCAGATGATGCTTGAGGATCGTGGCCGTGATTTCGCCGCCCTCGCAGATGTAATAGGCATTGAACGGCTTGTCCGCGCCCCAGAGCGGCCCACCGATGCCAAAGGCCGGGCCGTCCGCGCAATCGGCGGCCAGCTGCTCGATGACGCGCCGCACATCGGCGGCGAAGGCCGGTTTCATCACCAGATCCTGCAACTGGTAGCCGGTGACGAACATCTCGGGGAAAGCGATGAAATCGGAGCCAGCGGCCTTGGCGGCCTCCCACGCGTCGCGGGCCTGCCGGGCATTTCCGCCCAGATCACCAACGGTTGCGTTGAGTTGCGCCATCGTCAGGCGGAATCGATCGGCCATGATGTATCCTCCGGCATCTGCTGAACCGTCATATCACCTTCACGTCTGCGGCCAAGCGCCAAGCGGATGCCACCGCTGGCATAAGGCGTTGCGCCAAGCGTTAACGTCACCTAGCTTTGCCGCAGAAATGAACAACATCTCCGTTGAGGGGGGCGCAGGATGAAATCGGCGATTTGGGGTGCAGTGGCCGCGGTGGCAATCGCAACGTCGGCCTTTGGGCAGGACGCGACCGACGAGACCACGACGGATATCCAGCAATATGACAATGGCGGGATCTACGAGGGCGAGTTCCGCAACGGCGTCCAGCACGGGACCGGCACCTACCGGCTGCCCAACGGATATGAATATACCGGCGACTGGGTCGATGGCGAGATCCGCGGCCAGGGCCGCGCCCTGTTCCCCGATCAGTCGATCTACGAAGGCGCCTTCGTGGCAGGCCGCCCGCAAGGTATCGGCACGATCATCTTCGCCGATGGCTCCACCTATGAAGGAGAATGGGTGGAGGGCCGGATTGAAGGCACCGGCACCGCGATCTATTCCAACGGCGTCACCTACACCGGCCAGTTCCGCAACGCGCTGCACCATGGCACCGGCGTGATGACCGGCCCCAACGGCTACCGCTATGAAGGCGAGTGGAATGACGGGGTGAAGCAGGGCACGGGAACAATCACCTATCCTGACGGCGCCACCTATACGGGCCAGTTCGCCGACGGCGTCCGTTCGGGCACCGGGCGGCTCGAAATGGCCGATGGCGTGATCTACGAGGGCGCCTGGGCCGAGGGCCAGATCAACGGCGAAGGCACACTCACGCAACCCAATGGCGACGTTTATGTCGGCACGCTAGTCAATGGCCAGCGGCAGGGGCAGGGGCGTGTGACCTATGCCAATGGCGATGTCTACGAAGGCGCCTTTGCCGATGATCGCAGGCAGGGCCAGGGCACGTTCACCGGCACCGATGGCTATGTCTATGTCGGCGCCTGGATGGAGGGCCGGATCGAGGGGGAGGGCCGCGTGACGTATCCCGACGGGTCAGTCTATGAGGGCACGTTCCGCAACGACCTAGCCCATGGCACCGGTACCATCACCTATCCTGACGGCGCATCCTATACCGGCGACTGGGTCGATGGCGTGATCCAGGGCAACGGCACCGCCACGTATGCCAACGGGCTGGTCTATGAGGGCCAGTTCCTCAATGCCCGCCAGCACGGGCAGGGCACGATGAGCCACCCCGACGGCTACCAGTACCAGGGCCAATGGGAAGACGGCCTCCGCCACGGCCAGGGCCGCGCCACCTATGCCGATGGCACGATCTACGAGGGCACATTCGCCGCCGGCCAGCGGGAGGGCGAAGGCACGCTCACCATGCCCGACGGGTTCACCTATACCGGCGCTTGGGATGACGGCGAGATCAACGGCCAGGGCACCGCGACCTATTCCAACGGCGACGTCTATACCGGCACTTTCGTCAATGGTCGCCGCCAGGGGGCGGGCACGATGACCTATGCCACCGGCGAGGTGCTGGAGGGCGAGTGGGAGAATGGCCTGCCGACCGACGGCTCCGCCGCGCCCGCTCCGGCCGAAGAGCCCGATACGGGCGAAGTGGCTCCGGGCGAGGGCGGAGCCGAGACGCCGACTGATACCGACGAATAGCGCCCGGCCGCTTTATCCCGCCGCGCTCCGACACCCCGCGAAACGGGCTCTGGCACCGGCTTGAGACATCCCGCTGAGCCTATTTAGCGCGACATGCGGCGGCGCCGCGCTAGGGCCAGTCCGGCCACGCCCGATAAAAGGAGAACTGCGCCCGCCGGGAGCGGAACCGGGCTCGGCTCCGGCACATCATATTCCGAGTATTCGTACACAACACTCACGCGATAGCCCACGTTGTATGTAACGCGTCCTGTCGCCTGACAATTGGTTGCCGGAAAGACGAAGGCTCCGGAGCAATAGGCGTTGATGTCCAAACTTGAGACAAACAGCGGATTGATATCGAACTGCCCCGTCCCGACAAACTCCGCGGCTTGCCCGCCGACCAGCTCCAGCACGGAAGGTGCGCCCGTTGCATTCAGCCCGGTATCGCCTTCGTACCCGTTGGCCGTTCCGCCCGCCGTCACTTCGGTCGATTGAACCCCAAGTTCGATCGGGCTCTCAAAGCCGGTGGTCGGGGCACCTGTCATGGTCGGAACGTAGGGTTCGATCTCGATGCCATATCCAACCGATCCGGTGGCTCTGACGCTCGTTCTGTAGGGGTTATCGGCTTCATTTGTCGGACAACTGAAAACGCCGTTCACAAGGCAGATGAAGCTGTCGACGGCGACCCGATTATTCCCAAACGCGGTCAACTCGTAGGAAATGCGCACCCGGTCCAATTGGCCCAGGGAGGCGTCGAAATAGTTGAACTGCATCACGTCAGCCCGCGGGTCGACGAAGTTTGCCGATGCGGAGGCCCGGCGCGACCCGGCAGAACCCGGCTCCAGATCCACAATCACCGACGTCGACGGGTTCGTCACCAATGTCCGCGACAGGCCATGGCTGCCATTTCGAAATTGCGACACGGTCGAGGCCTGAACATCTGCTGCCAGCAGACAGGCCCCTGCAAGAACCGCGGCGAACGCGGCGTAGGACTTTGAATGTGAAACCATGAAATGCCGTTCCCTAATACACATGAACTCAATAGCGGCGCGCTAATGCTCCATTCACCAGGCACGGTCTGCATCACGTTAACCATCGTCATATGACGATGCGGGCTCAAGACTCTTCGAGAGGGGGTGCTTTACTCCGGCCCAAGCAGGCGCTGCAAAAGCTGGACCTGCGAGGTGACGCCCATCTTGCCGAACACGTTCGACAGATAGGTCCGCACACTCCGCTCGCTCAGCCCCAGATCATCGGCCGCCGTGGCGATGGATGCCCCGCCCAGGATGGCCACCACGACGGAGGCTTCCCGGCCCGTCAGCCGATAGACAGCCTGCAATTCATCCAGGCTCCAGTGCAATCGCTGTGAACGCTCCGAATTGACCCAGAGCACCTTGTGCGGGCCAAGCGCCGGACCGGCCGAGATTGTGACGACATAAGGTACGCCCTTCTCATTGGGGCATGTCAATCGGGCTGCCTGCCCCGTCTCCGCGACATAGGAAACGGTTCTCTGGAAAATTGGGACGATCGCGTTGACCGCCGGGCGCACAGGCCCGCCAATGCTCGAAAGCCGCAAAACGCCGTCGGTCAATCGGCTGATGCTGAGGTCGGATTGCCCGACCAAGCAGCCCGCGGGATCAATCAAAAAGGCGCCCTGACCGGGGGCTTGCGTGCCCACATATAGGTCGAAGGCACGGGCCACATTGAACGCCATGACCTCGGCACGTTGCAGGCTGTGTTCGGTCATGCCGTCACGTTGCCCCAGCCCGAAGGAGACCAGCCCATGCCGCCCCGGCAACACGATGGTCGAAATGTACGGGGTGTCGTAGGGCTCGATCATCTCCTGATAGAGTTCACTCGCCAGATACGCATCCATATCGACGTACCGCTCAACCATCGTCAGCCGCCCCATCGGAAGGCGGTGGCCACTCGCAATCATGGGATTGTCGTCGGCGGTCTGAAAATCGGTCTTTAATCGTTCGCCCACGACCTCGGGGGTCAGTGCATAGGTCATCTGCTCGCGGGCGCCGCTTGCAGACATGAACGTACAATGCAGGCCCACGCAGCCATCTATGCTGCGGGCCATCGTTTCCGTCGCCTGATTCAATTGGCCGGTTTCGGCAATATTCAGAAGCGCTTCAACAAGGTCCAGATCTCGCATACTGAACTAACCCGTAGGTTTTCTCAGCAGCCTATAGTCATTTGTCCATTGTGCATCACAAATTTATTACGTCGGCCTGCAGCTGTCGGGCGACAGGGCGATGCACTCACGGCGCTGCGCCGAATTGAGCATCGCGCATGATGCAAGGGCGCTGTGTCCATTTGGTTGCGCATCATCCCGGCCTGACACCGCGGTCGGTACGCACCAATCTCGGCGTGATCTACGCAATAATCGCGACCAGCGGACGGGCCAACTCCTGTCGCGGCACCTGGGCGGCTGGTCGGCACCGAGGCAACGCCCCTCACATTCCCGCTCGACCCAAGACCAGACTTTGCACTGGCAAGCCTTCGGCCGCCCGTCGTCTCTAACCTTCCGCTCGCAATGTTCATCGACCGAGGAGGTTCCTGCATGCGCCTTTTAGGCCTCCGCCCAGAACGCGCCCGCACAATGCTGGCCAACGCCAATGACAACGATACCTGCCGACGGCATATGGGGGCAATGGGGCCTGCGTCGCCGGGAAACTGGGGCGTCACAATCTTGATGCCGAGCGCGCCTGGCTTCCGTGTTCGGCTTGGCGCGCCTGACTGTTGCCACTCGGCCCACATGGCGGCACCGACGAAACCGCCGCCAATTGCAATCGCCCTGCGGGTCGGTCAGGCTGCAGGTGCATCGCCAGCTCCGCGATGCATTGCCAATGGATACGCCATGCTCAACCGTATGCTCCCTCTCGTGACGGTTCTCGCCTTCGCCGCGCCGGCCCATGCTCAGGACAGCGCTAATCGCTATCTCGCCTTCGTTCTGGCCTCGACGCATTTTGGCGCCGACCTTAACGGGGTGAACCCAGGGTTGCTGTTGGGCAATCGATGGCCCACGGACCGGGACGGCTTGGAATTCCATGTCGAAGGGGGCGTTTTCTACAATAGCTATGATGAGGTCTCGCCGATTTTCCTGGCTGGTGCCTCCCATCGGCTTGCGCGCTTTGATAGCTTCGATCTGCGCGCTGGCCTGAGCTTCGGGACTGCATATTACGCTACCCTCGCGCCGACGCTTGAGCGGGACTACAACATTCCGAACCTGGACGGGTTCATTCCGCTTGTCGTGGCCAGCCTGTCGCTGCGACCCACGCGCAATCCGGGCATGGAATACCGTCTCACGGCGCTCCCCGGCGATGCCGGCATTGGCGCGTTGAACCTGTCGATTGCCGTCGATTTCTAGGTGCGGAGGGGCGGCTTACCGGCACGCCTCCACGTTTCGGAACAGGATGCGCAACTCCTCCAACGGCGGTTGCCCCGGATGGTCCGCGTTGAATCGGTCAGACGAGAACCAGATGTCGTCGTATTCCGTCACACTCTCCTCCGACCACCACAAGAAGAAGACCCCGGAGGCCAGGGTCATAGGCACCCCCTCTGGCGTCGTCTTCCCTACCCTGAAACAGGCCGTCTCCGATCCCGGCGGCGGGCCCGCCACAAAGGCTGCGGCGTCGTCGCTCCAGTGGCTCTCATACATGACGAACCGCCCCTCGCTCAGGTCGGCCAATTCTGCAAGAACGGTGGAGGGCAGGGCGGCGAGCATCAAGCCGCCCAACACTGCGCGAAAAGGTTTGCAAAGGGTTAACATTAAATAGAAATTCCCCTTTTATCAGTAGGTTAAGTAGGGTTATCAACCTTGATAACCCTGCCTTTTCACGCCGCGATCAGACCCATACTCTCCAGCTTCAGCAGCACTTGCTGCGCGCAGTATTCGACATCCATACCCTCGGTATCCACCACCAGCTCGGCCTGCGTCGGTGCCTCATAGGGATCCGAGATTCCGGTGAATTCCTTGATCTTGCCCTCCCGCGCCAGCTTGTAGAGGCCCTTGCGGTCGCGGCGTTCACATTCCTCGATAGACGTCGCAACGTGGACTTCCACAAAGGCCCCGAATTGCTCGATCTCCTCCCGCACTGCGCGACGCGTGGCCGTATAGGGCGCGATCGGTGCACAGATCGCGATGCCCCCGTTCTTGGTGATTTCCGAGGCGACGTATCCGATCCGGCGGATGTTCAGGTCCCGGTGTTCCTTGGAGAAACCAAGCTCGGATGACAGGTTCTTCCGCACGACATCGCCATCCAGAAGCGTCGCCGGCCGCCCCCCTTGCTCCATTAGTTTCACCATGATGGCGTTCGCGATGGTCGATTTGCCCGACCCGCTCAGCCCGGTGAAGAATACCGTGAACCCCTGCTGCGAGCGGGGCGGGGAGGTGCGGCGCAGCTCCGCCACAACTTCAGGGAAGGAGAACCAGTCCGGGATCTCCAGCCCTTCCCGCAGGCGGCGGCGCAACTCCGTGCCGGAAATGTTCAGGATCGTGACGGTGTCGCGATCCGCGATCTCGTCATTCGGCTCGTACTGCGCCCGCTCCTGCACATAGACCATGTGTTTGAAGTCGACCATTTCGATGCCCATTTCGTCCTGATGATCGCGGAACAGATCCTGCGCATCGTAGGGGCCATAGAAATCCTCGCCAGCGGAGTTCTTGCCCGGCCCGGCATGGTCACGGCCAACGATGAAATGGGTGCAGCCGTGGTTTTTGCGGATCAGACCGTGCCAGACCGCCTCACGCGGGCCAGCCATGCGCATCGCAAGGTTCAGAAGGCTCATCGTGGTGGTGGCGGCGGGATATTGATCAAGTACCGCCTCGTAACACCGCACGCGGGTGAAGTGATCGACATCGCCCGGCTTCGTCAGGCCGACCACGGGGTGGATCAACAGGTTGGCCTGCGACTCCTTCGCGGCCCGGAAGGTGAGCTCCTGATGCGCGCGGTGCAGGGGGTTGCGCGTCTGGAAGGCGACGATCTTGCGCCAGCCAAGTTTGCGGAAGAAGGCGCGCAGCTCATTCGGCGTGTCACGGCGGGCCCGGAAATCATAGTGGACCGGTTGCTGGATGCCGGTGATCGCCCCGCCTAGATAGATCGGGCCCGCGACATTGTGCAGGTAGTTGACGGCGGGGTGAGCAATGTCATCCGCACCATAGACTTTGGTAGCTTCATTCGCCTTGTCGGGTGTCCACTTGTCGCTGATCGACAGGATCCCAAGGATCACACCTTCTGCGTCGCGAAGCGCGATGTCCTGGCCTTCTTCGATGCCGTCGGCGAAGGTTTCGGACACGTCGAGCGTGATCGGCATCGGCCACAGCGAGCCGTCGGCCAGGCGCATGTTTTCGACGACGGTGTCGTAATCCTCCTGCCCCATGAACCCCTTGAGGGGGTTGAACCCGCCGTTCATCAACAGCTCAAGATCGCAGACCTGGCGCGCGGTGAGGTCCCACGACGGCAGGTCGGCCGCTTCCATCTTGAGCTTCTGGGCGCTGTCATAGGAGACGTAGAGTTCCGGTATCGGGGCGTGCAAGGGCGCGGCCATGGAGGTGATCCTTTTCGATGGGATGAGGTGTGCGCCCTTGCCGGTCAGTTCGGCATGAAGGGCGTTGTATTCGTCCAGCTTGCGGGCCAGAAATCGGTCGACCAGCTGAGCTTTTCGGGCGGCCCCGCGCGACGTCAGCGTGTAGGCGAAGCGTTGGCGTTTGTCGGGGCTGTTCCGGTCAGTGACCTGCACCAACCCGGCGGTCGTCGCAGCGCGCAAGAGGGCGTTGAGCCGCCCAAGGCTGACGCCGAGTGCCTCTGCCGTTGTCCGCTGCGACGCCTCCGGCGCCGTGTCGAGCTGGCGCAACAGACGGAAGAGCGTGTCGTCTTCCGGTAGGGCAGGGGCGGCGGCAAAAGGCACGTCGGCACGTCCGATGTTTGTTCACGAATGAACAAATGCCACATGCCGCGACGCTTGAGAACCCCTTTGTTCAAATCTGAACAAACTATTCACGGGCCGGGGTTTGTCCTGCCTGACTGCCGGAGATCACGTGCTTACCCGAAGTTACGTGCAGAAGTTCCGTGTAAACGCGGTAGGTGGCCCTATTCTGCGGCATCAACCGGTGCGGCGTAGGCCCCGGCCTCCACCGTTTCCTCACCTTCCATCTCGGCGAGAAACTTTTCGGCATCGAGCGCGGCCATGCAGCCCATCCCGGCACTTGTCACCGCCTGACGATAGACATGGTCGGTCAGGTCGCCCGCCGCGAAGACGCCCGGGATCGAGGTTTTCGTGGTCCCGGCCTGCACCTTCACATAGCCGCCATTGTGCATTTCAAGCTGATCTTTCACCAACTCGGTTGCGGGCGCATGGCCGATGGCGACAAAAAAGCCCTTGCACGGGATTTCGGTGATGGCGCCGGTTTCCACGTGTTTGGCGCGCACGCCTTCGACGCCGCGGGGCTCCTGCGCGCCGATCACTTCCTCAATCGTGTGATCCCACAGAACTTCGACCTTCGGGTTCTTGAACAGGCGGTCCTGCATGATCTTCTCGGCCCGCAGGCTGTCGCGGCGATGGATCAACGTTACCTTGGACGCGAAGTTCGTCAGGAACAGCGCCTCTTCCACCGCCGTATTGCCGCCGCCGACCACCACGATCTCCTGCCCGCGATAGAAGAACCCGTCGCAGGTGGCGCAGGCCGACACGCCGAAGCCCTTGAAGTACTCCTCGGACGGTAGACCCAGCCACTTGGCTTGCGCGCCCGTCGCCAGCACAACCGCGTCCGCGGTGTAGGTGGTGCCGCTGTCACCCCTGGCCATGAACGGACGCTTGGACAGGTCCAGCGACATGATGTGATCGCTGATGATCTCCGTGCCCATTTCCTTGGCATGGGCCTCCATCCGCACCATCAGATCGGGGCCCATGACGCTTGCATCGCCGGGCCAGTTTTCCACATCCGTCGTGATGGTCAGCTGGCCGCCGGGCTGGATGCCCTGCACCAGGATCGGCTCCAGCATCGCGCGGCTGGCATAGACGCCTGCAGTGTATCCGGCCGGGCCGGAGCCAATGATCAAAAGGCGGGTATGGCGGGTCTCTGTCATGGTAGATCCTGTGGCAGCAGGTGAGCGGTCTACGCGATATATCCCCGCCGCCTGCCCGATGAAACCCCTAGCAAATTTCACGTCACCGACATGTGAGCTATTCCATTTCTTGCGCAGCCGTGAAATAAAGTTGCGCGAAGACCGGAAAAAGCGGTTCATCTGAAAACCGCGCTTGGGGAGCACGACCTAATGCAACACGCCAAACTCGACCCGATCGACCGGAAGATTCTGGCCGAGCTGCAAGGCGATGGACGAATGACGAATGTGGAACTGGCCAAGCGCGTCGGCATTTCCGCGCCGCCTTGCCTGCGCCGTGTCAGGACGTTGGAGGAGGCCGGCTACATCAAGGGCTACTTCGCCAAAGTCGATGCCCGCATGCTGGGGTTCGAGGTGCAGGTTTTCGCGATGGTGGGCCTTGCGTCGCAGGCCGAGGCGGATCTTGTTGCCTTCGAAGAGCTGTGCAGCGGTTGGCCGCTGGTTCGCGAATGCCACATGCTCAACGGCGAGATCGACTTCATCCTGAAATGCGTGGCGCCTGATCTATCCTCGTTCCAGAGCTTCCTGACCGGCGAGTTGACGTCGGCGCCGAACGTGGCCTCGGTGCGCACATCGCTGGTGATCCGTGGCGCCAAAGACACGCCGGGGGTGCCCTTCGACGTGATGGAGGCGCGGCTGGCGGAAACCGCCTGAACCGATGGCCAAGATCGATCTGACCGCGCTCTACCGGCGAGGGCTGGCCCATCAACAGGCGGGCCGCCTGGACGATGCGCTGACACTTTACAACCAAATCCTCGCGGCGCAGCCGGGCATCCCCGAGGTGCTGTTCCAGCGGGCGCGGTGTGTTTCGGGGCGGGACCCAAAGGCGGCCGAGGCCGATTTTCGCAAGGCCCTGAAAGGGAAGCCGAAAGAGCCCGCCATTTGGCAGGGCCTGCACGGCGTGTTGCGCGGGCCGGCCCGCGCGAAACTGGAGAAAGACGCGCAGCGCGCCGGTATCCCGATGGGATCGGAGGCCGAACTGCGCCCGATCCTGGCGGCGATCGCCCAGGGGCGGGCAGCGCAGGCGGAACAGTCGGCGCTCAAACTGACCAGGCAGGCTCCCGCTGCGTTCTGGCCCGCCTATGCGCTTGGGGAGGCGCGCCTGGCGCAATCCAAACCGGCGGTGGCCATACTGGAGGCGGCCCATGCCCGTGCGCCGGGCCATGCCAAGGCCCGGCTGGCCCTTGCCCGGGCCTATGCCGCCGCGGTCCGACCTGCGAAGGCCGAGGAGGTATTGCGCGCGGGCGGCGATCTGACGGCGGATGCGGCCCTGATATTGGCCTGGATCTACCGGGATACTGCACGGCCGGAGGCAGCGATGGCGTTGCTGAAAACGTACCGAGGAACCGATAAACGCGTGCTGGCCGACCTGGCCGTATCGTTGGCGCAAACCGGGCGCGGTGACCAAGCGCTTGAGATTATCGAAAGGATGTCATCGCCGCCCGCTACGGTGTTCCGGTCCTGCGCGATTGCGGCCGAGGAGGCAGGCGATTTCACTGGGGCTGAGGCCCTCATCGACGCGGCTCTGGCGACGCCGCAGGTCGGGCTACTGACCCATCGCGCGCAGCTTCGCCAATCCGCTGGAGAATTCGCGCAGGCGGACGCCGATCTTATGGCCGAAATCGAGGCCTCACCCACCTTTGGGGAGGCCTACCGCGCCTATGCCAATGGCCGCAAGATCAAGGCCGATGACCCGATCCTCCCCCTTTTGGACGCGGGCTTTGAGCTGGCCGATCCGTCCGGATTGGACCGGGCTGCACTGCAATTCGCAGCGGCCAAGGCAAAGGCCGATCTGGGGGAGCATGCGCAGGTTTTCCCCCATCTACACACGGCCAATCGCAAAATGGCGCAGGCGTTTCCCTATGGATTTGAAAGTGACCTTCAGGAGGCGCGCGCGCTAAAGGCCGATTGGCGGATCTTGCGGGATATTCCGGCAGATGGCCCCACCGATCGCATCGTGTTCGTGACCGGCCTGCCGCGATCCGGCACGACGCTGGTTGAAACCATCCTTGCAGCTCATCCCCGCGTTAGCGCAGGGGGGGAGATGCCGTTTCTGTCGCGCGCCTTGTCCCCCGTCATCGAGGCGCTGCGCCATGGTGCGCCGGATGGCGACCTGCTGGCGGAGGCCGGGTCGCGCTATCTCACCGCGGCGCGGCGGCGGGCGGGTGACGCGCCCGTGATCGTTGACAAGGCGATTTCCACTTTTTCACGGATCGGCCATGCTGCCCGCGCCTTGCCCGGCGCACGCTTCCTCCTCGTGCGACGTGACCCGCGGGATGTTGGGCTGTCGCTCTATCGCAACATGTTCCCCCATGGCCTGCATCGCTATGCTTATGGCCTTGCAGATATGGGCAGATACATCCGGCTTCACGATGCCATAACCGCCTTCTGGCAAGCCACTTTGCCCGACCTGATCCATGTGGTTGATTATGAAGACCTGACCAAGGATCCCGAGCCGACCATTCGCGCCATGCTGGACGCCGTGGAACTGCCGTTCGATGAAGCCTGCCTTGCGCCGGAGCGCAGTGGGCGGCGGATTCAGACGCTCAGCTTTGCACAGGCCCGCCAGCCGATCGGAACCGGTGCCATCGCGGGTTGGCAGCGCTACGAGGGCGATCTCAAGCCGCTGATCGAGGCGCTGGACACCGAGATTGATCTTGAGGCGGCACCCTAGGGCAAGGTCTGCCTCTTTCGCACTGCGCCGGACACCAAAAAGGCGGCCGTTCTGGCCGCCCTTCGCAAGCGTTCGCAATGCGTATGGTTTGGGGTCCGCGGGGTCTTCGTCCGGGGTCTTCCGCCTTATTCGGCGGCCACAGTTTTCTGCTTTCGCGGCTTCTCCGCGCGCCGTTCTGCACGCGCCTTGCGTGCCCACGGCATATCCATCTGCTCTTTCTTCGCTTCAGCGAGGATTGTTTTCATCCAGCGACGGGTCTTCATTTGCCTGTTCCTTCTTGCCGGTTGCAGTTGTTTAGGTTGCAGCCAATCTGGCCCGGCTTTCAGGCAGTCTTGAGGCGAAATCTCTAATGCGCAGTAAATCATCGGGGCCATTTTTGGGCAATTCCCGGATCGCAGACCGCATATTTCACGAGGATTTTCGAAAGACTTGAATCAGATTATGCCCAAGCGAAGGCACATCCCGCCGCGATTGTGTCTCATTTGGAACCAGTCGGATGTCAGGCGGCGAATGCTACAGACGGATCGCCGAAATGAGCCTGCCGTAATCGGCCTCTCCGCGATGGGTGGCGCGCCGGTAGGAATAGAACCGCTTCGGGTCCGAATAGGTGCAATGGCCGGTCCATTCGGCCTCGGCCACGCCCGCCGCGCGCAGACGGCTCAACCCGTATCCCGTCAGGTCGAACTGATACTTTCCCTCGGCCTTGCCGTTTACAAAGAACCGCGATGTCATCGGATCCTCATCCATGAAGCGCTCCAGAAACTCCTGGCCGACCTCATAGGCGCGTTGGCTGATCGATGGGCCGATCACCGCGCGCACGCGACTTCGCTCGGCACCGAGCCCGTCCATAGCGTCCAGCGTCGCTTCCAAAACTCCGTCCAACGCGCCGCGCCATCCGGCATGGGCCGCGCCGATCACCTGTGCCTCGGGATCGGCGAACAGGATCGGCTGGCAATCGGCGGTCAGGACCGACAGGGCCACACCGGGCGTTGCCGTGACAAGGGCATCCGCGCGGGGCCGCTCCTGCGTTGGGGCGTCGATCACCGCGACGTCGGCGGAATGCACTTGGTGCACGCCCACCAGCGCCTTGGTCTCCACACCCATCGCATCGGCCACCTTGCGGCGGTTCAGGGAGACGATTTCCGCCTGATCCGATGACCCGCCACCACAATTCAACGCTGTGAAGATCCCCGATGAGGCTCCACCGATCCGGGTGAAGAAGCCATGGGTGACACCGTCGAGCAGGGGTGACGTCACGGGATCCAGGCGTGTGGCGGTGACCGTCATCCATAAGGCTCCAGGGCAGGGGGCGGCGGGGCATCCGGCGGCGTGATCGCCAGTATCTTGAACAGGTTTCCCATTTCATCGGGATGCGTCAACCGTCTGTGTGCCGCGATGTGGTCCTCAAGCGCGGCGCCGCCCAGAGTTTGGGCAAGGGCCTGCGCACGGGCGGTGATGCCAAGACGTTCCAGAAAAACGCCCTGCGGCGTGAGGGCAGAGGCACGGGCGGGCGTGGCGGCACGCGCCAGCGGTCCAAAGGCCACATGGGCGGTCAGATCCGCCGTCCCGGGCTGCTTTAACGGGTCGGTAAAGCGGTGATCGGTGATGGCCTGGAACGTATCGCCTTTGCTCTCCCACCCGCCGTAATCGATGATCAATGCGGCGCCGCCAGATCCGGCGATCCGGCGGCCGATCTCCTGCGCCATGGCCTCGCCGGGCGTGCAGGTTTCAAGGATCATGCCCGGCGCGAACCCGGACGGCGTGGCCAAGGGCGCCGGGGGCGCGAGGCCCCAGATCAGGGTGTCCCCCGTTGCGCCGATCTGCCGTTCCTGCCAATCCCGCGCGTTGTTCATCTGGAATTGCCGGATGGGCAGCGCATCGAAGAATTCGTTGGCCAGCAGGAACAGCGGACCGTCCGGAACGTCGGCGAGCGTATCGTGGAAAACCGGGGCGATGCCGTCCAAAATGTTGGCCTGAATATCCCGTAGAACCGGGGAGGCCTCGACAAGGTGCAGGTCTGCCGCGGCGTGAAACCCCGGCACCTTGCGGGTGGCGCGCAAGACATCGGCCATCAAGGTTCCGCGACCGGGCCCCAACTCCGCCAAGATGATGCTCTCGGGTGCGCCCTGATCCATCCAGACCTGCGCCAGCCACAGGCCCAGAAGCTCCCCGAACATCTGGCTGACCTCGGGCGCGGTGATGAAATCGCCGCCCCGGCCCAACGGATCCCGCGTGGCGTAGTAGCCCTCGGTCGGATCAAACAGGCACTCGGCCATGTAATCGGCGACGGTGAGCGGCCCCAGCCGCCCGATCCGCGCGATCAGACGGTCTTTGAGACTCATGCCACCCGCGCCGCCCGGGCTCGCGTGATGAGCCACAGCCCTGCAAGCACCATCGGGATGGTGAGGATCTGGCCCATCGTCAGCCCGACACTGGGTGACAGCGCCAGCGCAAACCCGACCGGGTTATCGGGGCCGACAAATTGCGCATCAGGCTGGCGGACGAATTCCACTGCGAAACGGGAGATGCCGTAGATGATGAGGAACATGCCCGTCAGCGCCCCGGGCCTGCGCAACCAGCCGCGCCGCCATGCGAGGTACAACAGGAGCGTGCCCATGAAGAGGCCCTCCAACAGCGCCTCGTAGAGCTGCGACGGATGCCGCGCGCAGACGGTGGCGCCAAGATACTCCACCAGGCCGTCCGGCCCCGGGCAATTCTGCGCGGCCCGACCGGGAAAGATCACAGCCCAGGGCACATCCGTTGCGCGGCCCCACAGCTCGGCATTGATGAAATTGGCCAGGCGCCCGAAGAACAGCCCGATGCCGATCACCATCGACATCGCATCGGCCACCTGCAGTGGTGGCGCCTTGGCGATCCGACAGAAGATGAGCGCGGCAATCGTCACCCCCATCAACCCGCCATGAAACGACATGCCGCCTTCCCAGACGCGGATGATCTGCAACGGATCATCCCAATAGGTGCCGGGCTGGTAGAACAGGACATAGCCGATCCGCCCCCCCAGGATCACACCCAGAACAACGGCGCTGAGCAGCCCCTCCACCCGTTCGGGCGCCATCGGGGGCACGCCGCCGGGCCAAAGCTCCGGGCGGGCCACGGCCTTCCAGATCACCCACCATCCCAATCCGAGCCCCACCAGATAGGCCAGCGCGTACCAGCGGAGCGCGAAGGTGAAGCTGCCAAGCTCAATACTGAACAGCTCGGGCGACAAGGGCGGGAAGGGAATGGCGTAAATCATGGGGCCTCGCGGTCACATTTTCCCCGTCGATGCGGGGCGGCTGCGACGAAGTCAACCTTGATCCGGGCCCGATGGTCGCCCATATCACAGACGTGATAGACAGGAGCCCAGGCGCATGCAGACCCGCAACAAGATCATGGACGACTTCAGCCAATTGATGACCAACGCAATGGGCGTGGCCCAGGGCGCGAAGGACGAAGCCGAGACCGCGATGAACTCCATGATGGATCGCTGGCTGGCCAACCGGAACCTCGTGACGCGCGATGAATTTGACGCTGTCCGGGCGATGGCCCAGAAGGCCCGCGAGGAAAACGAGGCGCTTAAGGCCCGCATCGCGGCTTTGGAAGGTGGCGCTTCGGACTGACGCCAACGCGCATGAATGTCGTTCGAAAGCCACCGCGTCATGTCGGTGGCTTTTTTCTTGTGGACAGTTTGTCCACGCTTGTGGCCCGGTTATCCCCACACGCAATATGTTGTGGGTAAAGCCAGAAATCGGGACTCGACCCATTTCCGTTACAAAAATTCTTCTTTACAGCGAGTCCCCAAAGGATCACCATATTTGGTAGGGATTGAGGCAGAGCAGCCCAGCCCTATTAAAGACACCCAGCCATTTGTGGGAGTCTTGGGACTAAACCACCAAGGCCCCGCAGGCTGCCAACCTGAAGGGTCTGGGGCTATGTCACACGCAGAAGAATACCTCGATATTGAGGAACTCCACCCGATAGATATCGTCGAGACGCTCGCGGCCCACCATGATTGGGATTTCGACCGCATCGCGGATGACCAGATCGCCATGGCGATTGAGGGGCAATGGCGCACCTATTCGGTCACCCTGGCCTGGTCATCATATGACGAGACGCTTCGGATGATCTGCACCTTCGATATGGAGCCCCCCGAGGAGACCAAGCACAAGCTCTATGAGTCCCTCAACCTGGTGAACGACCGTTGTTGGGCCGGCGCGTTTACCTTTTGGGCGTCGCAAAAGCTGATGGTGTATCGATACGGATTGGTTCTGGCGGGGGATCAGCTTGCCTCGCCCGATCAAATTGCCTGCATGGTGGAAACCGCCGTCCTGGCATCCGAGCGCTATTACCCGGCCTTTCAACTGGCGCTGTGGTCCGACCAGACCCCGGAAGAGGCCATGGATGTAGCAATTTCAGAGGCTTACGGGCGCGCTTGAGCCCGGTTTCCCGCCTCTGACACCCCTCCGCCTGTGGCTTTCTTGCCGCCCTGACAGGCGCTCAGCGCGGTGAACCGGCGATCAAAGGTTTCCCGCCGGGGCTCGCCCCCCTAAATTGCCCCCCATATACCGGGGGCGATGATGGATATTTCTGCAATCGAAGGCCGTGGGCTTGTTATGCTCGGCTGTGGCAAGATGGGATCGGCCATGTTGCAGGGCTGGCTGGCCGGCGGGCTTTCGCCCGATGCCGTCCATGTCATTGATCCGATGCCCTCCGAGTGGCTGCAAGGCACCGGCGTGTCGATCAATGGCGAGATGCCCGATGATCCCGCCGTTTTGATGATCGCCGTCAAGCCGCAGATGATGGGCGAGGCATTGCCGCAAGTCGAACGCTTCGGAGGCGGCGGAACGCTGATCCTGTCGGTTGCGGCAGGCACACCGATCAAGGCGTTTCAGGATGCGTTCGGGCCGGGTACGCGCGTGATCCGGTCGATGCCCAATACACCCGCCGCCGTGGGCAAGGGCATCACGGCGATTGTCGGCAATGCCGATGCCACCGCTGATGACATGGACCTGGCCGAAGAGATGCTGAGCACGATCGGGCAGGTTGTGCGCCTCAACAACGAGATGCAGATCGATGCGGTCACCGGCATCTCGGGTTCGGGCCCGGCCTATGTGTTCTACATGATCGATGCCCTTGCCGCTGCCGCGCGGGCCGAGGGCCTCCCGGATGAGATGGCGATGCGACTGGCCAAGGCGACCGTCGCAGGGGCCGGCGCACTTGCCGAAGGCTCCGATGAAACGCCGGAGCAGTTGCGCATCAACGTGACCTCACCCAATGGCACGACCCAGGCGGGGCTCGAGGTGTTGATGGGCGAAAACGGATTGGCCCCCCTGATGCGGCGCACCGTGGCGGCCGCGACGAACCGCAGCCGGGAACTCAGAAAATGAGCGAGATCACCTTCGATCAATTCATGGATGTCGATATCCGGGTCGGGACCGTGACGCGCGCCGAAGCCTTCCCCGAAGCGCGAAAGCCCGCGATCAAGCTGTGGGTGGATTTCGGCGCGGAGATCGGCGAGCGCAAGTCCTCCGCCCAGATCACCGCCCATTACACTCCCGAGGGATTGATCGGAAAACAGGTCATGGGCGTGGTAAATTTCCCGCCGCGCCAGATTGGCCCCGTGATGTCCGAGGTTCTCGTTCTAGGTCTCCATGATGAGGAGGGGGGGATTGTCCTGATCTCGCCCGATCTGGATGTGCCGAACGGAGAACGGATGTGCTGAAACTCCTGGTGTCCCGGCGTTTGCCGGAGAGTGTGATGGATGTCGCCGAAGCGCGGTTTGAGGTCACTTGCCGCGATACGACGCTGCCGATGGACCATGCCGAATGTGTGGAGGCGCTGCGCGATCATGATGCGATCCTGCCGACCTTGGGTGATGCGTTCAGCGTTGAAGCCTTCGCTGCGGCGGGCAATATTCGCACCAAGCTGCTGGCGAATTTCGGAGTGGGTTACAATCACATCGATGCCGAAGCGGCGCGGGCAGCGGGTATCGAGGTGACGAACACGCCCGGCGCCGTCACCGATGCCACCGCCGACATCGCAATGACGCTGATCCTGATGACAGCGCGCCGTGCGGGCGAAGGCGAGCGGGCCGTGCGCAGCGGCGCATGGGCGGGGTGGCACCCGACCCAGATGTTGGGCATGCATTTTTCCGGCAAGACAGTGTGCATCATCGGGATGGGCCGCATCGGGCAGGCCATCGCGCGGCGCTGCCATTTCGGGTTCGGCTGCCGGATCGTCTATGTGAACCGCTCACCCAAGGACGTTGATTTCCCGGCGGAGCAATTGCCGATGGAAACGGCGCTGGCCGGGGCGGACGTTGTTGTGCTGGCCACGCCGGGCGGGCCGGCGACGCATCACCTGATCGGGACGGACGCGTTCGCGGCGATGAAATCCCAGGCCATCTTCGTGAATATCTCACGCGGCGACGTGGTGGATGAGGCGGCTCTCGTGGCGGCGCTGTCGGTGGGGCGCATCGCGGGCGCGGGCCTTGACGTCTACGAACACGAACCGTTGGTCCCCGACGAATTGCGGGCGATGGAAAACGTGACGCTTCTGCCGCATCTGGGCACGGCGGCGCTGGAAGTGCGCGAAGATATGGGCCGCATGGCACTGGACAACGTGATCGCGTTCTCCGAGGGGCGCCCGGTGCCCAACGCGGTCTGACAGGCCGCATTCGGCCTGCACTCAGGCCAATTGTTGCCGCGGAGCGGGAGCTGTGACCGGTTTCGTCATCCGGGTCGCGCTGGAAAAGCCGAAGAGCCATCGAAACGGGAACGTTGTCTCCACCGTGCCGGGTTGAAACCCGCGGCGTTCATATAGCGCGCGGGCTCTTGGATTGGTGTCGATCACATCGAGCCGCACCTCGCGGCACCCCCGTCGGGCTGCCTCGGCCACGATGCCGTCGAGAAGCGCCGTGCCGATACCCAGACCCCGCGCCTGCGGCATCACGGCGATGCCATCCATCAGCAACACGCTCTCTTCCACCTGCCGCTCCAGCATCGACAGCAGCGGTGCGCGCCAGAGCGCCCCGACAAGGCCGTAGGTCCGACGCAGGTCGGCGAACGTGCCGCCGACAAAGGCACCGCGTTCCGTCTTGAACCCGGCCAGGCCAAGAAGCGCACCGTCCGCCGCGCAGATGCTGAGGCAATGGGTGGGATCAAGAACCGGTTCCAGAAACGCCAGGGCGCGGGGTGCGGGGCCCAGAAGCAGGCCAAGCTTGCCGCCGAAGGCCTGCCAGAATAGCTGCGCCGCCAGGGTGCGCTGATCGTCGGGAAAGCCCGGCTGCACACGAAGATTGTCCATGTGTCCGATATGGGGCGACGGACTGGCTGGTAAAAGACCTAGCGGGGGTTGTCGCCCAGGGCATCGCGGAAATGCTTGCGGCACAGGCTCACATAGCGGTCGTTGCCGCCCACTTCGATCTGCGCGCCTTCGCGGATCGCCGCGCCATTTTCATCGACGCGGATGACCATCGTGGCCTTCTTGCCGCAATGGCAGATCGTGCGGACCTCGCGCATTTCATCGGCCAAAGCCAGAAGGGCGGCGGAACCGGGGAACAACTCACCCCGGAAATCGACGCGCAGCCCGTAAGCCATCACCGGCACGCCCAGGTCATCCACCGCGCGTGCCAATTGCCAGACCTGGTCGCGGGTCAGCCAATGGCTGTCATCGACCATCACGCAATGGCAGGGCCCCTCGGCCAGCCGCGCCTCGATCTTGGCATAGAGGTCATCGCGATCCGAAAACGGGTCCGCCTCGGCGGTGATCCCGATCCGCGACCCGATCAATCCATGCGCCCCGGCACGATCATCGAAATCGGCGATCATCAGATAGGTCTGCATCCCCCGCTCAATGTAATTGTAGGAGGCTTGCAACAGCAGGGTCGATTTGCCTGCGTTCATGGTGGAGTAGTGGAAATAGAGCTTGGCCATGCCCCTTGGTTTGGCCCATGACAGCCGCGCTGGCAAGACGTTGACGGCATGGGGGAAAGCGGGTTTCCTGCCGCGGACCAATAGGGACACGAGTGATGAACGACACGAGCGGCGAGACGGCCAAAGGTTACCTCAAGCGTCATACCGAGCGGTTGATCAAGGATGTGGGGTATGCGGCCGCCTGCGAACTGACGGGACGGTCCAAGGCGACGCTCGGACGATACTTCTCGGAGGCCGACGAACATACGGACCGGTTCATGCCCGTCGATGCCGTGGCCGCGCTGGAGGCGGCGTCGTCCTTTCCCCACGTGACCGCCGCGCTGGCCGAGTTGAATGGCGGGCAGATGTCTTACGGGTCGGACAAGCGCAACGCGATGCGGGGGGACAATTCGGGGTCGGTGAACGCCAATGTCATCGCCCTGTCGCAGCGGTTCGCGATCCTGATGGCGGAATATCACTTGTCGATCGAGGATGGGGTGATTTCGGTCAACGAAGCCCGGCGGCTTCTGGAAGAGACGCTGGAATTGCAAAAAGTTCTGGTAGAGATGAAGCTGCGGCTGGAGGCCGATAGCCGGAGCTAAATGGGGGTTATCACGGTTGATAGGCATAGCCAACCTATTGAGAGTGCGAAGAAAAGGCATTCCTGTTAACCTGTGCTTAACCAAGAAATGCGCAAGCGCCGGCACCGGGGCGGTGTGATGCGCGGCGGGCTTGCCCTTGCGATTGCGACCGCGTGCCTGCATGGGGGCACCGACCCCGCCGCCGCGCAGGAGACGTACCCAAGCGACGAGATCTGCGTGCAAAGCATTCTCGCGCTCCATGGGTACGATCCCGGCCCCATCGACGGTATCCTGGGCCAGCGAACCCGCGACATGGCCCACAGCTTCGCGGTGGATTGGCGTCTGGATCTGCCGCGCCTGTCCGGTGCCACGGCGGGCGATTGGTGCGTGGGCCTGACGGCGGCGCAGCGGGGCGCGGGTCAGCCGCTGGACCCGGCGCTGACCGATGGCCCCGACGCATTGGGCTGTGTCACCGATCCCCCCGATGGCTATGCGCGTGTCATCACCGGCATGGTCGATGGCGACCCGGTGGAATTGCGCGTCTCGACCCGGTTCGGGGGGGCGGTCGGATCGCTCACGTGGCGGGGGATGGAATTCCTCAACATCTACGACCATGGCCGGCAGATCAGCTATGCGTGGTTCCTGGACGATCACGGTGAATGCCTGAACCCGACGGAGCCGGGATCGGCCAGCGATCTGTTCGCGCAGACCTCGACCACGATCGTACATGAAATCTGCTCGGACGCTGCCAACCGGCTGAGCACGCGGATCAGTCCCGCCTTCTGGACCCAGCCGGGGCAGAGCGCCTTTTGCGACAATGGCACGTTGGAGGCTGTGAACACGGAACTGGTCTCGGACGATATGCTCGAGAAGGTGACCCAGATCGGTTACGAGAGGATCGAGAACGTGATCGTGTTCGATTCCACGATCACCCTGTACGGGGATCACGACCTACTGCGCGCGGAGGTGCCGACCGCCTACCTGACCGGCGCGTTCTCGGCGCGCTACCGCTTCGATCCGCGCGACGGCAGCCTGACGCCCGTGACGGAGAGCATGGACGTGACCGCGCCGTGGTCTTTCGTGGACAATTCCGGCCTTCCCGCAATCCTGGCGAGCGAGGATGGTGCATTCGCGCTGGGGGCCTACACGGCGCGGCCCGGGGCGCTGTACCAGATCCTCCATTACGAAAGCTCCAATCCCCTCGACGAAACCAATAAGTGGAACATCCTGTTTAGCGTGGCGCCTGCACCTGCGGGACGCTACGACTTTCGCACCTTCGGGGTGATCGGCACGTTGGAGCAGGTGCACGAGGGCATGGTGGCGCTTGCCGCGCTGCATCCCGTCGATCTCACGCCGGAGGAAGGGTTCGTGGACCGGGCCGATTGCGACTGGATCGCCGGATGGGCCTGGGACCCGGACGCGCCGGACCGCGCCATGATTGTGGATGTATTCGCGCTCGACGGGGACAGCCGGGCCCTTGTCGCAAGCGTCGACGCGGGACAGTATCGCCCTGATCTGGAAGCGGCGCTGGGGGATGGCGGGCGGCACGCATTCGAGTTCGAGACTGACCTGATCCTGCCCGACGGCGGGCAGGGCGCATTCACGATGGAGGTGCGCGCCTCGGCGGACGGGTTGCGGGGCACGCCGCTGGTGCCGAACCGGTTTTCACTGGATTGCCCGGGATGACGGGCTGAGGTGTGGTTGCGCCGGCTGCGCCGTCGCTGAAGGGGGGGGCAAGCCCCCCGCACCCCCCGTTTCCGATATGATGAGAGGGGCTGCCTGCCCCTCACAAACTCTCCCCGGGGATACTTTTGAAACAAGGAAGTGGACAGGGCCGCGCGGGAGGCCCGGGTGCGTCAGGCGGATTTTTCGACGATGACGGAGCCCACGGAATACCCGGCCCCGAAGGAGCAGATCAGGCCGGTATCGCCCGGGTGCAGATCATCGGAATACTTGGCAAAGGCGATGATGGAGCCTGCCGAGGACGTGTTGGCGTAATCTTGTAGAATATTGGGCTGCTCCCCATCTTCCGGGATGCGGCCCAGAACCTTCTTGCCGATATAATCGTTCATCGTCTTGTTGGCCTGGTGCAGCCACAGGCGTTTGAGGTCGCTCGCCTCGACGCCGGTCTCCTCCATATGCTCGGCGATGTGTCTGGAGACCAGCGGCAGGACCTCTTTGAAGACCTTGCGGCCGTTTTGCATGAAGAGCATATCGCGGCGGTCGTCCATGTGGCCCTCGCGGGTGCGGCGCAGGAAGCCGTTGTTGTTGCGGATATTGTTGGAGAATTGCGTGGCGCAGCGGGTGGATCTGATCAGGAATTTGTCGCCCCTGGCCAGATCGCTGCGTTCGATCAGGACCGCGGTGGCGACATCGCCGAAGATGAAATGGCAGTCCCGGTCGCGCCATTCCAGATGGGCCGAGCAAATCTCGGGGTTCACCACTAGCGCGCGTTTGATTGAGCCTGAGCGGATCATGTCCGCCACGGCCTGGATGCCGAACGTGGCGGACGAACAGGCCACGTTCATGTCGAAGCCGAAACCGCCGGTGCCCAGAAGCTCCTGGATCTCGATGGCGATGGCGGGGTAGGCGCGTTCGTGGTTCGACGCGGCGCAGATCACGGCATCGACGTCGGCGGCGTCCACGCCCGCCATATCGAGCGCCTGGCGGCAGGCATCCACGCCCATTTCGGCCATGAAACCGGGCTGGTCCATGGCGCGGTCGGGCAGCCAGGGATGCATCACGGAGGGGTCGAGAATGCCGCTTTTGTCGAGCACATAGCGGCTTTCGATGCCGGAGGCGGCGACGATGAACTCGGAGGAGGACTGGGCCATCGCCTCCACCTCACCGGCTTCGATGGCGGCGGCGTTTGCGGCGTTCCAATTGTCGGCATAGGCGTTGAAGGTGACGACCAGTTCGTCGTTGGAAATGCTCAGCTCCGGCGTGAAGACGCCTGATCCGGTAATCGCTGGTTCAACCATATCTGTCTCCGCGTCACAGGGCCTTCACTTGCGCGCGAAACGGACCCTGCGTCAAGGCGGCTGACGTCACGTCTTGTGGGCGGGCGCGTGGCAGACCGCCTCGATATTGTTGCCGTCGGGGTCGAGCACGAAAGCGCCGTAATAGTGGTCGTGATAGTGCGGGCGGAGGCCGGGCGGGCCGTTATCGGTGCCGCCCGCGTCAAGGGCTGCGGCGTGGAAGGCATCGACCTGCGCGCGGGTGCGGGCGGTGAAGGCGAAGTGGAGCGGCGGGACGTGGCGCGCGCCCTCGCCGACCCAGAATTGCGGGCGGTCCTGACCGTAGCCGACGACCCGCGCACCGCCGGTATGTTCGGGCGGGACGGTGAACAGGTGGCTGGACCCCAGGGGGGCCAGGGCGGCATCGTAGAAGGCCTTGGAGCGGGTGAAATCGGCGGTGTTGATGCCGCTATGGTCGATCATCGCGGTGCCTGTCGGTTGTGGCTTGGGACCTTTGTAGCCGCATCGGGCGGTGTCGGACAATCATGTGGGGTCCGCGAAGACGCCGCCGCGACGTCGTGGGGTTTGAGTTGATTGGGCGTCCTTGGCGGCTCCGCGTTTTGTTTCATGCGGGACGGTGGATCCGGGTGCGGCACTCTGGCCTCGACAATGCGCAAGAGGCATGGAAATTTGGGGTTACAGGCGACGATCAACGACAATGGGCTGGACCGTAGCTGGGCTTGGACGCTGCCTGCGTCCACAGGAGCGGTGACAGCCACGGGACATATGGAAGACGAGCGATCATGCGAAAGATGCTGCAGCGTGTATTTGAAGAGAAGGTCTGGCGCGGGTCGGCGCAAGGGCGACGGTCGGGGCCGGGATCGACAATGGAGGCGACCGAACGGTTGCGGGCGGCGCTGCCGGATCTGCTGAAGCGCTACGAGGTGAAGACGTTCCTGGACGCGCCGTGCGGGGACTGGCACTGGATGAGCACGGTTGATCTGGGCGATGTGACCTATATCGGCGGTGATATCGCGGCATCGGTGATCGAGGCGAACATCGAGGAATTCGGCCGCGACGGCGTGAGCTTCCACCATCTGGATATCACCAGTGATCCGCTGCCCAAGGCCGACATGATGATGTGCCGCGATTGCCTGTTTCACCTGAAGCACAAGTTCCGGTGGCTGTTTCTTGAAAATTTCGTCGCGTCGGAGATTCCGTATCTGATGATGACGATGCACCATCTGGACCAGAACCGGCCCCTGACGACGAATGGAAACTTCGCGGCGTTCAGCCCGATGGCCGAGCCGTTTAACCTGCCCGCGCCGATCGAGATGATCCACGAGACGATGGACGCGCTTCCGAAGGATATGAGCAAGGACGAAAAGCCGCTGCAATACCGATCCCTGGGAATTTGGCGGCGCGAGGATGTGGAGAAAGCGGTGAAGGCGAATGCGTAGGGGCGCGGCCAGGACCATCTGATCGCGGACGGGGCATGGGGCGGGCCCTTGCCGATCCAGAATTGCGGGCGACCTGCGCGCCGCCCTTATGGTCCTGCGGGACGGTGAGCAGATGGCGGGCGCTGACTGGGGCCAGCGCCGCGTCGCAGTAGACCGGCGCGGCGTTGCCAAGGCCGGTCTGGTCGATCCTCGCGGTGCCTTAGCGATGCTGGTCGATCAAGATGATGTTGCCGTCGGGGTCGCGGGTGACGAAGCTGCCAGGGCCGTCCTCGCCGCCCTGTTCCTGCTCCACATCATAGCCTGCTTTGGCGACGACATCCTTGATCGCGCGGACGTCATCGAAATCATCGAGGTTCTGGGCGCTCTGGTCCCATCCGGGATTGAACGTCAGCAGATTGCCCTCGAACATGCCATGAAACAGGCCGACCAGCGCGTCGCCATTCTTCATGATCAGGTAGCCGTGGTCGGGGTCACCGCCCATCGCCGAAAAGCCGAGGGTTTCGTAAAAGGCCCGCGATTTGGCGAGGTCCGCCACGGCCAGAGACATGGAAAACGCGCCGAGTTTCATGGGGGACCTTTCTGCAAATGGGGTGTGCCCAAGATACGCCTATTCAGGCACATCGCAAGCGTACGTCCTAGGCCCCGGCCAAAGCCGCCTGAAGTGATTGTTGCAGCCGGGGCGCCGTTTCGTGCACCCAATCCGGTTCGCGGTGCCGAACGATCAGCCAAAACCGCTGCCCCTCCTGCCAATAGGTGGCGTCAATCAGACCCGGTTCGGCCTTGTCACGTTTGAAATGCCAATGCACCGAATTGGGGTATTTGACGCGGGAGTAGCCGCCGATATGGGAGATATAGAGGCCGGCGTCCGCCGCAGCGTGTTCAACGATCTCCATCATCTTCGGTTTCGCAACCACGCTGCCGAGCGCCAGGTCCAGCTCATAGGATTTTCGATCTGCGGGCATGTGCCCCTCCTGTTTCTGCAAGGGGGGCGTAGCCAATGGATACTTTATCGGCGGGTCAAGAGGCGATCCGAGATCCCGGCCAATCGCAAAGAAAAACCGGCGGCAAGGGTGCCCCTGCCGCCGGTTGGATCGGTCAATGACCGCGCGGTTTAGGCGGCGAAGCCGAGCTTGTGGACGTGGATCTCGAAGATCGGGTGCGTCTCCGCGCCCACCACGGTGCCGTTATGGTGCCGATAGATCGAGCGCCAATAGGGTTGGATCACCACCCCTTCGTCGATCATGATCTGCTGGATCTGCGCCATGACCTCGGACCGGGCCGCGGCATCGGCGATGGCCGACGCATCGGCGAGAAGCGTATCGAACTCTTCATTGGCGAAGCCGGTCTCGTTCCAGGCGGCGCCGCTGGTATAGGCCAGCGTCAGGTTCTGGACGCCGAGCGGGCGGTGGCCCCAATCGGTGGACGAGAACGGGTAGTTGTTCCAGTCATTCCAGAAGGTATTGCCCGGATAGATCGTCCGCGTGACGTTGAAGCCCGCATCGCGCAGCTGCGCGGCGAGGGCATCGGTCGTGGGACGGCGCCAGCTATCGTCAATCGAGATCAGCTCATGCTCGAAATCGGTCTGGCCGGCCTCTTCCATCAGGGCCTGGGCGGCGGCCACATCATGCACCGCCGGGCCGATATCGGCATATTCCGGGTGGATCGGGCAGACATGGTGGTTTTCAGCCACGGTGCCGAGGCCGTTCACCCCAAGCTCCATCAACACGGCATTGTCTGTGGCCAGGGCCAGGGCACGCCGCACCCGGACGTCATCGTAGGGGGCCACCGTCTGATTGGTCCGCAACACGAGGCTGTTGGCGGAGATCGCTTCGGATTTCTCCCACCCGATGGCATCAAAGATATCGATGAAGTCGCCGAGCGTTTCGTAGAGCATGTCGACCTCGCCCGCTTCGGCGGCGGCGACATGAGCGGCCTGATCCTGACCCAGATCAATGAATTCGATCCGGTCGAGAAACGCGCCGGTGCCTTCGCCCCACCAGGTATGGTCGGGGTTGCGTTCCACCACGGCGCGCACGCCCACTTCGATCTCGACCAGGCGGTAGGGGCCGGTGCCGACGGGATTGTCGGACGGGTTGCCCGAGGCGCCGTTTTGCACGATGGCCGAGGCATAATCCGAGATGGTCGGCAGGATGGTGATGTCGGGGCGCGAGAGGTTCAGGCGCACCGTGTACTCATCGACAATCTCAACGGCGCCGTCGCGAACCGCCTCACCCTCGATCAGGGCGGCCATTCGCGAGGCCATGGAATTGCCCTCCATCGCGGCATCACACCAGCGGGTGAAGTTATAGGCCACGTCTTCGGCTGTGAACGGTGTGCCGTCGCTCCAAAGCACGCCTTGGCGCAAGTTCAGCAGATATTCGGTGGCGTCGTCGTTGACCTCCCAGCTTTCCAGCAGGCGCGGCTCGAACACACCGTCGGCGTTGTACTGGACCAGATATTCCAGCCAGCCGCGCGAGACGTTGGCCATTTGCGGCCAGTCATAGGTGGGCGGATCTTTCAGCGCGCGCACATCCATCTGGATGCGCAGCGTGCCGCCAGCTTCGATATGGCCATCGGCCCGGGCCGGGGTGGCCCCGATCAGCGAATAGGCCCCTGCGGCGGTAACCCCCAACGCGGTCGCGCGCGTCAGAAACTCGCGCCGACCCATCGTGCCGTCCGCGACTTCCTGGGCATAGGCGCGCGCAGCGGGGTGAATTTTGTGTGCATTGTAAAATGTCACGTTTGAGAACTCCCTATTGGACCGTTCGCTTTGTCACTTGGGCCGCATGGTCCATTTGCGACGTTGATGATTAAAAACGACATCCCCCCCGGGATCAACGCATAATGCCGTGACACCGGCGACCAAAGGACGTGACAGGGATGTTATGGGGGGCAGCGGTTGACTTGCAGGCGCAAATACTCACCTTGCCCCTAACAATAAGAGGATCCGAGCATGTCCACGCCCGCGCCGTTTTCCCGGTACGAATTCATGATCGCTTGGCGATATCTTCGGGCCCGGCGGAGCGATGGCGGCGTGTCCGCGATGACCTGGATCAGCTTCATCGGCATTGCTCTGGCCGTCATGGCATTGATCGCGACGCTCGCGGTGCGGTCGGGGTTTCGATACGAATTCGTGGGCACGATCCTGGGCGCGAACCCCCATGTGGCCGTGTACGATCAGGCCGAGATCAACGATGTGGGCCGGGTGGAGCGGACGCTGGAAGACTATGACGCCGTTGCCGAGGCCGTCCGGGGCGTGGCCGGGGTGGAACATGCGGCGGCGGTGGTGCGGGGGCAGGTGCTGGCCAGCCATGCGGGGCGCAATTCCGCCGTCGAGGTGCTTGGGATGGCGCCGGAGGACCTGGCGCTGGTGCCGCTGGTGGCGGAGCCGGAACTGGCGCAAGGCGTTTTGGCGGATTTCGGCGTGTCGACGGGCGAGGGGCTGGGGCCGGGCATTGCCGTGGGCTCCGGCGTGGCGCGCGAATTGGGTGCGGGTGTGGGCGACCGGATCCGGCTGATTTCGCCCGATGGCGCCCGCACGCCCTTCGGAACGTCCCCGCGCGTCTCAACCTATGAGATTGTTTATATCTTCCAGGTCGGGCGCTGGGATATCGACCGGACGCGCGTTTACCTGCCGTTCGATGAGGCGCAGGTGTACTTCAACCGCGATGGCGTGGCCGACGAGGTGCAGGTGAGTGTCGCTAACCCAGAGGACATCGCCCAATACGCTCTGCCGCTGTTGCAGGCGGGCGGGGACGTGCAGATCTGGACGTGGGAGGACAGCTCGGGTGCGTTCCTGCGGGCGCTGCAGATGGAGGACAATATCATGTTCATCATCCTGTCGATCCTAGTGCTGATCGCGACGATGAACATCGTGTCGGGCCTGATCATGCTGGTGAAGAACAAGTCGCGCGATATCGGGATCCTGCGCACGATTGGGTTGAGCGAGGGCTCGATCCTGCGCGTGTTCTTCATCTGCGGCTCGGCCATCGGGGTGGCGGGCACGTTGATGGGGGTGGCGCTCGGCTGTGCCTTCGCGATCTGGATCGACCCGATCTTCAGCTTCGTGAATTTTGTGGCGGGTGGGGGTGTCTGGGACCCGTCGGTGCGGATGATATCGGCCTTGCCCGCCCGGCTGGAGCTTGGCGATGTTTTGAGCGCGGTGGTGCTGTCCCTTGGATTGTCGTTTGTGGTGACGATCTTCCCAGCGCGCAGAGCCGCGCGGATGAACCCGGTGGAGGCGTTGCGCTATGAGTGATGCGCTGATCCTGGACAATATCGAGAAGGTCTATAATCGCGGCAAGCCAAACGAGATTGCGGTGCTGCGGGGGGCGTCCGCCACCATTTCGGCGGGGGAGATCGTGGGCCTGATCGCGCCATCGGGGGCGGGCAAATCCACGCTTCTGCACATTGCGGGGCTGCTGGATGTGGCGGATGCCGGGGAGGTCACCATCGGGGGGCAGGGCGTGAGCGGCGCCTCGGACCGGGTGCGCACGGCGGCGCGGCGCGCGAAGGTCGGGTTTGTCTATCAGTTCCATCACCTGCTGCCGGAGTTTTCGGCGGCGGAAAACATCATATTGCCGCAGCTGGCCCATGGGATCGCGGCCGGGGACGCAGAAGCGCGGGCGGCGGATCTGTTGGCGCGCGTCGGGCTGGCGGACCGCGCGTCGCACCGCCCGGCGGAGCTGTCGGGTGGGGAGCAGCAGCGTGCGGCGTTTTGCAGGGCGCTGGCCAATGGCCCGGCCCTGTTGCTGGCCGACGAGCCGACAGGCAACCTTGATCCGGCGACGTCGAACACCGTGTTCGGCGTTCTGATGGAGCTGGTCCGGGACACCGGATTGTCGGCCCTGATCGCGACCCATAACCATGAGCTGGCCGGGCGCATGGACCGGGTCTTGCGGATGGAAAACGGGGTGTTGGTGGCGGCGTAGCCCGTCAGGCGGGATGTTTGGCGAAGAGTCCCAGGATAGCCTCCAGCGCCTTGCTACGAATGGCGGGCGCCTCCATGAGAACCTCGTGCCGCCCGTTTTCGAGGCTGACGAACTGACCACCGGGCCAGGTCTCCATCCGGTCGCGGGCCGCCTCGATCGACACCCGCTTTTCGTCTGACCCGACAATCGTGACAACCGGAAGGTCCAGCGGCTGCATCGCCATCAGAACGCGGGCTTCGGCGATTGCCTGTTTCACCCAGGTGAAGGAGGGCCCGCCAAGCGTAAGCTCGGGGTGCTTCTCGGTCTGATGCTCCATGTAATCGTATTGATCGCGATCCGTTGTCAGGATGTTGTGTTCAAACGGAATATGGACCCACGGCCCGGTTGTGAGCGCGTAGCTCTTGGCAAGGCCGAGCGGTTTTGCCGCGCCCAGAAGAAGCGGCGAGAGCGCGCGCAGGACCGGCCCCATCTGGACCCCCCACATCGGCCCGGTGAAGGCAGCAGCGGCCACGGGCAGGCCATCATAGAGTGCCCGAAGGCCGATGCAGCCGCCCATGGAATGGCCGATCAGATACCAGGGTTTGGGCAGGTCGATGCTCTCCATCACCTTGCGGAAGGCGGTGACGTCCTGCCGGTATTCATCGAAGCTGACGACATGGCCCATGCCGCGATCATGATCGGGCCGGTCGGCAAGGCCTTGGCCACGCCAATCGAACGCGACCATGCCGTAGCCGGCCGCCGCCATATCGGTGGCGATCCGGCCGTATTTCTCGACATATTCGGTGCGGCCCGGACACATGATGACGGTGCCCTTGGCCCCGCGCGGCCAGACGGCCATGCGCAGCCGCGTGTTGTCTTCGGTCGTCACCCACCAGGCCTCGACACCGTCGGGGCCCTCCGCGACGTCGGCGAAGAAGGGCGCGGGCTTCAGCCCGGTCGGTGCAGGACCCGTCAACATCAGCTCAGCACGCCACCAAGTTTCATCGCCGTGCCCATATCGCCGTCAAGCTGCAGCTTGCCGGACATGAAGGCGGCGGTCGGGTTCAGATCGCCCGACATGATCTCCTGAAAGGTGTCCGCATCCGCGGTCATCGTCACCTCGGCCTCGTCGGCATCGGTGGCTTCGCGCACGCCATTACTGTCGACGATCACGGTGCCTTCGCCTTCGATGGCGAATTTGGCGGATCCGTCAAAGCTTGCGCCGCCCAGTTTTTCGGAAATGGCCGCAACTGCGGCGTCGATTGTAGCGTTGCTCATGTGGTCTTGTCCCTTTTTGCCTTGGTCCCGATATCCTCGCGCAGTCTTGATCTAGTAATGCGCGCATCGGATGCTAGTTTGGGACCATGACGTTTCCGCGAGCCATCATCAATCTTCTCGTTGCGGCAGTCATCTGCGGGATTCCCGTAGTTGCACCCGCGCAATCCACCGTCGACGACTTTCTGGATCGGCTGGCGAATCCCGACCTGCGCAACTGGGAAGTTGTGGAGGAGGAGGTTTATCAACGCTGGACGATCTCGGGGTCCGCCTCGGCTGATTACCTGTTGCGGCGCGCCCAGGCGGCGATGGAGGCGCAGGATTACGACGCCGCCTACGACCATCTGACCGCTTTGGTCGATCATGCGCCGGATTTCGCCGAAGGCTGGAACGCGCGGGCGACGTTGTTCTTCGAGTTGCAGATGTATGGGCCCGCCATTGCCGATATCCAGCGTGCGCTGGCCCTTGAGCCGCGTCATTTCGGGGCGCTCACGGGCCTTGGGATCATGCTGGAGGATATGGGGAATGTGGAGGCGGCGCTGGAGGCCTACGAGGCCGCCCATGCTATACATCCCAACCAACCCGACATAGAGAGATTGCTGAACGGGCTGCGCGTGCAGCTTGAAGGCGAAGCGCTGTAAAGCCACGTCGACAGGGGCGAGATATGGCGGGCGATCAATTCAGCCGCGGCAGGGTGGCTGCGGTTCTTGGGCCTACGAATACCGGCAAAACCCATTACGCGATCGACCGGATGCTGGCGCATCGCACCGGTGTGATCGGCCTGCCGCTGCGCCTGTTGGCGCGCGAGGTCTATGACAAGATCGTCGCGATCCGGGGGCCGTCGGTGGTGGCGCTGGTCACGGGCGAAGAGCGGATCGTGCCGGAGCGGACGCAATATTGGGTCTGCACGGTCGAGGCGATGCCGGTGGAAAACGGCGCGGACTTTCTGGCCATCGACGAGATCCAGCTCTGTGCCGATCCCGAGCGCGGGCATGTGTTTACCGACCGGCTGCTCTATGCGCGCGGCCTGCAAGAGACGCTGTTTCTGGGCGCGGAAACCATGCGACCGGCCATCGCCGTGCTGGTCCCCCATGCGGAATTCATGCGGCGGGAACGTTTTTCACAGCTTGTGTATGCGGGTTCGAAAAAGATAAGCCGAATGCCCGGTCGGAGCGCCATTGTGGGGTTTTCGGTTGAGAACCTTTATGCCACGGCGGAATTGCTGCGCCGCCAGAAGGGTGGGGCGGCCGTGGTGATGGGGGCGCTGTCGCCGCGGACGCGCAATGCGCAGGTGGAGCTGTATCAAAACGGCGATGTGGATGTGCTGGTGGCGACAGATGCCATCGGCATGGGCCTGAACCTCGACATCAAACATGTCGCGTTTTCGGGCCTGCGCAAGTTCGACGGGCGCAAGGTACGCGACCTCTGGCCCAATGAGTTGGCGCAGATTGCGGGCCGGGCTGGGCGGCATACCCAAGACGGCTCTTTCGGGGTGACCGGTGAGGCGCCGATGCTGGATGAGCAGGTGGCCGACGCCATCGTGAACCACCGCTTCGCACCCGTGCGCAAGCTGAATTGGCGGAATTCCGCGCTGGAGTTCGGATCGGCCGAGCGGCTGATCGCCAGCCTGGAGCAGCCCACCGAGGACGAATGGCTGACCCGCGCCCGAGAGGCGGACGATGTGCAGGCGCTCAAGGCGCTGATCGCGCGGCCGGAGATTGCGCAGCGTTTGGGGGATGCACGGGCCGTCCGCCTGTTGTGGGACGTGTGCCGCATCCCGGATTTCCGGGGAATTTCCCACGCGGAACATGCCGATCTGCTGGGGCGGATCTTCGAGTTCCTGCACGAGGCGCGGCGGGTGCCGGATGATTGGCTGGCCCGGCAGGTCAAGCGCATCGACCGGCCCGAAGGCGACATCGACACCTTGTCGAAACGGCTGGCCTATATCCGCACTTGGACGTATGTGGCGCAGCGCAATGGATGGGTGGACGATGTTGCCCATTGGCGCGGCGCGACCCGTGCCGTAGAAGACCGACTGTCAGACGCACTACACACTGCGTTGACACAACGATTTGTCGACCGGCGGACATCAGTTCTGCTTCGCCGGTTGAAGCAAAGGGAGAGCCTTGTGGCCGACGTGAACGATGCAGGTGAAGTGACGGTGGAGGGCCAGGTCCTCGGCCGGATTGAAGGATTCCGCTTCCGTCAGGATGACACCGCCTCCGCAGATGAGGCCAAGACGCTGCGTCAGGCGGCGCTCGCGGCCCTGCGCCCGGAATTCCACCTGCGGGCCGACCGCATGTACAACGCGCCCGATACCGAGTTTGACCTGACCGAGCAGGGCGGGTTGATGTGGGGCGATCAGGCCCTGGGCAAGCTGGTGAAGGGGGACGAGCCGCTGAAGCCCGTGGCCGAGGCCTTTGTGGATGAAGATGCCGGCGCCGAGGTGATCCAGAAGGTGCAGCGCCGCCTGCAGCATTTCATCGACCGCCGGATTGCCGCGCAATTCGAACCACTTCTGGCGATGAGCCGCGACGAGGCGGTGACAGGTTTGGCGCGCGGTGTGGCGTTCCGGCTGCTGGAAGGCTTCGGGATCGTGCCGCGCGGCGAAATTGCCGATGATGTGAAGGCGCTCGATCAAGATGCGCGGGGCCTGCTGCGCAAGCACGGCGTGCGGTTCGGGCAATACACCATTTTCCTGCCGCTCCTGCTGAAACCCGCGCCCACACGGCTGCGGCTGGTTCTGTGGGGGCTGTCCCAGGATCTGGGCGCGTTCCCCGATAGCCCGCCGCCGGGTCTGGTGACGATCCCGGTCGATCCCGGTGCGCCTGCGGGCCACGACACGATGGCCGGCTACCGCGCCGCGGGCACCCGGGCGATCCGCATCGACATGCTGGAGCGCTTGGCCGATCTGTTGCGAAATCAAAACAGCCGGGGCGGGTTCGAGGCCAATCCCGATATGCTGTCGATCTCGGGCCTGACCCTGGAGCAATTCGCCGATCTGATGGGTGGATTGGGCTACAAGGCCGAAAAGGGCGAGCGGGTGAAGGTGAAGGCCACGCCCGAGCCAGCGGCAGAACAAGCCGCCTCCGACACGTCCGATCCGACGCCGGTTGAAGTGCCCGGCGATGCGCCGAGTGAAACGCCTGCTGAGCCGCCCGAGGAGGCGCCGGTTGACGTGCCGCCGGAAACGCCGAGCGCGCCGCCGGTTGAAATGCCGGAGCAATCCGCATCCGAGACGGAGACCACGGCGGAGAGTGAGACCGCGACCGGGGGCGAGACCGCGCAGGGGAGCGAGACGGCAACCGAGAGCGAAACGGCGGGCGAGCCGGAGATGGAGGTGTTCTATACCTTCACCTGGGCGCCGCGCGGCCGTGGTGCGGCGCGCCCGCGCAAGACGGAGGGGGCGCAGGATGGCCCGCGCGGCAAACGTGGGGGTCCACGCCCGCAAGGCGGCAAACCCCACGGCAAAGGTGGCAAAGGTGGCAAACGTCCGCCGCGTGACGACAAGCCGAAAACCTATTCCTCCACCCCGCGCAAAACCGACAAGGTGGACCCGGACAATCCGTTCGCGGTTCTGGCCGCGCTGAAAGACAAAAGCTGAGCGAGGGGCGGACCAAGGATCGGCTCGACCGGTGGCTGTGGCAGGCGCGGTTTTTCAAGACCCGTTCCATGGCCGCGCGGCTCGTTTCCGATGGGGCGGTTCGGGTGAATGGCGACAAGGTGTCCAAACCGGCCAGCCCCGTGGGCCCCGGCGACGTGCTGACCTTTCCGCAAGGCCGCCAGATCCGCGTGGTACGGATTGAGGCATTGGCCAAACGCCGCGGCCCGGCGGCCGAAGCGCAGGGGCTTTATGCCGATCTGACGCCGGACACAGAGCCCGTTCCGCCCCGTGTCGGCCCGCGCCCGACCAAGAAGGATCGCCGCGATTTGGACGCCTTGCGCGACCCGGAGTGATCGGCCTTGGCAGGGTGTCTAGTTTGCCTTACACATTTTCGTCAGATCACCCGGTGCGACCCATTGGTCGCGTTGCATCCCCCCGATCCGTGCCGTAGCAGAGCGCTCAAGATTTCGACCAACAAGGCCCCGCCCCATGACCTACATCGTCAACGACAGCTGCATCGCCTGCAAATACACCGATTGCGTGGAAGTTTGCCCGGTGGACTGCTTCTATGAGGGTGAGAACATGTTAGTGATCCACCCCGACGAATGCATCGATTGCGGCGTGTGTGAGCCGGAATGCCCGGCGGACGCGATCCGCCCGGATACCGAGCCGGACATGGAGAAGTGGGTGGAGTTCAACCGCAAGTATTCCGAGCTTTGGCCGGTGATCATCACGAAGAAAGATCCGCTGCCCAATGCCGAAGAGATGGATGGCAAGGAGGGCAAGATGGACTTGTTCTCCGAAGCGCCGGGCGAGGGCGGCTGACCCCCGATTCGGTGCCGCACTGCCGAAGGGTGAGCCTGTCTGACCTATAAGAAACCTCAGAATTTTAAGGGTTTGCTTAACGCTGCATAGCAGAAAACTTTAAAACACGTCCGATTCGTGCTATGTATTGGGACAAGAACAGCTCGCACGTGCCAATGCGCGGGACTGACCATTGCCCGTTTCATCAACGGCTTCATCCTTCACCGCCGGAAAGTTGCGGCTTTCCGCTGGTGTTTTTGTAGCCTGCACCCCCGCATCCGAGATGGGCCACGAAAGGAAAAAACAACATGACCAAAGCCCGGAAATCGCAGCCCTTCGGCCCCGACGACTACGTTGTTTACCCCGCCCATGGCGTGGGCAAGATCGTGTCGATCGAGGAGCAGGAGATTGCAGGGCTTAACCTGGAACTCTTCGTGATCTCGTTCGAGAAGGATAAGATGACGCTGCGTGTTCCGACCGCCAAGGCAACCGAGGTGGGCATGCGCCCGTTGTCGGATCCGATGGTGGTGTCCAAGGCGCTCGACACCCTTAAGGGCAAGGCCCGCGTGAAGCGCGCGATGTGGTCGCGCCGGGCGCAGGAATACGAGCAGAAGATCAATTCCGGTGATCTGATCTCCATCGCGGAAGTGGTGCGTGACCTGCACCGCGCCGACGATCAGCGCGAGCAGAGCTATTCCGAACGTCAGCTTTACGAAGCGGCTTTGGAGCGGCTGACACGTGAATTGGCGGTCGTCAAAGGAATCGACGAAGCCGGGGCTGCCGCCCATGTGGGTGATGTTCTGACAAAACGCGCCGCCTGAGGGCGCGCAACATATTGCCGGAGCGCTGGCAACATCCCGCGCTGACGGTTCTGTTACCGGTTTTCCTGACCTGCCGCGGCCTCGCGGCAGGTTTTTTTATGTGTTAGATGTGAACTTAAGGGAAACTGGAACGTTATCTTCAGGGCCTGCGCGCCCGAATCTGGAAAGGAAGACCCCTTATGAAAAAATTTGTAGCTCCCCTGCTGCTGATCGCAGCTGTTGCAACCGCCGCCTGTCAGCCGCTGTCGCCGCAAGACCGTTCGAACCTCGGCCTCGTGGGTGGTGCCGCCGGTGGCCTTCTGCTGGCCGACGCATTCGGTGCGAACCCGCAATGGACCATCGTATCGGCCGTCGCCGGTGCCGCGATTGGCACCCAGGTCGCGCGCAACACGCAGACCGGGCAATGCGCCTACCTCGCCGGTTACAACTCGGCTGGCCAGGAAGTTTACAACGTGGCGCCCTGCTGATCACGTAAGGATCGCGGCGCAGGCGATCAGGGCGGATATCTCGCTCAGCACCTGCGCCGCACCCAACACATCCCCCGTTTGCCCGCCGATCTTGGCGCGGGCAAGCGCAGCCACGGCCACGCATGTGGCGCTGGCCAGAGACGCCGCGACAAGGCCCGCGAGCGCGCCTGCCGCCAGCATAGCTCCCAACACCGATATCCCGGCTGCCAGAACAATGGCCCATGTCGGGGGATGGCCCACATGGGCCGCCAGACCGGCTTTTCGTGCGAAGGGCAGGCCGGCCATGAGGCCCGCCATACCCGCACGGCTCAGCATCGCCGCCGCGACCAGCGCCATGGGCGCGACCGGTAAGAGCACGGCAAGCGCCGCCCATCGCAGACCCATGGCGAGGATCATGGCCAGCATCCCATAGCTGCCGATCCGGCTGTCCTTCAGGATCTCCAGCCGCCGTTCGCGGGTCTGCCCGCCCCAGAACCCATCGGCGCAATCGGCCAGGCCGTCCTCGTGTAGCGCGCCCGTCACGATGATTCCGGCGGCGAGGGCAAGGCCCGCCGCGATGGGTGCGGGCAATATGCTGAGCGCTGCGAGGCCCACGGCGATCTGAAACAG
This sequence comes from uncultured Roseicyclus sp., assembly GCA_947491935.1. Taxonomy (GTDB): domain Bacteria; phylum Pseudomonadota; class Alphaproteobacteria; order Rhodobacterales; family Rhodobacteraceae; genus Gymnodinialimonas. Next base: position 469,527 of record CANLLF010000002.1, read on the forward strand.
GGCGATGGCGGCACCGATCACAGGCCACGCCCACGCCGCCGCGGCCCCGCGCGCCCCGTCGCCGCCGGGGATGGGCAGGCGCGTCAGCAATTGTGCCGCGCGGATCAGGTCGCGTCCTTCCGGGCGTTGGGCCTCGGTGTCGGTTTCGGGCATGAAACGGGCCTTTCTGCCGCAGGTTCAACACTTTGCATTCCGCTAAACACGATTCCAGAGCCATCACGCAAGGGAGCCCGTGACATGAGTGATGCCCCGACAACCCCCGCAGCCCTTCGCGACCTGCTGACAGGCGCGCCGTCGCCGGACCCGAACGCGCGGGCGGCAGCGGAGGCGCGCAATGCGGTTCTGACCAAACCGCCCGGAGCGCTGGGGCGGCTGGAGGATCTGGCCATCTGGTATGCGGCGTGGCGGGGCGAGGCCCGGCCACAGCTGCGCGCGCCGCAGGTTCTGGTGTTCGCGGGCAACCACGGGATTGCTGCGCGTGGCGTCAGCGCCTTTCCGGCGGAGGTCACGGCGCAGATGGTTGCGAATTTCGCCGCCGGAGGGGCGGCAATCAATCAGCTCTGCGATCTGGCGGGCGCGTCCCTGTCTGTCCACCCGATCGAGCTGGACCGGCCCACGGCGGATTTCACACAAGGCCCGGCCATGTTGGAGGCGGATGTGATGGCGGCGATTGCTGTCGGGTGGGACGCCGTCAATCCCGGTGCGGATCTGTTGGTTGTTGGCGAGATGGGGATCGGGAATACGACCTCGGCCGCCGCCATCGCCTGTGCGCTTTTTGGCGGTGCGCCAGCGGATTGGACCGGCCGCGGGACCGGTGTGGACGCGGACGGCATCGCGCTGAAGGCGCAGGTCGTGGCCGAGGGTTTGGCCGCCAATCCGAACGCCACGGGTGATCCGCTGGAGGCGCTGCGATGCCTGGGCGGGCGGGAGATTGCGGCGATGGCCGGTGCCATGGCGCGGGCGCGGGTGGGGCAGATCCCCGTCATCCTGGACGGGTTCATTTGTACCGCAGCCGCTGCCGCGCTGCATGCCGCGTGCCCGGGCGCGCTCGATCACGCTGTGGCGGGGCATGTCTCCGACGAGCGGGCCCATGGGGCGATGTTGCAGCGGTTGGACAAGACACCGTTGCTGTCTTTGGGCCTGCGATTGGGCGAAGGGTCCGGCGCGGTGCTGGCGATCCAGATCCTGAAGGGCGCCCTGGCGTGCCATTCGGGCATGGCGAGCTTCGACGAAGCGGGCGTCGCGGAGGGCTGAACCGGCTAGCGCTCTCGACGGCCACCGGGGCGGCGCGGGCCCCGGCTCAACCCGCTCAGGGCCCCGGCATCGCCGCGCGAGTTTTCCACCTGCGACGTCCCTTCGACCTCGTCGGCAATGGCATCGAGATGGGTCGCCAGCGCACTTTCGAGATTGTCGGTCATCTCGCGCGTGCGTCGCATGTATTCCTTGTTCTCGGTGACGGGAATATCGGGCCGCCAGACCTCGGCCAGCGCCCGCAGGTTCTGCCGGTCATGGCGGTAGAACGCGGTTTCCAATTCGTGGGCCTCGTAGTCGGTCAGGCCCATATCTTCCAGAACGTACCGGCCCGCGCGCAGCGAGCTGTCGAACATCTCGCGCACGATATGATCGGCGCCCGCCTCGTATAGCTCATAGACATGCAGCAGGTCGTGGGCGCGCGCGACGACGGAGATGTCGGGCCGCTGGCGCTTGGCATATTGGACGAGTTTCACGGCCGCCTGCCGGTTATCGACCGCCACGACAAACACCTTGGCTGTGGCAAGCCCCGCCGCCTTGAGAAGCTCGGGTCGGGTCGGGTCGCCGAAAAAGCCCTTCATCCCGAAACGGCGCATCATTTGGATCGTCTCAAGGTTCGAATCCAGCACAACCGTCTTGAAGCCCGATGCCCGGACCATGCGATTGACGATCTGTCCGAACCGCCCCACGCCCGCGATGATGACGGTGGCCTGTTCGTCGATCTCGTCGTGATCCGGTGCCTCATCCGCGCCATCCGATAGGCGGGCGGAGATCTTTTCGTAGAGGATGAAGCTGAGCGGGGTCAGTAACATCGACAGGGCGATCACCAGAAGCAGGATCGCGGCGACACGGTCGGGGAAGACGGCCTGTTGGACACCGAAGGCCACGAGGACGAACCCGAATTCGCCGGCCTGGGCCAGCCCGAGCGTGAAGAGCCACCGATCCCGGCCGTGCAGGCGAAACACCCGCGCGATGCCGTAAAGTACCGTTCCCTTGAGCAGCATGACCGCAAGGCTCAATCCGATGATGAGGAACGGATTTGCGAAGAGCGTCTGGAAATTGATGCCCGCGCCGACGGTGATGAAGAACAGGCCGAGCAGCAAGCCCTTGAAGGGCTCGATGTCGGCCTCAAGCTCATGGCGGAATTCGGAATTGGCGAGCACAACGCCCGCAACGAACGCGCCAAGGGCGGGCGAGAGGCCGACCAGAAGCATCAGCACCGCGATGCCGACCACGATGACAAGGGCGGTGACGGTATAAAGCTCGCGCAGCTTGGTGGTGTGGATGACGCGGAAGAGGAGCGGGCTCAGGTAGCGCCCGGCGAGGATCACGGCGGCCACCGCGCCAAGCGTGACCAGCGTGACCCCCCAGGCGGGCAGCCCCTCCACCAGCGACATCGTGTGGTGATCGTCGGGATCGATCCGGCTGATCGATCCGTCCTCGTTAAACCGCGCGGCGTTCGCCGTGGCCAAAAGCGGTAGAAGTGCCAGCGCGGGAATCACGGCGATGTCCTGGGTCAGCAGAACTGAGAACGTGCCGCGCCCGCCCGGCGTGCGCATCAAGCCCTTTTCGTTGAGCGTTGTCAGTACGATAGCCGTGGAGCTGAGCGCCAAGGTGATGCCGATGGCCAGGGCCAGCGGAAAGGCCAGACCCAGGAGCATCGCGCCGCCCGCGAGCACCACGATGGACAACAGGATCTGGCTGCCGCCCATCCCCAGCAGCCGCTGGCGCATATCCCAGAGCGTTCGCGGATCAAGCTCCAACCCGATCAGAAACAGCATCAGGACCACGCCGAATTCGGCGTAGTGCTGGAGATCCTGCGTTTCCGAGCCGACAAGGCCCAGAACCGGCCCGATGGCGATCCCGGCGAGCAGGTAGCCCAGGACGGAGCCCATGCCGAACCGCACCGAAATCGGCACGGCGATCAGCATCGCACCGAGGTAGATGGTGGCCTGAAGAAGGGTCTCTTCCATGATCGAAACGCACGCCTGTTTCTGTTTGCGTCCAGCTTAGCGATACTTGCGGCGCGGCACGAGACGCGATTGCGATACGGGGGGGTGTCTTTGGACCGGGCGCGGATGCAACTGCGGAAACGCCCTCCGGCCTTGCCTTGCCGTTCGGCTTGGGCAATCTGGCACGGACGAGGAGAATTTGATGAAACGTTCCGAGATTAACGAGATCATGGCCGAGGCGGATGCATTCATCCGGTCCTTTGGCTTCGTGCTGCCGCCGTTTGCCTATTGGTCCCCCGATGAGATGCGCGCCAAGCGCGACGTGGCCCAGGCCGTGATCGACGGGCGTTTGGGATGGGACATCACCGATTACGGGCAAGGCAAATACGGCGATCTCGGCCTCTTCCTGTTCACCCTGCGCAACGGGCGACTGAGCGATCTGCAGAAGGGTGGCGGCATGTGCTATGCCGAGAAGCTGTTGATTTCAAAGAAAGATCAGATCAGCCCGATGCATCGCCATTACCTGAAGGCGGAAGACATCATCAACCGCGGCGGGGCCACGATGGCGATAGAGCTGTTCGGTTCGGCCGAGGATGGCAGTTTCGATGAAAATGCGGGCGGTGTGGTGATGTGCGACGGGATCGAACGGGCCTTCACGCCGGGCGAGGTGCTGCTGTTCGCCCCGGGCGAAAGCGTCACCCTGATGCCCGGCGATTGGCATGCCTTCTGGGGTGAAGGCGGCGATGTGCTGATCGGGGAGGTGTCCACCGTCAACAATGACGAGACCGACAATTGGTTCCGGGAGCCGATTGGACGCTTTGCCACGATAGATGAGGACGTCGCGCCGACCCACCTACTGGCATCGGATTACGGGAGATGGCTGAGCTGAGGTCTAGAGGGCCCGCCAGCCGATATCCTTGCGGAAGAAGCCTTCGGGCCAGTCGATTTGCCCGGCCATGGCATAGGCTTGATCGCGGGCCTCTTTCAAGCTGGCCCCGCGGGCGGTGACGGCCAGCACGCGTCCGCCGGTGGCCGTGATGTGCCCGCCCTTGGCGGTTGTGCCGGCGTGGAACACCATCTGCGATGATGTTTCCGGCAGCGTGTCCAAACCGTTGATGACGCTCCCCTTCTCATAAACGCCGGGATAGCCGCGCGTTGCCAGGACCACCGTCAATGCGTGGTCGTTGGCCCAATTGACCTTCGCCTGATCAAGGCGTCCTTCGGCGCAGGCCAGCATCAGGTCAAGCGCCTGCGCGCCCAACCGCATCATCAGCGCCTGGCATTCGGGATCGCCGAACCGCACATTGTATTCGACCAGCCGCGCCTGCCCGTCTTCGATCATCAGCCCCGCGAACAACACACCGGCGAAGGGCGTGCCGCGCCGGGCCATTTCATCCATCGTCGGCTTAATAATCTGATCGAGGGTCTGTTGCTGGATCGCGGGCGTCATCACGGGGGCGGGGGAATAGGCCCCCATGCCGCCTGTGTTCGGGCCGTCATCGCCGTCAAAGGCCCGTTTGTGGTCCTGCGCGGTGCCTATGGGCAAGACATTCGTGCCGTCACACAGAACAAAGAACGAGGCCTCTTCGCCGCCCATGAACTCTTCGATCACAACCTCGGCGCCCGCGCTTCCGAAGGCGCCGTCGAACATGTCGTCGATGGCCCGTGTCGCCGTCTCCTCATCCATCGCAACGACAACACCTTTGCCAGCTGCCAGCCCGTCGGCCTTCACCACGATGGGAGCGCCGTGCTGGCGGATATGGGCCTTGGCCGGGTCGGCCTCGGTGAAGCGGGTCCATGCGGCGGTCGGTGCCTTTGCGGCGTCGCAGATTTCCTTGGTAAAGCTCTTCGAGGCCTCCAGCTGCGCGGCGGCCTGCGTGGGGCCGAATACCAGGAAACCCGCATCCTTCAACATATCCACAACCCCGGCGGCCAATGGAGCTTCGGGGCCTACGATGATGAAATCGATCGAGTTCTCGGAGCAGAATTCGCAAACGGCAGAGGGGTTTTCCACATCCAAGCTTGCACATTCGGCGATCTGGTCGATCCCGGCATTGCCTGGCGCCACGATCAGGCGGTCACATTTCGGGTTCTGCAACACCGCCCAGGCCAGCGCATGTTCGCGGCCGCCCGAGCCGAGGATAAGGATGTTCAAGGGGCGTACCTCCCTGCTATCGTTGCGGCAGGCATAACGAGCAGATGATAGGGGCACAACCATGCGACATCCCGAACTTTGGGCGCGGCTGTCGGCCTATTCCTTCGATACGGGCACCGGCTCCGCGCCCTATTCGGTCAAGCTGGCGCGTGCCGAAGGGTGGAGTGCGACCTTCACCGCGCGGGTGATCGAGGAATACCGGCAGTTCCTTTATCTCACGCAAGTCTCGGACCGGCAGGTGACGCCGTCGCAGATCGTGGATGCGGCCTGGCATATGCATCTGACCTTCACTCGGGATTACTGGGAGGACCTTTGCCCGAATGTGATCGGCGCGCCGGTGCATCACCAGCCATGTGCAGGTGACGAAGAGATGCCCCGCTACCGCGACCAATTCGGGGCCACCAAAGCGCTCTACGAGGCCGAGTTCGGGCACGAGCCGCCGCTTGAGATCTGGGGGCGGGACAAGACCCGGCGGGTGAAGGCCTTGGCGATGTCCGAACTTGGGGCCGGTATGACCTCACCGGTCGGGATCGCCTTCATGCCCTTTGTGATCAGTCTGGTGCTGCTGATCCTTGAGCCTACCCCGTTGATTGCGGCCATCACGGTGCTAACAGGGATCATGTTCCTGCTCGTTGTGATGAGCGCCAGGGGCCGACGCAGAAAGAAGCGGCGCCGGTCCAGAGCGCGCGATGACGAGGTTTGGATCGATGATGACGGGCCGTCCGGTGGAAGCCGGGGCGGCGCTGGTCGCAGCGTCGGGAGCAAACGGAGCCGCGACAGCGACGATGACGACAGGACAACCGGCACCGTGGGTGGCACGGCCGCGGGTGGCGGGTTCCTTGCTGGGTTTTTCAGCGGCGGCGGAGATGATGATGGCGGCGATTCCGGCGGCTGTGGCGGGTGTGGTGACTAGATGGATGACCTGATCGACGACGAAGGCGCGGTGCCGGGGAACTCCCCGGAATTCACGGTGACGGAACTGTCCGGTGCGGTGAAACGCACGGTGGAGGGTGCGTTTGCGCATGTCCGCGTGCGGGGTGAGGTGGGGCGGTTGAGCCTGCCGCGCTCCGGCCACATCTACCTGGACCTCAAGGATGATCGCAGCGTGCTGGCCGGTGTCATCTGGAAGGGCGTGGCCGCGCGGATGACCCATCGGCCGGAGGAAGGGATGGAGGTGATCGCCACGGGGCGGATCACCACGTTCCCGGGCCAATCGAAATATCAACTGGTGATCGACGATATCCGGCCCGCGGGCGTCGGTGCGCTGATGGCGATGCTGGAAAAACGCCGCAAGGCGCTCGCCGCCGAGGGGCTGTTTGACGAGGGCCGGAAGAAGGCGCTGCCGTTCCTGCCCGAGGTGATCGGGGTTGTAACCTCGCCCTCCGGCGCGGTGATCCGCGATATTCTGCATCGCTTGCGCGACAGATTTCCGCGCAAGGTCCTGATCTGGCCGGTCGCGGTGCAGGGCGAGCGCTGCGCGCCCGAAGTGGCGCGAGCAATCCGCGGGTTCAACGAGTTCGGGCCCGGCGGCGCACTGCCCCCGCCCGATCTGCTGATCGTCGCACGCGGCGGTGGGTCGCTCGAGGATCTGTGGGGCTTCAACGAGGAAGCGGTGGTGCGGGCCGCGGCCGAAAGCGCCATCCCCCTGATCTCCGCCGTGGGCCACGAGACCGATACGACGCTGATCGACTATGCGAGCGATTATCGCGCCCCCACGCCCACGGGAGCGGCAGAGAAAGCGGTGCCCGTCCGGTTGGATCTGCTGAACTGGCTGCGCCAGCAGGACGGCATCCTGACACGCGGGATCACCGGTGGATTGACCGCGCGGCGGCAGAGGTTGAGTGATCTGGGTCGGGCCTTGCCGCGGCCTGAAGGGCTGATGGAACCCGCACGGCAGCGGCTCGATATCGCGTCGGTACGGTTGGGCCCGGCGTTACGACAGCGGACACAGGATGCGCGCGCCCGCTTGGATCGGCTGGCCGGTCGGCTCGATCCGGCCCTGGACCGCGCAGTGGCGTCGAAACGTCTGACGCTGGGGCAACGGGCCGCGGGCCTATCTCCGGGGCGGCTGCAAGGCATGATCCGGCAGGGTCGGCGTGATGTGGATGGCTTGGCCGCGCGGCTTGACCCCGCGCGTCTGGCGGCGCGGATCGGCCAGATGGACGAACGGCTGACCTCGGCGCGCGCACGATTTGCGCAGGTCGCGAGCCAGTCCGTGACGACGCGCCGGGATCGATTATCCGCCCTCGACCGGATGCGGCAGACGCTGGGATACATGGAAACTCTGCGGCGCGGCTATGCGGTGATCCGATCCGGCGAGACGGTTCTGACAACCAAGGCGGCCGCCGAGGGCCATGCTGCGTTGGAGATCGAATTTGCCGATGGCCGGCTGGGGGTGACCCCCACGGGCGCGGCGCCACGGCCCGCCACCCGCAAGGCAAAATCCGACAAGGGGCCAAAGGGGCAGGGGCAGCTGTTCTGACGCGTTTGACACAAAAGGCCTAAACCGTCAGACCGTGTGTCATGCCGCAGCCTTCCCTCCTTGATCGTATCCTGAGCCACCAGACGGACCCGAAGGCATCGAAGGTGTTGCTGGCGGGGTACGAGGCGTTCCTGACCCATGGTCTGCGCCGCACATCGATGCAGGATATCGCGGATCGGGCCGGGATGAGCCGCGCGGCCCTTTACCTGCATTTCAAGAATAAGGACGACATCTATAGCGCCATGATGGGCGCCTATTTTGCCGCGGCGATCGAGGCCGTAGAGGAGGTGCTGGCGGGACAGATGGATGCAGCCCGCACGCTTGACGCCGCCTTTGCGGCGCAGATCGGGGATGCCGCGGAGGCCTTGATCCGCAGCCCCCATGCCGAGGAATTGCTATCGGACAAACACGCCAAGGCGGGCGTGATCGTGGAACAGGGAACCATGGCGCTGGCGCGGGTTTATGCCCGCTGGCTGGCCGAAGGGGCCCAGACCGGACGCATATCGTCGGATATCATCGCCGGTAATTCCGAACGCACCGCGCTTGTCATGATGGCGGCCTTGGATGGGCTGAAAGGCCTGGCGGAGGATTGGCCCGCCTACATTGATGCGCGCAAACGGCTGGCCCGCCTATTCGGCCGGGCGCTGACGCTTTAGCGCGATTTTGTCAGGCTGTCACCTACCCCTGATCCGGGGGTCCAGCGCATCCCGCAGCCCGTCGCCGATATAGTTCACGGACAACACGGTGAGCGAGATGAAGAGGCCGGGCCAGATCACCCGCTCGGGGTTCTGCGTCAGCCAATCGGTGGCGTCGAACAGGAGCCGCCCCCAGGTCGGGAAGTCCGATGGAAAGCCAAGGCCCAGGAAGCTGAGCGCGCTTTCGGTGATGATCGCGTTGGCGATGCCGAGGGTGGCCGAGACCATGATCGACGACATCACGTTGGGCAGCACGTGGCGCAGGATCAGCCGCCAGGGCGGCGTGCCGATGGAGCGGGCGGCCAACACGAATTCGCGTTCTTTCAGAGCCAGCACATCGCCGCGCACGACGCGCGCGGTTTGCATCCAGGATGTCAGGCCGATGACCACAACGATCAGCACGAAGATCCCGCCTTCGGGGCCAAAGGCACTGCGCAGGACATCGCGGAACAGCATGATGATGACCAGCAGAAGCGGCAGCAGCGGCATGGCAAGGAACAGGTCCGTCAGGCGCATCAGCAGCCCGTCCACCTTGCGGAAATAACCCGCAAGGACACCCACAAGGGTACCGAAGAACAATGCCAGCAGCATGGCCGTCAGGCCCACGGCGATGGAGGTCTGGCCGCCCACCATCATACGGGACAGGGTATCGCGGCCAAGTTGATCGGCCCCCAGCGGATGGGCCCAGGACACGCGTAAGCCGTAGATCGGATTGGCGGTGCTGAAGGCCTCGGGGTTGCCGAGGCAGGCGGGCATATCACGGAACCAGTCCGCCCATCCCTGCGCGCTGAACCATCCGCCGCCGACGCCGAGGCAGGAGAAGATGTGGTTCGTATTGCGGGCGCGGATATCGATGTATTGGCTGTCGAGCGTCCAGATCAGCGGGCCGAGATAGACGAAGAGCAGGGCGAAGATGAAGAAGCCGAGCCCGAAAAGGGCGCCCTTGTGGGTCTTGAACTGATCCCAGACATCCCACCATTGATTGCGCGGCGGCCGGTAGGCCTCCAGTTCCATGACGGGGGCTGCCCCCGCGGGGGTGGCACCGGACGTGGCGAGCGGTTGTTTCGGTGCGTCAGTCATTGCGGATCTCAGTCATAACGGATGCGGGGATCGAGAACGCCGTAGAGGATGTCGGCCAGCAGGTTGAACAGCACGATCAGCACCGCGAAGATGAAGCTGACGGTTTGCACCACCGGTACGTCGCCGGCCTGAATGGCGATGATCAGAAGCTGCCCGATGCCGTTCACCTTGAAGACCTGTTCGGTGATGATGGCCCCGCCGAAGACGGCGGGCACGTTCAGCGCGATCACGGTCACAACCGGGATCATGGAGTTGCGCAGGACGTGGACGAGGACGACGACACTCTCGCTCAGGCCCTTGGCGCGGGCGGTGCGGACGTAATCCTGATTGAGATTGTCGAGCATCGAGGCGCGCATGTAGCGGCTGATCTGGGAGGCGTTGAAGAGGCCGAGAACCATGACCGGCATGATCATCTGCCGGAACTGCTGCTTGAACGTCTCCCAATCCGTGACTTCCAGCGTGGTGTCGTAGACGGATGGGAACCAGCCTAGGTTCACGGCGAAGATCACGATGAACAGAACGCCGGTGAAGAAGGTGGGGACCGAGAAGCCGATCATCGACACGAAGGTGCCAAGCTGGTCGAACCACGAATACTGACGGTAGGCCGAGATGATGCCAAGGGGCAGGGCGATAAGGATGCCAACGATATAGGAGGTGCCGACCACCCAGAGCGTCTGCGGCATCCGCTGCAGAATCAACTCCATCACCGGCGAGCGGGTCTGGTAGGAGATGATGCGCGGGCCGTATTCGTCGAAGATGCATGAGTTGTAATCACCATCCGGAAAGAGATCTGTCCTTTCAAGTTGGGTCAAATGCGGCGGATGTGGGCAAATCTCCCTTGCATAGAGATAATCCTCGAAACGGTAGAGCCAGCCGTCTTCAACCCAGATCAGGTGCAGCGGCTCATCCCACATCATCAGCTTGAGCCATTTGAAATACTGCACGAAGACCGGGTCGTTCACGCCCAGGCTTTCGCGGATCTGTTCGCGCACCTCTGGCGGGATGGTGAGCGGCAGGCCGGCCGTGGGATCGGACGGTGACAGCTTCACGATCAGGAAGATGATGAAGCTGATGAAGAGCAGCGTCGGGATCGCGAGGATCAGGCGGCGGATGGTGAAGGTCAGCATCTCAGGCGGCCTCTTGCGGGGCGCAGGTGGCGCGGTGAACGGTTGTGCTGCCCTCAATCGTCAGCGTCGCGGCAATCTCGGAGCCGAAGAAGTTCAGGAGGAGCGCGGTGTCTTGAGGGTTTCCAAACGCCATTTGCCCCGAAGGGCTCGTGGCAGAGGTATCTTGTCCGACGATGGGCAGCACCATGATCGTGCCGTCGAAGGGGAAGGTCACGGTCTGAGCGTCCCAGTCGAATATCAGCGGATAGTTGACCAGCGCGCCCATGTCGCTGCGGCGGGTGCCATCACTGCAGGTCTCGGTGCCGATGCAGTCCAGATCGCCAAAGGCCGCCACGCCCGAGGGGGCGGCGGCGAGCAGGGTGGCGAGGAACGGTCTGAACAGCATGGGAAACGAGAACCGGTTTGTGGATAAGCCTGGGGAGTGTTGCGGGAGAAACCCGGCCCGCGCGAGGCGCGCGGGCCGGGATCGTCAAGTCACATCATCAGGGGATGCGGTGCCATTCGGCGATGTTCCACAGCTCGGTGTCCCAATCGGACATCCGAACGCCGCCAAGCGTATTGGCGTGGGCGGAGACGCCGCCACGGTGAACCAGCGGAATGATGGAATACGACTGCATGATCATGTCGTTCATCGCCATGGCCAGGCGGCCACGCTCTGCCAGATCGGCGGTCTGCGCCATCTCATCCACGAGCGCATCATACTCCTCGGCGCAGAAGCGCTGGATGTTCGCACCCTGCCACTGGGTATCGGGGCCCGGGATGTCCGAACAGCGCCAGTTGGCCATATACGCCTGCGGATCCACACCAGCGAAGTTGTTGGTGTACATTTCCACGTCGGCATAGAACTTCTGGAACGTGTCCGGAGAAGCCGGATCACCACCGAAGAAGACCGACGCATCGATGTTGCGAAGCTCGGACCCGATGCCGATTTCTTCCCACCACTGCTTCACCAGCGCCTGGGTGTCCTGACGGACGGCGTTGGTCGAGGTCTGGTAGAGCACGGTCATCGGCACGCCGTTATATTCGCGGATGCCGTCCCCATCGGTGTCGACGTGGCCCGCTTCATCCAGCAGCGCATTGGCGCCTGCGATGTCCTGCACGAGGCAGCCATCGTTGGCGGTCGAGGCATAGGCCTCGGGCGCGGGAAGGACGTTACAGGTGGGTTGACCGCCCGCACCGTAGCCGATTTCCACGATCAGGGCGCGGTCGATGGCCATGGACATGGCCTGTCCCACGATCGGATCCGTCAGGAACGGATGCGGCCCGCCTTCCACGGTCGAGCGCAGGTCACCCAGCGCCGGATCGGGGTTGGTCTGGTTGAGGTGCAGACGCTCAACGGACGTCCCGAACGCGGTCACGACCGTGCCGTTGCCCTGGGCTTCCATCTGGCTCAGGATCGTTGGGTCGATCTGCAGGTTCCAGGCATAGTCGAACTCGCCGGTCTCCAGAACAGAACGGGCCGCCGCGGTCGCGTCGCCGCCACCTTTGAAGGTCACCGTCGCGAAGTGCGGCTGATCGGGGACGCGGTAGCTGTCATTCGCGGCGAATTCGATCACGTCGTTCGGACGGAATTCCGTCACCACGAAGGGGCCGGTGCCGATGGGGCCGAAGTTGGCTTCGGTGCATTCAGGCGCCCGTGCGCCCAGGCAATCGGCAAACTGTGCGGCCTGGATGATCGGGCTCTCGGCGCCGACAAGTGCGGTGTAGGGGAACGGCGTGGGCGCGTTGAAGGTGATCTCGATCGTCAGATCATCAACGGCCACGATGCTTTCGACACCATCGAAGTAGGACGCCTGCGCGCAGCCGCCTTCCGGATGAGTACAGTATTCCCAGGTGAACACGGCATCCGCCGCGGTCAGCGGCGTACCGTCAGACCACGTGATGCCCTCCTGAAGCGTCCAGATGATCTGCGTCAGATCCTCGGACACGCCGCCGTTCTCGACCGTCGGAATGTCGGCCGCGAGCCACGGCACCAGGGTGCCGGTGTCGTCGAAACGGCCGAGGCTTTCGAGGACGAGCGAGGCGGATTCAACCTCCTTCGTGCCGCCCGAGAGGTACGGGTTCAGCGTGGATGGGGCTTGCCAATAGATGATGTTGAGGTGGCCGGATCCGCCGCGGGCCAGGTGCCCATCGGCCCAAGCGGCCAGGGGCGACATCGCCATTGCGGCGGCGGCCCCGAGAAGAATGGATGTGCGTTTCATCGTGGTCTCTCTCTCACTCCTTGTTGGATTTTGTGTACTCGTAAGGGTCTTGCTTGCGCCGCCTGACGGGCGGTCTTCTTGGTATCTCTAACTATGCAGGTGGCAGGCGACGAAGCGGCCCGGGCGCACCTCCTTCATTTCGGGGTCCTCGGACCGGCAGATATCCATGACTGCCGGGCACCGGGTGCAGAAGTTGCATCCTTGCGGCGGGTTGGACGGGGACGGGACGTCGCCTTGCAGGATAACACGTTCCGCGGTGTCATGGGTAACGGGATCGGGCTCCGGCACGGCGGACAGAAGCGCCTTGGTGTAGGGGTGCAGCGGATCGTTGAACAGCTCGTCCCGGGGGGCCAGTTCGGCCACCTTGCCCAGATACATCACGGCCACACGGTCGGCGATGTGGCGCACCATGGACAGGTCGTGGGAGATGAACAGATAAGTCAGCCCGAACTTTTCCTGCAGATCTTCCAGAAGGTTCACCACCTGCGCCTGAATCGAGACATCCAGCGCCGCGATAGGTTCATCGCAGACGATGAACTTCGGGTTCAGCGCAAGCGCACGCGCAATGCCGATGCGCTGACGCTGGCCGCCGGAAAACTCGTGCGGGTAACGGTTGGCGAAGTCACGGTTCAGGCCTACCGCATCCATCAGCTCGTAGATGCGGTCATTGCGTTCGGTGGTGGACAACTGCGTGTGTTCGCTCAAGGGCTCGCCGATGATGCCGGCAACCGTCATGCGCGGGTTGAGCGAGGCCTGAGGGTCCTGGAACACCATCTGCATGGTCGGACGCATGCGGCGCAGATCGTTTTCGGTGGGTGCGAAATCGGCCTCCGATATGCCCGCGGCGCGGGCCCGCGACTTGCGCAGCATGTTGCGGGTCAGGAAGAAGGTCAGAAGGCCGAGGGCGATCAGCACCGCGGCTTGCAGAAGAACGATGGGAAACCGCGCCATCGCCTCGAACTGCACGGCTAGAACGGCGATCAGGACAACGCCAAGGATCATCACCGAATAGGTCGCGTTGCGCGCGATGCGCCGCGCGGCGGCATCGATCTTGCGCGCGTCATCATTGGCCCAAGCCAGTTCCACCCCGTCGATCTTGATCGAGGCGCTTGTGGGATCGTAGAGCCGCAGGACCGCCCGGCCGCATGTGGATTTGCCACAGCCGCTTTCGCCGACCAGCCCCAGCGTTTCACCTTCGTAGATATCGAAATTGACGCCATCGACCGCCTTCACATCGCCCGTATGCGTGCGCAGAAGCCCGGTATGGATCGGGAAATACATCCGCAGATTGCGGACCTCGACCAGTTTGCGCGGTGCGGTGGACCCGTCAGGCATGGACGGCCTCCTCACCTTGCGTGTCACCGTCCCAGAAGCAGGCGGCGCGGTGGCCGTCCGGTCCGACATCGCGCAGCAGCGGGTTTTCGGCCGCGCAACGGTCAAAGGCGTGCGGGCAGCGATCCCGGAAGGCGCAACTGTCGGGGTCGCGGGCCAACATGGGCGGCTGTCCCTGGATCACCTGCAAGCGGTCGTTTCGCTCTCCGCTCAGGCTTGGCACCGTTTCCAGCAGCATCCGCGTGTAGGGGTGTTTGGGGTTGGCAAAAAGCTCCCGCACCGGGGCCTCTTCCACCACCTGCCCGCCATACATGACCATCACGCGGTCTGCGATGCCGGCGATCACACCCAGATCGTGGGTGATCCAGACAATCGCCATGCCGAGTTTCTGGCGCAGCTCCTTGACCAGCTCCAGGATCTGCGCCTGGATGGTCACGTCGAGGGCGGTCGTGGGCTCATCCGCGATCAGCACCTTGGGATCGCAGGCCAGCGCAATGGCGATCATCACGCGCTGCCGCATCCCGCCAGAAAACTGGTGCGGATAATCCTTCAGGCGCCGCGCGGCATCGGGGATGCCGACAAGCTCAAGCAATTCGACCGAGCGTTTGCGCGCCGCCTCCTTGCCGAGCCCCATATGCTTCCGCAATGGCTCCATCAGCTGGTAGCCCACGTTGAACACGGGGTTGAGCGAGGTCATCGGGTCCTGAAAGATCATCCCGATCCGCGCACCACGGATGGCGCGCAGCTGATCCTCGCTGGCTTGCATCAGGTCCATATCGTCGAAATCGACAACGCCCGCCCGGATCTCGGCGGGCGGCATCGGCAAGAGGCGGATCAGCGACATCATCGTCACCGACTTGCCCGAGCCGCTTTCGCCCACAACCCCCAGAAGCTCTCCGGCCCTGAGATGGAAGCTGACATTGTTGACGGCATGAACCTCACCCCGACGGGTGCGGAACACGGTTTTCAGGTCCCGAACGTCCAGCACGGTCGGATCCGATGCATCGGAATTCTGCGGTGCAGCCCCATCGGGCATATAGGTTGGTCCCCCTGACCTGTTGGAATCGGTCGCCCTTGTTGTTCCGTTGAGTCTCGGGATGGGCAACTCAATCCGTTGGAGGCTACCACGAAATCTAGGCCTCGCAAGGGCGTTTCGGGATTACGTTGCGCAGTCTGTTGGCAATTGCCCGATCTTTGGGCGCCGCATCGCCCGTTGGGGTTGACCCTCTGACGGGTGCGGCACAGGGTTGGAACATCAAGGAATTTTCCAATCGGAGAGCCATCCATGTCCGAAATCCTGACCGCGCGCGCGCTTCTGGCGAAGCTGGTGTCGTTTCCGACCGTAAGCCGCGACAGCAATCTGGAATTGGTGGATTGGGTGGCGGAATACCTGGACGGTCATGGCATCGCGACAGCGCGGGATTATGACGACACCGGCAAGAAGGCATCGCTCTATGCCCATGTCGGCCCTGAAGAGGCAGGCGGCGTGGTCCTGTCGGGCCATACGGATGTTGTCCCCGTCGACGGGCAGGCCTGGGAGACCGATCCGTTCTGGGTAACAGAGAAAGACGGCAAACTCTTCGGGCGCGGCACCTGTGACATGAAGGGGTTCGATGCGCTGGCGATCTGGGCCGCGGTGGAGGCCAAGCGGCGCGGTGTGACACGGCCCCTGCAACTGGCGTTGAGCCGGGATGAGGAGATCGGCTGCGCCGGGGCCCCGCCGATGATCGAGCGGATGAAGGGGCAGTTGCCGCAGGCATCGCTTGCCATCATCGGTGAGCCGACGAGTATGGGCATCATCAACGGCCATAAAGGTGGCACCGGGTTCGACCTGCATTTCAAGGGCTTTGAAATTCATTCATCCCTTCAGGACCGCGGTGTGTCCGCGATCATGGAGGCCGCCCGCCTCATCCAGTGGTGCAATGAACAAAACGAACAATCGGCGGCCGAGGCGGACCCGGACTCGCCGTTCGATCCGCCGTTCTCCACCCTCCATGTCGGCATGATCGAAGGTGGGACGGCCCATAACATCACCGCTAAGGATTGCATGTTCGTCTTGTCGCTCCGCTGCCTGCCCACCGAAGATGTCGGAGAATGGCGCAAGAAGGTGCTGGCCGAGATCGCCCGGATCGAAGCGGGTATGAAGGCGATCCGCCCCGAGGCCGAAATTCTCGTCGATCCTCGGTGGGACGTGCCGGGGCTCCGGGAAGAAGTCGACGGAGAGGCCGAGGCGATGGTGCGGCGTTTGACGGGCCTGAATTCAGCCGGAGTGGTCAGCTTTGGAACCGAAGCGGGGCAGTTTCAGTCCGCCGGATATTCGGCCATCGTCTGCGGGCCGGGTAACATCGCCCAGGCCCATCAACCCAACGAGTTCATCGAAATCGCGCAGTTGGAGCAGGGCGAGGCCTTCATGGAGAAACTCCTGTCCGAACTCGCATGACCTTCGGCATATCCGCGTTCCGCCCGGACGGGGCGCCCCTACCCAACGCGCCGCTGCCCGATGCGGTTGATGTGGCCATCATCGGCGGTGGCGTCATCGGCATCGCCACCGCGCTGTTTGCCGCGCGGGCCGGATTGTCGGTTGTCGTGCTGGAGAAGGGCCGCGTGGCCGGTGAGCAGAGCTCGCGCAACTGGGGCTGGATCCGGGTGCAGGGCCGGGACCGCTCCGAAATCCCGATCGCGCTGGAGGCGCAGGACTTGTGGAAGGCGCTCGATACCGACACCCATGGCCGGTTGGGACTCAGGCAGATCGGCGTCACGTACCTCGCGCGGACCGATTCCGACATGGAGGGGTATCAGCGCTGGCTCGACATCGCGGCCCCTTTCAACGTGTCATCGCATCTGCTGGACCGGGCCGCGATGCGGGAGCTGATGGGCGAGCCGAACGCGCCCTGGGTGGGGGCGCTGCATACGCCGACAGATATGAAGGCGGAGCCCTGGATCGCGGTGCCGGAACTGGCCCGGCTGGCGGAGTCGGACGGCGCCCGGATTATTGAGGGCTGCGCGGTCCGCACGCTTGACCGCGTGGCGGGCCGCGTGACTGGCGTGGTGACGGAGCTGGGGCGGATCCGGGCCGAGCAGGTGGTTCTGGCCGGTGGCGCGTGGTCCTCGCTGTTCCTGCGGCGCCACGGTGTCGATATCCCGCAATTGTCGGTGCGCAGCACGGTTCTTGCAACGGGGCCGTTGCCGCAGGTTCTGGCCACCGGCGCGGTGGATGATCGCATGGCGATGCGGCCCCGCGAAGATGGTGGATATACGCTTGCGCCGTCCGCCTATGGGGAGCTGTTTCTCGGCCCCGATGCGCTGCGCCATGTGCGGCGATATCTGCCGCTTGCGATGACGGGGGAGTTCGACGTGCACCTGCGCCGCCCCGCGCCGCGCGGCTACCCCGATGCGATCTCCACTCCGCGCCGGTGGAGTGCCGGAGAACAGAGCCCGTTCGAGCGGATGCGGGTGCTGAACCCGGCCCCGAATGCCGAAAAGGTGAGCGAGCTGACCCGCCGGTTTGCACAGCTCTACCCGCAGGTGGGTGCGGTTCCGGTGCAGACGGCCTGGGCCGGGATGATCGATGTTCTGCCCGACGTGGTGCCAGTTGTGGACCATGTGGCGGCCCTGCCGGGCCTGATCGTCGCGACCGGGATGTGTGGGCATGGGTTTGGCATTGGCCCGGCCTTCGGGCGCATCCTGTGCGACATGGTGCGGGGGCAATCCACCGGCCACGATCTGAGCCGGTTCACCATGGCGCGGTTTACGGACGGATCCCGCTTGCGCCCCGGACCCAACCTATAACCGCTTGAAGGTGTCGGTGCGCAGTGGCACCTTCGCGCGCGACACGCCAAATCGGGGGAAAGAACCATGCCAGTCAAAAATCGCTTTGCCGAACTGTTGCCGGAAATCACGGAATGGCGGCGGGATATTCACGAAAACCCCGAGATCCTGTTTGAAACGCACCGCACCTCGGCCCTGGTGGCCGAGAAGCTCAAGGCGTTCGGTTGCGACGATATCGTGACAGGCATCGGCCGCACCGGGGTGGTCGGCATCATCAAGGGCAAGACCGACACATCAGGCAAGACCATCGGCCTGCGGGCCGATATGGACGCGCTGCCGATCTTCGAGGATACGGGGCTCGACTATGCCTCCAAGACACCCGGCGCGATGCATGCCTGCGGCCATGACGGGCACACGGCGATGCTTCTGGGGGCCGCGAAATACCTCGCCGAGACACGCAATTTCGACGGCACCGTCGCGGTCATTTTCCAGCCGGCGGAAGAAGGCGGCGGCGGCGGCAAGCAAATGGTCGATGACGGCATGATGGAGCAATTCGGGATCGACGAGGTCTATGGGATGCATAATTGGCCGGGCCGCCCCGTGGGCAGTTTCGCCATCCGCTCGGGCGCGTTCTTCGCCGCCACGGACACGTTCGAGGTGACGTTCAAGGGCCTCGGCGGCCACGCGGCCAAACCGCAGGAAACCGTCGATACGACCGTCATGGCGGCCCATGCCGTGACCGCGCTGCAGACGATCGCGTCGCGCAATGCCGATCCGGTCAGCCAGATCGTCGTGTCCGTCACGTCGTTCGAGACGGAGTCGAAAGCCTTCAACGTCATCCCCGAAACGGTCACGATGCGCGGCACCGTGCGGACCATGGCCGAGGAAAACCGCGATCTCGCCGCCAAACGGGTGCCCGAGATCTGCGAGGGGATTGCCGCCACGTTCGGAGGACGGGCGGAGGTGAACTATATCAAGGGTTATCCCGTGATGGTGAATTCCGAGGAGCAGACGGAGTTCGCCGCCGAGGTCGCCAAGCAGGTGTCCGGCGATTGCATGGACGCGCCGCTGGTCATGGGGGGTGAGGATTTCGCCTTCATGCTGAACGCGCGGCCGGGGGCGTATATCCTGGTGGGCAACGGCGACACGGCGATGGTGCACCACCCGAAATACAACTTCAACGACGAGGCGATCCCGGCGGGATGCTCGTGGTGGGCGGAGATCGTGGAGCGGCGGATGCCGGCGGCGTAAGAGCGGGCCGTGCAAGGTTGCACATAAGGGTTAAGTCCTTGGTTTCATGACAAGAAACGTTCCGTCTTAACCTTTCTCGGGCGTCTTATTATCTGGGCCGGGTCTAGCGTGCGAGGGCAGGCGCTGCGCCCTGATCCCCCTGTGGCTTGACCGCACGGAACCCACGCGCCGGGTCAGGCGTTGAGTTGCGAACGCCGTGTGCCGGGGACCCCTCCGGTCGTTTGAGGCTCGGACGCGGATGGTGCACGCCTGCACCGCGTCCCGACATGTCCGGGATGTGAACCAATGTGCAGAGTCCTTGCCTATATCGGACCGGAAATCCCGGTCGAAAGTCTGCTTCTCGAACCCGAGAACAGTCTTATCAACCAAAGCCTAGACCCCGAGCTTCATCCGAATCTGCAATTGGCCGGCTGGGGCTTCGGCATCTGGGGCGACCATCTTCGTAAGCCGGACGAGCCGCTGCTCTACCATCGCCCGAAAGCGGCCTTCTATGACGACAATGCCAGCGGGATCATCCCGAGCCTTGGTGCCAGCACGTTGCTCGCCCATGTCCGGGCGTCGGGCTATGATGCGAGCGTGGTTCAGGCCGACGAAAACTGCCATCCCTTCGCTTACGAAGGGACACCATGGATCATCGCCCACAATGGCGGCCTGCCGAATTGGCGGCGGTTGCAAAGGGAGCTGTTGCCCCACTGCAAGGACAAATATCTTAAACAAATGCGCGGCACGACCGATACGGAATTCCTGTATGTCCTGCTGCTCTCGCTTCTGGAAGGGGACGGCGACGACGATGTCCAGACCGGGTTCGAGCGGCTGCTGGAAGTGATCCGCGACGCGATGCGCAAGCTGGACCTCGCGGCGCTGACCAAGCTGAAGATCGCCCTTGTGGCGCCGGACCGGATCGTCGGTGTCAATTACGGTTGCGACAGGGCCGGGGAGACCGATGTCAGCGGCGACTGGAAGGATCTGCGGCCGAACGCGGAGGGCGAGGGCGATATGTCGCTCTCGATGCTACTTGAGCCGATGTATCTGCTGCTGGGCAAGAATTACGAGGCCCATGCCAAATCCTATCAGGTCGATACCTGCCCCGAGAGTGAGGCGACGTCGGCGATTTTCGCGTCCGAGCCCCTGACGGACGACGGCGAGGATTGGGTCAATATCAATTTCGGTGAGATCGTGTTCCTGCGAAAGACGGACGGGCGCATCTCCAAAGAGGTGCGCAAGTTGAACGTGTGATCGCGCGGGGCGGAGGAAACCGCGTGCCTGAGGGGGCGGAGGAAACCGCGTGCCTGAGGGGGCGGAGGACCGATGGTCGACCGATATGGAAGTTTTGCGGAGATGTCCGCCGAGAATGTGGAGGGCGTTGAATACCGCATCCGGAGCAAGGATCGTGGTGGCCCTGTCGTGATTCTCGCGCCCCATGGCGGCTCGATCGAACCGGAAACGGCGGAGATTGCGGAGGCGATCGCGGGCGACGATCTGTCCTTCTACGCGTTCGAGGCATTGAGGGCAGGGGCGTTCGGCGATTTTCACATCACATCGCACAGGTTTGACGAGCCGCGTGCATTGGAGATCGTGGGCCAATCCTCGCTTGCCGTGGCGATCCACGGGCGCCGGGATGACGGGACGGACAGCGTCTGGATCGGCGGCCGCGCGCGCGAGGCGGGCGATGCGATTTCAGCAGCTTTGCGGAAGGCGGGCTATGGGGCGGAGCGTAACAAGCGTCTGCCGGGCCTGCACGAGACCAACATCTGCAATCGCACGAAGACGGGCGAGGGCGTACAGCTTGAATTGTCCCGCCACATGCGTCGGCATCTGGCGGCGCATCCGGCCGCCCTGGAGAGCTTCGTCATCGCGGTGCGTACGGGGATTGAGGCGGTAAGTCCGACTTCGTGAAGTGGCCCATCATCTGGCCTTGGCGATCCACCGGACCTTGTTTCCCAGCATCTCGCCGGGGCCTGCGACATCACCCCCCCGTATGGCTCATATGCCGGGACATCTGCCCGTCGACCGCCTGCCGGGAATAGTCGAAATCGTGGCCCTTGGGCTTGAGGGAAATCGCCTTGCGGATCGCGTCTTCCAGCACGGTGTTGCCCTCGGAGGCGCGCAGCGGGGCGCGGAGGTCGGCCATGTCTTCCTGGCCCAGGCACATGTAGAGTTGGCCGGTGCAGGTCAGCCGCACGCGGTTGCAGCTTTCGCAGAAATTGTGGGTGAGCGGCGTGATGAAGCCGATCTTCTGGCCGGTCTCCTCCAACTCGACGTAGCGGGCCGGGCCGCCGGTGCGCAGCGGCAGGTCGGTCAGCGTGAAGCGGTCGGCCAGCCGGGCGCGGAGATCCTTGAGGGACCAGTATTGGTCAATCCGGTCTTCATTGCCGAGATCGCCCATCGGCATGACCTCGATGAAGGTGAGGTCCATGTCGCGGCTGGCGCACCAATCCTGCAGCGTGAACAGCTCGTCCTCGTTGAACCCCTTCAGGGCCACCGCATTGATCTTGACGCGTAGACCGGCGGCCTGGGCGGCGTCGATGCCGTCCATCACCTGCTTGAGGCGGCCCCAGCGCGTGATCTGGGCGAACTTCGCCTCATCCAGCGTATCGAGCGAGATGTTGATCCGCCTCACGCCGGCGGCCACCAGGGGCTCGGCAAAGCGCGACAGCTGGCTGCCATTGGTGGTCAGGGTGAGTTCATCCAGAACACCGGCGTCGAGGTGCCGTTTCATACCCTGGAAGAAGGTCATGATATCGCGGCGCACAAGGGGCTCACCGCCGGTGATGCGCAGCTTGCGCACGCCCAGGCCGATGAAGGTGGTGCACATCCTGTCGAGCTCTTCGAGTGTCAGAAGCTCCTTCTTGGGAAGGAACTGCATGTTCTCGGACATGCAATAGACGCAGCGGAAATCGCACCGGTCGGTGACGGAGACCCGGAGATAGGTGATCGCGCGTGCGAAGGGGTCGATAAGGGGGGCGGCCCCGGACGAAACGTGTTCCATGGGCGGAGAGTAGGCGCGGGGCAGGGGGCGCACAAGGGGACGGTTGATCACGCTCTGGTGCGGGCCTAACCTGCCCAGACCACGTGATTTGAGGAGCGATCATGACGCGGGCAATTGCGGTATTGGCGGTGCTGGCCCTGGCGGGATGCGGCACTGGCGGATTGGGTGGCTTGTTCGCGGGGGACGGCCCCGGCAGCGGGTTTGGCCGTGACCGGCCGGATGAGGCGGCCGCGACGGTTGTGACCGATGCCGTGGTCGGCGAGGCGGCGGCAGAGGACATTGCACCTGAGGATTCAGGTACGCGCGCCGCCGCGGTGGCCGAGGGGAATACCGCCAGCGGCGACAATGTGCGGGGCTTCACGGTGGCGAGCCTCGGGGATGCGACGGTTCCCGGCCTCTGGATCGAAACGCCCCTTGTGGATCGGGAGCGGGCGGCGACGGTGGTGGCGCCCAACGGCACCACGGTTGAGGTGGTGGCGCGCCCGTCGGGCGGCGAACGCGGATCGGGATCGCGCCTGTCCTTTGCGGCATTCCAGGCGCTTGGTCTTGATCTCACCTCGCTTCCCACGGTGACCGTGATTGCCGAATGATCGGCTGATCCCCGCGCTTGGGCCCTGGCCCGAGATGCGGGCGGCGTTTGCGTGGGACATTCCGCAGCAATCGAACATCGCCGATGTGTGTTGTGACCGGTGGGCGCGGTCGGAGCCGGGCCGCGTGGCGGTGCGTCATCTGGGGGAGCGGCGCGAGGACTGGACCTATGGTCAACTCAAATCCGCGTCCGATGCCTTGGCCTCGACGTTGGCCGCCAATGGCGTGGGGCGGGGCGACCGGGTTGCGATCTTCATGGCGCAGAACCCGCGCGTGCTTGTCGCGCATTTCGCGGCGATGAAGCTGGGGGCCATTGCGCTGCCGCTCTTCACGCTGTTTGGCGAGGATGCCCTGCGCTACCGGCTGGCCGATTCCGGGGCGCGGGCGATTGTGGCGGATGCGGCCGTGCTGGATCTTGTCCTGTCGCTCCGGCCCGATCTGCCCGAGTTGCGCATTGTGCTGGCGACAGGATCGCCGCGCACACCGGTCCTGTCGCTGGAGGAGGCGATGGCGAGCGGGGCGGCCCCCATGGCCGCAACGAAGGCCGACGATCCGGCGGTGATGATCTACACCTCCGGCACGACGGGGCATCCCAAGGGGGTGTTGCACGCCCATCGGTTCCTTTACGGCCACTTGCCCTGCATGGAGCTGTCGCAGGGTGGGTTTCCGCAAGTCGGCGATGTGGGATGGACGCCCGCGGATTGGGCCTGGATCGGCGGGCTGATGGATATGGCCATGCCATGCCTGTTCTACGGCGTGCCGCTGGTGTCGCACCGGTTTGCCAAGTTCGAACCAGATGCGGCTTACGACCTGATGGTGCGGGAGGGGGTGAGCAACGCGTTCCTGCCGCCGACCGCCCTGCGGCTGATGCGACAGGCGGCGGCGCCGACGGGATTGCGCTTGCGCGCCATCGGGTCGGGCGGCGAAGCGTTGGGCGGCGACCTGCTGGAGTGGAGCCGCGGCGCGCTTGGCTGCCCTATCAATGAATTCTACGGCCAGACGGAGGCCAATCTGGTGGTCGCGGCCTGTGACGGCGTGATGGCGCGAGTGCCGGGTGCGATGGGCCTTCCGGTGCCGGGCCATGAGGTGGCTGTTTTGGGGGCGGAGGACCGCCCGGTTGCCGCCGGGGAGGTGGGGGAGATCTGCGTGGCCTCGCCCGATCCGGTCATGATGCTGCGGTACTGGAACAAGCCCGAAGCCACAGAAAAGAAGGTTGTGAACGGGTGGCTCAGAACCGGCGATCTGGCGATGATGCGTGGGGACGGGCAACTGGTGTTCCACGCCCGCGACGACGATGTCATTACCTCCGCCGGGTATCGCATCGGCCCGGTGGAAATCGAACAGGCGCTGGCCAGCCACCCCGATGTCGTGATGGCGGCGGTGGTGGGAGAACCGGACCCGGTTCGCACGGAGATTGTCGTGGCCCATGTGGTGGTGCGCGCGGGGATCGGGACGGAGGGATTGGAGACGGCGTTGAAGGCGCTGGTCCGCGACAAGGTCTCCGCCCATGTGGTGCCGCGCAAGATCGTCTACGCCGAAACCCTTCCGATGACGGCGACGGGCAAGATCCTGCGCCGCGCGCTGGGGGCGGGCTGAGGCCGGGCCTATTTCTCGATGGAGCGGCGGATGGAGCGCACGATCATCCAGACCACCACCACCGTCGGCAGGACCGCGAGAGCCGTCAGCAGCGTCTGATCCATGCCGAGCGGCTGGCTTAACGGGCGGATCAGGTAGACCACGAGGTTCACGGCGTAATAGCTGATCGCGACAATCGACAAGCCCTCGACCGTTTTTTGCAGGCGAAGCTGCAGGTCCGAACGCTTGTCCATCGATTCCAGCAATTGCTGGTTCTGTGCCGACCGGTCGACATCCACCCGCGTCCGCAAAAGGTCCCCGGCGCGGATCGCCCTGTCCGTCATCGAGACGAGCCGCCGTTCGGTGGCCTTGATCGTGCGCATCGCGGGATCGAAGCGGCGCATCATGAACTCCGCGAAGGTCTGGCGGCCCAGAAACCGCTCCTCGCGCAACACCTCGATGCGCTGGTTCACCAGCGCCTCATAGGCGCCGGTCGCGCCGAAGCGGAAGGCGCTGTCGGCTTGCAGCTTCTCCAATTCGGCGGCGGCCGTCAGAAGGTCTTTCAACGTCTCGTCGGGTTTGCGCAGATCGCCCGTCAGGTCCTTCACCAGCCCCGACAGGCTTTCGTCGATCACACCCATATGGGCCGAGATCTCCCGCGCCCGGGGCAGACCCAGCATCGACATGGCCTTGTATGTCTCGATCTCGCAAATCCGCTGCACGATCCGGCCAATGCGCCTGTCGCCCGTATCGGGCTTGGTGAACACGGCAAAGCGCATGTGGCCCTGGCTGTCGATGCGGAAATCGCCCGCGATGATCGCGGTGCCGTCGAGCACGCGCGACACGGCGAGGCTTTCGGGCACGAACCAATCGGAGAGTTGCTCGGTGATCGTGGCGTCCTTGGCGGGTTCGGGCGCGTATCGGATATGGGCGGAGGTGATGCGGACGCCCGGCGCGGCCTCCAACCAATCGTCGGGAAACACATCCCAGGCGGAGGGATCAAAGGGCCGATCGGCGCTGTTTTCCTGAAACGCCGTGTAGGTCACGAATTCCGTGTGGCTTTCCCATTTCAGGTGAAACCGCCCAAGCTGCGCGAAGTAATGGGTGGCATCGGGGCCGGGATGCTGCGCGCCGAACCGATCCAGCAGCGCCAGAAGATGCGCCCGGTCCAGCCCCCGATCCCGCTTGGCGGCCTCTTTGGGTTGCTTGATGGCCAGATAGACCGCCTGGCCCGGGCATGCGAGCGACGGGAAGGGCCGCGCGTGAAGCTCATTGGCCAGCTGGTAGCGGAGCGGATGATCTTGCAAGGGCATGGAGTGGAGCGGTCCGAAAGGGCGTTTGGGTGATAGATAGCGTGGATTTCTGTCATGTAAACAGAAAAATCCAATGATTTTAATGGGTTGCCAGAGTGCAATTGTATACCGAACCGGCCTGCCCCGGATCACCGCCCGGTTTTGCACGCAAATTCAAGGCGTCAGGTTACATGGCCGCCGGCGATCTGGATGGCCTGGCCATTCACGCTGCGCGCCGCATCGCTGCACAGCCACAGCGCGGTGGCGGTGATTTCCCCGGTGTCGAGCAGGCGTTTGTGGCGGTTGCCGCGGGCGAGGTAGCCGCGCGCCTCGTCCACCGACACGCCTTGATGGGCGGCGATGGCGGCGGCGTTGCGATCCACGATCGGCGTGTCGACATAGCCCGGGCAGATTGCGTTGAACGTCATCGCGCCGCCCAGATATTCCTCGGAGAGTCCGCGGATCAGGCCGATCACCCCGTGTTTGGAGGCGGTATAGGCGATCGCGCCTTTCAGGCCGCGCAGCCCGGCGATGGAGGATATCGCGATCATGCGGCCCCAATCCTCGCGCTCCAGCGTGGCCATGGCGGCCTGGAAGGTGAGGAACACACCGTCGAGATTGGTGGCCATCGTGGCGCGCCAATGCTCGGGCGTTTCCTTGCGGAACGCGGCGGGCTCGGCGATGCCCGCATTTGCGACGCAGATCGCGATGGGTCCGTGGGCCCGGACGGCCTTGGCGATGCCGCCCTGCACGCTGTCGGCATCGGTCACGTCCATCGCCAGCGGATGCAGGCGCGGATGCGTGCCCGCCACCTCCTCCAGCCGGGCCAGGGTGCGGCCGGTGATCGTCACCTCGGCCCCGGCCTCGGCCAATCCCATCGCGATGCCCAAGCCAATGCCCGTTCCGCCGCCGGTGACCAACGCGTGGCGCCCTTGATGCTCCATGGTGCTCTCCCTTGCCGATGCTGCAGCCTATCGCGCCCACCGCGCGCTGCAACCGCGCAAGAAACTGCGCCGCTATGCCGCCGCGCACGAAACAATAATACGCGCAATCCCGTTGTGGCCCGGTGTCGTGCTTGCTAAGGGGCATTGATGCGACCTTGGACAATGGGGGACACGCGGTGAAAATCGGAGCTCCAAAGGAACTAGAGGCGGGTGAAGCGCGGGTGGCGATGACGCCGGATTCCGCGACGCAGCTGCAAAAACTCGGATATGACTGCCTGATCGAGACCGGTGCGGGCGCGGCGGCGGGCTTTACCGATGCGGCCTACAAGGCGGCGGGCGTCGAGGTTGTGAAGACCGCGGCGGCCCTGTGGAAGGCGGCCGATATCGTGGCCAAGGTCAGGCCACCCACCAGTGCGGAAACCAAGAAGCTGCGCCAGGGCCAGTTGCTGATCTCGTTCTTCTATCCCGGCCAGAACGAGAAGCTGATGGAAGCGGCGCGCGCCAAGGGCGCGAATGTGATCGCGATGGATATGGTACCGCGCATTTCACGGGCGCAGAAGATGGATGCGCTCAGCTCCATGGCCAATATCGCGGGCTACCGCGCGGTGATCGAGGCGGGCAATAATTTCGGCCGCTTCTTCACCGGCCAGGTGACGGCGGCGGGCAAGGTGCCGCCTGCCAAGGTTCTTGTGGTCGGTGCCGGTGTGGCGGGCCTTGCCGCGATCGGCACGTCGACGTCGCTCGGCGCGATCACCTACGCCTTCGACGTGCGGCCCGAAGTGGCCGAGCAGGTCGAGAGCATGGGGGCGGAATTCGTGTTCCTCGATTTCGAGGAGGAGCAGCAGGACGGGTCGGCCACGGGCGGCTATGCCTCCGTCTCCAGCCCCGAATTCGCCGCCGCGCAGCTTGCCAAGTTCCGCGAGCTTGCGCCGGAGATGGACATCGTGATCACCACGGCGCTGATCCCGGGCCGCGACGCGCCGGAATTGTGGACCGAGGACATGGTTGCCTCGATGAAGCCCGGTTCGGTGATCGTGGACCTCGCCGCCGAGCGGGGCGGGAATTGCAAACTGACCGTCAAGGACGAGAAGATCGTGACCGACAATGGTGTCACGATCATCGGCTACACGGATTTCCCCAGCCGGATGGCGGCCCAAAGCTCGGCGCTATATGGCAATAATATCCGCCACATGATGACCGACCTGACGCCCGAGAAGGACGGCACCGTCAACCATAATATGGACGACGACGTGATCCGGGGTGCGACGGCAGTCTATGCCGAGGAAATCACCTTCCCGCCGCCGCCGCCCAAGGTGGCCGCCATCGCGGCCGCGCCCAAGAAGGAGAAGCCGCGCGAGTTGACGGCCGAGGAAAAGCGCGCCAACGAAGTGGCGGCCTTCAAGCAGCAAACCAAGAACCAGGTCACGCTGATTGGTATCGGCGCCGTCCTGGTTCTGGCGGTGGGGCTGATCGCGCCGGCAAGCTTCATGCAGCATTTCATCGTGTTCATCCTGTCGGTCTTCATCGGCTTCCAGGTGATCTGGAACGTGGCGCATTCGCTCCACACCCCGCTGATGGCGGTGACCAATGCGATCTCCTCGATCATTATCCTGGGTGCTCTGATCCAGATCGGGTCAAGCTCGGTGATCATCACGATCCTTGCCGCGCTTGGCATCTTCATGGCCTCCGTCAATATCTTCGGCGGCTTCCTTGTGACACGGCGGATGCTCGCCATGTTCCAGAAATCGTAAGGGGAGGCTGGGATAATGGATTTCGGATTCACCATTGCAGCCTACGCGGTTGCGGCAGTTCTCTTCATCCTTTCGCTGGGGGGCCTTTCGGGGCAGGAAAGCGCCAAACGCGCCGTCTGGTACGGCATTGCGGGTATGGCCATTGCGGTGATCGCGACGATCATCGGGCCGGGTGCCGGCCTTTGGATCATGTCGCTTGTCCTGATCGCGGGGGGCGCCGCGGTGGGCTATCAGTTGGCCACGCGCGTGCAGATGACGCAGATGCCCGAGCTTGTGGCGATCATGCACTCGCTTGTGGGTCTGGCTGCCGTGTTCGTGGGCTTCAACGCCCATATCGAACTGGTGCGTGTGGCGCAGATCTTCACCGATGCGGGCTTGCCCTATCCGCAGCCCGAAGGCCCGCTGAGCGATGCGGCCTATGCCCTTTCCGGTTCGCTGGCGAGTTTTGGCGAACTTCTGGCCAAGAAAACCGCTGTCGAGGTCGGCATCCTGCGGGTTGAGCTGGCGCTGGGGATCTGGATCGGGGCGGTGACCTTCACCGGGTCGGTTGTGGCCTATGGCAAGCTGTCCGGCAATTCGTCGATGCTACCCTTCAAGATCGACACGGCAGCGAAGAAACTGCCCGGCGGTCACATTCTGAACGCGGGCGCGGCGGCCTTGTCGGTGATCTTGCTGATCATGTATCTGAGCGGGGCGGGCGGCTGGACGCTGGTCCTGCTGACGCTGCTGGCGTTGTTCATCGGCTATCACCTGATCATGGGGATTGGCGGGGCGGACATGCCCGTGGTTGTCTCGATGCTGAACTCCTATTCCGGGTGGGCCGCCGCCGCGATCGGCTTCTCGCTTGGCAATGATCTGTTGATCGTTGTGGGCGCTTTGGTGGGCTCCTCCGGTGCGATCCTGAGCTACATCATGTGTAAGGCGATGAACCGGTCCTTTGTCTCGGTCATTCTGGGTGGCTTCGGCGGCCCGGCGGGTGAGCAGATGGCCGTGGAAGGTGAGCAGGTGGCCATTGACGCTGACGGTGTGGCAACGGCGCTGAACGAGGCCGACAGCGTGGTGATCGTGCCGGGTTACGGCATGGCCGTGGCCCAGGCACAGCAAAACGTGGCTGAGCTGACCCGCAAGCTGCGCGCGCAGGGCAAGGAGGTGCGCTTCGCGATCCACCCCGTGGCGGGCCGCTTGCCGGGGCACATGAACGTGCTGCTGGCCGAGGCCAAGGTACCGTACGACATCGTGCTGGAGATGGACGAGATCAACGACGACTTCCCGGATACGGATGTGGCCATCGTCATCGGCTCCAACGACATCGTGAACCCCGCCGCCCAGGACGATCCGAACAGCCCCATCGCGGGAATGCCGGTTCTGGAAGTGTGGAAAGCCAAGCAGGTTTTCGTGAGCAAGCGCGGGCAGGGCACGGGGTATTCCGGCATCGAGAACCCGCTGTTCTTCAAGGATAACACGCGGATGTTCTATGGCGACGCGAAGGCCTCGCTCGACACGCTGCTGCCGAAGATCGACTGACGCTTCGGCACAATCCGACATGACGAACGCCCCCGCTGCAACCGGCGGGGGCTTTTTCGTGCCTGTGGCCGCCGATGCGAATGTCTTTGGGGAATTGCCGAAACGCGGCTAGGCTTTCGGCATTCAAACAGACGTTGCATTCCACGAGGTCCCCCATGTTTCGATCCCTTTTTGTCGCCGCCGCCCTTGCGCTCAGCACATTGACCGCCCTGCCTGCCGCCGCCACCGGCCATGGGTGCCAGGTGGTGCAGTTCCCCCGTGGCGCCTATGCGCATCAGGTGCAGGGCTACGCCAACCCGCACAGCTCGCAATGCTTCCGCCTCGATGTTCGCCCCGGGCAGCAGGCCCGCGTGCGCATCCTTTACGGCCCCGTCTTCTTCAGTACGACCCATACCAACGGCACCTATCAGGACGTCCGCTTTCAGACTGTGAACGGGCAGCTTTTCGTTTACGTGCACACGGATTACGCGGGCCAACACGCCTTCACGATCGAATTCGCATTCGTGTGATCCGCCCTTTGCGGGCAATCGCCCATTGAACACGCCCGCACATCTGATTTTCGGTGCCGCGGCCTTTGGTCGGGTGGCCCAACCCGGGACCATGACCGCCGCCTTGCTCGGCGCGCTGGCCCCCGACCTGTCGCTTTATCTGATGGTGGGGTGGCACCTTCTGATCCTGGGCACCGATCCGCAGATCGTGTTCGGGCAGCTCTACTTTTCCGAGACCTGGCAGAGCGTCTTTGCGGTCGATAACTCGATCTTCGTCTGGGGCGCTTTGCTGGCCGTCGCCCTGTCGCGGAAGTGGCGGATCCTTGTCTGCTTTGCAGGCGCCGCCTTGTTGCATATCGGGCTCGATTTTCCGCTGCATGCGGGCGACGGGCGGCCGCATTTCTGGCCGTTGAGCGATTGGGTTTTCGACAGCCCGCTCAGCTATTGGGATAGCCGCCACGGTGCGCGGTGGATTGGCCCGCTGGAACTGGGGCTCAGCGCGGCGCTGACCCTGGTGCTGTGGCGCCGGGTGCAGGACTGGCCGTGGCGGGCTCTGTTCTCCGTTCTGTTGCTGGCGGAGCTGGCAAGCAACAACATCTGGTTCTTCGTGTTCTGAGGTCAGGAACCCCTTGCCAAACGTGCTTTTTCTGCTTACCTGACAATAACACTCAGTTACTAGCCCGTTCAGATGCCCCAATCCGCCTTGATGCCGCTCTCCCGCAACGACGCCGCCCCGCGCCGCGAGCATGGGATGGCACCTCTTGCGATGATCCGGTTGGTTGGGGCGCGGTGCCGGGCCATGGCGCGGACGGACCTGTTCCGGGCCTGCGCGATGCTCAGCACCGACAGGACCCGCGCGACGGAAGCCGTGGCGACGGCCCTCCTGCGCGCGTTCAGCGGGTTGGATGGGTTGCCCCGCCTGCAGCTCTACCAAACCGGCGAGCCCGCGCGCAGTTTCGACGAGGATTGGCTCTTGGCCGCACTGGCCGCCGCGGATCGCGGTGACGATGACAGCCTGACGTTCCTGCTGGCGCGTCGCGTGCCGCACCATGCCAGGCGTCAGATCGCGTTCCTGGTGCGCGCATTGGCCAAGGCTCTGGCCGCGGATGGTGCAGAGGCACGGCCGTCGGCTGCCTGAGCGCAAAACTTTTTAGAATGAGTCTAGACAAGGCGGCGTTCGGGTCTATTTATTGGACGCGAGAGCCAGCCAGCCGTCAGGCCGCCAGCCATCGATTTCACCAAGATGCCGGAGAGAGACTTGATGCAACCTGCCGCCGACCTGAGCCCGAACGCGCAAACCGCGATTTGCGAGGCCCTGAACCAATCCGTCGCCGAAACCGCCGTGACCACGATGATGGCGCAGAATTTCCATTGGAATGTGACGGGCATGGGCTTTGGCCCGCTGCACGCGCTGTTTCAGGAAATCTACGAGGATCACTTTGTCGCCCAGGACGATCTGGCCGAGCGGATCAAGGCGCTGGATGGCCATGCGGAGGGGATGCTGGCGGGCATGGTGGCGCGTTCCAAGGTGGTTGAACATGACGGCCATACCGACGACCGGGGGATGATTGAGGCGCTGAAGACTGCGCAGGAAACCCTGGCCGCGACCCTTGGCGCCGCCGGTGCGCTGGCCGCCGAACATGGCGACACCCTGACCGAGGATCTGTGCATCGCGCGCGGCCAGACCCACGAGAAATTCGCCTGGATGCTGCGCGCCCATCTGCGCTGAGGCTCAGCCCGCTTTTTTCAGGGATTTCAGCTTGACGGGGGGCTTGGCGCCCTTCTTCAGGCATTTGCGCGCATAAGCCGGCGCCCAGTGGGAGAACTTTCCCATCACGTTCTGCTGCGCCAGAAGCATGTCGACGAAAGCCTTCTGATGCTCGGCCTTCTTGAGCGATTTGAACATCGATTTCTGCGTCTTTGTCATCGAACAGCCGATACAATGACCGCCCCGGCGGAACTTGCAGACGTCGATACAGGGGCTGGGAACGGATTTGCTCATACCTGGCCTTTTGCGCGGTTTACTTCGTAAGGATCATCTTGCCCGCGCGGGTGATGCGCAGGGTGTAGGTTTTGTCATCCAGAACGATCAACGCGGTGCCGTCCGGTCCGATGAGCCTGTGGGCGTCATAGATCGGTTGGTCGCGGGGCAGGGGCGGGGGCGTTCTGTCTGGTTCGGTCATGCGGGCCTGGTAGGTCATGGTGCTGTTCACTCCGATGGACAGATCTAACCTGACTAAAACACTCGGGCATGTCAATTCCCGAGTCTTTTGATCGGAGACATTTCGCCGTTTGATGAGATTGGCCCTATCAGAGGCCCCGCGCGGCCGGGCGTTTGGCCAATGTGGCGAGGGCCCGCGTGATGTCCGGCCTCACAGGTCCGTGGCGGGGGTGGTCTTGCAGCGTGGTGAACCAATGGTCCGGCGGGTTCCGGCCCGCGCTCGCATTCGCCCAGGTGAGCGCGCGCAGGACGGCTTCGGCCTGGGGCGGCACCCGATCCGGCACGTCCTGGCCGTTCAGAATCGCCCATATCCCGGTCCAGAGCCGCCCGACGGACCACGGATTGTAGCCGCCACCGCCGAGGACCAGAAGGCGCGGGGGGTGCAGGCCGATGATCGCGCGCAGCATGTCCCAATGGGCATTGTTGGAGAGGTCCAACCGGCTGAGCGGATCCTCCGTCACCGCATCCGCGCCGCATTGCACGACAATCGCATCGGGCCGGAAGGCGGAGAGGGCGGGCAAGATCAACTCGTCGCGG
Organism: uncultured Roseicyclus sp.; assembly: GCA_947491935.1. Classification (GTDB taxonomy): domain Bacteria; phylum Pseudomonadota; class Alphaproteobacteria; order Rhodobacterales; family Rhodobacteraceae; genus Gymnodinialimonas. The sequence continues at coordinate 502,730 of CANLLF010000002.1, forward strand.
ATCGCCGCCATCTCGGTGTCGTTGAACCCACGCGGCACCGGAACGTTCAGGCAATTGCCGCCGCCGTCATCGGCCAGCGCGCCGGTGAAGGGCCAGCGCCGATCCTCGTGCACGGAAATCAGCAGAGTCTCGGGATCGCCCGCAAACCCCGCCTCCACCCCGTCGCAATGGTGGGCGTCGATATCGACATAGGCGATGCGTGTCGCGCCGTTGCGGCGCAGGGAGAGCATGGCAAGGACGGGGTCATTGAGGTAGCAGAAGCCCCCCGCGCGGTCGGGCATCCCATGATGGGTGCCGCCGCCGGGATGGTAGATCACGCCGCCCTGCTTCAACAGTTCCCCGGACAGAAGTGATGCCCCCGCGGCGGTGGCGGGGCGGCGAAACATCTCGGGGTAGATCGGATTTGAGACGGTGCCGAGGCCGTGGCGAATGCGTGTCTCGTCGCTCACCGCCTGCTCGGCTTCGGCGCGTTGCAGCGCCGAGATGTAATCCGGCGTGTGCCAGACATGGAGCGCGGCCGGTTTGGCGCGGGGCGAATTGCGGTACTGATCCGGCCCCAACCAGCCCATCGCGCGCGAAAGGTCCATCACGGTCGACACACGCGGCACCCTCAGTGGATGCCAGCGCCCATAGCTGGAGCCCCGATAGATCTCGGAGCCCAGGAAAAGCGGTGGGCTCACGTGGATAGCTGCGCCTCGATCGCACCGCGAATGCGCCGCCCCATGGGCTCGGGGCCCGACCCCCACGTGCCGGCCACCTGGCCCGCGCCCGTCAACAGGACCTTGTTGAAATTCCATTGCGGCACGAAGCCGTGCGCCGATGCCATCCAGCGGTAGAATGGATGCGCCCGGGGCCCGCGCACGCTTTGGATCGTGGTCATCGGCAGGGTCAGGCCGAAGTGCATTTCGCAGAACTCTGCCACCTCCGCCTCGCTTCCCAACTCCTGCGCAAAGTCGTTGGACGGCACGGCCAACACCACAAGGCCGCGCGCCGCGTATGCCTCATGCAATCGTTGCAGCCCGTCATACTGGCCGGTGAAGCCGCAGAGCGACGCGGTGTTGGTGACAAGGACCGGGCGCCCGGCCCAGGCGGCCATGTCGTATTGGCCGCCATCAATGGACGGGAAAGTAAAGCGCTGCATCGCGCGGGCCGGTCCGCTGGCCAAAAGGGCCATCGCGGTGCCCAGAAACAATCGTCTGTCCATGATCATGCTCCGTTTCACGCCACGAGATATGGCCCGCCCCCCATGCGTCAACTGCCGTGGGGGATTACGGATTGCGCGGGTGCGCCGTGCCGTGGCATCTATGCGCCATGGTCAAGATGCGCAAAGTCACGCCCCCCAAAACATCGACCCGGCAATATCCGTTGCGGATTGCGGGCGCGCTCAAGCGGGAAACGCGCACGCAATTCGGTGCGATCCCGTTTCGTGTGTCCAAGAAGAAAGGTGATGCGGCCATCGAGGTCCTGCTGGTGTCGTCGCGCGATTCCGGACGCTGGATCATCCCGAAAGGCTGGCCGATTGACGGGATGACACCCGCCGATGCCGCCGCCCACGAGGTGTGGGAAGAGGCCGGGGCGCGGGGCCGTGTCTATGAGACCTGCGTCGGGCTGTTTTCCTACAACAAATGGCTGGACGAGGATCTGTCCCTGCCGGTGATCGTTGCGGTTTTTGCGGTGAAGGTGGAGCATCTGGACGATACGTTCCCCGAGGCCGATCAGCGGAAGCGCAAATGGATGAGCCTGAAAAAGGCGGCGGCCCGCGTTCAGGAACCGGAGCTTAAGCAAATCCTGCGTACCTTTTCCGTAGACCGGCTTGGGTAGGCCCTGCTTGAAGCCGCCCGGTGACACCTTAGGTCATGAGACAGAATGATCCGATATTCCCTCAGATGCGCCGACGGGCATGCGTTCGAAAGCTGGTTCCAATCGGCCAGCGCGTTCGATGAGCTGTCCGGCAGGGGCCTGGTGTCCTGCGCGATTTGCGGGGGGAGTGAGGTGACCAAAGCGATGATGGCGCCGCGTGTCACATCCAAGGACGAGGCCAAGGTGGCGCGCCCGCTGTCGCAACCGCGACATCCGGCGGAACAGGCCTTGCGCGCCATGCGGGAGCATGTGGAGAAGAATTCTACCTATGTCGGCGGGAACTTCGCCCGGGAGGCGCGCGCCATGCATGTGGGCGACGCGCCCGAAAAGATCATCCACGGGGAAGCCAATCCGCAGGAGGCCAAGGCGCTGATCGAAGACGGCGTTCCGATCCTGCCATTGCCGGTGCTGCCGGGCGGCAAGGCGAACTGAACGGCTGCGCCTGCTAGTCGGGGTCAGCCCCAATCGCCATGGTCGGGGATCACGCCCATGGCCAGCAATTCCGCCGCATCCGCCGCGTCCCGCCGCGCGTCAAGCCGGCTGACGGAGGCCGCGACCTGGCGGGCGATCTGAAGATCCGACAGGCCCTGCGCCTTCATCTTCGCGACGACGGCCTTGCCTTCGGGCGCCAGGGGTTGCGGAAACAGGACGTCGTCCAGCCGATCGAACGGGATGGCAGCCGCGCGCTGGAGCGCTGCGATGCGGTCCTGATAGTCCGGCGCGGTGCGGATGCGGTTGAGCGCGTCCGCGTGCCACGCCGCCGCGCGCGCGTGCAGGTCCGCCAGTACCGGATCTGCCAGATAGTCCTGGACCCGGGCCGCGGTGGCCTCGGCATGGCGGAGGAGGCCCGTCTGTTCCGTCTCGTTCCGGTCAAACATCCCGAAATAGGGGGCATCATATTTGTCGGGTTTGGCGTTCACGTTGCCACGCAGGATGCGCTTCAGAAACGCGTCCTGCGATTGCGTGGCGAAATGCGCGATCTCGGCATGGGCATAGCCGAGCGTCGCCAGGGAGGAGCGCCACATGCCGTCCTTGAACCCGTTGGTCATGGGTTTGGCGGAACCGTTGACCCAGTGCATCGCGCGCAGGGCGGATTTGTCCTTGCCGCGCACGGTCGGGCGATGAATGCCGAGCTTCATGCCGTCAAAGGGGCGAAACAGGGTTTTGACGCCCCAGCCCTTGCGAAACAGGTCCGGCGCGCCGCGTGTATAGGCCTCTGGCACCGGCGTGTCCGTCCACGCCTGCAGGCCGTTCGATCCCATCATGCGCCAAGTCAGGGCGAAGCCGGTTGCCTCCGGCGCAGTCTCAAACAGATCCGTCAGGGTGCCGTGCCCCGTCTTCACCAGCAGATATTCATCCACGTCCATCGCGATCAGCCAGTCGCTTTGCGTGATCGCATCGAGCTTGCCTGCGCGCCGCAGGGCCATCGGCTGCGGCTTGTCCCCCGGTTTGACCGGGTTGGGGTGGTGGAGAACCTCGCCCATCGCCTGCAAGCGGTCCAGCATCGCGTCGGTCCCATCCGAGCAATCATTGGTCAGCACGACGACCTGATCGAAGCCGATTAGCCGGTGATGGGCAATCCAGTGCAGCAGGAAGGGCGCCTCGTCCTTCATCATGGTCAGGATCGTGCGCGGCCCCATGGATCAGCCCTCCGGCAGGGGCGGCGTATCGCGCAACAGGCCACCGGCCGCATCCAGCGCCTTGGCCTGCGCCGCCGTGAGCGCATGCAGACGGTCGTAGAGCGCCCGATAGGCGGGCTCGGGGTCGTCGGAGGTGGCGATCTCCTGCAACCGCTCCTTCACCGGCTGCGCGTAACCGTGGGAGCCCACCCGCCACCCGACCTTGGCGCGCCAGCGTTCGTAATCGGGGGCGGCATAATGCAGAAGGTAGGCTTGATCGGCGGCCCCCAACGTCGGGCCGGGGGTGCGATTGCCCTCCACATCCTGCGCCCAGTGGAGTTTCATGTTCAGCCCCGCTTGCCCGGCGCGGTGAAAGCTTTTGCCTTCGGGATGGTAGGTGAGGCCGAAGCGGATGCGCAGAAGGTCCGCATCTTCGGGGTAGATCTTGTTGACCATCTTGCGGTCCACGGGCGTGCGGAAGGCGCGGCTGCCATCGGGCAACAGGATTTCCTCGGCGCTCAGAACACGCAGCGACAGGGCCTCGGCGGGCAGCGCCTCCAGCGTGTCCGCAATCGGACAGTCGCGCAGCCACATCAGCTCATCGGCATCCACCACGAGGAGCCAGCCCTCGCTCAGGCCCCCATAGGCCTCCGACAGAACGCATCGCTGACGGCGCGTGAACCGCGCATCCGGGGCCAGGCCATGGCCGGCCCAGAACGCGGGCGTGCAGCGCCGGAAATCGATGCGCGGCTCACCCTGAAGCTTGGGGATCGCGGGATCGTCGGGGTCATCTAGATAGAGGATGATCCGGTCCGCCCCCTGATCCAGATGCCAGGCCAGGAACCGGTTCAGGATCGGCCAGGGTTCGCGCGCGATGGTGGCGACGGTGAAGCCCATCCGCCTACACCAGCCCGTGGAACCGGGCGGGGATGGTGACGGGCAGGCCCTGATCTTGATTGCGCCGGTCGCGGGAGGGGCGCGGGCGGCGGGCGGGTGAGCCGTCTTCGGGTTCGACGGGATACTCGGCCAGCCCGATGGCGCGCGCCTCGGCCCAATCCAGCGGCGCGGCCAACGCCTCATGGGCGATGGCGTTGAGGCGGTCGGTCTGGTGGCCGACGAAGCTGGCATGTTGCCCGCTGCCGCCCCGTGCCTCCATCCGTTCGCGCGCCAATGTCTGGTCGGACAGGGCCAGGTGAAACAGAACGAAATGCTCCGAGATTTTCACGTTCCGGTTCAGCAGGCGGTGCGCCCCGCCCGCCCAGTTCGACCATCGGCTGATGACAAACGGCTTGGTGTAGCGATCCGCGATGTAGCCTGCCGTCCGCTGGCCTAAGAACGGCTGCGTGCGGTCCACGGGGGTGGTCTCCGCGGGGCTCTGGACCACGTCACATCCCAGCGCGAAGATGTATCCGTCATCGCCGAGATCTTCCAACGCCTCCGGCCAATCGATGCCGGAGGCAGGGTCCACCACCACGTATTCGTCCACATCGCCCCGCACCACGAAATTGTAGCGCTTGCGCAGTGCATTCGCGTGGCCCGACATGAGCTTGGCCATGAAACGGTCATTCTTGATCCGACGGCGCGGCGCGTCGAGCACGACTTCGGTCGTGATGCCGGTCAGGTCGACCTTGGGCTCCCAATCATCGCCGTCGATGACGATGTAGAGATGCTCCCGCCCGCCAACGAGGGGGGCGTAATAGTCGATCCACTTTTGCAGGAAATCGTGTTCGTGGCGGATATGGGTCAGCGCGCATATCGGATGCTTGGCCATGCCCTACGCCTCCACCTTGTGATGGATAAGCGGCTCTTCCACGCGTTTCGCCATCGCGGCCACGGCGGTTTTGATCTGGGTGGCCGTGGGGGCGGTCCATCTCGTTTTGGCGGGCAGAAATCCGTCGCGGGCCAGCGCCGCGCCGATGGTTTTGAAATCCAGCACGGCGTGGGTTTCGCGCCTCACCACGCGACGGCCTTCGGGGAAATAGAAACCGGTGACGGCCTCGATCCGCGTCGGCGCACGACCCTGCCAGCGGGTGAATTGGGCCACGTAATCCTCAATGTTATTGGACGGCCCGCGATTGATGATGGCGACCTTGGTGTCGGCATCCACCACCATCGCCGCCAGATGCAGGGACGACGCATCGAGTGAGACGATATGCGTGGCGGCCTTGTAGGCGGCGATCTGGGCGTCGATGGCGTGATCCTGTGGATGGAAGATGGTGTAGCCCGCCGTCTCCATCCGCTCTTCAATCAGTGTTTCAAGCAGGACCGATCCGCGTTTGGCGGGCAGGCGGGAGCGGGACACATAGAGGTGCGTGCCGCCTTGCGGTTCAATGCCCTTGCCCAGATTGGCCTGCATGAAGGCGCGGTAATCCGGGCGGCCCTCGATCATGCGCTCGATCCCGAAGCCGGGTTCGGGGATGGCGAGTTGGTCGATGATCACCGGCTTTTGCGGCACACGGATCTCGATCTTGTCTTCGGATACTCCCATGGCCGCAAAAAACGGCAGCTGGTGGCGGTATTGGCGGCGTTCATGGGTGAGCTTCTGCTTGGGATAGAACACGATCCCGGCGATGGGGCCCAGATGCTCCAGCGCCCAGAGGCGCGCTGTTGTCTCACACAGAAAGTGGCCGAAATGGCCATAGAACAGCCCGCCGAAAAGCCAGCGTCCCGGCAGGCGCTCCGGGGCTTCGGTTGCGGCGGGAGGAACCGGTTCCATCGTGATCGGGCCCGCCGGGTAGCGCCAGCAATGGCCCTGTGGAAGAAAGCCGCCCTGCGCGTCAAACAGCCCCGCCGCCCGCCTTGCGCCACGGTCGCCCTCAACGCTCCAGGGGATCAGGGTGACATCATCGTGCCATTCGGGCGTCCAGTTGAGCGGGACATCCGGATCGAACTCCAGCGCGAGATCCGTGGGAGCGGCGGCGTCCATTACTCCAACGCGTCCTCGGGCGTGATCCCGACCTCCTGGCACATGCGCCAGGCGTAGGAGTTTTCCAGCGGGGCGTTCTTGCGCCACCAGGGCTTGGTGCCGTTGGTGTAGAGGTGGACGGAGACCGTATCGTCGGTGAACCAGCCTTCAACCCGCCCGTGGGGGTCATAGAAGATGTCGTTGAGCTGGAACGGCACCGGGTAGAGCACGTCCGATGTCATGGCCTTGTCTATATCACCCGTCTGGCGGGCGAAGTGGGTGAAGGCCTGGGGCCCAAAGGCGGTGCGCTCGGTCTTGTAGATGCGGACGGGGTGGGGGAGTTTCTCGTCCTGCCGTCCCATCCGGCGCTTCTGACGGTCGTTCCACCAGGGCGGATAGTCGGGCAGGTTGTCGTAATAGTCGAGCAGCTGGTCCATCAGCTCGCCTTGCTGCGGGATGCCGACAACGCCGCAATTCAGCGCCCCACGCATGCCGTGGCCGGCATAGATGTGCTCCCATTCATCGGGGAAGGGCGCGTGGCAGAAGGCGTCGCAATCGATCCAGACAGCACCGGTCTGCTGGATCATCTTGTAGCGGAAGACGTTGCTGAGGAAACTGGCCGACGTCGCCTCGACGATATCCATGGGGATTTCCATGATATCGGTCGCGGGTTTGACGACCACACCGTCGGGGGCGTTCTGGACGTCGTCGGTGCAATAGAGCGTCACGGGGTGGCCGTGCGTGAGATGCGATTTCAGGCAGAGCTGGTTGAGATATTGCAGGCGCTCACCGATCCAGAGGGAGGCGACGGGGCGGCGGGTGAGGTCCATGGGCTGGCCTTTGTTGCTGCTCGGGTCCGGCGGGATTGGCCCCGCGCTCATTGAGATTCGTTATCCATCATTCGGGTTCCCATAGCAAAACGTTTCGCGATCTGGGGCATGGGAGAGTTAATTGGCGCCAGCCTCGTTCGGTGGCCAGGCGGAGCTTTCCATCTGCTCGATTCGTCCGGCGCCAGCCTGCTTCCAGAGGGCTTGGCGCGCGGTCCGATGGTGGTTCAGATACACCGCGAACGCCCAATAGCGATAATGCAGCGCGCGCACATCGGCATGTTCGGGCAGGGGCCGGTACTTCATCCGCCCGCCGAGGCAGAAATTCTGACCCTCTGGCATCACGTTCCAATCGAGTCCTGCCCGGCGGATCGCGACCGGCAGCGTAAGCTGATCAAGATAGGGGCGTCTACGTGGCACTGCATCCACCGCATCGACACGGGTGGCGGTCTCCCTCCACACTTCGGGGAAATTCATGCCCGCCGCATTGCGGTGCTGCTGAGGATAGTAGATCACGCCGGCATTGAAATACGGCAGGACCTTGGGTTTCTTCCGGCGTAGCATTGCCATGCGATCATCCGGCACCGGCATATCGCAGGCCCCGTAGACGTCTGTCCAAATCGCCTGATCCGCCCACCCCATCGAGGTGGCGGGCACAACGGACACTTTGTCGGGCTTCAAAAAAGGCTGCAGATCGTTTTCGCCGATGAACAGGATGTCGGTGTCCATGAAGCCGGAATAGTCGGTGTCACGGGGCTCGAGCGAGGCGAGGATCTTGTTGCCGTGTGGATAAGGCTCCCGCCATTTGTCGATGGCGTCGAAGGTACGCACCTCACAGCCCATTCGGTCGAAGGCGGTCAGGAGGCCGGGGTGAAGATCGTCGTATTTGTGGGCCGAACAATAGCCGATGATCTTCGTCGCGGGATCAAGGTATTCGCGGATCGTGGCGGCCAAATAGACGCCGAGACCTTGCAGATGATCCTCCACGACGAAGTAGAGCGTCAGGGATTTGTTCATGTCCGCCTCGTCCTGCCCGCACCTGCCATTGCCAATTTCCAGATCATGAATGCCGGTTCTCAAGGATCGCTTGATGGATCGCGATCAGGTGATCTGCGCCTCTGTGTCTATGTGGTCCACGACGTTGTGGATGTCGAGGGTGCTGAGCCCGCAGCGCAGCCGCATGCCGGTCCTGTGCCGTTGGGTGGTGGGGTGGGTGTTCCCGCCCTCGGTGGGGTCTGTCTTCGACTGTTTCGGCCTGTGTGGCAGATGGTTTTGGGGGAGAGGGGTGATGGGGTGGGGATGTGCAAGCTTGCACAAGAGGGTTAAGGCATTGGTTTTGTTGAGAAAGGAGGGTAGCGTTAAGGGTTTGTTAGGGGATTGAGTGCTTTGTCTCAGTCTCGTCGAGTGACGTGAATAAAATCCTGTTAGCTAACGAATGGTTCAAAAACCAGTATGCTCCCGCCAAGGATGGACTTCGATCTTCGGATACCGTTGGGAGTATTCAGGTTTGTGCGGAGCCTGTTCAGGCCTTTCTTCGACAGCATCCCAGACATAGCTTGCCACTTCGAACGGGACATCCATAAAGCTTACCGGCTGGCCGCGAACTACAATTAGCCGAACATATCCCTTTGAGAGCAGTGTTCTCGCGTGGCCGCCATCTTGTGCTCCGGTAAACCGCTTTAGCTTTTTTGCCTTAGATAGCCAAGAATGATCCTCTCTTTATCCGTCAAATACGGGATATCTTTGACAAAATCCGCCTTCAGCTTCTTCCTTCTTGCTCTTTCTTTCCATTGGACGCGGGAAGCTCCACTGGCCTCCCAAAGAAAATGGAATAGTGAAGTGAAGAACAAGCAGCCTGACAAAATTGCGACGACACTAAGAAGTGACCCGGCCCACGAACCAAAATCGTCAAGGTTCAGAAATTCGGAGCCATCCAAAAACCAAATGACAATCGACGCGAAAAATATGCCGCCAGTAATTTTTGGTGGTAGTTCAAGTGCCTTTATCCAGCCAGAGTCCAAAACCTACTTTTCCCTAGAATGTCTGTTAAACGAGGGTCACACGGGTGCGTCTTCTGAATTATTCCTCGTCTGTTTGTGGAGTGCGCGCAAGATACTCAGCCCAAGAGCGAAGATAGCAGACGCTTGCTAAGTTTCCCCAGACCGGAATCAAGGCCGCAGGCCGCCGGTCCATCGCCGGGCCGCCCCCGGGCACGGCGATTGGGTTGCGTTGGGTGCTCCGATTGAGTGGTGGAGGGATTTGGCTGGGATAAAGTGCCAGAGCGCGACTGTTGGATCGCCGCACCGCGGCCCTGCGATGGACCGGCTTTGTGCTACCGTCTTTTGCGTGCCCCCAGCGGGGTAACAGCGGCGGAGCCGCCCCGCTATCGGCGGGCCTCCCCACGGCCCGGCGATTTGGTGAAGCTGGGTGCTCCGTTCATTTCTTACTGCGACTTGGCTGGGATAAAGTGCCAGGGAACGCCTGTCGGGATCGCCGAACCGAGGCCCGACGAGAGCAGGGCTTGGCGCGCAATGGCGGGTGGAAGGGGGCACCTGTCCTACGAGGGCGTCCTCCGCCGGGACGGCGGGACAAGTCCGACCCTACGGTTTGGGCGGGTTACGCCAGTTGCGCGGTGATGTCCGTGCCTTTGGGAACGCCCCTGATCTCGACTATCGAGAGGCCGCAGCGCAGGCGTACAATGTCTCCGGTCCGGGTCACAACCGGCGCGGCGGGCCAGGCGCTGAGGTCATAGACCTGCTCGGCGTCCCAGCCGTGGATCACGGTGACGCCGCCATAGGCGGGTTTGAAGATCTTGGCTCCGGGTTCGGGGGTGATCACCGACACGCCGGATCCGGTGCTGACCACGTGGTCGCCCTCGCCAAGAACCAGCACGTTCCGGCCCGGGCCTGCATCGATGGTGGACGCGCCTTCGCCGTCGTTGATCACGTCGTTGCCGTGGCCGCCATAGATGTTGTTGCGGCCGGTATGGCCGTGGATCACGTCGTCGCCGGTGCCGCCGTCGAGCGTGTCGCGCCCCGGGCCGCCATAAAGCGTGTCGTTGCCCGCTTCACCATAGAAGGCGTGGCGGCGGTTGGCCTGTTTGGCGCGCGCGATCATCGTGTCGTTGCCCGCGCCGCCATAAAAGGTGGCCGATCCGTGTTTGGGGCCGATCATCACGTCATCGCCGGTGGAGCCGGTCACGTCGACCTCCACCCGTTCGGAGGTTTCGAACTCGATCGGGCTGTCGGGGTGGGCCACGATGCGGATGCGTTTGCCCTCGGTCTGGGGGCCTGTGCCCGCGCCGTCCTCCTTGCGGGACACGACGGTGGCGATCCGGATTTTCTCGACATTGGCGGGGCAGTGGAGGATGTAATCGTCGGGGCCCGCCATGTACCACAGGGTATCGGTGCCGCCGTCCTTCTCCTCCTTGATCTTCTCGGCATCCGCGCCGTAGGCCCAGTAATCATTGTCGGCCCGGCCGCCGGCCAGCACGACGGAGCCGTCCACGGCCATCATCGCGTTGACGCCTTCGGCGGGGTTTTCGAAGCCGCGCAGATCGAGGCCCAGATCGAGCGCGCCGCGCACAAGCTCGTCGCGCAGCTCGTCGAGCGGTGCGGTGTCGGCGAGGTTGGTGGTTTCGCCAGGATCTTCTACAAGATCATAGACGTGTTCTTCGCCGTTGGGATAGCGGAAGTAGCGGTATTGGCTAAGCCCCTCGACCGAGGGGCGCACCGACAGGGTGCCGAAGACGCAGGTGATGGGGGATTTGGTGCGGTCATAGCTGCCGAAACTGTCATCCATCAGGGGCAGGAGGGATTGGCCGGAGGTCCAGTCGGGGCGCGGGGGCAGGCCCGCAAGCTCCATGATCGTCTTCGGGATATTGTGGAGGGAGACGGGCAGGTCGACCTCCCCCGGTTCCATATCCGCGTGCCAGATTCCGAGGGGGATATGGGCGGCTGAATCCCACTGGCTCATCTTGTGGAAGCTGTCGTGGTTGCCGAGGTTGAAGCCGTTGTCGCTGAGGAAAATGACGGTTGTGTTGGCGGCGAGGGGAGAGGCGCGCAGGGCGTCCATGAAACGCCCGATCTCGTGATCCACATGGGAGATGCAGGCGAAATAGGCGCGGACGACCTCGCGCCAGGCATTGTCGCCCGCCTTCTCCGGCGTCCAGACGCCATTGGCGATATAGGCGGCCTCGTAGACGGCGAAGCCGGGTTGCGGCCCGAAGTAATCCTCGGGCGCGGCGATGGAGGGCCAGACGATATCGGCGGGGTCGTATTGGGCGTAGAAGCGGTCGGGCGCGACGAGGTTGTAGTGGGGGTGTTTGAAGCCGAGCTGGATCAGGGTGCGGGTGCCGGGATCGGCGCGGGTGAGGAAATCGATGGCGTTCTGGGCGACGTGGAAATCGTAGAAGCGATCATCCTGGCTGCCGTCATCATCGGGGTGGTTGACGCCTTTGATGCCCGGCCCCCGGTCGAGATAGGCGTGGACCTTGCTGCGGCGGCCCTTGTCCTCGGCCATCGGTTCTTCGTGGAACAGGAGGCGGCGATACTCTTCGGGCATCGGCTTGTAATTGCTGTCCACCTTGCCGGTGGTGAAATTGTAGAAGCCCGCGCGGCGCAGGTCGTATTGCCACGCCTTTTCAGGGGGATAGATGTCGCGCCAGAACCGGTTGAGGTCGACGAGACCGGACCGGAAGGGCGAGATACCGGTGGCCAGTTCGGCGCGGCACGGCGCGCAAAGGGGGACGGTGGCATAGGCGTTGGTGAACCGCGTGCCTTCGGCCATGAGACGGTCGAGGTTCGGGGTCTGGATGCGCAGCCCGAAGGTCTCGCGCCAGGTGAAGACGTCGATCATGTCATCGACCCAGATCACGCAGATATTGCCGTCTTTGAGGCTGTCGCGGGTGAAGGCCATGCTCAGCCCTCCGCCCAGAGGTGATGGCGGGCGAGGGCCGCGAGGCTGGTCGTATCCGCGGCCCCGTCTGACATCAGAAGCGCGCGGCCGGGAAAGAGCCAGACATCGAGGATGAGCGCGGCGCCGAGGGTTTTGAACAGCTTCGGGCGGTGGTTGCGGCAGCCGATGAAGAGGCTTGCGGGGCCGGTCAGGACAGGCGCGCGGGCCTGGGCTTTGCGCCTCGTCCCGTCCAGCGAAACGGCCAACTGGTCGCCATGAAGCGACACGATCAGGAGCCGGGGCGTTTCCGTGGCGGGGCAGGGCAGATCAACCTCGATCAGATCGTTGTCGTCCTTGACGGTCAGGGTTTCGGCGGCCTCGGAGAGGAACAGGTAATTGCCGCCTTCTGCGGCGTTCAATGTCAGGAGCGTGCGGGCCTCGTCGCCCGGCGGCGTGTAGAAGCGGATCGCCATGGTGGCGGTGCGGGCCGCCTTTGTGACGCCTTCGGCGACCATCCCGCAATGGGTGCCCGCGCGACATTGCAAGCCGAAAAGCCCGCCGATTTCAGCGGATTGACCCAGGCCCTTGTTGGGTTCGGTCGGGATGGCGGCGGGGCCAGTACCGTGGGGTGTCCACCGCGTGATGGCGCCGGTGGCGGGGTCGGTATCCATGGCGTCTTCGCGGCCATGCCACCAATAGGCCTCGCCGAGGGCCGCGGCGACGGCATCGGGATGCGCCTCGCACAGCGCGCCGGGGGGCAGGGCGGCGTCGAGATCCAGCATCAGGCGCGGCCCGCCGTGATTGGCAGATGGGCGGGCAGGGCCCACCGGTGCAACGTGACGCCAGTGGCGCTATCGAGGGCCCAATCATCCCGCAGCGCGCCGGTATTGGTGACGCCGCCGCTTGCATAGGCGAGGCGCAGATCCGGGCCCTTGGGCAGTTTGGAGAGGTGGATCAGAATGGCCTGCGGATCATCCCCGGCAATCTCGACCCGCTGGATGCGGGCCGCATTCTCGCAACCGGTCAGGTGAAACCCGAAATGGTCGCCCGTGCCGCGGGGCGCGTCGGGATCGAGGCGGAGCGGGCCATTGGCGCGGGCCGTCACCCGGAGCACCTTCCCCTCAAGTTCCGCCAGATGGAGCAGGGGGCATTTCCACGTCGCGGCTTCGGCGATGGCGCTGGCCGTCATTTCGGCCTGCTGACGGCGGGCCACATCCGTCGGGCGATCATACGGGTCCAGTTCGAACATGTAGGCGGGGGCGGAATGGATCAGGCGATGGTCGCCATGGGACCAGCCGAGTTCCCATTGACCATCGAGCGCGGGTTGCGGGGCGATATCGGGCAGGCCGGATTCGAACCGGGCCACGAAGAGCGGGCGGTCGAAGCCGAGGGACCAGAGGCCCTGGCTGATCGTCTCCATCACGGCGAGCATCCCGTCGCGATAGGCGATTGCGGTTTCGGAATGATCCTCCAGCGCGAAATCGAGGGTGACGGCAAGGATCTTGGCCGGTTTGCCGATCAGCGCGGCGGCGGATTTGAGGTTCTTCGCGGCGATCAGGAGGTTCTGGACGGCGTGGCCCCTGGCCAGATCGGCGGCCGTGGGGGAGGCATCGGTTTCCACGCGGGCCATGAAGACGGGCAGCGGCCCGTGATCGTCCATCCGCCAGTGCAGGACGGTTTCGGCGACAAGCGCCTCGTGCGTCAGTTCCCGCAGATGTTCGAACCGATCCTGATCCGACGCGGTTTCGATCCCGGCATGGCCGACCGCGCCGATATCATCGGCGGGCGCAAGGATGTGTTGCGGAAACGCGGCGGGGCCGGGATTGGCCAGCGCCGCGCGGGCACCGCCGACACCCAGAATGCCAAGGATCGGGCCCGCGGGCTCCGCGATGATATCGCCGCCCTCCACATGCTGGCGACAGCCGCGCACGCCCTGCGCCCCGGGCAGGCGCGCGGTGAAGCGCAGCCAATCCCCCTCGCGCCGGGTATCCCAGGCGTCGATGCCCTCGGGCGGGTCGGCTTGAATGGCCACTTGCGCGGGTTGCGCGGGGGCCGAGGGGCCATCGGACATCCGCAAGGCAAGGTCCTCCACCACGCGATCCGACAGGCGCAGGACGAGACCGGTGGGATCATAGCGGATCACGTCGCCATTCCGGGCGCGCAGGACCACGCCGTGCCCTTCGATCGGGCCGTCTTCTGTATCGGGAGTATCGGTCACCACGCTCGCCCCATTGGTTGTGGCCACGTTAAGCCGAGGCCGCCGGTGCCGCCAAGCCCTCGCGGCCTAGATTTCGCGCCGGTCGAATTGCAAGGAGCCCGAGGCCGCGCGGTCGGCGTCTTCGACAAACCCCTTGTCGGCCAGAACGGGGCCATAATCGGTGCGATACCGGCTGGCCTGATCGTCGGAAATGACGGGAAAGACGACCCGTTCGACGCTGCCGAGATCAAGGCCCGCGAGCCGTTCTTTCGGCAGGTCAGCGGCGCGCCCGATGCGCAGGGCGTTGGGTTTGAAATCAGAGAGATAGGCCTGCAGGCCCGCGGCCTGATCCGGCGCGTCACCGGGCAGGACCAGCGGGCCATCGGTGAATTTCAGGCGGCTGCTGTCGTCCAGACCGGCGCGTTTGGCGAGGTCTTTTCCGTAAGAGATGAGGGCCGCGCGGCTGTCCTGGGCCATGTAGATCAGGCCGGTGCTGATCCTGACCGTCCGCATGGCGATGAAGCCGATGCCCGCCCCGACTTCCAGCACGCGGGGGCAGCCTTCCAGATACCCCGCGATGTTGCGGGCGTGGCGACGCTCGAACCGGCCTGCGATGATGGCATCGAGGCTTTCGGGCGAAAACACGCGGGGGTCGGCGGGCAGGTCGATCTCGTGGTTGGGCACCCATTCGAGGCCGATTTCGGTGGCGGTGTCGATCGTGCCCTGCACGTAAGGGTCGCCGTCGGTGGCGGCCCATCCGGCCACGTTGTCGTTGCGGCGGTCTTCCCTGGGCTGATCGGCCACCTTCTTTTCCACCCGGCTCATCAAAGCGGCGATCTTGGCGGGATCGCGGGCCTGGGGCGGCTTGGCCTCCACCTTGGTGATCGGGACTTTGCCGGCCTCGATCAGGCCATCGCGGAGCTCCGCGTAAGCATCGGTCTGGCGGTATTCGTCGAGCCGCGCCTCCACCCGGTCGAGGGCGGTGTGGTGCAGTTTGTTCAGAACCGGGTCTTTCAGCAGCTCGGCCATGATGCGGGCGCGTTTTTCGGCGTGGATCAGGGCGGTCTGGTCTTCGACTTCGTTGCGGTCCTGAAGCGACCAGTAATCGGCGTTATACTTGTCTTTCTTGTTGTTCACGTTGCCGCGGAATTTGCGCACGGCGTAGCTGTCGACCGATTTCACCGCGTAATGGTTCATCTGGCACCAATCATAGCCGATGGTGCGCCGGATCGAGCGCCAGCCGCGGAACTTGAAATACTCCTCCATCGGCCGCCCGGACCCGTTGAGCCATTTGACGCTGTCGGGGAAGTCCGTCTCCAACCACTTGTTCTTGATCGACGGGCGGTGGATGCCGAGTTTCCAATACTCGTGGTCGAACTTGAAGAGCGTCTTCACCCCCCAGCCCTTGTTCCAGAGCGGCGGGGCGGAGCGGGTATATTGCTCGGTCACCGGATCGCGGGACCAGTCGACAACCCCCGCGGACCCGAAGATACGCCAGGTGATGACAAGGCCATTTGCGCCCTGGGCCACGGTATCGTCGAGCATGCCTTCCACGGTGCCGGAGGGGTGGCGGATGCAGAGGAATTCGTCCGCGTCGAAGACCAGAACCCAATCGGCGGCGCGCACAATCGGTTCGGCCTGGGCGTGGTTGAGGGCGGAGGGCTGCGGTTTCTGGCCTTCGGGGATGACGTTTTCGCAGTGATGGCCGAGGCCCAACTCCTCCAACCGGCGCAGCATGTCGTCGGTGCCGTCGGAGCAATCATTGGTGTAGACGAGGATATCGGTGAAGCCGACGGCGAGGTGATGGGCGACCCATTCCAGGAGGAACGGCGCTTCGTCCTTCATCATCGACACGGCGAGGACCTGCCCGTGTTTCGACGTGGGTTTCAGCTTGGAGAAATCCGGTTTACTGCGCGCCATGTTGGGTCTTTGACCTTTTGGGCAGAGTGATACCGCAAAGCTGCACCTGCTGCCACACCGAGATGCGATTTGCAGTTGCGCGTTGCCTGGGCCGCCATCGCGGGCTTAGTATCCCTTAAAAAAATGAAGCAGTGGCAAACAAACTTCGGGAACAGGCACCATGATTACCCCTGAGCAAATGGTTGCGGCCTCCCAGGCCAAGGAGATCCGCGCCCTCGATTTTTCCGCTTTCGACGAGGCCGATGTTGTGAATCTGATCGCGCAGCGATCGGAAATCATCTTCGATGAAGACCGGCCCGAAGGCATCATGAAACACTGGGCGGCGGGCCGGGAAGAGCCGATCCGCGACCTTGCGCGCAGCCGCCGGGATGAGTTGCTGCGCCGCGCGGCCGGTGTGATCCGCGCCGAATATGACGAGATCAAACCGGCCATTGATGATCTGAAGCCCAAAAGCATCGCCGATATCGGCTGCGGCTACGCGATCTATGACTTGTTTCACTGGCGCGATTTTCCGGGACGTATCGTGCTTGTGGATCTGGAGGAAAGCGAGGAACGCCATTTCGGGTACAAGGAAACCGGATCGGCCTATTCCAACCTCGACAAGGCCAAGGCGTTTCTGGTCGCCAACGGAGTGACGGCACGCAACATCACGCTGGTGAACCCGCAAAAGAAGGCATTGCCCAAGACAAAGGTGGATCTGGCGGTCAGCTTCATCTCCTGCGGGTTCCATTATCCCGTTGATACGTACGAGACCTATTTCCGCGATGGGGTCAGTGCCAAGGGCGCGTTGATCCTGGATGTGCGGCGCCGCCGGGTGAACGAATCCCGCCAGACGCTTGAGGCGCTTGGCGCGATGCGGGAATTGACGGCATCGTCCCGAGGCAAGGCTGCGCGGCTCATGGTCCAGAAGGGCTAAGACGGGCCGGTATCCCCAATTCAGGCGCTGAACGGCCCGCCTCGCGTGTCCCGGATATCCGGGACACCGGGGGGGTGAGGCGATTAGGCCGGTGTCGCCTGACCGCGATGGCTGAGGCCGAAATGGTGGCGGTGCAGAACAAGCATCAAGACCACCATCGCCGCTTGAACCGCCAGAGCCGTCGCCGTCAGCGTCCAGTAGGCGACACCGAACTTGGCGATCAAACCGGCGGCAACGAGGCCCTTGTTGATCCAGAAATGCGTGAGCACCGAGAGGGCCACGCCCGGACAGATCAACGCGTAATTGCCGGGAGAGATCTGTTGCCCGGTCAAGAACCGCCTGACATAGCCCGTTGCGGACAGGATCGTCAGACCAAGCGCCAGAAACACAACTTCCAGCGACAGCAGACGGGTCAGGAACACCATTGTCTCGCCGGCGCCGCCATGCACATCGAACTGCACGTGGAGGCCATGGGCCTGACGCAGCATCAGGATGCCCAGAACCGTTGTCACCGGTGCAACCATCATGAGCGTCGGCGCCTGCTCCGCGTTGATGCCGTTCTCGAAGATCGATCGCAGGCCGAGGATCACGGCAACCAGCGCAATCACCGCGGATGTCACCAGAAAGAACGTCGACGCGATGATCGATATTCCGGCGGTCACGGCTGTAACGCTCATCGCGGCCGGGGCGGCGAGGCCGACACCCACCATTGCCAGGGCGAAGGCCGGCATCATCTGCGCGAAGGAATTGTTCCTGGCACAATCGAACCCGCCGGAGGCCATGACCCGCGCAACAAACCGGCCCAATTGCCGAAAGGCCAGGTAACCAACGGCCAGAAACGCCATCAGGGCCAGCGGGAACAGGTATTCGACGACGCCCCACAGGCCGGGCACAAAGACCAGGCCGAGGATGAAGGCGCCGTTGATGGACATTGCCAGGGCCAGCGGCAGCACCATCATCTGAGTCTCGGCATTGGAGGATGCGAGATTGCGCCCGGTCTCGGACGCGGTGAACTGCCCCATGCGGCGCAGGTTCCAGACCAGCAGCGCCAGGTTTGCCGTCCCGAAGATCGCAATGCCGGCCAGCGCCAAGATCACCGCAAAACCGAGAGCGGAATTGCCTGCCGCCAGGGCCGCCATAATGTCCTCGAACACCGGGACGGGCTGGTTGGGGTGCGGCACCCAGAACATCAGGTACATGAAAAAGCTGACGGAAAGCCCCCCGGCGCCCACCGACGCCAGAAAGTAGAGCGGGGACCAGGTATCAGCAGCGCGTTTTATGTGTTGTGTCATTGGCTGTCTCCTTGATGGAGATGGCCTAGGCCGAGTCGGCGAGGGATGTCGGTGACATTGTTACCGGGCGGGTGGATGAGCTGGGGCGTGTTTGAGGGGACGGGCGGGCGTCGCGGCAGGCGGATGGTTCCCGTGGCCGGGGACAGGAGCCTCCGGCGGGAGTTTTTGGGCCAAAATGAAAGGGCGGGCGCGTTAACCTTAACAGATGGTGACTGCGTCAGAGCAGGCTGTCGGGCATCTTCTGTTCGGCGGCTGTGTTGGCGCGGCGGAAGACCAGCGTCACCAGCGTCGAGACGATCACGATGAAGAGCGAATAGAGCGCGGGCACGGCCATGTAGCTTTGCGCCTGATCACCCGAGAAGGTGAAGGCCACGATCGCGATGGCCAGCGGCCCGTTCTGGATGCCCGTTTCCAGCGCGACGGTGCGCGCGTTTCGCGGATGCAACCGCAATCCGCGGGCGAAGGCGTAGCCGATAGTGATCCCGAAGAGGCCAAGCCCGATGGCGGCGATATAGGTGGCCGGTGTGGTCGTGACCAGGAACTGCCAGTTGCGCGGCACCCAGGAGACCAGGATGAAGAGGATGAAGAAGAGCGCCAGCGCCGAGCCCATGAACTCTGTCACCGCGCCCACATTGGCGTTGATCTTGCGCATCGCCATGCCGATAGCCACGGGCACCAGCAGCAGGACAAGGGTGGCAATGATGTTCTCGCGCGGGATCTCGAGATCGAGGGCGGAGGCATAGATCAGCAGGACAATCGGGATCAGCACCACGCCGAAAACAGTGGAGGTGACGGTCATCAGGACCGAAAGCGCCAGGTTGCCCTTGGAAAAATACGTGAAGATGTTCGACGTGGTGCCGCCGGGCATACAGGCCATTATCAGCACGCCGATGGCGATGGCCTCGGGGAGGGGCAGGAGGGTGATCAGCAAAAAGCCGATGAAGGGCATGAAGCCGTATTGACTGATCACGCCGATGGCGAGGCCATAGGGGCGTTTGAGCGCAAGGATGAAATCGCGCGGGGTGAGCGAGGCGCCCATCCCCAGCATGATGACGAAGATCATCAGCGCCAGCAGCACCTGTTCGAAGGCTCCAACCATGTCCGTTACTCCGCCGCGATCTGCGCAAGCTCTTCGGCGCGCAGGTCTTTTCTGAGGATTTTGCCGACATTCGATTTCGGCAGCTCGTCGCGGAATTCCACGCGTTTGGGGACCTTGTAGCCGGTCAGGTGTTCTTTGCAGTAACTGCGCAAGGCGTCGGCCGTCACGGATTTGTCCTTGAGCACGACGAAGGCCTTCACGGCCTCCCCCGCCTTGTCATCGGGCACGCCGATCACGGCGGCCTCGTCCACGCCGGGATGGGCGACGAGCACGTCCTCCACCTCGTTGGGATAGACGTTGAAGCCGGACACGACGACCATGTCCTTCTTGCGATCCACGATGCGGACATAGCCGTCGGGGTCGAACACCC
Organism: uncultured Roseicyclus sp.; assembly: GCA_947491935.1. Lineage (GTDB taxonomy): Bacteria > Pseudomonadota > Alphaproteobacteria > Rhodobacterales > Rhodobacteraceae > Gymnodinialimonas. The sequence continues at coordinate 522,631 of CANLLF010000002.1, forward strand.
CGATATCGCCGGTCAGGAAGTAATCGCCTGCCATGGTTTTCGCGGTCTCGTCGGGCTTCTGCCAATAGCCTTTCATGACCTGCGGGCCCCTGGCGGCGATCTCGCCGGTTTCGCCCACGGGGAGCGGCTTGCCCTGTTCGTCCATGATCACAACGTCCGTCGAGGGAAGCGGCACGCCGATGGAGCCTTCGCGGGTCTTGCCCAGGGGCTCGAACGTCAGGACCGGCGAGGTTTCCGTCAGGCCATAGCCCTGCAGCACCGGCTTGCCGGTGATCTCCCGCCAGCGTTGGGCGACGTCGGCCTGCAACGCCATGCCACCGGCGGAGGCGAATTTGAGATGCCTGGGCGGGGTGTCGGTGAACCAGATCTCATTCGTCAGCCCGTTGAAGAGGGTGTTCACCCCGCTCATCCAGGTGATCTTGTAATTCTCGAAGGCGCGTTTGAGGTTGGAGAGCGGACGCGGGTTCGGGATCAGCACGTTTTGGGCGCCCATCCAGTAGAATCCCAGCAAATTCACGGTGAAGGCGAATATGTGGTAGAGCGGCAGGGCCGTGAGGGCGATTTCCTTGCCCTTCTCCACCCCCTCGATCAGTTCCATCACCTGTTCCATGTTCACCACGAGGTTGCGGTGGGTCAGCATCGCGCCCTTGCTCACGCCCGTGGTGCCGCCGGTATATTGCAGGACGGCGACATCATCGGCATCGACGGATTGGTGGTACTTCTCCACCTCGATGGCCTCGGCCTCGCGGTGGGCGCGGCCGGCCTGCAGGGCGTCGGGCAGGCGGATATGGGCGATCTCGATGGGTTTGACGGACCGGTCCCAGTGCTTCTGCACCAGCCCCACAATGCCGCGCGGCATGGCGGGCAGAAACTCGGCGACGCGGGTGACGATGATGTTTGGGATCGGGTGGCCGCGTGTGGCGGCGCGCACCTTGTCGGCGAACATGTCCACGATGACAAGGGCGTGGGGCTCGGCATCCTCGAACTGCCTGGCCATCTCCTCTGCGGTATAGAGGGGGTTCACATTCACCAGAATGCAGCCGGCTTTCAGGATGCCGAAGGCGGCCACCGGAAATCCCAGGCTGTTGGGCATCTGCACCGCGACGCGGTCGCCCGCATTGAGGCCGGCCACTTCGCGCAGGTAGACCGCGAAGGCGTCCGACATCTCATCGACCTGCGTGTAGCTGAGCGTGCCGTTCATGCCGTTGTGCAGGCAGCAGGTGAAAGCCGGGGCCTTGCCGTAGGTTTGCGCCACCGACCCGATCAGATCGCCCAGATTGCGATAGGCGGGCACCTCGATCTCGGTGCGTGCGCCTGCGCGGTAGAATGCCGTCCATGGGCGGTCTGACATGGTGTTGATCCTCCCCGATCTCTCCACGGTGGCAAGGATGCCGGGGAACGGCGGCGGGGGGAAGGTTTAAAGCAGGGCGACGTTGCGAAAACCGATGCGATTGCATCGAACTGTGGTCGATCAGCTACCCCGGTAGGTGGAATAGCCGTAAGGCGAGAGCAGGAGGGGCACGTGGTAATGGTCCTCCTGCGCCATGCCGAAGCGGATCGGGATCGCGTCGAGGAAGAGCGGATCTTCGGTGGCGAGACCTGCGTCGCGCAGGTAATCCCCGGCAAAGAAGATCAGCTCATAGGTGCCGGTCTTGAATTTGTCCTGGGGCAGGATCGGGCTGTCGGTGCGGCCATCGGCATTGGTGACGGCCTCCGCGATCTTGCGGTGGCTGTTGCCGCTGACCCGATAGAGCGCGATCTGGATGCCCGCCGCCGGGCAGCCGCGGGCGGTGTCGAGCACGTGGGTTGTGAGATATCCGGCCATGGTCGCGCGCCTCCTAGATGCAGGGCCACTCTTTCCCGCCACCAAACCGCTTGCAACCCCCGGCGCGCGGATGGAACCTGCGCGGGCCAAGGAGATGCTGATGAAACGCTACCCCCGCGACATGACAGGCTACGGGCCCACCCCGCCCGACGCGCACTGGCCCGGCGGCGCGAAGATCGCCGTGCAGATCGTGCTGAATTACGAGGAGGGCGGCGAGAACAACGTGCTGCACGGCGATGCGGCCTCGGAGGCGTTTCTGAGCGAGATTGTGGGGGCCGCAGCCTGGCCCGGGCAACGCCACTGGAACATGGAAAGCATCTATGAATACGGCGCGCGGGCGGGGTTCTGGCGCCTGCACCGGATGCTGCGTGACCTGCCGATCACCGTTTACGGCGTAGCCACGGCGCTGGCGCGCGCGCCCGAACAGGTGGCCGCAATGAAAGAGGCGGGGTGGGAGATTGCGAGCCACGGGTTGAAGTGGATCGAATACAAGGATGTCAGCGCGGAGGACGAGCGCGCCCATATGGATCAGGCGATTGCGCTCCATACCGAGGTGGTGGGGGAGCGCCCGCGCGGCTGGTATACCGGGCGGTGTTCGGTCAACACGGTTCGGTTGGCGGCGGAGGAGGGCGGATTTGCCTATGTGGCCGACAGCTACGCCGACGATCTGCCCTATTGGGCGCGTTTGGGCGGGCGGGACCAGTTGATCGTGCCTTACACGCTCGACGCCAACGATATGCGCTTTGCCACGCCGCAGGGGTTCAATGCGGGTGATCAGTTCGAGGCCTATCTGCGCGACAGTTTCGATGTGCTTTATGCCGAGGGCGGCCGGATGCTCTCCATCGGGTTGCATTGCCGGTTGATCGGGCGGCCCGGCCGGGCCGCCGCCCTGAAACGCGCGCTCGATTACATGGCGGGCCATGAGGGCGTGTGGTTCGCGACGCGTGAGCAGATTGCCGACCATTGGGCCGCGACCCATCCGGCCCCGTCAGGTGAACGCCCGTCGGATATGGACCGGGAGGCCTTCGTGGCCGCGTTTGGCGGCATTTTCGAGCATTCGCCGTGGATCGCCGAGCGCGCCCATCGGCTGGAGCTTGGGCCGACCCATGACAGTGCCCGGGGCGTGCATGCGGCCCTGACCCGCGTGTTTCGCAGCGCGGCGGAAGAGAGGCGGCTGGCCGTCTTGCAGGCGCATCCGGACCTTGCGGGGAAACTGGCCGCCGCCAAACGGCTGACGGCGGAGAGCAGCTCGGAGCAATCCTCTGCCGGGTTGGACGCGCTGACCGATGCCGAACGGGCCGAGTTCACGCGGCTCAACGAGGCCTACACGGCCAAGTTTGGATTCCCCTTCATCATCGCCGTGCGGGACCACGACAAGGCGGGCATTCTGGCGGCGTTCGAGCGGCGGATCGGCAATGATCGTGACGCCGAGTTTGTCGAGGCATGTCGGCAAGTGGAGCGGATTGCGGAACTGCGCCTGCTGGAGAAGCTGGGATGAGCGAGATCGTGATTCAGCCAATATCCAAAACGGCGTTCGCGCCGTTTGGAGAGGTGCTGGATTGTGCGGGTGACCCCGACAAGTTGATTAATCAGGGCCTGTGCGGGCGCTACGACGACCGCGCGACATTGGATCTGAGCGATGGGCGCGCGGGGATCAGCCTGTTCCGGTCGGAGGTGCGGAGGCTTCCCTATCGGCTGGAGATGGTGGAGCGGCACCCCAACGGCTCGCAGGCGTTCATCCCGATGGCGATGGTGCCGTTCCTGGTGATTGCCGCGCCTGATGAGGACGGCGTGCCGGGGATGCCGCTCGCCTTTGAGACCGAGGCCGGGCAGGCGATCAACTTCCATCGGGGCACATGGCACGGAGTACTGACGCCCTTGCATGCGCCGGGGCTGTTCGCGGTGGTGGACCGGATCGGCCCGGGCGCGAACCTTGAGGAGCATTGGTTCGAGAAGCCGTATGTTGTGGACCGTCGGGAGCCGCTCGGCTGACGCCATCGCCCCTCCCGCCGTCCCGTGGTGGCGCGTTAGATGGGCACCATGATTGCGGTGCCGTTTGCGACGGCGACGTCGACGATGGTTGAGGCCACGGCGAGGTCTTGCAGGCCCACGCCGGTCCCATCGAAGAGCGTGATCTGATCGTCGGAGGTGCGGCCCGGATGGGTGCCGTTGATGACGGCGCCGATTTCGGAGATGTCGCCTTCGGAGATCAGCCCCGCGCCGATGGCGTGCTGCGCCTCACCCAGCGTGACCGATTGCGCGACCTCGTCACAGAATACGGTCGCTTTCGCCAGCAGGGACGCCTCGACCTCCTGCTTGCCGATCGTATCGGTGCCCATGCAGGCGATGTGGGTGCCGGGGCTGACATGATCGGCCATCAGCGTGGGCGCGAAGCTCGACGTGATGGTGACGATGACATCGGCTTCCACCATGCCGGGCAGGTCCACCGCCTCGAAGGGCACGCCGATCTCGGCGGCAACCTCGCCCAGGCCGGGGAGCATTTCGGGATGCAGATTCCAGGCGATGACCTTCTCGAACGCGCGCTGTTCGAGCGCGGCGCTCAGTTGGAATTTCGCCTGATGGCCCGCGCCGATCATGCCGAGCACCTTGGCGTCTGGACGGGCGAGGTGCTTGATCGAGACGGCGGAGGCCGCGGCGGTGCGGAGTGCCGTGAGGTAATTGCCGCCGACCATCGCCTTCACACGGCCCGAGTCGGGGTCGAACAGGAAGACGGTGGATTGGTGGTTGATCAGCTGGCGCTTCTCGAGATTGTGGGGCCAGTAGCCGCCCGCCTTGAGGCCGAGCACGCCCGGGGCCACGCCGCCTTTGAACCCGTAGAGCGCGTCTTCGGTTGGCATCGCCTCGCGCACGACAGGGAAATTGCGCGCCTCGCCGCGGGACATGGCGGCGAAGACGTCCTCGACCGCCGCGAAGGCGGCCTCGCGGGTCAGCAGATCGGCAATCGCGCCTTCCGGCACGATTGCAAGTTCATGGGCTGTCATTTTGTGGTGTCCTTCAGTATGCGCGGCCACGGGCCGAGACCGGCCAGACGGTTTCAACGACGCCGTCGCGCACGCCCACATACCAATCGTGCACGTTGCAGGTGGGGTCACAATGGCCGGGGACGAGGTGCAGCTTGTCATTCACTTTCAGAACATTTTCCGGGTCGGAAACCACGCCATGCTCGTCGGAACATTTCACATATTCGACGTCTGTCCTCTGATAAATCACAGGCAATCCAGAATCGACGGATTGCGCTTTCAGGCCCGCATCGACGATGGCCTTGTCGGCTTTGGCATGGCTCATGACGGAGGTCAGGATGAACAGCGCGTTCTCCCATTCGCCCTGATCGATGCGGTTGCCGTCGGCGTCGAGGATGCGGCCATAGTCGGCATCCATGAAGGCGTAGGAGCCGCATTGGAGCTCATTGTAGACGCCCGAATTGCTCTCGAAATAGTAGGAGCCGGTGCCGCCGCCGCCGACGATGTCGCAGTCGATGCCATCGGTTTTGAGCGTGTCCACGGCGTCTTTCACCTGCGCCACGGCGATGTCGATCTTGGCCTTGCGGTCCTCATACGAGTCCATGTGTTGCATCGCGCCCTGATAGGCTTGGATGCCGGCGAATTTCAGGCCGGGGGCGGCGTCGATGGCTTTGGCGATCTCGACAACTTCGGGCGTGGTGGTCACGCCGCAGCGGCCCGCGCCGCAATCGATCTCCACGAGGCATTCAATCTCCGTGCCGTGCTTCTGAGCGGCCTCGGAGAGGTCGGCCACGTTGGCCAGATCATCCACGCAGCAGATGGTGCGGGCGCCGAGCTTGGGCATGCGGGCTAGGCGGTCGATCTTGGCGGGGTCGCGCACTTGATTGGAGACGAGGACGTCCTTGATGCCGCCGCGGGCGAAGACCTCGGCCTCGCTGACCTTCTGGCAGCAGACGCCGCAGGCGCCGCCCAGTTCGACTTGCAGAAGGGCGACGTCGACGGATTTGTGCATCTTGCCATGGACCCGGTGGCGCATCCCGTGGGCCTTGGCGTAGTCGCCCATCTTCTTGATGTTGCGCTCCAGCGCGTCGAGGTCGAGTACCAGCGCGGGGGTCTGCACCTCGGAGGCTTTCATGCCGGGCTTGGCGGGGATGTCGAAGCCGACCTCGTAATCGGCGAATTCAGCCATGTCTTTCATCTCGTTCTCTCCCAGTTTGGGTGGGTCCCGGGCCAAGGCCCGGTCCAGGGGTGTCAGTTCACTGCATCCAAGGCAGCTTGTTCAGGTCCACATTGCCGCCGGTAATGATCACACCCACGCGACGGCCTTTGAAGACCTCGGGGTTCTTCAGGATCGTGGCCAGCGGTACGGCGCAGCTGGGCTCCATCACGATCTTCATACGTGCCCAAGTGAGTTTCATCGCATCGATGATCTCCTGCTCGGACGCGGTGAGGATGTCGGTCACGTGGTTGCTGACGAAGTGCCAGGTGTTTTCCTTGAGCGGCACCTTGAGGCCGTCGGCGATGGTGACCGGCGCGTCGTCGGCGATGATGTGACCCGCCTTGAAGCTGCGGTAGGCGTCGTCAGCCTGCTCCGGTTCGGCCGCGTAGATATCTACGTCAGGGGCGATGTTGGACAGCGTCAGGCAGCAGCCGGAGATCATGCCACCGCCGCCGATGGGGGCGATCACGGCGTCCAACCCGTCCACCTGATCCATGAGTTCGCGGGAACAGGTGCCCTGGCCCGCGATCACGCGGGGGTCGTTATAGGGATGTACGAAATCGGCGCCGGTAGCGGCGTGAACCTCGGCAAAGACGGCTTCGCGGGAGGTGGTGGACGGCTCACATTCCGTGATGATCCCGCCATAGCCGCGCACGGCGTCTTTCTTGGCCTGGGGCGCGGTCTTGGGCATGACAACGTGGCAGGGGATGCCCCGGCGACCGGCGGCGTAGCTGAGCGACAGGGCGTGGTTGCCCGACGAATGGGTGGCGACGCCTTTTGCGGCCTCCTCATCGCTGAGCCCGAAGACAGCGTTTGACGCGCCGCGCACCTTGAAGGCCCCTGCTTTCTGGAAGTTCTCACATTTGAAGAACAGCTCCGCGCCCGTCAGCTCATTGAGATAGGTCGAGGTCAGGACCGGCGTGCGGTGGATGTACGGTTTGATCCGCTCATGGGCCGCGATCACGTCGTCGAAGGTGGGCAGGGGGGTGTTTTCCATGTCTTTCATGTCCGTTCCTCCTTATTCGGCGGCCATCGCCATGGACGCGGCAGATTGGCGGTAGACCTCCTGCGCGGCGGCGACGCCGGAGCCCAATTGGATATCAAGGCCCAGATCGGCCATCACCATCTCGGCCGTTGCAATCCCAGATAGCGCCATGACGTCGGTCAGCATCCCCAAATGGCCGATGCGGAAGACTTTTCCAGCCACGTCGCCAAGCCCGGCCCCGAAAGCGACGCCATAACGCGTGGCGGCGTGGGACACGATTTGGCTGGCATCGAAGCCCTCGGGCGTGCGGATGGCCGACACGGTGTTGGAGTAGAGATCCGGCGAGACGGCGCAGAGCTCCAGCCCCCAGGCTTTTACGGCGGCACGGATGCCGTCGGCGATGCGGGCATGGCGGGCGAAGACATTCTCCAGCCCCTCGGCCTCGATCATGTCGCAGGCCAGTTTCAGGCCGTTGAGCAGGCCGACGGAGGGCGTATAGGGATAGGCGTTGGCGTCGTAGCCTTTCTTCATGTCGCGGATATCGAGGAAGGTGCGCGACAGCGTTGCGCCTTCGATGGCGGCCATGGCCTTGGGCGACACGCCGATGATGGCGAGGCCCGCGGGCAGCATGAACCCCTTCTGGGAGCCGGTCACCGCGATATCGACGCCCCAGGCATCGAACTCGAAGGGCATCGATCCAATCGAGCTGACCCCGTCCACGAAGTAGAGCGCCGGGTGGCCCGCTGCATCGAGAGCCTTGCGCACGCCCGCCACGTCAGAAACGACGCCGGTGGCGGTCTCGTTATGGGTGGCGAGGACGGCCTTGATCTCATGGCCGGTATCAGCGGCGAGGATTTCGGCGAATTGCTCGACCGGCAGGCCTTCGCCCCAAGGCACCTCCACAAACTGAACGTCGAGGCCGTGGCGTTGGCACATGTCGATCCACTTATGGGAGAACATGCCGTTGCGCGCGGCCAAAACCTTGTCGCCTTTGCTGAGCGTGTTGGTGATCGCGGCTTCCCACCCTGCGGTTCCGGTGGCGGGGAAGATGAAAACTTCGGCGTCGGTGGATTTCAGCACGGCTTTCACACCCGCCAGGGCCGGGTGCAGGATCTCGGCAAAGGCCGAGGACCGGTGATCCATCGTGGGCAGATCACAGGCGCGGCGCAGGGCCTCGGGCATATTGGTGGGCCCGGGGATGAACACGGGGTTCTGGGAAGTCATGGTGCCGTCTCCTCTCGTCGTTGAGGGCAATCTATGGGGAGGCCGCGCGCTGCACAATTTTTTTGAAATCGTTTTTCAAAACGGGTAAGGTGCGAAAAAGATGTTATTCACCAGTAAGTTGCTTTTTTTCACGATGTGAAATGCAATTTCAACTTATGCGAGAGCGGTATGAAGAAGAGCGAATCCTCCCCGGAACGACGGGCCCGCGGACGGCCGCGGGACTGGGACGACAAGACGGCGCAGAACACGATCAAGTCGCTCGACCGGGCGATGGAGGTGCTGGAACATCTGAGTGAGATGCCGGGCGCAACCCTGTCGCAGCTGGCCGAGGATCTGGGCCAATCACCGGCAACGCTCTACCGCGTGCTTGTCACGCTGGACGGGCGCGGGATCGTGGAATTCGACGCCCATGCGCAGCATTGGCATATCGGCGCACGGGCCTTCGTGATCGGCGCGCGGTATTTGCGGCGCACGTCACTGGTGGATCGCGCGCGGCCAATCATGCGGCGGTTGATGGAGATCACGGGGGAGACGGCCAACCTTGGCGTCGCGCGCGACACCAACGTTTTGTTCATCAGTCAGGTCGAAACGCACGCCTCCATCCGTGCGTTCTTTCCGCCGGGCACGCTGTCGCCCATGCATGCCTCGGGCATCGGCAAGGCGCTTCTGGCGCAGATGTCGGACGATCGGCTGTCTCGTCTGTTCGCCACGGCCCCGCTGGATCGGTTTACCCGACGCACCCTGACGGACCCGACATCGCTCCGCGCCGATCTGGAGGCGACGCGGGAGCGCGGCTATTCCATCGATGACGAGGAGAAGAATGAAGGCATGCGCTGCATCGCGGCCCCGGTTTTCGATCTGAGCGGAGAGGCCGTGGCGGGCATCTCCGTTTCAGGCCCCGTCAGCCGGGTCAGCATCGCGGAAACCGCGCGCCTGGCGGAGGCGGTGATGGAGGCCGCCGATGATCTGTCGGCGGCCATGGGGGCGGAGCGGCGCGGCGCGGGTTAGCGCATCGGGTAGATCTGGATCGACGGCACGGAGACATGCGGCGGCTGATCCAGCGCAAACATCACCGCACCCGCAATGTCTTCGGGACGGAGCGCATCGGGTTTCGCCTCGTCGAAGAAGGGCGTGTCGACCATGCCGGGGTTGACGTTTGTCACGCGCACGCCGCTGTCGGACAATTCGGCGGCCAGGTTGTCGGCATAGCCGCGCACAAACCATTTCGTGGCCCCGTAGACCGATCCGGGCAGCGTCACATGCCCGGCGCGGGAGCCGGTCAGCAGCAGGTGGCCCTTGGACGCCTTCAGATGCGGGATCGCGAGTTTGGCCGTGACGGTCAGGGCAAAGATGTTGACGTCGATCATGGTGCGGAAGTTCTCGATATCGCCCTTTTCGGTGCCGCTGGCCGATGCGCCGAGGCCCGCATTCGCGAACACCGCGTCGATGTCGCCGAACCGGGTGGCGGCGGCCTCGAACGCACCGACCTGCGCGTCGACGTCCGTGACATCGCAGGGGATGGCCAGCGCGTGATCCTCCCCCAATTCGGAGACCAACTCGGCGAGCTTGTCTTCGGACCGGGCGACGAGGGCCACCGAATAGCCCGCCGCAACGGCTGCGCGGGCGGTGGCCGCGCCAATGCCGGAGGACGCGCCGGTGATGAACAGGGTTTTGGACATGGGGGATCTCCGAGTGAGGGAAAGGGATGCGATGCCACAACGCGATGTGCGGCTCTTTGGTTCATCGCGATCTTGCCGAGAGGACACCAGATCGGTTACACATGCAACCGACCGTTGGCTGTGGCCGACAGTCCCCGCGGGCCGGGCATCTTCCAGCAACGCCAAGGGCACGTAGGCGTCGCTTCACAAGATGGAGGTTAGGCGCATGGGACCATTCCCGCATGACGCCCCGAAGGCGGTGATCGACGCAACGAATGTGGCGGGCACGGACGGGTTCGAATTCGTCGAGTTCGCGCATCCCAACCCGGAGGAGCTGGAGAAGCTGTTCCAGGCCATGGGGTATGAGGAGGTTGCGCGCCACAAGAGCCGCGATATCTCGCTCTATCGGCAGGGCGATATCAACTATGTCCTCAATCGGGAGCCCGGCACCCATGCCGCGCGCTTCGTGGAGGATCACGGGCCCTGCGCGCCCGCCATGGCATGGCGGGTTGTGGATGCGGACCATGCCCTGAAATGCGCGGTCGACTACGGGGCCGAGGAGTATAGAGGCGACGACAAGACGCTGGACGTGCCCGCGGTTGTGGGCATTGGCGGCTCGCTGCTCTACTTCGTCGATACCTATGGGGAAGATGGCAGCCCCTATGACGCCGATTTCGAGTGGTTGGGGGAGGTGGATCCCAAGCCCGAAGGCGCGGGGTTCTTCTACCTCGATCACCTGACCCACAATGTGATGCGCGGCAACATGAGCACCTGGTATGATTTCTATGCCAAGGCGTTCAACTTCAAGGAAATCCGGTTCTTTGACATCAAGGGCAAGCAGACCGGCCTGTTCTCCCGGGCGCTGACCTCGCCCTGCGGCAAGATCCGGATCCCGATCAACGAAAGCGCGGACGAGAATTCGCAGATCGAGGAATATCTGGCCGAATACAAGGGCGAGGGCATTCAGCACATCGCCGTGGCGACGAATGCGATTTATGACTCTGTTGATCAGATTGCGGAAAACGGGATCGAGTTCATGCCACCGCCGCCCGAGACCTATTACGCGATGTCCCATCGGCGGGTGCATGGCCACGAGGAACCGCTCGACCGGATGAAGAAGCACGGCATCCTGATCGATGGTGAAGGTGTTGTGGATGGCGGCGTGACGCGGGTGCTGCTTCAGATCTTCTCCAAAACCGTGATCGGGCCGATCTTCTTCGAGTTCATCCAGCGCAAGGGCGATGACGGGTTCGGGGAGGGCAACTTCAAGGCGCTCTTCGAGAGCATCGAGGAAGACCAGATCCAGCGCGGGGTGCTGAAGGCTGGCGAATAGAATGCCGGTGGGCAAGGTGGCGGCGAGATGCGATAGTCTCGCAGCTGCCTGCCCCGAAGGCCTTTGATGACCCGCCTGAACCTCGAACAGATCCGCACGTTTTTGACTGTTGTTCGCCTCGGCGGGGTGCGGAAGGCGGCGACCGGCCTGAACCTCACGCAGCCCGCCGTGACCACCCGCATTCGTAACCTGGAAGACACGCTGGGCTGCGCGCTGTTTGATCGTGAACCGGGGGGCATGAAACTGACGAAACGGGGCGAGATGCTGCTGGAATATGCCGCCCAATTCGAGCAGCTCTCGGAGATGGTGGCCAAGGATGTGATTGATCCCGCGGGGATTGAGGGGCGTCTGCGGCTGGGCGTGGCGGAGACCATCGCGCAATGCTGGCTGCCGGACCTGATTTCCGAGATGCACGGGCTTTATCCAAAGCTCCAGATCGAATTCAACGTCGATATCTCCAGCCATCTGCGGGAGGCGCTTCTGGCCCGCGAGATTGACCTTGCGGTGCTGCTGGGCCCGATTTCGGACTATTCGATCGACAATATGGAGCTGCCGGGGTTCGAGCTCGCTTGGTATGTGTCCGCCGCGGCGCCGGAGGCGGCGGACGGAATGGCGTATCTGAGCCAGCCGGTCCTGACCTATGCACGCAACACGCGGCCCTATCGGGAGCTGAAAGAGGCGCTGTTCGCCCGGGTCGGCCCCGGTGTGGCGCTGTTCCCGTGTTCGTCGCTCTCGGCGTGTTTCCGATTGGTCGAGGCACGCCTGGGCGTTGCCGCACTGCCCCGTGCGTTGGGCGACGAATACGTTCAGGCCGGGCGGATCCGGGAATTTGACCCGGGCTGGATCCCGGACCCATTACGCTTCACGGCGTCTTACCTGGGCGATCCGGGCAGCCAAATGGTTGAAACGGCGGCCAAAACCGCACAAATCGTCGCCGCGCGCTACATGGGTGATAAAAATCCTTAATCGTTTGCGGCAGAAATATTGAATTTGAAGTTATATGTCTGAGCCTGCACCGTCTCCCTTAAATGGGCTGGGGTGAGATTTGGGCGCGCAGTACGAACAACTCAGGAAACAGGGATTGCCGGAGGTTCGCGGGGCCATTCGCAGCGGGTTCTATCGCTCGCACACGGCCGGGCTGGGGCCAGGCTATCTGCAGACCAATATCGTGATCCTACCGGAGGCCTATGCGCTCGATTTCATGCGGTTTTGCCAGCGCAACCCGAAGCCCTGCCCGTTAACCGGCGTGTCCGACACCGGCAACCCGATGCTCCACACGATGGGCGCGGATATCGACATCCGCACCGATGTGCCCGCCTATAATATCTATCGTGATGGGCGGTTGGACGGCTCGGCTGACGATCTGCACGATCTCTGGCAAGACGATATGGTGACCTTTGCGCTGGGTTGTTCCTTCACGTTCGAGGACGCCCTGCAGCAGGCGGGAATCCCGCTCTGGCATGTGGATCATGATACGACGGTGCCCATGTTCCGCTCCAACATCGCGTGCGTTCCGGCTGGTCCGTTTCGATCCCCGATGGTCGTGTCCATGCGCGCGATTGATCCGGGCCAAATCGACCTGGCAATCGAGATTTCGCGCCGCTTTCCGCTCGCCCACGGCTCACCGGTGCATGTCGGTGACCCGGCGGCACTGGGCATCGAGGATATCACCCGCCCCGATTGGGGGGACCCTGCGCCGGTGGAGCATGGCCAAGTGCCGGTGTTCTGGGCCTGCGGCGTCACCCCGCAAGCCGCCATCGCGGCCGCCGCCCCGCCGATCTGCATCACCCATAAACCCGGCCATATGCTCATCACCGATGTGCCTGACGATGCCGAGTTTCCAATCCTGTCAAACGCTTAGAACAACGATCCAACAAGGAGACCCAACATGAAACGCACTATTGCACTGCTCGCCGCAACGACGGCCCTGGCCGCGCCCGCGATGGCCGAAGACCTCGCCGTTGTCGGCAGCTGGTCCAGCCTGCCGCTGCACAATGAATATGAGGCGCCGTATTGGAACGACGCATTGCCCGCCGCCTCGGGCGGGGAGATCAACGTGGCGCTGACCACGCACAACCAGATGAATCTCGGTGTGGGGGACGTGTTTCGCCTGTTGGGCGACGGCGTTTACGATGTGGCGATGACGGTGGCGGATTACGCCGTGGCCGACGCGCCGGAACTGGAAGGGCTCGACGTGCCGCTTGTGGCGCTGACCGCCGATGAGGCGCTGGCCATGGTCGATGCGGCACGCCCGATGGTGGCCGACATTTATCGTGACCGGTTCAACAGCCATGTTCTGGCCATCGCGCCCTATCCGCCGCAGGTCGTGTTCTGCAATGCGGAGGTCACGAGCCTGGCCGATCTGGAAGGCTTGCAGATCCGCGCCTCGGGCCGGATGACGGCGCAATTCCTTGAAGCCTTGGGCGCCGAAGGGGTGAATGTGAGTTTCGGCGAAGTGCCGGGCGCATTGCAGAACGGCGTCGTCGATTGTGCCGTGACGGGCGCCGGGTCCGGCTATTCCGCCGGATGGTGGGAAGTGTCGACGCATCTTTTGCCGATCCCGTTGGGCGGATGGGACAGCGTCGTGACGGCGATGAACCTGGACCGCTGGAACAGCCTGTCGGCGGAGACACAGGAGCTGATCACCTCGACCATCGCGTCTGAGTTCGAGGCCCCGGCCTGGGCCAGCGCGCAGGATGCGCTGGTCAACGACATTGCCTGCCTGACCGGCAATGGCGACTGCCCGGCGGGGGAGGCGCGCGATATGGTCTTGGTCGAGGTTTCTGATGCCGATTTCGAGACGGCGCGCGCGGTTCTGGTCGAGACGGTTCTGCCGGAATGGGCGGAGCGCGCGGGCGACGAATGGGCCACGCGCTGGAATGACAGTGTCGGCGCCACGGTCGGCGTCACCATCCCGCTCGAATAAGCTGACTATCGGGGGAGGCCTTTGATGGCCGAGAAGATGTTGGATTGGTTGCGGCGGCTCAACCGGGGTGTCGCGGGGGTGGTTGGCGCAGGCCTGCTGCTGATCGCGGCATTCGTGCTGATCGACATCATCCTGCGCCAATTGGGGGCCTCCTTCGGCGGCACCGATGAAATCAGCGGCTATGCTATGGCCATCGCGACGTCATGGGGCATGGGATACGCGCTGATGGAGTTGGGCCATGTGCGGATCGACCTGATCCGCAACCGGGCGGGGCAGATGGGGCGGTCGCTGTTCGACCTGTTTTCGATGGCTGTTCTGGCCGGGACCGTCACGCTGATCGCCTGGAAATGCTGGCCGGTTCTGGAACGGTCGCTTGCCAATTCATCGCGGGCCAACACACCTTTGGAAACGCCGCTGGCCTGGGTGCAGACGCCCTGGATGGCCGGTTGGATCTGGTTCGCCGTGGTCTCGTGGCTGACCTTCGTGGCCGCCGTCTTGCTAGTGGTGAAGCGCGACTTTGACGGGGCTGAGGACGCCATCGGCGTGGTCGCGGAAGCGGAGGTGGCGGAATGACCTTCTGGACCACCACCGGCCTTCTGGTCCTGCTGGCGCTGTCGATCCCGGTGGGGATTGTCCTGTTCCTGCTGGGCTTTGGCATCGACACGTTCTTCAGCCCGTTCCCCCTGATCCGGGGCCTTGGCAACCTGGTCTGGTCCACATCCAACAATGCCACGCTGATCGCGATCCCGTTCTTCGTGCTGCTGGGCGAGATCCTTGTGCGCAGCGGTGTGGCGACGCAGACCTATGCCGCGCTCGATCGCTGGGTGAGTTGGCTGCCGGGCGGGTTGGTGCACGCCAATGTGGCGACGGCCACAATGTTTTCGGCGACCTCCGGCTCATCGGTGGCGACGGCGGCCACGGTCGCCACAGTGGCCATGCCGCAGGCCGAAAAGCTGGGTTATGACCCCAAGCTCTTTTCCGGCGCCATCGCGGCGGGCGGTACGCTTGGCATCATGATCCCACCTTCGATCAACCTGATCGTCTATGGATTCCTCACCCAGAGCTCGATCCCCAAGCTGTTCCTGGCGGGCCTGATCCCGGGGCTGGGGCTCGCCGTCGGGTTTATGATTATCGTGGCGATCATCTGCCTGCTGCGCCCGGAATTGGGCGGCGAACGGCGGGTGTTCCCGTTCCCGCAAATGCTGCGCGCGCTGCTGGCGCTAATCCCGATCATCCTGCTTTTCACCATCATCATCGGCACGATCTACAAGGGGTGGGCCACGCCAACAGAGGCGGCCTCGGTGGGGGTGTTCGGGGCGCTTCTGATTGCCTCCATCTTCGGCACGATGAACCTGTCGGTGCTGCATCGAAGCCTGCTTGGCACAATCAAGATCACGTCGATGATCATGCTGGTTGTGATTGGCGCGTCGTTCCTGAACTTCACGCTGGCCTCCGCCGGTCTGGGCGCGGAGATCGAGGCGCTTCTGGCGGGTCTTGGCCTGACGCCACTGGGTACGATCCTGGTCGTGGTGTGTATCTACATCGTGCTGGGGTTTTTCATCGAAACCCTGTCACTGATGGTGGTGACGATCCCGATCATCGTGCCGCTGGTTGTGGCGCAGGGCTTCGATCCGATCTGGTTCGGCATCCTGATGATCGTACTGATCGAGATGGCGCTGATCACACCGCCGGTGGGCCTCAACCTCTATGTCGTGCAGGGCGCGCGGCGATCGGGGCGGATGAGTGAGGTGATGCTGGGCGTGACGCCCTTCGTGCTGGTGATGCTGGTCATGGTGGCGGCGCTGATTGCCTTCCCCCAAATCGCGCTGTTCCTGCCCAACGCCATCGATTGATCGGCTGCCTTTTGGCGGGCTGCCGCGGTGCTGCACGTTTTTGCTTGCTTTGTTGTGGGATTATTTCATCATTCGAGACTGAGTCTCACTGAACGAGAAATGCTCCGATGCATCTTGAACGCCTGATCGGTCTTCTGGAGATTATCGCGGTCACCGGCCGCCCGGTTTCGGCGGCTGAGGTGCAGAAGGCGACGGGGCTGCCGAAACCCACCTGCTATCGCCTGATCCAGACCCTGAGCGATCAGAAGCTGATCGATCAGCCGACGGAGGACGGGCGCTATGTGATCGGCGAGCGCCTGATCCGCATCGCGCTTCTGGGGAAATCGGATGTCGATGTGCGCAGATGCGCCGCGCCGCTTCTGAAAGCGGCGGCCACCCATTACAATGAAACGGTTTTTCTGGCGCGGTTCCGGGACAGCAAGGTGGAGATCATCCATGTGGAAACGCCCGATGATCCCGCCCGCGCCTTTATCCATCCCGGTCTGGGCGAGCGGCCAATGCATGCCTGTTCGTGTTCCAAGGCAATTGCCGCTTTTGCCGAACCGGAATTTCAGGACAGCATCCTGACCAAGAGCCTGAAGCAATACACCGAACACACCAAGATCACCGCCGATCAGCTGCGCGCCGAATTTGCCGAGATCGTGGAGCGTGGTTTTGCCGATTGCGATCAGGAAATCGACCTTGGCATCGCCAGCGTCGCCGCACCGGTTTCCATTGGCAATATCGGCGCGACGTTCAGCGTGGGCGCGGTTGGGCCGATCCGCCGGTTCGGTGCGGCGTATCGGCAGGAGATCGGACGGAAGTTGACGGAATTATCCGAAAAAGTCAGCGGCGCGATCCAGCTTTGCAACGTGGCAGAGGTGTAAAGGCACCTCGAACCGACCGGCCCGGGAGGGGCCCAAAAACACTTTCCCCACAACGGGGCGCCATCTTTCAACGGGAGGACCGATATGAACCTGAGAC
The DNA here is from genome assembly GCA_947491935.1 of uncultured Roseicyclus sp. Lineage (GTDB taxonomy): Bacteria > Pseudomonadota > Alphaproteobacteria > Rhodobacterales > Rhodobacteraceae > Gymnodinialimonas. The sequence continues at coordinate 539,598 of CANLLF010000002.1, forward strand.
CTGATCCAACATTCCACGCATCCCCCAAACTGGCCATGCAAGCGCCGGTGGAAAACTACGCCTTCACCGTGATGTTGAGCCCCGACGGCTCCCAATCCGACGGGATCGCCGTGGTCGATGTGAACCCAAAATCCGACACCTATGGGCAGATCGTCCATCAGGTGATCGTGCCCAACAAAGGCGATGAATTTCACCATTTCGGCTGGAATGCCTGTTCCTCGTCGCTGTCGCCGCTGACGGGCCATGCGTTTCTCGAACGGCGCTACCTGATCGTGCCGGGCATCCGGTCATCGCGGATTTATGTGATCGATGTGAAGGAACCGTTGAAGGCCAAGATCCACAAGACGATCGAGCCCGAAGAGCTGTTCGCCAAGACCGGCTATTCACGCCCCCACACGATCCATTGCGGCCCCGAGGGCATTTACGTCTCGACCCTGGGCGGTGGTGGCGAAGACGGCACCGATGGCCCGCCGGGCATCTTCATCATGGATTGCGAGACCTTCGAGATCATCGGCCAATACGAGATGGACCGGGGCAAGCAGGACAAGCATTACGATTTCTGGTGGAACCTGCCGCAGGATTACATGGTCAGCTCCGAATGGGGCCTGCCGCCGCAGTTCGAAAACGGCGTGGTGCCCGAGGATCTGCTCTCCAACAAATACGGCCATTCGATCCACTTCTGGGACCTGCGCGCGCGCAAGAATATCCAGACGATGGATTTCGGTGAAAACTACCAGATGGCGCTGGAAATCCGGCCCGCCCATGATCCCACCAAATCCTACGGGTTCTGTGGTGTGGTGGTGGATACCACCAACCTCCAAGGCGCGATTTTCACGTGGTGGCGGGATGAGGATGGTGTCTGGCAATCCAAGAAGACCATCACCATCGATCCGCGCCCGGAAAAGCCCGAAAATCTGCCACCGCTGTTGCAGGGATTCGAGGCGGTGCCGCCGTTGGTTACCGATATCGACCTGAGCCTCGACGACAAGTACCTCTACGTGGCCTGTTGGGGGCTGGGCGAGATGCACCAATACGATGTGTCCGATCCCATGAACCCGGTCCTGACCGGCAAGGTGGAATTGGGCGGCATTGCCCGGAGCACCAAGCACGTCAACGGCAAGGATTTTGCCTATGGTCCGCAGATGGTTGAGATCAGCCGCGATGGCAAACGCGTCTACTGGACCAACTCGCTCTATTCGACATGGGATGATCAATTCTACCCCGATGACGAGGGCGGGCAGATGGTGATGGCCAATAATGACGAGAACGGCTTCCACCTCGATCCGGACTTCTACATCGACTTTCCCAAGGGTCTGCGCTCACACCAGATCCGGCTGGAGGGGGGAGATTGTTCGACCGACAGTTTCTGCTACCCGTCGGTCTGACACATGCCTGAACTGACATCGATGGCGGCCCTTTGGGGGGCCGTTATCCTGTCTGGCCTCTATCACGGCATCAATCCCGGCATGGGGTGGCCGCTGGCGGTGTCGGCGGCCCTGATGGAGGGCAAACACAAGGCCATGCCCAAGGCGCTGGCGATGCTGGCGCTTGGGCATTTCCTGGCGATGATCGGGATCCTGTTGCCGTTTTCCCTGATGATCTTTCTGGTCGAATGGGAGGTGGAGATCCGGATCGGCGCGGGCCTTCTGGTGGTTGCGATGGGGGTCTACCTGCTGATCAATCGCCGCCACCCGCGGTTTCTGGCCCGTGTGCATCCCGCCCGTCTGGCGCTCTGGTCGTTTCTGGCGGCGATGGCCCACGGCGCGGGCCTGATGCTGGTACCGATCTATTTGGGGATTTGCGCCATCGGGGCGGAGGAAACCGGGCATCTGGCGGCTCAGGCGCTGATGGCCAATAACATCGTGACCGCCTTCACCGTGGCCGTCGTCCATACGTTTGCGATGACCTTGGCGGGCGGGGTGATCGCGGTGATCATCTATCTGTGGCTTGGCCTGCGGTTTCTGTCGAAGACGTGGTTCAATCTCGATATCGTCTGGGCGCTGAGCCTGATCCTCGTGGGCGGGTTCGGGATTTACGCCGCGTCTTTCGGACATTGATTGTCGGCTGCCGAGGACCCCCGAAACAGGTCGCAAATTGCATCTGCCCGGGCTTGAAACCCGTTGGCTTGTCTGGAACATCGCGTCACCGATGGCCATCTCTCTCCGTATGTCACGAAGAGACGTGCGAGGCCGATGACCGCGAAGGAGACCGCCATGGATACCGAGGCTTGGGTGGACCGCTTCCCCGGATTGGCGCGCCTTGACGGGCCCACCAAGGCACTTCTGCAAGAGCGCAGTGCGCTGGTGGAGGCGCCCCGCGGCACCATGGTGTTCGGGCCCGGAAAGTCGCCGGAAAACATGCTCTTCCTGCTCGATGGCACGGTCCGCGTTCAGCAGGTGTCGGAAACCGGGCATGAGATCGTTCTCTATCGGATTCAGGCCGGGCAAAGCTGTGTCCTGACAACCGCATGCCTTCTGGCCTACGAGGATTATTCAGCGGAAGGCATCGCGGAAACCGATATACGGGCCGTGGCCGTCCCGCGGGCGGTGTTCGATGAGCTTGTGGCGCAATCGAAGCCGTTCCGCGATTTTGTCTTTGCGGCGTTCTCCAAGCGGATCACCGATCTGTTTCTGATGATTGATCAGGTGGCGTTTCAGCGCGTCGATGTGCGCTTGGCCGATACGCTGACGAAGCTTGCCGACGATCACGACAGGGTCGTCACAACGCATCAGAAATTGTCGGTGGAGCTTGGGACGGCGCGCGAGGTGATTTCGCGCCAATTGCAGGAGTTCCAGCGCCGGGGGTGGATCGAGCAGGCCCGTGGCAGCGTCAGCCTGCTGGACCGGCCGAAGCTGGAGGCCCTGGCGGGCCACAACACGTAGCGGTTTCCGGGCCCTTGGTGACATAGTCACCGAGCCGATGCCCCGTTGATCGGTAAGATGGCGCATCATTATTCGAGGAGTCGAGACATGACGTTGAATGTTGGCACGTTCGACCGGATTTTCCGCCTTGTCCTAGGCGTCATCTTGCTTGTCGCGCCGTTCGTATCCGGCCTTGCGATGTTCGAGAACACGGCGATCACGGTCGTGTCGCTCATCGTGGGCGGTGTGATGATCGCGACGGCGGCGATGCGTTTTTGCCCACTCTATCGGATCTTCGGCATCCGGACTTGCAAGGTCTGAGAATGGAGACCGTTTTTACGCCGGTTCAATCGCTGGGAGGCGGGGCCTTGATTGGCCTCGCCTCTGTGCTGTTGATGGCCTTCATGGGCCGGATCATGGGGGCGACGGGCATCCTCGCGGGGCTTCTGCAGCCCGCTGATCTGTCCGATTGGTCGTGGCGCGCGGCGGTGGTGGCGGGGATGGTCAGCGGCCCTGCCGTGATGCTTCTGGTGACCGGGCAATTCCCGGCGATCCAGGTCCCGATCTCGACGGGCATGCTGGTTGTCGGCGGGTTCATCGTGGGCATCGGCGTCACACTGGGGTCCGGGTGCACCTCGGGCCACGGCGTCTGCGGCATGGCGCGCCTGTCGCCACGTTCCATCGTCGCCACGCTGATCTTCATGCTGACCACGGGTCTTACGGTGTTCGTGATCCGACACGTGCTGGGGGGCTGAGGTGATGCGTCTGCTTCTGTGCTATGGGATCGGCCTGATCTTTGGTGTCGGCATTTCGATGTCGGGCATGGCGAACCCGGCCAAGGTTCTGAATTTCTTCGATGTTGCGGGCATATGGGATCCAAGCCTTGGCTTCGTCATGGGCGGCGCCCTGGCCGTCACCTTTGTGGGCTACCGGTTCGTGTTGAAGCGGCCGGGGCCGGTTCTGGGTGGTATGTTTCAACTGCCCAGGCGCCGTGATCTCGATATGCCGCTGGTGGGCGGGGCCGCGATTTTCGGGGTCGGGTGGGGGATTGCCGGGTTCTGCCCCGGCGGCGCCCTTCCGGCCATCGGGACAGGTGATACGAATGTGTTGATCTTCGTCGCGGCGCTTCTTGCAGGGATCGGCGCGGTCAAGTTGTTCTATGCTATTTTCGATGCCCGGAGCCGCGCGAAAACCACCTGATACGGACGCCGATCCGTTCCGCGGCGGGGCTAATCCTCGCCAATCGGCGTAAAACGCCCGTCCCAGAATTCCTCCGCCGGGCGGACCCAGATCTGCCTCGCTTCATCATCATAGATCACAACCGGCTTGCGGTCGGTTTCGTTGATACCTTCGGCAAGCACGCGGTAGAGCCCGCCCTTTCGATGCCGGTGGGTCGGGTGCCATTCCTGTTGGCCCGGTGTTTGTTGCGCGGTCAGAGGTGGGTCGGGGGCGGCCAAGTCGGGGCTCCGGTCAGGGGACGGCCAGGATCGAGCCGGTCGTTGCGTTGGGTCGAAACGTCGTGCATCCCTTGCACCCGGCGTCGAACGCGGAATGGTACACATCCTTGAACGCATCAAAGGAAATCTCTTCCGGGCAATTCACCGTTTTCGAGATCCCACCGTCAACCCAATACTGGGCGGCGGCCTGCATGCGGATATGGGCGGCGGGATCAAGATCCATCGCAGTCACGAATGTATCGGGCAATTTGGCGGTGGGCCCGAATTGGTGGCGGAAGAGCCAGTAGGCGTAATCTTCCACCCGCTCGGTCCGCTTCGTCCCGTTCGCATTGGTGATGGTCCGTGTGTAGAAGCGCGAGAAGACGGGCTCGATGCCGGAGGAGACGTTGCCCGCGAACATCGAGATCGTGCCGGTGGGGGCGATGGAGGTCAGCGCCCCGTTGCGCAGGCCATGACGCATGATCAACTGCCGAACATCGGGATCGAGGCGCGCGATCATCGGGTGCTGCTGATGCCGTGCGGCGTCGTAGGCGATGAACGGGCCCCGGGCCCGGGCCAGTTCGGCTGATGCACGGTAAGCGGCGTTTTGAACGATCTGCATCCACTGGCCGACTTCGTCCGCCGCCTCCTGCGATCCATAGGTCACACCCAGCATGATCAGCGCGTCGGCCACCGCCGTCACACCAACACCGATCCGCCGCTTCGAAAATGCCTCCGCCTTTTGCAGATCATTGGCGTATTTCGACACGTCGATCGCATTGTCCAACATGTGGACGGCCACACCCGTCAGACGGCGCAATTCACCGAGGTCCAGGTGCGCCTCGGCCGTGAAGGGATGCCGGACAAGGCGGGCGAGGTTGATGGAGGCCAACGGGCTTGTCCCGTTTGGCGGCAGGGGCTGTTCCGCGCAGGAATTCGTGGCCCGGATATCTTCCAGATAATTCAGCGGATTCATCGTGTTGATCCGGTCGATGAAAAGCACGCCGGGCTCTGCCGCCTCATAGGTGCGGGTCATGATCATTTCCCACAGGTCACGGGCACGCAGACGGCGCACGACCTGGCCATCCCATGTCAGATCCCACATCGCGTCGGCATCGACGGCGGCCATGAAGGCATCCGTCACCATCACGGACATGTTGAAATTGCGCAGCTTGGCCGGGTCCGACTTCGCGTGGACGAATTCATCGATGCAGGGGTGATCGCAGCGCAGGGTGGCCATCATCGCGCCACGCCCCATGCCCTTCACGACCATCGCACAGACCGCATCGAAGATCGCCATTGCGGCCACCGGACCGGCTGCCGGACAATCGAGGCCCGACACATAGGCCCCTCTGGGGCGGATGGTGGAGAAGTCATAGCCAAGCCCGCCGCCCATTTTCATGGTCAGCGCCGCCTGTTTGGCCGTTTCCATGATGCCTTCAACGGAATCCTCGATCGTCTGCATCACGAAGGTATTGGACAGCGTCACGTTGCGGGCGGTGCCGCAGCCCGACAGGATGCGACCGGCGGGAAGGAGCTTGAAGCCCTCCATGGCCCTCCGAAATGTCTGGGAGGTCTGCGCCCGGGACTTGGCCGGATCGGCCTGGGCGAGGCCATCGGCGACACGCTGCCAGGTGTCGGCCACACTTTGATCAACCGCACGACCATTGCGGCGATATTGATACTTCTGCGCCCAGATCGTCCGGGCGATTGGTTGATCGAAACTGGACTTCGTTGCAAGAAGTTCAATGGCCTGGGGCATGTATCCTCACCTTTCTAGTTCCCAGGAGGCTTTAGATTCAAATTCTGCCTAATGTGTTAATTTTGAGAAGAAAATTCCTGGAAAAGTTATGAATTGGTTAAAATGCAATCTGTTTGCATGATGATTGAGCGACCTTCCAAAACGCATTCCATGGTATGCAATCGAATGCAGTGTAATTCGTTGTGAAACCCATCTGGGGCACAATTGGTTTCACGCCGATCACCGAATTTGTGAACATTTTGAAGGAAGGTTTCTGTGTTTCCCGCGGGCCGCTGTGCTGCGGTTCAGCCCGGGTTAAGGAATACCCAATAGCGATGGCCCAGGTGTTTTCTGAAGGGGCCGATAAATGCACACACTCTATGCCTGTCTTGGATCCGGAAATTGCTTCAAACCGTGGTTGGCGCTGCAGCAGCTTGGTCAACCGGTCCGGGTTGAACTGATCGACGTGTTGAAAGGTGAGCAGAAGTCAGACGACTATCTGCGCATCAATCCCGATGGCGTTGTCCCGTTCCTGCGAATCGACAGTGGCCGGGGCATCGGCGAAAGCAACGCCATGCTCTGGTTCATCGCGGAGGGCACGCATTTGATGCCCGACAGTGCGGAAGACCGCGCGGAGGCATTGCAATGGATGTTCTTCGAGCAATCCAAGCTGGAGCCCTATATTTCGCCGGCGCGGTTTTTTACCACGATCCTTCCCGATCAGCAGGAGGCCCGCAAAGACGATATTGCAGCGTGGCAGGCCCTCGCAGCTGGCGGGTTGGCGCGGCTGAATGCACATCTGAGCAATCGGACCTTCATGTTGTTATCGGGCTATTCCGTCGCCGATATCGCCGTGTTCGGATATGTCCATGTTCTGGAAGAAGCCGGGCTGTCCCTGGCGGATTATCCGTCCATCGCCCTCTGGATCGACGCGGTACGGGAAACGGCCGGGTTCCACCCCCTTGCCGAGTTGGGCCAAGCGGACCTGCGCGCGGCCTGATCATCAAAGTGCGGTCCGCGAATATGCGTAATCCAGCCTCAGGGCCTCAGGCTTTGCCCGCACCGATGCAGGCCGGCGCACCGGCGCTGGAACAGCAGATCGACCAATTCGCGGCCGCTCGAAACCTTCAGACGCCCACCTGGGTGTTTGATATCGATGCCGGTCGGATCGTGCATGCCAACGGGTCGGCCTGCGCCTTATGGCAGGCAGACACCGAGCGGGAATTGCAGCAGCGGGACATGTCCAAGGACATGTCTCCAACCGTTGCAAAACGCCTGAAGCAGTATCAGGCTGACTTCACGGCGCGGGATGCCACGTTCACCGAGCTGTGGACGCTGTATCCCAACGGCAAACCGACCAGCGTCATGGTTCAGTTTTGCGGCTTCCGCCTGCTGGATGGCCGGATGGCGATGCAATGCGAGGTGTTCGCGGAAGCCGATGATCAACCCGACAACCTGCGCAGCGCGGAAGCGCTGCTGCACACCGACGTGATGATCACGCTTTACAGCTTTTCCGGCCCGCCGCTCTACATGAACCCCGCCGCACGAAACGCGTCCCATGACGCCAATGCCCCAATTGTTCAGCTCTTCGTGGATTCCCGCGATTTCGACGTTTTGATGTTCGAGTTGGAGGGCGCGGGGGAGCATCGGCGGGTGGCGCGGGTGAAGACATCCGTGGGCCAGCGATGGTTCGATATCTCGGCCAAGCAGTGCAGCGACGCGATTTCCGGCGAACCGGCGATCCTTGTGACGGCCATCGATGTGAGCGAGTTGAAGGATGCCCGGGATCAGGCCCGCTACCTGGCGAACAGGGACCAGCTAACGGGGTGTTTCAATCGGTCCTATCTGCAGCACTACGCCGCCCAAATCGCCGATACCGAAACCACGCCCCGGGCCCTTTTGTATTTCGACGTCGATCGGTTCAAGCAGATCAACGACACATTCGGGCATGAGATGGGCGATGCCGTCCTGATCGAGTTGGCGGCACGGGCGCAGGTCTATGCCGCGGCACAAGACGTCGTCGTGCGCCTGGGCGGCGACGAGTTCGTGATCGTGATGGAGGTCCCCGACGACAAGGATGAGTTCCTCACGCGCGTCGAAACGGTGTTTCGCGCCCTGTCATCGCCGATCCTGTGCGGTGCGACCAACATCAACGCGAAGGTCAGCATGGGGATTTCCGTGTTTGAACCGAGCGAATTTGACGTTGATGCCGTGCTTCGCCAGGCAGATATCGCGCTGTACATGTCGAAGAACCGGGGCCGGAACCGGTTCACGTTCTACGACGACGCGATGGGCGAAGCGGCCGAACGGCGCAGCAGAACCGAGGCCGAGATCGAAAAGGCCCTGCAGCGCCGGGAATTCACGTTGCACTACCAACCGCGTATCGACGTGAAAAGTGGAGAGATCGCGTCTGTTGAAGGGCTGGCACGGTGGATGCATCCGGAGCGCGGCATGATCCTCCCCGGCGACTTCATCCCTATTTGCGAAGAAACCGGCATGATCGAAGCGCTTGGGCAACAGGTGCTTGAGATGGGGTTTGCGCAATCGAAGGCGTGGCTGGATGCGGGTGTCAACACCCGCCTGTCTTTGAACATTTCGCCCCGGCAATTCGCGGACAGTGGACTCCTGGACCGGTTGAAAGCCTGCGCCGACACGGCCGGTTTCACCCCGGGGCAGATCGAGCTTGAAATCACTGAAAGTGTTTTGATTGGCGAACACGATGGGATCGCCGCCAAGCTGCAGACAATCACCGATATGGGGTTTGAAATCGCGATTGACGATTTCGGCACGGGGTATTCGAACCTGTCCTATATCTCCCGGTTTCCGTTGCACACGCTGAAGATCGATCGCTCTTTCATTGCGCAGCTCCCGCATTCGGGGCCGATTGTGCAATTGATCGTTGCCCTCGCCGAACAGATCGGTGCGAAGACGGTGGCCGAGGGCGTGGAGACGGAGGAGCAATACGAGTGGTTGGCCAAATGTGGATGCGACCAGATCCAGGGTTTCTATGTCGCGAAGCCGGCGCCGGCCTGTGACATCGAGGCTGAACTGACGCAGAGCTGACCTGCGGCTCCGGATCGCGACCTGTTCCGCCGAAACGCAGGCGATGTCCAATCAAGACCGACGGGAGATACCGAAGTCGCTCTTTGACGACAGGATATTGGAATGGATGACGTTTCGAACGGTGAAGTTAGGCTGTCATGCGCCAAACATGATCAGACGGCCAACGCCGGTTACGATCCGGGCCTGTCACAGTGTTCCGTGCGCGGCACCGCGCCGACGATCAGGTCACGTATTGATCGACCCGCCATCGACCGCGATCGTCTGGCCGGTGATAAAATCGCTCTCTTTCGAACAAAGGAAAACGAGAGCGCCGAGCAGGTCCTCCGGGTGACCGTCGCGTTTGATCGCCCGAGAGGCAAGAACGGCGTCGCGTGCGGCGTCCAGATGCGCCTTGTTCCCGAGCACGCTGCTCGACAGGGTCAGGCCGGGTGCAAGATTGTTGACGCAGATCCCGGCGCCGCCCAACTCGCGGGAGAGGGCGCGCGTCATGGCATGGATCGCGCCTTTCGAGGCGATGTAATGCAGCATGCCCGGCATGCCCTTGTAGACGGTGCCCGAGGTGATGTTGACGATCTTGCCGTGACCTTGCGCCTCCATCAGCGGGCCGACGGCGCGGATCATGGCGTAGGTTCCGGTGACGTTGATATCCAGCACGCGCCGCCAGGTTTCGGGGTCGATCTCGTCATACCGCGCCATGGGAAGCGAGGCGTAGAGCGCGGCATTGTTGACCAGCACATCGATGTGGCCAAACCGCTCCAGGCAAGCCGCGACGATATTCGCAGGGCCCTCGGCCGCGGAGATGTCCGCGTTCAGGTAGCTGGCGCCGGATGCTTCGGCCTCCGCCCCATCCGCTATGTCGGCGGCCAGAACCTGCGCGCCCTCGGCCAAAAGGGCACGGGCGAATTCCAGCCCGATCCCGGTCGCTCCACCTGTCACAATGCAGGCCCGACCATCCAGACGCAGCGGCCTCAACTCTTGCCCCCGCCAGTGGTGCGCGTTCCGTTTTCATAGACTTTGCGCACGAACAGGTCGGCATAGTTCAGCGTGGCATGGCTGTGCTCCCGCATCATGGCCTCCGCCCGCGCGCCGTCCCGCTGCCGCAATGCATCAAGCAAGATAACATGCTGGGAATGGCCCACCATCAGCCGCATCCGCTCCCGGCGCGGATTGGTCGTGTCGAAAACAAGGGAGCCCAGTTTGGCCAGCGGCAACATCGCGATGCGCTCGAATGTATGGGCGATGAGGTCATTGCCGCATTTCAGCATGATCGTTTCGTGGAAGATCACGTTGGCCGCGTGATACCCGTCGAGCAGTTCCTGAACCGGCGTGTCCGACTCGAGAATGGATTCCGTGGTGGAAATCGACGACAGCAACGTCGCCTCGACCGCGTCGCTCATCCCGGTCTCCGCAAGCGTCTTGGCGGCCAGCGATTCAAGCGCGGCGCGCACGGCGATGGCGTTCGAGATATCTGCCTTGGAGATGGAGCGGATCGTATATCCGCGACCCTCTCGCTTCTCGATCAGGCCCTCCGCCTCCAAACTGGCCAGCGCAGTGCGCGCAGGCGTCCGAGACACGTCAAACTCGGCCGCCAGGGCAACCTCGCTGATCCGCGCGCCGGGTTCACGGCCCCCCGTCACGATCTGACGGCGAACAACGGATTGGAGATGTTGTGCGCTTGAATGCATGGCTCAAAAATGGATACAAAAAGAGGCTGTGTCGAGCATTATTGCCGAAAATACAAAGAAATTGCTTCACTTTGGATACATAAAATGCATCCTCACGGTGTATCCGCCGCAAATGCCTGTGCCGACTCGGCCCCGGCAAGGCAGGCCGGGTAAGGGAGGGAGCCATGGATCGTGCCATGGATGCGGAGGCGGACGACGCACCGGTTCGTACAGAGCTGTTCATCGACGGTCAGGCCTGCCCTGCGTCTGGCGAACGGCATTATGCAATTCACAACCCGGCGCGGCCAGAGGAGTTGGTGGGTCATGCCGCGGCCGGAACAGAGGCCGATGTCAACCGCGCCGTGCGCGCGGCCCATGCAGCCTATCCGGGCTGGTCAGCCCTGAGCTACGCCGAGCGCGCCGCGTATCTGATAGCCATTGCCGACGCGCTGAGCGCCGATAGTGCCGATGTTGCGCGCCGGTCCCGCCTGTTTTGTCGAGAGCACGGAAAGATCCTGAAGGAAACGACCCTTGAATTGAGCCGCCTTGGCGACCGCTTCCGGCTGAGCGCATCTTACGCCGAGCGTCTGGCGGCGGATGAACACCTCAGCGGGCCGCCATTCGATACCATCATTACCCGCCAACCGCGCGGGGTAGCGGCGCTGATCGTGCCCTGGAACTGGCCGCTGTCGATCCTTGGGGCGAAACTGCCGCAGGCGCTGATGGCTGGGAACACCGTGGTCGTGAAACCGAGCCGAAATTCCGCGCTCGCCCCGTCACAGACCCTTCGCATCATCGCCGAGATGCTGCCACCTGGGGTTCTGAACGTGGTGACGGGCAGCGCCTCGGACATCGGCGATCCGTTGGTTCGCCACCCGCTGGTGCGCTTCGTGAACTTCACGGGTTCGGTCGAGGTGGGGCGGCACGTGATGCGGCAGGCCGCCGATAACCTGACGCCGGTGACTTTGGAGCTTGGCGGCAATGATGCAGCCATCGTGTGTGAGGATGCGGCGCTTGATCCGGGTGCGTTCATGCGGATGTATATGGGCGCGTTCATGTCGTCCGGCCAGATCTGCATGGCGCTGAAACGGCTCTATGTGCACCGCGCGCGGTTCGACGAGGTTGTCGAGGGGCTATCGGCTGTTTGCAACCGGATGGTTGTGGGCGACGGGCTTCTGGACGAAACCAATATGGGGCCGGTGAACAACGAAAAGCAGCTGCGCGTCGTGACGGGCATGATCGATGAGGTGCGCGACAGTGGTGCCGATGTCCGCGAGTTGGGGCAGGTGCCGGATGAAGCGCTCTACGCGGCGGGCCATTTTCAGCGCCCGACCTTGGTGATCGACCCGGACCCGACCCTCAAGATCGTCGCGGAGGAGCAATTCGGCCCCGCCTTGCCGATCCTGCCTTTCGACACCGAGGACGAGGCCATCGCCGCGGCCAATGACAGCCGCTTTGGCCTGTGTTCATCCGTCTGGACGGCGGATCGCGACCGCGCCGTTGCGCTCTCCCGCCGGTTGGAAGCGGGCTACACCTATCTCAACGCCCACGGCCCCGCCGCGCAGGACAGTCGCGGACCGTTCGGGGGCTTCAAAGACAGCGGGATCGGCCGGAACCTCGGCTATGAAGGTGTGATCCAGTTTCAGGGACACCATTCGATCAGCGCGCCGGAGGGCTGGCTGTTCAATTGATGAGTACATTAACGGGAGGATACATGATGAAACACACAGCACTGATCGCGGGGGCCGCACTCGCCCTGATGCCGTTGGCCGGGCAGGCCGAAGAGCTCAGCCTGGCCTACTGGATGGGGCCGGGCCATCCGATGAATGCCGCCGTCTTCACGCCGTTCGCCGAGAACCTGGCCGAGGTCTCCGGCGGTGAGATGACGGTGGAGCTGTTCCCCGGCGGCGCATTGAACGGATCCCCGCCCGCGCAATACGGCATCATGCTGGATGGGGTGGCCGATATCGCCTTCGTCATTCCCGGCTATACCGGCGATGTGTTCCCGATGACGGGAGTGATCACCTATCCCGGCATCTGCGAGAATGCGACGGCCTGCACGGAATCCCTGTGGCGCGCACGCGATCTGATCGAGACGGAATATGATGCCGTCCTGCTCGCGCTTTGGGGCAATAACCCACCCGTGCTGATCACCCGCGACACGCCGGTGCGTACGCTGGAGGACCTGGAGGGCATGGTGATCCGCGTGACCTCCACACAGGACGTGGCCTTCGCCGATGCGCTTGGCGCTTCGGGCGTGACGCAGCCTGTCAACGTCATCAACCAGAACCTGACCAACGGCGTGGTCGATGCCATTGCCATCGGGCCGTCGGCCATCGGGTCGTTCAACCTGCACGAGCCGGGCAATTACATCACAACGTATTTCCCGGGCTCCGGCTCGGCCTTCGTGCTGCTGCTCAACCGCGACGTCTATGACGGGCTGAGTGAGGAACAGCAGGGCTGGATCGATGCCGCCGCAGATCGCTCAATCAGTGAGGCGGGCGGCGCGTTCTATGACCGGGCCGCGGCGCGCGGGCTTGAGATTGCCCGCGAGGCCGGGGTCGAGATCATCGATCTGACGCCCGAGGAGCGGGCCCGCTGGGACGCGGCGATGGCCCCCCTGATCGAAGAACTGCGCGCAGAGGAAATGGGCGGCCGAACCGCTGGTGAGGTCATGGATATCATGATCGGCGAATGAACGTGCCAGACGATACAACACAGATACCCGGCCCGCTGCGCGCAGCGGACCGGGTGTTGCGATGGGTCTCGGGCGCGCTTGCCGCGCTCGGCGCGCTCGGCATCGTCGCGCTGATGGGTATCACGCTTGCGGCCGTGATCTGGCGCTACTGGTTTCGCGATCCGATTTCAGGCACCGGGGATCTGTCGCAAATGACGCTGATCATCGTGGCAGGCGCTGCCGTGGCCTATGGCGCGCGCCACCAAGCCCATGTCAGCGTCGATCTGATCGCGCCGCTTGGCCGGCGCGTCACGCGCGTCACGGATATCGTGATGCGGGTGCTGACCCTCTTCATCATCGGGCTGTCGGTCTATGCGTTGATGGACAAGGCCTGCGGGCTGGAACGGGCCTGCATCACCTCGACCCTGTCGATCGAGCATCGCCCGTTTTTCTGGTATCTGGCCGTCGCAATGGCGGTCTATGCGGCACAGGTTGCGGTGCATCTGGGTATCGGCATCGCCACGTTCCGGGGGAATGACCCGACGGAGGCCAGTACCTGATGGACGCCACGATGATCGGGTTCATCGGCTTTGTCGGCCTGTTCGTGCTGCTGTTCATCCGGATGCCGGTGGGCGCCGCGATGATGCTGGTGGGCACCATCGGCATTTGGTTCATCCGCGAACGCGCCGCGATCCCGAAACTGGCCGGTGAGATTTTCAATGAGGCCTCGAATTACCCGCTGACGATCATTCCGCTGTTTGTGCTCATGGGCAATCTGGCCGGTGTCTCGGGGATGAGCCGGGACCTTTATACCGCCGCCCATGCCTGGCTGGGGCACCTGAAGGGCGGGTTGGCTTCGGCGACCATCGTGGGCTGCGCGGGGTTTTCGGCGCTGTCGGGGTCATCGCTGGCCGCGGCGCTGACCATGGGGCGCGTCGCCCTGCCCGAAATGCAGCGCTACAAATACGATAACGGCATGGCGACCGGCGCGATTGCGGCGGGCGGCACGTTGGGCATCCTGATCCCGCCCTCGGCCGGTTTCGTGGTCTACGCGATCCTGACGGAAGAGAGCATCGGGCGGCTCTTCATGGCTGGTGTTCTGCCGGGCCTGATGCTGACCGGGCTTTTCATCTTTGCGATCTGGCTGTCGGTTCTGCGCAAGCCCGAGCGCGCGCCCGCCTCTGCGGAGCGCATGGCGTTGCCCGACCGGTTCCGCGCGCTCCTTCGCGCTTTCTGGATCATCGGGATCATCGTGGCCACGATCGGGGGCATCTATACCGGCGTCTTTTCGGCGGTGGAGGCCGCGGGTGTGGGTGCCTTCCTGGCACTGATCGTAACCCTGATCCGGGGCGCGATGACCTGGTCCAACATGGTCGAGGTCTTCGCCAGCACCCTGAAATCGACCGGCACCGTCTTCCTGATCCTGTTCGGCGCTTTTGTCTTCAAATCCTTCGTTGGTTTCACCGGCATCACCACGGCGCTGTCGGCCTGGGTCGAGATGCAGGGATTTACCGGGTTTCAGATCGTCTGCGCCTTCCTGCTGCTCTTCATCGTGCTCGGTATGTTCATGGAGGGCTTTGCGATCCTCGTCCTCACCGTGCCGCTGATCCAGCCGATCATTCAGCCCCTTGGCATCGACATGATCTGGTTCGGCGTTCTGATGGTCATCGTACTGGAGATGGGGCTCATCTCCCCACCTGTGGGCGTCAACGTTTTCGTCGTGAAAGGCATCGCGCGGGACGTGCCGCTCAACACCATCTTCCGTGGGATCTGGCCGTTCTGGTTCGCCATGCTGGCGGCGGTTCTGCTGATCCTCGCCTTCCCGCAAATTGCGTTGTTCCTGCCCGATTCCATGTTCGGATGACGGAGCTGCGCGACCGTTTCGAAAGGACATATCATGCACCACGCGAAAGACATCATCGGGCAAGCCAAGACGGCACCGTTCTTCAAGGTCGCCAATCCCGGCGAGATTGGCCTGGACCTGCCGTCGATCCGCCATGGCGATGCTGTGCGGTGCTGGGTCAATGCGCTGGCCGGGTTCCAGAAGGAGGCGCTGGTCGGCTCCACCCGCTCCGGCCTTGTCTGGCGGCTGGTCTCGGATGAGGGCGCGTACCTCAACGGCCATGACGCGGCGCCGTGCCCGCTATCGTTTCTGAGCACGGGCATGGTGGCGAGCTACATGAACGAGATCCTTGCGCTGGCCGCACAGCAGGGCGTGGAGCTGCGCAAGTTGCGGCTGATCCAGAACAATTACTACACGATGAAGGGCTCGATGCGAAAACGCACGATGACGGGTGGTGCATTGCCCGTCGAGTTGGAGGTTGAGTGCGAGTGTGACCTCAACGACGCCGCCTTGCAGGAATTGCTGATGAATGCGGTCCACGCGTCTCCGTTGAACGGGTTGATGCGGGGCAAGTTACCCTCGCTCTTCACACTCACGCGCAACGGCACCCAGATCGAGACCGGCGAGGCGATGGCGCTTGATGCGCCGGTTATCGGCGATCCGTCCGGTGCCGCGCCGGTGGCGGAAGCGAGCGACCTGAAGCTGATCTCGCGCGAGGGGATGTCGCCGAAAAAGGAGGTCGCCAAAGGCACTGCGGGTTCGGCCACATCGCTAACCGACGAACAGGACCGGACGCTGAACCCCGGGGTCATCTGCACGCTGCGGGAGGATGGCATCAAGGAGATCGAACAGCACCTCTATTCGCCGCACGGATCCATCTTCCGTTATCTGAGCGAAGAGGCCGAACCGGCGGGCGGGCAGGGCCGGGCGCCTGATGCGGTGAGCTATATCTCCGCGGGCATAGGGTTCTGTTTCATGACGCAGTTCGGGCGCATGGCCTCGATGGAGAAGCTGGATCTGCAGCATTATTCCATCGTGCAGGACACGCATTTTTCGCTCGGTGGGGCGTCGGGCGGGACGGGTCAGGCGGGGACGGCGGACCCGGTGGAAACGCATGTTCACTTGCGGACCGATGAGGGCGATGACGTGGCGCGCGATATGCTGGACGTGTCGGAGCGGACCTGTTTTCTGCACGCGTTTTGCCGGACGGATCTGAAAACGAAACTGAAGATCACGCGGGTCTGATTAAGGAGAGACGGGCCAGTTTTTCGGGGTTATCAAGGCTGATAATCCTACTTAAGCTACTGATTCAGAAGTGTTTTCCGATTTTCGTTAATCTGTCGATGGCCATGTTTCGTGGGATTCTTGTCAAAGGCGCGATGGCGGCGGGACATATCCCGTGCCTCAAGCGCCGATGGCTCTTGCGAGCACCTCGCCCGCGTCGCCCGCATCGCCGGTCCAGGCGATGAACCCGTCGGGGCGGACCAGGACGGCGCGGGCGGCATAATTCTTCACTTCGCCCTCGAACGGGGCCTCGACCACGTCGAGGGGGACGCCGCGCGCCTGGGCTGCGGAGGCGAATTCGCCCGCCAGACCAGCGCCGAAATCAAACAATGTGAAGCCCGCCCCGAGCGCATCATAGGTCGTGCGTCCATCGGGCAGCGCCCGAGGTGCCATGTGATGGCCTGCGCGCGCCTCGAACCGGTGATCGCCCTTGGCGCCGGGTTGGCCGGTGCTGTGGGTGACGGGGGAGCCCTGGTAATTCGGCTCGAAGGCAAAGACCTCGCTTGCGCCCGCATTCCGGGCCGCCCAGGCCGCGGTGAAATCAGGATCGGAGGGCGAATAGGCCGCCAGAAACGCGCGATCCTCCTCGATGAAGCGGCGGATGAAATCCCGGTCGGTGGAGGCGAAGACCGGGCGGCGCTCCGCATCGTAGCTGTCGAGCAGCGTATCCCCCGCCCATCCCTGCAATGTCGCGGCCAGCTTCCAGCCCAGATTGCGGGCATCCTCGAACCCGGTATTGATCCCGTAGCCGCCATAAGGCGGGTGGGAATGGCAGGCATCACCGGCGATCAGAACTCGGCCCCTGCGATAAGTGTCGGCGAGCGCGAAGCGGAGATCCCAGAAGCCCACATAGGTGACATCGAGATCGAAGGCTTGCCCGACAGATTGGTGCAGAAGGGCGGCAAAATCGGTGTTGTACTCGGTCGTCTCCGGCGGGACGGGCGCGTGATAGAACCATTCCGTCTCACCATCCACGCGGCCCAGAAACCGCCAATAGCCTTCCAGCTCCGGCGCGAGCGCGTTGTAGAAGGCCCTCGGCTCGTAGCGTTCGCCCAGAAGCCGATGCAATTCTGGCGACTTGAAGACCAACAACACCATCTTGCGGTCGTGATCCGAAAGCGTCTGCGTGATGCCGGTGGCGTCGCGCAGGGCGGACCGGCTGCCGTCGCAGCCCACCGCGTAGCGCGCGCGCAGGGTGGCGCGCCCATCGCCCTTATGTTCCGCGACCCGGACAGTCACGCCGTCTGCGTCCTGCCCCAACGAGTCGAAGGACCAGCCGTAGCGCGTATCGATGCCGTCGATCTGCGCGACGCGGGCCCGCAACACACGCTCGGTGCAATATTGCGGCATCCGGTCGACCTTCTGGCCGTAGAAGGGCTGCACCCCCTCGCGCGGCAGGAACTCATAGGCATGGTCGCTCAGGATCGTGCCGTAGGTGACAAGGCCGCCATTGGCGACACCGCGGGGCACGATGCGCGCGGCGCGCATTTCCGGCTCACACCCCCAGGCGTCGATATGTTCCAGCGTGCGCTGCGTCATGTTCTGACCCTTGGGGATCAGTTGCGGCTCCGCGTAGCGTTCGATGACGGCCACCGACAGGCCGCGCTGGCCCAGATCGATGGCCAGCCCCATCCCGACCGGCCCACCGCCGATTACGATCACATCGTGGGTGACGTCCATGTCGCTCATCCTCCCACCACATCGGGTTCGAAATATACGTGCTTGGTTTCCAGAAAATCGGCGAGGCCCTCGGGGCCGTGCAGCCGCCCGAGCCCGGATTGCCCGTAGCCGCCGGTTTCGGCCTCCGCAAAGAGCCGCAGATGTGCATTGACCCAGATGGTGCCCGCCCGGATCGCGCGGCTGACGCGCAGGGCGCGCGACCCGTCAGCGGTGAAGACCGAGGCGGCCAGCCCGTAGGAGGTTGCGTTGGCCTTGGCGACGGCTTCGGTTTCATCAGCGAAGGTTTCGAAGGTCACGATGGGTCCGAACAGTTCTTCTTGTACAAGATCGGAGGTTATATCATCGATCCCGAAAAGGGTGGGGGTGAGGAACGCGCCCTGATCGGAGGCCTCTCCGCGCAGGATCATCCGGCCCTCGTCACCCGCGCGCGCGACCAGCCGTTCAAGCCGCACCCGGTTGTTGAGGTCGATGATCGCGCCGCATTCGCTGGAGGGGTCCGCCCCGGGGCCGACCCGGATCGCGCCAAGGGAGGCCGCCATCCGGGCCTCGAGATCGGCGGCGATGCTGTCTTGGACAAGGATGCGGGCCACGGCCACGCACATCTGCCCGGCAATGGGCAGCACGCCATGGGTGATCTCGCGCGTCGCGCGGTCCAGATCGGCATCGGCGAAGATGAGGGCGGGGGCCTTCCCGCCCAGTTCCAGCCCGACGCGTTTGAGGGTTTTGGCGGCACCTTCCTGGATCAGTTTGCCGGTCCGGCTCGATCCGGTGAAGGAAATCACGTCGATATCCGGGCTTGCCACCATGGCTTGCCCGACGGTGATCCCATCCTCGCTGACGGAGTTGACGACGCCCGGCGGAAGGGAGGGACAATCGGCCAGGCATTCCATTATGCGCGCATGGACCATCGGCGTTTGTGCGGCGGGCTTGATCACGGCCGTGCAGCCGGCGGCAAGCGCGGGGGCGAGCGAGCGGATCAGGAGCGTGACCGGCGCGTTCCACGGCACGATGATGCCCGCGACGCCCGCGGCCTCCCGCGCGAAGAGCGACAGCTGGCCCGGCGCGATTTCCTGCATCGTGCCGCGGATGTTGCGCGCAAGGCCCGCGTAATATCGGCTTTCCGAGATCCCGGCCATGGTCTCGCCCATCGCTTCCTTCCGGATCTTGCCGTTTTCGGCCACGACCAGATCGGCGATCTCGTCCTTCGCGGCCTCCAGGGCTGCGGCGATTTCAAGGAGCGCCTGCGCGCGCAGCCGCGGCGAGGCGGCCCATTCGCCCGCATCGAAGGCGGCCTTGGCGGCCGAGGCCGCCTCGTCGGCCAGCGCGGTGCTGCCGGGATGGTAGTGCCCGACCGTGCTGCCATCCGCCGGGTTCAAACTGTCGCGCAGGGCGCCGCCATCCGCGCGCCAGGCGCCACCGATGAAATGTCTTGCCGGGTTGGTCATTCTGCGGTCCTCATGCGTCTTCGATTTCCTTGCCGTCGGCCTCGATCGCCTTTTCCGAGATTGCCCGGGCGGCCCTGCGCACGGCGTCTTTCAGGGCGGTTGTGTCGAGCGCCTCATAGCGCTCCGTTCCCATGCTCACGCAGATCGACGCGAGCGGGTGGCCGCCGGTATCGAGGATCGGGGCCGCCGTGCCGACGATGCCGGGCGTAACCTCCCAGAAGGCGGTGGAGACGCCATCGCGGCGCACATCCTTGAGGACGGCGCGGATTGCATCGGCATCGGCGCGTGCGCCCAAGATCGCGTCTTGCCGCCGCTTCGGCAGATGCGCGAGGATCACCTTCGCCGCCGCCCCGGCCGCAAGCGGCATGGGCCGCCCGCGCGGATAAGACGTGCGCGCGGTGGCATCCCGGCTGGCCGAGGCGACGCAGAGCAGCTTGTCGCCGTACCATTGCACCACGAAGGCGGTGCCGGGGAACCGGTCGGCCAGCGCGTCGAGAAGGGGCTGGCTTCGTGCGACAATAGGGTCGGAGGCGCGGACGAGAAAATCCAGCTCCACCACGCGGGGCCCGAGGCCGAACCGGCCGCCCGGCAGCGAGGTTAGGAAACCGGTATCCTTGAGGAGTTTGAGGTAGCGATAGAGCGTCGGCCGCGAGTAGCCCAGGCGGTCCATCATCTCCGCCGGGGACCAGGCGAGGCGCTCCTCGCTGAACAGATCGAGGATCGACAACAACCGCTCTCCACTGCCCCGGCTCATGTCACGGCCTCCGCACGGCGATTGCGCCACAGGTCGATGCCCATCAGCACCACGCCGACGCAGACGCCCGCGATATCCGTCAGCATGGCGCCGTCAAAGGCGGCGGCGGGCACCAGGGCGGCCAGCCCGGCCCCAGCGAAGCCGATCCGCATGGCGGGCCCGAGGGGGCCGGAGAAGTAGCCGGCTAAAGCACAGGAGACGAGCCAGACGCCAAGCGTTGCCGTTGCGATGGCCCATGCGATGTCGACGGGCGCGCCGATCATCAGGAGCGTGGGGGAGGCCACGAAGAGGAACGGGATCACATAGGCCAGCCAGCCGAACCGCATCGCGGCCCATCCCGTCGCCATGGCGGGGGCCTTTGCGATGGATGCCGCGGCGAAGGCCGCCAGCGCGATGGGAGGTGTGATCATCGACATCATCCCGAAATACAGCACGTATAGATGCGCCCCGATGGGCGAAATTCCCACCTCGATCAAGGCGGGTGCCACCAACGCCGCAAGTAGGACATAGACGCCAAGGGTCGGGAGGCCCATGCCCAGAACGATGCAGACAAGGGCCGACAGGACCAGCAACAGCACGGCGCTGCCACCGCCGATCTGCACCAGCGCGTAGGTCAGGTTGAAGGACAGGCCGGTGACGTTCAGAACGCCGATCACTATGCCCGCCGCTGCGGAAATCAGGATGATCTCCACCACGGCCAGCCCGCAGCGCGACAGAGCGCCCAAGATCGCGCCAAGCGTCGGGCGTGCGCCACGATAGCCGATTGCCAGCGATGTCAGGATCAACGTCGCCGCCGCCCAGATCGCCGCGCGCTCGGGCTGATACCGTTCCCAGAACAGCAGGTAGATCAGCACCGCGAAGGCAAGCAGGAAATGCAGGCCCCGAAAGACCGTCCGCCCCTCCGGGATCTCGGAGGCGGGCACAGCGCGAATGCCGAGCTTGGCGGCCTCCATATCCGCCTGGATGAACAAGGCGACATAGTAGAGGAGCGCGGGAACCAGCGCCGCCAGAACGATCTCGGAATAGGGGACAGCCAGAAATTCGGCCATCAGGAAGGCCGCGGCCCCCATGACGGGCGGCATCAATTGGCCGCCGGTCGACGCCACGGCCTCGATCGCTGCGGCCTTGTGGCCGGGATAGCCATCGCGCTTGATCATCGGGATCGTCACGACGCCGGTGCCCACCACATTGGCCACAGCCGAGCCCGAGATGGAGCCGAAGAGGCCGGAGGCAAGAACCGCGATCTTCATCGATCCGCCCCGGAAGCGGCCCATGCCCAGCATCGCGGCATCGGTGAAAAAGGTCGATCCGCCGGTGATCGCCAGCAGGGTGCCGAAGAGAATGAAGGCCACGACAACCGTGGCGGCCACCGAGATCGGCAGGCCAAGCATCCCGTTGGAATCGAGCGCCATGTAGCCAGCCAGCAATTGCCAATTCTGCGCGCGGCCCTGCAACCGGCCCGGAAGCGCATCGCCGAAGAGCGCGTAGAGCAGGAACATGACGATGATCGCCACAAGCGCCCACCCCGTGGCCCGGCGCAGCGCCTCCAGCGTCAGGACCAAGATGACGAGGCCGGGCACCCAGACCTCGGCGGAGCGGGAGAAGATCTGCAAGACAAGGCGCGGGTAATGGTAGGCCACGTAACTCATCGCGACGAAGGCGATCAGGGCAAGGCCCGCGTCGATCCATGGCACGCGGTCGCGCTCGGCCTCCCGCCGCGCGGGCAGCGACAGGAAGGCCAGCGGCAGGGCCAATGCGAGGATGGCCGCAAAGAGCTGCTGCGGATATAGGTTCAGCCCGATACTGCGCTGGAGCGACAGCGCCCACCCCATCGCCAGAAGCGTGATGAGCGCGGCCAGCCCATGTGCAAGAGGCCGCCAGACGCGGGCGGGCAGGCCGGAGCCGCCGCCCGTCGATGTTGTTTCTGTGGTCAAGATGGCGGCCCTGACCTACTCGATGCCCATCTCGTCGTAGAACTGGATGGCACCGGGATGGAATTCCGCCACGCCCGGATCGCCGCGCATGTTTTCGGGACGGAAGGCGCGCATCGGGGGAAAGGTCTCTCCCATCACGGCGGCATTGTCGTGCAGCGCCCGGGTGAATGCATACACGACGTCATCGGGCACATTGGCATGGGTGAAGATCACTTGCGGAAAGGCGATAAACGTTCCGTCCTCCACGATCCCCGGCAGCGCGCCTGCGGACATCTCCATGAAGAAGGCGGTTGGCCAGTGTTCGCGCGCGGCGGCCAGCGCCTCGTCACCGGGATCGGCCACGGGCAGGGCGCGCAGCCCGCCAACGGCGGCGTCGGCCTCCCGCACCTTGCCCGCGCCATGGGCGAAGTAGAAGGCCACGGCATCGCCCGCCATGAAGGCATCACCGCCCGCCACCACTGAGGTGACGTTGATCGGCTCCACATCGTCGCGGGTGAGGCCAGCGGTGGCGTAATAGGCCGCAAGCTGCGGCAGGATCGTGTTTTGCGCGGTGTACCCATCTGTCACCGGCTGCCCCGCGAGGCCTGCGAGATCCATGATGTCGCCATCAGCGCGCACGAAGAAGGCCGTCACTAGCGGTTGCAGATGCGCCACGACGCGGATCTCGGGGTTTTCGACGCCGTTCCACCAGGCATCGCCGCCAAGGGCGTAGTTGATCTCCTGCAAATTCGCGACGCCGAACTCGATGCCGCCGGAATTGACGAAGGGGATGTACTGGTTCGGGCTGGTGGCGGGCTGAATGGTTGTATCCACGCCACCGGCATTCGCGGCATTGGCCACGGCGGTTCCGATATTGTGGAACAGCGAGCCCGGATTGGACGTGGCGACCCCCACGGTCTGTGCCGCGACGGGGGCGGCGATGGTGATTGAGGCCGCAACAAGTGCGCCGGTGATCCAATTCTTCATGTGGTCTGATCCTCCCTGAATTCGACCGGTTGCAGGCGGCGTCGGGTGTATCGATCCGATCTTGTTCCGCCAAAATCCCATATTATGAGAATTTTGGGGAATATCGCTTGCGGATAGCCCGCCTGCAAGACATTTTGTGCGAAGGCGGACCTGATCGGGATGATCCCCCTCGGGCCGTGGCTGACGCGGGGAGGGCATCGGCATGTCAGAGACCGGATCCGTTGCGACCCCGGCCACCGGGGCGGAGGCCCTGTTGATGGGCCTCAAGGCGCAGGGCGTCGATTACATCTTCGCCAATGCGGGCACGGATTTCCCGCCGATCATCGAAGCCTACGCGACGCTGCCCGCCGATGCGGTGCCGGAGCCCGTCACCGTCCCCCATGAAACCGCGAGCGTGGCCATGGCGCACGGCCATTGGCTTGTGACCGGTAAGCCGCAGGCGATGATGGTGCATGTGAATGTCGGCCTCGCCAATGCGGTGATGGGGGTGATCAACGCGGCGTCGGACAACGTTCCCGTCCTGATCATGTCGGGGCGGACCCCTTTGACGGAGGAGAACCGGCCCGGCCACCGGATGTCGCCGATCCATTACGGGCAGGAGATGTCGGACCAGACGGCGCTGGTGCGGGACGCGACCAAGTGGACTTACGAGATGCGCTATCCCGAGCAGGGCGGCGCACTGGTGGGCCGGGCGCTCAGCATCGCGACAACGGCCCCCGAGGGGCCGGTCTATCTCAGCCTGCCGCGTGAGCCGCTGGCCGCGGCGATCGAGGGCGCAATGCCCGCGCCACAGGATCCCGCCCGGCCCGCAGCGACACCTGCGGCCCCGGATCCGCAGGCCATCGCGGCCCTGACGGAGGAGATCGGAGCCGCCACGCGACCGCTGATCATCTGCCAGCGTGGCGATCCGGCGGGCCGCCTGGGTGCGGCCTTGGGCGATTTCGCACGGGATTATGGCATCGGTGTTGCCACGCCCTTCGCCACCCGCACGGTGCTGGCCTCGGATCATCCGTGCCTTGTCGGCTACCGCGTGGATGACGCGCTGAAGGATGCCGACCTGGTGATTGTGCTCGACAGCCCGGTGCCGTGGCTGGCCGCGTCGCAGGGGCCTGCTGACGCCGCGCGGGTCGTTCACATCGCGCCGGACCCGCATTTCGCGCGGATGCCGGTGCGTGGGTATCGGACGGATCTGGCCATCGCGGCCGATCCGGTGCTGGCGCTCGACGCGCTGCGGGCTACGCTCGGGGGCCCGAGTGATGCCGCAACGGCGCGCGTATCGGCCCTCCGCGCGGCGTCGGAACAGCGGCAGGCGACGCTTGCCGCGCGGGCCGCGGACAGCGCCGAGATCGACCCGATGGGGGCCGAATGGCTGAGCCACTGCGTCGGGCAGATCCTGGGCGAGGACGGCGTGGTGTTCTCGGATCTCGGGATCCTGCCCCCTTTCATGGACCTCAAGGGGCCGAATCGTGTGTTCATCTCACCCCATTCCGGCGGGCTGGGATGGGCGATGAACGCGGCCCTTGGCGCGCAGCTGGCGGACCGGGACCGCCTTGTTCTGGCCTGTGTGGGCGACGGCTCCTACATGTTCGCCAACCCCGTCGCCGCGCATCAGATCGCCGAGGCGCTGCACCTGCCGATCCTGACCATTGTGAAGAACAACGCCATGTGGAACGCGGTGCGCCGTTCGGTGCTTGACAGCTATCCGGAGGGCGCCGCGGCCCGGGCGAATGCGATGCCGCTCACCGCGCTCGACCCGTCCCCCGATTTTCGGCAGGTCGCGCGTGCCAGCCGCGCCCATGCCGAACGGGTGGAGACGGCCGCCGATCTGCCCGGCGCGCTCGCCCGGGCGCTGGAGGTCATCCGGACCGAGCGCCGCCAGGTGCTTCTGGACGTGCGGGTGGCCGTTTCCGATGCCCACTGACCCATTGGCCCTTGCATTGGCGGTGGCGGGCATCCTGATCGGCGGGGTGATGAAAGGCGCCACGGGCGCCGGCGCGCCGGTGATCGCCGTTCCGATGCTGGCCCTGGCCTTCGATGTGCCGACGGCGGTTGCGATCTTCACGATCCCCAACCTGCTGTCCAACGGGTGGCAATCCTGGCAGTATCGAGATCATCAGGCACCCGATGGCTTCACACGGGCGCTGGCCCTTGCGGGCGTCGGTGGCGCGGTCGCCGGAACCCTGCTTCTGGTATCGCTTCCGTCGGCATTTCTTGAAGGTCTGGCCGCTCTGGTGATCTGCGCCTATATCTGCTTTCGCCTTGCCCGGCCGGGATGGAGCCTGTCCTGGGCCGCGGCCCGTAAAAGCGTCTGGCCGGTGGGCGCCGCGGCGGGCGTGCTTCAGGGTGCGATCGGAGTGTCCGCGCCGATCTCCGTCACCTACCTGAACGCGATGCGGCTCGATCGGCTGCAATTCGTGGCGACCATCGCGATCTTTTTCCTGGCGATGTCATTGGTGCAGATCCCGATGATGGCGAGCTTCGGCCTGATGACGCCACGCGTGGCGCTGTTGGGGCTCGGGGCCTTCGTGCTGATCGTAGCCGCGATGCCGGTGGGCGCCGCCATCGCCCGCCGCTTGCCACCGCAAGCCTTCGATTGGCTGATCCTGGCTCTGCTGGCGGTGGTCGCGTTGCGCCTGGGGCTGTCGGCCTTCGCACCTTCCGCAGCCTAGGCACCCACCTCATGCGACATGCGGCCTGCATGCCATCTGCGCGATACCCGAGACGGTCGGAGCGGATACTCCGGCAACGGACATGCGTGTCGCAGTCGCCCCAACGATGACCAAAATGCCCGGCGGCGCTGACTGTGTTGCAACGGCACCGGTGGGCAGTGGCCGTCAGGTCTCGAGCCCCAGTTGCTGCTTCCGGATCGACGCCCATTTCATGATGATCAGATCAAAGCTGAGCGCCATGAGCGACACGCAGAGACCAAGCACGAAATTGGCGCCGAGGTTGGTGCCCGCAAGCGTGCGCTGAAGTTCTTGCCCAAGGTCCTGCGTGCCGATGAAAGCGGCAATGATGACCATGAAGAACGCGAACATGATGACCTGGTTCACGCCCACCAGGATCTCGGTCCGGGCGGAGGGGATGTAGACATGGCGCAGCGTCTGGAAGCGGGTGCAACCGCTCATCTTTCCGGCCTCCACCACTTCGGGTAAGACCTTCTGGAGGCCCAGGATCGTCATCAGGATCATCGGCGGAATGGCGTAGATCACGGTCGCCACGGCGCCCCCGGTAGGGCCGACCTTGAAGGAGATCACCGCCGGAAGCAGGTAGGTGAAAAGGCGGGGTTTGCTGGACGGCCAGAGCCGGTTTGATCATCTGTTTCGACGCGGGATATCTCAGGTCGATATGGCCATCGCGCCAGGGGATACGGGATTGTCAACGGACACGGTCAATGGGTCCTCAACCATTGGTGTGATCGGCAATCGGCTCGAAGCGCTCAAGCTGGCGCGCCACGTCACGGGGCGCGCCGGGGCCGATCGTCGCCGTCCGCTCCCGGGCAAGGCCGCCTCACGGCGTCTTGCGGATCGCTAGGGCCGCCTGCCTCCCCGCGACATGGCCCAGCACGACGGCCGACAGAAGGCCGTTGCCCGAAAGATAGCCGCTGTCGCCGGTGCCGGAGACGCCGACCGCCGCGCCACCCGCGGCAAAGAGATTTGGGAGCGCGGTGCCGTCGTTGCGCCGCACCTGTGTCGTTTCGGTGATGTCGAGGCCGCCCTGCGTGTGAAAAAGCGCGCCGGTCACTTTCACGGCGCAAAAGGGCGGGGATAAGGACGGATTAGCAAACGTCCGGTCAAAGGCATCGGGTCCGTTTGAGGGGAGCTTTGCCATCGTGTCTTGCAACGCTGCCTCGGGCAGGCCGGTGGTTGCCGCAAGCTCGGCGACCGTATCGGCCCTGCGGATGGCACCGATATCCTCGGCATCCTTGAAGTCCTGAAACTGGCGGGCGATGCCGGCAATCCGGGTGTCGAAGATCGTCCAAGCCACGCCGCCGGGCTGAGTCAGGACCGCGCGGGCGGCCTCTGAATAACCCTGGCTTTCATTCCAGAACCGCTTGCCGTCGATATTCACCTGAATGCCGCCTTCGGTGATGACGGCCCAGGTGATCAGGATGCCCTGGGGGTGCGCCACGTTGCCATGGCCCTGATAGGCGCCCAGATGGAGGCATCGCCCGCCAAGCGCCTTGCCCCAGGTGATGGCATCGCCGCGATTGCCGTCATGGCCGAACCAGACGGCGCCTTCGATTTCGGGCATGAACCGCGCAACCATCTCGCGGTTGCCGCCATAGCCGTTGCAGGCCAGCACCAGCGCCGCGCAGCCGATCCGCTCGCGCCCATCGGGGGCGGCGATGTCTACCCCGGTGATCCGATCATTCTCGGCAAAAAGCGTTGTGGCGCGCCGGTGGCATACGATATCGATCCCTTCGGCTTCACAGGCCATGCGCAATCGGTCGATCAGCTCGCGTCCGCTGCGCGTCGGCAGGCCGTGCATCCGGCGGCGTGAATGTCCCGGATAGTCGAAATCCGCGACCAGCGAGAAGGGCAGCCCGACCCGGTCGGCCAGCCATTCCACCGTTGGCCCCGCATTCCGTGCCAGAAGATCGACCAGCGCCTGCGGGTTTTCGCCATGGGCCTTGCGCTGGATATCGGCGGCAAAGAGATCTGCGTTGTCCTCGATCCCGACATCGCGTTGGAGCCGCGTGCCCGCCGCCGGGATCAGCCCTGCCGACAAAGCCGTGGACCCCGATGGCGCGGCATCCGCCTCGATCACCAGCACCTCGGTGCCCGCCTCGCGGATCGACAGGGCCGCCACAAGTCCGCAGGCCCCGGCGCCGATCACCAGCACCGGGACGTGCAGATCAAACCCCGCCTTGGGCGTTGGCCGCACGGACATGCTCAGGACCTGCCGTCATCTTCGAACCGTTTGCCCTCTGCCAGCATGTCGGCCGTTCCGATCCGCGCGTTCAGCCCGTCGAAATCGAACATGCGATCCGAGAACGGGCGATTGCTGCCGTTTGCATGCAGGCTGGCGTAATAGGCCTCTGCGGTCCGGGCGAGGGCACGCACGATGCCGCCGGGAAAGATAACGATGGAGAAGCCAAGCGCTTCGAGGTCGGAGGCGCTCCGGATCGGCGTTGCGCCGCCTTCGACCATATTGGCGAGCAGGGGGATCCGGCCCCGGAAGTGGTCGGCGACCGTCTGCAATTCCCCGTCCGACCGCAACGCCTCGATGAACAGCACATCCGCGCCGGCCTCGATATAGGCCTCGGCGCGGTCCAGCGCGGGCTCGAACCCTTCGACGGCGACGGCATCGGTGCGCGCGATGATCAGCGTCTCGTCGGAGGCACGGGCGTCGGCCATGGCGGCGATCTTTCCCGCCATCTCGCCCCTGGGGATCAGGGACTTGTCCGAGAGGTGCCCGCAGCGTTTCGGGAAGGTCTGATCCTCGACCTGCAAGGCATTGGCACCGGCCCGTTCGTAAAGCCGCATCGTGCGTTGGGCGTTGAGCGCATTGCCGAACCCGGTATCGGCGTCGATGATCACCTGCAGATCGACCCGGTCGCGGATCAACGCCATCGTATCGGCCATTTCAGAGACCGAGGTCAGGCCGATATCGGGCCGACCCAACCGGGTGTAGGCGACGGCGGCCCCGGACAGGTACAGCGCCTCGAACCCCGCCTGTTCGGCAAGGGCGGCGGTCAGCCCGTCATAAACGCCCGGGGTCAGCAGGATCTCCCTGGCGGCGAGGCGCGTGCGGAGGCTCATGCCAAGGCCTCCAGCATCTCGGCGCAGGTCAGGATCGGGGTGATCGACCCGAGCGAGACCAGCGTGGCGTCATGGACGTTTTGGCGGAACGCGGCGCAGCCATCGGACAGCAGCACGGTTGAGATATTGCGCAGATGGGCGTCACGGACGGTGCTTGCCACCCCGCCATTGGTGACGATACCGCCGATGATCAGCGTGTCGATCTGAAGGGCGCGCAGGATGTATTCCAGCCGCGTCTGGTAGAGCGCCGAATAGGCAACCTTTTCGATGGTGTAATCGGCCGGGGCCAGGGCATCGACCAGATCGTGCCCGAAGGCCCCCGGCGCAAAATCCCCCTTGCCGAGAAAGGGCCGCAGCTCCTTCAGGTGTGGCGCGATCAGGGGCGCGCCGCCCGGGCCGGGCACAAGGGTGAACTGCGCGCTGATATAGGTGCCGCCGTGCGCGCGCAGGGCATCGGCGATGGGGCGGATGCGGGCGGGCAGGGCGGCGATGGCCTCCGCGCTCTGCCCGGCCCGGCCATAGGCGCCGTCGGGATGCAGGAAGTCATTCTGCAGGTCGATGGTCAGGAGTGCCGTCCGTTTCGGATCGATCGGTGTGGTCATGTCAGACCTCGCTCGCTTGGGCCGCATCGGGCGTGATGATGGTGTTGCCGCAGGCATCGACCCGGCCCACAAGGCCCGGATCGATCAGGACGGTCGTATCGGGCTGCACCAGGATGGCCGGTCCGCGGATCTCCGCACCCACCGGCAGCGCCAGCCGCTGATAAATCGTGGTCTCGTGCCAGGCATCGCCGAAATGCACTTGCCGCTTGCCTGTTACCGCATCGTCCACATGGCCACCCTTGGGTGCGAGGGTGGTGAGGTCGAATTTCGGACGGCGCCCGATCACCGCTGTTCGCAGGTTCATCACGCGCCGTGTTCCGGTATCGAGAAGCCGCCCGTAGGTCGCCTTGTAGGCCGCATCGAAGGCGGCCTCGACCTCTGCAATGTCGGGCGCAACGACCGTGCCGTCCTGCACCGATACAGGCAGGGGCACCGACACGGTGTGCGTCTGGCCGACATAGGCCATGTCCAGCTCGAAGATCAGGTGGCGCGCCTCGAACCGGGAGTTTGCGGCATCGAGCAGGGCGCGCCCGTCATCGGCGTGGCGCTGCATCACATCGCACAGCATGGCGGTGTCGAGTGTTGCGGTCAGGCTGTTGATGGTCTGCACAAAGTCCTGCCGCATATCGGCGATCACACAGCCCATCGCCGAGGTCACGCCGGGGTAGCGCGGCACGACGGCGCGGCCGATGCCGACCTCCTTGAGCATGGCGCCGGTATGCAGCGCCCCGCCGCCGCCAAAGGGCATGAAAGCGAAGCGTTTGGGATCGTATCCGCGCTCGATCGAGACAAGCCGGATCGCGCCGGCCATGCGCGAATTGGCGACCGTCAGAATGGCCTCGGCGGCCTGCGTGGTCGACAGGCCAAGCTTCGTGCCCACATGGGCGTCGATGGCGCGCGCGGCGGCGTCGACATCCAGCCGCGCCAGCTTGCCGCCGATGGGGCTGTCGGGATCGATGCGGCGCAACACGATATTGGCATCCGTCACCGTGGGCCGTGTATTGCCCTGCCCGTAGGCAACGGGGCCGGGGGTTGAGCCCGCGCTTTCGGGGCCGATGTTCAGCAGCCCGCCCTTGTCGACCCAGGCGATGGACCCGCCGCCGGCACCGATGGTGGTGATCTCGATCATCGGCGTGCGCACCACCATGCCGAAATCGATCGCGGTCTGGGGGGCAAGCCGCGATTGCCCCTCGGCGATCAGGGCGACGTCGAAGCTGGTTCCGCCCATGTCGCCGGTGATCACGTTCTCGAACCCGGCCATGCGCGCGATATGACCCGCCGCGATGACCCCTGCCGCCGGCCCGGACAGCGCCGTTCGTACCGGCAGGCGGCAGGCAGTGTCCGTGCCCATGACGCCGCCATTCGATTGCACGATCATGAATTCGCCGCCGAAGCCGCCTTCTGACAGGGCATGGCCAAGCCGATGGATATAGCCCGAGACCTCCGGCTGCAGATACGCGTTGAGCGCCGTGGTCGAGAAGCGTTCGAACTCGCGGATCTCGGGCAGGATCTCGGACGAACAGCTGACGTGACTGTTGGGCCAGATCTCGCGGACGACCGCGACCGCGCGGGCCTCGTTCTCGGAATTGGCATAGGCGTTGGCAAACAGCACCGCAACGGCCTCGCAGCCCGCATCGATCAGGGTGCGCGTCGCGGCCCGCACCGCGTCGAGGTCCACCGGCGTTCGGATCGTGCCGTCCGCCAGCGTGCGCTCCGGCACTTCAAGGCGCCGGTCGCGGGGCACGATGGGCACGAAATCGCCGCGCAGGCCCCATGTCCGCGGGCGGTCGCGGCGGCGCATTTCCAGGACGTCGCGCAGGCCGTGCGTCGTGATGATACCGATCCGCGCGCCTTTCCGTTCAAGCAGCGCATTCGTGCCCGCGGTTGTGCCGTGAACGACGACATTGACCGTCGACAGATCGTCGGTGTGTTTCGAAATGCCGTCGAGAAAGCCCGCCGACTGGTCGGGGCGCGTGGTTGGCACCTTGGCCACCTCGGCGGTTCCGGTCACCTCGTCGAGCACAAACACATCGGTGAAGGTGCCGCCGACATCGACGCCGATCATGCGGCTCATGATGTATGCTCCTGCCAGGCGGGCCCGTAGGTTTCGGTTGCGGCCTCGGCGCTCAGATAACCAAGCGCCACGTCCCGTGCGACAACGTCAGGCGCACGGTTTGCGGCGTCGCCATATCCGCCGCCACCGGGCGTCTCGAGGCGCACGGCCTGGCCCTTTTGCAACTTGATGCCGACCATCTTGGAGGCCAGCGGCGGGGCCTTCCAGCCGTCCTCCTGCTCATAATGGAAGACGTTCATCGCACCCGGCGCGCCGCCCGACACGCCTTGTGGCGCAAATCGCCCGCGTTCGCCGAACAGGAATGCCTCCGCCGTTTCCTCCAGCACTTCGATCTCGTAAATCGCGCCAAGGCCGCCGCGATGGGCGCCTGCACCGGCGCTGTCGGGGCGGAGCGCCCATTGCCGGAACATCACCGGATAGGCGGCTTCGAGGATTTCCATGGGCGGGATCGTCGCTGTCGAAATCGGCGCGTTGCCATGGTTGAGCCCATCGCTCTCGATGCTGCCCCCATGCCCGCCGCCATAGAAGCTGAACATCACCCAAGGCGCGCCATTGCCGCGTTTGCCCGCGATGGAAAGCGCGTTGATCGTCCCGTAGGCATTGGCGACAACACGCTCCCGCGCCGCCAGCGACGCGGCGCTGAAGATCACGTCGATCATGCGCAGAATGGTCTCGGTATAGCCGCCAACCGGCGCCGGGAACTCCGCCGCCAGAAGCGAGCCTTCCGGCACGCGTACCTCGATAGGGCGCATGACGCCCGAATTTGCCGGCAGATCGGGGAAGATATGTTTGACGGCGACATAGGCGGTGGCGACGGCCGTGGGCAGGGCGATGTTGACCGGGCCCGCCGTCACAGGGGCTGTCCCCTCGAAATCGAGCACCATCCTGTCGCCTTCAATCTCCAGCGTCACGCAGATCGGCAGGGCGGTGTCGGTGATGCCGTCATTGTCGAGGAAATCCGTGGCCTGCCAGCGCCCGTCCGGCAGCCCGGAGAGTTCCGCGCGCATCAAGGCCTCGGCCCGGTCCTGCAGCGCATCGAGCGCGGCGCGGACCGTGTCTGCCCCGTATTCGCCCAGCAATTCGTCGAGCCGCCTGACCCCGAGGTCAAGCGCGCCGAGCTGCCCATTGAGATCACCCATCGCGGATTGCGGCAAGCGGGTGTTGCGCAGAAGGATATCGATGATGTCCTGCTGTATCTCACCGCCGCGCGCGAGCTTGACCGGTGGCAGGACGAAGGCCTCCTGAAAGACATCGGTGGCCGACGGGTTGTAATTGCCCGGAACCGCGCCCCCCACATCGTGCCAATGCCCGACGGAGGCGAGGTAACAGAACAATTCCCCGTCATGGAAATAGGGGCGCACGAGGCGCATGTCGGACAGGTGCGTCCCGCCCATATGGGCATCGTTGAAGATGTAGATGTCGCCATCGGACAGCGCGCCCGTCTCTGCCGCCTTGTCGATGACCGCCTTCACGGCGAAGGACATGACGCCGACGAAGATCGGCAGGCCGGACTTGCCCTGCACCAGCGTATCGCCGCTGACCGCATGGTAGAGGCCGTGGCTGGCATCATGGGCCTCGGCGATGATCGGGTTGAAGGCCGCCCGGAACAGCGTGGCGTCCATCTCGTCGGCGATCTGTTCCATGCGCCCGGCCAGAACCGCTAGCGTGATCGGGTCGATGTCGCTGCTCATGTTGCCCGCCCTTCGGCTAGATCGTTCCACACATCCTTCCGTATCACTTGCCCCTCCGACACTTCGAACCGGTCGATGAAACGGATGCCGGAAAATGGCGTGCCGTCCGGCCATTCACCGGCCAAGGTGCCGCGCGCGAACACCACCGCAATGCCCCCGGACGGGAAGGCCTCGACGGCCTCATAGGTCTTTGACACGAAACGGTATCGCGGCTTGGCCCAGGCGATCAGCTCGGTGAGCGAGGTCATCGGGGCGGTTCCGGGAAAGGTCATCCGGAAGCCGGGGCCGAGCATGGAGCGGGCTGTTTCAATATCGCGGGCCTCCATCGCGTTTAGATAAGCCAAAACCAGCTTTGCGGGATCGGGCAGGGCGGGGGCGGAGCGGTGCAAACTGCCCTCGCGCGCCTCGTGCCCGGATGCATCGTCGTGCAGCGTGACGGTGACGGCCTCATCGCGTGCGGGAACGACGAACCGAATCGCGTCGGTCAGGGCGCGGACAAGGCGACGTTTGTCATCCGGTCCATACCCGGATGGAATACGGGCCTCCACGATCGGCATTTGATCTCCCCAAAAATCTGCACTTCAAATATAACAGGTTTGCGGATATGAAAATGTCAAATATCGTGAATGCGGATTACCAGCGGGTTGACGGGGGCGGCCCTGGACATCGCATCACACATCACCGGGAGCCGCATTGCCGTGACCATCCACGCCCAACCGACACTGCCCGAAGGCGGCAAGGCCCGCCGCGTCTACCTGTCGTTGCGCGATGAGATTACCAACGGCACCTTGGCACCGGGCACGCGTTTGCCCGGGGAGCACAAGCTGGCCGATAGTTTCGATGTCAGCCGGATCACGATCCGCCGCGCGCTGGACGCGCTGGCCCTCGATGGCCTGATCGAGAAACGCGCCGGTTCGGGCTCGGTCGTGCTGCGCCGGTCCGACGACGAGCAGCGCATTGCGGCGGATTTCGCGACGCTCATTCCGCAGCTCGTGGAGATGGATCGGACCACCACGGCCCGTCTGCTGTCCTTCTCCTACACAAAGGCATCCGAGGCGGTCGCCAAGGCCCTTGGCCTCGACGCCGGGGAGAAGGTGCAAACGGCGGTTCGGGTCCGGTCGTTCGGCGATCAGCCTTTTTCGCATCTGACAACACATGTGCCCGAAGGGATTGCCGAGAGTTATGGCGAGGCAGATCTTGCCACCCAGCCGCTCTTCCGCCTGTTGGAACGCAGCGGTGTGGCGGTCGACTCGGCGCATCAGTCAGTCTCGGCCGCCCTTGCGGTGCCGAATGTGGCGGAGGCGCTGAATATCTCGGTCGGATCGCCGCTGCTCTTCGTGCAGCGCGTGGTGCGCGATGAGAGCGGGCGCGGTGTGGAATACCTCTCGGCGCTCTATCGGCCCGACCTCTTCCGCCTCGAGATGCGTCTGGCGCGCGTGGGGGCCGGCGAGACGCGCCACTGGGAACCCGTCATCGGGGCGCGCGATCCATGACCGCGCAGACCCTTCTGGACAAGCTGTGGATGTCGCACGAGATCATCCGCCGCGACGATGGGGCGTCGCTCCTCTGGGTCGACCGGCATCTGGTGCACGAAGGCTCACATCATGCGTTCGCCAAGCTTGAGGCCCGCGGCGCCCGTGTGGCGGAGCCCGGCCTCACGTTCGGGGTGGTCGACCATTACGCGCCGACCCGTGGCCGTCCGGGCCGCCCGGAGATTGCGCGGATGATTGCCACGCTGGAGCACAATGCGGCCGCCCACGGCATCACCTGTTTCGGGCTGGACGACCCGCGCCAGGGGATCGTGCATGTCATCGGGCCCGAGCAGGGCCTGACCTTGCCGGGGCTGCTGATCAATTGCGGCGATAGCCATACCTCCACCCATGGCGCATTCGGCGCGCTCGCTTTCGGGATCGGCGCGACGGAAGTGGCCCATGTGCTGGCCACCCAGACGATCTGGCAGAAGAAACCGGCGGCGATGCGGATCCGGTTCACCGGGCGATTGGGGCCGGGCGTTGGCGCGAAGGATATGGCGCTGTGCTGGATTGCAAAGCTGGGGGCGGACGGGGCGCGTGGCCATGCCATCGAATACACGGGCGAGGCGGTTCGGGCGCTTTCGATGGAGGGGCGGATGACGCTGTGCAACCTGTCCATCGAAGGCGGTGCCCGATTCGGGATGATCGCACCCGACGCCGCGACCTTCGCGCATGTGAAGGGCCGTCCCTTTGCGCCGGAGGGCAACGCTTGGGACGACGCGGTGGCGACCTGGTCCACCCTACCCAGCGACCCCGATGCCGCCTTTGCCCGCGAGATTACGCTCGACGCCAGCGACATCGCCCCCATCGTCACCTGGGGCACGTCACCCGAAGATGCACTGCCGGTCACCGCGACCGTGCCGGACCCGGACCGTGCACCCGCGAAACAGGCGGACCGCGTTCGTGCCGCCCTCGATTACATGGGCCTTTCCGCGGGTCAGCCCCTGTCCGAGATCGCCGTGGATCAGGTTTTCATCGGCTCTTGCACCAATGCGCGGATCGAGGATCTGCGCGCCGCCGCCGCCGTCCTTGCTGGTCGGCGGGCCAGGGTGCCGGGCCTCGTCTCACCCGGCTCGCAACAGGTCAAGGCACAGGCGGAGGCCGAGGGGCTCGACCGGATCTTTATGGAGGCCGGGCTGGAATGGGTCGGCGCGGGCTGTTCGATGTGTGTGGCGATGAACGGGGATACGGTGCCGCCGGGCAAGCGCTGTGCCTCCACCACCAACCGCAACTTCCGTGGCAGGCAGGGCCGTGGGGCGCGGACCCACCTGATGTCACCGGCCATGGTGGCCGCCGCCGCGATCACCGGGCATCTGACGGATGTGCGGCCCATGCTTGCAGGGAGGTCCGCGGCATGAGCGGTTGGACCAGACATGAGGGAAAAGCCGTCGCGCTGGATCGCGAGAGCATCGATACCGATCAGTTGATCCCGGCTCGCTTCATGTCAACACCGCGATCCGAGGGCTACGGCCCGTTCCTGCTCCACGATCTGCGGTTCGACGCCGAGGGAACGCCGGTGGAGACCTTCCCTCTAAACCGCGTGTCCGAGTCCAGCGTCCTGATCACCCGGCGCAATTTCGGCAGCGGATCGTCGCGCGAGGCGGCGGTCTATGCGCTGGTCGATTTCGGCATCCGCGCAGTGCTTGCCCCGAGTTTCGGCGACATTTTCGCGTCGAATGCCGTCAATAACGGGTTGCTGCCCGCGCAGGTCGACGCGGGCGTCGTCGATGCGCTCATCGCTGATCTTCCAGAAACCGGCGCGTCGGCACGGATCGATCTCGCGGACGGGACGGCGCGCATCGGCGACCGGTCAATCACCTTCGAGATCGACCCGATCTGGCGGAAAAAACTTATCAACGGATGGGACGATATCGATCTGACCCATCGCCATGCCGATGCCATCGCAGCCGACCGCGTCAATCGTGCGCGACGGTCCCCTTGGGCCTTCCCAAGCGGCGAGGGCCACCAGACAACCGCGTGACGGAGATCCGCACGCCTGAATGCAAGGCCAGACCACTGGCGAACAGGGAGAGGAGATACACACCCATGAATATGCGACTACTTGCCGGCGCCTTCGCCGGGGCCACAGCCATCGGGACCATGGCGCAGGCCGAACAAACCATCACCGCGGTCCATGCATTTCCGGAAACGCTGATCTACACACAGAGCTTCTTATCCTTCGTGGAGGCAGTGAACGAAGCGGGCGAAGGGGTGATCCAGATCGACGTGCGCGGCGGGCCCGAGGCCATCGGCATGATGCAGCAGCCCGACGCCGTACGCGACGGGATTGTCGACATGGTCTATACGCCCGGTTCGTTCTATGGCGGCGCCTTTCCTGAAAAGGACGCGCTTGTTGCATCGAACCTGACGGCAATCGAAACGCGGGAAAACGGCGGTATCGCCCTGATCGATCAGATCCACCGCGAGCGGATGGGCGTGATGTATCTGGGCTGGTTCGACAGCGGCGTCTGTTACAACCTCTGGACCCGGGAGGCGCCGACCTTCGATGATGCCGGGAACCTCGAAGTTGATGGCCTGCGTCTGCGCGGCAATGCCGTCTACAATGCGTTCTTCAGCAATTATCTGGAAGCGCAGGTCATCGATCTGCCGACGGGTGACGTCTACAGCGCCTTGCAAAACGGGGTTGTGGACGCGACGGGCTGGACGCAGATCGGCCTGATCGATCTGCGCTGGAACGAGTTCCTGAACTATCGGATCGAGCCGTGCTTCTTCTCGACCGATCTGGGTGTCATCATCAATCTCGAAAGCTGGGATGGGCTGACGCCGGAAGCGCAGCAAATCCTGCAGGACACCGCGATCCAGCACGAGATCGACAGCGTGAATGCCTTGCGCGAACGGCGCGATGTGGATTTCGCCGCGCTTGAGGAACAGGGCATGCAGGTGGTGGAACTGGAGGGTGAGGCCCGTGCCAACTACCTCGCTGCCGCGCGCCAGACGACGTGGGACCGGATGCGCGGTCTGATGGAGGAAGATCCCGCACCATCGTCCGATTACGAGCAGCTGATCGACCTGTTCTACGATCCGTCGGCAGACTGATCCGACATGGGGCCGGGGCAGCACGCCCCGGCCCCTCTTTTTCCGGAGCCCCCATGCGCGCGCTTGTCCGTGTCTACGACATCTTGCTTTACCTGATGGCCTTTGTCGCGGCGGCGACGCTGGTCTGGCTGATGATATCGGTGGTCACGTCGGTGGTGATGCGCAACCTTGGGATCCAGCCCTTTGCATGGCTGTTCACCTCGGCCGAATACGGCCTTCTCTATATCACCATGCTGGGCGCGCCGTGGCTGGTGCGTGAGAAGGGGCATGTCCATATCGAGCTTGTCACCGCGGCACTGCCCCCCGGCATCCGCCGCGTGGTCAGCCGCGCCGTCGCCCTTGGATGTGTTGCCGTTTCCGGCATCCTGGCGTGGTACGGGTTGGAGTTGTTCCTGACCAATATCGAACGCAATGATTACGATGTCCGCGCCTATTTCTATCCCCGCTGGCTGCTGACGATCACCTTCCCGATCGCTTTCAGCTTCATGGCCATCGAATTCGCGCGTTTCGTTTTCGGGCGCGAGTTGATGCATTCCGGCGAAGCGGGAATTCACGAATAATGGAATGGTACGAAGCCCTCGCGTTGCTGGTCGGCAGCATCATGGTGCTGATGGCCGCGGGGATGCCGGTGGCGCTGGCCTTCCTTGCCGCCAACATCATCGGGGCCTGGGTGTTCATGGGCGGCGAACGCGGCGTTGTGGCGCTCCTGAACAATGGCTGGGGCGCGCTGACCACCTTCGCGCTGGTTCCGATCCCGCTCTTCTTGTTGATGGGAGAGATCTTCTTTCAGACTGGGCTTGGCGCGCGGATGTTCTCGGCGATCGACAAGCTTCTCGGACGGCTGCCGGGGCGGCTGAGTTATGTCACGGTGCTGGGGGGCACCGGGTTTTCCACCTTGTCTGGCTCATCCATGGGATCCACCGCCCTGCTGGGATCGCTGATGGTGCCGGAGATGGAGCGCCGCGGGTACAAGAAGTACATGTCCATCGGCCCGATCCTCGGCACCGGCGGTCTGGCCATCATCATCCCGCCCTCGGCTCTGGCGGTGCTTCTGGCGACGCTTGCGCAGATTGATGTGGGCGCTTTGCTGATTGCAGGTGTCATCCCCGGGCTGATCCTTGCCGGTCTCTACATTTCGACGATCTACTTGCAGACGCGGTTGGACCCGGCGGCGGCACCGGCCTATGACGTGCCGCCGCAATCGATCCTCAGCAAGCTGGGCCTGTTGATGCGGGACGTGGTGCCCATGATCGGCCTGATGGTCGTGATCGTGGTGCTGATGATCACCGGGTTCATGACCCCGTCCGAGGCTGCGGCCTTCGGCGCGCTTGGCGTTTTGATCCTGGCCGCGTGTTACCGGCGCCTGAGTTGGGAGGCGATCCGCAAATCCGTGACGGGCGCCTTGCGCGTGACCCTGATGGCCTATCTGATCGTGTTCGGCTCGGCGACGTTCAGCCAGCTTCTGGCGTTCTCCGGGGCGTCGCGCGGGCTGATCACCTGGGCGACGGGGTTCGAGCTTGATCCGATCATGATGCTGCTTGTGATGTTCGGCGTGCTGCTGATCCTGGGCATGTTCATGGAGCAGATCTCCATCATGCTGCTGACGGTGCCGATCTTCTTTCCACTGGCGACGCAACTTGGCTTCGATCCGATCTGGTTTGGCCTGATCATGCTGCTGGCGCTGGAGATCAGCTTCACCACGCCGCCCTTCGGGTTGCTGCTGTTCGTGATGAAGGGCGTGGCGCCGCCCGACACCACGATGCGCGAGATCTACGGTGCCGCGATCCCGTTTATCCTGTGCTCGCTCATCCTGGTCGCGCTGCTGATCGTGTTCCCCCCGCTCGCAACGTGGCTGCCGGGCATAGAATGAGGCGAGGGGTCTGCGTCGCCGAAACGACAGCAGTGGCTGGCACGCCTGCGCCAGCGGATCATTGACGCGCGAAAGGACGGGGTGTTCGCAAGGCGGCTCAGGTGCCTGCTTTACGCCCAGCCAATCAGGCACCGACGATCAAGACGGGCCACTCAGGTGGAGCTTACAACCGGATTGGCATTCAGGACCGATTGCTCGTGCAACCAGCCGGAATTTGACGTAGCAAATCGGTGTTCCAGAACTTTGGCCAGGGCAGTGCAGCGTGACATCAGGACATAAAACGGCAATCGTAACGGGTGGACTGTCGGGGATGGGGCTGGCGATTGCGCGTCGGCTGGCGCGGGACGGAACGAACGTTGTGATCGGCGCACGAAGCGCAGGCGACGTGTCCCACGTGCGCAACGTTCTTGGTGCAGATGCCGGTACCCTAAGCGCCGCCAGGCTGGACGTGCAGTCGCGTGAGAGCGTCGATGCGTTCGTCGCCGACGTTGTTGAGACCCACGGTGGTGTTGATATTCTGGTCAATGCAGCCGGTGTTTATGAAGAAGCCCCGGTGATCGATCACCCCGAACAGATCTGGGACGATCACATCGAGACAAACCTGAGCGGTACGTTCCGCATGATACGGGCGGCGATGCCGCATATGAAACGTGCCGGATGGGGGCGGATCATCAATATGGCGTCCGTGGCGGCCCATAACGGTATGGCCAACAACGCGGCCTATTGCGCGTCCAAGGCGGGGCTTTTGGGTCTGGGCCGTTGTGTGAGCCTTGAGGGGGCCGCGCACGGCATCACCTGTGTTTCGATCAGCCCGACCTGGGTCGAGACCGAGATGCTCAGGCGATTTATCGACGCCGACATGAAGGCGACGGGTCAGACATTGGACGAGGTGCGCGCGGACTATGCGAAGTCCAACCCGCAGAACCAGCTTGTCCAGCCGTCCGAGGTTGCGGAGCTGGCCGCGTTTCTGGCCAGTGACGCGGCCCGCGCTCTGACCATGGAAGATTTTCAGGTCAACGCGGGATCGCTTTGGTAGTCACGGGCGCGGCGCGCCAGAAGGGTGCCGCAATCGCTGATGTCGCTGAAGGGGCGGGCGGTCATTTGCTCCCATGCGGTGCGGGCAGCGGTGTTTTCAAAAGTTGAATCGGCGCGCAGGGTATCCGGAAAGTCGGCGATGACCTTGGCGATGCCGGGGGCCAGCGTGACCTTGGCCAACCACTCCTTGGCGGCCAGAGCATTCAGGTCGCTGGGCGCGATGCGCGCATCGGCCATCAGGTTGTAGATCGGGGCGTCCCGCGCCGTGACGGGGCCAAGCAGGAACGCGGCCGCGGCCGTGACATCGGTCATCGGGAATTCGAGCGATTGCGGCATGTGACCGGCGCGCAAGGATGCCTTGAGAATGATCTCGTAGATGTCACGCGGATTTGGAGCCTCTAGATCATAAAGCGACGGCAAGCGCACGATGGCGGCCCGGATGCCCGAGGCGAGGATTGCGGCCTCTGCCGCGATCTTGGCCGCACCATAGCCGGTGCAGCCCTCCCAAGGGGTGGCGGGCGCCTCGGGCCACGGGCCACCCCGGTCGGGAAAGACCGCACTTGATGAGGTGAAACGCAGATCGGCGCCCGCGTCCTTGCAGAAGGTCAGCACGGTTTCCATCCCGCGCGCCGACCAATCCAACATCTCCTCGCGCCCGATGGCGAGGTTCACCATAGCCGCGCAGTGCACGACCCCTGTGACCGAACCGGTCAACGCCGCATACTCCGATGGCCCAAGCGCGAAACGTGGGGCGTCCAAGGTGCCGTGGACGATGACATAGCGGTCGGGTGCGACCCCATGCGCAAGCGCCACCTCGTCCAGCCGGTCCCGCGCGCCCCGGTTCTTGTCCCTGACCAAGCAATAGACGACCTCTCCGGGTTGCAGATCGCGGGCCGCTTTCGCGAGGACGTGGCCCCCCAGAAACCCCGTCGCGCCGGTCAGAAGGATACCCGGCCGGTCGAAGTCTTCTGCCGGGGGGGGTGCGTCCGCCTCCTGGGTCATCAACTGGTCCAGCCGATGCAGCGGCACATTCATCGCGAGGTCGAAGTCGATGGGAAGACCGTATGTCTTTTCAAGCTCCAGCATCAGGGTCACGCACATCAACGAGTCGCCACCCTGATCGTGAAAGCTCAAGGCCGGGTCGATCTGCGATGGCGCACACGACATGGCGAGGGCCGCGGCAGAAATGACCGCGTCCTCTGCGTAATCCGTGCCGTGGCGTTCCTCCTCGACAGCGGGCAGGGCGCGCATATCCGCTTTGCCCGATACCGGATGCAGCGGCAGCGCATCCATCTGAACCAGGAAGGCCGGCACGCAATAGGCGGGCAGAACGGCGCGTAGATCGGCG
Source organism: uncultured Roseicyclus sp. (assembly GCA_947491935.1). Classification (GTDB taxonomy): domain Bacteria; phylum Pseudomonadota; class Alphaproteobacteria; order Rhodobacterales; family Rhodobacteraceae; genus Gymnodinialimonas. The sequence goes on from CANLLF010000002.1 coordinate 581,920, forward strand.
GCGAGGGTGGCAGGCATCTTGTTGGTTCCCGCCTTGAGTCCCCAGCTATCGGCATTCCGCCGAGCCTGTCCGGCATCGGCGGCGAAGTAGAAGATCAGGCTCTGGCCGCGCGCGCCGACCTCTGCCACCCAGGGCGCGGCGCTGGAAAAGGCCAGCCGGTCGCGCATGGTATCCGTCAGTTCCTTGGTCTGGATCGAAAACCCGCGCAGCTTCAGCATGTGGGCGATGCGCCCTTCAATATGCAGCGCACCCGCGTCATCGACCCAGGCCTGATCGCCGGTGTCGTAGAGCCGTGCCTCGCGCCCGTCGATTATGAGGCTGCGAAATCTCAGACGGGTTTCCTCAGGGCGGTTCACATATCCCGGCCCCAGCATCCTCGGACCCTCGAAGTGCAATTGCCCGGACGTCCCGGTGGGGCAGGGCGTGTCATTTTCATCCAGAATGACGGCGTGCAGATGTCTCATTGGAACGCCCACGGACGCGGGCGCATCGCCCGCCGGTTCCGTTAGATGCGACATACAGACATCGTGGGTTTCACAAATGCTATAAAGGTTCCACAGCGCGACCTTGGGCAGTTTGGCAAGGGATGCGATGATCAGGTCATCGCTGACGACCTCGCCATTCAAGACAACCCGACCAAGGGGCAGTGCCGCCGCCTTGTCGCTGTCGAGCGCGTTGAGGAAGGTGTCGTAGAAGGAGGGTGTGAACAGCATCTCATCGATGTCGTTCGCGATCAGAAAGTCGGCCAGCTTGCCCGGCGCAAACAAGGTGCTGGCATCGGGGAACCACAGACCGGCCCCCTTGCGCAGCGGGCGAAACATCTCCCAGATTGCGAAGATGTAGATGCCGACGCGCATATCAGGACCATAGGGTGTGAATGCGTCGCGCCACTCGTAAGACAGATAGGCCGCGTCCTGGGCCACGGGGATGCATTTGGGCCGACCTGTCGTGCCGGAGGTCGCTACCAGATAGATCGGGTCGTCGGGGGCGACCGCGGCGGCGCGCAGCGGTGCGTACGATTCGGGCGCGTCGATCAGCACGCCATTGGCATCGACCGTCTTGCAATCGCCCGGCAACTGACCCGAAGCGGCAGTTTCACAAGTGACGATAAGGCTGACCTGAAGTTCGGACACGATGTTGTGCAGCACCATTTGCGGCATGGCCGGGTCGAGATGCACGAAAGGGCGGCCATGGATCACGCAGGCAACGGCGCTCGCCGCCATGGCGACCCCCGGCGAACCAAAAACGCCGACAACCTGCGGCGTTTCCAGATGGCTGCCCAGTTTCGCCACGAATTGTCCAAGCCTGTCATAGGTTATCGTGCGCGCCTGATCGGACATCGCGGGCAGGTTCGCGAATTCCGAAAGTGCGCGGACAAGATCGGCAGCAAGGGTCTGTGTTGACGTCATGACATCGGCCTCTTTTCTGGCCGCACGATTATCAGGATCAGGGCCATAAGACAGCCTGACTTTTCACTTAGCGGAAGATTGCCGCGCCTAGGGGTGCCGGGCACTTGGGTGTGTGCGGGCTTACCGCCAATCTCGGATGCAGCGCAAAGCTGTTACGAGCGCCTTGGCCCGCGGCAATAGCCAGAGTGGACGGCAGGATGACGGCGAGAGCCAGGCTTTGTCGGCGCGTATTGCAATGATGCATGAAGCGGGCGGGGCGGGATTTTGTGGAAACGTGCCTATGCTCCATACAGACACCTCTTCATGTCATGTCATGTCATGGCAGGGCGCAAGGCGTGCAACGTTGCGTCGGACCACCGCTGGCATTGTTCTGGTGGCTATCGTGTCCGACGGCACGAGGATTTCCAAGCCTGATACGAGGACTGCGCTGCCGTTGGGCGAGGCATCCGGAACCCAACGATTTCCGGGGCCGACGCGGTCGAGGCCTGCAAAAGGCCGTGCAACAAAGAGACGCCCGTCTCTCGCCGCGTGTGCAAATCCCCGCTAAGTATCGGATTTTGTTGGAGGCGAGTACCGGAATCGAACCGGTGTACACGGATTTGCAATCCTTCGGACGCCTCTGAAAACGTTGCACAAGATTGTAAACACCCACCCTTTGAGGGCGTAGAAAAATCAAACGGTTACACGCCCCCTGTAAACCGAAAATGCCGGTCTAACCTCGGTCGTTCGATAAAGCTCCAGCATAAGCGCATATCGCGCGTGATTGGCTATTGCCTGACGGTCGGAGATTTCGAGGCCTGGACTCGTTTCAGCATCGTTGCCATCGCGCAATTGAACCGATCTGAGCGTGCTGCGCTGGCTTATGCGGCACTGGGGGCCTTACCACCGGAAACCGCGGTTGAAGCCGCTGCAACAGCATTGGGTGCTCGCGGCGAGCCATTGCCCCCGTTCCTTGGCGGCATGACAGACGCCCGGGGGTGGGCCGCCCGCGCGACGAAAGCGGAGCTGCAAGCCTACGCTCTTGCCGCCTTCGACGCCATGGAGCCGAAGGACCAGGCCGCTTTCTATCACCATATCAGCGAAATCGAGGTAGCGGCATGAGCAAGGTTGTCGTGCAACGGGATTTGAACGCGGCAGATCCTTTCGTCTTGGGCGAGGTGAAGGCGCACCTTCGTGTGACCTTTGACGACGACGACGACGACATTCAGGCGAAGGCTCGCGCCGCCGCCGCTGAATTCGAGCAAGTCGCGCAAATGGCCCTGCTGAACCAAACCATCAGGGTGAACATACTGGGCGGCCAGATCGAAAGCGTTCTGCGCTTGCCAATCGGGCCTGTTGACCAATCCGCGACAGTATCGGTGACCGCAGATGGTGTTGTCTGGACAGATTACGATCTGATCGCCGGACACAGGCCAGTGCTTTTGTTCTCAGATGATCTGACCGGGGCCTGGGTGGAGCGATTGGTGGTGGAATACACCGCAGGTTTTGGCGCGGCGGCGAGCGATGTCCCAGCCGATATTGCCGAAGCTGTCATGGATCAGACGGCCATACACTTCGACGGACGATCGCCAATGCACCGTAAGGACCTGTCGACGTCAGCGCACATGATGCGGATCGCGGCGCGGTATCGGGGGGTGCAGGTATGACTGACCTCGAGCTGGATGAGATCCTTACCATCCATTGGCCCACTGTGGTGCGGCGCGCCATGGGTGGCGCGGCTGACGAATGGGTGCAGGCGTTCGTGCGGTCAATCGCCCGGCAAGGCAAGAGGCCATCGTGGCGTCCTTCCCTCAAGCAGCAACAGATCATGCGGCGGCTGGTGTCCGAGTTGGGCACGGCACCTGATGACGATTTCGACGTGATTGAGAGGTGAGAACAAGAAAGCCCGCCGGTGCAACGGCGGGCTCATGCGACGTCTGGCTTTCAAGGGTTAGCCGGGGACATCGCATCACAGTGCTACCGGGTAACGGGCCACAGCACAAGGGCAGCTATCCCGCCATGAGCGGTCTCTCCACGCCCTAAGGCCCCACTGCCACCCTCGCGGCGGTGAACATTGGAGAGCGGACCGAGCCGAGGGAAAGGCAGGTCTGGCCTAAGCGGCGGCTCGGCTCCGGTGAGCAGGCAAGATCGCGGCGGTCAGGGCGGGAGACGGGTCTTAATGCCCGTCGCAGTAACCCGCTTCCTGACCGTCACAACGACCCTCACCAGTGAGCAGGTGGGCAGACAGAGCAACATCAGGACGACGCGAGAACATGACCGAGGCAGCGAAGACAGGACAGCGGAAGTGGCGCAAGGCTGACGGCTCTAAGCTCGATCCCGAGCCCGCGCCTGTACCGTTGTCAAAGCGCTACGCCGAAGACCTCTTTGGAAATGGTCCCAATGCCGCAACTTGGCAAAACGGCCGGGACCGTCCCCCTAAGTTATCAATTTTCGCGCACCTGCCGGAACTGGAAAACGGGCCACCGGCAGAAAGAGCTATGCAATTCATGCATGGCCTCAAGATCCCGGAAGGGCCCAATTCGGGAAAACCGGTAACGCTCGCGCCCTTCCAACGCCAATTCATCGAAGGCGCGATGGCGGCGGACACCGCCAACGCGATTTTGAGCATCGGTCGCGGCAACGGGAAATCGGCGATCACGGCAGGCTTGGCGCTTGGCGGGTTGATAGGGGTTTGGGACCGTCAGCCTCGGCGCGAGATCATCGCCGCTGCCCGGACACGCGATCAAGGGCGCATCATTTGGGATTTTGTCGCCGGCTTCATTTCGACCCTCCCGCCCGAAATTCAACGCGACTTCATTTTTCGCCGGGCCCCTCGCCTTGAGATCGAGTATCAGGGCGATGGCGGCGGGCATGTCCTGCGTGTGATCGCTGCGGATGGTAAGTCAGCGCTCGGCGGCGCGCCGACAATGGCCATCCTCGATGAACGCGGACACTGGGCACTGGATCGCGGCGACGAGCTGGAACACGCACTGTTGTCCGGTCTTGGCAAACGGGACGGCCGGGCATTCTTGATCAGCACCAGCGCGCCAGACGACGCGCACCCATTTTCTCGCTGGATCGATGACCCGACCGCAGGCACATATGTTCAAGAGCATCGTCCAGCGCCTGGGCTTCCCGCAGATGATCCCGAAAGCCTCTTGATCGCCAACCCTGGTGCGCCTCATGGCATCGGCGGATCGCTGGAATGGCTGGAAGCGCAGGCCAAACGTGCCATTTCGCGCGGCGGATCCAGCCTCACCAGTTTCCGGCTCTACAACCGCAATGAACGCGTGTCCGGCGAGTCCCGCGATCTGCTGATCACACTCGATGAATGGCTTGGCTGCGAAACCGATGCCTTGCCGCCGCGTGAAGGTGGCGTCGTGATCGGAATCGACCTCGGCGGCTCAGCCTCCATGACAGCGGCGGCATTCTACTGGCCTGAAACTGGCCGACTTGAATGCCTCGGAACCTTTCCCTCCATGCCCAATCTCTTGGACCGTGGCCAGGCGGATGGCGTGGCCGGGCGCTACGTGGAAATGCACGATCGCGGCGAGCTATCTGTTCTCGGCGACAAGACCGTGCCTGTCGCGCCATGGTTGGTTGAGGTCATGCGCCATGTCGAGGATCAGCTCGTCATTGCAATCACCATGGACCGCTACAAGCAGGCCGAGTTGGGCGAAGCGCTTGGACGCGCGGGCATTCGTGCGCCCCTGGTCTGGCGCGGTCAGGGTTTTCGGGACGGTGGCGAAGACGCAGAGCGGTTCCGCCGGGCCGCCTTTGACGGGCTTGTGAAAGCCAAGCCGTCGCTGCTTCTACGTTCAGCCTTTGCCGACACCGTGTGCCTGCGCGACCCCGCCAACAACATTAAGATCGCCAAAGCCCGTTCAACCGGCCGGATCGATGCGGCCGCTGCGTCTGTTTTGGCCGTTGCTCAGGGCGCGCGGATCGCGGCGCAGCCCAAGTCGAAAGCGAGACTAATATGGGCCTGAGGCGCGATCATCACCGCTATTCCAAGCGCGTCACACGCACCAAGCGTTGGCAGGTGCTTCGAGCCGAGATCCTCGAACGTGACCGTTATCGGTGTTGCTCCTGTGGCTGCGGCGGACGTCTTGAAGTCGATCACATCAAGCCTGTCAGGACGCACCCGGAATTATCCTACGACCCCGGCAACCTGCAGGCGCTTTGTCCGTCCTGCCATACCCGAAAAACCCGGATCGAGTGCGGGCATCCCCCGCCCCGAAAGGACCGCCAGGACTGGCGGCAAGCAGTCGAGTCGCTTGAACGGCCCGGCACAAACTCTGTTGAGCAGAAAGGATAAACCATGCTCGAATCTGTGAAGATCGCCCGGCGGCAAAGCGAAATCCGCCAAACCCTCGCTGAGCTGGCGGGTAAGGAAACCCCATCTGAGGATGAAATCCGCCAGATGGATGAGTTGGATCGGGAATACCGCTCCAACGAGACCCGGTATCGCGCAGCCCTTATCGCCGAGGATACCGAACGCCGGGACGCCGGAGACGAGCTTGAAACCCGCTCTGCCCAGGAATGGGCCGACCTTATGGCTGGTTTCGAAATGCGCCAGGTCGCGCTGGCCCTCGATGAAGGACGCCAACTCGACGGGCAGACGGCAGAGATCGTGTCCGAGCTGCGCAGTGCGGGCGGCTTCCGGGGCATTCCGGTGCCGTGGCAGGCTTTGGAAGCCCGGGCCGGTGAGACCATCGCCAGCGGCACCCCGAACCCAGTCCAGACCCGCCCTATCATTGACCGGTTGTTCCCCGACAGCGTGGCGGCGCGCATGGGGGCGCAGATGATCAGCATCGACGCGGGCGCGGTGGAATGGCCGGTGACCACCTCGGCCGTCACGGCGGGTTGGGCGGATGGCGAGACGGCGAATGTCGCCGGCCCGACCGTCTATGCCACGACCGACCGCGCCATGTCGCCTGACCACAATCTGGGCATTCAGATGCGGATCACGCGCAAGACGCTGAAACAGTCCGGTGCGGCTATCGAACAGGCCGTCCGGCGTGACATGAGCGGAGCCATGGGCGCGGCGATGGATCAGGCGACGTTCCTCGGCACCGGGGCCAACGGTCAGCCCCTTGGCGTCATCACAGGCGCAGGCACTTATGGCATCACGTCTACGGCGGTGGACGCGCTGGCAGAGTGGGCCGCGTTCCGGGCTGGCGTGACCCGCTTCATGACCGCCAACGCGGCCAATGCCCCCGGCCAGGTCCGGGCCCTGCTGCGGCCCGAGTTGTGGGATTACATGGAGGGCAAACAGTCCATCTTGCCGGATCTGTCGGAGTGGGATCGTCTCTTGAAGAATATTCCGGCAGCCAACATTGCCATGACGAGCAATGCGCTCGAAGAGCCTTCCGGGTCGCCGTTGGCAACCTCGTCTCTGCTGACCACCTCGGCTGGAGGGGTTGCGCCCATTTTCATCGGGGCATGGGGCGCGGTCGACATGATCCGCGACCCCTACAGCGATGCTCAGTCCGGAGGGCTGCGGATCACCGCCCTCGCCACCATGGATGTGACCGTAGCGCGAGAGGCTCAGCTCGAACTGCTCACCGGCTTGGAACTGGAAGCCGCGTGATGCTGTGGGGCGCTCATGTCGGCAGCCTTGAGCTGCGCACCGAAGGTGGGGAAACCCGCCTTCGGGCAACCTTCCCGTATGGCCGGGAAACCGTTCTGGCCGAGGGCATGGGGGCGGGCCGTGAGCGTCGTGAGATGATCGCAGCCCGTGCCTTTGCGGATCGGATCGAGCGCGGCGAGGACGTGCACTTTCTGTCAGGCCATGACTTCAACAAGCCGCTGGCCTCACGTTCAGCCGGGACGCTGACCCTGACGGAATCGGATGATGCCTTGACCGTCGACGCCAAGATTAGCGCCGACATGGGACAAGTCAGCTACGTCCGGGACTTCCTGTCCGCCCATGCGGCCGGGTTGGTCCGAGGCCTGTCTCCCGGCTTCCGCGTCCGACCGGGCGGCGAGACGGTCGAGGAGCGCGGCAACGCGATCCTGCGGACCATCAAGGCGGCTGACCTGATCGAGATCAGCGCCGTCACGAAACCCGCCTATCCGCAAGCCCAGATCGAGGCCCGGAACTGGCAACCCATTGGCGAGGTGGCAACCTACTCAAGGCACCCCCCCGCCGCGATCCGCTGGAGGTGACAATGCTCGGATGGCTCATGAACAAGCTGCGCCCAATCGAGGCCAGGTCGAGCGGCGCAGGCTATACCGCCCAGGTCATGGCAGCACGGGACAGCTTCATTAGCGGGCGGCGCGGTGTGGCCGAACTGACCGCGACAGTGCAGAGCTGTGTGAGCCTGTGGGAAGGCGGATTTGCGATGGCGGACGTGACCGGCACCGAATTGCTGACCCGTCAGACAATGGCCATGATCGCCCGAGCGGTCGCATTGAACGGCGAGGCTGTCTACCTCATCACCGATCTCGGACTTGTCCCGGCGACGGATTGGGATGTCACAACCCGTGACGGGCGGCCGCGCGCCTATCGCTTGTCCATCCCGGAGGCTGGCGGCGGGCGCACGGTCACGGCACTTGCCGCCGAGGTGCTGCATCTGCGGATCGGCTCGGATAACCTGACGCCGTGGATCGGGACAGCGCCGCTGCGACGGTCCAGCCTCACGGGGTCTATGCTCCATGCGGTGGAATCCGCGCTTGGCGAGACGTTTGAGAATGCCCCGCTTGGCTCGCAGATCGTGCCATTACCCGATACCGGTGCTGACGACATGGCCTCAATGCGCGGTGCGTTCAAAGGGCGACGCGGTTCAACCCTGGTGATCGAGGGCGTGGCCCAGGCGACTGCGGCGGGCATGAACCCCACGATCGGCCAAAAGCCGGATCAGCTTTCGCCGGATTTGTCCAAGAGCATGACGGCCGAGACGCTGGCAGCCGCCCGTGAGGGTATTCTGATGGCCTATGGCGTCCTGCCATCGCTCGCGAACCGCGCGGCCACCGGCCCGGTTGTCAGGGAGGCACAGCGCCAGCTCGCAATCTGGACGTTGCAGCCCATAGCGGCGCTGCTGGCAGACGAGGCGACCGCCAAGCTCGGCGGGCTGGTGGAGATCGACACCATCCGGCCGCTACAGGCCTTCGACGCGGGCGGGCGTGCCCGCGCCCTGTCGGCGATTATCAAAACCATGGCCGAGGCAAAGGAGGCGGGGATCCCGCCAGCCGACGTGTCCGGCGCGATGCGCATGGTGGACTGGAAGGAATAGGGCGGGACCAGCCCTGCGGTTCGCAATTTCGCCGCAAAATGCCCGGTTAGTCGGTGAGTGCGTAAACCCCGACAGCGCGCGGTCTGCTCCGATCCAAGGCGGGCGCGGCGCGCTATCTGCTTTACTCCCAAACGAACTCAGGAGCATTCCGTATCCGCGCCCTGCAAGCTGGATCGGGACAAACTTGGTAGAGCCCATCGCGATACGTCAGCGACTGTGTTCCATCTCGCCTCAAGCAGATCGGGCAATACGGAGGGCCTACCGGGTCTCCGTTTTCACCTACGTTGAAGAAAAAGGTTCTATATTCTACTAGACGAGCTTTATCGGCTAGATTGTCTTTAAGCTTCTCTGCTCTCATCGATTCCGACTTTAGTTGTTGATTCAGCTCCATGATCGTTTCTTGGGCTTCAACCAAAAGCGAACGAAGCGAGAGGATTTCCTCGCGAAAATCCATGTCGTTCAGGTCTTTGTTTAGCGACTGCAAGCGCCTGAGTCCGTTTGTGATATCCGCAATCGATAGTGCCATTTTATTCCCTTCTCAGGCGAACACCCACTCCGCCCCCGTTCTTAGCAATAAATTCAATACCGGCGTCCTCGAGAGCAAAGATGAGCGAAACATAGGTAGAGGGATTAGGTGACGTCTGCCCTAATTCATAGCTCGCGATTGTCCGTTTAGATACTTGAGCGACCGCCGCGAGGTATTCTTGAGACCAGCCCAGTAGCGCTCTGGCCGCACGTAATTGTGCTGGTGTCATACCGGAATGTGTTTCATCTTGCATCAATAATGCAGCCTTGCTATGAAAGTTGCACCATTGATGTAACCTAATCTGGGAATTCTTACAATGACCAATGAACGCGCCTGCGCGAAGGCCCCAGTATTGCTCGAAGAGCAATTGGCTGAAGTAGAGCAAATGATGGCTAAAGCCGCCTCGTGCTACGAGCACATGAAACGATACCTTGAGACACACGATCAGATCGATCCGCAACAGGTTCAAATGCACTTTGGAGCTGCCGCGCATCAGTGTTTTGTTGCACAGCAAGCCTTGGAAAGTATCAGGTGCCCTGCACAAGACAGCGCAGAGATGCTTTTTCCACGCTGGTCGAAGGTCCGTGAGACGATCAATTGGTTGGCTAAGCATCCAGATGCCGACGACGATTTGTTGGAAGACCTTTTGCCTAGTCTCTACAGCCTGGAAAGCCGTATTATGGCTGCGCCAATTCGCAGCGCTCGTGACCTGGCGGCAAAACTGCTGTGCCATACAGCACTAGGCGATCATTGCATGGAAAAGTCATTTCTTGATGAAGCCACTGCAGTGCTCGGTTTGGCAGGCGACAGGACAACAACAATCCTAACAGCTGCCTGACCCGTCGCGATGGCAAACGGCAAGATCTAATGGACGATATGGTCAGGTAGACGGTGGGCACAGTTCGCGGCACGAAGCTGGATCAATCTAAAACGTGAGAGATGACACGGTTATTGAACCGTGTCATCTCTCACGAAACCACTTATCGAGGCAGGCTAAAATGGTTGACCGGGTTCAGCACGTAGAGGCATTTACACCTGCGGAGGCAGAAGCTCTCTCAGGGATCGGAACTGCTCTCCAAAGAGATCATCGCAGACGGTTTCCTAACTGGTTGCCTCAAAAGTCAGGGCACGCAAGGTTTGATCTATTCCAATGCCTACAGATGCGGTTTGTCGCAGATGCGAGCGAGTTGGGAATAGGTCCTGCCCATGCGTACCAGACGGGCGAATGGGTTGCGCACCACGCTCTTGCATTCGCGCTGAACGAACCCGGCTGTGTTGCTGGTGACTTGTCTTATGAATGCACTCTTCCCGACGCGAACGAGGACGAAATTCGAGAGTATACCGCCCGCCGTGTTTTTGCAGAGGCGTTTGGGCGACCCAAGATAATGCCAAACGAATTTGCATTTGTTTGGGGAGACGGCACCGACTGGTTCGGCCCGTCATTTTCCGATTGCCTTGAGGCATTACCCAGAGAAGACCCCCGCCGAGGGAAGCCAACAGTGGCAGTCCATTTGCCTTCCTTCGCACGCCAGATCGTCGTGAAATTACCGCGTCCAGCGGTTCGCATTCTCGTCGAGGCATGAGTATGGAGCGTCGGCCCGCCGCAATTCGGAAATCAGATCTAACACCTGCTTTTGAGGCGGCGTTCTCGGCGGGTTGGGATGAAGTGTCGGTAGATACCCCTGTTCCGGGCGGGGAGCGTCTCAAGATCACCGCTCGGCGAAACCCCGAAACTGGAGAACCGGATATGTCTCCTCTCGAAAAATGGAAGGCGACCCGAAATGGGAAGTGACCTTCCCAAAGGCGTGCACCGCGTCCGGCGGAAGCTGGCGAACGGCAAGAGTCGCTTTCACTTCTACGCCTGGCGTGGTGGTCCCAAATTCTGGGAAGATGACCACCGCAAACCGAGCGACCCCGCGTTCTATCAAGCATTTGCCGAAGCCACTGCGCGCCCGAAGCCGGCCGACTATACGACGCCCCAGATGGTGGATGACTTCCTGTCCAGTACCGCCATGCCCAAGGGCGAACGGTCGCGCGCCGACATTCGGAAATGGGGCTTGCGCTTTGCGGACCATTTCAAGGATGCGCCTGCCGTCATCTTTGAGGAACGCGGCGCACGGGGCGAGGTGAACGCATGGCGGGCGCTCTGGAAGCACTCGCCCAAGCAGCACGATATGGCGGGCACCCACGCGGTTCGCATTCTCAATTGGGCGGTAGATGAGGGCAAGCTGTCCGAACATCACTGCCACAAGCTCCACCGGCTCTATGAGGTGGACCGCTCGGAAATCGTCTGGACCCCGGCCGACCGGGAAGTCTTCAACGCGGCCGCGCCGGAATGGGTGCGCCGCATTCTCTGCGCAGCCTGCGAAACAGGCTTGCGCCCGGCTGACCTGATCAAGCTGACCCAGGCCCATGTCGAACAGACGCCGCGCGGCCGCCGCCTTCGCGTTAGGACGAACAAGCGCAAGCGGCTGGCCCATATCCCGATCACGCCCGCGTTGGCCGAGGTGATCGACACGACCCCACCGGGACGGTTGCTGATCCTCACGAATGCCAACGGTAACGCCCTGACCCCGCACCGCGCGTCCGAGGGTGTCCGCCAGTGGCGCGACAAGGCCAAGCTGTCCGATGAGCTGCGCCTGTATGATGCGCGCGGGACGGCTGCAACGCGCCTGCTAAATGCGGGCCTGTCGCTTGCTGAAATCGCCAATCACATGGGCTGGTCTGTCCGCTATGCTGCGAACGTGATCGAGCATTACGCCCGCGTGTCGCCCGACGAAACCGACGCGGTTCTGGTCAAGCTGGCCCAAGCGAAAGGGGGTGTAGCATGAACAAAACTGTAAACGCCCCTGTAAACGGAGCAGGCCGCGCAAGCAGCAGTGAGGCGCAAGTGTCTGATATTAAATGGAGGCGAGTACCGGAATCGAACCGGTGTACACGGATTTGCAATCCGCTGCGTAACCACTCCGCCAACTCGCCGCCGTGGTGCGTGTCGTGCATAAGTGAGGCTCCCACCTCCGACAACCCCCAATCGTGGCGCGTGAGCCACTGTGACGTGGCCAGAATTGGCCCGGTTGAGCGCCGCGGCCCAGCGTGCGGTTGCGTGCGTTTGGGCTATGTGCGATGACAAATTCAGAAACTAGACGAAATGGTTCAGTTTGATGTCCGACTTCACACAACGCCGCGTCACGATGGTTGATACGCAAGTCCGCCCATCGGATGTAACCCAGTTCCCGATCCTCGATGCCATGCTCAACGTCCCGCGCGAGGTCTACGTCCCGGACGCGCAGCGGGATCTGGCCTATGTGGACGGGTCGATCGACCTCGGCGACGGGCGACAATTGCTTGACCCGCGCGCGATCGCAAAACTGCTGGAGGCCCTGTCGCCGACGCCAACGGACCTGGTCCTCGAAATCGGCGTGAACGGCGGCTACACCACCGCACTTTTGGCCCATATGTCCGAGGCCGTCGTCGCCGTGGAAGAAGACGAGGCGCTTGCCAAGGACGCGCAGGCCGCGCTGAGCGATCAGGGCGTGGATAATGCGGCGTTGATCACCGGCCCGCTGGTTGCCGGAAGCGCCAAGCACGGGCCGTTCGATGCCATTGCGATGTTCGGCGGAGTCGAGGACATCCCGGCCGAGATCACCGACCAACTCAAGGATGGCGGCAAGATCGCCGCGATCTTCATGGATGGCCCGTTGGGTGAAGCCCGGATCGGGTTCAAATCAGACGGTCGAGTATCCTGGCGCATGGCTTTCAACGCGACGGCCCCGATCCTTCCGGGCTTTGCGAAGGTCCCAAGTTTCGAATTCTGATCGGCAGGCGCAAAAATCCACTGACAGAGCGCGATCAACAGACTAAGTTATCCACAAGCAAAAGCAGCAATAATAATAATTTACAGGCGGAAGGAGCTTATCATGGCTCAAAGCTGGACCTCCCGGATGCGCACGGCATTGACGGCGATCACGGTAACATTTGCCACTATCCTTCCGGCGCACGCCGATGGTTTACGGCAGGTCATGGTTGATGCGTACCGGCATTCTAACCTACTGGAACAAAACCGATATTTACTCCGAGTGCAGGACGAGGGCGTGGCGCAGGCGGTTGCACAATTGCGCCCGGTGCTCACCTTCGTGGCATCGACCAGCCGTGATGTGATCAACAATACGTCGAACGCGTCGGCCGCACTCGTTGCGGAATATCTGCTTTATGACGGCGGGGCGCGCCGCTTCGCGCTGGACGCGGCAGAGGAAACCGTGCTGGCCACCCGCGAACAACTTGTCTCTTTAGAGCAACAGGTGCTGCTCGATGCGGTGACCGCTTACATGAACGTTTGGCGGGATATGCAGGTGGTCGGTGTGCGAGAACGCAACGTGCGTGTGATCACGCAGCAGCTGCGCGCCGCGCAGGACCGCTTCGAAGTCGGTGAAGACACGCGCACCGATGTGGCCCAGGCCGAGGCGCAGCTTGCAACGGCCCGATCGCAATTGGCTGGCGCGCAGGGCGCGCTCGATATCAGCCGTGAGTTGTTCAACCTGGCCGTGGGCCGCTATCCCGGCGGACTGTCCGGCCCCGGGTCCTTGCCCCATCTGCCGCGAACCGAAGACGCGGCGCGCGCGCTTGCCCGCCAGGAACATCCGGCCATCCGTGCCCTGCAGCATGAGGTGCGCGCGGCAGAGCTAGGGATCGAGCAGGCCCGCGCCGGTTTGCGCCCGCAAATCGCCCTTGAGGGACGCGCGACGGAGACATTCCTCAATCCCAACCCGCTGTCCGAGGGCTCGTCCGCCACGATTGGCCTGACCCTGACCCAACCGATTTACCGGGGCGGTCAGCTCCTGTCCCTGGAGCGGCAATCGCGGGCCCAGGCGTCGGCGGTGCGGGCGAGTCTGAACCAACAGGTTCGGTTGAATCTGCAGGCCGTCGGCAATGCATGGGCGCGAATGGAGATTGCATCGGCCCAGATCCAGGCCGCGGATCAGCGCATCGCGGCGGCCGATCTGGCCTTTCAGGGGGTCAGTGAAGAGGCATCGCTCGGCGCGCGGACAACGCTTGATGTGCTGGACGCCGAGCAAGATGTGCTCGACGCGCGGATCAGCCGGATCGAAGCCCAGACGGACCTCTATCTCAGCGGCTATCAGCTTCTCGCGGCATCGGGGTTGCTGACGGTCCAGAACCTGCATTTGCCGGTTCCGGAATATGATCCCGCCGCCTATGCGAACCTGTTCTCGAACGCTCCGGCCCGCGTCAACAGCCCGCAAGGGGCGCAACTTGACGCCGTGTTGGAGCGCGTCGGTCGCGACTGAACCGATCGTCGCCCGTGTCTGACGGACGGGTGCGGGGCCTGTAGTTGCTTTGCTTTTGAGGCAAATCCAACGCGGGTCGTTGCCATGATCTGTTGTGAGAATCTGTTGATTTGGGTATCTTCCCGGCGAGTTGATCATCAGAACGGCCCGAAAACGGGCGACAAGTGATGCGATCTGGGGTTGCGGCCCCTCCCGTGTCTGAGGAGAGCATGAATGTCTGATCCTGCGAAATCGCCGGAAGAGATTGAGGATGTGCTGGCATCTGTCCGTCGTCTGGTCTCCGATCACGGCGCAAGCGGCACGGATGGCCCGTCTGCCGGAGCGGTCGTTCCCCAGAAGGACAGTCATGCCTCTGACGAGGGCGCGCGGCTGGTCCTGACGTCCTCCTTCCGCGTCGCGGATACGGAAGCTCCGTGGGCCTCGGCCGAAACGGACGGTGAAGATGCCTCAACGGATCAGACCGACACGCTGGTATCCGAGTTGGTGACGGCCGAGGATGAAGATGGGTCCGAGGATCATCCGCAATCCACGTGGCAGCCCGATGACCGGATGGCGGAATTCGATATCGTCGGCGATGATGGCAGTGCTGGGGATGCGGACGACGGCGCCGATATGTCCGCGTTCGGGGCCTTGGAAGACATCTCCGACGATGACCTGGTGGATCTCACGCGTCTCGATGGTGCATCCTCCATGCCGGAGAACTTCGAATCCGATACCGGGGATGAAAACTGGCCCGGCGAAGGGGCCGAAGCGGCCCTGTTGACGCTTGTGGCCCGCCGCGATCCCGCGGCTGAGCCGCGCGCAAGTGAGGCGGAGTCCGACATCGCCGAGACGTTCGATGGTGATGACGCGTCGGATGCACTCGACGATCATGAAGGATTGGCGGCTGCAGAGGCAGGGCTGGAGCCGGCGGAGGTGGGCGAATCCCTTGAGGAAGACGAAGGTATTTCCGAGCCTGAATCGGCTGACGGAGGCAGTGAAACCGACGACATGACCACGGCCGAGCCCGCTGGCGACGGCGCGGATGTGGATGACACAGAGATGCTCAGCGCAGCGACCGGGGATCTGGATATCGGCCATTCCCCTGCGGTGTCGGACGATGATCACACGGAGCATGACGCCTCGCACCAAGAGATGCGCACGCCATTGTTCTCGCGCCGCGCGCAGACCGCCGGGGATGTTGACGCTGAGGTCGAGGCCGACGACGAAGACACGCCCACCGATGAAGATGAAATGGTCCTCGACGCCATGAGCGACGAAGCAGAGGGCGATGCATCGCTCTTTGCGCTGACCGATGAGTATGATGGGATTCTTGACGAAGAAACCTTGCGTGAGATCATCGTCGACGTTGTGCGTGAAGAGTTGCAGGGCGTCTTGGGCCAGCGCATTACCCGAAACGTTCGCAAATTGGTGCGTCGCGAAGTTCGCCTCGCGCTCGCGGCCGCGGATCTCGAGTAACCGGCCCCTCCACCCGCCAGAGTGGATGGTCGCAGGTCATGTCAGTGTCCCTACGAGGGGTTTATTCCCCGACGCGTGCTTGGCGGCTGACGTTGCGCAACTGACCCCTGGGTGTTGGTGCGCGAGCGTTCTGCACCTTCAAAAGGCGTCGGATAAGTCAGGTCCGTCGGATAAACCGGTAAACCCCTATTGACCCCCGGGACCCCGCATCTGACCTTGCTGCCATGTTTCCGATCCGCGACCATAACCCCTCCGAAAGAACCGCCTTCGTGACCTGGGCCCTGATCGTCACGAATGTGGTGATCTTCCTCCTGTATTACCCCGCCCTGTCGGGAAATGACGCCGCGCTCGAGGCTTTCTATCGCAACTGGGGCTTGGTGCCCGAGCAGGTGCTGTCCGGCGGCCCGTTGCAGCCGATCGTGACATCCATGTTCCTGCATGGCGGCTGGATGCATCTGATCGGCAACATGCTGTTTCTCTACATCTTCGGCGATAATCTCGAAGACCTGATGGGCCATGTCGGGTTCGCGGTGTTCTATCTGCTGGGCGGGCTGGCAGCGGCGGGCGGGCAGATCCTGTCCGATCCGTCCTCGACCCTGCCCATGGTCGGGGCCTCCGGGGCGATTGCCGGGGTGATGGGCGGCTACCTGTTGATGTTCCCCCGCGCACGGATCGACGTGTTGGTGATCCTGGTGGTAATCGTGAAGGTCTTCACGATTCCGGCCTGGCTGATGCTGGGGCTGTGGTTCGGCCTGCAACTGGTGAATGGATTGTCGATGGACCTGGTGGGCGGGGGCGTGGCCTATTGGGCCCACGCGGGCGGCTTTGTGGCCGGTCTGATCCTGACTCTGCCGATCTGGTTGCGGCGGGGCGGGCAGGGGTATTGGGCCGAATTCGGCGGCAAACCACCGCATGATGAGGTGGAGTACCGCGTGGAGCGGCGGGGGCGCTCGCCCATCCCCGCGGTGCGCCGGGTGCGATCCGTCAGGGAAGCGGAGCGTCCCCTGGGGGATCTGGGGCGTATCCCGCGTGCAGGATCGCGGCGCGGCGCGCCGGGGCCGTGGTCAGGCCGCAAGGACTAGCATTTATGACGGCAGGGGCCAGCCCGAGGCGCATCAGGCGCGCTCGGAATAGTCCATCGTCTCGGTGTTCACGATGATGTCCTCATCCTGACCCACAAAGGGGGGCACCATGATCTTGACGCCGTTATCGAGGATCGCCGGTTTGAACGAGTTCGCGGCCGTCTGGCCCTTGACCACCGGTTCGGTCTCCACAACCTTGCAGGTCACTTTCTGCGGCAACGTCGCGTTGAGCGCTTCCTCGTCATAGAATTCCACAACGATGGTCATGCCGTCCTGAAGGAACGGCCGCCGCTCGCCCAGAAGGTCGGCCGGCAACTCGATCTGCTCGTAGGTTTCGGCGTCCATAAAGACGAGCATCCCGTCGGATTCGTAGAGGAATTGCTGGTCCTTCTGCTCCAAACGGACCCGCTCCACCTTGTCGGCGGACCGGAAGCGCTCGTTGAGCTTGGAGCCGTTACGCAGATTGCGCAATTCGACTTGCGCAAACGCGCCGCCTTTGCCGGGCTTGACGTGATCGACCTTCACCGCGGCCCACAGGCCGCCATTGTGTTCCAGCACATTGCCGGGGCGAATCTCGTTACCGTTAATTTTTGGCATGTGGCAAAACCTTGGCGAAACCTTGAGAAATCGTTGACGGCTCCTATATCTGGTCGTTGGAGGGGTGTCCATACACCGGAAAAAGTGCGGAAAATCGCGTAGCATTGCGCTGAGCGAATACCACATATGCGAAATTCGCATCCCTGCGGAGCACAGAATCTGGGCATAAGGACCCTCACGCCAAAAATGCAAGAGCAATAAAAAGGAAGACGGAATGCGGGATTTCGTTGACGGAACCGCCTTCAACTTTGAACAGGGCACACGCGCGCGGAAGCTTTTCGCCGCTGTGGTACTGGCCGCGTTGGATGATGCGATTGCCGATGACAAGAAATATGGAAACGGGCCTGAGCAGATTGCCCGGTGGGCACGCTCGCGCGATGGCCGCGAAGTGCTGTCATGCGCCGGGATCGACCCGAACGAACGGGTTGTGCAAGGTTTGATGGCGTTTGTCGGAAACGGGGTTCGGACCTCCGTGGCGCTCAGCCGCGAGGAAAGCGAACGTCGCTCTCAGGCCGAAGCCGCCTGACCCGACAGCCAATAAGCTGCCAGCTTCGAAAACGCGCCCCTCTGCAGGGCGCGTTTTTCGTTTCGGGACCGGTTTACATCGCGCGCCAAAGCGGCCTTCATCGCGGGCACGAAATGGGGGACGGTTTATGGCAGATGCGGATATCGGTTTGATCGGATTGGGCACGATGGGCTCGGCCCTTGCGCTGAACATAGCGGAAAACGGGTTCAAGGTGGCGGTGTGGAACCGGACCACGGCCCGCACTCACGCATTCGCGGAGGAGGCCGGGGATCTGGCGCCGCAGGTGGTCCCGACTGAAGAGCTCGACGCGCTTGTCGCCGCGTTGAAGCCGCCGCGGGCGATTATCCTGATGGTGCCAGCGGGCGATCCCGTCGATGCCCAGATCGAGGCGCTCGATCCCTATCTCGACCCCGACGATCTGATCATTGATGCAGGCAACGCCAATTTCCGTGACACGATGCGCAGAATGGATGCGATGGAGCGACCTTTCCTTGGCGTCGGCGTGTCTGGCGGGGAAGACGGCGCGCGCCACGGTCCGGCGATCATGGGCGGCGGTGAAAAGGCCCATTGGGATAGGGTGGAGCCGATCCTGACGGCCATCGCGGCCAAGTTCGAAGAGGCACCCTGTGCCGCCCTGATGGGGGAAAATGGGGCGGGGCATTTTGTGAAGGCCGTCCATAACGGCATCGAATACGCGGATATGCAGCTGATCGCGGAAACCTACGGCCTGATGCGCGACGGGCTGGGGATGACTGCGGCAGATATCGGCGCGCGGTTCACGGACTGGAACGACGGGCGGCTCAGCTCCTACCTGATCGAGATTTCGGGGATCGTGGCGAGTACGACCGATGCCGCGACCGGCGGCCCGCTTCTGGAGGTCATCGTGGATGCCGCGGGGCAGAAGGGCACCGGGCGCTGGACGGCGATTGAGGCGCAGCATCTTGGCACGCCGATCCCGGTGATCGAAGCGGCGGTGGCGGCGCGCAACATGTCGGCGCAGCGGTCACTCCGGGCCGATCTGGCGGAACGCTTCGGCTCAGAGAAAGGCGAGATTGACCTGTCGCCCGAGACGCTGGAAGCCGCGCTCACGTGCGGCAAGGTGCTGTGCTACACCCAAGGCTTCGACATGGTCCGCGCGGCGGCTGAGGCGTTCGAGTGGTCGCTGGAGCCGGAGGCCATCGCGCGCAACTGGCGGGCGGGCTGCATCATCCGGTCGGCCATGCTGGACGACATGGCGGAGGCGTTCGAGAAGGCGCCCGGCACCACCTTGATGGCCGCGCCCTATTTCGCGGATCTTCTGGCGGACACGATTGATGCCCTGCGTACCGTGGTCGTTGCGGCCAGTGCGGCCGGTCTGCCGGTTCCCGCCATGGCTGCGGCCCTGTCCTATTTCGATACGATGCGTCTGGCACGCGGAACCGCCAACATGATCCAGGGCCAGCGCGACTATTTTGGCCTGCACGGGTTCGAGCGGATGGACAATGGCAAGACGGATCAGCACGGGCCGTGGGCCGAGGACTAGACGCCTGGCCCGTGGCAGATCGACTGAAAGACGCAGGCGGAGTTGCTACCGCGCGATGCTGGCGGCGATCTGCGTTGCCAGGTCCGTCACGGCAAGACCAAGGGCATCGGCAACCGATTGCGGATCCGTACCGGTGAGCGGGCGGCGGATATCGAACCGCCGCAGGAATTCCCGCGCCGCGCCGGTGCGCGAGATCATGGCGAATTGGCCCCCCAGCTCGAAATACCCGTCTTCAAGGGCGACCATGCGATCGATCGTGACCTGAACTGCACGGTCCGGCCCGTCGAACAGGGGCCAGGGCTCGACGGCCACCGTGGCGGTTGTGCCCAGATCCAGCCTGACCGCGAGGGCCTGGGTGATCCCTGTGATCGGGTCATCGGCCCAGAGCGCGCTGCCGACGGGGCGCAGGGCGCCGTCGCTTTCCTGAACCAGAATATCGGCCTCGGCGGCGTAGGCCGGCAGCACCACGTCGCGCACCTCGATACTGCGCGTGTTCACGCGGATCTGCTCCTGCATTGGTATGTTCGGCACGAGGAACAGATCGTCGTTCCCGCCGCAGGCGGCGAGGGCGATCAGGGCAGGGAAAACAAAGGTCAGGCGGGGCAGGGTCATTCAACGTCCAGTCAACAGCGCATTCGGGTTGCGTTCAATCGTGCGGGCCAGCTGCGCGATGGACCGCGCCGCCGCGGAAATCTCACGCAAGACATCCATCGCCTCGGTCAGGAAGACCGAGCGGGTGCCATAGGCTGACGATAATGTGCCGATCTGGGCAAGCACCAATTCGGTCTGCTCGACCAGGGCCGGGAGTTCATCTGCCGCGGCCTCGGTGGAGGCCAGCGTCGAATTCAGGCTGCCCACCACGTCCGCTTCGCTGAGCGCCGTCAGAAGGGTTTCCAACTCGGCCAGCGCCGTTGACAGGGCAGGCGGGACGGCCGCCAGCTCCTCGCTCGACAGGAACGTGTCCGCCGTCGCAAGCACGGTGGAGGCGGATGTGACAAGCGCCTCGATCTCAAGGGCCGCGGCGGTTTCCGACAGGGCCGAGAGGTTTGCCATGAGGTCGGGCAACCGTTCGCTCGCCTCCGAGACGGGGCCCATGGCGGTGTCGGCCTGCGCCAATACCGACGTCAGCGCCTCAATACTGCCGCTTTCCCGCAGCTCCGCGAGGATATCGCGCAGATCGGTTACAGCGGCAAAGGCCGCCCTCGGAATGGCCTGGGTCTCTTCACCGCCGATCAGGTCGCGCGCATCGGCGAGGAGCGAGGCGGCTTCGGCGGGCACCTGGCGCAGCTCTTCATCGGCGGCCAGATCCTCGATACTGGCCATCGTGTCGATTGCCTGGGTCAGCAAACGCTCGAACGGCAACGCGGCAACCCGCTCCAGAACGCCCTCCGCGGTGGTATTCATCGTGGGCCGTTCGGTGGCGACGGCGGGGATCCGCGGGAACGGCACCGCGTCCCGTTCGAAGGCTGCGGGGTCGGCGCGGGGAACCTCGGCCAATTCGATCCGGAATTCCGACGTGATCAGCCCCTCCGCCGACAGCCGCGCGCGCAGGCCGTTCTCCACCGCATCGGCCAGATAATCGTAGAGCTCCTCCGGCCCCGCGCCATCGGGCAGGGCGTCGAAGGCGGCGGGATCCAGCAGCAGGCTGGCCACATGGCGCCGCTCGGTTCCGGTATCGGTCTCGAAGGAATGCACCGTCACGCTTGCAACCTCGCCCACACGCTCCCCGTCCATCTGCACGGTCAGCCCGGCGCGCAACCCGCGCGTAAAGGTATCGAATTGGACGGAGACCGGCACTTCCCCCCCCACATCGGTTACAAAGGCGCTGGCGCGCGCCAGCGCTTCGGAGGAGTAGATGTCGAACCGAAAGCCGTCCGGCACCTCGGCGCCATTTGTGTAGACCTCATCAAACTCGATCCCGCCACTGACCAGCGAGGCGAGGCTTTCGACATCCAGCGACAGGCCGTCCGCCCCGAAATCGATGGAGAAGCCAGAGCTGTCCCAGAACCGTGTGGCGCTGGAAATCCGGGCATCATGGGGCGCCTCGATGAACGCATCGACCTGGATCGTCATGTTGTCGCCCACCAGACGCGGCTCTTCCAGGCGTCCGACCTCGATGCCCCGGAAGATCAGCGGCGTGCCGCCCTGCAATTGCATGTCTGGTGCGACATTAAGCGTGATCCGCCGCCCTTCCTCGCCCGGGCGCACGAAGAGCGGGTTTTCCAACCCTTCAAAGCTGTTGGTGGCCTCCCCCGGCACGCTATCCCACGCGCCCTCGATGTAGACACCCGACACCACGGTCGACAGCCCGCTGACCCCCTGGGCCGAGATTTCGGGCCGGACAACCCAGAACCGGGCATCCTCGTCAAGAAAGGGCAGGATCGCGTTTTCCACCCGCGCGCTCACCACGACCGAGCGGAGGTCGTCGCTGAAATGCACGCCCTCGACCTCACCGATCACAACATCCCGGTAGCGCAATGTGGTCTCGCCCGCCGTGACACCGGCGCCGTTTTCGAACAGGATCTCGATCAGCGTGCCCCGGTCGGAATAGGCTTGCCACGCGATCCCAAGCGCCACGACAAGGGCAAAGACCGGCACCAGCCACACCAGCGACAGGTTGCGCCAAATCGATTGGCCGGGGCCTTCGACGTCGGGCAGGGAACTGGAATGCTCGCTCATGTCTTGGAATGGTCCCCATAGGCCCAGATGGTTTTCGGATTGAAGCTCTGCGCCGAAAGCATGGTGAATGCAACGGAGAGTGCGAAGCTGATCGCCGCAATCCCGGGATTAATTGTGGCCGCGAAATCCAGTTGGACAAGGGCGGCAAGGATCGCAACCACGAAAACGTCGATCATCGACCAGCGCCCGATGAATTCCACAACCTCGTAAAGCCGGTAACGGCCATGGACGCCCTGGCGAACTTTCCGCTGAATGCTGAGCGCCAGATAGGCGATGGCAAAGAACTTGCCGATGGGAATTGCGATGCTCGCGACAAACACGATGATCGCCACGCTGTAGGAGCCGTGGTGGAGCAACTCAACCACACCTTCCAGGATCGTGCTCTCGCTGGTGCGGCCAAGGCTCTGGGTACGTAGCATCGGATAGATGTTGGCGGGAATATAGGCGATCAGCCCGGCAAAGAACCACGCCCACACCCATTGCAGGCTGGTATCTGGCACATTCGCGGCCAGCCGCCAACCGCAGCGCACGCACATATCGGGCCCGGGTGCCTCATGCACCCGCCCGCAATGGGGGCAGCCCACCAGACCCTGTTCCCGGGCGGTGCTTATTGGCGGCGATGTTCGAGCGTTTTCCATATCGTCAATCGGCACATGAAGTTGTCTTTCAGCGCGACCACAAGGACCAGCGCGGCAAAGGCCCAGAAGGCCGGGCCAAGCGACAGATGCGCCAGCCCCGCCACTTTGATCAGGGCCACGGCAACCCCGACGATAAAAATCTCGGCCATGGACCACGGCTTGATCCGTTCCGAGAAGCGGAAGACCGGGATCGCGTCCCGCGCCGGGCGCCAGCCGAAGGACATGGGCGCGAGCACGTAGATCAGCGCCAGAAGCCGCAGCAGCGGCAGAACGACGATCAAAGCGCCCACCGCGATGGCAAGGCCCACGAAGGGCCCGTCGGCAAAGACCAGCACCACATCCATGATGGAGCTGCGCTGCGTCCGCCCTGCTGCGGTCAGTTCCAGAAACGGAAAGAAGATCGCGGCCAGCATCAGGATGAAGGACGTGCTGGCCAGCATCACGATCCGCGTCATGGCGCCCTTGCGCGGCGCGGTCAGGACCGTGTGGCACCGGCGGCACCGCGCCCGCGCGCCTTCAGCCACATCAGGCAATGTATACAGCGCGTCGCAGGTGGGGCAGGCGATCATATCCTCCAGCGCGGCGTCGGCGGGCCCGGTGCCGTTTGCGGACGTGGGAGGCTGGTGCAGGGCGCTTGAAATGACGATGCCACCTTCTTTGGACGGGCAGGGAGAGACCGAAGGCACAGGTAGGCCAATCGGTCTATCCGTCCATTCCGACCAATGCAGTGCCCCTAGGCTGCTGATCACCTTCGCCCAGTGCCGCGCCGACCGCAAGGCAGACCAAGGGGCCTGCCGTGAGCGGGGGGCCCGTGCTCAGATCACGGCGGCGATGGCCCGGTCCAGCTTATCGACCAATTCGTCGATCTGGTCATCCTCGATGATGAAGGGTGGCGCGAGCAGGACGTGATCGCCGCGCCGGCCATCGATGGTGCCCGACATGGGGTAGCAGATCAGGCCCTCGGCAAAGGCCGCCTTCTTCACCTTCGCCGCGACACCCCTGGAGGGGTCGAAGGGCTCTTTCGTGGCGCGGTCCTCAACGATCTCGACGCCCCGGAACAGGCCGCGGCCCCTTATGTCGCCGATATGGGGGTGCTGGCCAAACCGCTCCATCAGGCGGTCTTGCAACAGCGCGCCTTGAGTTTGCACCCGTGGGATCAGCCCCCGATCAAGCAGGGCGTTGACCACGGCCAATCCGCCCGCCGCAGCGGCGGGGTGGCCGACATAGGTATGACCGTGCTGAAAGAAACCGCTGCCCGATGCGATCGTCTCATAGATGTCCGACGTGCACAGCATGGCGCCAATCGGTTGATAACCCGCGCCCAACCCCTTGGCGATGCACGCAATGTCAGGGGCGATGCCATCTTGTTCGCAGGCAAACAGGCTGCCCGTCCGCCCCATGCCGCACATGACCTCATCCAGGATCAAAAGAACGCCATAGCGGTCACAGATTTCGCGGATGCGTTTGAAATAACCGGGCGCGGGGGCAACGGCGCCTGCCGTGGCGCCAACCACCGGCTCGGCCATGAATGCCATGACCGTCTCGGGCCCAAGGCGCAGGATTTCATCCTCAAGGGCCTGCGCGGCGCGCGATCCGTACGCCTCCTGGCTCTCCCCGTCCTCGCGGTAGCGGTACTCATAACAGGCATCTATGTGGCTCACGTCGATCAGGAGCGGCCCGAATTGCTGTCGCCGCCATGCATTGCCCCCCGCACTCAGCGCGCCGAGGGTGTTGCCGTGATAGCTCTGCTTGCGGGCAATCAGGTGCCCGCGCGCGGGCTCGCCCTTTTCCACCCAGTATTGCCGCGCCAGCTTGATCGCGGCCTCCGTCGCCTCCGACCCGCCGGAGACAAGATAGACGCGGTCCAGATCGCCCGGCGCGTTGGCAATCAACAGATCGGCCAGTTTTTCCGCAGGCTCCGATGTGAAGAAACCGGTATGGGCGAAGGCCAGTTGGTCCAGCTGCGCCTTGATCGCGTCGGTGATGGTCGGATCGTTGTGGCCGAGGCAACTGACGGCGGCCCCGCCCGAACCATCCAGATAGCGCTTGCCGGCGGCATCGATCAGGTAACATCCCTCCCCTGAAACCGCCACGGGCGGGCTGGCATGGCAGTGCCGTCCGAAAATGTGGGACATGGCGCTCTACTCCTGTCTGGTGCTGGCCGGGCCAGGCGGTGATTTCGCCAGCATGGCACGAAACCGCGCGATGCAGTGAGTCCTTGCGCCTCGCGGATATTCTGATCAACCTTGCATCCATTGCGGTGCGCCAACGGGCGTCCTGCGCAACGGGCGGTGCACGCCACCCGGAAAAAGCAAGTAAAACAGGGAGATGGCTTTCATGAAACACTGGAAAAACCTTGGACTCGCTGCCGTTCTGGCCGCAAGTGCGACCGGGGCAACCGCCCAGGAGACGTTCATCAACATCGGCACCGGCGGCCAGACGGGCGTTTATTTCGTCGTCGGTCAGTCGATCTGCCGGCTGGTGAATCGGGGCACAGCCGACCACAATGTCCGCTGCACGGCGCCGTCCACCGGCGGGTCCATCGCCAACATCAACGCCATTGCGGCGGGCGACATGGAAATGGGCGTTGCCCAGTCCGACTGGCAGTTCCACGCCTATAACGGCTCGTCTGAATTCGAGGGCAACCAGGTCGGCGATCTGCGCGCCGTCTTCTCGGTCCACCCCGAACCGTTCACGGTTGTGGCCCGCGCCGATGCAGGCATCTCCGCCTTCGCCGATTTGCAGGGCATGCGGGTGAACGTGGGCAACCCGGGATCGGGCCAACGCGCCACGATGGAGGTTGTTCTGAACGCGCTTGGCTGGACGATGGATGATTTCTCGCTCGCCTCGGAACTGGCGCCTGCGGAACAGGCCGCGGCCCTTGGCGACAACAACGTGGATGCGATCATCTACACCGTGGGCCACCCCAACGGCTCCATCCAGGAGGCGGCCTCCACGGTTGAATCGGTGCTTGTGCCGGTGACCGGCCCCGAGATCGAGGCCCTGATCGCCGATAACCCCTACTATGCCGCCGCCACCATTCCCGGCGGGATGTATGAAGGAACCCCTGATGACGTCACCACCTTCGGCGTGCGGGCAACCTTCGTGACCTCGGCTGAGGTTCCCGATGACGTGATCTACACCGTGGTGGCCGCCGTCTTCGACAATTTCGACCGGTTCCGCGGCCTGCACCCGGCCTTTGCCAACCTCAGCGAGGAAAGCATGATCGCCGATGGCCTCTCCGCGCCGCTCCATCCCGGGGCCGAGCGGTATTACCGTGAGCGCGGCTGGATCGAATAAGCCACGAATACCACGCCGCCCCCGTCGTCTGACGGGGGCGGCGCAAGACGCCACCAACCAGCGATACGGGGCACGAGCCCGCCCCGGCTGGCGATGGCAGGCCGAAACGGCCGTCCAGAACAGGGGGACATGATGAGCGATCCGAACACAGACCGCGACCAGATGCAGGCCGCCGCCGTCGAAAACGAAGCCGCAGGGCGCGGCGGGTTGACCCAGGCGGAACTCGACGAGCTTGTCGCCTCCTCCGATACCGGCGCGCGCGGCAGTGGCGGCCCGGTGGGCACCTTCATCATCATCGTCGCGCTCAGCTGGTCGCTGTTCCAGCTCTGGATCGCGTCCCCCCTGCCGTTCATGTTCGGCTTCGGCGTCTTCAATTCGACGGAATCCCGGTCCATCCATCTGGGCTTTGCCATGTTCCTGGCGTTCCTCGCCTTTCCCGCCGCCCGCACGCGCGTGCAACTGGTCCTCGGGGTCGGTATTCCGCTGCTGATGGGCCTGCTCTTCGTGCTATCGGCCAAGGACGACACGGCCACCTGGTGGATCCCGATCATCGCCGTGGGCACCGCGGTGGGCGTGCTTCTGGGCTCCCCCAAGGATCGTGTGCCGCCCTGGGAATGGGTGATGGCGATCGTAGGCGCCGCCGCCGCGCTTTACCTGTGGTTTTTCTACACCTCGATCTCCGGGCGTGTTGGTGCGCCGATCACGCAGGACTTCGTCGTCTCTGTTGCGGGTATCATCCTGCTGCTGGAGGCCACGCGCCGGGCGCTTGGCCCCGCCCTGATGATCGTGGCGAGCGTCTTCCTGATCTACACCGTTCTCGGGCCCTACATGCCCGACCTGATCGCCCATGGCGGCAACAACCTGTCGGAGATCGTGAACCATCAATGGATCACGACCCAGGGTGTGTTCGGCATCGCGCTCGGGGTGTCGACCGGGTTTGTCTTCCTGTTCGTGCTGTTCGGGTCGCTCCTGGATCGCGCGGGGGCGGGCAATTACTTCATTCAGGTGGCCTTCAGCCTGATGGGCCACCTGCGCGGTGGACCGGCGAAGGCCGCCGTCGTGGCCTCGGCGATGACTGGCCTGATCTCGGGCTCGTCGATTGCCAACGTTGTCACGACGGGCACATTCACAATCCCGCTGATGAAGAAAGTCGGCTTCAATTCCGAGAAGGCGGGGGCTGTCGAAGTGGCCTCGTCAGTTAACGGCCAGATCATGCCGCCCGTCATGGGGGCCGCGGCCTTCCTGATGGTCGAATATGTCGGCATCCCCTATTTCGACGTGGTCAAACACGCTTTCCTGCCAGCGGTGATTTCCTACATCGCGCTGGTCTACATCGTGCATCTTGAGGCGATGAAGGCCGGGATGCAGGGGCTCGAGCGCGCCTATACGCCCAAGCCCATTGTCCAGCGCCTGATCGGCATCGCCTTTGCCGTCGCGGCCATCTGTGCATTGTCGTTCGGCGTCTACTACCTGATGGGCTGGATCCGGCCCGCCTTCCCGAATTCGGCAGGCTACATCATCTTTGCCTTCCTGACGGTGATCTATGTCGGCCTGCTCTATGTCGCGAGCCGGGAGGAACCCCTGAAGCTCGACGATCCCAAGTCCGAGGTCACGGTTCTGCCAATGCCCGGGCCGACGGCGCGGTCGGGGTTGCACTTCATCCTGCCGGTGGTGGTTCTGGTCTGGGCGCTGATGGTCGACCGGTTATCGCCGGGCCTCTCGGCCTTCTGGGCCACGACATACATGATCTTCATCCTTGTGACGCAACGCCCGCTGCTGGCGATCATGCGCAAGGCGGGCGATATGGCGACCGAGATCAAGGGCGGGTTTGCCGACCTTGTCGATGGCCTTGTGACCGGTGCGCGGAACATGATCGGCATCGGCATCGCCACGGCGACCGCCGGTATCATCGTGGGCGCCGTCAGCCAGACGGGTGTTGGCTCCGCCCTTGCCGATGTGGTCGAGGTTCTGTCGGGTGGCAATATCCTGGCGATCCTGATGCTGACCGCCGTGCTGAGCCTGATCCTCGGCATGGGCCTGCCGACAACGGCGAACTACATCGTTGTCTCCGCCCTTCTGGCGCCCGTCATCGTGACGCTGGGCCAACAGAACGGCTTGATCGTGCCACTGATCGCGGTTCACCTCTTCGTCTTCTATTTCGGGATCATGGCGGATGTGACACCGCCTGTCGGCCTTGCAAGTTTCGCCGCCGCGGCGGTGTCGGGCGGCGATCCGATCCGCACCGGGGTGGTGGCATTCTTCTACAGCCTGCGGACGGCGGCGCTTCCGTTCCTCTTCATCTTCAATACGGAGCTGTTGTTGATCAACGTGACAGCGGTTCAGGGGGTGTTCGTCTTCATTGTCGCAACCATAGCGATGCTGCTGTTTGCGGCCGCCACGCAGGGCTGGTTCCTGGCGCGCAACCGCATCCATGAAACCGTGATCCTCCTTCTGGTGGCCTTCACGCTCTTCCGGCCGGGCTTCTGGATGGACATGATCTATCCGCCCTATACCGAGGAACAGCCCTCCGCCCTGATCGAGGCCGCGGCCGCCACCCCGGACGGGGAGCAGTTGCGGCTGCGTGTGGCCGGGGTAAACGATCTGGGGGATCCTATCGAATTCGTGGCCATCCTGCCCATCGGCGAGGGGGTGACCGGCGAAGAACGCCTGACGAATGCGGGTGTGATCCTGCGCGACGATGGCGGACGGACGATCATCGATGATGTCACCTACCAGAGCCCGGCGGCAGAGGCGGGGCTCGATTGGGACCAGGAGGTTCTGCGCGTCCTGCGCCCGGTGGAGGTGCCGTCTAAATACTGGATGTTCCTGCCCGCCCTCCTGCTGCTGGGCCTCGTGGTGGTGATGCAGCGCGGGCGGCAGCCGAAATCGCCCACGCCGGAACCGGCCTGAAAAGGAGCCAAGCTGATGTTTGACAAGGTTTTGCTACCCGTCGATCTGACCCATCCGGAAAGCTGGCAACTGGCGCTTCCCGCCGCGCGGCAATGTGCCGGCCCCGAGGGCGAGATCCACCTGCTCGGGATCATGCACGAGGTTGGCGGGCCGCTTGTGGCGTCCTTTCTGCCCGAGGATTTTGCGCGCAAGGCCATGAGTGCCATGAAGGACGAGCTGAACAGCCTCGCGGCCGCTGAAATGTCCGACGGTCCGAAGGTGAAGCTGCATGTGAGCCACGGCCACGTGCCCGAGACCATCCTGAACATGGCGCGCGAGGTGGGCGCCAACCTGATCGTGATGGCCTCCCATCCCCCCAACGAGCTGAAATCCATGCTCGTCGGCTCGAACGCCAGCAAGATCGTCCGCCATTCGCCGATCCCCGTTCTGGTCGTGCGCTAACGCCTTGGCGGACACGTATGATTCGTATGGGCTAACGGTCGTCCGGCCTCAAGTAGCGCGAAGCGCGGTAGGCCAACGAAAACTGGTGCGGGCGGCGGGACTCGAACCCGCACGGGCACAGGGCCCAACAGATTTTAAGTCTGGTATGTCTACCAATTCCATCACGCCCGCAACGACCCAGACCTAGCCGGGCGGGACGGGGATGACAATGCGGTGCGATGTGGGGAGGGGAGCGGTCCGGTGGCCAGCTGCTGCACATTCCGGATTGGGGTCGGAATATGCAGCATCTGGTTACGCGAGCAGCAAAAATCCGCCAAATACCCGGCGAATAGCCAAGACTTAGGTAAAACTGATTAACGGCGGGTTAATGCCGGATCGGGCAAACCGAAACGTTGCGGGTCACGCCCCCTCGAAGGCGCAGATGGCATGGACGGGAACCCCCATCGCCTCCACCTTGGCGCGCCCCCCCAGATCGGGCAGGTCGATCACGAAGGCGCATCCGATCACCTCGGCACCCAGACGCTCGATCAGCTTAATGCCCGCCTCTGCCGTGCCCCCCGTGGCCAGCAGATCGTCCACGATCAGCACCTTGTCACCGGGGGCCACCGCATCGTCGTGGATCTCCACGACCGCCTCGCCGTATTCCAGCTTGTAGGCCTGCTCGATCGTCGCGGCGGGCAGTTTGCCCTTCTTGCGGATCGGCACGAACCCCTTGGACAGCTGATGGGCCACCGCGCCGCCAAGGATGAAGCCGCGCGCCTCAAGCCCCGCGACGCAATCGATGGTCTGGCCCACAAACGGCGCCAGCAGCTGATCCACCGCAAGCCGAAACCCCCTGGGATCCTGGAACAGCGTTGTGACATCGCGAAACAAGATGCCCTCATGGGGAAAGTCCGGGATCGTCCGGATGTAATCCTCGACGGTTTTGTGGTCGATCATGGGCGAAGCTTTCCCTTAATTTGAAGCGCGTTCAGGCACGCCGGGGCGCGGGTAATGACGGCGTAGGGCGGCGGCATCCTGGCCGCGCAGACGGGTCGTGTTGTTGCCGTTCTCGGCGAAGATGGAATGATCATAGGCCGGTGAGGCGATGTCGGTGACAAGACCCAGCGATTGCACCAGTTCCTCCAGCACAACCGATGCGATTTCCCGGCGGCGAATATCCTGGCTGATGGCGATCGAGGCCGAGAGGATGTCTTCCCCGCGCGACCGGATCGCCACTCGCCCAATGGCGATGTCCGACCCGTCCAGCTCCGCCACGCCGGTTGAGGAAATGATGCCGCCCTGCGGCGTGTCAACCAGATGAAACGGAATGTCCATGTCCCCTTCATACACCCGTTCAAGGAAGATGTGCGCCCCCGCGGCGTTGATCTCGGCGATGGCGGCATCCAGCGCGGTATCCACAAGGTCGAACTTGTAGTCCGGAAAGCTGTCGGCCGAGGCCGCGATGCCCACGCGGAGGCTCAGCCGCTGATCCTCCGGCCAATATATGAACGGCTTGGCGCAATCGCCGCCGGGCGGGGCCGCACAGGCCACGAGCCGATAGAACGCCCCATCGGAAATCAGGTCGGGCACGGCCAGGAATTCCTGCGCCGATGGCCCGCGCGGGGCCGGGAGGGAGACAAGCAGAACAGCCAGAAGAACACGCAACATGGCGTCCGTGATGGCGTGCCGAACGCGACGGATCAAGCGGGCTTATCCGAATGATCGCAAACCTGTTGCGCGGGTGCCGAACCGGCGACGCCGCGCGCGCCACCGGGCCGCCGCCGTCAGTGCCCCCACCGCGTCACGGGGCCCGCGACGCCCTCCCAATCGCCATGGCCCAGAACGCGCGCCGGGTTGGTGGGCGGCGGCATCTCGACCGTTGGCAAATGCCCGAACCCGAACCGCTCGTAATAGGGGGCGTCGCCGACCAGAAGCACCCGGACCCAACCGGCCTCTGCCGCGCCGTGCAACCCCGCCTCCATCAGGAGCGCGCCCAGGCCCTCGCCCTGACGCGTCGGGTGCACGGCAATCGGCCCCAGCAGCAGGGCCTCGACCCCGCCCACCATGACCGGCCAGAACCGCACCGCGCCTGCCACGATCTCCAGATCATCGCGGGCCACAAGACACAGATCACCCACCGGCGGCACATGATCGCGAAGCCTGTAGGACGACAGCGCCTCGCGCCCCGGGGCGAAGCATGTATCGAACAGCGCCTCAACCTCGGGCCCGTCCGCCTCCGTTTCACCCGATAGCACGTACATCGCCTGGCCTGCGCGCCTTCCGTCCCTCTGCCTCTGGCGCTTGGCGTAACACGGGGCTAGGTCTTTGCCAAACCACGACTAAAGGCGCCCATTCCATGTATTATCGCCCGGCTGACGGCCACGGCCTGCCGCATAACCCGTTCAACGCGATTATCACCCCGCGCCCCATCGGCTGGATCTCCACCCGCGGGGCCGATGGCTCGGAAAACCTTGCGCCCTATTCGTTTTTCAACGCGGTCGCCTATGTGCCGCCGCAGGTGATGTTCGCGTCGACCTCGGCGAAGGAGGATCGCGGCGACACCAAGGACAGCGTCGCCAATATCCGCGAGACGGGCGTGTTTTGCGTGAACATCGTGGAATACACGGCGCGCGACGGGATGAACCAGACGTCCGGCATGTGGCCAAAGGAGAAGGATGAATTCACGCTGGCCGGCATCGCCCGCGATGAATGTGCCGAAATCCCTTGTTCCCGCGTGGCCGACGCGCCCGCCAACCTCGAATGCAAACTCACGCAGATCGTGGAGCTGGAAGGCACATCGAACTTCGCCGTCTTCGGGGAAGTGGTGGGCATCCACATGCGGGATGATTGCGTGGTGGACGGCGTGTTCGACGTGACCAGGTTCAATCCGCTCACGCGCCTGGGCTACCGCGATTACTCCGTGATCCGGGAGGTCTTCTCCCTCAAGCGTCCGGGGGAATAGCCTGAGCGGCACCCGCCTGTTCGATCCTTGATCGGACCTCCGCTTCGAACGCATCCGTCATCGCATTGCCTTCGGCGGTGTCCAATTGCTCCCGCGTCAGGGCAAGCCACGGCGGGGTGGCACGGTTCGGGCCGATGGCTTTGATCTGGCCCTCGATATTATCGGGCTCCCCTTGGCCGCCCCCGGTGGTGAACACGCCAAGGATCGGGATCTCGTCGGCCTTGGCCTCCAGGTAGCTGCGCACTGGCGTCGACAGGTAGCTGGTCCAGATCGGCCCCCCCAGAAGCACCCAATCGGCCGCCCCGACCGCCGGGCTGACGGTGACGGGCAGTTTCACCTGACGCAGGCTGTCAAATCCCGCCCGCGCATATCCCAATGCGCCGCTGCCATAGCGTGCGGTTGTGATGCGCGAGATCGGGACGGAGAACCGGGCTGCCAGGGCCTCGGCCAGCCGGGATGTCGTGCCCGTGCGGGAATAGACGATGATGCGACCGGTCAAAGGGCGGCTCCCTGCGGATGAAACTCCGCAGAATATCCCACGGTCGGGCCGCGGCCACGTTGATGCAGGTCAACCGCGGCGTGTTGCGCACCTAGTGGTCGCCGAGAATGCCGGTGCGGACGGAATAGTTCGTCGCCACTTCGTAATCGGGGTCATCGTCACTATCGACCACAAGGTGCCCCGCCTTCGTCAGCAGCGCATGGCAATCACGGGTCAGGTGGCGAAGCTCGATCTTCTTGCCCGCCGCTTCATAGCGGCCCGCCAGCTTCTCGATGGCCTGCAGCGCGGATTGGTCCGCCACCCGGCTTTCGGCGAAATCCACCACAACGCGCGACGGGTCGTCTTGCGGGTTGAACAACTCGCTGAACCCCTCGGCCGAGCCGAAGAACAGGGGGCCCTTCACCTGGTAGACGCGGGCGCCTTCCGGTGTCTCGTAGGCCGAGGCACTGATCCGCGTCGCGTTTTGCCACGCATAGGCCAGCGCCGAGACGATCACACCAACCACAACCGCCGTGGCGAGGTCTGTCGCCACCGTCACAACCGTGACCAGGATGATGACAACCGCATCCGTGCGCGGCACCTTGAACAGGATCGTCAGGCTGTTCCACGCGAACGTTCCGATCACCACCATGAACATCACACCCACCAGCGCGGCCAGCGGGATCTGCTCGATCAGCGGCGCGCCGACAAGGATGAACGACAGCAGGAACAGCGCCGCCACCACGCCGGCCACGCGGGTCCGCGCGCCGGATTTCACGTTGATCATCGATTGGCCGATCATCGCGCAGCCGCCCATGCCGCCGAAGAACCCGGTTACCGTATTGGCCACACCCTGCGCGATGCATTCCTGCGACGCGCCGCCCTTCTGGCCGGTAATCTCACCCACCAGATTCAAGGTCAGAAGACTCTCGATCAGCCCGATCGCCGACAGGATCAGGGCGTAGGGCAGGATGATCCACAGCGTTTCCAGCGTGAAGGGCGCCAGGACATCCCCGTAGAGTCCCTCAACCTCGCCGCCCGCGAAGGTGAACGGAATATGGAAGCCGGGAAGCCCGCCCGCAATCTCCGCCAGGTCGCCCACCCGCGGCACGTCGATGGCGAAAATCAGGACAATGGCCGCCGTGATCCCGATACCCGCCAGCGGGGCGGGGATAACAGTCGTAACCTTGGGTAGCAGCCAGATGATCGCCATCGTCAGCGCCACCAGGGCCAGCATCATCGCCAGTTGCGGGCCGGGCAGCCAATCGCCGCTGGCCATCCCGTGGCCCGACGCCTCGGCGCTTCCGGGCACCTGGAACTGCCCCAGTTGCGCAAAAAAAATCACGATGGCCAGCCCGTTGACGAAGCCCAACATCACTGGATGCGGCACAAGGCGGATGAATTTGCCCCATTTCAGCACCCCCACCGCGATCTGGATAAGGCCCATCAGGATCACCGTCGCGAACAGGTATTCGACCCCGTGCTGGGCCACCAGAGCCACCATCACCACGGCCAGGGCCCCCGTCGCGCCCGAGATCATGCCGGGCCGCCCGCCGATGATCGCCGTGATCAGGCCCACGATGAACGCCGCATAAAGCCCCACCAGCGGATGTACGCCCGCCACGAAAGCAAACGCCACCGCCTCGGGCACCAGTGCCAACGCCACGGTCAGGCCCGCCAGGATCTCGATCTTCATCCGGTTCGCACCCCAGCCATGCCCCATGTTGGACAATTCGGGCGACAAACGGTTTTTGGCCGCGGCCATCAGGATGCGGGTCATGCTTACCTCAATTCAGGGCTTTGAACGGAGGGTCACGCAACCTCCGCCGTCAGATCTTGTCGCTACGGCGTGGGGCCTTGTCCAACCCCGCCGCGCTGGCGTTGCGCATAAAGGCTCTGCCCCCGCGCGGCAAGGGGGCAGGGGGCCATCGTCATTCTTAACTCGAGATGTTTAAGACCTGCCTAAGGAGAGGTCGAAATCGGCAACGGATCGCCGAAAAGCCCGGCCGCTGTTGCGCAGGCCGGGCCTGGCTCGCACAACGCGTCGGACAGCTGATCAGATCACCGGAGGATCCCCATGCCGCTTTCCCGTTTCGCCCTGATGGCAACCCTGTTCGCCGGTCTGGCCGCCTGCACGCCCACCGCCGATCCCGATGGCCTGACGGGGGCCGAGCGCCGGGCCGTCACTGCCGCACCGCAGGTTGCGCAAACCACCGCGCGGATGCAGCTTCTGGCGCCGCAATGCATCCGGTTCTGGCGGGGGCAACCCATCGACACCGCCGCCATGGCAGCAGGCGGCTTTACCGAAATCAATGTCCTGAACCCCGCTGCGCGCGGGTTTCGCAGCGGGTCCGGCCGTGACCGCGTGAACGTCACCTTCCTGCCGCGCGAATGCAATGTCGGCGGGCCGAACTACATCCTCGAAGGCGGCACGTTGCCCGACGCGGTAGGCGCAGCACTGGCCCCTTTGGGTTTTGCTGCCACCGGCGCGCGCGGCACCTATGCGGCGTCGGATATGAGTGTGCGGCTGGGCTATCCGCAAACCGGGCGCGGCACGCCGAATATCACGCTGCGCCGTTGAGCCTGTCCCCTGCGACGGGCTGGCCATTGCATCACGACAGGCCCGGTGCAACCTTTCGCAAGGACAGGCGGAGGGGCGCATGAACAGGCATCTGGCAATCATCGGCGGGTCGGGTCTCTACCAGATCGACGGGCTTGAAGGGCCGGCGTGGCAGGGGGTCGACAGCCCCTTCGGCACGCCGTCGGACGCGATCCTGACCGGGACGTTGGCTGGCCTGACGCTCAGTTTCCTGCCCCGCCACGGCCGCGGCCATGTGCATTCCCCCACCACTGTGCCCTATCGCGCCAATATCGACGCGCTCAAACGGCTTGGCGTAACTGACGTGGTTTCAGTCTCCGCCTGTGGGTCGTTCCGCGAGGAGATGGCCCCGGGCGATTTCGTGATCGTGGATCAGTTCATCGACCGCACCTTCGCCCGCGAGAAAAGCTTTTTCGGCACCGGCTGCGTCGCCCATGTCTCCGTCGCCCACCCGGTCTGCCCGCACCTTTCCGATGTCTCCGAGGCCGCCGCGCGGGACGCGGGCGTGACCGTCCACAAGGGCGGCACCTATCTCGCCATGGAAGGCCCGCAATTCTCGTCGCTAGCTGAAAGCCGGATGTATCGCGCCTGGGGCTGCGACGTGATCGGCATGACCAACATGCCAGAGGCGAAACTGGCCCGCGAGGCCGAGCTCTGCTACGCCTCCGTCGCCATGATCACGGATTACGACAGCTGGCATCCCGACCACGGCGCGGTCGACATCACTCAGATCATCGACACGCTCCATGGCAACGCCGCCGCCGCCCGCGCCATGGTCGTGGGCATCGCGACGGCCCTGTCGCCCGACCGCACGCCCTGCGGCGCAGGCTGCGACCGCGCCCTCGACCACGCCATCATGACCGCCCCCGAGGCGCGGGACCCCGACGTGATGGCCAGGCTCGACGCCGTGGCGGGGCGCGTGCTGGGGTGACTGGGGAGCGTGCCGGAGGGCGGCTTCGCGCTTGATCCCGCTGAAGCCCGTACCCGCCCGCCCGATATGGGTGTGGCGTCGGGGATATCTCTTCATCGGATAGCGACTTCGCGGACGAAGCTGCCCACTTGCATCCAGTTGACCTAAACCGAACTTGAGGGCTTAGGCTATCGAAACTGGGTAACAGTTTAAGGCAAGGGGCGTTCGAAAATGGACATGAACCAAGTGACGGTTGAAGCACGAGACTTCAACGAGGCCCTAGCATTTTACTCCAAAATCGGCTTGCGGTTGATCGTTTCGGAAAGGGATGCATATGCGCGGTTCGAGCTTCCATCTGGCTCAAGCACATTTTCACTTTACGTCTCAGATCAACCGGTTGTTGGAAACACAGTGTTGTATTTTGAAGTTGACGACGTTGATAAAAAATTCATCGAGCTTGGCAAATTAGGGATCAAATTTGAAAGCCCTCCCACGGATCAGACTTACCGGTGGAGAACGGCGCATTTTACTGATCCGACCGGAAACAAGTTGTGCTTATTTCACGCAGGCAATGAACGCCGTTTCCCTCCATGGCGGCTCACCGACTAGCATGATACGTCTCGGTTGTCCGTCACGATGGGCTACTTAACGGCCGTTCGTCGCTTACCCCGTCACCGCACGCATTTTTTCCAAAGTTGGCATCAGGCCTGTTTCGTCACAGCAGCGCGGATCCCGGGATCAAAAACTCTGTGTTTGGTGTGACCTTGATCGCCACGTCACTCAGAAAGTCGAATATGCGTGCGTCCTTAAAAAACACACCGGGCTGTATGTCCGTGGGATGAATATGGTAATTTGGCTTTATCAAGAGCCGACCACCGGGATTGAGCCGTGTCGCCGCGTCGCGCAACAGGAACTCCCATTCCGAAAGGGTCCATGGCTCGGCGCTTTGCGGGCCCCAATCGAGCCGGTCGAACTTTATGGCAATAGCCGAAATCAGGTCGAAACCATGCAGATCATCCGGAAGGGGCGTGTTCGCCAAAATGGGTGAGGCCCGCCAATCTACATCGAGAACGCCAGCCATCTGGCGATACATTTCAGATGCCAGATCAAGCCCGACACCCTCATGGCCAAGCACCTTGCCGATGTAGAGGAAAACACCCGCACCACATCCAAGATCAAGAATGCGCTCGGCACCGTCGGTCTCGTGCAGGCCCGCCGTTATCGCGTGGCGCGTGTGATACCGGAACCATTTGTCTAAATCGAAGTACTTTGAATAGTTCTTTTCCAATCGAAATATCTTGTCAGGCGACCGTGTTTCACCTTGCGCGGCAAATTTCCGGTCATAGTCCCCTCGCAACTCCTCCCACGCCGAGTTGTCCAATTCGGCAGATGCCTTTTCCATGATGTCCTTAGCCGTTAACGACATTCTCTTATTCCTTTTCCAACTCACCCGTACCGGGGGCCAAGGTCACACGCTTTCGTCTGACGGGCAGCACTCCCCGTCGTGGGACAGAAAGACCATTGTCGCTTCGGTATGGCAAGGAGACCCGCGACAAGAGAAGCGGTTGAGATGGGTTTATTGCCCCAGGGTACCTCGAAACCGATTTTCCCGCCGCACCGCGCGCGAACGCTCAGCCGCTTCTGTCAGGGTGCGAATGGCCCGAACCCGCTAGCCTGCGCGCCCACGGGAAAACCGTGCCCGCCAGGTTTTGGGCGCGGGACTTTCCCTGACGAGCGGTTAACAGGATACTGATTTACAAGCCTTATCAGAGCTTTAAGCCCACTTATCAACCTTGAAAACCCCCTGCCACTCCGAAATCCAATGACATCGTTCTCCATTTCAGGCTCTCTGTTCCCAGAATGACGACGCGACAAGACCTCAACGAATGACCCTCAAGGTCCTGATCCTCGGCGCCGACGGGTTCATCGGCCGCCACATCGCGTTTCAGCTGCGGGCGGACGGTTGGGATGTCCTCGCCTCGGCCCGTCGCACCACCCGGCTTGCCAGGATGGGGTTCGGGACCGTCACCGCCGATCTGGCCGATCCGGCAACCCACGATCCGGCCTTTTGGCAGGCCGCGGTGCAGGGCAGCCACATCGTCAACGCGGCGGGCCTTCTGACCGCCACTGATGCGCGGTTCAGGGCCGTTCATGTGGACGCACCGGCGGCCGCCTATCACCACGCAATCGGCGGTGTCCTGATCTCCGCCGTGGGGATCGAAGCCGACACGCCCTTCGCCCGCTGGCGGCGTAAGGGGGAGCGGGTGGCGCACGAGGCGGGCCTGACAATCCTGCGCCCGGGCCTCGTGATGGCCGAAACGTCGTATGGCGGCACGTCGCTTCTGCGGGGGCTGGCCGCGATGCCCTTCGTCACGCCCACGGTGGGGCAGGGCGATCAGGTGTTCAATCCGATCCATGCTGCGGATCTGGCCTGCGTCGTGGGCGAATGCCTGGAGACGCCGAGGCCGGGCCAGCCCTGGGATATCGGCGGACCAACGCGGATCACGCAGGCGCACTTGCTTCGGGATCTGCGCGATTGGTTGGGCCTTCCCAAGGCGCGCCCGCTGCGGCTGTCACCCGCCGTTGCCAATGCGGGCGGTGCGATCGGGGATGCCCTGAACATGGGGCCGATTTCCCGCACGGCGGTGGCGCAGATCACCCATGGTGTGGAAACGAACGAAGCGCCGCTTGTCTCGCAACTCACCCACAGGCCCCGCGGCGTCGAGGCCTTCCTCGCCGCCCGCCCGGCGGGAACGCAGGACCTGTGGCATGCGCGCCTGTTCTTGCTCCGCCCCGTCGTGCGGCTGACCCTCGCACTCCTCTGGATCGCCTCCGGCCTCCTTGGCCTGTTCCTGCCGGCAGACACATTCCTTCCCATGACGACCCATCTCGGCCTGCCGGACGCCGTCTGGATCGCCTTGGCCCGGATCGGCGGCCTTGCGGACCTCGCCATCGCGCTGGCGCTTCTGCGCAACTGGCGGCCCCGCCTGATCGGCTTGGCGCAGCTTGCACTTGTCGGAACCTACACCGCCGCATTCACGCTACTCGCACCGGGCCTCTGGCTTCTCCCCCTCGGCGGGCTCTTGAAAAACCTGCCCATTCTCATGCTGATCTTGGTTTGGATGGTGCTGGAGGATGAGCGCTGATGGATCCATACCTGATCGCCAAATGGATCCATATCCTGTCGAGCACGGTTCTGTTCGGCACCGGCATCGGCACCGCGTTTCAGATGGTCTGGGCCATGCGGCGGGCGGATCCGGCGCAAGTGCATGGCGTGGCTTCGGGTGTTGTGATCGCCGATTGGATCTTCACGACACCCGCCGGGATCGTCCAGCCCGCCACCGGCCTGTGGTTGATCTGGCTCGCTGGCTGGTCGCTTACCGAGCCGTGGCTGCTACTGACCTATGGCCTCTATGTCCTGGCCTTTCTGTGTTGGGCCCCGGTCGTGCATCTGCAAATCCGCATCCGGGATCTGGCCGCTGTAGCGGTGGCAAACGGCACCGCCCTGCCGCTCGAGGCGCACCGCGCCTATCGCATCTGGTTCGCGCTGGGATGGCCTGCCTTCGCGGCGCTGACCCTTGTCTTCTGGTTGATGGTGACAAAGCCGCTGCTCTGGGGCTGAGTAGGCTCAACCTTCGAAAGGGATTCGCCCATGCCGCTTGAAACCTGGCTTGCCTTCGTGGCCGCGTCGACCATCCTTCTGCTGATCCCGGGGCCTACGGTGCTTTTGGTGCTCAGCTACGCGATCAGTCAGGGCCGCCGCGTGGCCGTCTCCACCGCGGCGGGCGTTGCGCTCGGCGATCTGATCGCGATGACCGCGTCGCTGGCGGGGTTGGGGGCGCTGGTTCTGGCGTCCGCCACTCTGTTCACGATCCTGAAATGGGTGGGCGCGGTGTATTTGGTCTATCTCGGGGTCAAGATGCTGCGCTCCGCGCGTGCCTCCGGTTTCAGCCTGCCGCAGATCGACGCCGTCACCCCGCGCCGCACCTTCACCCATGCCGCCGCCGTGACGGCGCTCAACCCCAAATCCATTGCCTTCTTCATCGCCTTCGTGCCGCAATTCATCCGCCCGGAGGCGGCGCTGATCCCGCAATTCGCGATCCTGATCGCCACCTTCGTGGCCCTGGCCGCGCTCAATTCACTCGCATTTGCGCTTCTGGCGGGCGCGCTGCGCGATCGGCTGCAGCGCCCGGGCGTGATCGCCTGGCTGACCCGCGCGGGCGGCGCGACGCTGATCGGGATGGGTGTGATGACGGCCACGTTGCGGCGCGCGGGTTCGGCTTGAGCCCCTCGCGAGGGGCCCTGCTACGGTTAGGGCGGTGCCTCCGCCCTAAACCTGCCGTTTCAGCCAATCCATCACGTCCCCGCGCACCGATTGCGCGCCGACATTGCGGGCCTCGGTGATGACGGCGCGCACCTCGCGCAGATCCACCCGGCGCAGCAACGATTTCACCGGCCCGATCGAGGCCGGGCGCATCGACAGGGTGCGCAACCCCATGGCGGCGAAGCACAGCGCCTCAACCGGGCGGCCCGCATCCTCGCCACAGAAGCTCAGATCGGTGCCCGTATCCCCGCAGCGATGCACGATCTGCTCCAGAAATGTCAGGAACGACACGTTCAGCGTGTCGTAACGCCGCCGAACCCGCTCGTTCTCGCGATCTGCCGCGAAAAAGAATTGCTTCAGGTCATTGCCGCCGATGGAAATGAAATCAGCCAGCTCGAAGAAATGGCGAGGCGCAAATGCAAGCGAGGGCGTTTCCAGCATGGCGCCGACTTCGAGCGTTTCGGGCAGCACGTGGCCGAGCGCCGCCTCGCGGTCCATCTCGCGCATCAGGTGATCGCGAGCGCGGGTGAACTCGTCGAATTGCGCGATGAACGGGAACATGACCGACAATGGCCGCCCGTTGGCCGCCCGGATCAGCGCCTGAAGCTGCATCCGCATCACGCCGGGCTTGTCGAGGCCAACACGGATCGCGCGCCATCCAAGTGCCGGGTTCGGCTCATCCTGCGGCTTCATGTAGGGCAGGACCTTGTCGGACCCGATATCGAGGGTCCGGAACGCGACGCGCTTGCCTTGCGCGGCATCCATCACCTTGGAATAGAGCGCCGCCAACTCGCCCCGGCGGGGCACCTGCGCGCGGGTCAGGAATTGCAATTCGGTCCGGAACAGGCCCACACCTTCGGCG
This sequence comes from uncultured Roseicyclus sp., assembly GCA_947491935.1. Lineage (GTDB taxonomy): Bacteria > Pseudomonadota > Alphaproteobacteria > Rhodobacterales > Rhodobacteraceae > Gymnodinialimonas. The sequence goes on from CANLLF010000002.1 coordinate 623,645, forward strand.
CCCGAGGAGGGCAGGGAGGGCAGATCGGCCATCAGCCCCGCATTCATATGCAGGTTCACCACCGTGCCGCAGAGGCTTTGGGCGGGTTTGTCGCGGATCGAGGCATAGCGCTCCTGCGCCTCGGCCTGCATCGCCAGCTTGTCGAGAAACGCCGACGCGACGGTGTCTTCCGGGCGCAGGTGAACGATGCCCTGGTCGCCATCGACCAGGATCGGATCCCCGTTCAGGGCCTCGGTCGTGATGCGATTGGCGTGGATGACCAGCGGGATCGCCAGGGCGCGCGCGACGATGGCGGCATGGGAGCCGACGGAACCTTCCTCCAGCACCACACCCCTGAGCTTGCGCCCGTAATCGAGCAATTCCGCCGGGCCGATATTGCGCGCCACCAGCACCGGATCGTCGGGCAATTCCGCGCCGGTATCCGTGCCCTGACCGGTCAGTTGCCGCAGGAGGCGGTTCGAGAGGTCGTCAAGATCATGCAGGCGTTCGCGCAGATAGGCGTCGGGGACAGTTTCCATCCGGGCCCGGGCCGAGCTTTGTTCCTTTTCAACGGCGGCCTCGGCCGAGAGGCCAAGCGCGATGTCCTCTTCCATGCGCCGCAACCATCCGCGCGAGCGCGCGAACATCCGGTAGGCTTCCAGCACCTCGGCCTGTTCCTTGTCGCCCTTGACCACATGGGTGAGCATCTGGTCGATATCGGTGCGCAATTGCGCCACGGCCTCTTGCAGGCGGGTGCGTTCGGCGTCGGGATCCTCGGCCACCGGTTTGGTGACGACCACACGCGGCTCATGGAGCCAGACATGGCCCATTGCCGCGCCTTCCTGCCCCGTCGTGCCGCGCAGCATGACCTGCTGGGTGTGACGCGCGCTGAGCGCGGCGCCTTCGCCCACAAACGCGCCCAATTCGGTCATCTCGGCCAGCACCATGGCGACGACCTCAAGGGCGTAGACCTCATCCTCGGAATATCCGCGGTCGTCCTTGGACTGGACCACCAGGACGCCAAGGCGCTCGCCCAGGCGCTGGATCGGCACGCCGAGAAAGGACGAAAACGCCTCTTCCCCGGTCTCGGGCATATAGCGAAAGCCTTTTTCGGTGGGGGCGTTGGTGGTGTTGAAGGGCCGCGCATTGCGCGCGACCCGGCCCACGAGGCCCTCGCCCACCCGCATCCGCGTGACATGCACGGCCTCTTCGGCGAGGCCCTGCGTTGCGCAGAGTTCCAGCGTCTCGGCGTCGCGCAACAGGTAGATGGAGCACACCTCCGTGCCCATCGAATCCGCAATCAGATGCGTGATGCGATTGAGCCGTTCCTGCCCTTCCGCGGCCTCGGCCATGACGGCCTGCAACCGGGACAGCAGTTTTCGGCTTTCGGTTCCAGAGGTGTCTGCCATCAATCCCCGCACCTGCAGCGCAGCGCCGCCCGTGGCCAAGGTGTAGCGCGGGCCGATGCGGCGGCGCAATGGCGCATGGCGGGGCCGGCCAGAGGGAGCGGCCCCGGCCGTCGGCTGCCCTGTTCATCGCTGCGTGGCCGGGGGTGGGCCGGAGCGGCAGAGGAACACGGGGACGTGTGCTTTGGCCACTTGGACGGCCGAACGGTTTCGGTGTAGGGGCCTGTGAGCGGTGACGGAGGGGTCAGATGACGGAGACGATGCGGGCGGCGGATCTGGTGGCGCGGCGGTTGTTCGAGGCCGGATGCCGTCATGCCTTCGGGATGCCGGGCGGTGAGGTTCTGACGATTGTGGATGCCTTGGAACGCGCCGGGATCGCCTTTCATCTGATCAAGCACGAAAATGCGGGCGGGTTCATGGGCGAGGGCGTGCATCACGTGGATGGCGCGCCCGTGGTTCTTGTGGCGACGGTTGGCCCGGGACTGATGAACGCCGTCAACGTTGTCGCCAATGCCGAGCAGGACCGGGTGCCGATGGTGGTGCTGACGGGCTGCGTCGACGCCGACGAGGCGCTGACCTATACGCATCAGGTGCTGGACCACCGCGCCGTTCTTGCCCCAATCACGAAGGCCACCTTCACGCTGACGGCGCGCGAGGCGGATACGATTGCCGACAAGGCCGTGGCGATTGCGACCGAGCGCCGGGCCGGGCCGGTCCTGATCGATGTGCCGATTGCGGTGGCCGACGCGCCATCCGTGGCAAAGGGGCGGCGACGGGCGGACGCGGCGCCGGTTGCACCCTCCGGGGCCGGGCTTGAACAGGCGCGGGACTGGCTGGCGCAAGCCAAACGTCCGGTGATCGTTGCTGGGCTTGATCTGCTCCATGACGGTGCGTCGGGTACGTTGCGTGAATTTGCGGAGCGGTTCCAGGTGCCGGTCATCACCACCTACAAGGCCAAGGGCGTGTTGCCTGAGGATCACCCGCTGGCCCTTGGCGGAGCCGGTTTGTCGCCCCTTGCGGATACGCATCTTCTGCCGTTTCTGGCCGAAGCCGATCTGATCCTTCTGGTCGGGTACGATCCGATTGAAATGCGCCCCGGCTGGCGCGAGGCGTGGGATCCCGCCACCCAGCGCGTGATCGATATCCAGGCCGTGCCGAACCGCCATTACATGCATCAGGCGGGGCTCAGCTTCACGTGCCACACCGGCGAAGCGCTTGCCGCCCTGATGGATGTCGAGCCGCTGGCGACTTGGCCGGGGGGCGAGATCGCCCGGGTCAAATCCGGCCTCGCCGCGGCCTTCCCGCAAGACGACAAGTGGGGCCCCGCCGGTGTGATCGCCGAGGCCCGCGACGCCCTTCCCTCCGCCGCCCGCGCCAGTGTGGATAGCGGCGCCCATCGCATCCTGCTGAGCCAGATGTGGGACTGCCCCGAGCCCAAAACGCTGGTCCAATCCTCCGGCCTCTGCACCATGGGCTGTGCCGTGCCGATGGCGATGGGCATGTCGATTGCCGATCCCTCGCGGCCCTCGGTTGCGTTTGTTGGGGACGGCGGGTTCCTCATGGTGGCGGGCGAGCTCACGACCGCCGCCGAGATGGGGCTCAGGACGATCATCATCGTCTTTGTCGATGCGTCGCTGGCCCTGATCGAACTGAAACAACGCCAAAGGCAGTTGAAGAATGCTGCCGTCGATTACCCTGGCCGGCACGATTTTGCCGCCATGGGCCGCGCGATGGGCGGCGCCGGGGTAACGGTCCGCAACCGGACCGAGCTGCGCAAGGCGATAGACGCCGCGCTCAACGCTGATACGTTCACATTGATTGCCGCAGAGATCGAAAGAGGTGGGTATGATGGCCGGATCTAAAGGCCCGCTGGACGGCCTCATCGTCCTTGATCTCAGCCGCATTCTAGCCGGGCCGACCTGCACCCAGGCCCTGGGCGATCTGGGCGCCACGATCATCAAGATCGAGCATCCCGAGCGCGGCGATGATACCCGCAGCTGGGGACCACCCTTTGCCACCGGCACCGATGGGCAGCCCACGGATCTGTCGAGCTATTTCATGTGCACCAACCGCAACAAACTGTCGGTGGGTGTGGATATCGCAAGCCCCGAAGGGCAGGCGACCATTCGTGAGATCGCGGCGCGTGCCGACATCGTGATCGAGAACTTCAAGCCCGGCGGGCTGGTGAAATACGGTCTGGATCACGCCACGATGCTTGCCGCGCATCCTGGCCTTGTCTACTGCTCCATCTCCGGGTTCGGGCATACCGGGCCGAACCGCGAAAAGCCGGGGTATGACCTGATGGCGCAGGGCTATTCCGGCATGATGTCCCTGACCGGCGAAACCGATGGCGCCCCCGCCAAGGTGGCCGTGGGCATCGCCGATGTGATGACGGGGATGTATGCCAGCATTGGCATCCTTGCTGCGCTTCGGCACCGCGATCAGACCGGTGAAGGGCAGCATATCGACCTGTCGCTGGTGGACGCCTCCGTGGCGTGGACGATCAACGAAGGCGTCGCGCATCTGACCACCGGCAAACCGCGCATCCGTCGCGGGCATCAGCACGCCACCATTGTGCCGTACCAGACATTCGAGGCCGCCGATGGCTACATCCTCGTCGCGGTCGGCAACGACTCGCAATATGTGCGCTTTTGCGAGTTTCTCGGGCGGGCCGACCTGGCCGAGGACCCGCGGTTTGCAACCAATCCTGCCCGGCTGGAACACCGCGAGGTGCTGATCCCAATGCTCGAAGCCCTTGTGGCGGAGCGGAGCCAGGCGGAGATGGTGGCGGGGCTGGAGGCGCGCAAAGTGCCCGTTGGCCCTGTGAACACCATCGATCAGGCCTTCGCCTCCGATCAGGTGGCGGCGCGCAAGATGCGGATCGACATGGAGAAGCCCGGCGTGGATCGCGGCGGCGTCGAGTTGATCGGCAATCCGCTGAAATTCTCTGCCACGCCGGTCACTTACCGCCACGCGCCGCCCCATCTGGGCGAAGATACCGATGCGGTTCTTGACTGGCTGAACGGCGTACGGGAGACGCCCGACGGGTAAGCAGATCGCCCGAATTTCCAGCGCGTCGGAAACACTTTCACCTGCAATAACAGCGGTTTCCCGCCCATCACGTGGGGTTTCGGCAAAATCTCGTTCACGCGCCCATGCCATACCCTCACATGTCTGTCATATCGCGGCTTCAGCCCTTCGCGTAGCCCAAGTCATCGGCTAGGCCATTGGGAAGGGACACTATCAGAATCGGACAAGGCATGGTGCAGATCGACTGTTTCGGCCAACCCACCACCATTGGGACAGTGGCAGGTGTAGACGCTTGGAATGCGACGCAGGTGGCGTTTCTGGCCCACGGCGCGTCAACGCCCGACCATTTGGCCGCTACGCTCAAGGCCGATCCTGACTTTGCCTTGGCCCATGCGGTCAAGGCGATGTTCCTGCTGTTGCTGGGCCGCCGGGAACTGGTCGCGACCGCGCGCGAGGCGTCCGAGGCCGCACAAAGCTCCGATCGTGCCCGCCCCGTCACCCCCCGCGAACGGGCCTTCCTCAGCGCGGTGCAGGTCTGGCTCGAGGGGTTCCCGTCGAAATCCGTCGCGATCCTGGATGCGGTGCTTGAAGCGGCGCCTGAAGACACGCTGGCCATGAAGCTATCACATGCGATCCGGTTCGTACTGGGCGATGCGCAAGGTATGCGCCGGTCGATCGAGGCTGTTACAACCGCTTACGGCGTCGATCATCCGGGGCGGGGCTATCTGATGGGATGCTACGCCTTTGCGCTGGAAGAGACCGGCGAATACGGCCGCGCCGCCGCCGCCGGGTCCGCGGCTCTGGAACTCTCGCCCGATGATGCCTGGGGCCTTCACGCCGTGGCTCATGTCTACGACATGATCGGCAGCCCGGACAAAGGCCTGCGCTGGCTGGATGGGCGCGAGGCCGCCTGGGCCCATTGCAACAATTTCCGCTACCACGTCTGGTGGCACAAGGCGCTGATGCATCTGGACCTGGGTCAGACCGACATCGTGCTGGACCTCTACGATACGCTGATCCGCGCCGATCACACCGATGATTACCGCGATATCTCCAACGCCACGTCGCTGCTGATGCGGCTTGAACTGGAAGGGATCGATGTCGGCAATCGGTGGGATGAGCTCGCCGATACCTCTGCCGACCGCACCGATGATGGATCGCTGATCTTTGCCGACCTGCATTATCTGCTCGCCCTGATCGGTGGCCGCCGTGAGGACGCGACGGCCTCGCTGGTGTCGCGCATCGCCTCCGATGGCGCGCGCAGCGGCACCGAGGTCGAGATGCGGATGGCCAATCCCGGTACCGCCGCCGCGCAGGGGTTGGAGGCCTTCGGCGAAGGTGACTATTCCGCCGCCTTCCGGGGCCTGTCCAAGGCGCGGCGGCACATGCAGCTGGCGGGCGGCTCCCACGCGCAGCGTGACGTGTTCGAACGCCTGACCATCGACGCTGGTATCCGCGCGGGCCAGATGGCCGATGCGCTTGATATCCTGGATGATCGCACAACCCGCCGCGCGGGCCGCGACGATCACTTCGCGGCAACCCGCCGAGAGATGATCGCAACCGCCACCACCCCCTTGCGCGTTCCCGCCGAATAGGGAACACGCTCTATGGCCATGGTGAGTGCGACACCACCTTTCGAGACGACCCAGACCGCTGCGGCACAGCCCGCGGCGCCTGCCACCACACGCGATCCGCGGCTGGATTTCTTCCGCGGGATCGCGATGATCATCATCCTGTTCGCCCACACGCCGGGGAATTTCTTCACCTCGTGGATCCCCGCGCGCTGGGGCTTTTCCGACGCGACGGAGATGTTCGTGTTCTGCTCCGGCATGGCCTCCGCCATCGCCTTTGGCCGCACCTTTGAACGCGCCGGGTGGGGCCTTGGCACAGCACGCGTCGCCTATCGCTGCTGGCAGGTCTACTGGGCCCATATCGGCATGTTCTTTGCCATTGCCGCCGCGATGGTCGCGTTGAACGCCCTCGGCCCGTTTGAGCGGAATTATGTGGGGCAATTGAACCTGATCCCGTTCTTCGAAGGCATAACACGTGACGGGGAGCTGATCTCGTCAACTACCGATCAGATGCTCGGCCTGCTGACGCTCACTTACGTGCCGAATTACTTCGACATCCTACCGATGTATCTGGTGATCCTTGCGATGATGCCGTTCGTAATCCTGCTCTACCGGATCAACCCGTGGCTCTCCGCGGCGGTGATGCTGACCGTCTGGCTGTTCGCGCAGCGCCGCATCCTGGCCGAACTTGGCGTGCCGCACCTGCATCTGGGCTTCCCGGCCGAGCCGTGGTCGGATCGCGAATGGTTCTTCAACCCGTTCGGCTGGCAATTGGTGTTCTTCACCGGCTTTGCGCTGATGGCGGGCTGGATCCCGAAACCGCCGGTCAAATGGTGGCTGATCGCCATCGCTCTGATCGTCGTCCTGGCCAATATCCCGCTCAGCAATATCGGGGTGCGGGCGGTGAACCGCGAGTGGTTCGGCCTCGCCTTCGAGGGCAACCCCGTCATCGACTGGCGGGTGGACAACCGGATCTGGATCACCAAGTCCGATTTTGGCCTGTTTCGCTACATCCAGTTCCTGTCCCTGGCCTATCTGGCCTGGGTCATGGTCGGCGAGGGCGGCAAATACCTGATGGCGCGAAGCGCGCGTCTGGGCCCGCGCGCCTGGGATTTCATCGTCCGCCAACTGATGAAGATCGGCCAGCAGAGCCTTGCCGTTTTCGTCTTCTCTATGATGCTGGCGCGCCTGAACGGCTTCTGGCTCGACCAATGGGGCCGCGAGGCGACGTGGCACACGGTCTTCGTGAACCTTGTCGGCGTGGGCCTGTTGCTGGCGGTGGCCTATTTCGTCGCCTGGATCAAAGGCCAACCGTGGCGGGTGAAGCGCGCATGATCACCCGGCGTGATACCCTGGCGGGCCTTGCGGCCCTCGCCGCCACCCCGGCCGGGGCCCTTCCGGTGTTCCGGGACGGTACGGCCCATGCGTTTGACCGGGCCTGGTTGGAGGCAGAAGCTTTGCGCCTGTCGCAGGCCCCGCATATGCCCCTGCCGGAGGTGCCCGAAGGCTGGCGCAATCTGACCTACGATGAATACCGCATGATGTGGTTCAACCCGCAGCGCGGCTTGTGGATGGACGAGGATCGCCCCTTCAAGGTCGATTTTTTCCATCCCGGTCTCTATTTCCCGCGCCCGGTAGAGGTGAACGTGGTCGAGGGCGGGGAGGCGCAGACGCTGGAGTTTGACCTGTCGCTCTTCGACATGACGGATCAGTTCCCCGATCTGCCGCTGGATGAAACCATGGGCTATTCCGGCCTGCGCCTGCGCGCGGCGCTGGAACGGCCCGACATCTTCACCGAATTCGCCGTGTTTCAGGGCGCAAGCTATTTTCGCGCCATCGGCACCGGCATGAATTACGGCCTCTCGGCCCGTGGTCTCGCCATCAACACCGCCACCGAAGAGGGCGAGGAATTCCCCGAATTCACCCGCTTCTGGCTGGAGGCGCCGCAGCCCGGCGACAGCATGCAGGTGGTGCACGCGCTTCTCGATGGTGAGAGCTGCACGGGCGCCTTCACCTTCCACATCACGCCCGGTGCTGTCACGCGGATGGAGGTGGAGGCCACGCTCTACCCCCGCGTGGACCTGCCCCATGTGGGCCTTGCACCTCTCACCTCCATGTTCCTCTTCGATCAGACCAATCGCGCGGGCCATGACGATTTCCGCCCCGCCGTCCATGACAGCGACGGCTTGCTGATCCATAACGGTGCGGGCGAGTTGCTGTTCCGCCCGCTCAAGAACCCCGCCAGCCTTGAGGTCTCGTCCTTCGTCGATGAAAACCCCCGCGGTTTCGGCCTGATGCAACGGGCGCGCGATCTGGCGGATTTCGAGGATTTCGAGGCCCATTACGAGGATCGCCCGGCGCTCTGGATCACACCGGGCGAAGGCTGGGGTCAGGGCTCCGTGCAACTCGTCGAAATCCCGTCGGAATTGGAGATCTACGACAATATCGTCGCCTATTGGCGGCCCCGTGCGGGCCTGTCGGCAGGCGTGGAGCATCGCTTCACCTACAATATGGAATGGAGCCATGAGCCGCCGCGCCCGCGGGATGTGGCCCCGGTTCTCAACACCGCCATCGGCGGCAATTGGGACCGCTCCCGCACGCTTGTCTCCATCGACTTTGCCGATCATCCGGCCCTTGCCGATGATCCCGACACCTACACAAGGATCGTCCGCACCAATCGCGGGGAGGTCACCGAAGGGGTGCTGGAGCGCAATCCCGGCACCGGTGGCCTCCGCCTGACCTTTGCCGTGGAGCCGGGGGATTACCCGTCGATGGAACTGCGCGCGCAACTGTTGCAAGACGACGCCCCCGTGACCGAGGTTTGGCTGTATAGGTGGTCGGCATGAGTGCCGCGTTTGAACCCTATATGCCGCCGGAGGCTCCGCTGGCGCGGCCGATTCAGGATCTGCGCGCGCCCTATCATGACGCGGCTGCGCCCGGCCTTGGCAAACCCCGAGCGCTTTTGTGGCGGCTGGCCACGTTCCTGCCCGCACTCGCCACGACCCTCGGCCTTGTCGCCGCCTTCACCGACTGGTTCGCCATGGGCGGGCTTACCGGCTTCGAGATCACGCTGATCGCCCTGATCGCGCTCACCTTCTTCTGGATTTCGCTCTCGGTCGCGACTGTCACCGTGGGTCTCCTGCGCCGCGCTCTGGCGGGCAAACCGACGATCTCCGCCAATGGCCCGGCGATGGACGTGGCGCTTCTGGTGCCGTGCTATAACGAGGTGCCGTGGGACGTGTTCGGCAATGCCTGCGCGATGTTGGAGGCGCTGGACGCGAACCCGACGCCGCACAATTACACGCTCTTCATCCTGTCGGATACGCGTGATGCGCTAACCGCCCATCAGGAGCTTCGCGCCTTCGCCACTCTTCGCGCACGCCTGCCCGAGAGCATCCGCATCCATTATCGCCGCCGCGCCATGAACACCGATCGCAAAGTCGGCAATCTGGCCGATTGGGTGGAGCGGTGGGGTGGTGGCTATGGCGCGATGCTGGTGCTTGATGCCGATAGCCTGATGTCGGGTGACGCCATTGTGGCGCTCACCGATGAGTTGTCGTCCGATCCCTCCGCCGGTCTGATCCAGAGCTTCCCGCGCCTCATCGGGGCGGAGACGGTGTTTGCCCGTGTCCAGCAATTCGCCTCCTCCATTTACGGCGCCGTGCTTGCCGAAGGTCTGGCCACATGGTCCGACCGCGAGGGCAATTACTGGGGCCACAACGCGATCATCCGTACGGCGGCCTTTGCCTCCTGCGCCGGTCTGCCCAAGATCCGCACGATCACGGGCAAGGGCGCCCTGATCCTGTCGCACGACTTCGTCGAAGCCGGGCTCCTGCGCCGGGCCGGGTGGGGCGTGCGCTTCTCGCCCCGCATCACCGGCAGCTACGAGGAGGTGCCCGCCACCCTGATCGACTATGTCGTGCGCGATCAGCGTTGGTGTCAGGGCAATTTGCAGCACCTGAAGCTGCTGGCCGCCAAGGGCTTCCACCGTATCAGCCGTTTTCACATGTTCCACGGCGCGATCAGCTACCTCCTCAGCCCCGCCTGGTTCGCCCTGCTGACCGTCTGGGCCCTGATCGGCACGGGGGCGGAACACAACGTGATCCGCTACTTCTCGGGCCTCAACCCACAGGTGCAATGGCCCGAGATGAATGCCGTGCATTCCACCGCCCTGCTGGTGTTCATGTATGGCATGTTGCTGGCCCCCAAGGCGCTGGGGGCGGCGGCTGTCGGCTCCATGGGCCTGCGCGTGGCCGATCTGGGCGGCCCGGTCCGCTTCCTCGCGTCGTTTGTGGCGGAGATGGTCTTGTCGATCCTCTACGCGCCGATCCTGATGGTACAGCAGACCAAGGCTGTCACCCGCTCCATCCTTGGGCTTCGGGTGGATTGGAAGCCGCAGTCCCGCGTGGGGGGACAGTATTCGCTGCTGTCCTTGGTGAAATTCCATTGGCTCGAAAGCATCGCCGGTCTGGGCCTTGCGGCCGGTATGGCAAGCGGGATTGTCTCGCTCTGGCTCCTGCCCATCGCGGTGTCGCTGGCCCTGGCGGTGCCGCTCTCGGCGCTCTCGGGCCTGCGGCTCACGCGCTTTGCCGCCACCGCGCGGGCATTGGGCACGCCGGAGATTTACGCCGCCCCGCCGATCATCCGCGCCGCCAAGGCCCACCGGGCGGAGTTGCGCGAAACGCTACGCGATCTGCCCGAGGCGGCGGAGTAGCCGCCCAAGACCGGAATCAAGGGCGTCAGCCCGCCGGGCCATCGCCGACACGCCCCCCGGGGCGGCGATTTGATGACGTTGGGCGACTCGAACGGTGTGGGTAAGAGGCTTGGCAGGCATAAAGTGCCCAAAATCACCGGTTCATCGCCACCCCGCGTGTCGGCGCCAGATCGGCCATGTGCTCCGCAACCCGCCAAGGCGTTGCTACCCCTCCAACCCCTCAAACCAGTCCAGCGCCATATCCACCCATCCCCGCGGCACCGCGTGGCCGCCGGGAAATAGCGCAAACCGCAACGATCCGGCCTCGCAGGACGACCAGATCCGATGCCAGTAATAGCCCTCATTCGTGATCTCATCCGGGGCGGAGCGCCCGCAGCCATTGGTCTCGCGCCAGATCTCCATCGACGCGAACACATCGCCCTGCCGCACGGCGCCATCGCGGAACACGCGGCCTTCGATGGGCACGGTGCCGTCCGTCCAACCATGGGTGTGCAGCACATCGACGGGCCCCTCACAGCCGTCCAAGGCCGGGTGTGGCCGCCAGAAGGCCCCGGCCACCGGCGCGTAGGCACGTGCGATCTCCGGGTCGGCGCAGGCGAGGTAGGACGCCATCGACCCGCCGATGGAGAACCCGCCGATCACCACGGCATCGCGGTTGATCCCATGGACCTCGGCGGCATGGCTCAGCACCTCCTCGAAAAACGCCGCCTCATCGCGGACCGGCTCGAAATCCGGGTGAAACGACCACGTGGACCCGAACCGGGACCCTTCCCGCTGCAACCCTTGCGGACCGATCACCGCATAGCCGCGGGCCGTCATCGCATCGGCCAGCATGTTCACCATGCCCTCGCCGCGCCCACCCGCGCCGTGCAGCATCATCACGGCGGGGTAGAGGCCGTCGCCCTCGGGCAGCGTGATGTGGTATTCGCCCATCGGTACCTCACAGGCCCCGTCCGCGCCCGCACAGGCAGCAAGGGTGGGGCTTGCGCTGGCCAATAATGCGGCAGCGGTCAGGGAAACGCGCATATTCAAAATCCTTGCAAAGTAATGTGTTACGTCCGGTCCACTGGCAGGCCCGCGCGCACCCAACCGGGCCCGGCCGCCGATCCGAGCATACCTTCGGGCACGTCGATGATATTGGTGAACCCGGCCTCGATCAGCCGGTTGGTCAGCCGCGAGGAGCGCACCCCGCGGGCGCAGATCAGCGCCACACGCGCATCCTGTGCCCCACCCGTCAGTTCCAGCAGCGCGTCGGTGAAATCCTCCCGCCGCATATCAAGGCGATGGCCCGAGGCGGGCGAGCCGCTGGCCGCCCATTCATCGGGCCTGCGGATGTCGATCAACAGGATCTCACCGGCCTCCGCCATCCGGTACGCCGCCTCCACGGAAATCTGCTGATCCACGTTTTCCGACAGGGCCGCGTAGAACAGGTTCTGCCCACCAGTTGCCGCAAAGCCCACACCGACAAGCACCAGCGCGCCCGCGCCGATCAAAAACCGTCTGCGATCCACCTACGACGCCTCCAGATAGCCACCGACAATCTCGGCCATCATTTCGGGCCCCAGAACTGGTGGCAGAAGCGTCAGAACCTCACCTTCCCCGTTCAGCAGGTAAATGAACGAGCCGTGGGAGAAGACCGTGCCATAGAACGGATCCACGAACAGCTCCTCGAACTCAACGGAATACGCGTCATAGGCCACCTGTAACGCGGCCTCGCTTCCGGTCAGGCCCACGAAATCCGGGTGAAAGACGGGCAGGGCCTCGGCCATCGCCTCCGGCGTATCCCGCACGGGATCGACAGTGATCATGACCGGGCGCAATTGCCCGCCGGCCTCCTCGACGATCTCGACGGTGGTGGCCATCAACGGCAAGGCGGCGGAGCAGATTTCCTGGCAATTGGCATAGCCGAAGAACACAAGCTGGTGGCGCCCGTCCGGGTCTGACTCCGTGCGTTCGCTCCCCGTATGATCGATCAGCGTAAACGCCCCGCCCAGATCATCTGTCAGGGCCTGCGCCGAAGCCATCCCGGCGCAGAGTATCAGGGCAAGTGACAGTCGGATCACCGTGTGATCTCCCACGCCTCTTGCCAGCTTTCGCCGGTGCCGAGATATCCCTCCCCCTCGATCTCGGCCAAGACGCGGGGATCGTTGCGATACCAGCGGCCTTCCTCTGCCGCCGCTTCGGGGAATTGGACCTCCCAGGCATCGGTCCAGCGGTTCGCCGTGACCCACTCTTCCTCTCCGGCCGCGCGGATCCGCTGCACGAGGTAGACATTGGTCGCGCCGACATATTCGTCTTCGATCATCAACCCGTCGACCTCAACCTCCATGCCGCAATAGGGTTCCAGATCAACGGCGGCCCCGGTGAAGATCCCCTGGTTGTTCTTGTTGGGATAAGTCAGCACACCGTCGGCGGCCCGCAGCAGGCCCAATTGCCGACCCGTGGCGCATTCATTGGCGCAATCGCCAGCCACTTCGCACAGCATATCGACAACCGTCGCCTCGAACCGCGCCGGTTCTTCCCAGGCCAGGTTCCAGGACCGCGCCTCCGAGCCCTCCGAAAACGGGCCCTCCTGGGCGGTGGCGGGGGTGGCCAGAAGGGCTAGCGAGATCAGGTATTTCCACATCGTTCAGCCCTCCGGATTCGGAATTGCGAAGCCGGGAACAACCCCGAAATCGGTATGGTTTGTATTGGTGATGCCGTGATCCTCGACCACTTCATCGATCACCAGATAATTCAGCCCGTCACGCGCAAAAAGCCGCCCGGACGCCGTGATGTCGTGGGACGCCAGTTCAAGTTGCGTCTGGCCCGACGCGTTCTGATCGTCGCCATTGATGCTCAGGATCATGTAGACAGTGCCGTCTTCGCCCAACAGGCCCACGGGGATGCCACCCGCCGAACACCAGATCGCGCAGGTATGGTGCGCTGTGCCCTGCACCGCGTCCGGTCCGCCCATGACGCCCGAGAAATAGCACCACGTGTCGATAACCTCGCCGCGGATCGTGACCTCTTCGCCATTGGCCAGTGCTGGCCCGGCGGCGCAGATCAACGCAGCCGTGATTACGTGTTTCATGGGGGTGCCTCCCGTTCTTTTCCCTTGGCGGAAGCGTAGCAGGCGGCAGCGAAATCACCGCATCACATTTTTGAGCGGGCGGGCAGGTTCGTGCCCGAGTGGCGCGGATTGATGGTGATCAACAGCCGATCAGGGCTCGATCTCACCGCTGATGATGGCGCGGGCGACGGCCTGTTCGCGGGTTCGGGCGCCAAGCTTTCGGCGCGCATTCGTGATGTAGAGGGCAACGGCAGATTCCGAGATATCAAGACGATGCGCAATCTTCGCCACCCGCAATCCGGCGCTCAGCCAGAGTATGCATTCCCTTTCGCGCGGGCTCAGCCGCCCATGGGCCGGGCGGGCCCGATGGGCCAGGGCGGTCAACCGTTCAAACGCCATCAATCCGGCCAGATGCAACTCAGCTGTGAAGGTTTCGCAAATCCTGTCGAAGGCTGGGCCATCGGTGGTGCCGCCGATGACCCAGCCACCGAATTCCGATTGCTGGGTCGTTCGAACCGGTATGCAAAGCGCGGTTTTCACACCGAACGACCGCGTGAGCTCCAGAAACGCGCCCTGCTGTCCATTTGTCTCCGGAAATCGATCTCCATCCGTCACGATCCCCGCGGCGGCCATGTTGCGGCAGATGAGGGACAGGAACGGATCGTTGCTGATCAACCCACCCTGGCAGTAATTGTCGTGAAATTCGTCCGGCAGGCTTGTGATGAACTGCGATGAGTGCAGTCCGGTTTCCCGTCGCGCCATGGTCAGCGTGCAAAAGGGCATCCCGCGATCATCCGCCAGACGGGCCATTCTGGACCAGACCGCGTCGGCGCTGGACAGGCGGGCGACGTCTTCCGAGAAGTCCTGCAATTCATGGATCATGACCGGTCCAGCCTCTCCATCCTGACCCCGTCAATATAGAGGAATCGGCATATTCACAATAATTCCGACCAACGGCATGGACGGGTGAAGCTGCTCGCTTGGTCGAAAGAGAAGCGCCGCATGACTATATTGGAAGAAAGCCCAAACCGACTGGTAATCGAGGAGAAGCCCGTCGTGCTGCGCGCCTTGAGCGTGGCGCTGATCGTGGTGTTCGTCGGCCTCGCCGCCTTCTTCCAGCCGATCTTCACCCGGATTTCGACGGAGCCCGTCGCCGATGCCGGGGCCAATGGCTGGCTGATAGCCCAGATCCTGATCGGTGCTGCGGCCATCATCCCCTTGGGCATTTTCATCTTCGTGCTGAAGACCCGCCGCGTCAGTTTTGACCGGTCCGCAAATCTCGTGGTGATGGAACGGGTCGGCATGTTGGGCCGTAAGGCGACTGAATATTCGATGGCAAGCTTTTCCGGTGCGGGATTGCAATACAGCTACGATTCCTCCAGCGGCCGGACCAGCCGCGCGGTGCTTGAATTCGCCGATGGCCACGGCGCCGTACCGATGAGGCCCTATTACCAATCTGGCGGCGCGGCCTCGCGGGTGGCCACAAAGATCAACGAATGGTTTCTCGGGCAGGAGGTGGCAAGCGCCCGCAGCCTGTGAGGGCTTGGACGCCCCGGCCACGGCACCGCAGACGACACCAAGGGACGGATTGAGCGATGAACAACAGCGACGATGAAAAGGAACGCGCAAGCCTGGAGCGCCTGCGCAGCAACATCCCGATGCTCGCGGCCACGGCGGCGGTGATCACCTTCCTGGCATTCAGGATCGCCGGGGTGACGAACGGCCGATCTGCGCTCTTCGCGCTGGTCGTGTTCGGGATCATTGCGGTGATGTTCAAGCTGCGGGAATGGTTCGGTGTCACCGGCTATCTCACCGGGCTGTTCATCCTTTCCGTCATCTTCTTCCTGATCAACCTGGTCCTGTAGGGTCACGCCGCCTCGCCACCCGCACGGCCATCTGCTGATCAGGCCGCCTTGTCCAACCCGAACGCGTCATGGAGCGCCTGCACCGCCAGCTCCATGTATTTCCGGTCGATCAGCACGCTCACCTTGATCTCGGACGTGGTGATCACATTGATGTTCACACCCTCGTCGCGTAGCGTCTGGAACATCTTGGCGGCCACACCGGCATGGCTCCGCATCCCGATGCCCACAATCGACACTTTCGCCACATCCGTATCCGCGATCAGGGCGGCAAAGCTGATATCCCCCGCCGCCTTCGCGTCGCCCATCGCTTTCTCGGCGCGCGCAACCTCGCCTACGGGGCAGGAGAACGTCATATCCGTGATCCCGCCATCCGAGATGTTCTGCACGATCATGTCCACGTTCACACCGGCCTCGGCCAACGGCCCGAAGATGGCGGCCGCGATGCCCGGCCGATCCTCGACCGATTGCAGGGTCATCTTCGCCTCGTCGCGGGAATAGGCCACACCGGCCACGACATTGGATTCCATGATATCCTCCTCGGCGCAGACCAGCGTGCCTGCATTGTCCGACATTTCCTCAAAGCTCGACAGCACCCGCAGGCGCACCTTGTAGCGCATCGCCAGTTCGACCGACCGGGTCTGCAGCACCTTGGCGCCGAGCGAGGCCAGTTCCAGCATCTCCTCGAACGAGATCTTTTCCAGCTTGCGCGCCTTGGTCGTGATGCGGGGATCGGTGGTGTAGACGCCGTCCACATCGGTGTAGATGTCGCAGCGCTCCGCGCCGAAGGCGGCGGCGAAGGCCACCGCGGTGGTGTCCGATCCGCCGCGCCCCAGCGTCGTGATGCGCCCGTCCGGCCCGATCCCCTGGAACCCGGCCACCACGGCCACCCGCATCCCCTCCTGGAACTTGGCAGTGATGTTGTCGGTCGGGATCTCCACGATCCGCGCGGCGGCATGGGCGTCGGTGGTCTTCAGCGGCACCTGCCAGCCCTGCCAGGACCGCGCCGGCACTTCCATTTCCTGCAACGTCAGGGCCATCAGCCCGGCGGTCACATTCTCCCCGCTGGCCACCACTGCATCGTATTCGCGCGCATCGTAGAACTGGCCCGTTTCCTCGACAAATCCCACCAGCTTGTTGGTCTCTCCGCTCATGGCGCTCACGATGACGATCACATCATAGCCATTGGCCACCTCGCGGCCCACGCGTTTGGCGGCGCGCCGGATCCGGTCCAGCGTGGCGACGGAGGTGCCGCCGAATTTCATCACCAGAAGGGGCATATCTTCGGTCCCGATGAGAGTCGGCGCGTCTTACGGGGCAGGGCGCAGGGAGGCAAGGGCGGCACATGGCCGCGACACTTGCCCCGGGCGCGGGCCGGGGGCAGGGTGGCCGGAATGACCCTGCGCGCATTCCTTTTCCTGCTGGTGGTGTTTGCCACGCCCCTGCGGGCCGGCCCCGCCATCGGCATTGCCTTTCCGCCGGTCCGGGATGCCGCGCAGCTGGACTTCACGCTGGCCGCGCTTGCGCCCCTCGACATCCGCCATGTCCGCATCGCCGAGGCCTGGGGGAGGCGCGGCCTCACCCCCACGCCCGAGGATTTCGCCCCGCTGACGGCCCGACTGGAGGCGCTCGCGGGCGCGGGCCTCTCTGTTCTGCTGACCGTCGAACTGCGCGCGCCGCCCGCCGCCTGCGGGGCGAGCAATGCCCATGCTTGCGTGATCCGCGGCGATGCCCCGTTCGAGGCCTATCTCAGCACGCTTCTTCAGGTCGCCGGGCCGCATATCGACGCGATCCAGATCGGCAATGAATGGGATCACCGCTTTCCCGGCACCACGTCCGAATTCCTCGCGCTCCATGCAAGGGCCGCCGCCGTAATCCGGGCCGTGCGCCCGGACCTCACGCTGGTCCTCGGCGGGGTCTCGGGCCGCGCGGGCCTCTACCACGCGCTCTGCTTCGTCGGCGCGAATCCGGCGATCCCGGTCCTCGACTGGCCCGAATTGCGGCAGCAGCATTGCATTCGCGGTGCCTCCCGGAACGAGCGCGTGCAGGCC
Organism: uncultured Roseicyclus sp.; assembly: GCA_947491935.1. GTDB lineage: Bacteria > Pseudomonadota > Alphaproteobacteria > Rhodobacterales > Rhodobacteraceae > Gymnodinialimonas. Next base: position 641,310 of record CANLLF010000002.1, read on the forward strand.
GCCGTCTCCGCCGTTCTCTCGGTGGCGGACTACGATGTGGCCGATATACACCTCTATGATGCCCCCGGCCTCTGGCCGGACGCCGTGGCCTGGATGCAGGCCTACACGCAAGCCCCGATCTGGGTGACGGAGTTCGGCGGCCCGATGCCCGGCGTCGAACCCGCCGATCCCGCCTATCAGGCCGAACGTCTGGCCAGTTACCTCTCCGTCATCGACACCCTCCCCACCGCGCGCGCCTATTACTTCAAGCTCACGGACGACCCCGCTTCGATCCACGCAACTTCCGGCCTCTACGACGTGGAGGGGCAACCGAAACCAGCGCTCTCGGTCTTCGCGGATTGGATGGCGGGGCGGTAGGGGCCGAAACACGTGTGCGCCGCTGATTTGTTGCGCCGATCTGCCAACGTCCGATTTGCGGGGGGAAGCTGCCGTTCACATAGACCTACCGAATGGCGTCTTTTAGGTCGATGCAGGAACTGTAGCGATGATCGCATGTTATTCGATAGTATAGTTTCTCAACAATGCTACTGGATACGACGTGTTTCTGGAGAACTCAGTTGAAGCTGCGGTCGATCTTTATGGCGGTGCTTGCCGTGGTAGGTTTGGCGGGCCTTACGTTATGGCGCTTGGCTGATCACGATCTCGGGCGGCGGGCGAGTGAAAGCTTCGAGTTTACGACGGCAGGCCACTTACTGACCGGGACGCTTTGGCTTCCTGACGAGATACCACATGCCGCCATCGTACTCGTCCACGGTGATGGTGCGCAAGATCGCACATCCTTCGGGGGATATGCCCCGCTCATCAACGCATTTCTCGACCGAGGAATTGCAGTGGCTGCGTGGGATAAACCCGGGGTTGGATCGTCAGGTGGAAACTGGCTGCTTCAATCTATGGGCGAACGCACCGATGAAACCCGCGCCGCGCTGCAATTGTTGAAAACGCGTCTTGAAGGTGTTTCGGTGGGCGCGGTTGGTTTTTCTCAGGCTGGATGGGTCTTGCCGGGTCTCTCTCAAAGCGATGCCGATTTTCTCGTGCTCATTGGGGCCGCTGTTTCCTGGCAAGACCAAGGGCGCTATTACACGCGAACAAGGCTCGCTCAGGAAGGTTTATCCCCCAATGAGATAGACAGAACCATTGCAGACCAAGACCGGGAAAATGAACGAATCTTTGGCTCCGACGCATCGGTAACCGACGCGCCCGACAATATGCTGCCTGATCGTTGGCGATTTATTCAGCAAAACCGGAGCGCCAATTCGCGAGAAGAGCTATCCCGATTTGATATACCCATATTTGCAATTTGGGGGGCCGATGACTTGAATGTTGATGCGGAGCAGGACTCCACGATCTACCGGGAGCTATTGATTGAACACGATGCCCGCACCAAAATCCTCGTCTGGCCAGATGCTACACATGGCCTTTTGAGGTCGACCGCCTATAACTGGCAACTGACGGAAGATTGGTCGTGGATGGCAAAGCTACGCTTCATTGCAGAAGGGCGGCACGCCTTTGCGCCGGGAGCGCTGGGCGCAATCATAGACTGGATTGACGCTCGGAGCCGCGAGGACGGTTCCCCTCAATAGCGGTCATTTCTGCGGAACTCAGCATCTTGCAATATGGGGCTCACAGCCGCCGTTCACCGCAAGGCGACAAAAACGGCCTGCTTATCATTCCGTCACGATCCCGTCCGGGTTCTCCACCATCAGCGTCGTGAATTGGTTCCACGCGTATTTATCGCCCCGCTGCCGAACAGGCCACCTAGAACAACCGTCAAAAACAGCACGATCCGCATGGAGTATTCCTGTCTCTTTGCCTCACGGAAAACCCGTTTCCTAAGCGCCCCTCGAGGGCCCTCGGATCATCGGGCTGGTGCCGTACCGCGTCATGAAAGTCCTTGATAAATAGTTAACAAGAGTTTGATATATAAATGAAAGCAGATACTTAACCCACCTTATCAACCTTGATAGCCCCACCTTGCACGCGCCTCTCCGGCCTCCTAACCTGCCGCCATCCCAGCCCCGAGGCCCCCCATGAATCTCACTGAATCCGACCTCCGCCAGGCCGCCGATCTGGTCTACACCCAGATGCGGCCGACGCCGCAATATGCCTGGCCGCTTCTGGCCGAACGACTGGGTTGTAAGGTCTGGGTGAAGCATGAAAATCACACGCCCACCGGCGCCTTCAAGCTCCGTGGCGCGATCACCTTCGTCGACTGGCTGAAACGCACCCATCCCGACGTTCCCGGCATCTGCACGGCGACCCGCGGCAATCACGGGCAGGGGCAGGCGCGCTCGGCCGTGGCGGCCGGACTGACGGCCAAGGTCTACGTGCCCCGCGGCAATTCGGTGGAAAAGAACGCCGCGATGCGCTCCTTCGGGGCGGAGTTGATCGAGTTCGGGGATGATTTCGACGAGGCCAAGGCAGAAGCCTACCGGGTGGCCGAAGCCGAGGGGCTGTTCATCGTGCCGCCGTTCCACCCCGAGTTGGTGCGCGGCGTAGCGACCTACGCGTACGAGCTTCTGTCGGCAGTCCCCGATCTTCACACAATCTACGTACCCATCGGCTGCGGCTCCGGGATCTGCGGCACGATCCTGGCGCGTGATGCGTTGGGGCGGGACACCGAGATTGTGGGCGTCGTGTCGGAGAACGCGCAGACGGCCAAGCTCTCGATGGATGCCGGACGCCTGATCGAGACCGACAGCGCCAACACCTTCGCCGACGGCATGGCCGTGCGGGTGCCGGTGGCCGATGCGTTCGAGATCTATTCCAAGGGCGCCGCGCGTATCCTGACGGTCTCGGACGACGAAGTCGCCGAGGCGATCCGCGCCTACTACACCGATACGCATAATCTCGCCGAAGGGGCTGGCGCCGCGCCCCTGGCCGGGCTCATACAGGAGCGTGCAGTCATGCGCGGCAAGACGGTCGCCGTGATCCTGTGTGGCGGCAATATCGATACGGAGTGGTTCCTGGAGGTCATGGCGGGCAAGACCCCCACCGTCTGAATTGGATCGGCAGAAACGCCTTTTGATCACGGGAGGTGGCGTGCAGCCTCTTTCCGGGCAAACGGTTTCAAACGCCCTCCCTGCTGGCTCAGCCAATCCGCAACCGTGTCGGGATCGCGTTTCGACAGGTCCCTCAGCCACCACGCGATGACTTTCTGGATGAACCATTCGGGATCCTCGGCCAAGCGCTCTGCCCATCCCAGCACACGCCCGCGCGCAGCCTTTTCGACAGCGGAGGGATGGCGTGATTTGCAGAAGGGCAGGGCGAAGACAAACGCCGAGCGGCGGGTCCAGAGATGGTCTGACGTGGTCCAATCCTCCAGCACCTCCAATCGGCTTGGGTCCTGAACCAACCGCTTCTGGCCGCCCTGCGCCACCGCATCGGCGATGGCCCAGGAATCGAAATCCGGCACGACCGATGTGATCCAGCCCCATGCCACATTATCATCTGGCCGCATCCTGGCCTGCAGAAACAGCTTTCCTGCCGCGATCCGGGCCTCGAAAATGTTGCTGTCCCACAGCCCCTGCGCCAGCGCCACCAGCGCCGCCTGATCCGGTGCGGCCTTGCGCCATTGGGTCGCCAGCTCCCCGGTGATGGCATTCGACAGGCCCAGATAGGAGCGATCCGCCTTGTGATAGGCCGCCATGCCCGCCGCGCGTTCGGGGTCTGCGTGGACCTCGAGGGCGGCCAGCGCGTCCTCGGCCTTCATCGCGGTTTCTCGATCAGCCAATCGAGGTGGCTGCGCACGGCCGGCCATTCGTCGGCGGTCACAGAATACACCGCCGTGTCGCGGATCGTGCCGTCCGCCATCCGCGCATGGGCGCGCAACATCCCGTCGAACTGCGCCCCCAGCCGTTCGATGGCGCGGCGGGATTGCAGGTTCAGGCGGTGGGTACGGAACTCCACGGCCAGGCAACCCCAGACGTCGAAGGCATGCCCCAGCAACAAACGCTTTGCCTCGGTATTCAGCGCGCCGCGTTGCGCGGAGGGCCCGATCCAGGTGGAGCCGACCTCCACCCGTGGCAGGGCGTGATCGATGTTCATGTATGTGGTCATGCCGACGGGTGTTCCATCGGCGTCGAGCTGGGTGAACGGGATCATGCTGCCAGCGTCGCGCAGGGCCAAACGCCGGTCAATCTCCGCCGCCATCCCATCAGCGGAGGGAATGGCCGTGTACCACAGTTTGTGCAATTCACCGTCAGTTGAGATCGCCGCCAGCGCGTCGTGATGATCATGGCTGAGCGGCACCAGTGCTACGTGATTGCCGTGCAGCGCCAGATCGATCGGGCCAAGGCGTGTCATGCGGACCGCCTCACGAAACGGCCGTGGACCACACCCGTAACCTTCCGCGTCCGCGCCGGACGGACATTGGCAAAAGGCGGCGGATAGACGGTCGATTCAGAGGCTTTTCTGGCCATAGCGTGTCTCCGTTTTCGGGACGCTACTCCACCGTCACGGATTTCGCCAGATTGCGCGGCTGGTCGACATCCGTGCCTTTATGGAGCGCCGTGTGATACGCGATCAGCTGCGCGGGTACGGCATAGAGCAGCGGCGCCAGGATCGGATCGACCCGTGGCATGGTGAGCGTGGCCCATGTGCCGTCACCCGCCTGGGCCGCGCCATCGGCATCGGTGATCAGCCAGACCCGCCCGTCGCGCGCCATGACCTCCTGCATATTCGAAACCGTCTTGTCGAAGAGCGCATCCTTGGGCGCCATGACGATCACCGGAACGGATTTGTCGATCAGGGCGATGGGGCCGTGCTTGAGCTCGCCGCTCGCGTAACCCTCGGCGTGGATATAGCTGATTTCCTTGAGTTTCAGCGCGCCTTCCAGCGCCATAGGGAACATCGGGCCGCGCCCGAGGAACAAGACGGAATGGGCCTCGCTCAGTTCTGCGGTATGGCTGGCGATCTTGTCCTCAAGCGCGAGCGCCTGGTTGATCAGGCCCGGCAGACTGCGCAATTCCGATATGAGCGCCGCTTCGCGGGCCGCATCGATCCGGCCGCGTTGCCGGGCGGCTAGTATCGCCAGGTTCGCCAACACCCCCAACTGATTCATGAAGGCCTTGGTGGAAGCCACGCCCACCTCGACGCCGGCATGGATTGGCAGAGCCACATCACTTTCGCGCGCAATGGAGCTTTCGGGAACATTGACTACGGAGACAACGCGCGCGGCCTTTTCCTGCACGTGGCGTAGGGCGGCGAGCGTGTCCGCTGTCTCGCCCGATTGGCTGACGAACAGCGCCGTTGCGCGGTCGGAAACGGGCGGTTCGCGGTAGCGGAACTCCGAGGCGATATCGACGTCGCAGGGCAGGCGGGCAAGCTGTTCGAACCAGTATTTTGCGACCACGCAGGCGTAGTGCGCGGTTCCGCACGCCACCAGGATCATCCGGTCGGTATCGGTGAAATCGACATCGTCCGGAAACGTCACGGTGTCGCCGGTGGTGTAATGGTTGAGGCAATCGCTCAGCACGACGGGCTGCTCGAAGATCTCCTTGGCCATGAAATGCTTGTGACCACCTTTGTCGAGTTGAGCGGCCTGCGCGGGAATGGTCCGCGCGTCGCGGTTGGCCAGCCGCCCGTGGGCGTCAAAAATCTGCGCGCCGCCGCGGGTAACGAAGGCATAGTCGCCCTCGTCCAGATACGTGATCAGGTTCGTCATCGGGCTCAACGCGATGGCATCCGAGCCCACGAACATCTCCCCCTCGCCGTGGCCGATGGCCAGCGGGGATCCCTTGCGCGCCGCCACGATCAGGTCGGCTTCCCCCTGAAACAGGAACGCAAGCGCATAGGCCCCTTCGAGATGCTTCAAGGTCTCTGTCGCCGCCTCCCGGGGGCTGATCCCCTGATCCAGGAAATCCTCACAGAGCTGCGCGACGGTCTCGGTATCGGTTTCAGTCACGAAGCTGCGGTGCGACAGGCGCGCCCGAAGGTCCCGATAGTTTTCGATGATGCCATTGTGGACCACGGCGACACGGCCCGCCTGATGGGGATGGGCGTTGGTGACGGTTGGCCCGCCATGGGTCGCCCACCGTGTATGGCCGATCCCGGATTTGCCGGCCAGCGGGTCATGGACCAGCACGTCTGACAGGTTGGCCAATTTGCCCACGGCGCGGCGGCGATCCAGCCGACCGTCCTGCACCGTTGCGATCCCGGCGCTGTCATAGCCACGATATTCGAGCCGTTTCAACGCCTCGACCAGGATTGGCGCAACCTCGTGGTTGCCCAATACGCCTACAATTCCGCACATGGAATTATCCCTTTGACCTGCCTGCTTTTATGGCCCTGAGCCGGTCCATCAGTTTGACAGCCAGCCCGGGTTTGTTGATCTGCTTGGCACGCCCGATGGCCAAGGCACCGTCGGGAACGTTCTCGGTGATGACAGACCCGCTCGCCGTCATGGCCCGCGCTCCGATGGAGACAGGCGCCACCAGCATCGTATCGGATCCGATGAACGCCTCCGCCCCGATCTCGGTGCGGTGCTTCAGGACGCCGTCATAATTGCACGTCACCGTGCCCGCGCCGATATTAGCCCGCTCACCAACCGTCGCATCGCCCACATAGCTCAGGTGGTTGACCTTGGCGCCCTCACCGATGGCGGCGGCTTTGACCTCGACGAAATTGCCGATCTTGGCGTCGTTGCCGATCTCCGCGCCGGGCCGCAGGCGCGCATAGGGCCCGACGATCGCGCCCGAACCGACATGGCACTGCTTCAGATGGGAAAATGCCCGGATCTGCGCGCCGGATTCGACGGTGACACCGGGGCCGAAGACGACGTAGGGCTCGATCACCGCATCGCGCCCGATATGGGTGTCGAGCGCGAAATGGACGGTGTCGGGGGCCTGCATCGTCACCCCGTCCTCGGTCAATGTATCCCGCCGCCGCGCCTGGAAAAGGCGCTCCGCCGCGACAAGTTCTGAACGTGAATTGATGCCGAGTGTTTCTTCTTCCTCACATCGCACGACAGTGGCTTTCAACCCGTTGGCGTTGGCCAGTTTGGGCACATCGGTGAGATAGTATTCGCCCGCAGCATTGTCGTTACCCACCTGCGCCAGAAGGCCCATCAACGTGGCCGCATCGGCGCAAAGCACGCCGGAATTGCATAGCCGGATCCGCCGCTCTTCCTCTGTAGTTTCCTTGAATTCGACGATCCGCAAGAGCTTGTCGCCGTCAATCACTAGCCGCCCGTAGCGCCCCGGATCGGCGGCCTCGAACCCCAGCATCACCACATCATGGTTCGCGCGGGCGATCCGCATGGCGGTGAGCGTTTCGGGTCGAAAGAAGGGCGAGTCGGCGTAGAGCACCATAGCGTCACCCTCGAACCCCTCCAACGCGGCGGCCGCCTGCAAAACCGCGTGGCCCGTGCCCAATTGCGGCTCCTGCCGCACGCTGACGGCTTCGGGCGCGATATCGTTCAGGGTAGCTTCCACCGCTTCGGCACCGTGGCCCGTCACAACAAGAATGCGGGCGGGTGACAGCGTTTCTCCGGCGGCCAATGCATGCGCCAGAAGCGGTGCCTGTCCAAGCTGATGCAGCGGTTTGGGCAGATCCGACTTCATTCGCGTGCCCGCACCGGCGGCCAGGACGATCAACGCCAATGGGCGATCTTGGGGTGCCTGCATGAAACGTCTTTCCTTCGCGTTTGCCGCCTATTAACGAAGCCCGCGGCGTGGGCAAACCCCCGCGCCGGTCAATTTGCCCGTCAGCCTGTAATAGCATTGGGCGGAAACCTGCCGAAGGGAAAAGCGATGCGTAGTATAGTCTTCGATCTTGACGGGACCCTCGCCGATACGGCGGGGGATCTGATTGCGGCCGCGAACACCGCGCTGCAAGAGCTTGGGCATGCGCCGCAGCTCAAGTTGGGGTCGGACGATGCCACGGCATTTGCGGGCGGGCGGGCCATGCTGCGGCTGGCGGCCGAGCGGATGGGGCATGATAATCCCGAGGCGCTGGCCGATGCCGGATATCAGGCTCTGCTCAATGCCTATGGCCGCGCCATCGACACGTACACAACGCTCTACCCCGGCGCTGTGTCTGCCGTGGACCGTTTGCGCAGCCAGGGTCATGCGACGGGGATTTGCACCAACAAACCCGAAGGGCTGGCGGTCGAACTGATCGCCCGTCTTGGCCTGACCGCGCGGTTCCCGACATTGATCGGGGCCGACACGCTGGTGACCCGTAAGCCCGATCCCGCCCCGCTGTTGGAAACCATTGCACGCCTTGGCGGAGATCCGGCACAGGCCGTTTTGATTGGTGACACGATCACCGATCGCAAGACAGCCGCAGCCGCTGGTATCCCATGCATCCTTGTCACGTTTGGTCCGACAGGGCGGGCGGTGGCCGAGTTGAACCCTGATGCCCTGCTGGATCACTACGACGATCTGGACCGTGTGCTTGCGGAGGTTGTGGCCTGATCGGTTGCAGCCTTTGGCCCATTGACGCGGCGCCCGCATCGCATGATCTTGCCGGGCATGAGCAAAGCGACATTCACCGGTAATTTCACCCAGCAAGAACCAATCCCGGACGCTGCGATTGATGCGGCGGTGGCCGTCATGCGCTCAGGCCGGCTGCACCGTTACAACACCGCTCCCGGCGAAGACGGGGAGGTTGCGCATCTGGAAGAGGAATTCGCAGCCTTCACCGGCGCGAAGTACTGCCTTGCCGTGGCCTCTGGCGGCTATGCGATGGGGGCGGCGCTAAGGGCGGTGGATGTGGGACCCGGCGACAAGGTCCTGACCAACGGCTTCACCCTGGCGCCGGTACCCGGCGCGATTGCGGCGGTGAATGCCGAACCGGTTTTCGTTGAAGTCACCGAAAGCCTTACGATTGATCTGGACGACCTGGCGGCCAAGGCCGCCGCGTCCGGCGGGAAGGTTTTGTTGCTGTCGCATATGCGCGGGCATCTGTGTGACATGGATCGCCTGATGGAGATCTGTGACGCCGCCGGAATAATCGTGATCGAAGATTGCGCTCACACCATGGGCGGCGCATGGCGCGGGGTACCTTCGGGACGCCACGGACTGATCGGATGTTACTCCACCCAGACCTACAAACACCTCAACTCCGGGGAGGGGGGTTTGCTGGTCACCGACGATGAGATTGTGATGGCAAAGGCCATCATGTTGTCGGGATCTTACATGCTTTTTGGCCGTCATAGGGCTGCGCCCCCTGTGGGTACATTCGAAAAGGTTAAGTACGTCACGCCGAACGTATCGGGCCGTATGGACAATCTGCGGGCTGCGATCCTGCGTCCGCAACTTGCGGACCTGCCCGCACAAGTGGCTCGGTGGAATGCGCTCTATCGCACGATGGAGGAGGGGATGCGAAACACGCCCGGCCTTCAGGTGATCGAACGGCCGGACGAAGAGAGCATCGTTGGATCATCGATCCAGATCCTCTTGCCCCATGCCAATCCGGATCAGGTTGCGGCGGTTGTGAAGGGCTGTGGCGCGCGCGGGGTGGAGCTGAAATGGTTTGGTGCGCCGGAACCGGTGGCCTTCACGTCGCGGTATGACAGCTGGCGATATGCACCTGAACAACGGCTGCCAAAAACGGATGCTATTCTTGAGGGTCTGCTGGACATGCGCCTTCCGCTGACATTTTCGGTCGAGGATGCTGCGCTGATTGCGGAGATTATTCGAGATGAGGTTCTGAGCCTCCACAGCCAGACAGCGGCTGAATAGAAAGCGGCACCAAATCCGGCGCCGCTCTTATCCGAAATAGCGCAATTGCTCAGAAGTGCAGCGCAACACCCAGGCCCACGGCATTGGCATCGATCTGAGTGCCAGCGGGCGCGCCAACGATTGTGCCCGCATCGGGCGTCATGTGAGTGGAGGTATAGTCCAGACGCACGGAAACATTGTCGGTCAACAGCATTTCCAGGCCAAGGCCATAGACAAGACCGTCCGCCGAGCCATCGGTGGAGATCCCGGCGGCCGCGCTGTAATTCACCTGCTGGTAGCCCAACGTGCCGTAGACCAGCGCGTTGCCCATGGCATAGCCGCCACGCACGCGGGCGTTGATCACGTTGTCGAACTCAAAATCCGGGTTGCCGAGAGTCGTCTGGAATGTCGCCGGGCCACTGAAGCCCAGTTCGGCGCCGACAACCATGTTGCTGCCGAACGCATAGTTGTAGCCGCCATAGACACCGAACCCAGTGCCTTCCTGCAGCGGCACAGCGATCGTGGAATTGTCGAATTCCGGCGAGATGATATTGGTCGCGAAACCGGCGTAAAAGCCCGTCCATTGCGACGCGTCCTGTGCGTGGGCCCCGGTTGCAGCCACAGCTGCGGTCAACGTCAGGGCAGAAGCGATTATGCGCATATTTGTTGTCCCTTGCGGATGGCAGTGCTCGATCCGCCATAGCGCGAGTATAGCGCGGTCGGGAGCGCCGGGAAAGATATGAGATCCAACACTTTGACGGATCGGCGGCTTCCGGGCTTTGATCATGCAAAAGTGATGCCAAAATACAGCGGAGACGTTTCATGCGCGCGCCCATTCTTGCTTGTTTGATGGTATTTCAGGCCACGTCGTCCATGGCGGACTGGACTTACGATAACACCCTCGGGCCCGCTGGACGCGCTGCGGTGATGGGCGACGGTGGCGCGGGGATTGCGGTGGATTGCGGCAATGGGGGGCTTCCGGCCTTCACGATCTTCGGCCACGATCCGGGCGCGGACGAAGAATTCTTCGTCCTCCGCGTTGATGATCGGCCCGAAATCTTGCTTGGCGCCGATTGCCGGGGCCCCGAATGCCTGTTGGAGATGGATACCTTGGAGCAGGCGGAGGGCTTTCTGGACGCTCTGCGTGGCGGAACCAACCTTGAGATATCACTCTACAGGCGCGGCGGGTTGGACAATGTCACGCTGGCAGGATCCGGCAATGCAATCGGGCAACTCACGGCGGCGGGCTGCGGGTTCTAGACCAGACGTGAGTTATCCTTCGCGGCCCGCACGAAATCCCGGAACAGGGGGTGAGGCGCGAACGGTTTGGATTTCAGCTCGGGATGGAACTGCACGCCGATGAACCACGGGTGATCTTTCACTTCCACGATTTCCGGCAGCCGCCCATCAGGTGACATACCCGAGAAAATCAAGCCCTTATCCTCAAGCTGTTCACGGTATTGGATATCGACCTCGTAGCGGTGCCGATGGCGCTCTTCGATCGCAGTGTCGCCATAGGCTTCGGCAACTTTTGAGCCGCTTTCCAACACGGCGTCGTAAGCTCCCAGCCGCATCGTTCCACCCTTGTCGTCGGTCACCTTACGCTCAACCTTATGGTTGCCCTGCACCCATTCCTTCAGGTGGTAAACGACTGGTGTAAAACGCTTTTTCCCGGCTTCGTGATCAAATTCCTCGGATCCGGCATCCCCTAGATCCGCAAGGTTCCGGGCCGCCTCAATCACCGCCATCTGCATGCCCAGGCAAATGCCCAGGTAGGGCACGCCGCGCGTCCGCGCGAATTCCGCGGCCTTGATCTTGCCCTCGGTTCCGCGCTCCCCGAAGCCGCCGGGCACGAGGATCGCGTGGAAGCCCTCCAGATGTGGGGCCACGTCTTCGCGCTCGAAGATCTCCGCGTCGATCCATTCGGCCGTCACCTTCACACGGTTGGCCATGCCACCATGGGTCAGCGCCTCGGCGATCGACTTATAGGCGTCCTCCAGCTGCGTGTATTTGCCGACGATGGCAACCTTCACCTCACCCTCCGGATTGTTGATCCGGTCGGCCACATCTTCCCAGACCGTGAGGTCGGGCTTCGGCGCGGGGCTGATGCCGAACGCGTCCAGAACCGCCTGATCAAGACCTTCGCGATGATAAGCCAGCGGCGCGGTGTAGATCGAGCTGAGGTCTTGCGCGGCGATCACGCTATCGGGGCGGACGTTGCAAAAAAGCGCCAGCTTCTCGCGTTCCTTCTCCGGAATCGGCCCTTCGGAGCGGCAGACAAGGATATCGGGAGCAAGGCCGATGGAGCGCAATTCCTTGACCGAGTGCTGGGTCGGTTTCGTTTTCAATTCGCCCGAGGCTTTGATGAATGGCAGCAGCGTCAGATGCATGAAGATGCACTGTCCGCGCGCCTTGTCTTGGCTGAATTGCCGGATCGCCTCGAAAAAAGGCAGGCCTTCGATGTCGCCGACCGTCCCGCCGATCTCGCACAGCATGAAATCGACCTCATCCTCCCCAATCGAAATGAAGTCTTTGATCTCGTTGGTAACGTGGGGGATAACCTGAATCGTCTTACCCAGATAATCGCCGCGCCGCTCTTTTTCGAGAACGTTGGTATAGATCCGACCGCTGGAGATCGAATCCGTCTTGCGCGCGGGTACGCCGGTGAAACGCTCGTAATGGCCAAGGTCCAAATCGGTCTCGGCGCCGTCATCGGTGACGAACACTTCGCCGTGTTCAAAAGGCGACATCGTGCCGGGATCGACGTTCAGGTAGGGATCAAGTTTGCGCAGGCGCACGGAAAAGCCGCGGGCCTGAAGAAGCGCCCCGAGGGCCGCCGATGCCAGGCCTTTGCCAAGCGAAGAAACCACCCCACCGGTGATAAAAATGAACCTGGCCATGCCTGTAACGTCTCCCGTGTGGATGGTGCGGCCTGCTCCGTGCGGCGCCCATCACTCGTCTTATTCACGGGATTTGAGAATACCCGGATTCGGGCAACCGGCACAAGAACCGATTGGCCAGTTTTGTCCAGATCGTGTGGTTTGTAATCCACCCCCACCCCAGATCGGGTGGGCATCAGCACATGCTGGCACTTATTCTTGGATCGGTGGAAGCGCGGGTGCATCGCCCTGGATCGGCGGCAGAAGCGAGTCGACTGGCGGAAGCGCCGCATCGCCGTCCGTTTCGGAATCGGCGGCGGGCGGCAGACCGCCCAGATCGTCAAGCAGCGAGGAATCCGCTGAATTCTGCGTCGCGATGATCGTCAGCGTGATCGACGTGATCAGAAACGCGATCGCAAAGGCCCATGTCAGCTTACCCAACGCCGTGGCTGCCTGGCGGCCGGTCATTACACCGCCACCACCGCCGCCACCCATGCCAAGGCCACCCCCTTCGGATCGCTGCAGCAACACAACGCCGATCAGGCAGATCGCGAGGATCAGATGGATGACAAGGATCACGTTTTCCATTGGTGGGCCTTTGTTGACGACCAAATCTCTGCTTCGCGTCTACTTATGAGATGCGTCAGGCCGCCGCAAGGGCGACCCAAAGTGAAGAAAGTTGATTCCCGTTTGCGATGTGCCGAATGATGATTTCACAGGAAACCAAATCGCGCAACGTGTGGCCGATTTGTCCGCCCCAAAGGCAGCGACGGCGGGCTATCATCCGCGCAGAGCCGCAGAAATCGGTTCCCCCCCGCCCCGCCGCCCGCTATAGCGCCCCGGGGTTTCCGAGACAGACCGGAGGATGTCATGGCCAATGTAGTCGTGGTCGGCGCGCAATGGGGCGACGAGGGCAAGGGCAAGATCGTTGATTGGCTCAGCGAACGGGCCGACGTGATTGCGCGCTTTCAGGGTGGCCACAATGCGGGCCACACGCTTGTCATCGATGGCGAGACCTACAAGTTGCACGCGCTGCCGTCCGGTGTGGTGCGCGGCGGCAAGCTGTCGGTGATCGGAAATGGCGTTGTGCTGGACCCCTGGCACTTGGTCAAGGAGATCGAGACCGTCCGTGCCCAGGGGGTGGAGATCAGCCCAGAGACGCTGATGATCGCGGAGAACACGCCGCTGATCCTGCCGATCCATGGCGAATTGGATCGCGCCCGTGAGAACCAGAATTCAGTCGCGAAGATCGGTACGACCGGCCGCGGTATCGGCCCGGCCTATGAAGATAAGGTCGGTCGCCGCGTGGTGCGTGTGGCCGATCTGGCGGATGCGGCCACGTTGGAGCGGCGTGTGGATCGGGCGCTTGTGCACCACGATGCGCTCCGCCGGGGCCTGGGCCTTGAACCGGTGGACAAGCCCGCCCTTATGGCAGCGTTGACCGAGGTGGCCCCACTGATCCTCGCCTTCGCCGCCCCGGTCTGGAAGGTGATGAACGAGAAGCGCCGGGCCGGGAAACGTATCCTTTTTGAAGGTGCCCAAGGCGCGCTTCTGGATATCGACTTCGGCACTTATCCGTTTGTGACGTCCTCCAACGTCATCGCCGGGCAGGCGGCGACCGGCGTAGGCCTTGGCCCCGGCGCCATCGATTTTGTGCTCGGCATCGTGAAGGCCTACACCACCCGCGTGGGCGAGGGCCCGTTCCCGACCGAGCTTGAAGACGCGGCTGGGCAACGCCTTGGCGAACGCGGCCACGAATTCGGCACGACCACGGGCCGCAAGCGCCGGTGCGGATGGTTCGATGCGGTGCTGGTGCGGCAGACCTGTGCGACCTCCGGCGTGAACGGGATCGCCCTGACCAAGCTCGACGTGCTGGACGGGTTTGAGGAGTTGAAAATCTGTACCGGCTATGAGTTGGATGGCGAAGTGATCGACCATTTGCCCTTTGCCTCGGACTTCCAGCCGCGTTGCAAGCCCATCTACGAAACGATGCCGGGCTGGTCGCAATCGACGGCTGGCGCGCGCTCCTGGGCTGACCTTCCCGGAGAGGCCATCAAGTATGTGCGACGCATCGAAGAGTTGATCCAATGCCCCGTGGCGCTACTCTCCACCTCGCCCGAACGGGATGACACGATCCTTGTGACCGACCCGTTTTCTGATTGATGGAACGCAGTTCATGGCGTTGAGCTACAAGGCCCGTCGGCGCTGGTCGCTGTTCATCCTCGTGATCGGACTCCCCGTTTACATCGCTGCGGTGTGGTTCATGCTGAGCCTGTTGGAGGCGTGGCCGGTCTGGCTTCAAATCGTGATCTGCCTGGTCTTCAGCATCGCTTGGGCGTTCCCCCTCAAGTCAGTATTCCTTGGGGTTGGGCAAGCCGATCCGGACGCACCGCGCGAGGATTGAGACGCCAGCAAGCCAAAAGGGGCGCCTGAGCGCCCCTTTGTGCAGTCCTGTGTTTTGGTCGCTTAGATCTTGCGGGTCAGCCGGAACAGGCCTCCGTCCAAAGCTTGCAAGACGCCGTCTTCTGCCAGCGCGTTGACCGCTTCAATGGCGTCGTCGCGTGAAATGGAGCCATCGGTTGCGATCCGCACCAGACGGAGGAGTTGCATCCGCTTGAACTCCTCCACGCCAACCTCGTTGCTGAGATATTCGGCACCCATCTCAATCACTTCCTGGATCTCGGTGGCCGAAGAAGCGGCAAGCACCTCGGCGAAGGCCGCGAAATGGTCGATCTGTTCATCGCCGTCAGCGGCCTCGGATGCGACTGTCGGGTTGGCGCGCTCTTCCTCGATCTCGCGGGCCAGTTGCGCTTCGATGGCTGCCACCGGATCGGCCTCGTCGGTTGCTTCGGGATCGAATACCGGCGCGGGGTTCTGCAGATCGGCCGTATCATCGAGCTGCGGTTCGGGGGTGACGGCGGGCGCGGCGTCAGCCACATCCTCGTGCTGTTCCTTCGGAGCCGAACGGCCCAGACCCATGGCGATCTTGCCGGCGCGCTGTGCCAGGTTGGCGAGCGAACTGGCGACCTTGCGCGGGGCGGGGCGGCTATTCTCATAGGCTTGATCGTCAAAGGCAACGCCGCCAACATTCAGGCTGTCGTCCAGCATCAGCGGCGCCTCGGTTTGCGCTGCGGACACCGCCCTGGGGGCCGGGCGTGATGGTGTGCTTTCTGCGGCGGCCTCAGCCGACACACGGCGCGGCATGATCGCGGCCGCGTCCGGCGGAGCTTCCGCCGGCTCATCCACGCGCTGCTCAGACACCAGCACCAGCGGGGCAGGACGGGCCTCAACGTCACGACGGCGCGAGACATCGACGCGTACGCGGCGGGGCCGCATGACACGGGCGAGATCATCCCGGTATTCTGCGGCGCTGTCTGCGACGCCTGTGAAGTCCGCCGAGGACGCCCCATCCACGGCCAGTTGTGTTTCCGCGGCGCGCGCGGCGACGGCGGCTTTGAGGTGTTCGATATTGGCGCGACGGCGGGTAGTTTCCACACCTGTCAGGCGGCCCTCGGTGGCCTCGAACAACCGATCCACGTCGTCGTGATCCGCACCGGCATCAGCCGCGACGAAACCGGTACGATCCGCCTTGGACGCGGCCTCTTCCGAGTCCTCCTTGGCGTCCTCACCGAAGGCGGCCTGAGCAGCGGCGTCGGCCACGGCATCTGCGGGGTCGTCCTGGGGAGCAGCGTCGATGGTCAGAGCTGCGACAGCGGCGTTGGTCGCATCATCCTCGTCTTCCGCGTCTGCCTCGTCATCGCCGGCTTCCGCGACCGGCTCGGCATTGGCGGCGTCTTCAGCATGCGGCTCTTCGACATCGTCGGACGCGTCGTCCAAGGTCGATGTGTCGGTGGCAAAGGCTGCGGCAAGGGCGGCGGTGGTTGCCTCATCATCGGCATCCATCACCGGCTCGGGCGCGGCACCCTCACCACCGGCCGCGAGATATTCGTCATCGGGCTGAGCGATGGGGTCGTCGTCATCGCCTTCGGAGACCGCCGCTTGGCGAATGCGGGCCAGACGTGCGGCCACGGAGGCCCCGTCAAAGGTATCCGGCGCTGCGTCCTCCGCCGGGTCACCGGCAAAGATCGAGTCGATCTCGTCATCTGTCGTTGCGTCAAAGGCGTCATCGAAACCGTCGATATCGGCAACCAACCTATCGTCACCAAGCGCGTCTTCGGCCTCGGCGAAAGTATCGTCCTCCTCAAGAGCGACTTCCTCGGACGCCATCGCCGCGGCGATGGCGATCAGCGTATCGGCGCCCGCCTCGTCGGCAGCATCGCTCTCATCGGCGTCGACAACTTCGGCGCTATCGTCCTGGGCGATCTCGATGGCGTCGTCACCAGCGAGATCGGGTGCCTCGCCTTGCTCCGCCTCGGCAGCATCCGTGTCCGACATCGCAGCAGTCACGCCAGCGAGGGTATCGCCTGCTTCATCAGCGTGGGGATCGGCCTCCGCTTCGGCCGTCACTTCGGCGGCCGCCTCGATCGGCTCCTCAGCAGGGGCGTCAAATTCGGTGATGCCCGACGTGTCGTCTTCGGCCGCCGCTTCTTCGATTTCCGCCGCTTCGCTCTCGGCCTCCTCTGCGATGTCAGCGAGTTCGACGGGAGCAGGCACATCATCGTCATCGGCGGTTTCAACCGTTTCGGCGACGGATTCATCTTCGGATTCATCTTCCACATCATCGTCAGCCGCATCTTCAGCTTCGGCCTCAATCTCAGCTGCGGGCTGGTCCGCCACCTCGTCTTCCGATTCATCCTGCTCCAAAGCAGGTTCCTCCGCGGCGGTGTCTGCCATCGCCGGTTCTTCGGCGGCTTCCGGGGCGACGCTTTCGATGGCGTCTTCGATGTTAGGATCTTCAGCGCGCGGCGGCGCGGCGGCGGCCATTCCGGCGAAGGCCGTCACTGTGCCAGCACCTTCGGTATAGTGGGCGGCGTCATTGCCGCCTTCGGCGCGCAGGATCAGACCTGTTTCAGAAACACGGGCCTCCACTCGGCGCTGGATCGCGGCCTCGGTGATCCGGTGAAGGGTGTCTGCGTCCGGCGTGGGAGGCTCAGCGCCAAAATAGCGATCCTCCGCCGCCAGATCGCGAAAATACTCCGCAATCGCCTTCATCGCCTCGAAGGGCCGATCAAAGCCCTCAAGCGTACAGGAAAACGTGCCATAGGAGACGGTTAGGATCTTGTTTTCGTCACTCATTGCTCTGCCACTCTGCTCGTCCGGCTGGACACCGGAATTTATCATCCTTGCGAAAGGTGTAACAAACTGTTTCCAGTAAAAAGCGACACGAATTGGACCATTCCGTGAAGATTACCCCCAAAAATGGCAACAATGGGCCAGTGACTGCGGGTATGCTATTGATATTCAAGGGGACGGTCCTTTTGGCGGGTGGCGGTGCGATCGGGGCGAATGCCTATGCACTTGCGCGGGAAAGAAGCGTTTTTTTCGTCGGATCGGACGGTGGTGGTGACGCGATTCTTGCCCAGGGCCAGGATCCGGCCGCTGTTATCGGCGATATGGATTCGCTTTCCGAGGCCGCGAAGGCGGTGATTCCGTCCGATCGGCTCTACCGGATCGCCGAGCAGGATAGCACGGATTTCGAGAAGGCGCTGCGGATGATCCGCGCGCCCCTGATCCTTGCGGTCGGTTTCACCGGCGCGCGTCTGGATCATGAGCTTGCCGCCCTCCACGGACTGGTCCGGTTTGCAGATCGCGCCGTGATCCTGATCGGGCAGGAGGATATCACGTTTCACGTCCCGCCCCGCATCAACCTGACGTTGGAGCCGGGCCTGCGCCTCTCCCTGTTTCCCATGGACGGCGTGACGATGTCGGCAAGCGGCCTCAAATGGTCGTTCGAATCGTTGGCCCTGCACCCGGCGCGAAAAATCGGCACGTCGAACGCGGTGCGTCAGCCAGACGTGTCCATTTCCACCGATGGTCCGGGATTGTTGATGATCCTGCCACGAGAGGCGCTTGGTGCTGCGATTGACGGGTTGCAGCAGGCCGATTTGCACTCGCCCCAAGGCTGAGCGTTCGGTATGAGGAGTGAAATGCTGCAAGGAAAGTTGAGATTGTGCCCATGACGGCGGAACTGTCCCCGATCGACAAAGCCAAATACGTTGCTGCGCGCCGCGCCGTGGAATTTGTGGAAGACGGGATGCGCGTGGGCCTGGGGACCGGCTCGACCGCCGCGTGGATGGTGCGGTGCCTGGGCGAATTGGTACGTGAAGAGGGCATGATGATTACCGGCGTGGCAACCTCGTCGCGGACGGCCGATTTGGCCCGCGAGGTGGGCGTGACGGTGAAAACGCTCGACGATGTGCGCTGGCTCGACCTGACGATTGACGGGGCCGACGAATACGACCCGAACCTGAACCTGATCAAAGGCGGCGGAGGCGCGCTTCTGCATGAGAAGGTGGTGGCGACGGCGTCGGACCAGATGGTGGTGATTGCCGATCTGTCGAAGCAGGTCGACACATTGGGGTCATTCCCGTTGCCGGTGGAAATCATCCCGTTTGGCTGGCAGACCACGAAGGCGCTGATCGAAGAGTTGCTCTCGAATGTGGACGTGCTGGGGCGGTCTGCCTCGCTGCGCCTGTCCGGGACGGAGCCCTTCAAGACGGACGAGGGCAACTATATCCTCGATCTGCACCTGCGCCGTATCGCGCAGCCCGCGCAGCTGAGCCTGATCCTCAACCAGATCCCGGGCGTGGTCGAAAACGGCCTGTTCCTCGATATCTGCGATATTCTTGTGATCGGGAATGCCGACGGCTCGGTGGAAGTGCGCGACATCAACAACGGTACGATCGAACATGAGCGTGTGGACGTGATCGATACCGACAATCTGTTTGTAGACATCCGGGAATAAGGCCGTATGGCCGCGGTTCCCCCTGAAATCTCCGATACTCTTCTGCGCGACTGGGGTTGGGCCGGGTTTCCCGGTGGTATCGCCCATGACATGAATGCCTTCGGCGCCGTCTTGTACCTGGACGTTGGCGGCAATGTTTGGGTCCTCAGCCCGGCCGATCTTGAAGCCTATGTGATCAGCGACGTTCCCAACCAGCTTGATGCGATCTGGGATGATCCAGTATTTCAGGAGAGCTGGCAGCGCCGGGCCGATGTGGCAGACCTTTCTGCCGCTCTCGGACCGCTGGGGGAAGGGCAGATCTACGCACTCCGTATTCCAGAAGGATTACGGCAGCCGGGCGAGGGGCCCCGCTATGATATTGAGTTGGCAGCGGCCTACGTCCCCCGGATGGGGCGCCTTGCCGGTGATCTGACGGAAGCAGGATCCGGGTGCCAGGTTGAGATCGATGAAACGGCAGGCGGCCCCCCGAAGTTCACAATCGTCCGTCCGGGCTGAGGCAATCTCCATCACAACTCCTTGATTCAGCCGATTGTGCCGCGGCTGGCGGGCTCTGGCCTCCTGCAACGGCCTGTGGGATACAGCGCAGGACTGGCCACTTTCACGGGAGCACCGCCCATGTCCGATTTCGACTATGATCTCTTTGTCATCGGTGGCGGGTCGGGCGGCGTGCGCGCCGCGCGTGTTGCGGCGGCGCAAGGGGCCAAGGTCGCCCTTGCCGAGAATGATCGGATGGGGGGCACCTGCGTGATCCGGGGCTGTGTTCCCAAGAAGCTGATGGTGTTCGCCTCATCCTATCGGGAAGGCTTTTCCGATGCGCGGGCATATGGCTGGGATGTGAAGGACGGCGACTTTCATTGGAACGTCTTCCGCGACCATCTTCACACTGAGTTGGATCGGCTGGAACAAGTCTACCGCAACCTCCTCGACGGCTCCGGGGTTAAGATCTTCGACAGCCGCGCGGTTCTGAAGGATGCCCATACCGTTCAATTCGCCGACGGCGTCACGAAATCGGCCAAGCACATCCTGGTGGCCACGGGCGGCCATCCGGTGAAGCCTGATATGCCCAACGCCCATCTCGGCATTGTGTCGGATGACATTTTCCACCTGCCCGAGCTGCCCAAGAGCATGCTGATCGTGGGCGGCGGCTATATCGCCTGCGAATTTGCCTGCATCATGGCGGGTTTGGGTGTGAAGGTGACCCAGTTCTATCGCGGGGCGCAGATCCTGCGCGGCTTTGATGATGAGGCGCGCGGCCTGATCGCCGAGATGATGCGAGAGCAGGGGATTGATCTGCATACCGGCACCAACATCGTGGAGATGAAGCCCGCCGACGCGCAGCACCCGGAGGACGCCGTTCCGACCGGAAGCGATGCGGCGATGGGGGCCGACGTGCAGCAGATGAAAGCGCTTCAGACCGATGTGTCGGGGGCGGGCGACGGGCCGATCTGGGTCAAATCCACAAATGGACGCGAGGGCGTGTTCGACTACGTGCTTTTTGCCACCGGCCGTTCGCCCAATACAAACGATATGGGTCTTGAGGAGCTCGGGATACAGATCGGCCGCCGGGGCGAGATCGTGGTCGATGAATACAGCCAGAGTGCCGTGCCGTCGGTCTACGCGATCGGCGACGTGACGAACCGGGTGAACCTGACCCCCGTCGCGATCCGCGAGGGCATGGCCTTTGTGGAGACCGTCTTCAAAGGTAACCCGACGCCCATCGACCATGATCTGATCCCGTCGGCCATCTTCACGCAGCCCGAATACGGCACTGTGGGCCTGACCGAGGAAGCCGCTCGCGAGCAGGAGGAGGTTGAGGTTTACTGCACCTCGTTCCGTCCGATGCAGACGGCCTTTGCCGGCAAGCCCGGGCGCGTCTTGATGAAACTTGTCGTCTCGAAGGCCAATCGCACGGTCCTGGGTTGCCACATCGTGGCGCCAAATGCGGGTGAGATGATCCAGCTTGCCGGGATCGCGGTGAAAATGGGCGCTACGAAGGAGGATTTCGACCGAACGGTTGCAGTCCATCCCACGATGTCGGAAGAGATTGTGACCATGCGCGACCCGATCCGCACCGCCTAGCGTATATTTCACAGTGAATGTACGCATAAACAGGTGCAAACCGGAATTTCCGCCCCATATAGGGCAACAACAGACGATCATTCGTTAGAGGTGAGACAACACATGGCGGGTAACAGTGGCGGACCCTGGGGCGGCGGCGGAAGCGGCGGCGGCAATCGTGGCGGAAGCGGCGGCAATGGCAGCAATGGCGGTGGCAATGGGCCCAGGCGGCCCGGCGGTGGTGAAGGCCAGAGCATCCCCGAGATCGATGACATCGTTCGCAAGGGTCAGGAGCAGCTGCGGGTCCTGATGGGCGGCCGAGGCGGCGGCACCGGCGGCGGTCAGGGCGGAGGTGACCCGATCAGCCCGCGCACCCTCTGGATCGGCGGCATTGTCATCGCGCTTGGCGCTTGGCTCTGGGCCTCGTTCTATTCCGTTCAACCCGGTGAGCAGGGCGTGGAGCTGTTCCTTGGCTCCGAATATCGCATCACCGGCGACGGCCCACACCTGGCGCCCTGGCCTGTCATCACGGCTGAAGTGATCGGCACGGATCAGGAACGGACGGAAGCGATCGGCAACAACCGCTCTGGCGCTTCGGATACGGGCCTGATGCTGACGACGGACGAGAACATCGTCGATATCGATTTCGACGTGGTCTGGAACATCAACAACCCGGCCGATTACCTGTTCAACCTGCGCGACCCCGAAGCCACGATCCGCGCTGTGGCTGAATCGGCGATGCGCGAGATCATCGCCCAGTCCGAGCTGGCCCCGATCCTGAACCGGGATCGTCAGTTGATCGGTGATCAGGCTTTGGCGCTGATTCAATCGACGATGGATAGCTACCAGTCCGGCGTGAACATCGTGCGGATCAACCTCGACCGGGCCGACCCGCCGACCGAGGTGATCGACGCCTTCCGCGAAGTTCAGGCCGCCGAGCAGGAACGTGACCGTCTTGAACGGACGGCGGATGCCTATTCCAACCGCGTCACCGCCGGTGCGCGTGGTGAAGCGGCGCAGATCCTGGAAGAAGCCGAAGGGTATCGCGCCCGTGTGGTCAACGAAGCCTTGGGTGAAGCCAGCCGTTTCCTTGCGGTTTTGCAGGAATACGAAGTCGCCCCTGACGTGACGCGGCGCCGTCTCTACCTTGAGACGCTGGAGCGGGTCCTGGGCGAAACCGATCTTGTGATCATCGATAGCCAGACCGGCGGCGGACAGGGCGTTGTGCCATACTTGCCGCTGAACGAATTGCGTCGGCCCACCGGCGATGCAAGCACCACCACGGGGAGCTCGAACTAAGATGCGCCGTATCACATATCTTATCCCCATCGCCGTCCTTGCGGTTGTCCTGATCTCCTCCTCGATCTTCGTGGTGGACGAGCGGCAACGCGCCCTGGTCCTGCAGTTTGGCCAGATCCGTCAGGTGATTGATGAGCCTGGACTGAACTTCAAGATCCCGTTCATCCAGAACGTGATCTACTACGAAGACCGCATCCTATCGCTGGATACGGCCGCCACCGAGGTGACACCATCCGATGACCGTCGTCTGGTGGTCGATGCCTTCGCGCGCTACCGGATTGTCGATACCGAGCAATTCAACCGTGCGGTGGGTGCCGGTGGCATTCGCCGGGCCGACGATCTGATCGAAGACATCCTGAATGACCGGATCCGGGCCGTTCTGGGTGCCGACGGTGTGACGTCGAACACGATTCTATCCGAAGAACGGGCGGCGTTGATGGTTCAGATCACCAATCAGGCCCGGGCTCGGGCTGCATCCCTTGGCGTGACGATCCTTGATGTGCGTCTGAAGCAGACCAACCTGCCGGCGCAGAACTTGGATGCCACCTTCGCGCGGATGCGCGCGGAACGGGAACGCGAGGCGGCCGACGAGATTGCCCGCGGTGAAGAAGCCGCGCAGCGGATCCGGGCGACGGCAGACCGTACGGTGGTTGAGTTGGTCTCGGACGCGGCGCGTGAAGCCGAGATCACCCGCGGTGAAGCGGATGCAGAGCGGACGCGGATCTTTGCGGAAGCCTTTGGCCAGGATGCGGAGTTCTATGATTTCACCCGCTCGCTCGCGGCCTATGAGCGGGCGCTGCAGCAGAATTCTACCTTCGTGATCAGCCCTGACAGCGAGTTCTTCGAGTATTTCGATGGCTCGGCCCTGGGCGGCGGCAACTCCTTGTCGCAACCTTCGGAGTAAGCGCCGCCCATGTGGCAGGCCATCCTGATGGGGCTGGGAATGGTCCTTGTGATCGAGGGGCTGGTGTTCGCACTGGCCCCTTCGCGTCTGGAGGATCTGATACGCGCGCTGTCGGCCATTTCTCCCGAAACCCGGCGTTTGATCGGCCTGGCCGGTGTTGCTGCGGGCGCTGTGCTGACGTCCTGGGCCATAAGCCTTTAGGCCCGTCAAGAAACCTTTGTCTTGGGCCGCGCCCCGTGCGACCCTTGGCCCATGCGGCGCGGCTTGGTCACGCCCATGTGACGGGTTAGGCGAAAAGGTCGGGTTTTCGGAACTTGATTACCTCGCAATTCGCCCAAATATCACCTGACAGGGCAGACCTGTCTGCCCGACGGCATTTTTGAGGAGGCCCTTCCCCGTGACACTTCAAACACGACCCCCCCTTTCCCCAAGAGATGAGCCCCGCGACGCGCCGCGTGTCCGCGTTGCCGTCGCAAGCGAGACGCGTGGGTTCAATGCGCGGATGGTTGTGGGCACGATGCTTGCGCTTGCCACGGCGCTCGCCGTCGCGCTCAGCGCGCTGCCCGCGCGGGCGCAAACTGGCGCGCTTCCGGGCTTCGCCGATCTGGTGGATCAGGTTGGTGACGCCGTGGTGAACATCACCACGTCATCGGTTGTGGCTGGCCGCGCCGGTGGCCCGCAGCCGATTGTGCCCGAAGGCTCCCCGCTGGAGGACTTTTTCAACGATTTCCTCGATCGGCAGGGCCCGGGTGATCGGGCCCCGCGTCGGTCGCAGGCCCTTGGATCTGGCTTCGTGATTTCCGAAGACGGCTATATCGTGACCAACAACCACGTCATCGAAGGCGCGGATGAGATCATGATCGAGTTTCGCAGTGGCCGCGAGCTGGTGGCCGAACTGATCGGGACGGATCCCAACACCGACATCGCGCTTCTGAAAGTCGAAAGCGACGAGCCATTGCCGTTCGTCACCTTCGGCGCGGCATCCGAGCATCGGGTGGGTGATTGGGTCATGGTGATGGGCAACCCGCTTGGGCAGGGGTTTTCCGTTTCAGTTGGCGTGATTTCGGCCTTCGGCCGCTCGCTCTCGGGTGCCTATGACGATTTCATTCAAACTGATGCGGCCATCAACCAGGGCAATTCCGGCGGCCCGCTCTTCAATCTTGACGGCGAAGTGATCGGCGTGAACACCGCCATCTTGTCGCCCACCGGTGGCTCCATCGGGATCGGCTTCGCCATGTCGTCCGATGTTGTGACGAATGTGGTCCCGCAGTTGCGCGAATTCGGCGAAACCCGCCGCGGATGGCTCGGCGTCCGCATTCAGGACGTGACGCCGGAAATGGCCGAGGCGATGAACCTCGAAGAAGCGCGCGGCGCAATGGTGACGGACGTACCAACCGGCCCGGCCTCGGAAGGGGGCATCGAAGTGGGCGACGTGATCCTGTCTTTTGACGGGCAGGATATTCAGGATACCCGCGGCCTTGTGCGCCTCGTGGGCGACAGCACCGTTGGAGAGACCGTGCGCGTTCTGGTGTTCCGCGATGGCGAAACCCAGACCCTCCGGGTGACGCTTGGCCGCCGCGAGACGGCCGAGGCCGCGTCTGCCCCATCCACCAATGGCGACGGACCCGACGCCACCCCGTCGAGCGAAATCCTCGGCATGACGTTGACACCGCTGACCGATGAAATGCGCGAGCGCCTGAATGCCGGAAACGTCACGTCCGGTCTTGTGATCGAAGAGGTCGACCCGGTGTCGGACGCGGCGGAGATGGGCCTTCAAGCCGGCGACGTCATTACCGAGGTGACGCAACAATCGGTGGCATCTGTGGCCGATTTTCAGGCCCGCATCGATGCGGCGGCCGAGGCGGGGCAGAAATCCATCCTGCTGCTCATCCGCCGGGACGGAAACCCGCGCTTCATGGCACTGACCATCGAAGAAGAGGAAGAGCTGGAAACCACGGAGTAAGGCGTCCAGCCCTTGAAACAAACGGCCCCCGGTGCGCTGGCGTCGGGGGCTTTTTTACGAGGTCCGCTAGCCGTCGGCCTCGCCGCCTGCAGCAAGTGCGGGATCCCAGACCGACAGGCCAAGCTGCCTGGCGGCGGCCAGTGAGAGCACGCCGCTATCAAGGCCCTGTGGCACCTGATAGGCTTGGATCGCCTCGACCGTGGCGCGATCCATCTGGCCGGTGACGGGCGCATCGTAATGGCCCCGCGCGGCAAGGGCGCGTTGCAGGGTCGCGATGTAGTCGGCGTCATCTTCCAAGCCACAGGGGGTCTCGAACCATGTCTCCGTGCGGTCCTCGACAATCCTTTGCTCTGTCGCGGTGACGAAGACGGCAGGGCGGCGGACATTGCCGTTGCGGTCCAGCTGCTCCGGCTCCATCAGGATCTGCTCGGTGACAGTTTCGATCACAGCCGGGTTCACTTCACGCCCGTAACAGCTTTGGGGATCGGCATCGGGTGGGCCGAAGCCCCGCGTCACCTCAACGCCCGATGCGCCGGACGTGGTGACGGGATCGATGATCGAGGTAAAACTGTCCTCCCCCGAGCCAACGCCGTTACATGCCGAGAGGCCGCCAAGGGCGGCCAGGATGATAAATCTGCGCATGGGACTGCTCTGTCCTGCCTTTTATATTTCCAACAGCATAACCCATTCGCGGCAACCGGGGAAGCGCTCGGATGGGTCACCGGATTTTCCCCGCCGATCCCGCTCGTACTGGTGTCACTGCCTCTTTTGAAACGCGTGCTGCCGTTTCGCTGGCCTGCGCGGTCCGCGGAGTGCCTGCGGTTTCGTAGTCACATTGTCGATGCGGGGCCTGTCGCGGCACAAATGGGGCTGGTCCGGGCGTGCGGGGACGCGTAAATATGCGCCGAACCTGCGGATTTCTGAGGGAGCGCCATTCATGGCCAAGATCACCTACATCGAACATAACGGCACTGAGCACGTGGTGGACGTGGCCAACGGCTTGACCGTTATGGAAGGCGCGCGCGACAATTCCATTCCGGGGATCGAGGCCGATTGCGGCGGCGCCTGCGCGTGTTCGACCTGCCATGTCTACGTGGCGCCGGACTGGGTGGAGAAGTTGCCGGCCATCGACCCGATGGAAGAGGATATGCTGGAATTCGCCTATGAGCCGAACCCTGGCCGCTCGCGCCTCACCTGCCAGCTGAAGGTCACGGATGATCTTGATGGCCTTGTTGTTCAAATGCCCGAAAAGCAGATCTGAGGAGCGCCGGTGGCGCCGCGTCATCCGGTCCTTGGGTTGAGAGCTCTGTCTCGCGGCGCGTGGATAGGTCTGTGCCTGTCGCTGGCCGGGCAGGGCGCGTGGGCCTGCACGATCGCGCCCCATCAGGCCACAGCGATGCCCGAGAGCCTGAGCAATCAATGGTCGGGTCATGGCGGATCTCTGGCCTGGTATGACGGGCCAACAACGCGGTACGCGCATGGCGTGCTTGGCGACGCAATAGAAGCATCGCGTCTCCA
Source organism: uncultured Roseicyclus sp. (assembly GCA_947491935.1). GTDB lineage: Bacteria > Pseudomonadota > Alphaproteobacteria > Rhodobacterales > Rhodobacteraceae > Gymnodinialimonas. Next base: position 668,458 of record CANLLF010000002.1, read on the forward strand.
CGCCTATTCCGAAAACGCGGTGTCGCCCTGCGGCGATCACATCCTGACTTTGCCCGATGAGTTGGTGTTCGAGGATATCGCGCCGCGTCTGGCCGATCTGGACGGCGATGGCTTGCCCGAAATCATCGTGGTGCAAAGCCATCAGCGCCTAGGCGCGCAGCTGGCCATTTATCGCGTTGCGGAAGGCGAGCCCGGCATCAATCTGGTTGCGACCACGCCGTTCATCGGGCGCAGCAACCGGTGGCTCGCACCGGTCGGGGCGGCGGATCTGGATGGTGACGGGTTGGTGGAGATTGCCTATGTGGACCGCCCGCATCTGGCGCGAACCTTGCGGGTGTGGCGGTTCGAGAACGATCAACTGACGGAGATCGCGGCCCTGGAGGGTCTCACGAACCACCGTATCGGCGAGCCGTTCATCACGGGCGGCATCCGGGAATGTGGCGAGGGGCCCGAGATGATCACCGCGAATGCCGGTTGGACCCAGGTCATGGGGACCCGGATGGAGGATGCCAGCCTGATCACACGTCCGCTTGCGCCATTCAGCCTCAACGCGGTGACCACAATCCTCAATTGCGCCCGCTGACCCGTCCCTGTCCTCTCAATTTCCCCAAAAGCCCGATACACCGCCCGTGAACCGCCGGCAGACTTGACTTCACCTTCCGCGACCGGTCTATCCGGCCCGTAATTCGACCATTCGGAGAGCCGCTGATGCACGCCTATCGCAGCCATACCTGCGCCGACCTGACTGCCGCCAATGTGGGCGACACGATCCGCCTTTCGGGCTGGGTGCATCGCCGCCGGGATCATGGCGGAGTCATCTTCATCGACCTCCGAGATCACTATGGCATCACCCAGATCCTCTGCGATCCCGATAGCCCGGTATTTGCGCAGGTCGAGACACTGCGGGCCGAGTTCTGCATCCGCATCGATGGCGAGGTAAAGGCGCGTGATCCCGAGCTGGTGAACCCCAAGCTTCCGACCGGCGAGATCGAGGTATTCATCCGCGATATGGAGGTGCTGGGAAGTGCCGCCGAGCTGCCGCTTCAGGTGTTCGGCGATCAGGAGTATCCGGAAGAGACGCGCCTGCGCTATCGGTATCTGGACCTGCGGCGCGACGTGATGCAACGCAATATGATGCTGCGCTCGGACGTTGTGGCAAGCGTGCGCAAACGGATGTGGGATCAAGGGTTTCGTGAATATCAGACGCCGATCATCACGGCATCCAGCCCGGAAGGCGCGCGCGACTTTCTGGTGCCCTCTCGCCAGCATCCGGGCAAATTCTATGCGCTGCCCCAGGCGCCGCAGCAGTTCAAACAGCTGCTGATGGTGTCGGGCTTCGACAAGTATTTTCAGATCGCGCCCTGTTTCCGGGATGAAGACCCGCGCGCCGACCGCTCGCCCACCGACTTTTACCAGCTTGATCTGGAGATGTCGTTTGTTGAGCAGCAAGACGTGTTCGACACCATTGAACCGGTCCTGAAGGGTGTGTTCGAAGAGTTTGGCGGCGGGGCGTCAGTCGATCAGGACTGGCCCCTCATCTCCTACGCCGATGCGGCGCTGTGGTACGGGACGGACAAGCCGGATCTGCGGAATCCGATCAAGATGGAGATCGTGTCCGAGCATTTTGCGGACTCTGGCTTTGCGATCTTTGCGCGCCTTTTGGAGCAGGAGGGCACGCAGGTGCGGGCAATCCCGGCGCCGAAGGGCGGGTCGCGCAAGTTTTGTGACCGGATGAACAAGTTTGCGCAGGAACAGGGCTTGCCGGGGATGGGCTACATCTTCTGGCGTGAAGTCGATCAGGGCGTGATGGAGGCTGCAGGGCCGTTGGCCAAGAATATCGGGCCGGAGCGGACCGAGGCGATCCGGCAGCAATTGGGCCTTGGGGTCGGCGACGCCGCGTTTTTCCTGGCGGGCAAGCCGTCTGAGTTTGAGGCCGTCGCCGGGCGCGCCCGCGTGGTGATCGGCAATGAGTTGGGTCTCACCGAGGACAACCGCTTCGCATTCGCCTGGATCGTGGATTTCCCGATGTACGAGGCGGACGAGGAGAGCGGTAAGATCGACTTCTCGCACAACCCGTTCTCGATGCCGCAGGGTGGCCTTGCGGCGCTGGATGGCGATCCGCTGTCGGTTCTCGGGTACCAATACGATTTGGCGTGTAACGGGTACGAGCTCGTGTCTGGCGCCATCCGGAACCACCAGCCGGAGATCATGTTCAAAGCTTTTGAACTGGCCGGCTACGATTCCGACGAGGTACGCAAGCGCTTTGGCGGTATGGTCAATGCTTTCCAATACGGCGCCCCGCCCCACGGGGGATGCGCCGCCGGGATCGACCGGATCGTGATGCTGCTCGCCGATACGGCCAATATTCGCGAAGTGATACTGTTCCCGATGAACCAGCGCGCGGAAGATCTGATGATGAATGCCCCATCCGATCCGACATCGGATCAGTTGATGGAGCTTGGGTTACGTGTGATCCCGCAGGACTAGGTCGGCGAGCAGACACAACCCCTCATTCGACGGGGTCTGTATCGGCTTCATTTTTGGTAGTAATGCGGATCGCCCGTATTCATCGCTGCTGATTTCAGACGATTCCGGGCATTGCCTGAATCCTGCCAGACAGGAATTCACGGATCGCTGCACGGTCTGGTGGGGCGAGCGTATCGGCCATTTTGCGCGCCAGATCCTCAAGCGCCGTGTCCTTTATCGCCCGGGCCAGGCCAATCAGGAACCGACGGAGATAGCTGACTGGTGGCGCGTCGAGCGCCAGGAGATCCATGGCATGGCTCAGGTCTTCGCGCAGGGCCAGAGGATCAGGGTCGACGCTGATGATCTGGGCATCACGCGGCCCCATTGGCCGAAGCGCATTGGGAAGGTGGGACAGGATGGCAGCCTGATAAGCGGCGATGGTCGGCACCGGTTTGGCGATGAATCCGTCAGCGCCCGCGGCAATCACCTGGCGTTCCGCCTCTTCGCGTTCGGCCCCGGACGTTCCAAGGATGACTTGCAGGCGCGGCGTCGCGGAGGCGATGGTGGCAATCAGATCAAGCCCGGACCCGTCCGGCAATCCCAGATCGATTATCGCCACCGTAGGGGAATAGACGTTCAGATGCCGTTCGGCGGACGCGAGGCAATCGGCGCGGCGCAATCGCGCGCCTGATCGCATGCTCATCAACCGGATCGCTTCCGAGGCATAGCGGCTGTCTTCCACGACCAGGATCGTCAAACCCAATAACGGTCGCTCCGCTGTCGGTTGCGGTCGCAGGTCAAACTCACTTTTGCGATCATCCATCTGTCGTCCCCCATTGTGCAGCGATTGCCTCAAGCCCGAAAGCTCATGTTGCACAGCCTGGGTTTACAGGACGTAAACGCCGCGCTGCGACATCGCCCGATCTTGCCGCCTACGCATGGGCACGCCATATGGTCGAGCAACGCAATCCAACCCAATGAGCCCCCAATGATCGGACGCCTGAACCATGTCGCCATTGCCGTGCCGGACCTTGAAGCCGCTGCCGCGCAATACCGAAACACCCTTGGCGCGACTGTCGGTGCCCCGCAAGACGAGCCAGATCACGGCGTAACCGTGATTTTTATCGAGCTGCCAAATACCAAGATCGAGCTCCTGTACCCGCTTGGGGATAGCTCCCCCATAAATGGATTTCTGGAAAAGAATCCCGCCGGCGGGATCCATCATATCTGTTATGAGGTTGAAGATATCCTAACTGCGCGCGACCGGTTACAGGCAGAAGGGGCCCGCATTCTGGGCAATGGAGAGCCGAAGATCGGCGCCCATGGGAAACCTGTTTTGTTTCTCCACCCCAAGGATTTCACGGGCACACTTGTTGAGTTGGAGCAGGTCTGATGGGAGTGGTCACCGGCATTGTTTTGTACGCCATCATCTGGTTCATGACGCTCCTGATCGCACTTCAGGTGCGGGTCACCAGCCAGGATGAGGCGGGAGCCCGTGTGGCTGGTACCCATGGCTCCGCCCCCGCCGATGCCAAGCTCAAACAGCGGGTGGTCTGGACCAGCATCATCGCCGCCGGCATCTGGCTGATCATCGCGTCGATCATCATTTTCGAGTTGATCACGCTCGACGATATCGACCTGTTCACGCGGTTCGGGATGGGCTCGTCTGCACCCCGTTGAGCATGTGGTAGAGATGCGTGAACGTCGCCGCCCCGAGGATGGGGACGAGGATATTCACCACCGGGATGGTCAGCGGCACCGCCATCAGAACGCCCGCGGCGAACAGCGTCGGGCGGTTGCGTTTGCGAAACTCGGCCGCGCCGCGTGCATCGTGGCGGCGCAAGGCCACCATCTGCCCGTATTCCCGACCAATCAGGATCCCGTTCACGACCCAGAAGACAAGCGGGGCGAAGGGGCCGGAGAAGAGGTAGAAGACCAACGCGAGAATATTGACGAGGGTCAGAATGCCGAGGAATTTCGCAACATCCGCAAGGGCTTCGCCGATGGACAGACCGCGCGCCCGCGGCTGGCCCGGGTAGTGCTTGTCTTCGACGGCTTCGGCGACGCGGTCCAGGAAGATGCCCATGAACGCCGATGAGACGGGGACCATGAGGAAAATCGACAGAACCAGCATCAGGGGGATGCCCGCGATCGTCAGCGCATTGTCGATCCAGTTGACTTCCCCGATCCATGGAAGCGAGAACGTGTCGGGCACGAACCACCCGACGATACCGGCGAAGACGGCATAGAAGCCGACGAGAAGGCCGATCGTCAGCAGGATGCCGAGTCCCAGCACACCCAGAAAGCGATTATCGGTCAACTGGCCCACGGCCTTGAGAAATGCGCTGAAAATCATTCTGTTACCCAAGTAGTGATCGCACCAACATCGGGGCGCGGGCGGTCCGGGGGAATCCGCGCCTCATCCGCTATGTGGATGTAACCCGCCACGGTTTCATGGGGGAAAAGCTCGAGTCCCCGCGTCAGAAACGGGCGATCCGTCGCACGCCAGCCGGTCAACCACACCGCCCCCCATCCAGCGGCGAGGCTGGCATTCACCAACGAGAGGCAGACGGCCGCAGCAGAGGCATATTGTTCGATCTCCGGCACCACGGGGTGGTGTTTCGGGCTGGCGACAACGGCGACGATCAACGGGGCCTCAGCAAATCCGGCGATGGCCTTTTGCAGGCGATCGGCGTCAAGCGCCAGCTCCGTCCCCCTGGTTTCCGTCAAACGAGCAAGCCGTTGGCAGGCGGGCGCATGAAGTACGATGAACCGCCACGGCTCCAGCTTGCCGTGATCCGGTACACGGGCGGCTGCGCGGAGCAGCGTTTGCAGCGTCTCCGTGTCCGGTGCCCTGGATCCAAGCATGCGTGGGGGACGCGACCGGCGCGTCATCAGAAAGTCGAGTGCGGCGAGATTTGGCGACAGGGGCTTGGCATCGGACATGCAGGGCATGTCGGGCGCGACGAGTGCAAGATCAAGTCTTTACCGCCAAAGGCGCCGTATTCCCGATTACTCCGCGGCTTTCGTGGCCTTCTTGGCGGGTTTTTTGGCGGCAACCTTTCGTTTGCCGGTGCCTTTGCCGCCTTTGGCGATCTTTTCGGCAATCAACTCCACGGCGCGGTCCATCGTGATGGTTTCGGGGTCGACATCCTTGGGCAGGGTCGCGTTGATTTTCGCCCATTTGATATACGGCCCATAGCGGCCTTTCATCACCTGAACCGGCCCGCCCTCGTTTGGATGTTCTCCCAATTCCTTGAGCGGAGCCGCCGCTTGCCCCCGCCCGCCGCGCCCGGCGGCCTTCTGGGCGATGAGTTCCACCGCGCGGTTCATGCCGACGGTGAAGACCTCGTCCACTTCCGGCAGGTTGGCGTAGATACGGCCATGCTTCACGTAGGGCCCATAACGCCCGATCCCGGCTTCGACCGGTTCACCGTCTTCAGGGTGATCGCCCACCTTGCGGGGCAAGGACAGGAGCGTCAGCGCTTTTTCAAGGTCGACGTCGTCGATTTCCCAGCCCTTGGGGAGTGATGCGCGCGGCGGCTTCTTCACCTCCTCGGTCACATCGCCAAGCTGGACGTAAGGCCCGAAGCGGCCCGTACGCAGCGTGACCTGTTCCGACGTATCGGGGTCCACGCCAAGCATCTTGCCATCGGGCCCCAGGATATCGCCGGTCTGATCCGCGCCCTCCTGGGGCGGGCCGAAGGCGCGGGTGTAGCGGCATTCGGGGTAGTTGGAGCAGCCGATAAACGCGCCACCCGCCCGCGCCGTGCGCATGGAGAGCCGCCCAAGCCCGCAATTGGGGCACAGCCGCGGATCGCCGCCATCTTCCTTGGCGGGGAACAGGTGCGGCTCCAGCACTTCGTTGATCTTTTCGAGCACGTCGGTGATGCGCAGTTCGGCGGTTTCATCGACCGCGGCGTGGAAATCCTTCCAGAACCGGTCGAGGACGTCCTTGTAGTGGCGATCGCCCGCAGAAACCTCATCGAGCTGGTTTTCCAGATCGGCGGTGAAATCGTAGCCCACATATTTGCGGAAGTAATTGGTCAGGAACACCGTCACCAGGCGACCCTTGTCCTCGGGGATGAGGCGGCCCTTGTCCTTGATGACATAGCCGCGGTTCTGGATCGTATCCATGATTGAGGCATAGGTGGACGGGCGGCCGATGCCGAGTTCTTCCATGCGTTTGACCAGCGTTGCCTCGGTGTAGCGCGGCGGCGGCTGGGTGTGATGCTGCTGGCCCAGAACCGCGCCAGAGGCCGCGAGGATAGCGGCCTTTGACCGGCGCAGCTCTCCATCTTCTTCGACAAGATCATCTCCGGCCAGTTTCGCGTAGTCTCCGGCCATGGCCTGCGCAGCCGGTGTCATCGCATCGCCTTGCGTGACCTGCGGCAGGCGTTTGCTGTCGTCGTCGTCGGAAGACACGTCATCGCGGCCTTCCTCATAGACCTTCAGGAACCCGTCGAAGAGCACGACCTGACCGGTCGCGCGCAGCTCCACCTGCCCATCGTCGGATCCAATGGTGATCGTGGTGCGCTCCATGCGGGCGGCTTCCATCTGGCTCGCGATCGTGCGCTTCCAGATCAAGTCGTAAAGTTTGCGCTGATCGTCTTCGGACAGTTTCAGTTCATCCGCCGATTTCGACATGTCGGTGGGGCGCACGCATTCGTGGGCCTCTTGCGCATTCTTGGCCTTGTTCTTGTAGATCCGCGGGGTGCCCGGCACGTAATCCGCGCCATATCGATCTTTGATCGCATCGCGCGCCGAACTCACGGCTTCGGGCGCCATGTCGATCCCGTCGGTTCGCATATAGGTGATGTGGCCCGCCTCGTAGAGGCGTTGTGCGGTTGACATGGTCTGACGCGCGCCCATGCCGAATTTGCGGCTCGCCTCCTGCTGGAGGGTGGAGGTCATGAAGGGCGGGGCCGGATTGCGGTTGGCGGGCTTGGCCTCAACACTTGTCACAGACAGCGCGCGGGAGGAAACGGCTTGGACCGCAAGGCCTGCCTCCGCGGCATTGGGAAGGTCGTAGCGGTCGAGCTTCTTGCCACCCAGAACCGTCAGCCGCGCTTCGAGAGACTTGCCGCGCGGGGTGTCGAGCACGGCCCGAACAGACCAATATTCGCGGGGGCGGAACGCCTCAATCTCCATCTCGCGCTCAACCACCAGACGCAGGCACACCGATTGCACGCGGCCGGCGGATTTCGCACCGGGCAGCTTGCGCCACAGCACCGGCGACAGGTTGAAGCCCACCAGATAGTCGAGCGCACGGCGGGCCAGATAAGCCTCCACCAGCTCCATATCGACCTCGCGCGGCTCCGCCATCGCCTTCGTCACGGCGTCCTTGGTGATGGCGTTGAAGGTGACGCGGCTGACGGGCGTGTCTTTCTTGATCGCCTTGCGGGAGGTCAGCGCCTCCTGCAGGTGCCAGCTGATTGCCTCACCCTCACGGTCGGGGTCAGTCGCCAGGATCAGGGACGGGTCGTCTTTCAGCGCATCAACGATGGCTTTGACGTGTTTCTTGGAATCGGACGCGATTTCCCACTTCATCGCGAAGCCTTCTTCCGGATCGACGGAACCGTCTTTCGGCGGCAGGTCGCGGACATGGCCGAAAGAGGCGAGAACCGTGTAATCCTTGCCCAAATACTTGTTGATTGTCTTGGCCTTGGCCGGAGATTCGACAACAACTACGGGCATGAATGGATCACCTTTGAACGGGATTGGACTGGCGGCGGAACATGTGGGGCCTTGCGGGCGGTTGTCAATGCGGCAGGCAGGGCGGCAGGGTAGATCGAGGGCTGAGGGAGGGACTCGATGAGTGCTATGCGAACGATGATCTTGCTGGTTTTGGCGTGCTGTCTTGGGTCCGGCTCAGCCTTGGCCGATGCGACCGAACCGCCGCGTGGGTCGCAATTGCGCCAGGACCTTCTGGAGGCGATCCGGCCGCACGCGGAATACGATCTTTGGGCGCCGGTCGAGTTCCGGGTGATCGAGATGCTGGCCGATGGCGATGTCGCATTCGCTCGCCTCATGGCACAGCGCCCCGGCGGGGTTGAGATCGATATGGCACGCACTGCCATGGTGGAGTGGCGGTACGAAGATCCGGGCAATTTCGATGGCCCACGGTTCGAGGTGTTTTTCATCCGTCGAGATGGCCAGTGGCAGGTGGTGCAATACGCGCTCGGTGCGACGGATGCGTGGTGGTTCGGCAATCGATGCGACGTCTTTGGCTCGCTCCTGCGCCAATACGGGTGCTGATGGCGGATCAAGCGGCGCTGACCATCCCACCCGCCGATCGGGTCACGCGGCCGGACATTTCCAACACCGCAAGCGCCTGACCCATTTCGCGCGGGCTGGCCGCGAGGTCCCGGATCAGTTGATCTTCGGCCACGGGGACAGGGCCGAGATGGTTAAGGATACGGGCCTCCAGCGCAGCGTCCTGATCGACGGCCTGGGTGGGATGATGCTGCGCGGGATCGCGGCGGGGAGCCGTATCTGCAAAATGTCTGGTGGCGGGCTGCCCAAGCGCCTCGATTACATCCTCCGCGCTTCGGATCAGCGTGGCGCCGTCGCGCAGCAGGATGTTCGCGCCTGAGGCGCGGCTGTCCATCGGATGGCCCGGCACGGCCATCACGTCGCGCCCCTGATCCGCCGCCATCCGTGCGGTGATCAGCGACCCGGAGCGCGCCGCGGCCTCTACCACGATCACCCCCAGCGACAGGCCGGAGACGATACGGTTGCGGCGCGGGAAATGGCGGGCCTGGGCCTGGAGGCCAAGGGGCTGTTCAGAGAGGCGCAGGCCGGTTTTGCCAATCGCGGTGGCCAGATCTGTGTTTTCGAAGGGGTAGACCGCATCCACACCCCCGGCGAACACGGCGATCGTACCGGTTTCCAGGCTGGCCTTGTGAGCGAGCGTGTCGATCCCCCGTGCGAGGCCGGACACTACGACAAACCCGGCATCGCCGAGATCGGCAGCCAGCCGACGCGCCATGCGCGCGCCAAGGCTGGAGGCATTGCGGGTGCCGACAAGGGCGACACACGGCTTGTCCAACAGACTAACGCGCCCCATCGCCCAGAGCACCGGTGGCGCGTCCGAGATGTCGGCAAGGTGGGCGGGATAATCTGGATCGCCGAGGCAAATCATGCGGGCGCCGACCCGCGCGGCGGCGCGCAGTTCGGCCAATGCGACAGGTTCGGGGCACGGCTGGTAATCCTTCACACCTGCGGCGCGTGCGACGTCAGGCAGCGCCTCCAGCGCGGCGGCGGCGGAGCCGTGTTCCGACAAGAGCCGCAGATAAGTCGCAGGCCCCACCCGGCGCGATCGGATCAGGCGCAGGCGCTGGATGCGTTCGTCGTCGCCCTTCGCGGGGGGTGGGATATAGGCAATCGGCGCCTCGTAAAAGGCATCCAGCCCGTCGGAGCTTTGGGCGGAGGGCAGAGAATCGGGTGCGAACCACATTCCGGAAGGCTGGCGCGGAATGGTTAACGGATGGTTACCAGAGCGCCCTTTGGGTTCAGGCGCTTGATATAGACAACCGAACGCAGACGCGCATCGCCCCCGGGCGGGTAAGGCGCGGGACCGTGCAGTTGCCAACCGTGATGGGCATAAAACGCGCGGGCGGGACGATTCGCGGCGAGTACATCGATCCGACCCGTGGCCACACCGGCGGCGCGCAGGCGGTGTTCCGCGTCACGCAGCAGGAGGCTCCCCAGGCCGCGCCCCCTGAGATCAGGCGCCACGAAGAGCTGATCAACCCAGCCCTCGTAGGCCATGACGAAGCCTGCAACATCCCCGCGGGTCCGGCAGAGCCGTGCGTACGCCCAATCCTCCGCCATCATCTGCTCGAAATAATCCGGGCGCCGCTTCGCCAGGTGCTCGGGCGGCATATGGGCGCTATGGGCAACATGCCAGGCGGCATGCCACAGCCGGGCGAGCGCAGGCACATCCTTCGCCCGTGCCGGGGTCAGGGCGATATGCCGGACGGAGGTCACGGCGTCGCAACACGCTTTTGATCGTACAAGGCGCTCACGCGGCGGCGGAGCCCCCTACGGTGAGCCCGCCGATCAGGAGCGTCGGCTGGCCCACGCCCACGGGGACCCATTGGCCGTTCTTGCCACAATTGCCCATGCCGGGGTCCAGCGCCATGTCATTGCCGATGGCGCGGATCTGTTGCAAGGCGGTTGCGCCGTCGCCGATCAGGGTCGCGCCCTTCACCGGCGCACCCACGACGCCATTTTTCACGCGGTAGGCCTCAGTGCAGGAGAACACAAACTTGCCGTTGGTGATGTCGACTTGCCCGCCGCCGAAGCCCACGGCGTAGATGCCGTCTTTCACGTCTGCCACAATATCCTCGGGCGCGGTGTTGCCACCGAGCATGTAGGTATTAGTCATTCGCGTCATGGGCGCATGGGCATAGCTTTCGCGGCGTCCGTTGCCCGTGGGTTCGACCCCCATCAGACGGGCCGATTGGCGGTCCTGCATGTAGCTGACAAGGATGCCGTCTTCGATCAGCGTGGTGGCGTGGGACGGCGTGCCCTCATCATCGACGGACAGCGAGCCGCGACGATCCGGGATTGTGCCATCATCGAGGACGGTAACGCCCGGCGACGCGACGCGCTGCCCCATGAGCCCCGCAAACGCACTCTGCTTCTTTCGGTTAAAGTCGCCCTCCAACCCATGGCCCACCGCCTCGTGCAGCAAGATGCCGGGCCAGCCGGGGCCAAGGGCCACGTCCATGACACCGGCGGGTGCGGGTTCGGCGGAGAGGTTCACGACCGCAATCCGCAACGCCTCCCGCGCGACATGTTCCCAATGATCCCGCGTCATCAGACCTTCGAGGCCGACACGCCCGCCACCGCCCGCGGATCCGCTTTCCCGGCGACCGTTTTCCTCAACAATCACCGACACGTTCAGCCGCACCATCGGGCGCACATCGCTAACTGACGCGCCTTCGGGCCGCAGGATCACCACCTCCTGATGGCCGGCGGCCATCGATGCGCTCACCTGCACGACCCGCGGATCAAGGGCGCGGGCATAGGCATCGATCTCGGCCAAAGTCTCCAGCTTCACGCCGAATTCGGCGCCCGCCATGGGATCTTCATCGGTATAGAGTTTCTCGTTGGTGCCGCGCGGCGCGTCGGCCAGGGTGCCGCCACCATCACCCACCGCCAAACGCGCCGTTTCGGCCGCACGCAGAAGGGCCGCCTCGGAAATCTCCGTCGAATGGGCGTAGCCCGCGACCTCGCCCTTCACGGCGCGCAGGCCAAAGCCCTGGGCCGCATCGTAGGAGGCGGTTTTGACTCGGCCATCATCAAAGACCAGCATCTCGGAGCGACGGCGCTCCAGGAACAGCTCCCCATCCTCGGCCCCATCGGTCGCCGCGCGTAACACGCGCAATGCAGTACCCTCATCAATGTGGGTCTCAAACGGGCGGAACGCGGCGGCGTCGGACATCTGGGAAACTCCTTCTTTGGTCTCCTACATAAGGCGTTTTGCGCCGGGTGCGACACCCCGTCCCGGCCAATTGGGTGAGACAATTTAGTGCACTGTCTTGTGCGATGGCCCGCTATATGGTCTGGCGCAACGTGAACAGAAGTTGGAACCGACCCTGGCACGCGGTGCGGGGGCACGACCGGACGGACAACAGGACAGACCACATGGCACTTCGCAAGAAGCTCAGCGGCCTCTGGGCCGCAATTGGTGCAACACTTCTGGCAGGTATGGCCAGCGCGCAGACCACGGATATCCGGGGTGAGCTGCCGATCATCGGCGCGCCAGAGCCCGGCGGCATCGCATTCCAGCGGGCTGTAACCGATGGCGCGCTCGACATTCGCGCACTTGATAACTTCCTGCTGTGGATTGCCGGTGGCATCACGCTGTTCGTTCTTTGCCTGATGCTGTGGAGCGCGTGGAAGCACAATGCCAAGGCCAATCCCGAGCCGGCAACCTTCACGCACAACACCCGCATCGAAGTGGCCTGGACGATTGTGCCGCTTCTGATCCTCGTGATCATCGGCGCCTTCTCCCTGCCGGTCCTGTTCCGCCAACAGACCATCCCTGAGGCCGACGTTGTGGTGAAAGCGACCGGCTACCAGTGGTATTGGGGCTATGAGTATCCCGAAGAAGGCATCTCCTACGACAGCTTCATGCTGAACGAGGATGAGCTGGCCGATTATGGCTACGGCCGCGATGAATTTCTTCTGGCCACCGATACCGCCGTCGTCGTCCCGACGGGCCAGACGATTGTGGTGCAGGTCACCGCCGCAGATGTGATCCATTCCTGGACGATCCCCGCCTTCGGCGTGAAGCAGGACGGTGTCCCGGGCCGGTTGGCGGAGTTGCATTTCGAAGTGAATGAGGGCGAGGAGGGCATTTACTTCGGCCAATGCTCCGAGCTGTGTGGCGCGGCACATGCCTACATGCCCATCACTGTATTCGCCGTGACGCCTGAGGAATACGAGGCATGGCTGGCCGGTGAAGCGGCTCAGTTCGCCTCGCTCGATGGCGCGCGCGCGCCGCAATACATCGAACTTGCGGCGGCTGAGTAAGCGACACAGATGAGCGATTTCACCGCCCAGACCCTGACCGAAACCCGCACTGGTGATCCAGAGGCGGGTTTTGGCGATTACGTGGCCCTTCTCAAGCCGCGCGTCATGTCGCTTGTGGTCTTCACGGCCCTAGTCGGGCTTCTGGTGGCGCCGGGCGGTACGTCACCGATGATCGGCTTCACGGCGATCCTCTTCATTGCGCTGGGGGCCGGGGCCTCGGGTGCTTTGAATATGTGGTATGATGCCGATATCGACGCGGTGATGAAGCGCACGGCAAAACGTCCCGTGCCCGCGGGCAAGGTCCCGGCGGGTGAGGCGTTGACGCTTGGCCTGTGGCTGAGCGCGCTGTCGGTGGTGATGCTGGGTCTCGCGACCAATTGGGTTGCGGCGGCGCTTCTGGCCTTCACGATCTTCTTTTACGCCGTGGTCTATTCCATGTGGCTGAAACGCGCGACGCCGTGGAACATTGTGATCGGTGGCGCAGCCGGGGCGTTCCCGCCGGTGATCGGATGGGCGGCGGTGACCGGTGATGTGTCACTGGCCAGCATTCTGATGTTCGGCCTGATCTTCATGTGGACGCCACCGCATTTCTGGGCGCTCGCTCTGTTCATGAAATCGGATTACCACAAGGCCAAGGTGCCGATGCTGACGGTCACCCATGGCCGGGCAGAGACCCGCCGCCAGATCCTGATTTACACCGTTCTTTTGGTGCCGGTGGCGTTGGGCTTGGCATTCACGTCGGTTGCAGGCCCGGTCTATCTGGCTGCAGCGATTGTACTGAACGCAATCTTCCTGAAGGGCGCGTGGGACATCTGGCGTCGGGATGAGGCGATGGCCGAGGTCGATGGCTACGCGGTCGAGAAGAAGGTGTTCAAATTCTCGCTCCTCTACCTGTTCCTGCATTTCGGCGCGCTTCTGGCCGATGCGATCTGGAGGGTGATCTGAAATGGCTGAGACAACCCGCCCGCTGACCGAAACCCACGAGATACACAAGCGCCGGTTTGGCCGCAACGTCGGCACTGCGCTCTGCCTTCTGGGCTTTTGCGCCGTTGTCTTCGGGCTGACGATTGCGAAGGTCCGCGAAGGTGGGCTTCTGGAAGCCAATGACCATGTGCCACGCGCCTCTGTCCTGCCGGTCACGGAGGACAGCCAGTGAGCGACGCGCCCAAAGGCCCCAAGGCAAAGATGGATCCCAAATCCAAGACGGTCCTGCAGCTCTGCGGTGTGATCGTGTTCATGGGCGCGCTGACGGCGGCGGCGGTGCCGTTCTACGATTGGTTCTGCCGGGTGACGGGCTTTGGCGGTGCGACCGTGCAAGCCGATGCAGGCAGCGACACGATCCTTGATGACGTGATCCGCATCCGGTTCGATGCCTCGGTCGCCTCCGACATGCCGTGGGAGTTCCGCCCAATGGTCCCCCATGTGGATATCCGCATCGGGGAGACCGGCCTTGCGTTTTACGAAGCCTACAACCCCACCGATTACCCGATTGCAGGGACAGCGAGTTTCAACGTCGCGCCCTTCGATACCGGCGGATACTTCGTGAAAATCGCCTGCTTCTGCTTTGAAGAGCAAGTCCTGCAGCCCGGCGAAAGGGTTGAGATGCCTGTGACCTTCTTTGTCGATCCCGAGATCCAGAATGATCCCGAGACGCGTGACACACCCGCCATCACCCTGTCCTACACGTTCCACGTTATGGACATGCCCGAAGATTACGCCGCGTTGAACGACGGCGAGTGAGACAAAAGACCGGAGACGCGACATGGCCCACGTAAAACGCCACGATTATCATATTCTCCCACCCTCGATCTGGCCCTTGTTGGGGGCTGGCGGGGCCTTTGCGATGTTGTTCGGCGCGGTCAACTGGATGCATTCCGGGGCGCCATGGCTGTTCCTGATCGGCTTCGCGGCGGTGCTTTATGTGATGTATGCGTGGTGGGCAGATGTCGTCCATGAAAGCGGCGATGGCGATCACACCCCAGTGGTGCGCCTTGGCCTGCGTTATGGCTTCATCATGTTCATCATGTCCGAAGTGATGTTCTTCGTCGCGTGGTTCTGGGCGTTTTTCAAACACGCCATCTTTCCGATGGATATGTACGAGGCCTCAACCTACGTCCCGCCGGAGATTTATCAGGTCGACCCCTTCCACCTACCGCTGATCAATACGCTCGTTCTGCTGCTGTCAGGCTGCCTGGTGACCTGGGCGCACCACGCGCTGGTCCATGGCGGGTCGCGCAAGGATGTCGAATATGGCCTGATCGGCGCGGTGGTTTTGGGCCTCGCCTTCACCGGCTTGCAGGCCTACGAGTATTTCGAGCTGATTGCCCATCATCATTGGCAGTTTGGCGGGCCGGATGGAGACAAATTCTATTCGACGTTCTTCATGGCCACGGGCTTCCACGGCTTCCACGTGATCGTCGGTACGATCTTTCTGTTCATCTGCTACCTGCGGGTGCGGTCGGGCCATTTCACCGCCGAGAAACATATCGGGTTTGAGGCGGCGGCCTGGTACTGGCACTTCGTTGACGTGGTCTGGCTGTTCCTGTTCGTGGCGGTTTACATCTGGGGTCAATAGACCCCGCCCGACCGAGACGCCGTCACCACCTCAGACGTCGGTGAACGCTGGACAGGGCCAGACGAGTATTCGTGGAAAGAGAAAGGGGCCCGCCAGCAGGTGGGCCTTTCGACATCGAAGGGGTTGGATTTGACGGGCCGTGTGATCTCGGTTGCTTTGTTCGGATTGATCGGGGCTGCGATCCTCGTCTCGCTTGGCGTGTGGCAATTGCAGCGCTTGGCGTGGAAAGAAGCTGTCTTGGCCGAGATCGATGCGCGGATCGAGGCGGCGCCGGTGAGCCTGCCTGCGGCGCTGGACCGGGAGCGGGATCGCTACCTTCCCGTTGAGGTGACCGGCATGTTTGCAGGCGACCCGGCGCGCGTTCTTGTCAGCGTACAGGGCAGCGGGCCCGGATACCGCCTGATCACGCCGTTTCGGGTTCAGGGCCGGGTAATCCTTGTGGATCGCGGCTTCCTGGCCGAGGGGGTCGATGTAGAGATGCCGGAGGGTGAGGTGACGGTCACCGGTAACCTGCACTGGCCCGATGAGGTGGATGGCTTCACGCCAGCCCCCGATCTGGCGCGTAACATCTGGTACGCCCGTGACGTGGATGCGCTGGCGGACCATCTGGGGGCCGAACCGATCCTGTTGGTCACGCGGTCCTTGTCGGTCTCGGACGCGCCGTTGACGCCTTTGCCGGTGACATCCGAGGGAATTGCAAACAACCATCTGGGCTATGCGGTCCAGTGGTTTGGGCTGGCGCTTGTGTGGTTGGGGATGACAGCGTTCCTGCTGTGGCGTATCACCCGACGAACGGCCTGAGGGAGACCAGATGCGATATGTCTCAACGCGCGGCACCGCGCCTGTTTTGAGCTTTGAAGAGGCGATGCTGACCGGGTTGGCCCGGGATGGCGGGCTTTATGTACCCGCCGAGATCCCGACGCTGTCGCGCGGGGATATCGCGGCGATGGCCGGCCTCAGCTATGAGGAAATCGCGTTCCGGGTGATGCGGCCCTTCATCGGCGATACCTTCACCGATGCGGAGTTCGGCGACCTGATCGCGCGCGCCTATGCCGGCTTCGGCCATGCTGCCCGCGCGCCGTTGAAGCAGCTTCAACCAAACCATTTCCTTCTTGAGCTGTTCCACGGGCCCACGCTGGCCTTCAAGGATTTCGCCATGCAACTGATTGGGCAGCTGTTCCAGGCGGCCCTTGCGCGGCGGGGCGACCGGGTGACGATTGTGGGCGCAACCTCCGGCGATACCGGATCTGCCGCGATGGAGGCGTTTCGCGGCCTCGACAATGTCGACGTCTTCATCCTGTTCCCCCATGGCCGTGTGTCGGATGTGCAGCGCCGCCAGATGACGACGGTGTCCGAGGATAATGCCCATGCGCTGGCGCTGACCGGCGACTTCGACGACTGCCAGGCGCGCCTGAAGGATATGTTCAACCACTTCGAATTCCGCGACCGGGTGAAACTGGCAGGCGTGAACTCGATCAACTGGGCGAGGGTTCTGGCGCAGGTGGTGTACTATTTCAGCGCCGCCGTATCCCTTGCCGCGCCACATCGACCGGTCTCGTTCTGCGTTCCAACGGGCAATTTCGGAGATATCTTCGCGGGCTACATCGCCAAGCGCATGGGGCTTCCGATTGAGAAGCTTGTGATTGCAACCAACCAGAACGATATCCTTCACCGGGCGATGGTGTCGGGCGGATATACGACCGAAGGTGTGACACCATCGATCAGCCCATCGATGGACATCCAGGTGTCCTCCAACTTCGAACGCGCGCTGTTTGAGGCCTATGATCGCGATGGTATCGCGGTGGCCCAGTTGATGGACGAGCTGAAAACGGGCGGCGGGTTCAGGATCAGCCAGGGTGCCATTGGACAACTGCGGGAGATCTTTGCCAGCGGGCGGGCGTCTGAGGCGGAAACCTCCGCCATGATCAAACGCGCCTTGCCCGAAATGTGCGAGCTGCTGTGCCCCCATACCGCGGTCGGTGTGCATGTTGCGCAGGATCATCTGGGGCCCACACCGCTGGTGACGCTTGCCACTGCCCATCCGGCCAAATTCCCCGATGCGGTGGAGGCGGCTACGGGCATCCGGCCCGCGCTGCCCGAGCGTCTGGGAGATCTGTTTGATCGGCCGGAACGCATGCGGCGCGTCGAAAACGATCTGACGGCCATTGAAGCCCTCATCGAGGAAGGCGTATTTGCGTGACGGTTGAAATTCATACCCTGTCCAACGGTCTCAGGATCGTCACCGAACATATGCCGGGCCTGCAATCGGCGGCGCTTGGCCTGTGGGTGAGTGCGGGCGGGCGCCACGAGCGCGTGGAGCAGAACGGCATTGCCCATTTCCTGGAGCATATGGCGTTCAAGGGGACGCAGCGGCGGTCGGCCGTGCAGATTGCCGAGGAAATCGAAGATGTCGGCGGCTATATCAACGCCTATACCAGCCGCGAGGTCACGGCCTATTACGCGCGGGTCCTGAAGGAAGATGTGGCGCTCGCGCTTGATCTGATTGGCGACATCGTTCTGAACCCCATCTTCGATCCACGGGAGATCGAGGTGGAACGCGGCGTGATCCTGCAAGAGATCGGCCAGGCCGCCGATACGCCGGACGATATCATCTTCGACTGGCTGCAGGAGATGGCCTATCCCGAGCAGCCCCTGGGCCGCACCATCCTTGGCCCGGCGGAACGCGTCCAAAGCTTCGGGCGGAGCGATTTCGATCATTTCGTGGCCGAGCATTACGGGCCCGAGCAGTTGATCCTGTCGGCAGCGGGTGCGGTTGATCACGATGAGATTGTACGTCTCGCCGAAGCCGCTTTCGGGCACCTCACGCCAATGCCGGGCGCGCATCCGCAAGCCGGGCAATTTGCGGGCGGGGAACGGCGCGTGATCAAGGGGTTGGAGCAGGCCCACTTCACACTTGCCCTGGAGGCGCCGGGATACCGCTCGGACGATATCTATACAGCGCAGATCTTTGCAACGGCCTTGGGCGGCGGCATGTCTTCGCGCCTGTTTCAGGAAATTCGCGAGAAACGCGGCCTGTGCTACACGATTTACAGTCAGGTCGGGAGCTACGACGATACCGGTCTGCTGACCATTTACGCCGGGACAAGTGCCGAGGATTTGCCGGAACTTGTCGGCCTGACCATCGATGAGTTGCGGCGTTCGGCCGATACCTTGTCGGAGGCCGAACTGGCGCGCGCGCGCGCGCAGATGAAGGCCGGATTGCTGATGGGCCTTGAATCGCCCTCCGCCCGCGCCGAGCGTTTGGCGCGGTTGGTGGCGATCTGGAATCGGGTGCCGGCGCTGGATGAAACCGTCGCAAGGATCGATGCCGTGACGCTTGCGGGGTTGCGGGATCACGCCGGGGCGCTGGGGCAGGCGGGCCGGGCCGCCATGGCGCTTTACGGCCCGGTGGAGGCCGCACCGGACCTGACCACAGTTACGGAGCGGCTCGTCGCCTGATGATTGCGCGTAAACGCAACTTACGATTGGAGACAGAGCGCCTGACGCTGCGCCTGCCGCGCCATGCCGATTTCCGGCCCTGGTCGGCTTTGCGCCTGCAATCTCGTGACTTCCTGAGCCCGTGGGAGCCACTTTGGGCCGATGACCACCTGACCCGCAAAAGCTTTACGGCCCGTGTGTATTGGGCACAGCGCGCGGTGGGGCAGGGATCGGCGGTACCGTTCTTCATCTTTCGCCGGGCCGACGACGCCCTTCTGGGCGCCATCACGCTGGACAATATCCGCCGTGGGCCAGCGCAGTCGGTGACGCTTGGATATTGGATTGGCGTGCCGTTCATCCGCCAGGGCTATATGCGCGAAGCCCTTGATGCCGTGTGCCATTATTCGTTTCGCGCGCTGGATCTGAGCCGGTTGGAAGCCGCCTGCCTGCCGGAGAACGCGGCCTCGCGCGGGGTGCTTGAGAAAGCCGGGTTCAAGTACGAGGGGGTGGCGCAGAGCTATCTGCAGATCGACGGGCGCTGGCGCAACCACGTGCTCTACGCCAATCTGCGCAATGACCGGCGCGGCAAGACCGATGCCGGGTGACGACCCGCCTCCTGCGCGCTAGGTCTGGCGGATGGATATTCTTCGAAAGCTAGAGGCGGCCCTGCCCTTAGGCGCCATCCGTGATGCCGAGGCTGGGTATCTGGAAGAGCCACGCGGCCGGTGGCAGGGACAGGCGCTGGCGGTTGTGGCGCCATCCGACGTGGCGCAGGTGTCCACCGTTTTGCGTCTCGCCAACGAGACTGGAACACCAGTTGTCCCCTATGGCGGTGGCACGGGATTGGTCGGCGGGCAAATCAAGCACGGTGGAAAAGCCCCTATCTTGTTGAGCTTGGAGCGGATGAACGCGGTTCGCGCCCTCGATGCGGAAGCCGGGACACTGACGGTGGAGGCGGGCGCGATCCTGCACGATGTGCATGAAGTGGCGGAGGCGGAGGGGTGGATCTTTCCGCTGACGCTGGCATCCCAGGGCACGGCCCGGATTGGTGGATTACTGGCGACGAATGCGGGTGGGGTGAACGTGATCCGTTATGGCAATGCCCGCGATCTGGTGCTTGGGATCGAGGCGGTACTGGCCGACGGCACAGTGATCGAAACTCTGTCGCCCCTGCGCAAGAACAATATGGGCTATGATCTGCGCCATCTTCTGATCGGGTCGGAGGGGACGCTGGGTGTGATCACGGCGGCCTCTTTACGTTTGTTTCCAAAGCCTTCCGCCGATGGTGCCGCTTTGATGGTCGTACCGACCCCGGACGCGGCGCTTGGCCTTTTGCGGCTCGCGCAGGCGCGGATCGGCGAGGGGATATCGGCCTTCGAGTTGATCGGGCGGATGGGGTTCGAATTTCTGGCGGAGGTCGGGCCGGAGGTGCGGATGCCGTTTGAGAACGCGCCGGACTGGTGCTGTCTGATCGATCTCGGCCTGAGCCACGGCGCACCGGAAGCCGCCCTTGAGGCCCTGTTTTCAGAGGCTTACGAGGCGGGGCTCGCCACCGACGGTGTCGTCGCGCAGTCCGAAGCACAACGGCGCGATCTATGGGCGATCCGCGAGAACATTCCCCAGGCCAATCGCCGGATCGGGTCGGTCTCGTCCCATGACATATCCGTGCCTGTGGCCAAGATTCCCGCTTTCATCGCCGAAGCGCCCCGGCGGATCGCGGAGATAAACACGTTTCGGATCAATTGCTTCGGGCATCTGGGCGACGGAAACCTGCATTACAACGTGTTCCCTGAGAAGGGCCGGTCGCGCGCCGACCACGAAGCGGAACGGGCGGCGATCAAGACCTGCGTGCACGATCTGGTCCATGATATGGGCGGATCAATCTCAGCGGAACACGGCATCGGGCGGCTGAAAGTGGGCGATCTGGAGCGCTATGGAGATCCCGGCAAACTGGCCGCGATGCGCGCGATCAAGATGGCGCTGGACCCGAATGCCATCCTCAATCCGGGGGCGGTTTTGCGGGAATAGGCCGATATAGAACCGGTATATCTGTGGTATATCTCCGGTATATACGCGATCCACGCACAGAACGCCGCGAATTCGGGATGATGGTGCGCGCCTAGACCCGCACACCCGAGAACCGCGTGGCCCAGGTGGCCCGATCCTCATCCGCGATCTTGGCGAAGAGCACCTCCGGCACCGTGAAGGGGTGGCCGACGGGAAGGCGTGAGAGGGCGCTTGCCGCGTCGGATGGCCAGTCGAGATCCGTGCCCATCGCCTCGGCCATGGCCGCGGCGGCGTCGGGAATGAAGGGCGCCGACAGCGCCGCGTAGAACGGGATCAGATTAAGCGCAAACCGGGTGATCGCAGCGGCGCGGTCGGGATCTTCCTTGAAGGCGGTCCACGGCGCGGCGGATTGCAGGTATTCGTTTCCGGCGACCCAAATGGCGCGCAGCTCGGCGGCGGCCTTGCGAATGTCGATGGCATCCATATGGGCCTGATAGGCGGTCAGCCGGGTCTGCAGGTCCGCGATCAGCACCTGTTCCTGTTCGCCGTATTCGCCCGCTTCAGGCACCGCCTCTCCAAACTTGGAGCGGCAGAATTTGGTGATCCTGCTGACAAAGTTGCCAAGCACATCGGCCAGGTCCTTGTTCACATCCTGCTGGAACGCCTCCCACGTAAACTCGCTGTCGGACGTTTCCGGCGCGTGGCTGAGGAGCCACCAGCGCCAGTAATCGGCGGGCAGGATTTCTAATGCCTGATCCATGAACACACCACGGCCCTGGGACGTACTGAATTGCCCGCCATCGTAGTTCAGGTAGTTGAACGATTTTATGTAATCGACCAGCTTCCACGGTTCGCCTGATCCGAGGATCGTGGCGGGGAAGGACAGGGTATGGAAGGGCACATTATCCTTGCCCATGAATTGCACATATCGGACGTCATCTGCGCCCTTATCCACACGCCACCAGCGCTTCCAATCAGAAATCGAACCCTCCTCCACAGCCTCGGCGGCGCAGGCGATATATTCGATGGGAGCGTCGAACCAGACGTAGAACACCTTGCCTTCCATGCCGGGCCAGTCGTCGTCACCACGCTTGACGGGGATGCCCCAATCCAGATCACGGGTGATGCCGCGGTCTTGCAGGCCGTCGCCGTCATTGAGCCATTTCTTGGCGATGGAGGTGGTCAGGATCGGCCAATCTGTCTTGCTGTCGATCCAGTCGCTCAACTGACCGCGCATCTGGGATTGCCGCAGGTAGAGATGCTTGGTTTCGCGGACCTCCAGGTCGGTGGACCCGGAAATGGCCGAGCGCGGTTCGATCAGGTCGGTCGGGTCAAGCTGTTTGGTACAGTTCTCGCACTGATCGCCGCGCGCCTTGTCGTAGCCGCAATTGGGGCAGGTGCCTTCGATGTAGCGGTCCGGCAGGAAGCGGCCATCGGCGTTGGAATAGACCTGTTTTTCGGACACTTCGGTGATCAGGCCCGCATCGGCGAGGCGCCCCGCGAAATGCTGGGTCAGCTTATGGTTCTGGGGCGAAGAGGAGCGACCGAAATGATCGAAGCTGAGGCGGAAGCCCTTCGCCAGCTCGGCCTGAACCGCCCACATCTCGGCGCAGTATTCGGCAACAGGCTTGCCTGCCTTGGCGGCGGCAAGTTCCGCTGGAGTGCCATGCTCATCGGTGGCGCAGAGGAACAGCACCTCCTGGCCGCGTGCGCGCAGGTAGCGGGCGTAGAGGTCGGCGGGCAATTGGCTGCCCACCAGATTGCCCAGGTGTTTGATCCCGTTGATATAGGGGATGGCGCTGGTGATGAGCGTGCGGGTCATGGAGCGGGCTTTCGGCGGCGATTTGTCCGGCCTGCTTTACCGCCGCGTGTCGTCCATGGCCAGCAGGTTAGCGCATGGCCGCAGAAATTGCCCGTCCAAGCTCCGTATCGGTGGCTGACACACAGGCGCCGGACCAATTGGCAGAAAACACCACGCCGTCGCCGCGCGCGTGAAAATACGCCCCGAGATTCGGGCCGCCGCCGTGGCAGAACCTTCCGGCATGGGAGATGTCGGCGGCTTGCCCGGAGCCATGGATCATGTAGCCAAGCGCATAATGGTCGTGCATCGGGCGTTCGGCCGGAGTGTCGATGGCGGGATTTCCGGTGGTGAACCAGTGTTGGGCAAGGCGGGCATAGGCCTCGGCCGACAATTCCCACCCGCCATAGGCCGAGCGGGAGCCCATTTGCCCGTGGATCTCAGCATCGGTGATGCCTGCTGGCGTGACGACGCGATCCATGCAGGCCTCGGCGTAGGATTGGCCGGTGAGCGCCTCGATCACAACGCCCAGAACCGCGTAGTTCGTGTTGTTGTAGAAAAAGCGGCGGGGCGTGCCTTGCATATTCTCCTCGCGCAGGGCCTCGGATGCGATGCGCCGGTGCAGCCCAAGCGCGCCGTGCAGATCGCTGCCCATCGTGCCCTGGGTCAGATCCGGGGCGAGGCCGGATGTGTGCGTGACGAGCGATGCGAGGGTGAGGTGCTCGTTCCAGGATTGCGGCGTGACACGCACGGCAGACATTTGGGGCGCGATCTCATCCAGCCGCGTATACCAGCCAAGTCCTTGTTCCTGAAGCACGATATCGAGGCAGATGCCGGTGATCGCCTTGGACAGGCTGGCCACGGGAACGGGTGTTGCGGTGTCCCGCCCGATGGCCACGCGGTGCATCGCGCCGTCAGGCATCAGCACAACCATGGCGCCGTCGGTCAGGGCGTTGTCGGCCATCCAGCCCCGCCACTCGGCCTCAAGCGTTTGGGCGAGATCGCTCGCAATGGGGCGATTGAGAGTAAGCGTGATATCTGCGGGCGCGTCAGGTGACGTGCTGGCCAGGATGGGCGCCCCGATGGGCACGCTGCCCGGCGCGGTAACCGGTGTCTGACCAGGGGCTTCGTTGGAGCCCATCATGGTAAAGACAAGATCGCGCAGGACCGAGACGGTGCTGACCTCCGGCTGGGCGTCAGGCGCGTCGGACGCGAGCTGGATTGCGTTAGCTTCGCCCGGCCCATCGTTGCGCGGAACCAGCAGGGCGGCCAGCGCCAACAGGAAGGCGCCGCCAATGACGACGTAGAACAGGCGTTGAAGAAAGATCATGTGAACGGCTCGGCCCCGGTGTCCTTGTTGCGCGGGATTTGACCCGGTGAAGGCGGCAGGAATACGACCGGTTCTTGGAATTTCGGCGAACGTGGCGCGTCAGCTAGTCGTCGTCCTTGCGCTCGGAATCGGCGCCGCGGCGAAAGATGCGTCCCACCTGGAACGAGGTGCGGGGGATCCAGACATAGGGTTGGATCGTCCCGGACGACGCGCGGCGGCGCATACGCACGAGGCCGAAGAGGATCAGGGCCAGATGGGCGAGGGAGATGAAGTAGAACAGGGCGGCCGGGCCGAAGGCGGTGATGAGGCCGGAGGTGGCCAATGGGGCCACGATGGCACCGCAGGCGAAGAAGAACATCAGTGCGGCGGACAATTCGATGCGCTGGTGATCTTCGGCCCAGTCATGGGCATGGGCGGCGGAGATGGAGTAGATCGGGAAGGTCGTGGCGCCGAAGAGGAAGGCCGCGGAGAAGATCCCGGCCTCCCCCAGGCCCGGCACCGCGATGGTGATGGCGCAGGACAGGATCGAGGCGCCGGAAAAGCCGATCAGCACCCAGCGCCGGTCGAACCGGTCGGCCAGCAGGCCCGCAGGCCATTGTGCCAGCGCGCCGCCAAGCACGAAGGCGGCGAGAAAGAGGCCGATTTCGTTGGCCGCGAGGCCCACTTCCGTGCCGTAGAGCGGGCCTGTCATCCGCAAGGACGCGCCCGACACGCCAGAGACCACGACACCGCCCACGGCCAGCGGCGAGAGGCGCCACGCCAGACGCGGGCGCAGGCGCGGTGTGCCATGGCTTTCGGGCTGTTTCAGGCGGGTGAGCGTGAGGGGCAATAGCGCCGCGCAACACAGCATCGCCAGCAGATTGTAGGAGACGTAAGAGGCGGGTGCCAGAAACCCGATCATGAATTGCGCTACCAATTGCCCGCCCGTGTCGACCATGCGGTAGACGCCCATGGTGCGGCCCCGATTCTCGTTCGTGGCCTTGGCCTGCAACCACGCCTCGATCACGGTGAAACACCCCGCGATGCAAAGCCCCGTGGCCACCCGCATGGCGGCCCAGGCATAGGGGTTGATCACCACCATATGCGCCAGCAGGCCAATCGCGCCCATGGCGGTAAAGACGGCGAAGGCGCGCGAATGGCCGACACCGCCCATCAGGCGCGGCGCCCACCAGCAGCCGATGAAGAAGCCGAAGAAGTGCGCCGAGCCCAGAAGACCGATCTGACCGTTGCTGAAGCCAAGTACGGTGCCCGACAGAACGTCGAGCGGCCCCACGCCGCTGGTAGAGAATTGCAGCAGCAGCACCGAAAGGAACAGCGCTGCAAATGAGACGAGGAGACGCATGGCTGGGCCAGCCCGGGTTTGGATGGGTTGGGTTTGGGCCGCGCAACGGACAATCGCAAGCTCAAACGCGCCATGCCCGTGTCGGATATGGGTCGGTGGAGTGGTGTTGGCCCGTTTCCGGGAATTCGGCACGCGCGGCGCCCGCCAGATCGATCCGGGCCGCGCTATCTTGCCCCCCGATCAAACGCCGCTAGTTTGCGCGACTCAAGCTCCGCGAAAAGGACATCGCCCATGCGTTCCATCCCCCTCGGCTCCTCCGGCGAGACCATCACCGACTATTGCCTGGGTACGATGACGTGGGGGACCCAGACATCGGAGGCCGACGCCCACCGGCAGATGGATATGGCGCTTGCGGCGGGGATCGACGTGGTCGACACGGCCGAGATGTATCCCGTCAATCCGGTGAAGGCAGAAACGGTCGGCCAAACCGAAACGATCATCGGCAATTGGAACGGCGCCAATCCGGGACGTCGCAGTGAGTACAAGCTCGCCACCAAGATCTCCGGCCTGAACGACGCCTTTGTGCGGCCCGGCCAACCGATCACCGGGGCGAGCTTCGCCGAGGCGCTTGATGGATCGCTGCGGCGGTTGCAGACGGATTACGTCGATCTCTACCAACTGCACTGGCCCAATCGCGGATCCTACATGTTCCGGCAGCATTGGACCTATGCGCCCAAGGCTGACCGCGCGGCGATCATCGCGAACATGCACGAGGTGCTGGACGCCGCGGCGGACGCGCGGAAGGCGGGCAAGATCAAGTACTTTGCGCTCTCCAACGAAAGTGCATGGGGCACCGCGAACTGGTTGCGGCTGGCAGATGATTACGGTTTGCCGCGGGTGCAGACGATCCAGAACGAATATTCGCTCCTGTGCCGGATGTATGACACCGATCTGGCGGAACTGGCGGTGCAGGAAGGTGTGACCTTGCTGGCGTTCTCCCCGATGGCGGCTGGGCTTCTGACCGGGAAGTATCAGGCCGGTGCCGTGCCCGACGGCAGCCGCATGTCCCTGACGCCGGATCTGGGCGGCCGCAAGACCGCGCGCGCGCTTGAGGCAGTGGCGGCCTATCTGCGGGTGGCGCGGAGGCATGGGCTGGACCCGGTGCACATGGCGCTGGCCTTCACTGTGCAGCGGCCCTTTGCTGTCTCTACCATCTTCGGGGCGACCACCTGTGACCAGCTTCAGCACATCCTTGATGGGCGCGATACCGTCCTGAGCGATGAGGTTCTGGCGGATCTGGATGAGGTCCACCAAGCCCATCCGCTGCCCTATTGAACCGATGCTGCGCGAGATTGCCCTTGCGCCGATCGTGATCCCGCAAGCCCTGTGGGTGGCCGCCCGCGCGGCGCGTCTGCCCGAGGCCGCCGGCCCGCGGGCGGGGCAGGTGGGGCAGGGGCCGATCCTGCGGCTGCTGATCTTGGGCGACAGTTCGGCGGCCGGAGTTGGCGTGGCGCATCAGGATCAGGCGCTGGCCGGGCAATTGAGCACCGATCTGGCGCGCGATCACCGGGTGGAGTGGCGGCTTGTGGCGCGGTCCGGCGCGACGGTGGCCTCGGCCTTGGACATGGCCGCGGGCCTGGATGATCGCGGGTTCGATCATGCCCTGATTGCGCTGGGCGTGAACGACGTGAAAAACGGTGTGCGGCTGGTGGATTGGACGCGGCGCTACGATGCATTGCTTGGCCTGCTGCGGGAGCGGGCACAGGTGCGGGATATCATCGTCACCGGCCTGCCGCCGATTGCGCATTTTCCCTTGTTGCCAAGCCCTCTGCGCGACGTTCTGGGTGCACGGGCCGAACAATTCGATGCCGCCCTGCAAGACGTTGCGGCCCGCCACGGGGCGGCGCACCTGCCGGTGGGTCCGCTGGACGATCCCGCATTGATGGCCTCCGACGGGTTTCATCCCGGTCCTGTGGTCCATGCCGAATGGGCGCGGCAGGCAGCCGAGGTGATGCGCGGGCTTCAGGGGCCTTGACCCCGCCCGTGCCGCTGGCCACCGTCTGCCCCGAGGGGGCACCATGGCGAACATCCTGATTTACGGCGACAGCAACACGCATGGCACGATCCCGCTTCGGGAGCTTGGGCAATCCACGCGATATCCGGCCGGGCAGCGCTGGACCGATATTCTTGTCCGCCAATTGGGGCCCGGCCATACGGTTATTGCGGAGGGGTTGCCCGGGCGCACGAGTGTGCATCACGATCCCGTCGATGGCGGCAATCGCAACGGGCTTGATGTGTTGCCCGCCGTTCTGGGCAGTCACGTTCCGCTTGATCTTGTGGTCGTCATGTTGGGCACCAATGACCTCAAACCGCGCTTCCCCGGAACGGCGTTCGAGATCGCGCGCGGGGTGGAGCGGGTTGTGGGAGCGGCGCAGGCGCTCTTGCCCGAGGGGCTGATCGTGCTGGTCTGTCCCGCCCCGGTGCGCGCCGCGGGTGTTCTTGTGGATGCGTTCGAGGGTGCGGAGGCGCGGCAGGCCGGGCTGGAAGACCAGATGCGCGCGGCGGCCGCGCGAGCGGGTGTGCCTTTTGTGGCGGCAGGTGATCACGTGACCGTCTCCGACATCGACGGGGTTCATTGGGAGGCCGAGGCCCATGCCACGTTCGGGGCCGCGATGGCGGAGATCCTGGGCGGGCTTCTGGCCGAGCGGGGGCTGTCGGATGGCGAAAAGGCGGTGGCCAAGGCGGCCAATGCGCTGCCCGCGCCCGACCCGGATGCCCCGGAACCGCTTATCACCGCAACCCGCGCCGTGCCGCCCCATTGGGCGGATTACAACGGCCATATGAACGAAAGTCATTTCCTGACCGTGTTCTCGGATGCCTGTGACCAGCTTCTGCATTGGGCCGGAATGGATGCCGATTGCGTGGCCGAGGGCCACTCCGTCTTCACCGTCGAAACCCATATCCGGCATCTTGCGGAGGTGGATCTGGGGGATCGGATGGAGGTGCGGTGCCGGGTGATCGAGGGCGGCGGCAAGAAGCTCCATATCTGGCAGGAGATCTGGGTGGGCGAGCGGCTTTGCGCCACGGGCGAACAGCTGCTGCTCCATGTGGATCTAGGCGTGCGCCGCCCCGCCCCGCCGCGGGCCGATGTGGGCGGCTGGTTTGCCCGGGTCAAGGCGGCGCAGGCGCATCTGCCCTTGCCCGATGGGTTCGGGCGCCATGTCGGGCAGCCGCGGCAGGCGGTCAACGCACCTGATCACGCAAGGTCTTGAGGTAATCCGGGATGTCACGGGCGGAAATCGTCGCCTCGCGCACCAGCCAGTCAAAATGCCGGGTGAGGGTCTGCACCCGCTCCCGGTCGCGAAAGGCGATGTAGTGCCGCCCCATATAGATCACCGCCATCTTCGGCCCGAAGACGGTGATGGGTGAGGAATAGACGACACGCGCGTCGAACAGGAACATCCGCAGGCCGGGATACCGGCGATCATACACCTCGATCATCCAATCCAGTTGCTGGCGCCGCGTCTCCGCGTCCAGACCGGCATAATACCCCTCCCCCCGGGCGAAGCTGTCCAGCTCGTGGACAGGCAACGCCATCTCGTAGTCGCTCAGCGTCAGGCGGAGCCAATCGAGCCGCTCCGCTGCTGCATCAATCGCCTCGGCCGGCCGTCGGTGGGTGATCGGCGCGTATTCCCAGCGCAGGACATCGGGGGTTTTCAACACATCAGGCAGGGTCGCAGGCACGTGGCGGATCTTGTAGCCCTCGGCCTCCTGCTGCCATTCGAAGATCTGATCGTCGAGCGTGGTGGCGCGCCCGGTCTCGGAAATCGACAGGCTAGAATCCAGCAACGCGCCCGCCTGTTCGGGCCGGTCGCTCAGCCCCAGGAGCCAGTCGGCAGAGACATCAAGCGCCTGGGCACTGGCCGCCACGACATGGCCCCCGGGCATCCGCGTCTCCCCCTCCGCCAGCATCTGGGTGATCGTGGAGCGGTCGACACCAACCTGCCGGGCCAGCCCGGCGCGGCTCAGGTCCGATGCAGTCAGCGCGGTCAGAAGCCGCTCCCTGAAGAGCGATGCACGGGCCCGTTTGTCGATTATATCCCGCATTGTTGATAATACTCAGCATTGTTGTTTTCATGTGGAGAAAACACTGACTGCTCCTGACAATCAACCTGTCATAGCCTTGTCATATTGGCGCAGGGGACGCGCCGAGCATCGACAATGTTGGAGACGTTATGCGGATCGAGTGGCCGACGCTGGGCCTGATCGTGCTGTGCTATGCGGCGTGGGGATTGGCGCTGTGGGTTTTGCCGGGGTTTGGTGTGGGGCTGGCGATTGCCGTCCTGGTGCCGGTGATTGCGCTGCATGCCTCGCTCCAGCATGAGGTCCTGCACGGCCACCCGTTCGGGCAACGGAAATGGGGCGAGCCGCTGGTGATCGCCTCCCTGAACCTCGCCATTCCCTACCTGCGCTTTCGCGATACGCACCTCGCCCATCACCGCGACGAAAACCTGACCGATCCCTATGATGATCCTGAAAGCAATTATCTGGACCCAGCGGTCTGGTCCGGCCTGCCGGGCGGGCTGCGCGCGGTGCTGGCCGTTAACAACACGTTGTTGGGGCGGATGATGATCGGGCCGTTGCTGGCCCAGGCCGTGTTCATGATCGGCGATTGGCGCCTGATCCGCGCAGGCGAGCGCGCCGTTCTTTTCGGCTGGTTGCTCCACGTCCTGATGTCGTCGGCCATTCTGGTGCTGGTCGCGGCCTCCCCGCTGCCAGTCTGGGCCTACCTCGTAGCCTGCTACGCAGGTCTGTCCGTTTTGAAAATCCGCACTTTTCTGGAGCATCAGGCCCATGCCCGCGCCCGCGGCCGCACCGTTATCATCGAGGATCGCGGACCGCTGGCCTTCCTCTTCCTCAACAACAACCTGCATGTCGTCCATCACATGCATCCCAAGCTGCCCTGGTACCGCCTGCCGCAGGTCTATTTCAAAGATCCGCGCAAATATCTGCGCCGCAACGATGGCTATCGCTACGCCAGTTACGCCCAGATTTTCCGGCGCCACCTTCTGCGTGCCAAAGATCCGGTGCCGCACCCGCTTTACCCGCAGAAATAGCTTGGCATCGGTGCGCGTCGGGCGCATTGGGGCGTTATGCCATTCTGGGTCGTCGCCACCATCTTCGCCGCCTTCATGCAGAACCTGCGGTTCCTGCTGCAGCGCCACCTGAAGGTCACCAGCCTGTCAACGGGCGGCGCCACCTGGGCGCGCTTCGTTTTTGCCACGCCGTTGGTCGCGCTGGCCCTGGTGGTCTACAAATCCACCTCGGGTCAGGATTGGCCGGTGCCGGAGGCCGGATCGGGCTATTGGGGATACGCGGTGACAGGTGCGCTGGCGCAGATGCTGGCCACCGCCTGCGTTGTGGCGCTCTTTGCGCGGCGGCACTTCTACGTCGGCATCACGCTGAAGAAATCCGAGGTGATCCTGACGGCCCTGATCGGCCTTGTGGTTCTGGGCGAGGCGGTCTCGCCCCCGGTTCTCGTCGCCATCGCCATCGGATTTGTCGGCGTGCTGGTCCTGTCGGACCCTCCACAGGAAGACGGATTGCCCTGGACCGCGCGCATTTTCAATGCGGCGTCGGGCTACGGGCTGGCCTCCGGCCTGCTTTTCGGCGTTTCTGCCGTCTGTTACCGGGGCGCGACGCTGGCGCTCGATGGCGGTGACGCGCCGCTTCGGGCCGCAACGGCCCTTCTGACGGCGACCCTTGTGCAATCGCTCAGCCTCGGCCTCTGGCTCGCGCTCCGCGAACCGGGCGAAATCGGGCGTGTGATCGCCTCGTGGCGCATCTCCAGCCTGACGGGCCTCACCTCCATGCTCGGCTCGCTCGGCTGGTTCACGGCTTTCGCGCTTCAAACGGCGGCCTACGTCAAGGCGCTTGGTCAGATCGAGTTGGTCTTCACCTTCCTCTTCTCCGCCTTCTGGCTGCGGGAACAGACGTCACGCAGCGAAGTCACCGGCATCGCTCTGATCATCGTCTCTTTAACCCTCGTCCTCTGGGCCGGGCTCTCGGGCTAGCCACCTCTTCCATTGGTTCAAAATACCCTGGGGGTCTGGGGGGTGAACCCCCCAGCCGGTCGACGACGACGTCGGCGACATACCTCTGCCAGGGTCACAAGCGGCGAAAGCGGCTTACATCGGTGGCGTTGTCGAAAAACGGCACACCCGGCGCGGCGCGGCCGTCGATCCGCGCGGCCAGTTCGGCCAGAACCACCTCGGTGATGAACGGCATGTCAAACCCGCGCACCTTGCTCAGCGGGATCCATTGCAGATGGCTCAACTCATCTTCCGCGCCCGAGAAATCATCGGCGTCCGAGGCCAGCGCCCCGGCATCCACCAGGAAAAAGCGTGCATCGAAGCGGCGCGGGCGGCCGGGCGGCGTGATGGCGCGGAACACGTATTCCAGCGCGGCCCCGTCGGGCAGATGGCCGGTGGCAAGATAGCCGCGCCAGCCGCGGGGCGCGTCGATCGTGGCGGATTTCGCATCCTTGCGCCCCAGAAGCAGCCCGGTTTCCTCCCAAAGTTCGCGCACCGCCGCGGCCATCAACGCCTCGGGCTGTCCGCCATCCTCCGCCAACCGCGCGTGGCAGGCAGGGGCCGGCGGGCGGGCCAGCGGGATGGTTGCGTCCGCCGCATCCACCGCCCCGCCGGGGAAGACGAATTTGGAGGGCATGAAGACGGCCCCCTTGCCGCGTTGACCCATCAGCACGCGGGGCGTCGTCGTGTCCGCATCACGCAGCACGATCACCGTGGCCGCGTCACGGATCGGGACGGTCTCGTTCAAAAGCCGTGCATCCGTTTGGCCCATTGCACGCCCAC
Organism: uncultured Roseicyclus sp.; assembly: GCA_947491935.1. Taxonomy (GTDB): domain Bacteria; phylum Pseudomonadota; class Alphaproteobacteria; order Rhodobacterales; family Rhodobacteraceae; genus Gymnodinialimonas. Next base: position 700,777 of record CANLLF010000002.1, read on the forward strand.
GATCAGCCCCTTGAACCGAGGTAGCAGCGCCAGCGCCATCACAGTCACCCCGACCGAGAACGTGACGGCCATCACCCAGGGCTCGGGCTGTAGCTGCTCATAGGTCACCAGTTGGAGCGTGCCCATGATCTTCGCGGTCACAAGGATCGACAGATAGGCGGGGCCGTCATCGGCCCGCGCATGGCTCAGATCCTCGCCGCAGGCCGGGCATTCCGTGCGCAGTTTGAGATAGCGTTCGTAGAGCGCGCCTTCGCCGCAATTGGGGCAGCGGTGGCGCAGGCCCTTGGCAATCGCGGGCCAGGTCGCGCGTTCGGGCGGGGCGGGCGCATACATATCGGGGGTGTCGGTTTCCATAGGCGGAAGATGGGCCCGACGGGCCGGCAGGTAAAGGCCCAAGGCCCGCGACCTTGGCGCGCGGGCCGACCGTGCAGGGCAGCCATGCATTTTTTTCGACGGAACCCGCGCCCTGGCCCGTGAGACCCATCAGACACGAACAAGAGGAGTTATTCGCATGTCTTTCTGGAAAGCTAGCATTCTTGCCCTGATGATCCCTGCCGCCCTGGCCGCACCTGCCATGGCGCAGGACGGCCCCGGCCAGGGTCCGCGCTTCATCTTCGAGGAACTCGACGCCGACGGCAGCGGCGCGGTGACGCTTGAGGAGATGGAGGCCGCAGGCGCAAGCCGCTTTGCCCGCGCCGATGCCAATGGCGACGGAACCCTGACCCGCGCCGAACTGATCGCGCAGGGGCAGGCCGGGGTTGAAGCCCGTGTCGACCGGATGCTGGAGCGCGCCGATGCCGATGGCGACGGTCAACTGACCCTGGCCGAGATGGAAGAGGCCCGCGAGAACGGACGTGGCCGCCGTGGCCCGGACCCCGAGCGGATTTTCAATCGTCTCGACGCGGATGGCGACGGGTCGGTCACGCAAGCCGAGTTCGACGACGGCGTTGCCCGGTTCATCGAGCGGATGGGTCGCCGCCACGGTGGGCATCGCGGCTGAGACGTGATTTGGGCGGTGCGACAGGGTGCACCGCCCATTTCCAACGAAACGGCCACGGGGTAAGCAGGGCGCATGGTGCAAGGAGACGCAGAGCTTGGGGCGCTGGAGGACGGGGCCCTGATGGTCCTCTTCGCCAATGGCGACCCGGGGGCTGCACGCGTTTTGTCCGAACGCCTGTTGCCGCGGGCCTTCCGCCACGCTGCACGGGTTCTGGGGGATCGGTCCGAGGCCGAAGACGTGGCGCAGGAAGCGATGTTGCGCCTTTGGCGCGCGGCACCGGACTGGCGCACCGACGGTGCGGCCAAGCCCTCGACATGGCTGCACAAGGTGGTGGCCAATCTCACGATCGATCGCCTGCGCCGATCGGGCCGCTCGGTTGAGCTGGGGGATGACGATTTCGCCGATGACGCGCCGGGCGCGGAGGCGCGGCTCATGCAGGCCGGACGGCTCGACGCGCTGGATGCAGCCCTTGCCACATTGCCGGATCGTCAGCGGCAGGCAGTGGTGCTGCGTCACATCGAGGATTTATCGAACCCCGAGATTGCCGAGGTGCTCGGCGTCGGAGTGGAAGCGGTTGAAAGCTTGACGGCCCGCGGAAAACGAGCGTTGAAGGCAGCGCTTTCTGGTCAGAAGGAGGCCTTGGGATATGGCGACGAATAGAGATGATGACGCCTTCGATGCGCTGATCGCCGAGGCCCGAGCCGATCGGCCGGGCCCTGACCTGTTGGCCCGCGTGCTGGCCGATGCAGCGGAGGTTCAGGCCGCTCAGACCAAGCCGCGTGTTGTGGTGCCCACCCGTCGCTTATGGCTGGCCGGGGCGTTGGGGGCGATTGGCGGCTGGGGCGCCGCGTCGGGTATTGTGGCTGCCGGCGTGATGGGCTTGGCCGTAGGGTTCTACGCGCCCGATGAGATTGATCTGTGGCTTGGGGGCGACACGCTGAGTTTCGGGGAAACGAGCTACGCGATCACCCCGGATCTGGGCGAATTGTGGACGGAGGGCGACGATGTCTGAAGGGAACGAAGCGCCGAAGCGCAGCGGCACGGCCGTAAAGATCGCGCTGGCGCTGTCACTGGCGCTGAACGTGGCGATTATCGGAGTGATCGGCGGCGCCGTTCTGGGGCGGGACAGGCATGACGGCGGGTCACCGGCCCTGCGGACGTTGGGGCTTGGGCCCTTTGCCGTGGCGTTGTCGCGCGATGACCGGGCGGCCCTGCGGGATCGGATCGAAGTGCAAGGCGCGCCGCTTCGGGAGGAACGCCGCGCCATCGGCGGCGCGCTGCGCGCGGTTCAGGCGGCTCTTCTGGCAGATCCGTTTGATCGCGCCGCGGCGGAGGCGGCGCTTGCCCGGAGCCGGGCCAGCGCCGGCAGCCTGCAAGAAGCCGGGCACACGGCGCTGCTGGATCAGATCGAGGGGATGGATGCCGAGGCCCGCGCGGCTCTGGCCGAGCGGTTGAACCGCGTTATGAGGCGGCTGGGCGGACCGCGCCGCTGACGAACCCGCCTCAGGCCGCGGTCACCGATACCTGGCTGACGCGGTCGCGGCCATGGGCCTTGGCGCCGTAAAGCGCGGCGTCGGCTTGCCGGATCAGCATGTCGGCCTTGGGCGACGGGCCCTGATCGCCGGGAAGCGCGAGGCCGACGCTGGCCGTCACCTTCACAGGCAGCGTGTCGCGGGCCAGATTGAACATCTTGCCGCCCACAGCATTGCGCAGGCGTTCGGCGCAATCGATGGCGCCCGCATGGTCCGTATCGGACAGGACCACCAGGAATTCCTCGCCGCCGATGCGCGCCAGCAGGTCATTGGCCCGCAATTGCGCCCGCAGCCGGTGGGCAACCTGTTGCAGGACCTGATCACCGGCGGCGTGGCCGTATTGATCGTTGATCGTCTTGAAGAAATCGAGATCGATCATCATGACAGCGAGATCGGCGCCGTTGCGTTCGATCATCTGCTCCATCCGATGGAGCGCGTAGCGACGATTGTGGAGTCCCGTGAGTGGATCGGTAATCGCAGCTTCAAGTCCGGCGCGCACACCTGCACGCATCCGGTCGGATTGGCGCTTGCGGTCAAGTTGCACACCAATCCGGATTGCCAGTTCTTTGGCATCGAACGGATCGTGCAGCACATCACTTGCACCCAGATCCAGCGCGATGGCAGCCCGTTCGCTATCGCCTTCGGGCAGGATCATCACCGTGGCCGCATGGCGTGTGCCGGGCCGCGAGCGCAGATCCGACAGCAGGCGAAGGCCTTCATTGCGTTGCGCCAGATCCGCGGAGATCACAAAGACATCGGGCGCCTCGGACGCGTCCGACGTGGCTTCGGACAGCGCGGTTTCGCGCGGGATGATGCGCACCTGGGCGCGCAGCCTGTCATCGATGGCGGATTTCCAAAGCACCGCGCCGCGCGGGCCGGGGGCCACAAGCGCGATCTGGCCCGGGCGATCCTTGCCCTCGAAGCCCGAGGCGGCTTCCGCGAAGCCGAAGGCCGACACGGTATCGTCGCGCATCTGTAATTCCCGCACACCGTCCTGCGCCCGCAAAAGCGACCGGACGCGTGCCAGCAGCGTGACCTCTTCCACCGGCTTGGTCAGGAAATCGTCGGCGCCCGCCTCAAGCCCCTCCATCTTCGCGTCACGGTCCGACAGGGCGGTGATCAGCACGACCGGAATACTGGCTGTGGCCGGGTCCCGTTTGAGGGCGCGGCACACGTCCAGCCCGCTCATATCGGGCATCATGACGTCGAGAAGGATCAGGTCAGGCCGCGTCTCCCGGGCCGCGGCAAGGGCGGAAGCCCCATTCTCGGCCTGGTCGACCGTGTAGCACGCGGCTGCGAGCTTCACTTTCATGACGATGCGGTTTGTCGCTACGTCATCTACGACTAGAATTCGCCCCGCCATGGGTACCTCATTTCTACCTGTCACCAGACGCTGTATATAAGGAGCATCAGTAGCTTGATCCAAATTTGACGGGCATTAGTTAACAAACCCTTTATGAAGAAAGTGAACTAAAATGATGCGGCAAGAATTCGCCGAAGCCCGCGCCCTGACCCTGTTGGCGTGGCTTGCGGCCAACGACGAATTGCTGCCTGTTTTCATGGGGGCGACGGGGGTTGGTGAAGATGATTTGCGCAACCGGGCCGGAGAGGCGGATTTCCTTGCGTCAGTCGTTGACTTTTTATTGATGGATGACCGCTGGGTATTGGAGGCAGCCGAGGACACCGACATCCCCGCCAATGACTTCGCGCAGATCCGCGCCGTCCTGCCCGGCGGTAGCCTGCCGAATTGGACATGAGCATGGCGCGCCGGGATGTTGCGGGTATTCTATTCGACAAGGATGGCGTCCTTTTCGACTTTCAAGGCACCTGGGGGCGCTGGGTGGTGGATATCATCGCTCATTTTGCCGCCGGTGACGGGGCGCTGGCGACCCGATTGGCCGATGCGCTGGAGGTTGATCTGACCACAGGGCTGGTGCGCCGGGGCAGTTTCATGATCGCGGGCACCGCCGACGAGGTGGCCGATGCGTTTACGTCGGTTCTGAGCCACCGTGACCCGGGTGACGTGATCAACGTGCTGGAAGAGACGGCGGAGCGCGTGCCGCTGGTTCCCGCCGTGGCCTTGCGCCCAACTTTCACAGATTTGCAGGCGCGCGGGCTGAAGATCGGGCTGGCCACCAATGATCTGGAGGCCGCCGCCCGCACCCATCTGAGCACAGCGGGTGTCTTGGATTGCTTCGACTTCATCGCCGGGGCGGATAGCGGGCATGGCGCGAAACCGGCGCCGGGGATGTGCAACGCCTTCGCCTCGGCCGTGGCACTTCCGTCCGAGCGGCTGGTGATGGTGGGCGACGCGACCCACGATATGCATGCTGGCCGTGCTGCGGGCTTTACCTGTGTGGCGGTGCTGACGGGTGTGGCCCATGCCGAGGATCTTGCCCCCCATGCCGATGCCGTCTTGCCGGATATCGCGGCGCTGTCCGATTGGCTGGATCGGCCTGCCGAGGCCTGACAACAGTGTGATCCCCAAATGCGACGCTTCGGCGTCGCATTCCGGCACCCTTTTGGGGCCGCGGGTGGGCGAGGGTAAAAGCCAAATACCGATTGCCCAATTTGCCAAAAGGCCCGTGCCGCCATGACAGATTCCGCCCCCGAGACCACCGCCGAGACCGCGACGGAGTCGACCGTCCCCGCCGCGGCCCCCCGCAGGCGTCGGGCCGGAGGACGCGCGGCCACCACGGCACGCGCGTCGGCCCACGCCATCGAGCAAACGCCGTGGCGCTTGCCCGTCAACAATGATCGCCCGACCGAACCGCTGGACGAAGAGGGCGTGCAAGCGCTTCACCGCGGTGCGATGCGCATTCTGTCGGAGATCGGGATCGAGTTCCTGAATGACGAGGCGATTGGCCACCTGAAAGAGGCGGGCTGCAGGGTCGAGGGGCCGACCGTGTTCTTCGATCCGGCCTTCGTGGAAGAGATGGTGGCGCGCGCGCCTGCGACGTTCACGATTACGCCGCGCAACCCCGACAGAAAGCTGATCCTGGGCGGAAAATACATGTTGTTCGGCAATGTTTCATCGCCGCCCAACGCGTGGGACCTGGAGCGCGGCAAGCGCCCGGGTGACATGAAAACTTACATCGAATTCATCAAGCTGACCCAGTATTTCAACTGCATCCATTTTGCAGGCGGCTATCCGGTGGAGCCCATTGACGTGCATGCAAGCGTGCGTCACCTCGATTGCCTCTACGAAAAGCTGACGCTGACGGACAAGGTCGCGCACGCCTATTCGCTGGGAGCGGAACGGGTCGATGACGTGATGGAGATGGTGCGGATCGCCGGTGGTCTGAGCCATGAGGAATTCGATGCCAGCCCCCGGATGTACACCAACATCAATTCGGTCAGCCCGCTGAAGCACGATTTCCCGATGCTGGACGGGGCGATGCGCTTGGCGCGGCGGGGCCAGCCGGTGGTGGTGACGCCGTTCACCTTGGCCGGGGCCATGGCGCCGGTGACGCTGTCGGGTGCCGTGGCGCTGTCGATTGCAGAGGGCTTGGCCGCGATCGCACTCTTGCAGTGGATCGCCCCGGGTTGCCCGGTAGCGATTGGCACGTTCACCTCCAACGTGGACATGAAATCCGGCGCGCCCGCCTTCGGTACACCGGAATACATGCGCGCCACCCAGATGACCGGCCAGATGGCGCGGTTCTATGGCCTCCCGATGCGCGCCTCGGGCGTGTGTGCCGCCAATGTGCCCGATGGTCAGGCGATGTGGGAGACCTCCAATTCGCTCTGGTCGGGCGTGCAGGCCGGCGCAAACATGATCTACCACGCCGCCGGTTGGCTGGAGGGGGGGCTGATCGCGAGCCCCGAGAAATTCGTGATGGATTGTGAGATACTCCAGCAGATTCAGCGGTATTTCGAGCCGCAGATCCTCGGCGTGTCGGACGATGATCTGGCCATCGATGCGATCAGGGAGGTTGGCCCAGGAGGCCATTTCTTCGGCTGCCAGCACACCCAGGACCGCTACCAGGACGCATTCTATGGCCCATTTCTGTCGGATTGGCGGAACTTTGAGTCGTGGCGTCTGGATGGTGCCGTGTGGACTGCGGAGCGCGCCCACAAGACCTACAAGTCGATCCTGGCGGACTTCGAAGCACCGCCCATGGATGCGGCCATTCGCGATGAGTTGGCCGACTTCGTGGCGCGCCGAAAGGCCGAAGGCGGCGCACCTACGGATTTCTGAGCCGCAAATCCGCTTTGCGGACAAGGGTTTGTTTACTTCTTTTCCGTAGCGTCCGCTCTGACGGCGCGTCATGCGCATTCGAGGTGAGGGACGGACCGGCAATGCACGGTATGATCAATCGCGCGCTGCAGAGTTTTCTGGTGGCGACCTACGGCAATGATGTCTGGGTCGAGGTCCGCAATCTGGCCAAATTGCCGTTCGACGATTTCGAATCAATGCTGACCTACGATGATGCCCACACGATGGATTGCTTCACCGCGGCGTGTCAGACGATGCATCAATCACCCATCGCGCTTTTGGAGGATCTGGGCACGTTTCTGATTACCCATCCGCCGCTGGATCCGCTGCGGCGGTTGTTGCGGTTCGGCGGCGCCAGTTTTCAGGATTTCATTCTGTCCCTGGATGAATTGGCCGATCGGGGGCGGATGGCCATGCCCGCCATCGAAATGCCCGAGATCGAGGTCACCGAACTTGGCGCCAATACCTATCGGCTCAGCGCCCATTGGAAGTTGCCGGGCATTGGCCCGATTCTGTTTGGCGCGCTCCGGGCGATGGCAGATGATTACGGAAGCCTCGCCACGCTCAAACTGGCCGGCGTGCGCGACGGCGCGGAATGCCTCGAGATCGAGGTTCACGATACCCGCCACGCCGAAGGGCGCAGCTTTCAACTCGCGGAAATGACATCATGACGATGCATTCGCCGCCGCCGCGCCCCGAGCTTCGGTTGCCGATCGCCGTTCTCGACCGGCTAATGCCCATGCATCTGTCGATCGATCCGCGGGGGCAGATCCGCCATGCCGGACCGACGATCCGTAAGATGCTCGGTTGGGATGGATCAGGGACCCCTTCGATCTTCGAACACGTGGAGATCCGTCGCCCCCAGGGTGTCGATGATGTAAAGGCCTTGATGCAACAGGCGGGATCCCGTCTGTCCCTCGCGTTGAAATCGGCGCCGGATCTGCAATTGCGCGGTGTCCTCCTTCCGATCAACGATGGGGGTGGTGCAATCATGGATATCTCGCTTGGTCTGTCTTTCGCGCGGGCCGTCGCCGAATTCTCGCTGACGCTGCATGATTTTTCGCCGTGTGATCAGACCGTTGAACTCCTTTATTTGCACGAGGCCAATACCTCCACGACCCGGCTCTCAACACGTCTGTCCGAGCGGCTGCAATCGGCCCATGCGGCGGCGCAGCACCAGGCGCGCACCGATGTTTTGACCGGGCTGTCGAACCGGCGCGCCATGGACGATGAACTGGAACGGCTGCTGTCTGACAAGAACCAGGATTTCACGTTGCTTCATCTCGACCTTGATCTGTTCAAGGAGGTCAACGACACCCACGGCCATGCGGCGGGCGACGCGGTGTTGATGAATGTCGGTGCCATCTTGTCGCGCGAATTGCGCCGAAACGATTTTCCAGCCCGGATTGGGGGGGACGAATTCCTTGTCCTGCTGCGACCGACGGTTGGGGAGGAGGTGGCCGGTCGCATCGCGCAGCGCCTTATTCAACGGATCGAGGCGCCCATTGCCTTCGAAGGGGTTGAATGTGCGGTGTCGGCCAGTATCGGCATCGTGATGACCACGCAATATTCGCAACGTCCGACGATGAATGAGCTGATGGCCGATGTGGATGCCGCACTCTATCAGGCCAAACATGCGGGCCGGGGGCGGTACGTGGTTCACAGCCAGGCCGGCCTTCACTAGAATGCTTTGCGCTGTGCGACGGTGTGTTGGGCCCTATGTCACGGCTTGAGCGCCGCAACCACACCTTGAGCCATGACCGATCCGATCTCCTCTGACGATGCGCCGCCCCGCGCGGTGCCGACCGGCCGCCTCGCGCGGTTCACGCGGCTGGGCGGCTTGGCGACGGGTCTGGCCGGGCGAGCGGCAGCAGGCCGGGCCCGGGCGGCGATCCTCGGGGAACCCGCGGATATGGCGGCAATCCTGCTGACGCCTGGCAATATCACCCGCATCGCCAACCGTTTGGCGGAAATGCGTGGGGCGGCAATGAAGCTTGGTCAGCTTCTGTCGATGGAAACCGGCGACGTGCTGCCCCCCGAACTGGCGCAGATCCTCGGGCGCCTGCGCGCTGACGCGGATGCGATGCCGCCGCAACAACTCAAGACTGTCTTGGCGGCGTCCTACGGCCCGGAGTTCCGCAAGCAGTTCAAAAGCTTCGATACGCGCCCGATGGCTGCGGCCTCAATCGGACAGGTGCATCGTGCGCAATCCAAGGATGGCATGCGGCTGGCTTTGAAAGTGCAATATCCCGGTGTGCGGGCTTCCATCGACAGTGATCTCGACAACGCAGCGGGATTGATCAGATGGTCGGGTCTCTGGCCCGCCGAGTTGGATATTGCTCCGCTAATGGCGGAGGCGCGCCGGCAACTTCATGAGGAGGCCGATTACGGGCGCGAGGGCCGATACCTCGCCCGGTTCCGCGCGCTTCTGGCCGGTGATCCCCGGTTTGTCGTGCCTATCCACCGCGAAGACCTATCCACGCAGGATGTGCTGGCGATGTCGTTCGAACCCTCCGCCCCGATCGAGGCTTTGGCGGAGGCGGATGCGGCCATTCGCGACCGTGCCGTCAGCGCGCTGATCGAACTGTGCCTGCGCGAACTATTCGAGTTTCGCGTGATGCAGACGGATCCGAATTTCGCCAATTACCGATGGCGCGCGGAAACGGAGCAGATCGTCCTGCTGGATTTCGGCGCGTCGCGAGAGATCCCCGGCGATCTTGCCGATCAGCACCTCAACCTGATGCGCGCTGGTCTGGCTGGAGATCATGGCGCCATTTACGCTGCGCTGGAGGAAATCGGGTTTATCAAACCCGGCCTGTCACCGGCGCACCGCCAAGCCATTCTGGATATGGCCGATATGGGCCTTGCGGCCTTGCGCGGGCCCGATGCGTTCGACTTTGCGACCAACCGCCTTGCCGAAGACCTCCGCGCGCGCGGTCAGGTGATCGGGCAGGAGCGCGATCTGTGGCACATCCCGCCCGCCGATACCCTGTTTCTGCAACGCAAGATCGGCGGGCTTTACCTGCTGGCGGCGCGCCTCGGGGCGACGGTCGATATCCCCGCGCTCGCCCGGCGCTTTGCCAACGGCTAGATCGGGGCGAGACATTTGGCGTGGCCCGTGGCAGCGTCGGGGAAATTGTTGCCCGAGGGACCAGATGCCGACAGATCACAAGACCACCCATGACGCGCTGGAAGATCCGCGCAACGCCGATATCCAGATTTACGTGAACGGAACGCTTTATCACCGGGATGAAGCCAAGGTGTCCGTCTATGACAGCGGCTTCATGCTGGGGGACGGCATGTGGGAGGGGATGCGCCTTTACGATGGTGTCTGGGCCTTTTTTGACGAGCACATGGATCGGTTTTTCGACAGCTGCAAGGCGGTGAGCCTGGATGTCGGGATGGACCGGGCGGGCATCGCCGAGGCGCTGGAGATGACCCGGCAGGCCAACGGGATGGTGACGGATGTCCATTGCCGCCTGATGCTGACGCGGGGCGTGAAGGTACGCCCGTTCCAGCACCCGGCCTTAAGCCGGTCGGGTCCCACGCTGGTGATTATCATGGAGCATTCCAAGCCGGTGGACCGGCTGCAATCGGCAGGCATACGGCTGGCTACGGTGCCACAAGTGCGCGGCTTGCCGATGAGCCAGGATGCGAAATACAACAGCCATTCCAAGCTGAATTGCGTGATTGCGTGCCTGCAGGCGGAACAGGCGGGCGCCGACGAAGGGCTGATGCTCGACCCCCATGGTTTCGTCAACACGACCAATGCGTGCAACTTCTTCGTTGTCCGGAAAGGTGCGGTTTGGACCTCGACCGGGGATTACTGCATGAACGGCGTCACACGGCAGAAAGTGATCGATCTGTGCCGCTCGGATGGCATTCCGATCTTCGAGAAGAACTATTCGCTTTATGAAGCGTATAGCGCGGATGAGGCGTTCTTGACCGGGACCTTCGGGGCGCAAACCCCGGTGGCTGAGATTGACGGAAAACGCATCGGACGGGGCGATCGCCCGGTGACCGCTCGGATCCGCGAACTCTACAAGAACATGATCCGCGATCACGTGGCAGACCGAGGCTGACCTGTTGTCAATCCGCCGGCTCATCGGGTTCGGCCCCGAGGGTCAGCGTCACCCGATCTGCGGCGAACCACGAGCGTCCGTACTCGACGGGTGTCCCCGCGCCATCCACGTTGATGCCGATCGTCCGTAAGATCGGACTGCCGGGCTTCACGCCCAGGAGGCCAGCTTGCGTTCTGGACGCAACCTTTGCCGTGATCTCGGTTGAGGCCCTTGTATAGTCGGTCACGTCATGGGCGGCGAAGGCTGCGGTGACGGATTGTGTGTCGCGCAGCTGGTCCAGCAGATCCGGGAAGCGTCGTGCCGGAAAAACGGACTGAAAAAAGGCGAGAGACACGCCGTCGGACAAGCTGATCCCCTCGTAGATATGCACTTGCGCCGGTCGCTCAAGCTGCAACGCCGTGCTTTCGCGTTCGTTCGCGGCGCGGGTTTCGAGATGCAGGATGCGTTTCTCGGGAACGTGTCCGGCGGCCAGAAGGTTCTGGTGGAATCGAACGCGACGCCCGATCGGGTAGGAAGTTGGAACGTGCATTACGAAGACGCCCGCGCCGCGCCGGGCATGCACTATCCCCCGCTCGGCCAGGACGGCGAGAGCCCGTCGGATCGTGTGGCGGTTCACTCCGAAGCGGTCGGACAGTTGGGCCTCGGTCGGCAGGCGATCACCGGGAGCATAATGGCCTTGGGCGATTTCGTCGGACAGAGTGTCCTGGATCGCGGTCCAGAGTGCAGCACGGCCCATGAGATGCCCTCCTTCGCCGAATAGGGCTTGCGCCGACCGACCGGGAAACGTTACGTATTTGTATAGTTGTATAAATAAATGGACAACTTGGCAAGATGTCGAAATCCAAATCACCTCGTTCACAGCGGACAGTGGAGAGCGCCGATCTGGAGGCGTCGCAGGGCTTTGTAGGGGAAAGCTTGAGTGGCGTCGTGTTTGGCCGCAACCCGGTTAATCCGGCAGCTTACGCGACCGACGACCACGGTAAGCTGATCCCTTGGCAGCTGCGCGGTTTCCATCGCCATGCCCATATCGGCCACAATCACACGGCGCAGAAAGTGCCGGATGAGACCGTGTTTCACGCGCTGCTCGAGTGGGTCGTCGCCCGTCCCGGCGATGTGGCGCAATTCAATCCGGAGCCGTTGGGCCAGGGGCCGAAGGTGCATGTCATGATGCGCAAATCCGGTGGCACGCATTTGGAGTTTATTCATGATCCGCGCTGAATGCATCTCAGCACGAGTGACCACATGAAACCGGGGCGGTTCATCGCCGTGGTCGGCCCATCAGGTGCCGGCAAGGACAGCGTGATGGACGGGGTGTGTGCGGCGCGGCCTGATCTGCATCGCGTGCAACGGGTCATCACCCGCGCCGCCGGATCAGGTGGTGAGCTGTTCGACGCCGTCTCGGAACAGGTCTTTGCCACCCGCGCCGCGCAGGGCGCGTTTGCCCTGCATTGGACGGCCCATGGGTTGTCATACGGGATACCGACCGTGGTCCATCATGTCTTGCAGGGCGGGCGGGACGCTTTGGCCAATCTGTCGCGGGCTATGTTGAGTGCGGCAGCGGAGGAATTCAACGATCTGATCGTACTGCACGTAACGGCAAAACCTGAGACGCGCGCGCGCCGCCTGTCCCGCCGGGGCCGTGCGACCGGCCACGATGTCAACCGCCGTCTGGCCCGGCCTGACCCCGAAATGCCGGGGAGTCTGACCACGTTGACCATCGATAATTCCGGCGCTCTAGAGGACAGCGTCGAAGCCGCCCTCGCGGCGCTTTATCCGGACAGGGCGTAGCGATGCACGACGTGAAACGCCCCATCCACGGCTTCGCCCATCAACGCAAGACTATCGATCACGAAGGGTTCGGGCAGGATCGGCGCGAAATGCACGGCCAATGCGGCGCGCACGGCTTCGACGTTATCGGTGCGGCCCGTCAACGTCATATGAAAGCGGAATTCCTCCATCACATAGGGGTAGCCCCAAGTTTGCAACATCTTGTCTTGCCGATTGGTCAGGCCAGCCTTGCGGCGGCGGGCCAGTTCCGCGTCCGAGGGGGGGGCGCGGAACGCGTCGAGGGCGGCGACCGCGGCTCCCGCCAGATCCGCCAATGCGTCCGACCACTCGGATGGCTTCAGGGCCACGAAGCCATCCATCCGACAGACCTTCAGCGCAGGGACAACGACCGGCGCGCGGCCAGCGCAGAAGGCGCGCGCGGCTCTATCGAGCGCCGGGACCGTCGTGCCCGGGGCGAGGTAAAACGGCGGTTTGATCGTGCCGTGGAAGCCGTATTTTCCAGGTGTGGCGGTCAGGGCGTCGGGCGGCTCGGGCAGGTTGGCCACAACGGGATGGGCAACGGCGACGCCGGCCATGCTGTCCCATCCAAGCCAGGACGAGCCCGCATCGAAGAACGGGCCTTCGGGCACCACGTAGAGGCCGTATCGCTTGAATTCATCCATGTCCGAGGTCCCGATGCCTGAAGATGCCGCCGTGATGCCCCAGCCGATCACACTTGCCAATGCCCGACTGATCCTGCCCGAGGGCGAGATGCGGGGGCGGATCACGATGGCGGGCGACCGGATCGTTGAGATTGCCGAAGATGCGTCTGTTCCCAAGGGCGCGGTGGATTGCTTTGGTGACATCGTGGCGCCGGGCCTGGTGGAGCTGCACACCGACAATCTGGAGCGGCATATCCGCCCGCGCCCGGCGGTTCACTGGCCCCATGCCGCCGCGCTGATCGCCCATGACGCCGAGCTTGCCTCTTGCGGGATCACGACCGTTTTCGACGCGATCCGAGTCGGCTCGATCGAAGGGAAGGGAAGCGTCGGGTGGATGCGCTATGCCCGTGATCTCGCCGATGAGGTCCGGGCGATCCGGGCGCGCGGTGCCCTGAAGATCAGCCACCACCTGCATCTGCGAGCCGAGATCTGCTCACATTCCTTGATCGATGAACTGGCGCAGTTTGGGGAAGAGGACCGCGTCGGGATCGTCTCGTTGATGGATCACACGCCCGGGCAGCGGCAATTTGCGGATATCGGACAATACGAGATCTATATGAAGGGCAAACATGGCCTGAGCCACCAGAGCTTCGAAGAACATGTGGCAACCCGGCAGGCCCTTGGAACGAAGGTTCGCGATGTCCATGAGGCCGCGGCGGTTGCTGCCGCGGCACGGTTCGGCGCGGCTCTGGCGAGCCATGATGACACGACACCCGATCATGTGGCGCGTTCGGCTGGATATGGAATCGCACTTGCGGAGTTTCCAACGACCCGCGCGGCGGCCGAGGCGTGCAGATCCCACGGCATCGCCGTCATGATGGGAGCGCCAAACCTGATCCGCGGCGCGTCCCATTCCGGGAATGTCGCGGCCGAAGATCTGGCGCAGGCGGGACTTCTGGATATCCTGTCGTCGGACTATGTGCCCTCCGCGCCGCTGTACGCCGCGGTACATCTTGGGGAGATCTGGGGAGACATGGCACGGGCGATGGCGACGGTCACATCCACGCCCGCCCGCGCCGCGGGCCTGACAGATCGGGGTGTGTTGGCCCTTGGCAAGCGCGCCGACGTGATCCGCTTTAGGCCGATGAACACAGTTCCGGTTCTGCAAGCCGTGTGGTGCGCCGGGACGCGCGTGGCCTAGGCGCGAATGTGAATGTTGGTGGCCTCCCTCCTCCGCTGCAAACGCGAAGGTTTTCTTGCCGCACAACCAATGATCGCATCCCGTCCGATACGCTGATCCTGTTTGTCTCGCGGCAAACGATGGCCTCCCGCCTCACCGTTGGCCGCGTAAGAGCCAATGGCCCATCGGCCAGCATCTTGAGCACGCGTTGGGGCCGCTTCACACCCGCGCCGGGGCCGACCCCCACATTGGCAACACATACCGCGACAGTGCCGCGTTGCCGGGGTAGGTTTGGCGAGAGCGCAATCTATTGGTGTAAATCGGGGATAAATGGCAGCCCGTAGGGGAGGGTGGAAAGGATTATGAAACAGACAGTTAGGAGGCGGTGGGACAATTGAAGTTCCCGCAGTCTTCCGCAGCTTTCTGAAAGAAGTGTCCCACCTGCGAAACACCATTGGCAATAGGACGCCGCATCCAATTTGGCAATTTGCGTAGTAAGCGAGAGGCAACAATCGGTCCGAGATCATGAGCTCTCCGAGCCGACAACCAACCTTCAATTCGAATGCGTCGGAAACCGAAGTTCTGCTCTGGTCGAGTTGGTTTTCAGGCGCGGGCCACCGCATAGAAGACGTCCAAAAAGGCAAACTTATTGGACATAACGGAGGGCCGCAGGGTGGGGCGGTTTATACATCATATTGTGGACGAAAGCGCCGCCGCAGGATAGTCTTGTGGCATGACATACGCCCACCAGAGCTTCACCGACGACCACGAGATAGTATCCCGGATGCCGTCCTGGGTCACCTCTACACGAACTGAAACCCTTGAAGATGTGGCGTTTTTGTCCGGTGCTACACTTGGCCACCTGCATCTGGTGCTGAGCCGGGACGACGTCCCCCAGACCTTGCTGAGGGCGCGGCTGGCATTGTGGGCTGCGGAGGCCTGTGTGGCGCACCAGGGACGTCCGGAAAGGGCCGCGGAGCTGCGCGATGCTGTGGCGTTCCTGCAGCCCGGCGACAGTCCCGGTCCGGCGGGCGAGGTCTACCAGTGCTGGCGGCGCGCAATAGAGCGACCAGTGTCTGTCAAAGCGCTGCATCGGGCCTTGCCAGAGGTCGAGGCGGAGCAGATCGCAACCTGGCTGGACGCGGGGCAAGGGGCGCCGGTCCGGCGTGCTGCGGCCGTGTTGCAGGCGGTTCTGGAGGATCGGCCGCGCGATCATGCTGCAGCGCTGATCCTGGCTGAGGCGGCTTTGTCGCAGGTGCTTGGCTGGACCCACCTAAACCCGCTTCTGGCGCTTGGCCTGAAACGCGCTGATCTGCGGAAGACGGCCGAGGCGCTGCAGCTGGCCTGTCATCGGGCAATTGTAACGGCAGCGATCGAGGCGACGCGGGCGGCCGCCGATCTGACCCGTCGCGCGGCGCGCTTGATGGCCGTGGCCCCGAATTTGCGGGCGAAGGGCGCCGACGAGGCGGTGGCGCTGTTCCTGAGCCGGGATACGGTTGCGCCGGCGGCGCTAGCATCCCTCCGGTCTGATCGTGCGGCACGCCGGTTCTGCGACCGACTGGTTGAGCTCGGGGCGGTCCGCGAGTTGACTGGCCGCGACACGTTCCGGCTTTACGGGATCTAAGCAATGGCCAAGGATCACGCAGATCAGGTGCTGGACCGGGAGCTGAAGGAGCTGCCAGCCGATCTGCGCTGGCGCGAATGGATGCGCCGGATTGAGGCGGTTCTCTTTGCCTCAGCGTCACTCGTGTCGCGCGAGGACCTTGCGCGCGTGGTGGGGCAGGGGGTCTCGGTTGACCTCCTGGTCGACGATCTTATGGCGGATCTCGAAGGACGATCCTTCGAAGTGGCAAGGGTGGCCGGCGGTTGGACGCTGCGGACTCGGCCGGCCTATGCGGCGGCGATCCGGACCGCGGCGGATCTTGGCGACCAGGATGTCGATCTGCGCGAATACGATGTCGCCGTTCTCGCCGCCATCGCCTACCATCAGCCGATTACGCGGGATGGGCTCAAGGATATCTTCGGCAAGGAGATCAGCCGCGATCTCATCGGGCGCTTGCATGCCCGTGGCCTGATCGGGACGGGGCCTCGGTCGCCACAGCGTGGGGCGCCGTATACTTACGTGACGACCCAGCAGTTTCTTGTCTCCTTCGATCTGGAGTCGCTGCAGGACCTGCCCGACCGAGAGCAGTTGGAGGATGCGGGGTTTGGAGTTACATAGTTTTGTCTCAATCGGACAAATCGTGGCGAAGCTAACGGACAAATCGTGAAGTCTTTAGCGGCCACGATGAGCGACAGGTCGGACGGTTTTATTCGTGGATGGGTCGAGGCTCGCCAAGTATGCCTTCTACCATGGTTTCCGACCTTGGCTTTGCTCATCCTCGCGCCCTCACCTGCCCATCGCCGGAGCTCAGCCTCTCAATTTGGCGACAAGAATTATGGACCTGCGGTCCACAGGCACCAGAGAGCATCATTTCGTTGCGCCCTATGAGGCATAGAATTGACCTCTATAGCTCAAGAATGATCTACATGTGAGTTATAGAAAGGAGTTCTATAACTCATGGCATGGAACTGGCAGATGCTCGGTTGGCCGGATTTCCGGTATGACAAAGCAGTGCTTGCATCCCTCGAGCAGCGGTTCCTTCTGTCATCAGGCGAAGTCCTGGGTGCCGTTCAGCATGTCAATTCGGCAGAACGTGATCAACTCCGCATCGACCTGCTAAGCGATGAGGCCATGAAAACCAGCGCCATTGAGGGCGAGATGCTGGATCGGCGCAGTGTGCAATCCTCTCTTCGCCGACACCTCGGATTGGAACCGGACACCTATCCGAACAAACCCCGAGAGCAAGGTGTGGCTGAGATGATGGTTGACGTGTACTCGACCTATGCCGAGCCCCTCGAGCACGAAACACTCTTTCGGTGGCACGAAATGCTCCTGTCTTTCGATAAACGGCTCGAGGCCATCGGGTCCTATCGGCAGCACGAAGATGCCATGCAGATCGTCTCGGGTCGTGTTGATCGCCCGGTCGTACATTTTGAGGCCCCGTCATCTGCGCGGGTTCCGGATGAGATGGAAAGGTATGTCGACTGGTTCAACCGGACAGGTCCGGATGCGGAAAAGCCTCTGCCAGCGTTGACGCGCGCCGGCCTCAGCCATCTCTACTTCGAAAGTATCCATCCATTCGAAGACGGGAATGGTCGCCTGGGTCGGGCCCTCGCCGAGAAATCTCTGGCTCAGAACATTGGGCAACCAAGCCTGATCGCGCTCGCCTTCACCATCGAGCGAAAGCGGAAGGACTACTACGATCAGCTTGAGCGGCACCAGAAGACGCTGGATGTCACGCCTTGGCTGGTCTGGTTTGCAGAGGCCGTTCTGGAAGCGCAGCAGGTGACGCTCGACCGCGTGTGTTTCTTCATTGCCAAGGCACATTTCTACGACCGGCATCGCGACGCGTTGAATGAGAGGCAGGCTAAGGTAATCGAGCGAATGTTCCGGGAAGGGCCCGACGGGTTCAAAGGTGGCCTGAGCGCGCAAAACTACATTTCGATTTCCGGAACATCGCGGGCAACGGCAACCAGGGACCTACAAGAGCTTGTCGACGTTGGAGCCCTGACTCGCACCGGCGAACGCCGATACACACGTTACTGGCTCGAGCTTTGAGCAGCCGGGTGGCAAGCGCGCGATGGGCAGGGTGGGCGGGAAGCGGACCTTCGCTGCACCTGAATAGTGTCGTCGGCTTACCAACTAAAGCAGACATTCGCCCAATTTTGACAATCGATCGCCGATGAATCCATGCAGTTGACGAAATTGCATAAAAGCCGACCGATGCGCGGCCATCCACACATCGCAAAGAGGCCTTTTCATTGTTGAATCATGCCCTCGTGAAAGGTTTGACCTTTTGCGGCAACTGAAAGCACAAACATCGACAAAAGATACGCGTAGCACTAACGGCAACTGCGGCCGCTCAGAACAAGTCATGTTCCTTGGCCAGCAAAGCCGCTTGCGTCCGGTTGCTCACGCCCAGTTTCGCGAGAATGTTCTTTACATGAAGCTTGATCGTTACTTCCGCCAGATTGAGGGCCCGCGCGATTTCCTTATTGGACACGCCGCGGCTCAGAAACTCCAACGTCTCCATTTCTCGGGCGGACAGCCCCTTGAAACTCTCTGGCGTTTCGGGTTTCGCCTCGGCGAGATCAAAGGGGAAATATTGCTCTCCCGCCAGAACAAACCGGATCGCATTCACCATTGATTTCGCGGTCGCGGATTTCGGGAGGAAGCCGTTAGCCCCGCGTGCCATCGCCTCGCGCGCGACATCGGGCTTGGCCACGCCAGACATCAAGACCACCTTGATATGGGGATAGCCCTTGATGACGCTTTCCATCCCCTCAAGGCCATCCATCCCCGGCATATTGTAATCGAGGATGGCCAGATCGAACGGTATGACGCCTTCCAAAAGCGCGCGCGCCTCGGCCAATCTGTCCGCAGTTTCCACGTGAAAATCGTCCTGCTGGCCCAGGTAGGCCGCAATGGTGTCACGCACTAGGTCATGATCGTCAGCAACAAGAATATTTGGCATAGCGCAGTCTTTTCCGAAGTTGTCGCAAGTGCCTAGGGGGAAAATGTGGCCCGGGCGAGGCAGACCTATACCAAAGTATATACACCTATCCCAATCCCCGTACGATGCGGGCCTGAGCACAGTGTTAAAGGTCGCGGCAACCACGTGATGCAAAAGGTATCTGACATGCTTCGCTCCTTCGTCTGTGCAGCCCTTCTGGCGATTTCGATGACATGCCCCGCGATTGCGCAGGATCCGACCGCCCTTCAGATCACGCCGGAAGGTGGCGAGCAGTTGTCGCTCTCTCTCGCGGATCTGGATGCGCTGGATCAGGTCACGATCACCACCACGACCATCTGGACGGAAGGCGAAGTGACGTTCACCGGGCCATCCCTGACAAGCGTTCTGGATGCCGCCGGTGCCGAGGGTGCGGACCTGACGCTGACAGCATTGAATGACTACGCCATTGAAATGCCCGCACCCGAAAGCGGCGCGACCTATCCGATCATCGCCACGCGAATGGACGGCGCGCCAATGTCTGTGCGCGACAAGGGCCCGTTCTGGATAGTTTTTCCGTATGACAGCGATGCGGCTTACCAGACGGAAGAGGTCTATGCGCAAAGCATCTGGCAACTGGACCGGATCGAAGTGTTGGAATGACACCTTGTCAGCGGTATTGGTCGGGCCGGAGCAAATGAAAGGCGCGCCGTGACCGACAAAAAGGGCCGCAGACGCATTGGCGTGCTGATCGTCGTGCCGCTGCTGATCGTCCTGTTGGGCGTGTTGGGCGGCAATCTGTTGCGGGAGTTGCGGGGCCTCTCCACGGCGGATGCTGACAATCTGCAATGGACCATCCTTCAGGTCGAAACCGAAATCGCCAACCTCAGCGCGACCTTGAGCGAGGCCATCAACGACCCCTCCCCCGATGTCGATGCGGTGCGCCTGCGGGCTGACATCGCGCTCAGCCGCCTGTTGATCGTCGGGCGGGGCGAGGCACGCGATCTGTTTCCCAGTGACGCCGCAGATCTTCTGGCTCGGGTGAACGCATATCAGGACGATATGATCGCGGTGCTGGATGCCGACTCAGGCCTGTCAGAGAACGACATAATCGCCCTGCGCGATCTGACCCGCGACATCCGCCCGGATATCCGCGACCTTGTTCTTTTGGGGCTCGAGGCTGGAACGGACCGCGCATCGGCGCGCCGTGCCGGCTTTGCACGCCAACTCGCCGTGACAGGTGCCATCGCGATTGCCGTTATCCTCGGCCTCTCAGCCGTGCTGGTTGTGCTGGATCGCATGCTGAGGCGCGCGGATCAGCGAGATACGGAACTGCTGAACTCCAGCTCACGGCTTGCCTCGACCGTTACGGCATCGCTCGACGCAATCGTCACAGCGAATGAGGCTGGCGAAATTATCGAATTCAACGCCTCGGCAGAGCGGATTTTCGGGTGGTCGCGGGAAAAGATCATCGGGCAGAAAATGGATTCAACCATCATCCCCCACCAGCACCGCAAAGCGCACGCCGCCGGGATGGAGCGTTATCTGGCAACCCATGAACCCCATGTCGTCGATGCCGGGCGGGTGGAGCTTTCGGCCCTGCGCAAATCGGGTGAGGAATTCCCGGTGGAACTCAACATCACCTCCGTTGAAAGCGCCAATGGAGAGCTCTTTATTGCCTATCTGCGCGACATTTCGCAGCGGAAGATCAACGAGCAGAAGCTGATCGACGCGCGCGACAAGGCCGAAGCCATGGACCGTGCGAAGTCGCAGTTCCTGGCCGTGATGAGCCATGAAATGCGCACGCCCCTGAACGGTATCCTCGGCGTACTCGACCTGATGCGGCAAACCCGCCTGACAAAGCAGCAGGACCGGTACATGCGCGTCGCCTCTGCCTCGGGCGAAATCCTGCTGGAACATGTGAACGAGGCGCTCGACATCACGCGGATCGAAATGGGGTCGATGCAGCTGTCGCCACAACCGTTCGAGATGCGGCCTGCGATTGAAAGTGTTTGCGACGTGCTCACCCCGCTGGCGCAGGAGAAGGGCCTGTCACTGTCGCTGGACTTCGACCCCGGCATGGACCGGATCTTTGACGGGGACGGCGCGCGCATCGGCCAGATCCTGACGAACCTCATCGGCAACGCCATCAAATTCACGGAGGATGGCCAGATCGTGGTGTCCGTTTCCGGCATCCACGGCGCTGACCTCACCAATGCGACAATCACCGTCTCAGATACCGGTCGCGGGATCCCCGAAGACCGGATGGAAGACGTGTTCGAAGATTTCGTCGCACTGGCGCATTCCGAAGGCCGCCAGGCGCGCGGCGATGGGCTGGGATTGTCGATCTCGCGCAAAGTGGCGCGGTTGATGGGCGGTGAGCTGTCGGTGCAATCGACCATTGGCCAAGGCAGCGTCTTCACACTGCGTATCCCCTTGACCCGCGCAGAAGCCGTGGCCGAGGCAGCATCGACCGAGGTTGCCGATGAAAGGCCGGCGGAAACGGCCCAAGCAAAACGCATTCTGGTTGTCGAGGACAACGCCATCAACCGCTCGGTCCTGAGTGACATGCTGGACCGGCTTGGACACAGCGTGACAGAGGCCTCCGATGGGCTGGATGGTTTGCAACAAGCACAAAAAACCGCTTTCGACCTGATCATCATGGATGTCTCGATGCCTGTCATGGATGGCATCGAAACCGCGCGGCGGATCAGGGCGGAGGTCGGGCCGAACCAAAGAACCCGCATCGTCGGGCTCACGGCCCATGGACGCGAAGAATACCGCGACCGCGCCATCCGGGCGGGCATGGACGGCTTCTTCACTAAGCCCATCCGGTTCTCTGCTTTGCATGACGTCGTATCGGCAGATGCACAAACGGCCTTACCTGCCGGACTGGACGCCGAGGTAGTCGTTGATTTGATCGACGTACTCGGGCCGCAAAAGGTCAAAGCGACGGCCGATGCGTTCTTTGCGGAAAGTGAATCGCAACTGGACTTGCTGTCTTCGCCCGAAGGCGATGTTGCCGCGATCTTGCACAAGATGCGGGGCGGGGCCGCACTCTTGGGGTTGAAATCCCTCGTCGCGCAGATTGATGCGCTGGACGGCGCCACCATGAACCGACAGGCGGTGGCGGCCCTGTGCGGGGCGATCTCTGCCGGCCGCAAGGATCTGACCGATCGACTTCGGCAGACCGATCCGACCGGCTAGCGCACATATCCCAATGGATAGATGCCCCCTTCTATCTCCCCGGTTTCCTATCCCTCGGAGCGCACAAATCGAAAAAAATGTCCGTAAATCCTTGGTCATCGAAACGAGGGCACGTCCACGGAGGCGGCCCACCTGACCAAAGGACAAAGACTATGACAAAGGAAATTCTGGTAATCGGTGGCGATGGTTTCTGTGGCTGGCCCACGGCCCTGCACCTGTCGAAACTGGGTCACAACGTCACCATCGTCGATAACCTCTCGCGCCGCTGGATCGACAAGAAAATGGGCGCCGACAGCCTGACACCGATTGCAACCGTGGAAGAACGGCTTGAGGCCTGGCACGACGTCACCGGCCTGATGATCAACTTCGAATGCATCGACGTGGCCCGTGAATTTGATCGCCTGACGGGCCTTCTGGCCGCGCTCAAGCCCGACACGATCATCCACTTCGGCGAACAGCGCGCCGCGCCCTATTCCATGAAGGGCATCGAGGAAAAGCGCTACACCGTCGACAACAATATCTCGGCCACCCACAACCTGCTGGCCGCCGTGATCGAACTGGGCCTCGACCCGCACATGATCCACCTCGGAACCATGGGTGTCTACGGCTACGACGATGACGGGATGGAAATCCCCGAAGGGTATCTGCGCGTCTTCATCCCCGGCGACGACAAGCAGATCTTCCAGCGTGACATCCTTTACCCGACCAACCCGGGCAGCGTGTATCACATGACCAAATCGATGGATCAGCTGCTGTTCCAATTCTACGCCAAGAACGACCGCCTGCGGATCACCGACCTGCACCAGGGCATCGTCTGGGGCACGCAAACCGATGAGACCCGTCTGGATGAGCGCCTGATCAACCGGTTCGACTACGATGGTGACTACGGCACCGTGCTCAACCGCTTCCTGATGCAGGCCGCCGTTGGCCACCCGCTGACCGTCCATGGGACAGGCGGCCAAACCCGCGCGTTCATTCACGTCAAGGACACGGTGAAATGCATCGCCCTAGCGGTCGACAATCCGCCGGCCAAGGACGGCAAGGTCAAGATCATGAACCAGATGACCGAGACGCACACGGTGTGCTCGCTCGCCCAACTGGTCGCGGCCAACACCGGCGCCCAGATCGCGATGGTCGACAATCCTCGCAACGAGGCTGCCGAGAATGGCCTGCGCGTGTCGAACGCGTCGTTCATCGATCTCGGGCTTGAACCGGTCACCCTGGCCTATGGCCTGATGGAAGAGACGCAGGAGATCGCCTCCAAATACGCGGATCGCTGCATCATGCACATGATCCCATGTGTCTCCACCTGGACGGAAAACCAGCGCCCCGGCGTCGTCACCCCCGAAAAGGTCGCTGCCTGACCCGGAATTGAGCACCGGTCAGCCCCGCGTGGAGGTGAGGCTGGCCAACGCTCAACCGCGCTCGGGCCTTTTGCAGAAAGGCAAGGACGATGAGACTGATTGGCATCGGGCTATTGGCATTTCTACTTGCAGGTTTGGCCCTCCTGCTGGCGCGATCCGAGATGGTCGGCCAAAGCTTTCGCGCCGCGCGGACCCTAATGGACGGGCCGCAGCTGCGCTTTGAAACGCCCATGGCCGCCGAAGCCCAACGGGGTGCGGATCAGGCCATCATCTTGCGGGCGGACGCCTCCGCGCCGCTCGTTCTTTCTGGATTTCCCGCCTATCAGGGCGCTGTGTTTCATATGCCAATCGACGCACGCCCGACATCTGGATACCTCCAAATCGATGCGACATCGCAAGTGTTGGACGGGGTCGAGGGGGTGCTGCGCATCTCCATCGACAATACCCGCCGGGCTGAGGTGTTGCTGCATCCAGGTGAGGCGGTGCGCGCCGTACGGATCGAGCTGACCCCAGCCGATATCGCACGGGCGCAGCTGGTCGTCTCTTTCTCGCTGCAGGGGACGGGTGCCAACCTCGTCTGCACCAACGATCACTCCGTTGAGGCTGTGGTCGAGATCGAGACGACCAGCGCTGTTTTCCTATCCCTCGACGCACCGCTTGAAACCCCGCGCGACCGCGTCGCGGGGTGGGGCGATCAGGTGCGACTGGAATGGACAGGCACAACCGACACGCTGATCCACGCGGTCAGCGCAATCCGCCTTGGAACGAACGCCATAATCGTCCCGGAGATGGGCCTAAATGCTCAAGAGGCGCAGGCTGCCATTGATCCCACCGCCGCAGGCGTGTCCCGCCCGCAATACGCATGGTCCGACGCGATGGCGCCCGAGGGCGGTCTGTTAGGCCTCCGCCGCTTCCAGCACAGCCACACGTGGCGTCTGCGCTATGATTTCACGCGGGCGGAAAACGCGAACCGGCCCAGCGTTTTGGACCTCGCCATGCTTGTGCCTGCCCACCCCCAGGGCGCGGATTGGCAGGTCACGGTCACGCAAAATGGTCGCCTTCTCAGCCATTTCACCGGCACCGCCGACCAGACGCGGATCGGCGCGCGCATCGCGATCCCCGCCGCCCCTGGCCCCGCCCATACGATTGAGATCACCCTGACCTCCGCTTTCCTGCGGGAAGGCGAATGCAACGATGGTCCTGAACTCCTCGCCGAAATCCTGCCAGAGACGCAGATCGTGCCCTCCAACATGCTTTTCGATGATCCCGTCCGCGCACTCAGCCTCGCCTTGACCGCCGATGTCACTGTGTCGACGCCACGAACGCTTAATACTGCTGAGGCAAACGTCGCCGCAGATCTTCTCGCGGCCCTCCTGCCCCATACGCCCATCAACGCAGCACAGGATAACGCAACGGTAACAATTCTTCCCCGCGGGGCGCGGATCGCGGTGAGCGAAAGCCATTGGCTCGTCTTCCGCGATGAACTTGGGGCGCTCTCGGCACAACCCGCCGCAGCGTTCGCGGGGCAAGAGATACAAGCCGTTTCCCTCCTCGTGCATATGCCGGAGGACGCGGCATGAGCGAGGCAGAAGACAACCGCGACAAGATCGCCTTCATCTCCGTCGACAGCGCCCCCAAACGGTTCGCAGGCTTCATCCCGCAATGGCGTGGCCCTGCCATGCTGGCCCTGTTTACCTTAATCGCCGTCGCTCTTCTGCTGGCCGTCAACTCCCCCACCGGGGCGGCGATCTTCCCCAACCGCGACCTCGTATTCTCCCCTTACGAGGGGCGGCACTCCATCGCGATCCGCATCTTTCTAATCGCCTTCTATATCAGCGTCGCGGCCTTTTCCTCGGCCGACTGGAAAGGCAAACTCCTCTTCGGCCTCGACATGGTGCTGACCTTCGCCTTGATCTGCGCCATCTTCGATCTGGCGAACCTGGCGGGCTATATGGCCTTCGATCTGGCCTTCTCCTTGCATTTCAGCGCTATCGCATCCGGTCTTCTGGGCTTTTGCATCTACTCGTGGAAATTGCTGGAACGTGGTCTGATGCCCGTGCGCATCCCGGTTGAACACCGCCCCGTCAGCAACCGACGTGCGATCATCCGGCTGCTTGTCACCATCGCCATCGCCATCGCAACGTCGATCTGGGTCACATCGTTGCAGCTTGAAATGGTCGAACGCCTGCGCAGCTGGACCCTTCTGGGCGGCATCGGGCCGGGCGTGTTCCTCGTTCTCCCGGTCCTTTTCGCGCAGCTCTACGCCCTCGCCATCTGGGACGTGAAAACGGCAAAGACTCCCAAGTTCAATCCACCCGTATCGATCATAGTGCCCGCCCATAACGAGGAATACATCATCGAAAACACGATCCGGGCCATGGATCGCGCCGCCGCCCATTACGGCGGTGAGGTGCACATCCTAATCATGAACAACAACTCCACCGACGCTACCGAAAAGATCGCAAATGCTACGCTCGCCTCCTGCGAGGCAGCCTTGGGTCGCGTGATCAACGTTCCAAAACCCGGCAAATCCAATGCCTTGAACGCGGGCCTCGATGCGGCAGAGACCGAATTCCTGGTGCGCGTTGATGCCGACACGTTGGTTGGGCAAGACAACCTCACCCGCGCCATGCCCTACTTTACGAACCCCGCCGTCGGCGTTGTCGGCGGCGTCCCGGTGCCGCCCGGTGGCGCGCTCTTCGACCGCGCCCGGCTTCTGGAGGTTCTAGTCAAACACGGCTTTTATTCCGTCGCCATGGGCGCGGTGAATGGGGTGGTCGGCATTCCCGGCATGTTCGTGGTCTACCGCACCGAACACCCGCGCTACCTCGGCGGCTTCGTGGAGGGGATGAACGGCGAAGACACCGATGTGTCCCTGCGGATCGGAGAGCTTGGCTACCATTCCGTGGTCGATCCCAAGATCCGCTACATCTCTGAAGTACCTTCGGCCTATGAGCACATGCGCGAACAGAGGATGCGTTGGTTCAGGTCGATCTACCACATCTCATCGCGCTGCCGGGACTTGATCTACTCCGGCAACGGCTCGCTCAGAGGCAAGATCATCCTGCCCTACATGCTGGTCAATTCCGCCCGACGCGCGATGCTCGTCCCGTTAATCATTTACGGTGCGTTGGAATGCATCTTCGCTTTCAACCCCAACAGCCCCATCGTGTGGCAAGCCGTAGTGGCTGTCACAACCGGCGCACCTGCGATCATGGCCGTGATTGCATCGCTTCTGAACGGCGTCCCTAAAGGCATCCTCGCCTTGCCGGAATACCTGATCTTCCGCGTCCTGCGCGCCTATTTCACACTTGAGTCTATGATGAGCATCCTGGTCGGCCATGACGGAGAAGATCTCGAATTAGCGACCAAGAAGAACGTCGTACCAACAGGCCCGGTTCGCGTGGCATGAAAAACAGTCCGGAAATGCATCACACACTTCGATGCGAGGTTGAGCTTTCTCTAATATGGTCTCTGGAACTGGCGGACGCATGTTGAGTGCTTGAAACGGCCTTAGGCCACCTCGGCCACAAAGAGCATCGAAATCCTGTTTTGAGCGGGAGGCAGCCCTTTTAGCTCAGGATATTAAAGTCAGTTTTGGCGCATTGACCGCCCCGAATGCCGCGTGAAATTCCGACATCCGCTTTGGGGAAGCTGTATAGTAGCGCCCGATCAAGAGGCGAACGGCAGCTCTGGGCCGCCCTTAAGGGCGACCCGAAGTTGCTAGATTTCAATGGCCTCGGCTATCGCAAGCGCATCCTCCAGCTCGACGCCCAGGTACCTGACCGTACTGTCCATCTTCGTGTGTCCAAGCAGCAACTGAACCGCCCGCAAGTTGCCTGTCTTCTTGTAGATCTGGGTCACCTTTGTTCGCCTCATCGAATGCGTGCCATACGCACTCGCTTCTAGACCGATTGATGTGACCCAATCGCGGACAATCCGCGCATACTGGCGTGTCGAAATATGCAGGCGCTCGTGGAAGCGGCCAGGCCAGAGATACTCTGAGCCGACCATAAGCTCATCTTCCATCCATTTCTCGACTGAAGCGCGTGTGCCCTCGGAAATCTCGAAGCGAACAGGTTTCTGGGTTTTGCTTTGCAGCACTGAAGCCCGTTCTTTGATCTGACCAGACGCCATGACGTCGACGACTTTCATTTTCACCAGATCACAGCCGCGCAGCTTGCTGTCGATCGCCATGTTGAACAGTGCGAGGTCGCGATGGTTTTCGGCCAATTCAAGTCGAACTCGGATTGCCCAGACATGCTTTGGTTTCAATGGTCGCTTTTGTCCGACGATGCGGCCCTTGTTCCAAGCAGGACGAAGCGCGCGAATGACAGGTAGGTTTGGTGTTTCCATGACTGATCCTCCGATCCGCCATGCCCTCCACAACGACAACCCGACGTTGACCAGGCAGCATATCACGGGATTGCTGCGCTGCCTCCGAGGTCGGGTTTGAGCCCATACCTCCCGAATGCTGCGCTCTGCTCAAATAGCGGCAATGCGCCACGAGCCGACATCTAAGTCTTGGGAGGTTTGCGGCCAGTAAGCGGTGATGGAGAGTAGTCTCAGATAATCCTCTAGCGAAATCAGTCTACAATAGAGAGTATGGCAATCGGGCTGCTTGGATTGCCGGAACAAGGTTCTCTAGAGGACCTCGATTGAGGCCAGCGATGATGCTGGCCCCTTATCAAGTCACCCTACCGTCGCGTGGGCCTCGAGGCCCTGAAAGGCCGCATGGTAGGAGTGCAGCATCATCGGCCGGACCTCCTCCAGCACTTCTGGCTCGGCGTCGAAATGTGCCGTCCAGATCGCAAGCACGCCGTCGTCGGTCTGCTCCGTGGTGACGGTGCCGCCGAGGTTCTCCACCGGGAACGGCGGGTTGGCAATGGCGTAGCCGAAGCGCCCCGCATCGCGGTCGTTCTCGGTGATCGTCTCCTGCAATTCGTAGCCATCAAGCTGCGGGTCGGGATGCGCCATGACGCAAACGCGCGCCGATCCGGCGGCATCCCCCTCGCAGGTGTCGGATTTCAGGAACGGAACCCATTTGCTCCAGGCCGGATCGTGCACGGCGGCGCGCACGGCGTCGAGCGGTGCGTCGATGTGGGTTGCAAGGCTCACGGAGGCGGATGTCTTGGTCATTTTTTCAGTCCTATCTGTATTGAGATTTCGGTCGATCAGGCCATCACGCCTTCGACGTGACGCGCGTTGCCATCCAGCGCCTTGGCCATCTTGCCGCGCAGCATGGGTTTCATCATCGGCAGCATCAGCATGCCGATTGGGCCCATGGGCGGCTTGAAGTCCATGGTGAAGATCAACTCGCTCCGGTTCGGGCCCAACTCGCGCACTTCGAACAGGCAGGTCGCGCTTTTCATCGGCATGGTCGTGTCGTCGATGATGAGGCCGAGTTTCCGCCCCGGCTCGTACTGGTTGATGGTTTCGCGCAGGTATTGGCTGCCGTCCGCGTTGAGATCGCACTGGCGCTTCGCGCCGAGGCCGGTTTCCGCGCTGCCTGGCAGGATGCGCGAAGCGGCGAGGTTTTGGTTCCATTTCGCGATGCCGCCGTAATCGTCGAGGCTTTTCCAGACCTCGGACGCGGGGGCATCAATTTTGCGGCGGGTGGTGACTTTGGCCATGGGTTAGTTCTCCAGATTAGTGTTCAGGAAGTCAGTGAGGGCGGCGACGTAAGCCGCAGGCGCCTGCGCTTGCAGGAAGTGTCCAGTCTCCGGCAGGCGGGTGATATCGCCAGCGTTCGTGCCGAGTTTCGCCGCGAGATCGGCGATCACGATGTCGGCTGCAAAGAAGCCATCCTGTTCGCCAAAGATGATGCCGGTGGGTCCGTCATAGGCGGCAAGATCAGTGGTAAGCGCCTCACCACCCTGCATGAAAGCTGGGACGGCCATGCCGAAAAATGCGGCGTAGGCGGTGCTTGCACCCACAAGATCCGCGCCATAGGCATCGACCTCCTCGGCGGGTGCGGTGCCGGGGCCGGAATAGCCCTGATCCATCCACATCTGCGCCATGTCTCGCGCCGCAGCCGGGTCATCGAGATCCGCGAAGGCGTCCGTGGGCGAGACCTGACCGGCCATCATCTGCATCACGAGCGGCGCAGGCGTGACGCCATCGAGACCGGCCAGCGTGTTGGTCGCGACGACCGCTGACAGCCGTTCGGGTGCCTGCCCGACCATGGCCCACCCGGTCATGCCGCCAACGTCGTGGAGGACCAGCGCGAAGTTCTCGATCCCGAGCATGTCGGCCAGCGCGAACATCCGCACGGCGCGGGCGTCGGTCGCGTAGGCGGCCATATCGTCCGGCCTGTCGGACGCCCCGTGGCCCAGAAGGTCAGGCGCGATGACACGGTAACCTGCAGCGGCGATCTGTGGGGCGACGTCCCGATAGAGGTAGGACGAAGTCGGGATACCGTGCAGCAGCATGACAGCAGGATCGGCAGGGTCGCCGAGATCAAGATAGGCAATGCCGTGCCCGCCAATGTCCGCGCGTTCGAGCGTTGCGCGATGGGCTTCCCGTGGGGTTTCAGCCCAGGCGGGCTGCCCTGCCACGAACAAGAGCACGGTCGAAAGAAGAAGATGTTTCATGGATTTCCTCTGGTCGGAAGGGTGAAGTCTGTGTATCACTACAAGTGAAGTGCTATAACACTACGTATGAAGTGAAATGATTGTCAACGCAGAATCCAAAAGAGGTTGCCCTTGCCCGTCAAACCCCTTGATCCATTGAGCCTCGTGCCCGGATCGTCCAACCTTTTCACCGCGCGCCGAGGGGCTGCCCGGATGATGGCGGCGCGTCTGGCCGACGGCGCGCTGGCGCTTTACTCGCCTGTCCCTGCGCCCGATTCGGAGGCTGTCGACGCGGCCCGTGCGCGCGGCGGGGTCGCGGCCATCATCGCGCCGTCGCCTTATCATCATCTCGGCATCGCGGCATGGATGGATGCTTTTCCAGAGGCATCGCTCTGTGCACCCGAGGGTGCCTGCGACCGGCTGGAGAAACGTCTGGGTGTTCGACCATCAGCAAAGATGCCGTCACTCGTCGATGGTGCTGCGTTTCTCTTTCCCGAGGGTCTGAAGGCACCGGAGGTCTGGCTCCGCGCGGAAACGGCGGACGGCGTCGCGTGGGCCGTCTGCGACGCGTTCGCGGGGCCGGCGGGCACGGACGACGCGCCCGCCACGGAGCCCAAGGCGCGGGGAGCCTTTGCCACAATGTGCCTTGGCGATCCGCCGCGCTACAAGGCCTGGGCGCTCGCGCAGATCGAGCGGGACCAGCCGACGCAGCTTTTTCCGGCGCATGGCAATCGCGTCGCAGGAACTGGACTTGCGATGGGCTTGAAAGACATTGTGGAGGGTCTCTGATGGCGCGTCCAAAAAGTTATGACCGTGCAGAGGTTGTCGAGCGCGTGCGCAATCTGTTCTGGAAGCACGGCTATCAGGGGCTTGGCATTCGCGCCATCGAGGAGGGGACCGGCCTCGGGCGCTTTGCGATCCGCACCGAATTCGGCGGTAAAGAAGGGCTGATGCTTGAAGCGCTCTCGTCCTATTCCGGCGACACCGAAACCTATGTCTATGACGTCCTTCGCAAGCGTGACGATCCTCAAGCCATCGTCGAGGTTCTCGAAGGCATGGTCGCGCCGCACCCCGAGACGCTGAGGCACCTGGGCTGTCTTATGGTCAACACTACCATCGAGAACGTATCGCTCGACAGCGGCCCACTCCGCGAAGCGACCGACCGGCATTTCGACACGCTGAGGGACGAAGTCGCGGCGTTGTTGATCCGGGGCCGCGCGACCGGAACGGTGCGGGATGATGTCGATCCGGCCTCCGCAGCGGAGTTCGTCAAGGGCGCCGTGATGGCGGCAATGGTGCTCAACCGGGCAGCGGGCGACGCCTCGGGCGGGAACTCGTTTATGCGCGAGGCGGTTCGGACCGTGGAGGGCTGGGCCGCGGGTTGAGCGCCCCGCCTCACGGGCGGCGTTTTGCTCAGTCCGCCAGACGGTCTGCCAGCCAAATCTGCAGCCGCAGCCGGCCCGCGTTTCCAACGACGTGGGGCACGCCCTCGTCAAACGGGGTGACCCGCCGCCCGGCCGCGGCAAGCATGGCCCGGGTCAGCGCGATGTCTTGTTCGGAGATCAGGGGATCCAGTCGCCCGTGCGCTGCGAGAACTGGCAGCGGCGCGGTGGCTTGTGGTGTGGCGAGGTCACCTGGCAGTGCCCCCGCGAAGGCCGCCACGCTGGCCACAGCTTCGGGTCGGTCCAGCGCAAGCGCCAGGGCGAGGGCTCCGCCTTGGGCCCACTTTGACTAATGCTGCGGATTGGACGAACGTCCGCTATTCTGGTGTGCCTGTTGAAATGCACGCCTGTTAGTCTTCGTTGCGTGGCATTACAATTGGGAGAGGTTTTGCTCGCTTGCCTTTGTGTCTGGCGCGCTTGTACTGACTTAGATACTCGCGTCTCTGTTTTGCAACTTCATAAAGAACGATGCCTGAACTTGTGCCGAGGTTCAGGCTCTCGATCATGCCGAACATCGGCACCGCGACGCACATTTCACTGCGGCTGACCGCAGCTTCACTAATTCCGTGCTTTTCGTTGCCAAACCAAACAGCAAGTTTCGTGTGCTTGGTGAAGTCACCTTCATGAAGGAAGACGTTAGTTTTTCCCTTTACATGCGGAGAAGTGACCACGGACACAAAGCCTTTTCTTTCAAGATGATCCATGCAGTCTTCCGTACTGTCGAACCGTTTTACGAACGTCCATTTCACCGCGGAAACTGACGTAGATGACAGCGATTTTCGCTCACGCATATCCTGCCAATCTTCTGGCAGAGCTTTTCGTGGATCAACGACATAGGCTTTTTCGACCCCAAGCGCGTTTACGTTTCGAATAACGGTTCCGATGTTTTTGATGTCAACGGGGTCTTCGATAACTGCAATAAGGTTCTTGCATCGAAAATCTTTGATTGCATCGGCGCGATTTCGTACCGACGATTTCTGTTTCTTTGGAGGTTCGTTTTCCATATCGGCACTATAAGTAGAGGGAGTCCGGGAACAAGGTCGTAGAGTACAACGAAACGACCCATGAAACCTATAGCCGTCTTTGGAGCAATTGCGCCGAACGGCAGCAAAGTCCCGCTCTTCGGTCATCTAAAAAGGCGGAACAACGCCGGTGCGGCCAATGTCCGCTAAGCGGGCTGCAAACGCAGCAATCTGGCACCCGGTCGAGTGACCGCTTTGGGCCGATGGCGGACCTCTGAAAGGCTGCTGGTAAAACCAGCTATGTACGAAACTGGTCAATGCTGAACGTGTCTGTCTTCTGCGATTTTTGCCGGGTTGAAAATTTTCTTATGAGGCAAGTCTGGAAGAGTTTTGGGCGATCTGGCTTCAAACGACTTTGCGTCACAACCACTTAAGTTATTACTTCTTGCACCGATATGACGTTCACGGCAATCGGTGTCCATTGGGCGAACGTACTATTGGTAGCGCCGCTCGAAGGCGTCCCCCGAGGTCATCTATGTGACGATCAACTGACCTGCGCTTGCGAACGATCTTATGGCGGACGCTTGGGATTTCTAGCCACCCGCATTTGCCATGCGGGTCTCACTCATCCCCTCGGCTTCGGCCAGCGACAGCGCCGTGAACATCGCGCGTTGCGGAACTGACAGGGCAACCTGGCCGATAGCTTCGACGAATTCTTCCACGCTCGGCACGGTCTGTGCCGCCTCGCGGCCATCACGTCCGGCTTCTACGTCGAACGTGACTTTCTGGTCGTCATCGAGACTGATGGTGCCTGCCCGTTCCAGTGCGGAGATGTGCAGAAATTCATCCTTGCCGCCGGTTTCCGGTGCAATGAAGCCGAAGAGCGCACGCGCTGAAAGCGCGTTTGCAGATCCGTCACCGGACTGAGGCACCGACCGGCATCACCGACCAGGCTGGCACTGGGTGGCAGATTGCCTCACGAGCGGCGCGACAGGTTACCGCCAAGGATGATGTCGTTGATTAGCTTGGCGGCTGCCGTATGAGCCTTGTGTTCGACTGACGATTCATTGGCGTGTTCATGGGTCGCCGCCGCATCGCGTAGAACGCCCACGATCTCGGGTTCAGGCAGCAAATTGGAGTCATTGAGCGCGAGCAGGAGCGCCTCGCAGATCGAGAGGGCAGCCATGCCCGCAGGGTCGCTGTGGTCTGCCATCTCGGTTATTCCCTTTACCAATGATGAATGCGATCAAGTGAAGTCCTGAAGAACTTGGCCATCGTCGCAGAGTTTTCGATATGCTGGATTAATCGAAGGCAGTCTCTGCCCCCCGATTTTGGTGGAAAACTCGTCCGTTTGAGAGAAGCTGTTGAAATCAATTGAAACCAGTCCGCTGGCACGAAAACTCGCCGCATTCGTTGCGTTGTCGGAGGCCGAGTTGGCCGTTCTGGAACGTTTGCATAAGCGAAGGACGTCCTTTGCCGCAGGGCGGGACCTGGTTCATCAAGGACAGCGCGAGCAGGCGGCCTATATTCTCGCGGCGGGTTGGGTTGTGTCCTACAAGATCCAGCCTGACGGGTCGCGGCAGATCGTCGATTTCCAGATACCCGGGGATTTTCTGGGGCTGCGCAGCGTCCTGTTGCACACATCCGATCATGGCATTGAGCCGATTGTCGAAATCGAGGCGGCCGAGGTCATGGCAAGCGATCTGCTGCACGCCTTTGCAGAGACGCCCAGGCTCGCCACAGCCATTCTATGGGCGGTGTCGCGCGACGAGGCTATGGTGGTCGAGCATTTGGTGGGGTTGGGGCGACGCGATGCAGACGCGCGCATGGCGCATTTCCTGTTGGAACTCGGGGCGCGGCTCTCCCTGGTCGGCATGGGAAGCAAAGCGGGCTATGCCTGCCCGCTCACGCAGTACCACCTTGCCGACGCGCTTGGATTGAGCGCCATTCACGTCAATCGGGTTTTGCGGAAACTCAGGGAAGATGGGTTGGTCACGTTTCGGAACGGAGTCGTGACGTTTGAAGACTACGCCCGTCTCGTTTCGCTTGCCGATTTCGATCCGGCCTATCTGGATCAGGCACGGCCTCTGTTGCCATGAAACGGCCGCCCGCACTCTGATTTGGGGCGGCCCTGCATTCGTGTCAGACAAACAGGCTACACCAAGGCCCGGCTGGCTTCCTTGAGTTCCTTATGGGCCTCTTCGTCGTTCTCGGCCTCATGGGCCTTTTCGGCGGCCTGGTAATGCTTCAGGGCGGTAGCCTTCTTTGAGCCTTCGGGCGCCTTGTCCCACGCGGCCTTGACGGAGGCCATGTGTTTGACGGTCTGGTTCTCTTCGCTTTGGTTTTCTTCACTCATGGAGATGTCCTTTCCTGGACGGTCCGAGAGATTGAGGCGTCGGATTCAAGCGGTAAGTCTGGAACAGCATGATCCCGCGCCCTGGAGGTAGTCGGAGAAAAGCCCACCAAACTTGAGGCGGGGCCATCTCACCTAGCTGGATGCACCGTGCCGCTGCACTGACGCAGATTAGCCCGGTTATGCCAGGAAGATAATCCTCACAATCGCCACAATGCCGACGAGGGCCGCGATGATCCACAGGGTTGGGATCCGGCGGCCGTCAAACGTTACCGATGCGGACGGATCGGCGATGCCGCGCGACGCGCGCTCGGGCAACAACGCGATCAACCGCGCCGCCACATTGCCGCTCTCATTGCCAAGTGCCGGCACGCTGTCCACCTTTGAAAGATGTGACTTCAGTTGAGTATGCGCGGCATCCCGACAGAGCAGCGCAAGCTCGCGGGCCTCCGTCCAAGGGTCCAGCCCAAGCCGTGCAAGAGCGGACACCACCGTTACGGTTGCGCCGCGCTTGTCCTCTCCCACTTCGGCGAACAGGAACGGATCGTAGTCCGAGCCGTCCGGGTGGAGAACGTCTGATACGGACATGGTTGTTCCTTTCCGGTATCGAGGGGTAGTGCAACAGCGGATCAACCCGGACAGGTTTGCGATCGGCGCTCTGTTGCCCGTCAGTGTCACGTGCAGGCTCAAGGGGCCAAAGGTCGCGTACGCAACGATCTCGGCATCTACACACGGTGTTGACCTGGAGACACTGACAGCAAAGAAACAGCCGCGTGCTAACTTCGATCAGCGTGGGGGCCCGGAGAAGGCTCTATTGTGATCCAAAGTGCCGTGCCTTGAGGGGGCATCTTTTCTGATGCGGTCTGCAAAAGGCAGTTCGGCCACGGCAAACCATCAAACCCTTGGAGGCTCGGGATGCTGACGCGTTCAACCAGATCAATGGTGACGTTTGACAATGCCTTCAGGTTGGATGGCTATCAACATCCGTTTCCGTCCGGCGCATATGAAATTGTGGTCGAGGAAGAACTTCTGCAGGGCGTCAGCTTTGAGGCGTACCGAAGAACGGCAACCTTCCTAACAGTTCAGGGCGGCGGGGGGCGCTCCGGTCACACAACCTTACACATGACGACCAGGGAGGATCTGGAGCACGCCATCGCGTGTGACCAGAACCCCCGCGAAACCACTTGAAATAGCGAAGCGGCGCTTTCCCCGCTGGAGAACCTGACATGAACACACCTGAATGGCTGAAACCCGGTATCTACGGCGCGCTCATTGGCGGAGCCTTTGTCGGCATCGTCGGATTTTCCTGGGGCGGCTGGATGACGTCGGCGGGTGCGAATGAATTGGCCACGGAGATCGCCGATGATCGGGTGATCGCAGCGTTGGTGCCGGTCTGCCTCGACATTTCGAGGACGGACCCGAACAGGGTCGCGCAGCTTGCAACGATCACCGCGGCGTCGGGCTTCCGGCAGCGCGATGCGGTCATGGAAGCCGGGTGGGCCACCATCCCAGGCGCTGACGGTCCGAACCGGGATCTGGCACTGGCCTGCATCGAGGGGCTTGATCTGGATGCATCATGACATGCTGGCCTTGCTACAGCGCCCTCCGATGAGTTTTCGGGCGCGTTTGCAGGCCACGTTGTGCAGAGGCGCATCGGTCGTGCCGCGCCTTCTTGCGCTGGCGGTCTGCGGTTTCATCGCCACGGGGTTGCAGGCCAACGCGCAGGCCGAAGCCGCCCCCATCCCCGAAAACGCCCAACCCAGAAGTTTTGGCGGAGGATGGGATTGTGACCGGTCGTATCGGCGCGACGAAGATTTATGTCTCCCAGTCGTCGTCCCGGTCAATGCTTTCGCGACAAACCGGACTTACGGCGCTGGGTGGCGATGCTCGCATGGTTTCAGGGAGGCCGAGGGCGAGACATGTGTCGAGGTCTTCGTTCCCGAGGGCGGATATCTGGATGCATCCGGGCAAAGTTGGAACTGCCTGCGCGGTTACCTGGAGAGCGACGACGGCTGCGTCGAGATCGTCCTGCCGCCAAATGCATATCTTGTGGACAATGTCTACGGCACGCTTTGGCTCTGTGACCGGGGCTATGAGATAGACGGTGACACATGCACGGCGATCGCGGTGCCGGAAAACGCCTTTCTGAATGGGTCCAGCCATGGACAGCCGTGGACATGCGAACGTGGATTTGTCGCGCAAGGCAGCACCTGCGCGGCAGTTGCCATTCCCGAAAACGCTTATTTCGACGATGCCAGGTATCGGCCGGGATGGCGGTGCGATCGCGGATTTGCGGCCTCTGACACTGCCTGCACCCAGATCGAGCTTCCGGAAAATGCGCATCTCGACCGGTCCGGGAACCGGTGGGAATGCAACCGGAACTTTCACCGCTCGAGCGGCCGCTGCGCCCTGAACGAGTAGCGGCCGATACTCAAAATGAAACTTGGCTCGCTGGCCCGGGCGCACCTGACGCAGGTGCGGTCCGTCCACGCTCTCTGCCGCATGAAAAGGATACTCAATGACATCGGACAGTACACAAACGCCGACCACACGGCTTTCAATCATGGGGCCTCAGGCCCCACCTCACGTCTCCGTCGCCGATCAATCTGACACGGACGACGCGATCGCCACGCAAGTGCCGACGGCCGTCGTTTATTGCGAAGGCAATTTCGGGCAGATCGACGGCAAGACGGCAAATGGTCTGGTCCGGCATTCGCAGGCCTACCGCATTCTTTCGGTGATTGACGGCACGCTCGATGGGCGCGACAGCGGCAAGGTGCTGGACGGCGTGGATAACGGCATCCCCATTCTCGAAACTCTCGATGCCTCGATTGAGCTGGCGGCGCAAATCCCCGCCACGCTGATCTACGGAATGGCGCCCTCGACCGGTAAGCTGTCGCGCGGCGATCGGGAAGTGGTGCTGGACGCCATCGCGCTCGGCATGAACATCGTCAGCGGTCTGCACGAATATCTTGGCGATGATCCCGAAATCTCGGCGGCGGCACACGCGGCCAATGTGACAATCCGCGATATCCGCAAACCCCGGCCAAGCAAGGACATGCGCCTGTTCGACGGCAGCGTCGCCGCGGTGAAGGCGATCCGCATCGCCGTTCTGGGAACGGACTGCGCGATCGGCAAGCGCACGACGGCCACCGTTTTGGCAGCTGCCCTGAACGCTGAGGGGATCCGAACAATCCTAGTTGGAACGGGCCAGACCGGTCTGATGCAAGGCGCCAAGTACGGCGTGGCCATGGATGCGGTGCCGCCGCAATTCTGCTGTGGCGAGCTTGAGCGCATGATCGTGGCGGCATCACAGGGCGAAGACCCGGACGTTATCCTGATCGAAGGGCAGGGCGCGCTCAGCCACCCGGCCTTTTGCACATCGGCCTTCATCCTGCGGGGCAGCCAGCCCCAGGCGGTCATCCTCCAGCACGCGCCCAAACGTGCCCACCGCTGCGACTTTCCGGCCATGCCGATGCCCGACCCGCGGGCCGAAATCGCGCTGATCGAAGCGTTTGCGGACACACGCGTCATTGGCATGACGATCAATCACGAGAGGATGACGGAAGCCGACGTGGATACGACCATCGAAGCCTTTTCACGCGACTTGGATCTACCTGTCACGGACGCGCTTACCCGACCGGCGGCACATCTGATCGATATGGTTCTCTCCGCCTTTCCACGGCTGCGGCCAGCGCCTCTTGTGGCTGCACAATGACCGCGCCGCGCATGGAGATCGATCTGAGCAAGATCACGGCGAACACGCGGTTTCTTGTCAGACGTCTCGCCAAACGCGGGATAAGTGTGACGGGCGTTACTAAAGCCGTGTGTGGCCACCCTGACATTGCGCGCGCCATGCTGGAAGGCGGCGCCATTGGCCTTGCAGATGCTCGCGTCAGCAACGTCAAGCGCATGCGCGAAGCTGGGATTGCATGTCCGCTCTCGATGATCCGTGCACCGATGCAATGCGACATTGAGCAGGTCGTCCGACATTGTGATGCCAGCTACAACACCGAGTTGGACACGATCCTCAGTCTCGCCGCTGCCGCGCGGCAACTGGGCAGAGTGCACAATGTCATCCTGATGGTCGAAATGGGGGATCTGCGCGATGGCATCCTGCCCGAGAACGTTGAAAACGTCGCCTCCAGGGTCGCCGAGACGCCGGGTGTCGCACTCAAGGGGCTTGGAGCCAATTTCGCCTGTATGGGCGACGTGGCACCAACGGCAGACGACATGAAGATGCTTTCTCGCATGGCAAACAACGTCGAAGGCGTATGCGGCCCCTATCTTGAACTGGTCTCTGGAGGCAGCTCGGCCAATTTACGTTGGGCGCTGGGCCACACGACAACGGGTCGGATCAACAATCTGCGATTGGGTGAGGCGATCCTATTGGGGATCGAACCGGTTTCAAGACAACCGATAGAAGGCCTTCACGTGGATGCGGTCACGCTTTTCGCTGAAGTGATCGAAACTCAATCCAAGCCGAGGTCACGGCCAGTCATTCCGGTAGCGCCAGCGCTTGGGACGCCCCGTTTGGTGGAGGAAGACCACAGCACAACCCGGTCCATCCTTGCCATCGGGCAGCAAGATACGGATACAAGTGGTTTGAGATTTCCCACGGGGACTACATATCTCGGGGCGACGAGCGATCACACCGTCATCGATACAGGTAAATCCAGCTTGCCCGTCGGAAATGAGATCCAGTTGGACGTGAACTACAGTGCACTGATGCGTGCCATGACCACCTCCGACGTGGCAAAAGTTTTGCTTCAAAAATACATCGTGCCCGAGACGATCAGAAATGGCGCAAAACGTCCGCGTCTGGTGCTGGTATGAATTCGGTATGATCGCGCCGAAGCCCAACACTACACCCTATTCGCTCACATGTCTGGTGATGCGGCATGGTAAGTTGCCCTTTCAATCCCCACATACTTGCTAGCCGCTAGCGAAAACTCGGGCCTGATCGAGGTGCTGAGTTGCAGCGGAAAACCCAAAAAGGAAAATGATCGTGTCTTTCAAAGACCTGACGACCAGAGCCGCGGCCCTGCTGAAATCCAAACCTGCTGAACAGTCAAAGAAGGAACTGGAAACCAAGGCCCCTGACGCAGCATCGGACTCAGCCCAACCTGACCTCAAGAAATCCTGACGTGCGCATCGGGGGTCGGGCATGGCCGTGAGTCCCGCCGGGTGTGTCGAACAAAAACGTTCAGTCCAACAGATTGTCGGCAGCAATGGGCTGGATTACGAGTATCCACTCGCGCGTGATTTCAATACAGTTTAAGCAGTCGACGGAACGACGCGGCTCCGGACTTTGCTGCATTCTGGCCGAGGACGTGTCAGCAAAGCCGCCAACCATCATCCGGAGCATTCGGACGCGCCGCGAAGGTCCGCGATGGCGGGCTGCGTCGCAGTATCGCAAGTGGTGGCTTGAGTTCCGGATCGCGCCGTTCGATGTAGAGGTACAGGTAGAGCGGCGCCTGGATGCTGCACTGCATCTGATGTCCGGAAAGAGCCTGGAGTCCTGAATGCTGCGGCTCGGCAAAACAACTAAGAAGCGCGCATTGCTGCTTTTGGTCACCGGATGGACCGGCCCAACCTGACGTCGGTCATATCGTCGAACGCTGCGGCTCTCGTTCACCTGACCGCCCATTCACCGGAGTTATAAGATTAAGGTCGGCGCGAATTCACACGTCCCGAGAAGGAACGGATGTCAGGTAAACAAGAATTTGTTTGTTTCTCCATGGCATTGCTGCGGCGCAGCATTATCTGTGGAAGGGAGGTTGACTTGGCATCGGCCCATTCCGGTGTCGCCAAGGAGCCCAATCTATGAACGATCATGTCTTTCGAAGAACGTTGGAAATCAGGGGTCGCCTTACCGTCCTGAGCAAGTTCGGAACCGACCCCGGTTCGCTGAGTGCGGGCATCTATATTCCGGAGAACTTTCCGAAAAACGGCCCTCTTGTAGTCGTGCTGCATGGTAGCACCCAGTCGGCTGAGAGTTACGATGTCGGATCAGGCTGGTCCAGTCTCGCCGACGAGTGCGGGGTCGCGCTTTTATTTCCAGGGCAAAGGAATACCAACAACGTCATCGGCAGCTTCAACTGGTTCAATCCAGCCGACAGCCATCGTGGTGGCGGTGAACCGCTCTCAATCCGGCAGATGATCACGCAGGTCGTTGACGATCATGCCATCGACCCGTCGCGGGTCTTCATTACAGGGCTGTCTTCGGGGGGAGCCATGGTGTCCGTGATGCTGGCGACCTATCCGGAAGTGTTCGCGGGCGGCGCGATCATCGCCGGGCTGCCCTACCGCAGCGCGAACAGTTTTATGCAGGCGCTCTTTCGCATGAAAGGCTATGGCGGGCCGTCGGACCGCAAGCTTGGTGCGCTTGTACGCAGTGCCTCGAAATCCATCGGCCCCTGGCCGACAATTTCGGTATGGCATGGAGACGCTGACCAGACCGTCGACAGTTCCAACGCCGAGTCCATCATCCGGCAATGGCAGAAAATCCACGAAGTAGAAGGGCCACCAACGCGTGTGGAGACGATTGACAGCTTTCCCCGGCGGGTCTGGTGCGACACCTTCGGGCGAGACGTAATCGAGGAATTCATCATCGAAGGAATGGGCCATGGCACGCCAATCAGTGCCGAAGGAGACGGAGGCCTTGGAAAAGAAGGCAAGTATATGCTGGAAGTCGGCATTTCCTCGACCCGCCACATAGCGGACTTCTGGGGCCTGACGCAGTAGAGTGCCATCGCCGGGTTCACGTGGTCATTATATCAACCTGCGAAGCACGTAATTTCAATAAGTGACCTTATGCGGCAGCATGCAAAACATGCTCGCCGATAAGAAAAGTGGCACTTAAATGCCAACGTCTGCTCAGGGAAGCTGCGGAGCGGCATCCTGCGCTATGCCAATTTCCGGTACGTCCGCGATGTGTGAGTTCGACAAAGCTTGAAGTTTGCGCTTGCAGCGAATGACCGAAAAGCGGGCTGCGACCGCAGCATCTTGGCCAGACGGTGAATGACTGGTCTGGGCCATTATCGACGATGATCGCCATGCTACCCACTATTGCAATTTTGGCCCGCGAGAACTGCTGCCAACCACCGACCGTCCATCGGCAAAGGGTGAGTGGCTATTTGGAGCGGGCGGGTCGGGCGATCCGCAACGACGGTCCCTGCGTTTGAACGATCCTGAACTGGATGGCTCACAGTAAACGTGGAGGTTATGCCGCATCGCATGCGGAACGTCGGAGCCGCCGGTTGGGCGGCTCCTTTCCAGTCAGTGCTCATTCAGGAAGTCGTCGACTTCCTTTTGAGCTTCTTCCTTGGTCTTGCCGTACTTGGCCTGGATCTTTCCTTCCAGGGCCTGCCGGTTGCCGTCGATCTCGGCAATCTCATCGTCGGTCAGATCGCCCCACTTGGCTTTCACATTGCCAGTCATCTCTTTCCATTTGCCTTCGACTTGATCCCAATTCATCCGATTTCCTTCTCTGATATCGGGCAGCGTGCGGTCACCCGTCTACGTGCGGCGCTGCCTTTCGGGTCGTAGAGGAGTTGATATGTGACGGCGAACTGCCCGCGCGCATCAGTGCGCTCTTGGCGGCTTGGCCTATCTCAACCGCATGATCACAGATAAGACGCGATCTATGATCTCACCATGACATGGCGGCCACAGCATCGCGTTTCACTAAACCAGAATAACTATCTCCTGATCATGGCGCTTCAAAAGGACCATTCGCGGGCCGGTTACCTGCTTAGCCCGCAACAGCGACACTGACGGTCTGCGACCGCAGAGTCATCGGCCCGAAGCTGCTGAGGAAGGCAACCTCTGCGGCATCCAGCCCGACACCGGTCCGCACGATTTCATCCGCCCGCGCCATTCCCGTTGCATCCACCAGATGCCAGGTCCCGTCCAGAAACACCTCGGCTACGGCGTGGAAATCCTGTGGCGTGACGCCCGGCGCGTAAACACTGGCAAAACGAGCCGGGATCGCCGATGCCCGGGCGAGTGTGATCAGCACATGGGCAAAATCCCGGCACACCCCCCGCCGCTGAACGAAGGTATCAATGGCGGTGGTCTGCGCGCTGCTGGATCCGGGAACGTATCGAAACCGCTCAAAGACCCAGTCCCGCATCGCGGCAATCCGGGCGCCCCCTTGATATTGGCCGAACTCCGCCGCCACGAAGCTCTGCAACTGATCGGCAGGGCAGAAACGGGACGGCATCAGGTAACGCACAGCATCACCGGGAAGGTGGTGCACCGCGACGGCGGGCAAGGTCGAGATATCCAGCACCGGTCGCTTCACATCGATCGTTGCGGTGTAGGTGCAAGACAGGTCGCCGCTGGTCTTGAGCAAGATTCGCTCTCCCATTCCGGCCTCGGCGGCAACCCGGGC
This sequence comes from uncultured Roseicyclus sp., assembly GCA_947491935.1. Classification (GTDB taxonomy): domain Bacteria; phylum Pseudomonadota; class Alphaproteobacteria; order Rhodobacterales; family Rhodobacteraceae; genus Gymnodinialimonas. The sequence continues at coordinate 744,070 of CANLLF010000002.1, forward strand.
GATCTGCTGCACGTCGCCAGGGTCCAGGTTTTCGTGCACCACCGATTGATCCGCGAAGCTGGGCGCCTGGATCTGAAGGATGAGATCGATCGGTGTGTCGATCTCATAATCGAGCTGAACTTCGATGTTGAGGTGCATGAGTTTGACTTTCGGTTGGCCGATTGGGGTTTGGTTGTCCTGTCGGGGACCAGCGGCACGGTGATGACAGTGCAGACGCCGCCCTGAAACGCAAAGTTGAGGAGCTTGAATTGCCTGTCAGTACGCCCTCATGTTAGCTTCAAGCATGTCGTCATCCTATGAAAGCTGCCTCGTCAGCCGCCTGTCCCGGTTCGTTGATCTCACCGAACACGAATGCGCATTCATTGCCGAGCTGGAGAAGGATGAGCACTCTCGCCAAAAGGGCCGCCCCGTCGTGAGTGTCGGTGATCCGACCGATGGCATCATGGTCCTCAAATCCGGATGGGCGGTCGTGAAGTACGACACGTCGGATGGGCGCAGCCAGATTTTGCGCGTGTACCTGCCGGGCGAAGTGATGGGGCTGGCCGAGATTGGATCCTCCCATGCCAATCACCGCATCGTAATGCAGACCGATGGCATTATCTGCCCATTCCCACGCAAAGGCCTGGCTCCGATGTTCTCCGACTATCCCCGGTTGGCAGCCTTGCTGCTGGCGGTGGGAAGCCTGGATCAGATCGCGCTTCGCCACCACGCAGGATGCCTTGGCGCTATGGACGCGACAGATAAGCTGAAGTTCTTCTTGCTGCAATTGCGGTCCCGGCTGGAGGTGGCCAATGTGGGTTTAGGCAATCGGTTTCAGGTTCCGTTCAGTCAGGTCGAGATCGGGCAGGCCGTGGGCCTGACGTCTATTTACGTGAACAAATTGCTGCGATCCTTCGTCAATGCCGGTGAGATCGAGATCGAGCGGCCTTACGTCCGTCTCTTGGCCCGGGACAAGTGGGAGAAAGACGTCGAGTTCGTGGACGCCTTCGTCGACATGGACACAACCTGGTTCCCGTCCGCGCTTGAGCCGGGGCCCATCGGCAAGCTCGACACCGCCGAGCCCGCCTGAAGGCTCAGTCCTGTGCCTCTTCATTGATGCCGCCGGTGGCCAGATCGGTCATCGTCCGGTCGCCCTCATATGAAGCATCCAGGCACTCTTTCAGCGCGGTCACGTCCTCGGCCAGATCCAGGCGCGCCGCAAAAGCCGCGAGGCATCCGTAGCCCGCAATGGCGTAGTGTACGAGCCGCTGATATTGCGTGATGATCATGGCGTCGCGGGTTGCATCTTCGCCGAAACTCTCGTCCAGCGCGTGGGCACGGGCTTCTTTGACAAGCCCCTCCATACCTTTGCAATGTTCGCCACTTGGCCGTTCGTCATGCCGCGCGGCAATCCCTTCCAGCGCGTCAATTCCGGCTTGAATGCCGTCTGCGCCCGCCTGCAGCGCGTCCTTCAGGCCCGTATCGGTGGCCGCCTCCGCCATCGCTTTGGCAACATCCAGCGCTTGCGAGTTGGCGCTGTAGATGTCCTTGAGTTGCTCGACGTAGAGGTCTTCCAATGTGTCGATGGTCATGGTGTTTCCCTTCAAGGTCAGGCCACCACGCTACGCCCTTACTCCTCTGCCGATAGGCCTGATCGTGCAAGTAGGCGCCATAACCCGGCAAACCCTAAACCAGATTAGCGCCTGCGCGCCGCACGGACGCAACCGAGCCCTTACGTTGGATCATGCGGGGCCGCTGCCATCGCCCCGGCTCTGGAAAAGGATGCCTCATGAATAACGTTTTCTACCTGATCGGATTGATCGTCGTCGTTTTGGCCGTTGTCGGCTTCATCCTCTGACCCTGAATTGGAGATCACTTATGTCGACCCCCAAGAAGCCTGCCACCGAGCAGGTCAAACAAGCCTCAGCTGACGTGGCAGAACAGGCCAAGATCGCGGCCAGTACCGTTGCAAAAGATGCCGCCGACGCTGCGCGCGGCCATGCGGACGCGGCCAAATCATCCATGGCCGACGAGGTGTCCGGCGTCGCCTCTGCGCTGCGCACGGCGGCCGACGAATTGCGCAGCGGCTCCCCGCAGGAGCGCACGTTCGGACAGATCGCGGAGGGCCTGGCCGACGCGTCGGATGCGATGCGCGAAAAGGATCTGGGTGAGCTGGTGCGCGATGTCACGACCTTCGCCCGTCGCAACCCAATGGTGTTTTTGGGCGGCGCATTGTTGATCGGCTTCGCCGCGACCCGCTTTGCCAAGGCGTCGAGTGAGCCTGAAACGGCCTCCCTCCCCGCGCCTGACCATTATTCCAACATGCACGGAGATGTCTGATGAGCGATGACACCACAAACAAGAGTGCCGGGGGACTTCTGTCCGATGCGCTTGGCAACATCAGCGGCCTGGTCCGGAGTGAGGTTGATCTGGCCCGCGCGGAAATCAGCGAAAACCTGACCCAGGCGGGTGTCGCCATCGGCTTGATCGCCGGTGCCGCAATCATCGCGCTGGTCTCGCTCAACGTGCTGGCCGCCGCTCTGGTGGCCGCGTTGACGGAACTTGGCCTCGATGGCGGTTGGGCGGCGTTGATCGTCGGCGTCCTGCTTGCCGGAATCGCGTTCGCGCTGATCACCAAGGGCGTCAATGACCTGAAACTCTCCAGCCTGGCTCCGACGCGGACCGTGAAGAACGTGAAGCGCGACGCCGCAGCCGTGAAGGAGGCTTACGATGACAAATGAGACCCGCTCCCCGGAAGAAATCGAACGCGAGATCGAAGAGCAGCGCTCCGACCTGACGTCGAATATCGAAGATTTGCAGGACAAGTTCTCGATCGACACCATCGTGCGCCAGATCGGCGACCAGTTCCGCGAACATGGCGGCGATATGGGCCGGTCGATCAGCGAACAGGTCAAGGCGAACCCCGTGCCGCTGGCGCTCACGGGAATTGGCCTCGCTTGGCTGATGTTCGGCAGCGGCAAGGGCCCGTCCGTGGGATCCTCTGCGCGGGTCGAGCATGACGGCCAAGATAATCATCGGTTGGTTGACTACCCGGTTCAACGCGACCGGCCCGCATCACTCGCAACACGCGGCAGCGTAGGGTACGACAGCATACCGTCATGGGCACACGACGATGAGGGCGACAGCTCCTCGGTTAAGGAACGGATCGCGGATGCCGCCTCCGGCGCGCAGGACCAAGCGGCCAAAGGTGCCGCCGCGGCCAAAGCAGGCGTAACGTCGTCAGCGCAATCGGCATCCGACACGGCGTCGAGCGTGGCGGGCAAAGTGAGCGATGCAGCCGCATCGGCCAAGGCAAGCCTCGCCGACAGTGCCAGTACCGCCCGCGATAATCTGTCAGCCGCAGGTCAGCGGATCGCGGAAGGGACGGAGGCGCTGTCCGAGGAAGGCCGCCGTCGTGTGATCACCGCCCGACAGAAGGCGATGGAACTTCGTCGCCAGACAGCGCGTTCTGTCCAGCAAGGCAGTGATGCCGCGGCAGATTTCTATGACCGGCAGCCTTTGGTCGTCGGCACACTTGCCGTCGCTGTCGGAGCGGCGTTGGGTGGGGCGTTGCCACGCAGCAAGGTTGAGGATGATCTGATGGGCACCCAGAGCGACGCACTCTTCAGCGAGGCAGCGCGGGTGTTCGAGGAAGAGAAGGCGAAGGCCATGGCCGTCGGTCAATCGGTGAAAGAGGAGGTTAAGACCATTGCGTCCGAGACCAAATCCGACCTCGACAGCGGCGCGCCGGGCGACAAATCTGCTGCGCAAGCGGTGAGTGACAAGGCAAAGTCAGCCGTCCACCGGGTGGCAGATGCGGCAGAGACCGCGGCGAAGGACGAAAAGTTGGGCAAGCCCAACACATGAACGATATCGGAGGGGGGCATCTATCGCGCGCCCCTCCGAGCACACGAAACGGAAGGTCTACTCCATGGCACGCGGTCGCACTGCCGATACCCCCAGAGACATCCCCGCAAAGGGATGGAAGGACATAGCCTTTCGTTTGAAGGACGAAATCTCCGAAGATCGCATCGGATTGATCGCTGCGGGTGTGGCCTTTTACGGACTGTTGGCGCTGTTCCCCGCTGTCACGGCGATCATGGCTATTGGCGGCCTTTTGATCGAACCCAGCGCCATTGTTGAGCGGCTTGAAAGCGTGGCGGGCCTGTTGCCGCAGGAAGTCATCAATATCGTGACGGCACAGGCGACCGAGGTGGCCGGATCGCGCGAGGGCGGGCTCGGCCTGGCGGCAATTCTGGGCATCCTGATTGCGCTCTATTCCGCATCCAAGGGTATGGCGAGCCTGATGCAGGGAATCAATGTGGCCTATGATGAAGACGAAGACCGTGGCTTCATCAAACTCAAGTTTGTGACTTTCGGGCTGACCTTGTTCCTGATGTTGGGTCTGTTGATTGCCCTGATGGCGATGCTGGCCTTGCCGGCTGCCTTGGCACTTCTGGACCTGGGCCCGATTGTGGAGGGCCTCGCCACCCTCGTGCTTTGGACCGCCCTCCTCGCGCTCACGATCTGCGGGTTGTCGGTTCTCTACCGCTATGCGCCCTCACGCGAAGAAGCCGAGTGGAAATGGGCCTCTGTGGGCGCTGTTGTGGCCTGTCTGGTCTGGATCATCGCGTCAGCGGGCTTTGCGTTCTATGTCAGCAACTTCGGTTCTTACAACGAAAGCTTCGGGACGCTGGCCGGCGTCATCGTGCTTCTGATGTGGTTCTGGATTTCAGCTTTCATCATCTTGCTGGGTGCCGAATTGAATGCGGAGTTGGAGGCCCAGACACGTAAGGATACGACCACGGGCCGGGACGAACCCATGGGTGCACGGGGCGCCGTCAAGGCCGATACGTTAGGTGAGGCGGCAAATAGCGGTTAACTCTTGAACAATCGACCGTCGAGTTGGGCCCTAGCCCCGGTTCATTGCGTCCGGCAGGTCGCTCCGCGAAATCGGCTTCAGTCGATCATTCGACCAAAGCCGGCCGGTCGGCCAAAACAGGAACAAACAAATGATTGAGCGCAAGGCAACTCCACCGGAAACGATCGCCGCCGCGTCGGAGGACCAAGCGCCAAGGGCACTGGGCAGGCTCGAAATCCCGATCATCGGCATTTTCGCAATCTTGCTGCTGCAAGGCCTGGTCTGGGCCAGCGACTTTCTGATCCCACTCATAACCGCCTGTCTGGGCTACTTCGTCCTGAACCGTCCCAGACGCTGGCTGGAGAAATTGGGCATTCCCCCCTTTGTTTCGGCTATCTTGTTCACGACGGTCCTGACCGTCATGATCGCGTTGTTACTTGTTCAACTGAGCGCACCCGCCGCCCAGTTCATCGAAGATCTGCCGTCGCTGATCGAACAGATACAGGAAAAGTTGCAGGAATCCGGCGGTACGCTTGAGGCGATCAATGACGCGACTGTCGCCGCTGAAGAGATCATCGCGGATCAGGATCAGGAAACGGTCGCGGTTGAGGTCGTCTCTGATACAGGACTGGTTGCCACGTTATTCAGCATGGCACCTGGCTTTCTGAGCCGCATCATGTTCGCCCTTCTTCTGCTGTTCTTCCTCATTGCGTCGGGCGACATGTTTTTCACCAAGACCGTGCAGAGCTTTGATCGCTTCCGCGACAAGCGCCGCGCCGTGGAAGTGCTGCATTCGGTGGAAGATCGTCTTGGCTACTACCTCGGCGGGATAACCGTGATCAATTTCGGCCTTGGCATCGCCGTTGCCATTGCGATGGCATTGTGGGACGTGCCGGGCGCCCCCGTCTTTGGTTTCATGGCATTTTGCCTGAACTTCGTCCCGTTCCTCGGCGGGCTTCTGGGCGCAAGCATCGCCGCGGCTGTGGCCTTCGTCAGCCTTGACGGGACGTGGATCGCCGCGGGCGTCTTTGCGACCTACGTCATTCTGACCTCAATCGAGGGGCAGTTCGTTACGCCTCTTCTTATATCTCGACGGATGCGGTTGAACACCACCGTCGTGTTCCTGACGGTGGCGTTCTTCGCCTGGATCTGGTCGGTCATGGGGATGGTGGTGGCTTTGCCCATCTTGATCGTGGTCAAGATAGCCTGCGACGAGACGGAGTCGTTGAGTACCATCGGGCGGTTCCTGGGCGGCCTTGACGACGACGATCCGGACGCGTTGGAAAAAGCGAAAGCCCGTTAAGCGCAGGATCGGCGCTTAACGGGTCGCGAGCTAGGCTCTGCCGCGGATCAGACGAACCACGTAGATCAGCAAGCACGCCCCGGCGGCGCCAACAACCAACTGACCGATCCAGCCGCCAAGTGTATTGCCGATGACCATGAACAAAATCCCGTTCAATACCAAGGCGCCCAATATCCCGAGCACGATGTTCATCAGCAAACCCATGTCGGATTTCATGATTTTCTCAGCGATCCAGCCTGCCAGTGCGCCGATGATCAACGCTCCGAACCAACCTATTCCAGTCATTGTCGCAATTCCTTTTGAGATGCCCCGCCATTGGGCGAGTTGAGATCCGGCACGTCGCGCCGGAATAAAAAAGCTGCCGCCAGACATCCGGCGACAGCACTTCGTGACATACCCATCATGTTTCGATGGGAGCGCGCTTAGCCTTCGTATTCTGGCTGTGCTTCCAGTGCCTCTTGCGTGGCGTCGATGTAGACCCGCACATCGCCATCACTTTGCAGGATCGTCAGTTCTTCCATCGTCACGGCCACGTGGTGTTCGCCTATACCCAGAAAGCCACCCACATCGATCACGGCGCGGTCGATCATGCCGTCATCCGTCAGAAGCAGCTCGCCGATTTCGCCGATGTCCTCATCTTCCGAACCATAGACGCGGGCACCCGTCAGCATCTCGGAGGTCAACTGCTCAATGTCCGCGGGCTCATAGCCTTCGCGCGTCACGGCTGGCGCGGTCAACCTCATGCGGTCGTCGGCGTCGCGCATATCCGCATCTGCCTCCATGTCCACGTTGGTACCACGGTATTCGGGCGCATCTTCAACGCCCGCCACGCTTGCGCGTACAACGATGAAATACTCGTCCGCATCTTCCCCGTCGGAGACGAACTGAAGCTGCGACATGTCGATGGCGACCTCACGCTCGCCGATACCCAGGAAACCACCCACGTCGACGATAACGGAACCCACTTCGCCAGGGCGGGTCAGGACGATCTCGTGGATCTCTCCGATATCGTCCCATTCACGCTCGCCCTCCGGGGGCAGCATACCATCGCTCATATCCATTTCGGATACGTAGACGCGGCTCCCGATCAATTCCGACGCGTTGAGGTTAACCTCGGCATCGAATTCCATGTCGGAGAACGCAGAGGTGTGACCATCGGCATAAGCCGTAGTCGCAATCGCAAGCGCGGTGGCCGCACTGGCCAGCAAAACCATGGCTGACGAGCGCGTCTGTCGGTAATCTGAGACTTTCATTCGGTATTCCTCGATATGCCAGAGAGTTGAGACACGCCAGCGTCGTAGCCGTCGCATCTGGCCAGCCCCCTGGATTGGATTGAACTTCCGCACGCCGCTTGACCGCAGTTGATCAGGCGGGTGGTTCCAACACCCCTTTGCAAGGACGAAGGAAGTGCCTGCAGGATACCGGGGCACTGAGCGGAGGTGTGAGGAAGAGCACTAATCTAGGACAAGGTTTCGTCGGAAGTTCACACGATCAACAAATTCCAAGGGCTTCGAAGAATTGGGCGGCATGGATCGGTAACGGCTAAACGCGAAACCATCGAACAGCCGATTTGACCTCACAATGCCTCTGGCACCACGCGATTGCGTACAACATCGCTTTGGCGACGAACGTTACCGTCAGAATTGAAGAATTTAGTTCACAGTCTCGACCATACCCCGATCAGCCTGGCACACGTAGCTACGTTGCAGCCAACCAAGCCTGCCGCGCGGGGTCGTATGTCGCTGTACATCACAGAGAACTGACATTCCTGCTAGAGGATACATGGTTTGCCAACGTGGCGGAGTTTGGCGATGGTAACATTCTGTCGAGGGCAACTCGCATCGGTTTGTTCCGCGTTGCGGTAATCCTTGGCCGTCGCAGTTATGCAAGTAAAGCAAATGGCGGACTCCTTGGAGGCTCCAACCCATGACCAAGTATGGACCAAGGTCGGGTATTTCCCGCGTTAGAGACCTTCGACAGACCGGAATGCTGCGTCGTGCACCAATGACCGCTTTGAAGAGGTGACCCGGGTCCTCTGAATGTCGGCCATGGGCCGTCAGTGGTTTAGACGCCCGGGCATAGGCAGTTGTTCAGTCAAGCAACTCATTTCGATAGCAGTACGATCAACTGCCGCGAAGTAAGCAGTCAGCTTGTCGATATCAGGACACTTTTCAGGAGGAGCGGACGCTTCAAGTCGTCTCATGAGTTTAGTGCCCTCAAGACTAATGCGATCAATCTCCTTTCGCTCCTCTGTTGGTTGAAAACCAAGACTAAATGCCGATCCGTTGCGCAAATCGTGACGTTCCCAAGTTGCTCGTGCCGTTTGGCAGGATTGCTGAAGCGTTGCATAGCTCCGCTCGACAGAGGCTTCGATCTTTTGACGTTCCAAACGGAGCGTGTTCGCATCTGAGCCTTGGGCCGCGAGCAATGCAGCCTTCATGGATTTGCGATCTATTATCCAAAAGCCAACACCTGCGGTCGCGATTATGGCTGTGTAAAGCTCAACCGCATTTGCGGTTGCAAAATCAGCAATGCTATCAAACACACCGTGCCCCTATATCTCTGCTTGAAGAACTGAGCTCATCTAGATGTGGTGGCGCGATCTATCGAATTCAATTCCACGCAGAGACGTGTCACCGGTTGTAGATCAGCGCCAGCTATGACGAAAATGCGACTTGTGCTGTATCGCGGTGCTGGAGTTCGACCTAGCCCTAACACCCGTCGTAGTTCCGGTTGCCGCTTGCAGTGATGGTATACGTTCCACCCCTAGGACCAGTATAGCACCGCGATCCGCCACTTGGTCGTTGTGGCGTATAACTCGGAGCTGGCGAAACTATTGGACGTGTTGCATCGCGGCTGATCCGTCGGACCTCCACGCCCCACTCGCAGGCATGCCCGTCGCCATCTGCATCCAGTCGGTGAGGATCGCTCTGTGGCCCACCTTGCGAAAGGAAAAAACGCTGCGCTTCCAATGAAGACGCAAAGTCTGCACAGTCTCGATCGTCTGCGATAGCCGTTTCTGAACGGGGAAACGTCGATGTTCCAATCAACATCGCAGTTCGGCTACCAATGAATTGAGTTCCAAACTCCTCAGATCCTCGGCTTGCCAATTCGGCCTCAAGCCTCAACAAAGCAACACGATCAGATCTTGATGCGGCCAATCTATGCTCAGACCAAAGTTGCGTTGTGGGCACAGCGCTCAAACGATCAAAAGACAGACTGCTCCCGTACGAGCCACACGCTGTAAGTGCCAGCGATACGATGAGGGCCTTACCACGAAATGAGAGTGTTGATCGGGTCATGGGCATCGGCTTTTCCTATTACTCTCGGCGCAATTTCCTTTGAACACGTGCGTTCGTAGCCGACGAAACCTGCTTTAGGTATGAGCTTTAGTAGTCTAGCGGGATCTCGGCGCAAAGCGCCACCGAGTGCAGCCCATTTGTCAATGTCTGCTTTGAGGAAACTGCATTGCAGCACCGCACTGCGACCCCAAGGTCGGCTTGGGGCCGCCCTTGAGGGCGACCCGAAGTTGCTAGATTTCAATGGCCTCGGCTATCGCAAGCGCATCCTCCAGCTCGACGCCCAGGTACCTGACCGTACTGTCCATCTTCGTGTGTCCAAGCAGCAACTGAACCGCCCGCAAGTTGCCTGTCTTCTTGTAGATCTGGGTCACCTTTGTTCGCCTCATCGAATGCGTGCCATACGCACTCGCCTCTAGACCGATTGATGTGACCCAATCGCGGACAATCCGCGCATACTGGCGTGTCGAAATATGCAGGCGCTCGTGGAAGCGGCCAGGCCAGAGATACTCTGAGCCGACCATAAGCTCATCTTCCATCCATTTCTCGACTGAAGCGCGTGTGCCCTCGGAAATCTCGAAGCGAACAGGTTTCTGGGTTTTGCTTTGCAGCACTGAAGCCCGTTCTTTGATCTGACCAGACGCCATGACGTCGACGACTTTCATTTTCACCAGATCACAGCCGCGCAGCTTGCTGTCGATCGCCATGTTGAACAGTGCGAGGTCGCGATGGTTTTCGGCCAATTCAAGTCGAACACGGATTGCCCAGACATGCTTTGGTTTCAGCGGCCGTTTCTGGCCAACGATGCGGCCTTTGTTCCAGGCCGAGCGAAGTGCGCGAATGGCAGGTAGGTTTGGTGTTTCCATGACTGATCCTCCGATCCGCCATGCCCTCCACAACGACAACCCGACGTTGACCAGGCAGCATATCACGGGATTGCTGCGCTGCCTCCGAGGTCGGGTTTGAGCCCAAAGCGGACGGAGTGACGCCATCACCTGAGCGGCAGACATTAAGAAATCGTTCGCCACACTCTCCGTATTCGTTTGCGACGAACAGGGCATCTTCACGTGTCGTTTCGAAGTCACCGACCTGGAACGTGCTGACCTTTCGTTCCCGAAATGCTCCTTGGGTGACCTAGATGCGGACGCCTATGGTGTCGCTGGCATTGGAGGCGCCGAGCCCATATCCATTGCGGTTGGCGGTGCTTGGTTGGCCCGCTCTGCGAAACACTTGAGGCGCTTCATCCTTGTGGATACCGTCGGCGCGTCACTGGCGTTTCCATTTCAACATGGCTCGCTGGTTGCTAGCCCACCAGCCTCTGACGTGGCGATTTTGTCGGAAGGGCTCGACACCATCATGCTTGTGGTGGCCACTCAGTCAAGAAACGCCTCCCAGGCCTTCTGCGGATTCATGATACCACAAGGGTCGAGGGCGGCCTTGATCCGCGCCATGACTTCTGTCGCGGGCCCCATCTCACGGGCGAGATAGCGCGCCTTGCCCTGGCCTATACCGTGCTCTCCGGTGCAGGTTCCCTCCATCGAGATGGCCAGGTCATTCAGCCAACCGACGAAGCGCTCGGCTTGGGCGATCTCCTCGGTGTTGCTCATGTCGATCAGCAAAAGGGTATGGAAATTGCCGTCGCCCACGTGACCGACGATAGGCGCGATCAGGCCCATCTCGGCGATCTTGTCCTGTGCCTGCGTCACGCACTCCGCCAGCCGCGAGATCGGCACGCAGACGTCGGTGGCGATGCCCTTCGCACCGGGGCGCAGGCCGAGCGCGGCCCAGTAGGCGTCGTGGCGCGCGCGCCAGAGCCGCGTGCGATCCTCAGGTTTCGTCGTCCAGACAAACCCGGAGCCGCCATCATCCGTCGCAATCTCGCCGAAGGTTTCGGCCTGTTCGGCGACGCCGGCCTCGGAGCCGTGGAATTCCAGCAGGAGAAGCGGGGTCTCGGGCAGGTCCAGCTTAGAATAGGCGTTCACCGCCCGCACCTGCAATGCGTCGAGCAGTTCGATTCGGGCGACGGGAACGCCCATCTGAATCGTGGCGATGACCGCGTCGCAAGCCGCCGCGACGCTCGGGAAGGAACAGGTGGCCGAGGATATCGCCTCGGGGATCCCGTGAAGCTTCAGGGTCAGTTCGGTGATGATCCCGAGCATCCCCTCGGAGCCGATCAGAAGGCGCGTCAGGTCGAGCCCCGCCGACGATTTCCGCGCGCGCTGGCCCGTTCGGATCACGGTGCCGTCTGGCATCACCGCCTCCAGCGCCAGCACGTTGTCCCTCATCGTGCCGTAGCGAACCGCGTTTGTACCCGAGGCGCGGGTGGCGGCCATCCCGCCGAGCGAGGCATCCGCCCCCGGGTCGATCGGGAAGAACAGGCCCTGGTCGCGCAGATGCGTGTTGAGCGCCTCGCGGGTCACGCCGGGCTGCACGACGCAATCGAGATCCTCGGCATGCACCGCAAGGATGCTGTTCAGCCCGCCAAGGTCGAGGCTGATCCCACCCAGGGGAGCGTTGACATGGCCTTCAAGCGAAGTGCCCGTGCCGAAGGGAATGACGGGCGCGCGGTGCTCGGCGCAGATGCGCACGATCTCGGCGACCTCCGCCGCGGTTCGGGGAAAGGCGACCGCGTCGGGCGGCTGGTTTTCCAGCCACGACGTCGTGTGCCCGTGCTGTTCGCGGATCGCGACCCCGGTCTGCAGACGGTCGCCGAAGCTCTGTCCGAGAATGCCGATGGCTTTCTCGATCCCGGCCGCGTTGCGGGGTAAGGGTTTCATCGCGGTCATTTGCTCCTCCTTCAAAGCTGTCAAATCGGCTGAGCCCAGTCGGGCATGGCGAAGACGACCTTGGTCATCAGCCGGTCGAACTCGGCGGCCTCGGTCTCGTCCAGCACGGCGAGCATGGCCGCCTGCCTTTCCTTGAAGAGCGGCACGACCTCATCCAACAGGGCGCGGCCCTGTGACGTCAGGTTGAGCGGCTTGGCGCGCCGGTCTGCGGCGTCGGTGTCGCGAGCGATCAACCCCTTGGCCTCCAGTTCCGTCACTGCTCGGCTGATCGAGTTCTTCGGTAGGCCCGTGACCAGGCAGATATCGCGCGCCACCAACCCGTCCTGCTGGCTGAGGCTGAACAAGATCACGAAACCGGGGCGCGAGAGGCCGAAGCGATTCTGGACCTGAGCATAGATCGGTCCCGTGAAGAAATTCGCGAGGAAACTGATCCGCCAGGCCGGCGACAGATCGGTATCCGTCAGCATGGTCAGCGAGAGCGGGCCGAACAGGCCGGCAAGCGCCGACGCCTTGTCGAAAGCGGGGTCGTGATTCTTGGTCATGGCCCTTCCTAGCCCAAATTAGTTCCAATTGGAACTTTACATAAGGTTCTATAAGGAACTATAAAAGGCGATACAAGCGTCCGCTTGTTTGCAAAAGCGGCGCCAATGGGAGGAAGATATGACAAGGATTTCCGCTTTTGCCGGCGCGGTTGCGCTTGGTCTCACCACCGCCGTCGTTGCGCAGGCACAGGACCTGCGGGCGATAAATGCATTCCCCGAGAGCTTCGTGTTCAGCCGCGAGATCGCGCAGCCCTTCGCCGAGCTCGTCGCCGAGGAATCGGATGGCGCTGTCACCATCAGCTTCACCGGACCTGACGCTGTGCCGCCGCTGGAGCAGTTCGAGCCGACGCAGGCGGGCGTCTTCGACATCCTCTTCGCCCACCCAGCCTATCACGCGGGCACGACGCCGGTAGGGCTCGCCATCGACGCCATCGCCGCAGACCCGGCCGCACGCCGTGAAGCGGGCGTGATCGACTACATCGACGCCCACTACCAGGAAACCCAGGGCATGAAGCTGATCGCCGCGCCGCTCACGGGCTCGGTCGGCTTTCGCTACTACCTGCGCGACCCGATCGAGGGCACGCCCGCTTTCGAGGGGCGCAACATTCGCGGCACCGTCTCCTACCACCCGATGATCGAGGCGCTGGGGGGCGCGGGCGTCGTCATGGGCGGCGGCGACGTCTATTCCGCGCTGCAGACCGGCGCCATCGACGGTGCCGCCTGGGGCCTGACCGGCGCGCTCGATTTCAACTGGCACGAGGTGGCGGGCTACATGGCCGATCCGGGCTTCGGGCAGGTCGGCCTGATGATCTTCATGAACCTCGACGCCTGGAACGGCCTGTCGGACGAGGCGCGCGCCGCCATCGAACGCGCCGCCGAACGGCTAGAGGCGGACAGCGTGGCGCGCTTCGACGTGCTCGCCACCGAGGAGCGCGCGGCGCTTTTGGAGCTTGGCATGCAGGTGACGGAGTTCGCGCCCGAAGAGGCCGCGCAACTGGAGACGCTCTGGTCGAACGGTGTCTGGCAGGTGGCCGAGGGCAGCGCGCCCGAGGCGGTGGCGGGCCTGCGCACGCTGGCACAATCCGCGGGCCTGTCGGACTGACATGCGCCGCTTCGGCGCCCTGCACGACGCGTCCTCCCGCTGGCTCTTCGCGCTGGCGGGAGTTGCGCTTTGCGCGGCCGTGGCGCTGTATGTCTTCGAGGTGGTGATGCGCTACGGCCTCGGCGCGCCGACAACCTGGTCGGGGGAGGCCGTGCAATATGCGCTCGCGATCCTGATCTTCTGCGCGTTGCCGGACGTCACGCGGCGAAACGCCCATGTGGCCATCGACATCCTGCCCGAGGCGCTGCCGCCGGGCGCGGCGCTCTGGCTGGGGCGGGCCACGACGCTGCTTGGCGCCGCAGCCTGCCTCGTTGCGGGCTGGATCGTTGCCGGCGAGGCGATGCGCCAGTTTGACCGAGGCCTGATGACCAACGCCGCGAACCCGATCCCGCGATGGCCAATCACCGCCGTGATCGCGCTCGGTTTCGGCTCGGCCGCGCTGCATTTCCTGCGCCAACTTGCGGCCCGCGCGCCATGAGCTGGGCGGTCTTCCTGATCCTCGCCATCGGCCTGCTGCTGGGCGTCCTGTTCACCGGCGCGCGGATCTTCGTGGGCTTTCTCCTTCTGAACATCGTGGGCGTGCTGATCCTGATCGGCCCGCGCGGCTTCGGCCTGTTCTCCAATTCGATCTACGAAACAGCGACCTCGCCCACGCTGGTGACCGTAGCGCTATTCGTGCTGATGGGCGAGATCCTGTTCCGCTCGGGCACAGTCGACGTGCTCTTCACCAGTGTCGATCGCCTCGTAGGACGGCTGAAGGGGCGGCTCTACGTCGTCTCCATCGCGCTCTCGACGATTTTCGGTGCGCTCTCGGGCTCCGCCGTCGCCGTGGCGGCGATGTTGGGCCGGTCGGTCCTCCCGCTGATGGAACGGCGCAACTACGACAGCCGCGCTTCGGCGGCGACGATCCTCGCGGGGGCGAGCTTGGCGCCGATCATCCCGCCGAGCCTGCTGGCCATCATCGTGGGCTCTCTGGCCGACGTTTCCATCGCCGGGCTCCTAGTCGCGGGCATCGTCCCGGGTCTGATCTTTGCGGCGCTGACGCTGGGCTTCGTCTATCTGCGCGGGGGCGAGATGCCGCCGCCCGAGCCCTCGGCCAGCGACATCTCGGCCCTCCGCGCCGTCCTCAACATGGCGCCCTTCCTGCTGGTGGTCGCCTCCGTCATGGGCCTGATCCTCGCGGGCGTGGCGACGCCGTCGGAGAGCGCAGCCACCGGTGTCGTCGGCGCGCTGATCGTGGCCGCGCTTTTCGGGCGCCTCACATGGGGCATGCTGCGCGAGGCCATCGCGAGCGCGGTCACCATCGCCACCGTGATCCTGATCATCGTGGTCTCGGCCAAGCTCTTCAGCCAGCTTCTGTCCTTCGCGGGCGCGACGCGCGGCCTCGTGACCCTAATCGGCGATCTCGGCCTGACGCCGGACCTGACCTTCCTGCTGATGATGCTGATCCCGCTCGTCCTGTGCATGTTCATCGACCAGATCGCCTTCATGCTGCTGGCGGTGCCGATCTACCAGCCTATCGTGGCGGCGATGGGCTTCGACCCGATCTGGTTCTGGACGCTGTTCCTGATCAACCTGACCGTGGGGAGCCTGACGCCGCCCTTCGGCTACACGCTCTTTGCGCTCAAAAGCGCGGCGGAGGGCATGAGTACCACGCAGGTCTATCGCGCAGCCTGGCCCGTGGTCGGAATTTTCCTCTTGGGCATGGTGCTCCTCTGGGCCTTCCCCGGTCTCGTCACCGCGATCCCGGAGGCGCTCCGATGAGCTGGCGATACCATGACACGGCAAACTCCCATTGGGTCGCCTCCACTGACGAGCCGGGGCTGCAGCTGCACTTGCGCGCCCATGGCGACGAGCCGTCGCGCCCGCCCGTCCTGATGGTCCATGGAGCGACCTATGCGAGCCGACTTTACGACATCCCCTATCCCGGCGCGAGCTGGCTACGGGCGATGGCGGAGGCGGGTTTTGCCGCCTATGCGCTCGACATCCGTGGCTACGGCAAGTCGCGCTCAGCCGTGATGGGGCGTGCCGACACGCCTTACGCACCCGCAAGCGCCGCAATCTGCGACATCGACGACGCCGTGGCCTGGATCTGCGCGCGCCACGGGGTCGAGACGGTCCGGCTTATCGGCGGCTCTTGGGGCTCAATCACCACGGCGCAATACACTGCGACGATCGGAGCCGCCCACGTGGCGCAGCTCGTGCTCTACGCGCCAATCTTTGCGGAACGGAATGCCGGCTGGCTGGAGCTGCTGGCGGACCGGGAAGACCCGACGCGCCTCAACCCCGCCTTCGGTGCCGCACGCCTCGTGACGGAATTCGCGACACGCAGCCGATGGGATGCCGAGATGCCCACCGGCGCCGACTGGCGCGACGAGGCCGTCTTTCAGGCGCTCGTGCAGTCCTCGCTTTCGGACGACCCTTCGTCCAACGCCCACGATCCGCCCGCCTTCCGCGCGCCGAACGGTACCTTCCTCGACCTCTGGGAGGCGTTCAACGGCCGCCGGGTCTATGATCCGTCCGCCATCCACTGTCCAACGCTACTGATCCGCGGCGGCGCCGACCCGACTTCGACGCGCAGCGATGCGCTCCGGCTTCTCGACCGCCTCGGTGCGGCGGACCGGCACTATGTCGAGATCGCCAATGGAGCTCACTTCGTCAGTGCCGAGCGTCGCGCGACCCAGGTTTTCAATTCGGTCAACAGCTTTCTCTGCGCAACATTTGTCTGATCGCTCCATCGCACGTGCCGTGCGGCAATGCCTTGGTCTTCGGATCATGGGCCGTCGGAAAAACGTCGCGTAAAGGAGTGGCTCGGCCACTCGGAAGCCATTTGGGACTATCAGCTTCGGGAACCATCGGTGAGCGGCCCCTTTTTCCGCACAGCAGCCGAAGCTCCCGTTCGGTTCGCTTTGTCAGGCACGAATGACCGGCTTCTTCGCTGCGTGGCAGCGCGACCGCATAGCGGCGGCGACAGATGAAAATGCTGCAGTTGCAATGCGTAGAGCTTGGCCGGGTCCGCAAAGGGCTCGAAGCCGTCTTGCGGCGGTGCGGCAGCGCCAACTTTACGCGCGCTCCAGAAGCAGCCGTTCGCAGGGCGCACGTTCTTCCTTATGATCAAGCGGCTGGTCGGCACGGCGGACACTTGGCAATCGGAGGCGGCCTTTGAGTGAACCGGGGCTCAACGACGGCCTCGAGCCCAAAGAGCAAAATGCTGCAGCATTACCGAATGTCGGCTCTGGTGAGCGTACACTAGATCATATTAGCGAAACATGGTATTAGTGGTGGCTAATATAATCGTATCTGAGGATTATGATCATGGATTTCGAAAGAGCGTTTGGTGCTGACATTCGCGAGGTCGGCAAAGGTGAGCGTGAGGGTCACCCCACGCACGTGGTTCGCGCCTCACGCACCTATCGGACCAGTCAGGCCGACTTATGGACTGCAATCACCGATAAACAGCGGATAGAACGCTGGTTCGGTAATGTCTCCGGCGACTTCAAACCCGGTGGACGGTTTTCCATCGAGGGCAACGCAGACGGCGACATAATCTCCTGCGATCCGCCGCATACCTTGGCCCTCACTTGGGAGTTTGGCGGAAACAAGAGTTGGGTCACTGCGACGATCCGGGATGTGGAGGACGGCGCTCTGTTGACGCTTGAACACGAACTTCCAACTGACGAGGAAAGCGAAGCCCATTGGGAAAAATATGGCCCCGGCGCAACGGGTGTTGGCTGGGAAATGGCGATGCTTGGTCTGGACGGCCATGTGCAAAGGAACGGCCAAAGTGTGATTGTGGCGGGTCAGGCATGGGCAGAAGGAAAAGACGGCAAGAGCAGGTTGCGTTTCTGGGCGGAGGCATGGGGGAAGGCCCATGCTGAAGATGGCACGCCCATGAAGATCGCGATGGAAACTGCCGCTCGCACCGCAAATTTCTACACCGGGGAAGAGTAATGCACGCTTTCGATGTTCTGTCGGACCCCGTACGACGCCGAACGCTGGAGCTGATAGCCCAGAAAGAGCACGCATCAGGTGAAATCGTCAACGTCATCGAAGCTGAATTTGGCATTTCACAATCAGCAGTTTCACAGCATCTTCGCATCTTGCGCGATGCCGGATTTGCACAGGTGCGCAGAGAAGGTGCAAGACGGTGCTATTCGATTGATCCAACAGGCTTCGAGGATGTGCAGGGGTGGCTTGATCAGCTTCGTCGCTATTGGGACTCCAAGATGGAGTCTCTTGCAACCGAGATTGAGCGAGGCAAGCGTTCCGGCACGACAAAGTAGCTGTTGTCGGCTCAAAAGCGGTCACTGGAAGCGCTATGGTGAAGGTCGGCTAAGTCCCGCAAAGCGGACACCTGATCTCTCAAAATGCTGCGCCATCCATGAATGTCCGCTTCGGTGACGCTGCGATGCGGCTTCGCGCTGTAGGTCAAGGTCGGCTATGGGCCGTTCCTGATGATGAAACACTGTGCTCAGGCATTACATGCTGCGACCGATCCAACGGCGGCAGTGAGCCCATAGCTACCGAACTGCTGCGATGAGGCGAATGTCGGCATTGGCAATTTTGTGGACTTCTGATTACCGTGCCCCCCATGGACTACGTGCAAATGTTGCGTGCTGCTGTCGGCAGTCGACCATTGGTCTTGGCTGGAACTTGCGTTCTGTTGTTTCGGCGCAAGAACGGTGGCGAGTTTCTCATGCAGCGACGAGCTGACAACGGTCTATGGTCAATGCCGGGTGGCATGATCGAACCGGGTGAGGCCGCCGAGGAAACTGCTACTCGAGAAGTTCATGAGGAAACAGGCTGGCACATGACACCTCCCCAATTTGTCACTTTGGTTTCCGGTAAAGAGACGTTTTGCCGGTATCCTAATGGTGACGAGGTGTTCAGTGTTACAGCTATCTATGCAGGTCTTGCTCTTGCTGAAGACCGACAAGCAGATGCATCAGAAACATTGGAGGTTAGATGGTGGCCAATTGATGAGCCGCTGAATGACGTCGGCTCACCTACAAAATTCATGTTTGCTCAATCAGCGCTCTCGCCGTCAAGTTTGAAGCAGCTCTTGGTGGCCCTACCCTCAGTCTAAAAATCAGCCGGACTTAAAAGCAGACGTAGCAGTCAAAAAACCATCTGTCCGCTTTGTCCCGCGAAGCTGACCTCTGTAGCCGCTGGCCGACCGAAGATCCTGAGTTGAACGGTCAGATGTCCGCTTCGAGCCCAGACCTAACACATGCTGCACGCAGCGCGAATGGCTGCTATCGATCATTGATCGATGCTACGACCTCATATGCAGATGACGCGTCATTGAGGTGTTTCACCGCAGCTTTTCGCTCGTCCGCAGAATACTCTGCGGCGATCCGCTCGATTTCTCTCGCAACCCCGGAATAGATCGGCCCAAGGGTTTTGAAAAGGTAAGGTGTCGGATGGACGATAATCCCTCGCCGGTCGTCCGGGTCACGTTCACGCCTTGCTAGGTCTGCTTTTTCCAAACGGTCGAGCAACGTCGTGACGGACCCAGTGGTCAATCCCAACTCGGCTGCAATCTTGCTTGGCTTAACCGGTGCTTCTGCGAGCATGTTCAAACACCGCAGGTCGTTCCGGCTGACGCCGACGGTGTTGGCGGCTTTCGTATCGAGCCGGTCAATACTTGCGTACAATCTGCGGCACGCTCCGACCAGGTCCCGAGGCGTCGCTTCTTCGGAAGATGGCATCAGCTGTCGTCCATTTAGCTTGACAATCAAGTTACTTGATATAGATCATCGCTCAAGTGATACTTGAACACAAGAACCATGGAGACTGACATGGAAATCGCGCTTTATGTTGTGCTGGGGCTGGTTGCGCTCATAGCCCTTTTGTCTGCGCTCGCGCCCGCGCGGGTGGAATACACTGAAGAGATAACGGTCAATGCACCCGTCCAGCAGGTCTATGACGACATCCGCCTGCAAGAGCATCTCATGCGTTGGTCGGCCTGGCCGAAGGAAACCAAATCGACCTGTACCGTCGAAGGCACGGATGGAGAAACGGGTGCCAAAACGGTGTTCTTCACTAAGGGCAAACGGGTTGGCCATCAGGAAGTTGTGCGCCTGAAAGAGAACGAGGAAATCGTTCTCACGCTTGTTGGCCCTGGGCCACCACATAGGCCGAAACTGACGTTTGAACTTCGTCCTGAGGGCAAAGGGCGCACGCGCGTGTTTGCTCACTTCATCAACGAACTGCCGCGCCCATTTAACGCGATCTGGAGGTTTGCTGGTCTCACGAAATGGACGAGGGAGATGCACCGGAAGGACCTCGCCGGTCTCAAGGCGTTCTCAGAGCCACCGCACCGAGACATGAACGGTGACGTTGTCGGGCGCCCACCGAAAGGAGAAAATCCTTACGAGCATAACAAGCAGGCGGCCTGATCGTCACATGGGTTACTTCACCCACGAATTTGTCGGCGATATTGCCCTGCATGGCGTCGGCAAGTCGCGGGTGATCACCTACAAGGTTTTGTTCATGCCACCGCGTTTTGAGGCCGAACTGCCCTTCCAGACCTACCCGCGTTTGCGGGTGGAAGGTGAGATCGCCGACGTACCTGTGCGCGGTGCATGGATGCCGGTGGGTGACGGAAGGCGCTACTTCATTGTTTCGCCCGACATCAAGGCCAATACCGGTCTGGACGTCGGCGATGAGGTGGAGATGCGGTTCAGAGTAGATGATCAGGACTACGTTGATGTCCCTGGCGCTTTACTGGCGGCTTTGAATTCGGACGATGCGGCGTCGGCGCAGTGGGACAAGCTGACAGCCGGAAAGAAACGGATGTTCACCAACCACGTCTTCTCTGCAAAGACCGCACCGACCGAACAACGTCGCGTTGACGAGGCGATGGCAGCGATCACAGAAGGGATCACGCTCCGCGACCTGCAACGACGTAAGGAATAGGCTCCACCTATTCTAGCAGAAGCTGCCATTGGCGCGAGCATACTGAACGGCAGTTAAGTCCCCTCTTCGGTCATCTAAAAAGGCGGAACAACGCTGGTGCGGCCAATGTCCGCTAAGCGGGCCGCAAACGCAGCAATCTGGCAACCGGTCGAGTGACCGCTTTGGGCCGCTTTCGAAGAGCGACCCACTGCACGCTGCAATCACAATGCCGCATCCTCTAGGCCCAACCGATGTGCATTTGCCTTGCCGGTGTCGGTGACCGTGGCAATGGGATCAGAGTTTCCACTCAAATCCTACAGCCTTTTCAGATTCATTCCAAAGCCTTGTCATGATAGCCTTGTCATGGGCATGAGCGTTCAATGTCCCTTTGCCGACTGGGCCTACCGCTTCCATTCTGCCCGTCGGGCCGTAGAGGGCGCGTTGCTCGGTCAGGGCCACTTCGGTCGCACACATGGCCTCGGGGTATGAGCCCTGTTCCGCAGTCTGTACCATCGGCGTCTTGGTCATCAGCCACCAGAGGAACCGCATCGCTCGGCTTCCGCTGGTGGTGATTAGCGATGTGGCCGACGAACCCGGATGGCAGACGAAAACTTCGACATCCTTGCGCCCTGCAGCGGCCAACCGGTCCTGCAATTCGTAAGCAAACATCATTTGCGCCAGCTTGCTTTGCGAGTAAGCGGTATTTGCGCCGTAGCCCTCATCCCAGTTCATGTCATCGAACTTGATGGTCTTGAGACCCATGTTGTAGCCGAGGCTCGCAACAACCACGATCCGGCCCTTATTTTCTGCGATGCGCTCAAATAGCAGGCCATTGAGCAGAAAATGTCCGTAGTGGTTGGTGCCAAGCTGGCTTTCGAACCCGTCAACGGTCAGCTTGCGCGTCGGCACCTGCGCAATGGCCGCGTTGTTGATCAGTGCGTCGATCCGAGGCACCGTCTTCAGAACTTCTTCGGCAGCCTCGCGCACGCTGTCCAAAACGGACAGGTCCATGCGGATGAAGCTCACATCGGCTTTCGTGCCGAATTCCTGTTTCAGGTCCGCGATTGCCGCCTCGGATTTCTCGGCTGAGCGGTTCAGCATCACCACCTTGGCGTTCTTATTCAGAAGAATGCGCGCGGCCTGAAAGCCTGCGCCAGCGTTGGCGCCGGTGATGATGTAGGTCTTGCCTGACTGGTCGCCGAGGCGCTCGGGTGTCCAGCCTTTGGGTTCGAATGTCGTATCGGCCATTTTCAGTCTCCTGCCAGCCCAAATTGGCGGTTTGTGGTGTGTTTGCTTGAAGCCACAGATAGAGCTTTGCTGGGCTCAGAAATAGGCGATATCCTCTCGAATACTTGCCCAATCGTCTCAACCCCATTGCAAAGATGAAAGTCCTCTGTCAGCTAGAATGCACGAGCAAAGACCAGATCAGAAATCTAATCGAACTCCGTCTGCCAGAGGCAGGCATCGTCGATACCGCGTTGAAAGGCGTCCAGCTTTTCCGGGTGACCGAGGCCATGCCCTGCGTGCCTACCGTCTACGAGCCCACGGTGGTGGCTATTCTCAGTGGCACTAAAGAAGCTGTCTTGGACGGTGAGCACCACGTTTATGGTAGTGAAAAGTACCTACTGTGCCCCATGACTTTGCCGGTCGAAGCGGGCACACCATTGGCTTCCAAGGACGATCCTCTGCTCGGCGTCGTGATTGCGCTGGAGCCAAGGATGATGCGGGAGCTCACCATGGAGATCGCGACCGCCGCTGGTGGCAACAAACAATTGCGGGATGGCGCGCCATCGGCTTTGGCATTGGCGTCCTGGGATGGTGGTTTCACGCAAGCACTGCTGCGGCTTCTCGATCTGCTCGAAAATCCAATTGATCTTGAGGTGCTCGGGCCAGGACGAATGCGTGAGTTGTGTTATGCGGTGCTCATGGGCGAAGCCGGTGCGGCGGCAAGACGGGCTTTTGGCGTCGGCAACGAAGTCGCGCGCACCATCGACTACGTCTCCACGCATTTGAACGAACAGGTCACCATCGACGATATGGCCGACAACGTTGGCATGAGCCGAGCGGTCTTCCATCGGCGGTTCAAGGAGGCCACGATAATGTCCCCGATCCAGTTCATCAAATCGATGCGGCTGAACAAGGCTGCCATGAAGATCGCCGAAGGAAAGACCGTATCAGAAGCAGCCTGGGATGTGGGCTATCAAAGCTCCTCTCAATTCAGCCGCGAGTTTAAGCGGATGTACGGTCAGTCACCCCGGCAATGGAGCCACGCGGCGCAGGTGCCAGAGCAACTGAACTAAGGTGCACCTTTTACTGTCGGCTTGCAGCGAATGTGCGGAAAGCGGGCTGCTACTGCAGCAATCCAGTCCATGGTTGAGTGACCGGTTTGGGCCGTCCATGCGTCGCCGGCTACCCTCGATCATGCCGACGGCGCGCCAGATCCAACGTCAGCGCTGAGCCCACCCAACTTATTCGTCAGCGTGCAGCGAACGATCGCTTTCATTCATCATTCGCTGCTGGAACCGGCATCGTTGAGGGCTTGTGAACGGCGACGCCGATCATGACGAGGGCGACGCCCAGGACATCCACGGCGCTCGGAATCTGACGCAGGACGATCACACCGATGATCGTGGCGGTCGCAGGAAGGAGAGCGAGCAGGAACGCGAAGCTGGCGCGTGGCAGACGTGCCATTGCGAGCTGATCGCACACATAAGGAATGACGGACGAACAGATACCCACGGCAATCCCGGCTAAGACCAGCAACGGTGCGCCGAAGGCTTCGAGAGCTTGAACGAAGCCGATGGGCATGACGAAGATGAAGGCAGCAGTCATTGCGGCGCCCAAGCGTTCTACGCCGCCAGAAGCGCCCCCTTCAGAAATCTTGTGACCGAGGATGATGTAGAGGACGAACAGAGACCCGTTCAGCACGGCCCAGAATAGACCCAGAAGGTCAGACGTGAGTGCAGGTCCATCAGCCGCCAATAGCGATGGCACGTCGACCAGAAGAGTAACGCCGATAGTGGCGAAGGCGAAGGCCAGATAATTGCGGCCCGTGCGGAGACCCCAGAGGGCGATTCCAGTCGTCCCGACGAACTCGATGGCGGCGACCAGTGAGATCGGTAACCGGTCGAGCGCCAGATAGAAGGAGCTATTCATCACCGCGAGACACCCGCCAAGCGCAAGCAGAAGAAGACGCTCGCGGGGAGACGATTTCTTGAACGTGCGCCAGGGTTTCGTGATCGGTGCGAAAACCAGTGCGGCTGACGCGATGCGGAACCAGGCAACGCCAAGCACACCAACGACCGGAAAAAGCAGAACCGCGAAAGCGGGGCCGAGATAGTGAAAAACGGCCGAGACGCCGAACCAAGCGTGAGGGGGAACAGCCTCGGACATGCGCGACATGGCTCCGGGGGCGTTGGCGACGGCGGGGTTTGCGGGAGCTTGATCTTTCATGCATCTATAATGCAAGGTGAAAATAGATCTCGATATGGAGAATAGCTATGCCGTCAACCGCATTACAAGCAACAAAGAAGGTAAAGGCATCTGATAACCTTCGATCAGAAGATACCCGCCTTGACAGTGTCGACGCCGCGATTCTGCGCGAGCTGTGCGCGGATGCCCGCATTCCCCGTGCCGAGCTATCGCGCCGCGTAGGCCTTTCCGCCCCAAGCGTGGCGGACCGTGTGCGGCGACTTGAGGATGTGGGCATCATCACAGGCTACGGTGCGCGCATCGACCCGGCCCGCCTTGGCTACGGCTTGACGATCCTCATCCGAGCGCGCCCGCTGCCCGGCGAGATGAAGAACATGATCGAGGCGATCCAGGAGACGCCGCAGATCGTCGCTTGTGATCGTGTGTCTGGCGAGGATTGCTTCGTTGCGCGGGCGCACGTCCGCGACGTGGCCGAGATGGAGACTGTGATCGACCGGATCGTGCCCTTCGGAGCGACCAACTCTTCCATTGTTCAGTCTTCGCCCGTCGAAGAGCGCTTGGTCGAGCTTTAGGTCTAGGCCTAAATGCTGACCATCATCAAATGGCGCGTCCGTCCGCGATCTCTGATTTAAAGACTGCCCAGATTTTTGCGCTTATTGCGAATGACCGCAAAGTGGGCTGCGACCGCAGCATCTTGACCGATCGCTGAATGGCAGGATTGGGCCGCATTCGTAATCTCGCGAGGCTTGTGTCGGCGATACAAGGTCCCGCTTATCTGGATCAAGGCTATTGACCCATTGCCAGCACCGATACTACCCTGCGACCAGACGATACGCCAAGCAAGGAGGGCGAGCATGACAATGATCTATCTTGACCCATTCGGCGGCTCCTTTCCAAGGTTTGCCACCGCCTGACGCTTCGGGCGAACACCGCCCATTTCAGTCAATTTGCATGCTACGGCCGCGACACGCGGCCCCGGCTCTTCTCCCTCTAATGTAGGGCGCGGATATTGGTCCGCGACGCATTCCATGCCCCAGAATACGAACCGCGGTGCTTTCGCCCGCGTTCTTTCCTTCGCCGCGTCCAGGTGGGCGCGTCGTCCCGGTCGCCTCAGTGCCGTCGTGGTACTTCAGGTTGTCTCCACGGGCGCAGATGTTTCGATCCCGATCCTCACCGGGCAGCTTGTCGCGTCGGTGGCCGAGAGCGGCTCACCCTGGGGAGCGTTTGTCGGTCTGCTGGCGCTCGGCGTGCTGTCCATCGGGACCAAGGTGGCGAGTTACTTCGCGATCATCGACCTTACAATCCCGACCATGAAGGAGGTGGAGGCCGAAGCCTTTGCCCGCGTTCAGCGCCTACCGGCGTCATGGCACGCGAACGCCTTCGCGGGGTCCACCGTGCGCAAGATCACGCGCGGGGCATGGGCGCTCGATGATATGGGCGATCTGTTAATGCTGGCCCTCGGGCCATCGGTGCTTGTGCTGATTGGCACGATTGCGACGCTCAGCGCCTTCCGGGTGGAGGTCGGCTTGGTCGCGCTCTTGGGCGCGGTTCTTTTCGTGACGGTCTCTCTCGTTCTCACGCTCAGGTGGGTCGCTCCGGCTGCGCGGCTGGCAAACGCGCAGGACAGCCGCGTTTCGGGCGCCTTGGCGGATGCGATAACGTCGAATGCCGTCGTGAAAGCGCATGCCGCGGAGGCGCGGGAGGATGCGCGCCTTGACAGGGTCCTGGACAAGTGGGCACACCGAAGCAGGCGGACATGGCGGCGGGGGACGTGGTCGGGGCTCGTGCAGGATACCTGCCTGTGGGTCCTGCGGGCACTTGTGCTTGGCGGCGCTCTTCTGGCTTTCGTTCGCGGTGCGGCAGGTGCGGGAGAGATCGCGTTCGCGGTCTCTGCCCTTGGCATGCTCGACGGATATCTGCGGCAGATCGGCAACCACGTTCGCAACCTCCAGAAGGCCGTAAATGACGCCGAAGAGATGGTCGAGTTGATGGAGGATGGCGAGGAAACGGACGTGGCCCGCCCCCGGCGCGCAGCCTGCCGTCTCGCGCCGCAGCACTTTCTTTCGACCACGTGGGATATGGCTACGAAGGCGCACAGACGCCGCTCTTCACTGATCTGCATGTTGTCATCCCAGCGGGACAAAAGGTGGGTCTCGTGGGGCGGTCAGGGTCTGGCAAGACCACATTCGTCAAGCTTATCCAACGCCTGCATGAGGTGACCAGCGGGGCAATCACGCTGAATGGCGTCGACATCGCGTCTGTCCCGTTGGCAGAATTGCGGGCCAACGTCGCACTGGTGCCCCAAGAGCCGATCCTGTTCCACCGCTCCTTGGGCGAGAACATTGCCTATGCCAATCCGGAGGCGAGCATGCAGGACGTGCGCGCCGCAGCAGACAAGGCGGGCGCGGCGGCGTTCATCGACCTGTTGGAGAAAGGATATGGTACAGAGGTCGGAGAGCGCGGGGTCAAGCTTTCGGGTGGCGAGCGTCAACGGGTCGCTATTGCGCGGGCCTTCCTGTCGGACGCGCCCGTTCTGATCATGGACGAAGCGACCTCCTCCCTCGACAGCGAGGCCGAGGCGCGTGTTGCAGAGGCGGCTGAGCGGCTTATGGAAGGACGCACGACACTTGTTATTGCGCATCGGCTGGCGACGGTTGAACGGATGGACCGGATCCTCGTCTTTGACCGGGGGGCGTATCGTCGAGGACGGCACGCCGACTAAGTTGATGGCACGGCGGAACGGACTGTATCGCTCGCTGAGGGAGAAGCAGACGCTAGTGGCATAAGAGCCGCCAGCTACGTGGATTGCGCCTGTCCCAAGGGGTCCGATGGATGTCTCGTATCTCGCTACAAGTCGACTGGATCGGTCGCGCAGATCGCGTGTGAAGCAGCGCGTCGCACTGCCGCATGTGAGCCTTGAGCCAGCCTTTGCAGATGCTGCGAACTGCACGAACGACAGCTTTAGGCACAACGTGGGGTTGCTAGGACCTTTTCGAACACTCTGCTATCAACGGACCATGAAGGAAGCTGACTGCACACCAATCAGAAAACAGTATTACTCCCGCCAAGTCGGGACGGATCGGCACATTTGGGACGTGCACCGCCTCATGCGCGCATCGCGTGACCTCAAGGTAGAGATGGTTGCGGTCGCTGATGTTGCTGAAGCGAACGAGAATTGGTGGTACAACGGCGCTGAAGCCATGCCGACACCGCGGTCGATCGCACTTCACGTGAGCTTAATCAACAAGGTCGATCTTAGCCATCCGATCATTCTGAGCGCCGAGGGTCGTCTCATGGATGGTATGCATCGCGTTGTGAAGGCGATCGCGGAAGGGCGGACGCACATACCGGCGGTGCGCTTTATCAAAACACCCGCCCCCGACTTCGTGAACGTGCACCTCGATGATTTGCCATACCCAGATGAAGTAGTTTGATTTGACTTAGCTTTGGGAAATCGCCCCTAGAAACCGGCAGCAGGCCATGTTGCTTGCTTACTCAAGATGTGTAGGAATTGGCCGAGCAACTTAGAGAGGTCTGATGTCTTCTCAGGACAAAGTGAAAGGTCAGTGCTCCAATTGCGGCTGGATGACGAGGCGAACATTCAAAAACATGGGCCGCAAGCCTTGCCCAAAATGCGGCGGTCAAGTTCTGTTCCACGAAGATGACAAAGAAGCTGCGCTGACTATCGCGATACTTTCGATTATTGGGATGGTCGTGATCGGAATCCTTTTTGTGTCTCTGGGGATGACAGAGTGGTAAAGGCTTCAAGAACGATCATATCACATGATTGATCATGATGGAGGTTTTGTGCGCGGCTTCGTCGTAACTCCAAGTTTTGATTTTTGCGGTTCCAGCGAATGTCGGGAATGACGGGCGCGCCGCGGCATGGCAACTCAAGCGCGAACGGCAGGTATGGGCCGCACATGCCATCTTCGGCCGTCGCACAAGGAGGCCCAGTGCTCGATATTGGGATGAGGGAATAGATGAGTGCCATACAAGCGATCACAATTGAGGCTTATGGCCCCACTAGCCGACCCGTCGATCATTTGGGCGCCTTTCCATGGCAAGGGTGATCCCCCGAGGCGCACAAAGCTATCCTCTCGGCATTGTGACGGCGGGATCGCGCCGCGTCCGCGAACGACGATTTTGGAATCTGCGCTTGGGGCCCTATCTTTTGCCACAAAACGTGGACGTGAGTGAGCGGATGAATGCAGCCGTGGGCGAAGTGTGCGGTCTCAATTGACAGGAGGTTACAAAATGTCGACCGAGTTATTGCGACGACGACATCTTCTTGCCAGCTGCGGATCTGCGCTGGCAGTCAGTCTGTTGGCTCGGCCGCAGCCTGCAAGTGCTCAGGGCATCGCGGCCACGCCCACTATGCGTGGTGGTTCCAACAATTACTTGCCTGGCGCCCCGATTGTGGAGCGCATTGGCGGAGGAGGCTTCTGGATGACCGGCACCGTGCGCCGCGCCGGGGATGGGGCGCCCCTGGCCGGGCAACGGATCCAGATCTGGGCCCATACGACCGAAGGACACGAGCGCGACGCCCGCAGTCACGGCGCGACGCTGACCGATGACGACGGCGTCTTCTGGCTCGAAATGCCACAGATCGTGCCGGCTTTCGGGCAACCCCACGGCCATCTGGCCTATGACAGCGGAGAATTCGAGACCGTATTCTTGCGGCCGATCATGCCCAACGTATCCGATACAAGCCTGGAAGCGCACTTCGTGTTGCAGCCGGCCTGACGCCGCCATGGGGCGGGCCTTGATCTGGATCGTTCCGTTTGGGGTTGTCGCGGCATCTATTGGCGCGGCGGCGATGAGTCCGCTGCTGGCTTGGCGAGATCCGATCTACATCGCGGCGGGGTTTGCGGGAATTCTGGGGCTGGCGCTGATGTTGTTCCAGCCACTGCTGGCTGCGGGGTGGTTTCCCGGGCTGCAACTCTACCGTAGCCGCCGGGTGCATCGCTGGGTTGGGGCCGGGCTTGTGACGGCGATTGCGGTTCATGTGGTGGGGTTGTGGATCACGAGCCCGCCTGATGTGATCGATGCTTTGACATTCACATCGCCGACACCGTTTTCGAACTGGGGCGTTGTGGCGATGTGGGCGATCTTCGTGGCCGCGGCCATGGCCGTGCTGCGCCGCCGCTTGCGGCTTCAGACGTGGCGGATCGGGCATTCAGCGGCGGTTGCGACCGCGGTGCTGGGTACAATCGTTCATTCCATCCTGATTCAGGGGACGATGGAACCGATCACCAAGGCCGTGCTGTGCGGCTTGGTCGGGTTGGCCGCGCTTGGGGCGATTGTGCGGCTCCGCCCGTGGGCGAAGGTGCGATCCCTGCGCAGTTGAGGGCCTTGCGTGTTCCGCAGGGCCTGGTCCGAAAGAGGGCCCGCGCCGACGGCGCGGCCGTTGGCCCATTGGTTTCGTTCTCACCAGATCCGCCCGGCTAGATGTTTTCCAATCGCCTTTGAAGGATAGCAAGGTAGGCCTGCGCGGGTCGGGTCAGGGGGGCACTGGCTTTCCTGAGGGCGCAGCACTGGATCGTGCCAAGATCAAACGGCAATCGTCGGGCCGCGTCGCTTATCCCGTGTGTATCGGCGATGATCTCGGGAAAAATCGCGACACCGCCGGAGGCCCGAAGGCGCTCAACGACTTGGGCAGCGGGCATTGACGAAGTAGACGGAAACTGCAGCCGTTTGCGGCGCAGGATGTGGCTGATGGCGATGCGTGATCCGGTGCCCTCAGCCGGAAGAATAACGCGGAGATCCGCAAAGTCCCAAATACCAGCGGGATGCGCTGCCTCGGTTATTCCGACCCAGGCGGCAATGCGGCATTCACCTGCGTGAACAACTTCGACCGCGTCATCCGTGACCGGATTGGTCAAGATGGCAAGATGCACCCGCCGGTCCCGAAGGCTTTCGACCGTATCGTCATATGTGATTTCGACTGAAACTCCCGGAAAACGCTGTTCCATCTCCGCCAGCGTGCTAAACATCATGCCAGAGGCAACGTCCGAGCTAATGCTGATGCGCAGCTCCCCCGTCTCGCCGTCGCGCAGAGTGCCAAGCTGCAGCTGCAACTCACCAAACTCGACGAGGTGGCGATCAATCACATCAAGAAGCAGCTCACCTGCATCGGACAATGTCACGCCGCTTGGCACGCGTTCGAATACCTTGAATGAAAGCTCATCCTCGAAGGCCTGAATGGATCTGTTCAGGGCGGACGGCGAAACAGCCAGCTCCATGGCCGCCCTGCGGATCGAACCCGTCCGATGGATCAGCCGGATTGCGCGGTAGATCTTCAGGTGCTTCATCATCCCTCCCGGAAGTGGTGCAAAAAATGCACAGCACCAGCGCAAAGATAGCGGCAGACAACATCACGTCAATCTGTGTTCCTTATGCTGCACGCGCAAAATGACCTGATACGCCTGAGGGGGCCAAATGAAAAAACTGCTACTTACCAGCGCATTGGCGTTGGCGTCCGCGAATGCTGCATTTGCAGAAATCCGAGTCGGGATACTCCACTCGCTGACTGGAACGATGGCTATTTCCGAAACCACTCTTCGGGATGTAATGTTGATGCTGATCGAACAGCAGAACGCAGCAGGTGGTCTACTGGGCGAAGAAATCGTGCCCATTGTCGTGGACCCGGCCTCGGACTGGCCGCTTTTCGCAGAGCGTGCCCGCGAGCTTTTGACCGTACACGAAGTCGATGTGATTTTCGGCGCGTGGACGTCCGTGTCGCGCAAGTCCGTTCTGCCCGTCATCGAAGAACTGAACGGGCTGATGTTCTACCCTGTCCAGTACGAGGGGGAGGAAAGCTCGCGCAACGTGTTCTACACTGGCGCGGCGCCGAACCAGCAGGCGATCCCTGCGGTCGACTATTTCCTGGAAGAGCTAGGCGTAGAGACGTTCGCCCTTCTCGGGACCGACTATGTCTATCCGCGGACCACGAACCGCATCCTAGAGCAATACCTACTCGACGCGGGCATCCCGCAGGAAAACATCTTCGTCAACTACACGCCATTCGGCCATTCCGATTGGTCGTCGATCGTCGCGGACGTGCAGGCGCTCGGTGAGGGCGGACAACAGGTCGGCGTGATCTCGACCATCAACGGAGACGCCAACATCGGCTTCTACAACGAATTGGCCGCGGCGGGCATCGAGGCCGATGATATCCCCGTGGTCGCCTTCTCGGTGGGTGAAGAGGAGTTGGCCGGGCTCGATACCGGGCCGCTGGTAGGTCATTTGGCTGCCTGGAACTACTTCCAATCAGCCGATACGCCGGAAAACGAGGAATTCATCGCCGCGTGGCATGAGTTCATCGGTGACGAGAACCGTCCGACGAACGACCCGATGGAGGCCCATTACATCGGCTTCAACATGTGGGTGCAGGCGGTGGAGGCCGCGGGCACAACGGATGTCGATGCGGTGCGCGATGAAATGTACGGCCTGGAGGTGGCGAACCTCACGGGTGGCACGGCAATCATGTTGCCCAACCACCACCTCGCCAAGCCCGTTCTGATCGGCGAGATCGAGGCGGACGGTCAATTCTCCATCATCAGCCAAACGGATCCGGTGCCGGGCGATGCCTGGACCGATTTTCTTCCGGAATCCGCGATTCTGGTGTCCGATTGGCCCGGTCTGGACTGCGGGATGTACAACACCGAGAGCGAGACCTGCGTTCAGATCGAGTCGAACTACTGATCGCTTTGCGGCGGGCTGTGCGAAACGCACGGCCCGCCATGACGATCCTCCGAGCAGGTAGACTGCATATGCACCTTCTCCGTCGTATCGCCATATCGCTGGCGATTTCTGTGTTTCTGATGCCCTCCGCCCGCGCGCAGGAGGCATCGCTACAGGATATTCTACAAACCCACATCGAAGAGATCGCCGACCCGTCGCGCCGTACGGTGGGCGAAACGCTGGATGCGTTGGTGGCCACCGGTCACCCGGACCTGCCCGAATTTCTGACCCGCTGGCAATCGCGTGAGGCCTGGCAGCGCGATGCGGATGGGCTGTTTGTCTATGTCGAGGACGAGGATGCCGATCCCTTGGTCCTGCTTGATATCTCGACCGGTGAAACCGTAGGCGAGGCTGGATCGCGCGAGGTGACGCAGTTGCGCCCCAATGGTGGCGTGCGGCGGGTGATCGGCGGGGCGTTGGTGCAGTTTCAGCTTGGTGCCGAAGACCCTGCGGCGCGGCTGGACGCGCTGGAGGCCATCGGGGACGACCCCGACGAAAGCCACCTGCCCCTGATCGAGGCGCGGCTGGAGGTGGAGGAAGACGCCGCCATTCATGCGCGGCTGGACGTGCTGCTGCCTACGCTTCTGATTGCCTTTGCGGAAGACGATGCGGATCGGGTTGCCGCCATCCAGACGTTGGACGGCAATGTGAGCCTTGATGCGCGGTCTACGCTGAACCGCGTGCTGACTACCAGCCGCTTCGTGGACGCCGAGTTGCCCGCCGACATCAATATCGCCGCCATCCTGACACCCGGAACAGGCGCCCTTCCCCGAGATGAGGCCTACGCGATGCTAGTCAGCGCCGAGCTTGCACCGGCGCGGATCAGCCGAGAGGATCAACGCGCCGTTTTGGCCGCAAATATCGTGGAGGGCCGGGTGGGCGGCGTGCCGGTTGCGACCCTGAACACAGAAGCCGCGCGTGACAGAGCCTATGCGGCATTGGTGGCCGAGGGGTTGACCGAGCCGATCCCGACTGAGCAGGACGTGAACGCGGCTCTGAACGCGCATGTCTTCTTTGACGCCTATTCCGAACCCTCCGCCATCGTCACCGAAGCGGCGCGCGCAACGCTCGACAATATCGAGACACGGGTTGGTGCGTATCGGTTCTTCGACTTGTCGCTAGACGGGATTTCTCTGGCCTCGATCTACTTCCTCGCCGCCATCGGCCTGGCCATCACCTTTGGCGTGATGGGTGTGATCAATATGGCCCATGGCGAGTTCATCATGATCGGCGCCTATACCGGCTACGTCGTGCAGACGCTGATCGCGGACTATACGCTGTCAATCGCCGTGGCCCTGCCGCTGGCGTTTCTGGTGACCTTCGCGTTGGGGGTCCTGATGGAACGCTCTGTCATCCGCTGGCTCTACCACCGCCCGCTGGAGACGCTCTTGGCGACCTTCGGCATCTCCATCGCCCTGCAACAGATCGTCCGCCAGATCTTCGGCACCCAGGCTCGCCCCTTCACGCCGCCCGATTGGTTGGCGGGATCGGTGACGATCAACGATGTGATTTCTATCAGTTCCATCCGTATTGCCATCTTCCTTTTGGGCGTCATCTTTTTCATCGCATTGTGGCTGATCCTGAATCGGACCCGCCTTGGTTTGGAAGTGCGCGCGGTTACTCAGAACCCCGCAATGGCGGCATCGATGGGGATCAACCCCGACCGGATCAACATGCTGACCTTCGGCCTTGGCTCGGGCATCGCAGGGATCGCAGGAGTGGCGATCGGTCTGTTCGCGCAAGTCGTGCCGGATATGGGCTCAAACTACATCGTGCAGAGCTTCATGACCGTGGTCGTGGGCGGCGTCGGCAACGTCTTCGGGACGCTTGTGGGCGCCTCGATGATCGGGGGGCTGCAAAAGTCAATCGAATGGTTCAATCCCACCAATACGCTGGCCGCACAGACCTACATGATCCTTTTCGTCATACTCTTCATCCAGTTCCGGCCCCGCGGCATCATCGCCCTCAGGGGCCGAGCGGCGGGGGATTAAGCGATGTCGATCTTCACGCAAAACCGCTCTGTTCGGATCTTCATTGGTATACTGGTCCTATTTACCCTTGGCGTGACGGTTATGTCCGAAGCGTATGGCACAGGCGCAATCTCGGTGAGTTTCACTAAGGTTCTCGGGATGACGCTCTGTCTGTGCCTTGCGGCCTTGGCGATGGACCTGGTGTGGGGCTATTGCGGCATTCTGAGCCTGGGCCATTTCGCGTTTTTCGGGCTCGGAGGCTACGGGATCGGCATGTGGCTTATGACCGCCCGAACCGAGGCTGTGGTGCGCGCCAACCTTGCCGGAGGGGTCATCCCGCCCACCGAAGCGGAAGTGAGCCAGGCCACGGCGCTCCAGATCTTCTCCGTCGTGGGCGCCGAGGATTGGCCATGGATGTGGGCCGCGTCCGACAGCCTGTTCCTGTCGCTCGTGCTGATCGTGGCGGTCCCGGGCCTTCTTGCGCTTGTGTTCGGCTGGCTTGCCTTCCGCAGCCGGGTGACGGGCGTGTATCTGTCGATCCTGACCCAGGCCATGACACTAGCCCTGTCGCTCTACCTGTTTCAGAATGATACGGGCCTCCGGGGCAATAACGGTTTGTCAGGCCTTCAGAATATTCCCGGCGCCGACGCCATCGGGCAGGACCGGATTTCGATCTGGTTCTTCTGGGCATCTGCCGTCGCGCTCGGCTTGGCGTATGTCGCCGCGGCCTGGCTGATTTCCAGCAAGTTCGGCAACATCATCCGCGGCATCCGGGACGATGAGCAAAGGGTTCGTTTCCTCGGCTACCGGGTCGAGAGCTACAAGTTGTTCGTCTTCACCCTGACGGGAATCCTCTGCGGGGTCGCGGGCGCGCTCTATTACCCGCAGGCGGGGATCATCAACCCCGACGAAATCGCACCCATCGCTTCGATCTACCTCGCGGTCTGGGTCGCCATCGGGGGGCGCGGGCGGCTTTATGGCGCCGTGATCGGTGCGGCCGTCGTCTCGCTCTTGTCCACTTACTTCACCGGCGGACGTGCGCCCGACATCGCCCTTGGTGCGTTTCGGATCGAATGGGTTGATTGGTGGCCGGTTCTTCTGGGCCTCGGCTTTGTTCTGGTCACCCTCTTCGCACCGAAAGGCCTTGGTGGCCTGGTCGACTACATTGTTCGAAAGGACCGGGCATGAGTTCGCTGCTGGAGGTACAGGGCGTCTCCGTCACGTTTGACGGCTTTCGCGCAATCAACAACCTCAGTTTCCAGATCGGGATGCCTGAGATGCGCGCCGTGATCGGCCCCAACGGGGCGGGAAAAACCACGTTCATGGATATCGTCACGGGTAAGACGAGGCCGGACACCGGATCCGTGCGGTGGGGCGATCTGGGCCATTCCCTGCTGTCGATGTCCGAGGCGCAAATCGCGCAGGCCGGGATCGGCCGCAAGTTCCAGCGCCCCACCGTGTTCGAGGATCAAAGCGTGCACGACAACCTGCGTGTCGCCTTGAAAAAACCGCGCGGGCCAATAGCCGCCATTCTTGACCGGACCACGGATACCGACCGCGCCCGTATTGCCGAGATTGCAGAGGAGATCGGCATGGCCGGTCACCTCGGCACCCGGGCCGGCATCCTGAGCCACGGACAGAAGCAATGGCTGGAAATCGGGATGCTGCTCGCCCAGGACCCCAAGCTTTTGCTGGTCGATGAACCGGCGGCGGGCATGACCACGGAAGAGCGGGAGCACACGACAGCCTTGCTCAAGCGCCTAGCCGAAACCCACGCCGTTGTCGTGGTCGAACATGACATGGAATTCGTGCGCCGTCTCGACTGCCGGGTCACGGTCCTGCATGAAGGGGCTGTCCTTGCCGAAGGGTCGCTCGAACATGTCATGGCCGATGACCGTGTCGTCGACGTCTATCTGGGGCGCTAAGGATGCTAGAAACCCATGACCTCACCCTTCATTACGGCGGCAGCCAGATCCTCAATGGCGTGTCCATTATGGCCATCAAGGGTGAAGTCACCTGCATCATGGGGACCAATGGCGTAGGCAAGACCTCCCTCATGAAGGCGATCTCCGGCACCCATGCGCGATCGGGCGGAGAGATGGCGTTGGATGGCGAGACTTTGCCCAATCTACCGGCGCACAAACTGGCACAACGGGGCGTCGGTTACGTTCCTCAGGGACGCATGATCTTTCCGCTGCTGACGGTCCGTGAAAACCTCGAGACGGGTCTTGCGTGTCTTCCGAAGGCAGAGCGGCACGTGCCCGATCGGACTTTCGAGATGTTTCCCGTTCTCAAAGAGATGGAACATCGCCGGGGCGGCGACCTCTCCGGTGGGCAACAGCAACAATTGGCCATTGGCCGTGCGCTGGTGACCCGCCCCAAGCTTTTGCTGATGGACGAACCGACCGAGGGCATCCAACCGAACATCATCCAGTTGATCGGGGCGGTCATCCGCCAATTGCGCGATGAGGGGGACATGGCGATTATCCTGGTGGAACAATACTTCGATTTTGCCTTCGACCTTGCGGATCGTTTTTACGTTCTCAAGCGCGGCGAAACAGTGTTGTCTGTTCGCAAGGCAGACGCGACGCGGGAGCAGGTTCAGGCCGCATTCAGCGTGTGATAATGGCGTGAAGCTGCAACCATGCAGACACCGGAACAATCCGCAACAAACCGTGCCTGAACAATCTCACCTGTGGCCTCAAACGATCCTGGCACCAACGGATACGCGCCCGCTACGCCACCGGTTATTCACACGAGGGTTGGTCGCCGCCTTGGCAAGGACGGGTCAAGCGTTTCGACAGCCAGTCCATCTTTGGCAAAGACCCGGCTGGCCGTCAAAATCGCGAACGTCATCTGCGCATTAGACAAAAGCTTCCATCCAAGATCCGCTTCGGTGCCACGTTGGCCAATACTGCGCTGGGAGCAAATGACCTCTCTTGAGAAATCAGGCGTCCAACACCAACCCATTAGCGCGAAATGCATCGGTCAGGTGGTGGCTCGTTCGAACCCTCACTGCCCTATGCTGCGTTGCGCACGGTCCTCGGCTGTCCACAGAAATCTTCGTTGACTTGGAGTAACTCTAATCTGTTACCCCGGGTTTAGAGGAGCAGATGCGAAGATGAGCATTGCTGAAGCGACTGAGGTCTGTGGGTTATCTGAGCATACGATCCGGTTCGATGAGAAATCGGGAATGCTGCCTGAAATTGAGCGAGGGGAGAACGGGCATCCTCGGTTCACCCCTCGCAAAATCGAATGGCTGACGCTGCTGTACTGGCTTCGCGAAACCGGGATGCCCTTAAAGCAGATGCGTCGGTTCACGACACTCGCAAAAACGGGCGGCGCCAGCATTCCCGAGCGGCGAAAAATCTTGGCGGATCATGCCGATAGGCTTATGGCCAAGCTCGCAATTCTGGAAGAGTGTGAAAGCGTCCTCGTCATCAAGATCGCCAGCTATGGCTCGAACCCAAAGGACGATACATGAGGTTTGCGTATCTGATCGAACCGCCCTTCAACTATGTCGAAGAGCAGGTCACGTCACCGGCTGCGATGTGGAACTCGCGCGGCATGTGTTCCAGGAACTTAGGATCGCGGATTTTGAGCCGTCGAGACAGAATTCGCGGAGTTATTGCCGGGGCTGGCAGATGGTCGCTGGCGGATGAACACAGGTTTGTTCGGAACCGACGAAAGACGACAGAAGGCGCTGTTCTGCTGTCCGATCTGGGCGCTGCCAGACGGGTTGCTTGTACGTGAAGGTAATCCGCTCAACTTGAGCGGATACAGATCGCTCGCAAAGCGCTGCGAGGCCAAGCTGGACGTCATTCGAGACCAGTTTCAGCATCGTTCCGCGATCGAGTTTGCCGTGGCCGAAGGCCGGATTGCCGTTTTCGAACACCTATGCCGAGGCCGCGAAGGCGGTGCGTGACGGTGAAGCTGATGCTTATGCCAGTGTTGGCCGGGCACACGCTCCGGTTTCAGCGGGCAAGGTCGCTTCCGCGTGTGTCACACAGAGAGCTGGGCAGGAATTGCAGCCAATGCCGGATACTCCGCCGAGGCCCATCTCGTCCAGGACTTCAAGGATCTTGCCGGTGCAACGCCGATGGCATGGGCACGAAGCAAACGACCCTCAGGGCCGCGTCCGCACATCTGATCAGTTCCGAAATCTTTAAGTCAGCCAATCGGACACCGTTTATTGTGCGGCCAATGGCAATTGAGGAGACTGCCCATGAAAGGGTCCTGCATTATCCCGACACTGCGATACGAAAACCCCGTGAAGATGACTTGGGTGCACTGCAATGCACGGCGCGCGATTGGCGGGATCTCACAAATCCCAGACATCATCGTCTATGAGCTGGACGCGATTTGTGAGAGAGCGCACGCGGCTTGTACCGAGATTTCCATGGAGCCGAAAGACGACGCGGACTACGGTGGGCGCGTTTTCAGTTGTTGAGATCCCGAAGGTCAGCTTTGGAACTTCGGCACATGCGATCCTTGGACTGCAAAACACTAGTGCGGAAGACATCCGCCTAGGCTTCCGTGGTGATCGGAAATCGCGTGTTTGCAGCGAAAGGTCGTTACGGTGTGCACCAAGCGACATCGGCTTTAACGCTAGATGGCGGCAAGCTCCACTCTTGGCGGCACGATGATGGGACCTCCCGACCATAGCTGCAAGCAGGTTAGCGGCTTTCACGAAGGCGCCCAATTCACCCCAATCTCTCATTTCTGCGCTGAGTTAAGGGCGTTCGCCAAAATTGTCACCGCATCCTCATTGGTCGGGAAGTCTCGGGCACGGCTCAGTCAAATCGGCCGAAGCGGCGTCATTTCTTCAAGGTTCGGTGTGTGCAGAGATCACTATCTTTGCGGTTGTTCCCTGCCCAGGCACAAGGAAATGTTGAGCTGCGGTGGATGAAAAAGAGAAATCATCAACCGCGTGCGACACCGGTTCGACGCAGAAGAATGGCTCGCCTTTCGGCGCCCACAGCTGAGCATGCCGGCAACCAGTTCGTTCCACCACGATCAAATCGATACCAGGTTGACCTCCGATCTCAATCCTGTCGGGGTTCTCGTAGAATGCCGAGAACGCAGTTTGCTCAAGTAGGCAAGGTTCAGCGAAACTCAGTCCTTCAGGGACTGGACCCCGTTTCTGCGGTAGCCCCATTTCATCGAAGCCGTTCCACCGATGCGCCTCAAGGCGCAATGTCGTGGTAGACGTTCTGGGAAAGAACGGATGAACCCCCAATCCATAGGGGAGTGTCGCCCGTCCTGTATTGACGACGCGGAGGTCCATTTCCAGGCTTTGACTGCGCAATGAGATACGCAAATGGGCATCGAAAACATATGGGTCCGCGCCACGATACGAGAGACGCAGGTCGAGCATTGAACCGTCTATCTGAGAAACCTTCCACGGCTGCAACCAGCCAATACCGTGAACAGGGTAGGGGGTGGTGTGCCAATTTGCCGACATCGGATGCAACCCTTTCTGGCCCATAACACCCCCTGCTGACAGGCGGTTACACCACGGGACCATTACAAAGCACGCTGATGCGGTTGGGTCATTGGCGTCTGTCGAGCGATGCGGCCACAAGATGTCGACCCATCTATTATTCGATTTGATCTGGAAGGACTGGACCACCGCACCATGGACTGGATCGACAAAGACGCGCGCGTGTTCTGTTTCAATGGAAGAGAGGGTTTGGCGCATATCAATACGCAGGTTTTGTTGGAAACCAGCCCGGCCGCTTGGGGTCAAGATACGCGCC
This sequence comes from uncultured Roseicyclus sp., assembly GCA_947491935.1. GTDB lineage: Bacteria > Pseudomonadota > Alphaproteobacteria > Rhodobacterales > Rhodobacteraceae > Gymnodinialimonas. Next base: position 783,749 of record CANLLF010000002.1, read on the forward strand.
CTCAATGGTCGTGACACGGTAGCGATCAATTTGAGCAGCGTCGGGTGTAACCCCGAGACCCGGCCCCTCTGGAACGCTAAAGCCACCGTCTACCAAGGACGGAGTATCAGGCGCGATATCGTCGGCGAGATAGGCGCGTTCGGTATCGATGGCGAGCGTGAGGTTCGGGATGGAGGCGGCGAGGTGGAGGTAGGCCGCTTGGCTCAACGCAAGCTCGGCACCAGAATGAAGACCGACGGGAAGACCTGCCGCCTCACAAACCGCCGCCGACTTGATCACTTGCCAAAGCCCGCCTGCTTGGTGAGGGTCGAGCAATACGTAATCGGCGGCGCCCATGCGAGTGATATTGCCCACATCTTGAAGTGTATAGGCACTTTCATCCAGCGCGATGGGAACGCTTTGACCTGCGCAAAGCGCCGCGGTGCCGATCAGATCATCCAGTTCCAACGGCTGCTCCACATAGGCCGGGTCGTACGCGGCCAGCCTGCGCAATTGCCGCTTTGCTCGGCCCGGCGTCCAAGCTCCGTTGACGTCAAGTCGCATCGCGAGGCTGCCGATGACCTTGCGCGTGACCTCGGCCAAAGCGATGTCGTTTTCTGGATCAAAGCCGATCTTGACCTTGAACGTCGTATACCCCGCATCCAAAAACTGTTTCAGCCGGCTCTCCAAAGCTTTCGGATCGCGGGTAAATGTGTAGGCTGCCGCGTCGACCCGGTTGCGCCATTCGCCGCCCCAAAGTCGCGATAGCGGCTGATCGCAGATCTTTCCGAAGGCATCCCACATCGCCATCTCAAGCGCCGCAATCGCCATCACCGCGGCGCGCTTATGGTGGTAGTAGCCCGCGCCCAGAACATGGCGGTACAGCCCTTCGACATTCGAGACCGGGTATCCCAGCCCCAGCTTGGCCACGACCTTTTCAAACACGGCTGGCACGGCATCAATCAGGCAAAGCGTCTCGCCCCAACCGACATGGCCGCTATCGGTGGTGATCTTGCACAACAACCGCGTCGTTCCGACCCGCGCGCCGGACCCCCATTGGATGGTTTCGCTGAAGGGAACGCGCACAAGGCAGTGGTCGATTTGGGTGATATGCATCTGGAACTCGGACTTTCTGATTGACTTGGAACTAAGTTTCAAAATATCCGAAAGTCAACCTAAGACGAGAAGTGAGTGCCGATGGCAGATCCAAAAAAACAGGCTGGACCCAGCGAAGCCGACGTGAATGGACCGCAGCCGGGGATGCAGGCTTTGACGCGCGGCCTACAAGTGCTGGACTTCATCGCCGATGCCGACCGCCCGGTGCGGTTCACAACGCTTTTGGATGGGACGGGTTATCCCAAGGGCACGCTGCATCGCATTCTCCAGACCCTTGTTGATGAGCGGTATCTGCAGATCAACCCGCACGACCAGACCTATAAACTTGGCTCGCGCCCCTTTCAGTTGGCGCATCGGGTTTGGGATCAATTCGACCTGCGCGGCGCAGCCGAGCCAGAGCTGGCGCGCCTTGTTGGATTATCGGATGAGGCGGTCCGGCTGGGGATCCTTGACGGTGATAAGGTGCTCTACATCGACCAACGCGATCCGCAGCGGCAGGTGCGCATCGGCAACGGTGTCGGTTCACGCTCGGCGATCCACGCCACGGCGCTTGGCAAGGCGATGGCCGCCCATCTCAGCGCAAGTGAGCGCCGCGCGATGATTTCGGAGGGCCGCCTTGTTGCGTTCACCGACAATACCATCGTGTCGAACGGTGATCTGGATCAGCAGCTCAACATCATCAAGGCGCGCGGCTATGCGATCTCGGTCAGCGAACAGCACGAGGATGTCAGCGCCGTCGCAGCCCCCATCCTCGACCACCGTGCCCATCCCATCGGTGCCATCGGGATTATCGGGCCGTCCTACCGTCTGTCATCGGAACGCCTGCATGCCCTTGGCCGCGAAGTGATCGAGGCCGCGCGCCGTATCGCAGGGAATGTGGGGGAGCTATCGATGTCCATTTCCGTTCAGCCCAAGCCATTGGGCCTGGCACGTAACGATATCGAATGCGTCATCCCCGGCGAGGATTTCCTGGGTGAGGGACCATTCTGGTCGGTCAAGAACCAGCAATTGATCTGGGTCGATATCCTGGCCCCCAGCATCGTTTCCGGCGATCCGGCCTCGGGTGAGCGCACGATGCGACCGATGCCTGAATTGGTCGGTGTGGCGATCCCCAAGACCTCTGGCGGGTTCATCTGTGCCACCGAGACTGGGATCAAGACCCTGTCGACCTCGGGCCAACTTGCAACGCTTTGTGAGCCCGAGGCCGATATCGCAGGCAACCGCTTCAACGACGGAAAATGTGATGCAAAGGGACGGCTTTGGGTCGGGTCTTTGGCAATAAATACGCAGCCCGGACGCGGCAACCTGTGGCGGATCGAGGCCGATGGCGCCGCGCAATTGATGCTTGACGGCATGTCGGTTTCGAACGGCATGGGGTGGAGCCCCGACACGTCGACCTTCTATTTCACCGATAGCGGCAAGCGTGTGATCTGGTCCTTCGACTTCGATCTCGCGTCCGGTGCGATCAGTGGGCAAAGGCTGTTCCATGAATTCACCGAAGGGGAGGGGCTTCCCGATGGGCTCTGCGTCGACAGCGACGGCTACCTTTGGGTGGCCATGTGGGACGGTTGGGCGATCCGCCGGTTCGCGCCGGACGGCACGCTCGACAAGGTGATCGATGTTCCGGTCCCACGTCCGACCAGTTGCTGCTTCGGCGGCGAGGACCTCAGCACGCTGTTCGTCACCACCGCTCGCATTCGCCTTTCGGCACAGCAACTCGCCGAGGCGCCTTTGTCGGGCTGTGTGCTGGCGGTTCAAACCGATGCGACCGGACAGGAAGATCATCTGTTCGCAGGATAAATCCGGCAACGCACCAGACGGGGAGGGACCACATGACCGGTCTCAAGATCGAAGGGCTTCACAAACGCTACGGCGCCGTCGAAGTTCTCAAAAACATCAATCTCGATGTCCAGCACGGCGAATTCGTTGTCTTTGTTGGGCCATCGGGGTGCGGAAAGTCGACGCTGCTTCGGATGATCTGCGGGTTGGATGAGGTCTCGTCGGGCACGTTGATGATGAACGACGAAATCATCAACGATGTACCGTCGTCCAAGCGCGGAATTGCGATGGTGTTCCAATCCTACGCACTCTACCCGCATATGAGTGTCGGCGACAATATGGGCTACGCGCTGAAGCTCGCGAAAACACCCAAGGCCGACATCGCCAAGCGGGTTCAGACCGCCGCCGCGATCCTCAAGATCGATCACCTGCTGGACCGCAAGCCACGACAATTGTCCGGAGGCCAGCGTCAGCGCGTGGCGATCGGACGCGCGATTGTGCGTGAGCCGGAAGTGTTCTTGTTCGATGAGCCGCTGTCGAACCTCGATGCGTCCTTGCGGGTGGATATGCGGATGGAATTTGCCCGGCTGAAAGAGCGGTTGGGCACGACCATGATCTACGTGACCCACGATCAGGTCGAGGCGATGACACTGGCCGACAAGATCGTGGTGATGCGCGACGGGTTCATCGAGCAGGTCGGCAGCCCGATCGAGCTCTACGATCGGCCGGTGAACCGCTTCGTGGCGGGCTTTATCGGCTCGCCCAAGATGAATTTCCTCGCTGCGACCGCAGCGCCGGGCGGTGTGGCCCTGCCGGGCGGGCGGCTTGAGGTGGACAATCTGCCGTCTGATCTGGTCGAAATCGGCGTGCGTCCGGAGCATCTGCGGCTCGGGTCAGATGGGGCCGGGGTCGTAAAGGGCCGGGTTGAAACCACTGAACATCTGGGCTCGGACACGTTCGCCATTGTGACTCTGCCCGACGCGGAGCGGCCCTTGATGGTGCGGTTACAGGGCGAAATGCGCCTGCCCCACGGAAGCCAGGTGGACGTCACCTTTGATCTGGGTAGCGCTTATGCGTTTCTCAGCAACAGCCAAACAGTGCCTCTGACCGAGGGCAAGGTCGACGCGGCATGAGCCTTGAGACGTCGGATCATCCTGAATTGGTCCCCAAGCACATCGACGCGGCGCGCTATCCAAGCCTGAAGGGCCGGGCCGTTCTGATCACAGGGGGTGCGTCCGGTATCGGAATGTATCTGGTCGAGGCGTTTTGCGCCCAAGGCGCGCGCGTTGGGTTCATAGACCTCGATGCCACCGAAAGCGCGCGGGTCGCCGATGTGTTGGCCGAGCGTACGGGCATGCGTCCGGTCCATGCGGTGGCCGACCTGACCGATATCGCGGCTTTGAGGGCAGCGGTGAGTGCTATCACCGCCGAGATCGGGCCAATCCAGGCTTTGATCAACAATGCTGGCAACGATGACCGGCTGTCGATTGAAGAGGTCACGCCAGAATATTGGGACAGCCGGATCAATACCAATCTACGCCATCAATTTTTTGCGGCCCAGGCGGTTTTGGACGGCATGATGACGGGCGGATCAATCATCAACATGGGCTCCAACAGTTGGATGCAAGGAGCCGCAGGCCTGATCTGCTACACGACGGCAAAATCAGCGATCCAGGGGCTGACGAAATCCATGGCGCGGGAAGTGGGCGCGCGCGGCATCCGCGTGAATTCCATCGCGCCGGGCTGGATCCTGACAGAACGGCAGGTCAGCCGCGCGAAGGCGATCTACGCCGATAAGTTCGACGATTACCTGACCCGCCAATGCCTCAAGGAGTTTCTGCTGCCCCCCGATGTCGCGCGAATGGCGCTATTTCTGGCGGCCGATGACGGGCGGATGATCACCGGGCAAACCTTCGTGGTCGATGGGGGTGTGGTGTGAGCGATCGGCCCAACATCCTCTTTCTTCTGCCCGATCAACTGCGCCCGGACTTTCTGGGCTGTTACGGGGCTGAGTTCCTGAAGACCCCGGCGATCGACGGGCTTGCCGCCAAGGGCACGCGGTGGGAAACGGCCATCTCACCTTCGCCGATCTGCGTGCCCGCCCGGGCCTCGATGCTGACGGGGCAACACGGCCATGCGACGGGTGTCATCGACAACCTGTCCTGGCTGCGCCCCGATCGGGCGGAGATGGGGGTGGCGACATGGCCTGAATACCTGGCGGAGGCCGGGTATCGGACCGCGGCCATCGGGAAGATGCATTTTTACCCTTGGGATATCGGCGAAGGGTTCCAGACCCGCATCATCGCCGAAGACAAGCGCCACATCCACATCGCTGATGATTATTACGACGCCCTGGTTGCAGCTGGGTTTGAAAAGACCCACGCCAAGGAACAGGCTGGATATACCCAGAACAAGGGCGCGTCGCTCAATGATCTACCGGATCATTTGCAGGTCGACCGCTGGGTGGCCGGGAAGGTCGTCGACTACCTTCACGACCTTGATGGAGATCAGCCGTTTGCCCTGATGGTCGGATTTCCGGGCCCGCATTGTCCGTACGATCCGCCGCCGGAGGCGTTGGCGCGGATCGCTCCCAGCGCTTTGCCAGGGGCACTGCCTGCAACGGCAGAGGCGCGGACCCATCATGGGGCCTTTGTGGCAAGCTATAAACGGGCTTGGGCGGATCTGGATTATGAGACGCTGAGCGCCGATGAAATCCAGCGCATTCGGCATCACTATGCCGCCCTGGTGGAACGGCTGGATGAGGATGTCGCCGCAATCCTCGACGCACTAGAGGCTTCAGGACGGCTGGAGAATACCATCATTGTGTTCGCCTCGGACCATGGCGATTACCTAGGAGATTTCGGACTGGTCGGTAAAACCTTTTTCCACGAACCCGCCATCAAGGTGCCGTTGATCGTCGCCGACATGCGGTGCCCAAAGGCGGCTGTTCACGAAGAGGCGGTATCGCTTTTGGACCTGTGTCCCAGCATTCTGACTTGGGCACGCGTCGCATTGCCCGACAATCTGCACGGACTGCCCTTGGACGAGGTGACGGACGGGCGCGTGATCGTCGGTGTAACGACCCACGGTCTGATGGCTCGAAAGGATGGTTGGAAGCTGGTGCGCTACGGCAACGGGACCGAAGCGCTGTTTGATCTGACGAGGGACCCCGGCGAACAGGAAAATTGTCTGAACGCCCATCCCGATATCCGAGCCGAATTGGACCACGCTTTGACGGTTGCGCTGCTCGATGGCCTCAAAGCGGCCCATGTCGACAAGCGTGTTCCCGCGGCGCAAGCCCTCGCAGGGCATGGATTTTACCAGCGCGGATGGGCGCGCCCATATCCAGTCGACAAAAAAATGTGAAACTAAGTTCCAAAATATTTGCACCGGTCGCAACTCCTCTTTAGAAAGAGTTGAAACCAAGTTTCAAAACGGGAGGAATCAATGTCACATTATCGAAAGATCGCGATGGGATGCGCTGCGGCGCTGGCCATCGGATCAGCAACACACGCCATTGCACAAGACGTGGAATTCATGACGTGGACCTATGCGGAGTCGTCCGGTGAGGCGATGATCCAAGGCATGATCGACAGCTTCGAGGGCGGCTCGGTCGAGCCCCAGGGGTATGCGTGGGGGGAGATGACCCGCAACGCCCTGCTGCGGGCGCGGACCAACAGCCTTCCCGACGTGATGCAGGTCCAGGCTCGTCTGCTGCCCACGGTCGCCAATATCGAACAGATGGTGGACCTGAATACCGTCTTCGATCGTGAGATGTTGGAGGCGATGTTCGCCCCGGGCTTCCTTGCCTACGGCGAAGTCGACGGGCGCCAGATGGCACTTCCGTGGATCGGCGGCACGATCGGCATGGTCGCCAACGAAAACGTGCTCGAGACCGCCGGCATCTCGGAAATCCCCACAACCGTTGAGGAATTCCGCGAGGCGTTGGTCCTGATCCGCGACACGATCCCAAACTCGGTGCCGTATGGCCTTGCGACGACAAACAACAATTCCATCGTGTTGGATTACCTGATCTGGGTCTGGACCCATGGCGGTGACGTCATCGTCGATGGAGAGCCTATGGTGAATTCGGCGGAATCCATCGCGGCGCTGCAATTCATGGTCGATCTCGTCGCAGAACGGCTGGCCGCCCCCGAAATCGACCGTCCCGATGCGCGTCGTCTCTTCGGGCAGGAGGCCATGGGCTTCTACTTCGATGCGCCCTCCGCACGACGCTTCGCCATCGAGTTCTCTGGCGACGAGGATTACGCGCAATATGTCCAGCCGATGATGACCCCGGTTATGGCCGAGGGAGACGAGCCCGTCTCGATCCAATGGGGCCACGTGATCGCGATGCTCAACTCGGAAAATGCCGATGCGGAGAGCGCTGCAGCCCAGTTCATGCTGCATTTGCTGAGCGACGATCAATTGCTGCCCTATACCGCCAATGGGGGAACCATTCCGTCGACCGCAAGCGGTCAGGCCGATGAAGGGTTCCAATCGGACGAATATCGCGCGGCTTGGGCGGCCAATTCCGGCACCCCTCGGCGCAATACCATCGCCTCGCTCAGCAATGGGGCCCTGGTGGCCGACATCATCGGTGAAGAGGTTCAGGCCGCAATCCTGGGTCAGAAATCCGCCGAAGAAGCGGCCAACGATATGCAGGCCCGGCTGATCGAAGCCATGGCCAACGCTGAATAGGATCCTCCCTGGGGTCGGGGCGCACGCAACATTCACTGCGCCCCGACCCGCTTTTCCACCAATTGACACACGGTAGAATTCTGCCCGCTTCGCGTCATGTTCCCGACCTCTCAAACCACCGGAGACCTGTCATGGCTCAGTCGCAACTGTCCCTAACGAAGCCCGAAATCGATCAATTCCACGCGGACGGATACGTTCTGCGTAAAGCTTTGTTTTCCCCAGAAGAAGTTGAGCGGCTGAACGCCGTCGTCAACACCGATCCCGCGATCCGCGAGGCGACCTACGGGTTGGCTGACGCGTCCGGCGCGACCACGGAGCTGGCGCTTTGGAATAGCCTTGGCGATGATATGTTCGCCGCCATCGCGCGCTCCGCCCGGATCGTCGAAAGCCTGGAGGCCGTTCTGGGCGGTGAAGTCGCCTTCTACCATTCCAAGCTGACGTTGAAGCGGCCCAAGGTCGGTGGCTCATGGGATTGGCATCAGGATTATGGCTATTGGTATCGCAACGGATATCTGTTTCCGCATATGGCAAGCGTTTTTATCGCGCTCGATCCGTCGCGCAAGGAGAACGGCTGCCTTCAGGTCCTCAAGGGCTCGCATCATCTGGGCCGGATCGAGCATGGCGTGAACCAAGGCCAGGTTGGCGCGGATATGGTCCGTGTCGAGGCCGCGATGGAGAAAATGGAGCTGGTTTATGCCGAAATGGACCCCGGGGATGCGCTCTTTTTCCATGGCAATACACTCCACGCCTCCAGCGCGAACACATCCGACAGGACGCGCAATGTCCTTTTGTGCTGCTACAACCGCGCAGACAACGCGCCGGTTTTTGATCGCCCCAACAATGGGCACACGAAGATCGAGGCGCTTGAGGATGAGCGGGTGATGGACTACGCCGACCGACCCCTGGATGCCGAGCGTCCCTTCGCCAAGGCGGCTGTCGACGCATGACCGACGCTGCGCAGATATCGGCGGGGGAGGGGCGCAAGATCTCACCGCGCGCCCGAAGGGGCGGGTTGAAGGCGGGCGAAAGCCGCTTTGGCCTGCTGCTTCTACTGCCCGCGGTGGCCGCATTCTGTTTGGTCGTCCTGAAGCCGTTTATCGAAGCCCTCGCGCTTTCGTTCTACCGGTTCACCATCGAGATGTCCGAGCCGCGGTGGACCGGGCTCGACAATTACCGGCGTATCCTGACCGACGAGTTGATGTTGGGCTCCTTCGTGACCACGGCAATTTTCGTGAGCGCCGCGACTTTCTTCTCGATCGCGCTGGGTCTGGCCTGGGCCATCTTGCTGAACCAGCCGTTCCGGGGCCGCGATACCTTGCGGGGACTGTCGCTTCTGCCTTGGGTGATGCCTGCGGTTGTGGCCTCGTTTCTCTGGGGATGGATCTTCAATTCGCGCTACGGGTTGCTTAATGCCGCGGCCCTGGAATTGGGAATGATCGACTTTCCAGTCGCGTGGCTCTCGACATCAGCCGGCGCAATGACGGCCGTTGTTGTCACCAAGGTCTGGCTCTCGATCCCGCTGTTCATGTCGTTCTTTCTGGCCGGTCTGGCCTCGATGGATCGTGAGCAGCTTGAGGCCGCCCGGGTCGATGGCGCGGGCAATTTCCGGGTCATCAAGGACCATATCCTGCCACACCTGCGGCCTGTCATGCTGGTGACCGTCGTTCTGGGCATGATCGGAAACCTTCAACACTTCGATACGATCTGGGCGCTGACGGGGGGCGGGCCGGTTCGGGCGACCTCGGTCCTGTCGGTCGAGGTCTACCGACGCGCCTTCGAGCAATGGGATCTCGGCATGGCCGCGACACTGGGGGTCCTTTGGCTCTTCACGATCATGCCGCCTGCCTACTTCTACCTGCGCCAATTGATGAAGGGGGCTGAGTGATGTTGGACCTCTCAACCCCGATGGCCAAGATCGTGTTCTGGTCGATGCTGCTGTTGATCGGGCTTTTCATGTTCTTCCCGATCTACTGGCTGGTGATTTCGTCGCTGAAGACCGAAAGCGAGCTTTACCTCATCACCCCGACGCTCTGGCCACGGGAATTCACCCTCGATCATTTCCGTACCGCGATCTTCGAGGGCGACTTAGGCCTGCACCTCTATAACAGCCTTGTGGTGTCGCTTTCCTCCGCCGCGCTCAATGCGACACTGGCGGTTTATGCGGGCTATTCCTTTGCCAAATACCGCTACTTCGGCCGCAAACCTGTGATGCTATTTATGTTGGCTGCGCAGATGTTTCCGTTCGGCCTCCTGCTGATCACGATCTACCCGCAGCTGACGAACTGGGGTCTTCTGGATACCCGGCTTGGTTTGATGGTGTCCTACATCGTCTTCGCCCTGCCCGTCGCGACCTACATGCTCTACAGCTATTTCAGCCAAGTCCCCAATGAGTTGATCGAGGCGGCGCGGGCCGACGGGGCCAGTGATCTGCGCATCTTCCACACGATTGTTTTGCCGATCTCCATCGCGCCGATCATCACCGTATTCCTCTACAGCTTCATGTGGAGCTGGAATGACCTGCTCTATTCGCTGACCCTGATCATCTCCGCGGATTTGCGGACCGTCGGGCCGGGCTTGCTGCTCAATTACCTCAACGAGGCCAATTCCGATTGGGGCGGGGCAATGGCCGCCTCGTTGCTGGCGTCGCTGCCGGTGACGCTCGCCTTCATCGCGCTGCAGCGGTTCTTCATCCAGGGTGCAACCGCGGGGGCCGTGAAATGAGCCTCAGCGGAACCTTCCCGGTCTTATGCACACCGTTTGACGAGGCCGGAGCGGTCGATCCGACCCAATTCGACGCGCTGGTCGACTTCGTGCTGGCCTGTGGTGCCGACGGATGTGTCTATCCCGGGGTCGCGAGCGAGGTCGATACGCTGAGTGATGCCGAAAGATCCGCCCAAATTGCGCGTCTCGGGCGCCGACTGGACGGTCGGATCCCGTTCATCGTCGGGGCCAGTGCGCTGGAGGCGGAGGATGTCATCGCGCATATCGCGACGGGCCAGGCGGCGGGCGCTTCGGCGGCCATGGTCATCGCACCGGGTCATCTGGGAAAGGACGTCGCCGCCCAGACGGCGTTCTTCGCCAAGATTGCCGACGCCAGCGACTTGCCGATCATGCTCCAAAACCAGCCGGTCCCGATTGGCGCGGGGCTGAGCGCCGAGGCCGTGGCCCGGATTGCGAAAGCCGTCCCCAATATCAAATACGTCAAGGAAGAGACGCTGCCCTGCGGTCAAAACCTCAGCAAGATCCGCGCCGCCTGCGGCGATGCCATTGAGGGTGTTTTCGGCGGGGCAGGGGGGCGGTTCATCATTGACGAATTGGCGCGTGGCAGTCTGGGGACAATGCCTGCGGCTGAGTTCACCGATCTGCATGTGCGCCTGGTTCAGGCCTGGCTGCGCGGTGATCAGGCTGAGGCACGGCGGCTGTTTCGCGTGGCGCTGCCACCGCTCAACTTTCAGGCCGTCTTCCGGATGCACATGACCAAAGAAACGCTGCGGCGGCGCGGTGTGCTGCGATCGGTTACCGTGCGCGGCTCGGGTCCAAAGATGGATGCCGACGACAGGGCCGAGCTGCGCGCATTGCTGGAACAACTGTCACCCGACCTGACCCAATTTCCACTGACCGAACCCGCCGCGGCGGAGTGAAAGAAAGTCCGTCCATGACCATCCCGCCCCTAGATGCCATCGCGTCCGTCGAGACCTTCATCATCGATGTGCCTCGCGAGACGCCCTATCTGGGACCGTTGAAAGACGGTGAGTTCATCAATGATAAGGGATACCTGATCCGGACCGGCAATCGCTCGATCTACCCGGCCTCCGATCTGACCGTGCTGATCAAGATGACGGGCGAGAGCGGACAGGTCGGGTGGGGCGAAACCTACGGGATCGCCGCGCCCGAAGCGGTCAAGGCGATCATCGACAACCTGCTGGCCCCGGTCATCATCGGGCGCGATCCGTCGGATGCTGCCGTGATCCACGAAGACCTCTACGATCTGATGCGCGTGCGCGGATTCATAACCGGCTATTACGTGGACGCCCTCGCCGGCGTCGATATCGCGTGCTGGGACCTATATGGCCAGTTGACGGGATTGACCGTCGCGCAGCTTCTGGGGGGGCGGCGGCATTCGACACTGCCTGCCTATGTCTCGGGACTGCCGAAGGCCACCTTAGCCGAGCGGTGTGATCTGGCCGTTGAGTGGGTTGCGAAGGGCTACCGCGCCATCAAATTCGCAGCGGCGGTGTCAGACGAGGGGATTGTGCAGGAAATGGCCGCCCTGCGCGAGGCGGTAGGTCCGGACGTGGATTTGATGGTCGATCTGCACTGGAAATTCGAGGCCAGTGAGGCCATCCGTCTGATCCGCCGCTTGGAGCCCCATACGCTCTACTTCGCCGAAGCCGCGTGCCAGCCGGAGGACACGGAAGGGCAAGCGCGTGTTGCGCACGGGATCGGTGTGCCGCAAGCCCTGGGCGAAGAATGGCGGACGGTTTACGAATATCGCCCGCGGTTCGAGGCGCGCGCCATGGGGATCATCCAGCCGGAAATTGGCCATACCGGCATCACGCAATTCGCCCGGATTACTACCATGGCCCAAGCCTTTCATATGCGCGTGATCCCCCATGCCTCGATCTCCATCGGCATCTTCACTGCAGCCTCGCTTCAGGCCACGGCGGCGGTGCAGCGGGTGCCCTACCACGAATACCAGCACTCGATCTTCGACAGAAACCTGCGCTTCACCGATGGCGATATGGGTTGCGTCGAAGGTCATTACGCGATCCCGACCGGTCCCGGCTTGGGAGTGGTGCCCAACGACGACGTCTTCAATTACATCCGAAAGGTCTGACGCATGGCCGAGTGGCATGGCATCTATCCAATCCTCTATGCGTTCTGGGACGAAACCGATCGGTTGGACCGGGCGGCCATGGCGGCCCAGGTCGAGCACTGTATTGCCGCAGGCGCCCATGGGATCGCGGTGCTGGGGCTCGTCACCGAAGTCCACAAGATGGATGTCAACGAGCGCCTGCACCTCGTGGAGATGGTCGGCGAATTGATCGACGGGCGCGTGCCCTATGCGGTTACGATCGGAGAGCCGTCCCTTCCGGGCCAGATCAGCTTCGCGCGCGCCGCGGCACGGGCCGGAGCCGATTGGGTCATCCTCCAGCCGCCCGCCATCAAGGGCACCGGCCAGGACGATTTGATCCGGTTCTTCGGCGGTGTTGCCGACGCGGTCGACATCGACGTGGCCGTGCAGAACAACCCGGTCAATCTTGATGTCTCGATGTCCGTCCAGGGCCTGATCGAACTGAACCGGCAGCACCCCAACATCTCGATCCTGAAGGGTGAGGGGTTTTCAGTCGACATCGCCAAGGTCATCGAGGGGTCGGGCGGCGCGTTCCAGGTCTTTGGTGGCCATGGCGGTATCGAGTTTCCGGCTCTTTTGCGGTCCGGCGGGCGGGGCCTGATCCCGGCCCCGGATTTCCTGGCAGCCCAGGTGGCGCTCTACAACAATTGGAAACGCGGCTCCATCGCCGAGGCGGAAGCAATCCACCGCGCGCTCTTGCCGGCCATCGTCTTCATGTCCCGGTCTGTTCCCGGAATGCTGTGTTACGGAAAACGGTTATTCGCCCGCCAACTTGGAATTGCCGAGATCCATGAGCGTGGACCTGCCCTGACACCGACGCCCTTTGGCCTGTCGGAGATGCAGCGCTTCGCCGACGAAATCGCCGCCGCGGTGGAAGCGAAGTCGTTGGTGGCGGAGTAAACCATGGGTTTGATCGCGGTTGATTGGGGAAGCTCGAATTGTAGGGCTTACCTGCTGAAGGACGGTCGCGTCGTGGCACGACGGGAGACCCGGCGCGGGATCAAAGCGCTCACCCACGACCAGTTTTCCCGGGAGTTCGACGCGTTGGTGGCGGATTGGTCCGGACAGGCCGAAGCGGCGGTTCTGTTCGGGATGGTCACAAGCAAGAACGGATGGGTGGAAACGCCCTATGTCCAATGCCCGTCAACGCTGTCCGACCTCACAGCGGCCATGGTGTCCAGACCCCATGGTAGGCTGATGCTACATTTTCTGCCCGGTCTGTCCCAGACGTCGCCATACCCGGACGTTCTTCGGGGCGAAGAAATGCAGTTGTTTGGCCTCGACCCGACACCGATCGAGCAGATTGTCGTTTTGCCTGGCACCCATTCCAAATGGTGCGTGGTCAAGAACGGATCAGTTCGATCCTTCCGCACGATCATAACCGGAGAGATGTTTCAGATACTTCTGGATCATTCTCTGGCCGGGCAATTGGCAACGTCGGCCACCATGGTAGAGGATGTTTTCGGAGCGGCCGTTCGGCGCGGCTTTCAGAGTGACACGATTATCGCAGATATCTTCTCGGCGCGATCTTCGGTCCTGCTCGGGTCGCTTGATGACGAGCATGTGCACTGCTTCCTGTCGGGACTGATGATCGGGCGGGAGCTTCGCGAAGGACTGACCCTAACACAGAATTCCGAGCCGGATCTGCTGTTTGTCGGGAACCCAGAGCTCGCGAAGCACTATGGCATGGCCTGCGACGCATTGCGGATACCGCGGACATCGCGCGATGCGACCACAAGCTTGAAGGCCGTAAACCAAATGGACCAAGGTTCGCTAGAAGACGTCGGCCCGCTCTAGAATTTAGACAGCGCTCGTCGATCGATCATGCCCTTTAAGGTAAGTTGTAGAATAGAGATGTTGTGGTTGTTGTTGCTTGGTTTGCGTGCGACGGCTCCAAGTATGAATTTTTGGGAAGCTACTTTCGCATCTAGGTGAATCCGTGAAGTTCGATATTTGAACGCTTTCCTTAGGTGTTTATGGACGCCGTACGAGAGCAACCGGTAAGGGCAATAGGACCCATTATCGTCAAGGCTGTCGTCAGGCCCAGTCTTTACGTGTTTACTACGTGGACAAACGGGACCTTAGAATCGTCCCCTTTGCCAACGCTGCACTATTTCCAAATATCACAGCCTTGTCGCCGGATTGCACTGCATTTTGCGGACGCAGTCGCTGCCGAGCCGTGTTACGAGTTTGTCAAAAAAAGCACGGCGCATTGACATCATTATCAAAATTCGTTTTCTAGAGCTCCACAAAAAAGCGCGCACGCCGCGCAATTCTGCTTTTGGCAAGGGCGGTTCTCCCTCACGCCGCGGATGATGGGCGGTATGACCTGAAGGCAGAGACATTCAAGCAAACCTAAACGGCAATGCCAAATTCATCCCAAAGCGTACGCGCATGGCCCCAGTCCGGTGGCTCAGCCGCCTTACCGCTATAGACCTTGCCCGTCGCAATTTTAGCAAATGCTGCAACGGCGCGACGATGATGTCCCGATTGCGCATAGGCCCGGGAAGTTTCCACACTTTCCCAGAGGGTCAGTGTATGGTGAACGTCCCCGATCACCCGCTGGTCATGATGGATGTTGCCGGGATGGCATCTTGCCTGTTCGTAAGACCGTATGGCGTGGTAGAGAAACAAGGGCTGATAGAGTGGGGAGCGCAAAGTCAGCCCGGTCACGACGAGATACATGGGCTTAGGTGTCCTTCGTCGTTAGCATCATCGGTTTCATTGCCATGGCGATGGCGCGCGTGCGCAATCCACGCGGCAGGACTGCAAGGCTTCCTTGTAAAAACTTGTTTAGTGCCGTCGGCCTGACCGTTCCCCCGCCAGGCAGGGCCGCAAGCGCCGAAACGGCGACTTGACGGGGCGTTGCTCCCGATGAGGTATCCATGCCAGAGCGCGCGCCAAAACCCGAGGCCACGGGACCCGGCGCCACGGCGAGGACATCAAGCCAGGGCACTTCGGCGCGCAGCCCTTCGGCAAAGACCTGGTTCCATGCCTTCGTGGCCGCATAATTGGCCGATCGTGGCACGCCCTGAAAAGCGACGATGGAGGAAAAGAGCATCAAGCCACCCCGCCCGGGCGCTGCCATGTGGTTTACAGACCACCGTGATAGGGCAAGGACGGACTTGCAGTTCACGTCGATCATCGACAACTCGTCCGCAAGGTTGGTCTCTGCCAGCGGACCCGTCAGGCCAAAGCCAGCCGCGCAGACGGTCAGGCCGATGTTGATGTCCCGCTCATCCAGCGCTGTCGGAAGCGCTGTCGGGTCGGCAAGATCCATGGGCAAGACCTCAATTTCAACCGAATGTTCGGCCTTGAGGGCTGTCGCCAATGCGTCCAAGCGCTCAGCCCGCCGCGCGACGAGCACAAGGTCCATCCCTTTCGCTGCAAGCTCACGGGAAATCGCCGCCCCAATCCCGTCTGATGCGCCGGTGATCAGGGCTGCCCCGCCATAACGTACTTTAAAATCTGTCATTCTGCTGCCTGTAGGATAAGGGTTGGACGTGTATTGCCTGTCGCCTCGGAAACCTCCGGCGCGCGTTTCGCCTTCCCGCGCCCGGCGTAGAACAGGCGGAATGCTGGCGGGGTGAAGTAGAAGCTGACGACGGTGGAAAGCGCCACGCCACCGGCGACGGCCATGGCGAAGGGCGGCCAGAACCCGCCGCCCGCCAGGATCAGCGGCAGAAAGCCACCCACGGTCGTAATCGTGGTCGATACGATGTGGCGGGATGAGTTCATCACCACTTGCGCCATCGCGGCGGTATCACCTGCGTTGGCCTCCGCGTCCTCCTGAAGGGCGGTCATGATGATGAGTGCGGCGTTGATCGACACGCCGATGGAGCCAATCAGGCCGATGATGGCGTTAATTCCGAAGGGATAATCGAAGATTGCCAACGCCAGCATCGACAAGCCCGCCGAAAGGCCACTGACCACCAGCGCGATTGACGCGAGGCGAAACGACCAGAACGTCATCACCACGACGGCAATCGAGAGCGTCACGATCAGCCCCAGCGAAGCCACGAGATTGTTGAGCGTGTCGGAACGTGCGTCGGCATCGCCACCGATTTCCAGCCGCACGCCGGGGGGCAGCGCGAAGCCGCTGGCGTCGATGCGCGCGCGGATGTCGACTAGCGCCTCTTCGGGCAGGACGCCGCGCAGGATGAAGGCCTGGACCGTGTTCATCCGCTCCGCGTTGCGGCGGGTGATGTCGCTTTCGCCGGGCTCGAGCACCACGTCGGCCAGCGCTGAAAGGGGCGTGAAAGCCTGAGGGGCACCGGGCGGGAGAATGATGGGCAGGTCGCGGATGGCGGAGGGATCGCGTCGTATTTCTGCACCCAGGCGGACGCGAACGGGAAGCTCCTCGGTTCCCTCGACCAGCGATCCGCCAGTAACCCCGCTGAGCGCGGTATCGAGTTGGCGGGCGATGTCGCCGGGCGTCAGCCCGACGAGCCGCGCGCGGCCCTCTGACACATCGACGGAGAGCTGCGGCGCGGGGTCGGTCAGCGAGGCGCGGGCCAGTGTCACCATGTCGGCCCCATCAATCAGGATGCGCAGTTCTTCTCCGGCCGCGCGCAGGGCGGAGAGATCGTCGCCCACAAGCCGGAACTCGACCGGGGCGGCCACGGGCGGGCCCTGTACCAAGCTACGGACCAACACCTGAGCCTCCGGTGCGAGGGTCGGCAGGCGGCGCTGCAGATCGGGGACGATCTGTTCCGTCGCATCAGGCGAGGCAGTGCGGATCAACGCCTGGGCGTAGCGCGGCGCCTGATCGCGTCCCCCCGTGATGTTGTAGTAAAAGGCGGGGGCGGAACGTCCGATGGTCCAGCTGACGCTTTCGATCCCATCGGTCGCCCGCAGCGCCGCATCGAGCACGGCGACGGTGGTTTGCGTCCGGTCAATGCCGGAACCGGTGGGTAGGTCGACCTCAATATGGAATTGATCACGGTCGACGCCCGGAAAGAACTGCGCGGTCAAAAGGGGGAGCGAGGCAAACCCGAGAGTCGGCAGGATCAACGCGATGGCCATGGCGCGGATGGGATTGTTGATCGCCAAGCGAAGGGAGGCGGCAAAGGCGGTGCCGAGAAAACCCGCGGGAATGCCCCGCGACAGCAGCCCGCCCCGCCCCTTGAGCGGCATGGTCCAGCCTGCCAGGGCGGGCGTGATCGTGACAGCCACGACGAAGGACCACAGAAGCATAATGACCACCGCGATGGCGATGGAGCCTACGAAATCCCCCGCCGCGCCTGGCAAGAGGATCATCGGCGTGAAGCCCAGGGCCGTCGTGACAGTTGAGGCGAAAAGCGGCATGGTCAGCCGGTGCATCGATTGGCGAACGGCATCGATCCGCGCGGTGCCGTCGCGCAGGCGGCGGCCGATTTCGTCGGTCATTACGATGCCCGCGTCGACCAATAGGCCCAGTGCCACGATCAGGCCCGTGACCGACATCTGATGGATCGGCAGGCCGATCAGGTTCATCGTGAAAAGCGTGGCAAGCGTGACAACCGGCAGGATCACCGCCACGATCAGCGCCGCCCGCAGGCCGAGCGTGACCAGCAGCACCGCAAGGACGAGGGCTACGCCAAGTGCCATGTTGGTGCCGACCTCCGCCAGGCGTTCGGCGGTGTAGGTGGATTGGTCGAAGACCAACTCCATCGCGAGGCCACCGGGTACCAACGGCGCGAAGTCTTCCAGTTCTGCCCGGATGTTGGCGGCCCAGGCGTCGATTTGAAGCCCATCATCAAGCACCGCCGCGACCAGGATCGCGGGCCGCCCGTTATGCAGCGCCAGTTCCGATACCGGTTGCCTAGGGCCACGCGTGACCTGGGCGATGTCACCCACGCGCAGGGTGGTGCCATCTGCCCCTTCGCGTAGGACGATATCGCGCAGACGGTCTAGGGTTTCGATTTCGCCGGAGACCTCCAAAATCAGGTCGTCGCCATCGCCGCTGAGCCGACCGGCGCTGACCTTGGCGTCCGATGCCGCGATCAGCCCGGCGACGGCATCGGCCGTCAGCCCGAGCGCCGCGGTACGCGCCGTATCAAGGGTGACTGCGATCTCTTCCTCGGGCTGGCCGAAAAGATCGACCTGCTTGGTCCCCGGCACCGAGCGCAACGCATCGGCCAGAGCGTCGCCATAGCGGGCGGCAAGGGTCATCGGCACCGTGTCGTGGGTAGCGCTGAGAGCGATGATCGCACTGTAGGCATTGACACCGTCACTATCGACCTCGGGGGTGAGGGCACCGGAGGGCAGCGGGACATCTGCCACCGCGTCGCGGATCTCGGACCAGACCTGCTCGATCCGATCATCAGGCAGCGTTTCCAACAGATCGATCTGAATAATCGAAATGCCCGTGGCGCTGACCGATTGCAGGGTGTCGACCTCGGACACTTCGCGCAGGGCTTCTTCCAGCTCGGCGGTGACGAGAGCTTCGACCCGCTCGGGATCGGCACCGGGAAAGGACGTGGTGACGGAGGCGAAGAGGTTGGTAATCGTCGGATCTTCTTGCCGCCCAATGGCCAGCAGCGCAGAGGCACCGGCAGCGATGATCACCAGCAGCGCCAGCGCCACCATGCGCGGTTGGCGAAAGCTCAGTGTGCCCATGCGATGACCTCCGTCACTTCGATGCGCTGACCGGGCACGACCCGGTGCGTCCCCCCCGGCACGAACAGGTCGCCGTCGCGGAAGGTGCCGCGCACGAAGGCGGCGTCGGCGTCCAGGTGAATGATCTCGGCAGCTTCGATGACAAGCCCCTCGTCGCGGATCACCATCAGCGTCCAGGTCCCACGCGACCCCTGGCGCAACGCCGACAGCGGCACCCAGGCCCCTTCGGTCTGAACGGTCGCGGTCAGGGTGATCTCGCCCGTTTCGCCCGCGGCAGGGGCCGCGATGTCAGCGGGGAAATCGAAAAAGGCGATCCTTGTGCGCGAGGTCGGATCCAGTTCGGGGGACAGATGCGCGAGGGTCACGGTGTGGTCCACGCCGCCTATCGAAACGGTCGCCGTCTGCCCCAGGGTCAGGGCGGCCGCTAGGGTCGGGTCGAGGCCCACGCGGAACCGCGGGGCGGCACGTTCGAGCATTTGGACAACCGGCGTGCCGGGGGCAATGACGGCGCCCGCGTCGATCACGCGCGCCGCGACGTAGCCGTCGAAGGGGGCTTGTAGCGCGGACTTGGCGAGATTGATGTCAACGATTTCGAGGCTTGCGTCGATGCCTGCGATTTCAGCCTCCAACCGCGCCAGCCCCAATGAGGTGTCGTCCACCGTCTGCGCGGTGGCGAAACCACGGTCCAGAAGCTCCACCTGACGTGTGTTGGTTCGGCGCGCAAGCTCCACCTCGGCCATGATCGCGGCGCGTTGTGCGATCAGCCGGGCCCGTTCGGCCCGCAAAAGGCGGGTGTCGAGCATAGCGATCGTGTCGCCAGCTTCAACAAAATCACCTTCTCGCACGGTGATGGACTGCACCAACCCCGAAAGCTCAAACGCCAGATCGGTTTGCTGGCGCGCCTCCACCTGGCCGGAAAAGGTGCGCGCAATGTCGTGGCTGGGTTGTATGGCGATGCGAGAGGCCGCGACCGGCGTGGCCGGGGCCGCATCGGGCACGGGACGGTCCGCGGCCCGTTCGGCGAGCACCTCTCGTCCAGAGACGATGGCAAGGCCGACGCCCGCAAGAACGGCGATGGTTAGCGTAAGGCGCATCGCCCCGATGGCGATGAGGCGCAAGGCGGAAAAAAGCTTCGTTGATCGCGGCGACATCGGATAGCCTCTTGTAAGTTAGCGTTGCTTACATATGTTTGCGTCTCTAACTTTGACAAGGAAAACTTTGGGGGGGGTGCCATGGCCGACGTAAAGACCTCGGTGCATTCGAAAAAATCCTATCATCACGGGGACTTGCGCGGGCAGCTTCTTGAGGCCGTGCGCGAGTTGGTCGAAGAACACGGCCCCGACGGTTTCTCGATTTCACAGGCGTGCAAGCGGGCCGGCGTTAGCACTGCGGCCCCCTACAAGCATTTCAAGGATAGGCACGAGATCCTGCGCGGCGTTGTCCTTTTGGCGATGGATCGACTGATCGCCGCGATGCAGGAAGGAGCGGACAGTTACCCGCCCGGCGATCCCAACCGCATCGCCGCCATCGGTCGCGCCTATATCGATTTCGCGCGCGCAGAGCCTGGGATTTTCCGCACCATGTTTGGTCTGACCGAGAGCCATAGCGAAGACCCGGAACTGACAAAGGCTGGTGCGAGTGCGAACGGTATCGTTGAGAATGTGGTTGGCGACTACCTCGAACTTGCGCCAACGCATCCGCAAGTCAAGCTGCGCGCCTATGCGTTGTGGTGCTTTGTGCACGGGCATTCGTTTTTGTTGTTGGATTCGAAACATATCGAAGGGCTTACGAACACGGAGGAGAACGAAATGCTCGCACTTGTCGGCCAAGCCATGCTGTCCTGAGCCGCTCCTTCTTTCTATCGATCCGTCGAATGAAAGGGACTTACCTGATGTGCTCCCCTGACGTGTCCTTGCTTTAAGGATCGTCTGTTCTCACACGAAGGGCAGGCGCGCCCGCTGGGGTGCGTCAGGGGCCATCAATCACAGGGAACTTGGTCACGATCAATGAAAATTATCGTGGCGCGCTTGCTCAAGTAAAGCTGCCGCCCATCATCGGAGGACTAAGGGCTAAGTTGCGGACCTTCCTGACTTTCGCTGCGGCTGCACCGATGTCTGCTATGCCGAACACAAAATGGTTTGCCAGATTTCCTTTGGTGGAACATAGTAAGAACAAATTAGCGCAAGGAAAGGTCAGACAATGCAGGACATTTCGCTTTATCTCCCAGGTATTCTTCTGGCCTACTCGGCCTTCCTTCTCGCCATCGCCAGTCCGGGGCCGAATATCCTTGCTGTCATAGGAACCTCGATGAGTGTGAACCGCGCTTCAGGTATGTCACTTGCCATGGGCGTTGCGACCGGATCGTTTACATGGGCCCTGCTGACGGTGTTTGGGCTTTCGGCCGTCTTGGCGACCTACGCCTCGGCACTGTTGTTTATCAAGATTTTCGGCGGGCTCTATCTACTTTGGCTGGCCTACAAGTCCTTTAAATCGGCAGCCTCAAGCCATGACATTGAGGCAAAGGAACTGGCCGGAGGTCGCCGCACACCGTTTGGTTATTTCCAGCGCGGCTACATCATCCAAATGACGAACCCAAAAGCGGCACTTGCTTGGATTGCGATCATCTCACTTGGTCTGAAAGAAGGCGCACCGCTATGGGTTGGAGCCGTGATCGTTCTGGGCACCTTCGCGCTCTCGATCATCATTCACCTTCTCTACGCGGTTGCATTCTCCACCCCTTTAATGGTGCGCGTCTACGGCAAGGCCCGTCGTGTCATTCAAGGTGTCCTCGGCACATTCTTCGCACTTGCTGGTTTGCGGCTCCTAACGAGCAGGAGCTAACTGCATGACGCATTATCCCGAGACCGCTGCGGCCAACTTGAATGATGGGTTCGTCGTGGCCATTAACATCGTCGCGAAAGAGGGTGAGGCAGATGCCGTCGCCAACATTTTGGAGCGATTGATTGAACCGACGATGGCTGAGGCGGGCGTGAAGGTCTTCATGCCCTATCGTTCTCCAACGGATCAAAACGCTTTCTTTGTGTACGAACTCTACAAGGATGCGGCTGGATGGGACGCACATAACGAGTCCGCTCATTTCCGAAGCGCCGTAGACGAGTTGCTACCGAAGGTCGAGCGGCGGGAACGGGTCCCATTCGTCCCTTATGTCGATTGACCCGTTCTTTCAGAGCAGACATTAGCCACCGCGCAGGATTCAAGTAATCTTGGGCTCTTTCCCGCCATTTGCCGCATTGAGCACGAACGACCGCAGTAACCTGATGCGGGTAGGGAGTGCCGATGAGCGATCCGTGTGCAAATCGATCCACCTCGGGAGCTACGACCAAAGATGCTTAACCCTGCTCGCCATCGGGTTGCGCTCGCGCATCCGGTGGCTTCTTGCGGCTGGCCCGCGACCCCGCCTTGCGCGCTGTGGCGAACCCGCGGTCGGTTGACATAAAGTGGGCGAGCATAGGGGCAACGAGGCGCGCGGGCTCCAGATCCTGTTCTGTCTGGTGGCCGAGGACTCGTGCGTAATCGATAAGGTCCCGATGAACGTCTGCCGGCAATTCCACGGAGAGCTTGACGGGTTTGTTGTCGGGGATGGCACTTAGTTTCAGTTTCGTCATCTCACTTCTCCCATGGGCTCCAAGATCAGATCTCGGGTGATCATCACGCGCACGGGGAAACCGGGGCGGATCGTGAGAATTGGCGGGACGGAGATCTGTTGCCGGACGATCTCATCGCCGGTGCGTCCAATTGTACCCTGAGCGGCCGCGCGGATGGCGGTGGCGACGGCGTCCTCGCTTGCAGCTTCGCTTTCCAGACCAACGTTGAGGATCGTGGCGAGACCTGCGGCGAGGAAGACCCGACCCCAATGGTAGTTGACCCGGTCCTGTAGGCCTGAGGCGCCAACTCCATCTGTCCCGGGTTCGCGATTGAGGTTGATTGACCGGCCATCTGGCAGGATCAGCCGGGTCCAGACCAGAAGGAGGCGGTTCTGGCCGATGACTATGTTGCTGTCGTATTCGCCGAGGAGCCGCGCGCCTTGAGGGATGAGCAGGTAGCGTCCGGAGGGGCTGTCATAGACGTTGGAGGTGACCTGCGCGGCGATTTGGCCCGGTAGATCCGAGCGGAGCCCAGTGATAAGCGCGGCGGGAACTACTGTGCCGGCCTGGAGGATGTAGGGGCTTGGCGGAGACACCAGTTGCTCGGGGCTGACGGGGTCGGCAGAAGCTCCGCGCGTTAGGAAGGCGTCTTGGCCTGTTGCAGCGCCTTGAGGCCCGGAAGAGCCCTGCGGCGTGGGTAACATGGTCGAACCCAAGGGGGCAGACCCAGGATCTTCACCGCTGCCTTGGGACCCGGTTTGCGCCTCAGCAAAGAGTGCGCTCAACCTTGCGGCCTCGATCTCTTGCAGTCGAAGCTGTTCCGCCGGATCGATCCCGGGCGCTGAAATGCCCGCAAGAGTTGGAATGGGAACCGGATCACCCCGTTCCTGCGCGCTGAGGATGGGCCGACCAAGCTCGCCGGGCAGTGGTGGCCCAAGACGGGGAACATCGCCGTAGCTTATTGGCAATCGTGAGAGACCTTCTGCGGCCTGAATGCGTTCGGTCGAATACAATTCGGATGGTGTGTCGCTGGCCTGGCGGCCTTGCAGAGCGACAATCAGGATGGCGCCAAGACCGAGGGCGCCGGTTGCCACGAGCGCCGCAATGGCTTTTCGGGAAAGGCGCATGACGCGCGGTGGTTGGGGGCGGAGGCCGAGATCTTGGGCAATGTCCTGTTCTTTGCTCGGGCCCTTGGGGTCGCTGGTTGGAGCTGTCATCTCACCTGGCCCTCCGCATCGTCAGGGCCTGCCCTTCGGTGCTCGACGCCGTCTATCCGCACGATCCGAACCACTTCCTGTCGGGTTTCGCCAAGTCTGAGTTCTGCGGCCCCGAAGAGCCGGTCGACGATCAGGACATTGCCCATGACGCGGGTGTTGACGATCTGGCCCTGGCCGTCCGGCCCGATCACGAACAGAGGCGGCATCTCGCCCTGGGCGATGCCAGTCGGGAAGACGACATAGACCCGACGACCATCGTCAAACACCGCAACCGGACGCCAGGGTGGGCTGTCACCCTGAAGGCCGTAGCGATAGTTCCGGTCTGCCTCGGGCGGGATGGTCGGGCGCTGCAGGAGTGGTAAGCGCGGACGTGTCGGTTCTGCGGGATAAGCCCAGGCAACGGCGGGCATCCAGATATCTTCGCTGGCGCGCAGCTCGATCAGGTAATTACGCCGGTCGGTGCTGATGACGAGATTTGTGGTAATATCCTGACGCGTCGGTTTGACGAGAACATGGACGCGGGCAGTCCTCCCTGCGCCGCTGATGGTGTCGCCGATGATCCAGCGGGCCGTGTCGCCTGCCGCGATGGGGCCGGGACCGGTCAGCTGTTCGCCCGCCTCCAACGTGATCGTCGTGATCTGGCCGGGGGCGGCATAGACTTGGTAGAGCGCGCCTTCACTCCACGGGAAGACCTGCAGAGCGTTGTAATATCCCTCGGGGCGCGGCTCGATCCGAGCAGCGGCGTTGGCCCCAGCGATCCGAGCCTCTGGCGTGGCTGCATCCGGATCGCCGCCACGGGATGGGGTCCGTGAAGGCGGGATGTGGACCGGGGGCAGAGGATCTTCCGTCGGGGGCGGTGACGGAGGAGGTGCAAGAGTAGGGACTATGTCGTCGTAGGCGATCTGCGGCGGAGGCTCGTTGGCGCACGCCGTCAGGACAGTCGTTGCGAGAAAAAGACAGGATAGAGTTCTAAGATGGGTCATTGGGCACTCTCCCTCGACCAGTTGATGGCATGGACATAGACACCGAGCGGGTTTTGACGCAGCCGCTCTGCATCGTGGGGCGGTTGGATCACGATGGTGAGGATGGCGGTCCAGCGTTCGGTGGCTGCCAGCTGGCCGTTCTCGTAGCGCCGCTCCATCCAGGCGACGCGGAAGCTGGTGTCGGAGGCGCGGATGACACTGGAGATCTCCACGGCGATCTGGGTCTCGCCAACGGCTGCAAAGGGGTCGTTCAACCGTGCATAATCGTTGAGTGCGACAGCCCCGCGATCCGTGGTGAAATCATAGGCGCGCAGCCAGCTCTGGCGCAGTACGATGGGATCTACGGGAACCTGCCGGACGTTCTCGATGAACCGCGCCAGATGCCAGGCGATCTGTGGATCGGTGGGTTGGTAATCCGCGAGCGCGGGCGCAACCGCCTGTGCCGCGCCGAGATTGTCGACCTCGACCACATACGGGACGACAGAACTCTGCGCCGATTGCCAGATGAGCGTGACGCTCAGACCGGCGACCAGCGTGAGGCAACCGTAAGCCATGAGGCGCCAGTTGCGGGCCTGGACACGAGCGGAACCGATGCGGTCATCCCAGACTTGCGCCGCCCTCTGATAGGGCGTGACGGGCTCGGGGGTGGTGGAGTAGCGGACTGTTGGACGGCGGAACATGGTCAGGATCTCTCCGATAGGCTGACGGCTGATCCACCGCCGCCATGATCGCCGGAGCGGATCACGTGGGCGGCGGTACTCACACCGTGATGGATGGATTGCTGCTGTTTCATGCGACGCGCCCATGCGGGCGGGCCAGCGGCCGCGGTGGATGCGTTGGTGTGTCCGGCATGACTGCCGCCGGTTGCGGCGTAGGCGGCGCGCGCGCCGGATTGAGCACTCTCCGCAATCGAGCGTTGCAGGGGACTCGTGGCGGCCCCAACTCCGGCTTTGCCGATTGCGGCAACGCCTCCCGCAGCCTTTCCGGCCATCGTGGAGCGCGGTGCCGACCCGAGCTGGTAGGCCGTGGATGCGCCTCCGGCCAGTGCGCTTGCGCCACGGACACCAGCACCTGCCGCTCCAAGAGCCATGCGGCCGGCGGCGGCACCACCGACCGCAAGACCGCCCGCCGCAACGGCTGTTCCGACGGCGCTGCCTGCGCCTAGTTGTGGGCCGCCCGAAACGATCCCGTTGGCGATGCCGGGGCCGAAGATGCCCAAGGCCAGAAGTGCCAAGGCACCCAGAACGACTGACATGGCATCTTCGATGGTGGGCTCTCCAGTAAAGCCGGAGGTGAAATCCCCAAAGATGGTTGAGCCGATGCCGACGATGACGGCGAGGACAAGAACCTTCACGCCTGACGAGATGACGAGGCCAAGCACGCGTTCCGCCATGAAGGCCGTCTTGTTGAAGAGGCCGAAGGGGACGAGGATGAAACCTGCGAGGGTGGCGAGTTTGAATTCGATCAGCGTCACAAAGAGCTGGATCGCGAGGATGAAGAAGGACAGCAGGACCACGAGCCAAGCGAAGAACAGTATCGTGATCTGTAGGAAGTTCTCGAAGAACGACACGAAGCCCATGAGGTCGGAGATCGATGCGAGGATCGGGCGACCGGCGTCCATCCCGACCTGCGCGATGCGGCCCGGTTGCAGCAATTCTTCGGCGCTGATCGTGCCGCCGGTGGCCACCAGCCCGAGGCCAGCGAAGCTGTCGAAGACGGTCCGCGCGAGCGTGTTCCAATTGCCGATCAGGTAGGCGAAGACGCCGACGAATAGGGTTTTCTTCACCAGTCGCGCGATGATGTCATCGTCGGCACCCCACGCCCAGAACAGCGCCGCGAGCGTGATATCGATGACGATGAGCGTGGTCGCCAGAAACGCGACATCGCCGCCCAGAAGGCCGAAGCCGGAATCGATGTAGGAGGCGAAGACCTCGAGGAACCGATCAATGACACCGACACCGCCCATGACCTCACTCCGTCCCGGCCGGATCGGACGGCAGATCGAAGAACCGGCGGCGCGACTGGTCCCATGCGGCACGGCAGGCTTCGTCGGCTGCATAGTCTTCCGGTGCGAGGGTTCGGCATTGCTCGAGCGTAGACCGGAGCGGGCTTTCTGGCGCGACGTGCTCGACGCTCTCAGGGCGCAGGGAGCGGCTCAGCTCAAAGGCCGCGACAAGGGCGGCCAAACCTCCCAGGCCAATGGCAATCCCGCGCAGGACGTGATGAGTGGCCAGCGGCATCTGCTCAATCCCGGAACAGACGTGTCGAACCGGGCGCATAGCCTGATCCGTAGTCGAGAAAGCGGGCCAGGTTCTCGCGGCCCTGCGCTTCGGCAGAGGCGGCGCGCGCGGCCTCCAGCGACACTGCGCTGTTCTGGGCGGCAATGGCGGCGGTAAGATCAGCCAGCTGCGCCGATTGCAGGGCCATGAGCTGGTTGCCGGCTTGGGCCACCTGCAACGATCCCACCGCGCCCTGACTTTCGCGGACGAGCGCGGCCATTTGTGACCGCGCGCCGTCGATGTTGCCGACGACACCGGCCTGGATGCGCAGCGCATCTTCGAAACCGGTGACTGAGGCCTGCCACCGGTCGCGCGCGCCACTGATCATTGCGTCGAAATCGCCTTGCGCCGCTGCAGTGCCGTAATCCTCCGCGAAGGCGGCCTCGATGGCGGCGACGTCGAAGGCGAGACTTTCGGCTTCGGACAGCAGGCGTTGCGTCTCGCCAATGGCGCTTTGCAACTGCCCCAAGGAGGAGTGCGGGAGGCTGGCGAGGTTCAACGCCTCATTCATCAGCATCTGCGCCTGGTTGTGGAGTTGGCTGATCTGGTTGTTGATCTGCTCCAGGGACCGCGCGGCCGAGAGGATGTTCTCTGCATGGTTCTGCGGATCATAGACGATGCGTCCGGCGGCCCCGAACAGAAAGGCCTGGGCTGGTGTGCTCAGAATGGGCGTGACGGCTAAGGCGGTGGCAAGCACTGCAGTGGTCAGCTTGCGGGCATTGGCTCGCGGATCAGGGTTGCGGGTCATCGTTTGTCTCCTTTGAGGTTGGAAGCGGTTCAGGTTCGGGGGAAGTGGCGGCTGGGGGACCTAACAGATCGATGGCCCAGTCCAGACCGCGATGGTGCAGCCAGGCCTTTGCGAACCCGTGTCGTCCATGTTTCGCGAGAAGGTCGCTGATCGCGGCCTGATCGGTTTTCGAAGAGGCTGCCGTGAAGGCCAGTGCGACGTCGCCGAGACCAAGCGAGAAGAGCCGGTTCCCGCGTCGGGACTGGCAATAGTAATCACTTTTCGGGAAAGCCCGCGCGACGATCTCGATCTGGCGATCGTTCAGCCCAAAACGGCGATAGGTGTCGGCGATTTGTGGTTCGAAGGCGCGTTCGTTGGGCAGGAAGATGCGGGTGGGGCAGCTTTCGATGATTGCGGGGGCAATCGGTGATGCATCGATGTCGGCCAGGGATTGGGTTGCGAAAACGACAGACGCATTCTTCTTGCGAAGGGTCTTGAGCCATTCTCGCAGTTGGCCACCGAAGCTGGTATCGTCCAGCGCGAGCCAGCCTTCGTCGATAATGAGCAGTGTGGGCCGCCCGTCGAGGCGATCGCCGATGCGGTGGAAGAGATAGGAGAGAACTGTGGGCGCCGCGGCAGTTCCGACCAAGCCTTCGATCTCGAAGGCCTGAATGGGTGCCGCGCCCAGGTCTTCGATCTCTGCGTCGAGCAGCCGTCCGTGGGGCCCGCCGAGGCAATAGGGCCGAAGGGCCTGTTTCAGATCGTTTGATTGCAGCAGGACGGCGAGGCCAGTAATCGTGCGCTCCTCGACCGGGGCCGATGCGAGCGAGGTGAGCGCGGTCCACAAATGCTCCTTCACGTCCGGCGTGATCGCAATGCCTTCGCGGACGAGGATCGCGCCGATCCAGTCCGCGGCCCAGGCCCTCTCTGCGGTCTCGTCGATGCGTGCGAGCGGCTGGAGGTAGACGGCTCCGTCATCGCTGTCAGAGACCGCGCTGCCCAGATCATGCCAATCTCCGCCCATCGCGAGCGTGGCGCAGCGAATGGAGCCGCCGAAATCGAAGGCGAAGACCTGTGCATCCGGATAGCGGCGTAACTGCAGCGCCATGAGAGCAAGCAGCACCGATTTGCCTGCGCCGGTCGGCCCGACAATCAGTGTGTGCCCGACATCGCCCACATGGGTTGAGAAGCGGAACGGCGTCGATCCGTCCGTGTCGGCGTAGAAAAGCGGTGGGCCGTCGAGATGGTCGTTGCGCTCGGGTCCCGCCCAGACTGCCGAGATTGGGATCATGTGTGCGAGGTTCAGCGTGGAGACAGGCGGTTGGCGGACGTTGGCGTAGAGGTGACCCGGCAGGGATCCCAGCCATGCCTCAAGCGCGTTGAGCGTTTCCGGAATGCAGGTAAAATCGCGACCCTGCACGATTTTCTCGACGGCCTTGAGCTTCGCCTCTGCGGTGCGCGGATCCTCATCCCAGACGGTGATCGTGGCCGTGACATAGGCCGCGCCCGAGATATCGGCACCTAATTCCTGGAGGGCCTCGTCGGCATCCGCAGCTTTGTTGGCGGCATCGCTGTCCAGCAGCGTCGAGGCCTCGTTGGTCATGAC
Organism: uncultured Roseicyclus sp.; assembly: GCA_947491935.1. Classification (GTDB taxonomy): domain Bacteria; phylum Pseudomonadota; class Alphaproteobacteria; order Rhodobacterales; family Rhodobacteraceae; genus Gymnodinialimonas. Next base: position 813,196 of record CANLLF010000002.1, read on the forward strand.
CTCCTTCAGGATCGCGGCGATGGATTTACGCTTGGCAAACCACCGACGGCGGATGCGGGTGAAGAGTTTTGTGGCATCGGTCTTGTCGAGGCAGATTGCCCGCGTGCACCAGCGATACTCCAACGGCTGGCTGTTCAACTCGTCTAGTAGGCCCGGCCATGTCGCACTGGGAAGGCCGATGATGGTGAGTGTTTTCAGGTATAGGGAGCCGAGACGCGGGGTCAGACCGCCGACAAGTGGGTCGTCCGCGAGCAAAGCATCCAGATGCATCGGGGTGTCCGGGACACACACCCGCTGCCGCTGGGTCGAAACCGTTGAGTGGAGGTAGGTCAGCGTCTCCTCGTCCGAGAGCCATGCGACCTCCGGCATGAAGCCATCGAGGAGATCAAGCAGGCGATCTGTGCGGAGAACGAAGGCTTTGACCTGTTCGAGGGGATCGGCACCTCTGTCAGGCGCATTCTCGAAAAGCCAACTGCCAACCCGGCTCGCCTCGTCTGATGGCGGCATCCAGACGAGCGTCAGGAAATAAGTGCTTTCAAAATGCGATCCCGCCTCTTCGAACTGCGCGCGACGTTCCGCGTCCACGAGGGACGAGATCGGATCGGGAAAAGTCGAGGTAGGATAGTCTCGCGCCGGAATGCGCTGCGCTTCGACAAAGACGGCCCAACCCGAGCCAAGCCGACGCAGCGCATTGTTGAAGCGGGCCGAAGTTGCGACCAACTCAGCGGGCGTGGCGGAGTCGAGATCGGGACCGCGAAACCGGGCGCTGCGTTGGAGGCTACCATCTTTGTTGAGCACGACCCCTTGCGCGACGAGCGCGGCCCACGGCAGGAAATCGGCCAGAAGGGTAGATTTGGAGCGATATTCTTTTAGACGCATCATAGGATCACACCCCGAACCACGAGGGATAGCGCAGATGCCGCCGCGCGACCTCGGCGATTTGCGCGTCTCGCTTTGCAAGCCAGACCGCGAGGAGATGGCCGACAAGCCAGAACAGGAGGCCGACGATCCAAAGGCGAAGCCCAAGGCCAACCGCAGCGGCCAGCGTGCCATTGGCAATCGCGATGGCGCGTGGCGCTCCTGCTAGCAAGATCGGCTCGGACAGAGCGCGATGCACGGGCGCGTAGAAGCCAGGAATATTGGTGGAGGGGTCCTGCATCAGATCAACGCCCCGCCGCCAAAGGAGAAGAACGACAGGAAGAAGCTCGACGCGGCGAAGGCGATGGTTAGCCCGAAGACGATCTGTATCAGCCGCCGAAACCCACCGCCTGCATCGCCAAAAGCGAGGGTTAGTCCGGTCACGATGATGATGATCACGGCCACGATCTTGGCGACGGGCCCCTCGATCGACTCGAGGATCGATTGGAGCGGGGCCTCCCACGGCATGCCGGATCCAGCAGCCATAGCGGGGTCGGCGAGTGTAAGGGCGAAGGTCGCCGCGAGAGCAATCAGGAAAGGGCGGGATACTGGCGAGACGGTCATGGACGATCTCCATGCGGTCGGCCAAGAAGCTGTTCGAGGGCGTAGTCGCCTACGGCGGTCAAGCCGGTGACGCGGGCGAGCTCAGATAAGCGCCGATCTGTACCTCGGCCTTTGAGCACCGCGACGAGATCGATGGTTTCCGCGATGAGCGCGCGAGGGACGGTAACGACCGCTTCCTGGATCAGCTGTTCAAGGCGGCGAATTGCGCCCACGGCGGACCCGGCATGGACCGTTCCGATCCCACCGGGATGGCCAGTGCCCCATGCCTTGAGCAAATCGAGGGCCTCCGCCCCGCGCACCTCCCCGATCGGAATGCGGTCGGGGCGAAGCCGGAGCGACGAGCGCACGAGGTCCGATAAGGATGCGACCCCATCTTTGGTGCGGAGAGCGACCAGATTGGGGGTGAGGCACTGAAGCTCGCGGGTGTCCTCGATCAAGACCACGCGATCTGTGCTTTTGGCGACCTCGGCCAGCAGCGCATTGGTCAGCGTTGTTTTTCCGGTCGACGTTCCGCCGGCGACAAGGATGTTGGCGCGACCGGCCACGCCGTCTCGCAGCGTTTGTGCTGCGTGCGATGTCATGATCCTGTTGGCGACGTAGTCCTCAAGCGTAAACACCGCGACGGCGGGTTTGCGGATCGCGAAAGTCGGGGCCGCAACAACAGGTGGCAGGAGCCCTTCGAACCGTTCCCCTGTCCCAGGTAGTTCGGCGGATAACCGGGGCGACGCACCATGGATCTCCGCGCCGACATGATGCGCGACGAGCCGAATGATCCGCTCGCCGTCCCTCGGAGAGATTTGGGTGCCTGTATCTGACAGCCCATCCGACAGGCGATCGAGCCAGATCCGACCGTCCGGGTTTAGCATCACCTCGACGACGGATGGATCCTCAAGCCAGGCTGCGATTTCCGCGCCGAGCGCGGTTTGCAGCATCCGCGCACCGCGGGTGATGAATTCGGGTTTGAGTGGGGTAACTGTCATGGTCGTTCCCGCGTTGGATTACGGGATCGATCAAGAAGACCGTTCTTTGCCTAGGAGCAACGGTCGAGAGGGCATAGTAGTAGTGTGGCGTAGAGAGGCAGGGAAGAGCGTGAGGGTGCGGCCTCGACTCTGGCGTCGAAGAGGTCGCGGTTCCGGCACATTTCTGCCTTTCACCTTGCCTTCGAGTTTCTGCGGCTGCAGCCCGCTTTCCGGCCATTCGCTGCAAGCGCAAAATCGCGACAGGGTCGAACTCACAGATCGCGAGACGAAGCAGACCTAATGCCTGCGCAATTGAAAGTCCGCTCTGGCATATCGCCGTTTGGAGATTTGATGCTCTTCATGGAAACGATCCAACGCGTCACCGCAGCCTGAGACCAATGTTCTGCCGAGATGTCACTGCCGATTTCACATAGTCCGTTTCAGCCCCGCCAAGGATAGCCACCAAAAGGCGGGACACGACCGCCTGCATTTGCAAATTGAGGTTTCGGTTTGACCCCCGACCCTCAATCGCAAAACCAAGCGGTTCCCCCATATACAAACCTTCATGGATCGTCGGGTTGCGCAAACTTGCGATTTCAGCCCCTCCATCCGGGTTCGCCCAATCGGGCACCGGAACGCCGTAGTGGTCGCACATCCATTTAGTTCGTTCCCCGTGTGTTCGTGGATATGGTCCGGGAAGAATATCTTTCATTATCGCAAAACACGCATCAAGCGCAGTGTAGAGAAACATGAACCCTTCGAACTGCAATAGCCTCGGATTTTGTGCGAGGAATAGAGCATGAATGGCCGCCTCAAAGCGAGTAAGTTGCTTCCGGTCATGCATATTGTCTAGCCAGTAGGCCTCAGCCAGCAGAACCGCTTTTGGCAGGCTGTCACCCAACAATACGAAATCGTTCAGCTTCCCCGGCTTCAACGGTGTTGCATCCAGAAAACCGGCTTCTGTCGCGCTCAATCTTTGGCCGGTGAAGAACCCAAGCGACCAAATGTGAAACTGAAGATGTCCCAGCTCAGCATCTTCAACGTGGCGAATGATATGCGTGTTGGGTAGGCCAAAAACCCGCGCGGCATATGGTGCCTGATAGGTCTTGCCAGTGCCAAGGTTCGTGATCGGTTGAAGCGGCGCGTAAATCCAAACTTGGTATTGCTGATCCGACTGCTCTACTTCGGCAACCTGATCCTCAAGACCATCTAGGGTTTCTATCGTAATAGGGCCTGACTGCACATCCAAGGCGGACGAACGGAACCAAATTCCAAATCATATGCCATCTATTATTCCTTTCCCTATATTCTCTACATAATACTTCTACGAGAAGCACTCATGTGCTGACAGCGGGTAGTCAAGCAGACGTTCGTTGTAAGTGCAGCATCCCGCAAAATGGGCTCACTTCGGACATCAGATGCAACGCAGCATCATGTGATATATTGGCGTGGTCAACGTCGGGTTGTCGTTGTGGTGGGCATGGCGGTTCGGAGGATCAGTCATGGAAACACCAAACTTACCTGCCATTCGCGCGCTTCGCCCGGCTTGGAACAAGGGACGTATCGTCGGTCAGAAACGGCCGCTGAAACCAAAACACGTCTGGGCAATTCGTGTTCGACTTGAACTGGCCGAGAACCATCGAGACCTCACGCTGTTCAATATGGCCATCGACAGCAAGCTGCGCGGCTGCGACCTTGTGAAGATGAAAGTCGTCGACGTCATGGCGTCTGGTCAGATCAAAGAACGGGCATCGGTGCTACAAAGCAAGACACAGAAGCCTGTTCGTTTTGAGATACCCGAAGGCACACGCGCCTCTATCGAAAAGTGGACGGAAGATGAGTTCATGGTCGGCTCGGAGTACCTTTGGCCGGGTCGGTTCCATGAACGCCTGCACATCTCGACACGCCAGTACGCCCGGATCGTCCGCGATTGGGTTACGTCGATCGGTCTTGATGCGAAACGAAGTCACCCAAGAGTAAGGACACTCCGACCAATGTCGCGGCTCCAGAGGTCGTTTAGCCGATAGGAACCTTGCTCGCGGAACTCATCAGGGCCAGTGGCAAATGCCACACAAACAGGCCCGACACACGACTGTACTGACAAACCATCGCAATCACAGAAATCGCTTGCAATGCAGGAGCCATCCACGCAAGACGTTGAGCCCCTCCACTAGATGCTGCGTCCGCAGCCCGCATTGCGGACGTTCGCCCAGAACGCTGCTTTTTGACCTTGGATGGATGACCGCACTACGGGCGAAGGGAACTATCAAACTGGGAATCTCCGCACTGCGCTAGTGCCACAGATCTCTTGCGTTTCGAAACGAATGTGATTGCGCTTGATCATCCAGCGACGCTACAACACCGCCCCCGAGGCCAGTTTCGTCTGACAGCGCCCTCATATGAGCGCGCGGCGCTATGATGCCAAGTATCGACAGAAAGACGGTTTCTACACACTCAAACGTACCGGTTTCCTGCATTTGCAACCGGGTGCTGCACAGAGCAGAATGACGGCGACCAACCGCGAAAATTTTAATCCTAAGGATGACCTCTGTGCGTAGCCCCCTATTCCTGACCGGCATTGTTGCCCTATCCCTTGCTGGCACCGTCGCCCATTCTCAAGTCGGACCATTGGTGATTGAGGACAGCCGCGGGGTTGAGATCACCTTCCCCCTCGGCGCTGCATCATTCGCGGACCGGGTGATTTCATATGCGGCGGGCAGCACAATCTCGGCAACGGCCACCACAAACCCCAACCAGGTTCTGGGCCCGCCCGACTTCGTGCGGAACGACGACACGACGTTCACCACGCTCGGCTGTGGCGGAAGCGCAATTTGGGCCTTCGACGACAACGCCCTGGTCGATGCGGACGGCCCGGACCTTTGGATTTTCGAGGTCGGCCCGGATGTTGAAGGCACCGCTGTGGCCGTATCGACGGACGGTACGAACTGGTTGGAGTTGGGGATGATCGAGGGCGCGACGTCGTTTCTCGACCTGGCCGGACTGGCCGCTCTTGGCACGGCGTTTCGCTTCGTTCGGTTGACCGATGATGCGGTTGATTGCTCTGGCCGGACGCCCGGCGCGGATATCGACGCCATCGGGGCCATTGGCGCGATTGAACGGATCAGCGTGGACCTGCCGTCTCCGACGGGTTCTGGGGCCAGCAACTATGACGATACGCGCGGCGGTCTCGTGTCTTTCCCCGCGGGTGACATCAGCTTTGCCGATGCGGTCGTGTCCTACGCCCCCGGCGGCGGAATTGCTGAAGGATGGGATGATCCGACACTGGGCTTGCACGCCCCCGATTATGTCGACACCGGGGTCGCACGTGCCACGACCCTCGGCTGTGGCGGCCAGGTCATCTACCAGTTCGTCGACAACACATTGATTGATGTGCCAGGCGACGACCTGTTCATTTTTGAGGTCGGCCCGGATGTGGAAGGAACCATCCTCGCGATCTCGGGCGATAGTGTGAATTGGGTGGACATCGGCAGGATCGAAGGCGCGACCGCGACAATCGATATCGCCCCCTACATCCAACCCGGTGACACGTTCCAGTTCGTCCGACTGATCGATGACGGCGTGGCCTGTAGTGGACGGTACCCCGGCGCGGATATCGATGCCGTCGGTGCCATCGGCTCAGCCACCCGCCTCGTGCTGGACGCAAACCTTCTGTTTGATTTCGACAGCGCCATGCTGCGTCCCGCCGGGGCCCGCGCAGTGGCAGAACTCGCCGCTGCAATCCGGACGGGCGCTATCACGCAGGTGATCGTGGACGGCCATACCGATGCCCAGGGCTCAGACAGCTACAACGTCGCCTTGTCTCAGGACCGGGCCAATGCAGTGGTTCAAGCGCTGGTTGGCGCGGGCGTGGCGGAGCGCCTCATCATAGCCCGCGCATTCGGTGAAAGTCGCCCCATCGCGGACAATCGCACAGCGCAAGGCCAGCAAAGCAACCGTCGCGTAGAGGTGCTGTTGGTTGGGACATAGAGTACTCGATCATTGCACGCGGCGAAGGCGAGTTGGACCGGCGTGCGGCCGCCTTTAGGTCTGCCACATCGCTAACTGACGCGCCCCCGCCGCTTCACAGTATGGTCGCGCCTGCTCACCAAACAAGCAATCGCTTTAGATCATTCGCTACTGAATGGCTTTCATACGGATGCAAAGTGGGGTGTCAGCACAGTAAAATGATGAGGCAGAATGCAGCCACTGGCAGATGATCTGCTTCGATTGGTCCGGATGATATTACGGCGAGGTGTAACGGCCCATAGCCGCCTTTGGCCATCTGCTCTGAATGCTGCGACGCGGCCCGCCAGACCGGCCATTCGCTGCAACTTCGAAATCAGGTGATCCGCGGATTCACACAATGCGCCAAACCTCCGAGTTCCTGCGAGGAACAAATGACTGGTTCGGTGGTGCCTTGGAAGGCATCTGTCGCGAACAGGCTCAATCTGTGCTGTAGTACCGTCAATCAACATCAACCGAGCACAAGTTGGAAATTGGTCATGCGCCCACTCGTCGCTATTGCAATTGTGTTCTTGCTCGCAGTCCAGGTTCGCGCAGAGGATACGATTTTGATTGGTGCCGTACCGCTACCAACCGGCACCGAGATCAGTGAAGCGGGGAACTCCCCTTTCGTAGGCCTCTGGTTGGGCAGATGGGATTCTTGGCGGCACCATATACTGGTTGTTGAAGGTGTCGACGAAGAAGGGCTGCTTGACGTCATCTATTCGGTAGGCCGTGGCCAGCACGGCGGCGGCAATTGGTTTCGCGCAAAGGCGCGTCAGGAGAACGACACTTTAGTCTTCACCGACGATGGCTATACGGCACGCTATACGATCTCGGACACAGGACGGTTGCGTGGAGTGTACCCAACGGAGGACCGCTTCGCGGTGTTAGAACGCCAAGACCAGTCAGCGGTCCTCGCAACACCGACCGATGACTGGTTTCAGTTTGGCCTACGCGAGTTTCTGGCGACAGACATAATGGAAAGCGGCGAAACAATCGAACTTGCGGTCGCAATATACGCTCCCGACGGCAATGGGCCTTTTCCTTTGGCGCTTGTCCACCATGGATCAACGGGTTCTGGAACAAATGCACGCGACTTTGAGTGGTTTTTCACAAACGACTGGTTTGCCGACGTTCTAAATGCCCACGGCTGGATTGTCGCTTTCCCTCAGCGTCGAGGTCGCGGCGGGTCTGATGGGCTTTACGATGAGGGTTTCTCTGAAGATCGATCTCAAGGCCATTCCACTGAAGCGCGTCTTTCGCTGTCCGGCGCGGACAGGGCACTCATCGATGCAAACGCCGCTTTGGCGGCCCTTCGAGAACGCGCTGACGTGAGCGATGGCGCAGTGCTATTCTCCGGGGTTTCGCGCGGTGGCGTCGTTGCGCTCATGCAGGCCGGGGATCAGCCAGAGGATACGGCAGGTGTGATTAACTTCGTCGGCGGTTGGACGACCGAAAATCCTGGTGGACCTGAGATTAATCCGACGCTCTTTCGCCGCGTCGAAGGGTATGAAGGCACGGTCTTGTCAATCTATGGTGAAGATGACCCGTTTTACAGCATCGATCATTCCAGAGCGAACCTCGCACAAATTGACGAGGTGGATGCCGAAAGCGAATTCCACGCAGTGGCGGTTCCCGGATTCAATAGAGGTCATTGGGTTATGTGGTGGCCAATGCTTTGGGAAGAGGTTGTAGAAGACTACCTCCATCATGTCGAAAGCGGATGTTGATCTAGCTGCGCGGAAAGACCGCTTGGTCCCGCATTGCTGCCCTCTGAGCGCCCTGAATGCTGCGTGATCGACCAACGTCTGCTTTAGGGAAGCTGCATCGCGGCGCCTGATCAAGAGGCGGACGGCGGCTATGGGCCGTCCTTACTAGAAATAGCTGAGCCCAAAAAACCTTTTGCCACGCTTACTCCAAGGCCGGCGAAGAGCCCAAACTACGGAAAGCTGCGCCCTGCGTTAAGGTCCGCGTCGGAGCATTCACTCTCTATGGCGACGATGACAGAGTAACCGCTTCCCGAACGCTTTCCGCTTCGACGAGCAACCACTTTCGGAACGCGCGAATCTTTGGATCGTCCTCGCGGTCCTTGGGGCGAAGGAAAAAATACGCGAAGACGAGGGGGGTGCTCAGGTCAGCATCGAAAGGGCGCACCAGGCGACCCGACGCGAGATGATCGGCTGCCATGCGATCGCCGATAAGGGCGACGCCTTCGCCGTCCAAGGCGGCGCGGACGGCCATGTCTTCTTTGGTAAAGCGCGGCCCTTTATAAGGGTCTACGTCATGCGCACCAGCTGCAAGAAGCCAGGTGCGCCAACTGCCTTCGGCCTCCTTCCATTCAACGTGCAGCAACGTATGGCCAGCAAGATCAGCGGGTGACCGCAGCCCTGTTCCCCGATCCAAGACATCAGGGCTGCACACAGGTGTAGCCCGCATCGCAAACAACCGATCACAAAGCACGTTCGCATAGCCGCCCATTCCGTAGCGGATCGCGACATCCGCCTCCCCGTTCGCGATATCGACCAGCCGATCCGTTCCATCGAGGCGCACCTCGATCTCTGGATGTTTGCGCCGAAAGCGATCCAACCGCGGCACAAGCCAAAGGGAGCCAAAGCCAGGGCTGACACTGATCGTCAGCAAGTGATCGTCGGTGCGCGCCTGCATGCAGGCTGTCGCAGCGGCCAACCGGTCAAAGCCTCCGTCATCAGTGGAAAGGCGGCCTCGCCTGCCTCTGTAAGGCGCAGAGCGCGGGTCAGCCGATGAAACAGCGCCGCACCAAGCCAATCTTCCAGCGTCTTGATCTGATGGCTGACCGCCCCGGGCGTCACGCCAAGCTCTGCCGCAGCTCGAGAGATGCTCAGATGACGTGCGGTCGCCTCGAAGGCCTGCAATGCACGCAGTGGGGGGAGGGAGCGTCTTGGCATATGCATCAATAAATCTAATGCGCCTAGTGAAATCAATTCCTTTGTCGGCGCGTAGATCCTTCAATATTTGATCAGGTATCACATGAAACATGTTTTGAATGAGTGAGAAATACTCTTGGTGGAACCTGAAACTGACAGACGATCTAAGGTGCGGTCCGGCTATGCGGTCGGGGTAACGTTACTCATCGTGTCGGCCATCACGTTCAGCACGACAGGGATCTTCACCAAGGGCGTTGAAGCGGCGGCATGGGCCGTGATCTTTTGGCGGGGCGTCTTTGCGGCCACTGTCACGACGGCGTGGGTCGCGAGGCGAGGTGCGCTGCGGCAAGAGTTCCGTTCTATGGGTCGGGCAGGTTTTGCTGTCGGCGTCATCGGGGCGGTTGGTACCGCCGCGCTGATCCCGGCTTTCAAACTTACAACCGTTGCGAACGTTGCACTGATCTACGCATCCGCCCCGTTCATCGCCGCCTTGATGGCGTGGGTTACACTGAAAGAGCGTGTTTCGCGGCGTACTGCGCTCGGTGCGGCGGGGTCACTTGCAGGCGTCGGCACCATCGTCGCGGGCTCATTGGGAGATGTGAACCTAACGGGGGATGGGTTGGCGCTGCTAATGACCGTGGTAATGGCAACCATCATGGTCATCTACCGCGCAAGGCCAGACACACCGAGCGCAGGGCCCTCGGTCCTGCAATCTCTGTTTCTGGTGCCATTGGCCCTCATCTTCGGTTCACCGTTGCAAATTGATCCAGTCGAAATCGCAATCCTCGCTGCCTTCGGTGTCATGCACGCAATCGCTTCCGTCACACTGGCCGAAGGGGCAAAACGCGTCCCATCCGGGCAGACAGCCCTTCTGGGCGCATTGGAAACGCCGCTCGCACCGATCCTCGCATTCCTTTTACTGTCAGAAATTCCCCCGACTGCTACGCTTATTGGGGGTGCGATTGTGTTGGTTGCGGTCCTACTCTCCATCAAACGTGAGGCCACACCGGTTGTGGAACTGAGCGACGAAGGAACGCGCCCATGACTATCGAAATATGGCTAACCTACCTCGCAACGGTTCTTGCCTTTATGGTGACGCCCGGGCCGAGCCATTTGCTTATGCTCTCCAACAGTATGACACATGGCTTCAAGCGATCACTTGCAACGGCAGCTGGTGACCTAACCGCGAATGCGTTGCAAATGGCGGCAGCCGGTCTAGGGCTTGCGGCGGTCCTGGTGGCTTCGCAACATGCCCTTGCAATCGTGAAGTGGCTTGGTGTCGCCTATTTGTTGTGGATGGGTCTTCGCATGTGGCGGCAGGCAAGCCACGCCAGTTCAAAGGCTGGCGCCGCAGCCTCTGCATCCCTGAAAACCTTGTGGGGTCAGGGGTTTCTAACCTCTGCTGCAAATCCGAAGGCTGTCGTTTTCTTTGCCGCACTGTTCCCGCAGTTCATTGAGCCCGGTCTGCCGTTCTGGCCGCAGTTTCTGATCCTTTCGGTCACATATCTGATTGTCGATGGTATGTTTTTGTCGAGCTATGGAATTGGAGCCAGCTGGATCGCTTCGAAACTTAAGGTAAACGCTTCGGCGATGGTCCATCGGATCGGCAGCGCGTTCCTGATCGGTGCCGCTCTGATGCTTGGTCTTAAGACGCTGCGCGACACAGTATGAGCGTTACCTTAGTCCGAATGCTAGCGATAGCTGACCTTAGCGGGGGTGCAGCGAAAGCCCACTTCGCCCCGTGATCCGCTAATTCGAACGGGTAAAGATTGTGGCTGTGCGGCGAAAGTCGGGTTCAGAGAAGCTGCATTGCGGCGCGGCCTGATGCAATGAATGGCTGGCAAAGGCCGTCTACAGCGCAGCTTTCGACAGTCATCGGCTACGGTACCATCCCAGATTCGATAAACCCGTGATTGATTGTAAGGCCTAGGACGCCGTTGCTGATTTCAGTCGCGTTGCATGAAACCGATCGATCGTTGTTCTAAGGTCCTTTCCCAGCTCAAAATCAGCTTGGGAAAGCCTCTCTGCGTCGGCGTACCGGTTCTGAAAGCCTGCGGTTGAAAGACCTGCCCGCTGTGCCGCCATCATGCCGTGTTGCGTAGCCTCAATGGCCATCGCGTTAATCGCGCTGACATTAAGCCGTTTCAAGGTGTGAAGGTAGAGCGCTGGCGATGGCTTCGGCTCTGCTACGTCTCCTTGTGACGTCACGAAGTTGAAAACCGTTGATGCTCGCGTTGGGTAGATGGCCGCAAGAACGCGCAGAACTGTTTGCCTCTCCGCACCGGAGACCAAAGCGACTTTTGTGGGCCGTTTGGCAAGCTCGAGTAGAGCAGCCTCTGTCCAAGGATGAGGTACAAGCCGCGTGTCATCAATCAGATTACGAAAATGCCGCTCTAGGTCTTCGTAGAAGGAGGCTTGCTCAAGGTTGGGTATCGCGTCGATAACTTGGGATACACCGGAGAACCTCCCCCGCTGTTTGATGACTTTCATATAGTCCATACTGGACCACGAGATCGGGACCCCATGTTGTTCGAGCGCCAGGTTTAAGGCCCGCCGTTCAAGATCAATCAGGTTCGTCAGCGTGCTCAGGGATCCGAACAGGACAACTTTGACCATAACGCTACTCCGCGGCGATATTCTCAGGTGTGGTTGAAGAACCGTCTGTTCTCCGACGTCCAAACAGCCTGACAAGTATGCCAGGCTTATTGTCTGTCATCGCCTGACGCTTCTCCTCGCGGCGTTCTTTGCGCAGGAATGTGTGATAAAGCGCAGGCACGCCGATCAGCGTCAGGACAGATGCAAAACCCAAGCCCGCCATGATCGCCACGGCCATCGACGCGAAGAACGCATCCGAAAGCAGTGGCACCATGCCGAGGATCGTGGTGGCGGCGGCGAGGATCACAGGGCGCAACCGGCTGACGGAAGCGGATACGATTGCCTCCGATTGGGGCTTGCCCTCTTCGTCCTGCTGCGCGTCGATTTCCTCGACCAGAACAATTGCGTTCTTGATCAGCATTCCCGATAGGCTGAGCAGGCCAAGAAGAGCAGTGAAGCTGAAGGGAAGCCCGGTGAACAGGAGCCCAAGCCCAACCCCCGTCACGGCCATAGGTACTACTGTCCAGATCACCGCCGTCTGGCGGAGTTTACCAAACAGCAAGATCGTGATGAGCAGCATGGTGCCGAACGCGAGGGGCATCTGGCGTCCAAGGCTGGCTTGCGCGGTCGAGGCGCTTTCAAACTCTCCGCCCCATTCGAAACTATAGCCTGCCGGCAACTCCATCGCCTCGATCGCCCCGCGCACCTGCGCAAACGCTTGCGGGGGCAGCACGTTCGGCACGGTGAACGCTTGTACGCTCATCGTGTTCACCCGGTCGCGCCGTTGGATGAGCGTATCGCGGGGGACCACGTTGAACCCGTCGATGACCTGTGCCAGCGTCGTATAGCTGCCGGTGCTGGGGGCGTAGATCGGCTGGTCAAGCAATACCCCGTCACGAGTTTGTTCCACATCGGGCGTTCTGATCACGATCGGGATTAACCGGTCATACTCGCGGAAGGTGCCCGCACGTATGCCATCGGTCGCCAAGGCCACAGCCTGCGCCACGTCGGATCGCGAGATACCAAGCGCCTGCGCACGGTCGGTGGCATAGATGGGCTGTGTGACCAATTGTCGTTCGCGCCAGTCAATGCGCTCGACGGTCAAGAGGTCGGTTTCCGTCTCAAAAATGCGCTGCGCCTCCGCCGCGAGTTGGCGCAGGAGATCCGGGTTGGGACCAGACAGCCGCACCTCGACGTCCGCCCCAACGGGTGGGCCATAGATGATCTGCTGAACACGTGTTTCTGCCCAGGGAACAGCCGTGTCAGCGAATTCTGTCAGGGCGTCGCGAAGCGCCGGGATCTGCGTGGAATCCGCCACGCGGATAACGATTTGACCGTAGGACGGATTGGGATCGCCGGGCGTATAAGTCAGCAAGAACCGGGTCAAGCTTTGGCCGATTGTGGTAGTCACCGCCTCAACGTCATCACGCTCTAGCAACCAGGCTTCCAGGATCGCCAAGTCTTCGCTGACACTGGCAACAGAGCTGCCTTGGACGCCATTGTAATTAAGATAGACCAACGGCGTGGTCGCGGGCGGGAAGAATTGCTGCTTCACGCCACCCATCGCCCCCACCCCGGCCACCGTCGCTCCGATGAGGCAGATTATGACGAGCCAACGCACTCGCAAACTGAACTCCACCAGCTTGCCATAGGCACGGAAAAAGAACGTGTCATAGGGATCTTTCGCGTGTGCAGAAGTTTCCGTCTTAAAAAAGTAGCTGGCCAGAAGCGGGGTTACCGTGACCGCGATGATCCACGACAGCATGAGCGAGATACTGATCACCGCGAAAAGCGAGAACAGGAACTCGCCTGAACTATCCGGGCTAAGACCGATGCCCGCAAATGCCATGATGCCGATGATCGTCGCGCCCAAGAGCGGGATTTGCGTACGACGCGCCACCTCGGCGGCGGCATCAAGAGCCTTCCGGCCACGCCGCATTTGCACCTGCATACCTTCCGCGATCACGATGGCATTGTCGACGAGCATCCCCATCGCAATGATGAGTGCGCCAAGACTGATCCGTTCGACCTTGATGTCGAAAATATTCATAAAGAAGAAGGTGAAGCTCACAGTGAGAAGGAGCGATCCGCCCACCACGATCGCTGCGCGCCACCCCATGAAGAGCGCCAGGACCCCGATGACCACGCCAACGGACATTGCAAGGCTGCCAAGAAAGGCCTGGTTCGCTTCGTGCACGACCCGGTGCTGTTCGTAGATCGGCTCAAGCGAGACCCCCGCAGGCAACAAGGGCGTCAGCGCAGCCAACCGTTCCTCGACCCGCTGACCAACTGTGACGATGTTCTCTGACGTCAGCCCTGCAATGCCAATGGTGAATGCTTCCTGACCGTTGTGGCGAATGATCTGTCTAGGGCTCTCCACACGGGCGCGGAAGACCTCAGCAACGTCTGTGAGGTTAATGACCTCGCCCTGAAACCCAAAGGTCAGTGAACTGATCTCGGACACACTGTCATCAATGGCGGGTGCATCGACCCGCAGGTCACTTCGCGCATCATCGGCTGTCCCGGTCGGAACGATCGTGTTCGTGGACGCCACCGCACCGAGGATGACCTCCGGCGGAACTCCCAGTGCCGTAAGCGTCTCACCGGACGGTTCAACGAATATAGCCTCCTCAGGAAGCCCTATGATTTCTGCATTGGCGACGCCATCGACGGCCAGCAACTCACGGCGCAAGAACGTACCGATTTCCCAGACATCTGCGTCTGAATAACCGGGGGCTGATACGGCGTAGAAAAGCCCGAACACATCACCGAAGCTGTCATTTACGACCGGCGGCAAGGCGCCGTCCGGAAGGCTTGGTAGGGCGTCTGCGATCCGGTCGCGCATATCGTCCCAGACCTGAGGAAGCTCCGTACCATCATAGGTGTCCTGAATTGTCACCTCGATCACGGACAGGCCCGGCGTGTTGGCGGATGAGATGAAGTCAATCTCATCCATCTGCTGGATTTCCGCCTCCAGCACTTCAGAGACTTCGACCGCGACTTCCGCGGCAGTGGCACCGGGATAGGGCGTAATGACCAGCGCTGACTTTAATGTGAAGACCGGGTCTTCAAGCTTGCCGACACTTAGATAGCCAGCGGCCCCACCGAAGAGACAAAAAAGGATCAGAAGCCACGTGTAGAGGGGCCGCTCAATGGCCAGACGCGCGAATTGCATGGATCAATTCCCCTCGACAATCAGTCCGGTGTACCGGGCTAGCAGCGCGTCATCGGCAATCAAATGACCGCCCAGTTCGATGATCTCCGTACCCGGCTCAATTCCTGAAACCGCAAGCTCAACGCCGGTCGATGAGCGGACATCAACGGGGATGAACTCCGGTCGAAGCGCGCCATCTGTTTCCAGCAGGCCAATCACTGCAGTATCGCCATTCGGTCGCGTGATCACAGCCGTTGCTGGTAGTGGAATAGCGTCGTCTTGAATGCTGAGGCGCGCCGTAACGGTGACAGTCTTCCCCGGTAATACCAAGCCGGAGACCTGCCCTTCCACGGCCAAAGAAATGGTGTAGCTCTGCCCAACCGAGCCAGTTTCGGCTTCGATCTCGCGGAAGGTTAGAACGGAGGGTTCAGTCTGCCCGGGCAGAATTGTCGAGAACTCGACAAGGGACGGATCGCCAATCATTGCCAGAATACGTTCCGGCAAATCAAACTCGACCCGCGTCTCGGACATATTGTGGAGCCGCACGATGGGCTGGCCCGGGGAGATGTTGGTAAACGTTGCAACCAATCGATCCGCGACGATCCCGTCAAAGGGTGCGGTAATCTGAGCGTCGGCCAACGCCTCACGCGCATCCTGCAAGGCAACCTCCGCCAAGTCCCGGGCCGTCTCCGCATCTTGTACCTGAACTTCGGATGAAACGTTGCGCTGCGCCAGGGTCTGGAAGCGCTCCAAATCCCGCTCCGCTTGCGCCAGATTCAATTCAGCCCGCTCAACGGTTCGCTCAAACGCTCCTAGGTCCAAGCCGGCGATCTGCTCCCCTTCTTCAATAAACGAGCCGCGCGGGGCGTTCAGAACGGACAGATAGCCGGGAACCTCGAAGGACAGATCGGCAGTTTCCAAAGCTGCAATGCGCCCGAAGAATTGCCGCTCGTGCGTTGCGTCCGGCGCCTCGACAATCATCGTACGTACAAAAACCGGCGCAGTTGGGGTCGCTTCCGGAGCGGGTTCAGGCGTAACCTCCTGCGCAAAGCCAGCACCGAGCGATAACCAGACAAGGGCTGCCGCAGCCCCTGCAATCCGGATTACTTGCTTCATCATCGTTGGCTCCTAAGTACTTAACCGACCGTTCGGTAGGGAGGTAGAATTGGAATTGAAAGAGTCAACGATGAAATCCGATCAAGACGTCGGTGAAACCAGACGCGAAGAAATCATGCGGATTTCAACCAGGTTGTTCTTGGAAAACGGTTTCGCCGGAACCTCGATGAGCAAGGTCGCCGCGGCGTGTGATATGACTAAGGCGAGCCTCTATCACCATTTCTCAGGGAAGGACGCGCTCTTCAGTGCTTGCGTGACCCATGGCTATGCGCCTGCCCTCGACCATCTGCGCACACTTGAAAATGATCCGACCCTTCATCCGGCTGAACGGCTGCGCGCGGTTATCAAGGTCCTCTACGAGACGACCATTCACTCGGAAGTCGGCCAGATGTCACCATTGATTGCCGAAGTCTCGCGCGCGTTTCCCAACGTGGCGCGCTCCTTTCATGGTGATTACATCGCGCCGCAGCAGGCGATCGTCTGGCGCATCGTGGAAGACGGAATTCAGAAGAAGGCGTTGCGCGCGGTCGACCAGAAGGCCTTCTTTCATCTTCTTTTCGGCCCCATCGTCACACTGTCTTTGTCGCGCGAGATGTTCACCAGCTTCGACGATCTTGACGACCATTTTCCGGTTGAAGTGCTAAGAGATGCACATATCGCAGCCATGCTTGAGCACCTTCACGCAAGATGAGGCACCCGTATGGGTGACAGCGAAATCCTGTTGCCCCGCCCCGTTCATGCAACCAAAGACTGATCGCGCCCGTGCGGCTGGTCGAAGGTCATCTCCGGCCCTCCAGCGACGACCCGGCTGGGATTGATCCAATCGTGGCTCGCATAACAGTGCGGAATGATGAGATCGTGCCGAAAGGGTTCTGTGATCTCGGGCAATTGGTGCAAATCGCGCAGCCAGCCCGTCCGATTAAGATAGTCGATCAACCGACGGCGGTTGCATTTGAAGTGCCCGTGATAGACATGATGGAAGCGCACCACGAGGTGAAGAGCCGCCAATCGGCTTCGGTGAGCGTGTCGCACCACTTGCCTTCAATCATAACGCCCATCAGTGTCTCCTTAATCTGTTTGACCACGCATTGCGTTTTTGCAATTCATTGCAGAATTGATGGACAAAGCTCGGTAACTGGACCTTGATCTCTATGTTCCTAATGTCGGCTTTGTTGCGCAATCTGTCAGTTCGCCCACCATCTGATTTCGCGGTTGCGGCGAATGTCGGCAATGCGGGTTGCGACTGCAGTATCGCGACCAGTCGTTAGACGGCAGGTTTGGGCCGACCTACGACATATTCTGAAGCCGTCGGTTGGCGACAGATCGGACAACGCTGTCATACTGTCTCAAGACGGAATTTGAGGAACTTCTCGCCATCGTACTCGATCTGGCCAACCGGCTTTGCACCCAGTCTACCGAGCGCCCCCAGGTTTTTGCGGGACGGCGGCAACAGAAAGGTCACAAATGGAATGCGGTCGTCCGCCATCGCAAAATCAATTGCCTTCATTGCAATGCGCCGCCCGAGGCCGAACGAATCCGGTCGTAGGACGAGCCCGAAATCCCACTCTTTGCCTTCCTTTTGAAAACCACCCCATCCGACATATGTGTCGTCGGCAAGAAACGCCCAATGTCCAAGACCGTCCCTGGCCCAGGATTCTTCCTTCTTGGCGACAAACCCGGCCGCGACATTGACATCCCACGCGGACGTCAAAAGCGGCATGTGCTCAGCGACCCGAGGGTCGGACATGTGATCTGCAATCTCGGCGGGCTCAACTTCGGTGAGCCTTGCGAATGTGATGTCGTTTGTCACGGTCGCCTCCTTTGGCGTCCATTTGCGGCCTTCCCAGATTATGCACGGCACTTTTCCGGTCGAGTTGAGGGTGAGGCCCAGATTTCCGAGTCTCACCTACTTGGTAACGGTGTCCGGGCAAGCCTCCGTCAATGCTTTGACTTCTGAATCCGGTTCCAAAGATTGATAATGCTGATGTCTGCTGTGATGACCGAGATCTCTTCATCGGAGTAGTGCTTTCGCAAATCCTGCCGGAGGTCCGACAGATCCCTATCCCGATCAAGGTAGGTCAGCGCTTCGGTCCAGGCGAGGACCGCTTGTTCGGCCGGCGAGAAATGGTCCACCTCGCGCCAGACAACGAGTGTATCCAGCTTTAATTGTGGAACACCTGATTTGCGTGCTTGGTTGAGATGCATGGCCACACAGTAGGCGCATTGATTGATTTGAGACGCCCGAAGCTCGATCAGCACCGACAGGGCATGATCTAGGCCATGACTGGCCATCAATGCATGGGTATGGCCGAGGTGCCCGAATATCTCCGGCTGGTTCTTCTCGTGCGTGAGTAGAGGGTCGGTATCAGTCATTGATTTTTCCATTGCTGGTTGGGGTTAGGTGTAGTGCGCAGCACCGGCAGGCAGTGCCGCTTTCCATCGCCAAGCCATGACAACGATGGCTGACATCGCGATGAGTTGAAGTGCGAGGTGGTAGGCGTCATCCAGATCGATGGGTGCGGGCGGGATCATGGTGATCGTCGTGACAAGCGCCGCGACGAATGTGAGCGGTCGGGCGAAGTGACGCTCCAGCATAAGTGACAGCGGCACCATGGAAATTGGCACCGAGACCACGACACCGCCGATCAACATCAATTCCGGCGTGATCTCCATGCCGTTGAACTGGCCCGTCATGATAGTTTCGAAGAAACCGGGCATCACGATCTGGTGGAGATCGCGAAAGATGATGTTGAGCAGAATGAACAGCCAAAGGGCCGAGAGTTGGATGTGAGTGTCCACAGGTCGCATAGGTGTAGTCTTTCTTTTGTTTGGAGAAGGGAGGACGGCGGCCAGTGACCGCAGGCTTGAACCATCTGGCCTTGGACGCGGTTTGCGCGATAGAAGCGCTCTTTTCGCTATCCGGAGAGAACCGGTTGAATGGCAGCCATTGGACTCAGTGCTGCCCAGACAAGAAGAAGACCAAGCGTGCCAAAAATGGTGGCAAAAGCCCGTGACGATGCGGCCGGAGCAAAGGCGAGAATTCCCGCAGCACCCACATTGGACACGATACCCATCAGGACTGCCGCCCAGGGAAACACGGCGTTCATGCTTTGCCAAAGCCCCACGCCGTAGCCGACCAGCAAGGCTGTAGCTGCCATTCCATAAAGCCGGAAAAGAACCGCCGACGCAGCGGAGACGCCGGTCATGGTCTCGAGCCGGTGCCGCGGCAAAAGCAGGAATGGCCCTGTCACGAAAACAACTGTGACCATGATCTTCGCTGTAAGAATCAACGATATTGCAGACATAATCTGAAACCTTATTGTGAACTCAGGTTGCGAATATAGGAGCTGAAACCGAATGTCAAACTCAGAAAGCGCATATCGTCGGCAATCCCCCGTTCCCATAGACAAGTGCGGGGCAGCTCTGGCGACCGACATCATGTCGGACCGTTGGACAATTCTGATTATGCGCGAGGCGTTTTATGGTGTGATGCGGTACGATGACTTCCGCGCAGACATCGGTATACCGCGATCCGTGTTGACAGACCGTCTCAAGCGTCTGGTCGACGCCAAGATGCTCAAGCGCATTCCCTACCGCGAAGGCAATTCTCGAACCAGGTACGGATATGCGCTTACAGAAATCGGTGTGAGCTTTGGTCTGCCCCTACTTGCTTTGATGGCTTGGGGGGACACGCACTTTGCGGAACAGGGAAGCGCGATATCGATCGTCGATCGGTCAACTGGAGAGAAATTGAAGGTCGCTTTGGTGCCCGAAGAAACGCCTGAAGTCAGTATAAGCGGCGTGAAGATTGTTCCGAACTAGGCCGAACGAACAGAGTTGATCCGTCACAGGGCGAGCTGCAAGTGCGAAGTCGTCTCATGCAAGTACGCCTCATCGCGAGGCGGCAATGGCGCACATCCTCAAAGCGCCATTCCACGTGAGTGTCTGTTTTGTCCTGCGAGCTGTGGCTTAGCTGCGCAAGGTTTCGTACCTGCGGCGAATGGCTGGTTCGACGAGCCGCACCGCAGCATTCGACACCCAAAACGGACGGCAGCTTAGGGCCGTCCTCACACCCACAGCAAACGCGCTCGCACGGCCTCGTGCCATTGAGCTATCACTATTGGCCTTGGATCTTTGCCTTAAGCTCGGCGTTGAATGTTTGATACATCGGAAGCGGTTGAGACACGAAGTTCGCCGCGTAGGGATTGCCCACGATTTCGTCTGATTGCACGAAGAGCGTCTGATCACCACAAGCCTCAACCCGGTAGAGATGGTTGTCATGACCGCCACCAATTTCGTCGGGGAAGGGGTCCGACCAACCAATCACGCTGCCCTCCTGGTAGATCAGGGTGTGGGGGATCGTCATGACGTGGGGCTCGCCATCCTCGGTGGTGCCAAAGATGAAGGTGATCGTCACGTTTCCTCCGTCTTCGATGTCCCCGGTCATGCCCTGAAGGGTGCCGGAGCTCCAACGCGCCGTGGCGTCGAAATCGGTCAGCGTGGCCCAGACCTCAGCGGGGCGGCGTCGATCAGCACGGATAGTTCCACCGTTGCGTGGGCGGCGCTCAGCTGCGCGATGCTGCCGTGCATCAAGGTCGCATCGCAGGACGTTTCGGCCGAAAGTGACGTAGCGATGGCCCCGGCAAAGGCGCTCGTGGCGAAGAACATAGAACGCTTCATGATCACTCCATGGGTTTCGAGATCGGATGGTTTGAACGAGACGCGGCGACGGCGATCATTTGCTCGGATCACCCGACGCCCAGGCGACACCATCGCCCCGGTCCATGGTTGCCATCTGCGCCATGTCAGCGTCGTCGATCGAGAAGGAGAAGAGGTCGAGGTTCTGACGCATCCGCTCCGGGTTCAGGCTTTTGGGCAGGACGGCATAGCCATTCTGGACACCCCACCGCAGCAGCAGTTGCGCCTCTGAAACGCCGTACTTCTCGGCCATGCCCCTGAAGGCTGTGCCGTCTGCTTTCATCTCGTCGGTCTTGGCGCTGTCCTGACCGGGCTCTGTCCGCCACGTCGAAAGTGGAACAAGGCTGCTATAGGCGATCGGCGCGATGTCATGCTTGGCCATGTGGGCCAGCAGGCCCGGTTTCTGGGACCATGGATGCAATTCGATCTGGTTGGCATCGGGCATGGGCAACCCGGCCGCGGCGATTTCATCAAGGTGGCTTTCGTTGAAATTACTCACGCCCACTGATCGGGCTTTGCCGCTGGCTTGCAAATCCAAGAGCGCGCGCCATTGCTCAAGACGCCTATCGCCACCGTAGGGGGCGTGGATCAGGTAAAGGTCGACGTAGTCCAAGCCCAGACGCGACAGGCTTGCATCGCATTCCTCGATTGTTTGTGCCCCGGTTTTGGGCGCATCGCCCCACGCGGGGTTGCCCGGCCACAACTTGGCCGTGACGAACAGATCAGCGCGGGTCAGCCCTTCGGCGTCCAACCCCTGTCTGATCCCGGCACCGACGGTTTCTTCGTTGCGATAGCCGGACGCCGTATCGATGTGCCGATACCCCGCAGCAATCGCAGACCGGATCGCGGCTTCGGCATCGTCATTCGAGATCAAATAGGTGCCAAACCCCACGGCGGGGATGGCGGTTTCGGTATTCAGGGCGAAGGTGGTTTGCGATCCTGACATAAGATGCTCCGTTCAGATGCGTGGTTGATCCGAAACTATGAGCGCGGCGACGATGCGTCCTGCCAGATCCTCTAGCAGTTTTATCAATTCCTCCAAATGTCGGTGGTAATGCGTGATTTTCGGGCGTCGGTTTGGTAGGGGTCGTGAAGGAGTTCCCCGATGTCACTGGCACGACTAAGACACCTTTCAGCCGAGCTTTATGGCCGGGAAATGGAAGTTTCTGGCAGAATCCTACCGGCTGCGCATATCTTCGAGCGCACGGAAACCACTGTGTTCGAAGCGATCGTCTATAACCCTGTCATTTGCCTGATCCTACAAGGGCGGAAAGAAATGAGTGTCGGGCGGCGGTTTATCGAGCTTGACGAGGGCGATGTTCTCCTGGTCAGTCATGATTTGCCAGTGGCCTCCAGGATTACCCAGGCCAGTGCGGAGCGTCCCTATCGTGCGCTCATAGTCTCATTGGATCTGAGCATTCTGCGGGGCTTGTACGAACAGGTGGGCGACGCGATGCCGGGCAAGGATCATGCGACGTCTTTGTCTGCGGCGAAAGCCGACCCTGCATGGACCGAGCCGATGGTGCGCTATCTGGAGCTGATGGATGCGCCGATGGATGCGCAGGTCCTCGGCCCGATGATCTTGAAGGAAATCCACTATCGCCTTCTCCTGTCGCCGATCGGAGGTATGTTGAGAAACCTGCTGTCGGTGGATAGCCATGCCAGCCGTATTTCCAAATCCATTCAGCAGATCAGGGCCAGATTTCGGGAACCTTTGGTCGTTGGCGAACTGGCGCAGGTCGCCGGAATGAGTCAATCATCGTTTCACGAGCACTTTAAGTCCGTGACGGGCACAACGCCACTTCAGTACCAAAAGGATTTGCGGATGATTGAGGCGCGCGCCCTCTTGGAACGTGGCGTCCCTTCCGTATCCTTTGCAGGGTTCGAAGTTGGCTACGAGAGCGCGACGCAGTTCAGTCGCGACTATTCCCGCAAATTCGGGTGTTCGCCCAAACATCATTTTGCACGAGCGTCCTAGGCTAGGCAGCGTAGTTGCCAAATCGGACGTCCATTTTTTCGTTCGATGGCGGCATTGTCGGCACTCTATGAATTCGAGTGTGCTACCTCTTTGTACTGGCGACCAATGTCGGCAATGCGGGTAAGCGGTTATCAAACCAAGCGTGAACGCGGTTGCCGCCTGGCTCGCTCTGACAGAAGAGTCGACTAGGCTGGAGGTTCCGCGCCGCAAACCGCAACTGATGGTCACCGCAGGTTTGCTGGGCGCGATGCCGGTTCATGTTCGGGCGGATGTGCTGCGGGCCTATGTTGAAAGGTACGGGCAAGATGGCTGGTGCCGGGCCGGCATCGGCCATGGAAAAATGCGTCAGATCGCGCACCCTGAATTGGGGCCTGTCGTGCAGGAGCTGTGGGATCGGGCGTATCGAGGGTATGAAGCGCGGGAGGTTTTGCTTGAATTGATCTGGTTAACCCCTTTGCCAGATTGTGCGGATCTTGCACTGGCAGCGCTTCAAGATACGGCACTCGATATCGGGCATTTGACCGACGCGGCGCGCGGCGTTTTGGCAGTTGGTAATACTGACGCAAAGGAGATGCTGAAGAACATGGGCCTTGCCCATGAATTGCCGCAGCCGATCATTCGCTACATTCTGCCCGAACTTTTTTCCAACGTTCTGAGCAACGACGAATTTCTCGCCCTGATCGACAGCCTCAAGAGGTTCCCGGGACTGTCCACGGCCTGGGATACGCGATCTATTGTGCAGTCAAGTCAGTGGAGCAGGATGCCGGTACTCTTCGAGATCGGCTGGTCGCCGCGATCTGGGATCGGCGTAGAGAGGGTACTCACATATACGAGGCCCATTCATCATCTAGTCACTATGTCGAAGGCTTGTTTGAGCTTTGCCTGTCCACAATTCCGCCGGAAGGTCGCGCGGACCCGGCATGGGGATGGGCGCTTGCGATTGCGACCCACTTTGGGGAACGGCGCGGCAGCATCATAGCTCGCCAGGAGGTCAAAGCGCTTGATGTAGCTCTTGAGGCCCGAAGCGACCGACGCAAAGCATATTTTTGGGCCTACATCCAGCTAGGCGACCGCTTGGAGGGCCGAGAGACGGATTGGGAACGCTTTATCCGAGGTACTTCCGAAACCCGCCGAGGCGCGAGCATCGTAGATTGTGATCAAGGTTGGCTGCTCAACTCCTTGCGGGATGGGCCGGAAACCGGCATTGCCTATCATGCGTTACTGTACTTCTTCGATGTTCGATCCGACCAGGCACTTGCAAACGATATTCGAAACCGCATTGCCGATCGACCGGATCTTCTGGAGCACCTAGATGCGATAGCACAGCCGACCCATCCGGCCGTGCTATCGCTCCCATCTGCATCCTCTCAAGGGCTACGACGAGCCAAATCCCCTCGCTTCGCAAAACAACACACTCTGTCTCAAAGGCTTTGGTGGGGTACAGGTGGCTGCGTCGAAGCGCTGCGCTGCGGCTTCCCTGAGCCGGGCGCCTGATGATCGCGAAGGATCTGCACTGGCCAGACGCGGGAGTGCGGGGTTAAGCTGCGTTCAGTATGTTTGCTTCGGATTGCCGTCAAAGCGCAAAGAAGGATCACGAGGAGAGCCAGGCAGTGTCGACGGGCATCGCAGCGATGCCGTTGTCCCGGCATCCACGCACAAAACGAACCGGTCAGGAGCCTTTGTGCCAATGTACCTATGCGCAGTAGAAACACGTCTTCGCGTCCAAGATGCTGGTAAGGCGTGCGGATCTAAGTAGGGCTGCCGCCACCGTTGTTCTGGCGGCTTCTCTGTCCGACGATACGACAGATGTGTGTTTTGGCAATCTGCCCGCCCTTTCGTGCTTTTCGCGTTGTCATCGATGGAGAACCAAAATCTCAATACTACGCCGTCTCATGATTGTGCTTGTCTTGGTGGTGTTTGGGTTCGGGTTTGCACCGGCTGTCGCTGCTGACCCTGATGAGGGGCTGCTTGCGTGTCGCACTGCTGCTGCCGCAGGCGACGTGATCCACAACACGCTCGAGAACCTGCCGGGCGGGCAGTTGCGTCCTTTGATGGTCGAGCATTATGCCGACCTGTCAGGATCGATGACGAGCGACGAGATCGAAGCACAATCATTTGTCCACACGCCTTGCGCCGGGCGTTATCCGATCGAGCGCCCACGTGGTGCGTTGTGGTTGCGGTTTTCGGTCAGCAATCCGAACGACCATCAGGTCGAATGGATGGTGGCCTTCATGGAGACCATGTTTGACGAGATGGCGCTTTATGAGCAAACCGAAGCGGGTTTGGTGTTGCGCGCACAGAATGGTCGGACCCTGCCGGTCGCTCAGCAGTCAATTGTTAGCGTAAGGACAGCATTGCCCGTGATTCTGGCGCCCGGTGAGAGCAGAGATCTGTACGTCCGGGTGGCAGGCACATTTACCCGACACGTGACGCCGGTTCTTGTATCGGCGCCGATGTTTGACCGGTGGTCAATGTCGTTCGAAACTGTGTTGATTGTCTTGCTTGGGCTCATGGCGCTGCTGGCCGCGCTCAGCCTGATCCTGTTTCGCAACGTGACGGCCCACTTCTACAAGTACTACACGCTCTACCTGGTCTCGGCGTTTCTTTTCATTTTCATCGTGTACGGCTGGATGCACCGGCTGTTCGACGTTCAGCTCCCTGTCACAATAGTGGTTCCCATGATCCAACTTGTGACTGGGATAAGCATCATTGCGAATATCCAGTATTGTCGGGTGTTGTTGGCAGGTGGGAAAAGGCCGCCGGGGCAGAAACTTGGTTTCCTTGTTCTTACAGGTGTCGCTGTCATCCTCTGCATCGTTGCCGTCATTCGACCTTGGCAACTCTCCGTACCCAACAACCTGATGTTGTTCGTGAGCCCCGTAATCTTGCTGGCCTTCGCCGGCAGACGCCTGAGGAGCGGGCTGCCTCAGGTGCTCCCATTGTGCGGATCTTTGATCTGTTTGATTGTTGGTCTGGCGATCTCCAACTACTTCTTCCTGTCCCCACCCCACATCGCCGTGTCGTCATCTGTTACGGAAGTGATGCTCTGGCGTGCGGGAACGTTCAGCTATGCGCTCGCGATCATTGGCGAAGCGATATTCATGATGTTGGCCATTTCGACGATGCTCCGCGGCATCCGCAGCCGGAGCCAATCTGCATTCGACGAAATAGAGGCCCTTCGCCGCTCGTTGGCGGCAACACAGCGAAAAAGTGCAAAGACCGTGGAGATCGCCGAGGCCCGGGCCCGATTTGTCGAAGATGCGTTGGAGGCGAGCGCCCGAGAGCAAGTGTTACATCTTGAAGATCGGTTGGAGGAGCAGGCTCGAAAGATCATAACCAAAAATGTCGGGACGGAGGGGTTCGGCGCTCAAGCGCTGGCGTCGGAAATGGGTGTCAGCGAACGCACGCTAAGTCGACGGATGAAAGACGCCCTCGACACGACGCCCGCGAGCTTCATTCGACAAACACGCCTCGATCTTGCACGCGACCTTATCCTGCTTCGGCATTACAGCAGCGTTGCAGAAGTGGCGCATGCCACAGGGTTCTCCAGCGTTAGCCACTTCGCCAAACTGTACAGCGCCAAATATCAGGAAACGCCGCGCACGACCTTGAAGTCGACCAAACGAACCCAAGCCGCATCCTGATCGTTTAGGAACGCACCATGCGCCAAAGCCAGGGCGATCCCGAACGTGCGACTCGCACGATCGCAGTTGGACAAGACCCTTGATGTTGGCCTTTTGGCCCGCCCATCGTGGGGCAGGCGTTTGTCCAAAAGTAGCTAATTCCGGACAAATTTGACCGAATTTCAGACAATCAAACTCCGGCCTGTTCCCCGATTTCAAATGATCTGTCTTTGGTTGACGTAGGGTCATCCGACACAGTCCAGACCCACCCGAACAGATGGCCCCATGGGCCTGTCGCGTTCGGTCCGTCTTAACCTTGAGAGGGAGACCGATGATGGTTCGTGAAATTCAGTTGAAACAGGGAGATATCCAATGATTGACGTTCTGAACGACTTGGCGACAAATCTTGCGTCTGTCCGCGCGTTTCGGGCAAGTCCCGAAGCTTACCTGGACAGGTTCGTTGATCTGACATCCGAAGAACGGCAGCTCATGCTGGACGGAGACTCGGGAAAAGTCAGTGGGTACCTTTCTGGCAAGGCGAACACAGAGACCACCATCGTTGTGATCATCCTTGCGGCGCCAGAGGCATCCAGAAACGGCGACGTTGATGCGCGCGAATTTCACGAAGCGCGCCATGTCGATTTTTGGAACCATGTGGACCAGCGCAGCGACGTTCTCGCCGCCTAGATCCGATCTTGTACAACAATTCAGGAGGGCAAAATGCTCAAATTCCTTAACCTAATCAGCAATGACCACGAGTCTCTGATGGCGTTCCAGAGCGACCCGGAAGGGTTTCTGAAGCGGTTTGATGAGATCTCACCTGAGGAGCGCAAACTCCTTCTGTCGCGTGACTCGATGGCCGTTGAATGGCACCTGAGAAACGCGTTGCAGAATGGTGACGCTGACACGACGATTCATGCGGCGACGACAGTGTCGGTTGTTGCGGTCATCCTCATCTTGGCGCCCGAGTTCGACGCGCTGGACGAAGAGGGTGCAAGCGAATTGCAACTGCAACAGCACAACGATTTCTGGTCACATGTCACCGAGCGTGGCGCGGCATACGCCTGCTAAGGAGGAAAGTCAGATGAAATTCAAACTTATCACAGCAGCGGCCGTCGCCATCGTGATGGCGTTCCCTGCGGTTGCCCAGGAAACCGGCGTCGAAGCAGAGATGCAGATGATCGCGGACGGGGTCAACGGCCTCCACGCGCAGGCCGAAGCGGGAAATGCCAGAGCGGCGTTCTACCTCTCGTCCCTGTATCATGTCGGAATGTTCGTCTCGCCGGATCGCCAGCTTGCGATGGAGTATCTGAACACCGCAGCCGAAGCAGGTGATCCCGAAGGGCAATACTATCTTGGCCTTCACTTCCTCAACGGCGTCGAAGTCGATCGTGACATCGAACGCGGTACCGAGTTGATCTCGGCGGCGGCAGAGGCCGGGCATACGGCGGCCAACATTGCCATGGATACCTACCTGACTGAGTAACACCGTCAAACAGTCCTGCTGTTTGATCTTCCTTTGAGGCACGCGCCCGAAGCAATCTCGCAAGGGTTGTGAACACCTGCGTGCCTCATCCTCTCTCAAAGAACAATTTGGAGTGCATCCGATGGGAACCTTAACCGTAGTGGGCACTGGAATTATGTTTCCATCCCAGATGACCTTTCAGGCAGCCGACGCAATTCGGGCTGCGGATGTGACGCTATTCAACGTGGGCAATCACGCTCTTGCGGTCGACTGGATCAACGACAACGCCAAGCTGGCGGTTGATCTCTATGATTACTACGACCACGGAAAAAGCCGCCAGCACACATACGGACAGATGGTGGACGCCATCCTCGATGAGTTGAGAGCGGGGAAGAACGTCGTCGCCGCCTTCTATGGCCATCCGGGTGTATTTGTGGGCCCGGGGTTCGATGCGATCAAACAAGCCCGCAAAGAGGATTTTGAAGCCTACATGTTGCCGGGTGTGTCTGCCGTGGACTGCATGTTTGCAGATTTGGAATTCGATCCTGCGCCTTATGGCTGCACGATGGTTGAAGCCTCGGATTACGTTCTGATGGAACGCAATTACGATAGCCGGATGCCGCTGATTGTCTGGCAGGCTGGTGTCGTTGGCGACATCTCGTTCAATGCCAAAGGCTATGCCACGTCCGAAAGCGAAGACATGCTGAAGCGACGCTTGCTGCGTGACTATCCCGAAGATCATCCGATTATCACCTATGTCGCAGCGACCTTGCCGGGCATGCAATCGAAGACACGCAACGCAACGATCGGCACCCTTGAAGATCTCCGCTTGAATGCCTCCAGCACATGCCTGGTTCCGCCAATTCACGTCGGGGCATTTGATGCCGAACTTGGCGAGGAATTCCTGAGGCAGATGCGGTCTTCCGTTCAGTCGGAAAACGCAGCCTAGCCGCGCAAAGGGGCTGGCTTCGTTTGCTTTCGTCTCTGCGGCTCAGGAAGAAGCCTGATGAGTTTGTGCATTTCGCGCACCTTTCGGCCGCCCGCATATGGCGTGGTTGATGTTGCGAAATGTCCAAGACCAGCTGGCGCCAGGTGTTCTGAGCCGCAAAGGCGCCAGCTTTCAGACGCCTGGACGGTGGTGAGGCGCGGGCAAACGCGGCTGATCTTGGCGGGCGACGCAAGGGTCTTGGGACATTTCCGATTACACGACGCGTCCTCTGTAGGCGCGCCCACACCTTTAAACGGGAGAAGCCGGGGATGCTTCTTAGAGTTCCAGCACTGGTTTTTGCAGTCACTGTCGCGATTGTCGGCGGTCCGGCTTCGGCTCAGAACGTCAACGCGAGCTGCCCTGCGCGGTCGGTAGAGTATGCTATAGGCGGCAACAATGCTGTTTCTTACGGCGCGGCCGCTGGCAATGTGTGTACGGAAGACCCAGCCGCTGCGCTGGTTGGGGCCGCGGCAATCTTTTTGCCAACGTCCTACAGCCTTTCTGGTTTCAGCGAAGGGGGCGGGTCTTTTTCAACGTCCTGCGTCGGCGGGTCGAGCGACATTCCTTATGGCCAGACCAGATCATGTTCGGCTTCGTCCATCACCGATGGCTTCCAATATGAGGTGAGTTTTAGCGCAACCGCGAAGTTGGTGCAGAATGGTGGCACCCTTCGCGTAGTGGTCGACTTTGGGGAGTCGACCTTTTCTCGCACGGCGATCCCCGCAACACTCAGCCTTGCCTCACGGGCGGCGACAAGTGTTCCGTTTAATGTAGTCGTCACATCGGATCAGGATCTTGACCCTACCAGTGTCGCAGCAACCGATCTCACCGTTACTGGCACCGGCAGCGCGACTGCGACCGTCGACATGCCAGTTATCGTTTCGCCGACTGCACTTTATTTCCGCGTAACCCCTAGCGGCGAGGGGGCACTTTCGTTTGAAATTGCCGCCGGTGCGATTGATGGGGTCCACGGGGTCAGCAATTCAGCGACATCTCTGTTAACGGTCATCGTGGATACGATCAGACCAACGGCCACTTTCTCTGCATTGCCGCCAATTGTGGGGTCGAACCCTCTGGAAGTCACATTGACCTTCTCTGAGGCGGTGACCGGATTGACGGTGGATGAGTTGATTACAACCAATCTGACCGCATCAAACCTACAAACCACGGACAACATCACCTACGCATTCGAGGTCGTGGCGTCCGGCGACGGGCCCGGTGGTGTGTCGTTGCCCTCCAGCGCGGCGCGGGACCCACTGGGCAACCGAAGTTTCCCTGTCGACGAAGTTGTGACGCAGGCCGTGGCCTCGCGGCCAGAGATCACATTCGTTGAAATCGACAGCGCGCCGGGTGACCGACGATTGTATCGCTTCAATGTCTCGCGCCCGGGCGGTGGCAGGGTCGATTTCATACGGCCAAGTGTGTCGCCTATTCTCGTAAACGCCTCGCTCATCACCACCGGATTGAACTTCGTATCCGGGGAATTGACGCTTACCGTCCTCCCCAGTGGTGGCGATGTCTCCGTCTCTTGGCCGGAAGGTGCGTTCTTTGATGTTGAAACGGGGAACACGAGCCTTGCCTTTGGACCAACGATTGTTGACTCCGTCGATCTGAGCCCGCCCAAGCCCACGATCAGTTTCGAAGGGTATGATCTTGAAAACACTTTCACCGCCCGGATCACTTGGGATGAGGATGTCACCGGATTTACCAGATCCGACATCACGCCGGTCGGGGCGACGCTTGGCGCGTTCGCGGCAGTCAGCGCCTCGGAATATACCGTCGAGGTGACGGCCATCGACCTGACGACTGCGCCGTCGATCAATATCGCCGCTAACGTGGCGGAGGATCTGGCGAGCAATGGCAATCTTGCCGCGAACGGCGCACCACCCCCGGCCGACGGAATCGCGCCCGTGCTGGACATCACCGGCGTGCCGGACGGGTTCGGCGGGCCGCAGATTGTGACCGTCGGTTTCAATTGGGGCGAACGTGTTCTGGGCTTTGAGGACGGCGATATCGCAGTGACGGGCGGCACGCTTGGCCCGATCACCGGCGGGCCGCAGATTTGGACGGCGCAGTTTACCATCCTTGGAACCGAGGATGTCTCGGTGACGGTTGCCGCACACGCCGTCCTGGATGCCAGCGGCACACCCAATGCCGCGACCGGCAGCGACGGCGCGGTCGAGACCGATCCGCCTACACCCAAGATCACCTATGCGGGCTATGACCGGATCGACCCGTTCACGGCGACGATCACCTTTGACGAGGATGTAACCGGGTTCGAGGTGGGGGATCTTGTGGCGCCGTTTGCGCAGCTCAGCGCCTTCACGGCGGTCTCGGCCAGTGTCTACACGGTGACGGTGCAGGGCTTCGACCTGCTGACCCCGCCCGAGGTCTCGGTTCCGGCAGGTGTCGCGCAGGATCTGGCGGGCAACCTCAACCTGGCCGCCCAAGCGGCCGCCATCGCGCCGCCCGACGGCGTGGCGCCCGTGGTCACGATCACGGGCGTGCCGGATGGGTTCACCAGCGCCCAGACCGCCACGATCACGTTCGATTGGGGTGAGGATGTCATCGATTTCCGCGACGCGGACATCACTGTCACCGGCGGCACATTAGGGCCGATCGGCGGTGGCCAGCAGACGTGGACCGCCAGCCTCTCCGTCGACGGCGACCGCGATGTGGTTGTGTCTGTCGCGGCCAATGCTGCGTTGGACGGGTCGGGGATGGGCAGTGCGGCGGCCTCTGTCATCGGTGCGTTTGCGAGCGGGGAGATTGCCGAAGAGTTGATCCGCGAGTTCCTTGGCGCCCGGTCAGCGGCATTGTTGGCCGCGCAGCCGAACCTGTCGGGGCTGTTGGACAATGACGGGCCAAGCGGCAACATCTCGGTGACCCGCGGCGTTGGCACCGTTCAGATCCGCACGGGCAGCGAAGGGCCGATCTGGGCGGCGCTGAATTCCAACTGGTCCGACATCGATGGATTTGAAACGACATATACCAACGTCAGCTTCGGGACGCACATGTATCTGCAGGACGAAACGTTATTGGGTGTGATGGTGCAGTTGGATCATGCAACGTCGTCCGAGGGCGTGTCGGACATCGAAGGCACCGGCTGGCTCATCGGGCCTTATTACGTGGCGCGTTATGACGACGTGGATCTGGATGCCCGGCTGCTCTGGGGACGGACGGAGAATGAGATCAGCCCGCTTGGCACATACACCGATAGATTTTCGACCGAGCGTGTGTTGGCGATGGTCAACTTATCCGGTGAGATCGAGGCCGGTGCGACCCTGCTCCAACCGCTGGTCGGCTGGTCCTACGTGGAGGACAGATCCGAGGCGTATCTCGACGCATTGTCCAACCCCGTCGCTGCGCAGCGAGTGCGACTGAGCCAGCTGGAGGTGGCATTGGACTGGACGCGGCCCATAGGCGCCAACGGCATGGAGTTTGTCGGCGGCATGGCGGGCCTCTTCACGGCTGAAGAGGGGGGAAGTGGCAATGTGGAGGGCGCCCGCGGGCGGCTTGACCTGGGCCTTCTCCGACAGGGGCAAGGTCCGTTGAACTTCGACATTGGACTCTACGCCGATGGCCTCGGTCAATCAGGGTTCGAGGCTTACGGTATTGATCTGAGCGTGGATTGGCGGTTCTGATCCGCGGCTAGGATAGGCGACTGACGCCGAGTTTAGGGTCCGGCGTTGATCGGTGAGACCCCAGGAACACCAAGACAGCATTCTTGCGTTTCACGATGAAAGTCATGACCAATGCCGAACGTTGAAATGTGCACCTGATGCCCCCCGTCCGCGCCGACCTTCCCGGTCGAAATGCGCGATTCCAGACAAATTTGGCCGCATGTCAGACAAAACTCATGTGGCCTGTTTCCTGAGCCCTGTCGACGTGCCTATCTTGTCTCAAGTTTTGACGGGATCGCTCAGGCAGACACAAACGCGGCACGCGTTTTTGCATTCATCACAGCAGCGAACTTGCCCGCAGACCGTCAATTTCAGGCGGTGACATCGATGATCAGAATTTAGCCACACCATGGTTTGTGGCCAACGGGCCATCACGTGGTTGATCCCGGTTTTTTGGAATGAAGTAAGGGAGGCTGGACCGTGCGTCGCATCGAAGCTTTGATGGTAGAAGCGGCAATTCTCGGGTTGTCCGTGATGCACCATGTATGACCTCTCTCAAGAGCACGCATCCGACGGCCGGGCTGAGGCGCACAAGCCTCATACTATCCCCGGGCGCATCGGGCGCCGGAGGGGGATGGACCAGCCAGCAGAGCGCATGGGTTGGTTGCACCATATCCCCGCGGCTCTCATCGCCGGACTGATCTGTGGGTTGCTCGCCGTGATGTTTTCAATCTCGGCAGCGGCTTTGTTATTCTCGTCCGTGTTGAGCGAATACATCGTTGTTGGCATCGGCATCTGCGTTTTCGGGACAATCGTTCTGAACAGCTTCATCGCGTTTTTCAGCTCCTGCCCGGGCATTGTCTCCGTCACTCAGGAAGTCACTGTCGTGACTTTGGCCGTCATCGCAACCTCCATCCATGCCAGGATGTTCGCGGCACACAGCGAGGCAGAGACGCTGGCAACGATCATCGTCATGATCGGGCTTGCGACGGCGATCACGGGGCTTGCGCTTCTTTTGATTGGGACACTGCGTCTGGGGCGTTTCATCCGCTTCGTTCCCTACCCAGTTACTGCCGGGTTCCTGGCGGGTATGGGGTGGCTGATCGTATCAGGCGCCATGGCCGTCATTCTCGACATTCCACTGGATCACCTATCTATCTCCAGTCTTCTCGCCCCGGAAAACTTTACCAAGTGGGTGCCCGCCACAATTTTCGCCGCAATCGTCTATGCGGTTTCTCAACGCAATGGCAGCCCCCTTATTTTGCCATCAGCCGTTATCGTCTCTCTCATTTTGTTTCATTCAGGGGTCGCAATCCTGGACCTGTCTATCACAGAACTACAGCATTTCGGCTGGCTGTTTACGCCACCACAAGACGGTCGGCTTTTACTGCCGTTCCAGGGCAATCCATTGGCCATGGCAGATTGGGGGATCATCTGGTCCGAAACGCCCAAGATTGTCGCATTGGTTGCAATCACGGCCTCCGCATTGCTGTTTGCGTCCAGCGGCATTGAGGTTTCGCTCAAACGTGATGTCGATCTGGATCGCGAATTGCGGGTGGCGGGCATTGCCAACATCTTTACAGGTGCTGGCGGAGGGGCTGCCGGATTTCAGGGACTGGGCCTCACGCTTCTGGCTCATCAACTTGGTGCGCCCTTTCGCATTGTTGGTCTGCTTGTCGCGGGCGTATGTATTGCCGCCTTGTTTTATGGACCCATGCTACTCAGCTTTGTTCCGGTTCCGCTTCTTGGCGGTCTGCTTCTTTGGATTGGCGGATCCTTAATCTATGAGTGGTTGATTGCAATTCGGGCTCAGATCCCACGGTTTGAGCATCTTACAGTTTTACTCGTGGTCATTGTGATGGTGACGGTCGGGCTGATTGAAGGAATTCTGGTTGGCGTTTTTGCTGTTACCGCTCGCTTCATGTTCGATTTCTCTCGTGTCGACGTCATTAAATATGTGATTACGAGCGGAACCTGTCAGAATCCGAACGGTAATGGAGACAACAGTTCTTCGAACTATAAAGATGATAACAACCGTATCCTTGCGTTGAAGCTTCAAGGGTTCATTTTCTTTGGCAACGTATACCGCTTACATCACTTTATTTTGGGGCAGTTGGGCCAAGAATGCGAACTGAACACCCGATTTGTGGTATTGGATTGCCTGGACGTCACTGGAATTGACTCATCAGCCATGAGGAGTCTGAAAAAGATACGTGACCTAATCGAAAAGAAGAATGGGCGGTTGATCTTGAGTGGCCTGACGCAGGCCAATTCCGAAAAGGTGTCAGATTTAACAAGACGGGGCGACAACGGCCAAGGTATTTACCGCTTTGTTGACACGGCCCAAGCCATCGCCTGGTGTGAAGGCAGTATTTCAACTGGCTTGGATGATCGAACACGGCGCTGCTGAATATGGCGCTTCCTGGCTATGACGCGAGCATTCAAAGATGCCCCTTCGAAGAGCGCGTTCTTGTGGGGCAGCCAGAGCGCCTTTCTTGGCGACGAGGCCCATCCTTAAGCCCTAGTTTCGCGGGGTGGTGGCCGTTGGACCCAGGTGGAACCTGACGCGTGCCGGTTGGCAATCATATTTGCCTGTGCAGCGTCGACATCGGGTGAGCAGCCGACGGGCTGTTGGAGGTTTAATCGGCCGGGTTCTGATCCATGGCCGTCGCCACCATCCTGCTGGCTCCCGAAATGCGCCCGAGGGGAAGCGGGTCGTCGCCGCGTTTGCGGCGGCGTTCGGCCACAATCTGTCCGCGGGTCAGGGCGATTTCGCTGATGGGCGCTGCATCATGCGGCTGCATCGCGTAGACGCCATCCGCATCAGCAAGGATCGCATCCCCCGGCATCACCGCCACGCCACCGACCGACACCGGCACATGTGCCCGCCCGCCCAGATCGGCCATCCTTGTCGTCATCGGTGAGACGCCCCGACACCAGACCGGGAACCCCATCTCGGCCAGTTCTTCGCCATCGGTGCACGGCCCGTCGATGATGGCGCTCACGATACCTTGCCGTGTGGCGGCGGCGGCCACACCGTCGCCGAGGCAGGCATGACGCGTATCGCCAAGACGGTCGATCACCAGGATATCGCCGGGCGCGGCCAGCCCGATGGCGTGGTGCAACATCACCGAGCACGGCCCGGGAATCTGCACAGTGAGCGCTCGGCCTGCGACGCGGGGGCCAAATCCCTGATTGGCTCGGATGCCGGGATCCATCGCCCCCCAGTACAGGATATGGCCCAGCATCGTCGTCTCGCATTGCCGCAGCGTTTCGACGATGGCCGGGTCGAGCGCGGCGGGCGCGGGTCCGATGGCGTATTTGGGCGGTGAGGGCAGGGGGTCGGTCATCGTTCGCTCCGCAAAGTCGGGTCAAGCCGGTCGCGCAGCCAGTCGCCGATCATAGAGACCGAGAGCGCGAGACAGAAGATGATTGCGCCGGGCAGAAGCGTCAGCCACCAGGCGGTCATCAGACGGTCTCGGCCCTCGGACATGATCTGGCCCAGGCTGGTGAGCGGCGGCTGCACGCCGAGGCCGAGGAAGGAGAGCGCGGTTTCCAGCAGGATCGTCAGGGGAAGGTTCACGGTGAACTGGACCAGCGCGATGTTGAGGATATTCGGCAGCACATGGCGCAGATAGATCCGCGCAGGGGTCGCACCCAGCGCGCGCACGGCGGTGACATAGCCCGACTCCTTGGCCTGCAGCGTCGCGCCGCGCATCAGGCGGGCATAGACCTCCCAGCCGTTCAGGCCGACGAGCAGCAAAAACAGCGTGAAGGAATTGTCGAACATCGCCAGCATGAAAAGCGCCACGATGATGATCGGCAGGGAGGCCTGCACGTCGATGGCCGCCACGATCACCGCTTCTGTCTTGCCCCGTTGCGCGGCGGCGATGATCCCCAGAAGCGAGCCGAGAACGGCTCCGATCACCGTGCCGACAATCGCCACAACCAACGTGATTTGCGCGCCGGTGACCAGACGGGCAAATAGGTCGCGCCCGCGTGCATCCGTACCAAGCAGATAGCCTTCGGTGCCGGGCGGCTCCAACCGATGGAGGAGGGACGTTTCGCGGAACCCGTGCGGTGTGAGCAGGTGGCCAAAAATGGCGACCAGCACGAAGCAGGCCACGAAAACGAGCGCGAGTTTTACGCTGAGCGGGATCGCCGGGGCGACGCGGAGCGGTGTGATGCTGTTCGTCATTTCGCGCGGATCCTCGGGTCGATGACGAGGTACAGCATGTCGACGATCAGATTTGCCATGACCATGGTGAAGGCCACGACCAGCACCAGAAACTGCACTTGCGCCAGATCCCGCGTGGCGACCGAGCGCACCAGAAGCTGCCCGACGCCGGGCCAGGCAAAGACCTGCTCTGTCACCACCGAGCCCGCCACCAGCGCGCCCAGCGACAGGCCGATCAGCGTCACCAGCGGGATCGCGGCATTGGGGGCCGCGTGGCGCACAAGGCGCCTCCCGAACGGCACGCCCCGCGCCTCGGCGGCGCGCATGTAAGGCGCGTTGATCGTCTCCAGCACCGACGACCGGGTGAAGCGGGCGAAACTGCCCATCGCGGCCAAACCAAGGGTCAGCGCAGGCCAGATGACATTGGCGTTCTCCCCGCCCAGAAAGGTGCTGAAGGCCAGAGCGGCCACAAGGATCATCACCAGACCGAAGAGGAAATTCGGCATCGCAAAGGCAAAGACGGAAAACCCCATGACGAACCGATCCAGCGCCGTGCCCCGTCGGATAGCCGCCAGCGCGCCGATGGGAATGCCAATGAAAACGGCCAGGGCAAGCGCCGTGATGCCCAGATGCAAGGTGAACGGCAGACGCCCCAGAAACGTGTCCTCCACTGCAATACCGGTATGGATCGAGAAGCCGAAGTTCCCCTGCAAAAGCCCGCCGACATAGCCCAGATACTGTTGCCAAAGGGGCTGATCGAGGCCCATGAGGCGGGCGTATTGATCGATCACTTCCTGCGGTGCATCGGGGGGCACAAGGGCTGCCGCGGGATCGCCCGAAAGACGGATGAACAGAAAGACCAGCGTCACGGTGACCAGCATCGTCAGGGTCGCGCGCAGGACACGGGAAAGGATGTAACCGGTCATGCGGCGCTGCCCTGCTGGAACTGATCCAACCCCGGCGCGGCGGCCAGAAGCGCCTGGGTATAGGGATGCGCCGGTGCGGCAAACACGCGGTCGGCGGAGCCGTGCTCGACGATCTCGCCGGATTTCATCACCAGAATATCGTCGGCGATGGCACGCGCCACGGCAAGATCGTGGGTGATAAAGAGGATCGCGAAGCCGAAGCGATGCTGCAGATCGGCGAACAGATCGAGGATCTGCGCCTGGATCGAGACATCGAGCGCCGAGACCGCCTCATCGGCGATCAGGACCTCCGGCTCCAGCGCCAGGGCCCGCGCGATACAGATCCGCTGGCGCTGCCCTCCCGAAAACTCCTGCGGATACCGTCCGCCTGATTGGGCCGACAGCCCGACCAGCTCAATCAATTCGGCGGCCTTCTGGCGGGCGTCGGCGGGGGCCATGCCATGGATGATCGGCCCCTCCGCGATGGCCGACAGGATCGTCTGGCGCGGGTTCAGGGCCGAGAACGGGTCTTGTAGAACAACCTGGATCGATTGGCGCAATTGCCGCAATGGCGCGCCCGTCAACGTGCTGATCTCCTGCCCCTTGAAGCGGATCGAGCCGCTGTCGATCTCCTCCAACCGCAGAAGACATCGCGCGAGCGAGCTTTTGCCCGAGCCACTTTCGCCGACAACCGCCACAGTGCGCCCTGCGGCGATCTCCAGCGACACATCCTTTACTGCGTGCAGCGCCTTGCGATTGCCCAGAAAGCCGCTGCGATAGATCAGGTTTACATCGGTCGCGTCCAGGATCGGCGTGTCGCCATGTTGGCCCAGCGTCCGCGGCGTTGGGTTGAC
This sequence comes from uncultured Roseicyclus sp., assembly GCA_947491935.1. Taxonomy (GTDB): domain Bacteria; phylum Pseudomonadota; class Alphaproteobacteria; order Rhodobacterales; family Rhodobacteraceae; genus Gymnodinialimonas. Next base: position 851,721 of record CANLLF010000002.1, read on the forward strand.
CGCTGCAATCAGTTTGCGTGTGTAGGGATGTTGCGGAGCCTGAAGGACATCCTCCGCTGTCCCGGCCTCCACCAGCACACCCTCCTGCATCACCGCGACTCGGTCGGCGATCTCGGCCACGACGCCGAAATCATGGGTCACGAACAGAACCGCCAGTTCGTGTTCGACCTTCAGGCGCGTGATCAGAGCGAGGATCTCGGCCTGGGTGGTGACATCGAGCGCCGTGGTCGGCTCATCGGCGATCAAGAGATCCGGCTTGAGCAGAAGCGCGGCCGCGATCACTGCGCGCTGTGCCTGCCCGCCGGACAGTTGATGCGGATAAGATCGCGCAATGCGCTCAGGCTCTCGCAGGGCCACATCGCGCAACACCTCAAGAACGCGCGGGCCGCGGTCGGTCTTCGACATCCCATGCACGGCCAGAATTTCGGCCAATTGCCCCCCGATCGTCCGTACAGGGTTCAGGCTCGCACCCGCATCCTGGAAAATCATCGCAATCTGCGCCGACCGGATGGTACCGAAGGCCCGGTCGCGCTGTGGCGGCATCTCTGCGCCAGCAAACCGGATGCAGCCGGCCGTGACGGGCAGGGCGTGCGGCAACATGCCAAGGACCGCCTGTCCCACAACCGATTTGCCCGACCCGCTTTCCCCCACAAGACAGAGCGTTTCTCCGGGCGCGATCGCAAAACTGATGCCAGAGACCGCCTCGGGCCGGTCGCCATCAACCGGCAATGCGACGGTCAGATCCTCGATGGAGAGGAGCGGCGCGCGCGGCGCCGACTCCGCGCGTTGGGGCTCACTCATCATAGCCTGTCATGTAGAGATGGTCGAAGATGGTGACTGCAGAATTGCCCGGATCCCATTGCAGATTCTCATTGATCGCGTAGCTGACTACGTTGCGCCACATATACATGCCAGGCGTCACGCGCTCCCATTCGGCGACCAGATCGAGATAGGCCTGATAGCGGTCCTCGAACTCCTGCGCCTGCTCGAACGCTTCGCCAAGGCGCACGAATTCCTCCGTCATGTCCCAGGTGCGGTGCGAGGCGCGGAACCGGCTTGATTCCGGGCCCCAATCCATCCAGAGCGGCCGATAGGGATCACCGGAAAACTCCGAACTCATCGACATGTTGAGGAAGTGGAACGGGCGTTCATAGGCGAGCGAGAAGTTGTCCTTCAACTCGATCCGCACGTTGATCCCGATCTCTGCCCATTGCTCGACCATGAACTCCGCCGCGATTTCGTAGTTCGGGTAGAAGCCGCGGGTGATGTGCCAGATCAGCTCTTCCCCGTCGTAATCGCTGGCGGCCAGGTATTCGGCAGCCTGTTCGGGGTCGAACGGCACTGCGCGTTCGCGGTCCGCTTCGTAATAATCGCCATATTCCGGGAAGTTGAACGGTGTCGGCACGAAGGTGGCCTCGCCCCAGATCGCCGCCGCAATCGCTTCGCGATCCACGCCCGCCACGATCGCCCGGCGCAGGTTCACATCCGTCAACGGATTGTCCGGCAGCGCCTCGGTTTCCAGCATGTTGAAAGCGAACATCGGGTAGTTCTCAATACCCTTCTCCATCACGGTGACGCCCTCTGTGCCCTCAAGCGCATCCACCTGATCGGCGGGCACGCTGACCACCACATCGTATTCTCCGGCCACAAGGCCCGCGAAACGGGTGGAAAACTCGGGCACGATCTCAAAGCGGAGCGTGGCCGCAGGCGGCTCCCCAGCCCAATAATAGTCAAACGCCACGGCATCGACCGCAACGGAGGGATCGAACGCGGTCATCCGATACGGCCCGGTGCCCATCGGCATCTGCCCAAAGGCTTCGGTTCCGACCTCCTCGTAGTAATGCTGGGGGAGCACAAAGCCGATTGGCGTTACCATTCGGAACGGCAAATTCGGATCGGGAAAGCTGGTTTCAACCTCCACGGTCAACGGTCCTGTGGCCTCCACCCGAACAAAACCGCGCGTGTACCTTGTGCCGCGCGGCGCAAGCGGCTCTTCGCCCCAAAGCCGCTCAGCCGACAAGGAGAATGCGACGTCTTCAGCGTCCATGATATGCCCATCGTGGAACGGGACACCATCGCGCAGGGTGAATTCCCAAACCAACGGCGAAAGCTGCTGCCAGCTTTCTGCAAGCCAGGGCACCAGTTCCGTTCCGTCGGGATCTTCCCACCGGTTGCGGCGCACCAGCGTATCGAAGACGTTGGAATGCACCCGCGCACCCGTGGTGGAAATGCCGATAACCGGGTCCATCGTTGGCCAGAGGTTATCGACCGCGATCACCATGTCCGGGCGATCCTGTGCCGCTGCGGGCATCGCCAAAGCCCCGGCAAGAAACGTGACGGCCATTAAGCTGCGAAATGTCATGTTGTAGCTCCCGTGGATGTAATCTGTTCTGGTCTTGCGGTATTTTCTTTCGCGTCCGCCTTGAGATGGCGGAACGTGTAGTCGCGGGCGTTTTGCAGGTTGGGGATCTGTCGGCGCGCGGCAACGACAGCGTCGAGCGGCAAGTCAAGCGTGACCTGGCCCTCAGCCTCGCCGCCCAGATCGGCAAGCACGTCGCCCCAGGGCGACACGATGAGCGAATGGCCCCATGTCACGCGTCCGTCGGCGTGATTGCCCACCTGGGCGGCGGCAATCACAAAGGCTCCGTTTTCGATGGCGCGGGCGCGCAGCAAGACTTCCCAATGGGCCCGGCCCGTGGGCACGGTAAAGGCGGACGGAATGAACATCACCGTAGAACCTGCCAAGGCGTAGTCACGATACATATGCGGAAACCGCAGATCATAGCAGATCGACAGGGCCAGCGGCCCGAAGGGACTGTCGGCCACAACAGCCTCGGAACCAGGGGCATATCGGTCAGACTCGCCAGTCGCCTTGCGTCCATCCAGGAAGACATCAAAAAGATGGATCTTGTCGTATCTTGCGGTGATCTTGCCCGTGGGATCAATCAATACGGTGTGGTTGAGGTATCGCCCATCCGGCGCTTTGATCGGGCATGACCCGGAATGAATCCAAATACCGTGCCGGGCGGCCTCTTCCCTGCAAGCCGTAATGTAGGGATCGTCGGCTTCCTCGGTGATCTGCGCGCGCGCGTGGTCCTTGTCGCGATCCATAAGCCCTGCGGCTTCGGGTAGGGCCAACATGTCCGCGCCGTCATCTGCCGCCTGCTCAGCCGCGTCTCGAAGGCTCCTGACATTCTCAGAATGGATGTTTTTCGATGTCATCTGAACCATCGACACGCGCAAGGTATCGGTCATTTCCCGTCCTTTGGTTGATGCGATGATCGACCATAGGACGTGAAACCTGCTAGAAAAAAGAACAAAATTGTTGTAATCCGTCTGATTTTCTCACATTTCAAGCAGATGCAAACTGCTCGTCGTCTTCCCTCATTGAATGCGCTCCGCGCGTTGGAGGCAGTTCGGGAAACCGGATCGGTCTCTGCCGCGGCGCGCAGGCTGAGCGTTTCGCATTCTGCCGTCAGTCATCAGATCAAGCAGTTGGAGGCCTGGATCGGTCGCCCGATCACAATGCGCCGGGGCCGGAGCGTGGCCTTGACAGAGGCAGGCGAAAGCCTGGCGCGGGTGGTGCACGACAGTTTCGATGCGATCCGGCACGAGCTGGATCTTCTGCCGCTCCGGTTTGCCCGTGCCGTCTCGATCTCCGCCCTTCCGGTGATTGCCGAGGAAATCCTGCTGCCCAACCTAGCGCAATTTCAAAGCGCTTATCCCGGGATCAGCCTGCATATCTCGCTGGCACAGACCGACCGGCCCAAAACCCCGGCACCGGATGTGGAGATCCTGTTTCGCAAGCAGGACCGCCTGCTGCCGGACGAAACGGTCTTGTTCCCGGGCGATGCCGTCCCGGTCTGCACGCCCGGCCTGCTCGCGGCGGCGGGGAACGATCCTGCGACGGCCGTCCGGAACGGGCCGCTTCTGACGGATGAGGATTCGCGGATGTGGACACGGTGGCTTCCTCAGGCGGGGGAAGACTGGACTCCGAGCGAGTCTGCCCAGACCATCTACTTTGAGGGCTCGTTCTTGTTGCAGAAAGCAGCCGAGAGCGGGATCGGCATTGCGATTTGCCGGACGGCAACCATTGCGCGGGCACTTTCAACGGGTGCGTTGGTGCCGTTGTCCGATGTCGCAATTGATCAAGATTGGGCCTATACTTTGCGGGTCGCGACGGGGCGCGAGATCGAACCCGAGGTCCAGATCGTCACTGCTTGGCTGAACAATGTTGCGAAACCCCTGCAATCTGGCAACGCGCCTCCGACTTTCCAGCGAAGGCGAAAGGCCTGATCGGATAGGTCTGCCTTGTTCCGCAGAACATTGGTGCCGGGGTAACAGAGGGAATCCTCTGTAATGTCGTACCGGCTCATTTCCCCTTTTTGTTGGTGAAGGAGCCGATAATCGCCGAACGAAGGGCGCCGACTCTGAGGCCGCGATCTGAATAGGTCTAAAGTGTTTTGGCAGACTTCGAACTGGTTGCTACACCCTCGACCTTGGCAAACTTCGTTGCTTTGTCCTTGCCTAAAGGCTTGGTCACGAAGCGTCCTGTGGTCGCCGATCTCTTGAGTGCGGTGCTCTTGTTCATAGTCGCACCGCACTACGCTCAGAATTGAATGTGTATGAAGATTCCGTTCGGTCTCATGACCGTCGTGGCGAGGGATGCTGGGCGGCTAAACTAGTGTCCGGGCCGCCCGTCAAGCGGTCACGATAATCGGACCCAGTACTGCGACAGGACCCGCAAACTTTGGCGCAGGCATCTGCTCGCTATGCTACTGAGGTCTGGTTTGAGGCCAAATCGGCTATGTGTTTCCAATCCAGTTCTTGCGGCGACCTTGATGGTCACCGGACAAGAGAACTGATCTTCACCACCACCTGCGTGTCGCATCCAGGGAGCCTAAATGTGTCGCTGAACAAAGTCTTATCGAATGCATCAAGAGCTGATCTCACCATCTGTGTAGGCATCGATCCTACGCCTGAGACATTATCCGCATGGGGTTTGGAAGATTCGGCGGATGGAGCCAAGAAATTCGCGCTGACAATACTTGAGGCCGCCGAAAGTGCTGTCCCGTTGGTAAAGCCGCAGGTCGCTTACTTCGAGCGGTTCGGTGCAGAGGGTTACACGGTTTTGACCGACGTCATCCGAGAGGCAAAACAAATGGGATTGCTGGTGCTGGCGGACGCAAAACGCGGAGACATAGGTTCAACTGTTGATGCTTATGGGGAGGCATGGCTCGGGAAAAGTGCGCCAATGCAAGTGGACGCAATAACTGTGACACCCTACCTCGGATTGGCGCTTTAGCTCCCCTTCTCAACAGAGCTCATGATGCGGGTGCATATATCTTTGTTGTTGCTCGTTCCTCAAATCCCGAAGGCACATCGCTACAGGAACACGGATCACCAAAGATGTGGCACAGGATTCTCGACGACATCGCTGAGTGGGAGCAGTCCCGTGGCAACAGAACGATAGGGGCGGTTGTGGGTGCTACTGTTCCATCAGATCTGAAGTACGCGCTTGAGAGATTGCCCGAAGCCTATTTTCTTGCGCCTGGTATTGGGCGACAAGGAGCGTCTTTTGAAGACGTTATCGACCTAACAGACGAACGTAACAGGATCATCGTGAGCTCCAGCCGCGCGATTGCTGCCAGAGGCCCAAATGTGTCTGAAATTCGTGCTGCGATACATCAGCGATGACGTTCAAACACAGTATTGGACTTGCGGGTGGAACGGCCGTTTTGTCCCGCGGAGCTGTCATCTGTCGCCTCAAGGTTTGAGTTGGCTGGTAGATGTCCGATTTGGAGAAGCTGCACCGCGGCGTCAGCTTGCTCCGCTAAGGTCCGCTTGGGGCAGGTGTCCGACGGTCTTCCTGTCTGCATACGCATTGGCTGCCGTGGCCATATTCTGGTGACGAGTCCTGACCCTAAACTGCTACCCTGACTTGACAACAATCCGGCGCTCAATCGCTGGCTGCAACAAGCGTCGACCGCAAACCTGCCAGAGCCTTCAATTCATTGCAACGTTCTGCGCGTCCGCCGCAGAAACAAGGTTTCACAGGGTTGGCTAGGATGGATCAACGCAGCGGTCGGTCAAGCGCCGCGCACATGCCGGAAAAGCCGATCGGGCCAGGACTGGCGCCAGCAGAACTGCATTGTACTGCAATATCACTCTTTTTGCCGAAGGTTCCGGACAGGGTGTCGGTGCGGACGATCGGCGATATAAGGCGACGCAGCGGGTAGGGACCATCAATCCTGATCCAGAGCAGAAATGAGGAGATTGGCTGTAGCCTCGGCAGAACCTTCGCGGGTCAATGCCACCGCGACGATGGCCTGCCGTGACGGCACGTAGGCAATGACGGCGCGTCCGCCCTCGACCTCTCCGGAATGGCCAATCCAAGTCGTCGGCCCCCGTTCGGCAGGCACATCGGAGACCATGACGCCCAATCCGTACCAAACGCCCGGGCTGCCCATCGGAAAAAGGTCGTCGATCATCTCAGGGAGTTGCCGCTCATGCACAATCCGCCCGCTGAAGATATCTTGCAACAAGACGCTCATGCTGCCTGCGTCGGCGACCAGCCCGCCGGCCGTTTGGGCATAGGTCGGCCGGAAGGCGGTCGGTCCGGCTGGCCCGGCCAGCGGGACGATGTCGTCGAGCGGGTCGTCAGGCGAGATCATCCGCAGACCTCTCGCGCGGCTGCGTGACAGGATCAGATCCGTCGCCGCAACGTGATAGGGGTCTCCGTTGATCTCTTCGATCACCGCACCGAGCAGCGCATATCCCGAGTTGGAATAACGCCAGACCGCGCCGGGACAGGCGTAGGGGCCGCGTCGGGTGAGGATTTCGAGTTCTTCGGAAAGCGTCAGTGGGCCGCTGCGCGCCCGTTGTCCGGGGTCCTCGTTGGCGCTGAAGAGCACGGATGTATGGTTCAGGAGCATGCGCAGAGTGATGCGATCGCTATTCGGAACGTAGCCGACGAAAGCTGAAACCGGATCGTCGAGTGACAGCCGGCCGGTCGCATCCAGCTGCATAACGGTCAGCGCTGTGATGATTTTTTCGACGCTTGCCCAGTAGTAAAGCTGGTCTTGCGGAGCGCCCTGTTGCTCGGTCCAGCTTTCGCCGCCATCTTGCCAGACGGCCGCTGTCATTGACCGGGCGTTCGTTGCGCCGAACGCGGTGTCGAAGGCCGTGCCGAGGCGCAGAACCTCGGATGACGAGAAGCCGGATTGGTTTGCCGTGGCGCGTGTCAGGGCGGACAGCGAAAGATTGTCCCGCATGGGCGGCCCGACATAGGCCGCAGGGGCCGGGCACGCGTCCAGACCGGATGGTTCGGCAACGGCGCAGCCCGCCATCCATAAGGACAAGACAAGCATGCCCGGCTTGATCCGAATGGTCGTCATGGAACGGCGTCCCCAAGAGGATGGCATCACTCGAAATGATATGTATGACGCGCCGATCGTTCCAAGGGACCGCATCGGTCTAGGAGTCCGTGCCGAACGGCTCGGACAGGCGATGGAACCGCGCAGGCGCGACGTGATTGTCCGAAGAACCCGTGCAATCCTGAAGGGCAGGGATGGACGCCAATTGCCGTCCTTGCCGACTGATTGAGACGACAAACAGCGTGGCACGGCAGACATCTCGCTCGAACAAACATCGAGCAGGTCTGACATGACAAAGAATCCGAAAATATCGTCACTTCTCTTTGTGGCGATGGTGCTGACGTCTCCTTCATCCGTAGGTGCGGAGGGGCGGTGGACAATGGGCGCGGGCGTTGGCTCGCAGGCCGGCATCTACGCCAGCGAGGAGTCGGACTTCGGGGCGGGCGCGTATGTCGCATTTGATACTGAAGTTCTGCATCTGGGGCTCGACGGGGTGTCCGTTGGCGTCGTCCAGGGCGAGCGGTTTCAGGTCAGGGTCGGTCTGGCACCGCGCTGGGCGCCTGATTTTCCCGAGACGGCGCTCTTCTCGGGGCTTGACCGCGATGGCACACTGGAAGGAACCGTGTCTGCCGTATTTCACCTGAATGCCGCGCTCCGCGCCACGTTGGACTTTCGTCACGATCTGCTTGACGAACACGGCGGTTACGCGCTCGAACTCGCCGCGCGGCGCGGCATTGCCGCCGGCCCTGTGCTTGTCGAGGCATCCGCGGGGGCCCGACATCGCGACGACGACCTCAACGCCCATCTGATCGGCGTTTCAACGTCCGAGGCGACGGCAGCGCGGAATGCCTACTCGCCGGGTTCCACGACGACTCCGTTCGTCGGGATCTCAGTCACTTATCCGGTCGGCGAGAATGTCGCGATGATCGGCAATGTCGAGTACGAATATCTGGGCCATGCCTATCGTGACAGCCCGCTGGTGGAGCAGGCCCACGCATCCTCTGTCAGCTTCGGCATCGCCTATTCTTTCTAACTGCTAGGAACACGGAGGGATTGTGAAGAAATGCACCGAGCCACATTTGGGAGATCATTCAAAGCTCCGCCGCGCCTCCCGCGACGCCACTCAATTCCATTGAAGCGGCTGTTGAGAGTTCCAACCGCCCTGTGCGTCGCGTTGAGTATGCTGCACGCCTCGCCCCTGTCGGCCGATGATCGTCTGACCACCTTCGATGAGATCGCCGCGACCGTCAGTGATCAGTTTTTCGATCCATCGATGAACGGGACCGACTGGGCCGACCATGTCGCGACATATCGCGACCGCGTCGTGCCCGACATGGACGTGGAGCTCTTTGCAGAAACCATCAATGAAATGCTGGCGGTTCTGGAGGCCTCGCACACCCGGCTGTACGTGCGCGACAGCCCCCTATGGTATCAGCTCGCGGGGCTATTCCTGCCGGGCTATGCGGCACTGGCAGACGATCTGGGCCCCTACCTGACAGATGGGGCGCCGATCTATGCGGGGATCGGCGTTTCCGTCGAAACGCGGCCTGAAGGGGACTTCGTGGTCGGCGTTCTGGATGGGCATCCTGCGGACGAGGCCGGTGTTGTCCTGGGGGATAGGATCGTGTCGGTCGATGGCCGAAGCTTCGATCCGATCCGGTCGTTCGAGGGGCGGGCGGGACAGACAAATACGCTGCATATCGAGCGTCGCCCAAGTGTGTTGATGTCACTGGAGGTGACGCCCGTCCTCCTCGACGGCGGCACGATGTTTGAAACGGCCATGCGGGAAAGCACCAGGGTGTTTGACATTCGCGGCAGCTCGGTTGGTTATATCCACGCTTGGTCCTATGCGGGGCAGCGGTACCACGACATTCTTGTGGAGAGCTTGCTTTATGGGCAACTGAGAGACGCCGAAGCGCTCGTTCTTGATTTGAGGGGGGGCTGGGGCGGGGCGAACAGCACCTATCTGAATCTGTTCGCGGCCCAAAGCGTGCAACTCTCGAGTACCGGACGGGATGGTGAGGAACGGGCGTTTGCCAGCGCTTGGGACAGACCGGTTGTCTTGTTGGTCGACGAAGGCACCCGGTCCGGCAAGGAGGTTTTCGCGCATGGGTTTCGCACGCTTGGCCTCGGCCCGATTGTGGGCGAAACGACCGCGGGTGCCGTGTTGGCGGGGCGGATAAATGCGCTGACGGATGGCAGCCTGCTTTATGTCGCCGTTGCCGAAACGCGCGTCGACGGTGTTCGGCTGGAGGGGCAGGGGGTCCGACCGGACCATGTGGTTCCGTTCGATCCACCATTTGCGGCAGGGTACGACCCTCAGCTTGATCGGGCCATCGCGCTTGCGGCCGAACTCGCTGAAGAGGCGCGGACGGACTGACCGCGAGGGCCGGGCGAACGATGCCTGCCGGACGTCGGCAACGCCGCGAAGAGACCCCTTGATCGAGTCTGAAAGCGGGTTTGGACACTCCGTTTGCAACATGGGCTCCCGGGGACGCTCTGCATCCGGAGCGTCGGCACGGACCCCGAGGCAGGGCGGATGCCGGTTACGCCGCCAATCGCTCAGGCCGTGCAGTCACCGCGCATGATCAGGGAGCGGATGCTCTTCGCTTTTCGCCTGCGATGCCGCCGCGCATAGATGAACCGGCAAAACCGCGCAGTCAGAAATGTGCCGATACCGGCATCGAGGACCACCCTGTCGCGCCAGACGCAGCCGGCGGAGGTGGGTTGGATGCTCAAGAGGTGATCCCAGCGGTCGATGTGGCTGTTGCGCTCGCGACTTTGAATGACGCGCGCCTCAGGATCCAATCGTTCCACATGCATCATATGGTTTTTTGTCGTGAACAGCTTGAACAGGGTGACATCGACGATGATCGTATCGCCTTCCAGGATGTCGCGCTGTGGGAGGCCGTGATAGACGGCAAGCCCGCGCATGGCCTCCTGCATCTCGGCCAGATCCAACGCCTCTCGAAAGGTGGCGTCGGCATCCGACGGGTAGGTGGCCTCGACGAAGACGGTGTAGGTCATCTCACCTCAACCCTCCCGCCCAGGAAGTCGAGCGCGGTGGCGCGGAACACACCTGCGTTCGCGCCGAACACTGGGCAATGTCCCTGTCCCGGCATGATCCACAAACGTGCATCCGGGATCGCCTCGAACAGGCCGACCGCGCAAGAGACCGGGTAAAGTGGATCGCTGTCACCGTGAACGATCAGGCTCGGGCCGCGCATGCGCCCGAGCAGGGGAGGGGTGAAGTTCACGTCGTCGTAGCTCTTGTGGAAATCGCGCGCAGTCTCGAACAGGGTTCGGATGCGCTGGTCGTCATCGCCGTGTTTCCGGCGCATATCGACCCATGTGTCTTGAGACTGTCGCTCCGGTCCGGCTGCTTGCATCAGAGCGCGCGCCTGCTGAGGAAAGTAGGGAGCGGTGCTGATCAGGATCGTTTCATTGATGCGATCCGGCTGTGATGTGCCGAGATGGATGAGCGCCTGAGCGCCACCGCTCATACCGATAGCTGGCAGGGCATCAATCCCCATGTCATCGAGGTCCTCCCGAATGAGGTTTGCAGCCTCGCGAAACGTGAAGTGTGCGAGCGAGCGGGAGCCGCCATGGCCCGGGAGGTCGGGCATCAAGTGGGTCATGCCGGTTGGCTTCTGGCCGAAAACATGATGCCAGTCGTCACCGGTGCCGGTAAATCCGTGCAACAGCAGAAGCGGCGCTCCTTCCCCATGGGTCGACCATTTGAGGTTCATAGGTCGGCCTCCTTTCGACGATGTTTGCGACCGGGTGCTCAGACAGGGATCAGCAGGGGCGGAAGGGCGTCGCCGTCACACCAGGCTTGCACGGTCCGTGCGAAGAGAGGCGGATCTTCATTGCACCAGGCATGGCCCATTTCGGGGACGATGCGCGTCGTACACGCAGGCATGGTCGCTTCGAAAACATGTAGGGAGTCGACAATGGTGGCGTGTTCATTGCCCCCGGCGATCATCAAGGTCGGAATCCGGATCGAGGGCAAATCGTCTTGCACATCGAATACCGATACGAGCTTGAGGATGGCGCGCATCGTGCGCGGGGTCAGGTTGGGTTGACCGTCGGTGCGATCGATGATCGACATATCGGTAACGCCCAGAGGTTCGGCAAGTTTTCGGCGCATCCAGCGCAGGCGGATCAGGGGCGACATGAGCCCGGCGAACAAGTTGATCGCGCGTGCATTTGGGATCGCACCGATATGGATCCCGCTGAGCATCGCGCGGCGGATCAGATATGGATGCCGCGCCATCAGCGTCAATCCGACATAGCCGCCGAACGAAAGCCCCACGAGATTGACCTGGCGTCCGTGGAAATCCTGTTCGATCACCATGGCAACGGCATCCGCCGCCTGTTCGAGAGACGTCAGGTCGATATCGCGCGAATAGCCATGGCCGGGCAAGTCGACAAAGATGCAGTGCAAGCCCGACACGTGCTCGGCGATGTCACGCCACATCGTTCCCGAGTAGTTTCCCGCATGCAAGAGCAGCAGCGGATCGTGGATGCTGTCCCCAGAGGTGGTGTAGTAGAGCATGGGTGACGTTCCTTGCCAGAGGTAAAGATCTGCTCCGCGTCTTGCGCGGCTTCGTGAGTTCTGAGACGTCGTACGACCGTGCGCTCGGCGACTAAAGACCTCTGCCCTGCAAAGCGCTCCGGCCCGGTAGGCAAGGACCGGTTGTGGTCGCTCGGGTGTGGCGACAGGTATCTTGGGGGCGCGGGCCTTTGTGCAACCGTCAACCTTGGGAACACCGAAAAACGACAGTCCACCAGAGACCTGCCACAATCCGCCATCATCGGAGATACCCCAAGCCAACAACCATGGATTGAAGCGGTGCCGTAGAATACGGGATGACCACACCCATCGGGACGTGTGCTGATCGCGCCGTTTCCGTTTCGCATGGGACCGGCACCGGCGGTAGCGACTCGTTGTCTGTTCCGTCAGGGACGGACACGTGTCGGATCGCCGGACATTAAGGTCCTGGCCGGGCCGTGGTAGGGAAGGCCACACACCAATGCCGGGCAAGTTCTGAAACACGAGGATAGGGTAAGTGCAGACTATCGGTACATGGGGCGCAGCGATCGAGATCGCGGGGTTTTCCATCTGTTGCTTCGCGCTGATCCTGAGCGTCACACAGTGGCACTTTATGGCGGCTTATGGCCTCTTGGCCTGCCTGTTTCTGACGCTGATGCTCAGCGATCTCTTCGATGTCGCCTCCATCGTGGTCCGCGACATGGGGCCGGGGACGGCGGCGCGGCTATTTGTGGTATCTTACATATCGGCCTTCTTCGTGCCGCCGGCGCTGCTGATCTATGTGCGTTCTGTGACCGGCCAAAGCTTGGTCCGCGGCCGCGGCGAAGCGTTGGCGCACCTTGCTCTGCCGGGCGTCGCGGCCCTGTCCGGTGTCGCTCTCGTCCTGCAGGTATCGCCAGCCACCGCTGTGGGTGTCCCGCCCCCGGTCGATGAAGTGTCGGGCATCGTCACATTGTTCGTCGGGCTGATCGAGGCCTTGCCGTTTGCCTTCTATCTTCAGTGCATGCTCTACGCGGCGCTCGTGATGCGCGCCCAGATGCGACATCGCGAAAGGCTGAAGGATCTCTTCGCGAGCACCGAACCCCATGAAATCCGATGGATCACTAGTATGGCGATTTTGTTCGGCAGTTTTGCAATCCTGAATCTGCTGTCATTCGTCAATACGCGGCTGGACGGCGCGCTCGGCTTGCCCGGTGTCGTCGACAGCGCATTGGAGTTGATGATCGTCCTGACTCTGGGACTTTGGGGTTTGCGCCAATCGCCGGGCCTGGCGGAACTTGGGGCGGATGCAGACGCGCATGATGAGATAACCCACATCAAATACGAGAAGAGCGCGCTGGACCCCGAGCGAGCGGATCGGATCGCCAGAAAGCTGCATGTCGCGATGGACCGCGATCAGTTGTTTCGCGATGCGAACCTGTCTTTGATGGGGCTGTCACAGCATGTGGGCGTGACCACGAATTACGTCTCTCAGACATTGAACGCACATCTTGGCATCTCGTTCTTCGACTTCGTGAACGGGTGGCGCGTCGAGGCGTCCAAACCGATGATCGTGCAGGGTGACCAGCCGATAACGCTTATCGCTTACGAGGCCGGTTTCAATTCGCGGTCGTCCTTCTACTCGGCGTTCAAGAAAAACACCGGAATGACGCCAAGCCAGTACCACGACGACGCACAGGGATACGTGGCAGAAATCGGCTGATCATGCGTCGGATCGGCCAGAGCTTTACACATCAAAAGGGAAGAAACCGTGCCCTACATTCCATCGCGACCTGTGAGTGTTGCCTTAGGCCTTGCGGCTCTTTTGGGGATCGCCGCCTGCGCCCCACAAGCGGAGGAGACCTGTGATTTGGAAAGATACAGAGGCTTTCTTGGCGCGAGCCTGGCGGCGGTCACGTTTCCCGCCGACCCCAACCTTCGCCTCATCATGGCGGGCGACATCGTGACGATGGATTTCGTGCCCGACAGGGTGAACATCCATGTTGATGACAATGAGCGCATTCATGACCTCACCTGCGGCTGAGCGATCATGCATATGATCGTCGACATACCACGGAAAGCGGGCGAGCCGTTGGTGTGAACAGCTCCAATCCCGCAATCTGCCAATGCAGGTCATGACAGCCCGAGATCCAATGGTTCTCGCCGAGCAATCGGCGTGACCAGCGAACGCCTCCAGATTCATGCCGCACAGGTCAGACTTATTGCGGGAGGATGTGCGTTGACCATTGTCATGTTGGCAGCGGTTCCCGCGGTATCGGCTGCTGTCGCATTTCCCTACAGCTACGTTTGCATCCTAGCGATCTACTGGATCATCTATTGCATCCCGGTCGCCGTCGGATGTGCCGGCGACCATCCCAGAGTCACGGTGCGCCTGTCTCGCGTGCGGTGGCCGGTGATTGCGGCCGCCCTTGCCTTGCCCTGCTTTGTCGCGATTGGCGCGGGAACGCCAGGTGCCCGCTTCGGTGACATCGAGTTGATCCTTCTCGCGATTGCGGTGGGCGCAATCAACGGACCGCTGGAAGAATTCGCGTGGCGGCGGACCTACAGATCGAACGGGTCCGGAAGTTGGCGTTTCGAAGGCTTGGGCCTGCTGATTTTCACGCTCTGGCACATCCCGCTGTTGCTCTTTTCGGGGGTTTCCTACGAATTCGGTGCTCTGGGCTTGCTAGGCGGTGCGTTTTTCATGGGGCTTGTATGGTTGATGATGGCCCGGGCAACCAACTCGATCGGCTGGCCCGCCGTCAGCCATGCGCTGGTCAACATCGCCGCCTTCATCCCGTTTTTTCAAATAGGTTCGACCTGACGTCCGGCTGTCTACCGTCGCGGTTTCATGGGTTTCGGCTCAAGACGCGAGATGCCGCCCAGCATATGCCGCTCTACTGCATGGCGACAGGATCCGTGGCGGGCGCGCCTGGCGCCAAATCCTTTCGCCCGACCGGCAGTGTTGCTGGCTTGACGATGACTGCGTCGTACCTTCGGTAGCGGGTCACACCTAAGGTTCTCGCGACGCATTGGTCGGATTCCAGACGAACAATTGCGAGCTTTCAGACGTGGCTTATTTCATAAGCGTGTCGATCCTAATCGCCCTTTAGGCGCCCCCCCTGTACGTTGAACCCCGCAAGAGTCGTCGCGCCTTTCGGACGGGAGGCGAAGTTTCGTTGTAGGAGCAACAGCCTTGTAACGTGCTCCCCTTGGAGCCCGCGTTTAGGCGGCCACCTCGTCGCGCAGATGGCGATGGTAGGTGAGGATGTCGTCTTTCGATAGCGGATCGGTGAGTTGGTTGCATCTTTTTGAAACGTGTTCTTCAACTGGTAACGATACTGGGACGCAACCTTATCGTCAAAACTGCCGTTAATGTCCGGTCAATCGGAATCTGCTAAGCGGACGAAGCTGCCCTTCGAAATCTAGCTCGATTGGTTTGGTGCTATAGCTTTCGTCATGTGGACTGTCTCTTCGTCTCCAAAGAAGTTCCGTGACTTTTCGATGTATCCCAAGGCTGAGTAGAACTGCTTGGCAAAGAGTGAAGAAGAAACCTCCAGTGTTTCAATTCCGCGGCTCGCTGCCATCTCTTCAAGTTCACACACCAAGGCATACCCGATACCTTTTCGATGCCAGTCGGGGGAAACAAAAACCGATTTCACTTCGGCGCCTTGAATGGCTCCAGTACCGACAATTTCCTCTCCTACCAAGGCAACCAAAGTCTGCCTGTGCTCTAACAGAGCCGCAACGTTTTCTGTCGTGAAGTTCCGCAAAAGGCGATTGATTTCGGCGGGTGGATAGTCCCTTGCATTGATACGTTCAATCGCGTCGCGAATGACTCTGCCGATGCCCTCCGCATGCTCGGTCTTCGCTGGCGTCAGAGTGTACTCATCGCTCATTTGCAGACCGTAATACCCGACACACTCCATGTCACTTTGGGCTCTCAGCCGTCGTTGGGTCGGTCGCAGCATGCGCGCCTGCCAGCCAGCATTGTCCCGGCAAAGACGGCCCATAGCGGCCGTTGGCCGGCCAATCGGGATGCTGCGGCGCGGCCCGCCGAACCAGTCATTCGCTGCGACTGAAAGATTTCAGCGCAAGCGAACTCACAGTCTGCAGACAAAGCGGGCTTGTGAAGGTGAGGTTATTGCTGGCACAGAGTCCTTTCGCCAACGCGGCACAAAAATCGCTGCCGCGCGGCGGGTTCCGCCAAACCGGTCATTGAAAGCGAGCCCGAGCAGTCAAACTCAAAAAACCACGCTTTCGCTGCAGCCGTGAGCAACCATCGAGACGTGGGACAAAGCTACCCTGTGCAGACGCGTCTATTGCTGACGCAGTATTGCCCCGAGAGTGTAGCAGGTTCGTCGCTGCATTATAGTTGGTGGCGTCAGACCCGTCATTCGCAGGTTCATGCTTCGCCCAAATCGAACCTGTACTTTCACGGCAGCCTCGTACGGCAAACAAGACGTAGACGAAGTAGCCGTTCCATCGTCCGTAATGAACAGCTGTTCTTTGCCCAACGCAGCAGATGTGCATAGTCCATGCTTCTCGCATAACCATGCCATAAGCCGCGCAGTCGCGTCAGCCATTGCAGCATTTTTTGTGCGAAGAGCCTTGGCTGCTGCATTTCAAGTATGGCCGCGGGAGGAACGTCCTCTGCGGTCGATACGACCCGACAGCTTGCGGTGTCCAGTCTGTCCCGCTCGAGTTTGGCCATGAGCGTGGCGGCTCCGGAATCGGCGGTCAGGAGAGGTAGGTCCTTGCCGCGGTCCGATGGGCGAAGCGACCAGACCGCAATCTGTTCGGTTTTCTTCTCCATCGCTGTTCTCCTTTCAGTAGTGATAGTAGGCGCCGCAGCTAGCACGGGGTCCGCCACATCAAATCAAGCCACGCAGCAAAAAAACAGTTTTGTCAGTCATTTACTTGGATCACCAAGATGCGCTGACGATAAAGAATTTTGTCGCTGTCGGCCCGCATATGCGAAGACAACCTCGGCCATTCGCTGAATACCGGATTGGCGGTGACGATGAGCATAGTTCATTTGTAGAGTTCGCTGATCAGGTGGGAGAGGATCTCCCCTTCGGTTCGGGCAACAGGCAAATAGCCCGGTTCATCGAGGATCAGGAGGCCAAGACCGGAGATCAAGTCGGCATATCTCCCCTTACACTCGGCGCCGGACTATACGTGCCTATAGGGTCGGGCGATGTACCCGCGCAGAGGCGCTACTGTAGCTGGACGGTCCCTCGAAACGGGCGGACATCCCACATGCAATGTAGCGATGAGAAATCTAATGAATCGACGCGTTTTTTCCCTGATCGGGCTGGCTTCACTGACAGCAGCCATCGCGCCGGCGTCCTTAGCTGAGCAAGGAGATCCGCCTAGTTGGCAGATTGCCGATCTATCGAGCGATGGGCTTCGGCTGGCACATGGCGGCATGGCCGCACCCGGCATTCCCGTCAATGATCTGACCCTGTTTCAGGTGGCTTCATGTTCCAAAACGGTGACCGCCCTGGCGATCTTCACGCTGGCTCGTGACGGGTATTTCGACCTCCACGACCCTGTCAACGCGTATCTTCAGCGGTGGCAATTGACGGGTCCCCGAAGCGACAGGACGACGATCTCAGACCTCCTTTCGCATACCGCTGGAACAAACATTCATGGGTTCATGGGGTACGGCGTCGATGATGAAATTCCAGGACTTCTCGATATCCTGAACGGGCAATACCCGGCCACATCACCGGCCATTCGCACAGAGCGGCGCTTGTTTAAGCGATATGACTACAGTGGGGGAGGAACAACGGTCTTGCAGTGCCTGATTGAGGACGTAACGGATGAAAGCTTTTCAAGCTATACCTCCACGAACGTTCTGAACCCCATCGGGGCGACGGCCGCGACCTTCGAGCTTGAACCGCGCACCCCGTATGCGCGGGGTTTTTTGGAGAACGGGCAGCCGATTTCCGGAGGTTTTGTCCGCCACCCCGAAAGTGCCGCCGCCGGGCTGTGGGCCAGTGCAACCGATCTGGTCAGGATCATGCGCTCGATCCTTGTCTCTCTCAATGGCGATAGTGCTGCTCTTTTGCCTGCAGACTTAGCGAGGCAGATGATTACCCCCGTCACCCCGGGTGTCGCCCATGGCGTTTTTGTGGAGCCGGGCGAAACAATTGGGCATGACGGTCGAAATGACGGCTTTGAATCTGCGATGCTTGCCGATCTCGTGTCCGGGAGGGTCCGTGCGGGCGTCACCGGCCAAAACGGCCAGATGCAAAATGTTTTGGATGCGGATCACGCGCTCCACGGGGGAAGCTGAACAGGAGATCAGACGCTGTGACTGGTCCGACGCCTGAGCTAAATCAGCCTTTGCAGCATTTTGTGCATAGGCATGGGCAGAGATTAGCCCCAATTCACTTAGAGTGATTTGCCGTTAGAGTTCTCAATCATCGCAGCTTGTCTGCAGGTCGATGACGGACAAATGATTTGCATTGAGATCGGCAATGTAGACGCGTCCGTCATCTCCAACCGCTAAGTCGTGCGGTAATTGAAACGTGGGCTGGCCGTCGTCCGCCACCTCATGGCGCTCAATCAACGCACCGTCTGGTGACAATATCGAAACCCCGACACCGGGACGGTAGAGGGGATCGTCACGGTGCAGATCAAGCACGTCGCCACCGTCTGCAACGAAAATGCAGCCGTATGGGCCGACAGCGACGCCGAACGGCCGCCCGACATACGATCCGCTGATGACGCGCTGCAATTGGCCGTGCTGGGAGAAGACCTGAACCCGCGCATTGCGGCGGTCTGCGACGTAAATGTTGCCCTGAACATCCGCAGCGATACCGTGCGGGAGGTGAAATTCCCCGAAATCAGAACCGCGCCTGTTCACCTGCCAGACAAGCCTCCCTTGCGTGTCGAAAACGGCCAGTCTGGAGTTGCGGTATCCATCAACAACCGCAAAGCGCCCCCCTGTCAGTGGAACCACGTCCGTAGGTCGCGCAAAAGTGGTGTCGCTCATCTGGACGGGCAATCGCGGCAAAACATTTCGCACACGTAAGAGGGCCTCTAAGTAGAAAGGATAGGGATCGCCGTAAGCGCGGATGGGTTGGCCCTGCGGATCAAGGTGCATCACGATATTTAGGGACGTATCTGCAACCCAGATCGAGCCGTCATCGGCAACAGAAATTCCATGTGGGCCCGCAAACAATCCTGCGCCGAAACGTGCGATTTCTTCACCGGTTTCCGAAGCCAGGCGCAGGATGACCGGTTCAGATATCAACGTCGTACCGGCGCCAAAGGGACGTCCTGCGCGGTGCAGGATGTAGATGCTTCCATCTGGCCCCATAGCGACACCTGTTACCGCCTGTCCCGTGTCCGATGCGTTGGGTGGTGGCCAGAAGACGCTCACGTTCGACGCTGTAGTGTCGATGGCCATTGCCGCGTGGGGATGCAAACCATCCACCGACTGGATCTGAGCCGGATCATCGGCGCCCCACCATGCCCCGAGGCCAATAAAGACTGCCGCGCCAAGTGCTACCGTTTTGCCGCCTCGAACTTTTGAGACCATCACCGTTTCCTACTGAATTTCGAAACTCTTCATCCCCGTGACGTGCAGGACATCATCTTGACCGTGTGTCGCCGCACCGACTGTGCATCGATGGCTCCGCGCTAACGACCTACGCGTCGTTCAATGGGAATTCTCTGCCCCCAAAAGCCGCAAAATTGCTGCTTGGTGACTGGCGATCGGATCCGCGTTCAACAGCACCGGCATCTCGACATCTGGCGCAATACCCATGCCTTCCCAGTATTGACCTTCGCTGTCGAGATAGACCTCGTTTGACAGGTTCAGGTGCCATCCGTTCGGCAAGGTTCGCGACACCGCGTCCGACAAGGCACCGCGCGTGGTCTCGCCGACGTGAGTGACGTGAGGTTGGGTCCGCAGGGAGAGCGTCAAGACTTCTGCGGCGCTGACCGTTATGTGGCTGGTCAGCAGAACAACGTCGCCGTCGAACCGAACGCGCGGGCTTGGCTCAATGCGCACGTCCGTCACGATTGGCAGCGCAGCATCGGCGGCGAACTTGCTGTAGGCATGCACGCCCTCGCGCAAGAACCGGCTTGCAACCTCTCGTGCAATGTAGTCGCTGCCGCCAAAGTTCAGGCTAAGGTCAAGGACAATGGACTTCGCCCCGAGCGAGGTTAGGTCGCTTAGTATCACATCCAAAACGACTTGCGTCGCTGCCAGGTTTTCCTCAGGCGTAGCGTTTTCCGGTCCGAACCCATCGAGGGCGCTGAAAGCAAGGTACCCGACCTCAGCTGTCAGCATGCCATATTGAATACGATCGTTACCGCGCATCTGACCTTCATCGCGCAGGATGACCGTCGCGAGACTCTCATACCATATGGACAAGCGGAACTCCCCGACGGCCGATGCCGGATCGAGACCTTCGGCGCGTGCGGTGTCACGCAGATAGCAAAGAATGCGCGCGCGGCCCGGTGCAGAAATCTGGCGTGACCCGTCCACGTCAGCAATCAGTGCGACATGTGCGTCCTGAATGGGTGCGATCAGCCATGCCAAAGCATCGAACAGGGCTTGATCATCTGCAGCTTCGTTCACGATGCTTCTCGCTGCAGCGACCCGGTTGATCCAGTCGACATCATAGAGGGTCAAAAAGGGATAGTGGGCATCGAAGAACCTGACGAAGGCCTCAAACACGGCGTTGGCATTTGTGGGCATCCCGGCTGAACACTGCGTCGGGAGAGAGACTAGGCGGTTTGCACTTATCCGGTGGGGTTCCATTGGAAACCCAATGCTGAGCCTCTGGCCGTTGCCTGACAGTGCGAAGTTCGAACCTGGCAAAAGCTCGTTCAAGGGAACGAGAGTGCTGATCTCCGGAAGGCAAAGATCGCCCGCGGCGCTGAACAGGCGCGCCGTGCGGTCTTGGATCTCCAGAACAAAGCCGTAGCCGTCCGAGTGCCAGACCCCATCAAGCGATGGCGTTCGATTGTCAGATCCGGCAAGTGTTACAAGACACAAGCAGGTTGTCAGCATGAGAAGCCTCATCACGTCCTCCGATTTTGAAGGCGGTCGAGGGAAGAAATGGTGTGAGCGTTCTGTGTCGTCGTCGCGTCGCAAAGGCTGCGACAGATGTCCAAGCCGGGCGCAAACGCGCAAAGGCATGACGAAAACGACGTCCTTTCAGGTCGCGCATCCATTTCAGGCGCCTGTAGCGCCATGCAATAGGCGGCGTGGGCAAGCAAAACCAGACCGGCGTCTGCGATCAACAGCATGTAAGCCCGCATGGGAACAATGCGATGTCGCCCGTAGCTCATATTGGGGCGGTCCCTGAACCGGGTATGAGACTCATTGTGAGACATCAGCGACACTCCAGCCGGGGTTTGACATGATTTCCGACCGGCCGATGAAGCCCTGTGCGGCATGCGGATCGTTGAGGAGTTGAAACAACAGCCAGGCCGTCAGGTATCCCCGAAACCGGCCCGCGTCATTTGCCAATTCGATGTGGTCCGCGCCATGTGCGACTGCGAGAGCTCGCAAACCTGGGCCGCGCATCCCCTCAAAAAGCGCTCTGTTGAGCCACAATGGAGAGATAAACTCATCTTCGGTGCCGGTCAGGATCAGCGTTGGAGCCGTGACCGCGCCGGCATCATAGTCCATGTCGAGCCGAAAAAACGCGATGGCTTCGTCGGTCGGCGTGCCGTGGATCGCCAAAGCTGTCGCGCCGCGTCCGATCTCATATTGTGTGTGGGCATTGATCGTGCTCACCGCGCCTTGGGACGATCCCACAAGCGCAAAAGTGTCGGCGTCGATGCGCGCAAAAAGCGGGTGGTCGCGGGTCATCGACCAAAGCCTGGCATTGGCAAGCATGGCCACGGCGCGTTCACCGGTCGCCATCTGACGATCCTCACTCCCGATCACCGCCATTCCCCAGGAGGCCAGGTGCCTTGCAATGGCATCGTAGGTTCCGATGGGCTCACCGGTTCCGTTCTGCCAGACCACTAGGGGAGCAGGCCCGTCGTGACCCTCGGGAAGGTACAAACGGCCCCCGGGCTGGCCAAAGGTTGCCGGGATCTCGGATGTCATGACGGAATGAGGCCCGCTACGGCTATAGAGAAATTCAACTTCTTGTTCAGCGTCATAGATATGCGGGGTAGAGGTCGCGCATCCGCCGAGCACCAGGAGGGCAACTAACATTGCCATCCCCGTGTTGGGTCGCATGTAGAACTGATACGGAACGGTCATTTTGAGCCTTAGTATTTGTTTGGACTGTACTGCAGTTGGCGCAATATGTTTGGTCTGTCGTCTCGTCCTATTGGCGAGGAACACGCGGTCTTGAGGTGGAGCGCCGTTTGATCCAGATGGGCGCGGTTGAGGCGCGCAAACACCGCGACCGTCCCAAAAGCAGGTCTGTGTAGTTCGGCGCGGTCCGACCGGGCGGGTGGCTGCTGATTATGCGCTTTCGCGCCCCATCGTGCAGGCCCGCGATCTGTCTGCGCACGCGACGGCTGGCTGGTTAGCGTTCAGTCGTCGCCGACACCAGAACGGCGCAAAAATGTGCCGATGCTTCGTCGGAGTTGGATGGGATTGTCGGTATGCAACATGTGCCCGCCCGGCAGCTTCACGTATTCAGCGCCGCGGATACGTTGCGCCATAAGGTCCGCACCGTGGTGCGTCGCCGAGTTTCGTTTTCCGACGATGATGAGGGTTGGCACAGCTATCTCCGCGAGGCGTGGGCGTCCGTCATAAAGGGATGCGGCCTCCAGCGCCGCCGAAATCCGCGGCCGATCCATCCAAGCCAACTGCCGCTGAAGCTCAACCTTGGTATCGTGGCTTTCGCCCAACCCAGAGAGGTTCGCGAGCCAGGACGTCGGGACCGAGCGGTACAGGGATGCTGCAACCGTCGCAGACAATCGCCCGACAAGACGGTCACGCACCGTCGCAACAGCTTCGATCAAGACTAACGCCTTTATGCGATCCTGCAATCGGGCCGCTAGTTCAAGCGCAACCATCCCGCCGAGTGAATGCCCGATGAGCACGGACCCGGGTGGCACGCTATCTGACAAGCGTTCCGCATATGCTTCCACCCTATATGGCTCCGACAGCGGGTTGGTCCCGTGGCCGGGAAGGTCCGGTGTCAGGGCCTTGGCGTAAGCCATGGTGATCGGGTGCCAGGTGTCACCGGACAAACCCGCGCCGTGGAGCCAGATTGTATCGACAGACGCCAATGGATCGGGCTGTGCAACGGTATTGGTGAGTGGATCCGGGTCTAGTGACATTATGGGAGGGTCCTTTCGCGTGGGAGAGGCCGAAAAGCGCGGCCTGCCATCCCCAGATGGCATTTCTGCTTGGCCCATTCGTCCGCGTGGCCCCTCAGCCCTGTCCGACCCGGTCGGCGCGGACAGGAAACACCCGCACGCGCGTTGAGCAAAGGTGCTGTGCGAGGTAGGATTGAAGCTATTCCTTCTCCGCGCAACTTGCCTCAACACCCTATGACATTTGACCCAGACATCCTTTTGATCGCCACCGTCACCGCCACCTTTGCGGTGGCTGTTCTGGCGGCAATGGTCAGCTGGTCCCAGAGGTGGAGCGCCTCGTCGCGGGCAATCCTCGCCGTGTTCTTCGCAGTGTTCGCTGTTAGCGAGCTTGATACCGTTCTCGTAATACTTACCAGCGATATCGCGCAAACGCTTCGCGATGGGACCGCATTCTTGAGTGTCGTTGCCAATCTCTGCCTGATGCCGGTCTTTCTGCTGTATGTGCGCGAGCTGACGTTGAACCAAAACGATCCTGACGAAAATCGATCGGCTGCGCTCCATTTCATGTTGCCTTTTGCGGCAACTGTATTCGCTGCCATTGCGATGGTGGTACCGAATGCATCACGTGACGTGTGGTATGCGGGAGCACTGGCTGAGGAACCGCTTCCAGGTCTGCACTTCCTGATATATGGCTTCACATTCCTGACCATCGCGCTTGTCGTGCAATGGGCACTCTACGTGTTTTGGGTCATTCGAACCCAAACAAAACACATTGCGGTGCTCAAGCAGCATTTCTCGAGCACTGAGGGGCTTGAATTGCGTTGGGTCGCGGTCCTTGCCGGTGCCATGGGGACTTATGTGTTGCAAAGCCTCATAGGGGAGTTGCTTGCCGTCTTCGGCTCACAAGATCCGATTGGCCCGTTGCTTGATGGCCTTTGGGTTTTGGTGGTCATTCTGTCCCTTGCGCTTTGGGGGCTGAGGCCGTCGAAGGAGTTGGCTTTCGTTGCGGCGGAACTGGAAAGCGTCGGCGCGCACCGGGGCAAGAAATACGAGAAAAGCGCCCTTGGTTCGGACCAGTCCGAACGCATTGCGCGCAAGCTCCTTTATGCGATGGAGAAAGACCATCTGTACCGCGATCCCAATCTGACACTCAGCAGCCTGTCGGCGCATATTGGCGTGTCGCTAAACTACGTGTCCCAGACACTGAACCAGCACATTCGCCAATCCTTCTTTGAGTTCGTGAACGGCTGGCGGGTCAAAGAGGCCATCCCTTTGGTTGAAGAAAGCGCATCGACGGTTCTGGCGATTGCCTATGAGGTCGGCTTTAATTCCCGCTCTTCGTTCTATACCGCGTTCAAGCGCGAAACGGGCATGACCCCCACAAGTTACAAAGACGCCGTTGCCAAGGCCAGGACCGCCAAAGACACCGCGTCCAATTTGAGGGCGAGCAAGTCATGACATCAAACAACAGAATTCAGATCCGGGACTACGACCCAGGTGATTGGGCCCGTCTGTGCGTAATCCACGATGCAGCGCGCAAGGACGAGCTTGCCTTTACGGTCGGCGTCGCCGCCTTTCGCTCCCTTGAAGAAACCTTCGAAGATAAAGGGCTGTTCGATGCTGATTTGGTTGTGGCCGATCGGGACGGCATCGTGGCGGGTTTTGCGGCCTTCGACGAAACTGAGCTCACCTGGCTTTATGTTGATCCAGCGCTGTCACGTCGTGGTGTTGGACGCGCGCTTCTTCGCCATGCCATGAGCCGAAGCAACGGGACCATGCAGATTGATCTGCTTGAAGGCAACATTCCCGCTCAGGCGCTCTATGCATCAGAAGGGTTCGTGATCACTGACCGTCGAAAGGGAAACCTCATTGGAAACGAGAGCTTCCCCGCCACAGGCCTTGTGCTTCGCCACGGCGGTTGAGCAGCCCACAATCATGATCAGTCATCCGAAGCCTGTCTAAAACGCGATTTCTTCTACTGCCTTGCCTCGCCGCGCAAACAAGTATGGGACGTGTTCTTGCCCCTGTCACAACCTGAAAAAACAGCGACCCGCAGCCCTTTGCCCCAGACTCTTGAGGCACGAAAGAGCAATGGCGATGCTTGATGCCGACCTCCGCACTCCGCGCCATCTCATCGCAGCGGCAGTCTTTCTCATTCTGCTCATGTTTGCTCTGGTTCCATTCCTGACACATGCATTGGGGCCGCTACATGGCTTTTTGGTTTGTTTCCTTATTTACTGGCTTGGGTTTTGCATTCCCGTCGGCGTGCATTTTGTGACGCGGCAGAAGCGCAAAAAACAGTTCTCATTGGATGTGGTAGGCAACACATGGGTGCCAAGCGCAGTCGCCCTACAAGTCACGCTCGTTGCTTTCCCAAGCTTCTTAATGATCAGCGGACAGGTTTCGGCATCGGTTGTGCTCGCGGCAGCGGCCTTTGGCGTTGTAAACGGTTTTTTGGAGGAGTTTTCCTGGCGAGGAGCGTTTCTTGAACTCGGCCGCAGGGACCTGCGGTTTCACGGGCTTGGTGTTGGACTCTTCACGCTATGGCACGTTCCCTTGGCGCTCGCGCATGGGATCGTCTACCCCGGCGGCGTGTTCGCCTTGGTTGCAGGTGCATTGGCCATGGGGGCGTTTTGGGCTTATCTCGCTTTTGGAACTGGTCGCATCGGGTGGGCAACGATCGGACACATATCGTCCAACACAGTTGCTTTTATTGGCTTTTTTGAATCGAATTAGCCCTGGTTGGTTCCCTCTTCCCGCCAGAGGGACAAGCGTAGATTGCACCATTGCAAGTCCGTAGCTTGTGCACGCATCTAGACCCTTGTTATTTGGAAAAGGGGCTTGCTATTCCAGCGTTGAGGGATTGAGCCGAAGGTTCTCGTTCCACCAATACCGTCCCTTTATCGCCGACAACACAAGGCGCGCACGATCCCAATATCGCCGCCTTAGCAATGCTGTGAGCCGCACTAGGCCGACTTTCTTTACCCGCTGCAGCCTGGGCGTTTTCGCTGCGTGCGCATGCAACACAAAACCACAATGGCTGGATCGGGCTCTGAACCACCATCGGAGGAAGCGCCATAGTGTATGTTATGCTGCCTCCGTCAACGTCTGGTTGGCGATTTGGGAGGGCATGCGGATCGGAGGGTCGTTCATGGAAACACCAAACATACCAGCCATTCGAGCAATTCGCCCTTCTTGGAAAAAAGGCCGTAGTGTTGGTCAGAAGCGACCACTGAAACCAAAGCATGTCTGGGCGATCCGCGTACGACTAGATTTGGCCGAAAACGTTCGCGACTTGGCACTTTTCAGCATGGCGATCGACAGTAGGCTTCGAAAATGTGATCCGTTTAAAATGAAAGTGGTCGATGTCATGGCTTTGGGCCAAATCAAAGAGTGCGCTTCCGTTCTGCAAAGCAAAACCCAGAAACCGGTTCGCTTCGAGATTTCGGATGGCACCAGGGTTTCGGTCGAGAAATGGATGGAAGATGAACTGGTTGCCGGAGCCGAGTATCTTTGGCCGGACCAATCTCATGTGCGTCTGCACATCTCAACCCGCCAGTATTCCCGCATTGTCAGGAACTGGTTCAATTCTATCGGATTAGAGGCGAGCGCATACGGGACGCATTCGATGAGGGGCACGAAGGTAACACAGATCTACAAGAAAACGGGCAACTTGCTCGCGGTTCAGCCGTTGCAGGGACATACAAAGATGGACAGCACTATGAGATACTTGGGCGTTGAACTTGAAGATGCCGTCGCGATTGCAGTGGCCATTGAATTCTAGTGTTTTGGGCCTTCTTCACGCACGGCCCAAACCTGCCGTTCAACCTTAGGCTCCTAAATGGCAGCTTCTTAAGCCAGCGGAACACCAAATCCACTTAGCTCGGGGTGGCTAAGACAATGTGAGCAAGCCAAGCAGTTTGCTCTGCCGGAGGTTTGGGTCACTGTTTTCGCCCCGCATCGGTTGTGCTAGTTTGAATGCATGAATAGACAATTTATTGGTCTAGCAAGCTGGATTGCTAGGAAACTTTACGCATTTTCCGCCTTCTTTGAAAAACTGGCTCGTTGCAGTGAGACGCAGTCGAAGTTCGTGAACCTCGCGCCTACAGCAGGGGCCGACAAAGCTGGTGTATACGCTCAAGCAATAAATTTTGCCATCAATGAAGATAGGGTGAAAAACATTGCGCTCACTGGTCCATACGGCTCAGGTAAGAGTAGCATCATACAATCTTTCCTGAACAAGCATCGACCTAGCGCTTTGCATATTTCGCTCGCTGCCTTCATTCCAGACGAAGAAGTGAATGGCAGAGATGTGACCCGCCAAGAGATTGAAAGAAGCATCTTACAGCAAATGCTCTATGGTGCTGACGCGAACCGACTACCTTTGTCTCGGTTCAAGCGCATCCAGTCCCCTGGGATCTGGTCTGTCTTTACCTCCTTGTACTTAGTGCTTGGCATCGCGTCGCTGTGGTATGTTTTTCATCACCGTGAAGACGTTCTTAGTGGCACTTTCTTTGAACCGTTCGCGCTCACCAATGCAGTCAACTTGGGCATTTTTGCTGGTGCCTCAGTCTTTCTTTGGTCGGCCTTTCATCATTTCTATGTCGCCAGCTTTGGCATATCGCTTAAGAGCGTCTCCTTGAGGGATATTGAGATAAGGCCTGCGGCTGATGATCAAGAGTCGATCCTAAACCGTCATTTGGACGAGATAATATACTTTTTTCAGTCTACGGACTACGATCTGGTGATTATTGAGGACTTGGACCGCTTTAACGACGCGGAAATATTCACTACGTTGCGCGAAATTAACGGTTTGGTGAACGAAAACGCAGGCGTTAGACGGACTGTAAGGTTTCTCTATGCGTTGCGTGATGACATGTTTGCAAACACCGATCGGACGAAATTCTTTGAGTTTATCATTCCCGTCATCCCGATAATTAACTCTTCAAACTCTATCGATATGGTCTTGGAACAAGGGAAACGGCTTGAACTAGATCGACGCCTAGAACGTCAATTCCTAAGGGAGGTGTCTAGGTATCTTAACGACCTTCGGCTGATTCAAAATATCTTCAATGAGTATGCTATATATGTCTCAAACCTGGAAACAGACGAAGAAAATCTGCTTAACGCGAACAAACTTCTAGCTGTTTTGATCTATAAGAATGTTCACCCGAGGGACTTTGAGAAGTTGCATCGTGATGACGGCAACTTCGCACAAATCCTCAATCATAGAGAAGCACTCATAAGATCCGGGGAGTCGGCTTACAGAGGTGAGATTGCTAAGCTAGAAGAAGACGTTAGGGTAGCAGATCTTCAAATACCGTCCGATCTCAAAGAGCTTGGCCAGATTTATACAATGGCTCTGATCGAACAGCTTCCCGAAGGCATCACTGGCATCAGAGTCGACGGACAAACTTTGGTCCCGCTTGCAGGACTTCCCGCGCACGATGCGCTCGATCAGTTGGTCGAGGCAACGCAAGTAAGCTTTCGCAATCAACGCAATCAAAACATGCAGGTCAACATTTCCAAAACTCAAGACCGCGTTGATCCTGAGAAGTCCTTTCAGCAACGCAAAGCGGAGATTGCGAACAAGGCAACAGAAGCAAGGAACGAAAAACTTCACGAAATCACTGAGCTCAAGTCAAAAATCGCAAAACTTCGCACAGCCAAACTCAACCAACTTTTGCGATTGAATTCCGAAGGAGCAGGGCAGCTCTTTGATGGGTTTAAAGAAAACGTCGAATTGGTAAGGTTTCTAGTTCTAGAAGGCCATCTTGATGACACTTACTATCAGTACACGTCGCTTTTTCACTCGGGCCGCCTTTCGCCTAACGACAATAGGTACCTGATACAGATACGCGCATTTGTAACTCCAGAGCCGGATTTTCCAATCGACAACCCAGGAGAAGTGATCGCAGCGATGCGAGACGAAGATTTCGGGCAGAGCTATGTGCTAAACGCCAAACTGGTCGATAAACTGATTAGTGATCCAGATCGCTATGCAGAACAAATACACAAGCTTGTTGGATTGATTTCAGCTGAATTTGAAGACTGTGAGAACTTCTTTGATGTCTATTACTCTGGCGGCAGCCATGTACCAGAGTTGCTCAACACGCTCGCGACCACTTGGAAAGGATTCGTGCCATCTGTTTTGGACAGCACCAAAAACACCATTCATGTTGCGCAACTAGTCGCCCAACTACCTCAAGGAGCTCTTGGGAGCCTCGCTACGGAGTTTCCGATACTATCTGAATTCGTTGCGGAGAATCTCCCAGCGGTTTTGACATATTTCCCAGAATTAGAAACACAGCGCCTTGAGGTTATCAAGATTGAAGTCAAGGAGCTTGTTGCCATCGAGGAGCACTCGGGAGTACTACGCGAAATGTGGGAGAAAGGACTATTCGAACTCACCATTGCGAACATCGAATATGCATTCGCCTCTATCTTGAAGGAAGCCGACCTTCGGCCCCTGCTCACCCGAAACTTTACTACTATACGCTCTTTGACGGATAAGATTCTACTAAATCGGGTCGAAAGAGACTTCGGGCAATACTTAAATGATATTCTTCTTGAGTTGCCGGAAAACTCTATGGAAGACGAACCTACCATTCTCGACGTCGTGCGAAGGGATAGCGTACCCCAAAGTACTCTTCGCAAATTTCTAGCAATGCAAGAAACCCGTCTGACGAGCTTAGAGCACGTGCCTCAGCAGTTGTATACAACTCTATTCCAAGAGAACGTTATCGAGCCTTCGTGGGAAAGCTGCCTCAGATTCATCGACTCTGATGGGTTTGAGCCGAACGTTCTGCTCGAATATCTCGACTTGGATACCGTTCGTCCGACTATCTTGGGGCATCCAATACCGGACGATGGGGAAGCAAAAAAACTGCGTCTTCTTCTCGTCAGGGCAAACTCTTTGTCCGATGTTTCGTATTCGGAATATGTTCTTGCGCTTCCAAGGCCGTTTGAATTTGTCCCAGAAGAACTCGATCATTCCAAACTTAAAATCTTGATTGAGGCGCAAAAACTCGTTTTCACTCCAGAGCTCTTGGGGAACCTTTCGGATTACTACGATCTCCAAGTGCTATTCGTCGCAACAAACATCGAAAAATACCTAGCTGCCTCAGACGACTTCTCCCTTGATGACGACTTTCGAGAGCAGCTTCTTGATGCTGCGATCGAGCAAGATGCCAAGTACGAGGTTCTCAAGCTTATGGACCTTAACGCGCTCGTTGGGCTGCCCGAGCGTTCAGCGCTCGTGGGTTCAATCATTGAGGGTGCAGACACTGATAGTTTCAATCTAAATGGTGTCGTCGTGCAGACCTTGATTGAGCATTCGAAACCGATATCCACGCGCATCTCGTTGCTCAATAAGTGTCACTCTCACCTTACGGCGGAAGAATTGCGTGCTGTCTTGGCCAAGCTGCCCAGGCCATATTCTGAAATTAAGACTGGCTACGGGATCCCACGGTTGGAGAACACTGCTGAGAACCGTGAGTTAGTTGAAATGCTTGATTCACGAGACATCATATCTTCGTGGAGCGAAGGTGGCTTTTTTACTAGCGACCTTAGAGTGAACCTATACCGCAAGTAGCGCGGTCCCACAAAGAACGCGATACCGAGAATTGTAGTCTAGAAACTCTGACAACGAACAGTAAGCGGTCGTTCGTGTCACCCGCAGCGAATGTCAGCTTTCCGCCCTCGATTGTCGCTTATCCTCAGAGACCGCCCCCTGTATCAGTCTTAGTCCCTTTCAGGTCGCGGCTCAGTTCCTTTGCCAACGTTGACCCCTTCGCCAACCTCCGTGCCAGGGTCTCGACAAATCCGGCGTAACGTTCCTTTCCTTGGGCCATTGCAGCCTCTCGGAGGTCGTCCCGGACGGGAGGTATGGCGGACAGCCAAAACCGGATGAAGAGCGCTAGCGCTTCGCCTGCGATTTCCTGATCGCGCTCGAACCGCTCGATTGCCCTGGTCATTCGGTCAAGACGTCGAACGAGGGCTGCCTCGCGTTGATCGGCTTCATCGGGCGTCAGGAACGAAGCCAACGCCGCCTCTACAATATGGGTCTTTGGGACGCGCCTGCTGGCTGCTGTGGCCTCAAGCTGGTCGAAGAGGTCGGGTTCGAAGTAAACGTTGATGCGGATCTTTGCCATCGGTTCTAGTCCGGCATGCCCGCGTCGTCGCTCGGGTCCATCGCGGCCATCCGTGCCACGGAGCGTCCACGTTCGAGAACTGTCTGGGCGGAAGCTGTTTTGTCTTGATTGTCATCATCCAAGCCTTTGAATTCCGCCTCGCGCGCACAGCGAACCGGCGAGTTCTCCTCCTTTTCAGGCAACTCATGTGCCCGATCGATGCCGCCTTCTTCGTCTTCGGCACTTGCTGCATCGGGATCATTCGCAGGGGAGGCTATCGGTGTTATTCCGCTCCAGTCGTCCATCGGTGATTTGAGTGGGGACTGCACAATGCCGTTCGGCGCTCCAATCACGCGCATTTTGAGTTGGGAATCGGCATAGTACTTCACTTTTTGGGCGCGGATCGGCGGGGCGCCGGAGACCAACACAATCTCATCGTCGGATGGGAGTTGCATGATCTCGCCTTGGGTCAACAAAGCCCGCGCCGTCTCCTGCCGTGACACCATCAGATGCCCGAGCCACGGCGAAAGCCGATGGCCGGCATAGTTCTTCATGGCGCGTAACTCAGTCGTGGTTCCGAGGGCATCGGATAGACGCTTCGCGGTTCGCTCGTCATTTGTCGCAAAGGCGACGCGGACGTGGCAATTGTCGAGGATGGCGTTGTTTTGTCCGTAAGCCTTCTCGATCTGATTCAAGGATTGCGCGATCAGAAACGCCTTGAGACCGTAGCCCGCCATGAACGCCAGTTGCGTCTCAAAAAAGTCGAGGCGGCCCAAGGCCGGGAATTCGTCGAGCATGAACAAGAGCCGGTGTTGTTGCCTGGTTGTTTCGAGTTCTTCTGTCAGTCGGCGGCCGATCTGATTGAGGATCAGTCGAACCAATGGTTTGGTGCGCGAAATATCGGAGGGTGGCACCACAATGTATAGCGTCACAGGGCGCCCACCGGTGACAAGATCAGCAATCCGCCAATCGCAACGGGATGTCACGGTTGCAACCACAGGGTCGCGGTAGAGACCGAGGAAGGACATCGCAGTCGAGAGAACGCCCGAACACTCGTTTGGGGACTTGTTCAAAAGCTCGCGGGCGGCCTGGGCTACAACTGGATGCGGCTGGTCTCCTAGATGCGGTGTGTAGAGCATTGCGTTGAGCGTCGCTGTAATGCTGCGCTTTGGATCAGAAAGAAACGTCGCGACGCCGGCCAATGTCTTGTCTTCGCCAG
Source organism: uncultured Roseicyclus sp. (assembly GCA_947491935.1). Lineage (GTDB taxonomy): Bacteria > Pseudomonadota > Alphaproteobacteria > Rhodobacterales > Rhodobacteraceae > Gymnodinialimonas. Next base: position 884,241 of record CANLLF010000002.1, read on the forward strand.
CATAGAGGACATGCAGGATTGCGCCGACCAGTAGGGAATGGCTGGTCTTCTCCCAGTGACTGCGCCGCTCCAAGTTCCCATCGGGATCGACGAGAATGTCAGCAATGTTCTGCACATCCCGCACCTCCCGGGCGCCGCGCCGGACCTCGAGTAGGGGATTGTAGGCGGCGCTCGCCTCTTTTGTCGGATCGAAACGTAGCACGGGTCCGACCCGCGCGCGCCAGCCAGCGGTCAGCTGCCAGTTCTCACCCTTGATGTCATGGACGATGGCAGACCCGGGCCACGTTAGCAGGCTTGGGATGACAAGCCCCACGCCCTTGCCGGAACGGGTCGGGGCGAAGCAGAGCACATGCTCGGGACCGTCATGGCGGAGATAGCGCCGGTCCAGCCTACCGAGGACGACACCGTACTCGCCGAGCAATCCGGCTGCAGCCGCATCCGAGGCCGTCGCCCATCGAGCTGAGCCATAGGTGTTGACGTCGCTGGCCTCGCGGGCGCGCAGGACCGACAGGAGGATAGCGACCAGGATCGCAGCGATCCCACCGGCGCCCGCGATCGCCGCACCCTCGACGAAGATACGTGGCGCGTAGGCATCGTACCAATACCACCAGAGGAAGAAATCCCAAGGTCGGTAGACGGGCCAGCCGAAGAGATTGGTCAGCGGCGGACCGAGTTCTGCTTGATGTCCGAGACGGAAGGCGACCCATTGCGTCGAAGCCCAGACGAACGCGAGGACAACGAGGCTGACGATCACGAGTTGGCCCCAAAGGATTGCGGTGGTTGACGAGGTGTCGGTGCGGCGCATAGGGGTGTTCCTTTCAATCAGCGGCTGAGGCCGCGACGGCGACCGACGGTCCAGTCGATGCCGCCACCCGAGCGGACCATCCCGGAGACAGAGCGTCCGAGTTGTCGGTCCAATTGCGGTGTCCAGGGAACAAGCGAGAACCCCAGCCCGTCATCGATTATGGCGAAGCGGCCTGAAGCGAGACTAAGGCGTTGGCGGTAGGTCCCTTCGACAGCGTCGCCCTCGTGGTGGCGGTAGCGCATCAGGCCCGTCTGTGTTGCGAGCTTTGCTGCGTGCGCGTCCAGTTCGCGAACCCGCAGCGTGGAGAGGAGATCGCGGGAGAAGACCACCCGTTGGCCCTGCTTTTGCGCCAGCCCAATATCGACGAGGTGGTCTGCGCGCCGATCAAGAGCCGCCCGCACCTCGGCCCCGAAACCTGATCCACCGAGCGGCACGCGGTCACGAGCCAGCTGCAATCGGTCGAGCCAGGTCGCGCCCTCGGCCCCGATCTGAGCGGACAAGTCCAGATCGGACCTGCCAACCAGTGCCAGCCGCGCTCGACCGCCCGCTTTTGGGGTCCACAGCCGCGTCTCGACGATGCCACCGGGGGCAGTATCGCTGGTCGCCGCGATTTCTGGAAACCGTAGGTGATGAACACGCCCGTCAACCCCGTCGATGATTGCATAGGCCGTGCCGCGATGTTCGTCTTGCAGGCCCCGCTCGACGAGCCGCCCGAGAATTGGGCTCGTGGGCGTGCCTTCGATAGCGAATTCGAAATCCGCGCGGTCGGGACCATTGGCCAGTGCCCGATGCATCGTCTTGATTATGTCGCCGCGCAGGCCAAGATCGCGAAGTGTATTCTCCACATCCGGTTTCAACTCCCAGACTGCGGGGAGAACGGGGGTCGCTAATCCCAACCGCTCCAGCTTTTGCACGCGCCCGATCATCAGGCGACGCAGCTCCCGGTCGCGGGGCTCTGGGGTGCCCCGGCGCAGATCGACAATGCCTGCATGGTCGTCGGCCAAGGCGCGCAGCCCGCGGTCAAGGTCGGTCCAGCGTTCGGTCGTAACTTGGCGTTCCAGGTCACTGGTGATCTCGCGTACGCTTCGGGGACCGAGTTCGAGTTGCACTAGATCTTCGGCGCGGGCGCGCAGACCGTGAGCGATGTAGTCTCGCGAGATCACCAGATCTCTACCGTCGTCTGCCTTGCCGCGCACGAGGATGTGGACATGCGGGTTGTCGGTGTTCCAGTGGTCAACTGCCATCCAATCGAGTTTCGTGCCTAGGTCACGCTCGGCGCGCGCCATCAGGTCGCGGGTGAAGGCGCGCAGGTCTTCGAGATGATGGGCATCCTCGGGCGACACGATAAAGCGGAAGTGGTGGCGATCTTCCTCCCAAGTCGCCGAGAGTGTACGACCTTCAGGCGTGTCGCAGTCGTGGCCAAAGAGATCGGCGCGTTGCCCGTCTTGGCCGACCCCGTCGCGCTGCAAATACCCGATGTGTTGGGTGAGCGGAGCCGAGCGGCGGCGCGCCCCACCGTGCCGAACCACGCGGGCATTGACGACGACGCGGCGCGAGGCACTGGTGAAGTTTGCGGTGGTACGAGCAAAACGTCCTCGCCCTCCCGTGGCGCCGCTTCTATGTGACCGGTTGAAGGTTTGACCTGAGTGCCCTGCCTTGCGGGCGGCGCGCATGACTTCGCCGACGAAACGGGTCGCCCTGCGAGACGAGGGGTCGCTGTTACGGATGCGGCCAGGGCGCGGTCGGAAGTTGTCGTCCCGGCTCATGGTGCTGATCCTTGCGAAAAGGCGCAGGCACCACAAAAACGATTATTGATCAGTTGCTTGTTGAAAAAGCCGGCACGGTTGGTGCTGAGACGGCACGGTAAATTGGTCCAAGAAACAACCGCATGCTTGGCCCGCGTGTCAGCCCTTTTATCTTGCGATACTTTTGTTGTGATCCCGTGCTTCGGTCCATTCAGGCACAACTCCCCGACAGCGCAAGCGAGGCTACGCCACAATGCGAACTCTGTGCTCATGGCATTTCTGGCTCGGTAGGAGAAACAAATATGCCGTGCGGACCCCCTTGGTCACTAGATTGGAGGATGCTTTCACCTGCGTCCATTCTCCCAATCGGAGTTGCGGAAAATAGAGGTGCCTCTCGCCAGTCGTGCGATCGCAGCGGCAGTTCGTCAGCAAGAAGACCATCTTCCTGCACACCGATGATCGGCTCTAGAACAGCAAGGTAATTGTGTGTTTCGGCGGGCAGCGGGCGTCCGGAAATGAGGTAACCTTCGTATCGTGCCGGTCCAGCATTGTAGGCTGCAAGGAAGCCCGGCGATCCGAACCGGTCGTACATGGCGCGCAGATGGGCCGTTCCGGCGAGGATGTTTTCGCGGGGATCAAAAGGGTCATCTCCGAAACTGTAGGTTCGGCGCAACTCGGCCCAGGTGCCGGGCATAATCTGCATCAGGCCCATGGCGCCTGCGCTGCTGACGGCGCTCGGATTGCCCGAGCTTTCCACCTTGATCACGGCGCTGATCCAGGAGGCTGGAATGCCAAACCTTTGCGAGGCTTCTGCGATGTGGGCGTCAAACGACTGCTGCTCGCCTGCTTCAAGCACGCGATCTTGTGCCACTGCCATCGTTGGTGCCACCGCAAACGGAGCGCAAATGGTTAGCAAGAGCGCGACGGTACGAGCAGAGTTCGTGACGTCAGATGAGGACGGAAAACCGGTCATGGGCTTATCGTCCTCGCGTCCAGAGCGGGACCGCTTGGCCGACAACGTGGCGAGCGTTGAACGTGCCGAAGTACCGCCCGTCGAGGCTGTCATCGACGTCTGCATTGAGGAGGAAAAACTCGTCCGGGCCGAGCGTGATGCACCCCGTCCAACTCGGAAGGGGGCGTCCGTTGCGGTCCGTCTCCGGAGCAATTGCAACAGTGGTGGTGTTCACGGAGACAGTAAGACCGTTGCGGCAGACCGACATGCCGGAGGTCGCAGCAACACGTTTGAGAAGTAGGGTGTCCGCGCCCAGGTAGTCGCGCTCGATCATCCAATCAGACCAGTCTAAAGGCAGTTGAATGGCTGCGAGATCGCCAAGCCTTGGCGCAATCGACGGACGTAGGATATAGAGACCGACTGGTACGCTTTCGGACTGGTTCCAAACAAGAAGTGGAGTTCGGTCCATCTCCGATGCCGCGATCAGACCGACAGAAAGACCGGCCGCGATGAGGTGAGCAGGTGCGACGGTCATGGAGCCACCGCGCGTCGCTTGAGCCAGGCGGCATGCCGGGCCGGTGTGTAAGGCCGGGGCTCGTATCCCGCAATTAAACGGTTGTGGACGTGCCGCCAGTGGTCTGGGCACACATCCTCCGGCGCGATGCCGTAGCTCTCCACGATGTCGACCGCTTGCAGGGCCGCCTCGACCTTCGGCCAGCCGGACAGTCGCAACAGGACGTCTCCACCTGGCGAGACATAGGGATTGGTTGAACAGCGTTGGCCTGCCTTGACGGCGCGCAGAATGTTGAACCGGCTTTCTGCCGTGCCGTACTCATTCGACGACCAGCGCACGAGCGCGAAGGTTGCGCCCGGCTCGAAGGCCACCCGCTTGTCTGTTCGCGTTAGAACGATTTCCTCGGCAATGCGCCCAAAGCGGATCCAGCGCTCAACGCGCCCTTCAATCCACGTCAGATCGACGGTTGTCCGCATCGGCTCAGCGATCCCGACGCATATAGGCGGGCGAAATCGCCGCGTGGCGTTTGGCTGGAAGCACGCAGTCTCCGGTCTCTTCAGAGGTCGAGGTTTTCTCCCCCCGGGTGACCCAGGCCTGCAGATCATCGACCGCATAGACAACGCGCCCGCCGATCTTGGAGTAGCGTGGTCCTGTCCCGTAGGTGCGGTGTTTTTCCAGAGTGCGCCCAGAGAGGCCGAGCAAGCGTGCGGCTTCTGGTGTTCTGAGGTAACGGGGCGGCAGGCCTGAATTAGGATTGGGCATTTGGGCGTCTCCGGTTGGTGTGCGCCGCAGCGGCGCGCCGCGAACTGTCGGAGGTCATCAAAGCGGAGAAGGGCCATTGAGGGGGATGACGAAGATGGCGCGAGAATTTCGTCACCCCGTCATTTGCCGTGAGGTAAGACTGTAAGGACGATCCTCATTGCTGTGATTTGGGATTTTGCAGGGCTCAAGACTGCCCGGCAGTCGGGCTTTGACCGAGAAGAAGGGAGCGGTATCCGCTGTCGATCAAATGCGTTCCATGGGCGGAAAGGCGGGCAATTCGCGCCTTGATCGAACTGGTTTTCCAAGGTTCTTGGTCGACCCGGGATGGCCCGAAGACATGTCGGGCAATGGTGCGGTAGCTGGCCTTTGACGCCCGCGCATCCAGCAATCGGCATGCCGACAGTATGCGCGCCCTTTGCTGCCGGGTCAGCGGATCTTTGGCAGGGCCGCATCCGACAAGGTGCTCCCGCACGCGCTGCGCAGTGGCGACACGTGTGCTCCATTGGTCATCTAGAGGAAGTAGAATGCCTACGACGCACTTCAGATTTTTCGCATCAAGAATGAGTGAGGGAACTGACTTGAGCTGGAGAACGACAGTATTCTCGTCGACATGCACAGCGTCCAAAGCAACGTGTTCGAGGTTGAAACTGGGGACAGTTTCGCCCGGAACTTTAGCAAGATAGCAGACTACCGCCGGCGCTACATTGGGCAGCCAAAACACGGGTGCCTCAGGCGCCTCAAGGTCTGGATCAACTGGGAAATCGCAACCCCCAGGATGCGGGAGACGAAAGGCCGTCTCGCATCAGAGGGTATTGCGCGCAGTATTTCGGATTTCGGCGCAGACATTCCCAAGCCAAGCCAGAGACATCGAGCGTTTCGATGTAGGCGTAGTCGGCTTCGTTCCGCCAGTCCCTGACCATCGACCTTCCCCCGCAAGAAATCACATCTGGCGTTGTTTCTGGGGTGTCCGACCGCCGCTGCCGAGTGTCAGATCTGACACCTGACAAAGCGATTTGACGTCACGACGTCGTTGTGCGTGCGAGGTCAAGATAGCCATGATCGCGCAGCCAGAGCGCCTGTTTGAGGGACTTTTCGAACAATGCATGGGACCCTTCTGGGTCCTTTTCGACGTCGAGGTGTAGGATGATTGCCGCAGCCTCCCGCCAATCGGCCCGGTCCCGGTCCGCGTCCAGAAGTCGGAGGTAGGTCTTCATCAACTCGCGGTCTGGCGGACTCGAGCCTGTCAGATCGGTGATACATTGGCGATCGATCAACAAGGTGAAGCCCTTCAAGAAAACCACTGCGCGGTGCCAAAGCAGCAAGCAATGCGGAGTATACTCCGTGGTTAAATACTCTGCAACGCGGATGAAGTTGCTGCATGGAAAGCAGACGTATTCTTGCCCAAAACTTGAAGAAGTATCGGCTCGCGGGAGGGTTTTCTCAGGAGGATCTGGCGCATCGCGCCGAGCTTGACCGTACCTATATCAGTGCGCTTGAGCGGTCATTGTATTCCGCCAGCCTAGATGTTCTCGACAAACTGGCGCTCGTGTTTGAGATCAAATCCAGCGATCTGTTGAGCGAAGAAGCACATGCGCCAGGGGCGGCGGCTGAAGATCAGGGCAACTAGAAATACCCGTAGTAATCTGGATCTACGTAAGTCTGCTCCGGTTCGGGTTTTGAGAACTCCGGCTCAGTCGTAGGTGGTGGCGATTTTTGCTCCACGGGGGACGGTGGATCCCATTCCTCACTAGGGTCGGTCGTGGGGGCATAGGTGTCAAATGGCGCGAAATCAAAGTGGTCGTCCTTCATCGAATACTCGAACACATCGTCTTTTTCCTCCGTTTCAAGTGACGGACCTTGATGTGCTGTGGCTGTATCTGCTCCATCCGCCTTGGGGTCAGTGGGTTCCAGTGCCGAAGGAGTCGCTTCGATTTCAGCGTCCTTTAGCGGTGGTGCTATGTCGAGCATTCTCTCGTTGTCTGTATCCGGTTTGGGAATGCTGGTTCCTGAAATATCATCGCCGACCAATTCCTTCTCGGATTGAGGGTAGTCGTCGTTCCCCGGCAACAGACCGAAGTCAGAAAATTCAATTGTTGCAAGCTTGTCGACATACAAAAGTTCCGACGGCACATAGAACGGTTCGTCCATGGGCCAAAGCTCAGGCAACGAGGTGCTGGAAACGGGCACACGCACCCAAACGAGCGACCCAAAACGATCATCTTCCGCGAACAAGTCACCGAATTCTCCAGGATGGCCTGTTCTCTCATAAAATTCCGCGACGAGGTCTACGCAAGCTTCTGTCAGCAGGCTGTAATTATAAGTTTGGTTTTCAAGCTCGCGCGCCTCGCTCAGCAGACGATCATAGGTGACTTCTGGCAAAGGAACTGATGCCCAAGTCACGGTATCTGCGACTAACTCTGCCAGATGATACGCACTTTCATCTCGGTAGATTCCGTCGTCAGGAATGAAGGGCAGAGTCTGTGGAAAGGCGAGCTTGTTGGTCTCGAGGAGAATATTGGCGCCAATGGTGTATTGGTGTCCTCCGTCCTCATAAAAGGACACATTGGCATGGCCGGGCAAGCTGTTGTTGTAGACGTTGACGCGCATTTCCCACGTGGTCATGGCCGTTCTCCCGATATCGAGTAGAACGAAAAGCCATCACAGACCGTCGGCTCGACGGTGACGGTGAGGCCTCCGAACAGGTCTTCCATGTCGCCCGCGATCGAAGCGTAACCATCGACTTCTTCGGCTAGCCAAGCAGGATAAGGGGGGGTCATCTGTGACGATGTGAGAGCGGCGTCACCGGTGTAGAAGGCGAATGCCTCAAATCCGGACCCGTTCACCGCAATTCGGTCGCGCGGTACCAGCACAAGGCCCTGCAGATTCCGCGCAGGATCTGACGGTTCCGCAGAGACCGCCAAGCCGCAGGATGGTGTCCATCCGTCATGCAAGTCAGGGGCCGAGAGAGAGATAGCGGGGCTTGCGAATTCGGGCCGGACGACTTCGCCCAGAAGTGCGTGGCTGTGAGCGCGATGTACAATCTCAGACAGAAGCCGGGTAAGATCACGGTGACGCTGGTCGGCGATCTGATCAGCCCGCAAGACCGATGACACATCCAAGGTGCCTACGGCGATGATGGCAGCCAAAACGACGGCCGTGGTTTTGGTGATTGCTCTGGTCATCGGTAAATCTGCCCCTGCAATGTCGCGCGCATGACGGCCTGAAGGGTGTTCGTCACCCTCATACGCTCGCGGGCTTCTCTCATATGTTTTACGATAGTGCTGCGATGCAGCCCCATTATTTCCCCGATGTCGTCGATGGTCTTTCCATCACCGACCCAGGCCAGCACTTCGCGCTGCCGTGAGGTCAGTTCTTCACCCTCGGGAACTTGCGGCAGCAACCTGGTGGACAGATCAAAAGCGCTCAGAACGCAAAGCAGCAGCTTTCGGCGCTCCGCCCAGACTTTGTCGACGTCCTTTTGGCTCAGGATTTCATCTGCACTCAACCCGAAGCCGGTGATCAGGCCCGAGCCATGGTTCCTGAGGCTGATCGTGTATCCATTGATGAGACCCAGATCGAGGCAGCGTTCATGGATCGCGATCTGACGTGCCGAAAGCTGTCCATCGGCCTTCAAGCGCCTGGTCAGATCCCAGCTGACCGCACCTTGGCTGTCGATGGCCCATTGCGTATTCACGTCTGCCGTGAACGCCGCGCCATCGACAAAGAAATTGTCGAACTCCGCGCCGTAGCTCGACTTTACAATGGTATCGCGTGGGGACCGTGCCTTGTTCGCTTGGCGGCGTTGCGACGCTGCGTAGAAGACGCGTGTAAATCCTGCTTTGCTTAGATCGCGATGAAGACGATCCCACGGCGCAGGAGAATCCTGCGTAGTAAGATAGGGCTCAATATGATCAATCGGAGCAAAAAGCTGCATTTAGTGACCTCACCAGGTCACCCTTCCCGATCCCACGATGATTGACGCGCTCTCATTTTCAAGAACGCCGTCCGGAGCGGCACCTTGTCGGCAGAATTTCACCGGCGACTCCCGAGAGCGTTGCAGGTGAAAACGGCCCTGTCCGCGCGGATCGCGGGCAGGGCGTATCGGTTTCAGTCGCCGTTGCGGCGGCTGCTGGGGCGCGACCAGATGAGGCTGTAGGTCTCTTCCCCGCCTTCGATGATCGTGTCGTCGAAGAGGTTGGCGTAGATCGGCGCAGTGAAGCTCGGGTCGTCGAGCTTGAGGCTCAGGTAGTCGCGGCCCTCAGTGGACCGCTTGGACCAGGCGGCGCCGATCTCTGCCCGGCCCACAAAAACGCGGTGGGACGGGGCGTTACCGTTCGCCGTGCTGTCTTCGGGTACGACGCGGACGCCCTTCGCCTGCACGCTGAGGGTGACGATTTCTCCGACGAACTCCGCGCCGGTCTTCTTGAAGGTTCCGATGGTAGCCATGTCAGGTCTCCTTTTGGGTTGTCCGAGCCCGCGCCAATCGCGGCCTCGATGGCGATCGTCGGGACCGGGGCGATCCGCCGACGCAGCCTCTTGGCCCGCAGCGCCAGCGGAGGACGGCGAAAGCGGTCTTCCTTGTCCCGCGAGGAATGGCGGGCATCCGCCAGGGGAAGAAAGTCCGCGTCAGCCGTTGCGTCCAAGGCGGTCGAGGCGTCAGCCGATCCCGGTCAGATCAGCCGTTGGAGAGGTCCGTGAGGGACGCGCGGCACAATCCATGGGAGAGATGCTGACAGGTCTCAGAGAAATCCGACAAGACTCCGGCAACGCACATCGTAGAATGACAGGCCTTGGCGTGCAGTTGGGAAGAGGGCGCGTTTGGTACTGATAGAAATGGCGAACGATTGAGATCCCTTGAGATGTCCCCTTTCGGGCGCAGTCATCGGTGTGCCAGTCCAAACCCATGTCCGTTCCAGCCAAGACACGCCTCAGACGCTGCATCTCGCTTGCGCTACCGCGATCACCGCAACCCGACCCACGCATGATCGAAGGCGGTGAAGGCCCTCAGTCGGACGGGTCATTGGCGGCATGCAACCAGGAAGGCGGATGGGGCTGAAACCTGCTTGTCTCGGCCCACCCGGACACACGGGCCCAAGCCGCACCGCCGACGATCAGAGCGCCAATCCATGAGAAGAGCGTAATCGTGGTATCGCCATTAACGCCAAGGCTTGAAACGCCTTTCGCCGCGTTAAACCCGGCGATACCGGCTGGAGCCGCGTAGATGAGGCCAATCACAATGCGGAGGATTGGGATCCGGAGGCGCTCAAAAGCGAGTTCGCCGAGCACAACGGCGATACCACCTACGAGAAGCCCCACGAGCAAGGATAGGAACACGCCATCGCCAGTCTCGTAGAAGTAAAGGCCGGATGTCAGACCAATGGCGCACGGCAGGGCGTAGACTGCAAGATTGAAAGCAATCCAGCCGAGAACGCCAAGACCGAACAGGGCAAGAAAGGTGGAAGCAAGTATAAGGCACTCCTTTTCGAAGAAGGATTGCGCCGCCACCACCACCATTAGCACGCAGGGATCATAGCAGATTGGTGCCCGCCGCGGGAGATCCCAAGACGAGCATCGGCGGGAATCCGATCACGCCGGTGGAGTGGCATTCGGGCGAAAGTCGAAGAGCGGGATACCCATGGCACGGGCCTTGTCCGCGAGGTTGTCGGTGATGCCGGAGCCCGGGAATACGATCAGGCCGATGGGCAGGATTTCGATCAGGCGATCGTTGCGCTTGAACGGGGCGGATTTGCCGTGTCGGGTCCAGTCGGGCTGGAAGATGATCTGCGTCACGTCCCGGTTGTCGGCCCAAGCGCTGGCGATCCGTTCCGCACCACGCGGCGCGCCGCCGTGCAGAAGCACCATGTCGGCATGTTTGGCATGGACGCGATCGAGCGCTGCCCAGATCGCGGGGTGATCATTGCAGTCGAGCCCACCGGTGAAGGCGATTTTCGTGCCCGGGGGCAGAAGCGGCTCCAGATCGGCCCGGCGTTTCGCGGTGATGTGATCGCGGCTGTCGATCAGCGACGCGGTCAGAGCCCGGTGGGAGATATGGCTGCCCGTGCGCGGATGCCAAGTCGCGCCAAGATGGGTCTCGAACAGATCGGCGGCAAGATCGCGCATGGCCTCGTAGGCATTACGTTGCTCCAGAAAGGTGAGACCTTCGGCGATCAGCGCCTCCAGCTCCACAGAGCGGACTTCAGACCCGTCCTGTTCGCGCTGTGACCGCCTCTGCGCCTGTTCATTGGCGTCCAGATCGCGCTCGATCCGGGTCGCTTTGCGATGGAACAGGTTGGTGACGGACCAGAGGAGATCGTCGAGATCAGGCTCCAGCCGTGTGTCGGACAGCGTGGCGACGAAGGCGTCGAAGATGTCCGTGAGGGCGGTGCGCAATGCGTCGGACTCTGGCAGTGGTCCAGGGTCGGGGTCGTCGCGGAAGGGGCGCCAGCCGTAGAGTTGCAACTCGTCGAGAACCACGGCAGTCGAGGAACGGGTCTGTGGATGGGTATCGGGCATGTGAGTGTCTCCGGTTATCGAGGTCCGCGCCTGTTGCGGCCTTCCCGGGCAACGGAAAAGCGGGGGCCGGGCGGGCCTGCATTCTCAGGGGTCCTCGTCGCGCCCGCGCGATGGGGTGGAACCGGAGCGCAGCGGAGGACGGCTTGCCGTTGCGGGCCTGTCCAGCCTCTGCTCCGTCTCGCCCGCTCTCGGAAGGCCTGCAGGCGCGGCTCCTTCGCCGGGAACGGAGTTGGCCGAGGCGTCGGACCTGATCAATCTGGGATCGGGTCGAGGAGGATGGCAGCATCTTCAGGCGCCAGTTGAGGGTGGAGATGGGCGCGTAGATCATCGAGCCCGAAGTCGCGCAGATCGTCGTTGAAATCGCTGAGGCGCGGGGAGAGCTGAATGACCTCGATTCCTTGGTCTGTGGACCGGTCTGCAAGAGACGTCGCCGCACTACGTCCTGCCGGGTCATTGTCGACGGCAACATACAGGCGGCGCAGGGTCTTCGGGAGTTTGAGTACCGAGAGGTGGTTTGCCGAGAGAGCGGCGACGACAGCCAGGTCAGGCAAAGCCAGACGTAGCGAAAGCATCGTCTCCAGCCCTTCGCCTGCTGCCATGATACCGACGGCATCACCCATATGGGCCCCATTGCCGAGGAGGTTACCCATAGCTTTCCGGGGCGGGACGACAGGGGCTTTTAGAGCCGTAGCCGGATCGAGCCAAGTCCGGTGCAGACCGGTCAGACGACCCTCCAGATCGGTGACTTTCGCCAGAAGGGCGGGCCATGTCTCCAGGGGCTCCAGAGGCGGATGGCCCTCGCGCCAGTAGAAGCAGCTCGGATGGAACCGCAGGGCACGGGTTTGCGCCATACCCACCAGCCCACGCTTCTCCAGATATCGTTCGCCCAGAGTGCCCTCGACCGGTTGCCCCATCCTCCAGAGCCGATGGGCGGCCGTCGTCGATCCGCGCTTAGCGGGAGCACTTTCTTTTGTCTGAGTTGGGGGTCTTGGGAGCCCAAGGAACCGTCGCGCTTCTTCCATCGTATCCTTCAACGCAGTGATCTGCATGGCAGCGCCGATCAGATCGAGAAGGTCGCCATGCTCGCCCGTGGCGGCATCCGACCACTTGCCGGCTGCACCGGCACCGTATGTCGGACCCGTCAGCCGGACGTAGAGGCTGTGCCCGGGCGTGTTCTCGACATTGCCGACCATCCAGTATTGCCCATGCCTGCGGCCGTTCGACAGGTAGTGACGACAGACGGCCTCCGCATTTGCAGCCAAACTGCAGGCGATAACTCTTGCAGGGCTCTCCATCGATGCCTCCTCTCCTCATTAAGGATGGAAAAAGGGCCCATCGTTTCCGATGGGCCCAAGGTGTCCGGCGGATTGGGCGGCCTGGGGGATGGTTCAGGCCCGACCCACCGGATGTGTCACTCAGCAGCAGTCTTGGCGAAGGCGTCTTTGGTGACGAGATCATTCTCGCCCGACACATCGGAATCTCCGATAGCCGGTTCGCCGCCGTCTTCCGCCGATTGCGCTTCGCCGATGTCGGGATCAACTTCCGAAGCCGATTCATCGACGGTGTCGACGAGTTCGAACTCTGGAACGTCGTCCTCCGGCAGCGGCGGCGTGCGCAGTGGTTCTGGCAACCAGCCGCTGCCCGCAAGCAGGTCCTCTGCGGCAGTGACCATCTCCAGCTTTTTGAGGCCTGAGATGCGGTCGGCGGCGTCTTCGCCTTTCGCTTCATGGACAGCCTCAAGGATACGCGCCTTGGTCACGCGGCCCAGATAGCTGTCGCCGGTTACGACCCAGCCCGTCTTGGCCATATCGAGGCCAACGGTCCCGGCAAGCACATCCGCATGCGCGATCGCCCGGGGGCGACGCTGGTAGGGATCGTGGACGGCATTGACGCTCATCGCAACGCAATGAGCAAACAGTGTCTCGCGACTGCAGCTGTCGAACTCGGTCAGCACTTCCCAGAGGTCCTCCGACACCTTGGGAAGGTTCCGCGCCCAGGTCTCGTGCCGATGGTCAATGGCCTGCGCATAAGCCGTGTCGCCGAGGCCCGGCACCTGCGACCCGAAGGCCGCGTTGCGCGGTTCGATCTCGACGCAGCTGTCGAGGCCGTAGCGGTAGAACAGCGGAAGCGTCATCGCATGGAGCGCTGCGAGGAAAGCGACCTGCGGGTCCTGCGCCAGCGCATTACGCAGCGCCAGTGTGCGATGCGCCGTCAGTTCCATGACAAGGCGGTCGGAGAGGGGCTTGAGGCCGTCTTCTTCTTCCTCGTCTTCGACGGCGGATGAGGCGTAGTCATCCGCATCTCCGCCAATCGACGCTTCAGCATCGACGTTATTGGTCTCTTCCAGTTCTTCATCTGGTTCGTCTTCTGGGCACACATGGCCGCGCTCAACGCGAAGCCGGCCAGAGCTGTCGATGCTGACGAAGGCGCCCGCTAGGGCCAGGTCTTCCGCCTCGAACCGGATTGGGCGGTCCTGCAGCGCTTCCATCGCCGTTTCGATCTTGCCAAGCCGCGCGTCGACCTCCTCGGGCAATTCATCCGCTTCGGCATGCTCGGCCTCGAGCGCATCGTATTCGGCCTTCAGCGCCTGATAGTCCGCGGCCTCAACGTCGCTCATCGGTTCCGCTTCGCCAAGGACGCGCCGCATGCCGAAGGTGTGCCCATAGGGAAAGTCGGTGTCGACCTCGACCCACTTCCAGCCCTCGGCCCGGATGATTTCAGCTTCCTCGGCCAGTTTCTCGCCTACCATGACGTCTAGCAAGCTGGCGTCCTGCAGCCAGCCGCCATCGTCCTGCTGGAACAGATCGCGCAGAATGTCGCCACCGGCCTCGACATAGTTGTCGAGCCCAACGAACTGCGCCCGCTTGTCTGAGGCGCGCACCGCGCCCTCGGTCAGCATGCGGCGGATCTCGTAGGGCTGCTTGGAATAGTGCCGCTGCAACGCCTCCCAGACCTGTTCCTGCCGCGCGTGGTCAGGGTTGACCGTGAAGGCCATGAGCTGATCGAGCGTCATTTCCTCCTCGGCGTAAGCATCATGCAGCGAGGGCGCGACCGCGGCGAGCTTCAGCCGCTGCTTGACCACGCTGGCCGAGACGAAGAACGCGGCGGCGATCTCTTCTTCCGTGCGGCCCTTGTCCCGCATCGCCTGAAACGCGCGGAATTGATCCAGCGGATGCAGCGGCGCGCGCTGGACGTTCTCGGCGAGGCTGTCCTCCTCGGCGAGCCCACCGGTGCGCACGATGCAGGGGACAAGTGCTGTCTTGTTCATGCGCTTCTGCTTGACGAGCAGCTCGAGCGCCCGGAACCGCCGCCCGCCGGCAGGGATCGTGTACATGCCGGTCTCGGCGCCGCTGTCGTCCAGCACGGGCCGCACGGTGATGGAGGCCAGCAGCGTCCGCCGCGCAATGTCCTCAGCCAGTTCCTCGATCGAAACGCCCGCCTTGACGTGGCGCACGTTGGATTGGCTGAGCATAAGCTTGTTGAAGGGGATGTCGCGCGAGGCACTGAGGGTGATTTTCTGTTGCTTGGTCATCGGGATTACTCCGCGACGGGCCAGCCGGGAGCCACTCTCTCGACCTCCAAACCCGTCATGGGAAACCCGGCCCACCTCTCCCTCTAAGGAGCGATGTGCCGGAAAATCTCGCACCGGCAGTTGGCGGCTAGGACGCTTTCTCCAACAACACCTTCGCCTTGCCTTCCATCACCAGCCGCGCATCCTGCTGCGGCTTCGAGCGGGCGACGGCGGTGATCCCCTGCACGAAGTCGAAGACGCTCTCAGGCGGGCGGCCTTCCTCGGCCAATACTGTCTCGACGATCCAACCGGTCTCCGCCTTCGAGAATCCGCGCTTGCGCAAGAATTCTTCCCTGTCCTCGTCTGTCCGAGCGACGATCTTCTCGCGGGAGGCCCGGATGCCGTCGATGAAGGGGGCAGGCGAGGAGTTGGCAAAGCGGGTGAGCGCCGGGGCCGCCTCATGTGCAAAGCGGGACGCGGCGTATTTCGAGTGGCGGATGTTGATCTCTTGGAAATCTTCGACGCCCCAAAGATTGCGATTCTGGCAAACTGCGCGTAGGTAGAAGCTGGCGATGCCGAGGGTTTTGGCCCCGACCTCCGAGTTCCAGCAGTAGAAGCCCCGGAAGTAGAGGTCTGGCGAGCCGTCGGGCAGCAGCCCTGCCTCAATGGGGTTCAGGTCGTCGACCAAGAACAGGAAGACGTCGCGGTCCGAGGCGTAAAGGGTGGTGGTGTCCTTGGTGATATCGACGCGCGGATTGTAGATGCCGGTCGACCAATCGAGCACACCGGGCACCTTCCAGCGTGTGTCGCCGGTGCCGTTGCCCGCGATGCGCTGGACGGCGGAGACAAGCTCGTGATCGTAGATGCGCCCGTAGTCTGGGCCGGTGACGGCGCGGAGCTCCGTCCGCCCGTCGCCAGTTTCCAGTGTCTTGATCTGTTCGGCACGGTGGTTGGTCAGGCCATATTGCAGGTTGATGCCCGCCAATGGCGCGGGCAGTTGACGCAAATAGGCGGCAGGCGCGCCGACGAGGCTCGAAAGCTGGCCAAAGCTCCAATGTGTCGGCGCAATCGGCTCATCAGCTCCGGGCAAGATCAACCCCAACTTCTCGGGGTTGTCGCGATGGGCCTCGACGCGGATCGCAGCGCTTTCCACGATGCGCGTCTGGCTCCGCTCCGCGCGACCCTTGACCGAGGCAAACAGATCGTCGAGCGACAGATACCGCTCGTCATCAGGTCGCGAGAACCATTCGGACGACACGCGATCCACATTCTCGCCGCGCGACACATCCACCTTGTAGCCGCCGCTGATGTCACGTCCGGCATCGATAATCTCGGTACTCATGAAGAAACCTCCGCGACGGGCGGCCGAAAGCCTCTCTCTCGACCTCCAAACCCGTCACGGAATCTCTGCCAAACTCTTCCTCTGGGTCCGAAACCCGCGCGACGACGCTGGTCTTTGCGCTTCGACGAATGGCAGGGTCTATACGCCAGCGAGTTGGGCATACAGTCTGAAGTAGTGATTGACGGAACACTGGACCAAGGAACATGGAGCAGAAAACCGCTTATGGCCGCTATTGCCAGCCACCGGAACGGCGCGGCCTTTCCAGAGCGGAAGCGGCTGAGTACATTGGCGTAGGTGTATCGAAGTTCGATACCATGGTCGCAGACGGGCGCATGCCAGAGCCCAAGCGTATTGATGGACGCCGCGTCTGGGACCGTCGTCATATTGATCGTGCTTTCGACCTTCTTGAAGGCGGTTGTAAGGTGGAGAACAACCCTTGGGAATTGTGAAGGCCATGCCCGAATGAAAATGCGCCGGATGAAATATGTGGTCGAAGACACCGACCGTCACGGTAACGTTCGAATCTACTATCGGCGCAAGGGCAATCCCAAGATCCGGTTGCGCGGCCCGGTCGGTTCGCCTCAATTCCTGACCGACTACCAACAAGCGGCGACGGATAAGGCAAGCAAACCGAGGACGAATAATGGATCAGGAGCAAAGGTGGGGCAGCCCGGTACGCTCCGATGGCTTTGTACGCAGTACTTCAAGTCGCCTATGTATCGGCAACTCGACCCCTCAACACGTCGATCCCGACGTTCGATCCTCGAACGGTTCTGCCACAATCATTGCGATGGCGAAAAGCCTTATGCCAAGCTCTTGCCGAGGCATCTGCGTATGCGTCGCGACGAGATGCTAAACACGCCCTCTGCGGCCAATACGATGATCAAGACGATGCGTCAGCTTTTCCGGTTTGCAGTTCGCTACGATCTCCATGACAACAATCCAGCAGCACAGGTCGAGTACCTGAATACAAACCCGCAAGGGTATCATTCCTGGAGCCTTGAAGAGATTGAGGCCTTCGAGCGGATTCACCCTTTCGGTAGCATGGCGAGGCTTGCCCTGGCTTTGGCACTCTATACCGGGCAGCGCCGTTCTGACCTTGTCCGTTTCGGTTGGAACCATCTGCGCGAAGATGATGCCGGTGTTCTTTGGTTGGTCTTCATCCAGCAGAAAGGACGGAACAACCATCCAATCAGCCTTGAAATTCCAATCATCCCTGAGCTCCAACGGCATCTCAACACTGAACGGGTCGGAGAAACGACCTTCCTAGTGAACGGCTACGGCAAGTCGTTCACGGCGGCAGGTTTCGGCAACCGTTTCCGCAAGTGGTGTGACGAAGCAGGGCTCAAAAACTGTTCTGTCCACGGGTTGAGAAAAGCAGCTGCCGCGCGACTGGCTGAACTTGGATGCAGCGAATTCGAAATTATGGCCATAACCGGCCACCAGACATCGAAAGAAGTAACGCGCTACACTAAGGGTGCGTCGCAAAAACTGCGGGCCGCTAGCGCGTTTCAAAAGCTCACACAGCCTGCTCAAAACGCAAAAAGTGTCCCACTTTTTGCCCCGCACCATGGCGGTGGGACACTTTCGCGTCGCAAGTCAATGAAATCGGGTATTATTTTAGAGAAGTGGCAGCCCGTAGGGGAATCGAACCCCTCTTTCCAGGTTGAAAACCTGGCGTCCTAACCGATAGACGAACGGGCCGCGCTTGGCGGTGAGGGGTGTCTAAGAAAACCGGCGCGATGGTTCAAGCGGATTCTTTCGGAAAATGAGCTACTCGGCCCAGGCGGCATCGTCGAGGCGCAGCTGGACACGCGCGCGGCCTTGCCAGTGGTTCAGCTCGACCTTGCCGGCGACATGAACGGGGCGGCCATTGTGGGATTGCAGCGCATCGAGCCCGAGGCGCACGGCGTCAAAGCAGATCGCCTCCATGCTCACCGGTCCGCCATCGCTGAGCGTCAGTTTCAGGTGGCCTTCGCCGACCGGACGGGTGTGGCGTATCCGCATTGCGGGAAGGGCAAAGCGGGGTGCGGGCGCGCCAGTTCCGTAGGGTCCGGCGGCTTCTATCTTTTCGATCAGCTCCGCCGTCGCGGCCTCGGGCATCAGGGCGCCGTCGAGGCGCAGATCGGCCGGTCCGCCTTCGCCCGCGCCCTGTTTGGCCAGCAAATCCGACAGGCGGGCCATGGCGGGCTCCAGTTGCGCGCGCGACAGCGACAGACCGGCGGCCATCTTGTGTCCGCCGCCCTTCTGGATCAGACCCTCCGCGGCGAGTTTCTGGATCGATGCGCCAAGATCCACCCCGGCGACGGAGCGACCGGAGCCTTTGCCGTCATCCCCGTCAAAGCCGATCACGATGGCAGGGCGGCGGGCATGATCCTTGAGGCGGGAGGCCACGATGCCGACAACGCCGGGATGCCAGCCATCTTCGGCGGCCCAGATTAGGGGGGCATCAAGCCCGCGGGCATCAGCCTGGGCGAGGGCGGCCTCGCGCACCCGCTGTTCGATGTCGCGTCGGTCGGTGTTGAGGCTGTCGAGTTTTTCAGCCAGAGCCTGCGCCTCGGTGGGGTTGTCGGTGCTCAGGCAGCGCGCACCGAGATCTGCGGTCCCGATCCGCCCACCCGCATTGACACGCGGACCCAAGACAAAGCCCAGATGATAGGAGGTTGGTGCCCGGTCGAGCCTACCGACGTCTGCCAACGCCACAAGGCCGGGCCGCTGGCGGCGCGCCATGACAGCAAGGCCCTGACGGACAAGGGCGCGGTTCACGCCGATAAGCGGCGCCACATCGGCGACCGTGGCCAGCGCCACCAGATCCAGCAGCGCCATCAGATCCGGGCCTTTTACCCCAGCCGCGCGCAGGCGGCGATTGGCATCCACCAGAACAAGGAACACAACGCCAGCGGCGCAGAGATGGCCGAGGTCCCGAGGCTCATCCTGTCGGTTCGGGTTCACGACGGCTACGCAATCGGGCAGGTCGGCAGCGGCCAAATGGTGATCGAGCACGATCACGTCAGCCGCTCCGGCGGCGGCAATGGGGCCGTGGGACAACGTTCCGCAATCCACGCAAATGATGAGATCGTGTTCGGCCGCCAGCGCCGCCATGGCCTCGTCATTCGGGCCGTAGCCTTCGTCGATCCGGTCGGGCACATAGAGCGTGGCCTGCCGGCCCAAGTCGCGCAGCCACCAAATCAGCAGTGCGGCGGACGAGCCGCCATCAACGTCATAATCCGCGAAGATCGCGACGCGTTCGCCGGTTCGGGCGGCGGCCACGATCCGTTCGGCGGCGGGCTCCATATCCTTCAGGCGCATCGGATCGGGCAGCAGATCGCGCAGGGCGGGGGCCAGGAACCCAGCGGCGTCTTCAGGGGCCACGCCGCGACGGGCCAGGATGGCGGCCACGGCAGGCTCCAGGCCCGCCCGCTGCATCAGCGCCTCCGCTTGCCGGGAGACGGCATCGGACGGTCCAACCCAGCGCCGCCCGGTCAGGGAGGTGTCGACCCCGAGAAAGCTCATGGCCCCTCGTTCAGGATGGCGTCGGTGCTCATCGCGCGGGCAAATTCACCGTGGAGGTGGTTGATCGCCGTCTCGTGGATTGCCTGAGAGTCCATCGGGGCCACGTTCTGAGCCCAGTCGGTTTGTGCGTTGGAGGCGAAGGCCGCGCAGGCGTCATGGGCAAGACGGACGTTGAACCCCAAATTCGCAGCCATGCGTGTGGTGGTGGAGACGCAATGGGGCGTGGTCAGCCCGCAGATCACCAGATCGCCGACGCTGGAATGGGCCAAGTGATGTTCCAGCTCGGTGCCGATGAAGGCGGAATTGACCGATTTCTCGAAAATCGGTTCCCCGTCCCGTGGCGCAACCTCGGGTTTGAAACGCGTGCCCTCGCCGGGACCAAGTGGGCTGCCGGGCTCCACCGAAACATGCCGGATATGGCAAATCGGGGCGGCAAATCCGCGCCAGGCGGCCAAGAGGCGGGCGGCGTTGCCTTCTGCGCCCGGATTGTTGCGGGCGCCCCAAACCGGATCGTCGAAGCCTTGCTGGATATCGATCAGGATCAGCGCGGAGGTCATATCAACTGCGCGGGTTGCGGTAACTCATCCGCCGCACGGAGCCCGTCTTGGAGCGCATCAGGATCGTCTCCGTCGTCAGGTGCGTGGGCTCACGGCGGATGCCGGGCAGGATGGAGCCATCGGTGACGCCGGTGGCGGCGAAGATCACATCGGCCGTCACCATATCGTCGCGGGAATAGATCCGATCCAGATCCTCGATACCTGCCTTCGCGGCCCGGCCTTTTTCATCATCGTTGCGGAAGGTCAGGCGGCCCCACATCTGCCCACCCATGCACTTCAGCGCGGCGGCGGCCAGAACCCCTTCGGGCGCGCCACCCAGCCCCATATACATGTCGATGCCGGTTTTTTCGGACTCCGCGCAATGGATGACGCCAGCGACGTCGCCATCGGTGATCAGGCGGATCGCAGCCCCGGTTTTGCGCAACTCCGCGATCATATCCTCATGGCGCGGGCGGTCGAGTACGCAGACGGTGATATCGGACGGCGTGCATTGCTTGGCTGCGGCCAAAAGGCGAACGCGTTCCCCCGGTGTCTGATCCAGCGAGACGATGCCGTCGGGATATCCCGGCCCAATTGCGAGTTTTTCCATGTAAACGTCGGGCGCATGCAACATCGACCCGCGCGGGCCCATGGCAATCACGGTCAGGGCATTTGGCATGTCCTTGGCGGTCAGCGTGGTGCCTTCCAGCGGATCCAGCGCGATGTCGACGTCCGGGCCCGCGCCGCTGCCAACCTCTTCGCCGATATAGAGCATCGGCGCTTCGTCCCGTTCGCCTTCACCGATCACAACAACGCCTTTGATATCAAGGCGGTTGAGCTGTTCGCGCATGGCGTTCACGGCAGCCTGGTCGGCGGCCTTCTCATCGCCACGCCCGATCCAGAGGGCAGACGCAATCGCTGCCGCCTCGGACACACGGGCCAGCCCCAGCGAAAGCAAGCGGTCGTTGAAATCGGTCTTGGCCATGAAGTGTCCCTGCCTCTTCCGGTGTTTGTTGACCTTTGCCTTAGCGGCCACGGCAAGGGGCGGCAAGCCTGTGGGCGCTAACACCTGCGTCTGGTCAGATCGGGAGCGGCGCGGTGGGGCCGGTCTCCTCGAAGTTCCAGATCGCCTGCCATGTGTCGCCCTCGCGTCTCAGGATCAGCGCGTTGCGTTCCGCGACATAACGAAGGCGGTGGCCGGGAATCCGATGTATCCGGATCCGGTGACCGGGCAGGGGCGCCTCGCCCAGGGCGGCCAGATAATGCAGGGCGCGGGCCCAGACCTTGGGCGGCGCGCGGTGCGTGACGCCGGAGGCGACGAGTTGGTGCAGTGGCGTGCCCGATGTGGCCATCGTCGCGTGAGTGGCAAGATGGATCTCACCAGACAGAATCGTGACATCATGGGCTGGCCTGCTCTGCATCTGGTCCATCAGCCGCAAGGCCCGCTGCCACGACGCACGGTGGGCCCGGCTTTGCCATTGGTCGCGCAGGTCGTCCTCGTATTTCTGCATCCTGGGGGTCAGGACCATGATCGTTTCCAGAATGGACAGACGCGGCCCGAGGAGAGGCACGGACGACAGGATCAGCGTGCGGCCGTCAAATTCCGCACGAGCCTGCCCTTCAAGAGCCGACCATGCCTCATCGCTCATGACCTGCCGGCGAGTCCGCTCCGACCGCAGATCCGGCGCGATCAGGCGCAGGCCGGGGGCCTCAACCTCCCATCCCAGATGGTAGCCCTCGGGATCGGTGAACCGGGGCGGAAGATCACCCGCCACGGTGCCGTGCTGGAAGACAAGCGCGGCCTCCTTCGCCACCTCAAAAAGGGTCTGTCCCACAGGTGAATAGGTGCGGGAGCGGCGCAGGGAGCCCCAGCCGTCGCAGATGTCGTGATCGTCCCACTGCGCCAGCGACGGCACGCGCGCAATCAACCACGCATAATCCTTGTGGGCCAGTTGTGACAGATATCGGTCCAGAAACCGCGCGCGCAGATGCTGGCGCAGGTCATCGAGGTCGTTGGGCAGGGGGTCCTTCGGGATGCGATCGGGCCAGTCCTCGCTAAGCGGATGGCCGAGTGTTGCCTCATCGGCGTAAATCTGGTCGCCGCCATGGAGAAGGAGTGCGAACGGGGCCTCCCGATGTTGCGCGGCCAGACGTGCCCACATCGCGTTGCGCTCGGTCTCATCCCGGTCCAGATCGCCATGCTCTTCGCCATTGCACGACGCATAGGCGATCCGCAGATCACCAGTGACATCACTGGCCACCTCGTGTCGCGTGTCGTTCCAGTCATAGTCGGACGGCGCGTCGGCAGGCAGGTGAAACCGTGCCCTGAAAATGAGGTGACTGCCGTAATCCGCCAACAGGGTCGGCATGACTGTATCGTCCTGCGTCTGCACGGGGCCGGGGGTCTGTCCCGGTGGTGCCACGAAGATAGCCGCCAGATGCAACCGTCCATTGGCGATCTGATCCAGGATCAGGAGAGGGCCGAGGATAGGCTCAGCCATGGGCGCGCCGTGCCTTAGACATCCTCGATGCGCAGGGCCACCGGTTCAGCCGAGACGACGCCGGTGGCGGGGAGTGCGGCCAAGGCGGCGTCAAGATCGGGTCGGGCGGATTTGTGCGTTATGATCAGGACGGGCGCTGTGCCCTCCGCATGATCATACTGGCGCATCCGGTCAATGGAGATGCCGTTTTCCCCCAGCGCCGTGGCAACCTTGGCTAAGGCCCCGGGTTTGTCGACCAGTTCCATCCGAAGGTAGAAACAGGCCGGGCTTTCGGCGTTGGCGGGCGTCGCGGGCACCAGAGTTTCGGCGGGCTGGCCGAAGACGGGCAGGCGCAGGCCACGCGCAATATCGCAGATGTCGCCCATGACCGCCGATGCTGTAGGGCCTTCGCCAGCGCCGGGGCCGCGCAGCACAACCTGATCGACGGCATCGCCCTCGATCACGACCATGTTCGTGCCACCCACCAACTGACCGAGCGGGGACGTTGCGGGCACAAGGCAGGGCGTCATGCGCTGCTCCAGGCCGCGGCCCGTCATCTGCGCCACGCCAAGCAGTTTGATCTTGTACCCCAGATCACCCGCGCGACGGATATCGTCGATGGAGACCTTGCCGATCCCATCAAGCCGCATGTCTCCGAAGGCCACTTGGGTGCCGAAGGCGATGGAGGCGAGGATCGCTAGCTTGTGGCCCGCATCTATGCCGCCCACATCCAAGTTCGGATCCGCCTCCAGAAAGCCCAACCCGTCCGCCTCATCAAAGGCCTCTTGATAGCTGAGGCCGTCTTCATCCATACGGGTCAGGATGTAATTGCAGGTGCCATTCATCACCCCCATCACGCGGGTGATCCGGTTGCCGGCCAACCCCTCCATGAGCGATTTGATCACCGGGATGCCCCCGGCCACAGCGGCCTCATAGCGCAGCGACACGCCCTTGGTTTCCGCCAGTTCCGCCAGCGCCTGGCCGTGATGGGCCAGCATCGCCTTGTTGGCCGTGACCACATCCTTGCCCGCGTTCAGAGCCGCTTCGGTCGCGTCTTTGGCCGGGCCTTCATCGCCGCCCATCAATTCGACAAACACATCCACATCGGCGCGTTGGGCGAGATCGACGGGATCATCCTCCCACGCATAATCGCCCAGATCGATGCCGCGATCCTTGTCGCGCGAGCGGGCGGAGACGGCTGAAATCGTGATCGCTCGTCCGGTGCGCGCACCCAGAAGGGACGCATGGCGCTGGACGATCTTCACGACACCGACACCCACGGTGCCAAGCCCGGCAATGCCAAGGCGGATCGGGTCACTCATTTGTGGGCTCTCCGGACGGCTGAATGTCTTGGCGCCCGTTTAGCGGCTTCGCAAAGGGGCTGCAACGTGGGGCTCTGGTTCAGAGGGCCATATTGCGCAGCCACGCCGCGCGGCGGCGCAGATCGGCGGCGCGGGCCTCAAGGCTGGCCCCTTCGCCAGCCGCGCTCCGCGCCACTGGTGCCTCGGATTGCGCAAGAAGTGGGCCAAGTGGCACCAGCGCCGGGTAGTCAGCCGCGCGTGCCTCGGCGCTCAGGCGATCATGCAGGTCCGGCATTCCAGGCGCGCAGGCGGCGACGGATAGAATCGCGAGGAGGCAGGCAGCATGACGCATGCCACATGGGTAGCGCGGGCCATGGGGCCAAGTCCATATCTGCTGTACAGGGGAGCCTTGAATTGAACGCTCGTTCAGATACGCTGCGATGCATGGCACGAACCCAGGGCAGTCACGCCGGAACCACCGGCCCGAAAGTGCGTGATGCGGCTTTGCGCCTGTTCGCCCGACACGGGTTTGCGGCGGTCTCCATGCGTCAGATCGCGGCGGAGGTAGGCGTGCAGGCCGGGGCATTGTACCTCTACACAGCAGACAAACAGACGCTTTTGTTCGAGTTGATGCGGGATCACCTGCACGATCTCTTGCAGGATTGGACGCCGCCCGGCGGTGGTCCTCTGCGTGAGCTCGAAGATTTCGCGCGCCACCACATCCGCTATCATCTGGATCGCCCCGAACTCGTCTTCATCGCCTATATGGAATTACGCAACCTGAGCCCGGAGAATTTCGCGGTGATAGAAGGGCTGCGGCGGGACTACGAGAACCGGTTGGAAGCGGTCTTGCGGGACGGCGTGGCAGAGGGTGTGTTCGAGGTGCCAGACCCGAAACTGGCCACGATGGGCCTGATTTCCATGCTGACGGGCGTGACGACCTGGTTTCGCGATGGTGGACGGCTGTCACGTGGCGACGTTGAGACGATCTATTGGGATATGGTCCGAAAGTCGGTGACGGCGGGGTAGGCGAGACCACGACGTTTTGCGTGGCGCTCCATACGGAGCCGCCCGGCAAACCGCACTACCGCTGATGAGTGCTCAGATCGAAGTGGTCATTCCGCCGGGATCGCCGGGACGAAACCACGATCTTCGGCGGGGAACGGCACAAGACGTTCCTGATCCTCATCCCATAATTTGAGCGTGAAGGACCGGAACGCTTCCCGCCAGCCGATCGTCTGCACCTCGTAATGTTTGCGCAGGGCGCGGTGGCAGACCCGCAGGCGGTAGCTTGGGATATTGGCGTTGAAGTGGTGGATGTCGTGGTAGGTGATGTTGGCCACCGCCAGATCAAACCACCAGCCCAGATCCAGCGCCGATGATCCTTGCAGCGCCGCGCGCGCGGCGTTCAGCTCCGGTTTGCGGTCCCACCAGGTGTCTTCGAAATTATGCTGCAGGTAGACGAGGAACACGCCGATACACCCGGCCGTGAAGACCGTGCCCGCATAGATGATCAGCCCCGGTGTTCCGGCCAGAAACCAGATCGCAACCACCCAGGCCACAATCCCGAGATTATGGGCGAGCACCTTGAAAGGCGCGATGCGCAGCGAGTTCTTGGGCCACCGATAGGCCAACACGTATGTGAACAATCCCCCGACGGGGATCATAAGGAGTGGGTTGCGATAGAGACGATAGTAAAGCCGTTTCCAGAACCCGGCGGCGCGCCATTCGCGCAGGGTCATGGTGAAAATCTCGGTCGTGTCGCGCTCGTCGAGATTGCCGAGGTGGCTGTGATGTTCGTTGTGGTTGAACTGCATCACGTTGAAGGGCGTCAGGGTAAAGATGCTGAGCCCATGACCCGCCAAGGTATTCAGGCGGCTGGTGGAAAACAGCGAATTATGGCCGGTATCATGCTGCAATACGTAAAGCCGAACGCCGGCAAAGGCGTTGACGATGATCAGCGGTACGACAAGCCACCAGAGCGGCCAAGCCATTACGGCCAGCGTGAGCGTCAGAAAGTAGACTGCGAACGTGCCGAAATAGCTCAGCGCGGCCAAGCGATCATCACGCTTCGTCCAATCGCGGACAAAACGACGAATCTCTCGCTCCGCATCTTGGCGGTAGTTTGGTGTGATCTCGGGAAGGGACGATGTGGCGTGCATGGGTCCGGTCCAGGTCTCGCAGGATTTTGTTAAAATTGAATCTTTTCGGGTCAGGCGTGTCGGTTAACCATCGGCAGCTTGCCCTGCCAGTAGGGGTATTTAGGTACTCTCTTCGGAAGTGCAAATTGCCATGTGCTGTGCTGCACTGCAACAATACGTCGTTGAGCGGGGGTGTTGCGCAGAAAGTGGCCAGCCGTACGGAGGGTTTTCCTTACCTCGACAGATTTGATAGGGCCTTGAACGGCGTTCAGGGCGGGGAGTCCGATGGCAGGTAAAGTTGAGGCGAGAAAGGCCGCATTGCGCGAAAAGCTGGTGGATCTGGCAGAAGCGCAGATCGCGGCCGACGGGTTGGCCTCGCTTCGGGCACGGGAGTTGGCGAAACAGGCCGGGTGCGCTGTCGGCGCGATTTATACGCATTTCGAGGATATGCACGCCCTGACCCTGGAGGTGAACGGGCGGACCTTCACCCGTTTGGGCGCGGCTGTTGGGGCAGTTGTCACACAGGGGCAGGGCGACACGCCCAATGATCGCCTGATCGCAATGTCCCATGCCTATCTGGCATTCGCGGGTGACCATCCGAAACTCTGGCGCGCGCTCTTTGATGTGGAGATGCGCAGCGACGGCCCGGTGCCGAACTGGTACGCGCAGGCGATGGCGCAGCTGTTTGCGTATATCACGGCGCCATTGGCCGAGATTTTCCCCGATTTCGATGATGTGCAGCTGGACCTGATGACGCGGACGCTGTTTTCCAGCGTGCACGGGATTGTCCTTCTGGGCCTGGAAAACCGGATCTCCGGTGTGCCCGGCGCGCAGTTGAAGACCATGATCCGCCTGCTTTTGGAACAGGTCGGTCAGAAAAGCTGAGTGGTGTCTGCTTGATAGGTTGAGATGTCGGACCTTGGCGGACCTCGGGTGGCGACGCCGATGCCGGATAGACGACCCGATCAGCGCCTATTGCTCAATTTATCTGAAGATTGGGGCGGGTTCTATGGGTGCGGCTAACGGAAAAGCGCCCAAGGCCGGGAAGCCTCGGACGCTGTTTCGGCGTGTGGATCGGCTAGAGCGACGGATAAATCGGGAACTTGTCGCACAGCGCCTGAACCTCGGCCCGCACTTTCGCTTCGACCGCATCGTTGCCGTCTTCGCCGTTGGCGGCGAGGCCATCCACAACCTCCACGATCCAATCGGCGATCTGGCGGAATTCAGGCTCGCCGAACCCCCGGGTGGTGCCCGCCGGTGAGCCAAGGCGGATGCCCGACGTCACCATTGGCTTCTCCGTGTCGAACGGAATGCCGTTCTTGTTGCAGGTAATGTGGGCGCGGCCCAATGCCTTTTCGGTCGCGTTGCCCTTCACACCCTTGGGGCGCAGGTCCACCAGCATCAGGTGGGTATCGGTGCCGCCGGTGACGATATCAAGCCCGCCCTTCATCAATTGATCGGCCAGTGCCTGCGCGTTGGCGATCACCTGCGACTGGTAATCCTTGAAACCGGGGCGCAGAGCTTCACCAAACGCAACAGCCTTGGCGGCGATCACATGCATCAGGGGGCCACCCTGAATGCCCGGGAAGATGGCCGAGTTGACCTTCTTCGCGATGGCTTCGTCGTCGGTCAGGATCATGCCGCCGCGGGGGCCGCGCAGTGTCTTGTGGGTCGTGGTCGTGGCGACGTGGGCGTGCGGAAAGGGCGAGGGGTAATGGCCGCTCGCCACCAGCCCCGCGAAATGGGCCATGTCCACCAGAAGATACGCGCCAACGCTGTCTGCAATCTCGCGCATTTTTGCGAAATCGATGATCCGGGGAATGGCGGAGCCGCCGGCGATGAGCATTTTCGGCCTGTGCTCGGCCGTCAATTCGGCGATCTGGTCATAGTCGATCTCCATGTCCTGCT
This sequence comes from uncultured Roseicyclus sp., assembly GCA_947491935.1. Classification (GTDB taxonomy): domain Bacteria; phylum Pseudomonadota; class Alphaproteobacteria; order Rhodobacterales; family Rhodobacteraceae; genus Gymnodinialimonas. Next base: position 912,264 of record CANLLF010000002.1, read on the forward strand.
GACGCACGCCATACTGAACAGCATTGAACCATTTGCCCGACTGATTGGGCTTGGCGCCGTGGGTCAGGTGACCGCCCGCATCGAGGCTCATCCCGAGGATCGTATCGCCGGGCTGCAAGAGTGCGGTGAACACGCCCTGGTTCGCCTGCGAGCCGGAATTCGCCTGCACATTGGCAAAGTCACACCCGAAAAGCTGTTTGGCGCGGTCAATCGCCAGCTGCTCGGCGATATCGACATATTGGCATCCACCGTAGTAGCGGCGGCCCGGATAGCCCTCGGCATATTTGTTCGTCATGACACCGCCCTGGGCTTCCATCACGGCCGCTGAGACGATGTTTTCGGAGGCGATCAGCTCGATCTCGTCGCGCTGGCGCCCCAGCTCCTGCCGGGTAGCCGCAAAGATCTCTGGGTCGCGTGTTTCCAGCGCTTCGGTGAAGAAGCCTTCATCACGATGGGGGGCGTTCATGGGCCTCTCCTTGCCATGGCGAACAACAATATGGCTTGCGATGTAGGCCAGATCAGCCTTTCGGGAAAGCCCGGATTGCGGCGCTGTCCCGGTGAAAAGCGGCAGGGGGACGGCCCCATGTTGCCCATGTGGGATTGTGTTTCCCACAGGCGCGGGCAATGGTCGGTCGGGTAACTGACTGATTGGAAGGGGCGTTTCATGCCCGCCGCGCGTAACATCGCGTTCATGGCGTCCGATACGCCGCTGGCCCAGGAGGCCAAGGCCGCGCTTGAGGCGCGCTATGGCAGTTTCGCGCCCGGCGAGGCGGATGTGATAGTGGCCCTGGGCGGCGACGGCTTCATGTTGTCAACCCTGCATGGCACCCAAGGTCTGCCCGCGCCGGTCTATGGCATGAACCGGGGCACCGTTGGGTTCCTGATGAATGGCTACGGCGAAGACGATCTGATCGCACGGCTTGAAGCGGCGGAAGAGGCGGTGATCAACCCGCTGCACATGCGCGCGGTCTGCGTTGACGGTAGCGTCGTCGATGCGCTGGCGATCAACGAGGTAAGCCTGCTGCGCGCGGGGCCGCAGGCGGCAAAGCTGAAGATCTTTGTCGATGGCAAATTACGGATGGAAGAACTGGTCTGCGATGGCGCGTTGATCAGCACACCGGCAGGATCGACCGCCTACAATTACTCGGCCCACGGGCCCATTCTGCCGATCGGGGCGGACGTTCTGGCGATGACGGCGGTAGCGGCTTTTCGGCCCCGTCGCTGGCGCGGGGCGCTGCTGCCGAAATCGGCTATTGTCAGGATCGAGGTGGTGGAGGCACCCAAACGCCCCGTCATGGCAGATGCCGATAGCCGGTCGGTGAAGGGGGTGGCATCTGTCGAGATCCGGTCGGAACCGTCGGTGGAGCATAGGATCCTGTTCGATCCGGGCCATGGGCTGGAAGAGCGTTTGCTGCGTGAGCAGTTCCAATAAGGGCGACGCGCGGTGTCGCAGGGGCACGGTCCCTGCCCCGTGATAGGGAATGTTCAGCGTTAAACAATTAGGGCGGGAGACAAGATGAGCGACGACAAGCAGGATGGGCTGCGCGAGGCGGCGCTGCATTATCATGAGTACCCGCGCCCCGGGAAGCTGGAGATCCGCGCAACCAAACCCTTGGCCAACGGCCGCGATTTGGCCCGCGCCTATTCACCCGGCGTGGCCGAGGCCTGTCTTGAAATCAAGGCCGATCCCACTGACGCTGCACGCTATACGGCTCGCGGCAATCTGGTCGCGGTGGTTACGAACGGATCGGCAGTTCTGGGTCTGGGCAATATCGGCGCGCTTGCCTCCAAACCGGTGATGGAGGGCAAGGCCGTCCTTTTCAAGAAATTCGCCAATATCGATTGCTTCGACATCGAGCTGGATGAACCGGACCCCGAAAAGCTTGCGGATATCGTGTGCGCGCTGGAGCCGACCTTTGGTGCGATCAACCTTGAAGACATCAAGGCGCCTGATTGTTTTATCGTTGAACAATTGTGCCGGGAGCGGATGGGTATTCCGGTCTTCCATGATGACCAGCACGGCACTGCCATCGTCGTGGGGGCCGCTGCGACCAACGCGTTACGCGTGGCCAAGAAACGGTTCGAGGATATCAAGGTTGTCTCCACCGGCGGAGGCGCGGCCGGAATCGCCTGCCTCAACATGCTCCTGAAGCTTGGGGTGAAGCGCGACAACGTCTGGCTGTGCGATATCGACGGTCTTGTCCATGAGGGCCGGGGCAATTCGACCCCGCAGAAGGACGCCTACGCGCAAGGCAGCGACGCCAAGACGCTGGATGATGTGATCGACGGCGCGGATCTGTTCCTTGGCTTGTCTGGGCCCGGCGTACTGACGCCGGACATGGTGGCAAAGATGGCCAACCGGCCCATCATCTTTGCGCTGGCCAACCCGACGCCCGAAATTCTGCCCGACGCGGCCCGCGCTGTTGCCCCCGATGCGATTATTGCCACCGGACGCAGCGATTTTCCCAACCAGGTCAACAACGTCCTGTGTTTTCCATTCATCTTCCGGGGCGCGCTGGACGTTGGCGCGACGGAGATCAACGATGCGATGCAATTGGCCTGCATCGATGGCATCGCCGAATTGGCCCGCGCCACCACCTCAGCCGAAGCCGCGGCGGCCTATAAGGGCGAACAGCTGACGTTCGGAGCCGATTACCTGATCCCCAAGCCGTTCGATCCCCGCCTGATCGCCGTGGTTGCTGGCGCGGTTGCCGAGGCCGCGATGGCCACAGGCGTGGCAACACGGCCCTTGGAGGATGTCGCGGCCTATAAGGCCAAGCTGAACCAGTCCGTCTTCAAGTCGGCTTTCATCATGCGCCCTGTCTTCGATGCCGCAGCGACGGCGGAGCGGTCGATCGTTTTTGCCGAAGGAGAAGACGAACGCGTTCTGCGCGCCGCGCAGGCAATCTTGCAGGAAACCACCGACCGTCCGATCCTGATTGGTCGACCCGAAGTGATTGAGGCGCGGATTGAACGGGCCGGGTTGGTGATCCGCCCGGGTGAGGATTTTGCCTTGGTGAACCCGGAAAACGATCCCCGCTATCGGGATTATTGGGAGACGTATCATGGGCTGATGGCCCGGCGCGGCGTCTCCCCCGATCTGGCGCGCGCGATCATGCGGACGAATACAACTGCCATTGGCGCCGTAATGGTGCATCGCGGTGAGGCCGACAGCCTGATTTGCGGCACGTTTGGCCAATATCTATGGCATCTGAATTACGTCAGCTGCGTGCTTGGCCGCCAGGATCTGCATCCCATCGGCGCGCTGAGCCTCATGATCCTTGAGGATGGCCCGCTGTTCATCGGCGACACGCAGGTGCACCCGACGCCAACGCCGGAACAGATCGCGGAAACGACGGTGGCCTGCGCCCGCCACATCCGCCGTTTCGGAGTAGAGCCCAAGATCGCACTTTGTTCCGGGAGCCAATTCGGGAACCTTGACAGTGACAGTGGGCGGCGGATGCGCGCGGCGCTGGAGATATTGGACAGCACGCCGCAGGACTTCATCTACGAAGGCGAAATGCATGTCGATAGCGCCTTGGATGCCGAGTTGCGCGCGAGGGTCTTTCCCGATTGTCGTCTGGACGGGGTGGCGAACGCACTTGTATTCGCGTCGACCGACGCGGCGGGTGCCACGCGCAACATCCTGAAAACGCGCGCGAATGGATTGGAAGTTGGCCCGATTCTCATGGGGATGGGAAACCGCGCCCATATCGTCACGCCGTCGATTACTGCGCGCGGCTTGCTCAACATCTCGGCCCTCGCCGGAACGCCGGTCAGCCACTACAGCTGACCGCGCCACCTGTGCGGTGTCTTGTGGATAAGCGGTGGAGAGCTCAGCCCTCGTCGGTCTGACAGAAGCGTTGCAAGAACAAGACGTTTGCGAACGATCTGGCGTGCGGCATGGATCGGCACGGGCAAATCCTCTACGATAGATCCACAAATCGTGAGTGAGATGCCGCCTTTGGTCGCCGATCCAGATCCCGATGCCCTTTCCTCGTCCGCCGCTGAGCCCTCGGTTCAGATGCATGAGGTCTTGCAGCAACTATCCCATGATATCCGGTCTGCCATGTCGGATGTGATTGGCGGATTGCGGTTGGTCGAGATCGACCGGGTGGATCCCCAGACGCAAACACAGATCGTACGGGTGCGCGCCGCCGCGGACACCCTGGCCGCCTTGGTAGATGACGCCCTTCTGACAGCATCAGGCGAAACGCGGGTGAAGCATACGGACACCTATCTGGTGTTGTCCGACTGGCTGAGCGCCCTTGCCGGGCGGTGGAAGGGGCGCGCCGCGGAACGTGGCAGTCGGCTGGAGATCCAGCGGATCGGGCGGTTGCCGCAAAGCCTGATCATCTCTCCCTTGGTTCTGGATCGGATCGTTGGCAACCTCGTTGGCAACGCCCTGGTCCATGTCCCGGGGGGCGACGTCGAGGTTGAGGTCCTCGCTGATCCCACCGACGGGCTGACGATTTGCATCCGGGACGAAGGGCCAGGCTTTCCGCCTGCGGTGCTCAACAGCTTTCGGAGCAGTGGCCGCGCCGTGCCGATGGGATCCACCGGCGGCTCCGGGCTTGGCTTGCGGATTGCCAGCGGGTTGACGGCCGCGGCCGGTGCCGAACTGACCCTGTCCAATGATGCCGCCACAGGGACGGGCATGGCAGTCTTGCGGATCCCGCCGGAACTGGTGACTTGGACCGGCGGCGTGTCTGCCCCATGCACCCCCCCGAACCTCTCGGGGCTGCGGATCCTGGTTGCGGAAGACAATCTGACCAATCAGATGATCCTGCGCCAGATGCTGGAGAAAATGCAGGCCGAAACGGTGTTTGTCGGCGATGGCCTTGCGGCTCTGGACGCATTGCAGCAGGAGCGGTTCGATATCGGGCTGATCGACATCGAGATGCCGCGGAAGTCGGGCCTGGAAGTGATGGAGCAGGTGCGACGTGGGCAGGAACCTCTTGCGTCTATCCCGCTGGTCGCGATTACAGCCTATGTTCTGCGCGACAATCGAGAGGCGATCTATGCCGCCGGTGCCGACGGGATCATCGGAAAACCAATCGCGTCGGGCGAGGAATTCGGGCGAGCTATCCTGCGTTATGTTGGGCGGCCGTCCGATGCGCAGCCTTTGCCGGGCGAATTGGACGGCAGCAATCGCCACCAGAAGCTGGACCGCGCCCGCTTTGATCGCTTGTTGGACGAGGCGGGTCAGGAAAATCGCGCTGAATTGCTGGATCGTCTTGTCGAGGATCTGAACTCGGTGCGCGATGGATTGAAGGTCGGCGTCGCCACTACGTCGATCCCGGAAATCCGGGCGCAGACCCATATCCTGATCGCAATCTCGGGTGCGGTCGGGGCAGACCGGCTGTGTCAGTTGTCTGAGATCCTCAACATCGCGGCCAAGCGCCGCCGGACGGAGCAACTTGTGCAAATATATGAGCCGGTGCGCGCGGATCTGGACGATCTGTTGGCCGTCATCGAAGCCGCGCGGCGCTAACACGTCTGCTTGCGCTTCCCGTCCGCCCGGATCAAACTGCCGCGCAAAGATCCACAGCGCGGGGTACGCACCATGGCCGAGACCGACCTGATCAAGGATGCAGCCACCGTGCGCGAGAACGCCCACGCCCCCTATTCGGGGTTCAAGGTGGGCTGCGCACTCCGCTCCGTCGAGGGGCATGTGCACAGGGGATGCAACGTCGAGAATGTCGCCTATCCCGAAGGAACCTGCGCCGAGGCCGGTGCGATTGCGTCCATGATCGCGGCGGGTGACACGCGCATTGCCGAACTGGCCGTGATTGCCGACAGTCCCATGCCGGTCCCGCCCTGTGGTGGATGCCGCCAGAAGCTGGCGGAATTCGCCGATGGCGACGTGATCGTTACGATGGCCACGACGAGCGGGACCGTCGAACAAACCAGCGTCGCCGCCCTTCTGCCCGGTCAATTCAAAGCGACCCACATGGCGAAAGTGCCCTGATCCGCCATGGCCGATGCCCAATCCATTCTGATCAAGCTGCGCGATGGCGTGCGGCTGACCGAGCATGAAGTGTTCTGGTTTGCCGAAGGTCTTGCCACGGGTGAGGTGACAGATGCGCAGGCTGGGGCCTTTGCCATGGCGGTGTGTCAGCGCCGCTTGGGCGAAGAAGGGCGCGTGTTCCTCACCAACGCGATGCGGAATTCTGGCCAGACCATGACATGGCATTTGGACGGGCCGGTGATCGACAAGCATTCGACCGGCGGCGTAGGCGATTGTGTATCGCTGATCCTGGCACCTGCCCTGGCTGCATGCGGGGCGTTTGTGCCGATGATTTCCGGCCGGGGCCTCGGACATACCGGAGGCACGTTGGACAAGCTGGAGGCCATTCCCGGCTATCGCACCCAGATCGCGACGGACGATTTGCAGGACATGGTGGCCGATATCGGCTGTGCCATCGTTGGGGCCAGCGCGGATATCGCGCCCGCCGATAAGCGCCTTTATGCCATACGCGACGTTACCGGCACCGTACCGTCGATTGATCTGATCACGGCTTCGATCCTGTCCAAGAAACTGGCTGCGGGACTTGAGGCCTTGATCCTCGACGTGAAGGTCGGATCGGGCGCGTTCATGACGACAGATGCGGAGGCGCTGGAATTGGCCCAAGCGCTCGTCGCAACCGCGCAAGGGGCGGGCTGCATGACATCAGCGCTTGTGACGGACATGAACCAGCCCCTTGCAGCCTCGGCAGGCAACGCGCTTGAAGTGATCGAAGTGATGGAGGCGTTGACGGGTAATGGCTCAGACAGTCTCCTGGTGCGTCTGACCATTGCGCTGGGTGGAGAGGTTCTGGCCCTTGGCGGGCTCGCCGCCGATGCTGCCGATGGAGAAGGGCGCATCGCGCGCGCTATCGAAGGCGGTGACGCTGCCTCGATCTTCGGGGAGATGGTCGCCGAATTGGGTGGACCCGCCGATTTCGTCGAGCGCTGGCCGGACCGTCTTCCGGCGTCGCCAGTGGTGATAGATGTTCATCCGGGGGATGCGGGCTTAGTCACCTCGGTCGCAACCCGCGCCCTGGGGGAGGTTGTGGTGGCGCTCGGGGGTGGCCGACATCGCGAAGATGACCGGATCGACCCGAGTGTTGGTCTGTCTGACATCGCGCGCATCGGTGAGCGGGTGGGTGCAGACGCGCCGCTGGCCCGCATTCATGCCGCCAGTGCAGAGGGTGGCCGCGCCGTGGCCGCCCAGGTGCGCCAGGCGTTTCAATTGTCTGACCGGGCGGTGGATGCGCCGCCACTGATCCATGAGAGGATTGCCTGATATGCCAAGCAAGAAGGCTCGGGCGTTTCTGGTGGTGATCGATTCCGTCGGGTGCGGCGGTGCGCCGGATGCGGATCAGTTCTTCAACGATGGCGTGCCTGATACCGGCGCGAACACCCTTGGCCACATTGCGGCGGCCTGTGCCCAGGGTCGGGCCGAGGATGGGCGGAGCGGCCTGCTTCACATGCCAAACCTTGATGCGTTGGGCCTTGGCGCGGCGATCCGTATGGCGTCCGGCGCCCGGGCGGAAGGTCTTGACGCGTTGCCCGAAGGGCTTTGGGGCGCTGCGCAGGAGGTTAGCCCCGGAAAAGACACTCCAACAGGACATTGGGAGCTTTCGGGCCTGCCGGTGCCATGGAACTGGAACTACTTCACCGACAAGACAAACAGTTTCCCACCGGAGATCATCGCCGAGGTCTGCCGACTTGCGGGCACCGACGGGATCCTCGGGAACGAACATGCCAGCGGGACGGAGATTATCCAACGTCTGGGGGAGGAGCATGAGAGGACTGGTTGGCCGATCTGCTACACCTCTGCTGACAGCGTGTTCCAGATCGCGGCCCATGAGGAGAGCTTTGGCCTCGACCGATTACTCGCGCTGTGCAAGGCGCTGGCCCCGATGCTGCACGAACGTAAGATCGGGCGCGTCATAGCGCGGCCCTTTGTGGGCACGCCGGGCGCTTACACGCGCACAACCAACCGCCACGACTACGCCATCGAACCGCCGGGCCCCACGCTTCTGGACTGGGTCGTGGGCGCCGGTCGTCCGACCTACACGATCGGCAAGATCCGCGACATCTTTGCCGGGCGCGGTGCGACCCATGTTTTGAAAGGCCCGGATCGCGACCTGATGGGATATCTGTCGCAATGCGTGGAAACGGCGGAGGACGGCGCGCTCACCTTCGCGAATTTCGTGGAATTCGACAGCCTCTATGGCCATCGCCGCGATATCTCCGGTTACGCGCGCCATCTCGAATGGTTCGATGCCGCGGTGGCGCCCATCTTGGCGGCTTTGCGCCCGGATGATTTGATGATCTTCACCGCCGACCATGGCAATGACCCCAGTTGGACCGGCACCGATCACACGCGCGAGCGTGTTCCGATACTTGCCAAAGGTCCGTATTCCGGGCAGGTGGGCCTGCGCGCCTTCGCCGATGTGGGTGCGTCGGTCGCGGCACATCTGGGCCTGTCCGAGAGAGGGGCAGGGGAGAGTTTCCTGTGAAAGACATCAAGAAGATCGAGCTGCACCTGCACCACGAGGGTGCGGCCCCACCCGCCTTCATCCGTGGCTTGGCGGCCGAGAAGAAGATCGACTTGAGCGGCATTTTCCGCGAGGACGGCACGTATTCCTACCGCGATTTCGATCACTTCCTGTCAGTCTACGAGGCGGCCACATCAGTCCTGACCGGCCCGGAGGACTTTGCGCGCCTCACCCGCGCGGTGTTGGAAGAAAGCGCCTCACATGGCGTGGTCTATTCCGAAAGCTTCCTGAGCCCCGATTTCTGCGGCGGCGGCGATGTGGGTGCGTGGAAAGACTACCTCGCCGCGATCCGGCAAACCGCCGATGAGGCCGAGCGCGATCTGGGCATTACCTTGCGTGGGATCGTGACGTGCATCCGCCATTTTGGACCAGATCAGGCGAAGACAGCGGCCCGATGCGCTGCCGAAACGGCGGGTGATTGGATTGTGGGCTTTGGAATGGGTGGGGATGAGAAGGTCGGCCATCAGGCCGATTTCAAATGGTCCTTCGATTGCGCGCGAGAGGCGGGGCTGAAGATCACAACCCATGCGGGCGAATGGGGCGGCGCGGCCTCCGTCCGCGAGGCGGTGGAGGATCTGAACCCCGCCCGCATTGGACACGGAGTGCAGGCCATCGATGACCGGGCGCTGTGTGACGTATTGGCCGAACGCGGTATCGTGCTGGAGGTGTGCCCGGGCTCCAACGTGTTTCTTGGAGTCTACTCCAGCCTGAAGGATCACCCGATCCAGCGGCTGCGCGCGCGCGGCGTGAAAGTGACGGTCTCCACCGACGACCCGCCGTTCTTTCACACGACGATGACCCGCGAATTTGAGGGTTTGGCCCGGACCTTTGGCTGGGACGAGCCCGACTTCGACGAAATCACGACCAATGCGTTGGAGGCCGCGTTTTGCGACCAGGCCACACGCGACACGATACGGGAGCGCCTGAAGACATGAACGATCACCTGACAATCGTCGATCACCCGCTGGTGCAACACAAACTGACCCTGATGCGGGACAAGGAGTGCTCGACCAAGAGCTTCCGCCAATTGCTGCGCGAGATCAGCCACTTGTTGGCCTATGAGGTCACCCGCAACCTGCCCATGACGACCACGCGCGTTGAGACGCCGATCGAGCCGATGGATGCGCCGACAATCCAGGGCAAGAAGCTGGCGCTGGTGTCGATCTTGCGGGCAGGTAATGGCCTTCTGGATGGAATTCTGGAACTGATCCCCAATGCCCGTGTGGGCTTCGTGGGCCTCTATCGAGACCCCGAGACGCTTCAGCCGGTCCAGTATTACTACAAGGCGCCTGATGCGTTGGCGGACCGTCTGACCATCGTCGTCGATCCGATGCTGGCCACGGGCAATTCGTCTGCCGCAGCAATTGATCTGCTGAAGGAAGGTGGGGCCACAAACATCAGGTTCCTTTGCCTTCTGGCGGCGCCGGAGGGGGTCGAACGAATGCGTCAGGCCCATTCCGATGTGCCCATCGTGACGGCAGCGCTCGACTCGCACCTGAACGACCACGGCTACATCGTGCCCGGTTTGGGCGATGCTGGCGACCGGATGTTCGGCACCAAATAATCCTTTCGCTGCCTTTACTTGCAAGGGCGACTCGCCCAGACTTCCCCTAAGCGATGACTTTGGGGAGTTTCGCATGGCGAAGATGCTATGGCTTCGCGTTGGTGTCTTGGGCCTTGCTGCAACCCTCGGCACATCCAGCGCAACACTTGCACAGGCGGTTCCGGCCGAGACGCCGCCGTCCAGTTTTTCTGGTGATCAATACGTGGATAGTCAGGGCTGTGTGTTCGTTCGCGTCGGCTTTGGCGCGGCGACGGAATGGGTGCCGCGCGTCGGCCAGGACCGGCAGCAGATCTGTGGTTTTGTCCCCTCCGGCGGCGGCGGTCAGGCGGCCCCCGATCTGGTTGCCGATAGCGGCGTCACCGTGATCGGTGGTCCGGCGCCCGCACCGGTGGCAGCTGCAGCACCAGCCCCGGCAGTCGCACCGGCGGCGGCTGTGTCATCTGTGACTGGGTGCCCGAACCTGCCAGTGGAGCACCAGCCCTATTTTGTGGGGGAAGATGTGCGCTGCGGCCCGCAACCGAACCACCCCGGGGACGGCCTGCCCATTGGGTCGCAATCGAGTGTTAGAGGTGCAGGCGTCGCCACCACCGGCACGCCGCGCAGCTTTGCTTTGAGCGCGCCGCCTGCCGGATATCAGCTTGCCTGGGATGATGGCCGCCTGAACCCCTATCGCGGCCTCGGGACGCCCGCGGGTGAGGCGCAGATGCAGCAGGTTTGGACCAACACGGTGCCCCGTCGCCTGGTGTTGGTTCCCGTGACCGGCAGCGCGACCGGGCAATTGACCTATGCGCTGAATGGCGGCCAGGGCGATCTGGCAGTTGCGCCTTCCACTCGGGCCCCGTTGACCAATGGCGGTGAAGTCCGCGCGCCCCGTGCGCGGATCCCGACCGCCGAAGAAGCCACAGCCCCCGCAAATGAAGTGCGGGTCGGCGCGGGGCATCGCCATGTGCTTGCAGGCACCTACGCGTCGCAGGGGGAGGCGGTAGCGACCTATCAGCAACTGTCGTCTCTGGGCCTTCCGGCCCGGATCGGACAGGTCCGGCGGCAGGGCGCCACCCTCTTCGTGGTGATGGCCGGTCCCTATGGCGACCCGCAATCACTTGGTCGGGCTCTGCTTCAGGCGCGGAATGCCGGGTTCTCGGGTGCGATCACGCGCAACTGATGTTGAAGCATTGCCCGGGCGCGGGACGCCGCGCCTGGCGCTAGCCTGAACAGATCTCCTGCAGGCTAACCCAATCGCCATCTTCAAGCACAGGTTCGGCCGCCTGCCCGCGCATGGGGTTGGCTTCGATCAGCCCCAAAACACTTTCGCCCGATACATCAAGCGCGAAGGCGTAGGGTTCCGATGAGATCCGTGCGGTCGCAAATCTCTCGATCAGAGCATCGTCCGGGGCCATCTCTGTGTCCCGCGATAAAAGGCGCGCGGCGTGGGTGTGGATCGCGTCTGATGAAATTTCACCGGTCGTCAGGAGGCGGAAGGTAACGTTCAGACCGGCCTCAGCCAGAAACATCTCAACAGGATCCCGGAGATCGCCGCGAAGGTTTTCGGCAAGCAGATAACCCGCAAACACCTCGGGCGTTTCGAAGTCCTCCACCAAGGCGGCAGACGCGACGATGAAGTTACCGGGCAGGCTGGTCGTGTCCGGGATCAGTTCGGGGAAGAGGACGACACGGGGGGCTGGCCCGTCTCCTCCGAAAGTCCGCGTGACCAGCCGCAGCAGCGCGGTGCGGCCGCCTTGGCCGCCGCAGGGGCGGCCGGCGATGGTGATCATCTCGCCCAGAAGCTGCTCTCCGATCTCGATGCGTTTCGCTTCGGGCAGCAAAGACACCGTCTGCCGCGTCAACGCATCGGGCAGCCAGAAGATCGCGATTACGCCGCCGGCCGCGATCAAACCCGCCGTCAGCGCCACACGCAGGCGACCAGGACGCGGCCGTGACCGGGCAATGGCGGACCGCACTCGTTCGATCGCCTCGATCATCTCGGGCTCGGCGATCTCAAGCTCTTCCTCGCTATCGGGGGCCGGGGCGAAGAGCGCGGGTATCTTACCGGGGTTCAGGCGTTCGACGGCGGGAAGGGACCAATGGCCAATCGCCTCGCCAGAGGCTGCGGACATCATCAGCGTCGCATCGCCAAGCGACACGACCACTTCGCGCCGCTGATCATCAGCGCGTTCGCGCCAGAGGCCCAGAGCCTCCAGCCGACGGTATTCCTGCAGAACTGTCATCCGCCCGTATCACCCGCCAATGGATTTGGCACCTTCTTGTTATGGCCCAAGAATAGAGGAGCGGCGCGAAACCCTCAACGGGCGCGGCAAGGTTGCTCTACACGTCCTTTGCCCGCGTCCGCAGCTCGAACTTCTGGATCTTGCCGGTGGACGTCTTCGGCAATTCGATGAAGACGACGCGTTTGGGCGTCTTGAACCCGGCAAGCCGCTCGCGGGCAAAGGCGATGATTTCAGCCTCGTCTGCCTTGGCACCCTCCTTCAGTTCGACGAAGGCGCAGGGGATTTCGCCCCATTTGTCATCCGGCTTGGCGACCACCGCGCAGAGAGACACGGCAGGGTGGCTCATCAAGACGCCCTCCACTTCTACGGAGCTTACGTTTTCGCCGCCGGAAATGATGATGTCTTTCGCCCGGTCCGCGATCTGGATGTATGTGTCGGGGTGCTGAACGGCGATATCGCCGGTGTGGAAATAGCCACCTGCAAAAGCTTCCGCGGTGGCGTCGGGGTTCTTGTAGTAGCCCTTCATCGTGGAGTTGCCACGCATCATGATTTCGCCTTGCACGGTGCCGTCCATGGGCACCTGATCCATAGTGGCCGGGTCCATCACCGTGATGTTGTCCATGTTCGGGAATGCCACGCCTTGCCGCGCCTTGATGGCGGCGCGATCGTCGCCTGTCAGATCGCCCCAGCGATGCTCTTGCCACGTGCATTCGGTGGCGGGGCCATAGACCTCTGTGAGGCCGTAAACCTGCGTGACGTTGAAGCCCATCGTCTCGATCGCGGCCAGCGTGGCGGCGGCGGGGGGCGCGCCTGCGGTGAAGACTTCGACCACGTGATCGAAGGGGCGGCGGTCGGCCAGTTTCGCGTTCACCAACATGTTGAGCACGATGGGGGCGCCGCCGAAATGGGTCACCCCTTCATCGGCAATAGCGTTGTAGATCGCGGGCGCGGTGATGTCGCGGCAGCAGATGGTGGTGCCACCCACGGCGGGCATCGTCCAGACATGGCACCAATTGTTGCAATGAAAGAGCGGCACGATGGTCAGGTACTTCGGATACAGCACCATCCGCCACGAAATCGGCGTACCCATGGTGATCAGGTAGGCGCCGCGGTGGTGGTAGACGACGCCCTTGGGTCGCCCGGTGGTGCCGGAGGTATAGTTGAGCGCTATGCTCTCCCACTCATCTTGCGGCATGACCCACGGCGCGCCGGGGTCGCCTTCGGCGAGAAGATCTTCGTAGGTGGTGTAGCGTCCTGTCGCGGGATGGCCTGCCGCCGCGTCGGGCACTTCGATCAGGATCGGGGCAGGGCCGTCCATCGCGGCGATGGCCTGTTCGGCAAGCGACAGGAATTGCGTATCGGCCAGGAGAAGCACCGCTTCGCCGTGATCGATGATGTAGGCGACGGTGCTGACATCCAGCCGGATGTTGATGGAGTTCAGCACGGCCCCCGCGGCGGGTACGCCGAAATGAGCCTCCACATGGGGGTAGGTGTTGGGAAGAAGTGCGGCAACAACATCCCCGGATGCAACACCCCGCCCCGCAAGAGCGGAGGCCAGGCGGCTGACGCGGGCATGGTATTCGGCATAGCTGGCTCGGTGCGGGCCATCGATCACGGCGTCCCGTTCGGAAAAGACCTTTGCGGCGCGCGCCAGATGGCTGAGTGGTGTGAGCGGCACGTAATTGGCAGCGTTTTTCTCCAGCCCCGCCTCGTCCTTCATCCAACCCATGGCTGACCCTCCCCCGATACCGCATTGGATCAAGTGATGGCGGATGCCGAGCCAAAAAGATAGATCGACGCGGGGTTCTTGGACCATGGAGGGGGCGCTGCCCCCGCGGCTTCGCCGCCCCCCGGAGTTTCTTGCCAAGATGAAAGCTCGGGCCGCGTCGGGTGGCCAAGTGTGCAAGGGGTTCACCGTATCGCTTGCACCCGAATTCCGGGGGATGACGCATTTCGGCGATCTTGCGGCAGGTTTCCTTTGCCTTGAAGGGGTGTGATGGCTTATCCACAGGACAAAACAAACAACAACTTATGAGGCAAGTTATGCAGTCTATGCGCGTTTTCGCGGTTTTTCTTCTTATGGGCTCCGCCGCTCAGGCCCAGGGCACGGATTGGTCCGGGCTTTACGGCGGTGTCGTTCTGGATTTCGCATCGATCGAGATCGAGAACGCAGCTGGGACCGTCACCAACGACGGCAACGGCCTCATGGCCGGGCTGGAGGGCGGATATCGATACGATCTGGGCGATGTTGTTCTGGGTGCGAACACGTCCGTCATCTTCGGGAGCGTCGACATCCCGCCAGTGACAGGCGCCGTGCCGCAAAACCCGTCGCTGGATTTCCTGGCCAGTGTCGGGATCGAGGCGGGCTATGATCTGGGGCAGGTTCTTGTCTATGGCGGGATCGGCTATTCTTGGGCGACGGCCACGAATACCGCCAATAACCGCGTCTACGATTCCGGGGCGCAATTCGGGATTGGTGCCGACTACATGCTGAGCGATACCGTGATCGTCGGCGGTGGGATCACACGCACGAATCTCAATGATTTCAACGGGTCCGACATGCGGGTGACGTCATTTGGGTTGCGGGCCGCCTACCGGTTCTGACGGAGGCAGGATCGCGGTGCAAAGCGGGAGCGGGGACCGCATTGCTTTGCATCCGCGTATCCTTGCCGCCACTTGCTGACCAAATAGCGCCCTTTCGCCGATTTCAGTAGCTGTCCGCGCGTTGCGCGATCATTCGTCAAATTCATACCATAGTTCCGCGGCTCAAAGCCTTCTTGACACGGGCGGGACTGTACCAATGGCGATCCAACCAATCCTGATCTTCAACGCGTCGAGTTTTCTGAACGCCGTGGGGCAACAGGGCTTTGACGACGATACAACCAATTCGGTTGTGAACGGCACCGGTCCATTCAGCCTGGTGCAGGGTAGTCCGACCTCGGTTCTGATCGACGATCGGGAAACCGGCGCGAATGAGGCGATCCTTAATGATGGCACCTCGCGTCCGCAGTTCCTCGACGCTGCGGTGCAACTGGAATACGTGCAGGACGGCGCGACCCAGACCACCACATTCCCCGCCGGGACCACGCAGGTTCAGGGTGAATTCACCATCGAATTCGACAGCGGCTACACCTTGGTCGCGATCCGCATGACCGACCCCAACAGCGCGACGGCCGGGGACACACTGGTCAACGCCGGATACGCTCTGATCCCGCCGCCGGGCGGCTCGGTGCCACCGCCCTATGATCCCGTGACCGGGGAATTCATCCTTGGCAACGTCATCGGCGGCCGCAACAACGGCGCGACGCCCTATTCCGACATTCCGTGTTTCGTGGCCGGCACCATGATCGACACGCCAAAAGGCCCACGCCCGGTTGAGGATTTGCGGCCCGGCGACATGGTGACCTCGCTCGACCATGGGCCGGTGCGGATCGTCTGGACCGGCCGAGTTGAACTCAGCGTGACCGATCTGAAACGCGCACCTCATCTTGCACCGATCCGATTTGACCCTGGCAGCGTGGAGAACACCGGGCCCCTGCATGTGTCGCCGCAGCACCGGTTGATCCTGAATGCGGCGGAGGCGGAGATGTGGTTCGGCGAGCCAAACGTCCTTGCCCCTGCCATCGCTTGGCTGGGTCAGCCGGGTGTCCGGCAAGACATGCCCGAAACCGCCATCACCTATTGCCACCTTGCCTGCGAACGCCACGAGATCATCCGGGCGGAGGGCGCACACGTCGAGACGCTCTTGCCCGCTGCCGCAAGTGCCGGTCACCTTCAGTCTATACTGGACGACCTGAGCGGGGTTGCGATTGGCTGCGATGATGATCCGGCACGTCCCATCGTTCGCGTCTACGAAGCGCAGGCGTTCTTGTTCGGTCTTTCGGACGCCGCTTGACGAAAAACGGCGCCGCAGGATGGGCGACGCCGTTTGTATGTGTCGCGCCGATGGTCAGGCCGCTTTTGCGTCCTCGCCGGTGCCGAAGCGACCATAGAAGCTCTGCCCCTTCTCGGCCATCTCGCGCAGCAGCGGCGGGCAGGCGAAACGCTCGCCGTAGGTGGCCGACAGCTCATCGCACCGCTCGGCGGCGTAGGCGGTGCCAAGGATATCGAGCCAGCTGAACGGGCCACCGGACCAGGGCGCAAAGCCCCAACCAAGGATTGCGCCCACGTCACCTTCGCGAATGTCCATCAGAACGCCCGCCTCCAACGCACGCACGGCTTCCAGAACCTGAGCGAAGAGCAGACGATGCTGCACCTCCGTCACGTTCGGTTGGTCATCTGCGGTGGCGTAGCGCGCCTCCAGCCCGTCCCATAGGCCCTGGCGCTTGCCCTTGTCGTCATAGCTGTAGAAGCCTGCATTGGCCTTGCGCCCGAGGCGGCCTTCTTCTTCCATCCAGAAGATCAGCTCATCCGTGGTGTCGTCGTAATTCGGATCGCCGGCCTTGGTGGCCCGTGCAATCTTGGCACCGAGGTCGATGGACGTCTCATCGGTCAGTTGCAGCGGGCCAAGCGGCATACCCACCAGCTTCGCAGCATTCTCGATGAGCGCCGGTTCCACGCCTTCCTGCACCATCCGCACCCCTTCGTTGACGTAGGGAAGGATGCAGCGGTTGGCGTAGAAGAAGCGTTCGTCGTTGACGACGATAGGCGTCTTGCGGATCTGGCGCACGAAATCGAGCGCCTTGGCGACGGCCACGTCACCGGTTTGCTTGCCCTTGATGATCTCGACCAGCAGCATCTTGTCCACCGGGGAGAAGAAGTGGATGCCGATGAATTGCTCAGGGCGGGAGGACGCCTTCGCAAGCATCGTGATCGGCAAGGTGGAGGTGTTGGTCGCGAAGATGCCATCGGCGTTCATCACGGCTTCGGCCTTTGCGGTGACATCGGCCTTTACCTTGGGGTCCTCGAACACGGCCTCGACGATCAGGTCGCAGCCCTTAAGCGCGTCGTAATCGGTGGTGGCGGTGATCTGGCCGAGGACCTGCGCCTTCTTTTCTTCAGTCACCTTTTTACGCTGAATGCCCTTGTCCAGCAGACCCTCGGAATAGGCCTTGCCGCGATCCGCGCTTTCCTGCGCTGCATCGATTAGGACGACTTCGATCCCCGCCATGGCAGAGACATAGGCGATGCCCGCGCCCATCATGCCAGCCCCGAGAATGCCGACCTTCTTCACCGTCTGGTCGGCCACGTCGGGACGGTTCGCGCCCTTCTCCAGCGCCTCCTTGTTCAGGAACAGCGAGCGGATCATCGCTGTGGAGGACGGATCCATCAGGACTTGCGTGAAATAGCGGGCTTCGATCCGCAAGGCAGTATCGAAATCCACCAGCGCGCCTTCGTAGATCGCACTCAGCAGGGCCTTGGCCGCCGGGTAGACGCCTTTGGTCTTGCCGTGGATCATCGCCGACGCACCCACGAAGGTCATGAAACCCGCGGGATGGTATGGCGCGCCGCCAGGCATTTTGAAGCCCTTGGCGTCCCAGGGTTTGACGATATCGGCGGGAGTGGCGTTCAGAACCCAATCTCTGGCAGCCTGCAATAGCTCGTCCGCCGGGACAACTTCATCGACCAGCTGTGCCGATTTGGCTTTTTTTGGGTCCAGCATCTTGCCTTCGAGCAGGACCGGCGCCGCGGCCATGGCACCGACCATGCGCGAATAGCGCGTTGTGCCGCCAGCGCCGGGGAACAAACCGACGAGGATTTCCGGCAGGCCCATCTTGGCCTTGGGATTGTCGGCCATGAACCTGCGGTGGCAGGACAGGGCAATTTCCGTGCCGATGCCTGCGCAGGTGCCGGGAATGGCGCACGCAATGGGCTTGCCACCCTTGTTTGTCTTCGGCTCCATGCCTGCGCGTTCGATCTTCCGCAGGATGCGGTGGCCGTTCATGATGAAATCGAAGAGGCCCTGAGCGGGATTGTCGCCACTTTCTTCGCGTATCGTGGCCAGCGTGTTGAGGTCCATGCCGCCCGCGAAATCTTTCTTGCCCGACGTGATCACGATACCTTTCACGTCGTCCCGCCCCAGCGCCTCGTCAATCAGATCCTCGCAGGTCTGAAAGGCTTCACGGCTGAGCACGTTCATCGATTTTCCAGGTACATCCCAGGTCACGACGGCAACGCCATCGGCGTCTACGTTCATCGTAAAATCGGTCATTTCTGCATCCTTTTCTGTATCTCGCGCATCGTGGGTAATTGTCCGGAGACCTGGAATTCCGGGTCGCGCAGATCCTTGTCCAACAGCGCATTCGTGACGGAGCTGCATTTCCACCGGCCGTCCATCTGGCTCAGCATCATGCGGCTTTTTACCGGGCCAAAAACGCACGTGTCGCCTTGGGCAATGATCGTGTCGTGGTAGCCAAACACCCGGTCATCCGACAGGAATTCGGCGAATTTGGCTTGGCGTATCATGCGCGCGCCGGGAAAGCTTGCGACCTGTTCGACCATCATCTCGAAGAAGGCCCGCACATCATCGGGCCCATTGGCGACGTGGTCGGTGGCGTCGTAGTGGATGTCATGCGGCATCGTGAAATGGTTACACCATCCCTCGAAATCGTTGGTGTTCACCGTTTGGGACAATGAATCCAGGAACACCTGGTAAATCGGTTCGGCGCGCGCGTGGGTGGCGCTGATATCGGCCATTGCACCCTTCCACGTCTCCTCGAAACTGCCGGGATGGGACCGCAAGAGCGTGACGGGAAAACGATCGTTTGACAGCTCATGATCGGCCTCCGACACCTTCCACGCACCATCGATCCGACGCATGATCATCCGATTGCCGTAAGGCATCGTGACCGACATGGAATGGCGCAGCACATAGGTGGTGTGCCATCCCTCGATCACGTCTTCTTCAAGATAGCGCGCCTTTTTCACCAACCTGACATAGTGGGTGACCATCTGCGCCCTGAGCGCGGCAACCACGTTGCGCACGTCATTGCGCAGGTCCTCCAGGCTCTCCAAAACAGTTTCCGCACCGCTGGTGCGCAGGATGAACGGCAATTGGATCGCCTCCATGAAACCGTCTTCGTCCCCATCCATGAGGGCGGCAGACGTCCGGTCGAGCCACTCCTGATAGATGGTGTGGGGGTCCGGCATTATGGACGGCGTCTCAATCGGCATGACACGCGCTCTGCGTTCGGGAAAGGTCGACGGGCCATTCGATATTCTGCGTCGCAGTCACGATCATGGTGGATGTCCCCACGCCGCCTTCTTGCCGCAGACCTATTGAGCTGACGCCGACCATCCTTGATCAGACCCGTTCGAGGATCGTGGCCGATCCCATGCCCGCTGCAACACACAGCGTCGCAAGACCGATTTTTTTGTCGGTGCGTTCCATCTCATCCAGAAGCGTGCCAAGGATCATGGCGCCGGTGGCCCCCAACGGGTGGCCCATCGCTATGGCGCCACCGTTCACGTTGACCTTGGCATGGTCGACATCGAAGGCCTGCATGAAGCGCAGGACAACGCTCGCGAACGCTTCGTTGACTTCGAAGAGGTCGATATCGCCGATCTCCATCCCGTTTTCGCGCAGGATCTTTTCTGTGACGGGCACGGGGCCGGTCAGGTTGATGGTGGGATCGGTGCCGATCTTGGTGTTGGCCCGGATGCGCGCGCGGGGTGTCAGGCCCCACTTCTCGCCAAAGTCCTTGTTGCCAACCAGAACGGCCGCCGAGCCATCCACGATACCCGAGCTGTTGCCCGCATGGTGGATGTGGTTGATCGCCTCCAAATGCGGGTATTTCATCAGCGCCACGGTGTCGAAGCCGGGCATGACCTCCCCCATTTCCTTGAAGGCGGGCTTCAGGCTGCCGAGCGATTGCATATCGGTTTGCGGCCGCATGTATTCGTCGCGGTCCAGGATGGTCAGGCCATTCTGGTCCTTCACGGTGATCACCGACTTGCCGAACCGGTTGTCGGCCCAGGCGGCGGCGGCGCGGTTCTGCGATTCCACGGCGTAGGCGTCGGCTTCGTCCCGGTTGAAACCGTATTCGGTGGCGATGATGTCGGCGCTGATCCCCTGCGGGACGAAATAGCTGCCCATGGCAAGCTGTGGATCGACCGCCATTGCGGCGCCGTCGGAGCCCATGGCAACACGGCCCATCATTTCTACGCCACCGGCAATATATCCATCGCCCGCGCCGCCCTTTATCTGGTTGGCTGCGAGGTTCACGGCCTCAAGGCCAGAGGCGCAGAAGCGGTTGATGGCGAGGCCAGGGATGGATTCATCCAGATCGGAGGCCAGAACGGCGGCGCGTGCAAGGCAGCCGCCCTGTTCCATCACCTGGGTCACGTTGCCCCAGATAACATCCTCCACAGCGTGGCCTTCGAGGTTGTTGCGTTCCTTGAGCGTGTTCAGCGTGAAGGCCGAGAGGCGGGCCGAGGTGACCTCGTGCAGCGCCCCGTCCTTGCGGCCCTTGCCGCGCGGCGTGCGGATCGCGTCGTAGATATAGGCATCGGTCATGGGGTCTCTCCAAGGCTTACTGCCTGCCTGGCGGGCAGGGATTGTATCTGATATGGGAAGGCGCAGGCGGCGCGTGCAACCAAGGGCGGCGCGGAGGGCGTCAATTGTCTGTGTTCTCGCTCAACTGCGAGTGCTGGTGCCATCGCCCGAACGCCATCCCGATGCGCGAACACCCGTGCTCGGCGACGCGAACGAGAGGCGGTGACGGGGGATATGGCTGCACCGCAGATCATGCAACGAAGGCCCGCTGCATCAAGTCATAGGGGTGCTTCCAGCCGGGCGTTTCGCTGATCCGCGTGAGCCAGGCATCGATGGCCGGGTAGTCATCACGGGAGAAGGTGAACGGCTCTTCATAGAAGAGATAGCCTGCGCAGCTGATATCGGCGCAGGTGAGGCCATCCCCCACCAGCCAGTCCCGGTTCGAAAGCTCCGCTTCCAAGATGTGCAGAGAGGCCTTCAGGCGACCGGCGAGGAATCCGATCACATCGGCATTTCGTTTGTCTTCCGGCAGGAAATTCATCAGGAACCGCAGGGTGCCCGCCATGCCCGAGACTTTCTGGTTGTCGAAGATCGTCCAGCGCAGGACCTCCCGCCGGTCATCGCCGTGCAGCTTTCCCGTCGTCTCCATCACCCAATCCTGAATGACGCCCGATTGCGTCAGGATCAGCTCGTCGGCGTCCAACACAGGCACTTCGCCCATCGGGTTGAGCGCGCGGAATTCCGGCGTGCGCGTCGCACCCTGGAAGAAGTCGACGTGATGCGGGGTCCATTCGATGCCCGACAATTCCAGCGCCAATGCGGCCTTGTAGGCGTTTCCACTTTCGCCGAAGCAGTAGAGTGTGTTGGTCACGGTCGATCCCCTTCGATGTCGGTGATGTTCAAAGCCGTTTCGATGCTGATCTGGCCGCCGGAGAAGCTGTAGAGGATCACGACCGGGCACCATCTGTCGCCGCAGGGCCTGTCCCATTCCGCGACGTCCGACGGGGGCGGATTGCTCGCGAGGTTGGGGCGGGACGCGTGGACAAGCGCAAATTGCCACGGGGCCCAATGATTGAGCATATCCGCCATGGCGTGCTGCCGATCCTCGGGCACGTCAGGCCCCGGATGCCACTCGACACGGCAGGTCATGCCGGTCTCTTCCGGACGAAGCCAGATGAACGGGTGGCCGTTGTCTTCGTCGGCGTCGATGGACCCGGTGAACGACAAAACCCTGTTCCCAGACCCGTAGTCCGGCTCGGCCAGATCGCCGAAGGAAAAGGGCAGGGTGACATAAGGCGCGAAGCCGTCGGGGGTGACATCCGCCAAGGCGGCCCCCTGTTCGAGCCCAAGACACACGTTGCGGAACATTCGCAGCACCATGAGCGCGCCCAATTCGGTCGGCACGGGCTGGCTGACGGTCCCGTATAGGTCGGGGAGCAAGTCATCGTACCCTTGGACCCCCGCAAAAACCTCAAGCGCGCGCGGTGCGTCGCGCAGGGCGGGGCTGCCGCCAAAGGTGAACCCTGCGGACTGGGCCAAGGCCGTGTGCGGAGCGGCGAGCACCATAAGGAGGAGCCAGGCCGCCTTCATCGTTTCCGCTCGTCGATTTCGGAGTTGAAGATCCGCATACGCGCGATGAACTTTTCCTCGTTGATCACGCTGCCCCAGCTTTCGAACAGGAAGGACAGGAACTCTCCTTCATCCAATCCGGCCTCACGGGCCAGGCCCCGCAGCTTGCGGAAGCCGTCCTCGCTCATGGCGATGTTCGGGCGGCGGGTCAGGCGAAGGCGTTTGGGCATCAGATCTCTCTTGTCGTGGTGTCGTCCCCGATCATGACGCGAAACGGCGCGGCAACAAGGCAAGAAAGCCCGTTACCGCGCCGCGCCACATTCAGAAATTTGCGGCGTCAAGCGCCATGACGGCCTCACCGCCGGCCTGGATGCGCGCCAGATGCATCGCGGTCATCGGCAGGGTTCGGGTCATGTAGAACCGGCCGGTGGCCAGTTTCGTCTCATGAAAGACCGGATCATCGGTACCGTCAGCCAGGGCTGCAAGCGAGGCTTTGGCCATCATCGACCACATTAGGCCGAGGCACACATGCCCGAAGAGGTGCATGAAATCGTAGCTGCCCGACAATGCGTTGTTGGGGTTTTTCATGCCTTCCTGCATGAAGTACATGCCCGCCGCCTGCAGGTCCTTGGACGCGGCCTTGAGTGGGGTGATGAACTCTGCCATCCCTGCGATCTCGGCGTTGTCCTTGCAGAAGCCCTTGACCAGATCGAAGAACGCCATGACGTGCTTGCCGCCGTCCTGCGCCAGCTTACGCCCCACGAGGTCGAGCGCCTGAACGCCGTTGGCGCCCTCGTAGATCATGGCGATCCGGGCATCGCGGGTGAACTGGGACATGCCCCATTCTTCGATGTAACCGTGCCCGCCATAAACCTGCTGGGCCTGCACGGTCATGTCGTAGCCCTTGTCGGTCAGGAAGCCCTTGATGACAGGCGTAAGAAGCGACACGAGGCCATCGGCATCCGCATCTTCCGAACGGTGGGCACGGTCGATCAGGGTCGATCCCCACAGAAGGAAGGCGCGGCCGCCCTCAGCGAAGCTTTTCTGCTCCATCAGGTTGCGGCGAATATCGGGGTGCACGATGATCGGATCGGCCGGGCCGTCGGGGTTTTTCACGCCGGTCACGTCGCGGCCTTGCAGGCGATCTTTGGCGTAATCGAGCGCGTTTTGATACGCGACCTCGGCCTGCGCCAGACCTTGCATGCCCACACCCAGACGCGCTTCGTTCATCATCGTGAACATCGCGCGCATGCCCTTGTGCTCTTCGCCGAGCAGGTAGCCGGTGGCCTCGTCGTAATTCATCACGCAGGTCGAGTTGCCGTGGATGCCCATCTTCTCTTCGATCTTGCCACAGCTCACGCCATTGCGCGGGCCGAGCGAGCCGTCTTCGTTCACAAGGAACTTGGGCACGATGAAGAGGGACACGCCTTTGATCCCCTCGGGCCCGCCCACGATCTTGCCGAGAACAAGGTGGACAATGTTATCGGCCATGTCGTGTTCACCGGCCGAGATGAAGATCTTCTGCCCCGTGATCTTGTAGCTGCCGTCATCTTGCGGTTCGGCCTTGGTGCGCATCAGGCCCAGATCGGTGCCGCAATGGGGCTCCGTCAGGTTCATCGTGCCGGTCCACTCGCAAGACACCATCTTGGGCAGATAGGTCGCCTTTTGCTCTTTCGTGCCGTGCACGAGGATCGCGGAGGCGGCACCATGGGTCAGGCCCTGATACATGGTGAACGCCTGGTTGGCGGAGGAGAACATCTCACCCACCGCGGTGTTCATCACGTAAGGTAGGCCCATGCCGCCGAATTCCTCGGGCATGTCGATGCCCGGCCAGCCGCCTTCGGACATCTGGTCAAACGCCTCTTTGAAGCCGGTTGGTGTGCGGACCACCCCGTTTTCCATCACGCAGCCTTCGGTGTCACCGACGGTATTGAGCGGTGTCAGGACCTCGGATGCGATCTTGCCGGCTTCTTCGAAAATGGCGGACGTGAAGTCGCGCTCCAGATCGGCATAGCCAGGGATGTCGTGGTCCGCGATATTCAGAACATCATGCAAGATGAACTGCATGTCCTTCGTGGGGGCGGTGTAGCGGGGCATTGATGATCCTCCCGGTCGTCGTGGTGTGGCTTATTGTGCTGCGGAATGGCGGCTCGACAGCATGTCGCCGACCAATTGCATCTGGTTGCGAAGCTCGTCGATGGCTTCGTTCAGTTCGGCGCGTTGGCGCTCCATGTCGTTCAGACGGTCCTGGGCGATGTCGAGCGTGCGGCTCAGCTGCGTTTCCTGTCTATCGCCGACATAGTAGAGGTCCAGCAGTTGGCGGATCTCTTCGAGCGAGAAACCAAAGCGCTTACCGCGCAGGATCAGCTTGAGCCGGGCGCGATCGCGCCGGGTGAACAGGCGGCGCTGGCCCTCACGGACCGGAAACAGAAGCTCCTTGGCTTCGTAAAAGCGTAGGGTGCGCGGTGTTACGTCGAACAAGTCGCACATCTGGCGGATGGTCATGGTTTCAGAGGTCATCTGACTACCCTCAATACAATCAAACATGTCGTGTCTGGACCTCATGTGCGAGTCGATACCCCAACCTACAAGAAAAGATGACGTTGACGTAAACGGGACGTTGCGTCATTTGCGGCTTGACGAAAGGTCAGTAAAGGTGCCGTAGGGGAAGGCGAAATAATCCTGCTGTGCCGGAAGCCGATATCTATCGCTGGTTCAGGCTTAGATTCGTGCCCAAGTGCCAATTTTGACCGTCGGGCGTCTCGAACAGCCAGCCGTTTTCGGACCACACGTAGCCTATGATCCAAGCGTAATGGGACGCCGTGTGTTGCATGTCCTCCGGCTGCATGATCGAGCGCAGGGGAACCGTCGCGATCAGATCTCCCGGGGCCCTGTAGAGCCGCAGAACGGTCGCGTCGGGGTTACCGTCCCAAGACAGCAGATTGGCACCAGGACTGGAGACGAGAACAAACTCGCCATCCGGCGATGGATGGATCGCGAATGACCGTGCCTAGAACGGCAGAATCCATGCAGGACTACTGGGCGGGGTAATCGTTGTTTGTTCGGTTTCGACGACGCTTTCCACAATCACGCTGCCGGAATGGGTACGCTCCAATCCTCAGCCGGCGGCAAAGGGGCATCAGCCAACGCAGGAGTGCAGATAACGACGGCCAGTAGAAGCCGCCGGATCATCCCGCGGCGGTCTCGTCGCGCAAAGTTTTCAATTCGGCAATGATCTCGTCAAGCTCATCTCGGCGGGTCCGCAACTCGTCCAGTTGCTCATCGGCCTTGGCGATCCAGATCTCGCGCTGCCCCTCCCATCCCTCACCGCGATCATAGATTTCCAGCCATTGCCGGATCTCTTCCAGCGAGAAGCCGAAGCGTCGCCCGCGCAGGATCAGGGTCATCCGGGCCAGTTCTCTTGGGCCGTAGAACCGGGCGCGGCCTTCCCGCTCGGGCGCCAGTAATTCGATGTATTCGTAATGGCGTAACGTGCGCGGGGTTACATCGAACCGGGCACACATCGCTTTGAAATCCAGACGCTCCTCAGACATGAGCTTTGCCGTCTCCCTCAGTCCGTCAGGGCTGATTATGCCGCGCAGGTGGCGGCTTGTTAAGTAACTTCCCCTTGCACCCGGCGATGGGCGGCGCGAAACCAAGAAACAGATGACGTGCAAGTTGGCAGGGGCAGGCAGAATGGCAGACGAGACAGAAGACCGCGCGGCCGACAAGGCCCGCATCGCACGTCAATTCATCGAGGCGATCCCGTTTTCGAAGGCACTGGCGATGAGCCTAGATGAGATTGGGGACGGTTTGGCCGTGATCTCGATGCCCTATTCCGACGATTTGGTGGGCGATCCCGGCACCGGTGTGATCCACGGCGGGGCGGTCTCGGCCCTGATGGACACATGCGGCGGCGCAGCGGTGATGAGCCATCCGGAGGCGCTTGCGGGCACGGCGACGATTGACCTGCGGATCGACTATATGCGCCCTGCGACACCGGGCCAGACCATCACGGCCCGCGCGCAGTGTTATCATGTGACCCGCAGCGTGGCATTCATCCGCGCCGAGGCGTTCGACCACGATATGGACCGCCCCGTCGCCGCGGCGACCGGGGCCTTCACCGTCGAACGGAGAGCCAAATCATGAACCGCACGCCGCCCGAACCCGTCCATATCGTCAAAGAGCGCCGCGACAGGGCGCTGGCCGCCCTGGTGGAGCGGACGCCATATATCCGTACGCTCGGCATCAGCTTCGATCGCCGCGGCGACGAATTGACCGCGGTTTTGAACTACGACGACAAGCTGATCGGGAATCCGTTCCTTCCCGCGCTTCATGGCGGTGCGATTGCCTCGTTCTTGGAAGTCGCCGCGATTATGGAATTGGGTTTCCACATCCTGTGGGACGAGATCGAGAATGGCCGTGTGTCCGCCGATGAGTTGAGCCCCGAAACGCTGCCCCGCATGCCGAAAACCATTGATTTCACGGTTGATTACCTGCGATCTGGTCTGCCTCGCGATGCCTATGCCCGGGCGCGCGTGAACCGGTCCGGCCGGCGCTATGCGTCGGTGCATGTGGAGGCGTGGCAGGACAATCGCCAACGCCTGTTCGCGCAGGCAACCGGTCATTTCCTGATGCCGACGCGAGGTTGAGCGGGGTATGACCGCCCCCACTGCAACGGACCCTCCCAAACCGCTGACGCATCGCCGGGTTCTGAAAGTTGCTGTTCCGATCGTGCTGTCGAATGCGACGGTGCCGATTCTTGGGCTGGTCGATGTGGGCGTTGTGGGGCAGTTGGGCGAGGCCGCGCCGATTGGTGCGGTGGGGCTGGGTGCGATCATCCTGTCGACGGTGTTCTGGATTTTCGGCTTCCTGCGGATGGGCACGGTAGGCCTTGTGGGGCAGGCCGAAGGGGCAGGCGACATGGCCGAGGTTTCGGCGATCCTGACCCGGGCGCTGATCATTGCTGGCGTCGGGGGCGCCCTTCTGATCTGCGCCTATCCGCTGATCACGTTCGCCGCGTTTTCCTGGGACCCGACCAGTGAGGAGGTGGAGGCCCTGGCGCACCAATACCTGTTCATCCGGATCTGGACGGCACCCTTCGCCATTTCCGTTTACGCATTGACGGGCTGGCTGATCGCTCAGGAGCGGACGGGGGCGGTCTTCTGGATTCAGCTTCTCATGAACAGCGTGAACATCGCGTTGAACTTCCTGTTTGTTCTAGGCTTCGATTGGGGTGTTCCGGGTGTTGCCGCCTCGACGGCCATTGCTGAAGTGGTGGGCGCGGGCCTTGGCCTGTGGTTTTGTCGCGCGGCATTCAAGCGGCCCGACTGGCGGGACTGGCCGCGCGTGTTCGAAAAGGCGCGCCTAATCAAGATGGCACTTCTGAACGCCGATATCCTGATCCGGTCGGCGCTGCTCATGGCGATCTTCACCTCGTTCACCTTTCTCGGTGCGCAATTCGGCGATGTGACCTTGGCGGCCAACGAGGTGCTGATTCAATTCCTCTATGTGACGGCTTACGCGATGGACGGGTTTGCCTTTGCGGCGGAGACCCTTGTCGCCCGGGCCTACGGGCGTAGCGATCCTGGACGGGTGCGCAGGGCGTCGATGATGACGGGGATCTGGGGCTTCGGCACCTGCGCGGCGCTGGGCATTGCGTTCTGGTTGGGTGGGCCGTGGCTCATCGACCTGCTGGCCAAGGATCCCGACGTGCAAGACTTGGCCCGCGTCTTCCTGCCGTGGATGGCACTTGCGCCTTTCATCGGGTGCGCGGCCTGGATGTTCGACGGGATTTTCATCGGGGCTGCGCGGGGGCGCGACATGCGGAATATGATGGTGCTGAGTGCCGTGGTCTACGTGGGTGCGGCCCTAATCCTGATCCCGAACTTCGGCAATCACGGGGTCTGGGCCGCGTTGCTGATCAGTTTCGCGGCGCGGGGCGTGACGTTGGGGGCTCGATACCCGGCGTTGGAGCGTGGGGCGGGCTGAGCCGCCTTTTTGAGTAACTTTGAAAAGATGAAGAGGGTGCGGCGCAAAACGGGAGGCGTGCCTGATGAGCGCGCGCGTCCGCCTTTGTCAACGATTAGACGAGGGTGAGAACGGCCTCTGGCGGACGCCCGATTACGGCCCGGTCGCCGTTGAGAAGAACGGGGCGCTCGATCAGGATCGGATGCGTGGCCATTGCGATGATCAGGGCGGTATCGTCCGCATCGTTCAGGCCAAGATCGCGGTAGAGTTTTTCGCCGCGGCGGATCAGGTCGCGGGGGGTGATCTTGAGGCGGCCGATCACGTCGGCGAGCTCCGCCTCGGTTGGGGGTGTGGTAAGATAGAGGCGGACCCTGGGTGCATGGCCGCCATCCTCCAGCAGGGCCAGCGCCTGCCGGGATTTCGAGCAGCGGGGATTGTGCCACAACATCATGTCCATTCGCTTACTCCGGTTCCGACGGCCTGGGCGACAGTGTCAAACCCGTCGCGGGCAAGATGGGCGTCGAGGCCATTGGCGATCTCGGTCACCAGGCTGAGTCCTCCATACACCAGCGCCGTATAGAGCTGCACCGCCGATGCGCCAGCGCGGATCTTGGCATAGGCCTGATCGGCATTGGACACGCCGCCGACCCCGATCAAGGGAATGGTGCCGCGGGTCAAAGTGTTGAGCCGGGCCAGAACACGCGTGGATTTCTCGAAGAGTGGCTGGCCGGACAGGCCGCCTTTTTCCATGGCGTGGGGGCTGACCAACTCGTCGCGGGACAGTGTGGTGTTGGTGGCGATGATCGCCTGAATCCGGCCCGGATGATCGAGGATCACATCGACAATATCGGCCAGTTCCATCTCCGTCAGGTCGGGTGCAATTTTGACGAACAGGGCCACCGGCTCGGCCTCGATCAGTCGGACCGCGTCGATCTTCTCGATGATGGCGGCCAGCGCTTCTTTGCCCTGTAAGTCGCGCAGCCTTTCGGTGTTGGGGGAGGAGACGTTGATCGTGGCGAAATCAATATGCCGGAAACAGGTGCGATAAACGGATGCAAAATCCGCAACCCGGTCGTCGCTGTCTTTGTTCGCGCCGAGGTTCAGACCGATGGGAATTTCGCGGGGCAGGCCATCCAGACGTGCGGCAATGGCCTCAGCGCCGTCATTGTTGAACCCGAAGCGATTGATCGCGGCCTGGTCTTCGCTGAGGCGAAAGAGGCGTGGCTTCGGGTTACCGGGTTGCGGGCGTGGGGTGGCGGCCCCGACCTCGATAAAGCCGAAGCCCGCGCGTTGCAGCGGCCCCGCAGCCTCGGCGTTCTTGTCGAAGCCGGCTGCCAGACCGATGGGGTTGGGCATCTCGATCCCCGCAAGGGACGTGGCAAGGCGCGGGGTGGTGATGGGGCCCTGAAGCGGCCCAAGGCCGAGCTTGAGCGCCGTCAGCGCCATCCCATGGGCGCGCTCGGGATCGAAGGAGCGCAGAAGTTTCAGGCCGAGGGTTTCGAGCACCTCAAAGATCCTCGGGGAAAACGTGGGCGCCGTCCACCAATGGCAGCGGCGCGTGCCAAACCACATCGGCCAGTCGCAGCGGGGCATAGAGGTGCGGGAATTTTACACCGCTGCGCGAGACTTCCCATTTTAGGGTCGAGCCAAGCGCATTGGCGTCCAGCGCTGCAAGGATCAGTCCGTCTTCACCGGCGAAATGCTTTGCCGCCGTTTCCCGTACCTGATCGGCGGTGGAGAAATGCACGTAGCCGTCGGCCACATCGATCGGCGCGCCCTGGTTCACGCCTTTGGCTTGCAACTCGGCCCATTCCTCGGCCCGCAGGATCTTGTAAATACGCATGGCGCCCGTTTCCCCCGCATGCTCCGTGGCGTCAAGTGTCACGGACGCGTCATCTAGCGGCTTTACTTGCCGGGGGCGTGCCGCCAATCTGATATCTGTCCAACGATAAAACCGGGAGAATTTCATGCTTGCTCGTATTCTGGGGTCAACGGCAATGCTGGCGGGGCTGGCCGTTGCCGCACCCGTTGCTGCCGATACCACCCTGCATTTGCTGCATATCAACGACCTGCACAGCCGCATTCAGCCGATCAACCGCTTTGACAGCACATGCAACGCGGAAGACGATGCCGCGGGCGAGTGCTTTGGTGGTGTGGCCCGGGTGGCCACCGCGATCAACACGCTGAGGGGCGAATTGGAGGCCGCGGGCGAGAACGTTCTGGTTCTCGACGCGGGTGATCAGTTCCAGGGCTCGCTCATGTACACGACCTACAAGGGTGATGTGGAAGCGGAGTTCATGGAGGCCATCGGCTTCGACGTCATGGCCGTCGGCAACCACGAATTCGACGACGGACCGGAGAATCTCGCACGTTTCGTCGACATGGTCAGCTTCCCGGTGATTTCCGGCAACCTCGACCTCAGCCAATCCAATGTGCTGTCCGAGGAAATGGTGCCCGATCACGTGGTGCTTGATGTGAACGGCGTGCAGGTCGGCATCATCTCGGCACTTGCCACGGATACCGCAGAGACCTCATCACCCGGCCCCTCGATCATCTTCCAGGACGAAGTTGACGCGCTTCAGGCCGATGTCGATGCACTGACCGAGCAGGGTGTGAATATCATCATCGCGCTCACCCATGTGGGCCTGCCAATGGACGTCCGCATCGCGGAAGCCGTAACCGGGATCGACGTGATCGTGGGCGGCCATTCGCACACCTACCTGTCATCCTCTGACCCGGACCGTGCGGGCGCATACCCCACGGTCATCACCAACCCGGATGGGGCCTTCGTGCCGATTGTGCAGGCCTACGCCTATTCCAAGTATCTCGGGCATCTCGAAGTGACCTTCGATGATGACGGCAACGTGGTCTATGCGGGCGGCGACACGATGGTGCTTGATGCATCCGTCACGCCGGATGCCGACATCGCTGCGCGCGTCGCCGAACTGGCAGGCCCCATCGAAGAGGCAATGGCCGAGGTGATTGGCGAGGCGACCGACGTCATCGAAGGCTCACGGGAGGTTTGCCGGGCGATGGAATGTGCCATGGGCAACCTTGTAGCTGACGCAATGCTGGAGCGGGTGGCCGATCAGGGTAT
Organism: uncultured Roseicyclus sp.; assembly: GCA_947491935.1. GTDB lineage: Bacteria > Pseudomonadota > Alphaproteobacteria > Rhodobacterales > Rhodobacteraceae > Gymnodinialimonas. The sequence goes on from CANLLF010000002.1 coordinate 943,672, forward strand.
CCAGGTCGCCATCCAGAACGGCGGTGGCCTGCGGGCCACTATCGACGGGGGCGAGATCACCATGGGTGAGGTCTTCACCGTGCTGCCCTTCCAGAACACGCTGGCCACGTTCGAACTTACCGGCGCGGGTATCGTGGAGGCGCTGGAGAATGGTGTGAGCGCCGTGGAAGAGGGCGCCGGGCGCTTCCCGCAGGTCTCGGGCATGTCCTACACCTTCGATCTGAACCAGGAGCCGGGAAGCCGGATTTCCGATGTCATGGTCGGCGGTGAACCCATCGATCCGGAGGCCACATATGGTGTTGTGTCCAACAACTACATGCGCGGGGGCGGAGACGGCTATTCCAGCTTCACGACGGCCGAAAACGCCTATGATTTCGGCCCGGGCCTGGAGCAGGTCGTGGCCGACTACATCGGCGAAAACAGCCCTTACGCGCCGTACACGGACGGTCGGATTTCTCAGGCTGAGTAGTTCTATAACCGCCTGAATTTTAGGCAAATTGGACCGGCCCGAGGCATCTTCGGGCCGGTCTTTTTGTGGCATGCACCCTGTGCAAGGCGGCTTTTCGAAATGGGGGAGTTGCGGCTTTCGTTAGCGCTCACATATTGGGGGCACGAGAGACGAACACGCCAACCAAAAGGAGCTGTACCATGGCCTCGATCCTCAGCACGATCCGCACTGCCGCCCAAAAGCGTGCAGCCTACAATCGCACCGTCGCCGAGATTTCCGCGATGCCGGTTGACCTGGCTGTCGAAGATTTGGGTATCTTCCCCGGCGATGCCCACCGCATCGCAATGCGCACCGTTTACGGGCGCTGATCGGTCAGACCGAATTCGCCCGTTTAAGGGCGCCTGATCATGAGCCACCGAAAGACCCCACGGCGCAGCTCTTCGATGCTGCGCCGTCAATCGGTCTTCCCGCCCCGCCCACGCACCGCGTCTACCGTAGAGCGTGGGCGTTGTTGTGTCTGGCGGACCGCTTCCGATGAATATGCAGGGCCAAGCCGATGCCTAAGGCCCGGCACAACTACCCCCCATAAGCGACCGATGGCAGCCAGGTGACAAGCCAGGGGAACTCGAACACGATGAACAGCCCTGCAATCTGCAGAAGCACGAACGGGATGACACCCTTGTAGATATCCTTGATCGTCACCCCGGGAGGGCAGACGCCCTTGAGGTAGAACAGTGCAAAGCCCACCGGTGGCGTCAGGAACGACGTTTGTAGCGTGACCGCCACCAGTATCGCGAACCATGTCACAACGGGATTGGCCACCTGACCAAATCCGGGAACGTCCCCTTCCAGCCCGAGCCCCTGAATGATCGGCAACATCAGGGGCATAATGATGATGGTGATCTCGATCCAATCGAGCAGGAAGCCCAGCAGGAACACGATGAACAGAATGAAAAGGATGATCTTGTAGGGGTCATCGAAGACCGACAGGACCATGCCTTCGATGATCTCGTCACCTCCATATCGGCGCAGTATCAGCGCGAAGAAGTTTGCCGCCAGAAAGATGCCAACGATGTAACCGGCCGTGTTCAGGGTCGATCGGCTGACTTCCTTGAGGACCTTGATGTTGAGCCTGCCATTGGCCGCGGCCAGCATGGTGGCCCCAAGCGCCCCGAGGCCCGACGCTTCTGTAGGTGTGGCAAAGCCCGCGAAGATGGAGCCAAGCACCAGCAGGATCAGGACCATCGGCGGGATCACGGCCAAAAGCACCTCCCGCACGACGGGCCAGCCGACGTGCTCGGTCTTGGCCGGGGCCGGCATCGCATCGGGGCGGATGATCCCGTAGAGGATGATGAACACGATGTAGAGCCCGCCCAGGATGAGGCCGGGGAAGAGCGCGCCCATGAACAGATCGCCAAGCGAAATGGCCAGCTGATCCGACATGATGACCAGCATGATCGAGGGCGGGATCAGAATGCCGAGCGTCCCGGCGGACGCAATGGTACCGGTGGCAATGGGCTTCGAGTAATCTTGCTTCATCATAGCGGGGAGGGCCATCACGCCCAGAAGCGTGACCGATGCGCCGATCACGCCGGTGGAGGCAGCCAGGATGATCCCGATGATCAGGACAGTCAGCGACAGCCCCCCGCGCAAGCCGCCGAAGAGCTTCTGCATCGAATGCATCATCCGCTGCGCCACGCCGGATTGATCCAGCATCAGACCCATGAAGATGAACATCGGCAGGGCTACGAGAACCGGGTTCTTGACGGTGGATCCGAAGATCCGCCCCGACAGAACGTTCAAGCGCTGATAGTTGATGCCGGTGCGATCAAATTCGATGACGTCGCGAAAAAGGCTCCGGTTCGGGTCGAGAAACAGCTCGGCGATCAGGACGAAAACCAGGCTGACCCCAACAAGCGCCATAGCCACGGGGATGCCGCGAAAGAGCATCCAGATAAAGGTGCCGAACATGGCCAGCACGGCCAGTTCGTTGAGGGTGAAGAATTGTCCGATGAAACCCATAACTGATCACCCCTGACCGGCGTTGGAGGAGCGATCCATCAGGCGCAGGGCCAGGACCAACACCATGGCAAGGGCAAGGCCGATGACAGTTGTATAGGTGAACTCGTAGTCGCCGATCGGTATCTCACCAAACGCGTCATGACGTGTGATCTCGCGGCTTGACGTTCCGGCAGGTGAGACGATCCAGATGACGATCCAAAGCCCGTAGTAGAGCATCAGGTTCAGCGTGAAGAATGTGGCGGGGAAGGCCGCCCACAGGATGCGCCACCACCGAAATGGCGCGCGTTTGGATTGGATTCGTACAATGGCGGACCAGCAGGCCACGGCCACGAACAGGAACGAGAGGTTCATGAAGATCTTCAGCAGCCAGAGATTATGAAGGCCATTGGGGCTGTCTGAGCCTTCGTTGGAGGCCACGGATTGCTGTGCGTATCCAAACGTCACGTCCCAGGCGAGCATGATGAAGGGAAGGAACAGCCAACCAAGCGCGAAAAGGTCCACACGGGCGCGTTTTTCGGCTTGGAAATTGTCATAGAAGATATCGACGCGCACATGGCTGTCCGTGGTGACGGCATAGCCCACACCGACCAAAACCGCTGCCCCATAAAGCCACCATTGGAGGTCGTCGAGCCAGGCCTGGTTCTGGCCGAAATTCCGCATCAACACCTGCGCCGTGATCGCGATGACAAGAACGGGGAACAGCCAGGCCGCGATGTTCGAGACATGCACGACGAACCGGTCCCCCTTGTTGTGGTGTTCGCGTCCAATTTCGCCCGGGTCGGATACCGCGGCCACCTCGTCTTCGGTCTGCATCGGGGTCTGCCTCGTTCAGATAGGATTGCGGGGGCGGTGCCGATGCACCGCCCCCGTCGCTCATTGGTACAGGCGCAGGATCAATTGCGCGGACGCGGCAGGTAGATGTTGTCCGACCAGACCTGGTAGCCCTCGCGGAAGTCCTGCAGATCGGCCCAGACTTCGGCAAAGAATTCGTCTTCTGCGGCCAATTCGGCGGCCACCTCGTTCCAGGCCGTCTCAAAGGCATCCAACATCTCATCGGGCCACTGGCTGATCGTCACACCATGTTCCTCGGTGTTTTGAATCATGGCCGCATAGTTGACCGCTTCCCCTTCGGCATAGTTCGACGTGATGTTGGCCATGCACGCTGTTTCGATCTGACGATGCGAAATCTCATCGAGATCGTTCCAGACGTCGTTGTTGATCAGCAGCTCGAACATCGTTGCGGGCTGGTGCCAGCCGGGGAAGTAGTTGTAGGACGCGATGTTGTAGAAGCCGAGGCGTTGGTCGATCAGCGGCATTGAGAATTCGGTCGCGTCGATCGCGCCACGCTCAAGTGCGGGGAAGATGTCACCGGCGGCCAGTAGCGAGGTGGAGACACCAAGGCGCTGCATCACTTCGGCGCCGAGGCCGAAGAAGCGCATGTTGAGGCCTTCGAGGTCTTCCAGCGACGTAATCTCGGTCCGGAACCAGCCCGACGTTTCGGGCGCGATGATGCCACATGGGATGACATGCACGTCATAGTCGTTCTCGTCGTACATGCGCTGGAACAACTCCAACCCATCATCGTAGAACATCCACGCCAGGAACTCGCCCGCTTCCGGGCCAAAGGGCACCGCGGCGAAGAGTGAGGCGGCCGTGATTTTGCCCTGCCAATAGCCGGCGGTGGCGAAGGAGGCATCGACCGAACCATTGGACACGGCGTCAAGCGCTTCCAGCGTCGGCACAAGCTCGCCGGGATCGAAATGTTCAAATTCAACGGTTGTGGAAATGCCATTGATCGTTTCCACGAAGTTCACGGCCGCGGTGCCCAAGATCGGCAGGTTGCGTGAGAACGACGATGTCATTTCCAGGGTGTCCTGGCCGTAGCTGGCGGTGGCCGCCAGCGTTCCGCACAGCGCGGTTGCAATAAGTTTCTTGTTCATTTGGTCTTCTCCCTTTGGTCTTTTCTTATGGCGCGGCCCGTTGGAGCCGATTTCGCCGGGTTGGTATTGCGGTTATGCGGCCTGAAACTCCTCCTCCAAGGCCTTCAGGATGGCATCGGTGATCTCGATCGTGGTGGCGGCGCGCGCGGTGCCGTCACGCATGAGGTCGCGGGTGCGGTGCCCGCGCGCCAAGGCTGTCTGTACGGCGCGTTCAACGGTCTCGGCCGCGCGATCCTCGCGAAACGCGTATCGCAGCGCCATCGCAAGGCTCAGGATACAGGCAATCGGATTGGCCATTCCCTGACCGGCAATATCCGGGGCGGAGCCGTGGACCGGCTCAAACAAGCCGAACCATTTGCCGTTGGCGTCCCGTTTGCCGATGGAGGCCGAGGGCAACATGCCAAGCGATCCGGTCAGCATCGCGGCTTCGTCACTCAGGATATCGCCAAACATGTTGTCGGTGACGATAACGTCGAATTGCTTGGGATCGCGCACCAGCTGCATGGCGCCGTTGTCGGCATACATGTGGGTCAGCTCGATATCCGCGAACTCCTTGCGATGCAGCGCCTCAACCTCGGCCCGCCAGAGCGCCCCGGCCTCCATCACGTTCGCCTTCTCCATCGAGCAGACCCTGCCGCGGCGGTTGCGTGCCAGCTCAAACGCGAAACGGGCGACGCGCTCGATCTCCTCGCTGGTATAGCGCTGCGTGTTCAGCCCCACTTTGCGACCGGTTTCGCTTTCGAAGATTCCGCGCGGTTCACCGTAGTAGAGACCGCTCGTCAGCTCGCGCACGATGACGATATCAAGGCCCCGTACGATCTCCGGCTTGAGCGTGGATTGATCGACCAACGCGTCGAAACAGATGGCCGGGCGCACGTTCGCGTAGAGATCGAACTCGGCCCGCAGGCGTAACAAGCCTTGTTCCGGCCGCAGGTCGAATGGAACGGCATCATAGGCAGGCCCGCCCACTGCGCCGACCAGAACGGCATGGGCACGCCGGGCGCGGTCCATCGTGTCGTCGGTCACGGGCACGCCATGGGCGTCGAGGGCGGCACCTCCAAGGTCGGCGATGTCATAGCTGATCGACAGGTCCATATGCGCATTGAGCCAGTCCAGCGTGCGCAAAGCCTGCGCTGTGACGTCCGGCCCGATTCCATCTCCGGGCAACACAAGAAGTTGGCGCAGTGGCATGGCCTGCTTGTCCCCTCCGGCCGCATCCGGCGACCCCTCCGCTTACACTATCCGCATAGGAATTCGCATGGCGTGAGTCAGTTTTCCTGCTCAATTGTGCAGTTTTTCTGATGGTTGGGAAATCTGTTGAGTGGTCTGCAGGCTGCTTTCGGGATTATTCTCATCAGTAATTATTGGAAATTTCCGTAACGTATACGGTGCCTTGGGCGCCATCACGCCAGTGGTGATATGGCTAAGTTGAGAATTCCTGACGTATTAGTTTGAGCATCTGCTCCGAATAGCCATGCCGCACGTATCCGCGTGCCGTGAGAATTCCGATGTAGCGAAATGCGTGTTCTCCGCGGATCGCGACGGCGCGGCATTCTGAGGTATCGGCCATATCGAGCCCGATCTGTGGCACAATCGCGATGCCCAGTCCGTCGGCCGCCAGACGGAGGGCTGTGAACGTTGTCTGAATCTCGTAGGAAACGTTCAGGTCGACCCCTTCCGCGGTCAGAAGATCATCGATCAGCTTTCGCGTCGCGCTGGCCTGATCCAACAGGATAACGGGTTTGGTGGCGAGATCGGCGAAGCTCACGGTTTCGGCCCCGTCATCGAGATTGCGAGGTATCAACGCAAAAAGGCGGTCCTTCACCAGCGGCTCGAACTCGAAATCGGTCAGGTTTGGCAGTTCCGGCCCGATATAGAACTCCGCATCTTGATCCTGAAGCAATCGCAAGGCGGCCTCCGTCGAGACTTCGGTGATCGTCACCGTGCTTTCGGGGAACCGGCGGCGGTAGGTCGTCAGGATGCCTCCCATCCGGGTGGAGGCCAGCGTGGGCGCAAATGCGACCGAAACGGTGCCGCGCCGCTTGGCCGACATCTCCGTCAGGGTTTCGAGGCAGGCCTGTATTTCGGCCATCGATCCCTGGACCTGTTTGAACAGCATCCGCCCCTCGACGGTCAGGGCGATTTTCTTTTGAGCGCGCACGAACAGACGAATGCCCAACTGCGCTTCAAGATCCCGAATCTGCATCGAAATCGCCGAGGGGGACCGTTTCAGGATCTCGCTGGCGCGCCGAAAACTTCCCTGATCGGCGGCGCAGACAAAGGTTTGCAGGAGTTTGAGGTTCACACCATGCATCTCGGGCGCGCCTTGTCACTGGATCGGGCGGCGTCACGCTAGCGGCAATCATCGGGCGGCGGAAGAGCAGGGCATTGCGCATCGCCCCCAATCATTGTCAATTGTCGACGAAGATGGACAATCGAGGGAAAGCAGCCGATGGACGGGATTATAGCAGCAGTGCCAACACCGGTGGACCGCACGGGCGCGCCGGTGCGCGATGTGTTCGTGGAGCAGTGCCAATGGGCTCTGACCCATGGGTGCGACGGGCTAAATATCCTCGGCTCAACCGGTGAGGCCAATTCGTTTGACACCGAAACGCGCCGGGCGGTGATGGGATGGGCGGCGGAGGCTTGCCCGAAAGGGCGTCTGATGGTGGGCACCGGCACGCCATCCTTGGCCGAAACGATTGCCCTGACCATGACGGCCGATGACCTCGGATACGGCGTCGCGCTGGTTTTGCCGCCCTATTATTACAAGCCCGCCAGCGATGCGGGGTTGATCGCCTGGTACTTGGCGCTGCACCAGGCCTTGGGGGATCGGGCCATTCAGGTTTATTTCTACAACTTCCCGCAAATGACGGGGCTGACGATTCCCGTCGCTGTGATCGCCGAACTGGCGCGGCTACATCCGGCACGGTTCACAGGCATCAAGGACAGCTCCGGCGATCTGGATTACGCGCGCGCGATTGTGGCGGCTAACGGGGCGTTGCGCGTGTTCCCGAGTTCGGAAACCGTCCTGGACCATGCACGGGCGGATGGGTTTGCGGGCTGTATCTCCGCCACGGTGAACGTCACCGCACCGCTATGCGCCGACGTCTGGGCGAGCGAGGCCGCAGCGGCCGGCGCAATGGACGAGATCGCACGCCAGCGGGGCGCGCTGGCAGGGCCCAACCTGATCCCGGGCGTCAAGCACATGGTGGGTGTGCGTAGCGGTGACACGACCTGGCGCAATGTTCTTCTGCCCTTCCTTCCATTGAAAGACGAAAACGCCGCCGCGCTGGAGGCCACGCTGGCGCAGCCCTGATACCCCTTCCCGAGCGGATGAGCGACGCATCGCCTGGTTCAGGATCTGACCACGAAGCCTTTCGCGATGTGGTTTCGGACGAAGTAGATCATCGCCAGCCCCGGCAGGAGCGAGAACACCGTCATTGCCATCACAAGGCCGACATCGGTTTGAAAGCCAAACAGGTTGCTGATCGCCATGGTGATCGGCTTGCCGTCCGTCACCGTCAAGGTCCGGGCGAACACCACCTCGACCCATGAGAAGACGAAGCAGAAAAAGGCGGCCACACCGATGCCCGGGGCGATGACCGGGATCAGGAACTTCACGAAAAAGCCAACTGTGGAATAGCCATCCAGCGTGGCGGCCTCGTCATATTCCCGCGGGACAGCGGAAATGAAGCTTTCCAGTATCCAGATCGCGATGGGTACGTTGAAGACACAATGCACCAGCGCGATGCCAACGGGCGTATTGATCAGGTTCAACTGCGAAAACAGGATGAACACCGGCAGCGAAAGGACAACCGGCGGCGTTACGCGAAACGCCAGAAGCGTTATGAAAAACGCCCTGCGACCCCGGAAGGCATGCCGTGAAAAGGCGTACGCCGCGGGCAGGGCGACCAGCAGGGTCAGGGCCACGTTCAAGGTAACGTAGGTGACCGAGTTGATCAGCGACGCGGTCAAGGCCGGGCTGGCAAAGATGTTGCGGTAATTCATCAGGGTGAAGCTGCCAAGCGGCGCCTCATCGGTGCCGAGGGTCGACATGATGCTGAGCTGAGCGACTTGAAAGAACGGCAGCAGGATGAACAGGGCCAGAGCGACAAACCCGAGAACAGCGGCGATCCGTCGGACGGTCAGGGCCATGATGGTGCCTCGCCTCCGCTACTCATGGCGCTGTTGTGCCGCCCAGCTGCGCAGGAACACCCACACCACGAACAGCGTCATTGCGAAATAAATCATGGAGCGCGCCGCGGCGGGCCCATAGTCGAACCCGCGCATCTCTTCGCCAAGGTCCAGGGTCAGGAACGTTGTTGCCGCAGCGGGCCCACCTGCATTGATGCCGAAGGCCTCCGTATAGATCATCAGGCTATCCATGAAGCGCAGAAGCAGCGCCATCAGCAGCACGTTGCGCATGGCCGGAAACTGGATCCAGCGGAAGACCTGCCACCGCGACGCCTGGTCGATCGATGCCGCCTGATAGTGGCTGGGCGAGATGCTGGCGACGCCGGAATAGGAAAGGATCGCGACAAGGCCGATCCAGTGCCACGTATCCATCGCAACGATCAGAGCCCACGTATGTAATGCGTTGAATTTGTAGTCGAAAGCGAGGTTCCTGCGGTCCAACGCGATGCCGATCACGCCGGTATCGGTGTCGACAAGGCTTAGCCAGATGATCGGGATCATGTTCCAGGGCACCACCAGCGGAAGGGCCAAAAGGATCAGGGTTGTGGTCCTGAATGGACCTTCTCGGGGGATCATCAAGGCGATGCAGATACCGAGCGGAAACTGGATGCCAAGGACGACCAGCGAGAAGGTGAGGCTCCGCAGAAAGCTCTCGTAGAACCGTGCGGATGTCAGCAGATCGACATACCACTGGCCGCCAACCCAGACCCGCGAGTCGAGTGTGAAGATGTCGTAGAACGAGTATTCGAACACGATGAACAGCGGGATCACGCCCACCAACACCATGGTGAGGATCGCGGGCAAGAGCAGCAGCCAGAGGCGGGTGGCCGGGATCGGGGTTGGCCTATGCATGGCCCAACCCGTTTGAATGGCTTGATTCACGTGATTGATCGCTGGTCGGTCCGATCAGCCGTGACATGGGCTATTCGCTGAAATGGACATCGACATCCCAGGCGGCACATTGCGCGGCGAGGGATTTGTCGAGTTTCCGGTCGGTGAAAAAGCCGTCCACATCCTCCAGCGAGCAAATGCGCGCAGGCGCGGTGCGTTCGAATTTGGTATGATCCGCCACCAGATAGGTTGTGCGCGACCGCGCCACGATGGCCTGGCTGACGCCCACCTCCTGCACGTCGAAATCAAGCACGTCGCCGTCCAGGTCGAGGGCCGAACACCCGATGACGGCGTAGTCGAATTTGAAGTTCTTGATCGTGTCAACGGCCAAGGGGCCGACCAGGCCGCCATCGGTCCGGCGCAACGTGCCACCGGTCACGAAAATCTCGATCCCGGCGCTTTTCGACAGGATGTTTGCGACGTTGAGGTTGTTGGTAATCACCAAGAGGTTCTCATGCTGCCTAAGCCGCTCGGCCACGGCCTCGGTGCTGGTGCCGATATTCAGGAAAACGGAGCAATCGTTCGGGATCGCGGCGGCGCAAGCGCGGGCGATCCGGTCTTTCGCCTCGGTCTGCAGCGCGCGGCGATCCTCATAGGCAAAGTTGTTTGTTCCCGAGGCAGGCATTGCGCCGCCGTGGACGCGGTTTAAAAGACCTGCCTGATCGAGTTCGGACAGGTCACGCCGGATGGTTTGAAGCGTAACGCCAAAATGCGTGGCCAGCCCCTCGACAGTCACTTTCCCATCGCGATCCGCGATGTCCAGTATCTCGGTTTGCCGAAATCCCAGCGGCACAAAACACCCTCAATCAGGCCGCACAGTGCGGCACGTTTGCCTACTTCTATACGCATCGGTTGGGATTTGTGAATGGAAAACGAACATTCGTTTCTGTTCAAAACAGAACAAATGATCGCACCAGAGGCACGAGTTTGGAATTTTTATGTCCATAAAGCAGATAGTTAAACGGAAAACCAAAAAGGAAAGCGAACATTTGGTTAGAAACGCCTTTCCTTTTCGTTCGGTTTGTTCAACCATCTGCGCCGGGAGGACGGCAAGTGCGCATGCAAGCGGCAACAGGTGATATCGAAAGCCACCATAGCATGCGCGGCGCGCAGTATGGTGAGAATTCGCCCGAACGGATCGCTGCCTATTGCGGGCGCTGGTGTCTCACGACCCATGCGGAGGGTGCCAAATGAGCCTGATCCTGGACAACGTCACCAAGGTGGTTGGGGCCGAGACCCACATCCATGAAACGCATCTGGAGCTTGAGAAGGGCACCATGAACGTCCTGCTTGGGCCAACGCTGGCGGGAAAGACGTCGCTAATGCGGCTGATGGCGGGGCTGGACGTGCCCAATACCGGCCGCATCATCTGGAACGGCGATGACGTCACCGGGATGCGGGTGCAAGACCGTCGGGTCGCGATGGTCTACCAGCAATTCATCAACTACCCGTCGATGAGCGTGTACGAAAACATCGCATCGCCGCTGCGCCTGATGGGCATGTCCCGCAAGGAAATCGACGAGGCGGTTCACAAGACCGCCGATCTGATGCAGCTCACCCCCATGTTGCAGCGCAAGCCGTTAGAGCTTTCGGGCGGGCAGCAGCAGCGCTGCGCTTTGGCGCGGGCGCTTGTTAAGGATGCCGGACTGGTTCTCTTGGACGAACCGTTGGCAAACCTCGACTACAAGCTTCGCGAGGAACTGCGTGCAGAGATCCCGCGGATTTTCGAAGAATCGGGTGCCATCTTCGTCTACGCAACAACCGAGCCGGAGGAGGCGCTCCTTCTGGGTGGCAATACGGCCACGATGTGGGAGGGACGAGTGACGCAGTTCGACGCGACGCCGTCGGTCTACCGATCCCCGGTCGATGCAACGACAGCGCGTGTTTTCTCGGACCCGCCGATGAATTTCCTCAAGATCAGGAAGGCCGGATCCCTACTTCACTTTGGCGACGGGCAGGCGGCTCTTGCCACGAACAGCCACGTCGATCTGCCGGACGGCACGTATCTGGCCGGGTTTCGCCCCAACCATCTGGAGCTTGAGAAACATACGACCGATGCGCTGGAATTCTCGACCAAACTGATGGTGACCGAGATCACCGGATCAGAGACGTTCATACATCTCGATCATCACGGCGATCGCTGGGTTGGTTTGATCCACGGCATCCGCGATCTGGAATTGGGCGCACAGCTAACTGCGTATCTCGATCCCACCCATGTCTATATTTTCGCGGAAGACGGCGGCCTCGTTGCGCCGGCGTCTTATGCGTCCGCGGCCTGAGGGGACGGAGATGGCAAAGATCACGCTCAGCAATCTGGCGCATTCCTACTTCCCCAACCCGAGCGGCGACGAGGACTATGCACTCAAGGAGCTGAACCACGATTGGGTGGACGGAGAGGCTTACGCGCTGCTGGGGGCATCGGGGTGCGGCAAGTCCACGCTTCTCAACATCATCTCCGGCCTGCTGGTGCCCTCGCGCGGGCGAATCCTCTTTGACGACAAAGACGTAACGGAGGCCCCCACGGCCGAACGCAATATTGCGCAGGTGTTTCAGTTCCCTGTGGTCTACGACACCATGACCGTCCGCGACAACTTGGCCTTTCCCCTGCGCAATCGCGGCGCGGACGCAACCTACGTACAGCAACGCGTGCAGGAGATCGCGCGGATGATCGGCATGGAGGAGCAACTCAACCGCAAGGCGCGTGGGCTTACGGCCGATGCGAAACAGAAGATATCGCTGGGGCGTGGCATGGTGCGCGAAGACGTCAACGCGCTCTTGTTCGATGAGCCGCTCACGGTGATCGACCCGCATATGAAGTGGGAACTTCGGACCCAGTTGAAGGCGCTCCACCACGAGTTTGGCCACACGATGATCTACGTGACCCATGACCAGACTGAGGCGCTTACCTTCGCCGACAAGGTTGTGGTGATGTATGATGGCCGTGTCGTTCAGATGGGCACTGCACAGGAATTGTTCGAACAGCCCGAGCATACATTCGTGGGCTACTTCATCGGATCCCCCGGCATGAACGTGCTGGACGCCAGCGTAGACGGAACAACAGCAATCGTGGCGGGCCGCGACGTTCCGCTGGGCAAGCCCTATGCGAAGCTGGCCGGCAAGGTAGAACTCGGAGTGCGTCCGGAATTCGTGCAATTGACGTCCGATGAAGGGGGGATTCCTGCGAAGATCCGCCGCGTCGAGGATGTGGGCCGCCACAAGATCGTTCGGCTGGATATGTCCGGTCAGTCGGTTGATGCGATCATCGCCGAGGCCGAACCGGTCCCGTCGGGAAGCACCTTCGTGTCTTTCGATCAGGCGGGCATCAACATCTACGCCGAGGATTGGCGCGTGGATCCGATCCGGGAGAGCGCGGCATGAACAAGACCGTCAACCAAAAGGCGTGGTTCCTGATCCTGCCGGTCCTGCTGCTGGTCGGATTCTCCGCTGTCGTGCCGCTTATGACGGTGGTGAATTATTCGGTTCAGGACACGTTCGGGAACAACGTCTTCTTCCCTGCAGGCCTCGATTGGTTCCGCACCAATCTGCAATCCGATCGGATGTGGGACAGCCTGCAACGACAGTTGATTTTCTCGGCCATCATCCTGCTGATCCAGATCCCCCTCGGCATCCTGATTGCGCTGAATATGCCCAAGCGCGGTTTCTGGGCCTCGGTTTGTCTGGTGTTGATGTCGCTGCCCCTGCTGATCCCGTGGAACGTGGTCGGTACGATCTGGCAAATCTTTGGCCGGGCCGACATTGGCCTGCTTGGCTACACGCTGTCCGAGATGGGGATCGACTATAACTATACCCAAGATTGGGTGGACGCCTGGATCACGCTGGTTGTGATGGATGTTTGGCATTGGACATCGCTGGTTGCGCTTCTGGCCTATGCCGGGCTGCAATCGATCCCCGATGCCTATTATCAGGCGGCCAAGATCGATCAGGCGAGCCGCTGGAAAGTGTTCCGCTACATCGAGTTGCCGAAGATGCAGGGCGTCTTGATGATCGCGATTTTGCTGCGGTTTATGGACAGCTTCATGATCTATACCGAGCCCTTCGTTGTCACCGGCGGTGGTCCCGGCAGCTCCACCAATTTCCTGTCCATCGATCTTGTGAACATGGCGCTGAACCAGATGGATCTGGGCCCCGCGGCCTCCTACTCGATCATGTATTACCTGGTGATCCTGCTGATTTCCTATGTGTTTTACACGATCATGGTGAATCTCGACAAACGGGATGGCGTGTAAATGACAACCACCGCTGACATCCCGAAAGTTGCCCACACGCCGCGCAAGGCGCGCGTCAAGATCGGCACGAAACCGTTCGTGATGGGCCTCTACCTCTTGTTCCTGATGCTGCCGATCTACTGGCTGCTTATCATGAGCCTGAAGACCAACGCCGAGATCGTCGGCGGCATCACGCTGTGGCCGGAAACGCTGACCTTCGACAACTACCGCACGATCCTGACGGACCGCAGCTGGTATATTGGCTATGTCAATTCGATCATCTACGTGACGCTGAACACGGTGATTTCCATCGCCGTGGCCCTGCCCGCCGCCTATGCGTTCAGCCGCTACAATTTCATGGGCGACAAGCACCTGTTCTTCTGGCTGTTGACCAACCGGATGTCGCCGCCGGCCGTCTTCGCGCTGCCGTTCTTCCAGCTCTACAGTTCAGTGGAATTGTTCGATACGCATATCGCCGTGGCGCTGGCCCATTGCCTGTTCAATGTACCGCTCGCGGTCTGGATCCTGGAAGGCTTCATGCGCGGTGTGCCCAAGGAAATCGACGAGACCGCCTATATCGATGGCTACAGCTTCGGGCGCTTCTTTACCCGCATCTTCATGCCGCTGATCGCATCGGGGATCGGGGTGACGGCGTTCTTCTGCTTCATGTTCTCATGGGTGGAACTGCTTTTGTCACGCACCCTGACGGCGACGGAGGCCAAGCCGATTGCCGCGATCATGACCCGCACGGTTGGCGCGGCGGGAGTGGATTGGGGCGTGCTGGCCGCCGCCGGTATCCTGACGATCATTCCCGGCGCGCTCGTCATCTACTTCGTCCGCAACTACATCGCCAAGGGCTTTGCCCTGGGTCGCGTGTGAACCGGCTGGAAGGGGGAACCTGATATGTCTTGGATGGCCTGGACGACAGAAACCGCAATCTTCTTTGCCGTGATTGCCGCCATTCTTGCGGTCATGACCTTTCTGGCAATCAGATACCCGGAGACGCCGCGCGTCGGCATTCTCCGCATTGAAACGACACGTGGTGATCGCCTGTTCATCACGCTTCTTGGCTCCGCCTTCATCAATCTGGCCTGGCTGGGATGGGAGGTGGGCCCGCAGCCCTACGCGCTGCTGGTCTGCCTGGTCTATGGCGCGGCGGTGTTCCGCTGGGTCTGACGACGCAGGATTACATGAGAGGGGTGGACGCGTTGGACCAATGCCCATCGGGTCGCCCGCCAAAGATACAAGTTCCTAATCAAGCTAGGGAGGAAAGCATGAACTTGACCCTGAGAACCACCTCGGCCCTTGCAGTTGCCGTTGGACTGATGTCCACGCCGGCAATCGCGGATATGGCCGCCGCAATCGCATTTCTCGATGAACATATCGAGCATTCGGCCCTGACCCGCGAGGAGCAAGAAGCCGAGATGCAATGGTTTGTCGATGCCTCTGCGCCCTATCAGGGCATGGAGATCCGTGTTGTGTCCGAGACCATCGCCACCCATGAATACGAGGCCAACGTGCTGGCCCCGATCTTCGAGGCAATCACCGGGATCAGCGTTACGCACGATCTGATCGGTGAGGGTGATGTTGTCGAGCGTCTGCAGACACAAATGCAGACCGGCGAGAACATCTATGATGCCTATGTCAACGATTCCGACCTGATCGGCACCCACTGGCGCTATCAGCAGGCGCGCAACCTGACCGACTGGATGGCGGGCGAAGGTGCCGACGTCACCAACCCGAACCTGAACCTTGACGATTTCATCGGCCTGTCTTTCACGACCGGACCTGATGGGCTCCTCTACCAATTGCCGGACCAGCAATTCGCGAACCTCTACTGGTTCCGCTACGATTGGTTCACCGATCCCGACATCATGGCCGCCTTCGAGGAAGAATATGGCTACCCGCTGGGTGTGCCGGTGAACTGGTCCGCCTATGAGGACATCGCAGAGTTCTTCACAGGCCGTGAGATCGATGGTCAGACCGTCTATGGTCATATGGATTACGGTCGCCGGGATCCGTCGCTCGGCTGGCGCTTTACGGATGCGTGGATGTCCATGGCCGGCATGGGTGACGTGGGTGAGCCGAACGGTCTGCCCGTCGACGAATGGGGTATTCGTGTCAACGAGGATAGCCGCCCCGTGGGCTCATGCGTTGCGCGTGGCGGTGCCACCAACAGCCCCGCCGCGGTTTATGCCATCGAAAGCTACACCAACTGGCTGAACAACTACGCGCCGCCAGAGGCAGCTGGCATGAACTTCTCCGAAGCCGGTCCGCTGCCGTCGCAGGGTGTGATCGCACAGCAGATGTTCTGGTACACCGCATTCACCGCATCGATGGTGGGTGAGGGCGCCGAGGCCGTGCTGAACGATGATGGGTCGCCGCGCTGGCGTATGGCCCCCAGCCCGCATGGCGTTTATTGGCGGGAAGGTCAGAAGATCGGCTATCAGGATGCCGGTTCGTGGACATTGCTTCAATCCACGCCCGTGGACCGCGCGCAGGCCGCATGGCTCTACGCTCAGTTCGTTACGTCGATGACGGTGGATGTGGAGAAGTCCCACGAGGGCCTGACCTTCATCCGCGAATCCACGATCCAGCACGAGAGCTTCACGGAACGCGCGCCGCTTCTGGGGGGGCTTATCGAGTTCTACCGCTCGCCCGCCCGCACCCAGTGGTCGCCGACCGGCACCAACGTGCCTGACTACCCGCGTCTGGCTCCGTTGTGGTGGCAGAACATCGGCGATGCGTCGTCCGGTGCCCTGACCCCGCAGGAAGCGCTCGACAACCTCTGCGCGCAGCAAGAGGCCGTTCTGGCCCGTCTTGAACGTGCAGGCGTGCAAGGGGATCTCGGCCCGCTTCTCAACGAGGAAAGCGATCCGGAATTCTGGTTGTCTCAAGAAGGTGCGCCGCAGGCCGCCCTCGAGAACGAGGACGAAGAGCCAATCACGATCAGCTATGATGAGCTGATCCAATCCTGGCAGTAAGGTCAGGTATCTCGTGACGCGTTCGAGGCCTTTTTCGGCCTCGGATCGACCCTAATCCGGGGCCTCAGCGGGGGCCCCGGATTTCTTTTTTCCGAGGGGCGGTGCCACACCACGTGGTTGACCGGTCTCGATCAAGGACAAGCACCATGACGGCATTCTCCATTCTTCAACCCAACGACGTCAGCTTCGGGCGCGGATGCGCTGCGCATGCGGCCCCCAAGGTGCTTGGGTTTGGACGGCGCGTCTTACTGGTCCGCGGCCGGTCCGTGCGCTGGTGCGATGACTTCCACACCGATTTGGTTACTGCCGGGGCAAAGGTGACGGTGGTGTCCTGTTCGCGTGAACCGCACCTGTCCGACGTAGTTGCGGCCACGGATGCCGCGCGTGCGGCGCAGGTGGATGTGGTCGTTGCCGTCGGCGGCGGGTCGGTAATCGACCTCGCCAAGGCCACCGCGGCCTTGATCAACGCAAGGCATCCCGTGATCGACTATCTCGAGGGGGTTGGGTCGGGACGCGCTCTTGATACTGTGCCGACTCCGTTCATTGCCGTCCCCACAACCGCGGGCACCGGTGCGGAGGTGACGCGAAATGCAGTCATCGTGGTTCCGGAGTATCGGAAAAAGGTCAGCTTGCGCGCCACGTCGATGATGGCGGATGTGGTCTTCGTCGATCCGGCATTGACTGATCATTCGCCGGCAGCAGTTACGTTCGGGTCCGGCTTTGATGCCTTGGTGCAGGTGATCGAGCCGTACCTCTCCTCCCGCGCAACGCCATATACGGACGCCTTGTGCCGCGACGCGATCCCTCGCGGGCTGCGCGCGTTGCTTCAATTGGCAGACGGGGAGAACCCATCTGCGCGCGATGATCTGGCCCTGGTTAGTCTTTTTGGCGGGCTGGCCCTGACCAATGCAGGTCTCGGAGCGGCCCACGGATTGGCGGGCGTGATAGGGGGGCGGAGCGACTTACCACATGGTGCGCTGTGCGGGCGTCTGATCTGCGCGACGCTGCAAGTGAATTGGGAGGCGTGCCAACGAAGTGGCATTGACGCCAGCCGGTTTGAGGACGTGTTTCGGTGGATCGACGCCGCGATAGGCGGATCGGACCACCCCGTTCTGAAACTGGCCGGATTGGTTGAGAGATGCAGCGTGCCAGTCCTGCCGATCCTGTCGGAGATGACACCAAAGGAGAGGGAGGAGGTGGCCACGGCGGCGCTGAGCTCGTCGTCCATGTCCGCCAACATCACGCAACTTTCTCACGTCGACGTTCTCAAGATCCTGGATATGTCGCGGGACTTCCAAAGGCGTTTGGTGTGACTACTGCGTCTTTCCCGAGCGTGTCCGTGGGCAATTCGCTCAGGAAACGAACCGCGTCCGTGACGAAAACCTACCCATGATCATTCATCGGCAAGATCGCTGGGGCATGTCGCCTGCGTGGCGTCGGGGGGCTGCCGGTGTTCCAGCATCACAACAAAATCGCGCTGACCTCCAGGTGGACGAAACTGGATCCGGTTGCGTATTGCGGGCAGTCGAGATCGGAATGGATCATCCGGCTTTCAAGTCCGCCTCCGCACCCGGACGACGTTTCAGCCTTGCCGTGCGGCCCGCCCGGCGGATACCCAAAGGCGGACGGCGCAATTGCACAACGGAGTGCCAGTTGGGTATTACACAATCCGCCTGCCGCTTTGGAGGCCACGCATGACGCTCACCCGTCGTTTGACGGCCGAATGGCTTGGCACGTTCTCGTTGCTCGCCACCGTCGTCGGATCGGGCATCATGGCCGAGCGGCTGGCGGGCGGGAATGTGGCCATTGCCCTGTTGGGCAATACGATCCCCACGGGGGCCATCCTTGTTGTCCTGATAATGGTGTTCGGGCCGATCTCTGGCGCGCATTTCAATCCGGCGGTCACGTTGTCCTTTGCGCTTCGCGGGAATATCGCGCCCCGCATCGCGATCCTCTATGTTCTGGCGCAGATCGTGGGTGGTATCGTCGGCGTGTTCGGTGCCCATGTGATGTTCGAACATCCGCTTTTCGACCCCTCGACAACCGAGCGGACCGGGCCGGGCCAATGGGTAGCGGAGTTTGTGGCGACATTCGGCCTTGTCGGCACGATCCTAGGCTGCCTCAAGGCGCGACCAGCGGCCGTGCCCATGGCGGTCGGCCTCTACATCACGGCCGCGTATTGGTTCACGTCGTCCACGTCCTTCGCGAACCCCGCCGTCACGATTGCACGGGCGTTTTCCAATACGTTTGCCGGAATCGCGCCTGCGGATGTTGTGGCCTTCGTTTCGGTTCAGCTGCTTGCCGCGGTTCTGGCGACATGGTTCTTTGGCTGGCTCTTGGCAGAAGGCGATGTTTGAGCTTGCGTGGCGCGGGGGGGGCGCGATGGCAGATCAGCGTCTTGAAAGGGCGGGGCGTATGCGTCACAGGGCCGACGTGTTGGGAACCAATGTGTGATCGGTGCGTTACGTCGTGATGGATCCTAATGCATTAACGCACCGACTGGTGCTCATCGCGACCGCTACGATTGCCATTATCTTGATCGTCGTCGCGCTGGACAGCGCCCAGGGGTTGCTGGCACCAGTGCTTGCCGCCGTCGTTCTGGGCGTGGTTCTCGCCCCGTTTGCGGACGGACTGGAGCGGCTGAAAATCCCGAGCGCCGTGTCGGCCCTGCTGATCATGGCGACCTTTCTGGCCATCGCTTGCATGATCTTCATCATCATTGAACCGACGATCTCCGAGGCGATCCGAAATGCGCCGGTGATCTGGCAGGAATTGCGAACGCTGTTCGACACTGTGCGCGGGGCAGTGGATGGCGTGCAGGAAATCCAGGAAACGGTGACCGAGGCGTTGGGCGACGGGGACGAGACGGCAGGAGAAGCCGCCGCCGTGCCGATCCCTAACGTGATGGACGCGCTGTCCTACGGGCCATCGGTTCTGGGCGGTATCCTGATTTTTGTTGGCACCCTCTATTTCTTTCTGGCGACGCGCCATGACGTCTACGCGCGTTTGTCACGCTTCGTGCCGATCCTCACAGAGCCATTGCTGCGCCAGGCGGAGGCGCGAGTGTCGCGCTATTTCCTGGCCATTTCCATCGTGAACGCGTGCTTTGGGGCTATTGTGATGGTCGCCATGTCGATCTTGGGGATGCCGCAGCCCGTCATGTGGGGCATGGCCGCATTCCTCCTGAATTTCCTGCTATATCTTGGCCCGGCGATGGTTGCATCATCGCTGTTGCTGGTCGGCGTCATCGTCTTTGACGGTGCGATGTCCGTGGTGCCCATGGCTATCTATATCTTGTTTAACATGATCGAAGCGCAGTTTGTGACACCCACCTTCGTGGGGCGGCATATGGCGTTGAACCCCTTGATGGTGTTCCTGTCACTGGTATTCTGGCTGTGGCTTTGGGGGCCCATTGGCGGGCTGGTTGCGATCCCTTTGCTTGTTTGGGCGCGCTTCATCCTGTCCAAGGGCAATGACACCGACGTGCCTGAGCCAACACCCCATGATGACGCCTAGGCGGGCTCTTTGGAGCCGGCAATGCAGGTATCCGCCTTGGTCGCGCCGCGCTGGCCAAGCGGGCGATCTTCACCGACCGTGCTGTCGCGGCCCGTTTGCGCCTCCATCTCGGCGTCCAGCGTGGCTCCGAGCAAGATCGAGAAGGCCGACAGCCACAGCCACAATAGAAGAATGACAACACCCCCAAGCGCGCCGAAGGTTTCATTGTAGGTCCCGAAGGCCTGCACATACCACGCGAACCCAAAAGTGGCCGCCGTCCAGATCACCACGGAAACAGCGCCACCGGGTGCAATCCAGCGCCACTTGGCCTGCCGCCGGGAAGGGCCGAAGCGGTATATGACGGTGAACGCAAGCGACGTTATGCCAAGCAAAAGGGGCCAGCGCAGGACCAGGGCCAGATCCGTCAGCGTATCCGAGCGCAAGACGGTGTGAACGGCGAACGGGATGGCAGCCAAGATGCCCAATGCAAGAAGGCCGGTCAGGAGCGCGAACAATGTAAGGGCGAGAACCCAGACCTGAAGCATCACAAACCCACGGCCTTCGCGTTCTTCATATGCGATGTTGAGGCCGGCGATCAGGTTCGCCATTCCCCTGCTGGAGGAAAATATAGCCAAGGCCAGCGCAATCAGCGCGGCAATTCCCAGACTGTCGTCATCCGCGCCTGACAGTTCGACGAGCTGGCCTTGGACGATGTCCCGAGCGGCGTCGGGAAGTGCGGCCAGATAGGCTTCAGCCTCGGTCACGATTTGCACGGGATCTGCAACCATACCCCCCAGCGCGACAAGGGCGGCCAGTGCCGGGAACAATGCCAGCATTCCAAAGAAGGCGACGCCCGCGGCAACCAACCCTAGCTGATCACGAGAGATGCGCTTGGCGACGCGTATGACGATTTCCAGATATCCGCGCGCGGGGATTTCCACGGGGCGATCGGCGGTCTGGCCGC
Source organism: uncultured Roseicyclus sp. (assembly GCA_947491935.1). GTDB lineage: Bacteria > Pseudomonadota > Alphaproteobacteria > Rhodobacterales > Rhodobacteraceae > Gymnodinialimonas. The sequence goes on from CANLLF010000002.1 coordinate 964,839, forward strand.
GATGTTGCGGTTCTTGATCAGGGGTGGTCATCACGTCGAGATCCCGTCGTATGATCGAAAAGGCCCCCGTCCGGTGCAGGACGGGGGCCGTTATGAGGTAGGTGAGTTACCGACGGCCCGCGTTATTGCGTGGCGCTCTTGCGGTTTTGTTTTGCCTTGGACGTTCCGGCATTGGACGCCACAGATGCCTCGATCGGCGGCGTCTCATCGCTGTCACCGGTCAGGGCGTCGCGCACCCGTTCCTGGCCCTTCGCAACGGCTGTCTCGGCAGCAACTTGCAGCTTGGCTTTTTCCTCGCGGAATACACGGTCGGCTTCGTCAAACAGACGGTCGCGGTGGCTGCCGATGGTGCGATCCTCGACTTGCGTACGCGGCAACATGGCTGCCAGTGCGGCGCCTGCGGCAAGGGCAAGGGCGCCAACCAGCAGCGGATTGTCATGCGCGGTGTTGCGGGCGGCCTGTGCGGCGCGGCTGGCTTCCGCCTCCGCGCGGGCATGCACGGAAATTGCTGCCTCGCGAGCCTGGCGAATGCGTGCCTTGGCGCTATCGGGGAGGCCGTCGAGGCCATCTTCGATGCGTGCGCGCAGGGTTTCGGCGGTTTCGTAAAAACGCTCTTTGGCGTGGCTCAGTCGGGTGTCGGTTTGGGTGGTCTCGGTCATGGAATATTCTCCTTCTCGAATGTCGTTCACTTCGTCGGCCTTCATCGCCCGATCCGCAGCCGCCACGCGGGCATCGAACCCGTCCATCGGTGGCTCCGGCTGGCTCAGGCCGCCAGCGGTGGGGTGAATTGTGTTGTCATACGACGCTTGGGGTGCCGAGCTACGTGTGACGGCTTTGATTGCCAGCCATGCAAGGCCCGCGCCGGTCACGGCCAGTGGGCCGGGGTTTTGGCGCGCGGTGGTCAGGGCCGTGTGGCAGAGGCCTCGACCCGCTTGACCGAGCAGATCACTCGCCTTGCCAACCAGTTCGGAGGGGGCCAATTGCGCCTCCAATGCGGTCAGTTGAGAGCGAAGGACATCGCGTTCGGCGGCAAGTTCGGCTTCGATGCGTTTTGCGCTAGGCATTGATACGCTCCTTCATAACTTGCACATCGCGTTTCACGTTCTCGATGCTGCGGGTCGGAGCCAGACGCTCCGGCTTGAGGTCGTGAATGCCCTTTGCTGCGAGGAGGGCTGCCACGAGTGCTACGCCCCCGCCAACGATCAGCGCAGCCCAATGGAGAGCCCAGCCAGCAGCGACAAGCGCCGCGATGCCTGCTCCGGCCAGCGAGATCAGAGCCACGAGGGCCAGAACAACCGCACCAACCAGAAGGCCGATGGCCACGCTGGCGCGCGACAGGTTTTCACCAATCTCCGCGCGGGCAAGCGCTGCCTCCTTGCGCAAGATACGACCAATCTGGCTGACGATATCCGTCAGCAGGCTAGCCGACCCGCGAAGATCTGTTTGGCCGGGTTGCATCAGGAATACCCCCACCGGCGTGCGTTTTGATCGGAATACGCGGTCTGATTTTCCGGCACGCCCGGGTAATTGTGGCGATCAGGTTGCGTGGCCTGCACGCCTGCACGCTCGGACGCTTTGAGGGCGCGAGCGGCAAGGAACCCAAGCGCGGCAGCGCCACCAAAAAACACCAGCGGGTTGCGGCGGGCAAACTGGGTCATGTCGTGTTGGATGTTCGACAGGTCCATTTCGCGCACGGCCGACGCGGCTTGGGCAAGATTGTCACCAAGATATTGCACAGCATTCGATGCCAAGGCGTTGTCTTCAAAGGCCGAGCTGGCGGCGCGGAAGCTTTCGGCTTCGTCCGCAACACGGTCAGCAATCTGCGCCTTGGCGGTCTCTGCCTTGACGGTGGCTTTGGACTTGGCCGTCTCGGCCAGGTCCTCAACGGCATCTTTGGCGGTGTCGGCAAGTTTGGAATTGGTCGAGCTTGTCATAGTCTGACTCCTCTCAAGAATATCGGCAGACTGCGTAGGTTTTGGGCAAAAAGCCCTCCTGACCGGCCCGGATGGTCCGGAGACCGTGTCACGTCTCATCTGCGTTTCGTCGATTACGGATAGGGAACGGCTCAGGGCCGGTTTGGTTCCCGTCAGTTTTTCAAAGCCGCGATCTGGGCCCGCACCGCAGCACGCTGGTCTTCCAGCACGCGATTGAGGGCCGATCCGGGGTCGGTGGCGTCGATGGCGTTGGTGTAGCTGTCCACGATCATTCTCTCACCGTCGAGAATCTGTGGCAGAGCCGATTGATCCAGCGCGCCAACCCAATCGCGGACCGTTGCGACGGTGGAATGCACCAGCCCCATCGCCGAACCGGCGTCCGACCGATTGAGACCCATGGCCTCGAGGTGCGGTGTCAAGATGTTGGAGTGGGCGACATGCATCGTGTGCAGGCGCTCGATCATTGGTTTGAGGTCATCTTCGGCGCGGTTGAGCATCGTGTCATAACCGCGGATGACATCGGCCACATCTGTGGCCACCTGTTGGACGGCGTCTTTCGCCGTCTGAGTATGGTCGCTTGTGGCGTCGATGATCATTGTCGATCCTCCTGATGGGTTCGACAGCTCAACGCAGTCTTGGCACAAGAGTTCCCGAGCGGGTGATGTGGAGCGGGGGACCGAAGGCCCTGACTACACCATCTCATCCGGAACGAAGGGCAGGGGAGATGCCAGTTTCGCCTGTGCTTCGGGGTCAAAAGGTAACAGGAAATGGCGCCGCTTTCTCGGGGCGAGATCCGCATTTTCGGCCATGCTTGCGTTGATCTGAGCCACAACTGAAACGGCATCACCGAACGGATCGGGGGCGTCGTCCCCCAGCCAATGACGCAGGGCGCGTGGCCAAAGCGGGTCGATCCGGGCGCGCTCGGTCAGGTGCAATCCGGCCTCCGTATCCCAGCGCAGGCTGCGACCGTTGAGGTTGGCGGAAGACAAGATCGCCTCATCCCGGCCGAAAAGGGACAATTTGGAATGCACGTAGATCAAGGGCGCGCCATGCAGCAGGGCGGCGTCCGGTACGTCTTGCGGATCGACGGGTTGTGCCGGAGCGGCAAGGGCCAGCCGATCGCCAAAACCGTCCGACAAGATGTCTAGCGCCTCCATCTGCTTTTGTGCGCCCAATTGCGCGTCTTCCGCTTCATTGCCCTCAAAAGCGACATCTTCCGGTGCCGCAGGGATGATCAGGATGCACCCAAGGTCATCGTTCCGCGCGGCCGCTTGCGCCAAGGCGTCTGCGAGCGGTTTGTGGCGGAAAAACTGTGTTTCGAGATAGATCAGCCCCTTGGCCCGCTCGACAGCATCCAGATGCGCTTGCTCAATCTCATTGATGAGTGGCCGCGGTGCAATGCTGGCAAGGTCCAGAGCGCGTTTGGTGGAGAGGGTGCGGAGAAACCCGGGCGCCTGGGGCGGCGCCTCGGCCGCACCGTCGGTGATCGCTTCGAACGTGGCCAGATGCTCTTTCGCAGCGGCCACGACGGGACCGCGCGCAATGGCCTGAATATCTTGCCACGTCTGATCGGCCGCCTGATCGTGATGGGCGGTGTCATAGCGCCGGTCGTTTAGATCGAGCCCCCCGATGTAGAGCGCCTCCCCGTCCACGACGGCGAGTTTCTGGTGGTGGGTCGCGGGCACCAGCGGCAGGTCATCGCCCGGCTCCAGGCTCTGAAGGCCCGGTGTCAGCGGGTCGATGTCGCGTTTGGATAACTCACCTTCAATCTTGCCGCGTAACGCCCGACGGGGCAGGAATCCCACACGGGCGGGGTGCATCGCGATCGAAAAAGTCATCCGCCCACCGGACGACAATTCGTCCAAGGCCGCAAACTGCCGCGCCGTGGCCCAGGAACGTCGATGATCCTTCGTGGCGATGATCGGATCGAAATCCGTGATGACCATATGCACGGTCACGCCGCGGTTCAGCACGTGCAGGAGCAGATCAAACCACGTCTCCCCGATCGCCCGGCCTTCCGAACTGTGCAGGCGTGTCGTCGGATCGAAGACCCGAAAGCCGCCGATGATCTGGCTTTTTGCCGACAGGCACAGACGCTCGAACGCAGGAAAGGCTTCACTTGCCGTGAAGAACACGTCCAGATCCGTGATGGGATGCGGGTCGTCTGCCATTGACTGTATGTCGGCCATCTATCCGGCGCGGGCAAGGGGAGAGGTGTCGCGCGACGTCTGGTTCAAGCTATCTGCGCCGTCGTCGTCATCCGTATACTCGCCGTCCTGTTCCTCAGCTTCTAGCGCGAATGCTGTGAACTGGGTGCGGAATTTGTACGTGCCGTTCTCTTCAATCACGTCGAACGTGCCGCCGAGCTGCGACACAAAGGCCTCCACCAAACGTCCGCCCAACCCGGTCCCGTCGCTGGCCAGCGCATCTTGAATGGCCGTCCCCATCGTGTTTTCGATCTCAAGCGTCACCTCGCGGCCGACACCCGCGATCAGTCGCACCGACAGCGTGGGTGGGCCGCTATCCGGCCTGCCCAGATACTTAACCGCGTTGGTCACAGTCTCATTGGCCAGCAGGGCCAACGGGACGGCCTGATCGGGATCCAGATCGAGGGGATCGAGATCAAGCGACGTCTCCACGCCCTTGCCCTGAGGAATGCCGACCGAGAAGGCGCCTTGCAGCACTTCCGCCAATAACTTGTCGGCCCGAACCGTCGACATAGTCGTTCCTGAATAGAGCGCCTTGTGGATCGCCGACAGGCTCATCACCCGGTCCTGCACCCGGCGCAGAACGCGCTTTGCCTCGCCGTCGGGCACGCTGCGCATCTGCATGTTCAGGATCGATGCGATCAACTGCAGATTGTTTTTCACACGGTGATGCACTTCGCGCAGCAGAAGTTCCTTTTCTTCCAAGCTGTCGGCCAGCTCTGCACGGTTCGCCAGCATGCGGTCGATCATCCTATTGTAGGTTTCGGCGATGTCGCGAAACTCGGCGGGTGGGTCCTCCAGATTGGCAAAGCCGTTGCTGGGGTCATCAAACGAAAACGAGGCCATGCGGTGGCGAAGCTCCCGCAAATGGCGGAGCACCAGACGATCGAGCGCGAGGAACCCGACCACGAAGGCCACACCCCACATCAAAATGGGAAAGAGCGGTGTGAAGGCTCCCAGGATCGACACCGCATAGTTCTGAACCGATCCATTCCAAAGGCCCAATACGAAAACGCGATCTTCGATCAATGGCACAAGCGCGGCGAGTTGGTCGGTGCCGTCCTCTCGCTGAACCGAAAAAATGATGCCGCGCTGTGTGACGCCCAAGGCATCGGGTGACACGCTAAGCGTTTCGAACTCCTCGATATTCGTGATGCCAGTGCTGGCCGAAAGGACACGTCCGGCCTCGTCTATCAGGGCCAGGTCAACCTGTTCGACCTGTGCCGCCAGAAGCGTATCTGTCAGGCTGTGGGGCAGTGCAACTGAGGCGGCACCAAGAAGCGTTTGGCTGCTGCCGTCGAAGATGGGCACCGTGGCGACGAGCACCGATTGATCGATTGTCCCACCCGTCAGGTTGACCGAAACGTTCGGCTGGGGTTGTTCGATGAAACTCTGCCAGTCCTCGTCCCCGCTCAGGTCCATGCGCTCGCCGTCTGACGAACATTCCACGATGCCGTCAGCCGTTGCGAAGCTTGCGTAGACGTAGGCCTGCGCGTTGTCGATAAAGCGACGCATGACCCGTTCGCAGGCCTCGCTCGATACGCCAACTTCCACCGCACTAGACCCCAAGGCGACGGCGGAACCATAGGCACGGCGCAGCAATGCCCGCTCCGTTCCGGCGGCCTGGGCAGTTCGGGCAAGGATGTCTTGCTGTTCCAGTGATTGCGCGTCGCGGACCACGGCAGCCGTCTGCATCACCGCGATGATGCCCAAGGGCAGGATGGCAAGGCTCAGGAACAGGGCCAGCCGCGCCTTGAGCGACTTGGCATAGGCCCAGGCGCGGCCAAGCTGGCTCATGCGGCAGGCGGGCCGGACACGACCGCAACGGTGGCGGCGTCCGTCATCTCAAGGGCGTCGTCTTCGTCCAGTTCCATCAGTTCGGCGAGCCGCTTGCGCGCACGATTTACACGGCTTTTGATCGTGCCAACGGCGCAATCACACATATCGGCGGCTTCCTCATAGGAAAAGCCCGATGCACCGATCAAAAGCAGGGCTTCACGCTGCTCATCGGGCAATTCGGCAAACGCATCAGCAAAGTCCTTCAGCGCCAGTCGCCCGTCATGGGCCGGCTTCTCCGATAGGCGCGCGGCCATCTCGCCATCCACGTCCGCCACTTCGCGTTTCTGCTTGCGGCGGGCGGAATAGAAAGTGTTGCGCAGGATCGTGAAGAGCCATGCACGCATGTTTGTGCCCGCTTGGAACTTGTCAATATTCGACCACGCCTTCACGACCGTATCCTGCACCAAGTCATCCGCCGACGCGGCGTTGCGGGTCAGCGACCGGGCAAATGCGCGCAACGATGCAAGATGGTCCACAATCTCGTCGCGCGGATCATTCTCCATCTTTGCCGGTCCCTTCTTTCGCCTTCAACTGAGCAATTAGGTCCATGAAGCGGTCGGGCAATTCGTCTTTCATCGCGTCGTCGTAAACGCGCTTGAGGTTCTCATCGATCTGCTGCTCGACGCTGGATTTTTTTCTGTCTGAAGCCATGTGTCACCGGTATCAAAATAAATGTCGTCACAACGGGAACCATCGAGGCCGTAAATGGTTCCCAATAAAATATGCTTGAGGAGAAGTTAGCATGGGATCTACGCAAGACACGCGGGATTTGAGCACCGAACTGGTGTCGGATCTGCCTTTTCTACGCCGTTATGCGCGTGCTTTGACGGGCGCGCAAGATACCGGGGATCGCTACGCAATGGCGACGCTTGAGGCGATTGTCGCCGATCCCACGACTGTGGCGGATGATCCGTCGGCCAAGATAGGGCTGTTCCGTATCTTCCACGGTATCTGGTCAAGCTCGGGCGCCCCGATGGCGGACGAGGGCGAAAATACCGATCTTCTTGAGGTCCGCGCCCAGTGGCGTCTGGCGCACTTGACGGCCAACACGCGCGAGGCGCTGCTGCTCCATTCAGTGGAAGGCTTCGGGTTTGAGGCCATCGGGCGGATCATGGACCTCAGCCAGTCCGAAGCGGAAGAGCTCGTGTCACGTGCGATGACGGAAATGGGCGACATGGTTACGGGCGATATCCTGATCATCGAAGATGAAGGGATCATCGCGATGGATCTGAAGTCCATTGTATCCGATATGGGCCATAACGTGACCGATATTGCGAGAACCCGCGATGACGCAATTGCCAAGGGTAAGGCGAAGGTCCCGGACCTTATTCTTGCCGACATCCAGCTGGCCGATAAATCCTCAGGCATTGATGCCGTGACCGCGTTGTTGGAAGAGCTTGGCGATCGTCCGGTGATTTTCATCACGGCGTTCCCCGAGCGGCTGTTGACGGGGGACCGGCCTGAGCCTGCCTTCCTGATAACGAAGCCCTATTCCGAGGATCAGGTGCGCGCGGCGGTGAGCCAGGCCATGTTCTTCGCCACAACAGAACGGATGGGCGTAGCGGTCTGATCCCATGCGCCAAACGTAAAAAGCCCCGGTCAATCGACCGGGGCTTTTGCTTGTGTGATGCAGAATTAATCCGCGACGATGGCTCGGAGCATCCAGGCAGCTTCTTCGTGAAACGCGCTGCGCTCGGTGGCGAGGTCCTCCGTCACCGGGTCCTTGTTCTCGCCGGAAAGCTCGATCAGGGCGTGGAGGCGATGAGCGAGGTTTTCGTGATCCTTAGCCAGATCCTCCATCATTTCCCGGGCAGAGGGCATGTCGGTCAGATCCTCGACCCGCGACCGACCCATGATATCCGCCATCCGCATGGGAGCAAGTTGACCCAATGCGCGAATACGCTCCGCCAGTTCATCGGCGGCGGCAAACATGTTCTCGTAATGGTCATCGGTCAGCTTGTGGATCGAGTAAAAGGCCGGGCCGGTGACGTTCCAGTGGTAGGCGTGTGTCTTGAACGTCATGCGATAGGTGTCTGCCAGCACGTCCGCCAACCCTTCGGCGACCGCAGCCGGGTTCCGCACGCCTGTCGTCACACTATCTGCGGAGGGGACAATTTTCAGTGTATCAGTCATTAGGATCTCCTTTTATTCCCCCACACAACGGTTGCGGCGCCGGGATGTTCCACAAATTCCGTTTGGAACCGTCAGGGCGCCCGGCGCGTTACCTGTTGAATGCGGAAAGGATACCAAGATGCGCGAAGAGATGGCGATCAGAGAGGCAACACGCCTCAGCTCCAAACTGATCTACGAGGTCATCCGCCGTGACGGTGAAGAGGAATTGGAGCGCCCTACGCGATCACTGGTGTGGTCGGGCGTGGCGGCCGGCATCCTGATTTCGTTCTCCGTGCTGGGCGAGGCGATCTTCCGGACGTATCTGCCCGACGCGCCATGGCGATTTCTCGTTGAAAATCTTGGCTACAGCTTCGGCTTTCTGCTGGTCATCCTCGGGCGGATGCAGCTTTTCACCGAAAACACCATCACCACGATCCTGCCTCTTGTGGCTGAACGCTCGGCCCGATGCCTCGCGGCCGTGGTCCGGCTCTGGAGTATCGTGCTTGCCGCCAACATTGTCGGCGCATTCGTTGCAGCGGCATTCATGACGCAAACATCGGGGGTCGCACCCGATTTGCTGACTACTATCAACGGGCTTTCGGCCCACGCCACTGGGTTCTCCGCCACCGAAGGTTTTGTCAGGGCAATCCCGGCGGGCATTCTTGTGGCGTCAATTGTGTGGATGATGCCGAGCCAGAACGGCGGCGAGGTAACTTTGATCTTGATCTTCACATGGCTGATCGCCGCTGGCGACTTCACCCATATCATCGCCGGATCCGTGGAGATGTGGGTGCTGATCCTGCAAGGTGAGCTTGGGGCTTATCCCGCAATGTTCGGTTTTTTCGTGCCTGTATTGGCCGGCAACATCGTGGGCGGCACGGTGGTCTTTGCATTGCTGGCCTGGGGGCAGGTCAAGGACGAGGTGGAGGTAGAGGATTAGCGGCCGGGGCAGGATGCCAATGGAACCTGCTGCTCGCCCGATGCGTTGACGTAGGGAATACAACGAGGAGATCTCCCCATGTCTGCGCCAGACACCAATGTTGAACGTCAAGCCAGGCGGCATAAACCGTCGCTGTGGGGCATAGGTATTGCCATCGCCGTGGCAGCAATCGTAGCTGTCGTCGCGCTTCTAAGCAGCGGTGTACCCGCTGACGACCAAGCTGCGGGTGTTCCCGCTGAAACATCCGCATCGCAGTAACGTTGGCGACACGAAAAAACCCCGGTCAAGATTGACCGGGGTTTTTTCGTGTCGCCTTGCCATATGATGCTGTCAGATCAGGGGCCGCCTGGCGGGACGTTCAATTTCGATCAGAGCGATTTCTTCCATCTGTTCCATGTCCCGCAGGCTGAGAATGCCATCTTCGAGCGACAAGATCTGCTTTTCACGCAGCTTCATGAGGGTCTTGTTGGTGTGAACCAGTGACAGCCCCAGCGCGTCGGCAAGGTCTTGTTGCCGGTAGGGAAACGGGCAGCGGTCTCCGTCGGCAAGTCCGATATCAACGCACCGGGTATAGAACCGCAGAAGGCCCCAACACATCCGTTGCATGGCACTCATCTGTCCAATCGACGTCAGCGCCTCCCCAAGGAAGTGCTCTTCCATGGCGGCAAGCCACGTCAGATCGAAGGCGCGCTCGGGCTCAGATTTATACAGGTTCCACAATTCGGAGCGATCGAAGACACACAGAACCATGGGCGTGGTTGCCTCAACCGAATGCTTCATCTCGCCCATCACGCCGGCCTGAAGGCCCAAAAAACTGCCGGGGAGTACGAAGTTCACAACCTGTCGCCGACCGTTGGGCAACAATTTGTAACGTAACCCCATACCTTTAAGTGCAGTGAACAATTGCGGGCTATTCGAGCCCTCCATGAGAAGCGGCGTACCGGGATCGACCTTCAATTCGCCGACCTTGAAACGGCGCATGAACGTCAGTTCATCGCCGGACAAAGTTTCGTATGCATCTTGTTTTCGAAGTGGGCAGTTTGCGCAGTCTGTAACCATGGCTCTTTTTACTGTTGCTATGTCGTAGTTTAATGCATGGGCCGCAAAATAGTTCCAAAAGGCGCCATGACATTGTCCCCTGACACTGCCCCCTCGCGGCCTGCACTGTCCGATGTTGCATCACGTGCGCCGTGCCTCATCATCCATTCCAACGTGTTGGTCGCCGAAGATCTGAGCGACATTTTGAAGGGCGAGGGCGCGACAGATGTCCTGACAGGTACAGACCTGGCACAGGCCCCGCTTAGCCCCGTTCGGATCGTGTTCGTGTCCGGTTCGGCGCAGCCGATACTTGAATCGCAACAGGCCGCCCTCTGGGCAGAGCACGGCACGCCTGTGGTTTTGCTGAATAGCATCGGGGATCCGGAGCTGGCCCGGCGCGCCGGATTCCATGTATTGGAAGAGCCGTTTCGCACCGAGGATGTGACCGCGCTCCTGGGCAGTCTTCGGATTTTCTGAACCGATCTTGGAACCGAATGGTGCGACGTTGTGTTGGCGATGTGTAACTGAAAAGGAGACATCACCATGCTTCGCTGGGCCGTCACATTCCTCGTCATCGCCTTGATCGCCGCCTTGTTCGGCTTCGGTGGCATCGCTGGCGCATCCGCCGGGATCGCACAAATCCTGTTCTTCGTCTTTATCGCACTGTTCGTCATCTCGCTGGTGGCCCGTGCGGTGGGCGGACGGTCTTCTTAGGCACCGCGCCCAAGACGACGGAAAAGGGGTGATTGGTCTGACCTCGTGGCCAATCACCCCTTTTTTTGTGCGCTGTGCGGTGGATGAAAGAAAATCCCACTTTTTCGGAACTTCCGCCGCGCCGCGCCGTTGAGTGGCCAGATGAGAAGGAGATTAATGATGAAAACCGGAACCATCCTCGCAATTGCAATCGCAGCCATTGTTGCTGTTGTCGGTGTGTACATGATCGACATCGATCAAACCGAAGAAGCCGCTTTGCCGGAAGTCAGCGTCGAGGGCGGTAACATGCCAGAATTTGACGCCGAAGTTGGCGAAGTGGAGATCACCGAAGAGACGGTCACCGTCCCCGGGATCGAGATCACGCCGCCCGAAGGTGAAGACGTCGCATCCAATTGATGTGATCCGCCAGACCGACACTCAAAAAGGAGACATATTATGAACCGCGACCAAATCGAAGGCAAATGGACCGAGATCAAAGGCAAGCTGCGCGAAAGCTATGGTGAGCTGACCGATGACGATCTCGAAGCCGCCAAAGGCGACCGCGAGCAAATGGAGGGCGTCCTCCAGCAGAAGCTCGGCAAGTCCAAGGAAGAAGTTCGCGACACCGTGGACAAGATCCTCGCCAAAATCTGAGGCCGCCTGGCGACGAACTCAAGCAAAGCAGCTCCCGGACAGGGGGCTGCTTTTTTGTGAGCGGTGGATGATTGACGGTCGATCCACAATAGAGACCTCGCAGACAGTTATGCTGTGTTTTCCCTGAAGGTTTGTAGCGTGAGCAACTCTTGATTCTGCCAAGGCACCAATGGTGCCGAATATCGGGCACCACGAGCCATGGGATTTGGGAAAATGCCTCTTTAACAGCAGGATAAAACCATCCCTTAAGCCGGTTGACGATATCCTTAAGCTAAAGTAGAACAAATAGGGAACATTAGCTAGGTTCGGTATGTTTTATGGAGCCATCTCAGGTTCGGAAACGTCTGACCGGTCAGGTATATCAATCTGCTCTGGTGACACGGACTTTGTCAGAAGTTTTTCCCGCAACGGCCAGTGATGCCGCAGCAACCGGCTTCGCCCTGGCCCGGGTGTCGCGTGTGCAGGGCCCCATCCTTTGGGTCCAGGACCGGGTGTCGCGCAGGGAAACGGGGCGGCCCTGTCTTGCCGGCATTGGCACGGCCCTGCCGATCATCATGGTCTCTCTGTCCCGCGCGGCAGATGTGCTTTGGGCAATGGAGGATGGATTGCGATGCAAGGCGTTGGGCGCTGTGATCGGAGAGGTCTGGGGCGATCCACCCGCCCTCGATTTCACGGCAACCAAGCGGCTTGCCATGCGGTCCGAGGCGGCGGATGTGCCGTGTTGGCTCATTCGGCGAGCGGCGGCCCCGAACCTGAGCGCAGCGCGCGACCGTTGGCGCGTGGGCTCTCTGCCCGCCGCACCGCATCCCCACGATGCACAAGCCCCCGGGTTGCCACGCTGGTCGCTCGATCTTTTCCGTTCACGCGGATCCAAACCCGGACAATGGGTGGCCACCTATGACCGAGCGGCGGATCGTCTCGATCTCGCTGCCCCAGTTCGCGATGGAGCGCTGGCAGCGGGTGATGGAGCGGCAAGGCAACGCGCCGCCGGATGATATCCCGATCGTGCTGGCGCGCGAGGGGCACCATGGGCCGGTGATCCATGCTGCCAACCGCATCGCGCGGATGAACGGCATCCACCCCGGATCACGCGTTGTGGATATGCGCGCGATCTGCCCGGAATTGCAGGTGGAATATGCCGATCTGGCCGGAAACCGGACGGCGCTGGACCGGCTGGTCCTCTGGGCGCGACGTTGGTGCCCCTGGAGTGTGCGGGACGGCGAGGATGGGTTGATCCTTGACACGACCGGGTCAGACCACCTGTTGGGGGGAGAGGCCGCGATGTTGGTCGAAATGGAAACGCAGCTGTCTTTGCTGGGTCTCAGCGCGCAACTGGCCGTTGCCCCCACATGGGGTGCGGCCTGGGCGCTGGCGCGGTTCGGGCCGGTGCGGTCTGTGTGTGGACCGGGTGAAGTGGAGGTCAAGCTGGGGGCGCTGCCTGTCACCGGGTTGCGGCTCAACACCGAAACCGTGCAACTCCTGCGCCGCCTGGGGCTAAAAACCATCGGCTCTGTGATGGATGTGCCGCGCCTGTCCCTGACGCGGCGTTTTGTGAAGGCGGGGATGGAGGCCAACCCGCTGATGCGTCTCGATCAGGCTTTGGGCAAACTGGCGGAACCGGTGGCGAGCGTTGAGGCCAAACCACGCATTCGGGTGCAAAGCCGCCTGGCCGAGCCGATTTTCGACCCCACCCCCTATCTGCCTGAATTGTGTGAAACCCTCTGCAAGGTGCTGAAACAAGCGGGCCAAAGCTGTCGTCGCCTGTATCTGACAATCTACCGCACCGATGGGGAGGTGAGCCATGTGGAGGTGGCGACCTCTGCGGCAACCCGAGATCCCAATCACCTGCATGGGCTGTTCCGGGACAAGGTCGAGCGGATCAATCCCGGTTTCGGGTTTGATCTGATCACGCTTGAGGCGGGCGGCGTGGAAGACATGCAGGAAAGCCAGAACAGGCTTGATGGCGGATCAGATAATGATTTGCACCTGACCCGGCTGGTTGACCGGCTGAGCGCAAAGTTCGGCCCCCGTGCCGTGACCCGGCCGGTCTTGCGCGAAAGCCATATCCCGGAACGGGCCGAAGGGGAGGTTACGGCCCTCACAGCCATGGCCGATACGGCGGAGGCGACAGCGAAAGAGCGCCCCTTGCGCCTGTTCGATCATCCCGAGGAGGTGAGGGTGCTTTATGCGGTGCCCGAAGGCCCGCCCGGCCAGTTCGTCTGGCGGCGGCAGACCCATCGTGTGACGCGCTATGCCGGGCCGGAACGGATTGCGCCGGAGTGGTGGAAGGATCGACCCGGCACGCGGTTGCGAGATTATTTCAAGGTCGAAGATCAATCCGGGCAACGCTTCTGGCTCTATCGTGAAGGGTTGCACGAAGACGGACGGGGAGGGGACCCACGCTGGTTCGTCCATGGGTGCTTCGCGTGATGAGATTGCAAAAGATGCTGAGGGCAGGGCTGTGGGGTAGGTGCCATGCCTGAAATGGACAACCAGCGCCCACGGCGTACGATTGAGGAGGAGGGGTTTCGCCGAAATCCCCGCGCCGATTACGTCGAGCTTGGGCTGACCACCTGTTTTTCCTTCCTGCGCGGGGCGTCGGATGCAGTGGACCTTGCCATAACGGCCAATGCTTTGGGCTATGACAAGATCGGTTGCGCAGACCTCAACACCATGGCCGGGGTTGTGCGGTTGCATGCGGAGGCCATGAAGGCGGAGATCACCCCGGTGATCGGGTGCCGCCTGCAACTGATCACCGGCGAAGAATTCCTCGCCTATCCCAGGGATCGCGCGGCCTATGGGCGGCTGTGCACGCTGCTCTCCAAGGGTAAGATGCAAGATCCCGACGGCGAATGGCAGGCCAAGGGGTTTTGCGACATCACGTTGGATGATTTGGCGCGGCATGGCGACGGCGTGCAGCTGATTGCGCTGCCCGGTCCGCAACTCGACCACTTTGAGGCCGGCTTTCGCCGCCTGACCCGCGCACTTCCAACGCTGAAATATATCGCAGCGAGTTATCTCTACCAAGGTGATGACCGGGCACGGATCAACCGGCTGGACAAGCTTGCCAAGGCCTGTGGTCTTTCCATTCTGGCCACCAATGATGTGCGTTACCACGCGCCCGACCGACGGCCATTGCACGATGTGATGACCTGCATCCTGCACAAGACAACGATCCATCAGGCGGGCTTCCTGCTCAATGCCAACGCCGAGCGGCACCTGAAATCTCCTACCCAGATGGTGCAGCTCTTCGCGGAATGGCCCCATGCGATCCGCGCGACCCGCAAGGTCGCAGATGTCTGTACTTTCGACCTGGGAGAACTGGCTTACGAATACCCCAAGGAGACGGTGCCAGAAGGACGAACGCCACAAGATTATCTGGAGGAGCTCACTTGGAACGGGGCTGCGTGGCGCTATCCGGATGGCGTCCCCGAGACACTGAAAGAGACCTTGCGCAAGGAGCTCGCGCTCATCGGCAAACTGGAAATCGCCCAATATTTCCTGACAATCCAAAGGATCGTGAATTACGCGCGTTACGAATGTAAACCGCCGATCCTGTGTCAGGGCAGGGGGTCGGCGGCGAATTCGGCCGTTTGTTTCGTGTTGGGCATCACGGCGGTGGACCCGGCCCAGAACGACCTGCTGTTCGAACGATTCATCAGCGAGGAACGCAAGGAACCGCCCGATATCGACGTCGATTTCGAACATGAAAGGCGCGAGGAGGTGATCCAGCATATCTATGAAGAATATGGGCGCGACCGTGCCGCGCTTTGCGCCACCGTGATCCATTACCGCCCCCGCATGGCCGTACGCGAGGTGGGCAAGGTGATGGGCCTCAGCGAGGATATCACCAGCGCCTTGGCCAAAACCATCTGGGGGTCATGGGGCCGTGAGGTGGGCGCGCGCGAAGCAGAAGAAGCAGGGATTGATCTGAACGATCCACTGATGGCGCGCACGATCAAGCTGGCAGATCAGATGATCGGGATGCCCCGGCATTTGGGCCAGCATGTGGGTGGCTTCATCCTGACCGAGAAGAAACTGATCGAAACGGTGCCGGTGGGCAACGGTGCTATGCCTGACCGGACATTCATAGAATGGGACAAGGACGATATCGACGAATTGCGTATCTTGAAAGTGGATGTGCTGGCGTTGGGGATGCTGACCTGCATCCGCAAGGCGTTCGACCTGATCGAAGCGCATTATGGGGAAAAACTGACCCTCGCCAGCATCGAAGAGGGTGATGAAGCCACTTATGACATGCTGTGCAAAGGCGACAGCCTGGGCGTCTTTCAGGTGGAAAGCAGGGCGCAGATGAACATGCTGCCACGACTGAAACCCAAGACGTTCTATGACTTGGTCATTCAGGTCGCCATTGTCCGGCCCGGCCCGATCCAGGGTGATATGGTGCATCCTTACCTGCGCAGGCGGGCGGGGAAGGAGCCCGAGGATTATCCATCACCCGCCCCACCCCATGATCCGAATGAGCTGCGCAAGGTGCTGTCGCGGACCAAAGGTGTTCCGATCTTTCAGGAACAGGCCATGAAACTGGCGATGGTCGCGGCAGAGTTTTCCCCCGATGAGGCAAACCAGTTGCGCAAGGCCATGGCGACGTTCCGCTCCAAAGGCACCATCGGGAAACTAGAGGACAAGATGGTCAGCCGGATGATTAATCGCGGCTATGATCCGGAATTCGCCCATCGCTGTTTCAACCAGATCAAGGGCTTTGGCGATTACGGCTTCCCAGAAAGCCACGCGGCCAGCTTTGCGCATCTGGTCTATGTCTCAAGCTGGATCAAATGCCATTACCCGGATGTGTTCTGTGCGGCTTTGCTGAATTCCCAGCCCATGGGGTTTTATGCTCCGGCCCAGATTGTCCGCGACGCCCGCGAACATGGGAAAATCGTGCATCCAGCGGATGTGAATTATTCCGATTGGGATAATACGCTTGAGCCCATCTCTCCCGGTGTCTTTGCGGTTCGTCTGGGGCTGCGGCAAGTGGATGGGATGCGCAAAGAGGTGGCTGAGCGCCTTGTCAAAACCCGCCATGCCCCCTTCACCGACCTTGCGGATCTCAAGAAACGCGCGCGGGTGGATGCAGGGACAATCCGCAGGCTGGCGGCAGCGGATGCGATGCGCTCCATGGGGCTGGACCGGCGGCAGGCGCTGTGGGATGCGCGGGCGCTTCACGATGCGCCGAACCTGCCATTATTTGCGGAGAACCGCGATGAAGGGGAGGAGATCCGCTTTGACCTGCCCCAAATGCCGATCTGCGAACATGTCGTTGCGGATTATCAGACCATGCGGCTGTCCCTGAAGGCGCACCCGATGTCTTTCCTGCGAAAAAGCATGACGAAACAGGGATATGTGACAACGAAAGCCCTGGAGCAGATGCGGAATGGGCAATCGATGAAGCTCTCGGGCATCGTGCTGATCCGGCAACGCCCCGGCAGTGCGAAGGGGGTCTGTTTCATCACGATCGAGGATGAAATGGGTGTCGCCAATCTGGTGGTCTGGCCCAAGGTTATGGAGACGTTTCGCAAGGTCATCATGCGCGCCAAGATCATTGACGTGCGCGGTGTGGTGCAGCGCAGTGATGATGTGATTCATGTGGTCGCACATCGCCTGATAGACCGCAGCGATGCGCTGGAGCGGCTCTCGAACGACCCGATGGACCCCCCTCTGGCGCGCGTCGATGAAGTCAAACGCGCGTTGCCGAACTCTTCCCATGGGCACCCGCGCAATGTGCGGGTGATCCCGAAATCAAGAGATTTCCATTAATGCCGTCGCGCTGATGGACCAGGGGCCGGTCATGCAATAACGATCAAACCCGACACCTCAAGCGGGGCCGATCAGATAGCGCGCTCCCTCTTTCATTGCCTCAGAGAATTACCGGATCTTAGGTCCAATATGCGCCAAACCATTCCCATAGGAGCTGCGGCCACGCTGGCTTATGGCAGCGTCCTGATCAATACCATGCCGATCTGGTTGGGCGCACTTATCGACAAAGCGGACGCAAACGAAGCCTTGCCCGGTCTGTTGGCCAGCATTCTGTTGCTTGCAGCGGCCATCGGATGCGGATCGGCTGTACCGCGCCGGGGCCACAGCCTATTCCGCATCTGTTCAATAGGCGTCGTCGGCGGCCTGCCGATCATCGGCGCAATGGTGGACACAATCGCAAACGCTCCGTTGCTGATTGCGGGCGGCATCTTTGGCATCTCACTAGGGCTGCACTTGCGTCATGCGCTGCACGCCTTGATTGCAACACAAGATCCGTCGCGCTTGATCGGGTACACATTGGCGATTGGTGTTATCGCGTCGCTTGTGGTCCTGCTGGCGGTGTCCGTCTATCCAGACGCGATCCTGGCTATCCTGTCGGTGCTCAGCCTGATCCCGGCGGCGGCGGCACTCCTCCGCGCCGCGCCTTCAACCACAGACCGACTTAACCTTGAGGTGATGAGACCGGGCTGGAGCAGTCTTGGATTTCTCCCGTTTTTCATAGCGATGGGGGCGTATTGGGTATTTCTTGAAATCTACACATCCATTCAGGGCCTTGCGACGATTAGCGGGTGGCTCCTTGCAGGGCTGTTGGCCTCCGCTATTGGATCAACGCTGGCAGCACGGCTGCGGCCGACCATTCGAAAACCCGTTCTACTCCTCTCGATGATTGCCGCTGCTATCATGGGGGCAGCCACGTATCTGACGTCGATACATTGGATGATCGGCGCGACGATCCTCGCCAACGGGTTCTTTTTGTTTTTGTTCTTCTCCCTCTATCTCGGGGCAGTCGCAACCGCGGAAGCGGGGCGCCGGATGGCTGTTTACCTTGCAGGATTCGCGCTTGGGGGTGCTGTCGGATCGATAACGATCACCATGGGCGGGTACGTTGCGATGGCGTTTTTCATTTTCCTGTCCGGATGTATCGCCGTGCCCGCGGCTATGTCGTCACGGCCCGGTCCGCAGGCATGATCTCAAGCCCCGATTTTCCCCAAGCGAGGAGCGCGCGATCTCTGAGGTCGTTATAACAGGCGAGATCGAGTTCGACATGGGCGGTTTTCTCAAACGACGGGTAGAGGGCGCGCATTGAGGCGACTTCTTTCCTTGCGGTCGCCAGATCGCCCAATTCAGCGTGAAACCACGCAAGATGGGCGTGGAACCAAAAGAAGCCCGGCATCGGGAAGCGGGTGATCTCCACCAGGGCGGCCTCCATTTCATGCGCCCTGGCAAGGCGCCAGCAATGCACGAAGTGGTACCAACCCGGATGCACGGGGCTGATCGCCATGGCCCGGTCCAGAAGTGCGATCGCCCGCGCTTCGTCTCCGATGAAGGCGAAGCAGTGACCGATCTCGGCAAGAACGTCGGCATGGCCGTCGTTAAGGCTCAGGGCGCGTTCGGCTGCGTCGCGAAATCCCGCCAAATCCCGGCGATAATACTGCGTCAACGCAAGCACCATCTGAGCGAACGCATCCTGCGGATCGGCGCGAACCGCGCTGCGGGCCGCCTCGTGGGCGAGGGCCAGCGCATCCACGCCCTCACGGGCATTCATGTGAAAGCGATGCTCCTCGATCAGGATCATTGCATAGGCCGACCAGCCCTGCGCCGCGCCGGGATCCTGCTCCAGCGCCTTGGGAAGGTCTTCGCGGAGGGCCGCGTGCATTTCGGGCTCATAACCAACGTAATAGTCGTGGAACCGCGCGAGCAGGTGATACATTTCCCAGGTTCGCGTGCTTCCCGAGCCTCGCGCCTGCCCGATGTGATCGGCAACTGCCCCGTACCGGCTGGCCACGCGGCCGGCCGTCAGAGCCGCCAGTTCATCCTGGATATCGATCAATCCGCTGACGCTGTCGTCACGCTCGAATTGTTCCGTGACCAAGATTTCCCCTGTCGCGGTTGCGCTTACCTGAATCGTGACGCGCAGGCGCGGTGAGGCCCGACGGATGGAGCCCTCCAGCAGGTAATCGACACCGGGATCGCGGTGGAGATCGGCGGGTCGGGCGCCGTCTTCCGCCATTTGGACGGAAGTGCGACGGGAAAATACAAAGAGTTCGCGAAAGCGAGACAGGTTGAAGATCGTCTGTTCGGTCAGGCCATCGGCAATGAAGCTGTCCTCGGGATCACCTCCCAACATCCGGAACGGCAGGACGGCGATGGAGGGGCGTCTGTCACCGGTGACGGAGGGCCGTCCTTTGCGGGTTCCGAAGCTCGCCTCGGTATCGGATTGCACTTCGGCGACAAAGCGAAAGCCGTGGCCATGATGCGTCTTGATTGTATGCTGCGTGCGGCCATCGTCGCCGACCGCATGACGTGTCTCCTTGATCGCCGTCGACAGGCTGGCATCGGAGATAATCCGATCGCCCCACACTTTTGAGATCAGTTCGTCCTTGCCCACAACGCGGTGGCGATAGCGGATCAGGTGATCAAGCACGCGCAGAGTTTGCGGGGTCAACGGGCGCGTCTCCCCCCCTTGGTGGATCTGGGCCAGATCGCTGTCGATCTCGCAATCCCGAAACTGAACCTTCATCACGTCGCCACCCGCGTCGTCGCCCGGTTCTAATACCATGAGCGAGCGCTTTGACAATTGTTCGGCATTCCTCAGGAAAATCTCAGGTCACGCTCAAGCGCGTCTGTGCGGCCGCCTCTATCCGTCTCTCATCGCCGGTTGGCCCAGATGGGGGCAGGGCACAAGACAGGATAGACCAATGAAGTACCGAAACGCGCTGCCGCAGCTCAACGGCAAGAACATGTTGACCGAGGCCGGTCTGGAGACGGTTCTGGTGTTCCAGGAAGGCATCGACCTGCCGCTCTTTGCAGCCTTCAAGGCGCTGGAGACGGATGCCGGTGTGGCCGCGGTCAACCGTTACATGCAACAGCTGGCCGAGCTGGCCGTCAGAACCGGACGCGGCTTCATCATGGATACGCCGACATGGCGCGCAAGTTCGAAATGGGGCTTGGAACTCGGCCTCGACACTGCGGACATGAAGGAAATTCACCGCGAGGCGATTGCCACCCTGCTTGCGCTTCGGCAGAAATTCGAAACGCCCGAAGCGCCGTTTGTCATCAACGGCGTTGTTGGCCCACACGGCGACGGCTACGCGCCCGCAACTCAACTTACCGCGGCCGAAGCGCACGAGTACTATGCCGAGCAGGCGGGGTGGTTCGCGGAGCTGGGCGCAGACATGGTGTCTGGTCTCACCCTCACCTCGATATCCGAGGCGACGGGTCTGGTTCTGGCAGCCCGCGACAGCAGTATCCCGGCGGTCGTCTCATTCACGCTTGAAACCGACGGGCGGCTGCCCTCGGGCGAAGGTTTGGCTGATGCGATCGAGGCCGTCGATGCAGCTACGGACGGTTCCGCGGCCTACTTCATGATCAATTGCGCCCATCCCGATCATTTTCGGGATGTCCTTGCCAAGGGCGGCGATTGGATCAGCCGGATCGGTGGCGTCAGGCCGAATGCCTCTCGTTTGTCCCATGCCGAATTGGATGTGGCCGAGGAACTCGATGACGGCGATCCCGTCGAACTCGGTCACCTCTACCGCGCGCTGTCGGATCAGTTGCCGAACCTGACAGTCGTTGGCGGCTGTTGCGGGACGGATCACCGACATCTCGACCAGATCTGCCAAGCACTCGACGCAGCCTGACCTCTCGCAAATGCGCCACCGCACGTCAGTGGCGTATCTACCATCGAAGCAATGTGGAATTATGAAAATGACATACCCCAACATCTTGGGTCGACTGGTGATGTCGATCGCGCAACGCCGCGTTGCCACCAAAAATCGCAATCCATCCCGGGATCTTGATCGGTTATCCGATCAAATCCTGCAGGATATCGGGTTGACGCGCGGAGATGGCCCAACCGCCCGCAACCGCAACGCCGCTCACCACAGCACAAACCAAATTCTGAAACGGATCTGATCGATGTCGGACCATGACTCACAATCGATCGCGGTCTGGGGGCCGAGATATGCGCCATTGTTTTGTGCGCTGAGCATCGGCCTCGCGGCGGGTGCGACGATGCTGGTTCCGATGGTGGCCCATGGAACCAGTGATCGCGACTTGGCCTTGCCTGATCCGCTGGCGGATACTGACTTCTTGCATGATGGCGCGCCGGATCAGGCTCTGGTCGAACTGGGCCGTGCGTTGTTTTTTGATCCGATCCTTTCGGGAAATCGCAACATATCGTGCGGCACCTGTCATGATCCGGCCCGCGGTACTGGCGACGACCTTTCCTTGTCGATTGGCGAAGGCGGCATCGGCGCCGGGGCTGACCGGCGCACAGAAGACGGCGTAACCGGTCGGATCCCCAGAAACGCGCAGCCGCTGTGGAATATCGGCGCACGCGAATACGTCGCCATGTTCCACGATGGGCGGTTGGAGCCCGATGCGGATCAAACCTTCCCGAGCGGGTTCTGGAGCCCCGCGCGCGAGGATCTGCCCGAAGGTCTTGATAGCCTTCTGGCGGCCCAGGCGATGTTTCCGGTCCTATCCCATTCCGAAATGGCCGGACAGAAGGGCGAAAACGCGGTTGCGACCGCTGTCGCGGAAGATCGTTTGCAGGACGCGTGGGATTTGCTTGCGGCCCGACTGGCTGAAAATGCCACCTATGTCGGGATGTTCCACAATGCCTTTCCCGATGTGTCAGATGGGCCCGTCACGTTCGTGAACGCAGCCCGCGCACTCGCCGCGTTCCAGACGACCGCGTTCCGCTCCGACGACAGCCCGTTTGATCGCTTTCTTGCCGGGGACACTGACGCGTTGGAGCCCGAAGCGCAGCGTGGCATGGAGCTCTTTTATGGCGAGGCGGGCTGCGCCGATTGCCATTCAGGGCCATTACTCACCGATCACGGCTTCCACGCGATCGCGATGCCCCAGATCGGGCCGGGCATCGGGCACGGTCAGGATACCGGGTATTGGCGAGCCGCCGGGTTCATGACCCGGCTGGAGGACGAAGGACGCTACCGCGTGACCTTCGATCCATCGGACCTCTTTGCCTTCCGAACCCCCTCGTTGCGCAATGTCGCGCTAACGGGCCCGTGGGGGCATGACGGCGCATTTGACGTCCTTGAGGATGTGATCCGCCATCACGTGGATCCGCTTGGCTCGCTCGAACGCTATGACGTGGCATCCGCCGCCCTGCCGCCGCTTGACGATGTCATCGAGGGGACGGGGCTTGGATCGGCATTGATTTTCCGCCCGCTCAATCCCGCCCGCCGGGAGGCGTTCGATTTGCGGGACGTCTGGGTTCAGCAAAGCGACGAGCTTCGCGGCCGCATTGCGGCGGAAAACGATCTGCCACCGCAGGCCCGCAGCGACGCGGATATCGCGGCACTGGTCGCCTTTCTTGAAAGCCTGACCGATCCAAGTGCTATCGACCGCAGCGCCCTGATCCCGCCGCACGTGCCCTCGGGTCTCCCACCCCAGCCGGCGCCCGTCGGCACCGCGGAATGAGGGAGGCAGGCCGGACCACATACCAAACGCGTCCTTCATTGCGCGGCGCCGCCTGCAGGTTGGCACCCTAAACCGACCTGCCGGTTCGCCCGCACACCATCCGCCGTTGCCGCATATCGGGCCCGGCACTCTCAATACGACCTTTGCAAACATCACGACAAAAGAAAGTCTCTAAAATGAAACACCTCCTCGCATCCTCTGCACTTGTTCTCCTGACCCAGGCCGGGATTGCCCTGGCCGATGGTGGCGCATCCGTCGGCGCCGCAAATTCGGCCGAGCCAACCCGCGTGGTCTACGACCCCGTCGAACAGATGACGTTGACCTTTGTCTTTCACATCGACGAAGGGATGGCCGAACAGGACGTTTTCTATGAAATGGTACCCGGCTCCGGTGAAGTGTTCCGCCCCACCGCCGCAACCAGAGACATGGATGCGCCGCTCTATGCCCCCGCCATCGAGGTTCCGCACAACTTCCTCGATACGTCCGATACCGGCCCCTATCCAATAGGCCGCCCGCTCGGACTGACCCTGGGAGACTGGTTCGCAGCGGAAGGAAGCGGGACCTACACTTGCGAAGATGGCACCGGCACGCTGGACCTGGACTTCGCCAACCTGGTGCCCAACGGCGTCTATACGATTTGGCACGATTTCATGGTCTGGCCGCCGACCGAGCCCTTCATCGGCACCTATGATCTTCCCTTCGGCGCGCGCGACGGATCGGAAAACATGTTTGTTGCCGATGAAGCTGGGTCAGCCCATTTCGTGCGCACGGTCTCGCCCTGCCTGCAATTGTCGGGCGAACATCTCCTCGCGGATCTGGGCCTCGCCTGGCATTCGGACGGCGAAACTTACGGGCCGCTGCCCGGTGAATTTTCGACCGTAACCCACGTGCAGATGTACGTAACGTTGCCGCCGCGAACCGGCCTGTAAACTCCAGCGCCCGGGGCAAAGGCCCCGCCTGGCCCCCGGGCGCTCTCCCCTCAAACAACCAACCCGACTTTCGGGTTGCACCTGCCCCCTTCCGGCGGCCAGCCGGTCATCAACGCATAGATCAGAGCCTGCCATGAAACGCCTTATCCTCACCTACGCCATCGGCTGTTACACGCTGTTCGGAATCGTCTTCGTTTGGCTGGCGGCCTTTTTGCAGAACGTCGGTGATCTTCGTGGACCGGTGGAGGATTCATTGGCGGTCTCGATTGCGATAAATCTGGCCACGATTGTTTTGTTTGGCACCGCCCACAGCGTTATGGCGCGGCCGGCTTTCAAGCGCCTCTGGACAGGCATCATCCCCCCGGCGGCCGAACGGGCAACCTATGTGCTCCAATCCTCGCTGCTTCTGGCGCTGATTTTCTGGCAGTGGCGGCCAATTCCAACGGTGATCTGGCAGGTCGACGGTGTCCTTGCCTGGATGATCTACGGTGTCTTCGCGCTTGGTGCGGCAGTCGTCTTGCTTTCAACATTCTTGCTTGGCCATTTAGAGTTCGTGGGCTTGTCCCAGGCTTGGCAAAATCTGAAAGGTGCATCGCAGAGGCAGCCGGAATTCTGTACACCGATGCTCTACCGCGTCGTGCGCCATCCCCTTCAACTTGGCTTGATCATCATGATGGTGGCGACGCCGCTGATGACTGCCGGGCATCTGCTCTTTCTGGTGGCGATGGTTGTCTACATCAGGGTCGGCCTGCACTTCGAGGAAAGGGTGCTCCTGCGCGAGTTCGGGCCAGCCTATGCGGAATATCGCCGCCAAGTCCCGATGTTGATCCCGAACCCGTTCCGCCGGGTTTACCGAGGAGCCGCCGCAGAATGAGTGTCATTCGGCGGGTGCGGCAGATGTTCAACTGAACCCCACTTCCGCCCGACCATTTGTGAGCAGACCGGATATGCCGGTCATCCAAAAGCCAGATCGATCGGCGCAGTCCCTGCATGCCCACGCCTCTATCGGGGCGCCATGTGCCCATCCCTAATTTGCACTGTTTTTCATTACGTCGACCCGCGTCGAAGATAACGCCTCAGGACATAATCCAATGACCACCATTGATATTTCAAACAACTGGCCGCGTGTTCTCAAGCGTCTAGCCCGGACCGTATCCAGGGCCGAGGGATGGGCGCTTATTCGTCTCGCTGCGCCCCTGACCGGCCTTGCCCTGGTGAACATGGCGATGAGTGTGACCGATACGCTGATGACGGCGTCCTTCGGCGCCGAAGCGCTGGCTGCGGTGGCCGTGGGCAGCGACTTCTACTCCATTATCTTTTATCTTGCCGTCGGATGCATCGGCGGCCTCGCCCCACTCTACGCGGCAGCACACGCGGCGGGCGATATGGAGAAGCTGGCAAGGCTCAGAACTGCTGGTGCGTTGGTTTGCGCCATATTGGCTCTGCCGCTCTGTGTGATCCTGTGGAACACGCCGATGGTTCTGCGCGGTTTCGGCATCGACCCAACTCTGGTCGATGCCGGCACAGGGTATGTTCGGGCAATGGCGATGACGTTAATTCCCATGCTGGCGGTCGGTGTGCTTCGCACGCGATTGACCGCCATCGAACGCCCGGGTGTGATGTTGCGGATCACCCTGTGTGCCGTGCCGTTGAATGCCGTTTTCAACTACGCGTTGATGTACGGGGCATTCGGCCTTCCGGCACTGGGCGTGACCGGTGCCGGCGTCTCGTCCCTTGTTGTGGGGCTCCTGACGCTGGCGGCGCTGACCCGCGAGGCCAGGCGGGCTGGGGACGGGGGTTTGGGGCGCGTCGCCATAAGCGATGTCTTCGAGATTTTCCGAATTGGTATTCCCATCGGCATCGCCACCTTGGCCGAGGTCGGGCTGTATCTTGGGGCCACGATTTATGCCGCATCCCTGTCCGTAACCGATGCCGCCGTCCATTCGGTTGTGATCAGATTGGCCGGTGTCGGCTATGCGTTCTATTTCGGCGTGCAGCAAGCCGCGATGACCCGAATGGCGCGCACCGATCCACTGCCCGACCGCAGGCGTGAAGTGATGGGTACGTCGATGGCACTGGGTGTTGCCGTCGCTGTCTGGCTTTGCCTGTCAATCATCGCAATCGCATCACCCTTGGCAAACTTCATGCTGGGTACGTCGACTCCCTCGGCGGTGAGCATGGCCACGTTCGCTATTGCAACCTTGGCTGTGACCGAGCTTTTCGGCCCTGCGGGCGCAAGCGCGGCAGGGTTGCTTCGCGGCCTCAAGGTGACTCGGCCGATCATGGCATATTCGCTGTTTGGAAACTGGATCGTTTCGGCCCCTCTTGTAGTGCTCATGACTAAGGCCTTTGAATGGGGTGTCATTGGGATCTGGATCGCGATGGCGACCGGCACAATCGTTTATTCGGCCTTGTGCATTCTGACCCTTTGGCAGCATGCCCGCGCGGACCCGGGTTGATTTCGTGGTTAGCTATTCGATTGGTTTGGCTACGGCAAACACGGTCCAATGCCACCCTTCAGCATGCGCTGACCTTGACGGTGGAGAAGCGTGGACATACACCAGCCAATGTTGAGCGGGCGTTGTGTAATGGTAAGACCCTTGCCTTCCAAGCAAGAGATGCGGGTTCGATTCCCGCCGCCCGCTCCAAACCTCTGCCGATTGGCGCCGTGTGAGGCTGCGACGTCGGGTCAAAGACGATCTGATGGCTCATATTTTTGCATCTATTTCAACCGTATAGGATGAGATGTGGCGGTCTGTGGACGTTGTGCCACTCTTGCGGGGGGCGTCCCGCTTGGGTATCCATCATCAACCTTTGATTGAGTGACTATGGCCGCCAACGAACCCCTACCGCCAAGTGCCGCAAGCGTGCCGCCGAAGCCGGCCCCCGGCGCGTCGGACGAGCGTGAGGCATCCAAGCGGATCAGGAGCCTTGCGGACCTGCTGCCGTTCCTGTTGCCCTATCGGTTGATGCTCCTTGGCGCGGGCGCGGCGTTGATCCTGACGGCGATGGTGTCACTTGCACTGCCGCTGGCCGTTCGACGTGTGGTGGACGGGTTCGAAACTGAGAGCGCCGAACTGCTTGACCAGTACTTCCTGGCAGCGCTTGGCATCGCCTGCCTTTTGGCTGTGGGCACGGGCCTGCGCTACTATCTCGTGACCCGGTTGGGCGAACGGGTGGTCGCGGATATCCGCAAAGCCGTATTCGATCGCATGATCGGGTTGAGCCCGGCCTTCTATGAGCGGATCATGACAGGCGAGGTGCTCAGCCGGATCACCACCGACACCACACTTCTGTTAAGTGTCATATCCTCCAGTGTTTCGGTCGCCCTGCGCAACCTTCTGATCTTGATGGGGGGTATCGCCCTCATGCTCTGGACGTCACCGAAGCTGACCGGTGCGGTCCTGCTGATCGTGCCCCTGGTGATTGTTCCCATTGTGGTTCTGGGCCGCCGCCTGCGGGTGCTGAGCCGTGAAAACCAGGACTGGATCGCGGAAAGCTCCGGCAATGCGTCCGAAGCATTGCTGGCGGCCCAGACGGTGCAGGCCTTTACCCACGAACGCCCGTCTGCCACGCGGTTTGCCGATGTCACGGAACTCTCGTTTGACAGCGCCCGCAAGCGTATCGCGACGCGGGCCGTGATGACCGTGATCGTGATCACCCTCGTCTTCGCGGGGATTGTCGGCGTCCTTTGGGTCGGGGCGCGGGATGTGCGCGCCGAAGCGATGTCCATCGGCGCCCTCATCCAGTTCCTGATCTATGCGATTATGGTGGCCGGGTCGGTCGGTGCCTTGTCCGAGATCTGGGGCGAGCTTCAGCGCGCATCGGGGGCGACGGAACGGCTGATCGAGCTTCTGGGCGCCGACGATAATGTGGCAGATCCTGATATTGGCGAGGCTCTGCCCAATGGCGGGCGCGGCGAGATTACCTTTGATACGGTGCGCTTCCATTACCCGACCCGGCCTGAAATTGCGGCGCTGGATGGGGCGAGCTTTACGGTCAAGCCCGGTGAAACCGTGGCTCTTGTCGGGCCATCCGGTGCCGGCAAGACAACCGTTTTGCAACTGCTGCTCCGGTTCTACGATCCCGATAGCGGGCAGATTTCGCTCGACGGCGTTCCGTTGACCGATATGGCGCGCGATACGTTCCGGCGTGCCATTGCGCTGGTTCCCCAGGATCCGGTGATTTTTGCAGCTTCGGCGCGGGAAAACATCCGTTTCGGGCGTCCGGAGGCGTCGGATGCCGAGGTTGAATTGGCCGCCAAGGCCGCCGCCGCCCATGACTTCCTGGAAAAGCTGCCACAAGGATACGACACCTATGTGGGCGAACGCGGCCTGATGCTGTCGGGCGGGCAGAAGCAACGTATCGCCATCGCCCGCGCGATCCTGCGCGACGCGCCGATCCTGCTTCTGGACGAGGCGACAAGTGCGCTGGATGCAGAAAGCGAGCGCGCGGTTCAGGAGGCGGTGGGGGAGCTTTCGAAATCCCGCACCACGCTGATCGTGGCGCACCGCCTTGCGACGGTGAAACAAGCCGACCGCATCCTTGTGTTCGAGGACGGCAAGATCGTGGCCGAGGGCACCCATGAGGCACTCGTGGCCGAAGACGGGCTCTATGCCCGGCTGGCGCGCCTGCAATTCACCGCCGGTCTCGCCGCCGAGTAGTACCAAACGTCGCGTAAATGTTGCACCTGTGATCCGTTTCCCCGATGCTCTATCCAGTTGAGGTGCCGCGATAAGGCGCCCATGGGAGAGATAGGGGAGGGGGCCATGGCACGTTTTGCCACGCTCGAAGATGTCAAGACAATCGAACGCGATATGCCATGGCCGGATTGCCAGCCCGCAGTCACGTTGTACGAGCAACTGACGAAAACCAGAGACGCGTTTGGCACCCTGAATGCCGTGTCATTTCAACTTCAATCGGGCCCCACGGATGCGGCCGAGACGTTGAATTGGAGCGAATTGCATGGCCGTGTCAGTCAGGCTGCAAACCTCTTTCGGTCGCTTGGTGTCGGGCCGACCGATACCGTCGCCTATATCCTTCCGAACTGTAACGAGGCTGTCGTCAGCCTTCTGGGCGGCGCGATTGCCGGCATCGCAAACCCGATCAATCCGCTGTTGGAGCCGGAGCAAATCGGATCCATTCTGCGCGAAACCGGCGCAAAGGTTGTGGTCACGCTCAAGTCCTTCCCCAAAACAGATGTCGCACAGAAAGTGAACGAGGCCGTGGCCTTGGCCCCAGGTGTCGAGGTAGTGCTTGAGGTTGATCTGCTGCGGTATCTGACAGGAATCAAGAAGCTGATCGTGCCGCTCCTGCGCCCCAAAAACCCGGCGCAGCACACGGCCCGCGTCCTTGATTTCAATGCGGAATGCGCACGGCAACCGCGGGAACTGAGTTTTGAGGATGTTCGCGAGGATCGCGTCGCGTGCTATTTTCATACCGGCGGTACGACCGGCATGCCCAAGGTCGCGCAGCACACATATTCGGGGATGATCTATAACGGCTGGATTGGGCAGACGCTTCTGTTCACCGAAACCGATACCGTGATCTGCCCCCTGCCGCTCTTCCACGTTTTTGCCTGCCATGTGATCTTGATGGCGATGGTTGTCTCGGGTGCGCATGTCGTGTTTCCCACACCGCAGGGCTATCGCGGGGAAGGAGTGTTCGACAATTTCTGGAAGTTGGTCGAACGCTGGGGCGTGACGTTCATCATTACGGTTCCCACCGCGATTGCCGCCATGATGCAGCGCCCCGTGAACGCAGATGTTTCGACCGTGAAAACCGCGTTTTCCGGCTCCGCGCCTCTGCCGGTGGAGCTGTTCAATCGCTTCGAGAAGTCCACGGGCGTCACTTTGATCGAAGGCTATGGCCTGACGGAGGCCACATGCCTTGTCTCCTGCAACCCCGTTGAGGGGGAGAAGAAAATCGGGTCGATCGGTGTGCCGTTTCCCCACACGGACGTGAAGATCCTGATGGAAGGGGCAGACGGCTTGCAGGAATGCGAACGTGACGTCGTGGGCGAGATCTGCGTTTCAAATCCCGGTGTCATCCCTGGTGGAACCTATACGGAGGCCGCCAAGAACGAGGGTCTTTACTATCACGAGACGTACCTGCGCACTGGCGATCTGGGCCGGATTGACGCCGACGGCTACCTCTGGATCACAGGCCGGGCGAAGGACCTGATTATCCGGGGGGGTCACAATATCGATCCCGCGGAAATCGAGGAGGCGCTTGCCGGGCACGAGGCCGTCGCAATGGCGGGCGCAATTGGTCAGCCGGATTCCTTCGCCGGAGAGTTGCCGTGTGTTTACGTGGAGCTTGTCGACGGGGCCGAGGTGGATGAGGCGGAACTTCTGGCCTTTGCGGCGGAGCATATCCACGAGCGTGCCGCGATCCCCAAGCATCTTGAAATCGTTGATGAATTGCCCAAAACGGCCGTGGGAAAGGTCTTCAAACCGGATCTCCGCAAGATGGCGATTACCCGGATTTACAATGGTGCGCTTGAGGCGGCCGGCCATAGCGCGCGGGTGATGGAGGTGCGCGAAGACAAGAAGCGCGGCTTGGTGGCGCATTTGGATCGTAATGGCGGGGCGGATGATGCGGCGATTACAAAGGTTCTGGGTGAGTTTACCCGTCCCTGGGATTGGCGGGATTAATGCGTGATTTGAGCGGCTTGTGACGAGGCCCCTGATCGAAAATACCATTGCGCGTCGGTTGTTCCTGGACCGACACGCGCTGATGGAGGCCCCGTCTGGTCCGGCGAAGGGGCAGGGGCTGGCGGACCTGATCACGCGGCTCGGCTTCGTACAGGTCGACAGCGTCAATACGTTTGCGCGGGCGCACGACCTTATCCTGTGGTCCCGTCGGCAGACCTATCGTCCCGAGAGCCTGCGGTGGATCAATGATCGGGCACGGGCCACGTTTGAGCATTGGACCCACGATGCGTCCATCGTCCCAATCCAGTATTTCCCCATGTGGCGCATGCGCTTTGAACGTGACCGGGCGCGGCTGCGTCATCGTTGGAAGGATTGGCACGGCCAGGCGTTTCACGCGGAAATCGAGAAAGTCCTGGCCCATGTGTCGGATCACGGGGCCTGTTGCACTGCCGATATCGCCGAGGATCAACCAGAGAAATCAACGGGTTGGTGGGATTGGCGCCCATCGAAGGTCGCGCTGGAATACCTTTGGCGTTCGGGTGAGCTTTCGATCACCAAACGATCGGGGTTCCGCAAGTTCTATGATTTGAGCGAGCGGGTGATCCCCCCGGAGTTCTTGAATGCGCGCGAGGACGACGCGGCGATTATCGATTGGGCGTGCACCTCGGCGCTGGATCGGTTGGGGTTCGCAACCAGTGGCGAGTTGGCCGCGTTTTTTGACCTGATCACACCGATCGACGCCAAGGATTGGATGACCCGCGCGATCGCCGAGGGGCGCGTGGTCGAGGTTGATCTGGCATGCGTCGGTGGGAAACTGCGCCGATCTGTCATGTGGCCCCAAGATCTGGAAACGCTGGATAGACTACCCGAAGCATCTCCCCGTACCCGCATCCTTTCGCCATTTGATCCGGCCTTGCGAGATCGTAACCGTGCGGAGCGCTTGTTCGGCTTTCACTACAGGATCGAGATTTTCGTGCCCGAGGCCAAGCGGCGGTATGGATACTACGTTTTCCCGGTTCTGGAAGGCACACGGCTGATCGGTAGGATCGACATTGCGCGTAGCGGTGACCGCCTGGTCGTCCGCGCCTTTTGGCCCGAAAAGGGGGTGCGTATGGGATCCGGGCGACAGGCCCGGCTTTTGGCCGAGCTGGAGCGGGCAGCACGATTTGCGGGATGCTCTGATCTTGATATCGCGTCTGATTGGATCCGTGAAACGGCCTGACACCGTTGACACAGAGCCGCCGGATGCGGTTCCCTCGGAGTCTCTTGTCCACAGGGTGCGAGATGGCTTTGTCGTTTTGGTCCAGTGCGTTTCGGCGCGACATTCACGTTGTCCGCAGGACGATCACCGTTGCAGTGTTTCTCCTGAGCGCGTGCACTCCGACGACCAACACGGCCCCCGGCGCCTGTGCGCGGCCGGATCTGGCCTTTGCCGGTGACGTACTCCTCCATCAGATCATTCAATCTGAGGCGGCCGCGCGCCCAACTGGGTTCGGGCCGGCTTTTCAGGGGATCTCCCGCGCTTTGTCGCGGGCGCGTGTCAGCGTTGTCAATCTTGAGGGTCCGACTGCCCGGAACATTGGCCCGAACGGGCGCGACATGCGGGATCCCGGCACCATCTTCGACAATCGCATCTATTCCGGCTTCCCGCGGTTCAACTATCATCCCTCAATCGCGGATGTCCTTCGGAACGCGGGCGTTGATGTGGTGCAAACCGCGAACAATCATGCGCTGGATCGTGGCCCCTTGGGGGTCGATCGGACGCTACAGGTACTCGCCGGGGCTGCTTTACAGACAACAGGCACGAGGCGAGCCATCCCCCAACAATCCTGGCATACCGTCAGATCAGTCGGCGACATCCGAGTTGCATTTCTCGCTTGCACATATTCGACTAATGGGCTGCCTGATTTACGGCATCAGGCGTTAGGATGTTATGGTAATTCACCATCTGTCCCCAATCTTATCCGAAGCCTCGTCCAACAGGGAAATATCGATGCCGCGGTGCTTTTGCCTCACTGGGGAACGGAATACTCCAGCCGCCCGACACAGCGTCAGCGCCGATTGGCGCAAGCGGCGGCGGATGCCGGGGCCGTCGCGGTGGTGGGCGCCCATCCTCATGTGCTTCAGCCCATCGAACTCATTACTGCGCGGGAAGGGCGGCAGGTTCCGGTGGCGTATTCTCTTGGGAATCTGATTTCATCCCAATGGACATTGGAGCGCCGAACCGGCACCATCCTCTATCTTGACCTCGGGCGAGATGGGGCAGGTCGGGTTGTCGCAACCTCACCAAGATACGTGCCAACACGTGTTGAGCGGTTCGTCGGCCGTGGCGTCGCCGTGTTTCCGGCGGCTGAGTTGCCTCAGGGTGCTGCCAGCCTTGCCCATGCGCAGCGTATCCTCGGGCCCGGCATGGTCAATCCGGATGGATGCCTCAGCGCGCCTTAACCGGACCGCCTCACGCCTTGGCTGAGTGTCGACAGCGCGAACAGGGTGGCGGCTGCACAGGCAATTGCGGGTCCGGCCTACAAATCGAATTGCCATGCGGCGCCGATCCCCCGCGAGAACCGAAACCACGCCGCCAATCGTGGCCAATACGGCCATGCGCTCCGGCGTATCCGAAAAGGGCCGCGCGGCGGCCGGGATGATGAGCAGCGCCGCGATCAACAAAACGCCCACAACCTTGATTGCAACCGCCACCGTGAGCGCGGAGACGGCAAAGGCCATTGCAATGGACGCCACCAACGCGCCCACGAAGACGGACAGGTCGAATGCCAGCGCGAGGGCAACGCCCATGATCGCGGCATGGGCGGTGGCATCGCCGAAATAGGCCATGCGTCGCCACACGACGAAGCTTCCCAAGGATCCGGCGGCGAGCGCCAAGCCGAGGCTGGCGAGTACGGAACGGGTCAGAAAATCATCAAGCAATACGTTCATTCGGCGGCCTCGTGATCATGCGAGTGTTCGTGATCATGGGCGTGCCGATAAAGTGCAAGCGCCCCTTGCGTGCCGGTGCCGAACAACGCGCAGTATTCCGGTGCCGAGGCGACTTGCTCAGGATGTCCTTCACAACAGATATGACCATTCAGGCAGATCACCCGATCCGAGGCCGCCATCACCACATGCAGATCATGGCTGACCATTGGAACGGAACACCCGGTTTCCGACCGGACGTCTTCGATGCGTTGGTAGAAGGATGCCGTGCCGGGTTGATCCAGCCCCTGGGTCGCTTCGTCCTGAATAAGCAGATCAGGCGTCGACAGAAGGGCGCGGGCCAGCATGACCCGCTGCATCTGGCCGCCCGACAGATCCGTCATTTGTTTGGACGACTGCGCCGAACATCCCGCGGTTTCAAGAGCTTGGATGGCGTCGTTATCCCGAATTCTCTGCGGCAGGTCGAGAAACCGGCGCACCGTCAGGGGCAGTGTCGGATCCAGCGCCAGGGATTGTGGAACGTGGCTGATCCGCAAGCCTTGCGCGCGGGTCAATGTGCCCGCAGATAGCGGTGTCGCCCCGATCAGGGCCCGTAGCAGGCTGGATTTTCCAGAGCCGTTAGGCCCTACGATTGTGACGATTTCGCCCCGCATGATGCTGAAATTCACGTTGTGCAGAACGCGGGTCTGCCCCTGGGTAACCGCAAGTCCACGGGCAGTTATCAGCGCGCTCACGATCCATCGCCCGTGCAATTGGGGCACAAACCAAGCGCTTCGATCGTGGCGCGCTCGATGCTGAACCCGGCTGGCTTCGCCGTCTGTGCCAGGGTATTGCGGGCCGGGGCCGCAGAAACCGCGGCGACCGCGTTGCACAGGCGGCAGATTAGGAAGGTCGGAGCATGGTCTTCTGCGGCATGGGCGCAGGCAACAAAGGCGTTCAGTCGTTCGATCCGGTGGGCAAACCCATTGGTGGTCAGAAAATCGAGCGCATTGTAGGCGACCGGGGGCTGCGCATTCTGGCCGTCTTCACGCAGGTGTTCGAGGATGTCGTATGCCCCCATAGCGCGATGTTTTTCCAACAGGATTTCCAGTACCCGCTGTCGGATCGGGATGAGTTGCAACCCTCGCTCGCGCAGCGTGCCGCAGCAGCATCGATGGTCGACCGGATGCAACGCGCGTGGTTATGGGGGGTGACGCTGATCGTCGTCATTTTGGGTGATATGAATAACATCCCACGTATCAAGCGTGCATTATGACATAACATGAAACTCCCGTGATGCTCCGCTTCCTTGCCCTGTCCGGCGTTTTCGCCAGCCCCGCTATGGCCGACGTGCCCCGTGTCGCAACCGATGTGCCGCCGGTGCATTTGCTTGTCGCCCGGGTGATGGACCGCATCGGCACGCCAGAATTGATCGTGCCGCCCACCGCGTCGCCGCACGATTTCGCCCTGCGCCCGTCAGACGCGCAGCTTTTGGAGGAACCCGATCTGGTGATCTGGATCGGTCCGGAACTGAGCCCGGGTGTGACCTGCGCGATCGAAGCGTTGAGCGAGGCGGAAATCTTGACCCTGTTGGACGTTGAGCAAACGCAAGTCCTCGGGTTTAGGGAGAATGCCATATTCGAGGAGCACGACCACCATCACGAACACGACGATGAGCACGATCACGACGATGAGTACGACCATGATGGGCGCGATCCCCATGCCTGGCTGGACCCGGAAAATGCGGTGATCTGGCTGCCAGAGATCGCCCATGTCTTGGGCCGCGCGGATCCGCAGAATGCCGACGCCTATCTGGAAAATGCTCGCCAGGCTGCCACGGATCTACAGGCCCTGCAGACAGAGATTTCAGGGCGGATGGCCGGTTTGGCCGATCAGCCCTTTATCGTTTTCCATGACGCATATCACTATTTCGAAGCGCGTTTCGATGTGGAGGCAACGGGTGCCATTGCCCTTGGTGATGCTGAAGTCCCCGGGCCCGCCGCTTGGCCGAGATCGAAGCGGCCGTGCGCGATCAGGGCATCGGATGCGCCTTCGCGGAACCGCAATTCAACACCGATCTGGTAGACGTTGCTTTCGCCGGGGCCGGTGCCTGGATCGCGGCGATCGACCCGCTTCGCAATGCATTGCAGCCGGGCCCCAATCTTTATGAAGAGATACTGGATGGCATTGCAATGTCGTTTGAAGCCTGCCTAGGCGCGGAGTGAGGCGGGCAGGTCCACCAAACGCCCACCGGCATCCAGATCAAGCGCGGACTGCCAGAGTGTCCGGGCCCGGATGAGGGGCGTATCACGGGCAGTGATCTTGCATCCGTCCGGGAGAGATATGGGGGCGTCCCAGGCAGCACCCGGAAGGTCACGCCACTCGACATCCAGGTGGATCGCGCTGTGATCGAACAAACCCCGCAAAGCCCGCGCGGGAAGGCTTGCTCCGAATGTGACCAGGGCGGAATGGGTGACGGCTCCGTTTGGCGCCATGACCTTGCCTCCGATCCGCACGCTATCGATCAATTGCGCGAAACGGCGAGCGTGGTAGCCCACATGCGCAACAACGTGGGCCCGAGTCCAGCCGGGCCGTGCAGAAGAGTTCGAGAGTGCATCATCCGGCAAGCTGTTGAGAAGGCGTGCGAAATATGCCGTTCCCCGGCGCGCCAACAGCAACGTGTCGGCGGGCGCTTCGGCGGCATCATAGCGTGCGCCGCCGCCCTGGCGTGCGATCAGAGCGGCGCGATCACTGGTTGTCGACATGAGTGCGCGCGAATTGCAGCCGTTCCATGATCGGTGCGTCGGAAAACCGGAACAGATCAAACCGCGTTTCTGCCTGAAGGCTCCACGGAACCCAGGACGGTATGGTGAACAGATCACCCTTGTCCAATACGTGCCGCGCGCCGTCGATCACCACAGCCCCCCGCCCATCGAAAACCTGAAACACAGTTGATCCAACCTCGCGCCGCGCAGGCGTTTCGCAGCCGTCCCGCAAGCGATGAAATTCGCATCGGATCGTCGGCATCACGTCGCCGCCCGTGGTCGGGTTCACGTATCGGATCGCGGCATGCCCGTGTTCGAACGTCGCCGGTTGGCCTTCATCCTCCAGCAACAATTGTTCGGTGAGCGCGCGGTCGGTGTATTCCCAACGAAAGGCGGCGAGGGGGCTCGAAACGGTATCCTGAAGGCCCGACAATGGGCGCAGGCCCGGATGCGCCCAAAGCCGCTCGCCCCGGGAGAAATTGGGCGTGGCGTAGTCCGTCACCCGCTCCGAACCAAACTCGAAGAAGCCCACGTCCATCTGCTGCGAAAACGGAATATCCAATCCGTCAATCCACGCCATTGGCGCGTCGCGGTCATTGTGGTGGCCATGAAACCGCCATCCGGGCGTCAGCAACAGATCACCGCGCGACATGCGAACGGGGTCGCCATCCACAACTGTCCAGACGCCTTCGCCTTCGACCACGAAGCGAAACGCGTTCTGCGAGTGGCGGTGTTCGGGCGCGGTTTCGCGGGGCATCAGATACTGGATCGCGCACCAGAGCGTGGGCGAGATATGGGCATTTGGTGCAAGGCCCGGATTGGCCAACCCGATGGCTCGCCGCTCCCCGCCGCGCCCCACAGGCACCAGGGTTCCGGCCGCTTCGGCCAATGGCAGAAGATCGGCCCAGTGCCAGATATGGGGCACCGCCTTTGGCGCCGGGTGCATCGGCATCAGATCGCCCAATTGCGTCCAGAGCGGGATCAGAGATTGATCGGCAAACCCTTGATACAGAGTCCGCAATTCAGGGCTGTCTTCCGGCTGCATCCCATGGGCGACGCTTTCGTGGGTCTGCTCATTCATTGGCGATGCTCACACTTAGATCTGGCAACCCGGAGATGGAAACCACCGCCGTGTCGCCTGGCGATAGCGCGCCCACGCCCGCAGGTGTCCCCGTCATGATCAGGTCGCCCGGTGCGAATTCGATGAGCCCCGACAGGTACGCGATCACCTCCGGCACCGACCAGATCATATCGGCAAGATCGCCGCTTTGCATGACCTCGCCATTGCGGGTCAGCTGGATCACCCCTTGGTCAAGATGCCCGATATCGGCCACCTTATGGATCGGCCCCACCACGGCGGAGCGGTCGAAACCCTTGGCCATATCCCACGGGCGGCCTGCTTTTTTTGCGGCGGTTTGAAGATCACGGCAGGTCAGATCGTTGCCGCAGGCATAGCCGTAGACGTGCTCAAGAGCATCCGCCTCAGCGATGTCACGCCCGCCAGTGCCGATGGCGACAACCAGTTCGGCCTCGTAATGCAGGTTTTCGGTGCCGGGCGGGTAGGGGATCGTCGCGCCATCCTCCACCAGCGCATCCGCCGGTTTGGTGAAGAAAAACGGCGGCTCCCGGTCATCATGGCCCATCTCGCGGGCATGTTCGGCATAGTTGCGCCCAACGCAAAAGATGCGCCGCACAGGCAGGCGCATGATCTCCCCGGCTACCGGCACACTGGCCTGAGGGGCCGGGTCGAATACGTAAGCCATTCAAAGTCCTCCCATTTCGGGCGGTAGCCCGTTTGACCGGTAGATCCAGGTCAGTTGATCATACCAATCCCGCGGTGTCATGGATCGCATGATTTCGTTTCGCACCGCCGCCTGGGCGCCCGCGGGATGATAGATATGGTCGCCGATCAGGCGGGAATTTATCTGCACCCGCGCGGTGCGCGTGGCACGCATGTTCTGATAACAGGTCAGGGCGGCTTCCAGATCCTCGTGGGTATCCAGCGCAACGGCCAACGCGACACCGTCTTCCATCGCCTGGCAGGCCCCTTGGGCAAAGTATTGCAGCATCGGGTGAGCCGCATCGCCGAGCAGCGCCACGCGCCCATCTGTCCACCGGCTGACTGGATCGCGGTCGCGCAGC
This sequence comes from uncultured Roseicyclus sp., assembly GCA_947491935.1. Taxonomy (GTDB): domain Bacteria; phylum Pseudomonadota; class Alphaproteobacteria; order Rhodobacterales; family Rhodobacteraceae; genus Gymnodinialimonas. Next base: position 1,003,103 of record CANLLF010000002.1, read on the forward strand.
ACCCACAATTTCCAGTCGCGCCCATGTTCGATCACGGCGCGCGCCCTTGGATGCACATGGTCAAACCCGACGGCAACCTCCTGATGGGTGACAGATTGGCCCGAGACGGGTTCGGACACATCCCGATGGTAGGTAACGACGAGGTTGAACTCGGTCCCACCTGTCAGCGGGTAATGCACGATATGGCAATTCGGTCCGGCCCAGAGCGTGGCCGCGTTCAGGCGCAGATCTTCCGGCATGGCGTCGCGTGGGATGACAGACCGGTACGTTGTGTGGCCCGACACCCGCGGGGGTCCATCATCCAGCATCTGTGCCCGGATGGGGGAGCGTAACCCCTCTGCCCCGATCAGCGCGCGTCCGGTCAGGTCTGGCTGACCCGCGAAATGGAGGGTGACGGAGGCATCCCTTTGTGAATAACCCGTCACACAGTGGTCGGTCCGAAGCTCAACCAAGGGGCTGGCGGCGCAGCGGTCCAGAAGCAACTGATGCAATTGCGCCCGGTGTACGACCGCGTAGGGATTGCCAAAATGCGCGCGAAAATCATCCGTCAGGGGGATCTGGGTGATCTCCTCGGCGGTTTCGGCATCCATCAGGCGGAGCGCATCGATGAACACGGCCGTTTCCCGCATCTGCGTGCCGATCCCCAACGCATCAAAGCAATGGAATCCATTGGGTCCAAGCTGAATTCCGGCGCCGATCTCGCCGAATGCGCGGCCGCGCTCGCACACGATTGATGGAATGCCCTTGCCCGCCAGTGCGGCAGCCGCCGCCAGCCCACCGATGCCGCCACCGGCTATGAGGATTGGATCCGTCAAGTCGCGCCTCTCCGTAAAACAATAAGTATGCATATTACCCGGGACGGAGCCGGTCAAGGCAGGGGTGGCGATTTGGCGACGGGCCATGGCCGCGCATCTTCTTTGTCGCTAGTTTGAACTGCAATTTCTTGGGAAGGGTCAGGCCAGCAATGAAATTGGAGTTTCATCACATCAACTTCGTCTCGCGTGACGTGGACGAGATGCACGCATTCTATACAGGGATCCTGGGCTTGGCGGACATTGCGCCCGAGAATTTCCCGCGAACCGAAGGGACCAAGGATGCGGGCTATAGCGGCAACATCCGGTTTGCGACCGATGGCGGCATGCAGATGCATCTGGCCGAGCGGGACCTGAGCGTGGCTTTCAAGAATGGTCATACGATCAACCCGGTCGATCGCGGCCATATCGCGTTTCGCACCGATGATCTGGCGGAGGTTCTGCGTCAGCTTGAGCGGAACGGCATTCCGTATTCCGACTATGGAACGACCTTTGCAAAGACCTGGCATCAGGTGTTCTTCATGGATCCGGAGGGCAACGTGGTGGAAGTGCACCAAGAGGTTGATCCGCCGGCAACCATGCCTTGATGGGCCTGCGCGCTGGCCGCCCTTCGGCATGCTGGTCCTCTGGCTCCGTGAAGACGTGATCGGATCGATCAGTTGGCGTAATCATGGATGGCCAAGACAGTCCCGGAACCGGGAACGCTCAGGGAACGTGCCACAGAGCACGCCTCAGGACGCGGCTTCCAGCGCCGCTTCACATACAAGGGCGCGAAGGCAGACGAGGCTCATCGGCTTGCCAAAGTAGAAGCCCTGAACGGCGTTGCACCCGGCGTCTTGCAGGAACCGCAGTTCATCCTCATGTTCGACCCCCTCCGCCAGAACCGGGATGCCCAGGGACTCGCCCAACAACAACGTCGCGCGCACAATCGCCGCGCGTTGATGATCGATATGGACGTCCTGAATGAAGCTGCGGTCGATCTTGATCTTGTCGAAAGGAAAGGATTGCAGCGTCGCCAGTGACGAATAACCCGTCCCGAAATCATCCATGGCAATACGAACGCCCATCGCCTTGATGCCGCGCATGACCTCAAGCGTGGTCGCCTGATCCGCGATGATGCTGGCCTCGGTAATCTCCAGTTCCAGCCGCCCTGGATCCAGCAAGCTTTCCGTCAACGCGTCTGCCAGGTTCTCCAGAAACGCCGGTTCGACAAGCTGTAGGGGCGCGACATTCACCGCGATGCTGAACGGACGCGTCCAGGTCGCGGCTTCCATGCAGGCCGTGCGCAAGACCCACAGGCCAATCTCGCAGATCAAACCGGTTTCTTCCGCCACCGGGATGAATTGGCCCGGTGAGATCAACCCGCGCTCGGGGTGCCGCCACCGCAACAGGACTTCGCATCCGGTTGGCTGCAAGGATCCCAATTCGTTCTGCAACTGGTAGACAAGTTCGAATTCGTCGTTCGCCAATGCCTGGCGCAGATCTTGCACAAGCAGGAGTTTCTCCCGGCTTTGTTCATCCAGACCCGCATCGTAGCTGCAAATCTGTGTACCCTGGCTGGCCTTGGCGCGGTGCATCGCAAGATCGGATTTCTGGACCAGGTCCTTGAACTCCTCGGAACAGGTCACGCCGCTTGCCACGCCAATGGAAACGGAGAACCGGATCGCGATACCGTTGTAGTCGACATGGGGCTCCATCGCAGTGGCCAGCCGTTGGGCAAAGGCATCGGCCTCGTGAACGTCCTCAAGTCCCGTCTTCACAGCCGTGAATTCGTCACCGCCGGTTCGTGTGATATGCTCGTCAGGCTGACAGGCGCCTGCCAAACGGCGGGCAATGTCCTGAAGCACATGATCCCCAGCGCCATGGCCATAGAGGTCGTTGATTTCCTTGAAATTATCCAGGTCCAACGTCAAAGCGGCCGTTAGCGTGTCGGCATCCTCTGAAAGACCGGCCGCCCGCTCTGCCAGCCATTCACTCAGCCAAAGCCGGTTGGGCAGGCCGGTGAGATGATCGTGCGTCGTCGAGTGCGCGAGGCTGAGCAGGGCCTCCCCCTCCAGATCGGTTTCAAGCCGCACGGCGGCAAAGCCGACCGACAGGATCACAGCGGTGACGCCGAAGATCAACATGCCGAGGGTGGCCTCGGCGATGATCTGCGGTGGCACGATGATCAGCGGGCTCAGCTCGATCATGATCGCACTCATGCCGGTGAAGTGCATGGAGCAGATCGCGATTGTCATCAAGACGGCCCCGCCAAGCCAGCAATAGCGCGTGACCGGATAGGCGATCCGGTGGTACGCGGCAGCGCCAAATCCGATGCCGAACAGAACCGAGGTGACCAACAGCCCCGTGTCCCAATTGATCCGCCCGGGGATCAGAAAGGCCTTCATGCCGACATAATGCATGACGGACACCGTCAGGCCGAACATCGCCCCGGCAAGAAGGATCCGCGTCAGGCCGCGGCTGTTGGAGAAGATCAGATTCGACGCGAAGATGCCGACCACCGCGATCGCAAGCGAGATACCGGTCCAGACCGGGTCGTATCCGTGATCGACAGCCGGGTCATAGGCCAGCATGGCGATGAAATGCGTTGACCATATCGTCGCGCCTGCAAGCAGGCCCGATAAGGGCAATTGCACCTGCTTGCGCGTGCTGCTGGCCACCGACAACCGACGCGACACCAGAACCGACAGGCACGACCCCGTGACGCAGACAACGGCCGCCACAAGCAGAAGCCAAAGCTCATGTTCTTGAGTGAGGCACTCAAGGATCCGGTTCATTCAGAACGCTCCACCAAAGGTCAGGTCGCGGGGCACCTGTGCCTGATGAAAGTGAACATCGTGTTGCGAACGGCGTTAAAAATTGGATCAGTTGCATCGAAATTGACCGGATTGGGCGTTTATGCCCGCCAGTATTGCGCCGGTTGGGGCGGACGAGCCCGTGGAAAACCAGCCCGACACGCGCATCAAGCACAGCCATGCGTCGGTGTCGGGATCGTAAAAGCCCCCCGAGACATGTCCGTCCCGGGGGGCTCTGAGAGGTGGGGAGAACACCTCTGCGGGTGAAGCGACCCCAGGGGGCGCGGGGCCGCTTCGGGGGGACGCAGGACCTAGAAAAGGTCCTTAATCAGCTTCTTGCCGAGATTGATCGCAATCGGTGCCGCCGCAGAAGCCAGCGCGCCCCAGAAGGCCGGTGCGACGTTCGCGTCGAGAGCGGATCCGAGACGATCTTCGCGATCGACAGAGGGGGATTGGTACGGAAGGTTCATGGAAAGTCTCCTTGATTGAAGTTGAAAAATGACCCGTGCTTTACAGGCCGGAAATTGCCGAAACCGCGAAGTCTTTGGCCGCGGTTTTGGCGTGAGGGGCGAGGTAGTTCATCGCGGAACCGATCCCGCCCGTCACATCGTCCCAGCTCAAGCCAAACAGAGCCGGATCGACGCCTTGCCCCATCGCCGCAGACAGACGGTTTTCGCGGTCAATGGCGGGGGATTGATAGGGGAGGTTCATGATAATTCCTTTCTCAAATGGGATGGGCGCGGGGGCCCGGATCAACATGGGGAAATCCATGCCGTGGATGTGCCGCAGCCGGGTGGGGCCGGCTGTGGCGCATGTCGGGCGGCACCGGGCGGGTGCCACCGCGGCGCTTAATACGCACGCCAGCTGCGCAGCGGGCCGAAGGTGACAGGCATCATGCCGCTGACATCGATCGTGTAGCGGTAAAGCTTGCGCGCCTCTTCTTCGCGGCGTTGCGGATTGAAGAATTGCATCACCACATCGTAGCATTCCGATCCGGGGCGGCTGATCGGGCTGCGTTCCACCTCGATGGCGTTCAGCTCCAGCTTGTTGGCGATCGCATCCCTGAAGACTTCTCCAACCTGGTGGGCGTTGGTCGCGGCAAAATTCATCGCGCGGTAATGTGGCTCAATGCCCTTGTTGCGCAATTCGTAGTAGATGCGATCCAGGAAATTGCGCATCGCCTCCAACTCCGCCTTTTTCGCCCGGGACCCAAGAACGGCCTTGGTCAAGGCCGCCGGATTCCACGAGAACATGCCACGCAGAACCGGGACGAGGACGGGCACGACATGGCCGTTATAAAGCCGGGTTTCCCCTTCGATATGACCGGCGATGGACACCCGGTCGACCTTGGTGGGGCAATCCACGGCATCGGATTGGGCCGTCATCAACTCTGCCGATTCCTGATCGGTATCGACAAACTTGTTCGGGTCGATGCCGGTCTGCTCGATCATGTATTGGACGAGGCGGGCGAATTCCAACACGGCGAACTGGCTTTGCGGCCGGATCGCGAAGACCGGGATGCCGTCAATCTCCAAGGTCCATTCCAGGGCGGTGGATTTGTCCATATTGGGCTGGAATCCCGACGGATCGCGATAGGCCAGGAACCGCGCCATGGAGATGGCGTTGTTGGGCATCAGCGGCTTGAGCTTCTCGTTCTGCGCAACAAGACCGTCCATCGCCTGCTGGAAGTAATCCATGTTGGTTTCGGTCACGAAATCGTACCCGATCGTGCCAAGCGCGAAGACCTTGTCATCGGCAAGCAGGTTGGATGCGTAATGCTGCGGGCGCACGTCGTCTTGCGGGGCATGGACGAAGGTGTTGGCCGCGGGGTCCCGCACGGTGTGGCGGGGTTGGGCCGGGATCGGAGCGGCAGAGGCAGGCGCGACATCTGCGACCGCACCGGCAGGCGCAGGCGATGGGGTGGGGGCCGCCGACGTGGCGGGGGCCTCTGCCTCTGCGGCAGCGGGTTCAATATCGGCCGGAGCCAGTTGGGCGGGGTCGATATCGCCTGCGGGGGTCACGAGATCGGCGGCATGATCGGTGTCAGACATCGTAATGTTCCTTTCTGAAATGAGAGCTTGGGGAGTCACCTCTTCGGCCCGAAATGGGCCCAGATGTTCGTGTAAAAGCACGAAATCCAATCGCCGGGCGGGGCGGGGGGGCTTGACGTCTCCCGAGGGACTCGAAGGGCAGGGGACGCAAGATTGAAGCAGGATTCTTTGCAGGTCGGCGATCGGCATGTTGGGCACCAGCGCGCGGATCAGCGCGCAGAGGCCTGACACGACCGGGGCGGCGAAGCTGCTGCCGGAGATGCTGGCCTCCGCATCGTGGGAGGCATAGCGGATATCAACGCCCGGCGCATGGATCGTCTTGTTACGAAGGCCGGGCCCGAAATTGTTGAAATGGGCCGCGCAGCCCTCGGCGTTATGGGCTCCGATGGCCAGAACATGAGCCATGGCGGCCGGAACGGTGTCGGCATTCAGCCCGTCATTGCCCACGGCCGCGACAACCTGGACGTTCCTCGAGACGCAATGCTCGATGGCATCGCGCATCTCGTCACTGGGCTGGCCAGTATTCGACAGATGCGCGCCGCTCACATTGATGATCTCGGCAGCTTGGTCGCAGGCGGCCTTGATCGCCCGGGCAAGGGTGAATTGCGAACACCCGGTTAGCCGTCCGCCGCGATCCTCGGTGAATACGGGGATCTGAAATGCGTCCGCATGTGGTGCGATGCCCGTGCTCTTGCCGACAATGATGCTGGCCACGGCGGTTCCATGCAGGGTCTTCTGCCCTGCATCGACGGGCGCCAGGGAAGGCGCATCGAGGTCTGGATGGTCGATATCCACACCACCATCCAGAACCGCGACCCTGACGCCGTTTCCGAAGCGGGCCATCGTACGAAGCGCGCGGAGGGCATCTCTTTGGGCGTCCAGATCATACATGGCAACGGGTCCGTGCGGATGGCGCAGGCAAGGGCGAACCGTCTCCGTCAGCCAGAAAGGCGCCGGAAGGTCGGCCTGCGACAGATGAGAAAGGGGGGGTGACTGCGCACGCGTACTAATAGGCGCAGCCACCCGGGGAAATGCTTAGCTATGAAAAAGTCTTGCTGAAATTCGTCGTAAAGGGGTCGTGCTGAAATAAGTGGGGTCCGGTCAAAAGCGTCCGGCGGAAGGTCACAAAACAGGGTCGTCTAAAATGGTCTTGGTCGTGTGGGCGATGTCGTTGCGGGAAAATGCCCATGTTGATATCGCCTGCATTAACCCTACCGAAACCTGCTCCCGACCCAGAGTGAAAACGCCGTGAAAACGCGCGTCGATCCCGTGAAGCCTGCGCGATATGTGGAAGCGACCCCAAAAAAAGAGCCCCCATGGACGGATCCACGGGGGCAGTCGGCACCTTCAGGGAGGTTCGGGAATTCAGGGGCCTGGAGTTGGGTGGCTGTTTCTGGCGACCGGCGGGGCAGTTGCGGGGCCGGTGCGGGCGCCATATTGCATTTCCACATTTGGTACGGGGCTTTCCGTGGCCGGCAATGGCAATTGCGCATCGAAACCGTCCAGGAGCGGTCGGCCCGCCACCGCATTACATGCCATGAGCCGCGCCACGGATGGGGCGGCACAACTGGTTCCGATCAAGCGGGCCCGCGCGCCGGACAACACACCGATGGAGGGGATACCGGGGCGAACGGCGCTGTGGTCCGACACGGCGATCACGTCGGAATGCGCGCCCCATTGGCGCACATCGCCGCCGTTTTCGGTGCGCAGCCCGCCCGCTCCGGAATAGATCGCCGGCCGCCCGGTCTGCTGGACATATCCCGCAACCCGCGTGGTCGCGGCACTGGAGGCCACGCCGTTCAGCGCGCCATAGCCAGAGATGATGCCCAATTGCGCCGGGATGGTCTGCGTCGGGGCCGGGGGGCGCTCGGCAGATTGCGGCGTTGCTACCCGGTTCAGGTCGACAAGATAACTCTGCCGTCCATGGGATTTCAGGTCACTGGGGTCGTCGTCCCGCTGCAACCAGATCAAAAGGTCCTGCGCGGGGGCCAGAGGCGCGCAGGTCGCAGTGCGCGAAAGGGTGACATGCCAAAGGCCCGATGGCGCCCGCCGTCCTTGCCCCCGTGTAAACGCCGTTGGAACCAGCGCCACCATCACGCGCCAGCGCGTGCCGCGGTGATGGTCGGCGGACATCTGGCCGATAATCTCGCCCTCCGCTTCCAGTTCGATGAACCGGCGCGGATCCCCATCATCGCCGCCATTGGTGCCGGGATCGGCCGAGACGTCCAACTCTCCCGGCAGATCGAGGGCAACGCCGTGGGGCGGGGTCAGGGTGACGTTGTAGCCATCGGGGTCAAAGCCTTCGGGAAACCATAGCTCCAGATAGCTGGAGGTTTTGTCATCGGGCTGCACCTGCCAGCCGATCGTGTAGGCGTCGGTATCGAAATTGGTCTCATCCAGCCGCGCATGCATCTCCGAGGCGAAATTGTTGCCCGTGGGCATGATGATGGCCGTGTCCGGCTGAATCGCCTGACGTTCGGCCAACAGATCCTGGATCGCGATCTCCATCTCCGATTGGCCGTCATGGCGCCCTGCGCTCCACCCGTACGAGAAGTTCAGGATCAGCGGCAGCTCATCCAACCCGCAGGCGGCGGCAATCCGGCTGGCGCGCTCGAACACATAGTGGATGGCCGAGAGCATGTACATTTCCTTGCCGAACCCGGACGTGTCCCAGGCAATGGTATTGGGCAATTGAACCGCGATGATCTGGATTTCGTCGCCCATCGGATGATCGGGGAAGAGCGTATCGTTTCCCGCCGCCAACCCAAGGATGTGGGAGCCGTGGGTCCCGCTGCGCCTCAGGTGGTTGCCAAGCTCGGACATGCCCGCCGCGATGGCACCGGCCCGCCGATAGAGTTCGCCCTCATCCCGGCCCAGATCGGCGCGCAACAGGTCGATGCCGGTATTCACGAATTCCCGGCCGAACGGCACGTGGGCCTCGGGCTCGGCAACGCCCGATTGCAGCCAGCAATGGCTGATCCGGGTGCGCCCCGTGCTGTCAAGAAACGCGCGATGGGCGAAAGGCAGGCCATCGTCGATGACAGCCACAATCGCCCTGGGCGGGGTGGCGGGCGCCGTCCATGTATCTGGTGCGCTGTCCTCATGGTACACGGGCACCCAGGCGTCCGGCACAATCGGAAAATTCACCCGAAAGCGTGGATTGAACGCGGCGCGCGTGCGTTGCGCGGATCGCCGGACGGATCCCAGAAACCGCGCAATCTCCGCATCCTGGCCAATATCGGGTGTGTTGGGCGGCGGGGCGAGACTTTGGAAGGCGAAGGGCGTGATGTTCATCCGGCCCCCCGTGGGGTTCCAGAGTGGCGGCAGGCGCACCGCCATCGTGGCGTCGGATTGCGGCTCGCCCCCTTCCATCAGGGCGGTGTAAATCCCCGACGTCTCCCCGGCGATCAGGGGAAAGGAATAGGGCCGTCCAAGCTCGTTGGAAAACACCCAGCGCTCATAGGGCCCCGCATAGCGATCAATCCGTTCCTCTGGTTCGCGCTCCTGATACTTCATGACCGGCCTCAGACCTTCTGCGTCTCAGCCAGCGCGCGCTGCCAGATCCAGCTGAAATGCGGTGTGGCAGCGACGGGGATGGCCGCACCGACCTCAACGCCCATTGCCGCGGCGTCATTCGCGAAATCATGTTCAGTGAAGTCGTCGTTATCAGGCACGTAGCGACGGGCCTCTGCCATCGCCCCAGCCCGCCCGCACATGCCCAATATGGCCTGACCCAGGCTGGTGCCGAGCGACGCGCCCGCCCAGGTATCAATCGGGTAATGCACACCGGCCACCGTCCGGTTCACAGCAATCCGTTCGGCCAGGCCCCGCACCATCGCGGTGCGATTGGCCAGATCGGTGAAGCCGTCCCAATCCTCGATAAGCCCGCTCAGTACCGTGGCCACGGCATAGGCCTCGGTCGCGTGGGCAGAGGGGAAGCTGCCATGGCCCGGCGTCGGGATCATCGGCAGGATACGCCCGTCGATCTGATCGGGCCGCCGCACGGCCAGCGCATGTTTCAGAATCATCGCCGCATGGGCCGCGGCCACCTGCGTGGCCGTGATCAGCTCGAACGTGTCCTTGTGCTGGCCCAGATGCATGCCCAGGATCATGGCGAAATATTCGGTCGGGAAGCCGAGTTGCGAGGTAATTTCAGCCCCGCGATCGGCCCTCAGATCGGCGTAGTCATTCACAAACGCGCACTGGCTGGCCAGCAGATCGTCGCCGGGAAGCACGAGTTCAACCAGAGTCTGCCCACCGAATGTCAGCTTTGCCGATTTTTGTCCGCCCGCATCCGTTGCCTCATACCCGATCCGGGTCAGGAATTCGGAAACATAAAGGGAGCCACGCACCCACGTCGCCCACCGGTCGTTGTTCGCGGTCGTGTTGAAGGCAAGCGGCGTGCCCGCAGCGGCGGGGCCGGGCGGGGTCAGATGCGCGAGGCCCTCGGCGGTTGTCTGCAGCCCATAGGTCGTGGTGGCATCATAGCCGCCGGTATCTTCCGCACCCAGGAATGAGCCAAGCCCGGTGAAGCCGCCGATGCCACCGATCCCGCCGATGCCACCAATCCCTCCAATGCCGCCGATGCCGCCAATCCCACCGATGCCGCCAATTCCGCCGTATTGTCCCATAGGGTGTTGTCCTTCCAGTTGGTCGCGTCAATTGATGCCGGCGGCCGCCAGCGCTTCGATCGCATCCCGGCCTAACCGGTAATCGGTTGCCGGGTGGCTGTTGCGGTATTGGCCGAGGCTGAACTTTGGAAAATGCTTCTTGAGCGTGGTCGCGGCCTCGCGCGCATCCTCGGACCTGCCAAGAAAATGCAGCGCGATGATCCGCGCCCGGTGCGTCGACAGGTGCTGGTTGTTGGCCGCCAGCGAGCGGTCCGCGAAGTCCAGCGCGCTTTGGTAATTCGCATCGGCAAGATGCGCCGTGCTGGCCAGGCTGTCGTAGTAATAGCCGAATGGATCAATGGGCGAGAGGCTCCGCGCCCGCGTCGTGGCCTCCACTGCCGCAGCCCCCTGGTCGGTAAAGGCCTTCAGGGAGCCCTTCAGAAGCCAGGCGAGGCTTTCGTTCGGATTGATCTGCAAGGCGGCATCGAACCGCTGTTCGGCCACGTCCGGATCGTGGGAAAGGATCGTGTTGACGAAACCGTCGATGGTCAGCGCGAGGCTCGATTCAGGATCAATGTCGAGCGCCCGGGCGCAGCATTCCACCGCCTTCTGCCTGTCGTGGTCGCGATCCAGCGAGTAGCCCTTGATGACGTTGAGTACGTACCATTTCGCCAGCCATGTCAGCGGCTCGGCGACGCCATCCATGCGTGAGGTCGCCTCGCTCAGATATTCCCGGCTTTTCAGGAAATCCCGCATTGTGCGGCGGTGCATCAAGGTCGCGCCGGCAATGGTCAGGTTGTGGTCGGCAATGTCGCTGAGCGCCTGCGCCTTCACATGGGCGACGGCGGAATGCGCGATGGAGCGCGCGATGGAATGGGCAATGGCGTTCAGATCCGTGTTGAGCCGGTCCAGATCGTTGCCGTCTTCGAGAAGAATCTCACGGCTCCACAGGATCTGCCCGCTTTCGGCGGCAATGAAGTCGATGTCGCAGACAATGCAATTGCCCGAACGGCGGATCGATCCGGTAGCCAGGTAATCCACCTCCAGCGTCTGCCGGATCTCGGAGACGATGACGGGCGTTTGCACCGCCGCGCGCCCGGACAGGTGCGACAGGACGCTCAACAGTTTCGAGCGCGACAGGATGCGGCACGATTGTTCGCCGATCCAATCGCCGAGCGCGCGCAGAACCGGATCATCGCCCAGATAGCTGAGCGGCAGCACGATCACCCGCGGCCGCGGCCGCCGCACGGTGCCGCCCCCGGGCGATCGGTGCAGGGCGGCGATTTGCGCGGGGTTGGAGCGGATCGAGGCGACCCAATCCTGAAAATCGGCCTGCGGTACGTTCAGGTCTTCCAGAAACCGACCGGTATTCTGGTCCCCGACAAAGCGCACATGCTCAAGGTCCAGTTCCACATCGGCATTGGTCGTGTGGAAAAACGTATCGAATTCAGCGCCGAAAATCTTGCGCAGATCCGCAAGCGCCCGGCGGAGGTTCTGGTGGCCGCTGTCATAGCCGGAATAGCCCCACAGCGTGTTTTGCAGGTAGGTCCGCGTCCGTCGCCCAAGCGGCGCCGTGGCGAGCATGCAGATCAGCGCACGATGTTTGACGCCGCGAATATCCAGCACGTCGCCGTTCTTCAAACGGACGGAACAGGTGCCGAACAGACTGATTTCAAGGCAGGTGCGCATGAGGTTTCCCCTTACGTCAACGCTATCACCGGCACCTGAGAGCGCCAAGGCATTCACACCGATTTCACGGTCGCCCCCGCGAGGGCCGGGGGTAGCGTGATGCTATCAACAAGTGGATTGGGTAGGGATTTCATGTCGTCCAAGAAAGAATTTGCCGATCTCGTCGACTTCTTCAGCCGGTGGCCAGACGAGCGCAACAAAGCCGAACAGATCAGGGAGATTGCGGGCCTCTCCAAGGAGCAGCGGGACATATTAGGGGCGATGATCTTCATCATCGACCGTGTCGGCCCCGACGACCTGGCACCATAAGCTCCGCGAGGCAGTCGCACGTCTGCTGCGCAAGCTGGTCGTTGAGCAGGAGAGTTACCCGAACCCCACATGACCTCTGGCGATGAAGCCATCCGGCCAGCGGAAGATGGTGCTGCTGGAGAGAATCGAACTCTCGACCTCTCCCTTACCAAGGGAGTGCTCTACCTCTGAGCTACAGCAGCGCCGGGTGGCGGCGTGTTAGACGCTGACGGAGCACCTTGCAAGCGCAATCTGGACGCTCCGGGCCGGGCACGGTAAGGCTGTGCCATGGGCACGAATTCCAAGCAGGGCGGGGCCGGCAAGTCGGCGGCAGAGGCCCGGGAAGACCGGTTGAAAGCCGCCTTGAAGGCAAATCTGGGCCGCCGCAAGGCGCAGGCCCGCATCAGACAGGCCGAAGACGCCCCGACAGATGATGAAAAAGCCGGAAAACCGGCGGATTGATGAGGAAAGGCAGGGCAGATGGACAGGATCATTGTGAACGGCAATGGCCCCTTGACGGGGCAGATCCCGATTGCGGGGGCCAAGAACACGTGCCTGAAACTGATGTGCGCGGCACTGCTGAGTGATGAGCCGCTGACGCTCACCAACGTGCCGCGCCTGTCGGATGTGGCAACGCTGAGCGAGCTTCTGGAAAGCCTCGGTGTGCAGATCGGGCGGCTGGATGATGGGCAAACGCTGGCCCTTTCGGCCGCCAATCTGTCGTCGCATCTGGCCCATTACGATATCGTGCGGAAGCTGCGTGCGTCGTTCAATGTGCTGGGGCCGCTGATCGGGCGCACCGGCGAGGCCATCGTGTCGCTGCCCGGCGGCTGCGCCATCGGGGCACGGGCGGTGGATTTCCACATTGCTGGGCTCGAGGCACTGGGCGCCACGGTTGAGCTGAAGGACGGTTATGTCCATGCCGCAGGGGATCTGAGAGGCGCCGAGATCGAGTTTCCCTTCCCCTCCGTCGGGGCCACGGAAAACATCATGTGCGCCGCGGTGCGCGCCAGGGGCACAACCGTGATCCGCAATGCCGCGCGCGAGCCCGACACCAAGGCGCTGGCCGATTGCCTGATCGCCATGGGGGCCGATATCGAGGGGGCCGGGACCGACCAGATCGTGGTGCGCGGCGTCGACCGCCTGCATGGCGCGACCCATCGGGTGATCGCGGACCGGATCGAGCTTGGCACATACATGATCGCGCCCGCGATTGCGGGCGGTGAGGTCGAATGCCTCGGCGGGAGCCGCGGGCTGGTCTCATCGCTGTGTGACAAGATGGAAGAGGCGGGGCTTGAGATCACCGAAACCGAAGCGGGCCTCAAAGTCCGCCATACGGGCGGACGGGTGAAATCCGTCAACGTGAAAACCGCGCCGTTCCCGGGCTTCCCCACCGATTTGCAGGCCCAGATGATGGCCCTGATGTGCTTTGCCGATGGCGAAGCCGTGCTGGAAGAGACGATCTTTGAAAACCGCTTCATGCACGCCCCGGAACTGATCCGCATGGGCGCCAAGATCGAGGTGCATGGCAACACCGCCAGAGTCACCGGCGTCGATGGCCTGAATGGCGCGCCGGTCATGGCCACGGATCTGCGCGCCTCGGTCTCCCTGATCCTCGCGGGCCTTGCGGCGCAGGGTGAAACCGTGGTGAGCCGGGTCTATCACCTGGATCGCGGGTATGAGCAATTGGTGCGGAAACTGCGCGGCGTCGGCGCGAATGTGGAGCGTGTGAGCGATGGCTGAAGACGCCCGGTTTGAAGATGGTGGCGACCAGCCGGTCGCATTGCGCGCGTTGGAGGCCGACGATGTGCCGGTGATCTCGGCGCTGGTCCAGGACGCGATCTTTCCGATCACCGAAATGAAATATGACCGCGCGCGGCGCCGGTTTGCCCTGCTCGTGAACCGGTTTCGCTGGGAACGGCGGGGCCAGAAGTCCGCGCCGGAACGGGTGCAATCGGTGCTGGCGATCGAGGATGTCCTGCATGTCGCGACGCAAGGGATCGACCGATCCGACGCCGATATGATCCTGTCCCTGCTGGCGCTGGACTGGCAGCCGGGCGAAGACGGGACGGGTCGTATCGAATTGACCCTTGCAGGCGACGGCGCTGTGGCGCTGGAGGTCGAGGCGCTGGAACTCACGCTCAGGGATGTCACACAGCCCTACCGCGCGCCGTCGGGCCGCGCCCCCGAACATGGCGATTGAATACCGCCCCTTGGCAGAGGCGGATGCGGAGCGGTTCGCCGCCCTGCGCCTCCATGGTATCCGCGCCTATCCAACCGCGTTCCTGCTGACGGAGGCGGAGGCGCGCGCCATGCCGAAGGAGCGTGTCGCGGCGGCCTTGGGGAACGGTGGCTTCATCGGAGCCTTCCACGGCACGGACCTCGTCGGGTTCATCGCGCAACACCCGATGCGCCTGACGCAAACCGCGCACCGCGCGGAGATCGGCCCGTTCTACGTGCGCCCCGACCACCAGGGTACGGGGGCGGCTCACGCGCTGATGGTAGCCGCCGTGACCGCGGCCACGACCCATGGCACCACCCAGTTGGAACTGTCGGTGGAATCCTCCAACCACCGCGCCCGGGCGTTCTATACCGACCACGGCTTTCAGGCTTTCGCGACCCATCCGGGCATCGCGCGGATGGGCGGCGCAACCTTCTGCGATGTCCTCATGCGGCGCGACCTCACGGCACCTCTGCCCCCCCTTTGCGACGACGGCCTCCATCGCCTGTCACGTGCCGACTGGCGGGCGTTCCACGACATCCGCATCGAAATGCTGACGCTGGCCACCCACAGCTTCGGCACCATGCCCAAGGAATGGGCCGCCAAGGCCCCCGACGAGGTCGCGGATTGGATCGGCAAGACGAACCTGTGGGCCGTAGTGGACAAAGGGCGCATCCTGTCGTGCCTCGGCTGGCACCGGTTTCCCGGGCAGGTGCAGGCCCATCGCGGCCATGTCGTCGCTGTCTACACACGGCCCGAGGCGCAACGGCGCGGCCACGTCCGCGCGCTTCTGGATGCGGCCAAGGCGGAAGCCGTCGCGGATGGTATCATCCAGTTCGAGCTTGACGTGGGTGCCGATAACACGGCCGCCCGGGCCGCCTACGAGGCCCATGGCTTCACCGTTACCGGCGGTATTCCCCGTGCGCTGAATCACGCAGGACATATCCACAACCAGCTTTATATGGTCTGCCCCCTCTCAAACAGTTGAGCCCCCGGTCCCCCCGCGCTATCTGCCCCTGACCCTATCGGAGCAGAGCCCATGCCCCAATTCCTGACCACACGCGACGCCGATTTCGCTCCGCGCTTTGCCGCGCTTCTCGAGATGAAGCGCGAAGACAGCCCCGATGTGGACGATATCGTGGCCGGGATCATCGCCGATGTCCGGGCCCGCGGCGACGCGGCGGTGATCGACTTGACCGAGCGGTTTGACCGCCTGGCCCTCACGCCTGAGACACTCGCCTTTTCGGCCGAAGAGATTTCCGACGCCGTGGCGCAGGTGCCCGCCGAGGAGCGCGCCGCGCTGGAACTGGCGGCGGAGCGCATCCGCGCCTACCACGTCCGTCAGATGCCCGAAGACGCGCGCTGGACCGATCCGGACGGCGCCACGCTTGGCTGGCGTTGGGGCCCTGTTGCGGCGGCCGGCCTCTATGTGCCCGGCGGCTTGGCAAGCTATCCGTCCAGCGTCTTGATGAACGCGATCCCCGCGCAGGTTGCGGGCGTGAAGCGCCTGACGATCTGCGCACCCACCCCCGATGGCGTCGCCAACCCGCTGGTTCTGCTGGCCGCACAGCTTTCGGGTGTCGACACGATCTACCGAATTGGCGGGGCGCAGGCGATTGCCGCCATGGCCTACGGCACAGAAACGATTGAAGCCGTCGACAAGATCACCGGGCCGGGCAATGCCTTCGTGGCCGCCGCCAAGCGCCGCGTTTTCGGCAAGGTCGGCATCGACATGATCGCGGGCCCCTCGGAAATTCTCGTGATCGCCGACCGCGACAATGATCCTGACTGGATCGCCACCGATCTGCTCAGCCAGGCCGAGCACGACGAAAGCGCGCAATCGATCCTGATCACCGATGATGCCGCCTTCGGGCGCGCCGTCGCCCAGGCCGTTGAAACCCAGCTCGAAACACTGCCCCGCGCTACCATTGCCGGCGCGTCCTGGCGCGATTACGGCGCGATCATCGTGGCCGACAGCCTCGATCAGGCCGCCGCCCTGTCTGATCGCATCGCGCCCGAGCACCTTGAGCTTTGCGTGGCCGACCCCGAGGCGCTGTTCGAAAAGATCACACATGCGGGCGCCGTCTTTCTGGGCCAATGGACTCCGGAAGCCATCGGCGATTACATCGGCGGGCCGAACCACGTGTTGCCCACCGCGCGCTCGGCGCGGTTTTCCAGTGGGCTGAACGTGCTGGATTTCATGAAGAAAACAACCGTGGCGCGGATGACGCCCGAGGCCCTGAAGGCCATCGGCCCGGCGGCGGAAATCCTGGCGATATCGGAAGGGCTCGGCGCCCACGCGGCCTCCGTGCGCGCGCGTCTGGACCGCCTGAACCGGGGAGAGGAGACATGACCATGCATATCTGTCACATCGAGATTGACACCACCGGTCTGCCCGCTCCCACGCCTGAGATCGAGCAGGAACGCAAGGTCGCGATTTTCGATCTTCTGGAGGAGAACACCTTCTCCATCCCCCGCGACGATGTTCCCCAAGGGCCCTACCGCGTCACGCTTGCGATCCGCGAGAAACGGCTGGTGTTCGATGTCGATACAGAGGGTGGCGAAGACGCCGCCGAATTTCACCTGTCGCTCAGCCCGTTTCGCCAGGTGGTCAAGGATTACTGGCAGATCTGCGAAAGCTATTTCGAGGCCGTGAAAACCCTGCCGCCCTCACAGATCGAGGCCATCGATATGGGGCGGCGCGGCATCCACAACGAAGGCGCGCGCCTGTTGCAGGAACGTCTTGAGGGCAAGGCGGCGGTCGACATCGACACGGCAAGGCGCCTGTTCACCCTGATCTGTGTTCTCCATTTCGGGGCCTGATCGACGTGTCGTGGGACTTCCCCCAATCGGTCCTGTTCTGCTGCGACCACAATTCCACGCGGTCGCCCATGGCCGAGGGATTGATGAAACGGTTCTACGGCCACCGCGCCTACGTCCAATCGGCGGGCGTGAAGCACGAGCTTGAGATTGACGGCTTCGCTGTGGCCGTCTGCGCCGAACTTGGGGTCGAGCTGGAGCGCCACCGCGTGCGCAGTTTCGACGAGATGGAGCAATGGGGCGACGACCTGTCGGGCTTTGACCTGATCGTGGCGCTCTCCCCAGCCAGCCAGCGCCGCGCGCTCGACATGACGCGGACCTATCACATCGGTGTCGAGTACTGGCCCATCCTCGATCCCACCGGTCTCGGCGAAACCCGCGAGGCCAAGCTCGCCGCCTATCGTCAGGCCCGCGATCAGATCGCGGACCGGATGGTGGCGCGGTTCGGGGACCCGACGGAACAGGGCTGAGCAGGGGTCCATCCAACCAAGCCCCCCCCCCCCCCCGGATCAATTTCTCACAGGTTTCTCACGCTATGAGCGGACCTCTACGTGATACCGTCGAGACGATTCGAATAGCTCGGTGCATTTCATGGACACGCATTTGGTCATTGCCGTTCATGGGATCGGCGAACAACAGCCCGGTGAAACGGTTGACGAGATTGTTGGCGCCGCGACAACGCAAATCGCCGTAAAGGACCCGTTGTTCCTACCCGTGACCGTGGATCGCGACGTGGTGGAACTGGCCGATGAACGCCTCTCCGTCAAACCGCGAAACGGCAGTTTCTTTCCGGTACATCTGCGCAAGGTGCAGAAGGCCAAGAACGCAGAAAATCCCGAGCGCGCGATCTTTGCCGAGGTGTTTTGGGCCGACAAATCTCCCGCCCCCAGCGGGCCGTTTTGGACGATCTTTGACCTTCTGAAAATCGTTTTGGGCCTTGGCTACCTGGCGATGGAAAACGCCGAAAGCAACCGTGGCAAGCTCAGCATCTGGCTGGTGCACCTGTTCACATGGATCTTCTATGGCTTCGTGGCGCCGATGAATGCGATGCTGTTGATTGGCTCGGTCCTGTTGCTGCTCGATCTCACGCCGCTCTGGACGGAATTCTCGCCGGATCATCTGCCCTGGATCATCGCAGGCCATGGATTATGCACCTTGTTGATCGGCCTTTACGTCCGCCTGGTGCTCTCGAAAACTTATCTGGTGCGAATTTTCGGGAACGGTCTGTCCATTGTCGGGGTGGCCGTCTTGATCATGTTGGGCCTCTCCTTTGCGTCGACCGGGGTCAACACGTACTTTTGTGATGTAAAGGGCGGGCAAGTCACGATGCTGACCCATGACATTGATTGCTACGCAGGTTTCGTGTTGCTCGCCCTTGGGACAAGCTGGGTCATGAATGTGGCCGTGGCCTTGCTGATCGGATTGGTGGGCCTGATCGGTGCTTTTGCCGGTGCCTCTCGCCACGACTTCCCGATGCAGGACGGTGAGACGCATACAATAAACGACAATGTTCCCGGCCTCCGCGCCATCTTTCCCAGCATCTGCGCGGCCATGGTGCTGTTCTGGAGCGTGATCGCCTCCAGCCTGTGGCTGCTTTTGCTGAATATCTCCAGCCAGTTGAGCAGCCAGGTCGTCCACGAAACACCTCCTGTGGCGGAGGATAAAGACGATGCGGACGGGATCGAAGAGGTGGCAGAGGCGGGGGGTGAAGGCGTCGCCTCCGGTGCCCCGCCCCTGCCGGACGAAACCCTCGCCGATCATATCCATTCGGTAAAGTCCGACAGCCTGCTGTTCACAACGCTCGACGGGAACATCCGATCTGTCCTGCAAACCATGAGCATCACCACCGCCATCTTCATCACGCTCATCCTGGTGGCGGGGATCTTGGTCGGCATCCGCAAGGCGTGGCCGGACAAGCTCTATGAGAAAGCGGAATGGCGCAGCCGCCTGATCTTGAGTCCCGTGCTGCACTATTTCCTGATGCTCAGTCTGGGTTTGGTGGCGTTCGCTCTGGCCTCCATGCCCGAGCTCAATGCCCGCATGTCGTGCGATCCAGCCACCGACCGGATCTTCAGCCTGTGCTGGTTCCATGCGCAAAACGCGAAGGTCACGGCGCTTCTGCTTGCGCTCGGCGTCATCATCTACAGGCTGTCCAATCACATATCGGGTGGGTTGGGCATCTTCCGCGATATCGTCACGTACTCCGTGCAGGAAAGCTGCGCCTGGAAAAGCAACCGGGCCGAGCGCGCCAAGAATTTTACCCAACGCAATCAGATCAACGCTCGCTTCCGGCGCACATTGCATTACGGCCTTGAGGCGTTCGAGCCGAAACGCGTCACCATAATCGCCCATTCCCTTGGCAGCATAATCGCCGTCAAAATGCTGCAGGACAAAGACGTCAAGGCGCTGCTGAAGAAAAACGGCAATCCCGAGGTTGTCCTGATCACGATGGGCTCACCTGCAACCCATATCTATCGGCGCTATTTTAAGGAGTTCTTTCAGGTCTCGACCGCCGATATGCCGCTTTGTGAACGGCCCGATGATCCGGTGCGCAAGGCGTGGTACAACATTCATCGCGAAGATGATTTCGTCGGGACGCGCATTGGCGATGATCTGGAAAACGACGCGCCGGATTTGGCGACGAATTATGCCGTCGAGGCCGGTGGCCATACGGGCTACTTCACCGATTACCACGTCTGGAAGGTTCTGCGGGATCAGATCGGTTTTCGCCTGTTCCCCTCGCAATTCAATCCCGCCGCGTTTGACGGTGGACTGCCCGCGCCCCCGTCAGAGGCGGGCACCGCTCGGGCGGCCTCCGCCTAGCGAAAGGTCGCAAGCGCCGCCACCTTGGCGATCTCACGCACCCCTAGTGGCCGCAGGGCAGATCGGCGCGTATGATGCCGGCGCAACCGTTCGGGGATCGTGCCGATGCCACCCATCACTATCGAGCCGCTGACGGGCACCGCACTCGAGGCGGCGCTGCCGGATCTTGCCCGCCTGCGGATTGATGTGTTTCGCGCATTTCCCTACCTCTACGAGGGGAACTTGACCTATGAGGCGCACTATCTCCGCTCCTATCGTGACACGCCCCGTGCCGTTCTGATCGCTGCGCGCGATGGCGACCGGATCATTGGCGCCGCCACCGGTATGCCCCTGGCCGATCACGCCGATGCGGCCCAGATCACCAACGCGCCCTTCGCGGCGGAGCATGTGTTCTACTGCGCCGAAAGCGTCCTGCTGCCGGACTATCGCGGCCGGGGCGTCGGCCACGCCTTCTTTGACTATCGCGAGACCCATGCGCGGGCCCATGGCTTTGCGTACTCGGCGTTCTGCGCGGTTCGCCGCGACCAGACCCACCCCCGCCGTCCCGCCGATTACCGGCCGCTCGATCCGTTCTGGCGCAAACGCGGCTATGCCCCTTTGCCGGGCGTCACCGCGGAGTTTTCGTGGACAGATGTCAGCGAGGCCCGCGACACTCCCAAAACGCTGCAAGTCTGGATGAAACGACTATGAGAATCGCCACCGCCGCCTACCCACTCGATCTGTTGCCGGATTGGGCCGCCTATGCCGAGAAACAGATCGCCTGGGTCCGCGAGGCCGCGGGGCAGGGGGCGGATCTGTTGGTATTCCCGGAATACGGCCGCATGGAATTGGCCGGGCTGGCCGGCCCGGACGTAGCCGGAGATCTGGAGGCGAGCCTGCACGCGGCCTCTCACCTCGCCGAAAGGGCCGATCACCTGATGGCCGATCTGGCCGAAGGCTACGGCGTGCACATCCTCTGCCCCTCCGGGCCGGTTTTCGAGGAAGACGCGGATCGCCCGGTGAACCGCGCCTGGCTTCTGGGCCCGGAGCCCGGAGCCAACTTCCTGGGCTACACAGACAAGCAGGTCATGACCCGGTTCGAACGGGAAACCTGGAATGTCGTACCCGGCGAGCCGTTGCAGGTGATCGATACGCCCCTTGGCCGGATCGGCGTGCTGATCTGCTACGACGCCGAATTCCCGCTTCTGGGCCGCGCGCTGGTGGAGCAGGGGGCGGACCTCCTGCTTGTGCCGTCCTGCACCGATGCGCTTGCGGGCTATTCCCGCGTGCGCATCGGTGCCATGGCCCGCGCGCTGGAAGGGCAATGCGTGGTGGCCCACTCCCCTACCACCGGTTTGGCCCCGTGGTCCCCGGCGGTGGACGAGAACGTGGGGGCGGCGGGGATCTATGGCCCCCCCGATCTGGGTTTTCCACCAACCGGTGTGATCGCGCAGGGTGACTTCGATGAGCCCGGCTGGGTGATCGCCGATGTGGATCTCGGCGCCGTGGGGCGGGTCCGCCGCGAGGGGGCCGTGTTCAATCACGCCCATTGGCCCGAGTCCGAACAGCGCGCGCGCGGGTGCGAGCCCCCCGATCTCGCCCCCGAAAGCCGGGGCGAAATCGATTTGCCTTGAAACCTTTGGGCTTTAGGCGCATTTACCCCGCATCTGCCCCAACGCATGGGGTGCAATCAATGGAGTGACCATGGCCAAGGAAGAGATGCTCGAATTTCCTGGTGTCGTGAAGGAACTCCTGCCAAACGCGACATTCCGGGTCGAGCTCGAAAACGGCCATGAGATCATCGCGCATACGGCAGGCAAGATGCGGAAAAACCGCATCCGGGTTCTGGCTGGCGACAAAGTGCAGGTAGAAATGACGCCCTACGATCTGACGAAGGGTCGTATCAACTACCGATTCAAGTGAGTGCGGAGCGCACCATAACGACCCCCACAACGCTGTCCGAAGAGGTTCTGGCCTTTGCCGAAACCTTGGGCAATGGCGTGGCGGAGCTGGTCGATGTCGCGCCCGCCGAGGGCGCAGTGGAAGATCAGCCATTCTACAACGTGATCGTGGCCGGGCAGGGCGCAACGCCGGTCTTCGGCTGGCTTGTCTGGGAACTCACCGGGTTCTGGCTGGAGGCGCAACGCCACGCGGTGCTGGACCGCGATGGGAATCTGGTGGACATCACCCCGCCGATTGACGGTGAGACATCCGTGTTGTTTATCCGCGACCCCGATTGGGTGTTCGATTACGCCAATCCCAAACCGCCGCGGCGGCCGCAACGGCATCTGCTGACGGACGATGCCGATGTCGTCAAATGGGCCAAACTCGCCGATGAGGTCGACACGTTCAAATGGCGCAATACGCGGTTCAAGGGCGAACGGTCCGAACTCGCGATCGCGCCGGGCAAGGATATGCGCAAGATGGAACGGCTCCAGCGCGACTATAACGCGGCGGCCAAGGTTGCTTTGGGAAAACCCCTGACATGAAGCTGATCCTCGGCTCTGGCAGTCCGCGCCGGTTGGAACTGCTTGCCGTCCTCGGCCTCACGCCTGACGATATCCGCCCCCCCGACATCGATGAAGATCCCCAGGCCGGAGAGCTTCCGCGCGCTTATGTGGAGCGGATCACCCGCGCCAAGGCGGCCGCCGTTGAGGCCGACGCAGACGAGGTGGTGCTGGTGGCCGATACCACCGTTGCCGCCGGTCGCCGGATCCTAGGCAAACCCGCCGATGCGGAAGAAGCCCGCGCCTTCCTGACCCTCCTGGGCGGCCGCCGACATCGCGTTTACACCGGTATCGCCGTCCGGGTCGGCGCAAAAACCTCCGTCAGGGTGGTGGAAAGCCGGGTCAAGATGAAGCGATTGAGCAAGGTCGAGTTGGAAGGCTACATCGCCACCGGCGATTGGCAGGGCAAGGCGGGCGGCTATTCGATACAGGGCCCCGCAGGCGCCTTCATTCCGTGGATCAGTGGCTCCCACTCCGCAATTGTTGGCCTGCCCTTGGCTGAAACCGCGCAGCTTCTGCAGGGGGCCGGTGTGCCAGTGTGGCAGCCATGAAGGGCCGTGTTGTTCTGCTTGATGAAGTGGCCGATCGCCGGGCTGCGGCCCTGATGGTGGACGGGCGGCTGGAGGATCTTCTGATCGACCCGCCGGAGGGGGCCGCCCCCGGCGTGGGCGCGATCTCCTTGGCCAGAGCCGACCGCCCGCTGAAGGGGCAGGGCGGGCTGACCCTGCAATTGGGCGACGGGTTGAGCGGCTATCTGCGCCGCGCCAAAGATATCGCACCCGGCGATACGTTTCTTGTACAGGTCTCGGGCGTGGCCGAGCCGGGCAAGGCCATCCCCGTCACGCCGGATCTGATCTTCAAATCCCGCTATGCCATCGTCACGCCGTTTGCCCCCGGCCTCAACGTCAGCCGCGCCATCCGGGACGAAGACGAACGGGATCGCCTTCTGGAAATCGCCCATGAGAGCCGCGCGGCGAGTGATGAATACGGCCTGATCATCCGGTCCTCGGCGGACGGGGTCGAGGCGGATACGCTTCACGAAGACATCTACGCCATGTGCAAGACGGCCACGATGGTCCTCGAACAGCGCGATGGTGACATCGAATGGCTCCTTGGCGCGGAGGACGCGCATATATTGGCTTGGCGCGATTGGGACACGCCGGATGAGATTGTGGAAGGCGGGTTTGAGGATCACGGTGTTCTGGACGCGGTCGACGCGGCCCTGGCCGCCCGCCAGACGCTGGCGGGCGGCGCCTATGCGTTTGTCGAGACGACACGCGCATTGATTGCGGTGGATGTGAACACGGGCTCCGATCATTCCATGGCGGCCGGTTTGAAGGCGAACCTCGCCCTGGTCCGCGACTTGCCCCGATTGCTCCGGATCAAGGGGCTCGGCGGGCAGATCACGCTGGACCTCGCGCCGATGCCCAAGAGAGAACGCCGTCAACTGGAAGATGCGGTCAAGAAAGCCTTCCGTCGGGACGGGACGGATGTGATTGTGGCGGGATGGACGCCGCTTGGCCACCTTGAGCTGACGCGCAAACGTGACCGGTTGCCCCTGTCACAGGTCTGGCCGCGCGCCTGACGATCCTTGCGCAGGCGCGGCGCATCGCCGGACGACCCGCGGTCTGGTTCTGAAAACGCGTTTACGGGCTGCGTACAGCTTGTGTACGTCCGAAATCGCTATCTCAGGCGCCGCAAAAGCGCCAACGACGGCTCACCCGTCACCGGCAATCCATTCGCCACCTGATAGGCGCTGATCGCCTCTTCGGTCCCCGAACCGACAACCCCGTCGGGCGTGCCCGCATCGAACCCTGCGCGGTTGAGAAGCTGCTGAAGCTCCATTCGTTGGGCTTGTGTCAATCCGCTCGCATCGGCGCCGAAACTCTGCCGCAGCGGCCCGCCGCCGCTGATCCGGTCCGACAGGTACCCCACGCCGATCCCGTAGTTTGTGGATGCATTGTAGCGCAGGATGACATTGAAATTGTGATATAAAACCCAGGCCGGTGCCCCCGCGCCGCCGGGCGCATGGATCGCCGCCGCCCCATGATCCGGCAGGCTGCCACCGCCCGCGCGCCGCACCCCCAGGCCGGACCATTCCGCCACGCTGCGCCGTCTGTCGCGCCCGGTGGACGCGGAAAACCCCGCCGGCAATTGCACCTCCATCCCCCAGGGCTGACCGGCCCGCCAGCCAAACCGATTGAAGTAGCTGGCGGTGGAGGCGAGAGAATCCGTCGGATCACTGCTCCAGATATCGCGCCGCCCGTCACCGCGGAAATCAACGGCATATTCCTCATAGGTCGTCGGGATAAACTGCGTATGCCCCATCGCCCCCGCCCAGGATCCCAACATACGGTCCGGCGTCGTATCGCCGTTCTGCACGATCCTCAGCGCCGCGATCAGCTGCGCCTCAAAGAACTGCCCGCGCCGGCCTTCCCAGGCCAACGTCGATACGGCTGAAATGACGGGGATATCGCCAAGCCGCGTGCCATAGGCGCTTTCCACGCCCCAAACTGCACAGCAGACCGCTGCCGGTATGCCATAGGCGGTTTCGACATCATTCAACACACTGCGCTGAGCCGCGAACCGGCGACGCCCAAGCGCTACGTCCTCTTCCGACGCAACAAGGGCGAGGTAATCCTCGGTGGAACGGCGGAATTCGGTCTGGTTGCGATCTCGCTCGATCACGCCGGGCAGGAAGCCCGCGCCCTGCAATCCGCGGGTTAAAGCATCCTCACTGATCCCCCGGGATCGCGCCCGCCCGCGAAACGCCGTGAGCCATGCGTCGTAATCGGGGTTGGCCTGCGGGCGAAAGGCCGGGTTGGTCGAAGGCCCGCTGTCACCCGGCGTGCCGATGGCCGGCAAACTCAGATCACCGATACATCCCGTGAGGGTCAGGGAGGCCGCCCCGCCCCCAAACGCGCGCCGTGTGATCATGGTGTCCAACCCTCGCAGCCTCATCTGAACCGACCTTGCGGTGCGCCCGCACGGCGTGCAAGTCCCGCGCACTCAAAGCCCGGTTGAAGGCGGGCCCGTGCTGGCCCATCTTGTGGACTAGATGCTGCAAGGAAGACGCCGATGGCCTGCCCGATTTGTTCCAAAGAGACCGTTCAAGACTACCGTCCGTTCTGCTCGCGTCGTTGCGCAGATGTCGATCTGGCGCGTTGGTTGAACGAGAGCTACACCGTTCCCTCAAACGACCCCGAAGACGTGGAACGCGCCGCCGAAGAGGCCGCCCGCGCGACCCCCAAAATCCACTGAGCGCGCCAAGCTGAAAAATCCATTTGCCGCTCTGGACAGTGCCCGGCGAAGGCCCTAGAACGCCCCCACCCGCAGGGCCGCGTCACCGCGCCCCAACCCGTGCCCGGGTAGCTCAGGGGTAGAGCAGTGGATTGAAAATCCTCGTGTCGGTGGTTCGATTCCGCCCCCGGGCACCACAATAATAAATAAAATCAATACCATATGTGGTCACGGCTCGCTGTGGGCGCTGCTTGTTGTTTTTCTGGGTGCTAGTTGGGTGTCGAAAGACATGGCCAACTTTAAATCATTCGATGTGGCGTCTACGGCGTTCTACTCGAAGCTAGCTAATTGCTTGGCAAGAGCAAACCACAACCCTAGGGTTAGGCAGTGAATTGATTTAAGGTTTCAAAATGACTCATGCGACTCGCCCATCTTCGCTGAGGATGAAAGTCAACATTGGTATGCTCGACGCACTAGGCGTTGGAATGTATGAGACAATTGGCCAAAGTTTAGTTGAGTTTGTTGCGAACGGCCACGATGCAGACGCCACCAGAGTTGAAATCACAATGCCTTTTGAGTTGATTGCAGAGAAGCGCAAAGAAGCCAGAGATTTGGCCAAAAAGGCTGGTGCCGATCTTAAAGAAGGCGTGTACGCACCTTTGCCGGAATCGATTTATATTACGATCTCGGATGATGGACACGGCATGTCGGCTGAAGAGCTTGAAGACAAATTCCTGCTGCTAAGTCGAAATCGCCGGGAAGACAGCAAGTCTTCTGAATCTGGCAAGCGAAAAGTGATGGGTCGCAAGGGCTTGGGAAAGCTGGCTGGTTTTGGCGCTGCCGAACAAGTCGTTGTTTGCTCCAAACGAAAAGGTGAAACGCACAGTACGACCATCGTAATGGACTACAACGAAATCGCCAAAAAGCAACAGGTTGACGATGTAGATTTTGAACCGACCTATGAGGAAGGTCTTGAGCCAGATCACCACGGCACAACGATCACCCTAAAGCGTTTGCGCTGCGACTCGCTTAAACGCAGCGAAGACGCCTTGAGCAAGACGCTCAGGCGAAATTTTGCGAATTTGGGTGACGCATTCTCAGTGCATTTGAACGGGAACAGGATCAAAGCTGCTAACGTCGAATATGAATATGCCTTTCCGGAAGCATTGGATGGTGATGGGCTAGCAGAGTTTGCAGTTGGTTTGGAAGACGACGAAACCTTTCCGATCAGGGCTGTGGTCAAATTTCGTGCTAGGGGAGTTAGCGATCAGACTATTGAGCGCGGAAGCCTGCCTGCAACTGAGCGAGGCGCAAGGGTCTACTGTAAGGGGAGACTTGCTGCTGGACCTACACTGTTTGATCTTCCAACTGGAATGCACAACTTTCATTCCCAAGCCTATATGGAAGCAATTGTGTACGCAGACATCTTAGATGACATGCACGTAGACCTTATCAGCACCAACAGAAAAGGCTTGAAAAGCGACAACGACGTTGTTGACGCATTTATTGCTAAAGTCACAAGCATCATGAAGGACGCGATTTACGCTCACGGCAAGTTTCGAGACAATTTAGCGCGTGAAGAGCTAGAAGAGAAAGCGAAGACGAACCCATACATCGAGCAAGTCTTGACCTTGCCTGCCTCTACACGTGGTCCAGCTCGGAAGCTACTTGAAACACTCGGAGCAAGAGAAGGTTTCGAAAGTGACATTTTCAAAGAAATCGCTCCATATTTCGTGGGTGCTATTAATTCATCTGAGGTCTTAGTCGAATTGATCAAGAGTGGAACTAGCCCATCAGATTTGAAGACTGTTATCGGACAGCTAAACGAGCTTAGCGAAATCGAGCGAAAGGATGTTTTGAAGCTATACCGGGCCAGGAGGAGCGGTATCGACGCGCTACAGAAGCTCGAAGAGCGTTCAATCGACAAGGGGCCCAAATATGAAAAGGAACTTCACCAATTACTGAAGGATAATGTTTGGCTCATTCGACCGGAATTCGGCACTTACTTAACCAGCGACGATACGACGGCCCACGTGATCCGAAAACTCAATGAGGCATTGAAGATTGATACAAGGGCAAGTGGAAACCAAAACTTACGGCCTGACCTTGTATTTCTTGCAATCGACCGTGAGCAGCCTACTGCTATTACGATTGTGGAACTGAAATCCCCTAATGTGTCCTTGGACATCGATCATTTGGTTCAGCTTGAAGGCTATATGGCCGATGTGGAGGAAGCTCTCGCACAAGACTTTCCACTTACTCAAGTGCGGGTGAGAGGTCACCTAATCGGAAATTTTGCGAAGCCAGATTCCAGTGCCAGTGGTCCACGGCGATTAAGACAACGAATGGAGCGTTCAGGCGCGTCGGAAAACTGGGAAGTGCTGAGTGTCCCGGCTTTGCTGGAGCGCGCAAGACATGCACACATGCAAGTGATTGAAGCCCTTGATGACGAAGACCCTGAGAAGGTTCACGCCGCCGCAGAGTAACCCACTTTTTCCCTGCGAGCTTGCAGAAGGGTAGTCATCACTTGCTTGGCGATTGCTCGTCCTAAAGGGATCGGTACACCATTTCCTATCTGGCGAGCAATTGGCGTGGGCTCACCCTGCATGATCCAGCTGTCCGGGATGCCTTGAAGCCTCGCACCTTCACGCAAGGAAAGGACACGGTCGTCAAAGGGATGGATGTAACGCCCCTTGGAAGGATTTAGGAATGAACATCTTATCGTATTGCTTGGGGCGTTGGGGTCAATTCTCCCCCAAACATCAGTTGCTTCTCCGGGAATGTGACTCCACGATTCCGGACACAAATCCGGTCTAGACAACATCAGTTCGCGTTTTCCACCCATGTAAGGGATTGCTTCAAACCGTTGTTTGGCGAGGGGGCTTGGCTCGGGCCAAACGTGCATTGGATCGTTAGGCCTAATGGGGCGACTAAGAACCACGTCTTTGAAAGTTCTGGCTTTAGAGAGCCTAGGAGATGGGCATTCAACGTGCCCAACACGCGAAGCAATCGTGAAAGCCCGAGTTCTCCTTTGTGCTGCACCATATTCAACTGCGTCAAGAATAAAAACTTGTACTGTGTATTCGGCTCGGACCAATCGAGCTTTGATAAGATCGAACCATTCAGTCTTAGCAAAGCCAGGGACGTTTTCGATAACTGCCACCTTTGGTCGGATTGCCTCAATCCAGTCGGCTATACTTAACCCAAGTTCGTTGCGAACGTCTTTTGGATCGCGGCGCCCGAGTGTAGAAAAGCCCTGACAAGGGGGGCCTGCAATGATCAATTCAGCATCGATTCCATCTCGCACCTGGCCGACGTCTCCGACTTCAGCACATTTTGCGACATTAGCCCGGTATGATTGGATCGCTTTGCGATCTACATCCAGTGCCAAAGTTGGTCGAAAACCAGCTGACTTGAATCCATAGCTCAGCAGACCTGCTCCGCAAAACAAGTCTACAAACCGCGGCTTCCACCGCGCTCCTCTCGGGTCGCTGTGTGTCATTTTTTGCTCTGCCTCACACGGTGCCGCGTCTTTTTCGCGCGATCATCCGCTTTTTCTTTGAATCTAATCAGAAAAACTATGATTGGCCAAGAGAAAAGGCCACATCTTCCGAACAAGGTGACAGATGTGGCCTGCAAAGCGCGAGTGGATTGACGACTACTTGGTCTCATCCCCTAGTTTAGTGATGAGAGCTGTTCGTGCTTCTTTCTCGCTCTTTGACCCCTTCACCCATTGCCAAGGCGTGCGCGGCTTGCGTGCCTTTGCCAGTTCAGGGTTTGCCTTGGCGTCGCCTACGGCAGCGCGCAGGCGTTCGCGAGCTTCGCGCGGGTCAATCTTCAGTTCTTCGCACAGAGCTTTCAGTGTGACGATATCGGCCATTTCGATCTCCTAAGTTTCTGATGCAGATCGATAAGACACGGATCGTTGAGGTGTCAGGGATAACCCCAGCCCGTCTTTAGTTTTTCTAAGATTGCTGCTACTCCTCGTCTCGACGTGGCAGACGCGGTCACGTTGGGGCGTAGCAACCCCTCGCGTACTAGGCCGATGCGTCGGCTCAACCTTTGACCCTATGGTCGGGGTGCCTGTGTTATACAACAGGCTCCGGCTAAAGGCACAGGGTCCGTGTACGTGCGGATTGCTAACACCCCGATCACCAGTCAACCGCGAGGGCGCTCGCAGATCGGGGCGCTATGGGTTTACATCTATCCGAACCAGTATGCTGGGAAGAACGGACAGGGCTGCCGCAGCAAGCAGGCATTTACGTGATCGCAAAGGGTGATCCGAGCAACACTGTCTACATCGGTCGGACGTGGGGCACGAAAGGCATCAGGGGCAGGATACGGCAGTTCAATCGATCTGCCGTCACCGGACAAAAAGGGCACGCGGGTGGCGTCACGTTTCACGGATTATTCGATGGCAATACATCTAGTCTTTGGGTTTCTGTGCATGTACCGGAAGGCATCGATCCAATAGTCCATATTCTGCATCCCTACATTGCCTATGCCGAACGGCGACTGATCTGGGAGCATGTGGAGGCGCATAGAGGCTTGCCGGCGTGCAACTCGGAATAACCTGCAACAAATCCCCGGCAGGCA
Source organism: uncultured Roseicyclus sp. (assembly GCA_947491935.1). Classification (GTDB taxonomy): domain Bacteria; phylum Pseudomonadota; class Alphaproteobacteria; order Rhodobacterales; family Rhodobacteraceae; genus Gymnodinialimonas. The sequence goes on from CANLLF010000002.1 coordinate 1,033,534, forward strand.
GAGTTAGACGCGCGCGCGGCGGCGTTGCAATGAGCCAGAGACCCCGAAGAGCGCCCGAGGTGAGGTGATCCCGTCAAATGCGCTGCTGGCGCGCTCAGGCAGGCGCTCAGGCGCTTGGTGATGCCATTTTCGCGCCCGACCAACGTCTCCTGCAGTGACCAGGATTAACCCTGACGGACGTCTGCCAGTTTCTTAGCGTGCTTGTGCAAGCCACAGGAGGCATCACGCTGGAGCCGACAGAAATCATCATCTTCGCAACAGTCGTTCTGGCTCCTGCGGTGATCGCCTTTGTGTGGGTCATATGGGAGGGGTGGGTGCTGCCGACGCTGATCCCGAAATCCGAAATCATCGCGCTGGCAGGTGAACTGATCGATGAATACGGTGACCGTGCAGTGGAAGTTGCTGCCAACCGTGAATACGAAGCTTGGTATCGTTCTGAACTCACGGATCAGGGCAAATGGCGCAGGGTGCGTCGCGAAATCGACCGTCGGCAACGACGCGGCTGATGTGTTGTTATCGTCGTCTTATCTTGTCTCGTTGCTCAAGAAATGGCGGGCAAAAAATGACACTGCAGACATTCCAGCCAATGAGTAAACCCACCCACACGGCACCCAAACCAGTGTTTACAGACAGCGCCGAATACGGACCAATTGAAAAGACTCGGCTATTTAGGTCCACCTCACGTCCTACAGCCTGATCAATAGTCCGCGTGTCGGTCTCGGGCGTGTTTGAGCGAACCTTCAAAGGCGCTGGCAGTAGAAGACCACAAGGGGGATGGGGGAGGTGCTTTTTTTATCGGCACGCGCTCTTTAGACGGACAAGGAGTCATAAGTATTTCCGAGATTTTCGGCCCCTAGCCGATTTCAAGAACGTCAAGATCGCCAACGGCGTCATGCATCATCGTGGCGAACTTGAGGGGCGAAGCACGCCAAAATCAACAATGGCGATATTGGCGTTCTTGGCGCACTTCATATCCTACCTGTGGTCACTCTTCGTTTGGCAACGACAGGAACCAGCCTTTCCCCTTCTTCTTTGACCTGACGCCCAGAGCACGCCTTGCGCGTTCCAATGTCTTGGGGGCGATGTCGAGTGCAGCAGCCTCTTTCTCAACCCTAGTGGACGCCTCAGGGCCGTTCTTGAGAAATACGCGCAGGAATTGGGTCGCCTCGTCCAGCGCCGACATTCGGGGTGGGCCAACGGAAGAAATCAGATCATCAATCGTGATGTCTGACGGCCCAAGCCAATTCAGGGTCGCCATACCTCCTTCCTCGCCAGCAATCTCGTAGCTTTGGGTTTGCCCCCTCGTGGCGATGTTGTGTTTGATGTGAACAACCAGCTTGGTCGAACTGTCGTTTGGATGTTCGCAGACCAAGAACGCGGACCTAGCAGCGCCGATCACATCCATAGACCCACCACCCCTGTAGATGGCCTTGTCGTGCTTGGCCTTGGTCAGGTGCCGGATGATCACCACAGCAGTCTCGCCAGCTTCAGCGATGTCTTTCAGGAAGGACAAAAGCTGCCGGATCACATTGGGCTTGTAGATATCCTGTCCAGCAGGAATGTAGGCAAACAATGGGTCGAGAATGAGTAAGTCTGGGGGCTTACGCTTCACCTCGCGCATAAGCGCTTGCAGACCTTTCTCGTCTAGCGACAGGAAGTCACCCTTTACCCGAATGCGCGACGGATCGCCCCCCATCGCATCGATGCGCGGCCTGATCGTATACGCAGCATCATCCTCGGCGCTGAGGTAAAGGACGCGACCGCGCCCCACCTTTTGACCATCTGGCAATTCCCCACCAATGCTGACCTGTACGGCCAGTTGCATCGCGAGGAAGGATTTGCCGACGCCGGGATCGCCCTCCATGATCGTGATCATGCTGAACGGGATGAACGGCTCCCACAGCCACTCGACTGCCTTGGGGTCGATTGTATCTAAGCCAACGAACAGTTCCTTTTTCTTTGAGGTCATTGAGTGTCCCCCACCTTCGCGATGATCGCGTAAATTTCGCGCCCAAGACGGCTCAAGTTATCCCCGTGCTTGTCCCGAAAATAGGGGCTGGCCCAGATCACGCTTGCGATTTCGTCCAACGAGGCACCCGCCTCGTGAAGCCCGGCCACCATTGCGAAAATTCGGTTTGATCGATCATTGGCGATGACAGTGTTGTGCCTGATCAAAGAGCTAGTGGAAGCGTCCAGCTTGTGTCGGTACCTTTTCCACACATCCCATTTGGAATGCGCGTGTGGGTCCAAATCCTGACCACGAAGATTGACCGTGTACGAGCCTCGCTGGCTAGGTAACAGCTTTGGCCTTTCATCCATACACGTCGGGTCGAACTTCAACAGTGGGATGAACGGTTTCCCGTATTCCGGCTTGTGATTGTATGATCCCGGTATCCTCAGGAGCTTGTTTGCTGCACTACCACCTTTGTCGCCTCCGAACCGATAGGCGAGGGCTTTGGAATATGCCGACGCCGTTTCAGGCGTATGAGGGCAACCCCAGCACCATAGCGCTTGGGTACGTCCCGGCGACGTCTGCCACACGATTGAGGGTTTGGGTTTGAATCCAAATGGATCGGCTTCGTCCACGTCGCACCAGCCAAACCAACAATCATGGAAGACGCTGCTGAGTTTTCGGTTTTTCCGGGTGTAGGTATTGGGGCTGAAATACTGGTCCCACTCGTGTCGGCTGTAGGAGCGCAGGATGTCGGCCACGCACATGTCATCATCGACCTGCACGAACTCCTCTACCATTCGCGACGAGCCCTTCTTGCGAAAACAAAGAGAAGCGTAGGTCGTCACACTGTCCCATACCTGTGGTCCCCAGATCGCGAACAGAAACTCGTCCTGCTCTTTCACTGTAGTTCGATCTGGCCAGCCCTCTTGAAAGAGCGAGGGCGTCAGGAAGTTATCAATTTCCGGTGTCATGATATGTCCTTTCGAAACACATAGCTTCACCATTCGTGCGATGCGCACGTCTGTTTCGCTGCGTTTTGTGTTGAAGAATGGAGGGGCGATTATCGCCCCACCGTCGCTTATTTCAGGTTCTGCAAATGAGGAAAGGTGCGTGGGTTCCCGTTACAGCTAGATACCACTTATCAACCTCTTCAGCGTTCCATGTGGAGGGGCCAATTCTTTTGGGAAATACACCCTTGGCTTCAAATCGCCTCAGTTGTTTCGGTGTGTTTTTGATGCCCAGATATTTCAAGCATCTCGGGCAATATGTGCGAGTATAAGCAGCTTCCATCTTGGCTTACCTCGCATCAGCATAGTGCCAATCGGCACGCTCGGCCTTGCGGCGATCCAACCATTCGGCCACCTCCGCGCGATCCCAGCAAACCTTTGCCGGACTTAATCGCAGCCGACGTGGGAAGGCACCGCGGGCCTCAGCCCTGAGCAGCGACGAATTCGATAGATTGACGCCCATGCTTTGCAAGTCTGATCGCGTCAGCAGCACCTTGGGCTGTTTGGGGATACCTTCCCCAGGAGTTTGTTTTGGTTCCATTTCGGACCTCCTGTTTTGTGTGGAGGTCTTTCAATTACCCATGATTCTTCCGGCAATCTTTGAGGATTAAATCGAGTTTATTCTTCGCAGCCATACTCTGTCAGTAGTCTGTCAACGATTGGCCTGATTTGATCTGGACCTGCCGGTTCCGGGTAGGTCTCGCCTTGCCAGTCGCTCGCTGCATTTATGAGCGTTGCCTTAAGCTTGGGTGTTTCTTTCAGGAGTTTTGTGTTTCGTTCAATCTGGTTCCGGCACCATCGCTCGACCTCAAGTAAATCGTGCTTGTTTGGCGCTCCACGTGTTTCTGTGGCTTCAATCAACAATGAAACCAAACCCTTCGCGTCCACAGTCAGATCAAACTGCTCTGATGTCAGGCGACCAACGGTTGAGTCCACGACGCATATCTTTGAGAAATCAGACCTGTTCAAGCTGCGCGTCACCGGGCGTGCATCTCGGTTGCGTATTGCTGGGTGTCGTACAGAGTGGCAGAAGTGCTTCAAACCGTCTCGAACAAACAATTTCTCCAGATACTCTGTCGCAGCATTTAGCCGATACGTTCGCCCGGCTTGCCATCTTTTGAGTGCAGGCTGGCGTATAGGACGCTTCAAGGGCAAGCCTTGGCTTGAGACTTCTCGTGCTACTTGCTCGTAGGGCATCTTGTCTGCTTCCGTAAGTGGACGGAATTCGGTCCAATGCCAGCCGATTGGAAACAAGAAATAGCCTATCAGATTGGTAGCAGAACGCAGCCGAATTTCCCAATGCTCCTCATGGTACGCTTCAATTTCGCGCCACACCTTTGGGAAAGCTAACTTATTAATTCAGCTAGGTGGTCGGCCCATTGCTCCAGTGCCTCACGCTTCTCGTTGAAATACGTGTAGCGATTGTAGGTTGCACCAACGCCTGAGACGACCCCCGATTTATGGTTGGTCACGGCGTCGATCACATGAGGTGCCACACCGATCTTCGCCATGCCTGTGGAGGCCGTGCGCCTGAAATCATGGAAGCGCCAATCAGGCGTGTTTACCGGCAGTTTCGCCTCGATACGTTCCTTGAGGCGCCCAAACCCGGAAATAGCTGAACGCCCAGTCGTCGTGAACACGAATTCGCTGTCTAGGAACCTCTGCAGGGAGCGCAGTATTCCCACGGCCTGTGGAGGCAAAGGCACGATGTGCAAGCGAGCGTTTTTCACACGGCTCGCCGGAAGTTCCCAAATTCCCTCATCAAGATTGAGTTCAGACCAACGCATGTCAGACACTTCTGCCCGTCGCTGCCCCGTCATCATCAGCAACTTGAGGAACGGGCCAAACGGGAAGCCCTCGACGTCACTGTGCTTCCAAATCGCGCGAATTTCATCATCGCTCAGCACACGATCACGAGGAATTTCGCGCGTTGGCGGCCTGAGGAGAGCCACAGGCGATGTTTCGATGTCGCCACGCATAACGCACCAGTTCATGAGCTTTTTGATCGCTGAGAGCGCTCGATTTGCGCGTGTCGGCGTTCCATTGGCGATGATGCCGTCCAGCACCTTGCTGACATCCTGCCGTTTGATCTGATTGATAGGTCGATCCTTCAAACCATCGAACTTGTGCAAAACGCTTTCGGTGCGCTTCCAGTCCTTTGTGTTTGGCTTGGGATGGAAGCTCAATGAACTTAGGAATTGTCTCGCCAAGTGTCGGGGCCGATGCCTCGGAAACCTCAGGGGCCTTATCAAACTCGCCCAACTCGACATCACGGGCGATTTCCATCGCCTTGCGTCTGGCGTCGGCGAGGGAGATCACAGGATAGGGGCCGATCTTGATACGCTTGCGCGAACCGTTCGGGCGCACCAGCGTGTAGAACACCTTGGCACCTGTGGTCGACACACGCACATGCAGGCCGTTTACCTTTTGGTCACGCACCTCGTACCGTTTGATGGTCGCCGGAGGCATTGAGTCGAGTGATTTGGTTGTCAGTATCTGTTTCATGCAGACATCGTAAGACACCCAGAATCCGCGTGTCAGGGTATGATCTGGAGCGCTCTGCTCAAGCGTGAACAAGCATGTCGCCGCATGGAGCAACATGAGCCGCGAGCTGATCAACATCTCCATAGGATCATGGAGCAGCTGATTTTCAATGCGCGTCACGGCACGTTAAATCGTTGATGTTGTTGGGCCGAAACCGAACTGTGCTAGGCCTGTGCTAGCTTTCAGCGTCGGCACGCGAAAATACTCTTCTTTGTGAATCATCGGAAAGGCAAGATCCATTTGAGTGCTTTGACAAGCAGTGTCCCGTGGCGGGTATGCTGGCCGTAATTCTATCTCTCTCCGAATAGCTGCGGCCCAAACACGTCAACCAAGTTCGCGATCTCCGAAAAAATTACCGACATTCGGGTATCAACCATTTGCTGACCTTCGGTATTTTCCTCCAGACACTTGAGCTCGAATTCGACGGCCACAAAAGATTTGTGGGTGCGAATCTCTTCCGTTAGTTCCCCGCTATTGCCGCTTGACCCAAGACAAATCCGAAGGAACTCCCGAATAAGATCCCTAGAAATATCATCTGCGGGCTCCTGCTTCATTGACGGGTTGCTAATTAATTCGTTCGCCTTATCGATGTAAGTCTCGATATCGAGATCTGGGCGATCGCCCACCTCTTCCCTAATATTCGTGAAAACTTCGAAGAAGGCGACGCCTATCGTGTAGTTTGCAACCTCAAGGCTCCGGTCGAGCTTTAGGGCATCTGATGTTGCGTTCAGTAACGATAATGATTTCTTGAAAAAACGTTCTGCGGCTTCGTTCTGACCCGTTAGCATTGCATCGTTGATGTCGTACTGGAGCGAACCCTTGAATATCGAAAGTAGCAGTTTTCCAACTACAAGAAGTGCCAAAGCAGCTGCGCCGAGGTCATACTGGGGTGGGATATCAACTGCTGAAACTGATGGCTTCCAAACACGTTCCGTTAGCGAAAATGCCGTAGAAAGAAAGAGCATGAACAACGCCAGCGTAAACGCCACAAATAAGTTCGTTGTCAATTCCGTCCCAAAGCCTTCAAACTTCTTCTTTAAGCTGGCGAGCGAAACAGAAAACCACGCTGTACCAGCTACCATGGTTGTGGGTATCAAAACGGATACAACAATCGCTGTGTCCAACAGCACCAAGGCAGGAAGCATTAGAACTGAGTAAAATATCGATTGGCGCACTGCTACGACATATTTGGAAGTTATGGCGTCCTCAGCCAACTCTCTCTCTACGCCTGTCAGTGTGATCCTAAAGAACCGTTTTAGAACGAACTTTCTTATTAGTGCCTCAATCATTTGACCTCTTTCCTTCGACGACCAGGCTGGCCTCATTCTCCAAGCTAACCACCGTTTTCGTTCGTTCAGCCACCTCAACGGCCTCTACACTCTTGGTCAATCCGCAAAATCGGGTTGGGATGAACGGAGTTGCGATCACCTTGTATGTTTCTCCTTCTGTAACGACGACGTCGGGTTGGTCCGGTCTGACGGCCTCCTGCCGGTCGTTGACATCAACAAGGACTCTAGTCGCCCAGTCAAAAACAGAGCGATCAATACAGATTCTAGTCATTTTTTGATGCCTCTAAACGCTTGCCGTCAGGATACCACGTAAATTTTGGGCTGCAAACTAGACCGGCCAGTCACATGACGTATGCCGGGGTCTGGATCGGAACTTCTCAGCCAGAAGGCTGGCTCTCAGCTCTGTCGACTACTTACATGCCGCCTTGCCTTTGGTTGTAATGAAAGGGTAGCCTCACTGGAAGGATGTGCTCACGGTCGAGCACTTTATGCAATCAGAAAGACAAGGATAAAGCACATTGACCGACCTGGATAGCTTCCAGCTTAAAAATCTTCAATCCATCATCAATAGACTTGAAGGTAACTGCTTCGCCCTAAAAAGCCTCGCAATCACGATTACCGCTGCGGCCATCGCTTTTGTCTCCACCCTTGAGAGCAATGGAAATTTGGTTCTGCTATCAGTAGTCTTTTTACTCTTGGTCTTTTGGCACCTTGATGCGAGATATCTTGTCCAAGGTAGAAAATTTCGAAAAGAGCAAAATACCCAATTGGAAAAAATAGGCACGGATAGTTGGACGAGTTCGGACGCCTCACTGTCGCTGGGCTCAACCATGTTCAGCTGGTCGGTACTGTGGTTCTATAGTTCGTTGCTGATACTGGTGATCGCGGTTCTTTTCGCAATCAGGGCATAAGAGATGGTCAAAGACGGCGGCTTCTCCTTTGGCGGCAAAGGAGGAAAGGATCTTGGCGAATACGCGGATCGGGCGCAAGTGTCGCGAACGCGGCGATTTTTCCGTGTGATCGATCCATGGTATTGGGCGGCGTATGGGCTTTGTTATCCTGTTACAAAACTGCCCCTGAGCACGACAGAGTCCAATATCATCGAGTTAAACATCGAGAAGCACCGTTTTGTGCTCTTTCTCTCAACGATGTTTAGTTTGCTTGCTTGGTGGGGCATCTCTACTTCTGAAAAAGAAAGCTTGAATGAGCTTGTGATTGCGCTTCTCGCTCCTGCATTTGTTACGGGCGGCGCTTGGTTTGCCATCACTTTCGGAGGCGTGCAAGAAAAGCTGCTAGGAGCGGCCGTTTCACTCACCAAGTGGATGTTCGCTGCATTCAGTATTTCCTTGCTCACAATGTTCATTGCTTTGGCGCATATCGTCCCTTGGCAACTCACGATAGTGTTGGCGGTTATTACGTTCCTCGTTCTTTTGTCTGCGATAACATACGACAACGTAGACAGCCTAAAGATTGGGTTAGATGACGCTTTAAGGCGGCATAGTTTGACAATGATGGCAAAACTCGGTGCCGACGACGGCATCTGGCCGCCGATCGATAGCGAAGAACGACTAAAAGAGTGGGTTGATAAAGGGAATAAAAATGGTCGTTAGGAAAGTCCCCTCAGTTGCAATCAGCTATGCGTCAGAAGATGCGGCGCTAGCTGATGACATATACCAGTTTCTGAATCAAAGACTCGATGAAGAGGGCCGTAAGAAATACGACGTTTTCCAAGATCGTGTCTCCGTCGTAACGTCAGATTTCTTCAATAGAATTCGTGAGTCATTTGAGCGTGCTCAAGCCGTCGTAGTTCTTATTTCGGCTGCTTCTTTGAACTCTCCTTGGGTGCAGTTTGAACTCAACATGGCTTTGGGGCGCCAGATGATTGCTCAACGCGATGACCCCGTTGCGCCTATCAGTGACGTAGATCAAGAGACCGACGGGGAGGAAGGTGAACATCTAGTCCCAGACATGCGTTTGGTTCCGGTGCTTGTGGAACCTGTCGACAGATTGCCCAGGAACAACGTGATCCTACAGTATTTGAACGTTGTCGACTTCACGACAGCACTTGAGGCCTCCAACACGTTTACTGAGATAGGTATTCGGGTTGACGAGCTCCTGGGCTCGATTGACGAGAGCGAAACAAAATTCCTCAACGTAAGGCGGCAGTTCAATTTACAGACGAACTACACAAGGCTCTTTGGGCAGCTTGGAGACGTGTTCGCAGAGATCTTGCAAGACAAAACAAGCGAGTTCTCCGACAAGCTGGATGCCATAAATCGAGCCTTTGCCGCAAGTACCAGCCTACTGTCTCCAGCACATATCTCAATTAAGGAGCGCGATGCAACTGAGGCAATTTGGGTTGTGTCCGCTGATCTGTATAATGACCTACATGTGCCGGAATTTGAGGAATCTATTATCGATAACTTCCGACGCGGTCTTCACTACGTCTATTTCATAGAAAATGCGGAACGATTTGACAAGATGGTCGAAAGGTTCGATTCGATTTATGGAAGAATCGATTTATCCGGAAATGGAAAATTGGAGGACAATAAGCCGCACTATCATTTCGTACCACTTGCGCCCGGAACAGTAATGCCTTTTGACGAAGTTGTCATTTATGACCCTAAGGCCGGTCGAATAACTAGCTCGTATGTTCAAATCACTTTTGACCAGCACCCGAATAAGCAGACGGTCTATATTGACCTTCCATTGTCCGCCACGGAAAAAATGGTTCAAAAGCTGGATGTTGTGTACCAGAAATTCTTGAAGAAGAAATGAAATGGTTTCAGTGGAATCCTGCTGACTATATTGGTATCCATACATTGGGAGAGATGTTGGCGCTGATGCCTCCTTCCCCAATCCAGCAGATGCCCAAGATCATTACTCTTCTGGAAAATCCGTCATCCCCGATTTACCTTCCTGGACCCGCGAAAATCGACGTCCATGACGTTTTACATTGTCTTGTATTAAGGGGTCTTAGGGCACAGGATGAGGCATTCGTAATTGGATTTACCATGGGCGCTTCTAAGAATGCGAGCGCTGCCGACCGAATTGCCTTCAAGAACCTTGCGGGTGCGCTGTACCCAAAGCCGTTTCATTTCTCAGACAGTGATTTAAGGGTGTTCGATATTGGTTTCGATCTGGGTCTGAGTTGCGAGAGAAGAAACTTACATTTGTTGGATGCAGTTGAGTTTAAGTCCCTGACTTGGTCAGAAGCCAGAGCGCAGGCTTCAATTGAACCAAGTCTTCTTCTGGCAGCTTTTCAGAGAGAGGTAGATCTCAATTTGCTGACAAAAGCAAGTAAACGAGCATCGATCACGATGGACGTAATCCGCGGTCACCAAGAGAACATGTAAGCCAAAATGCTATGTTGTTGGATATGAGGTAGTGGCGAGATGCTCCCACCCTGATTAGGCTTGGGGTGCCAACTGGGTGTTCAGAGTAGTGCGCTAGAGTGAGTTGGTCCGGTTCGTTCTGCAATTGATTAGTTATCGTAGTGTATTGAAGCCAAAGACTTTTGGCGTCGGATTGAGGCTCTTTGCTCAGGGTTGCGTGGGAACCAAGGAAAATTGAAAATCCTCGTGTCGGTGGTTCGATTCCGCCCCCGGGCACCACTTCGTCTTCAGTCAACGGGTCGGCATTTGCCAAGTTTTCCCGGTGGCGTCACGTCAGATGCCGACCGCTTTCCGACCCCGGAACGTCTTGCGTTCAGCCTCTAATTTCCAGCCACACTTCGAAGCACTCGATCATCCGGGCGAACTCTTCATTCATCGCAGCCGGCGGGGCGCTTCATCCCTGGGGTTGGAACTCACGGACGACACGTCCTGCATTGGCGGGGGTGCGTTGGCCGTTGCGCATGGACAGGGCGCCGTTCACCATCACATGGGCGATGCCGGAGGCGTAGCGGCGGGGATGACGCGCGGTGGCGTTGCTGGTGATTGCCGCCGGGTCGAAGACACAGATATCCGCGTGATAGCCCTTTTGCAGCTTGCCGCGGGCCTTCAGGCCGAGACGGGCGGCGGGGATCGAGGTGATCTTGGCCAGCGCCTCTGACAGGGTCAGCACATTCCGGTCCCGCACATAGTGCTGCAGGAACCGGGCCGCCCATCCGTAACCGCTCAGCGAACCGATATGATCGCTCAGGATGCCATCATTGGCGATGGCGACGGTATCGGAGATCACGGCACATTCTGGCTGCTTCAGGCACAGATCGACATCGGAGTTCCGGAAGCTCTTGGAGGACCACATCGTGGCCATCAGGTTCTCGCCTTCCTCCAGCAGGATATCGAGGACGGCGTCATAGGGATCGACGCCGCGCATCCGGCCGATCTCCTCGAAATCGGCGCCCACGAGATCCTTGTTCTCGGTCGCGTTGAGCAACACGATGTCCTTCCAACGCCGCGCCTTCACGATCAGCCACATCGGTTTGGGGTTGGCCTTGATCTTCTCGCGCATCTCCGGGTCGGCCAGCCGCTTCAACACGTCATCGATGCTGCCCGCCTGCGCCCATTTCGGCAAGATCGCGGCCATCAGCGTGTGGTTCCAATCATGGGGGATGACGTCAAAGGCGATGTCGCCATCATGGGTGCGCGCGATATCGATCATTTCCAGCGTATGGGTCATGGCGTGGTCCGGCGCACCGAATTTGGGCTGGATATGGCTGATTTGCAGGCGTGCTCCGGCTTGACGGGCCGTGCTCATGGCCTCGGTAAAGCCGAGGTCGTATTCGGTGTCACGGTTACGGACATGGGTGGCATAGAGGCGGCCGTACTTGGCCGCGACCTCGACCATGGGCACAAGGTGATCGGGCGCTGCGAGAATGCCGGGAAAGTACTCAAGGCCGGAAGAAAACCCGCCCGCGCCTTCCTCCATACATTGGTCGACCAGCTTCGCCATCTTGGCCACATCGTCGGGCTCGCCGGCATGGAGTTCTCCCCCCAGAACCGCGCGGTGGATGGTGCCGTGGCCGACAAAGGCCACCACGTTGACGCCCAATTCCGTATCGTCCAGCACGTCGAGATATTCGCCGAAGCCTAACCATTTGCGGTGTCGTGCTTTCTCCGTGAACCACGGCGCCACCTGCCGGATTGCGGCGTGGGAACAGACCGGCGCACACGAAATTCCGCATTGGCCGATCACCTCGGTCGTCACGCCCTGATGCACCTGGCTTTCGGCGCGGCCGTCGGCGATGAGCGTGAAATCGGAATGGGTGTGCATGTCGATGAAGCCGGGCGAGACGGCGAGGCCCGACACGTCGATGACCTCCTCTGCCTCTGCCGTGATCTCGCCGGTCTCGGCGATCATCCCGTCCTTGATCGCAACGTCCGCCACCCGCACCGCCGTGCCGGTGCCGTCATGCACATCGCCGCCTTTCAGAACCAGATCGAACATGGGCGCTACCTCACCGATGCGGGGCCATAGACCCAGTTGGGCAAGAACAGGGTCAGATCGGGGAACAGGATCAGGATGATCATGCCCACGATATAGGCGCCGATGAACGGCAGCACAGCCACCGAGATGCGTTCGAGCGATATCGCCGAAATCCGCGAGGCAATGGTCAGGTTTGCGCCAAGCGGCGGGGTCAGGAAGCCAATCTCGCACGTGATGACGGTGAAGATCCCAAACAGCACGGGGTCGACGCCAAGCGACGTGACAAGCGGCAGGAACACCGCCGTAAACAGCACGATCTGTGCCAGGCTTTCCATGAACGTGCCGATGAAGATGTAGAAGATACCGATCAGCATCAGCACCAGGAACGGGTTGGTGGTGATCGAGGTGATCCCGGCCTGTACGGCGGCGGGGACGTCATAGAAGGCCGTCAATTGGCCAAAGGCCAGCGTGGGCGTCAGCAGGATCAGGATACCGGTGAGAAGGGCAGTGAAGCGCAACGCCTCCAGCACCTTTTTCGGGGTCAGTTCGCGATAGATGAACAGGCCGACGAACAGCGCGTAGAACACGGCCACACCGGCGGCCTCGGTCGGCGTGAAGATGCCGCCATAGATGCCGCCAAGGATCAGAACCGGCGCGCCGATGGACCATTTGCCCTCCCAGGCGGCGCTGAGAAACGGGCGCCATGTGAACGGATCGCCGCCGCCGCCATATCCCCGCCGCCGCGCAATGACATAGGTTGTGATCATCAGAAGCGTCGTGACGAGGAAGCCGGGGATGATGCCCGCCAAAAACAGCCGCGGGATCGAGGTTTCGGAGACCAGACCGTAGATGATCATCAGGTTGGACGGTGGGATCAGGCTCCCCAGGGCCCCGGCGCTGGCGGTGATGGCGGCGGCGAAGGGGACGTCATATCCGTCCTTCTTCATCGCAGGCACGGTGGCCGATCCGATGGCGGCTGTCGTGGCGGGCCCGGAGCCCGAGAGTGCGCCGAAAAGCATGCACGCGAACACCGTCACCAGCCCCATGGAGCCGCGATAGGCCCCCACAAGTTTCGTGGCAATCCCGATCATGCGGTTCGCCATGCCGCCGGTTTCCATCAATCGCCCGGCCAGCACGAAGAGCGGGATCGTCAGAAGCGGGAAGGGGGTAAGGCTTGAATATCCCGTCTGCGCCAGAAGCGTGAAGGGGATTTCAATCAGGAACAGCGCCAGTGCGGTGGTCAGGCCCACGGCGGCAAACAGTGGCACGCCCATCACGGTCAGCACCACGAAGACCAGGGCGAGGATCAGGAGATCGTTCAAAACAGATGCTCCTCATCGGGGGCATCGCCATCTTCTGTCAGCATCCCCGGCAGGCCCTCGGCCCCGTCCCGGATCCACAGGATGTAGGTCTGCAAGAGCCGCGCCAGCATGAAGGCGTAGCCGATCACAAGAATGGTTTGCGGGTAGAATTGGTTGATCCCCAGGCTGGGGGAGCGCGATGGGAACTGCCACAGAACCACCAGGTATTCCCAGCTGACCTTAATCATCAGGATGCTGAAGGCCGCCCATGCGATATCGGCCAGGAAGATCACGTAGCGGCCCAGTCCGGTGGGCAGCGCCTGAACAGCCACCAGGATGCGAATATGAAACCGCTCGCGCACACAGAGCGACGCGCCCATATAGACGGCCCAGACCATGGCCATCGCGGCGGTTTCCTCGGTCCAGTGCAAGGCAATTTCGAAGACGTAGCGTGCCAGGACCTGCGCAAAGACGGCGACCGCGATGATCACCAATGCAATGCAACACAGCGCCTCTTCAAAGTGTTTTTCGAGCCATCTGAGCACGAACATGCCCGGTCCCCCTCGGCGCTATGTCGGGTCTTTGGATGGGTGGAGGCCGCTTCTGCATGGCCCCCAGCCAAGGTATCGGGGCTATTCCGCGGCGGCGTTGATCATGTTCACGAGATCCACGAATTCCTGCCCACGCTCGGCGGCCACGGTTTGCTGGACCTGCTGGGCGGCGGCGATGAAATCGGTGCGGTCCGGATCGGTCCGGGCCATGCCGCCTTCCTCCACCAGCCAGGTGCGGACTTCCTCGGTCTCGGTGCGGACCTCCTCGCTGAACCGGTTCCCGGCATCCACGGCGGCGCGCATGATCTGCTCGCGTTGCTCATCGCTCAACCGATCCATGAATGAGGATGACGCAAAGAGCGGGGCCATCGATACGAAATGCTCAAGGATCACGAGGTTCGGCATGAACTCGTAGAAGCTCATGTCGCGGATGAAGGACGTGCCGTTGTCGCCACCATCGACCGTACCGGTCTGAAGCGCAGTGGGCGTTTCCGACCAGGCCAGCGGCACCGGGTTTGCGCCGAAGGCTTCGAAAGTGGCCAGCATCACGGCGTTGTTGGGCGTGCGGATCCGCAGGCCCTCCATATCCGCCATCGTCTCCACCGGACGCACGGAATTGTAGAAATCCCGATAGAGGGCCGGACCAAAGCTCAGCAGATGCACGCCGGTATCTTCCAGCAACTGTGCGCGGATGAAATCGCCCACCTCCCCGTCGATGACACGGGCCATATGGTTGGTATCTTGGAAGATGTAGGGCAGAACCGTCACGTCCATCAGCGGCCAATGGGGTGAGACGTTGTTGGCGGTGATGAAGAAGCCGTCCACTGTGCCAAGCTGCATCGCGCGGAAGCCTTCATCCTCGGTCGCGATCTGGTTACAGCAGCGCAGGCGGACATCAACGGCGCCATCGGTGTAGTCTTCCGCCAGCTCCTCGAAAATCGCGCCGAACCGGCCATAGAGTGAATCTTCCGGCGCGCCGAAACCCACATTCATCGTGATGTCCTGCGCGGACACCGCCGCCGTCGACAGCGTCAGCGCGACAAGGGTCGCCACACTCCTGGTTTGAAATCCCATAGCTTCTCTCCTTGTTGGTGATCGTTTTCTTTTCAGCTTTGCACGGGAAATCGTGTGGGCATAATATCAATTATGACAACTTTGATACCGAACCGGCATTATGCGATCTGACCTGCGGCTGATCCGATACTTCGTGGCGACGGCGGAAGAGCTGCATTTTCGTCGGGCGGCCGAGCGGCTGGGGATCGCGCAACCGGCGCTCAGCCGGGCGATCCAGACGTTGGAGGCGGAGCTTGGCGTCACCTTGTTCCTGCGCACCAACCGCAACGTGCAGATCACCACAGCCGGGCAGGTGTTCCTCGATCGCGCCCGCGAGATCCTGACCGCCATGGAGCGCAGCGTCGAAGAGGCGCGCAATGCCCATGACGGGCGCGTCGGATCGCTCCGGATCGGGTACACGGATTTCGCCATCGTCGGCCCGTTGCCGATCATCCTGAAGGAGTTTCAGGAGCACCAACCCGGGATTACGCTCAAGCCGCAACACGGCGTGACACTCACCCAGATGCAGCGGATGGAGGAGGGCAAGCTGGATATCGGCTTCGTGACCGGCCCGGTGAACAAGCCCGGCTTCGACCAGCGGCCCGTGCAATCGGAGGCGTTTGTGTGCGTCTGCGCCGATAGCCACCCTTTCGCCCGCCGCGCGGCCATCGGCATCGCGGACCTTGCGGATCAGGATTTCGTGCATGGAAGCTCCAAGGATTGGCAGCATTTCTATGATTACCTGATCCCGCTTTGCCGCCGCGCGGGGTTCGTGCCGCGCATCGTGCAAGAGGCGTTCAACACCGCTGGTATTCTCGGCCTTGTGTCATGTGGAATGGGGGTGACCGTATTGACGGAGAAGGTTTGCGCCGCCCTTGGGCCGGGCCTCGTCGTGGTCCCGATCGCGGATGTGTCTGAGCGGCTGATCACCACTGCAATCTGGCGGAGGGATCGTATGATCGGGCCGGTTCGCCATTTCGTCGATTACCTCCATCAATTGCCCGACCTCCCCGTGTCCGCCGATCCGCGATAGGCGCCAAAAGCATTTGTCTTCGCCGCGGAACGCGGTAGGGCTAGGGCAGGCGAACGGGGGGTGACATGTCGGAAATCACTGTTTTTAAGGCGAAAAAGATCCTCACCATGGATCGCAACCGGCCCGAGGCAACCCATGTGGCGGTGCGTGATGGGCATATTCTGGCCGTTGGTGATGCCACCTGTGCCGATGCGTGGGGAGGCGTCGCCCACGATGCATCGCTGGCCAAAGCGGTCTTGATGCCAGGCTTCGTGGAGGGGCATGCCCACATGATGGCCGGTGCGATCTGGGACTACGCCTATACCGGCTTCCACGACCGCATCGACCCCGACGGAACCCTTTGGCCGGGTCTGTCGAGCCTGGATGATGTCGTCGCGCGTCTGGTGGAGATCGACGCAACCCTGCCACAAGGCGAACCGCTGATCGGCTGGGGCTTCGATCCGATCTTTCTGTCCGATGACCGGCTGGGGCGCAGGCATCTCGATCAGGTCTCTACAACGCGCCCGATCGCGATCCTGTTCTCGAACTTTCACCTGATGTGCGTGAATTCGACTGCGCTCGACATGGCGGGATTTGCGGCGGGCAGCAATGTCGAAGGTGTCGTGAAAGGCGCCGATGGCGCACCGACGGGCGAGTTGCAGGAAATGGCCGCGATGTTTCCCATCATGCGCCGTCTCGGCATCGATTTCCGCGCCCTGTCACAGCGCGAAAGTGCGATCCGGTCCTACGCCAAGGTGGCCAATCGGGTCGGCGTCACCACGGTGACGGACCTGTTCTCGCAGCTGGAAGATGATGACCTTGAAATCATGCTGAACGTCACGGGTGAGGCCGCGTTTCCCTTGCGGATCATCCCGGCCCTTGGGGCCAGTGGCGATCTGCAGGCGCTGGCCAACCGCGCCCGCGCGCTCAGGGCGCGGTCCACCGACAAGGTGCGCCTCGGGGCCGTCAAGCTGATGACGGACGGCTCGATCCAGGGCTGGACGGCGCGGGTGAAATGGCCGGGCTATATCGGCGGCCAGCCCAACGGCATCTGGAACATGGCGCCCGAACAGATCCGTGAAACCTGCGCCGCGATGCATCGGGCCGGGGTGCAGATGCATATCCACGTCAATGGCGATGAGGCCTCGGACTATGTGATCGATGCCCTGGAAGATGCCATGCGGGACCATCCGTGGCCGGGCCATCGGCACGTCTTGCAGCACGGGCAGTTGATGGCAGAGGATCAGTTTCGCCGCGCCGCCGAACTGGGCCTGTGTGTGAACCTGTTTGCCAATCACCTGTGGTACTTCGGCGATCAGCATGTGGCCCTGACCGTCGGGCAGGACCGCGCCAACCGCATGGATGCCGTGCGCGCGGCGCTCGATGCGGGCCTGATCGTGGCGATCCATTCCGACGCGCCTGTCACGCCGATGGGGCCGCTTTTCACCGCATGGTGTGCGGTCAATCGCCAGACCATGTCGGGCCGCGTGCTGGGGGAGGCGCAGCGGATCAGCGTGCCGGAGGCTTTGCATGCGATCACCCTTGGGGCGGCGCACACCTTGAAGCTGGATAATGAGATTGGGTCGATCGAGATCGGAAAACGCGCCGACTTCGCGGTCTTGGGGGCCGACCCGACCGGGGTGGATCCGGCGGCGCTCAAAGACGTCCCCGTCTTGGGGACGGTCTTTGGCGGGCGGGTTGCGCTGCTATGACTCCGCTCCCGATGAGTGTTGTTGCGGGCTATCTGGGCGCCGGGAAAACCACGCTGATCAATCGGGTTTTGGCGGCGAATCATGGGCTGAAGCTGATGATCCTCGTCAATGATTTCGGCGCGATCAACATCGATGAAGGCCTGCTGGCGTCGAAGGACGAGGACACGATTGCGCTCACCAATGGCTGCGTCTGCTGCACGATGGGGGCAGATCTGTTCATGGCGCTCGGCGACGCATTGGACCGGCAGCCGCGCCCCGATCACCTGATTGTGGAGGCCAGTGGTGTGGCCGCGCCCGCCCAGATCGCAAACGCGGCCTTGGCCGAGCCCGATCTGGATTATGCCGGGATCGTCACGGTGGTCGATGGGCCGGCCTTTGATGACTTGCGGCAGGACCCGTTGATCGGCGCGCAGGTGATCCAGCAGGTTGCGCAGGCCGATCTGGTCTGGATCAGCAAACAGCCGCCGGGCAGCCCACCTCCGCTGCTTGACGATATCACCCGCGCGCCGATCCTCATCGATGGCGACGTTTCGACCCTCCTGCATCTGGTCGCGCAGTCCCCGAAAACGGCGCCCGACCGGTCGCCCTTGCCGACCCATCCCCGATACGTCGCGTGGTCCTGCGATGCCCCCGATCCGGTGCCGATCGACGCTCTGCGGGCTGCGTTGGCGGCGCGGCCCGAGGGCCTCTTCCGTGTGAAGGGCACGATCTGCTCGCAGGATGGCCTCTGGTGGCGCGTGCAGGTGGTCGGCCGTCAGGTGGAGTTGACACGGTGCGATGCCGTCCCCCGGGCCGCTCTGGTCGGTATCGGGCTGGCCGAACATGTCACCGAAGATGCCATCGAGCGCTGGTGGGCCGGGCATATGGTAGCCGTCTGAGCCAAACGCGCTACACCGCATCCGAATTGACAAACCGCGCGCATCCGGTCGTGATCGCGGCATGCAGCGTCTGACTGGCCATTGGCAATTGATCACCCTGATCGTGGTGGTGTTTGCCCTGTGGAACACACCCGTCGTGTTCCCCCTCAAGATCCTCGTCGTCTTTCTTCACGAATTGTCCCACGGCCTGGCCGCGATCCTGACGGGCGGTTCGATTCACTCGATTTCGCTGTCGATCCAGCAGGGCGGGCTTGCCACAACCATCGGGGGCAGCCGGTTCCTGATCCTGTCGGCGGGCTATGTCGGCTCGCTCCTTCTGGGTATGCTGTTGCTTTGGGCGGCGCTGCGAACGCGGGCGGATCGGGCTATTATGGCTGCCTGTGGCGTGATCACGCTCCTGGTCGCCTTGATTTATATTCGTGACCTCTTTCCTCTGGCCTTCTGCATCGCCACGGGCGCGGGGATGCTGGCCGCCTCGCGCTACCTCAGCGAGCCCGTCAATGATCTGATCCTGCGCCTGATCGGGCTGACCAGCGTGATCTACGTGCCTTACGATATCTTCAGCGACACCATTGCCCGGTCCGAATTGCGTTCGGATGCGCGGATGCTGGCCGAGGAATTCGGCGGCGCGACGATGCTCTGGGGCGGATTGTGGCTGGTGATCAGCCTTGTGGTGATCGTGCTGTGCGCACGCTCCGTCCTGGGGCGGGACAGCAACATCCATTTCGGCGGCAAAGGCCTCCGACGCTAGGGGCGGTCACGCCGCCCGCAGGCCCAGGATCTCGCGCGCCTGTTGCCAGGTGGCGACCGGTCGGTCGTGGCGGGCGCAGATCTCCGCCGCGCGCTCCACCAGCGCGGCGTTGGACGGCGCAAGGTGCTCCCGGTCAAGGCGCACATTGTCCTCCAGCCCCGTCCGGGCATGGCCCCCCGCCGCGATGGCCCACTCGTTCAAGACGATCTGATTGGCGCCGATCCCCGCGGCACACCAGGGCGCCTCGGGCCCGAACAGGCGATGTACGGTCTTCACGTAGAAATCGAACACGTCGCGGTCGGCGGGCATGGCGTTCTTCACCCCCATCACGAACTGCACGTAAGGCGTGCCGGCCAGCGTGCCCTGATCCGCCATCTGTTTGGCCATCAGGATATGGCTCAGGTCGAAGGCCTCGATTTCGGGCTTCACGCCATGGGTGATCATTTCAGAGGCAAGCCACGCCACCAGATCGGGCGGGTTCTCGTAAACCCGCGTGGGAAAGTTGTTCGAGCCCACCGACAGCGACGCCATGTCCGGCGACAGGGGCAGCATGCCGCCCCGTTCCCGCCCTGCGCCCGAGCGTCCTCCGGTGGAGAGCTGAATGATCATGCCGGGGCAGTGCTTTTCCACCCCCTCCTTGAGCGCCGAGAATTTCTCGGGGTCGGATGTGGGCGTCTCATCGGCATTGCGCACATGGGCATGCATGATGCTGGCGCCAGCCTCGAACGCGGCATGGGTGCTTTCGATCTGCTCAGCGATGCTGATCGGCACGGCGGGGTTGTCGGCCTTGCGCGGAACGCTTCCGGTGATGGCCACACAGATGATGCAGGGTTGGGTCATGGGGGCCTTATATGTCGAAGAACACGGTCTCGCCATCACCTTGAAGGCGGATATCGAAGCGGTAGGTCGCGGGGCCGTCACCCTCAACACGCTCGGCCAGCAAGGTGGTGCGCCGGTTTTCCCATTCAATCATGGTCAAAACGGGATCGGCGGCATTGGCAGCACCCTCATCAGCAAAATATATCCGCGTGTGCAGGCCCAGATTGATGCCACGCGCCACAATCCAGAGGTTCAGATGCGGCGCCTGTGTTGCCCCGTTCCGCCCCGGGCATGGACCCGGCTTCACGGTGTCAAACGCCCAATCCCCGGTCTGAAAATCGGTGATGACCCGGCCCCAACCGCGAAACCCATCCTCCACCTCGCCTCCGCCATCGGGATGCGCGAACTGCCCGGCGGCATTGGCCTGCCACACCTCGATCATCACGTCCTTGACCGGGCTTCCGGTGCCGTCGATCACCCGGCCCTGCACGCGGATCCGCTCCCCCGCCGCATTCGGTCCGGCAATGTCCCAGCCCAATTCGCAGTCATAGATGTCAAACCCCGCCGCGCCAGGCGCCAGCCCGATATGCACGTAGGGCCCCGCCGTCTGGGAGGCGGTTTCCTTCAGATATCCAAGATCGTCCGCCATCATGTGCCCTCCATCCGGTTTTCAAAGAGCGTCGCGCGGCGGCCGCGCAGGACGATATCGAAGCGGTAGGCGATGGTGTCGAGCGGGATGGTCGCGTTCATGTCGAGTTTCGCGGTCAATCCGGTGATCGCGTCGGGGTCCGGGATCGTCTGCACGATCGGACAGCGCGGGATCAGGGGATCGCCCTCGAAATAGCATTGAGTGATCAGGCGTTGGCAAAAGGCCGTGCCAAACACCGAAAAATGAACATGGGCGGGGCGCCAATCGTTCACGCGGTTGCGCCACGGATAGGCACCCGGTTTCACGGTGCGGAAATGGTAATATCCCTCGGCATCCGTCAGCGTCCGGCCACAGCCGCCGAAATTGACATCAATGGGCGCGAGGTAGCGGTCATTCTTGTGCCGATACCGCCCGCCTGCATTGGCTTGCCAGATTTCCACCAGGGTATGGGGCACCGGCCGCGCGTTTTCATCGAGCACCCGGCCATGCAAGATGATCCGCTCGCCAATGGGGCTTTGGCCCGGTTGGGCGTAATTGCTCAGCAAATCATTGTCGCCCGCATCGATATCGCCGTGGCCGAAGGTCGGGCCGGTCACCTCGCCGACACCTTGATCCAGGCTGATCAGCGAAAAGCGCGGGCTGCGTGCGTAAGACGTCTTGTAGTCCGGGGTGAAAGCGGGCGGGTGGCGGGCCGTGTCACGCTGGTAGAACTCGGCTGGTTTGGTCATGGGCGCTCTGCCTCCATCTCCGTCAGCGTGGCCTTGGCCAGCTTGATGGCGTGGTTTGCCTTGGGCACGCCCGCATAGATCGCCACATGCAAAAAGGCCTGCATGATATCCTCGGCGCTGGCACCGGTGCGCGCCGTGGCGCGGACATGCATCGGGATTTCCTCGAAATTTCCCGTCGCCGCCAGAAGCGCGAGGGTGAGCATGGACCGCTCCCGCTGACTGATCGTGTCATCGGACCAGACCCGCCCCCACGCCCCCTCCGTGATGAGGTCCTGAAACGGCTGATCGAATGCGGTTTTGGCGGCCTCCGCACGGGTCACATGGGCCTCGCCCAGAACCGAGCGCCGTGTGGCCATGCCCATCTCGTATCTGTCTGTCATCCCGTCGCCTTTCAGGCCGGTTCAGTAGGGCAGGCCCACGTAATTCTCGGCCATTGCCTGCTGCGCGGCCCGGTTGCTTTGCAAAAACGCCAGATCGGCCATCTGCATCTTGTGATCGAACGCCGTCTGATCAGGATAGCGGTGCATCAGCGACGAGAACCACCATGAAAATCGCTCCGCTTTCCAAACCCGCGCCAAGGCCTTTTGCGAATAGGCATCGATGCCGTCGCTTGATCCGTCGGCGTAATACTGGACAAGCCCGTGATAGAGGTAATGCACATCCGATGCGGCGGTGTTCAGGCCCTTGGCGCCTGTCGGCGGCACGATATGCGCCGCATCCCCGCACAGGAACAGCCGCCCCCAACGCATCGGTTCGGTGACGAAAGATCGTAGCGGCGCGATGGATTTCTCGATGGACGGCCCGGTGACCAGTTGCGCCGCCTGATCCGCGGGGATGCGGCGCTTCAACTCGTCCCAGAACGCCTCATCGCTCCACGCCTCCGGCCGGTCTGACAACTTGCACTGGATGTAATAGCGGCTCAACTGGTCGTTGCGCATGGAGCAAAGGGCGAAGCCGCGCTCGGAATTGGCGTAGATCAACTCATCGCTCACCGGGGGCGTCTCGGACAGGATGCCAAGCCAGCCGAACGGGTAGACCTTCTCGTATTCGGTTCGGATTGTATCGGGGATCGACCGGCGGCTGACCCCGTGAAACCCGTCGCACCCGGCGATGAAATCGCAATCGATCCGCCGCTCATCACCGTGGATCGTATAGGTCAGGTAGGGCGCGTCGGTCTCCGCGCCGTGGATCGCAACGTCGTCCACCTCATACTCGATCTGCCCCCCCGCCGCTTCGCGCGCTGCGTACAGGTCACGCGTCACTTCCGTTTGGCCGTAAACCTTCACCGGCGTGCCTGTCAGCTCCTTGAAATCAATGCGAAACATCTCTTCGCCATAGGAGATCAGCGTGCCGTCATGGGTGAAGCCTTCGGCCTGCATGCGGTCGGCACACCCGGCCTCCTCCATCAGGCGCACAAGGCCTTGTTCCAGCACCCCGGCCCGGATCCGCGACAGAACGTACGCCTTGGTCTTGCGCTCCAGCACGATGCTGTCGATCCCACGCCGATGCAGAAGTTGCGACAGCAGAAGCCCGGACGGACCGCCGCCGATAATCGCCACTTGTGTCCGCATCCTTCGCCCTCCCGCTCCGTCCCAAGCATCGCATATTGATTTTTGCACTTAAATTGAGTTATCGGGCAAAATGATTATCAAAACAGGCAAGTAAATTGGATCGCCGGATCAAGTTCCGCCATCTCGATGCGTTTTCGGCCATTGCCCGCGCGCAGAGCCTGAAACGCGCGGCCGAGGCGCTGTCGCTGACCCAGCCCGCGATTTCCAAGACGCTCAAGGAATTGGAGGATATCCTCGGCACGATCCTGATGGAGCGCAGCCGCGCCGGTGTCCGCCTGACGCCGGACGGTGAGGTGTTTCTGCACTTCGCGGAACAAAGCACATCGGCATTGCGCCAGGGCTTTCGCAGCCTGAGGGGAACGGGCCCCGGCGCCGGGCGGCTGGTGGTCGGGGCGTTGGCCTCGGTCGCGCAGGGTTTGGTGCCGCAGGCGGCGCTTCGGCTCGTCGACGCGCACCCGGATATCGGGCTTGAGATCCATGACGGCGCCCATCGCGATCTGACCGCCCGGCTGCGCAGCGGCGATCTGGACCTCGTCATTGGCCGCCTCGGACGCCCGGAAAGCATGGAGGGCCTCGTCTTTCGCCAGCTCTACGCCGAAGAGGTTGTCGTTGTCACCGCGCCCGGCAGCCCCGCGGCGCGGGTCCGTCGCTTTGAGGATCTTGAGGCCTTTCGCCTGATCTATCCGCCCAAGGATACGGCGATCCGGTCGCTTGTGGCGCGCATGCTCATCGCGCAAAGCGTGCCGCTGTTCAGCAAGCGGATCGATACTGCCTCGGCCACGGTAGGCCGCGCGCTGGTTCTGGGGGATCCGAGCGCCGTCTGGATCATCAGCCGTGGCGTCGTGGCCCAGGACGTGGCCGATGGCACGCTGATGCGCCTCGACCTCGACACCAGCGCCACGATAGGCGCGGTCGGCATCATGAGCCGCGCGGAGGAGGTGCCATCCCCCGCCGCACGCACCTTCGCCCGGGCCCTGAGCGCCACCACCGAGGCGATGGGCCTCGCCTGAGCCCCTGCGCGGTGCCGGGCGATTGCCGCGGTATCAGGTGTTGAATTCAACTACGTATACATTAAAAGGAGAACCTCCAGATGCATTGGGCGCGCCAAGCGGTCTTTGCGGCACAGGAAGGGGCATTCTATGGGTCAGGCATTTGATATCGCCGTATTTGAAGGCGATGGCATCGGGCCGGAGATTATTGCCCCCACGCAATCGATCCTGTCCAATCTAGCGGCGCGATCCGGTGCCTATGCCCTGACATTCCGCAGCTATCCCGCAGGTGCCGCGCATTATGCCAAGACCGGGGAGGCGTTCCCCGAAGCCTCGTTTCAGGCCGCCAAGGCGGCTGATGCCATTTTGCTGTCCGCCATGGGTCTGCCCAGTGTCCGCTATCCGGACGGAACCGAGATCAGCCCGCAGATCGACTTGCGGATCGCGCTTGATCTTTATGCCGGGGTTCGCCCCGTGCGCATCGCGCCGGGCGGGCCGACCCCACTGAAACTCCCGCTGGGACAGGGCCTTGATTTCGTGCTGATCCGCGAAAGCACCGAGGGGCTGTTCTACACCAAAGGCGCGGGTGAGGTGACACATGATGACGCCCGCGAAACCCTGCGCATCACCCGCGCCACCACCGAGAAACTCACGCGCTTCGCCATCGATCTGGCCCGGCGGCGCAAGGCGCGCGGGCAGGGGCCGGGTCGGGTGACAAGCGTCGACAAGGCCAACGTCTTCCGCGCCTTCGCCTTCTTTCGGCAGATCTTCGATGACGAGATGGCCAAGGCCCCGGACCTGATGGCGGATCACGCCTATGTCGATGCCACCGCCTTGTGGATGGTGCAAAAGCCGTGGATCTTCGATGTCATGGTGACGGAAAACATGTTCGGCGACATCCTCAGCGATCTGGGCGCGGGCCTGATGGGCGGGCTTGGCATGGCGCCCTCAGCCGATATCGGCGATGACCATGCGGTGTTCCAACCCTGCCACGGATCGGCGCCCGACATTGCCGGGCAGGGCATCGCCAATCCGTTCGCGATGATCCTGTCGGGCGCAATGATGCTGGAATGGTTGGGTACGAAACACGGCGTGCCGCAGATGGAGGCCGATGCCGCGGCCCTTCAGGCGGCCGTCGATCACGTGGTGCGCGACGGGCATGCGCTGACCGGGGATCTGGGTGGCAAGGCGGGCACGGCGGAGGCCGCGCAAGCCGTGGCGAACGCGTTGAAGGTCCCGGCGTGAGCCTCAAGGTCGCGGTTCTTGGCGGCGGCTATTTCGCGCGGTTTCAGCACGAGGCCTGGGCGCGGCTCCCGGGCGTGGACCTTGTCGGGATCGCCGATCTGGATCGCGGCCGCGCAGAGGCGGCCTGCGCGGCCCATGGCGGGCGCGCCTTTGATGATCTGGCCCGGATGCTGCACGAAACATCACCTGACATCCTCGATATCGCGATCCCGCCCGAGAGCCATGCCGACGCGATCCGCATGGGCCTTGGCGCGCGGCCCCGGCTCATCGTCTGCCAAAAGCCGTTCGCATCCGATCTGGCCACTGCCGAGGCCCTGACTGCCGAGGCAGAGGCCGCCGGTATCCCGCTGGTCATCCATGAGAATTTCCGCTGGCAGCCCTGGTTTCGCGTGATGCGCCAGGCGATCGCGGACGGTCGGATCGGCGCGGTTCAGAACATCACGTTCCGCCTGCGGACCGGCGACGGGCAGGGACCCGACGCCTATCTCGACCGGCAGCCCTATTTTCAGACCATGCCCCGCCTGTTGATCCACGAAACCGGCGTGCATTACTTCGATACATTCCGCTTCCTGATGGGGCAGGACCCGACGCATATCTATGCCGATCTCAGGCGCATGAACCCGGCCATCGCGGGAGAGGATGCGGGCCATGTTCTGTTTGATTACCCAGGCCAGGCCCGTGCGATGCTGGATGGCAACCGGCTTCTGGACCACGCGAGTGACAATACCCGCCGCACCTTTGGCGAGGCCTTGATCGAAGGCAGTGATGGTGTGCTGAGCCTCGACGGGTCGGGCCGTGTCACTCTGCGTACCTTTCGGCAAACACAGACCCACGCCCTTCTGGAGGCCCGCGACTGGCCGGGCTTTGCGGGCGATTGCGTCCATGCGCTGCAGGCCCATCTGGTAAAGGCGTTGGAGGGGAATGGCGATTTCGAGAACACCGCCCACGATTACCTGGGCGTGTTGCGGATGGAGGCGGCGGCCTATCGCTCCGCGCAGGACGGGTGTAAGCTTGCCCTGTAATGACTGAGCCCGACCGCCCCAAGACATCGACCGCCGCCGCGCTGAACCGGCTGCGCGAGATGATCCTGAGCGGTGAACTCTCCGCCCAATCCGACCATCTGGAGGCTGAACTGGCCACGCGGCTTGGCATGTCGCGCACACCCGTGCGCGAGGCGACGCTGGTGTTGCAGGGGATGGGCTTGCTGGAGGTGCGGCCCCGCAAAGGTGTGCGGATCAAGCCGATCACCATCCGCGACATGGAGGAGGTCTACGAGATCCTGACGGAGCTTGAGAGCCTTGCCGCCGCGCGGGCCGCCGCCGCCGGATACAGCGCGGATGATCTGAGGGCCCTGAAGGAGGCGACCGAGGAGATGGATGCCGCGCTCGCGCGGGAGGACCGCGCCGCCTGGGCCGCTGCGGACGAGGCCTACCACACGGAGCTTGTGCGCCTCGGTGGCAACAGCCGCGTGATCGGGATCGTGCAAATGTATAACGATCAGGTGCGTCGTGCACGGGCCGCAACGCTTGACGCGCGGCCCTTGCCGACGGCCTCAAACGCCGATCACCGGGCCCTTTACGAGGCCATCCTGACCGGGGATGCCGAGGGCGCGCGCGAGATCCACCGCCGCCATCGGATCGCCGCGCGAAAACTCCTGACAGCCATCCTGTCGGATCTGGGTCAGCCCTACGTTTGATCCCCGAAAAACCGCGCCGCCACCGGCGCACCGATGATCACCACGACAATCCGCATCAGGTGATGGGCCACCACGAAGGCCACGTCCGCGCCTGCCATCAGAGCCAGGATCGTCATTTCGGCCTGTCCCCCCGGCGCGAAGGCCAAGAGCGCTTCCAGCGGCGGGGCAAGATCCATCAGCACCACCGCCTCGGTGAAAAGCGCCGCCAGGATCAGCAGGATCACGCAAAACCCCAGCGCAGCGGCCACGTCGCGGCGGATCTCTTCCATGGTGACGCCCACATATTTCGTGCCCACCGTCATGCCGATGAAGAATTGCGCGGCCCAGATCGCCTCGGCGGGCGGGCGGTGCTGCAAGAGACCGGCCACGGCTAGAATGGCGGCGAGGATGAGCGGCCCAAGGATCGACGCGCCGAACAGTCCGACGCGCTTGGCAATCTGCCAGCCCACGACGCCGCAGATCACCATCAACAGCAATTGCTCCGGCGCGATGCTGGTGGCTGGTGCGCCGGGCGGGTTGTCCAGGTCGACGTCCCAGAAATAGCTCAGGATGAAGGGCAGGCTTGCGACGATCACCAGAACCCGCGTGGCATGGATCAGCGACAGCGCGCGCACATCGCCCCCGGCTTCCTCCCCAAACAGCAGCATATCCTGCAACCCACCGGGCATGGCCGAGTAGTAGGACGTCGGGAAATCAAAGCCCCAGAGCCGCCGAAAATACGGTACTCCGATCAGGGCGGCGGCCAGGATCATCGCCGGCATCATCAGGAGCGTGGGCCACATCGAGGCCATCGAGATCACAACGGCCATGCTGAGCGTCGCGCCCACCGCAACCCCCAGAACCGTGCGCATCAGCGTGTTCACCAACTCGACCCCGCGCAGCTGCACCCCCAACACCGCCGCGATCAGGCAGGCAAAGATCGGCCCCAGAAGCCAGGGAAGCGGCAGGTGCAGCCAATGGAACAAGGCCACGCCGATCCCGGCAATCAGGTAGGTGCGCGCCAGAATGATCATCTCGCGGCGCACGGCGTGGCGAAAGGGGAGAACGACATGAATGTGTCCCGTTGGTTGGCCACGTGATGCCAGCCGCCGCCAGGCCTGTCAAAGCCTCGCTGCGCGGACCCGGGCCTGATCGGGCCGCGAGTGCATTCGGAACTGGAACTCGGCTGAAAACTCCGCCAAGCCATGGGCGAACGGTTGGCGAAAAGGCAAATCAGCGATGGATCTCGGAACCCTGGTGCAGACGCTCACGGATTGGGTCGTGCGGATCGGAACGTCGGTCAATGATCTGCCCGGCACCGTTGCCTTTGGCCTCGGCCTTTTCACATGGTTCGCCTTGGAGCAGATCCTGCGCCGGATGGTCAGCGGGCTGCGCTGGGTGATCCTGATCGGGGTGGTTTTGGCTCTTGGCCTCAGCATCCCCTACCTGGCCGGGCTGATGTTCGAACGGGGCGGCCCCGTGGAAATCGCTCAGTAAACGCGCCCGGGCCGCGCGCTATGCCCCGGCGGTGTCGCGCATATGGGCCGCGATGATCGCGTCAATACTGTCATCGATCGGGAACCCGAGGTCTTCGGCCAACGTGCAGGCAAAGGCCTTGGGCCAGCTGCCTACGATATCGGCGACCACCGGATCAGGGTCCGCGCGCACCAGCGCTCGCGCCTCCGGCCCGGCGGCTCGTTCCAACGCGTCCAGCATCTCCGCCACGCTCACGCTCAGACCACGGCCTGACACCACTGCGCCCGGACCAAGCGCGCCTTTCGGCAGCCCTGCGGCATGCAGAAGCGTCTCCACCGCGCAATCCGGGGATGCGATCCAGACCTTCAGGGCGGGATCGACCGGCAGGGGGGCTTCTTGCCCCGCCAACGGCTCACGAATGATCCCGGAAATGAAGCTCGATGCCGCCGCGTTCGGGCGGCCGGGCCGGACGGAGATCGTGGGCAACCGCACGCAACGCCCGTCCAGATGGCCACGCCGCGTATGGTCGGCCTGCAACAGCTCCCCCATCGCCTTTTGGGTGCCATAGGAATTCTGCGGGGTGAGGCAGTGAGTGTCCGGCACAATGTCGGGCAAGTCGCCACCAAATGCGGCGACCGATGAGGTTGAAACAACGACGGGGGATGTGCCCAAGGCCCTGATATCATTTAGGAAGGCGGCAGTCGCCCCAAGGTTCACGGCATAGCCAAGATCGAAATCCGCCTCCGCCGCGCCCGAGACCACCGCGGCAAGGTTGAAGATCAGGTCGGGCGGCTCTGCCAATATCGCCGCGCGGCCCTCGGCATGTGTCAGGTCGGCGGCGATGGCCACAACAGGAAAATCGGCCTGAGGCGACGTCGGCTCCGCAAGATCCGCTAAGACCATGCGCTCGACCGCGTTCCCGGCCACGGCGCCATCCCGCGCGATGCGCGCCGCCAGCCGTGCGCCGATCATGCCGCCGCCCCCGGTGATCAGAACCCGCATCAGGCCGCGCCGCGTGTGTTGGTCAGGGCGCTGAAGGCATCAAGGGTCGCGTCAAACCCGTCATCGGTGATGTCCTTGTGCATCACGAACCGGAAATCCGGGTCGGGCGCCGAGATCCGTACTCCCCGTGCCGCAAGGCCCGGCACCAGATCCGCCCCGGAATGCGGGGTCAGGAATACCATGTTTGTCGATTGCCGCACCTCACCCAGGTCAAGGCTGCGAAGGTGCGCCGCCAAGGCCTCGGCCCGCGCGTGATCCTTGGAAAGCCGCGCCACGTTGTGCTCCAGCGCGAACAGGCCCGCCGCCGCCAGCACACCGGCCTGCCGCATCCCGCCGCCAAGCATCTTGCGCATCCGCCGCGCTTTCGCCAGCAGGTCGCGCGGACCGACCAGAACGGATCCAATCGGGGCGCCGAGGCCCTTGGACAGGCAAACCGACACGCTGTCAAACGGCCCCGCGAGGTCGGTTTCGGAACAATCCAGTGCGGTGATCGCGTTGAAAAACCGTGCCCCGTCCAGATGGATGGACAAGCCCTCCGTCCGCCCGGCCTGTACGGCGGCATGGATCCGCGTCAACGGTACAGCACGCCCGTAGTTGGTGTTCTCCAGCGACAGCAGGCGGCTGATCGGGTGGTGGCTGTCATCATCCTTGACCGCGCCCCGGATAGCATCCGCATCCAGTCCGCCATCGTCGGCCACGGGCAAAGCCTGCAACGCCACGCCCCCCAGAACCGACGCGCCCGCCGCCTCGTACCGGATCACGTGGTAGCTGTCGCCCGCAATCACCTCCTCGCCCCGCCCGCAATGGGCCAGCATGGCCAACAGGTTGGATTGCGTCCCCGACGGCACGAACAGGCCCGCATCCTTGCCAAGCCGTTCGGCCAGAGCCGCCTCCAGCCGGTTCACGCTCGGATCGTCACCATAGACATCATCACCCACCTCCGCCGTTGCCATCGCCTTGCGCATCTCAGCACAGGGGCGGGTCACGGTATCGGACCGCAGATCGGCAATCACGGGGCCTCTCGGGGCGGCGGCTTGGGCGTATTGGGACATCGGCGGGCTCCTTTATCGGGGGCCAACGCACCATGCCGGGCGCCGCTTCGCAACCCCTTCAGACGGACCGCGTGATGCCACCATCCACGCGAATATTCTGCCCTGTGATGTACGCGCCGCCGGGGGACGCCAGGAACGCCACAACGCTGGCAATCTCACCCAGTGAATTGCCATACCGCCCCATCGGGATCGCCGCCCGGAATTTCTCTTTCTCCGGCAGCGAGTCGATGAAGCCCGGCAGGACGTTGTTCATGCGGATGTTCTGGGCCGCGTATTTGTCCGCAAAAAGCTTGGTGAAGGCCGCCAGCCCTGCACGCATCACGCCCGATGTCGGGAAAACCGGGTTCGGCTCAAACGCGGCGAAGGTTGAGATGTTGATGATCGCGCCACCGCCCTGCGCCTCCATGATCGGCGTGACGAGCCGCGAAGGGCGCACAGCGTTCAGGAAATTGACTTCCAACCCCTCGTGCCAATCCGCGTCCGTCAGCTCCAGAACCGGCGCCCGCGGGCCATGCCCGGCGGAATTCACCAGCACGTCAATGCGGCCCCATTCCGCCATCGCCTTGTCGACCAGCGCTTGCAGGTCGTCATCCGAGCGGTTGGTGCCGGTCACACCCACACCGCCCAATTCCTGCGCCAGGGCCTCGCCCTTTCCCGACGAAGACAGGATCCCAACCTTGAACCCATCGGCCGCCAAGGCCCGGGCGCTGTCCGCGCCCATGCCCGATCCACCCGCTGTGATCAGCGCAACCTTCACATCTGCCATGTTTCTCTCCTAAATCTCTTCGCCGCGGGCCATCGCGGCCTCGATTTTGGCCACATCGCTTTCCGAAATTCCATATTCATCCCGCGCGATTTGGGCTGATATGTACCCTTTCGCAAGATCTTGTTGCACTTTTCGAACGTCTCTCCCCTTCGGTGCGCCATATCCCGCACCGCCGGGAAATTCCATCTGAACCCGCGCCCCATGGGGCACGAATTGCTTGCCTTTTCCGCGCATTTTGGCCCCGTCCGAGCGTCCGATAAATGTCGGCGCACCGGCTTTGCCGCCCCGTCGCCCGCGTGCCGGATGATCCACCCGGTCAAACATCGCCTGGATGTCGAACTCGTGCCCCTCGACGGCCCCAACCTCCATCACCTGACCCAAACCGCCGCGCGTCTCGCCCACGCCGCCGCTGTCGGGCCGCAGTTCCTTGCGCCAGATCATCACGGGGCCCGCATGTTCCGTGGCCTCCACCGGCATGGTCATCACGCCTGACGGAAACGCCGTCGCGTTCAGCCCGTCCACCGCAGGCCGCGCACCGGAGCCGCCGGAATTGAATGTCAGCACCTCGGACCGCCGCGCCTCCGGCGGGGCGGGGGCGTCGGTACGGGGCCGCAGGGACACCTGGAAATTGCACAAACATCCCGCGCCTTCGGCAGGCACCACGCCGGGCAAAACCTTGTCGAGCGCGTCATAGACCACATCCGGCACAAAATGCCCGATGATGTGGCGCAGTGCGACCGGGGCGGGGTGCACCGCGTTGACGATGGAATCCTCCGGCGCGGTGATCTCGAACGGCGCCAATGAGGCGTGGTTGTTCGGGATCTCGGGCGCGATGGCGCATTTCAGCGCGTAGCAGGCATAGGCCTTGGTGTAGACCAGCGGCACGTTGATGCCTTTCTTGTCCAACCCACTGGTCCCGGCCCAATCACTGACGATCCGGTCGCCTTCAATGCGTAGCTGCACCTTCAACGTGATCGGCGCGTCGAAGCCGTCGATCACCATCTCCCCATCCGCCACCTCCTGAGGCAGGGCCGCAATCCGGTCAATCGTCGCTTGGCGCGAGCTGTCCAGGATGAAATCGGCAATTCCGGTCAGATCCGCCAGCCCGAATTCCTCCATCATATCAATCAGTCGCCGGTGCCCGATCTCATTGCAGGTCGCCAGCGCATAGATGTCTCCGATCAGCTGATCGGGCTCCCGCACATTGCCGCGAATGATGCGCACCAGCGTTTGGTCCACGTCGCCGCGCTCGGCGAATTTCATGATCGGGATCTGCAGGCCTTCCTCGTAGATCGACGCCGCATCGGCCCCGAATCCACGCCCGCCGATATCCACGATATGGGCGGTGCAGGCGAAGAACCCGACCAGTTGGCCATGATGGAAAGACGGCGTCACCATCGTGATATCATGCAGGTGCCCGGTGCCTTCCCACGGGTCATTGGTGATATAGACGTCACCCTCGAACATCTGCTGCCGCCCGATGCGCCGGATGAAATGCGCCACGGCATCGGCCATGGCGTTCACATGGCCCGGCGTGCCGGTCACGGCTTGGGCCAGCATGCGTCCCTGCCTATCGTAGACCCCGGCGGAGAGATCCCCGGCCTCCCGCACGGATGTGGAAAAGGCCGTGCGAACAAGGGCTTGCGCCTGCTCTTCCACGACTGAGATCAACCGATTCCACATCACTTGATAGGCCACCCGCCCGGCCTCTGCCCGCGCAACCGCGCCAGCTTCGCGCAAGATCAAGGTGCCGTCATGGGATTTCGTGACATCGCGGCTGGAGGGGACCACGATTGTCGTCTCCCGTTCCGTCAGCAGGGCAGGACCCTTGACCACGCCGCCCACGGGCATCGCATCCCGGTCGATCAAACCGGCGTCAACGCTGCGCCCGAGTCCCGGGTCGAACAGAGCGCGGGTTTCGCCCATCGGAACGTCCACCACTTCTGCAGGTGCTGGCTCCGGCGGTGCGGCACCCGTGGCCGTGTAGGCATTGACCGACCAGACGGTGATTTCCACCGCCATATCCGCCACGACCCGCCCGAAGAGGCGCGTGTACTCCGCCTCGAACAGCGCGAGGATCGCGTCGCCATCGGGGGCGGCGGCCAGATCGGGTGGCAGATCGACGGGAATTTCCCAACCCTGGCCCGCATAGCGCATGTAGACACGATGGCTGGTCAACACGTCAGCGCTTGCGTCGCACGACCGCACGAAGCGTGTGGCTTCCTCCTCCATCTCCGTGAAAAGGACGCTGACGCGAGCCGCGTCAAACCCGGACATCCGCATGAAGACCGACCGGTTGGCCTCGAAACTGAACGGCGCGCGCAGGAACCCGATGGCGGAGCCCACGCCCGCACCTTCGGGAATCAGGCAAGTCGACACACCCAGTTTCTCGCACAAGCGGGCCGCGTGCAGCGGGGCCGCGCCGCCAAAGGCGATCATCGTGTATTCGCTGAGGTCTTCGCCATTTTCCACAGCATGGACCCGCGCCGCATTGGCCATGTTTTCATCGACCACTTCGGCCAACCCCCAGGCCGCCTCCGTCGCATCCATGTTCAGGCGGTCGCCGATCACCGCATCCATCGCGGCCTTGGACGCCTCCGGATAAAGCGGAATGGAGCCGCCCGCGAAATTGTCCGGGTCCAGCTTGCCCAGGATCAAATCCGCGTCGGTGACGGCGGGCTTTTTCCCGTCGCGTCCATAGCAGGCAGGCCCCGGCTCGGATCCCGCACTTTCGGGGCCCACGCGGATCTGGCCCATCGCGTCCACATGGGCCAGCGAGCCGCCGCCCGCCCCGATCTCCACCATGTCGATCACCGGGATGGAAATCGGCATGCCCGATCCCTTCTTGAACCGGTAGGAGCGCGCCACTTCAAAGACCCGCGCGGTCTTGGGCGTCTGGTTCTTGATCAGGCAGATCTTGGCGGTGGTGCCGCCCATATCGAAGGACAAAACCTTATCAATTTCGTGCCTTGCGGCAATATCCGCCGCAAAGATCGCCCCGCCCGCGGGGCCGGATTCCACAAGCCTGACGGGGAATTCCGCCGCATCGGCCAGCGAAATGATCCCGCCGCCCGAATGCATCAGGAAGATCGGGCAGTCCGCGCCCGCGTCGCGCAAACGCCCCTCCAACCGGCCCAGATACGACTTCATCAGCGGCTTGATATAGGCGTTTGCGATGGTCGTGTTGAAGCGCTCATACTCCCGCATCTGGGGGGAGACATCGGAGGAGAGCGACACCATCGCGTCCGGCATCTTTTGTGCCAGAATCTCCCCGATCAGGCGTTCATGGGCGGGGTTGAGGTAGGCGTGCAGCAGGCCCACCGCGACGCTGTCATATCTCGCGAAGATCAGGCGATCTACCAGCGCCTCAACCTCCGTCCTGTCCAGATCAATCAGCATCTTCCCGCGCGCATCGACGCGTTCCTTCACCGTATAGCGTCGCTGTCGCGGCAGCAGCGGGTCGGGCAGGACAAGGTTCAGATCATATTGTTCAAACCGGGATTCCGTTCGCATTTCAATGACATCGCGAAACCCTTCGGTGGTGATCAACGCTGTCTTCGCGCCGCGCCGTTCGATCAGCGCATTGGTGGCGAGCGTTGTGCCGTGGATGATCTGATCGAGATCCGACGGGTCAAGCCCGGCCTTGGCGCAGACCTGCGCCATACCGTCCAAAATCGCGTCTTCCGGGGCGGAATAGGTCGTCAGCACCTTGATGGAATGCAGGCCCCGCGGCGTTTCCAACACGACGTCGGTGAAAGTGCCGCCGATATCGACGCCAAGGCGGTTGGTGGATGTGGTCATCATGGCCTCCCGGAAGCATTTTGCGGGAGGGTGGCGCAGGCAGAAGATCACGTCCAATTATTTTATAGGATCACTACGATAGAAAATCCTGATCCTCCTGGGCCAATCGACAGGCCATTGCCGCCCCTTGCCGCGCCATGGGGGAGGCGCGCGTCCGATCGTACCGGGCGTAAAACCGCAGCGGCTCGGGGTGCCAATCGCAGGGGATCTCGGCCAATGCCCCATCCCGGAGTGCGGGCGCGACAAGGGCGCGCGGCAGTAGCGCGAGGCCCATCCCGCCGAGCGCCATCTGAAAGGTGGAGGTGAGCGAGGTGGATTGCACCACCTGCCGCGCCGACAGGCCGCGGGCGGCACAGGCGCTTTCGAATTCGGCCACCGCGGCGGTCGGTTTGCCGTGGGTCAAGATTGTCTGGTCCAGAAGGTCGCCAAGCGCGGGTTCCGATGGGAGCGGCCCTGCCAGATCCGGCGCCGCCACCCAGATATAGGCGCATTCGCCCAGGGGGATCGCGGTTGCCTCGGCATGGTCGAAGGGCGTGTTGTAGATCGCAAGGTCCAGACGCCCTGAGGCCAGGTCACGATCCAGGTCGCGGGCAAGCGCCACGGCCAGCTCAAGGTTAACGGCCGGGTAGGCCGCGCGCAGGGCGCGCATCAGGTCTTGCGCCCATGTCACGGCGACCAATTCGCTGACGCCGATCCGCAGGCGGCCTTCGATCAGGTCGCGCCGCCCGGCTTCCTCCACCACGGCAATCGCGGCCTCCAGAACGGCGCGCGCTTTGGGCAAAAGGCGCTCGCCCGCTTCAGTCAACCGCACCGAGCCCGCGTCGCGCAGCATCAGCGTGCTGCCCAACGCATCCTCCAATGTCGAGATCCGGGCCGAGATGCTGGGTTGCGTTGTGCCCAGATGAGTGGCGGCGGCGCGGAACGTACCGAGGTCGATCACCGCGACAAAGGCCTCAAGCTGCTTGAGGTTGATGGAATGGCTGATCATGTCGGCCAGATTGCATCGAAAATCCTGATCCTCCAACCCGTCACGTCTTGCCCATGGCCCCTGACGCGACCATGCTGGCCTTATCAAAGCCGAGATTCCATATGGCCATCATTTCCGAACACCACATCTTCCTGCCCGAAGACGCCAATGTCGGGCTGCAGACGCGTCTGAAGGATGCGATCACCCGCGCGATCTGGGACAGACGGTTTTCGCCGGGTGACCGGCTCCCCGCAACGCGTGCCCTGGCCAAGCATCTGGGCATCAGCCGGATCACGGTGAGCCTGGCCTATGATAGCCTTCTGGCAACGGGGTACATCGTGTCAGTTGCCCGGTCCGGCTATTTCGTGGCGCCCGACGCACCGACGCGGATGGAGGTGGTAAAACCCGGCAAAACAGTGCCCGGCGACCGGTTGGATTGGGCGGGTCGCCTGGGGCCGCCGCCCGCCGCACTGGGTGCGCAGGCCACGCCCGCCGATTGGCGGCGGTTCAAATATCCGTTCATCTTCGGCGAGCCTGATGTCGCACGGTTTCCCGTGGATGATTGGCGCGATTGCGTGCGGCGCGCCCTGGGCAAACGCCATTTCGAGCAGATCGCCGATGACGCAAGCGACCGCGATGATCCGTTTCTGGTGGAGCAGATCGTGCGCCGGTCGGTCTCGGGGCGCGGGGTGGCCGCATCGATCGACGATGTTCTGGTGACGGCTGGCGCGCAAAACGCCCTGTGGCTGATGGTGCAGGTGCTGTTCGGGCGCAGGGGTGGCCGTGTTGCGATGGAGGAGCCGGGCTATCCGGAACTGCGCAACCTCCTGCACCAACAGGGGCTAGAGATCCATCCGGTGCCGGTGGACCGGGAGGGGCTGAAGGTGGCGGAGATCCCGGCGGGGATGGACGCTGTGTTCGTGACGCCATCGCACCAGGCGCCGACCGGTGCGACCATGTCCATGGCGCGACGCCGGGCCCTGCTGGAACGGGCCGAGGCCGAGGATTTCATCGTGATCGAAGACGATTACGACTACGAGATGAGCTACGCGTCGCCGTCGCTCCCGGCGCTCAAGTCGCTCGATCTGAGGGGGCGGGTCGTCTATATCGGCAGCTTCTCGAAATCGATCTTTCCCGGTCTGCGCCTGGGCTACCTGACGGCGGAACCGCATGTGGTGGACCATGCCCGCGCGATCCGGACCCTGTCCGAGCGCCACCCGCCGGGCCTGACCCAGCGCACGGTGGCCTATTTCCTGTCGGAGGGGCATTACAACAGCCATTCGCGGCGGATGCGGATGCGGATGTCCCGCCGCAACGAGGTGCTGCGCGAGGCCCTGGCGGCCCATGGCCTGAAGCCGGCGCTGAAGCGGGTAACGGGGGGCACGACGCTGTGGTTGCGGGGGCCGGACGGGCTTGATGCGGATGCCCTGGCGCTGGCGTTGAAGGACAGGGGCGTGCTGGTGGAGGCGGGGTCGGCCTTCTATGCGGCGGACGATGCGCCGAAAAACCGGGTACGCCTAGGCTTCGCGACCATCGAAACGGCGCTGATCCCCGACGGCGTCGCCCTGATCGCCGAGGCAATCAGGGAGCAGGTCGGATAACACCGTGGTAATGAGGTGAGCCCGGGACCGTCCAGTCGTATACGGCTTTCCTAAGCCCGCGCCTTCTCCGATTTCGGATCGTACATGGGCTTGAGGCTCGCCTCCGCCGCCACGCGTGTGCCCGCCACCTCGATCTCGTAGCTTGATGCCAGGACATCATCGGGTTTTTCGCCGGGGCAGGGGACGTACCCAAGGCCGATGGCGCCTCCCAGAGTGTGCCCGTAATTGCCCGAGGTGATGTAGCTGACGACATCGCCATTGCGCACGATGGGCTCGGCATGGAACAGCATCGCGTCGGGATCGGTCAGCTTGAACTGCACCATCCGCATCTGCAGCCCCTCGTCCCGCTTGCGCGCAACGGCATCCGCGCCAATGAAGTTGTTTTTCTGTTTGGAGACGGCGAAGCCAAGACCGGCCTCCAGCACGTGATCTTCGCCGGTGATGTCATGGCCGAAGTGACGGAAGGCCTTTTCGATCCGGGCAGAGTCCATCATGTGCAGGCCGCAAAGCCGCAGCCCGTGATCCGCGCCTGCCTCATGCAGCGTTTCAAACACGTGGGCGGCCTGATCGGCGCTTACATACAGTTCCCACCCCAGCTCACCCACATAGGTCACCCGGTGCGCCCGCGCGATGCCAAGGCCGATTTCGACACTCTGTGCGGTGCCGAACGGGAAGGCCTCGTTCGACCAATCATGGGGGCTGACAGCCTGCATCAGCGCGCGGGCGTTGGGGCCCATCACGCAGATGACGGCCTCTGACGCTGTGGCGTCGGAAATCACCACAACCTCATCACGCCGGTTCATCTTCAGCCATGCCATGTCGCGGATCAGCGTGGCGGCCGGGGTCACGATGAAATAGCTGTCGCGCGCGAGGCGGGTGATGGTCACATCCGCCTCGATCCCCGCGCGGTCGTTGAGGAATTGGGTATAGACGATCTTGCCAACCGGCACCGACATGTTGCCGCCCGCCATGCGGTTCAGGAAGGCCTCCGCATCGGGGCCGTCGACGCGGATCTTGCCGAAGGACGACATGTCATACATGCCGACGGTATTGCGCACCGCGTCATGTTCCTGGCGCTGGTTCCAGAACCAGTTCTGGCCCTTCCAGTCGTATTTGTATTCCGGGTCCTGACCGGGATTGGCGAACCAGTTCGCGCGTTCCCACCCGGCAAGTTCGCCGAACACGGCACCGTAGGATTTCAGATGTTCGTGGAGCGGCGAGCGGCGCACGCCCCGGGCGGTGGCCTTCTGGCGGTTCGGGTAATGGTCCGCATAAAGCAGCCCAAGCGTCTCGGTCGCGCGTTCCTTGAGATAGCGCTGGTTGCGCTGGAACGGTTGCATCCGACGGATATCCACATCGCCCACATCGAAGGGCGGGATGCCGTTTTCCATCCATTCCGCCAGCGCCCAACCGGCGCCACCGGCGGATTGAATGCCGATGGAGTTGAATCCGGCGCAAACCCAGTAGCCCTCGACCTCCGGTGCCGGGCCCATATGGTAAGCATCGTCGGGCGTGAAGCTTTCGGGGCCGTTGAAAAAGGTGTGAATGCCGGCCTCGGCCAGCATCGGCAGGCGTTCGCAGGCGGCCTCAAGGATCGGCTCGAAATGGTCGAAATCCTCGGGCAGCTGATCGAATTCGAAATCTTCTGGGATCGGGCCCCAGGGTTTGGAGACAGGCTCAAACGCGCCCAGAAGCATTTTGCCCGCGTCTTCCTTGTAGTACGCGCACTCATCTGGCACGCGCAGCACGGGAAGCTGTTTGAGTTCCGGGATATTCTCGGTGACGATGTAGAAGTGTTCGCAAGCTTGCAGGGGCACATTCACGCCTGCCATCTGCCCGAAATCGCGCGCCCACATTCCGGCGCAATTCACCACGATATCGGTGTTGATCGTGCCGCTTTCGCCGTCGGCCTCCCAGTTAACGCCGTTAACCTTTCCGTCTGTCGTGTCGACACCAGTGACCTTCACGTTTTCCAGCACCGTAGCGCCGCTCATTCGGGCGCCTTTGGCCATGGAAAGCGCGATATTGGCCGGGTCGCCCTGGCCGTCGAGCGGCAGCCAGACGGCGGCCGTCATGCCCTCGGTATTCACATGGGGGTAGTGGCGCAGCACTTCGGCGGCATCGATCTCCTCTACCTCCACGCCGAAGCTGCGCGCCATGGAGGCCTGCCGCCGGATTTCCTCGGCCCGGTACTCGGTCAGCGCCATGGTGATGGAGCCGCAGCGGCGGAAGCCCGTGGCCACGCCGGTTTCCGCCTCA
Organism: uncultured Roseicyclus sp.; assembly: GCA_947491935.1. Classification (GTDB taxonomy): domain Bacteria; phylum Pseudomonadota; class Alphaproteobacteria; order Rhodobacterales; family Rhodobacteraceae; genus Gymnodinialimonas. The sequence goes on from CANLLF010000002.1 coordinate 1,073,556, forward strand.
AGGTTGCCGTAGAGTTCCTGCGAGTACTTCGCCAGCCGCGTCATGTTCTTGGTGGCGCGCAGCTGCGCGATCAGGCCCGCCGCGTGCCACGTGGTGCCGGAGGTCAGGCGCTTGCGCTCCAACAGGACCACATCCGTCCAGCCAAGTTTTGTCAGGTGATACGCCACGGAACATCCGGCGACGCCGCCGCCGACGATGACAACGCGCGCGTGGGTGGGGACTTTGGACATGTGAGGGACCCGGTCGGTTATGGCGTGCAGAAAAAGGGCGGGACCCTTGCAAGCCCCGCCCGGAATGGTCAGCCGTTGGCGCGCATATCGTCAAGCGTTTTGCGGAACCGGTCGATGATCTCGTCCACGTGGTGACGCTCCGCGATGAACTGGGGTGCGAGGATCGCGTTGTCGCCAGTGAACTTTACAGACAGGCCCTGCCAGAACATCCGCTTCTGAAGCTCCGTCCCGCGCATTCCGGGGCCGCCTTCGGCGTGGACCTCAACGCCCGCCATCAGGCCTGCAACGCGGATATCCTTGATCATCTCGTGATCCTTGAGACCGTCCATCAGGGCGCTCTCGAAATAGGGGATCAGCGCGTCGGCGCGCGCGATCAGGTCTTCCTCGGCAAGGATATCCATCATCGCGTTGCCCGCGGCGCAGGCGGCGGGGTGGCCCGAATAGGTGTAGCCGTGGAAGAACTCCGTCAGCCCGCGCTTGGAGGAGCCGACGACGGTTTCGTAGATATCGTCGCGGCAGGCGACGGCACCCATAGGGATGGAGCCGTTGGTCAGCGCCTTGGCCATCGTGATGATGTCCGGTTCCACGCCATATTTCTGCGCCGCAAACGCGGTGCCGAGGCGGCCGAACCCGGTGATGACCTCGTCGAAGACCAGCAGGATGCCGTATTGGTCACAGATCTCGCGCAGACGCTCCAGGTAGCCTTGTGGGGGCGGCAGCGCGCCGGTGGAGCCAGCAACAGGCTCCACAAAAACCGCCGCGATATTGCCGCCGCCATAGGTCTGGGCCATCCGCTCCAGATCATTGGCCAGTTCAACGCCATTGTGCCCGGACCGGCCGCCGGGGATGAAGGTTTCTGACGGATCATAGGTGTGGCGCAGCATCATCACGCCGGGCACCGTGGCGTGGAAAATGTCGCGGTTCTTGACCATGCCCGAGAGGCTCACGCCGCCGATATTCACGCCGTGATAGGCGCGCTCACGCGACACAAACCGGGGGCGGCTTTCGCCGCGGGCGTTCCAATAGGCCATGACGATCTTCATCGCGGTATCGACGCTCTCGGATCCCGAATTGGTGAAGAAGACGTGGTTCATCTTCTCGGGCAGCATGCGGCTGATCTTTTCGGCCAGCGCGAAGGAGCCCGGGTGGCCTGCCTGGAACGGCATGACATAAGTGTATTCCGTCATCTGCAGGGCGACGGCTTCGGCGATCTTGGGATGGCAATGGCCCGCGGGCGAGCAAAACAGGCCCGACGAGCCGTCGATCAGCTGGCCACCGCGATGGTCATAGAGGTGAACGCCTTCCGCGCGGACAACCAGGCGGGGATCTTCCTTGAACCCGCGGTTGTCTGAAAACGGCATCCAATGCGCTTCAAGCGAGTTGGTCGATGCATCATAGGCCATGTCTGGAACCTCCCCAAAGGGCCCCGCGGGGCCCGCAATAAGATGCGCGAAAATCGCTCCGCGCCGAGAGTCGGAGTAGGGCCAGCGTAGACGATGATTAAGGCCAGGTTAAGAGCCTGCTCTATTGGGGTTTCCGACATAGCACAGGCCCCGCCGGGGCGGTTTCAGGGGCTTGGACACGGAAAGAAAAATCAGGCGTTGTTCTGGGCCTGCACGGCGGTGACGGCGACCATCTGCACGATGTCATCAGCGCTGCAGCCGCGCGAGAGGTCGTTGGCCGGTTGGGCCAACCCCTGAAGCACCGGGCCGATGGCCGTCGCGCCGCCAATCCGTTGCGCGATCTTGTAGCCGATATTGCCCGCATCGAGGTTCGGGAACACCATCACGTTGGCCTGCCCCGCCACGGGGGAGCCCTTGGCTTTGGAGGCAGCGACCGACGGGATCAGCGCCGCATCGAATTGCAATTCCCCATCGATGGCCAGATCCGGCGCCGCCGCCTGGGCGATGCGGGTGGCCTCGGCCACCTTGTCGACCGCCGGGTGGCGCGCGCTGCCCTTGCTGGAAAACGACAGCATGGCAACCTTCGGAACGGTGTCGAGAAGCGCGCGCCCGGAGGCGGCGGCCTGCTGTGCGATGGCGGCAAGTTCTTCGGCGGTGGGTTCGATGACAAGACCGCAATCGGAGAAGATCATGCCGCCGCGGCCCATCGGGTGGCCGTCAGGCAGGACCATCAGGAAGAAGCTCGAGACCAGCGGTGCGCCCTTGCGCTTGCCGATGACCTGAAGCGCGGCGCGCACGGTGTCGGATGTGGTGTGGATCGCCCCGCCAACGGTGCCATCAGCGAGCCCCTGGCGCACCATCATGGCCGCGAAGACCAACGGCTCGCGCACGATCACCGCCGCCTTTTCGGCTGTCATGCCCTTATGGGCGCGCAATTCATGAAACGCGGCCGCGAAGTCGGCGTGATGATCGGAGGTGTCGGGATCTTCGATGGCGACATTGTCGCCCATCTGATCGGCCAGCGTTGCCGGGCCCAGGATGGTCATCCGGGCCAGGCCCCGTTCGGCGGCGACCCGCGCGGCCTCTTGCACGCGCGGGTCGATGCCTTCGCTTAGCACGATGTGCTTGATGTCCGCCGCCGCACGGGCGGCGATGGCTGCCAGCGGCCCTGTGTCAGGCGCGCCCGCCGCCGAGGCCATCAGGCGGCGCTCTGCGGAACCATATCCGCCGCCGAAATCCCCGCCACTTCCACGGGCTTTTTCATCGCATCGCGGCGGAACGGATCACCCAGTTCTTGGTTGATCATCGCCTCGATCAGTGTGGTCTTACCGTGCTTCATCTGATCCTCGATCGCCTTGTTCAGCGCGGCTGTCAACTCGTCCATGGTACGGGCCACGACGCCTTCCAAGCCACAGGCCTGTGCGATGCCGGCATAGGAGACATCTTCATCCAACTCTGTGCCGACGAAATTGTCGTCGAACCACAGCGTGGAGTTCCGCTTTTCCGCGCCCCATTGGTAATTGCGGAAGACGATCTGCGTGACCGGCGGCCAATCGCCCCGGCCAATCGCCGTCAGCTCATTGACCGCGATGCCGAAGGCGCCGTCGCCCGCAAAGCCCACAACCGGAACGTCCGGCTGGCCGATCTTGGCGCCGACGATGGCGGGCAGACCGTAGCCGCAGGGTCCGAACAGGCCCGGCGCGAGGTATTTGCGACCAGCGTCGAAGTCGGGGTAGGCGTTGCCGATGGCGCAATTGTTGCCGATATCCGACGAGATGATCGCTTCACGGGGCAGGGCTTGCTGGATCGCGCGCCAGGCCATGCGGGGGCTCATCCAATCGGGCTTGGCCGCGCGGGCGCGCACGTTCCAATCGGTACCGGGATCGTCGTTTTCGTGGGTCAGCGAGGTCAATTCCTGCGCCCACGCCGATTTCTTCTGGGCAATGTTCGCCTTGCGCTCGGCACGGTTGGTATCGCCTGCCGTGTCGGAGAGGCCGTTGAGGATCCCCTTGGCCACCTTGGCGGCGTCGCCCACGATGCCCACGGTGACCTTCTTGGTCAGGCCGATCCGGTCGGGGTTGATGTCGACCTGGATGATCGTGGCGTCGGCGGGCCAGTATTCCATGCCGTAGCCGGGCAGGGTGGAGAACGGGTTCAGGCGCGTGCCGAGGCAGAGCACCACGTCGGCCTCCTTGATCAGCTCCATCCCGGCCTTCGAGCCGTTATAGCCAAGCGGGCCCGCGAAGAGCGGATGCGAGCCCGGGAAGGCGTCGTTGTGCTGATAACCCACGCAGACCGGCGCATCGAGGCGTTCGGCCAGCGCCTTGGAGGCCTCGATGCCACCTTCGGACAGAACGACGCCAGCGCCGTTCAGGATAACCGGGTTCTTGGCGTTCGACAGGATCTCGGCGGCCTTGGCCACGGAGTTCTCACCGCCGGAGGAGCGTTCGAATTCGATCGGATCGGGGATCTCGATATCCACGACCTGGGTCCAGAAATCACGCGGGATGTTGATCTGGGCCGGGCCACTGAGGCGCTTGGCCTGGGAGATCACGCGGGTCAGCACTTCGGAAACGCGGGACGGGTCACGCACCTCTTCCTGGTAGGCCACCATGTCCTGGAACAGCGCCATCTGTTCGACTTCCTGAAAACCGCCTTGCCCGATGGTCTTGTTGGCGGCCTGCGGAGTGACCAGCAAGAGCGGCGTATGGTTCCAGTAGGCCGTCTTCACGGCGGTCACGAAATTCGTAATGCCGGGGCCGTTTTGCGCAATCATCATCGACATCTTGCCGGTGGCGCGCGTGTAGCCGTCGGACATGAACCCGGCGGAGCCTTCGTGGGCGCAATCCCAGAACTTGATACCCGCCTTGGGGAACAGGTCGGAGATGGGCATCATGGCCGATCCGATGATCCCGAAGGCATGTTCGATGCCGTGGCGTTGCAACGATTTGACGAAGGCTTCTTCGGTGGTCATTTTCATGGCGAATCTCCTCTGAGCGGACTCCCCCGTGGGTCCGCGCTTGAACGGGTAATGAGCCTACGAGTCTCGGTTTCGGTAGGGCCAGATTGCCCGTTGGATATGGCCAACCCATAAGAAAGTCAAAAAAGAGTAGGTGGAATGGCGGATTCAGACAGTTCGTCGGGCTGAGGGCGTTTGAACGCCTTGATGCCCGGGGCGTGGGTCTGGCTCAGAACAATTCCACTCTACCGCCGTCCGCGCGGTCGGGAAGGGGGCGCTCGATCGGCGCGCGGTCAAGAAGCGAAACCTCCACGCGGCCGGAATGGGGATGGAATCGCACCTTGCGCCCGCAGATGCCGCCCAGATCCGTGCCCTTCAGCGCAAAGCCCTCCGCCTCGACAAACAGGCGGGCAAAGGTGGCGTTGCTGGCACCGATCCCCGTGGCGCCACCCAGAACGCTGGCTCCGCCATAAAGCCAGACTTCCAGCCGCCGCCTGTCCGCGCCACGCCGCAAAAGCGCGTTGATCAGGTCCTCCATGCTGCGCGCGCCGTATCGGACATTGCCGCTGTCGCGTGGATCGTCGCCGGGCAGGAGAAAATGGTTCATGCCGCCGATCCGCAGTTCCGGATCACGGATGCACGCCGCCACGCAGGACCCCAGTAGGGCAACCAGCACGTCATCGGGCTCTTCCGAGATGCGGACCTTTCCCTGCATCACATGCAGGGTGCGGGGATCGGTTACGAGGATCACCGCGATGCCTTGCCCGGGATTTCGGCCGCGTTCAGGATCGCGCGACTGATCCGGTGCAGAGGCAGGAGTTCGCGGATGGCCCCCTCCTCATGGGCGACGCGCGGCATACCGAACACGGTGGAGGTGCGGGCATCCTGCCCGATGGTCCAGGCCCCGGCGCGCCGCATCGCGCCAAGCCCGGTGGCCCCGTCCCGCCCCATTCCCGTGAGCAACACCCCCACGACATCTGCGCCAAGTGACGTGACGCTTTGAAAAAGCCGGTCGACCGACGGCCGGTGGCCGGAATGCGTTGGCCCATCGCGCAATCGGCATCGGAGGGAAGCAGGCTCGATCTCAAGATGCTTCGGCAGCCCGGGCGCCAGGGCCACTTGGCCGGGCCGCAAGATGGTGTTCGGCGTCGCCTCCACAACCTCCGCCGCGCAGTGGCGGCCTAGCCGGCGGACAACGCCACTGAGGAATTCGGGTTTGATATGTTGCACAATCGCGGTGGGTGGGCAGTTGGCCGGATATGACGATAGAACGTGTTGCAACGCGTCGATGCCGCCGGTGGACGCCCCGATGACCACGAGCCGGTATCTGGCCTCAGGCGGGGAACCGGTATGGCGCCGCGCACCCCTTGCGGACCCGAGCAGGGGCAGGCCCATCGCCTGGGCGATGACGGGGATGCGGGCGCCCGACGGAACGGCGAGCACCCTGCCGCCCTGCGCCTCGGCCTCGGCGCGCAACTCGGCGAAGTCGCTGTGTTTTCGAAAGCTAGAATGGCACAGGATCAGATCCGCGCCGCCGCGTGCCAGAGCCGCGCGTACTGAGGCCAAGTCAGCGAAGGACGCATCGATCCGGAACCGCGGATCCGTGGCCAGCGAGAGCATCACGTCTTCGCGGTCGGTCACGACCGGGAAGACCAGCATGGTCCTGAGGCGTTGGGTCGTCGCGTGCAGCACCTTGTCCCCCGTCGCATGGATCGACGCGACGCAGCGTTGGACTGGCGCGCAAGTTCGCCTTGGCTGATACGGAGGAAAGGTTAATAATCCCTGTCTCCTTGTAGGGTGACGGGCGATTTCCCGCACCAGTTTCGCGCCCCGTTTTTTCTCCCGCGCCGTTAACCACCTCTTCACGTCATGTGCCTAATTCTCAGCCGTGGCGATTGGATCCTGGGCCTGATCTTCGCGGCGCGGGAATGATCCTCGGCGTCCGCCAGACGGGTCATCGTGTGCAGGAGAATGTGATGTCGGAAGGCTACAATCTAGAGGCGCATCTTGATAGTGCCGCGGCGCCCGTCCTCGCGGCGGACCTCAAGGCGCTGCGCGGCAAATCGGTGCGGGTTGATGGCGGCGCCGTCCGGTTTGCCGGGACCTTGAGCCTTCAGGTTTTGATCGCTGCCCGGCGGCAATGGCTCGAGGACGGACAGGATTTTACGGTTCACCCCTTCAGCGGCGCGCTTGGCGCGGCCTGTTGCGATCTGGGTCTGTCGCTGACGGATATCGGCGCGTCCCCCGACGACCAGAACGACATGGAGCGCACTGCATGAGTCTTTCCGTTCTCGCCATCGATGATTCCCGCACGATGCGAAACCTGCTGAGCGCAGCCCTTGGCCGGGCCGGTTACTCGGTTGAATTGGCCGAGGATGGACAAGATGGCCTTGAGCGGTTTGCGGAGACCAATCCCGACGTCGTCATTACCGATATCAACATGCCCAATCTGGATGGATTTGGCGTGATTGAAGGCGTTCGGTCGATGGCGCGTGGCCGCGTTGTGCCGATCCTGGTTCTCACCACCGAAAGCGCGCCGGAATTGCGACAACGGGCCCGGGCGGCGGGCGCGACGGGCTGGATCGTAAAGCCGTTTGACGATGAAAAGCTGATTTGGGCGATCGAGCGGGTCGCCCCAACCGGACACGTGGCATGACGACCGGGGGCAGCGACGACTTCCGCGCGTCCTTTTTTGAGGAATGCGATGAGTTGCTGGAGGCGATGCATGACGGCCTTGGCCTGATGCAGGATGGTGCGGGCGACACCGAAACGGTTCATGTCATCTTCCGTGCGGTGCATTCGATCAAGGGCGGCGCGGGGGCCTTTGGCCTCGATGCGCTCGTGTCCTTTGCCCATCAACTCGAAACCGTGTTGGAGCGGTTGCGCTCCGGCAGGATTGAGGCCACGCCGGATCTGTTGACGCTATTCCAGCAATGTGGCGATTACCTCTCCGATCTGGTGACGGCGGCGCGGGCGGATGCCGCGGTTGACCCTGGCCCGGCGGAAGCACTGGGCAGTCGGCTTAATGCTGCTTCGGGGCCGGACGGCGATGCGTCCGAGGCGGTGTCGCAGGCCGCGGACGACTTCGTACCGCTGGCGTTGGATCTTGATGCCTTGGAAGATCCCCAAGAATCCGATGCCGATGATCCGCTGTCTTCCCGGATTGGCCATCACATCACATTCACGGCCGAGCCGGAATTGTTTTCCAGCGGCAACGAACCCGCCTTGCTGTTTCGCGCCCTCGCCACTCTCGGGCCGACAAGGGTTGGTGCGGATATCTCGGATGTCCCACCGCTCTCGCTTCTGGATCCGACGATGTCTCACCTGTCGTGGGAGATCGAGCTGGATGGCGATTGCCCCGCCGACATCGTGCTTGATGTCTTCGATTTCGTGTCGGATTGCGCAAGTGTTGAGATCGGCCCCTTGGAGCATTTTGCCGCCCCGCCTGATCCCTCCACCGTTCCGGCCTCCGATGACATCGATCCCGCGATCGGGACCGATGTCGTAGCGCCTGCCGAGGGGCGGCCGCCGAATTCCGAAACGGAGGGGCGGGGGGATGATCTCGCGCGCGTCGCTCCACCCAAGCCCACGGCTGCGCCCCCACAGCCGACCACCCGGATCGCGGCGCCCCAGACCATTCGGGTCGATTTCGAGCGGGTCGACAAGCTCATCAATCTGGTCGGCGAATTGGTCATCAAGGAGGCCATGCTGTCCCAGGCAGTGGGCATGCTCACCCTGAATACCGGCAACGAGGTGCTGCAGGAGCTTGACGGCCTCAAGCAACTGGCCGGTGAGATCCAGGAGGGCGTGATGGCCATCCGGGCGCAGCCGATCAAGCCACTGTTCCAGCGCATGGGCCGCACCATTCGCGAGGCGGCCGCGATGACGAACAAACGTGTGCGTCTCGTCATGAAGGGCGAGGCTGCCGAAGTCGACAAGACGGTCCTCGAACGGCTGGTGGACCCGCTTACCCATATGGTGCGAAATGCGGTCGATCATGGATTGGAAGATAAGGAGGCGCGCGTTGCGGCGGGCAAACCCGCCGAGGGCAGCGTGACCTTATCCGCCGCCCACCGATCCGGCCGTGTCGTGATCGAGATCTCCGATGATGGGGGCGGGATCAACCGCGACAAGGTCCGCCGACTGGCAGAGGAAAAGGGCCTGATCCCGCCGGACGCGTCGCTCAGCCCGTCGGACATCGATGCGCTGCTCTTCATGCCGGGCTTCTCCTCTAAAGACGAGGTTTCGGAGCTCTCGGGGCGCGGTGTCGGGCTCGATGTCGTGCGCAGCGAAATCACCGCCTTGGGCGGACGCATGTCAATTCAGTCGGAACTGGGCGTTGGTACGGTCTTCTCCATCAGCCTCCCCCTGACCCTCGCGGTGCTGGAAGGTATGGTTGTGAACGTGGCGGGGCAGACCATGGTTGTCCCGATTACCGCGATCCAGGAAACCTTGCAGCCCGCTTCCGTCAGGATCCACACGATCGGGCCCGGTACAAAGGTGTTGTCCATCCGGGATACGTTGATGCCGGTGGCCGATCTTGGCGCCCATTTCGGATTTCGGGAGCCACCGGAGGAGCTTGACGACCATGTCCTGCTGGTCATCGAAACCGACACCGATCGTCGATGCGCGCTGATCGTCGATGCCCTGCAAGATCAGCGGCAGGTCGTCATCAAGAGCCTCGAGACGAATTACAGCCAGATCGACGGAATTTCCGCCGCGACGATCCTTGGCGACGGCCGGATCGCCCTGATTGTCGACCCCGAAGGTGTGGCCGGTGGCGTTGCGCCCGTTCCCGCAACCCCCGCAGCATCCGTCAATCCCGATGTCGTGGAAGGAGACAGCCTTGTCACAGCCTGATGATGACCCGAAATCGCGCAACAACGAAGTTGTGGCCTTCCGCGTCGGGGGGCAGGATTTCTGTTTCGACATCATGTCGGTCAGGGAAATCCGCGGCTGGACCGAAACGACGACGCTGCCCCATGCCCAAAGCTATGTAAAAGGTGTGATCAACCTGCGCGGATCGGTGGTGCCGGTCCTGGATCTGTCCGATCGGTTGGGGTTGGGGGTGACGGAGACGAATGCCCGTCACGTCATTATCATCGCAGTTGTAAACGGGCAGACCATCGGGCTCCTTGCCGATGTTGTGTCCGACATCCTCTCGATCCCCGATGACGCGCTGCACCCGATCCCAGACATGGTGGCAGACCAGGTGAAGGCGTTCATCTCGGGCGTTGTGCTGATCGATGAACGGATGATCCGAAAGCTGGACCTCAGCCGCGTGGTGCCGCCGTCGGGCCTGGAGGCGGCATGAGCCTTGCCCAGGAAAAAATCGCGCCGCCGCGCTGGTCCAACGCTGCCATCGGGGATGCCGCGTTCCGGACCTTGGCGGATCTTGTGGAGCGGGAAACCGGCATCGTCTTGTCGGAGGCCAAAAAGGCACTGGCCATCTCGCGCCTTGCGCCTCGATTGCGCCGGTTGGGCATGCGGAGCTTCGATGAATATTGCGCCGTCTTGCGGGGCCACAACGGGCCGGGCGAATTGCAGGAGGCAATCCTGCTTCTGACCACCAATGTCACCCGGTTTTTCCGCGAGGCGCACCATTTCGACGTGTTGCGGGCAGACGTCCTTCCGGATCTGATGGCGCGGGCCCGGGCCGGTGGCCGGGTTCGGATCTGGTCGGCGGGGTCGTCCTCGGGCGAAGAGGCCTATTCGATCGCCTTGACGCTGCTGTCGGACTTCCCGGAGGCGCCGGAGACGGATTTCCGCATCCTCGCCAGCGATATCGACCGCAACATGTTGGCGAAGGGCCGATCCGGCCGATATCACCTGACGCCGGATGATCTTCAGGTGCATCCGCTGCTGGCTAGGGAAATGGTTCCCGTTCCGGGTGAAACGGAGGTGTTCGACGTTCCGCAAAAGGCCCGTGATCTGGTGCAATTTGCGGAGCTCAACTTGCAGAATCCCTGGCCCATGAAGGGAAAATTCGACGTCATCTTCTGCCGCAACGTGGTCATCTATTTCTCGATGGTGACGCAACAATCGCTGTGGCCGCGGTTTGCCGATGCGTTGATGCCCGACGGATACCTGTTCATCGGGCATTCCGAACGGGTCACCGGGCCGGCTCTGCCGCGGCTGCGCTCCTGTGGCGTGACGCTCTACAAACACATCCAATCGGAAGACATGAGATGAGTACGAAAGACAAGCTACGCGTCCTTGTGGTGGACGATATGTCGACCAGCCGAGGCTTGATCGTCCAGGCCCTTGAATGGATGGGGATTGGCACGATCGACTACTGCGCCGATGGGCATGCTGCCTTGCAGAAAATATCCTCCGCGCCCGTGCATATGGTCATTTCGGATTACAACATGCCCGGCGTGGATGGACTGAAACTCCTTGAGATGCTGCGATCGAACGAGAAAACCGCGCGCACGGGTTTCATCCTGATCACCGGGACCACCGATCCGGCAATCATTGACCGGGGCAAGCGGCTGGGAATGAACAACTTCCTTCAAAAACCGTTTTCCCCGACTGCCCTGAAAGCCTGTATCGAGCGGGTGGTGGGGCCCCTTTGATGGACATGTCGGATGGTGACCGGCTTTCGGTCGGGACCTTGATGCGCAATACGGCGACCGAGTTGGATCGCCTGGCCGAAATCGCGCAGGGTATGGACGTGCTGGTTGCAGATCTGGTGGCTCAGCTTCCATCGTCGGCACAAGGCGCCAAGCTGCAGGACATCGATTATCTCCGTCAGGCATTACAGGCCATCGCCACCGTCTCCCGCAACGCCTCGGAGGATCTCGGCTTGGAACACTCCACCTGCGTTTCCCGGGCGAGACTGGCAAGGGAGGTCACGCTGGCCTCGGTCCTTGATGCTTGTCTGACGGAGGCATCGGTCAACGACAGCCATTCGGAACGGTCGAGCTCCGATGCTCCCGTAGACACGGCAATCCTGTTTTGATGATCCGCTCTCAACCGAGAAGCGGCGCGGTTGGTTGCGCCGTCGGTGGCCCCAGTTCAGATCTTCCGATCAGCAGGGCGCTCAGGCGTGGTTGCCTCGCCGGGGCCGCCCGAAGGCGCGCGTCCAAGATGGGTCAGCACCGGGCGAACATCTGTCGCACGTCCGCTGGCCAGCATCACTTCGGTCAGGAGGGTGCGCAGGTAGCTCACCTCCGGTGCCGCCTCGATGGCCACGACCAAGATCGCGCGGGCCGCGGGCATATCCCCGTCGGCCACCGCGATATGGGCCTTCGCGGCGGCAATTGTCGACGGGGCGACCGCGCCAGGCGCTGTTTCAGCCTCGGTCTCCGCCACAAGTTGCCGGGCCGCCCGAATATCGCCGCGATCCAGTGCGGCATGCAACCTGGCCTCGAACCCCGTGGCGACCGGTTGCTGCGCGCTTTCCGGCCCGTGGCGATCTGGCGCAGGCACGCGGCAACCGCCGCCCTGTGTCGTTGGCGCGGATTGGCGCTCCGCACGCTGATCAATTTCGTTCGTACCCCTGATAGCCATGCGATTCCCCAAATCTCACTGTTTGAACCAGCCAATACAGCCCTTGAAAGCCAAGGATTTGAATGCTGCCCCTCCATAATCGTAACGGTGAGAGCAGTTAATACTTCGTTAATGGGAAAAGCCGGTTACTCTGTTCATCGTACTTCGGCGCGGCAGAACCTCAAGGCCTCGTTCTCCTGCGGCAATTTCCCGCCATCGGAATCGCGATCACAAGTGCCATCGGTGGCGTTGCGTCACCTCTCGCTTTGTTGCAACATCGACAGCGAAAATATTCTTTCCCATCCGCATGCTGCCCTTTGCGCGGAGCCTTTTTGACCGATGGAGCCTGCCCCCGTGTTGCCCCCGTTTCGTATCTTTTCCCCAACTCCCCTGCTGGCCGCTGCAGCATTCGCTCTGAGCGGCCCGTCTTTTGCGCAAGGCATCGATGTGCCGGAACAGGCCGTCGTGGAGTCGCAGCTTGCGCAGTTGGGCGCGAATGTGCCCGGATCGATTTTTGCGATGCAGCCGTTCCGCAATGACCAGAGCCTTCAGGCCGTGGATGGCACCACCTATACGCTGACCTCGCTGAACCCCCATGTGAATTCCTGGTTCATTCTGGAGATCACGCCCGCAAATGGCCGTTCACGTTTTGCGCATTTCGAGAATGCGGCCCCTGAGATCTGGGATATTTCCCTGATCGACGAAGACGGCCCCGCGCTTCTGATCGAGGGCGATGGCGATAGTTTTGCCTGTGCGCCGTGGGATGATGGCGAATTGGCCGAGGCCCAAGACAGTTCCCTGCCATTCGCGCCGGTCTGCGATTGGAGCATCTTCGTGCGCAACCCCGTCAGCGGCAATCGCACGACGCGGGAGGCCGTGGCCGAATTCCTGCGTGACAACGTGGTCTTCGGCGAATCCATCGTGAACCTGATCAAGGGTGCGTTCTTTGAAGACGCGTTCATGATTTCGTCCGAAGGTGAGGAAGAGGTGGAGGAAATCGACGGTGTCGAACTCCTCGGTAACGCGCTCCTCGACAACACGCCCAACATGCGCCCTTACATGGGCTTCGAGTTGATCGGCACCGATGCCGGCGCCATGACCGCGGGCGCCTGGTACGAGGTGGAGGACAGCCCCGGCATCTACGCGTCCGTCATGCAGCCCGGCATGATCGCCAACGAGGTGTTTCAGGTGCCCGGTGCCAACGGCCTCGATGGGATCGAGCGGCGCGCGGATGTCTATCTGGTCGCCTTCGACATGGCCCGCTTCGACATCGGCTATGAACTTGGCACGGAACATCCGCGGCTTGGCTGGTCCTCACGCCCTTCGAACCGGCACGGGCAGGGGCGGGGGCCCGATGGCTTCGACCGTCCCGACCCGGTGGTCCGCACCGGCATGCTGAACCCGGCCTTCGCCGAGCGGGTGGCCGCCACCTTTACCGGCGGGTTCAAGCGCGACCACGGCGCGTGGCGCTTTGGCGACTACTCGACGTTCAACTACGGCCACCATTACGGCTTCATGCAGAACGGTGTATTGATCTCTCGCCTCTGGCCCAATCTCGCGACCCTTTACCTGACGCAGGACGGCGATGTCGCCATGCGCACTTGGCGGGAAGAGGACGAAAGGCTGCTGCCGGAGCTGACCTTCGCGCGCCAGAACGGTGTGGCCATCATCGAAGACGGCGTACCCGGCCCGCGCGTGACGTCCTGGGGCGGTGGCAATTGGTCCGGCGATGCCAACGCGACCCTCCGCACCTTGCGCGGTGGCACCTGCATGCGGACGGTCGAAGACAGGCAATTCCTGATTTACGCTTACTTTTCAACGGCAACGCCATCTGCGATGGCGCGCACGTTCCAGGCGTATCAATGCGACTATGCCATGCTATTGGACATGAACAGCCAGGAGCACACCTATATGGCGCTTTACGTGCACGACGAGGATGGCGGTGAGATGGACGTTCAGCACCTCGTCTCGGGCATGGCGGAAGCGGATCCGGATAACGGGCGGGTTCCGCGCTTTATCTCGGCGCCGGATAACCGCGACTTCTTCTATCTTTTGCGGAGGGAATGATGGGCTTTGGAGTGACGTTGAGGGCGGCCGTTGCGGCGGCGGCCTTGGTGTGTGGCGGCGGGGCCGCGACGGCCCAATCGCTGGCCGAGCGAAACGAACTGCTGTTCCAGCAGTTGCAACAGATCCGGGGGCTGTCGAATTCCGAGATCAACCGCGTGCGCACAATCTTTGCCAATTCGCCCAACGGCTGGATGGGGCAGGGCAACCCCGCAGTCACCCAGCACCCGCTGACGCCCGAAGAGGCCGCCGCGCGCCTTGGCGGGTCGGTGGAGCAGGTGCGCGCCAGCTACCGCAACCGCGAATATGAGCGGATCTGCGGCGGGCCCTTCATGGTGCCGCTGTATGATCCCGCAACCGAAACCGCGCGCGACGCGACGGTCTGCGCGGACATGTTCGAATACCCCAATATCCCAATGGTTTACCCGGTGGTTTGGGTGCGCGCCAACGAAGCCGCGGCGCTCTGCGCTGCGGAAGGCGGGCGCATCGGGGACGCCCATGAATGGGAGGGGGCCGCCGCGGGCCAATTGCTGCCGCCCGATTACCCGTTCGACATGATCCGCGGCATGGGTGCGTCTGCAGCGGTCAACACGATGCGGAACTGGCACAACAACCATTATTCCAGTACCAGTGGCACCTATTCGATCGGGGCCTGGCAATCCGGAGTCTGTGCCACCGGATCGTTCAAAAACGCCTCGTGCAATGGCGGCAGCTTCACGGGCTGTGGGTCCAACACATATCCGGCGGGCAGCTTCCCACAATGCCAATCGCCGTTGGGCGTGTTTGATATCGATGGCAACGCGGCGGAGCATATGAACCTGCCGCTGGCCGAGGATCAGATGGCCTCCGCGGGATCCACCACCCTTGGCGTGACGGAGATGAAGGGATCGTGGTTCATCTGGGATACGATCCGTGCCCACGAGCATTGGGCCCGCTGGCGGGCACCGTTCTGGCACGGCTCCCGCGTGCTGAGCGAAGGCAGCCATCGGAACTATCACCTTGGTTTCCGGTGCTTCCGCGACGTGCGATAAGCGCAATCATCAACAAGAAAAGGCGCGCCCCGGTGGCGCGCCTTTTTCTTTCCAGATTAGTCAGTTGCGGGGTGAGCTTAAAGTGACGCGAGTCGCACTGTTGCACCGCTGAGCGCACCGTCTCCGTTCAGGAAGCCCGCATAGCGCTCGTCGGTCAGAAGGTCGCGCAGGTCGACAGCTTCCCCGTTCACGTAGGCCGTGCGGCTGACCAGCCGGATGCCGTGGCTGTAATCGGCGTAGTAAGCGCCATGGACGGTGGAGAGCGGCTGGATCGCCGCGCCGTTGGTGCGGTGCCATCCGTAAATCGCGACGCGGCCGGGATTGCGGCTCAGCCGGTTGGTCATGACGAGGTCCTTCTTGTGACCGGCCACCAACATCCCAGGGCGGGCCCCGGCACGGGCGAATTGGGCGTCGAGCGTCTCGTCATGGCGCACGAAATAATTGGTCGAGGACATGGAGGAGCCGGGCGTCATCGGCGATGGCGCGATCCGCACATCGGCCTGACGGTAGATCGCATCGACCATCGTGGTGGTCGGCAGCATCATGTCGAACGCATCCGCCACGCGCAGGGCGGCGGGCAGGCCAAGCGGCACGCGGACATGGTCGCGGTCCGAGCCGATGGCGAGATAATCGGGCGTCACGCAGATCGTGACATCAACGGAGCGTCCACCAACCGTTCCGTTGAAGGTGACGGGCTGCAGATCACGGATGAAGTCGGGCACGTTTCCGTTGAGCGCCTCTTGCACCAGCCGGTTGTCGCGCGCAGAGCCCGAGCCGTTGCCGACGGCGGCCATGACGGCGGAACCGCCAGCTGCGCTTCCAGGACGTCGCGGGATGTCACGCGACAGGCGTGCGGAGCAGTCGCCGTTGCCGCCGCGCCCGCCAAAGAGCGTGCCGCGCGGGCTTTCGCCAACGCCGCCAAGCACTTCGGGCGCTTCGGCGCGGGCCACTTCGATGCTGAGATCCGCAGCGTCGGCTGCGACGCGCCGGACCAGAGATTGCGGGCGCGCGGTTGGGCGCGGGCTGGCTGCGGCGAGAAGGGCAGAGGTTTGCGGCCCGGTCTCGGGATCGGGCCAGGCCGGGGTGGTCGTGCCGGGCCGTGCGGTGGGGCGCGGCAGGGTCAGCGCGCGTGCGGGCGTCATGCCGCGGGCCATGGCCACCACTTCCAGCTCAGCGGCCGGGCGGCGCACCGGCATCACCGGAGGGCTGCCCAGAACCAGCGTGAACGTGCCTTCATCGCGATCGGGGCCAGATATGGTGGAAGGCGCGGCGGCGATGTCTGCGGTTTGGGGGGCCAGGGACGGTGCCGCGCGGACGCGCGGCCCGTTATCGACAACGACCGATACCGTGGTATCGAACACCTCCGGACGGGGGTAGGACCGCCCGGCCGCCGGTTGCGGCGCAGGATCGGCGGCGGCCAGTTCATCTTGTGCGCCGCGCTGCGCATCCATCACATTGGATGCCACGACATAGGTGCAAACCGACGACATCACGGACGAGGCCAGCACCATCCCCAGCACCCCGTTGGGTCGTTCGAAAAAGCCCAGACCCGTCCGGGTCTTACCCATGGATAACTGCGCAATACCCTGCGCAAAACTTGTCCCGTTCATGAGAACGCACTGCCCCTTTGCGGCCGTCACGCGGTGCCCGCCGCGCTTAGTTGTCCCTCGTGGTTCATCAGCCCTATTGTGGAAGTGTTAAATTGGCAACAACGCCAATTTCGATTTCTCGAATCTGTTGCAAGTTGCGCGGATTCTTGCCAGCCGAGCGTGCCGTCTCGGCGGCAAACTGTTCTACAGCGATGTTTTCTTGAAGATTGGTTCCGGGATATTCCGGATCACCGCCATCACGACCCGCCAGATCGGCCGGGTATAGATGATGTTTTTCTGTTTTTCGACGGCTTTGAGAATCGCTGCGCCAACCTCTTCGGGGTCGGCGGTAAGCGGCCCGGGCAGGTCCATGCCGTCCGTCATGGCGGTGCGCACGAAGCCGGGCAGCACTGTCACGACGTGCACGCCCCTCCGTGCCAGCCGGTTGCGCAGGCCCGACAGAAACGCAGTGAACCCGGCCTTGGCGGAACCATAGACGTAGTTCGAGGCGCGCCCGCGGTCGCCGGCGACCGATGAGATGCCGACCAGCGTGCCGGAGCCGCGGGCCTCCATGGCGTTGGCCAGATGGGCGAGGATCGAGGCGGGGCCTTCGAAATTGGAACGGATCACCATGGCCGCTCCCAACGGGTCCGCCGCGCTTTGATCCTGATCACCCATCGCCCCCACGGCACAGATGGCGATTTGTGGAAGGTCGAGCCCCTCGAAAAAGGCGGCATGGGTGCCGGTGGCCAGCGCATCGAAGGCGTGCAGCGTCACGTCGACGCCATAGCGGGTGCGCAGATCGGCGGCGTCATCGTCGAGCCGGTTGATATCTCGGGCGGCCAGTTGAATGGGGTGCCCGGCCTCCGCAAAGCTGCGCGCGACCGCGCGGGCCATGCCCGACGTGGCACCAAGGATGAGGACGGGACCGCTCATAAGCCCAACCTTTCGGATTGCAGGGAGGTGAATTTTTCTGTGAGGCCCGCCTGTTTGCGCATCGCGGCAAAGGCCTTGGCGCGCGGATCGGCCTTGGCCACGGCCTCGGGCATCCGCGCATCCTTGGCGAGGTAGAATCGCCCGCCATGGGCCAGTGTGATCTGGTCGAGGGTTTGCATCAGGGCAAGGCTCCGTTCATTGGCCGGGAAGTCGAGGGCCAGCGTATAACCGGGCATTGGGAAGGAAACATGGCCCGATTGCGGCCCGAAGCGTTTTAACACCGACAGGACCGATCCGGTTTGCGCAGCCGCAATCGTGTCCATCAGTTCCTTCAGGCCAGCCGCGGCCGTTTCTTCGGGCAGAGCACATTGAAATTGCAGGAATCCGTTCCGGCCATACAGCCGGTTCCAGTTGGCCAGCGCGTCGAGTGGATAGAAGTAGCTGTCCCAATTCACCAGGCTGGTGCCTGCGCGTTTGGCCCCGCGTCGCCAGTAGATGCCGTTCATCGCCCTGAGCCACAGGCCCCGGAAGATGAAGGGCGGCGCACCGAAGGGAACGGGCAGCTTGCCTTTGCGGCGCACCTCAAGCGGGCGCCAATGCCCCGGCAATTCATCGGCGCGGGCATGCCGCCCCAGAAGCAGCAGGGAATGGCCGTGATGCGGCCCGTCGGAGCAATCGATCCAGGCGACGGAATAGGGAACGTCTTGCGTCTCCTCGAAGGCGTCCAACGTCTCTTGCACCGATGTCAGCGCGCGGGTTTCCTGACTGATCCACGCCGTTTCCACCTGTCGCAACCGGATCTGCGCGCGCAGGATCACGCCGGTCAGCCCCATGCCGCCGATGGTCCAATCATAGAGATCATCGGATGGGGTGACCCGTGTAACAGTGCCATCCGGCCCCATCAGGTCGATCCAGTCGACGCAGGAGCGGAACGAGCCATCGAGGTGGTGGTTCTTGCCGTGCACATCGGCGGCAATGGCCCCGCCGAGGCTGACATATTTGGTGCCCGGCGTGACCCAGGGAAACCAGCCGCGCGGCAGGAATGTGTGAATGATGTCGCCCAGTAGCACCCCGGCCTCCGCCACCAGCACGCCGTCGTTGAAGGACAACATCCGGTCCATCCCGGTCATGTCCAACGTCTGGTCGGTATTCAGCGCCGCGTCGCCATAAGCGCGCCCGTTGCCCCGCGCGATCAGCGGCGCAGCCTCAATCGCGGCGCGCACATCGGCCTCGGACCGGGCCGTCACAACATTGCACTCCGCCAGAGGGAAGCGGCCCCAACCGCCCAGACGCGTCATGTGGCGCGCTCCGTGAAGACGAAGCGGCGGTCGAGCTGATACTTGGTGATATAACCGATGCTCAGGCCGATAACGGCACCAAGCTCCCGCGCGAAATCGGTGTTCCAGATCAGCCAGAAGGCGGTTTCCGTCACCCAGAAGATTGCCGTCGTGACCACACCCATCAGCGAATAAAGCCCGAATTGCCGCCCCTGCGCCGCCGTGCCCGCCGTCTGATCGTAGAAGATCCATTTCTTGTCGAGGACGTATTTCACAACCAGCCCGGCCAGCGTTCCGACGCCAAGCGCAAGAGCGAACCACAGCGCGGTCTCACCGCCCAGAAGAACCACCCGTTGCACCGCAAGGTTCACCACGACAGCGACAATCGCGAACGCAACATAACGCGTGATCAACGTCGCACGGCTCACAGCACCATCGCTCCGGCCATGAGGATTCCGCAAAACACGATGACGAGGCGCGAGGTGGAATTGGTAATCGAATACACCATAGGGTCGTCATGCATCTCACCGCGATCGGCGACAAGCACCATTCGACTGATCCAGAAGATCAGAAGCGGGCAGATCCCCCACAGAAGCCACGGGGTAGAGAACTTCTCCTGCGTCGTCGGTTCATCCACGTAGAGCGCCAGGACCAGCACCGCGAGATAGCCCGAGGTGATCGCCATCTGGCTGATGATCCGGCGATCCGAAGGCAGGTATCCGCGCCGCGACGTCTCGCGCCCGGCGGTTTCCGTATCGGTCAGTTCGGCCAGGCGCTTCACGGCGGCCAGCGCGTAGAAGATGAACATCGAAAATGCCAGTAACCAGACCGACAGGCCCGAGCCGATGGCCACACCGCCTGCGATGATCCTGAGGGTGAAGAGAAACGCCAGAAGGCAGATATCAAGCATCGTGTGCTGCTTGAGCTTCACGGAATAAGCCACTGTCGCAGCGAAATAAAGCACGACGACGGCCAAGAGCGCGGGTGAAACCAGCACGGCCAGGATCAGCGCCGCGAACAGCAAGACCGGGATCGCCAGGGTGCCGTGGGCCGTGGACAGGGCACCGGATGCGAAGGGCCGATCGCGTTTGCGCGGATGGCTGCGATCATCCCGCAGGTCGAGCAGATCGTTGATCAGGTAACCCGCCGATGCCGCGAGGCTGAGCGCAAAGAACGCGGCGATGATCGCGGCGAGGGCAAAAATTCCGCTGCCCGGCGCGGCGATCAGGGGAACAAGAACCAGCAGGTTCTTCAGCCATTGCTGCGGGCGGATGGCGCGAACAAAGGCGCTGATCTCCCCCTCGCGATCGATATGCTCCGCCGGGACGGGGCCTGCGTCGAGCTTGCTTCGAACGTTTGCGGCGGCCCCCACGCTAATGGCCCGGCTTGCCCCGGCCCAAACCTCAAGATCTGCGGCGCTGGTGCCGATATAGTCGTATCCGCCGCGACCAAATTGTTCATCGAGCAGTTGAGCTTTGCCGCGCGCATCCAGATGGCGCCCCGTGTCGGAGCCGTAGACCTCATCGAACAAGTCAAGATGGGCCGCCACCGCCTCCGCCACGGGCTGGTCCGACACCGTCACCAGGGCGGTGCGCCCACCCTCGGCGCGCCAGCGGGCAAGGCGGCCCCGGATGGCTGCATCATAAGGCAATGTCGCTACATCCACTTGCGCGTGCTCGGCCAGACGTGCCTGCAGTGCGGCGCGCCCCTGCGACAAAGACCTGATCGCGCGCAGGGTGCCCCAGCCGTTCTGCGCCAGCGCCGACCAAAGGCGTTCATGGAGCATGTCGGATTTCAGTAACGTGCCGTTCAGGCCCACGACCAGAACGGGGCGCGAGGCCGGTGCCGGATCGGCGATATCGTCGGGCGCGTGGGTCAGGGTTCGGGCTCCGTGGAAATGCGTGGCAGAAGGTGCCTCAGCCCAAGGGGTTTTGGCCAGTGCTTTCTGATTTGCCCCCGCCGGATCGCTATCGACAGGTCCGGACTTGCTGGCTATCGTCATAGCGGTTGTTTTTGCTTGAGGATTTCCGCGATATGCCGCTGCCCATTGCCCTCCGTCCGTTCTGTGTAATCTCGGTTCTGGCGCTTTGCGCAAGTGGGGCCATTGCACAATCCGATGACGGTGCGGCCGAGCGGGCCGCCGCTGCGGAAGACGCGATTGCCGCGCTTCAGGCCCTGTCCAGTCCAGCAGAGACCGAAGAGGATGTGGCCGCGGAACGTAGTGCCGCTGTGCAGGAGGCGCGCGCGGCGTTTGAGGCGCTTGCAGAGGCGTCGCTGGCCGAGGCCATTGCGGCGGCGGAGTCGGGGCCGTCCGAGGAAGAGTTGGCCGCCAGCCGAGCGGCGGCTGTTGAGGACGCCCGCGCGGCCTTTGCGGCTTTGACAGCGGAAGCCACCGCTAGCGCCGAGGAAGAGGCCGCCGCGGCCCGCACGGCTGCTGTCGATGATGCCCGCGCCGCGTTCGAGGCATTGGCTGCCGAGGCTGCTGTTCGTGCGGAGGAAGAAGCCGCCGCCGCCCGCACCGCCGCGGTTGATGATGCCCGTGCAGCGTTCGAGGCATTGGCTGCCGAAGCCGCCGCCCGTGCCGAGGAAGAGGCCGCCGCCGCCCGCGCCGCAGCCGTTGCCGAGGCGCAATCCGCGTTTGCGGCGGTTGCCGCCGAGGCAGAGGCCCGCGCGGCAGCGCAGGCGACTCTTGCGCAATGTATTGATCTGGCGGGAGAACCCTCCGCCGAAAACTACCCGACAGAGGAGGCGCAGCGTGCGGCTTTGTCGGCGCTCCGCGATGCCTTGCCGGCCTGTCGCGCGGCGGCAGAGGCCTTGCCCGAGGAGGGCGCGCCGTTCTTTCATCTGGCTACCGCAGCCCAAGCCGCCGGGCGGCACCGCCGGGCGGTTCCGCTTTACGAGCAGGCCGCCGAAAACGGCGTCGCAGCGGCCCTGACGCGCTTGGGCGATTATCACAATTTCGGCCTGCGCCCGGTGCGGGAAGATGTGGAGGAAGCGGCGCGCCTCTACCGTGAGGCGGCCGAGGCAGGCGATCCCGCGGGCATGGCCACGCTGGGGTTCATGTACCGCCTTGGGCGCGGGGTGCCGCGTGATGCGGGCGAAATGGTGCGCCTGATGACCATGGCCGCCGATGCAGGCTATCCGTTTGCGCAATTCAATCTCGGGCGCACCTTGCTGAATGGCGATGGAATAACTGGCGGCTCCGACGAGGCGCTTGGCATTCCCGATCCCCGCGGCGCCGTGCCTTATCTCGTCGCCGCCGCGAATTCGGGAAATATGGAGGCTGTTCAGGATCTTATCGGCCTTTATTCAGACGGAGCCGAGGGTGTGCCCGCCAGCGATTTCCTGCGCGGGGGGTGGGTTGAACTGCTTGCCGAAGATGGTAATCCCGAGGGTATCGCGGCGCGTGCGTTCCTCTATGAACAGGGGATCGGTCGCGGGCGAAACCCGGAGCGCGCCGCTGCGGATTACGTTGCCGCGCTTGAAACCGGCGAGGTCGATGTGGAGACGATGCGGGGCACGATCAATGGGCAGACACCGCCCTGGGATCCCGAAACGGCTATCGCATTCCAGGAGATCCTTGCCGAACGTGGCCTCTACACCGCCGCGATTGACGGCGACATCGGGCCGCGGACCCGCGCCGCCGCCCGGGCCTTGGCCGAATGATCTGAATGAACGTCAGGTCGTAAGACACTGGTACTACTCAGGTTCGCTACGATCCATCGCGTGGTATTCGGTGTTCGGCATCATGTCGGACGCGATGGCAAAGCGGTTCGACATATTGAAGAAGGCGACGACGTCGGCGAGGTCGAAAATCTCGTCCTGCGACAGGCCGACCTCGCGCAGGGCCTCGCGATCAGGCTCATCCACTTCCCAAGGTGCCGTGGTTAATTTCCACGCAAAATCGAGCATCGCCCGTTGCCGGGGGTCCAATTGCGCCACCCGGTAATTCATCACCAGCATCTCGCCCAGTTGCGGATCGCCCGACAGCGCCCGAACCGCCTGCCCATGGGCAACAAGGCAGTAGAAACAACGGTTTGCCGATGAGACGACCACGGCAACCATCTCCCGTTCCAGCTTGCTGAGGCCGGAGGGGGCGAGCATGAGCGTGTTGTAATACTGCCCAAACGCGCGAAGCTTGTCCTGATTGGCGGAGAAGGTGCGCAAGACGTTCGGGACCATGCCGAGCTTCTCCTGGCAGACCTCGAAATACCGCTTGGTATCGTCATCGAGGCTGTCGAAATCCGGCAGATCGTAAATCGAAACGTGGTCGGGCTGTGGCATGGGATCCTCCGCTATCGGCCCGAACGTGCCCGCTTGGGGTGGGGATGTCCACTCAGATCGGGGCGTCGATCGGGGCAGATTTCGCGTGGCGTTGCCGGTATCCGCGTGGAGTTGTTCCGTATTGCTCGCGGAATAACTTATGGAAATAACTCAGGTTTTCGAAACCGCAATCCTCGGCGACATTGGCGATGGGCTGGCTTGTGCCCGACAGCATCATGGCGGCGTGCTGGATGCGGATGCGGTTGACATATTGGGTGGGAGAGAGGCCCAGATGGCGCCGTGCCTCGCGGCAGACATGGGCCTGCGAGCGGCCAGCGGCGGCGATCAGGCCCTCGGCGCCCTGGCGGAACACACGCGGCTCCCGCGCGGCATGGGCGGCGTGGATCAGCCAGGCGGGCGCCCGATCCTGGGCGCGGGCCGTGGCGTCGAGCACATGGGTCATCATCGACAGGAGGAAATGCTCGATCATGGCGAGGCTTCGATGGCTCGATTGCAGGGCCAACATCGCGTTCACCGCGCGCTCTTTCTGAGGGCCCGCGAGGCGGATCGATGCGGGGAATTCCGCCTTCGTCCAGAAAAATTTTCTTTCCATATCAGCGGCGTACCGCTGAACAAGGTGATCTGCGGTTGGTTTGCGAAACATGACGTTCAGGATGCGTCCACCGGTGCCGGGAGCGGCTTGCAATGCGTGACGATCGTGGGGGCGGATGAAGGCCAGATGGCCGGGTTCCAGCAATTCCTCCAACCCGTTGATCCAGTGGTGGACTTGCCCCTGCTCCACCAGAAACAGCTCATAATAATCGTGGCTGTGTTCCAGAACCGGCGGCGTTTCAGGCAAGGTTTTCCGAATGAAATGAAAGGCATCACCCGGCGGGAGATACGTATCAATTTTGAACACCTTCTGCGGTAAACGCATGGGAATAAGGGCTTTTCTGCACGTGCAAACAGGTCGTCATTATCAAGATAGTACATGTTTTCGTCAAGTCCGGGTCTGCCAAAGCCGTGAATGCCTGATCTATGGTTAACGGGTGACGGGGAGGGATGAGATGTCTTTGGTGCATGCGCCGTTGGATTTGCGCTTCAAACCAGCGCTGGCAACGGCCGCGCGGCGGTTGAGCCCGGCTGATATCGCGCACTACAACACGCATGGATTTGTGCAGCCGTTTCAGGTGTTTGACGATGCCGAGATCGGGGTGATCCGTGCCTATTTTGACCGGTTGATGGACGATATGGGCGAAGATGGGGCCTATGGCATCAATTGCTATCAGGCGCGTCTGTCGGGGATCTGGGATATCGCGACGGATGCGCGGATTCTGGACGTGGTTCAGGATATCATCGGGCCGGATATCATTTGTTGGGCCAGTGCGATTTTGTCAAAGAAACCAGAGGGATCGCGGAAGGTGCCGTGGCATCAGGATGCCTCGTTCTGGAAGCTGTCACCGGCCCGGACCGTGACGGTCTGGCTGGCCATTGATGATGCGGATGAGGGCAATGCCGCAATGCGGTTTATCCCCGGGACCCATGACAAAGGTGAGATCGAGACCTCGGATATGGGCGCGGACAGCGTGTTTCACAAAGGCATCGCGGAGGCGGAGCGCTATGGAGCGCCCTTCGTTAACACTTTGAAAGCAGGACAAATTTCGCTACACGCGGATATGCTCGTCCATGGGTCTGAGATCAACAGATCGACCCGCCGCCGCTGCGGCCTGACGCTGCGCTATTGTGCGCCGGAAAGCCGGATCACAGATCCGGACTGGGCCAAAGGTGTGGAGGCTATTGTCGCGCGCGGCGATGATCCAACTGGGCATTGGCGGCACCATTCGCGGCCCGAAAACGACGATATCCGGGCCACGTCGAGCCCCCATGTGGTGGGGAACAATTGATGCGCCGGGCCGTCGATTCCACCCATATAGAACTGGTATATCTGAAGGATATCTCCGGTATATCCGGGGATGATCGCCGATGAAGATCACATGGTTCGGACATGCAGCGTTCAAGCTGGAGGACGCCGGGGGCTTTTCGGTCATCACCGATCCCTATACGCCGGACGGCGTGGGATATGCGCCGATCCGCGAGACCGCGGACGTGGTCCTCATCTCATCGGATGACGACAGCGCCCATTGCCGCCACGATCTGATCCCCGGCGACCCGAAAGTGTTAAACGCGTTAACCATTGCGCAGGCGGGCGGTGCAGGCGAGGCCGGGGGCCTTGCGGTGCAGGCCATCGAGGCCGCGGAATGGGACCATCATCCGGAACACGCGGTGCCGGGCCAGAACGGGATGTACCGGTTCGAGCTCGACGGGATCAGGATCGCCCATATGGGGGATGTCGGGAACCCGCTGACCGAGGCGCAGCAGGACTTCTTTCAAGAGACTGATGTGCTTCTGGCGCTGGCGGGTGGTTACCTGACGATTGAACTGCCCGACCTGATGGAGATGATCCACCGGGTGAAGCCCAGGCTGATCATCCCGATGCATTTCCGCACGCTCACCTACAAACCGCGCAATACGATGTGGATCGAGAGCTTTCTGGCGCATTTCCGTGACGACGCGGTCGATTTCGCCTCGGCCCATACCATCGAATTGAGCAAGGGCGATCTGCCTGATCAGACCCGGGTGATGGTGATGGATTACATGCGATAGCCGTGGCCGCCCGAGGAGGGGCGGCCGGGACCAAAGACGATCGCGGAACGCCGCGACATGAGGACGACAAGACCCTAGGGAGGACTTTGAATGAAAAAGACAACTCAGATGCTGCTTGGATCGGTTGCGATGACGCTGGCCCTGACCGGCGGCGCCTTCGCCCAGGATGTGGCGCGCGAAGACACGGTGATCTTCGATCTCGACCGGACCATCCGCGACCCGGAGAATTTCAACTGGATGACCGACGGCACCGGCATCCGCCGCATGCACGGCGCGCATCAGGCGATGTGGGAGCCGCTGTTCATCCTGAATTACAATACCGGTGAGCTGGACCCGTGGCTGGCCACAAGCGCCGAGGGAAATGAGGACAGCACCGAATTCACCATCACTTTGCGCGAGGACGTGACATGGTCGGACGGGGAAGCGTTCAACGCCGATGACGTGGTGTTCACCGTCAACATGGCGCTGGAAAACGAAGAGCTGACGGCGCGCGAAGTGGCGACGTTGCGCGGCCAGGTGGCCAGTGTGGAGGCGGTGGATGACCTGACGGTGCGCTTCACGCTTAACGAGCCAAACCCGCGTTTCGTGGTGGAGAACTTCGGCGTGCGCATCTTCGGCAGTTTCCTGATCATGCCGGAACATATCTGGGCGGACGTGGAAGATCCTGCGACCTTCGCCTTCTACCCGCCAATTGGCACCGGGCCTTACGTGTACGAATCCAGCGCGTCCAACCGGGCGATCTGGGACCGGGCCGACAGCTGGTGGGGCGCCGAGACGGGCTTCATGGATATGCCGGAACCCCAGCGCGTGGTGTTCCTTGAATCGGGCGGCGAGGAAAGCCGGGCACAGCTGATGATCGCGGGTGATCTGGATGCGGCGCAGAACCTGAGCGTTGGCACGTTCGAAGCCATCCGCGCCCAGAATGGCGATGCGATGGCATGGTATGCCGATTATCCCTATGCGGTGGCCGATCCCTGTGCCCGCCAGATGGAGATCAACACAACCGTCGCGCCGTGGGACAACGCCAATATGCGCCGCGCGGTGAGCATGATCATCGATCGCACCCAGATCGTGAACATCGCGGCGGAGGGGGCCACCACGGCGTCATCCACGATGTTCGCGCAATACGGGGCCATGTCGCCGTTCATCGATGCGGTGGTGGAGGCCGGTCACGGCCTGTCGGCCACGGCGGATGTGGAAGGGGCGCAGGCGCTGATCGAAGGCGAAGGCTGGGTCCGCGAGGGCGACTATTACATGAAGGATGGCGAGACGCTGTCGGTCGAGATCCACGTCAATTCGGCCTCTACCGAATATACGCGGACCATCGACATGGTGGTGGAGCAGTTGCAGCGGGCGGGCGTGGATGCACGGTCGGTTCCGGTCGAAAACTCCGTCTTCTGGGGCGAGGTCCTGCCGTTCGGGGCGTTCACAATGTCCTATTCGTGGCTGTCTTGCGGATCGGTGAATGAGCCTTGGGCGTCCATGGGCCGCTACACGGTGGCCGATGTGGTGCCGGTGGGCGAACGCAGCCCCGGCTTCAACAACACGCCGCGCTGGGACACCGAAGCGGCCCAGGCCTATTCCGCGATTGTGGATGAGATGGCGACGATGCCCCTGGGCGATGACGCGATCCCGGGCATGGTGGCGGAGGCCTACCAGTATCTGGATGCCGAAATGCCGTTCATCCCGCTGGTTCAGGCCTACAAGCTGATGCCGTTTTCCACGACCTATTGGGAGGGCTGGCCGTCGGCGGACAATTACTACAACCATCCGTTCTTCCACTGGAACAGCGGCCATCAGATCATTCACAACCTGACGCGGGCCGAGTGACCTGATCGAGCGATTGGCCGGGGCGCGCGGTGCGCCCCGGTTCCAGCCCGCCGGGGAGGATCTGGGCCATGGGACGTATCCCGCTTTCCTATCTGCTGAACCGTCTGTTCACGCTGTTTCTGACGGTGTTCATCGCCGCCACGCTGATCTGGATCATCCCGCGCCTGTCGCCGGTGAACCCGGTCGACGTGATGCTGGGGCGGATGGCGTCGGGCGGTGGGTCGGTTGAGAATTCCGGTGCGATCCTGGCGCAATTGACCGAGCGGTTCGGCCTGAATGATCCGTGGTACGTGCAGTTCTGGCTGTATATCAAGAACACGCTGACCTTCGATTTCGGGATTTCGACGGCGAGCTTCCCGACACCGGTTGCGTCGATGATCGCCGCCGCCTTGCCCTGGACCCTGGGCCTGATGATCGTGTCGCTGATCATCACCTTCATCATCGGCAACCTTCTGGGCGCGTTGATGGTGTGGGAACATACGCCGCGCCTGTGGAAGGTCGCGATCCCGGCGGCGATGGTTTTTACGTCGATCCCGCCGATCCTGTCGGGGCTTTTGCTGATGTATATCTTTTCCAGCCAGCTGGGCTGGTTTCCCCTGAACGGGGCCTATGGGCTTAACACGGAGCCGGGCTGGAGTTTGGACTTCGCGGGATCCGTTCTGTACCACGGGTTCCTGCCGGCGATGTCGATTGTGGTGGTGACCTTCGGCTTCTGGGCGCTGGGGATGCGCGGCCTGATGATCACCGTGCAGGGGGAGGATTACACGATCCTTGCCAAGGCCAAGGGGTTGCGAAAACGCTACATCCTCTACCGCTACATGATCCGCAACGCGATCCTGCCGCAGATCACCGCATTCGCGCTCAAGATCGGGATGCTGGTGGCGGGGCAGGTCCTGGTGGAACGGATATTCGCCTATAACGGGATGGGCAAGCTGCTCTACGACGCGATCCTCGATCAGGATTTCCCGGTGATCCAGGGCGTGTCTTTCGTGATCATCCTGATGACCGCCGTGGCCGCCTTTCTGGTCGATCTGATCTACCCGTTCATCGATCCCCGCATCCGGCACGGAGCGTGACGCCATGAGCCATAACAACGCAGCCGCCCCCGAGACCGCCGCCCCGGATATGACCGGGATCACCAAGAAACAGCTCAAGCGCATGAGGCGCTTCGACAATCCGTGGAACAACCCCAAGCTGATCTGGGGCATCGGGTTGCTGCTCGGCATCGTGTTGCTGGGCGTTCTGGGGCGGTTCTTCTGGGATCCGGAGCTGGTGTTCACCGGTGCGGGGATGCCGCGCCAGGGCCCGGTGGGCATCGAAAACCTGCGCGGCCAAGTCGGCACCTGGGCGCATCCGCTGGGCACGGACGTGTCGGGTAAGGATATTCTGGCGCTGCTGATCGTGGGGGCACCCAACTCGCTCTACGTGGGCGTGTTGGCGAGCCTGATCGGGATGTCGATCGGCATCTTCCTCGGGTTCTCGGCGGGCTATACCGGGGGCCGCGTCGATGACGTGATCCGCGTCAGCTCGGACGTGATGATCACGATCCCGCCTTTGCTGATCCTTGTGGTCGTGCAGGCGAGTTTCGGGGATATCACCCTGACCATGATGGCGATCCTGATCGCCGCCTTCGTCTGGCAATCGCCCACGCGCCTGATCCGCGCGCAGGTCCTGTCGATGCGGGAAAGCGGGTATGTGCAGATGGCGCGCCTGTCGGGTGCGTCGAACATGCACATCATGTTCCGGGAAATGTTGCCGAACCTGGTGCCGTATCTGTTCGGCTCGTTCATCGCCAACGTCACGACATCCATCGTGACCGCGGTGGGGTTGGAGGTTCTGGGCCTTGGCCCGCAACGGGTGCCGACGCTGGGCCGGGTGATCTATGACGCGATCTCGTCGGCTGCGCTGACCCAGAACATGTGGTGGTGGTGGGGCTTCCCGACGATCCTTCTGGGGGTCATGTTCATCGGCTTGTTGCTGATCAACCTCGGCCTTGATGAGGTGTCCAACCCGCGGTTGAGGAAGTTGTGATGACAATGTGCAGCGGGCAGTGCTTGACCTTGGGTGGGCGTATCGGAACGGGGCCGGAAGGCACTTTATCGTGCGGCATCCATCTGACGTTGGTTGGACGTGAAACGGAGCAAAAGCGCCCTCCCGGAGGAAGGTCAGGCGCTGCCCGGCTTGGTCAGCCGGGCGCGTGCATTTTTCGGGCGGAGGGAAGCCCATGAGCGTTCTCGACATCAAGAACATCCATATCGATTTCCCCACCTCCAAGGGCGTGGTCCATGCCGTCACCGACGTGACGCTGTCGATCGAAAAGGGGCGGCGCATCGGGTTCATCGGCGAAAGCGGGTCGGGCAAGACCACGACGGCGCTGGCCGCGATGCGGATGCTGGCCAATCCCGGCTTCGTGGCGGGCGGCGAGGTGCATCTGAACTCGCTCGACGGGAATACCAATGTTCTGCATCTCGATGATGAGCAGATGCGCCGGGTTCGCCTGCGCAAGATCAGTTATATCCCGCAGGGCGCGATGAATTCGCTGAACCCCGTGATGCGGGTGGATGCGCAGATCTGGGATGCGGTGGTCGCCCATGAAGGGGGGCTGTCGCAGGCCGATTTGCAGGCGCGCAGCGATACGGCGCTGGACGGTGTGGGGCTTGACCCCAAGGTTGTCGGGCGGCTGTTCCCCCATGAGCTGAGCGGGGGGATGAAACAGCGGGTGTGCATCGCCATCGGCACCTGCCTGACGCCCGATCTGATTATCGCGGATGAGCCCACCAGCGCGCTGGATGTGATTACCCAGCGCCATGTCATGCAGACCCTGCGCGAGATGCAGGAGAAGATCGGAGCGGGCCTGATCCTGATCGGGCACGATATGGGGCTGATGGCGCAATCGGTGGACGATATCGCGGTGCTGAAAAAGGGCGTGCTGGTGGAATTCGGCCCGGTGCGCAAGATCATCGAGGATGCAGAACATCCCTACACGCGGGAATTGATCTCCTCCGTGCCGCTGGTGGGTGGCGACAGCTTCCTGTCGGCCCAGGCCAGCCCGCCCAAGGGCGAGAAGCTGGACCAACCCCTGTTGGAGCTGGACGGCGTCAGCAAGCAATACGGCGCGGTTACGGCTTTGCACCCGATGTCGTTCGCGCTGGACGGGGAGGAGCCCAAGATCATCTCGATTGTCGGGCAATCGGGCAGTGGCAAATCGACGATGGGCAGCCTGATGCTGGGGTTCAATGACCCAAGTGCGGGGCAGGTGCGCTTCAAGGGGGATGATATCAACGCCATGTCGGCGGGGGCGAAACTGGCGTTTCGCAAGCAGGTTCAGGCGGTGTTTCAGGATCCCTATGCCTGTTTCAACCCGTTCTACCGGGTGAACCACGCCCTGAAATTCCCCTATGAAAATTTCGGCATGGGCGGCGATGTTCAGACCGCAATGGAAGAGGCCTGCACTGCCGTGGGCCTTGACCCGTCTCTGGTGCTGGGGCGCTACCCGCATCAGCTTTCGGGCGGGCAGAGGCAGCGGTTGATCGTGGCGCGCGCGCTGATGCTGTCGCCCAAATTGCTGATCGCCGACGAGCCCGTCTCGATGGTGGATGCGTCGCTGCGCGCGACGATCCTCGCGAATATCCACGACCTGAAGGATAAGCACGGGATTTCAATTATTTACATCACCCATGACCTCGCTACGGCCTATCACGTGAGCGACTATGTGATGGTGCTCTATCACGGCCATGTGGTGGAGGCCGGGCCGCCCAAGGAGGTGATCGGCGATCCGCAGCACGCCTATACGCGCCTGCTGATCGACTCGATCCCCTGGCCGGATCTGGACCGGGATTGGGGCGATGCCGACGATGCGCGCGCCGCCCTGGACGAGCTTGCGCGGATCGGGGGAACGCCGGAGACCGTCTATCGCGGGGACATTCCCGGATTCACCTTGGGGCAGGGGTAGCATGGTCTCCCACCGGATGCGATTGACCGCGGAGAAGGTCGCGCAGCGCCTGCGGTTGATCGCGCCGGAGGTGGCGTTGCGGCGCGGGCCGATTGACCGGTTCGTGCTGGAGGATCTGGGCAGCGCCGAGGCGGTGCCGGATCTGGGCCTGTTTGCCTGCAATGCCGGGGGGCCGGTGCTGGAATGGGACGCCTATTGGGGCGGGCAGGACCTGCATTTTGCCCTGCGCTCGCGGTTCACGGTGCCCAAGGGCTGGAAAAACCCGGCGCTGCATCTGCCGCTTGGCGTGGCGGGGGACATTTTCACCCATCCCGAGGCGCTGCTCTATATCGACGGGCAGGCGGTGGCGTCGGCCGATCGCTACCATCACACGATCGAAGTGCCCGAGCGCTTTGCCGACGGGCTGCCCCACGACCTGCTGCTGCATGGCTGGACCGGGCTGACGGGGTGGCCGCCGGATCCGTCGAACAAGACCCGCCTTTTGATGCGGGAATGCGCCGTCATCGACATTGATCGGGAGCTTCAGGGCTTCCTGACGATGGCCGAGGTGGCGCTGGACCTGTGTGCTGAGCTGAACGACAACCGGCCCGAGAAACACGGGATCCTGACGGCGCTGGACGGTGCGTTCCTGACCCTCGATACCCGCGACCCGATGGGTGAGGCGTTTCGCCGCTCGGTCGCGCCCGCCACGGCGCGGTTGTTGGAGGGGTTGGAAAAGGCGGGCCCGTCGCTTGATATCCAGCTTCATGCCGCGGGCCATGCGCATATGGATGTGGCCTATCTCTGGCCCATCGCGCAGATCCGCCAGAAGAACGCCCGGACCTATTCCAATGTGCTGCGCCTGATGGAGCGGCACCCGGAGTTCCATTTCTCGCATTCCCAGCCGCAGCTCTACCAATGGACGGAGGCGGATTTCCCGGAGATTTTCGAAGGGATAAAGGCCCGCGTGGCCCAGGGGCGGTGGGAGGTTCTGGGCGGCATGTGGGTGGAGCCCGATGCCAATATGCCGGGGCCCGAGGCGCTGGTGCGGCAGATCGCGCTGGCCCGGTCCTATTGCGTCGAGACGTTCGGGGAGGGCGCGGAAACGCCCGTGCTATGGCTGCCCGATACATTCGGGTTTCCCGGCTGTCTGCCGCAATTGATGAAGCAGGCGGGGCTGGATTGGTTCGTGACCAACAAGGTGAACTGGAACCAGTACAACCAGATGCCCGCGTCGACGACGTGGTGGGAGGGGATCGATGGGAGCCGCGTTTTGGCGCAGTTCCTGACGACGCCCCGCGATGTGCAGCATCTGCCGTTTCCGACCAATTACAAATCCGACCTGACGGCGGAGGAGGTGGTGGGGACCTGGGGGCGCAACACGGTCAAGGACCGGGTGCGCGACCTGTTGATCTGCTACGGCTATGGCGATGGCGGCGGCGGGCCGACCGATGAGTTGATCCGTAAGGCCAAGACCTGGGCCGCGATGCCGGGCGCGCCGGAGCTGACGCCCTCCACCGTGCGGCGGTTTTTCGAGGCGCTGGAGCGGAACGCGCAGGATCTGCCGGTCTGGGCGGGCGAGTTCTATCTGGAGGGCCATCGCGGGGTTCTGACCTCGCAGGGCTGGATCAAGCGCGCCAATCGCAAGGCCGAGGTGGCGCTCCACGATGCGGAGCTGGCGATGGCGCTGGCGATGGGCGCGGGGCAGGGGCCGACCGATCTGACGCCTGTCTGGCAGCGTCTGTGCATGAACCAGTTCCACGACATCCTGACGGGCACGTCGATTGGCGCGGTGTTCGAGGATGCGCGGGCGGATTTCGACTGGATCATGGGGGAGGTCGAGGGCGCGTTGGACCGCGCGGCGGAGGCGCTGATGCCCGAAGGGGCGGAGTGGTTGGTGCTGGATGGCGGGCAATTGCCGGGGCGGCGGCTGGTGGAATTGCCGAACGGCGCGGGGCCGGTGGCCGAAGACGGTGCAGCCCTGCCGATGCAAGTGGTGGCGGGCGGGGCTCTGGTGGAATTGCCCGAAGGCGCGCCGCTGTCACCGCGGTTCTTGGAGGCGGCCGCCGCGCCCGTAGAGGTATCGCGTGGTGCATGGGCCGAACCGGCCGACGGCGGCGCGGTTCTGGAAAACGAGGCGCTGCGGGTGGTGATCGGCGATCACGGGATGCTGCACAGCGTCTATGACAAACGGGCGGGGCGCGACGTGCTGCAGCCCGGCACGCTTGGCAACCGATTGGAATTGTTCGAGGATCGCCCGATCAGCTGGGATGCGTGGGACATCGACATCTTCTTCGAGGATCGCGGCGAAGTGGTGGGCGGGTTGACCCGGATCGAGGTGGTGGAAACCGGCCCCCTGCGCGCAACGGTGGAGATCGAGCGCGCGTTTCGGCAGAGCCGGATCGTGCAGCGGATATCGCTGACCCGGGCGTCGGCGCGGCTGGATTTCGACACGTTCGTGGATTGGCACGAAACCCATCTGCTGCTGAAAGCGGCCTTCCCGGTGGATATCCGCGCCTCCCGCGCGACGTTCGATATCCAATGGGGTCAGATCGACCGGCCCACCCATCGCAACACCAGCTGGGACGCGGCGCAATTCGAGGTTCCGGCGCAGAAATGGGCGGATCTGAGCGAGGGCGATTATGGCGTCGCGCTGCTGAACGATTGCAAATACGGCTACGATATTCGTGGGCATATGATGCGCCTGTCGCTGATCAAATCGGCGACGATGCCCGACCCCGGCGCGGATCAGGGCGCGCATCACTTTACCTATGCGCTGCTGCCGCATCTGGGCGATACGCGTGTGGATGTCCGGGCGGAGGCTTATGCGCTGAACTACCCGCCGCGCGTTTTTGCGGGGCCGGGGCGCGGTGAAGGTGTCGGCGGGCCGCTGGTGCAATGCCTGAGCAATCGCGCCGTGATCGAGACGGTGAAGCCCGCGGATAACGGCGACGGCGTGATCGTGAGGCTGTTCGAGGCGCATAACACGCGGGGGCCGGTGGATTTGGCGCTTGGCGACAATGTGGGTGCGGTGGAGCGCGTCGGGCTGCTGGAAGAGGGTGGCACGGCGCTGGACCTGCGGGACCAGCGCGTCTCGGTGCCGTTGGCGCCCTATGAAATCGTGACGCTGCGGCTGCGCATGACCTGAACCCGCGCTCGCCCGGATCGGCGGCATTCCACTCATGGCGGCATACCGGCATCGGTAGAACCTGCTGCATATGGTAGACTGTGTGTGCTGCATTTTTCGCAGACATACTGTCTTTTTTCTTGTTCCACATTTTTTGATTTCATTTTCAATAGGATATTTCCGATGCCTGACATCTGTTCCCTGCTTACACCCGAACTTGCCCCGCAATACGCCGTTCGGTTCCGCAAATTGTTATCACTCCGGCGGTATGTCTATGCCGATGCCAGCGAGGAGGATCCCAACGTGGCCCTGGGCGAGGCGACCCTGCGCCGGGCGACCGCGCATATCGCGCTCGATCTGCCGCTGGACCAGATCTGGACCCAGCAAGAGGTGGTGCTGAACGATCTGATCAGCGCCTATGGGCTGGCCCCGGGGGAGAAGGCCACGTTCTCTGTCAAGCGCAGCCAGCGGCGCCAGATCGACCGAAAGACCGTGGAGGAAAAGACCCAGATCCGGTCCGAAGAAAGCAAGATCGTTGACAAGGACGTGCTGTCGCTGGCCCGGACGTTTGTGGCCAATACCAACGCGAAGGTGACATCGTCGGGCAAGATCTCCCTCAGCGGGCTGGACCTGGGCGGAACCAATGAGTTCACGACCGCGTTTGGCGAAACGATTGCGGCAACCAGCGAAAGCCTGCGCGAGGCGATGCTGAACGCGTCGGAGCAGTTGAAGCTGACCTACAAGGTGGAGATCAGCGAAGAGGTTGAAACCACCGAGGAGCGCACCGAGAAGCGCGAGGTGACCAACCCCTACAAGGACCGCGCCTGTCAGATCCACTTCTTCGACATGCTCAAGCGTTACCGCGTCTCCAGCCAGTTTTCCTCGACCGCCACGAATGTAGGTGTCGCGCTGGTGCTGGATTTCGAGGATCTGTATTTTTCAGTGCATTTCGTGCGCCGGAATACGGCCTTCTTGCTGGAACATCTGGTGGAGCGGACGTTGATGGACGAATATTCCGCCTTGTTGTCCAATGCCGAGGCCAGCTTTGACCTGGAATATGGCAGTGAGACCGAGCGGGTGGCCGAGGTTGCGCTGGATTTCCTGTTCCGCGTCGATGATCTGTTTGGTCTGCCGGACGATAATGGCCGCCATCTGGTCCATAACAGCTTTGTCACGCAAGGAAGCGACCGGCCCTTCGACCAGTCCGCGCTGAGCGATGCGTTGCTGGAAAATGCAGAGATGACAAAGCTTTATACCGGGCTTACCTATTTCTATAACATCTACCGCCAATTGGTTCGCAATGAGGTTGCGGGCGGGATTGCCTATACGAATGTCGACAGTGACACCATGAACGGATTGAAGTTTGTGCCGTTCGGTGATCCCAGCGAAATCAGCCAGTTCAAGGCCGATCTGGCCGTGGCGATAGCCGATTTCCTGTCCGAGCATCTGGCGGCCGTGGAAGAGGCGCAGATGCGCCTTGTTACCGATCTCAACAACCGCACCGAGGTGTTCCGCAGGCTTGTCGGGTTTCGGGCGATGGTGCTCAGCATGGTGTCCGACAGGCGTGCAGGCGATGCCCCGGCCCGGGCGCGTGATCGCCGCCTGTCCGCCCTTGAGGCGCGGTTGGCGGAGCATTTGCAGGCCTATGACGGCCATTACCGGCAACGCTACGTGGAATTCATCGCCGAGCGGCTGTCGCAGGTGGAGTTCAGCGACACGTTGCGCAGCCTGATGCCCATCTTCGTGGCGCAGGGCCTGCCGCCGCTGGCGAGTTTGGCCGAGAACTTCGCCTTTGAACGGGGTTATGTGGAGGACAGCAAATACGTGGTGCCGTCCAACATCAGTGGCAATCTGGGCGACGTGGTGGAGGAGTTGGATGATCTGGTTCCCGGCTTCGGAATGGATGTGCCGGACGAGTTGATCTTCGAATCCAATTTCGAGGCCGAGATCCCCGTGGATGGCGTTCATATCGAGGCTGTGCCGGGGTTCTGCCGCCTGCCCGATCTGGATGGGGGTGGGGATAACGGTGTGGATCTGGACGTGTCGATCACCGGCAAGATTTCGTAGGTCCGAGAGGATTGGCGGGATCGGTTTGATCCGGTTCCGCGATTCTCCGGTTTGGCAGGTGGTCACGCCGGAACGGCCGTTGGTGCGGCGAAGAATGAGTGCGTGGCGATAAGCGTAGCGGCCAGCCGACGCGGCAGGCTTACCCGTGCGGTATCAGATCAGGGGCAATCAGCCCCGGTCGGAGGTTCTGATATTGTCCAGCCGGTGATAGGGCGCGGTGTCCAGAAGGGCGCGCACGGCGACCTCATCATGGGGGCGGGCCCGCCCGGAGGTTTTCAACGCATAGACATAGACACCGGCGCCGACCACCGAGAGGACGATGGCGCCAACCTGAAGCGTTGCGATCGGATCAAACATACATGATCTCCTATTTCCCCCAACATTGGGGGCAACTCCCATCAATATAGGGGCAAATCGTGAAGATTCCTACCCACCACGTATTTGGCGCACGTCCCGGTCTTCGCGGCAGATATCGGCGAGCCGGGTGAGCACGTCCCGGTCAAACGCGGCTTCGTCGGCGTTTTTGCGCAGTTTGTGACCGGTATAGATGCCCCCGCCGGTGAGCACGAGGCCGGCCCCGATGAGGGGCAGCGCCACGCCCAGGGCGGCGGTGCCGAGCAGGACCACGGCGATGCCGGAGGCGCCGAAGCCATAGCCGAACCGCTTGAGCGGCATCACAAGCTCCTCGGCGTTGCGTTGGGAGGCGCGGGCGTCACGGTCCCGTTCACGGGCGGCGCGAGTCAGCCAATCCTCCAGGGTCTGCACTACGGTGACATCGTTGATCAGCGGCAGGAACCGGCGCAGGTCGCGGTCGGCGACCGGGTTGCGGACAAGCTCCATCAGGGCGGGTTCGACCTTGGTCCAGTAGACCTGTTCGCCCAACCCGTCCTGCGCGGCCAGCGATACAAGCGCATCGAGCAGGCGTTGGCGATCTTCTGGGGTAAAGCTCATCAGGGGCCGGGTCTGGGACGCGGGGCCTAGGCCACGGCCAGCCCCTCATCACTGAGCCCGTCAAGGCGCGGCATCAGGGACAGAAGCTGCTGGGTATAGGGGTGCTGGGGGGCGGCGAAGAGGGCTTCGGTCTCGGCCACTTCGACCAATTGGCCGTTCTTCATCACGCCCACGCGGTCACACATCTGACGCACAACCGGCAGGTCGTGGGAGATGAACAGCATCGTCAGGCCCAGATGCTCCTGCAAATCCTTAAGGATGTTCAGGATCTGCGCCTGGATCGAGACGTCGAGGGCGCTGGTCGGCTCATCGCAGATCAGGAAGCGGGGCTGGGTGGCGAGCGCGCGGGCGATGGAAATGCGCTGCCGCTGACCACCGGAGAATTCATGCGGGTATTTCAGACCGGCCTCGGCGCCCAGGCCCACACGGTCGAGCAATTCGCTGACGCGGGCTTTCAGCGGTTCGCCTTGCAGCAGCCCGTGATGGCGGGCGGGTTCGGCGACAATCTCGTCCACGCGCATCCGCGGGTTGAGCGACGAATAGGGATCCTGGAAGATCATCTGGATCTGCTTGCGGTAGCTGTCGGGCACTCCGCCGGGCAGGGGGGCGACATCGGCGCTGTCGAAGCGGACCGAGCCGCCATCGACGGAATAGAGGCCCGCAATCATGCGCGCGATGGTGGATTTGCCGGAGCCGGATTCGCCGACAAGGCCGAAGACTTCGCCCTCGCGGATATCAAACGTGGCCTGATCGACGGCGGTGAAAAACTTGCGGTTGCGGGGCAGGAGCGCGCGTTTCTGAACGAAGCGTTTTGTCAGGCCCTCGCATTCGACCAACGCCTTGGCGCGGTCGATTTGCACCTCGGGCCAGTTGCGCTTGAGGTCCTCGATGGCGAATTCGGTTACCCGCCCGCCATAGGAAATCAGCGGGAAGCGGTGCAGCTTGACCTTCGGGCGCGGCACGGCGGCGATGAGTGACTTGGTATAGGGGTGGCTGGGTTGGCCAAGCACCTGCGCGGTGGTGCCGGATTCCACGACCTCGCCCATATACATCACGGTCACCTTGTCGGTCGTGTCGGCGATCACACCCATATCGTGGGTGATCAGGATCACGCCCACCTGCCGTTCGCGGGCCAGTTCCTTGATCAGCTCAAGGATCTGCGCCTGGATCGAGACGTCGAGCGCGGTTGTGGGTTCGTCCGCGATGATGACATCGGGTTCCGAGCAGAGGGCGAGAGCGATCACCACGCGCTGCCGCATCCCGCCGGAGAATTGGTGCGGGTATTGATCGAGCCGGGTTTCGGGATCGGGGATGCCGACACGATCGATCAGGGCGCGGGCGCGCTCGTTGGCCTCACTCTCGTTGACGTCGAGATGTTCGAGGATCGTTTCCACCAACTGCTGGCGCACGGTGAAAAGCGGGTTCAGGGAGGTCAGCGGATCCTGAAAGATCATCGAGATCTTCTTGCCCCTGAGGCTCGCCATGGCGGCGGCATCGAGGCCCGAAATCTCGTCGCCCTTGTAGCGGATGATGCCACCCGCAATGCGCCCGGGACGGTCCAAGAGGCCCATGACGGCGGCCCCGATCGTGGATTTGCCCGCGCCGGATTCGCCGACGAGCCCGTGGATTTCGCCGGGTTCGACACTCAGATGCGCGTTCTTAACGGCCGTGAAGAGGGCGCGGCGGGTCGGGAATTCGACGGTGAGGTTTTCGATTTCGAGGAGGGGCATGGTTAGAAGTCCATTCGAATTCCGAGTGACCGAAACGAGTCACATGCATCACTGGCACCTTCATGAATAGCGAAGACACCGGCATTCACGGGCCTGTTGCCGACTTGACCTGGTGCGACTTGTTCGAAATGTCTTACCAGGGACCCGGCTGCGCCGCTCATCAGGCATTCGATGTGGTTGATAACACAAGCGCCTACTTGTGGTCGTGAACGCATCTCGATCGGAAAAAGAGTATCGCCATAAAGGTAGGTTGAGCTGTGATGCTCGGCCCGGAACTGGTCGTAGGCGGCAATCAATTCTGACACATGCTCGAAATATTGGGGATGCTCATTGCGGCATTCATATGCTTGTACTTCTGCTTGGCTGAGCTGGCTGATGGTGAACATTGCACTATCAAACTCATCGATGGCTGAAGTACGAGGCTGCTCGGCGGCTGAGGGTGCCGAAAGTGCCAGCAACAAAAGGAAAACGCGCATCACCGCAACCTCGGGTTCAGCGCGTCACGCAGCCAGTCGCCGAGCAGGTTCACGGAGAGCGCGAGGATCAGCAGCGTTGCCGCTGGGAAGACCAGGATCCACCAATTGCCGGAAAACAGGAACGTCTGGCCGATGCGGATCAGCGTGCCGAGCGATGGCTGGGTGGGCGGGGCGCCGACACCCAGGAAGCTGAGCGTCGCCTCGGCGATGATGGCCAGCGCCAGCGAGATTGTTGCGATGACCAGAACGGGTGAGAGCACGTTTGGCAGAATGTGGCGGCCCATGATCACAAAAGACGAGCGCCCGATCAGACGGGCCGCCTGCACGTATTCCTTGTTCTTCTCGACCAGTGTGGCGCCGCGGACGACGCGGGCGAATTGCACCCAATCGCTGAGGCCGATGGCGAGGATCAGGACGGCGATGGCGACCTGATCGCGATATTCGATGGGGGTGATGCCCTTGGCGATGCCGAAGATCAGCATGGCCACGAGGATGGACGGAAAGGTCAGCTGGATATCGGCGATGCGCATGATGATGGTCTCGGTCCAGCCGCCCACATAGGCCGCGATCAGGCCAAGGGTGACGCCGAGGACCAGCGCGAAGGTGACGGCGGCAAACCCCACAAAGAGCGAAATGCGAAGGCCGTAGAGGATGGTGGAGAAGATATCGCGGCCCTGATCGTCGGTGCCGAGGATGAAGGTGTCGCCGGTGAAGGCCGACGGGACCCCGGGGGGTGTCAGGCCGTTGAGCAGGTTCAGCGTGGCCGGGTTAAACGGATCGTGGGGCGCGATGAGCGGGGCGAAGATCGCGGCCAGCACCATGATCACGGTGACGGTGGACGAAATGATCGCCACCGGGGACCGGCGGAAGGCGTAGCCCACATCGCTGTCCATCGCGCGGGCGAAGCGGCCCATCGGGCGCGGCGCGGGGGCGGCGGGTTTGACGGGGGTTTCGGGCGTATCGGTCATGCGGTTTTCCCATCCACGCGCAGGCGCGGATCAATCGCGACGTAGAGCAGATCCACAATCAGGTTGATGCACACGAACATCACCGAGATCAGCATCAGATACGCGGCCATCACCGGGATATCGACGAATTGGATCGCGTTGATGAAGAGCAGCCCGACGCCGGGCCATTGGAACACCGTTTCGGTGATGATCGCGAAGGCGATGATGGAGCCCAGTTGCAGGCCCGTGACCGTGATAACCGGCACCATGGTGTTTTTCAGCGCGTGGCGGAAGTTGATCGCGCGGTCCTTCAGGCCGCGGGCGCGGGCGAAGCGGATGTAGTCGGCGCGCAGCACCTCGAGCATCTCGGCCCGCACCAGGCGCATGATCAGCGTCATCTGGTAAAGGCCCAGGGTGATCGCGGGCAGGATGATGGACCGCAGGCCGTCGGTCGTCAGGAAGCCGGTGGTCCACCAGCCCAGATCGACCGTATCGCCGCGCCCGAAGGTGGGCATGCCGCCGGTGTTGATCGTGGCATCGGTGAAGGGCAGGGGGATTTCCAGCCCCACCCCGAAGCCGTAGATCAGCAGAACGCCGATCAGGAAGGTGGGCAGCGACACGCCGATCAGGCTGACGGTCATGATCGTATTGGCGGCCCATCCATCGCGGCGGATCGCGGTGAAGATCCCCAGAACGATCCCGGCGAAGAGGGCGATGAAGCCCGATACCAGCGCCAGTTCCAGCGTGGCCGGCAGGCGCTCCACGATGATCTCCGCCACCGGGCGGCCCTGGCGGTAGGAAATGCCCAGATCGCCCTGCACCGCCCGCACGAGGAAATCCCAGTATTGCAGGAAAAACGGTTTGTTCAGGCCGAGGACCTCCCGCAGCCGGTCGATATCTTCCATCGTGCGTTCCTGCCCCAGCATCGTGTCGATGGGATCGCCCACGAAGCGGAACATGGCGAAGGCCACGAGGCCCACGACCAGAAGGACAAGGACCGATTGGAAGATGCGGCGGAGGATGAAGCTGAGCATCCAACGGTTGTGGGCCGCGCGGCAGGGCGGGTCAAGCCATCGCGCGGGGGGATATGCTGAAATGTGATGGCGTCCATCCTTTGGCGGATGGGGAAATGGGCCCCGTGCGTGTTAGCGTTGCGCGGAATGCAACCACGCCGCGATCGCGCTGCGGCGGTTCAGCGACAGGCGGTTCAGGATGGCGTGGACGTGATCCTTGACGGTGGCCGGGCTGATCCCGAGGGCGCGGGCGATGTCCTTGTTGGTGAGGCCTTGGGCGACGGCGCGGGCGACCTCCGCCTGGCGCGGCGTCAGCGCCGCGAGGTCGCGCGCGGCGGGGCGGGCGATGATCACTGGTGTGCCGAGGGTGTGGCTGGTGGTCAGGTCGATGTGAAAGCTGTGGCCGGTCTCCGCAAGGGCCGCCAGATGCGGGAGGGCGGCGGGCGCCAGCGCCTGATCGGCGCGGGTCAACGCGGCGAGTGCGCTGGACAGCGCGTCGGTATCGGATTTTGAGAAGTGAGACATGGAAGGCAGGATGCAATGAATGAGATGCCCAGGGAAATCACGAATTTCTTTCTGGCGATGCAGGCGGGCAAGATTGGGGCGGAGGCCCTGATGGCGTGTTTCGCCGAAGACGCCGTCTATGTGGAGCCCTTCACCGGTGAGACGCGCCGCCATGAGGGCAAGGAGGCGATCCTGAAGGCCATGGCGCTGGGATGGGAGATGCCGATGGTCGACACGCGATTGGAGGTCCTCTCCGCATCGGTGGACGGAGCCGTGGTGGAACTGGCCTGGGCCTGTCATTCGCCGTCGATCCCCGGCGGGCGCGGCACCGGGCGCAACAGCTTCGTGCTGCGCGACGGGTTGATCGTGGAACTGGTGACGGAGTTGGATCCATGAGCGATGTGGATGAATGGCTCGCGGGTTATGACAATCCGATGAAACCGGTGGTGCAGGCGGTGCGGCAGGTGATCCTCGACGCCGATCCGCGGGTGAGCGAGGCGATCAAGTGGCAGGCGCCGACCTTCATCTACGAGGGCAATATCGCGTCGTTCTTTCCCAAGGCGAAGAAACACGCGAGCCTGATGTTTCACAAGGGCGCGGAGATCCCCGGCACGTTTCCATCGCTGGAGGGTGACGGCAAGGAGGCGCGGAGCTTCAAGGTGGCGAGTCTGGAGGAGCTGGAGCAGAAGCGTGACGAATTGCAGGCCATCGTGCGGGCCTGGATTGCGATGAAGGGCGGCTGAAACAGGCCATTCGGCGCAAAGGTGCCGCGAAAATATATCTGTCTGTCGCCCTTGCCTTGCGCGCCGATTCCCCCACTTCTGGAACAGATCCATTGGGGGCACATCATGGCGCGTCGGTTGAACGGAAAATGGCGGTTTGGGGCGACGTTGCTCGTTGCGTTTGGGATGGTGGCGCCCGCACCCGGCTTGGCCGACGGCATCAGTCTGTCGCTAGGTTTTGGCGGGCAGGTTCGCCCTACCTACTCCGGCTCGGACAGCTACGATGTGTCGCCCTGGGGCTACTTTTCGCTCCACGAGATCGAATGGGGTCCAATCTCCCGCGGCGATGTCGGGCCCCGCGAATTGCGGGAAGGCTTCACCTTTGGTGGTGCAGTGCGGCCCGTCCGGGGCCGGAGCGCCGATGATAATCCCGAACTGGCGGGTCTGGCCGATGTGGATTTCTCCATCGAGGCGGGGCTGCGCGCGCAATACGGCACCGGGGATTGGCGGGTGTTCGGCGATCTGCGTTATGGCGTGATCGGCCATGAAAGCGTTGTGGCCGAGTTGGGTGGCGACGCGATTTTCCACGCCGGTCCAGACACATACATCACGCTTGGCCCGCGCCTGCTATTCGGTTCGGATGACTATGCAGACACCTATTACGGCATCACCGCCGCGGAGGCCGTCGCCAGCAGCTTCGCCGCCTATGACCCGCAAGGCGGATTGGTCTCGGCCGGTCTGCAGATGAACGTGATCCACGAATTGAACGAGGATTGGTCGCTGCGCGGGCGCCTGGAAGTGTCGGAACTGGTCGGCGATGCGGCGGACAGCCCGATTGTTCAGGGCGGGACCACGACGCAGCTGCGTGCGGGCGTGACGATCGTGCGGCGGTTCAATCTCGGGCGCTGACGGCCCCTAGCTCCAGTCGATCTCCGGGCCGGCCGGCACGATTCCCAACGGGTTTCGCAGTTCGGAGGGTGAGAAATAGCCCTGCTTGTAGATGTCGAACTTCACCGTCTCCGCCACGCCCGGCATCGCGTAGATCGCCTTGGCATAGGGCCAGAGATGGGCATAGTCGCTTAGCCTGCGGATGTTGCATTTGAACGCGTAGTGATAGGCCACGTCGAAACGCGCCAGCGTCGGGAACAACCTGAGGTCGGCCTCGGTGAAGGTGTCTCCTGTCAGCCATTCGTGACTGGCCAGATGTGCGTCGATCTCATCCAGCGTTGCGAAAAGTGTGTGAACCGCGGCGTCATAGGCCTCTTGCGTGCGGGCAAACCCGGCGCGGTAGACGCCGTTGTTCACGTCCGCGTAGATCCGCGCGTTCCACGCGTCGATCTGAGGCCGGAGCGCCGCGGGCGCCAGATCCGCGCCGGGAAAGGCATCGCTGAGCATCCGCACGATATCGGCGCTTTCGTTGGAGACAGCGCGCCCGGCGACCTTGTCCCACAGAAGCGGCACGGTGATGCGCCCGGTATAGGGCGCTTGATCGTGGCCATAGGCCTCGTGCAGTGCCGCGATCCCCATGAGCGGATCGGAAAACGGGCCGTCGGGGTCGAACACCCAACCCGCCTCCGTCCGCCGGGGTTTGGCATAGGAGATGGAGAGTGTCTTATCCAACCCCTTGAGCCGGATCGCCAATAGCGCGCGATGGGCCCA
Source organism: uncultured Roseicyclus sp. (assembly GCA_947491935.1). Lineage (GTDB taxonomy): Bacteria > Pseudomonadota > Alphaproteobacteria > Rhodobacterales > Rhodobacteraceae > Gymnodinialimonas. The sequence continues at coordinate 1,118,420 of CANLLF010000002.1, forward strand.
GGGACAATTCCACGCGGCGTAGAGGTGATAGCGCCCGGCCTCCGCCGGAAACGGCGTGGACCCATCGGTGCTGATCCAATGGCGGATGGTGGATTTGGCCCGCTCGAACGTGCCACCCAACGCCGTCTGTGGCGCCGGATCCTCCGCGTGATACCGGCCTTCGATCATCACGCCCATGGCATCGCTCCCCCATATCCATCAAAAAGGGCCGCAGCAGACATCCCGCGCGGCCCCTTCCTCTTTTTCAGAGATACGCGCTTCAGTTCTCGGCGCCGACCGTCACCCAGCGCAGGATGAAGAAGTTGTCGGGACGCTGGGTCAGCTCGATGCCGTTGCGCACACCCCACAGGAGCGGTTGCACATAAAGCGGGGTGTAGACCACATCTTCCTGAATGATCGCCGCCGCCTCATCAAGCATCGCTTGGCGGGTATCATCGTCGATCTCGGACTGGATCATCGGCAACAATTCATCAATGCGCGGGTTCGAGTATCCGCCGAAATTCCAGGTGCCCAGGCGCTCGCCATTGGTGTGAACAAGGAAGCGGATCGGGTGCTCGGCATCGAACGTGCCGGGCGACCAGCCAAGCAGGTACATGTCGAAATTGTCGGCCCGCAATTCCGGCCAGTAATTCGACACCGGCATCGCGTCGAGCGTCGCGTTCAGGCCCACCTGCGCGAGCATGCCCACCACGGCCTGACACACGGATTCGTCGTTCAGGTAGCGATCATTGGGGCAGGACAGGTTGAAGTTGGCGCCTTCGGCCCCGGCCTCGGCGATCAGTTGGCGCGCCAGATCGGGATTGTATTCGGGGCGTGCTGCATTGGCCTGCGAATAGCCGCGCATGGCGGGGCTCACAAGCTGGCTTTCCTCTTCCGCCGTGCCGCCCATGATCGTCTGCAGGATTGCGGGCACGTTCACGGCATGGCCCACGGCCCGGCGCACGCGCACATCGGCAAAGATGTTGTCGCCGCCGTTTTGCAGCGTCTCGTGGTCATGGGCGTAGCCAAGCATGATCACGCGCGCCTCGATCCCGTCGAGCACATAGACGCCCTCGGCTTCGTTCACCCGCGCGGCGTCCTGCACCGGCACCGGGTCGATCAGGTCGATATCACCGCTGAGAAGTGCGGCCACGGCGGTGGCGGAGTTCTGGATCGGCGTGAAGATGGCTTCGGTGATGTTGTGCTCCACCTCGCCCCACCAGCCGTCAAACGGCACCAGAACCGTTTCGAGATCGGGCTGGCGGCTTTGCAGCATGAACGCGCCGGTGCCGTTGACGTTGCGCGTGGCGTAGTTTTCCGCATCGCGGGCCGGGCGCTCGGCGGCGTTGGCCTCGGCCCAACCGCTATCCATGATCATCCAGTTGGCGATGCTGTCGGGAAAGATCGGCTGCGGCGTGGCGGTCAGGATATCGATGGTGAACTCATCCACCACTTCAACGCCGGAAACCGGCGCGAACCAGCTGGCCACGTCGCTGTCCTCGGACGAGGCGCGCTCATAGGAGAACAGCACATCTTCGGCTGTGAAGGCCGCGCCGTCATGGAACGTCACGCCCTCGCGCAGATTGAAGCGCCAGCCCGCGCCATCGGGCAGCGGCTCCCAGCTTTCGGCCAGCGCGCCTTCGATTGCCATGTCACGGCCGCGGCGGACCAGGCCTTCATAGACGTTGTTGAGAAACCCGAGCACGGGCGCGGAGGACACGGCATGCGGGTCCATGGTTTGTGGATCGGTGGTGGCGGCCCAGCGGAAGGTTTCGGCCTGCGCGGGAAGCGCGGTGGCCAAGGCAATGACGCTGGCGGTCAGTAGGCGATTCATCAGAAGTCTCTCCCCAGAGGTATGTTTTTTGGCGCGGCCCGAATGCGGCGCGCGATAGGCGCGGAGGGTGACGCATTGCCACAGATAGGGCGAGGGGTCGCATGGTCACGAAACTGTGAACTGGCGCAGGGGGGATGTGCAAGGGGGCACGCAGACGGCCGGTTCGGTGCTATGTCAGGGGCGCGGGTGCAGGGGAGTAGGAAATGAAGGTGGATGGCGGGTGTTTGTGTGGCCAGATCCGGTACAAGGCCGTCATTGACCCGGACCGCGTGGCGATCTGCCATTGCCGCGATTGCCAGATCAACGCCGCGACGGCGTTTGGTATGGTGGCCAGCGCCACGGACGGCCAATTCCATCTGCTCAGCGGCGCGTTGACCGAGTTTGACAAGGTTGCGGAGAGCGGACGCGTGCGCACGTTGAGTTTTTGCGGCACCTGTGGCACCCGCATTCACGCCCGCATCAAGGGGGATCCGGAGGCCTTCTTCGGCCTGCGTTGGGGCACGATCCGGCAACGTGAGGCTTTGCCCCCGAAGATCGAGGTCTGGTGCGGATCCGCCGCGGATTGGGTGTTTGACCTTGGATCCCTGCCGCGCCGGGATGCGCAGAACGATTAGGTGCACTGGGGTCAGAGTTTCGGATCGGGGTTGGTGTCGTCTTCTGGACGCTTGGACACGACCGAAAGCCATTCCGCGATGCGATCGGCGGCGTCGGCAGCCGTGAGCCCCGTTGTGTCGAGCTTTAGCAGATGATCAGCGCCCCGGCTTGTCAGGGGCCGGGCCTGATCCTGGTTTCGCCTTGCCGTGGCTTCGTCGCGGAGCTTGCGCATGGCGTTGCGGCCGGGGTCCTCGATGCGTTTGATGTTTTCCTCCAGCTTGCAGGACAGGTGCACGACGCAGAAAGGCGGCCGGAGGCGCCCCAGCTCCTGCAACCTGTCCCATTCGGTCTGGCCCCAATCGCTGGTGTCGTCGGTCAGCACATGGGTCAGCACGACAGGCATATCCTCGGGCAGGGCGCGGATCAGATCATGGCCAATCGCCTCGACCTTCTCGACCGTCACGCGGAATTCGGGCGATTTGAACTCCGTCAGGGCAAAGGCCACGTTGTAGACGGAATGCACATCCAAAAGGCGCCCGCCGATCCGCTCGATCAGAGCGCGCCCGACCGTCAGTTTGCCGACGCCGGGATATCCGTTCAGAACAACAATCATGATGCGTCAGAGCTTCGGGTCGGGGTTTTCGGTATTCCCGCTGCCTTCCTGTAGCAGCAGGTAATTCATCGTCGATGCCGCATGGCGGAAGGTCATCGCTTCCTCGTAATCCGGGTCCTTGTACCAGGCCTCAACATGGGCTTTGGACGGAAATTCCAGGATCACCAGCCGCCCATCATAGGGTTGCCCTTCGACGCAGTCAAACGGCTGGCCACGGGTCAGGAACTTGCCGCCATGGCGCTTGACGATCTCCGGCGTGCGGTCGGTGTATTTGCGGTAGGTCTCCGGGTCCGTGATGTGCATCATGGAGACGACATAGGCGGGCATTTGCAGGGCTCCTCTTCGTGGGAAGGCCGCCCGCATGAAACGCAGGCGGCCCGGAGAAAGCCTAGCGGGCGACGATGCAGAGCGTCCAGCAGCCGTCTTGCCCTAATGGTGCACCGTCAGCAGCGAGCAGGTTGCACCATGGCTGACCTTCTGGCTGACACTGCCCAGAAACAGGCTTGCGAGGGATCCGAGCCCGCGCCGTCCCATCACGATCAGGTCCGCATCGTGCAATTTGGCGGTATTCAGGATGTCATCGGTTGCGTCCCCGGTGCCGATGGTGGAACCGCTTGGCGTCACCCCCCGCTCGGTCGCGCGTTCGATGGCCTTGTCCATGACCTTTTGGCCCGCTTCCCGGATGTGCTCGGGGGTGATCGGGATTTCCACGGCGGCATAGCCCACCGCGATGGTCGTCGTTTCCAATTGCGGCGAATGCACCAGATGAAGCTCCGCCCCGGACATCTTGGCGAGGTCACACGCCATCTCGAGCGCTTTTGCGGACGGGTCGGACCCGTCGATTGCGGCGATGATGGTCTTGAACATATGGATTGTCCCCTTGTTGGCTCGCGCGGTGTTGCGCCTACAAGAGTGGCAGAGGGGCGGGCCAGGTGCCTTGATCTTGGTCAACACCTGCGAAATGCCCAAGAAAAACGCGCCCGGAACGGATCCGGGCGCGTGTCGATTGTCTCAGCTTTGAGGCGGCTATGGCCTCAGTTCAGTTCGAAATACTTGAACTTCACCTGGTCGTCGGCATCCACCAGCGTGGACCACGCATCCGAGATGCCCCAGTTCAGAACCTGGTGGTGGATCGGCAGGTAGATCATCTCGGCCTCAGCCATCTCCCAGAGCTCCGCAATGGTGGCGTTTCGCGCCTCCAGATCGGTTTCGGAGCTGAGCGAGACGATCAACTCGTCCATCTCGGCATTGGAGAAGCCGGTGCCGTTCCAGCTGCCGCGCCCCTCGTTGCGGGTATGGTAGAGGAAGTTGAAGACGTATTCGCTGTCATAGGTCGGAACACCCCAACCCAGCATGTAGAAATCCGTCTCGCCATTGGCGATGAGCGGGAAATGCTGTGCACGGGGCAGGGCAGAGAGGTTCACCGTGATGCCGAGCTGCGCGAACATGCCCACGGCCGCCTGGCAGATCGCCTCGTCATTGACGTAGCGGTCGTTGGGGCAGTCGAGCTGGATCGAGAAGCCGTCGCCGTAGCCCGCTTCCTCCATCAGGGCCTGCGCGGCCTCGATGTCGTATGCGGGATATTCTTCCAGCGCTTCGGTCCAGCCGTTGACTGGCGGGGGCAGCATCGCGCCGGTGGGGTCGGATTGGCCCCGCATCACGATCTGCTGGATCGCCTCGCGGTTGATGGCGATCATCATCGCCTCGCGCACACGGGCATCGGCCAGCGGGTTGGCCCCATCGACATTGTCGCGCTCCAGATCGTCGGCGCCGACATTCAGACCGAAGAAGATGTTGCGGTTCTGGGGGCCGGTGCCAAGGCCGATGCCGTCGGTCGCCTCGACCTGCGCCAGATCCTGCACCGGCACGTCCTGGATGAAGTCGACCTCACCGGTCAGAAACGCGGCCAGACGGGTGGCGGGGTTCTGAATGGGGGTGAAGATGATCTCGGTCACATCCATCGGGAACTCGCCAATGCCCCAGTAATCGGCGTTCTGGGTGAGCACGGTCTGAACGTCGGCCTCGCGGCTTTGCAGCACAAACGCACCGGTGCCATTGACGTTGCGCGCGGCGAACGTGTCTTCGCCCGCGGCGTAATCCTGCACGTTTTCCGCGCCGTTTTCGACGGACCAGCCCTCATCCATCATCATGATGTTGGTCAGGTTGTTGGGCAAAAGCGGGTTGGGGCCCTCGGTCTCCATCTCGATGGTGAAATCGCCGGTCGCCCGTACTTCGACCACACCTGAGAGCAACTCCTTGAAGTTCGAGGTCTCCTGCATCGCGCGGTTGAGCGAGAACACCACGTCGGAGGCGTCAAAGGCCTCGCCGCCATGGAACGTCACGCCGTCGCGGATCTGGAACACCCAGACATTGGGGTTGTCGGCCGAGGGCTCCCAGCTGGTGGCGAGCGCGGGCTCCATTTCACCGGCCATGTTCCGCACGATCAGCGGATCATAGATCTGGTGCATCAGGGTGGTGGTCGGGCCTTCGTTCTGTGAATGCGGATCGAGCGTCAGAGCCTCGGCTGCGCGGGCCCAGCGCAGGGTCTCGGCGCTCAGCGATGTCGCTGTCAGCGCGGTTGTGGCCAGAAGGGCCGCCCCGAAGGCGGCAAAGCGGTTCATCATGGTCTTCTCCCAATTGGTCCCCGTGTCTGGGGTCGGTCGTTGCCGATGGGCCGGAGTATTGGCGGTCTGCGTGCGACATGTCCAGCCGGGTCGGTCTGCGACTGCGAGAGTGTTTCCGCGTGTCGCAATCGATTGTATCATGCCGTCGACGCCGCGCGTCGTTCCCCACGAGACGGGCGCGCCCGGCAAAAAGGGAGAGCAAAAATGTCCTATCCAGTCGACATGGCGATGACGCCCAAGGTGACGGCGTTCTTTGACGAGGCGACCAACACGATCTCCTACGTGGTGCAGGAGCCGGACGGCCTGGCCTGCGCCATCATTGATACGGTCCTCGATATCGATTATGCCGCCGGACGTATAACCCATGACAGCGCCGACAAGATCATCACCTTCGTGGAGGCCGAGGGGCTGGAGGTTGCCTGGCTGATCGAAACCCATGTCCACGCCGATCATCTTTCCGCCGCGCCTTACATCCAGGAGCGCCTGGGCGGAAAAATCAGTATCGGCGAGAAGATCACCGAGGTGCAGGAGGTCTTCGGCAAGGTCTTCAACGAAGGCACCGAGTTCCAGCGTGACGGCTCCCAATTCGATGCCCTGTTCACCGACGGCGACACCTACGCGGTTGGGGAGATGACGGGCTTTGTCATGGCCACACCCGGCCACACCCCCGCCTGCATGGTCCATGTCCTGGGCAATGCCGCGTTCGTCGGCGACACGCTCTTCATGCCCGATGGCGGCTCAGCCCGCTGTGATTTCCCCGGTGGGGATGCGGGGCAGCTCTACGATTCGATCCAGAAGGTCCTCAGCCTGCCCGATCAGATGCGGCTGTTCATCTGCCACGATTACGGCCCCGGCGGGCGCGCCATCGCATGGGAAACCACCGTCGCTGAACAGAAGGCCGCCAATATCCACCTGGCGGGCGGCACCAGCCGCGAAGAGTTCATCAAAACCCGCGAGACCCGTGACGCCACGCTTGCCATGCCCAAGCTGATCATCCCGTCCCTGCAAGTGAACATGCGCGCGGGCGACATCCCCAAAGATGATGACGGCCGGCCGGTTCTGAAGGTTCCGCTCAACGGCCTCTAGGGCCGGCTTTCCCTTCCATTGGTCCTAAATACCCCGGGGGGTGCAGGGGGGCTGGCCCCCCTGCCGCGGTCGGTCGGGCAAAGCCGGAGCGACATCCACGATCCTCCTAGGCCGCCAGATCGATCCAGACAGGTACGTGATCCGAGGGCTTTTCCCGGTCCCGCACGTCTTTCTCGATCCAGCATTCCTGCAACAGATCGGCGGCCTCTGCGCTGAGCAGATGGTGATCGATGCGGATCCCGTCATTCCGGTTCCACGCGCCCGCCTGATAATCCCAGAACGAATACATGCCCGGCACCTGATTGCGGGCGCGGAAGGCTTCGGTAAAGCCCAGGTTCAAAAGCCGCCGAAACGCGGCGCGGCTTTCGGGCCGGGCCAGAGCATCGTCTTGCCAGACCTCGGGGCGGGCGGCGTCTTCATCTTGCGGGATGATGTTGTAATCGCCCGCCATCACCACTGGCATCTCGCTGGCCCAAAGGCCCGCGGCATGGGCCTGCAACCGCTCCATCCAGGCCAGTTTGTAGTCGTATTTCGGCCCGGGCGCGGGATTGCCGTTGGGCAAGTACAGGCCGCAGACCCGAACGGCGTGGCTGTCGCCCATCACCGTGGCCTCGATCCAGCGCGCCTGCTCGTCGCTGTCATCTCCCGGCAGGCCGCGGCTGACATCCTCCAGCGGCAGCTTCGACAGGATCGCCACCCCGTTGAATCCCTTCTGGCCGTGGGTTTCGACACTGTAGCCGCGGTCCTCAAACAGATCCCGCGGGAAATTCTCATCAACCGATTTGATCTCTTGCAAAAGCGCGACGTCCGGCTTGGCGTCGTCCAGCCAATCGCCAAGCGCGCCGATCCGAGCCTTCACCCCGTTGATGTTGAATGTCGCGATCCGCATGGTCCGTCCCCCATTTGCCTGCTGTTCTGCCCCGTTGCCGCCCGGTTGCCAAGCGTCGCGGCGCCGATGGGCGCGGCTGGCCCCTTTTTCTGCGCCGCCGCATGTCCTACATAACAAGCGGATCACGAGGCAGAGGCGGGTGCACCCATGTTCAAATTTCTCTTTGGCGGCAAGAAAAACACCCCCGAAGTCACGATCGAAAGCGACCGGGATCGCTTTGCGCGCCTGACGCGGGAGCTCAACGAGATGATCGATGGCCTGTCCGACAAACCGCGGGTCACCTTCGATCCGGCAACCGGCCACATTCTGCCCGAGATGCCTGAGCAATTCGCCGATGAGGCCTTGGCCTTGCCCGCACCCGATGCAGCGCCCGCGAAAGACGCCGCCGCCGAGTCACTTGCAAACCCGACCGCCAAGACCGCCATCACCGAGGGCGATGCGGTTGCCACAAAACCGACGCCCCCGGTTTCCAACCCGCCCAAACCGAATGCGCCCCAGACAACGGCGAATGGCCGCGCCTAGGCCGTCTGGCGGGCCTCCTCCAACCATTCCTTTGCGCTGGCTTCATTGTCGAATGAGCGGATCTCGTATCCCGGGATCAGCGCGCTCTCGAAGGCCGCGCCGGCCCGGAACAGCTGATTGTGGGTGACAAGCGCGCAACGGTCGAGCTGATGCAGCATCGCCATCATCTGCGGCCAATGGCGCAGCTCCACGCCAATCGCGCCCAGACTGGGCCATTCCGCCCCCTAATCCACCATCAGCAGATCGCCATGGGCCATCCCGTCCATCTCGGTCGACATCGCCTGCAGCCCGACCTCCATGGTCGTCGCATCCAGCGCCCCCGAAAGCGCCACACGCAGGGAATTGGGGCCGATGCGTTCCACCGTGAAATGAGCCTCTGACATCGTATTTCTCCCGTTGAAGACCTGTGATGCCAGAAGGCTAGTAAGGCGCCTTTGAAGGCGCCTTGATGCGCGTCAAACCGGCGTCAGAAAAACGCCTGCAGCCCGGTTTGCGCCCGGCCCAGGATAAGGGCGTGCACATCGTGCGTGCCCTCGTAGGTATTGACCGTCTCCAGGTTCTGGGCGTGGCGCATGACGTGGTATTCGGCCATGATCCCGTTGCCCCCGTGCATGTCACGGGCATGGCGCGCAATCTCGAGCGCCTTGCCGCAATTGTTGCGCTTGATCAGCGAAATCACCTCAGGTGCGCAGCTGCCCTCGTCCATCATTCGGCCGGCGCGCAGGGCGGCTTGCAGCCCCAATGCGATCTCCGTCTGCATGTCGGCGAGCTTCTTCTGGAACAGCTGGGTTTGCGCCAAGGGTTTGCCGAATTGCACCCGATCCAGCCCGTATTGCCGCGCCCGGTGCCAGCAATCTTCCGCGGCCCCCATCGTGCCCCAGGCGATGCCATAGCGCGCCCGGTTCAGGCAGCCGAACGGGCCTTTTAGCCCCTCGACGCCGGGCAGAAGCGCGTCTTCTCCGACCTCGACATTGTCCATGACAATCTCACCGGTCACGCTGGCGCGCAGGCTCAGCTTGCCGCCGATTTTGGGCGCGGACAGGCCCTTCATGCCTTTCTCCAGCACAAAGCCCCGGATCTTGCCGCCATGATCTTCCGATTTTGCCCAAACCACGAAGACATCCGCAATGGGCGCGTTTGAGATCCACATCTTCGCGCCGTTCAGAACATAGCCGCCGTCGGTCTTCCTTGCGGTGGTTTTCATGCCCGCTGGGTCGCTGCCTGCATCTGGTTCCGTCAGGCCAAAGCACCCGATCAGCGTTCCCGCGGCGAGGCCGGGGAGGTATTTCTGGCGCTGCTCTTCGGTGCCATAGGCGTGGATCGGATACATCACGAGGCTCGATTGCACCGACATCATGGAGCGATAGCCGCTGTCGACCCGCTCCACCTCCCGCGCGACCAGGCCATAGGTCACGTACCCCGCGCCAAGGCCGCCATATTCCTCGGGGATTGTCGTGCCCAGAAGGCCCATCTCGCCCATCTGGGCAAAGACCTCGGGCACGACGGTTTCGTTGAGGTAGGCATCGTTTACCCCGGGCAGCAGCTTGTCCTGCGCGAAGCTGCGCGCGCTGTCCGCGATCATGCGCTCGTCTTCGTGCAGCTGGTCGTTCAGGTGGAACGGATCGGTCCAGTCGAACGGGGCAAGGGACGGGCCGGTATGGCGGGTTTGACCGTCGGGCATGGGAACCTCCTGTTGGCTTTGGGCAATTTGGGCGCGCGGGCGCGCCTTGGCAAGGGTGGTGGCTTGCCGCGCCCCGGCGGGCAGGTTAGCGTTCCGAAGCGGGGAGGCGTGCAGCGTGTCAGGACGGGAATTACCAAATATTTTGAAAGGTTTGCGCCTACCTGTTGTCGGCAGCCCGATGTTCATTGTGTCCGGCCCGGACCTGGTGATTGCGCAATGCTGTGCGGGAATCATCGGCTCGTTTCCCGCCCTGAACGCCCGCGAGGCCGAGGGCGACACGGTGATGTTGGAGCTCTGGTTGCAGCGGATTACCGAGGCGCTGGATGCCTGGAATCAGGCCAATCCCGATCGGCCCGCCGCGCCTTTTGCCGTGAACCAGATCGTCCATCGCTCCAACGGCAGGCTGCAACGGGATCTTGAGATTTGCGCGAAATGGAAGGTGCCGATCTGGATCACCTCGCTTGGCGCGCGGGTCGAAGTGAACGAGGCCGCGCATTCCTGTGGTGGTATCGCCTTGCATGACGTGATCAACAACACCTTTGCGCGGAAGGCGATCTCCAAAGGCGCGGATGGCCTGATTGCTGTGGCTGCCGGGGCCGGGGGCCATGCAGGCCCGCAATCGCCCTTCGCACTGGTGCAGGAGATCCGGGACTGGTTCGACGGCCCGCTCTTGCTGAGCGGCTCCATCGCCACCGGCGGCGCGGTTCTGGCGGCACAGGCCATGGGGGCGGATCTGGCCTATATCGGCTCCCCCTTCATCGCCACGGAAGAGGCCAATGCCGTGGCGAACTACAAGCAGATGATTGTCGATGGCGGCGCGGAAGACATCGTGACGTCTTCATTGTTTACAGGGGTTTCCGGCAATTACCTAAAGCCGTCCATCGCCGCCGCCGGGATGGATCCGGACACGTTGGATAGCGCTGATGCAACGTCGATGAACTTTGCCGGTGGGTCATCGAAACCCAAGGCATGGAGCGCGATTTGGGGGTCCGGCCAAGGCATCGGTGCGGTGAAGGCGGTAGAGCCCGTGGCCGCCTTGGTCGACCGGTTGGAGCGGGAATATGTGGCGGCACGCGCCGCGATTGGGGGAAAGTGATGGATCTGGGTGTTTCAGATCGAGTGAAACCATTGGTGGAGGCCGTGCGCCGCATGGTGCGCGACGATATTGCACCCCTGGACGCGGAGTACCACGCGGAGGTCGGGCGGCATCCATCCGGCGACCGGTTCGCTATGACGGATCGGCAAGTGGAGATCCTTACATCCCTGAAAGGCAAGGCAAAAGAGGCCGAGCTTTGGAACTTCTGGCTGACCGATTCCGACAAGGGTTATGGCTTGTCGACGGTAGAATATGCCTATCTGGCGGAAGAGATGGGGGCCGTTTCCATCGCGCCTGAGATCTTCAACTGCAACGCGCCCGATACCGGCAACATGGAGGTGTTGGAGCGCTATGGGACGGACGCGCAACGCGCGCGCTGGCTGCCGGATTTGATGGAGGGCAAAACGCGGTCCGCATATCTGATGACAGAGCCTGATGTCGCGTCGTCCGATGCGACCCAGATTTCGCTAAAATGCGAACGACAGGGTGAAGATTGGATCCTAAACGGCGAGAAATACTGGGCAACCGGCGCCGGTGATCCGCGCTGTGCCCTCTACATTGTGATGGCGTGCACCGATCCCGACGGGCCGAAACACGCGCGGCATACGATGTTGCTGGTGCAATCGGACGCGCCGGGGATCGAGAAGCTGCGCCCTATGGAGGTGTTCGGCCATGATGACGCCCCCCATGGGCACATGCATATCCGGTTTACCGATGTGCGGGTGGGGCGTGATGCGGTTGTATTGGGCGAGGGGCGCGGCTTCGAAGTGGCGCAGGGGCGCCTCGGGCCGGGGCGCATTCACCATTGCATGCGCGCCATCGGGCGAGCCGAATATGCCCTTGAATTGATGGTGAAACGGGGCCTCGCTCGCGAGGCATTCGGTAAACGCCTGGTCGATCTGGGCGCGAATTACGACATCATCGCCAATGCCCGCATCGAGATCGAGATGACGCGCCTATTGTGCCTGAAAGCGGCGTGGATGATGGACCATGCCGGTGTGCGTGCGGCACAGCCATGGATCTCCAAGGTGAAGGTGCAGGCCCCGTTGATGGCCCTTAAGGTCGTGGACGAAGCGATGCAAATGTATGGCGCCACGGGTCTGAGCCAGGACACGCCCTTGGCGCGGCTTTGGGCGGATCTGCGGACGCTGCGGCTGGCCGACGGGCCGGATGCCGTGCATCGGCGGCAGGTCGCGCGCACCGAGTTGCGCAAGTATTCCAACGACGCGCCATGAGCCTGGATCTTGACCGTCTGACTCCCTGGTTGGAGGTGAATGTCGGGTGGCAAGGCCCTGTTGCCATGACCAAAATTCAGGGCGGGCAATCGAACCCGACCTATCTGTTGGAGGGCGGCGGGCGCAGGCTTGTTTTACGCCGAAAACCGCCGGGCAAGTTGCTGAAATCGGCCCACGCTGTTGATAGGGAGTTTCGGGTGCAGCGCGCGCTGGCGGACAGCGCCGTGCCTGTGGCGCAGATGCTGGCCCTTTGTGAGGACGACGATGTCATCGGTTCGAGTTTCTATGTGATGGACCATGTCGCCGGGCGTACCTTCGACGATCCGCGCCTCGACGAGCTGCCGTTGGATGAGAGGTCCAGTTATATCAATGAGATGGGGCGCGTTCTTGCAGCGGTGCATCAAGTTGATCTTGAGGCGACCGGCCTCTCCGATTACGGCCCGACCGGCAATTATTTCCGCCGCCAGATTGATCGCTGGTCGGGCCAGTACCGCGCCAGCGAAACCGACAAGATCGAGACGATGGACTGGCTGATCATCGCGCTGGATCGGGCCTGTCCGGACGATGACGGCCGGGTGGCGCTGGTCCATGGCGATTATCGGATCGACAACCTGATGTTTGCCTCGGATCGGCCTGAAATCCTTGCGGTGCTGGATTGGGAATTGTCGACGCTTGGACACCCGTTTGCCGATCTCGCCGCAGTGATCATGCAATGGCAGATGCCGCCGGGGGACCAGGGGCGCGGCCTGCGCGGCATCGACCGGATGGCTCAGGGGCTCCCGAGCGACGCGGACTTCGTGGCGGCCTATTGTGCGCGCATGGGACTGAAGAAAATTGACAATTTTGGGTTCTACGTTGCGTTTTGCTTCTTTCGGATGGGGGCGATTTTGCAAGGGGTGATGAAACGCGCGCTGGACGGCAACGCGTCCGACCCCGAGCGCGGCCTGCGGCTCGGGGCCTTTGTTCCGCTCTATGCCGAGGCGGGTCTGGAGGCGTTGGGATGAGCGGTTTGGACCCCCGGCTGAAAGAATCCGCCTATCCGTTGGAATCGCATCTGGGATATGTCTTGACGGAATGGTCCAAGGATATCGCGGTGGTGGAAATGCCGTTGGCGGATCATGTGAAGAACCGGCAAGGTCTGCCCCATGGCGGTATCCACGCAACGCTTCTGGATACGGCGATGGGATATGCCGGTTGCTTCACAGGCGATCCGGACAACGCGCAGATGTCCCTGACCGTCAATTACCTGTCCCGACCCAAGGGGAGCCGTCTGATCGCCACCGCGCGGCGCACTGGTGGGGGCCGTTCGACATTCTTTGCCGAAGGTGAGGTGTGCGACGAGACGGGAGAACTCATAGCAAGCGGGACTGGCGTATTTCGGTACAGAAAAGGATGAGTTATCCACAAGTAGGTTATCGATCTCTTAATCTTCTACAACCGGTTCTCTACAAAATCTGTCACCTTGGCGCGTAAATCACGCCTCGTTGTTTACAATTTACAACATCCTTCCACATATCACGTTAACGTCTCCAGAATATCCGGAATCCGAGCTTTGAAACGGAAGAAACCGTGAGTGGCATGGGGCCAAGCTGCGGCATCCCAAGGCCGAATCCGCTGAACAAGGCTGATATCGTCAGCCTCCAATGTCTTTCGCAACCGCCTCAGGGCCGAGGCCGTGGGGCCGACCGGGGCATACGGGGTCACGACCTGTTCCAATCCCATCTCCTGGGCCCAGGTTGCGATGATATCGGGCGTTGCGGAGCATGGTCCCGCATCGCCCATCCGGCCACGCCATCGTGCTCGCGCGTCGTCCAACGCGCCCTCCGCGAAGCGCGCCACATTGGGTGCCACGGGGCGGCGGGAGCGACCACCGGTTGCCACAAGAGCCGCGTGGGCCACCGGCCCTTCGATCTGGTCCAAAAGAAAGCCGGGCGACAGATCGTCTTCATGTAGCAAGACGCCGGTACGCAGGCCCGGTTGAACCTCATCGCCGATGGGTGGATCACGCCGCGCCGGGTGAGGCGGGCCGGACAACGGCTCGGCTTGGGTATTCAGCCGCCATTCCGGATTGTGGCGCCCCTCTGTATATTTCGAAATGTTGGAGGCGCGGGCGATGTAGTGCTTGCCCTTGGTTTGCAACCCGGCCACCCATCGCCAACTGAGCGTGTTGGATGCGGGATCGCCGTCCAGCAAATGCCGCAGGAAGAAATCCGCGCCGGCCTGCCAAGGTAAGCGAAGGGTGAAAATCCAGATCGAGGCAAACCACATGCGGGCGTGGTTGTGCAGATACCCGGTTTCCACCAGCTCGGCGGCCCAGTCGTTGAACGCGGCGATATCGGTCTGCCCCGCCTCGGCCTCCGCGAGCCCGGGAACGTCATCAAGCCCGTCCAGATCCCTGAGGTAATCCGCCCAGATCTGCGGCCGGAGTTCCAGCCAGCCCTTCCAATAGGTTCGCCAGCACACTTCCTGTACGAATTTCTCGGCCGTAGATGGCGAGAACCGCCCGAGCACCGCCCGCAAAACCTCCTCCTCGGTCAGCAGGCGATGCCGCAAGTAAGGTGATAACTGCGAGACATGGGGATGCTCCTGATCGGGCAGGTCATAATTGCGTTTGGCCGCATAGTCGCGCCCGGCCTTGGGCAAAAAGGCCGACAAACGCTCTAGTGCCGCGGTGCGTGTTGGGGGAAAGCCTTTGTTCATCTTGCGCGAGGTATTGTGCCGCCTGAAACCGTCAACCCGTGAGAATTCGACGGGGCGTGCCCTTGCAGCCCCCCGGGGCCAGACATAAGACTCAGGGGCAACGCTGAATTCGAGAGGCAGGCCCGATGCAAGATCCCGCAGAATTTTTCACGAACAACCTGGTGCCCATGGTCGTCGAACAGACGAGCCGGGGGGAGCGGGCCTACGATATTTTTTCGCGCCTCCTGAAGGAGCGGATCATTTTCATCAACGGCCCGGTCCACAGCGGCATGAGCCACCTGGTGGTGGCGCAGCTGTTGCACCTCGAGGCTGAAAACCCGTCCAAGGAAATCAGCCTGTACGTCAATTCCCCCGGTGGTGAGGTTTCCGCAGGCCTGTCGATCTACGACACCATGCAGTACATCCGCCCCAAGGTCAGCACGCTGGTATGCGGCATGGCGGCCTCCATGGGGTCTGTGATTGCCGTTGGTGGCGAAAAGGGGATGCGGTTTGCCCTTCCCAACGCCGAATTCATGGTCCACCAACCCTCGGGCGGGTCGCAGGGCATGGCGGCAGATATCCTGATCTCGGCCAAACACATCGAATTGACCCGCGAGCGGCTCTATAAACTATATGTTAAGCACACTGGGCAAGAGTACGACATCGTTGAGCGGGCCCTTGACCGCGATACGTGGATGACCCCGCAAGAAGCCCTCGATTGGGGACATGTCGACGAGATCGTCGAAAGCCGTGGCGACGCAGAGTGATGATGCAGCACGGCCCCACCTGACGGGGCCGTGATCCTGCCTCGGGAATTTGCGATTGTGACCCGGGCAGGGGTCAATTAGGCTGAAGGAAATCCGGGCCGGTATCCGGCCCCCGGCGTGCCATTACGCATCGTCGGGCGCGCGTGAGGAAGACGATATGGCAAGTAATTCCGGCAGCGATTCCAAGAATACGCTCTACTGTTCGTTCTGCGGCAAAAGCCAGCATGAGGTCCGCAAATTGATCGCGGGCCCGACGGTGTTCATCTGTGATGAATGCGTCGAATTGTGCATGGATATCATCCGGGAAGAAACCAAATCTTCCGGTCTGAAAAGCGGCGAAGACGGCGTGCCGACCCCGCAGGAAATCTGCAGCGTGCTGGACGACTACGTGATCGGCCAGGCCCACGCCAAGCGGGTTCTGTCCGTGGCCGTCCACAACCACTACAAGCGCCTAAACCATTCCGGAAAATCCGAGATCGAGCTGGCGAAGTCGAACATCCTGCTGATCGGCCCAACGGGCTGTGGCAAGACGCTTCTGGCTCAGACATTGGCGCGCATTCTGGATGTGCCGTTCACGATGGCCGATGCCACGACCCTCACCGAGGCGGGCTATGTGGGTGAGGATGTCGAAAACATCATCCTCAAGCTTCTCCAGGCATCGGAATACAACGTCGACCGTGCGCAGCGTGGCATCGTCTATATCGACGAGGTCGACAAGATCACGCGCAAGTCCGACAACCCGTCGATCACCCGCGATGTGTCCGGTGAAGGGGTGCAGCAGGCGCTTCTGAAGATCATGGAAGGCACGGTCGCTTCGGTGCCGCCGCAGGGCGGGCGCAAGCATCCACAACAGGAATTCCTGCAGGTCGACACGACGAACATCCTGTTCATCTGCGGCGGGGCCTTTGCGGGCCTCGACAAGATCATCGCGCAGCGAGGCAAGGGCTCGGCCATGGGCTTTGGCGCCGATGTTCGGGATCCGGAAAGCAAATCGGTGGGCGAGTATTTCAAGGATCTGGAGCCTGAGGATCTGCTGAAATTCGGCCTGATCCCCGAATTCGTGGGCCGCTTGCCGGTGATCGCGACGCTGGAAGACCTCGATGAAGACGCGCTTGTCACCATCCTGACGGCTCCGAAAAATGCGCTGGTCAAACAGTACCAGCGTCTGTTCGAACTGGAAGATGTGAAGCTGACCTTCACGGAGGACGCGCTGAGTGCGATTGCCAAACGCGCCATCCAGCGCAAGACCGGCGCACGTGGCTTGCGGTCGATCATGGAAGACATCTTGCTTGATACGATGTTCGATATGCCAGGGGCTGACAGCGTGGAAGAGGTTGTGGTGAATGAAGAGGCGGTCTCCTCCGAGGCGCAGCCCCTGATGATCCACGCGGAGCGCAAGAAGGAAGAGCCTGCGAGCGCGGGATGATCCGACGCATCGGTTCTGGCAGTGCCTTTGAAGAGACGGCGGGCTATTGCCGGGCCGTCGTGGCCAACAACATGGTCTTCGTTGCCGGCACCTGTGCGCAGGGTGACGAGATCCCGACGGACACGAAAAGCCAATGCGCCTCGGCGCTCGCCGTGATCGACAAGGCGCTTCAGGAGGCAGGCACCGATTCTACCCATGTCGTGCGTGTCGTGTACTACCTGACGGATATTCGCGACTTCGACGAGTGTCTGCCTGTCATCAAGGCGACCTTCGGGAGCAACCCACCTGCGGGAACAATCGTCGAGGCGAAGCTGATCGACCCTGCGGATCGGATCGAAATCGAGGTAACGGCCGTATTGCCGGATGGATCCCGGCGCTGATTGAGCTTAGCGCAGCCACAGGTTCTCCCGCTTCAGGGTGTTCCGGATCGCTTGTTCGCGGCGGGGCAGGTTGTCACGATCAAACAGCGCGCGCGCCTTCTGGCCCTTGCCCTGATAGATCATCCGCTTCATCGGCTCATAACCCTTCAGCACCTTCTTGATCTTGTTGGGCGCCGACACCGCTTCCAGAGTATCGACAACATGTTGCGGCTCGCGGGCATAGAGTAGCGGCAGCACCCTGTAATGGCAGCTTGTCTTGCCATCGATCCAGCCCGGCTCCAGCGCGTCGCGCCCGCCGCCCAGGGCATGGATTACAAGCGGCAGGGCCACCTGATCGAGCCACGGATCGAAGGTCTGACAGATCAATTCCGGCGGGCCATCATCCCGGATGGCCGTCGCATAGGCCGTCAGCCGCTCCCCGAACACGTGGGGGCAGGTGTAGTAGAAGAAGCCCGCGTTGAAGTAGAGATAGCGCCGCCAGTACTCATCGGGCTGTGTCAGGTCGAGCGAGCTTTCGAAATCGAGGTCGAATTTGTCGTAGAGCGAATGCCAGATCTGCGTGTAGCCCGGCCCGTAAAGCTCCAACCTTGGCCAGGTGCCTTCGACGCGTCGCGAGGCGGAGGGTTTCGCGAAATCGATCGGCACCTTCGTGAGGTCATCGAGCACCAGCGTATCGGTATCGAAGAAGATAAACGGCTCGCCCTTGGGCAAGGCGCTCAGCGCTTCGATCTTGTTGCCGTATGGGTAGGTCTCGCCGAAGTGTTTGTTCTCAAACGGGATGATTTCGGCACCCAGGTCTGACAACAGCGCGCGAACGGCGGTGTCGCCCATGCGGGGATCGCGCGACCAATTGGGGCCGGGCTGCGGTTCACACACGAACAACCGACCCGGGAAATCGGGGTTGGCCGTGCGAAAAGAGGCCGCGAACAGTGCTGCCTCATATTGCAGGCGCCCGTTCTGGCCCACGATCATGACGTTAAATGGGGTTGGTTTGGCTCTGCGCGCCATGTCCGGTTGTCCCGCTGCTCTTGCTCTTTTGCGCGGACTATAGCGGGATCATCGTGATCGTGCCACGGCGTTACTCGGCAGGTTCCGACATCGATGCCAGGTCTCGCAGGCGCGCGCCCGTCGGGTCGAATGGCGGCTCGGCCAGGATGCGGGCGGTATGGCGTTGGCCAAGGATGGCGACATGGACGATGTCTCCGGGGGCAGCGGTGCCGGATTTCACATAGGCCAGCGCAAGGGATTGATCGACTGTGTACCCATAGCCACCGGACGAGACTTGTCCGATCGGCGTACCGTCGGGCAGGAAGATCGGCTCGGACCCGCTGGCATCCGCAGTGGTTGCGTCAACCGACAGCAGGATCAGTTGTTCGCGTGGTGCATGAGCTTTGATCTTCAACCAGCTGTCTTTGTTTAAGAATTCTTTCGCCGGTTTGATCAAACCGGCTAGGCCGGATTCCTGTGGCCAGTATTCCGGCGAGTAATCCCGGCCCCAGGAGCCATAGCCTTTTTCCAGGCGCAAAGACATCAGGGCGCGGCTTCCGACCGGGCCGGCACCGATTGCGCGGCCTGCCTCCAGCAACGCGGAATAAAGGGTGACCTGATCGGCCTCGCCGCAATGTAACTCCCAGCCCAGATCACCAGTGAAGGAGACACGAATGGCGACACATTCGATGCCCGCAACCGTGATGCGCCGGGACCGGAAGAATGGGAAGGCAGCGTTGGACAGATCGGCATTTGTAAGCCGGGACAGGAGGTTGCGGGCCTGCGGGCCTGCAACGTTGAAGCCGCAGGTGGTGTCGGTCAGGCTTTCGAAGGTGGTGCCGCTCGGCAATGGGATCGCGGTGAAGAAGCGCCGGTGGAACCGTTCGGCCGCCCCGCCGCCGAAGATCCAGAATTCATCTGCGGCCAGGCGGGTTACGGTGAAATCCCCGGCCACGCCGCCGCGTTTGCCAATCAGCGGGGTCAGGCAGGATCGACCGATAGATGACGGCATGGTGTTGGGAAAGAGTGCGTTGAGCCAATCCTCCGCCCCGCGGCCTTTGACCCGGTATTTGGCAAAGTTCGAGATGTCGATGATCCCGACGCTTTCGCGCAGCATACGGGCTTCACGCCCGACAACGTCCCACCATGGCTGCCGTTCGAACCCGGCGCTATCTGTCATGGATTCATCAAAGAAAAGAGGATGTTCCCAGCCGTAGTTCAACCCGAACCGGGCACCCATCGCTGCCTGCATCTCGTAGGCGGGCCGTGTTCGGACGGGGCGTCCGGCCTCGCGTTCCTCCCCGGGGAAGTGGATCTTGAAACGATGGGCGTATTGATCGCCCACGCGTGCCTTGGTGAAGGCTTTGCCCGCCCACTGGCCGTATCGCGCAATGTCCCATCCAAAGAGGTCCAGCGATGGTTCGCCCTCGACCATCCATTCCGCCGCCAACCGGCCAAGGCCGCCGTTTTGCGAGAAGCCGGGAATGACGCCGTTGCAGCAGAAATAGCCCGTCAGTTCCGGCACCGGGCCGAAGAGTGCGCTGGCATCGGGCGACCAGATCATCGGGCCGTTGATGACGCGCTTGATGCCGGCCTGTCCCACAACCGGAACGCGATCGATGGCGCGCATAATGTTGTCTTCGATCCGCTCCAGATCATCGGCAAAAAGTTCATGTCCGAAATCCGGCGGCGTGCCGTCTTCGGCCCAGAACCGAACATCCCTTTCGTAGGCGCCCACCAGCAGTCCCTGGCCCTCCTGGCGCAGGTAATACTCTCCATCCCGGTCGGCGACGGAGGGCAAGCGCGTGCTCATCGCGGCGATTTGGGCGATGGTTTCGGTCACGAAATACTGGTGTTCGGTGGGGATCAGCGGCAGGTCGACACCGGCCATCGCCGCAACTTCGCGGCCCCAGAGACCGGCGGCGTTTACAACCCATGGTGTGCGGATATCGCCTTTTGCGGTGCGCACGATCCATGTGCCGTCGGATTGCGCCTCCGTCCCGGTGACGGGGCAGAACCGGATGATCTCCGCCCCGCGTTGCCGGGCTCCGATGGCGTAGGCGTTGGTGACGCCCGATGGATCCACGTTGCCGCCGTCGGGCTCGAACATGATGCAGCGGATACCGTCGAAATCGACCAGCGGATGCAGGCGTTCGGCCTCATCCCGGCTGACCTCGTGGAAATTCATGCCATATCGGCGCGCCTTGGCCTCTTGCAGGCGCAATTGGTGCTCGCGATCCTGTGTCTGGGCGAGGTAGAGGGAGCCGGGCTGAAACACCCCGCAGGATTGGCCGGTTTCCTCCTCCAACTCCTTGTAAAGGTTCATCGTGTAGTGCTGGAGGCGCGAGATGTTGGTGCTGTCGTGGAGGCCGTGGATATTGGCCGCAGCATGCCATGTGGAGCCTGATGTCAGCTCATCCCGTTCCAGAAGAACCACATCGCTCCAACCGGCCTTGGCGAGGTGGTAGAGGATCGAGCATCCGACAACACCGCCGCCAATCACAACAGCCTGGGCATGGGTATTCATCGTGTCGCTCCCTCAACGCTCCGCCCCAGCCTGCAAGCGGGTGCCGGGCGATTCTGGCCAAAGCGCGACAGGGGCGGTCGCAAAAAGCCCCGCGGGCATCGGTGAGGTGGTGTGCGGAACCGGCTAGGGGATTTGAACCAGTTGGTTGTCGAAGGTACGACTGTGGAGGGCTTTGGCGCTTCGGTCATCGGGCCAGCTCTTGGAGAGGAATGATGGGCGACCCTGGATCGCCTACCCAACCGGTAAACCATTGAAGCTACTGCAACCGATTGGCGAGCGGGTTGCGATTTGTCTCACCTGTTTGCCCCTCTTTAGAATGAAGGGCAATGAAATTCATGCACGCCGGGCAGGGCGGAAAGCTGACATTCGCTGCGGGTGCGACCTGAGACGCAGTGCGGTCTGTAAGCAGACCTTCTCAAATTGATCAAACTGTAAGTCCATATCAGGACACCTTGCAGACTACTAGGACGTCAGGGTTTGTTGATGTGACTTACTTAGATGCGAAGCTGGGCAGCTCTTGTTCACCAAATGTTCGCTCGTTAGTATTCTTGGCGACGACCAAGTGACATGCGAGCAGAGTTGGATTTGCATTGCCAATTTTTGAACCAAGAAAAGATGAGTTGGCCCGGCTAGACGACAGTCAGCTCGAGGAGCTCGTTGCAAGACTATGCGAAGCAGAACTTTCTGCGCGCGGTGGTTACTTGCGTGATGTGAGATGGTCAGGATCGTTGACAGCGCCCGATGGAGGGGTCGATATCAGGGTTACGGTGACCCGAGAGGGCTTTGACGGAGATTTTGTCCCGAGAGCTGACAACGTGTTTCAGGCCAAGGCCAAAAGCATGGCTCGTGCCGAGATTCTGGATGAAGTGCTTTCGGAAGGGACGCCGAAACCCATCATTCATGAACTCGTTGAAAACGGTGGCTCTTACATCATTGCTTCGACCGAGGACTGCTCTCCGCCGATGTACCAGCGCCGTATCGATGCCATGACCGAGGCCTTAGTAGCTCTAGATAATTCCGATGCGATCCATTTGGATTACTACGACTGTTCTCGCCTCCACCTGTGGCTGCGCCAGCACCCTGCGGTCCAGATTTGGGTTCGTGAGGTTGTCGGCAGACCTCTTGCTGGCTGGCGTCCGTTTGGGAGGTGGAGCGCGACTCCGGCGGACGCGAACGACGACATAATATTGGACGATGGCGTTAGAGTGGTCGTTCCCTCAACCTCCCAACAGCCATTACCGCTCGGCGAGGCCATAGACAGTGTTCGGAGGCTAATAGACGCTTCACAAAAATCAATAAGGATCACCGGCCTTTCAGGTGTTGGCAAGTCTCGCTTCGTGCAGGCGCTTTTTGAGGACGGGGTTGGCGACACTCCTTTGGACCGTACCTCAGTGATCTACGCAGATATCGGTGACGAACCGGAACCATCTGCTCGCGCCCTAGTCGACGCAATGATAGCGCAGGGCGTTTCCGCTACTGTCGTTTTGGACAATTGCGCCTCTGACCTGCACAATTCGTTGGCATCGAGGCTCTCCAAGCAAGAGAATTCCCTCAGGCTGATTACCGTCGAGTATGACATCCGTGAGGATAAGCCGCAGACCACGGAAGTGGTGCAGTTGGAGACTTTCGGGCCACAAATTGCGGAGAAATTGCTCCTAAGAAGGTACCCCGAACTGGGGAATGTGAACGCGGCGAAAATTGCAGAATTTGCAGAGGGAAACGCTCGGCTGGCAATCGCGATTGCTGATGCCGCACCAATCGATGAGACGCTTGGTCGGTTGTCGGATGAGGAACTCTTCAATCGTCTCTTTTATCAAAGACACGACCTTGACTCTGGTCTCAAAGAGCAAGCCGAAGCTCTATCGTTGGTTTACTCCTTCTCAATCGAAAGTGACGAAGAAGGAGCAGATGAGCTAGCGCTTCTGAGCGCGCTGTGCGAGCAGACTAGGCTCCGAATGCATCGCGCAGCGCAAATACTCGTTGATCGGCAAGTTGCACAGAAGAGGTCTCGCTGGCGAGCCGTTCTGCCACACGCGGTTGCCAACCGGTTGGCTTCCGAGGCCCTAAACAATGTTCCACTTGATCAACTCACGGACACATTTGAGCGAAAGGCAAGCGCGCGCCTTTTAAAGTCCTTTGGACGCCGCCTCGGCTTCCTGCACGAGCACCCCGTTGCGGTTGAAATCGTAGAGCGATGGGTATCCGAGGGAGGCCTCCTGTCCGACTTGTCAGCTTTGAACGAACACGGTCGAGAACTCCTGATGCACATTGCACCTGTTTCTCCGGCTCGCGTTCTCGAGTTGGTGGAGACTTCATTTGCAAACCCTGAAACCTTGGCTGCTTTCGAGCCACGAGACTCATTTAGGTCGGTCGCGCTTAGCATATTGGTGGGACTTGCATATTACCCTGAGTTCTTTGATCGCGCTGTTGCCGCATTACTTGTGGTGGCGGAGCATGAAGACCCGGCCAATAACTATGATAGTGTAAGAAGCAAGCTAAAGGGTCTGTTCCAAGCGTACCTATCTGGAACTCACGCTACGATTGCCCAAAGGGCTGAAATCGTCCAAGCTGCGCTGCGCTCAGGTAACGAAACGCGAATTCAAATTGGCGCCGAACTCTTAGACTCCGCTCTTGAGGCCAGCCATTGGTCAAGCGCCAACTCGTTCGAGTTTGGGGCTCGACCACGGGACTACGGCTACAGCCCAAGCTTCGAGGAGCGGTTTATATGGTTTAGGACTTTCATCGGCATCGCCTTTGACGCTTCGCAGTCCAACTCTGAAACAATCTCGAAATTGGGCAGAAGGCTGCTGGCCGCGAACTTCCGTGGGCTTTGGCGCTACCCCGACCTTCGGGCTGAAATCATCGACGTGTCGAATGCCGTGAACGACAAGCTGCCTTGGGTTGAGGGGTGGCACGCGGTGCGATCTACACTGTCTTTTGACTATCGACGGGTCGCAGAAGAGAAACGAGATGAAGACGGAGCGGCGCTCCTTGCGTCGTTGGAAGAGAAGCTTGCGCCGCAAGACCTGCTTTCAGAAATCGAAGCTCTCGTTATTGATCCGGGCAACGATATGTGGTCGCTGGACGAGGACTTCGATCCTGACGAGCCTTCAAAATTTGAAGCCTCGCGCAAGCGTTTAAGTGAAAAAGCGCGGATCTTGGGTTGCCGCTGTCGCCAATCTGACGGAATGCTTGAGGAGCAAGTGCATCGCTTGTTCAACCCGGGTTGGGCGCCCTATTCATTACCGTTCGGCGAAGGCCTTATACGGTGCTCTTCGGATTTTCGATCTACATGGGAAACACTCATCGAGGGCCTCAAGTCGCTTGATACGAAACACTTTAACTACGGAGTGCTTTGCGGTGCGTTGAATGAGATTTCGACTTCCGATGAGGCCCTGACCGCTATGCTGCTAGATGAAGCAGCTTCTGACGAGTTGCTCCGCCCAATCATTGTGATGCTCCATCCTCAAGGTAGCTTCTCAGATCAAGACTTCGAACGCTGCTTGGCCGCTCTCCGTGAAGTGAACAACCCCCATGGGTTTGAGGTTCTGCTTTGGCGGGAAGAATATCAAGACTCAGCGTCGGCGAGAGCGGAACAGATAGCAAGTTTGATGGTGACGAAGGAAGGTGGCGAACGGGCCCTTTTGGAAGGGCTGTCTATGAGACTTCACGATAAAGAGGACGCTGAGGAGTTGTTCGGAAAAGGCTTGCGTAGCGTAGCTGTTCGGGCAGCCGCAAAGCACTTTCTCGAACACGACAACGATCCGGGCGGAAATGGAAACTATAGATTGACCAACGTCCTTGGGCACTGCCTCAGATACGATTGTGAAGGTGCGGCGATTGGAGAGTTGCTTGACAGTCTGTTCGACCCGGAAGACGGGGCCGCGATGCACTACTATCGGTTCGACTCTGTGGTCGCTACTGCAATCAAGTTCTTGTACGACCCGTTCCTGACCCGTGCTCTTCTTCAAGGCGAGATTAAGGATTACACGCGCTTTCGTGCCTTTGAAGGAAGCTCGCACTTCGAGAACCCACTTTCGGAAATTGAACCAACCGATCTAATTGCTTGGTGTGAAAACGCGGGCAAAGCCACGGCTTGGAGTTTGGTTGCCAGAGCTATCTCGCCATTTGGAAGTAGTCGCGGTGGCGGAAACGATAGCTTAACGGAACAAGGCTTGGCACTGGTCCATGCTTCGCCGAACCCGGTCGAGGTGCTCTCGGTGTTCGTTGACCACATCACTCCAATGAGCTGGTCTGGCAGTCGCGCAAACATCCTCGGCAAGCGGATAACGGCACTTGAAGTAATCTCCGAGGCGGCAATTCCAGGAGTGGAGGAATACCTTGCGGAGGCGGTGCCAAAGCTAAGAAAGATGGAACTGGAAGAGCGCGACCGCGAGGCACAAAGAGACAGAGATGACGAGCAAAGGTTCGAGTGATGTTAAAAGGTCTAGGTTCTCACGATGCCGCGAATAACAGCAGGGCGGGATGCAACCGCAGTATCTTAGTCCTTGGACCAAAGGCAGGTTTCGCCCGGGTAGACAGCATCATGCAGGCGACGCAACGTTGATTTCAAACTAATTTAGAAATCGAACGCATGACTTTGAAACCTCCGCCAGTCGACAAGGGACAAGCCGGGCTCGACGAATTCCGGCAGAATGCGAAACTGTACGGGCTTTCTCTTACAAACCGGATAAGTCGAGAGTTCTATCGGAAGGATCTATCGAAGTGGCAAAAGCTCTACGCGACCTTGGCCTCAAAAAGAGAGCCGGGAAGCAACGCCGCGCTACACTTCGCATCGCTGTCATCGCTTTGCTGCGAACTGTTGGATCAATATGGGCCCGAGCCGCCGCCGAAGAAGCGAGTAGCAAAAACGACAACCTCCGTTCGCCTAGTGTATCCCAGCTTTCCGGATGAAGTAACTCACCGGCTCCATTTTCTGGAAGGGCCAGCGGAGCGACGCCAGCGCGCCAAGGATTTGGCGTCCCACGCCACCTTCGTCTTTCGTCAGACCTCCGGCACCGGTCGCGTTCTCGTCTCGGTTGGAACTCTGCAAATTGATGCAAGGCTATTCGAGCGGCTGGTCGAGGCAATTGGCGCAGGTCTGTTCGGTGATCCGGCAAAGTCCGGTTTCGATGCGGAGCGTAATAACGCCCAGTGGTCCAGCAATGCGGCAACTCCTCTTGAAAAGATCTGGCAGGACAATAACCAGGCGCGCAGTTACAGCTGGCAGGCACGTGCTTTGGGCGATCAGTACCGAGGCGTTGACGGCAGGGGGCTTCCAGAGGACCTGCCAGACGTGAAGGACGCATCGCCGTGGGATCCGGACGCCAAATGGCAACAAATCCTGAACTTGACGGAAGCGAACCGCCTCTTTGACGCGATGGATTTAGTGGAGGCCGTGCCAGGGCGTGAACGCGAGGCGCTTTTGGATGAGGTCATCTATCTGAGATTTCTGACAGATCGCGACATCCGAGCCGATGACGTTAGGCTGATCGCTCGCAAGTATGCAGCGAATTCGCTCATCTCGGGTCGCCTGCATGACGAGTTTGAGGCATTTTTGAACTACTTTGATCAGGAGTTGCAGGACGATCCGCCCGTGCTTTCAAAACTAATACGATTTGACCCCGAATTTGGGCAAGGAATGATCCCGGTGCCGCCTCCCGCGTCGGATTGGCCTGCATACCGAGCATATCAGGCTCAGTTCAGTAACTCTACGGCGCCTCGTGGCCGCATTTTCTCAGTAAACGTCGATGTTGGCTTCAGCAATGTCGAGAGCCTGCTTGCGGGGCACATGGCGCTAGCCGAGGACGCGTTTCGCCATGATCGATCTATACCGGAGATCGGTGCAAGCGGGTGGATTTCCGAACTCGCACTTCTTGATCTTTTTCGAGCGATTTGGTCCGATGCCAAGCACCAATGGCGACCTAGGTTTCTTGGCCGTCAGTCCATCGACATATACATTCCGGAGATAAACTTGGCTGTAGAGTATCAAGGCCAGCAGCACTACGAACCCGTCGCTCCGTTTGGCGGCGAGGAAGGTTTCAAGAACGCACAGGTTCGGGATGAGCGAAAGCGATTGCTGCTGAAAGCGAACAACGTCCGCCTTCTTGAATGGCCTTATGATAGACCCATTACCTACGAAGAAATGGAGCTCAAACTATCTGAAATAGGAATATCACTTCCGCTAGGACATTGAGTCGCGAAGCTTTTGGAGTTGAAGGCTTGTTTTGCATCAGGTCTTATTCAGTTTGAGATTGACCACTTTCTCAAATAGGCGGAGCTGCGGAATTGAGAAAAAAGAGTATCAAACGGGCAGCCAGTACCTTTCGTGACAACGTCGACGAAATCCTGTCTTTCACCCAGCGAGGCAAAGCCAGTGGAACACTAACTGACATGGACGAGTCATGGTGTTATGACCTCACCATCATCCGCGTCTATAGGGAATTCGAAGACCTGATGCTGAGTTGCCTAGTGGCATTGATCAACGGCGACTCGACCACCTTCTCAAGTCACAAGAAACGCAAATTTCCGGATCACATGAATGTCGAGGTCTGTGAGTACCTGATATGTGGTGACGGCTACTTCGATTTTGCCGGTAGGTCCGGACTGATCAGCACGATAAAGAAAGTTGTACCGGCCGCGCACTGGCTGCCAAACATGGTGCGGCACGCCGCCTACACAGATGCTCTTGACAGACTTAGCGCGTTAAGAAACTTTGCAGCGCACGACAGCGCTGTCTCAAAGAAACGCGCGCTGGAAGCTATCGACCAAGAGCGAATGTCTTCAAGTGGCGCATGGCTTAAGAAACACGGCCGCTTGGATACGATCTGCATTAGCCTGAAAGATATGGCGCAACAGATTGAGAATGCAGCGCCATTTTAACAGCACTGCAACTCTTTGGACGAAACTCGTTGAAGCTGTCACTTCGCTCAAGGCCATGATTGCGACTTAGGTGAGAAAATGTTGCTCCAACGCGGGCATTCTTTGCGTCACTCGTTTAGTGCTCGTAGCGCCTGGTCGCAGCCTAACTTGTAGTAATTTGAGTAATTCTACTGGCTCTGGACGCAGAAAAGTCCGTACTGCGCGTAATTTTGCCTCTGCAGCGAAAGTCTGGTTCGGCGAGTGCGCGGCGGCGCTAAATCGCAACGCTCAAGGGCGGCTTTGGGCCGGATCTGCGTCGGTAACAACAATGCGACTATGATCTTCCCCTACCTAAAGCCTATGCAGCTATGGTATCAAGCTGAAGACGATTGATGCTGACGTTGCGCGGTGTAAAATGCGGCGATGCTTTTACAACTCGTCGCTGAACGCGGAGATTCCAATACATTAGGCGGACGAGCACGAGCTATTGCGGGTCCCAGCACTCCTCTATGACCACTCTGAACTCTTGTAGTTCAAGACCGTTCACCGAACTGACCTGCCGACTGTCTCTAGCATTGACTGGATGGGGAAGGGTGAACAATAGTGCCGGAACGACTTAAGACTGGGTGACTTTTTGTTTACACATTTGCATCCTGAGTTGCCTCAGGAAATCACGGCCGATGCGATTTTGCGCGAAGGCCGCATCGCTTTATCACGCGCCATTAACCTGAACAGATTGATCGGATTCACCGGATCAGGTGTGACGGATATCTTTGCACTTCCGCCCTGGATGCAGGTGCCCCATTGCTACGCAGAGTGCGTCAATGCTCAAATCGAAAATGCGCTTGCTCCGTCGCAATCCGAGTGCGCTTTGGTCGAGGAGCGCGGAATTTCCGATGAGAAGAAATTGCGCGCAGCGGCCGAAAAAACACGCGCCTACCAGTTTCGCAAGGAAGCTTTGCGTGCCAGGATCGACCCGCTTATCGCGCAGTTGAACAGTGGTACACAGGGACGCCGCACGGCTAGCACTGTCGAGACAGCAGGGCAGACCGCCCCGAGGATCAGGTTTTCCAAGCGTTTCGAGGGGGATGTCATGACATTTCTGTCGATTTGCGATCAGGTGCTTGCCCACTTACCGGAAGATGAAGATAAGGGTCTCAGTCGCCGCTTTCTGGCCCGACAGCAGTTTGGTCAAAGCTTTCGCGTTAAGGAAGCCGAGGTGATCTATGCCAAGTTTGCGCGGCTGCTGCGGCTGGACCTTCCATCAATATCCAAACGCCCAAAGATGTCGGTGTCACCGCGCAAGCTCCATCCAAATGGGCGGCTGCTGGGTGGATTCGACGAATTTCTAAACATCATCAAGAACGGCCAGTGGGACGCATTGGAAAATGAGAGTTTCGGTGAGAATAGCGAGGCGAGTGTGCTTGAGAAATTGCACGCGCTTCTCCTCAAGACATCAGACACGTCGATTTACGGCAGTGAACTGGAAAACAATGATGACGATCACGAGCAGCGTGATATCGTAAAGACGATGATGTCCGAATTGGGAATTTCCCGATTTGCGACGCTGAATTACGATGTGCAGGCCGAACGTCAGATTTTGCGCGATCAAAGAATGGTCGAATACGACGAGGCCGTCGACTTTCGAGATCTGTGTGATGAAAAGAAAACACCACGCCCGCATCGAAAGCGGCTATTAATTGAAAGTGGTGTGGAGAAGGGGGCGATGTCGGCGTCGCTCGACCAGACCAATATCGCAGAGATTGTAAATTTCTCGGCTTATGCGAAGCGGTTCAGCCGACAGGTCATGCACTTGCATGGGCGTTATGATGATCCGGACAATATCATTTTGACGCCGGAAGATTACCGTACGCTTTATGCGGAGCGGTCGATCTCGCGCGATAGTTTCAGCAATGCCCAACAGACGCTGTTTGACGGGAACGACGTGTTGTTTGTCGGGATCGGCGCATCGGAGGATGATGTCAATCGACCTTTGAAGCGCTTTCTGGCCTCGGAGCAGTCGTCGCACCATGCGACCCGCCGGGCGTTTTTGTTGTTTCCGTCCGAGGCCTGTGGGAAGTGCTTTACGGCCTATTCGGACGGGAAATCGTGTCGCGACTGTCGGGCGAAGAATGAGGCGCTCGTGCTGGACAAGTATACGCAGTTGGGCGTGCATGTTCAGATTTACGGCGGCGCAAAGTTTCGGGCCCTTAGGGGCAGTCTGTCGGACATGATCGAGAAGCTGTCGCCCTTGGACGTCGATTGGGACACGGTGCCGAAAGACGAGAAACCAAACGCAGCCAAGCTGCTAGGCGTCTTGCGGAAACTCCATGAAACATGCGAACAGGACGTCTGGCGGGATATTTCGTCCATTGAAAAAGACGATGGGAGTGGCGTGACCCTGCTGACCGCTGGCGAGCGGGACTTTCTCAATAACAGCCTGACGACGCTTATTAAGGACACCGAAGAGGTTCACCTTGGTCCGCATGTCGCGGCCCTAGTGCGTGGTATTATTGAAGAGCTACGTGGCCGGGTGATGGCGCGGGCCGCGTGCGCTGAGCTGAAGTCTATGAAGGAGCGGTCGCAAAAATGGTGGGAGGCGTGGAACGAGCAGCCGTTTGAGCGGCGGGCGCTCTACCGGATGGTGGATTGTTCGATTGCGGGGGAGCGGAACTATTTGTGGGCGCGCCATTGTCCCGATGTAAATTTTGCAACGCGGTGCACGCCGAAGAAATGGAGCGTACTGAAGCGGGCGCGGGAGCGAGCGGCGAAGCAAGTGGCGCGCCAGACAAAGCGGAACATGCGGATCGCGCGGTTTGCAATCAATCGAGGCGGCGGGCAGGGGTCGTTAGTGCGCCTGATGCTGCAAAAGCCGGTGCATGAGTATCTGATGGGCGGATGCGCCGGGGGCGAGAGTACATACAGCGCGGCGTTTGTGGCGCATCTGTCGTTTTCGATGGAGTTTTCTTCGGTTGCAAGGGCGCTGACGCGTTTCGTGGCGCGCCGCGTGGCGGAGGTGCAGGTGGAGTTGGGCGGTACAGAGGTCAGGCGAGGTATCGCTCGCATCATCCGGCAGGACATCCGCGCCTTTGATCGCGACACGACGTCGCCTGTCGACAAAACGATCGCGTTGAAGCGGCTGCTGAAGGAGATTGCACCGAAGGAGAAGGACACATGCGCAGACGTCATCGACGCCTTTTGCGCGCGGCCCGCGGGGTCGGCGCGTGCACTGTCTTTCGAGGAGTGCAAAACATTGGCCGAGGCGCTGTTCATCTCGCGGCGCGAGACCGAGCCGCGTCTGGTGGAGGATGCGACCTGCCGCGACTATCGGAAGTTACGGCCGACGGTCGAGCGGCTCCATCGCCTCGATGTGCTGGAGCGGGTTTTGCGGCTCTATCAGCACTACGCAGACCTCGTGAACACCAAGCGTGAGAAGTTAGACGCGGATGCGAAACCCGAACGCGTGATGATCTGCCTCGGCGGTCTTGATCGGCTGTGCGACAGCGATGGAGATGCCCACAACCCCATGCACCGCGCGTTTTTTCGCCTTCTGACCGGCACGCACGAACACGTGCATCATGATGCGCCGATTGACTTCGTGTTCCTGAGTGGCAAGCGCAGCACGCCAATCTGTTTCTTGAGCGAAGTGCTTGACCCCGAGGATGTGGCGACGCTTCCATCGCAGAACTACAAGAAATACGCGCGCCACTCGAAGACGAAACAGGTCCTGCGCAAATGGGACCGGCTGGCGCGTTTTAGCTGGGACGAGCGCTTGCGGCTGGTGCCTGAGTTTTGCGGCAAGCGGGGCTTCGAGAACTTTCTGTCTGGTGACAAGCGCCAAAATGTGCGCGCGCGCCAAGCCGCGAAGGTGTATCACGACTGGCTGAATGACCGCGATGCCTCGACATATTCGCTGACCAGCGACACCGACAAAGCGGCCAAGGGCCTGCACCGGGGGCTGTGGGAAAACGTGGGTTTGTCGAGCATGCTGTTCGCGTGTTGGCGTACCCATTTCGAAAAGGAATGGACGACTGCAAGGTCCGAATTGACAACCTGGGATGAACCGAAGAAGAAGGCTTGGGAGCGTGCGAAAATCAAGGAGTTCATGGCGCCTTTCGAAGGGCGGTTTGACAAGGATGACGCGAACGGGATTATCGGTGTCCTGTTCTCAAAGTACGAGCGCCTCGACAACACGTCCAGCACAGCAAAAGACAACGACCACGTCTTATTTCAGCTGATCCTGCGCCATCTGGCGTTGTTTTCGATCCCCATTGAACCGTGGGTTTTGATGGGATGCCCGCGCCTGTACAACGCACTACTTGCCGAGTTTGACAAACGCCTAACGTGCGAGGGCGGGGCCACGCCTGACGAACAGGACTGGGCCGAGAGGGCCTGGATGCTGGACCGTCTGCGCGATGCGCTTCAAACACTGCACATGCGCGGCATGGTTATCCGCATTCTGCCGTCGGGACTTGGCGAAACCGAGACGCAGACCCACGAAGTTTTCCTACATCAGCGGTTTTCCATCCATGGCCGTGTGCGCGAGTACATCGCCTACAAGATGGAAATGAACATTTTCGATCAGGGCGACATCAACCACCACCAGATTTCGCTCTACTGCGACCAGCCGCGCGACTTGCCCACGCCGACAACACTACATTTTGAGATGATCGCCAACATTCTTAACTTCCAGCGCACCAAGAACCGCGAAACGCTGGGCCTCGTCTATCGCCACGCAGGCAGCGAGCGGCAACGCGGCTTTGGTGCGGTTGACCCGGACATCGAACAGCCCGACAGGCAAAAAGAGCACGTGGAGCGCGAAGCCCAGGAAGCGGCCACGCGCCTTTTTATACCCAAGAATATGGACGCCGTTTTGGGTACTCTTGAAAACGTCGATTCAAAGGCTTGGAAGGCATCAGGCGACCAGCGCGATGCGAAACGCGCCGAAATGATCGCACTTGGCGGCTCGCTTGGGCGCATACACTCTGTCTCGCAGCGCATTCGTGGCAGTTTCAGCTTGATCCGCACCGCGTTTTCTGTCGGCTCGCTCTCGCGGATGGATGCGCCGATGACCCCATCAGACGACATGCCGCCCTTTGAGCAGTACGGCAGTTGGCTGCGCGGGATCATGAATGCCGCAATTGGTGTCCGGGTGAATACGATGCAATTGTCCGGCGTTTTGGATGGCACGCTCTTGCCAAAGGGCATTGAAGAGTTGTCAGACGGCGAGGGCCTCGAGGGCGCGCTCGACTTTGAGACCGCCGAGGCTGTGTTTGAAGGCCTTGGCGTGTCGGCGGACGCCTCCGCGACGCTCGATGAGCTGAAGCATTACTCCAGCGATGCCCGCAACATTGCACTGGCTGCAGAAAGGAGGACCCTAAACGACCGGCAAGCCACGGCGTTTAAGCGGGTGCGCCACCCGCTTTACCGCGATGAGATTGCTTGGCTCTATAACGAGCGCGGTCTTGCCTCGTTGACACAGGGTCGGCTGTTTGACGCGCTGCCATTGTTTCGAAAAGCACGTGATATCATGAGTCATCGTGTCACCCCGGCAAGCGACACAAAAGCGTTCAATGCCGTTGAGCGACGGATCAACCTGAACTACGCCATCGCCAAGATTGAACGCGGAAAAATCCGCGATGCGCGGCTGATCCTAGAGGATCTGAAGCGGTCGTCGGTTGCCGTGAAGTTCTCAACGCCCAGCCGTCTGGCGCCCTATATCGAAGGCTACCTTGCGCTCTGCGATCATCTGGGCGGCAGCTTTGAGACGGCACGGGATGGCTATATGTTTTCCGTCAAGGCGCTGTCGGATACGCAAGACCTGCGTGCGGTCGCGATCTTCAAGCGGCATCTGTCCGATCTCTATCGCTCGATTGGCGATCTCGACAGCGCGATGCGTGAGATTGAGCTGGCAATCAACGCTGCCAGCAAGGCACAGCAGCGCGACATTTTGAACCTTGCGAAATCGAGCAAGGCGCAGATTCTTCTGGCGCACGGGCGGCGGGTGGCGGCGCGCGACAGCCTGCCGGAGATCCTCGACTATGCAAGCCGGATGGGGCTTTACAGCCACCGGGCCGATGCGCTTCTAGTCGAGGCGCGAGTGAGGGTCGATGTGGGCGATCTGGGGCCAGCGGCGCATGCGGCGTCGGGGGCGATTGCGCTCTGCACGCGCCATGGGTTGCGGCTCAGAAAACTGTCGAGCCTTATCATTTACGGCAATATCCAGCACATGCGCGGACTGCCCCCCATCGGGCGGTCTATTTTGGAGAACGCGCGGGCGGAGGCCGAAACCATCGGCTACCAGCTGAAGGCCGCCGAGGCTTCGAACCTTTTGGCCCGCGAAAGCGATCCGCTGTTGGCACAGGTCGGTGCGCGTGATCAGGGCGCATTGCGACAGCGCAGCCTGCTTT
This sequence comes from uncultured Roseicyclus sp., assembly GCA_947491935.1. Taxonomy (GTDB): domain Bacteria; phylum Pseudomonadota; class Alphaproteobacteria; order Rhodobacterales; family Rhodobacteraceae; genus Gymnodinialimonas. Next base: position 1,152,610 of record CANLLF010000002.1, read on the forward strand.
GAGGGCAGGGGGGCTAGCGGTCGATTTTCCAGTCGACTGTTTCGAGCGCCTTGACGATCAGCTGGACGGCGGCTTCGATGTCTGCGTCGGTTGAAAGGTCGGCGTTGAACAGGCAGCGGTTTTCTTCGAGGCTTAGGCCGTTCTTTGGCCAGGCCTTGGTGGTGATGCCGTGGTCGAACAGGAATTTTCGTGTGTCGTTTTCGCTGTGCGGGCTGTTGGCGACGCCGGGAATGTCGAAGGCCGCGCCATAGTCGCTGAGCTTGTCTTGCAGTCCGGGGAGCGTGCAGGGAGCCAGGCAGGTTGCCGGATCAACGGGCGCACCGGCCATCCCCAGCAAGCGTCCAACGGCGCGAGCCGCGCCCCCGGCGCCGCCGAGGACGTAGACCGGCTTGCCGAGCGCGACGGCGATCATCGTTTCTTCCGCGATCCCCGACATGCGGCCCCAGCTGTTGCCGTCGTCCTTGCCGCCACACACCACGAGCGCTCCGACGTCTTGCATCACGCGGACACGCAGGCGGAACTGGCTGATTGCCCAGGCGGCATGACTGGCGACTTTGTACTTGCCGGGGTTTTCGGCGATGGCGGGGAAGAAGCCTGAGTCAGGAGCGCCGAGTTTTTTCAGCTCTTCCGGCGTGATGGTGTCCAATGTCTTTGCGGCGAAGATCGCGGGGTCGATTTTGGCCCGTTCTGCTTGTTTCTTTTCGTTTGCCAGTCGGGCGGGATGGCCGAGGTAATTAACAATACGCGGTTTGGGCGCGTCGCTTTCGACAAGATCGGCGGGGGCTTTCGCGGCCTTTTTCAGCAACTCATCAAGCGTGCCTTCGGGAAAGAAAGCGCCCGCGTAAGCGATGGTGGCGCCGCTTTGAAGCAACCATTCGGTCAGCGCCTTGGTGAGATGTTGGGAGCGGTCGGTGCTCTCCAGCCCGGCGGAAATGCCGACGGTCAGCCCGTCGAACTCGCCGCGACTGACGTGCTGGCGCTGGATGACGGGGGCAAGGCTTTCGAGCCCACCTGCGGACTGCATGGCACTCACGACGGTTCTAAGTGAGCGGACTCCATGAACAAAATAGCCGTGCTGCAGAATGGTTTTGAGCGGTTTGATCTTATCGAGCGCTTGCGCGGACTCGCCCGTCAAGAAGAAACTAAGGGAGATGGCGCGTTCTATGACCCTGTCGTCGCCGTGCATATTGATCCCAGCGATATCAAGCCCGCCACGCAGGCGGCTGATGAAATCGGGAACCTTGCGGGCTCGATAAGTCTCGGTATCGAGCTTGGCGCGACGGCTGAATTCATCCAGTGTCTCGGCGGTTCCGCCCGCAAAGATGAAGACGGCCTTTCCGACCGGTTTCTCGATGCCCTCGGACAGATACTGACCATCTTCCATGGGCGCGAGATACCAGCTCAGCCAGCCGAGTGGCGTCCCGTTGCGCATGGTGTCGAACTCGTCGAAGAAAACGACCGGGTGCTCGCGCGACTTCGCGGCGTCCATGAGCGCTTTGTTGTGCGCACGTGTTTTGTCAAGTGCAATGTCGAGTGCCTTGGCCATCTCTTCGGACTGGCTGATCTGCGTCATATTGATCGTCTCAGAGAAATGGAGGCCCGCCACCTTCTCAGAGAGCTGTTTGACGAGAAACGACTTCCCCGACCCCGGAGGGCCGAAGATCACGACGGAAAGCGGCTTATCGTCGCTCGGGTCTTTGGCATAGTCCTCAAGGAGTTTACGAACCCGATCGACATGCTTTGATCGCGTGACCGGTAATGTCAGCCCGACGATGTCCGTGATACGCGTGTTTTTGAATGTTTCGTCTGCCGCGGGCTTGGATACTCTGCCGTTCTCTTCAGGCAAGCTTTCGAGGTACTCAATGGCGTCGTCAATCAAATACTTCTTCTTCAAGCGCCGTCTCGCTACTGTAATGTCCGACATCCGATAAGGCTGAGGATCGAGTCGTTTGATTTTGACCTTACACATGCAAGCGGTGTTTGTGCCAATCCGTTCTCGCAGTGCCGACGAATTACCATTATCCGATCCCTAGGCTTGCAATTTCAGCCATCATGTCAGACGTGGTTGCTCTGAGTTCACAGCATGAACTAAGATAGGTGGTTCGCTCAAACTGCTCGCGCGGCCATCTAAAAAGGTTGCAGCCATCGGTTATCGTTGTTCCTAGAGGCGCGATCTGCGGCGTGGCAAGTGAATAACGATAACCCAAAGTCATCGTTACCGAGTAGCAATTGTGCTCAGACTTAACGCTATACGTCCGCTTTGGGGACGCCGCAGCGCGGGATTGAGGTTCGTCGTGAAAAGCATCTGTGGGTGGCTCCTGCATTGCAAGAGATTTTTGGCGATATTTGCGGTCGTTTTCGTCAGTACCGTCGTCTGT